>JAIUPQ010000011.1 GCA_020161145.1 Pseudomonadota bacterium
ACAACGTGATTGCCACCCTGCGCGGCGAGGCCCAGGCCGAGACCGACGGCCGCGCCGGCCTCCAATCGCTGGAGCTGCTGGTGGCGCTGTACCGCTCGGCGCGCGACGGCCAGCGCGTGGCGCTGCCACTGGAGCGCGGATGAAGCCCCCACGCTCACGTTGTTCGCTGCCCCCCGAGGGGGCGTGCGCGCCCTTCGGGCGGCCGGGCGGGCGCGCAGAAGCCCCCACGCTCACCCTGTTCTCTGCCCCCCGAGGGAGCGGGCGTGCCCTTCGGGCGGCCGGGCGGGCGCGCATGAAGCCCCCACGCTCACGTTGTTCGCTGCCCCCCGAGGGGGTGTGCGCGCCCTTCGGGCGGCCGGGCGGGTGCGCATGACCACCATCCACCCCACGGCCATCGTCGATGCAGGGGCCCAGCTGGGCGAGGACTGCCGCGTCTGGCACTGGGTGCACATCAGCGCCGGGGCCCGGGCCGGCAAGGGCTGCTCGTTCGGCCAGAACGTCTACGTGGGCCACGACGTGGTCATCGGCGACCGCGTCAAGATCCAGAACAACGTCAGCGTCTACGACGCGGTGACGCTGGAGGACGACGTGTTCTGCGGCCCCAGCATGGTGTTCACCAACGTGCACAACCCACGTGCGGCCGTGGTGCGCAAGAGCGAATACCGGCGCACGCTGGTCAGGCAGGGCGCCACGCTGGGGGCCAACTGCACCATCGTCTGCGGCGTGAGCATCGGCCGCTACGCCTTCGTCGGCGCGGGGGCGGTGGTCACCCACGACGTGCCCGACTTCGCGCTGATGGCGGGCGTGCCCGCGCGCCAGATCGGCTGGATGAGCCGCCATGGCGAGCGGCTGCCGCTGCCGCTGGAAGGCGACGGCGAAGCCACCTGCCCGCACACCGGCGAGCGCTACCGGCTGCAAGGCGGCCACCTGACCTGCGAGGCCACATGAGCAGCATCCCTTTCATTGACCTCAAGGCCCAGTACGCCGCGCTGCGCGAGCCGATCAACGCCCGCATCCAGCGCGTGCTCGACCACGGCCAGTACATCATGGGCCCCGAGGTGGGCGAGATGGAGCAGCGGCTTGCTGCCTACACCGGTACCAAGCACTGTGTCAGTGTCGCGAGCGGCACCGAGGCCTTGCTCATCAGCCTGATGGCGCTGGGCGTGGGGCCGGGTGATGAAGTCATCACCTCGCCGTTCACCTTCGTTGCGACGGCCGAAGTCATCGTGCTGCTGGGCGCCACGCCCATCTATGTGGACGTGGAGGCCGACACCGGCAACCTTGATGCCACGCTGCTCGAAGCCGCCATCACCCCGCGCACCCGCGCCGTCATGCCGGTCAGTCTCTACGGTCAGTGCGCCGATATGGACGCCATCGGCGCCATTGTGGCGCGGCATGGGAACATCCCGGTGATCGAGGACGCCGCACAGAGTTTTGGCGCCGAATACCACGGCCGAAAAAGCGGCGCTCTCTCCACCATCGGCTGCACCAGCTTCTTTCCCAGCAAGCCGCTGGGCTGCTATGGCGACGGCGGCGCGCTGTTCACCGCCGACGAGGCCCTCGCCCAGGCCTGCCGCGAGATCCGCGTGCACGGCCAGAGCCAGCGCTACGTGCACACCCGCGTGGGCGTGGGCGGGCGCATGGACACGCTGCAATGCGCCATCGTGCTGGCCAAGCTCGAACGCTTCGAGTGGGAGGTGCATGAGCGGCTGACCATCGGGGCGCGGTACAACGCGCTGCTGGATGAAGCCGGCATCGCGCGCATCCAGCAAAAAACCGGACGCACCAGCGTGTTCGCGCAATACACAGTGCTTGTGCACGACCGCGAGCGCGTGCAGGCGGCGCTGAAGGATATCGGCGTGCCGACGGTCGTACATTACCCGGTGCCACTGAACGAGCAACCGGCCTACAAAGATCGCAGCCCTGTGCGGCCGACGCCGGTGGCAGCCGAGCTGGCGCGACGGGTAATGAGTTTACCGATGAGTGCGGATTTGAGCGGGGTCGAGCAACGTCGGGTCGTGCAGGCACTTATAGGGGCGGTGTGATGAAAGTCGTGAGCGTGGTGGGTGCCCGCCCTCAGTTCATCAAGGCAGCAGCGGTGTCTCGAACCATCCGCTCCAGCTATGGTGAACAGCTGGTCGAGGTGCTGGTGCATACCGGACAACACTTTGATCACAACATGTCCGCGGTGTTTTTCGAGGAACTTGGCATTCCGGCGCCGGCACACGATCTTGGGATATCGGGCGGCACACACGGTGTCATGACGGGGCGCATGCTTGCATCCATTGAAGCCGTGTTGATGGGGGAGCGCCCCGACTGGGTGCTTATTTATGGCGACACCAATTCCACTCTAGCGGCGGCCCTTGCGGCGGCCAAATTGCACGTTCCGATTGCCCACGTCGAAGCGGGATTGCGCTCGTTCAACAACCGGATGCCGGAGGAGATCAATCGCGTTTTGGCGGACCGTATTTCCACGCTGCTGTTCTGCCCCTCCGATGCTGCCGTGCGCCATCTAGCCAATGAGGGCATTCACCGAGGGGTCAGCAACGTCGGTGACGTAATGTTCGACGTGTCGCTGTACTTCCGCGAGCAGGCTGAGCAGCGCAGCACTATCCGCACGAAGCTGGGCCTGGAGCCCTCGGCTTATGTGCTGGCGACCTGTCATCGGGCTGAAAACACAGATGATCCCAAGCGATTGTGCGAGATCATGGCCGGCCTCCAGGTCATTGCCCGTACCATGAAGGTTGTGCTGCCGTTGCACCCACGCACGAGACAGGTGCTGGCCACGCAGGGCCTGTTGGGGACACTTGACGGCATGGTGATAATAGAACCATTATCTTTTCTGGACATGATCGCGCTGGAGCAGTCTGCTGCGGCCATCGTGACCGATTCTGGCGGCGTGCAGAAAGAAGCCTTCTTCTTCCAGGTGCCATGCGTCACCATACGCGATGAAACCGAATGGGGCGAAACCGTCGATCTGGGCTGGAACCGCTTGGTGGGAGCCAACCGGGAGCGCATCGCTCAAACATTCAATGAACTGACCCCGGGGCAGCGCGACGTGTTCCCGTATGGGAATGGCACTGCCGCAGACAAGATCGTTCGCACCATCTTGGCGCACTGACGACGGCGTCGGCGCGAGGTCCCTCTTGCAGAGCATGCGGCGTTCATGAAAAAGAGCAATCTGAGTTGGTTCACGCTGGGCTCGTTGGCGTCAAGTTCACTCAGCTTTATCTCCATTCCCATCATCGCCTGGATGTTCAGTGACGCGGACATTGGCAAGGTGGCCTTGCTGATATCGACCGCCGGTCTCGGAACCATCGTGTTCTCGTTGGGGTTGGATCAGAGCTACACGCGCGAATTCCACGAGGCGCCCGACCAAGCCACGCTGCTGCTCAATGCGGTAGTGCCCGGTGCGGCGTTGCTGACGTTGATTGCCGCCTTGCTCGTGGTTGCGCAGCCCACTTGGTTGTCTTGGGTGCTGTTCGGCCAACAGTCACTGGCGCTGAGCTTGTTCGTTATCGGCTATCTGGCTGTCGTGCTGATCTCGCGGTTCCTGAGTCTGGTCCACCGCATGCGGGAAGATGGCAAGCGGTATGCACTGAGTTTTCTGTTTGCCAAGATCACGTTCGTGGCGCTTGTGTGCTGGGCTTACACCAGGTCTTCAAGGGGGTTGTTTGATTTGCTGCTGGCGCACGGTGTTTCGGTGGCCGTGGGTCTGTGCTACTTGCTGATTACGACACAGCCTATCTGGTTGCGGATGCGACTGACACTACTAAGCCGGCCGCTTCAGTACAAGTTGTTGGCATTTGGCATACCGATGGCGACCTCAGGGCTGTTGTTTTGGGGGCTGGAGGGCGTTGACAAATTTATGTTGCGTTCCTTGTCCAGCTTCTCTGAACTGGGGGTGTACAGCATCGCGCTGAGCATTTCGGCTATGGCCAATGTGGCCACTTCGATGTTCACCACCATCTGGGTTCCGGTCGTGTACCGCTGGGTCTCGAATCGGGAAGATCTCTCACGCATCGATCAGGTGACGCGCCACATCTTGGCAGGGGCCGTGTTCCTGATCGGCACCACCGGAGCCTTGAGTTGGCTGCTGGAATATGCACTGCCTGAGCAGCATCGCGTGGTGCAGCACTTGATCACGGCTTGCATGCTGTGGCCGCTGTTCTACGCGCTGTCCGAAACCACGGGACTGGGCATCGCGATTACTCGCGCCACCCGGCTAGGTCTGGTGGTGGCCGTCGCGGCGCTGGCGGTTAACGTAGGGATCAATTTGATTTTGATACCCCGTTTCGGCAGCGGAGGAGCGACGGTATCCCTGGCGGTCGGTATCTGGGTATTTTTCGCGCTACGCACCGAGGTGTCGCATCGCATTTGGCGTCGCGTGCCACGTCGTGGCCTTTACATCTGGACTCTCACGTCTCTTGCACTGGCGTGTGCGCATGCGTTGCTGGGGCCCACCCAGCGCGCGGCAATGCTGGCCTGCTGGCTTGTTTTTTTAGTCTGTGCAGGCATCGCCTTTCGCAGCAGCGTTGCACAAGCCTGGTCTTTCGTCCTCATGCCGTTGCGCCGTTGGCGTAACCCACACCCTCTTGCCAAGTGAGGGGGCGGGCTGTGCATGTCTTGTTTATTCCTTCCTGGTATCCAGCGTATCCTGGCGATATGGCGGGCTGCTTTTTCAGAGAGCAGGCACGGGCCCTTCTGGATCATGGGATAAAGGTGGGTGTTCTAACGCCAGCATTCCGATCTCTCAGCAGGTGGCAGGCATTGTTTGAGGGAGGATGGGGCCTACAGGCTGAACAGGATGAGGGCATTGAAACCCTCCGTTTTCATGGCGTGAGGGCATTCTCATGGTCTCATGCATTGAACATGCGGTTCTGGGAGCGTACCGGCTTGTATGCGTTTGAGACCTACCAACGCCGCTTCGGCCGACCCGATGTCTTGCATGTGCATGCCATGATCTTCGGGTTGGCTTGGGCTGCTGCCATTCGGCGTCGGCATGACATCCCCTTTGTGGTGACGGAGCACAGCTCGGAATTCCTGCGCAACGAAATCAAGGAACCGCTGCTGGCCTATTTGACCAAACAGGCAGCCCATGCGTCTCGCCTTTTTGCAGTTTCCCGCGCATTGTGCAGCTCTGTGCAATCTCAGGTGCCTGCACCGATAGGCGGAACTTGGACGGCGATGCCGAATATGGTGTCATCTCGATTTGATACGGTGTTGCGGGATGCCGGTGCGGTACAGGCTGGGCGACAGCACCGTCGCCTGCTCAGCATTGCGGGGTTGCACGCGAACAAAGGGCACAACCACCTGTTGCAGGCACTTCGTCTGGCCACTGACGCGGGAGGTGAGTTCCGCCTGCGAATTGGAGGCAGCGGACCGCAGGAGAGGCCGTTGAGGCAACTGGCGGCGGACTTGGGACTGGCCGACCGGGTCACGTTTCTTGGGCACTGCACCCGCGAACAGGTGGTTCAGGAGATGACGCTGGCCGATGCGCTGGTGATATCAAGCAATCACGAGACCTTTGGCGTGGTGGCTATCGAGGCGCTGATGAGCGGCACACCTGTGGTTAGCACGCGCTGTGGCGGCCCGGAAGACATCATTGAAGAGGGCCGAGATGGCTATCTGGTCGCCAAGAATGACCCGACTGCTTTGGCGCAAGGTCTGTTGCGCCTGAGCCGCGAGCAAACACGTTTTGACCCAGGCGAGTTGCGGCAGCGCTGCGTGGCGCGCTTTGCCGAGGCGGCATTTGCCCGCCGACATGCCGAGGTCTATGAGGAAGTGGTTGCATGCGCGTCAATAGGGAGTCAGGTGTGATGCGTCACGCGCCGCGCTCTGCCTGGCTGTTCATTGCCATCGTGCTGTTTCATGCACCCACCATCGCACTGAGCGGTGTCGCGGCGCTGGCTCATGCACTTCTCGGTCTGGCCTTGCTCCTGTACGGTGGGGCGCTGGTTCTGCGTGCGCTGATGACGGGCCGCGTGGCCTGGGTCGGCGGATTGCCCACCTTCGCCGCGGTCTGGCTGCTCTGCGGGTTGGGTGTGCTGTACGCGCTAGTGGATTCGGGTAACTTCGTGGTGAAGATGAAGTTCCTTGCCCCGTTTGCCATGTTGCCGCTGATGTGGGCAGCCTGCTCGGAGTTGGCGACAACGGCAAACGGGCGTCGCGTGATGAGCAGGCTGCTGCTGCTGTATGTGTTGGTCGAATTGTTCATCGTTCTGTTGCAAGCGGCTTACTTCCTGGTGGGGGTGGGTCTACCGCCGGGTGAACTGTACGAGTCCATGATTCCGGGTTCGCAGTTCAATGGTAATAATCTGGCGACGATCGTGGTGTTGCTGAGCATCTTCTACAACGCCACTTCAGATGACGCGCTGCGCGTGGAGCGGTTTCTGTTCCATGTGGCGGTGATCTCGATTCTGGTAATCATGTTCTCCCGATTGGCGCTGCTGCTCTATACCGCCGATCGCTTGCGTACGATGAACTGGCGCCAGACCGCGCGGATCGGCGCGACGTTGCTGGCATTGGCGGCAGCGTCGTTTGCGATCAGCCAGATCGACTACACAGGCAACGCAACCATCGATGCTAGCCTCTACAAAGCCAAATCGCTGGCCACCATCGCCGAGATGGGTTTCGATGCAGACAGTTCCACATCGAGCCGTAGCCAGTCTTATCGCCACTTCATTGAGCAATTGGGTCAATTGGGCATGGGCTCAGCAGCAATACTGAATTACGCCATGTTCACTTCGAATGCGCTTTTTGACGATGGAGCGCTGTATGTCAACCCGCACTCTATGGTGATCGAATTCGGTTACTGGATGGGCTGGCCGGGGCTGCTGGCGCTGGGCTCGTTCATGCTGGTCGTCTACCTGCGGCCTAGCCAGGGCAGCTGGGCGCAGCGTACCTTTATCCTGCTGACTGTTCTGATCGCGTCGTCCATACCATCATCTGCCATTCCTCTGCCATCGCTGTGGCTGGGCCTGTTGTTGCTGGGCATGCTTGGTGCGTTTGACCCACCGCTGCACGTGAACACTCTTGGACCTTCTAGAGCAGACCACCGGGTGCGGCCAACGATTCAATCGATGCAAGTGCGATGACGAGTCACGTTGTATTCATCACCGCCGGCGAATGGCCGGCACAAAAGGGCCTGCTGGTGTCTCAAGTTCTGGAGACGGCACGCGCGCTGCAATCCAAGGGCTATACCTCATCCTGGCTGGCTGCGATTCCACTGCTGTCGCGCGTCAAGCGCTTGGTGCTGCGGGATCATGACTTGCAATGGCTACAAGCTGAATGCCAACGTGCCGGCATCGTGTTCGAGTGCTGCACCATCCCTGTCACGCTTGGCAGCCCTTGGTCCATGCCGATACGTCGGTGGTGGCACAGGCGTGTCGCGCGTTACGCATTGAACGGACCGGTCACTCAGGTGGCTGCCGGCGTGGCAACCATTTTGCATGCCCGTAGCTACTACGCGGCAGAAATCGGGTTGTTGCTGCGCACATTGATTGGCGCGCAGTTTCCAGACCGGCAAGTGGTTTCATCATTCGACATGCGCAGTTTTCTCGGGCCGGAGAGCCCAATGGGGCATGGCATATTTGGCGCAGTCAACTACGGCTTCATCAAAATGCTAGAATTTGACTTGGTCCGAGGTAGCGACGTGGCATTTTTGCCTGTGCATGTGGGTCGCCGTCAGTATAAAGAAGAGACTGGTTTGGATATTGCTCATGCACCTATACAGGGGCTGGATCGCGAACCCGGTTGGCGGGCGGACTTTGAGTTGCGCTGGGTCAGGCGACGCATTGGCTATTCTGGCTCGGTAGGTCAATGGCACGATCCCGTGCTGTTACGACAGATATTCGATCTTTTCCCCCTGTTCCACCCCCAATTGGCCAGTAAACCCATCGAGGCATTTGCTGGGTTAGATTGCGAATTGTATCGGCAAACGGAGTTGCCGGCCTACTACGACGGTCTGTTGGCCTTGGTCATTCCCGGGTTGGCCAGGGTCGAGGGCTACTACCGAACCCTGCAAATGCGTTGCAATCTATTTTCCACCAAGGCGGCTGAAGCACTGTCACGTGGGGTTCCACTTATCGTGTCCTCTGAGTTGGAGGAATTGGCTGACTTTGTGCGGTCGCACGAGTGCGGCATCGTTGTCGAATTGCGCAACGGCCGGCCGTCGTTGCCTGCGGGGCTCGACCTGGATTCCCCGGCCTTCTGGAAGAGACTCACAGCCAACGCCATGCTGGTAGGGGCATCATTCGAGCGCAAGGTGGTCATCGGCGTTTATGAACGTGCATGGCAGACTGCCCTCGAACGGTGGCATGGTCACGCAGATCATCTTCAGAAGGATCAGGCATGAAGATTGGCTTCACATTCACCAACTACAACAATTCGCTCTTGAGCATTCAAGCCGCGCAGTCGATTGCTGCCCATCACGGCGATTGTGATTACCAAATAATATTGGTAGACAACGCCTCCACTGAGGCAGAGCGCCGCATCCTGGCTGCACCCGGCACACTACCACCATATTGCGACGTGGTATGGAATGCAGACAATGTGGGCTACTTCGGTGGATTGAACCTAGGTCTTGCAGCCTTGCGTTCGGGGGCGTCTGATTACGATGCCATCGTTATTGGCAACAATGACCTCGTGTTTGAAGCCGACTTTTTCGCTGCGCTGCAGCGCAGGTCAGACGTGTTGGCACGGTATCCTGTTTTGGCGCCCAACATCATCACGCTGGACGGTCAGCATCAAAACCCGCACGTGCTCGTCGGCATCAGTCGTTTTCGAGAGATGGTCTGGGATCTCTACTTCGCCCACTTTCGCCTTTCGCAGCTTATTGGCTGGGCTGCAAATCGGGCACGCGCGTATGTCGGACGAAAAGACCATCTTGCGTACGCTGATGAAGGTGTGATTTATGCAGGATATGGTGCTTGCTACATTCTGACGCCATGCTTTTGGTTGCACTATGCTCAACTATGGTCACCAGGTTTTCTAATGGGGGAGGAGTTTTATCTGGCACGCCAGCTTGCTGCCAAGGATGAGCAGATGTACTACGTGCCTGATATTCTGGTTCGTCATTATGATCATGCCACTGTATCTAAGTTACCCAGCCGCCGCTTGTGGGAGATGACTCGTCAGTACCATCGTATCTATCGTTTTTTTATTAGTCCCTACCGAATCATCATGGATAACGGCAAGTCGCCTGCTGATTACGATCTCAGCGTAGGCACGAAAGTCAGGCTTCCTCTCATTTGAAGAGCGGCACGCCGCAATCCATCCCGCAAGCAGGAAACTGTATTGATGCGGAATTGACTGACAGCGAAGAGTTCATTTCATGTTCAAAGATAAAGTCCTGCTGATTACCGGGGGAACCGGGTCGTTCGGAAACGCCGTCCTGCGTCGCTTTATTGATTCCGACTTGACGGAGATCCGCATTCTCAGTCGCGACGAGAAGAAGCAGGACGACATGCGCAAGAAGTACGCATCGGCCAAGCTCAAGTTTTATATCGGCGACGTGCGTGACTATCAGTCGGTTCTGGCTGCTGTCAGGGGCGCCGATTTCGTCTATCACGCCGCTGCGCTCAAGCAGGTCCCCAGTTGCGAGTTTCATCCACTCGAGGCCGTGAAGACCAATGTGCTGGGTACCGAGAACGTTCTGGAGGCGTCGGTGACCAGTGGCGTGCAACGTGTGGTATGTCTGTCAACTGACAAGGCCGTATACCCGATCAACGCGATGGGCATTTCCAAAGCCATGATGGAGAAGGTGGTGGTGGCCAAGTCGCGTAGCGCACCCCACACTGTCATCTGCGCCACCCGTTACGGCAACGTCATGGCCTCACGAGGCTCGGTCATTCCGCTATTTGTTGAACAGATTCGAGCGGGTCAACCCCTCACGTTGACCGATCCGCAGATGACCCGCTTCATGATGACACTGGACGACGCAGTCGATCTTGTGCTGTATGCGTTCGAGCACGGTCAGCCAGGTGACATTTTTGTGCAAAAAGCGCCAGCAGCAACCACTCACACGCTTGCGCGTGCGCTTACGACGCTGATGGATTCGCCCGATCATCCGGTTCGCATCATCGGTACTCGCCACGGAGAGAAACTCTATGAAGCTCTCTTGAGTCGCGAGGAGATGGCCGCCGCCGAAGACCTTGGAGGGTACTACCGCGTGCCGCCCGATCTGCGCGATCTGAACTATGGTCGGTTTGTCGAAGAAGGGGATGTTCGCATTTCGCAGGCCGAGGACTACAACTCACACAACACACAACGGTTGGATGTGTCGGGCATGCAGGCCCTTCTGATGAAACTGCGTTTTATGCAAGCCATCGCGCGCGGCGAATCGGCGCGCGCCGAGGAGGAGTGATAGTTTATGCGTGTGCTTGTCACCGGAAGCAATGGCTTCATCGGCAAGAATTTGACTCTTGCGCTTGTCGAGGCGGGGCACGAAGTGCTGCCATACACGCGGACCCAGCAACCCGCGGAATTGCCCGCGCTACTGACCCGCGCCGATGCGGTGGTGCACTTGGCAGGCGAGAATCGGCCGATTGATCCAGCGGCTTTCGATGCCGTCAACCGTGATCTCACCCAGAAGCTGTGTGACGCCCTGAAGGTCGAGCAAGCCCGCAGGGGTCGACATGTGCCACTGCTGGCGAACTCGTCCACACAGGCTGAGCAGGACAGCCCTTATGGCCGAAGCAAGCGTGGGGGTGAGGCGGCCATCGAGGCACTAGTGGCCGACAAGGGATCGCCCGCTGTCATTTATCGCTGGCCTGGCGTGTTTGGCAAATGGGCCAAGCCGTACTACAACACGGTAGTGGCCACCTTCTGCCACCAACTCACGAGAGACCTACCTATCGAGGTCAGCAGCCCGGATGCCGTGTTGCGCCTGGTCTATGTGGACGATGTTGTGCAGGAGTTGCTGCGCAAGTTGGCTGCGCCTGGAGAGGGTCTGCAATGGGGGCGGGTACAGCCCGAGTACACGGTCACGCTGGCTGCGTTAGCCGAGCAGATACGTGCCTTCCGACGTTGTCGCGACAGCTTGGTCAGCGAACGCGTGGGCACCGGATTCGTGCGGGCGCTCTATGCCACCTATGTCAGTTATTTGCCCATTGAGCGTTTCGTATACGACCTACCCAAGCACGGCGATGCGCGCGGCGAGTTTGTGGAGATGCTCAAGACGCCAGATGCGGGGCAGTTTTCTTATTTCACTGCCCACCCGGGTGTCATGCGGGGCGGTCACTACCATCACAGCAAGACTGAGAAATTCCTGGTGATTCGTGGTCATGCGCGGTTTAGGTTCCGACACATGATGACGGGCGATCGGTACGAACTTTTCACCCAGGGCGGGACACCACAGATTGTCGAAACCGCGCCTGGTTGGACACATGACGTCACCAACGTTGGCGAAGACGAACTAGTGGTCATGCTGTGGGCTAACGAGATTTTTGATCGCGCCGCGCCGGACACCGTGACCAATCCTGTATGAACAAACTTCATGTGATGACGGTGGTCGGTACGCGGCCCGAGATTATTCGCCTTTCGCGCGTACTTGCGGCGCTGGACGTGCACTGTCAACACACGTTGGTGCATACCGGCCAGAACTACGACTACGAGTTGAATCAGATCTTTTTCGATGACTTGGGCCTGCGCACGCCAGATCATTTCCTTAATGTGGCGGGCGCCACGGGCGCGCAGACCATTGGCAACGTCATCATCGCCGTTGATCAGGTGCTGGCACAGGTTAAACCTGACGCCATGTTGGTGCTTGGTGATACCAATTCCTGCATGGCGGTGCTGTCGGCCAAGCGACGCAAGATTCCGACTTTCCACATGGAGGCTGGCAATCGTTGCTTCGACATGCGTGTGCCTGAAGAGATCAATCGCCGTATAGTCGATCACACCGCTGACATCAACCTCACCTACAGCAGCATTGCACGTGAGTACTTGTTGGCTGAAGGGCTGCCGCCTGATCGCATCATCAAGTCGGGCAGCCCGATGGCCGAAGTGCTGGCGCACTACCGGCCACGCATTGATGCGGCAGATGTGCTGGGGCGCCTGGGCCTGCAACGCGAGGGCTACTTCGTCGTCAGTGCCCACCGTGAGGAGAATGTGGACAGTGCTGAGCAGTTTGCCAAACTGGTGGCCGTGCTCAACGCAGTGGCGCACACGTATGACCTTCCGGTGATCGTATCTACCCACCCTCGCACCCAAAAGCGCGTGGATGCCACTGGCAGTCGCTTCCATCCCCGCATCCAACTGCTCAAGCCGCTGGGCTTCTCGGACTACAACCACCTGCAGTTGCACGCTCGCGCTGTGTTGTCCGACAGTGGCACCATCAGCGAGGAGTCATCAATTCTGAACTTCCCGGCTTTGAATTTGCGCGAGGCGCACGAACGCCCCGAGGGCATGGAAGAGGCGGCTGTGATGATGGTTGGCTTGGAGGTCGAAAGGGTGTTGCAGGGCTTGTCCGTGCTACAGGACCAGCCGCGAGGTGAAGAGCGCCTGCTGCGCCAAGTAGCTGACTATTCGATGCCCAATGTGTCGGACAAAGTGGTGCGCATTCTGCATAGCTACACCGACTATGTGCAGCGCGTGGTCTGGAAGCGCTACTGAGGAGCCTAATGCGCCTTGCTGTTGTGGCCGACGTCTACCCGCCACTGCGCTCCTCGGGCGCGGTGCAGTTGCGCGACCTTACGCGAGCGATGGCGGCTCAGGGCCATGCAGTCACCATGTTCGTCTCAGCACCGGAACAGTCTGAGTCTTGGCGGCTGAACGACGTGCAGGGTGTGCAGGTATTGCGCCTGGCCACGCCGCGCACTCGCGACATGGGCTACGCTCGGCGCTCGCTGGCGGAGTGGTGGATGTCGTATGCAATGAGGCGCGGCTGGCAAGCGAGTCCTCTGGCGGATGAGCGCTTCGACGGCGTGGTCTGGTATTCGCCCTCCATCTTCCACGCGCCGCTGGTCCGTGCGCTCATGGCGATCAGTGGCTGTCCAGGCTACCTCATTGTTCGTGACATCTTTCCCGAGTGGGCGCGTGACATGGGTTTGATGGGCGATGGCATACCTTATCGCATGTTCAAGCACATCGCTCACCGGCAGTACGAGGCGGCGGATGTGATCGGCGTACAGACGCCGGGCAACCTGCCCTACTTTGCCGACTGGCAGCGCCGCCACCCCGAGCGTCGTGTGGAGGTGTTGCACAACTGGCTGGCGCCTGCGGCCAATGTGGGCTGTCCCATTGACGTCGCAGCAGCCGGGCTGGCCGGGCGCACGATCTTCGTCTACGCGGGCAACATGGGTGTGGCCCAGGGCATGGACGTACTGCTGGATTTGGCCGAGCAGTTCAAGACGCGTGAGGACATTGGCTTCGTGTTCGTGGGCCGGGGCAGCGACACGGCACGGCTCAGGGCTGACGCGGAGGCGCGTGACCTGAGCGCGGTGCGTTTCTTTGACGAGATCGAACCGGAGCACATCGCCGGCTTGTATGCACAGTGCCACATCGGCCTCGTGGTGCTGGATCCGCGCCACCAGACGCACAACATCCCCGGTAAGTTTCTGTCATACATGCAGGCTGGCATGCCGGTGCTGGCCAGTGTGAATGCCGGCAATGATTTGTTGCAGTTGATCAACGATGAAGAAGTTGGCATAGCTGCCAGTAGCGCGGGGTCTGTCGATGGCTTGGTGCAGGCCGCCATCACGCTTGTGCAAACCGTACGCTGCGGCACAAACTACCGGCCACGCTGCGCACGACTCGCACAGCGACTGTTTGACCCATTGGTTGCGGTCACCCAGATTGTGGCGGCGCTCACCCACGGCCGTGGTGCTCAAGCAGGGGACGTCACGCCCTGACGACGACGTGCCAACATGGGTCTGGCAACAAGCATGGCAGCCACAGCCAACCCCGCTAGCAGCGCGCTGGCAAAGGTGATCAAGCTGCGCTTGGGCTTGAACTTTTGTTCGGCCGGTTGCGCTACGTCCACCACTTGAATCAAAGCCCCCTCCCGACTTTCGTCCAGTCGAGCTATTTCGTACTGTTTCGCCATCAATTCAAACAACATTTCCTGGTATTTGAACTCCCGATAGCGCCCCACATAGTCGGTATCTGCGCCCGATTTCTGTGCACCCGTTTGCTGTACTTCGAGCTGGGTCAGCTGCTGGCGCAACGATCGTACTGTCGCGGCAATTTGCTGCATCTCAGGTGCGCCGTCAGCCAGCGTCGAGCGAAGGGTCTGCAAGCGCACTTCCGCCGCAGTCAATTGGGCACGCAATTCTGCATAAGTTTCGGCCGCTGCACGAGGCTCGGCTTTGAGTGCGCCTGCATTGAAGCCGGTTTTCTCAAGTGCCAGTTGAGACTCAATGAGCCGTTGCTTAATAGTTAGCATCTGTGATTCGAAGAACGCACGACGCTGTTGGGCCTCGGTAACCGCGATCGATGTGGTCAGGTTTTGCAACTCCTCTACATATCGATTCGCCACCGCCGCAGCCCGTTGTGGATCACGGTCCTCCACGCTGACGCGGATCAAACCGTCCTTTTTACCAAGAGAAATATCAGTCGCTTTGCTCAACTGCTCGCGGGCCTGTATGCGCAGCTCGACTTCGTACACATCGCGCAGTTTGAAATGCTCGATGATGCGGTCTTGCACGGTCACGCTCTCCATCATCGCCAGGTACTGATCACTGGGGCTGCGGATATTGCCACCTGCAAGACCCGCAAACGCACTCAATGAAGCCAGTGAAGCCAATGCGCTGCTGGTTTGCTGTTGAGGTGGAAGAAAAGTGGTTGTTGACAAATAGGTTTTCGGGATCAGGAACGACAGGCCGTAGGCCAAGGCTCCCACTAACAGAGGCAGGAAGAACAGAAGTTTCCAGTCTTTAATCAGCGGGCGCACCACATCATCCAAACTGATGGTGTCATCGAACGCCTGGTTCGGCGGCCTAGAGGAGTCTATAGATTGCTTCACAACCCCACCGCCTTGATCCCCGCCACACCCAAACCGAACTGGTAGAGGATTTGCGTCCAATCCTTGGCGCTCTGTGTGAACGTGGTCTTGTCCATTTCCTCAGGCACGAAGATGGTGTCGCCGGGCAGCGCAATCGTGCTGTTCAGGTCGCCGTTGCGCCAGAAACTGCTGCTTTGGCGAGCGCTGACCACGGTGCCGTTGGCGCGGATGACGAAGATGCTCTTGGTATCGGCACCATGCGTGGGGCCCCCGGCTTGCTGTAGGTAGTCGCCAATGCGCTGATCAGACTGGTACAGGAAACTGCCGCCGTTGAAGACGCTGCCAAAAATGCCCACAGAACTGCTGTACGAGGGTACGTGAATGCGGTCACCATCCTCTAGTCGCAAGTCAGGTAGGGCCGTGGCAGTCGGCTCGATTTGCAGCACCACGCGCCCTGTTGGCCGGATCAGCCTCAAGCGATCAACCAGGCGTTGGGTGGCGGCGACGGATGCCGTTTGGGACGCCACTTCCTCAGCCGACGCCGTTCGGCGGGTCGCGCTGTTGCGCGTCATGTCGGTTTCCATGTCGCGCAAGGCCCGGTCATAGTTTTCCTGCTGGCTGACACGCACACTTTCGCGGTTGAGCTCCGT
Source organism: Pseudomonadota bacterium (assembly GCA_020161145.1). Taxonomy (GTDB): domain Bacteria; phylum Pseudomonadota; class Gammaproteobacteria; order Burkholderiales; family Burkholderiaceae_C; genus Ideonella. The sequence continues at coordinate 15,595 of JAIUPQ010000011.1, forward strand.
GCCATAGACATAGGCGCCCTGCGTCATGCCGCCCGCTGCCTGCAGGGCATCGGCGATGGTGCTGCCGGGTGGCAGCACATATTCGCCGGGCTTGGTCACTTCGCCTTCAATGCGCACGCGCTGATTTCGCTTGCCGCGTGCGGTGGCGAGATCAATGGCGCTGAAGGCGCGCACCAGATCGCCGGCACCCAGCGCAGTTCGTGCTTCGGCTGGCAGCGTCAGTTGCACCACACGCCCGCTGTTGCGATCAGCCAAACGTTCCAGCGTCAGGCGACTGCGGTCGGCTACGGCACTGAAGCCGCCCGCGAATCGCAGCAGGTCGGTAGTCGTCTCGTCGGGCAGCAACTCGAACACGGCAGGCTGGTTAACCGAGCCGATCAGACCCACTTGCGGGCCTACCGGGCCTACATAGATCACATCGTCAGGCTGCAGCACCAGATCGCTGCCGCGGTCACCCTTGGTCAGCAGGGTGTAGAGGTCCAGTTGTGCGGTCGTCTTGCCGCCGCGGCGCAGTTGAATGTCGCGAAAGCTGCCGGCAGCGCTGGGGCCGCCAGCGCGCATGATGGCGTGCAAGGCCGTGGAGAGTCCAGGTAGGGTGATGCTGCCGGGCTGCTGGGCATAGCCTGTGACGAAGACCCGGATCGCACGCAACTGGCCCACCCCAGCACTGATCTGGTAGTTGCGAAACACCTGACTGACACGGCGGCCAATCACGCTGTCCAGGTCAGCCTGGCGCACGCCGGCCACAGCGATGCTGCCGACGCGCGGCACGGCGATGCGGCCATTGCGATCGACGACAAGCCGCAGATCTGCGTCCACAGAGCCCCATAGCGTCAACCTGACTTCGTCACCGGATTTGATCAGATAGTCTGCAGGCACGCTGGGCAGGGGATCGGTGGCGCCGTTGACGGTGCTCAGATCGAACAGCAACCGGGCGCCGAAACGTTCGATCGTGGGCGATTCGGGGCCGCTGCCAGACTGCCGCTGGACATACCGTTCAAACTCGCTGGGTACGTAGCGGGGCAGACTGGGCTGCACCACACGTGGTTCGGGCGTGGTGTCAGACATACCCTGGCGCAGAGTCACCGAACCAGTGGCAGCCGAAGCCTCGGGCGTGGTGGGACGTATATTGCGGTCGTGGGTATCGCCGCGGCTCGTCTGGGTCAGGTCGGCATCACGCCAAGTGGTGGTCTGCGCCCAGGCGGGGCAGGCTAGCCACAGCGCACTGACAAGCAGCACGGCGCGCAAGGCAGGAAATTGGAGCATAACGAGGCGGCGGACTGGCTGGCCCGCTCGATTGAGCTTAACTTTGGGATTTTAGCGTTTGCAGTTCAGTAAGGCCGCTCGCGTACCACCCGTTGCAGATAGAGCCCATACCCGCTCTTGCCCAGCGGCCCGGCCAGCGCTTCGAGTTGATCGTCATCGATCCAGCCCTGGCGCCAGGCAATCTCCTCCGGGCAGCAGGTCTTGAGGCCTTGCCGTTTCTCCAGCGTCTGCACGAAGGCGCTGGCCTCCAGCAGGCTGTCGTGGGTGCCGGTGTCCAGCCAGGCGTCGCCGCGGCCGAAGCGCTGCACGTCGAGCTGGCCTGCTTCCAGGTAGCGGCGGTTCAGGTCGGTGATCTCCAGCTCGCCGCGCGCGCTGGGCTTGAGCGCCTTGGCGTGGGCCACCACCTGCTCGTCGTAGAAGTAGAGGCCCGTCACGGCAAAGCGGCTCTTGGGTGCGGCGGGCTTTTCCTCCAGGCTGATGGCACGGCCTGCCGCGTCAAACTCCACCACGCCGTAGCGTTCGGGGTCGTTCACCGGGTAGGCGAACACCGTGGCGCCCGTGCGCCGGGCGCTGACCGCCTGCAGCCGCTGCGCCAGGTCGTGGCCGTGGAAGATGTTGTCTCCCAGCACCAGGGCGCTGGGGGCACCGGCCAGGAAGTCCTCGCCGATCAGAAAGGCCTGTGCCAGCCCGTCCGGGCTGGGTTGCACGGCGTAGCTCAGGCGGATGCCCCAGCGCGCGCCGTCGCCCAGCAACTGCTCGAAGCGGGGGGTGTCCTGCGGTGTGCTGATGACGAGGATGTCGCGGATGCCCGCCAGCAGCAGCGCGCTGAGCGGGTAATAGATCATGGGCTTGTCGTAGACCGGGATCAGTTGCTTGCTCAGCGCCAGCGTGGCCGGATGCAGCCGGGTGCCGGAGCCGCCAGCGAGGATGATGCCTTTGCGGGGGGGGGAGGTCATAAGGTCTCGGTGAGCATGCGCGCCACGCCTTGTTGCCATGGCGGCAGCCCAAGATCGAACGCGCGGGTGAAACGGGTGCAGTCCAGTCGCGAGTTCAGCGGCCGGCGTGCGGGGGTGGGGTAGTCGGTGGTGGGAATGGCGGCCACCTGCTGCACACGCAGCGCGGTGCCGTGCGCGCGGGCCGTGGCGATGACGTATTCGGCATAGCCGTGCCACGAGGTCTCGCCGGCGGCCGTCAGGTGGTAGGTGCCGGTCAGCTCGGGCCGCGTGGCCACCATGCGCAGCGCGTGGGCGCTGGCATCGGCGATCAGCTCGGCGCCGGTGGGCGCGCCGATCTGGTCGGCGATCACCGTCAGCCGCTCGCGCTCGGCAGCCAGGCGCAACATGGTTTTGGCAAAGTTGCTGCCGCGCGCCGCATAGACCCAGCTGGTGCGCAGGATCAGGTGGCGGCAGCCGCTGGCGCGGATGGCGTCCTCGCCGGCCAGCTTGCTGGCGCCATAGACGGACAGCGGGCCGGTGGGCGCGTCTTCGGCGCGCGGGGCGTGGCCGCTGCCGTCGAACACGTAGTCGGTGCTGTAGTGCAGCAGCGTGGCGCCCAGGTCGGCCGCCACCCGGGCCAGTTGGCCGGGCGCCAGCGCGTTGAGGGTGCGAGCCAATTCGGGCTCGCTCTCGGCCTTGTCCACTGCCGTGTGGGCGGCGGCATTGACAATGACGTCCGGTGCCAGCGCGCGCACCGCCGTGGCCAGCGCGTCAGGGTGGGCCAGATCGCCGCCCGCTGCGCGATCCAGCAGCGTCAGCCTGCCCAGCGGCGCCAGCGCGCGCTGCAACTCCCAGCCCACCTGGCCGTTTGGCCCCAGCAGCACGATGTTCATGCGCGGGCGCTGTAGTTGGCGGCCACCCAGTCGCGGTAAGCCCCGCTTTGCACCTGCTGCACCCAGTCGGGGTGTTGCAAATACCACTGCACCGTCTTGCGGATGCCGGTGGCAAAGGTTTCGGCCGGACGCCAGCCCAACTCGCGCTCGATCTTGCGTGCGTCGATGGCGTAGCGCCGGTCGTGGCCCGGTCGGTCGGTCACGTGGGTGATCAGGCGGGCATAAGGCCCCTCGGGGCTGGGCTGCAGCTCATCGAGCAGCGCGCAGACGGTGTGCACGATGTCGATGTTGGCCATCTCGTTCCAGCCACCGATGTTGTAGGTCTGGCCCAGCCGGCCACCGGCCAGCACGGCGCGGATGCCGCTGCAGTGGTCGCGCACGTACAGCCAGTCGCGGATCTGACGCCCGTCGCCATAGACCGGCAGCGGCTTGCCGGCCAGCGCGTTGACGATCATCAGCGGGATGAGTTTTTCAGGGAAGTGATACGGCCCGTAGTTGTTCGAGCAGTTGGTGGTCAGCACCGGCAGGCCGTAGGTGTGGTGCCAGGCGCGCACCAGGTGGTCGCTAGCGGCCTTGCTGGCCGAGTAGGGGCTGTTGGGCTCGTAGGGGTGGTCTTCGGCAAACGGCGCGTCCTGGGCGCCCAGCGTGCCGTAGACCTCGTCGGTGGAGACGTGCAGAAAGCGGAACGCCGCCTTGTCGGCCAGCCCGCTCCAATAGGCACGCGCCGCCTCAAGCAGCGTGAACGTGCCCTCCACATTGGTCTTGACGAAGGCGCCGGGGCCGTGGATGGAGCGGTCCACATGGCTTTCGGCCGCAAAGTGGACGATGGCACGGGGTTGGTGCTTGGCCAGCAGGCTGTCCACCAAGGCCCGGTCGGTGATGTCGCCGTGCACGAAATGGTGGCGCGCATCACCTTGCAGGCTGGCCAGGTTGGCCCGGTTGCCCGCATAGGTCAGGGCATCCAGGTTGACCACGGGCTCATCGCCTTGAGCCAGCCAGTCGAGCACGAAATTGCTGCCAATGAAACCGGCGCCGCCGGTGACCAAAATCATGGGTATCCCTTCTGACGCGATAATGCCGGGTGATGACTGACACCCCTACGGCCGATCCGGCCATTGTCGCCGAGCCCGCCCGCTTCGATACCTTGCCACTGGACGCCAAGCTGTTGCGCGCCGTGCAGGATCAGGGCTACGCCCACATGACCCCCATTCAGGCGCGGGCGATTCCCATCGTGCTGTCGGGTCGTGACGTGATGGGCGCCGCCCAGACCGGCACCGGCAAGACAGCTGCGTTCTCGATTCCGCTGCTGCAAAAGATGATGCGCCACGAGACCAGCAGCGTCTCGCCAGCGCGCCACCCCGTGCGGGCGTTGGTGCTGGCGCCCACGCGCGAGCTGGCCGACCAGGTGGCGCAGAACGTCAAGGCCTACGCCAAGCACACCCAGTTGCGCAGCACCGTGGTTTTTGGCGGTATCGACATGAAGCCGCAGACGCTGACGCTCAAGCAGGGCGTCGAGGTGCTGATTGCCACCCCGGGCCGGTTGCTGGACCACATCGAGGCCAAGAACTGCGTGCTCAACCAGGTCGAGTACGTGGTGCTGGACGAGGCCGACCGCATGCTGGACATCGGGTTTCTGCCCGATTTGCAGCGCATCCTCAGCTACCTGCCGCGCCAGCGGCAGACGCTGCTCTTCTCGGCCACCTTCTCGCCCGAGATCAAGCGCCTGGCCGCCAGCTATCTGCAAGACCCCGTCGTGGTCGAAGTGGCGCGGCCCAACGCCACGGCCTCCACCGTCGAGCAGGTCTTCTACAGCCTGGACGAAGACGACAAGCGCGCGGCGGTGCTGCAACTGCTGCGTGAGCGCAACCTCGCCCAGGCCATCGTCTTCGTCAACTCCAAGCTGGGCGCGGCGCGACTGGCGCGCGCCTTTGAGCGTGATGGCCTGCGCACCGCCGCCCTGCATGGCGACAAATCGCAGGACGAGCGGCTCAAGGCGCTGGCCGCCTTCAAGGCGCAAGAGGTGGACGTGCTGGTGGCCACCGATGTGGCGGCGCGTGGACTCGACATCTCCGATCTGCCGGCCGTTTTCAACTTCGACGTGCCCTTCCACGCCGAAGACTACATCCACCGCATCGGCCGCACAGGCCGCGCGGGCGCCTCGGGCGTGGCCATCACGCTGGTGGCCGGCAAAGACGTGCGGCTGCTGGCCGAGATCGAGAAGCTGCTCAAGAAAAAGATCACGCCCGAGCCGCTGGCCTTGTCGCGCCAGGCCCATCGCCGCAGCACACCGCGCCATCGCGATGACGACAACCTGGCCCCGCCGCGCCGCTACAGCCCGCCGCCCGCGCCGCGTGACCCCTTCTTCGACCGGCCCTATGAGCCCAGCGAGGGTGAAGCCCCCGCCGCCTGGGAAGCCACCACGGCAACGGCCCGTCCGGGCGCGGCACGGGTCTCGCCCAGCATACGGCCCAAGCGCAAGGTGGCGGCGCTGTTGGGCGGCGGCGTCAAGACCCCGGCGTGAGGGTGGCTCGCGCGCTGTTCGCAGCCGCCCTGCTCGGCATCCTGATCCTGGCGTTGATGCCGCTGGATGCGCCGCCGGTGGTGGTCAATCACATCGACAAGCTGGAGCACGCGGCCGTGTTTGCCCTGCTGTGGCTGCTGGGCCGGCGGGCCAGCCTGCCCCGCCCCTGGCTGGCGCTGGGGCTGCTGGCCTTTGGTGCCGGCATCGAGCTGGCCCAGGCGACCCTGACCACCTACCGGGCCGCCGAATGGCTGGACTGGGGTGCCGACGCTGTGGGCATCACGGTGGGCGCGGCGCTCGAGTTCATCTGGCTGCGCCGATGCGCGTGGCGCGCAGGCACCTCAGGCTAGCCACAAAAACACCGCCGGCAGATCGACGGGCATGGCCAGTGGCCGCGTCCGCCAATCCGTCACCCGACCCATCCGGCACCAGCCCCGCTCATCGGTCAGGCCACAGGCCACGGCCAGGCGTGTGGTCGGCTGCAGCGTGCGGCACAGTGCGTCCAGCAGTGCGGGGTTGCGGTAAGGCGTTTCGATGGCCAACTGCGTCTGCCCCTCTTGGCGCGAGCGCATCTCCAACTGGATGATGCGCTTGCCGCGCTCGCCCGCGTCCTGTGGCAAGTAGCCCTCAAAGGCAAAGCGCTGGCCGTTCAAACCGCTGGCCGCCAGGGCCAGCGTCAACGAGCTGGGGCCCGCCAGCACCTGCACGGTCACGCCATGCCGGTGGGCTGTGGCGACCAGGTTGGCGCCCGGGTCGGCCACGCCGGGCAGGCCGGCGTCGCTGAGAAGGCCCACGGTTTTGCCGGCGCGTGCGGGCGCCAGCAAGTCATCCCAGGCCGTCTCGGGCACGGACGCGGTGCCGCCCTTGCGGGTGCGCGGCAACTCGCGCACATCGAGCGACTGCAGCGGCACCGCCAGCGGCTGCACCGCATCCACCCGCTTCAAAAACGCCCGCGCCACCTTCGGCGTCTCCACCACCCAGTGCGTGATGGTGGCGGCGGCGTGCACGGCCGCCCGCGGCAGCACCGCATCCAGCGGCACCGGTGCGCTGGCCAAATCGAGCGTGTTGGGCACCAGGATCAGCGTCATGGCGCCAGCACGTCCAGCCCCGCCGCGCGCAGCAGCGTGCAGGTGTGGATCAGCGGCAGACCGATCAAGGCCGTGGGGTCGTCCGAGTCGATGCGCGTCAGCAGCGCCACGCCCAGCGACTCCGCCTTGGCGCTGCCGGCGCAGTCGTAGGGCTCATCCAGCCGCAGATAGGTCTCAATCTCGGCATCGGCCAGCTTGCGAAAACGCACGGTGACGGTGCTCAGATGGTCTTGCGCAAAGCCCGCGCGCGCCACCGCCACCGCCGTCTCGAAGCGCACCTCACGGCCGGAGAGCCGGCGCAACTGCGCCACGGCACCCTCGTGCGAGCCTGGTTTGCCCAACGGGGTGCCGTCCACGTCGGCCACTTGGTCGGCTCCGATCACCAGCGCGCCGGGGTGCTGTGCCAGCACCGCCTGCGCCTTGGCGCGCGCCAGCCGCAGCGCCAGGGCGCGTGGCGCCTCCCCGGGTTGTGGCGTTTCATCGACCTGCGGCGCGGCGGTGGTGAAGGGCTGGCGCAGCCGCGCCAGCAACTCGGCGCGGTAGCGCGAGGTGGAGCCCAGAATCAATTGCATGGTCGCCATTGTCTCTGCGGCATAGGCTGCGCCCTACACTTGCGCCATGAAGTTCCCATCCTCCGATCCCCTGAAGCTGGACGTGCAGGCCCTGGCCGAGCAGGGAGGCAGCCTGGCGGGCGCCTGGCCGCTGGCCGAACTGCCCCGGTTGGCCGACAGCGTGCTGCAAGGCACGCCGGTCAACTGGCGTTTGCAAGGCGAGTTGCGTCAACTGCCAGGCGGCGCGCCCGAGATCTGGCTGGGGCTGGCTGCCGAGACCGAGGTGGCGCTGACCTGCCAGCGCTGCCTGGAGCCGGTGTCCGAGCACCTGGCGGTCGACCGTTGGCTGCGCTTCGTGGCGGGTGGCGAAGAGGCGGCCGCGGCACTGGATGCCGAGATGGAAGACGACGTGCTGGCGCTGCGCCCGCGCATGAATGCGCGGGAGTTGGTCGAGGACGAGTTGCTGCTGGCGCTGCCGCTGGTGCCGCGCCATGCCGTCTGCCCGCAATCCCTGCCAGCGGGCGCAGACACCGCTGCCCCAGCCACCCAGCGTCCGTTCGAGGCGCTGGCCTCCCTCAAGCGGTAGGTTTGTGGTAGACTGATAGGCTTTTCTCGAATCTTTTGGTGGCAGCAATTCCTGCCGCCGCCAACTCAGGAGCCGTCACCATGGCCGTTCAACAAAACAAGAAGTCGCCTTCCAAGCGCGGCATGCACCGCTCGCACAACGCGCTGGTGCAGCCCGGCATCGCCATCGAGCCCACCACGGGCGAGGTGCATCTGCGCCACCACATCAGCCCCAATGGCTTTTACCGTGGCCGTCAGGTGCTGAAGAACAAGGCTGCCGAGGTCTGATCCCCACCTAGGCCCCGGTTCAGCCGGTGTTGCACGCGCACGATTTGTCTCCGCTGACCCGCGTGCGGTTGGCGGTGGATTGCATGGGGGGCGACCACGGCCCCTCGGTGACGCTGCCTGCCTGTCAGGCCTTTCTGGCCAGCCACCCGGATGTCGATCTGGTTCTGGTGGGCACTGAGGAGGCGCTGGCCGGCGCTCGGGGTTTGCCGCGCACCACCTGCGTGGTGGCCACCGAGGTCGTCACCATGGACGACTCCATCGAGGTGGCGCTGCGGCGCAAGAAGGACTCGTCCATGCGCGTGGCCATCAGCCAGTTGCGGCCCGGCCGCGACGGTGCGCCCGCCCTGGCCGACGTCTGCATCTCTGCCGGCAATACGGGTGCCTTGATGGCCGTGGCGCGCTACCTGCTCAAGACCATGGACGGCATCGACCGGCCAGCCATTGCCACGGTCATTCCCAACCGCATGGGGCGCTACACCACCATGCTGGACCTGGGCGCCAATGTGGACTGCACGGCAGACCACTTGCTGGAATTTGCCGTCATGGGCAGCGCACTGGTCACCGCCATCGACGGCGTGGACGAGCCCTCGGTCGGCTTGCTCAACATTGGCTCCGAGGCCATCAAGGGCAGCGAGGTCATCAAGCGCGCCGGTGATCTGCTGCGCGCTGCGGCCCAGGACGGGCATCTGAACTACTTCGGCAACGTCGAAGGCAACGACATCTATGGCGGCGCCGTGGACGTCATCGTCTGCGACGGCTTCGTCGGCAACGTCGCGCTCAAGACCTCGGAAGGCCTGGCCTCCATGTTGGGGGCCTTCATCCGCGAAGAGTTCTCGCGCCACTGGTGGACCAAGCTGGCTGCGCTGGTGGCCATGCCCATCCTCAACCGCTTCCGTGCCCGCGTCGATCCGCGCAACTACAACGGGGCGGCGCTGCTGGGCTTGCGTGGGCTGGTGATCAAGAGCCATGGCGGCGCCGACGTGCACGCCTTTGGTCGCGCCATGGCACGCGCGTACGATGCAGCACGCAACCGCCTGGTCGAGCGCGTGCATGATGGCGTCGTCGAGACGCTGCGCGCGCTGCCGCAGCAGACCACCGAAACCACCACCGCCGCATGACTCCCACACCGCCGCGCCATGTGCGCATCGCCGGCACCGGCAGCGCGCTGCCGCCTGAGCGCGTCACCAACCACGAGCTGGCTGCGCGCCTGGCCGCGCAAGGCATCGAAACCTCGCATGAGTGGATCGTCGAGCGCACCGGCATTCATGCGCGCCACTTTGCCGCGCCGGGTGTGACCTCCAGCGACCTGGGTACCGAAGCCGCTCTGGCGGCGCTGGACGCCGCAGGCCTCAAGCCCGAGGACATCGATCTCATCATCGTCGCCACGTCCACGCCGGACATGGTGTTCCCGTCCACGGCCAGCATCATCCAGAACAAGCTGGGGCTGGCTGGCTGCCCGGCGTTCGACGTGCAGGCCGTGTGCTCGGGCTTCGTCTACGCCATGGGCGTGGCCACCGCCATGCTGCGTGACGGCGCGGCGCGGCGCGCACTGGTCATTGGCGCCGAAGTGTTCTCGCGCATCCTGGATTTTTCCGACCGCACCACCTGTGTGCTGTTCGGCGATGGTGCCGGTGCCGTGGTGCTGGAGACGGCCGAGGTGCCCGGCATCCTGGCCTACCGGCTGCACGCCGATGGCAACTACCGCGACATCTTGTGCACGCCGGGTACCGTGGCCGGCGGCCAGGTGCTGGGCAGCCCCATGCTCAGAATGGACGGCCAGGCCGTCTTCAAGCTGGCCGTCAAGGTGCTGGGCGATGTGGCGGATGAGGTGCTGGAGGCCGCCGGCAAAGAGGCCGCCGACATCGACTGGCTGATCCCGCACCAGGCCAACGTCCGCATCATGCGCGGCACCGCGCGCAAGCTGAAACTGGCGCCCGAGCGCCTGGTGGAGACCGTGCACGAGCACGGCAACACCTCGGCTGCCTCCATCGGCCTGGCGCTCGACGTGGCCGTGCGCGGCGGTCAGGTGCAGCGCGGCGACACGCTGCTGCTGGAAGGCGTGGGCGGCGGCTTCACCTGGGGCGCCGTCCTTTTAGACTACTGACATCATGACCCGACCATTCGCATTCGTGTTCCCCGGCCAGGGCTCGCAATCCGTGGGCATGCTGGACGTCTGGGGCGACCACCCGGCCGTACGCCAGACGCTGGTTGAGGCCAGCGACGCCCTGGGCGAGGATGTGGCCCACCTGATTGCCACGGGCCCCAAAGAGGCGCTGGCATTGACCACCAACACCCAGCCGGTGATGCTGGCGGCCGGTGTGGCCTGCTGGCGTGCCTGGCTGGCCGAGGGTGGCCCTCGCCCCGCCGCTGTGGCGGGTCACTCGCTGGGCGAGTACAGCGCGCTGGTGGCCGCAGAGGCCCTGACGCTGGCCGACGCACTGCCGCTGGTGCGCCTGCGCGCCCAGGCCATGCAGGACGCCGTACCCGTGGGGACGGGCGCGATGGCGGCGGTGCTGGCCCTGCCGGCCGAGGCCGTGCGCGCGGGTTGCGCCGAGGCAGCGGCGGCCAGTGGCGAAGTGGTCGAGGCCGTCAACTTCAATGACCCCATGCAAACCGTGATCGCCGGCAGCAAGGCCGGCGTCGAGAAGGCCACCGAGGTGCTCAAGGCCGCTGGCGCCAAGCGCGTGCTGCCGCTGCCGGTGTCGGCGCCGTTTCACTCCAGCCTGATGCGTCCCGCCGCCGAGCGGCTCAAAGAGCGGCTGGCCGAGACCCTCATCCGCCCGCCGGTGATGCCGGTGGTCAACAACATCGACGTGGCCAGCCCTACCGAGCCGGATGCCATTCGCGACGCCCTCTACCGCCAGGCCTTTGGCCCGGTGCGCTGGGTTGAGGTCGTGCTGGCGCTGCGTGGCCGTGGCCTCAACGTGGTGCTGGAGTGCGGCCCCGGCAAGGTGCTGGCTGGTATGGCCAAGCGCATCGATGCCGAGTTGGTGACCGCCACGGTGCAAGATCCGGCATCCCTGCAAGAAGCAAAAGGATTGCTCGCATGACCACTGAGACTCCCCGCATCGCCCTCGTCACCGGCGCGTCGCGCGGCATTGGCCGTGCCATTGCACTGGCGCTGGCCACGCGCGGCCACACCGTCATTGGCACCGCCACCACCGAGTCCGGCGCCGCCAGCATCACCGACGCGCTGGCACCGCACGGCGGGCGCGGCCTGGCCCTCAACGTCAACGACGCCGCCGCGAGCGAGGCGGCCGTGGCCGACATCGTCAAACAGCATGGCGCCCTGCACGTGCTGGTCAACAACGCCGGCATCACCCGCGACGGCCTGGCCATGCGGATGAAGGACGACGACTGGGACGCCGTGCTGGACACCAACCTCAAGGCCGTGTTTCGCCTCTCGCGCGCCGTCATGCGGCCCATGATGAAGCAGCGCTGGGGTCGCATCGTCAACATCACCTCGGTGGTGGGCGCCATGGGCAATGCCGGCCAGGCCAACTACGCGGCTGCCAAGGCGGGCCTTGCCGGCCTGACCCGCGCGTTGGCGCGTGAATTGGCCAGCCGCGAGATCACCGTCAACTGTGTGGCGCCGGGCTTCATCGCCACCGACATGACCGAGGTGCTGACCGAGGCCCAGAAGGCGACCATGCTGGCCGGCGTGCCGCTGGGCCGCCTGGGTCGCCCCGAAGAAATCGCCGCCGCCGTGGCGTTTCTGGCCTCGCCCGAGGCCGGATACATCACCGGCGTCGAGCTGCCTGTCAATGGCGGCATGCTGATGAGCTGAGAGCCTGTGCAGGCGCTCCGCTAGAATTTCTCTTTCACTCTTTTTTTGTTACTCCCGGAGGAGTCATGAGCGATATCGAATCCCGCGTCAAGAAAATCATTGCCGAGCAGCTTGGCGTTCCCGAGGCCGACGTGGTTGGCGACAAGGCTTTCGTCGCCGATCTGGGCGCGGACTCACTGGACACCGTTGAGTTGGTGATGGCGCTGGAAGATGAGTTCGGCATCGAGATTCCCGATGAAGAAGCCGAGAAGATCACCACCGTTCAGCTGGCCGTTGACTACGCCAAGTCGCACGCCAAAGCCTGACCCCTTCACAACCACCATTCCACTGAGCGCATGACCCGTCGTCGCATTGTCATCACCGGCCTGGGGGCAGTGACCCCCGTAGGCAACACGGTGGCCGAGGCCTGGCCTGCCCTGCTGGCCGGCACCAGCGGCATTGCCCCGATCACCAAGTTTGATCCGACGGGCATTGCTTGCACCTTCGCTGGCGAAGTCAAGAACTTCGTCGTGGCCGACCGCGTGCCTGGCAAGGAGGCCAAGCACATGGACGCCTTCATGCACTATGGCGTGGCGGCTGGCCACGAGGCCGTGCGCGATGCCGGCCTGCCCACGGGCGACGCATTGACACCCGAGCAGGCCGAACGCTACGGCGTGATGATCGGCTCGGGCATTGGCGGTCTGCCCGAGATTGAGCGTTCATCGCTGCTGGCCAAGGAGCGCGGCCCCCGCCGCATCTCGCCGTTCTTTGTGCCGTCGGCGCTGATCAACATGATTTCCGGCCACCTGTCGATCCAGTTGGGCTACACCGGCCCCAACATCGGCGTGGTCACGGCCTGCACGTCGGGCCTGCATGCCATCGGCCTGTCGGCCCGGATGATCGAGGCCGGTGACGCCGACGTGATGGTGGCCGGTGGCTCCGAAGGCACCGTCTGCACCTTGGGCGTGGGCGGGTTTGCGGCCGCGCGTGCGCTGTCCACCCGCAACGACGATCCGGCCACGGCCTCGCGTCCCTGGGACAAGGACCGTGACGGCTTTGTACTGGGCGAGGGTGCTGGCGTGGTGGTGCTGGAGGCCTACGAGCATGCCAAGGCGCGCGGGGCGCGCATCTATGCCGAGTTGATCGGCTTTGGCATGAGCGCGGACGCTTTTCACATGACCGCACCCAACGTCAGCGGCCCGCAGCGGTCGATGGCGGCGGCGCTGCGCAACGCCGGCATTGCCGGCGATCAGGTGCAGTACCTCAACGCCCATGGCACCTCCACGCCGCTGGGCGACCTGAACGAAACCAACGCCATCAAAGGCGTGTTTGGTGCGCATGCCCACCAACTGGTGGTCAACTCGACCAAGTCCATGACGGGCCACCTGCTGGGTGGCGCGGGCGGGCTGGAGTCGGTGGTCACCGTGCTGGCGCTGCACCATCAGGTTTCGCCGCCCACCATCAACATCTTCAACCAGGATCCTGAATGTGACCTGGACTACTGCGCCAACACCGCGCGCGACATGAAGATCGACATCGCCGTCAAGAACAACTTCGGCTTTGGTGGCACCAACGGGACGCTGGTGTTCCGCAAGATCTGACCACCGCCCCATGCCATGTCTGCCAGCGCGCCCGCGCCGGTTGTCTACCCGGCGGGCGACGGGCGGTTGCGCTGGGACGGCCGGCAGTGGTGGCTGGAGCGCGGCGACGCGGTGCAGCCCGGCCGGCCCGAGGTGGTCTGGGACTTCGACCTTGCGCTGGTCGTGCGCTGGCATGGCGAGGGCCGTCGCTGGCTGTGGCTGGCGCGGCGGCACCATGGGCCCGGATGGCATGCGCTGCGCGTGGCCTTGATGCACGCGGTGACCACGCATGACCACCCCACCTGACGGCCCTGCGCGCCCCGCCCGTCCCGACGTGGATGCGCCGCTGGTGCAGCGCGCCCGCGAAGGCGATCAACGCGCATTCGAGATGCTGGTGATCAAATACCAGCGCCGGCTCGAGAGGCTGATCGGGCGCATGGTGCGCGACACCGACCAAGTGGCCGACATCGCCCAGGAGAGCTTCATCCGCGCCTACCGCGCACTGCCCAATTTTCGCGGTGAGAGCGCGTTCTACACCTGGCTCTACCGCATCGCCGTCAACACCGCCCGCAAGGCCTTGCATGATGCCCGGCGCGACCCGCTGGTGCTCGAGGCCTCACGCCCCTTGGGCGACGACGACGAAACTTCCGCGCCACAGCGGGAACCAACCGACATGACCACACCCGAAGGGGTGTTGGCCAGCAAGGAAATCGCGACGGCCGTCAATGCCGCCGTTGAGGCCTTGTCTCCCGATTTGCGTCAGGCCATCACGTTGCGTGAGGTGGAAGGCTTGAGCTACGACGAAATTGCCGAGTTGATGAACAGCCCCATCGGAACCGTGCGTTCGCGCATCTTTCGGGCGCGCGAAGCCATTGCGCAGCGGCTCAAACCGCTGCTGGACACGCGCGACGGAGAGCGTTGGTAAGCATCCAGGAACACCCCATGCCTTCATCCCATCCCCTGCCTCCAGAGAACCGCAGTCACAGCCTGCTCAGTGCGTTGTGCGACGGTGAAACCGCAGCCGACGAAGCGCGCCTGGCCTGTGCCCACTGGCAGGCCGATGCCCAGGCGCGGGTGGACTGGCATACCTGGGCGGTGATTGGTGACGCCATGCGGGCCGAGAGCCTGTGCGCCAGCGTCGAGCACGATGCGGACTTCGTGCAGCGGCTGCGCGAGCGCCTGGCCTGCGAGCCCATCGTGTTGGCACCTGCACCACTGGCCGGTGGCGCCGCCGCAACCCGCCACATCAACCGCTGGGCGGGGGCCGGCGCAGTGGCGGCCGGGCTGGCGGTGGTGGCCGGTGCCGTGGTGATGCTGCGCACCCAGCCGGCGGGGGAGCGGACGTTGATGGCGGCGAGCAACCCGCCGGTGCCGACCCAGCCCGCCGCATCCGCCGCCGCGCCTGCCGATCCGGCATTGGCAGGGTATCTGTTTGCCCACCGCCAGTACGCACCCACGGCCATGCCTGGCGGCGTGCGCCCCGTTGCATTGCAGCCGGCGCAGCCATGAGGTGGTGGGTGCCCCTGCTGGGGTTGTTGCTGACGGGATGGGCCCAAGCCGGCCCGCAAGCCGACGCCGACGCCTGGCTCGCGCGCGTGCAATACGCCGCCCAGCACACCAGCTACCAGGGGACGCTGGTGGTCAACGTGGGTGGCGCGATTGGCAGCTCGCGCGTCGTGCATCTGGCGCAAGGCGAGGCTTCCATCGAACGCATCGACTGGCTGGATGGCGAGCCTCGCAGCACGCTGCGTGAACACGGTGAAGTCACCACGCTGTGGCCTCGCGCCAAGGTCGCGTTGATCGAACCGCTGCGCGCGCAGACCCGCTTCCCGGCCCTGCTGGCCGGCCAGGAGGTGGCCGGCGTGTTGCGCTGGTATGCGCTCAAACCGGGCGATGCCAGCCGCGTGGCTGGCCGCGACGCCGAGGTGATGCTGCTCAAGGCGCGCGACGCGCTGCGCTACTCGCAGCGGCTGTGGGCCGATCGACGCACAGGCTTGCTGTTGCGCAGCGAGTGGTTGGATGCCGATGGCCAGGTGCTGGAGTCCACAGCCTTCATTGAACTGGCGCTGGGCGTGCCGCGCGGGCGCGCGGCCCTGGTGCCGGTGGGCAAATTGGGTGGCTGGCGGGTGATGCGCCCACCGGTCGAGCCCACCGAGCTGGCCCGCGAAGGCTGGGCCATGACCGAGTTGCCATCCGGTTTCGTCCAGGTGCATTGCACGCGCCGTGTTGCCAACCCCATGGCGGGAGGGCAGGAGCCCAACGTGGTGCAGGCCATTTACTCCGACGGCGTCACCCATGTCTCGGTCTTCATCGAGCCGGCCAAGGCCGGGCGCGGCGTCAGCGAAGGCGCCAGCTCCCAGGGTGTCACCCATATGCTGACGCACAAGCAGGGCAGCTATTGGGTGACCGTCATGGGCGACGTGCCACCAGCCACGGTGGCACTTTTTGCGGCGGGTCTCGTCCGCAAACACTGACGATGGCGCGTTCACCCTTACATCTTTGTTTTTTGCTAGAGGACGCATGACGATGCAATCCGATATCCGGGGCCGCGCACGCGGCATGGTGTTGACGGCCCTGGCCGCCGCCAGCCTGGCCGCCGTCGGCACGGGCGTGTTGATGCAACCCCAGGCCCAGGCCCAACCGCAGCCGGCCGCTGTGGCGCCGGCGGTGGCCGCGCCAGTCACGGGTCTGCCCGATTTCACCGGTCTGGTGGCCGCCACCAGCCCGGCCGTGGTCAACATCCGCACCACCGAGCGGCTGCGCGGCGCCGCGCGGGGCATTCCGGGCATGGACCCGGGGTTGCAGGAGTTCTTCCGCCGCTTTGGCATTCCGCTGCCCGGCTCTCGCGACGGTGCGCCGGGCAACAACGACGACGAGGACGGTCCGCAGCGGCGCGGCGTGGGCTCGGGCTTTCTGATCAGCGCCGATGGTTACATCATGACCAACGCTCACGTGGTCGATGGCGCCGATGAGTTGCTGGTCACCATGACCGACAAGCGGGAGTTCAAGGCCAAGGTCGTGGGTGCCGACAAGCGCACCGATGTGGCCATCGTCAAGATCGAGGCCACCGGCCTGCCGCATTTGAAGGCGGGTGACGTGGGCCATCTGCGGGTGGGTGAGTGGGTGCTGGCCATTGGCTCGCCGTTCAACCTGGCCAATACCGTCACTGCCGGCATCGTCAGTGCCATGCAGCGCGACACCGGCGACTTTCTGCCCTTCATCCAGACCGATGTGGCCGTCAACCCAGGCAACTCGGGCGGTCCGTTGCTGAACATGCGCGGCGAGGTGGTGGGCATCAACTCCCAGATCTACAGCCCCTCGGGTGCATTCGCGGGCATCTCGTTTGCCATCCCCATCGACGAGGCCACGCGCGTGGCCGACCAGTTGCGCAGCGGCGGCCGGGTGATCCGGGGCCGCATTGGCGTCGGCATCGGCGCCGTCTCGGACGATGTGGCTGAGGCGCTGAAACTGGGCAAGGCGCAAGGCGCGGTGGTGCAAAGCGTCGAACCCGACACGCCGGCCGACAAGGCCGGTCTGGAGGTGGGCGACGTCATCGTCAAAGTTGATGGCCGCACGGTGGACAAGCCCGGCGACCTCTCGCGCATGATTGCCGCGACCAAGCCCGGCACACCGGTCACGCTGGACATCTGGCGCCGGGGCGCGCCCAAGAGCATCAAGCTCACCGTGGCCCAGGCCCCCGACGACCGCCAGGCCGCTGAACAAGCCGCGCCTGTGCCGGCCGCGCAATCGCCGCTGGGCCTGGCCGTGGCCGACCTGACTGCGGCCCAGCGGCGGGACCTGAAGATCAAAGGTGGCGTCCAGGTGCGGGAGGCCAGCGGTGCCGCAGCGCGGGCCGGCCTGCGTGAGGACGACGTCATCCTGCAGATCGACAACCAGGAAGTCACCACGGCTGCGCAGTTCAATACCCTGGTCAGCAAGCTCGACAGCAAGCGTCCGGTTTCGGTGCTGGTGCGCCGCGGCGACTGGGTCAACTACCTGGTGATTCGCCCCACACGATGAGGTGATCTCGGTGCTGCGCGGACGGATGGCATCCTGCCGCGCGGCGCACGGATCGGCCCTTAATTCCGACTTGTCGCATCGGGATTGTGGGTCTGTAAGTGCCCACTCTCACGGGTGAAACTGTGGGAGCCTCACCACAGTGGCGCGACGCCCCCTAGGGGCAGGGTGGAGGCATTCGTCGGCTTGGCACAACATGTGAATAACATGTTGATAACCTGGCTGTGGGCGGGCTGCAACGGGTCTCGGCCCAGGTTGTTTGGGGCCTGTTTTGGCTACAATGGAACCCCAACAAGCAGTTGCCATACGTTTTGTTGGAAGGCGCGTCTCCCTTTGGACGCGCCTTTTTTTTGATGGCGCGCGCGGCCCCTGAAGGCGGTGCGCGCCGGCTCTTTTGCGTCCCATGAAGCACATTCGCAACTTCTCCATCATCGCCCACATCGACCACGGCAAAAGCACGCTGGCCGATCGCTTGATCCAGCGCTGTGGCGGACTTTCCGACCGCGAGATGGAAGCCCAGGTGCTGGACTCCATGGACATCGAGCGCGAGCGCGGCATCACCATCAAGGCGCAGACCGCCGCCTTGCACTACACCGCCAGGGACGGGCAGGTCTACCAGCTCAACCTCATCGACACGCCCGGCCACGTGGACTTCAGCTACGAGGTCAGCCGCTCGCTGTCGGCCTGCGAGGGTGCGTTGCTGGTGGTCGATGCCAGCCAGGGTGTGGAGGCGCAGACCGTGGCCAACTGCTACACCGCGCTGGAGCTGGGCGTGGAAGTGGTGCCCGTGCTCAACAAGATGGACTTGCCTCAGGCCGACCCCGAGCGCGCCAAGGAAGAGATCGAGGATGTGATCGGCATCGATGCCTCAGAGGCCATCCCCGCCTCGGCAAAGACGGGCATGGGCATCGACGACATCCTGGAGGCCGTCGTCTCGCGGATGCCGTCGCCGCGCGGCGACGAAACCGGCCCGCCGCGCGCCATGATCATCGACGCCTGGTACGACGCCTATGTGGGCGTGGTCATGCTGGTGCGCATGGTCGATGGCGAGATCAAAAAAGGCGAGCGCATCCGGCTGATGGCCACCAACGCCGTCTACCCGGTCGATCAACTGGGCGTCTTCACGCCCAAGAGCGAGCCGCGCGACCAGCTTCGTGCTGGCGAGGTGGGCTTTGTCATCGCCGGCATCAAAGAGCTGGCGGCGGCCAAGGTGGGCGACACCCTCACGCTGGAAAAGAAGCTGCCCAACAACGCCGGCCCGGCCAGCGAGCCGCTGCCGGGCTTCAAGGAAATCCAGCCGCAGGTTTTCGCCGGCCTCTATCCCACCGAGGCCAGCGAGTACGAAGCGCTGCGCGACGCGCTGGAAAAGCTCACCCTCAACGACGCCTCGCTGCGCTACGAGCCCGAGGTGTCGCAGGCCTTGGGCTTTGGCTTTCGCTGCGGCTTCCTGGGCCTGCTGCACATGGAGATCGTGCAGGAGCGCCTGGAGCGTGAGTTCGACCAGGACTTGATCACCACCGCCCCCAGCGTGGTCTATCAGGTCGAGCTGAACGACGGCGAGGTGATCCAGGTCGAGAACCCCAGCAAGATGCCCGACCTGGGCCGCATCGCCGAGATTCGCGAGCCCATCGTCACCGTGCACCTGTACATGCCGCAAGACTATGTGGGCCCGGTGATGACGCTGGCCAACCAGAAGCGCGGTGTGCAGCTCAACATGGCTTACCACGGCCGCCAGGTCATGCTGACCTACGACATGCCGCTGGCCGAAATCGTGCTGGACTTCTTCGACAAGCTCAAGAGCGTCAGCCGTGGCTATGCCAGCATGGACTACGAGTTCAAGGAGTACCGTGCCGCCGACGTGGTCAAGGTGGACCTGCTCATCAACGGTGACCGCGTCGATGCGCTGTCCATCATCGTGCACCGCCAGCAGGCGCAGTACCGGGGCCGCGCGGTGGCGGCCAAGATGCGCGAGCAGATCCCGCGCCAGATGTACGACGTGGCCATCCAGGCCGCCATCGGCGCCAACATCATTGCGCGCGAGAACATCAAGGCGCTGCGCAAGAACGTGCTGGCAAAATGCTACGGCGGTGACATCACGCGCAAGCGCAAGCTGCTGGAAAAACAAAAAGCCGGCAAGAAACGCATGAAACAGATCGGCACCGTCGAGGTGCCGCAAGAGGCGTTCCTCGCCATACTGCAGGTGGAAGATTGAACAATACGATGAGCGCACTCACCGCCCTTTTGTTTGCCGCATTGGCAGGGTATCTGGGGGGCTGGTATCTGGGGTTGTGGGTGGGCAACTTCTCGCTCGTGCTGCTGATTCTGTCGGCCGTCACCTTCGTGTACTGGCTGGCCGAGCGGTTCAAGTTCCGGCCCGAGCGCGAAGCCGCTGCCGCCACGCTGGAAGCCCAGGACGCCGAGCGCCGCGCCCGTCTGGCCAAGGATGGCATCGCCAAGGTCGATGGCGACATCGCCGAGGCCAAAGAGCGGCTGCTGATGCAGCCCTGGTGGCTGGACTGGACGGCGGGGTTGTTCCCCGTCATCGTCGTCGTCTTCGTGCTGCGCTCCTTCCTCTTCGAGCCGTTCAAGATCCCGTCCGGCTCCATGATTCCCACGCTGGAGGTGGGTGACCTCATCCTCGTCAACAAGTTCAGCTATGGCATTCGCCTGCCGGTGATCAACCAGAAGGTGGTGCCCGTGGGCGACCCGCAGCGGGGCGACGTGGTCGTCTTCCGCTACCCGGTGGACACCCGCATCGACTACATCAAGCGCGTCGTCGGCCTGCCGGGCGACGAGGTGTCGTACCTGAACCAGCAGCTGCGCATCAACGGCGAGTTGGTGCCCACCACGCCGCTGGGCGACGACTATGACGAAGAAGCCATGCGCTACATGGCGCGGTTCAGTGAGACCCTGGGCACCAACGAGCACCGCATCCAGCGCTTTCCCACGCCGTTGCCGTTCCTGGGCGGCACGCGCAACTTCCCCTACAAAGACCAATGCCGCCACAGCCCCGAAGGCGTGGTGTGTAAAGTGCCCGCCGGGCACTATTTCATGATGGGCGACAACCGCGACAACTCCGAGGATTCGCGATACTGGGGCTTCGTGCCAGACCAGAACCTCGTCGGCCGGGCGTTCTTCGTCTGGATGAATTTCGGCAAGTTGAGCCGCATTGGCGCGTTCCACTGATCGGAGATTGCTCAGATGACATCGTCCACCCAACGCGGGTTCTCCCTATTGGCCATGTTGACGTGGGCCGTCGTCATCGCATTTGGTGCGCTGCTGACCATGAAACTGTGGCCCGTGGTCACCGAATACATGACCACCAAGAGCGCCGTGCAAAGGCTGGAGGCCACGCTCCCGGCCAACACCACCGAGTCGGCGATCCGCCACGCCTTCGACCAGCAAAAAGCGGTGGAGTACCAGATTGCCACCGTCAGCGGCAAAGACCTCATCATCGACCGCCCCGATGGCGGCAGCTTCAAGCTGGGCTTTGCCTACGACAAGGAAGTCGGCCTGTTCGGCCCGGTGTACCTGCTGCTGAAGTACCGTTATGGTCCGCAGTGATGGCTGAAGCGTCCGCGCTTGCGGCTTTGCAGCAGCGGCTGGGCTACCGGTTTGTCGATCCCACCCTGCTGACGCGAGCGCTGACCCACCGCAGTTGGGGCGCCATGCACAACGAGCGGCTGGAGTTCCTGGGCGATGCGCTGCTCAACCTCGCCATCTCGCGCCTGCTGTGGCAGCGCCAGCCCGAACTGGACGAGGGCGACCTGACCCGCGCCCGCGCCCAACTCGTGCGCGAAGACAGCCTGCACCGTGTGGCGCTGGCGCTGGGCCTGCCGGCCGTGTTGCGCATGAGCGAAGGCGAGGCCCGCAGCGGCGGTGCCCAGCGCCCCTCGCTGCTGGCCGATGCCCTGGAAGCGGTGCTGGGCGCCATCGATCTGGACGGCGGCCACCTGGCTGCCGAGGCCGTGGTGCAGCACCTCTTCGCCGCCGCGCTCAGCGACGACCTGGACGCCGCCCGCAAAGACCCCAAGACCGCGCTGCAGGAGTGGCTGCAAGGCCGCCGCCTGGCCGTGCCCAGCTACCGCATCGTGGCCACCCATGGCCGCGACCACGAACAGACCTTTGACGTGGCCTGCGAAGTGCCCGCCCTGGATCTGGCCACCCAAGGCCGTGGCCGCTCGCGCCGCGCCGCCGAACAAGACGCAGCCCAGCGCATGCTGGATCGACTGAATGAACCCACCCGCTGAACAAGAAGACACCCCGCAGCGCTGCGGCCTGGTCGCCATCGTCGGCCGCCCCAACGTGGGCAAATCCACCCTGCTCAATGCCCTGGTGGGGCAGAAGATCAGCATCACCAGCGAGCGCGCCCAGACCACCCGCCACCGCATCACCGGTGTGCGCACCGAGGGCGCGGCGCAGTTCATCTTCGTTGACACCCCCGGTTTTCAGGACAAGCACGCCAGTGCGCTCAACCGCACCCTCAACCGCACCGTGCAGGCCGCGCTGGCCGACGTGGATGTGGTGCTGTTCCTCGTCGAGGCCGGCCGCTTCGGCCCTGCCGACGCCAAGGTGCTGGCCCTGGTGCCACCCGGCAAGCCGCTGCTGCTGATTGCCAACAAGGCCGACCTGATGCCGCGCCGCGACGCGCTGCTGCCCTGGCTCAAGACCATGCAGGAGCGCCACCCGTTCACCGAGTTCGTGCCCCTGTCGGCGCGCCGCCCGGCCGACGTGAAGCGGCTGCTGACGCTGCTGGCGCGCTACCTGCCCGAGCAGCCCTGGTATTACGAAGCCGACATGCTGACCGACCGCAGCGAGCGCTTCCTGGTGGCCGAAATCGTGCGCGAGAAACTCTTTCGTCTGACCGGCGACGAGCTGCCCTACGGCGCCACCGTGCTCATCGACCAGTGGCAGCAGGAAGAGGGCGGCCGCGTGCGCATCGCCGCCAGCATCGTCGTCGAGCGCGACGCCCACAAAGGCATGGTCATCGGCGGCGGCGGCGAGCGCCTCAAGCGCATCGGCAGCGAGGCTCGGCAAGACATCCAGCGCCTGCTGGATGCCCCCGTGCACCTGGAGCTGTGGGTCAAGGTGCGCTCCGGCTGGGCCGACGACGAGGCCCATCTGCGCACCTACGGCTACGAGTGAGCCGGCGGTGCAACCGCTAGCCGCCTATGTGCTGCACCGCTACGACTGGAGCGAAACCAGCCTGATCCTGGAGGTGTTCACGCGCGAGCAAGGGCGGCTCGCCGTGGCGGCCAAGGGCGCCAAGCGACCGTACTCGCAGCTGCGCGCCGTGCTGCTGCCCTTCCAGCGCGTGGCGCTGACGGTGAGCCGCCCCGCGCGCAAGCGCACCGAGTCTGGCGAGCCGGTCAGCGACATCCAGACCCTGCGCAGCGCCGAGTGGGCTGGCGGCGGCCCCATGCTGACCGGCGCCGCGCTGTTCACCGGCTTCTACCTCAACGAGCTGCTGCTGCGCCTCCTCGCCCGCCACGATCCTCACCCGGCGCTCTTCGATGCCTATGCCGGCGCGCTGCCCGCGCTGGCCAGCGGCGATGCCGTGCTCACGCAGACGGCGCTGCGCGCCTTCGAGTTGGTCGCGCTGCGCGAGATTGGCGTGTTGCCGGCGCTGGACACCGTCAGTGCCAGCGGTGCTCCCTTGCAACCGGATGCGCCTTACGCCTTGTCGGCCGACGGCGGCCTGGTCGCCCGCCACAGCGAGGCCACGCTGACCGGCGCCCAGTGGCAGGCCATCGAGGCCGCGCTGGCGGCCGACGAGCTGGCCGCCGTGCAGCGCGCCTGCGCACCCGCGCTCGGGGCGCTGCGCACCCTGCTGCGCGGCGCCCTTCACTATCATCTGGCCCATCTGGGCGCCGGCCCGCTGCGCACCCCCGACGTGCTGCGCGACGCCTGGCAGCTCGCCCCCGTCCTCACCAGCCGCACCCCATGAACCCTCTGGCCCCCACGCCCGCCGTGCGCACTGCGCTGTCGGTCAACGTCAACAAGGTGGCGCTGCTGCGCAACACCCGGCATCTGGGCATCCCCAGCGTGGCGCGTGCCGCCGAGCAGTGCATCGCGGCCGGCGCGCACGGCATCACCGTCCACCCGCGCCCCGACGAGCGCCACATCCGCGGCAGCGACGTGCACGAGCTGGCCGCCCTGCTCAAGGCCTACCCCGGCATCGAATACAACATCGAAGGCAACCCGCTGCACAACCTGATGGACTTCGTGCGCGCCGTGCGGCCCCACCAGGCCACCTTCGTGCCCGACAGCGTCGCCCAGTTCACCAGCGACCACGGCTGGCAGCTGCCCGCCGACGCCGAGCGGCTGCGCCCGCTGATCGCCGAATGCCAGGCGCTGGGCGTGCGCGTCAGCCTCTTCATGGACCCGCTGCCCGAGGCCATGGCGCATGCCGCCGCCTGCGGGGCTGATCGCGTCGAGCTGTACACCGAGGGCTGGGCCAGCGCCTTCGGCACCCCGCAGCAGGCGGCCGTACTGGCCCGCTACACGGCTGCCGCCGAGGCGGCCCTGGCCGCCGGCCTGCAGGTCAACGCCGGGCACGATCTGAACCAGGACAACCTCACGCCGTTTCTGGCGGCTGTGCCTGGTGTGGCCGAAGTCTCCATCGGCCACGCGCTGATCGCCGACGCGCTGGAAGCCGGCTACGCCGCCACCGTGCAAGGCTATCTGCGCTGCATCGCCCGGGCCGAACCATGATCGTCGGCATCGGCAACGACGTCTGCGACATCCGCCGCATCGCGCTGGTCAGTGGCCGCAAGGGCGAGCGCTTTGCGCGCAAGGTGCTTGGGCCTGACGAATGGCGGGTCTACGACTACCGCCGTGGCCGCAGCGCCGAACGCGGGCTGGCCTTTCTGGCCACGCGCTTCTCGGCCAAGGAGTCATTTTCCAAAGCCATCGGCCTGGGCCTCAAAGTGCCCATGCGGCTGCGTGACTGCGAAATCTTGAACGAACCCAGCGGCAAGCCCTTCATCCGCCTGCACGGCGAGCTGGCCGCCTGGTTCGAGTCTCAAGGCTGGCGCGCCCACGTCACCGTGTCGGACGAGACCGACTACGCGATGACGGTGGTGGTGGTGGAACACCTGCCGTAGCCGGGCGCCGCAGCGCCCGGCGCACCACCAGCTTCAAACCCGACCACACGGCGGACACCGCGCACACCTTCACATCCACATAGCCCAGCGGCAGCGCCACCTCGCGGATGACGTCCTCGGTCACCGTGGTAGCCACCTTGGCCGCCCGCTTGGGCCACGAGACCCAGATGGGCACCTCGTCGCCCACCTGCGTGCGCAGACAGGTGAGCGTGGCCGCCAGTTCGGCCCGCTCGGTGACGAAAACATGGATCAGCGTGCTGGTCGGCTCCACCTGGGTGGTCAGGGCGGCGCCGGCAGGCCATTCGCCCAGCCACAAGGCGTAGTCGGCCGGCGCGTCCAGTGCCGCCAACCGGGTGGCCGGCGTGATGCCCAGCTTCTTGGGCAGCGGGGTGCCCGAGTAGCCGGCGCCGGCCGTCATCGCCGCCCCTTGCCTGCCGGCTGTTTGCGCCAGAAGCGGAATTCATCTTCGTGGTGCTCGATGTCCAGCTCCTGCACCCGCGCCAGCAGTCGCTCCTGCACCTCGCGCACCGCCTGGTTGTAGATCACCGGCCCCACCTCCTCAACGAAGAAGGCCAGCAGCGCGCCGGCCGTGATGTTGCCGATGCGCTGATCCAGCTCCTGCTCGAAATAGCGTTCGATGGAGGCAATGGCCTCGGCGCGGGTCTCGCGGGTCAACTCGATGGTCATGGTCCCTCCTTGCGGGTGTGGTCAGGCGTGGCCAGCGGTGGCAGGTCGCGCGCGCCCGGCCCGCCGGCCGCCGCCGCATCCCCGGCGTTGTACAGCGCGCAGGTTTTCATCGACAGGCAGCCGCAGCCGATGCAGCCGGTCAGCTTGCCGCGCAGCCGCTGCAGCGCGGCGATGCGCGCGTCCAGCAGCGGCACCCAGCCGCGCGCCAGGCGCTGCCAGTCGGCCTTGGTGGGCGTGCGCCCGTCGGGCAGTGTGGCCAGCGCCGCGCCCACTTCGGCCAGGCCCAGGCCCAGCGCCTGCGCCGCGCGGATGAAGCCCACCCGGCGCAGCATGTGGCGCGCATAGCGGCGCTGGTTGCCCTCGCTGCGCAGGCTGGCGATCAACCCCTGCTGCTCGTAGAAGCGCAGCGCGCTGGCCGGTACGCCGCTGCGCGCGGCCAGCTCGCCTATGGTCCAGAATGATTCCACTTGACCTCAAGTTCACTTGAACTCCGACAGTTGCCGATTTCAACACGCCCCGCGCCCGCCATGAACCCCACCCAATCCGATCGCCTGCTGGTGCTGGTCTGCCTGGTCTCCCTGCTCAGCACGGTGGGCATGGCGCTGCCGTACCCCATCCTCACGCCGCTGTTCGTCAACGGCCCGGCCGACGGCTTCACCCGCTTTGCCGGTCTGCCCAGCGAGTGGCTGCTGGGTGTGGCCCTGGCCATCAACCCGCTGGGCATCTTGTTGGGCAGCTTCTGGCTGGGGCCGCTGTCCGACCGGCTGGGCCGCCGGCCCGTGCTGATGGCCTCGCTGCTGGCCGGTGCGCTGGCCCATGCGCTGACCGCCTTCGCCATCACCCAGCGCAACTACCCGCTGTTCATCGTGGCGCGGCTGGCCAGCGGGCTGTGTGAGGGCAACATCGCCATCGCCCGCGCGCTGCTGGCCGATGCCTACGCCCCCGCTGAGCGCACCCGCGCTTTTGCGCTGCTCAACGCCTTCGCCTACGCCGGCTGGCTGGTCGGGCCGCTGCTGGGCGGCTGGGTCTTTGCCTACGGCGGCGGCGCTCCCTTCCTGCTGGCCGCCGCGCTCAACCTGCCGGCCTGGCTGCTGGCCTACCGGGCGTTGCCGCGCGAACAGCGGGTGGCCGCCACATCGCCCCAGCAAGGCCTGGGCACATGGGCCGTCTTGCGCGCCGAGCCGGGCCTGCGGGCGCTGGCCGCCTGCCACATTGCCCTCACGCTGGGCGTCAACGCGCTCTACGAGTACGCGCCGCTGTGGCTGGTGCAGCGGTGGGGCTGGGGCAGCGCGGGCATCGCCTGGGTCACGGCGGCGCAGTGTGCGGTGATGGTGGGTGCCAGCATGGCGGCGGCTGGGTTGCTGGCCCGTCTGCATGCCTGGGCACCGCGCACGCAGGCGGCGCTGGCCACGGCCAGCCTGATGGCCGTGGCGGTGGCAGCGGGTCTGGCGGTGTTGGCCACAGGCCAGCCCCACGGCGGTCTGATGGCCATTTTGCTGATGGGCGTGCCCATTGCGCTGTACAACGCCGTGCTGCCCACCCACCTGGCCGCGCGCTATATGCACCTGGGCCAGGGCCGCGTGATGGGCATGATGACCACCTGGTTCTGCATCGCCAACGTCGTCATCTCGCTGGTGGGCGGCGTGCTGGGTTGGCTGGACGTGCGCTGGACCATGGGCCTGGGCGCGGCGTGCTGTCTGCTGGCGGCCTGGTGGCTGCGTGGCGCCCTGGATCAGGATAGGGCCATGACCGGGGCCGTTGCGCAGGGTGAGCAAACCACTTGACTTCAAGTGAACTTGAGGTTGTCTACTGCATGCACCACCTCACAGGATGCTGCCATGACCACCGACCGCGCCATCGATTTGTACGCCGACCTGGATGCCGCCGCGCGCTTTGCGCCCAGCTTTGACAACGGGCTCTCCAGTCACCTGGCCATGACGCTGCACGCCCAGCATCGACTGGGCGCCAGCGCCGGTCAGCGCGCGGCATTCCTCGCCGCCTACACGCCGCAACTGACGCGGCGTGACGCCGCGTGGGCCGACGGCCCGCTGGCCAACTGGCCGGCCCACCTGGGCCAGCGGCACGCGTTTGAGCCTCTGCGCGCCCATTTCGCCCACGCCATCGGCGTGCAAGGCCTGCCCACCGTGCTGGCGCAGGTGCTGCCGCACCTGCTGCCTGGCGCAGGCGGCGACGCCTTTCATGGCCTGATCCGCCTGGGCCATGCGCTGGACGCGGGCCACGCCCCCGAGCAGGCCCAGGCGCTGGCCTACTGGGCCTGCTGCGCGTTGCCGCTGCGGCCGGCCCAGGCCGTGTGGCCGGTCGGCACACTGGCGGCGCCGGCCTGGCTCGCCGGCGTGCTGGGCCTGCCACGCCCCGTCCACCCCGATCTGGAGAAGCCGCGCATCGCACTGCGCATGAAGGCCTGGGCCACGGCCCAAGGGTTCGATGCCGCGGCCACCGCGCTGGCCGTGGGTGCCACACCCGCCAGCGCGGTGGCCACGGTGGATGCCCTGGCGGCGCAGGCTGCCCGGCTCTATGCCCACACGGCCAACTTCACGGTGCTGCACGTCATCACCTCGCTGTGGGCGCTGCGCATGCTGCTGCCGCACACGCCAGACCCGGTGCAGGCGGTGCGCACCTATGCGGTGGCCATGGCCGCCGGCCTGCGTGCAGCCCGCCTGGGCGCCGCGCACGCAGACCTGTTGCGCACGCCTGTGCCGCCTCCCCTGGACTGGGCGACGCTGCGCGCCCACGCCTGCGCCAGCACCGACGACCACGCGGCCAAGTTTCTTTGGGCGTGCGAACAATGGGCCGGTGTCAGCGACGACGCGGTGTACCTGGCCGCGGCCAGCGCGCAGTGGCGCGGGCTCACCGCGCAGACAGCGCCGGCTTCTGGTGCAGATACGTGGGCTGCTCTGCCTGCGCGACCATGAACCGCGCCACCGTGCGGCGCGGGATGGAGCCCACCTTCATCCCCTGCACATAGTCGGTCTGCACCCGGGGCGGGCCACTGGGCGCGCCGTTGGTCAGCACACCGGGGCGCACCAGCATCCAGTTGAGATCCGAAGCGACAAGCCGGCCCTCCATCACCGACTTGTCGGCGTACACGTCTTTGAGGAAGAGGCGAAACAGCAGGCTGGTCAGCCAGCCGTGGTAGGCCGCACTCTCGCTGGCGCCAAAGCCGGTGAGCACGATCAGCGGCGCGTCGCCCAGCGCATCCCTGGCCTCAAGCAGCGCGGTGGCGAAATCGGTGTACAGCGTGGTGGGCTTGATGCTGGAGCCGGTGCCCAGCGTCACCAGCACCGCGTTGGCCCCCGTGATGGCGGCGCGCAGATCATCCGCCTGGGTGGCGCTGCCCTGGCGCACGGTCAGCGCCGGGTGCGCGGGCAAGGTGTCCACGCGGCGCGACAGCGTGGTCACCTGGTGGCCGCGCGCCAGCGCTTCGGTGGTGCAGGCCAGCCCCACGCCGGCCGAGGCGCCGATGATGGTGATGTTCATGGGGGTGCTCCTGGGCAATGTCCCTGTTCCGACGCCGTCATTCTTCCCAGGCGGGGCAGAAATGCAATGTCTGAGAATGCGGTCATGCACACCGCCCACGCCCCCGCCTTCATCGACATCGCCGGTCCGGCGCTGACGGTGGCCGATCGCCGCCGCCTCGCCCACCCCATGACCGGCGGCCTCATCCTCTTTGCCCGCCACTGGCAAAGCCGCGCGCAGATCACGCGCCTGGTGGCCGAGGCCAAAGCCATCCGGCCCGACCTGCTGGTGGCCATTGACCACGAGGGCGGGCGCGTGCAGCGCTTTCGCGAAGACGGCTTCACACCGCTGCCGGCCATGCGCGCGCTGGGCGAGGCCTGGCTGAAAGACGCGCTGGCCGCCACCCAGGCGGCCACGGCCGTGGGCTATGTGCTGGCGGCCGAGTTGCGCGCCTGTGGCATCGACCTGGCGTTCACGCCGGTGCTGGATCTGGACCACGGCAGCAGCAGCGTCATCGGCGACCGCGCGTTTGCGCGCGACCCGCGCGTGGTCACGCTGCTGGCCAAGAGCCTGATGCATGGCCTGCTGCTGGCGGGCATGGCCAATTGCGGCAAGCACTTTCCCGGCCACGGCCGGGCCAAGGCCGACAGCCACGTGGCCGTGCCGGTGGACACGCGCGCCAAGCGCACCTTGCTGGCCGACGACGCCAGGCCCTATGCGTGGCTGGACGGTGCGCTGGCCAGCGTGATGCCGGCCCACGTCATCTACCCCAAGGTCGATGCGCGGCCGGCGGGCTTCTCAAGCCGCTGGCTGCAAGAGGTGTTGCGCGGCGAGCTGGGTTTTGCGGGCGCCATCGTCAGCGACGACCTCAGCATGGCCGGCGCCCGCGTCATCGAGGGCCGCACCGTCAGCCCCACCGAGGCGGCGCTGGCCGCGCTCTCGGCGGGCTGCGATCTGGTGCTGCTGTGCAACCAGAGCCTGGAGGATGGCGGCCGCCCGGTGGATGACTTTCTCGATGGCCTGGCCGCCCAATGGCCGGGCGACGCCGCCAGCGAGGCGCGCCGCCTGGCCCTGCTGCCGCAGATCGACCCACTGCCCTGGGACGAGCTGATGCACGAGGCGCGCTATGTGCGGGCGCTGGAGACGCTGGGGGTGCTGTAAAAGCGAGGGAGCCTGTTGCCCATGCGGTCAGGTCCATCGATGACCGGCCCCCCGCAGGGCAACGAGCCGGCAATGCCACCCGGCGGTTAGCCTTTGCCGCCCACCTGATCCTTGAGCTGAACCATGACGACCGCCAACGCGGCACCTCCCAAGGTCTTGATCAGCGCCGAGTGCTGGGCGTAGAAACTGCCTAGCGCATCGGCAATGCCCGGGTGGGCTTGTTGGGCCTGATCAACGATCTGGCCCACTTCGGATGGAGATAGGGCCGCCGCCTGATCGGGCGAGATCTGCGTGGTGCCTGGGCTCAAAACCCGGCCGAGTGCACCCCCGGCCAGTGCAGAGGCAGCGACCGGCCCCAGTGTGGCCAGGATTTGATTCAGCATGCCGGCCTGCTGGTTGCCGCTGGAATTGCCAAACAGTTGGCCGACCAGCTGCCCTATGGCCGGTGTTTGATCCGACTGGAACATGGCGGACAGCCCCTTGCCAAGCATGTCGGGCGAAGCACTCTGGGTGAGTTGATCGAAGTGTTGCTCCCCTAGCGCGCCGCTGGCCACTTGGCCAAGAATGTCGAACAGGCTCATGCGATGGTCCTTTCAATTGCGAATGGCAAACAGTAAAAATGAACTGGCGCGAACCCATGCGGGCTGTGCCGCATCGTCGCGATGTCTACGGACTCTGGCTATGTGACAGCCGGTGGTGCCCGAGTGCTCCTGCGGGATGGCGTACCTTCAAGTTGAATCGATCAGGTCACGATCCCGAGCACACAACGCAAAGGCGCTGCACTTGTTGACTGCACCAAGTTGCGATCCCGCAAACCAGGGCGGTAGAGGTCCGATGACCCACGCTCGCACCTTGCGGGGTCACGCCGCAACGTGGTGAGGGTCACCACTTGGGCCAGTGGCTGCTTCGTCAGGGTCAGGGTCGGTTCAGGGTGGCGATCAAGTCCACTTCGACGGCCGCGCCCTTGGGCAGTTGCAACACCCCCACCGAGGTGCGGCTGTGGACGCCGGCCGGCCCCAGAACGTTGACCAGCACGTCCGAAGCGCCGTCGGCCACCTCGCTGTGCAGGGTGAAGTCGGGCGTGCAGCGGACGAAGACGGTCATCCGGGGCACCGCTCGCACGTGCTCAAGGCTGCCGGCCGCGCGCTGGATGAAGGCCAGTGCGCGCAGGGCGCACACAGCTGCCGCCTGCTTTGCGGATGGCAGATCCACCTGTGCCCCCACCGCCCCGACACCAAGCACCTCATCGCCCACCCTGGGGATTTGGCCGCTGACGTAGAGCGTGTCGCCATCCCGGACGACCGGGGTGTAGTTGCCACCGATCTTGATCTCGCCATCAAAGGTGTGGCCCAGCTCGCGGGCCAACTGGGTGAAGCGTTGGTCTCGGTCCATGGGGAGTGGTGTCCAGTTGCTCAGTCGGTCAGTGGTCAGGGCAGGGCGGCGACCCGGCCACCAGCCCAAACACCTGGGCGTCGCGCGCCTGCCCGCCGATCTGAAGGCGTCCGCGTGCCGTGCCCTCATGCTGGGCGCCGCAGCGGCGCGCCACGGCCTGGCTGGCCATGTTGTCCACGGCGGCGACGATCTCCAGCCGGTGCAGGCCCAGCGCCTCGAATGCATAGCCGGCCAGCGCCTGCGCGGCGGCGGTGGCCACGCCCTGACCTTGATGGTGGGCATGCACCCAGTAGCCCAGGTTGGCGCGGCGGTCCTTGGCCACCAGGTCGTTGACGCCGCAGCCGCCCACCAGATCGCCGGCCGGCGTGAAGATGCCGAACTCGTGCCCGCGCCCATGCGCGCGGGCCTGGGTGCAGGCGTCGAACCAGGTCAGCGCCCGCGCGTGGTCAAAGTCGGGTGTGGCCCAGTCCATCCAGCGGCCCACGCTGGCGCTGGACGCGCGCACCGCCTGCGCAAACGCGGGTGCGTCGGCGGCCACAAAGGGGCGCAGCAGCCAGCGGCCTGCTGGCAGCACCAGGCTGGGCAGCAGCGCGCGGCGCCAGATGCGCACGGCCTCGCCGCCCTGGTGGCCGCCGTCGGCCACCGGCTCCCAGCCGGTGCGGGCCAGCAAGGTGTCGGCGGTGGCGGTGCCGCAATAGAGGGCCTCGAAGCCCAGCGCGCCGGCCTGGGCCTGCAGCGCGGCCAGCAGCCGGGCCCCGATGCCTGCCCGGCGCCGGTCGGCCCGCACCCAGCCGGCGGCGGCCCAGGGTGCCAGGTGGCGGTGGCTGGCCACCGACTCGGCTTTGAGCGCAGCCAGGCCCACAGGCACATCACCCTCCAGGGCCACCATGGCCAGTGGCAGGGCGGGCCGGTCATGTGCCCAGGCTTGCAGGTCGGCTCGCGCATCGCCAGGCCCTGCCTCGTCATACCAGGCGGGCCATTCCTGCACCAAATGGTGGGCCAGCAAGTCCAGGTGGCGCGACGCCACGCCAAGGCGCTCTATCGCGACCACACCAGCGCGCTCCTGCTCTACCCCCGACGCGCCCGTCTGCCGGCGACGAGCGCGTCGGGGTGGGTTGTGTCACACGTCGAACGGCAGCCGAATCTGGCTCAAGTCTTTGCGCGTTTCCACCAGCACCAGCGGGCCGTCGTCCAATGCCACCAGCGGCGGGCGCTCGCGTGGCACGTGCACGGGCTTGGGTTCGGCGGCGATGGCGGCCTGCACCTCGGCCACCTTGGTGGGGTCGGACTGCACCCAGGTCAGGCCGGCGCCTTCCGCGATGCGGGCCAACTCTGCAGCAGCCAGCACAAACGGCGGGGTGGGCAGGGGAGCTGGCGCGGGCACCGGCACCGGGGCCGGTTCGGGCTGGGCCTGGGCCACCGGTTGCGGCGCCTCGGTCACGGGCGGGGGAGACAGGGGCTGGGCCAGGGCCACCGGCACGGCCTGCGCCGGCGGGGTGGCCGCAGGCGCACCGTCTTCCCACCAGGGGCGGGCGGCGGCGGTGACGGCCGGTTCGGCCACGTCAGGCTGGGCGGCGGGCTCGGCGGCGACGGGAGCTGTGGCCACGGCGTCGTCGGTCGGTGCGTCGTCGCCCAGGCTGTCTTCGTTCAGACCGTCTTCGTTCAGGGGGGCGCCCGTCTCCTCGGTGCGGCCCTCGCTGCGGCCACGGCCGCCACGGCGGCGGCGGCGGCGCGACGGCTCACGCGCCTCGTCGGTCGGTGGCGTGGTCTCGGTGACGGGCAGGTCGGCGGCCAGCAAGGCGTCGTCGGCCGCTTGCGCAACCGGGGCAGCCACCGGGGGCTTGGTCGGCGCGTCGGCGTCGCGCGGCGGGCGGCGGTTGCTGTCGCGGCTGCCGGCGTCTTTGCCGTCCTTGGGCGGGCGGCGGTTGTCGTTGCGGTCGCGGCCTTCATTGCGACCGTCACTGCGACCGTCACTGCGACCTTCGCTGCGACCTTCCGTGCGGTTGTCGGCGCGGCCCTCACTGCGACCTTCGCTGCGGCCCTCGGTGCGTCCATCCGCGCGGCCTTCACTGCGGCCGTCCCTGGAGCGGTCGCTGCGCGAGCGGCTGCTGCCGCCACGCTCGCCCCGGCTGCGCTGGCCGCCGCCGTCTTTGCCACCGTCCTTGCGGGCCGGCGCCGCGGCAGGCGCGGGGGTCTGGGCGGGCGTGGGTGCGTTCAGCACGGGCTGCGGTTCGGGGAAGAACAGGCCTTTGAGCCAGCCCCAGAAGCCGGCCGGCGCGGCGGCCGGCGCCGCCGCAGGCGCGGCAGCCACAGGGGCGGCGGCCGGTTGCGGTACCGGTTTGACGACGGGCGGCGGTGCCGGCTCGTCGTGCACCACGCCCCGGATGACCGGCTCCTGCTTGGCCTTGGCTTTCTCGCGGCGCGAGATTTCCACCTCGTCCTGCGGCTCCTGCACCATGGTGTAGCTGGCTTGCAGGTTTTCCAGGCGCGGGTCGTCGTGGCGCAGGCGCTCGAGCTTGTAGTTGGGCGTCTCCAGGTGCTTGTTGGGCACCAGCAGCACGGTGATGCGCTGCTTGAGTTCGATCTTGCTGATCTCCTGGCGCTTCTCGTTCAGCAGGAAGGAGGTGACTTCCACCGGCACCTGCACGTGCACGGCGGCGGTGCTGTCCTTCATGGCCTCTTCCTGCACCATGCGCAGGATTTGCAGCGCCGAGCTTTCGGTGTCGCGGATGTGGCCGGTGCCGTTGCAGCGCGGGCAGGTGATGTGGCTGCCTTCGGAGAGGGCCGGGCGCAGGCGCTGGCGCGAGAGCTCGAGCAGGCCGAACTTGCTGATGGAGCTGAACTGCACGCGGGCGCGGTCCTGGCGCAGTGCGTCGCGCAGCCGGGTCTCCACTTCGCGGCGGTTCTTGGCCTCATCCATGTCGATGAAGTCCACCACGATGAGGCCACCCAGGTCGCGCAGCCGGCATTGGCGGGCGATCTCGTCGGCGGCCTCCAGGTTGGTGCGGGTGGCGGTTTCCTCGATGTCGCCGCCGCGCGTGGCGCGCGCCGAGTTCACGTCCACGGCCACCAGGGCTTCGGTGTGGTCGATGACGATGGCGCCGCCCGAGGGCAGGTTGACGGTGCGGCTGAAGGCCGTCTCGATCTGGTTTTCGATCTGGAAGCGGCTGAACAGCGGCGCGTCGTCCCGGTAGCGCTTGACGCGATGCGCGTTGTCCGGCATCACGTGGTTCATGAACTGGTGGGCCTGCTCGTAGATGTCGTCCGTGTCGATCAGGATTTCACCCACGTCGGAGGTGAAGTAATCGCGGATGGCACGGATGACCAGCGAGCTTTCCTGGTAGATCAGGAAGGCGCCTTTGCCCGACTTGGCGGCGCCATCGATGGCGTCCCAGAGCTTGAGCATGTAGTTCAGGTCCCACTGCAGCTCGGCGGCCGTGCGGCCGATGCCGGCGGTGCGGGCAATCAGGCTCATGCCCTTGGGGTAGTCGAGCTGGTCGAGGTTCTCCTTGAGCTCTTCACGCTGCTCGCCCTCGATGCGACGGCTGACGCCGCCGCCGCGCGGGTTGTTGGGCATCAGCACCAGGTAGCGGCCGGCCAGGCTGACGAAGGTGGTCAGCGCCGCGCCCTTGTTGCCGCGCTCTTCCTTTTCCACCTGCACCAGCAATTCCTGGCCGTTGCTGATGACGTCGGCGATGCGGGCGTCGCGCACGGCCACGCCTTCCTTGAAGTACTGGCGCGAGATTTCCTTGAACGGCAGAAAGCCGTGGCGGTCTTCGCCGTAATCGACGAAACAGGCTTCGAGCGAGGGCTCGACCCGCGTCACCACGGCTTTGTAGATATTGCCCTTGCGTTGCTCCCGGCCTTCGATTTCGGTTTCGAAGTCGAGCAGCTTTTGCCCATCGACGATGGCCAGCCGGCGTTCTTCCGCCTGCGTGGCGTTGATCAGCATCCGCTTCATGTACACACACTCCTCGCGCGCCGGTGGGCTTAGGTTGCCCACGGCGGCATCTGACACTTCACACCCGCTATGCCGTCATCGCCAGCACGCGGGAATTACAGATGCACGAGAGCCGAAGCGGCCAGTCAAGGAAAGAGTGCCCTGGACGGCGAACCCCTTGGAGCCGGGAAGGCAGGGGTTGCCGCGTTGGCGCCGGGAGTGTGTCGCCGCCGGCCACGCGGCCATGTGCCAGCCGGCTGCGTGCGCGCCGGCCACCAGGGGCGGGCAGGGCAGAAGCAGGGGTTGGGGCATGGGGGTCTTCGCGAGGCATGGGGGGTGGCACACCACCTGCAGGCCCGCCGCCGCTTTGGTGAGCGCAGCGGCGTGCCCGTGTCTAAACCTGTTTGTCGGGCCTCGCGCAGGGCGCGGGGCGGATGACTTGCTTGTCGGTCTCTTGCCACCGCGTTTGCCCGGGCCAGCGATCACATGGGGCATCGCCTCTCCCGGCCGCACACGGCGTTGCATCTCGTCCACGGCTGGCGTCGGGTGCCCGGGTAAACTCCTTACCGAATCAAGCACTTACCGCACGGCCGTGGCTTCAGCCATTATAAAAGCGAAATCTCCCGCGCCCGGTGCCCGCAATAGCGTGCCATTGCCGCCCAATTCGGCGCCGGCCAGTGTGCGCCACGTGCGGGTGGACGAAGGCAGCGCCGGTCAGCGGCTGGACAACTTCCTGCTGCGCGAACTGCGCGGCGTGCCCAAAACCCACGTCTACCGCATCATCCGCTCTGGCGAGGTGCGCATCAACAAGGGGCGGGCCGACGCCGCCAGCCGCCTGGCCGAGGGCGACGAGGTGCGCCTGCCGCCGGTGCGGCTGGCCGAGCGCGAGACGCCGGCCGAGCACGCACCGCCGCGCGAATTCCCCATCGTCTACGAGGACGACCACCTGCTGGTGCTGGACAAGCCCGCCGGCGTGGCCGTGCACGGCGGCTCGGGCGTGGCCTTCGGTGTCATCGAGCAGTTGCGCCGCGCCAGGCCGCAGGCGCGGCTGCTGGAGCTGGTCCATCGGCTGGACCGCGACACCTCGGGCCTGTTGATGGTGGCCAAGCGCCGCAGCGCGCTCACCGCCCTGCAAGACCAGTTGCGCGAGCGCGCCACCCACAAGGTCTATGCCGCGCTGGTGGTGGGCGCCTGGCCCGAGCGGCTCAAGGTGGTGGACGTGGCACTGCGCCGCTACCTCACCGCCACGGGCGAGCGCCGCGTGGCGGTCGATGCCGAGGGCCAGCGCGCCATCTCCCTGGTGCGCGTGACGCAGCGCTACGCCGGCTACAGCCTGCTGGCCGTCACCCTCAAGACCGGCCGCACGCACCAGATCCGGGTCCACACCGCCAGCCAGGGCCATCCCATCGTGGGCGATGACAAATACGGCGACTTCGCCCTCAACAAACGGCTGGAATCCCGCTTCGGCCGCATGTTTCTGCACGCCGAACACCTGGCCTTCGACCACCCGGCGGATGGCCGCCGCATCACGCTGCACGCTCCGTTGCCGGCCGAATGCCAGGCGTTTCTCACCACCTTGGAGGCTCATGCGCCCACGCCGCTTTGATCTGATCGCGTTCGACTGGGACGGCACGCTGTTCGACTCCACGGCACTGATCGTGCGCTGCATCCAGGCCGCCTGCGTGGATGTGGACGCGCCCGCGCCCACGCGCGAGCAGGCCGCCTGGGTCATCGGCATGGGCTTGCGCGAGGCGCTGGCGCATGCCGCACCGGGGGTGGTGGGGGCGCAACTCGATCGCCTGGTCGAGCGCTACCGCCACCACTACTTTGCCAACCAGCATGAGGTCACGCTGTTCGAAGGCACGCTGCCCATGTTGCGCGCGCTGCACGCCCGCCACCACTGGCTGGCCGTGGCCACCGGCAAGAGCCGGCGCGGGCTGGATGCGGCACTGGCCAGCACCGAGTTGCACAGCCTCTTTGACGCCAGCCGCACCGCCGACGAAACCGCCGGCAAACCGAATCCGCAAATGCTGCTGGAGCTTATGGGCGCCTTTGGCACCCCGCCCGAGCGCTGCCTGATGGTGGGCGACACCACCCACGACCTGCAGATGGCCGTCAACGCCGGCTGCCCCGCTGTGGCGGTGGCGTTTGGCGCACACGAGCCCGAGGCCTTTGGCGAGTTTGCGCCGCTGTTCATTGCCCACACCACGCCTGAGTTGCACCAGTGGCTGGAAGCCCACGCGTGAGCGCTGCGCCCCTGCCGGCCCAGTACCTGTGCGCCAGCCACGAGCTGGCCGAGCGCGGCGATGGCCTTCGCTTCGAGGTGCTGCTGTGGGGCCAACCCCAGGCGGCCTTTGCGCTGCGCATCGACGGCCGCGCCGTGGCCTACGTCAACCGCTGTGCCCACGTGCCCAGCCAGATGGACAGCCCGCCCGGCCAGTTCCTCACCAGCGACAAGCGGTGGATCATCTGCTCTGTTCATGGCGCCATGTACGACCCGGGCAGCGGATACTGCATCGAAGGGCCCTGCCGGGGCGAGCAGTTGATGCCCATCGCCGTGCAGGAGCAGCAGGGGGCCATCCACTGGTGGCCCACACCGGACATCGAGCCCGTTTCTTCAGCCTTTCCCGAGTAATGCCATGAACACCGAGTCGAACGCGCCCTCCACCGACACCATGCCCGTGGCTGCCGTCGAGCGCATGGTGCGCCAGCTCAGCGCCGACATGCTGACCGAGCAGCGCAGCCGCCGGCGCTGGAACATCGGACTGCGCCTGGCCTGGCTGGCGCTGGTGGCCTTCATCGTCTACTCGCTGAGCCAGCACGCCAACGGCCTGCACACCCCGCAGCCGGGGCCGCACACCGCACTGGTCGAGGTGCGCGGCGAGATCGCCGCCGACACCCTGGCCAGCGCCGACAACCTGACCGGTGCACTGCGCGACGCGTTTGCCGACAGCAACTCGCAGGCCGTGGTGCTGCGCCTGAACTCACCCGGCGGCAGCCCCGTGCAGGCCGGTCTGGTGCATGACGAAATCCTGCGCCTCAAGGCCTTGCACAAGAAAAAGGCCTATGCCGTGGTCGAGGAAAGCGCCGCCTCCGGCGCCTACTACATCGCCGTGGCCGCCGACGAAATCTACGTGGACAAGGCCAGCATCGTCGGCTCCATCGGCGTGCTGATGGACGGCTTCGGCTTCACCGGCACCATGGACAAGCTGGGCGTCGAGCGGCGGCTCATCACAGCCGGTGAGAACAAGGGCTTTCTCGACCCTTTTTCGCCCATGAGCGCCGGCCAGCGGGCCTACGCTGAGCAGATGCTCGCGCAAATCCATCAGCAGTTCGTCACCGTGGTCAAGCAAGGCCGTGGTGCGCGCCTGAAAGAGACGCCCGAGACCTTCTCGGGCCTGTTCTGGACCGGGCAGGAAGCCGTGCAGCAAGGCCTGGCCGACCACCTGGGCAGCCTGGACTACGTGGCCCGCGAGGTGATCAAGGCCGAGAACGTCATCGACTACACCCCGCAGGAGAACGTGGCCGAGCGCCTGGCCAAGCGCTTTGGCGCAGCCATGGGTGGCGGTGCCGTCAAGGCGCTGCGCAGCACGCCCTCTCTCTATTGAGACTTTCCGGGGATGAAAGACTCGTTCTTTCCCGACGCGCAGACCCTGACGCGGACCCTCAAGCCCGGGGCACTACCCGGCAATGCCGCAGCGGCGGCACGCGACTTCATCGCCAAGCTGCTGCGGCCCGCGCCGCGCGTGCAGACCAGCGGCGCCGTCACCCTGCTGATGGCGGCCGAATCGGTGGCGCACAAGCGGGCCATCGTGCGCCAGGTCATCCGCTGGCACAACCGCCACCCGCTGGCTCGGCGGCTCACCCCGACCGACATCAACGGCTTCGGCTCGGCCGACCTGCCGTTCTCGGCCCCGCAGGCCGACGGCAAGCGCTACGCCTTGTTTGACGACGCCAGCCTGCTGCCTGGCATCTCCAGCCGGCGCCTGGCCGCCTTTGCGCTGGCCCACGGCTATGTCGAGCGCCCTGGCGCGCGCCACTGGGCACGCCGTGCGGTGCCCGTGGCCGCCGGCTGGAACCCCACCCAGGCCCAGTCGCTGCACCTGCAGGTGGCGGCGCTCAAGGCGGGCGGGCGCAAGAGCCGGCGCCTGCTGCTGGGCCGACCGACCGCACCCGGCCAGGCCTGGCCGGTGCTGGGGCAGCGCCTCTGGAGCCTGCCCCGCGTCGCCGTGGCGGGGCTGCTGGCTGCCTTGCCGCTGCTGGCGGCAGGCGTGTGGCTGGCGCCGCTGCTGCAACAGTCGCCCACGCCCACATGGCCAGAGCTGATGGCGCGCACCGACGCGGCGCCGGTGGCCGCGCCCACCGTGCCCATGGCCACTGTCGCTGCACCGCCGCCCGCCACGCCAGCCGTTGCGCCGCACGCCCCGGCCGAACCGGTGCCCGCACCCGTCACCCCCACCGTCCCCGTTGCCGGCATGCCGCTGGAACACGCCACCGACCCGCTGCGCCTGGGAGCAGGCCGCTATGCCGGTCAGCGCAACGGCCCCCCGCTGCGGCTGGCCTTGATCGGCAGCATCGGCTCCGACCAGCCCGAGCAGCTCGCCTTCCAGACCAACCTGCGCGCCGCGTTGCCTTTGCTGGGCAACCACACGGCCCGACTCTCCGTGGACATCATTGGCACGCCGGATGGCGACGCCGTCACGCTGTGGCCGTTTGAGGACGAGGCGGCGGCCCAGCGCGTGGGCCAGGCGCTGCGTGCGCGGGGCATCATGATGCGCGTGGCCGAGCTGTAGGCGGCCGGCCGCGCGGCAGCGGCGACAATGCGGGTCTGAACCAATGTCGAGGACCCTGCCGCATGGACGTTGCAGCAACCCCCATCACCTTTCACAAGCCGGCTGCCGCGCCGGCCGCCGCAGCCGAGCGCTGGCGCGTGGCCGACATCCAGGCGCTGCTGGAGCTGCCGCTGCCCGAGCTGATCCACCGCGCGCAGAGCGTGCATCGCCAGCACTTCGACCCTGCTGAAATCGAGCTGGCCACGCTGCTGTCCATCAAGACCGGCGGCTGCCCCGAGGACTGTGGCTATTGCCCGCAGTCGGTGCACTACGACACCGGCCTGGAAGCCGGCAAGATGATGGACGTGGTCGCCGTGCGCGCCGCTGCCGAAGCTGCCAAAGCCAGCGGCGCCACGCGGCTGTGCATGGGCGCCGCCTGGCGCGCACCCAAAGACCGCGACATCGACAAAGTGGCCACCCTCATCCGTGAGGTCAAAGACGTGGGGCTGGAGGCCTGCTGCACCCTGGGCATGCTCAGCGACAGCCAGGCCCAGGCCCTTAAAGAAGCCGGCCTGGACTACTACAACCACAACCTCGACACCGCCCCCGAGGCCTACGGCCGCATCATCACCACGCGCGACTACCAGGACCGCCTGGACACCCTGGCGCGCGTGCGCCAGGCGGGGATGAGCGTGTGCTGCGGCGGCATCGTCGGCATGGGCGAAAGCCGCACCGAGCGCGCCGGCCTGATCGCCCAGTTGGCCAACCTCGATCCCTATCCCGAATCGGTGCCCATCAACGAACTGGTCAAGGTCGAAGGCACGCCGCTGGCCGACGTGGACGACATCGATCCCTTCGAATTTGTGCGCACGATCGCCGTGGCGCGCATCACCATGCCCAAGGCCAAAGTGCGCCTCTCGGCAGGGCGCCAGCAAATGCATGAGGCGCTGCAGGCGCTGTGCTTTGTTGCCGGTGCCAACAGCATCTTCTACGGTGACAAGCTGCTGACCACCGGCAACCCCGAGGCCGAGCGCGACCGTGCCTTGCTCAAGCGGCTGGGCCTGACCTCGCGCCAGGCCTAGCCCAGGCCTTACTGCACCAACGCCAACATCGTCACCGCAATGGACTGGCGGGAGGCTGCGAAGGTCTTCTCCACAGCGGTCAGCGCCGCATCAATGACGCGCTTGCGCAAGGCGGGAGCCAGCGCAGGCGAGCCGGCCTGACTGACCCGCACCAGCAGCCGATTGGCCACCAGCTCCGCCTCACAGGCCAGCGCCTGCCCCGCATCCTGGGCCACCTCAAAGCGCACCCGGCGCGCCGGGCTGCGGGCAGCCGGCTGCGGCTCGGCCTCATCCACCACCATGGCCACAGGCGCACTGACCTCCTGATCGCGGCCAATCGAGCGGCCCCAGCGCAGCTGCAGCCGCCGATCGCCCGCAGCCGAGCCCCCACTGGCCGCGCCCCCGCTGGCGCCAGCGCCCTCAGCCGCCAGCGCCCCCGTCGTCGCCAGCACCGCCTCGGCCCCCGGCGGCAGCGGCGGCAACTCGGGCGGTGGGGGTGGCGGCGGCGTCTGGCTTGGCGGCGCCTGCCCATTGAGCAGCCCCGACAGCGCCAAATGGCCCGGCGTCCACCCATTGCGCGCCGCCACCCAGGCATCGCGCCCCGTCAAATCCACCGCCCGCCTGA
>JAIUPQ010000001.1 GCA_020161145.1 Pseudomonadota bacterium
GATGTGCTCAAGACGCACCGCTTCAACAGCGCCGAGGACTTGCAACAGACCTTGCATCGCTATGTGCAGCTCTACAACCATCAGCTGCCTCAGTCAGCCCTGCAAAGCCTTACGCCCATCCAGACCAGGAAGAACTGGTACAAATCCCATCCTCACCTGTTCCATAAGCGTCCTTATGATCATCCGGGATGGGACAGTAAACAAAGGCGTGAAGCCCAGCCTGCTTAGCACCCTTCACATTTTCAGGTCGATCGTCGATGAATAATGTTGACGCCCCGTCGGCACCAATTGCCGTCAATGCTAACTGAAAATAGCGCTTACTAGGCTTCGCTGCGCCCAAGGCACACGAATAGAGTTCGCCGTCGAATAACGATGCGTAGCCAAGCTCGGTGGACATGTATTTCGCCCGCTGCGCCTGCTGGTTGCTTGCGACATAGCATTTGACTCCACCCGCCCTCACAGCCCTGATCACGTCCTGCACATCGTTGTGTGGACAAATAGCCAGCATCGCCTGGAGGACGGCAGATTTGTGTTCCAGTTTGCCCCAATTCCTCAAAACATCCCGCAGTTCTTCGTCGAAGCCTTCGGCACGAGACAGGCACGCAGTTTCGGCATCGTAGATGTCCGCGGTAAAATTGCGCGCTTGTGCCGCGTCATCACTATTCAAACAGCGAGCGAACGCAACTTCCCAATCCTCAGAAGCGTACTGAATCACGCCGTCAGCGTCGATCAAAATCGTCTTTATTAGCATGTCATTCCCTTGGCGCTACTGCGCCTCTCCCTTCGAACACAAAGTGGTTGCCTATCCATAGTGACTAGACAGCAAGCAATGAAAGCTGTCATACATGGGAACTCACATTCCATCGACGGTCGCGAACTCAGCCTAGTCCGTCGCACGAAAAATGCCGCTCGCCCGAATGTCAGCTGCGGCGACATACTTGGAAGGTGGAACCACATCCTTTCCAATGTCGGTACGAAAGTAAAATTGCGAATGACGCGACGTCAGGGTATATACCGCCGATCCAGCCTCCTGGAAGTCGGCCCCGCGCGCCACAGCGCAGGCAACGACACCATTGTTCAGCCTAAACACACTATCACTTTCCGCACCATCTATGTGAATGCCGGCGATGGCTAAGCCAGGTTGGGCGGTTCCACGAGGGGGCGTTGCGTGTGGCGCGTTTTATTTTTTCAACTAGGCGGCCCCCGATGGCTTTGGGCGTTCCACGGTTTAAATTCGATATACTTCGGAGCGTCCAAGATTGCTGGATGTCCGCTTGGATCAATTGTTGGGTTTTGTTCGTGGTTCAGAGTTCTTTGATTAGATCCTGCAATATATGTGGTTCCTCGAATGCCTTGTTTACCGCGTTGCCTGCAATGAAGCCCTCCGAAAGGATATTGTTCAACTTCTCTGCTGCATCTTTGCGGAAGATGCTGGGATAAATTCTTCTATAGGTATTGAACGTATCACGCATTTTCTTGACGGCACTCTCCGCGTCAGTGATTGATATGGACTGACCTGAGTTAAATGTTGGGATAAATATTTCGAGAAGATCATTCTTTAGCTTCTGCTTAAGTTTTCTATGATCATCGAGTTTCGATAGTCGCATTCCAAGGAAGAACGTAGCAATGCCTGGAATCCAAGCGTTTACAACGCTCTCAAGAGATATCTTCCACCAGACTATGTCATTAACGATGAGGTCCATGATATTGACATACAGCGTTCGGATGCAGTTTTGATCGTCATGCGGCTTAACGAAATAATTCCGCCCGGCAGGTTTACGTTGCCAGTAGTGGCGGGTCAGGACTCAGCGAGGTGTTAGGTCTCGGGCGCATATGCTAACAGCGTAGAACGGGTGAGAACGCACGAACCGGGAGCGCCTGCATGCTCAAGGATTTTATGTGCTCCCGCGAGATCGGACTCGATAGGGAAAGCGCTGCAACCGTTGCTCAGTAGCCAGATGGTCCGAGTTATGCCGTTCGTAAATCGGACGTGCGCGGCAAAAATTCTACGGATCTGCTTCCCAAAC
Source organism: Pseudomonadota bacterium (assembly GCA_020161145.1). Lineage (GTDB taxonomy): Bacteria > Pseudomonadota > Gammaproteobacteria > Burkholderiales > Burkholderiaceae_C > Ideonella. The sequence continues at coordinate 2,028 of JAIUPQ010000001.1, forward strand.
CATAAAAACCGGTACGAAATTTCGAATTGCTCATCTATTCCAAAGCTAACATACGCCAGAGGAACAGGGTTGGCTCTTCCCTCTGAAAAGCCGCGTTCTGCCCATCCAAATTTCCTGTCCGCTTTCCATGTGACAGGGTTTCCAAACGCCAAGTCTTGATGAATTGGGTATGGCTCCGCCTGCCACAGACCCAGAAACTTCGCGGCGTCGACTACGACCGCGGCACGCCCTGGCTCAGGGTCGGCACCAATCATCCACGACATGTAGACCGGTGGTTGGCTGGGCAACGGCACCTCAAACACGGCCCTCTGTTTGCCGAGTTGTGTTTCAACGGAAAGTGCGAGCGGACACATGTGGATTCCGAGGCCTAACTGTCCCATCACGTTTATCCACCGAGCCTGCATCTATGGCAAGCGTTTTGGCGAGGGCCGAGGCCGGCAAAACTGCGCCGAACTGAACCAGGCGTCGACCGCGCATGCGAGCGGTGGAATGCGTGCCAAGGGGAGATTGGCCCGCGCACCCCGGTCATGGCACGGGCTGCCAGGGTCGGTTGACCGCCCCCCGACTCAGGCCGCAACGGCCTTGACCACCCCCCGCACCTTGAACGCCAGAAACACCATCAGCGCGCCGAACAGCACCGCATAGGTGGCAATCAGCCACAACAGCGCCAGCGCGCCCGCGCCCGGCTGGGCCAGCAGCAGCACGCCGAACGCCACCGACAGCACGCCGCCCAGCACCAGCCACCATTCGCCGGTGATCTCTTTGCGCAGCCGGATGGCGGCGACGATTTGCATGGCGCCGGTGACCATGGCCCAGGCGGCGATGTAGAACAGCAGCACCAGCGTGGTGATGCCCGGCACCATCAGCGTCAGCACGCCCACGACGATGCTGGCCAGGCCCCAGATCAGCAGCACCCACCAATGGTCGTCCTGCTGGCGCCCCTTGAAGGCGGCCCAGACGCCCAGCACGCCGTCGGCCAGCGAATAGGCGCCAAACACCAGCACCAGCGCCACCAGCGACAGGCCGGGCTGGATCCAGGTCAACACCCCGAAGGCAATGGCCAGCACGCCGCGCAGCAGCAGCAGCCACCAGGTGTCGGCAAACAGGGCGGCAAGACGGGTTTCGGCAGCGGCCATGGCGATCTCCTCGGGTTGGTTGGGTTGTGATTGCGTTGTACCACCGCCCACCGCGTCGTCGGCGCGCGGGCCTCAGGCCACGGTGAGTAGGGGCAAAGGCCGCAGCACGCCCGCCAGCGCCACACCCGTGTGCGTGCCGGCGGCCACGATGGCTTCGGGCGGGCCTTCGGCCACCAGCCGGCCGCCGCCGCTGCCGCCCTCGGGGCCCAGGTCCAGCACCCAGTCGGCCTCGGCGACGATGTGCAGGTCGTGTTCGATGACCACGACGCTGTGGCCGCCGTCCACCAGCCGGTGCAGCACGGCGATCAGCCGTGCCACGTCGGCCATGTGCAGGCCCACGGTGGGTTCGTCCAGCACGTACAAGGTGTGGGGCGAGCGCTGGCCGCGCGAGCCCACGTCGTCGCGGATCTTGGCCAGCTCGGTCACCAGCTTGAGCCGCTGCGCCTCGCCGCCGCTGAGCGTGGGGCTGGGCTGGCCCAGCGTCAGGTAGCCCAGGCCCACGTCCTGCATCAGCTGGATGGGGTGGGCGATGCGCGGCATGCTGGCAAAGAACTCGACGGCCTCGTCCACCGGCATGGTCAGCACGTCGCCCACGTGCTTGCCGCGCCAGGTCACCTCCAGCGTGGCGCGGTTGAAGCGCTGGCCGCGGCAGACCTCGCAAGGCACTTTCACGTCGGGCAGAAAACTCATGGCCACGGTGCGCATGCCCTGGCCTTCGCAGGCGGGGCAGCGGCCGTCGCCGGTGTTGAACGAGAAGCGCGCCGCCGTGTAGCCGCGCGCCCTGGCCTCCAGCGTGTCGGCAAACAGGCGGCGGATGGCGTCCCAGACGCCCACATAGGTGGCGGGGCAGGAGCGCGGGGTCTTGCCGATGGGGGTCTGGTCCACCTCCAGCACGCGGGCCACGTGGCCCCAGCCGCTGAGGTCGGTGCAGCCCAGCAGCGGCGCCTCGCGCTGGGCCACGCGGGCGGCCACGTTGGCCAGCAGCACGTCGCGCGCCAGCGTGCTCTTGCCCGAGCCCGAGACGCCGGTGACGGCCACCCAGCGGCCCAGCGGCACGCGGGCGTCCACGGCCTGCAGGTTGTGCAGGCTGGCGCCCTGCACCTCCAGCGCGGGCGTCTCGGGCGTGACCGGTCGGCGCGGCCGGGTGGGGTGGCGCAGCGGCTGGGCCAGGCAGCGGCCGGTGGCGGAGTCGGGCGCAGCCATCAGGTCGGCCACCGTGCCCTCGGCCACCAGCGTGCCGCCCTGCTGGCCGGCGCCGGGGCCGATGTCGATGATGTGGTCGGCGCGGCGGATGGTGTCTTCGTCGTGCTCCACCACCACCAGCGTGTTGCCGCTCTGGGCCAGCTTGTTCAGCGCACCCAGCAGCACCTGGTTGTCGCGCGGGTGCAGGCCGATGGTGGGCTCGTCCAGCACGTAGCACACGCCTTGCAGGTGGCTGCCCAGTTGCGCCGCCAGGCGGATGCGCTGGGCCTCGCCGCCGCTGAGCGTGGGCGCGGCGCGCTCCAGCGTCAGGTAGGCCAGGCCCACGTCTTCGAGGAAGGACAGCCGGCTGTCGATTTCGGCCACCACGCCGCTGGCGATGTCGGCGTCGCGGCCCGTCAGCGCCAGGCCTTGCAGCCAGGCGCGCACGGCGCCCACCGGCAACTGGGCCACGTCGTGGATGGCGCGGTCCGCAAACCGCACGCCGCGCGCCAGCGCATTGAGGCGGGCGCCGCCGCAATCGGGGCAGGGCGCTTCGCCCACGCCCTCCACGTCGGGCTCGCCGTCCAGCGCGCGGGCGCGGCCCTGGTTGTCTTCCTGTCGGGTGTCGTCAAAGGCCTGGCGCTGCTCGCGCGTCAGGGCCAGCCCGGTGCCCACACAGGTGGGGCACCAGCCGTGCTTGCTGTTGTACGAGAACAGGCGCGGGTCGGGCTCGGCGTAGCTGGTGGCGCAGACGGGGCAGGCGCGCTGGGTGGAAAACACCTGCACCGTGCCCAGCCCCAGCGTGGGGAGGCCGTCGGCCAGGGCCTCGGCCAGACCGTCCAGCGGCGCGAGGACGTGGACCACCCCCTTGCCGGCCTGCAGCGCGGCGTCCAGCGCCTCGCGCAGCCGGCCCTCGTGCTGGCGCGAGACGATGAGATCGGCCACCGGCAGCTCGATGGTGTGCTCCTGGTAGCGGTCCAGCTTGGGCCAGGGCGCCACGGGCACGAAGGCGCCGTCCACGCGCAAATGGGTGTGGCCTTTGCCGGCGGCCCATTTGGCCAGTTCGGGGTAAATGCCTTTGCGGCCCACCACCAGCGGCGCCAGCAGGCCGATGTGGCGGCCCTCGTGCTCGCGCAGCAGCAGCTCGGCAATGCGCGCGGCCGATTGCGGCTGCACCGGCGTGCCGTCGTTGATGCAGTGGGTGATGCCCAGCTTGACCCACAGCAGGCGCAGAAAGTGCCAGATCTCGGTCACGGTGGCGACGGTGCTCTTGCGCCCGCCGCGCGAGAGCCGCTGCTCGATGGCCACCGTGGGCGGCACGCCCCAGACGGCATCCACGTCGGGCCGGCCGGCCGGCTGCACGATGGCGCGGGCGTAGGCGTTGAGCGATTCGAGGTAGCGCCGCTGGCCCTCGCCAAACAAGATGTCGAAGGCCAGCGTGCTCTTGCCCGAGCCCGAGACGCCGGTGATGGCGGTGAAGCGGCCGCGCGGAATCTGCACGCTGAGGTTTTTGAGGTTGTGCTCGCGGGCGTGGACGATGGCGATGGCCTCGCTGCCTTTGATGGCGTGGGCCAGGTAGCGCCCCGCGCCTTCTTCCACCCGATGCGGCTGGCGCAGCGCCGCGTCCCAGTCGCGCAGCGCGGCGCCGGTGTGCGAGCTGGCATGGTCGCGCAAGTCGTCGGGCGTGCCCTGGGCCACCAGCAGGCCGCCCGCCTCGCCGCCTTCGGGGCCCAGGTCGAGCAGCCAGTCGGCGGCGGCAATCACATCGAGGTTGTGCTCAATGACCAGCAGCGAGTGGCCGGCGTCCATCAGTTTTCTGAAGGCGCGCATCAGCTGCGCGATGTCGTCAAAGTGCAGGCCGGTGGTGGGCTCATCAAAGATGTAGAGCACGCCTTTGCGGGCGGCCGGCTGGCGCGGGCCGCCGGCGGCCTCGGCCAGAAAGCCGGCCAGCTTGAGCCGCTGCGCCTCGCCGCCCGAGAGGGTGGGCACCGGCTGGCCCAGCCGCAAATAGGCCAGGCCCACGTCGATCAGCGGTGCCAGCGTGCGGCGCACCTCGCTGTCGCGCTCGAAGGCGGCCATGGCCTCGGCCACGGTCAGCTCCAGCACATCGGCCACGCTGAGGGCGCGGCCACCGCGCTCGAGCTTGACGTCCAGCACGGCGGCGCGAAACCGCTTGCCGTCGCAATCGGGGCAGCGCAGGTAGACGTCGGAGAGGAACTGCATCTCCACGTGCTCGAAGCCCGAGCCGCCGCAGGTGGGGCAGCGGCCGTCGCCCGCGTTGAAGCTAAAGGTGCCGGCGGTGTAGTGGCGGGCCTGGGCTTCGGGCGTGGTGGCAAACAGCTTGCGGATGGCGTCGAACGCGCCCACGTAGCTGGCCGGGTTGGAGCGCGCGGTCTTGCCGATGGGCGACTGGTCCACGAACACCGCGCCGGCCAGGTGGTCCATGCCCAGCAGCGCGTCGTGGGCGCCCGGTGCCTCGGTGGCCTGGCCGAAATGGCGCGCCAGCGCGGGCACCAGCACGTCCTGCACCAGCGTGGATTTGCCCGAGCCCGAGACGCCGGTGACCACGGTGAGGGCGGTGAGCGGAATCTCGACGCTGAGGTCTTTGAGGTTGTGCTCGCGCGCCCCTTGCAGCACCAGGCGCGGCGTGCCGGCGGTGATGGCGCGGCGGCGGCCCGCGTCCACCCGGCGGCGGCCGCCCAGGTAGGCGCCGGTCAGCGTGTCGGCCGCGCGGGCGGCCTGCGGCGTGCCGTCGAAGACGATGCGCCCGCCAGCCGCGCCGGGGCCGGGGCCCATGTCGATCAGGCGGTCGGCGGCCAGCATCACGGCGGGGTCGTGCTCCACCACCACCAGCGTGTTGCCGGCGTCGCGCAGCCGCTGCATGGCCTGCACGATGCGGCCCATGTCACGCGGGTGCAGGCCGATGCTGGGCTCGTCCAGCACGAACAGCGTGCCCACCAGCGAGGTGCCCAGCGCGGTGGTCAGGTTGATGCGCTGCACCTCGCCGCCCGAGAGGGTGCGACTCTGCCTATCCAGCGTCAGGTAGCCCAGGCCCACGTCGCCCAGGTAGCCCAGGCGCGCGCGGATCTCGCCCAGCAGCAGCGCCAGCGGCTCGGCCGCCACGTCGGCGGGTAGCGTGAGCTGGGCAAAAAAGCGCGCCAGCCGGTCTATGGGCAGTTGCATCACGTCGTGCAGGCACAGGCCGGGCAGGGCTTCGAGCTGGCTGCGCGTCCAGGCCACGCCGGCCGGCAGAAAGCGTTGCACCGGGGGCAGCACGGCGTCGGCATCGGCCTGGCTGCCGATGCGCCACAGCAGCGCGTCGGTCTTGAGCCGCGCGCCCAGGCAGGTGGGGCAGGGCGTGTAGCTGCGGTACTTGGACAGCAGCACGCGGATGTGCATCTTGTACGCCTTGCTCTCCAGGTAGTCGAAGAAGCGGCGCACGCCGTACCACTGCTTGTTCCAGTTGCCGCGCCAGTCGGGCGCGCCCTCGATGACCCAGGTGCGCTGGGCCTCGGAGAGCTGGTTCCAGGCGGTGTCGCGGGGGATGCCGGCGTCACCCGCGTACCTGAGCAAGTCGTCCTGGCACTCCTTCCAGGCCGGCGTCTGCATGGGCTTGATGGCGCCGCTGCGCAGCGTCTTGTGGCCATCGGGGATGACCAGGCCCAGATCGACGCCGATGACGCGGCCAAAGCCGCGGCAGGTCTCGCAGGCACCCAGCGCGGAGTTGAACGAGAACAGCGGTGGCTGTGGCTCGGTATAGGTGATGCCGCTTTCGGGGCAGTGCAGGCCGGTGGCGTAAGGCCAGACGGCCTGGCTGTTGCCGTCGTCGCCCAGCACGTGGGCGCTCAGGTGGCCGCCGCCGTGCTTGAGCGCCACCTCCACGGCCTCGGCCAGCCGCGCGGGCTCGGCGCTGGCGGCGCGCAGGCGGTCGGCCACCACGGCGATGACTTTCTGCGCGCCCTGCACCTGCTCGCCCATCACCCGCGTGAAGCCGCTGGCCGCCAGCCACTGGGCCTGCTGCTGGTCGCTGATGTCGGCCGGCAGCGTGGCCGGGAAGGTGATGGCCAGGCGGGGGTCGCCCGCAGCGGCGGCACGCGCGCGCAGGTCGGTGGCAATGCGCTGCGCCGTGTCGTGGCGCACCGGCTGCGCGGTCTGGCGGTCGAACAGCTGCGCCGCGCGGGCGAACAGCAGCTTCAGGTGATCGTTGAGCTCCGTCATGGTGCCCACGGTGGAGCGGCTGGTGCGCACCGGGTTGGTCTGGTCGATGGCGATGGCCGGCGGCACGCCGTCCACCTCGTCCACGGCCGGGCGGTCCATGCGGTCGAGGAACTGGCGCGCGTAGGCGCTGAAGGTCTCGACGTAGCGGCGCTGGCCTTCGGCGTACAGCGTGTCGAACACCAGGCTGGACTTGCCGCAGCCGCTGGGGCCGGTGACCACAGTCAACTCGCCGGTGCGCAGGTCGATATCCAGGTTCTGCAGGTTGTGCTGGCGGGCGCCGCGAATGCGGATGAGGCCGGTGGCGGACATGGAGGGTGTGGGCTGAGGGGCAACCGTCCATGTTGTCACAACCGGGAATGCAGGTGCTGTCACGTAAAGTTACGTTGTCCTGGAGAACCCCCTGCGTGAGTCACGTCCATTGCCTGCCCCCGGATGCCAACGGCATCGCCCGCCTGGTCTTTGACCATCCGGGCAAGCGCAACGCATTGAACGTGGCCATGTGGCGCGCGCTGCGGGCCCATGTGGCCGCCCTGCAGGCCGGGCCGGCGCGGGTGGTGGTGCTGGCCGGTGCCGGCGGCACGTTCGTGGCGGGGGGCGATATCGAGGAGTTCACCGCGTTTCGCTTCCACACCCAGACGTTGGCCGCGTTTCATGAGGACGAAGTGGCGCCGGCGCTGGATGCGCTGTGGCAATGCGAGCTGCCGTTGATCGCCCAGATCGAGGGCGACTGCATCGGTGGTGGGCTGGAGATCGCGGCGTTGTGCGATCTGCGCATCGCCGGCGCCAGCGCGCGGCTGGGCGTGCCCATCGGCCGGCTGGGCTTTGCCATGGCCCCGCGCGAGGTCGATCGGGTCGCCCGCGCCATTGGTATCAAGATGTTGCGTGAACTATTACTGGAAGGCCGGCTCTGGTCTGCGCACGAGGCCGCCAGCCGTGGCATCGTCAGCCGCGTGGTGGCAGACGCCGATGTGGCCGCCGAGGTGTTGACCGCTGCGCATCGCATGGCGGCGCTGGCGCCTCAGGCCGCTCGGTTGAACAAACGCACCCTGCGCGCGCAGGTCGAGGACCAACTCGGCACGCGGGCGCAGCGCGAACCGTTCTATGCCTATGCCGACAGCGCCGAACACCGCGAAGGGATCGCGGCCTTCCTCGCCAAACGCCCACCCCGATTCGATCCGCCATGAACCTGTACGCCCACCTGCAGCCGCACTTTCAGAAAGACGGCATCGCCATCGAGACGGCCACCGGCCTGGCCTACAGCTGGGCGGACGTGGACCGCGCCAGCGCCCGCATGGCCAACCTGCTGCACAGCCTGGCGCTGCCACCCGCCAGCCGTGTGGCGGCGCAGGTGGACAAAAGCGTGGAGGCGCTGCTGCTGTACCTGGCCGTGCTGCGCGCCGGCCATGTGTTTTTGCCGCTGAACACGGCCTACACGGCCGATGAGCTGGCCTATTTCATTGCCGATGCCGAGCCGGCGGTGGTGGTCTGCACGGGCGCGGCCTTCCCGTGGCTGTCCAAGCTGGCGTTCAAGCAGGGCGTGGGCCATGTGTACACGCTGGAGAGCGACCGCACCGGCACGCTGCTGGACCGCGCGGCCTTTCATGCCGATGCCCAGCAGCCTGTGCCACGCAGCCCCGACGACCTGGCCGCCATCCTCTACACCAGCGGCACCACCGGCCGCAGCAAGGGCGCGCTGCTGACGCATGGCAACCTGGCATCCAACGCCGACGTGCTGCATGCCTATTGGGACTGGCGCGCCGACGACGTGCTGCTGCATGCGCTGCCCATCTTCCACGTGCACGGCCTGTTCGTGGCCTGCCATGGCGCGCTCAGGGCTGGGGCGCGGATGCTGTGGTTCGATCGCTTTGAGCCGCGCGCCGTGCTGGCGCGGCTGCCCGAGGCCACGGTCATCATGGGTGTGCCCACCATGTACACGCGGCTGCTGGCCGAGCCGGCGCTGACGGCTGCGGCCTGCGCCCGGCTGCGCGTGGCCATCAGCGGCTCGGCGCCCATGCTGGTGGCCACGCACGAGGCCTGGCGCGCCCGCACGGGCCAGACCATGCTGGAGCGCTACGGCATGAGCGAGACGCTGATGCTGACCTCCAACCCCTGCCGGCCGGCCGATGGCCCGCGCCGCATCGGCACCGTGGGCCCGGCGTTGCCCGGCACCGGGCTGCGCATCGTTGGCGCGGATGAGGCGGTGCTGGCGCAGGGCCAGACCGGCGACGTGCAGGTGCGCGGGCCCAGCGTGTGCAGCGGCTACTGGCGGCTGACCGACAAGACCGCCGAGGCCTTCACGCCGGACGACTGGTTCCGCACCGGCGACGTGGGGCATCTGGACGCCCAGGGCTATCTGACGCTGGTGGGCCGCAGCAAAGACCTGATCATCAGTGGCGGCTACAACGTCTATCCGGCCGAGGTCGAGGACGTGCTGAACAACCTGCCTGGCGTGGTCGAGAGTGCCGTCATCGGCGTGCCCCATGCCGACTGGGGCGAGGCGGTGGTGGCGGTGGTCGTTCCCGCGCCCGGTGCGCGGCTGGAGGCGGCCGCGCTGCTGGCCGCGCTCAAGCCCCGGCTGGCCGCCTACAAGCTGCCCAAGCACCTGGCGCTGGCCACCGAGCTGCCCCGCAACGTGATGGGCAAGGTGCAGAAAAACCGGCTGCGCGAGCAGCACGCGGCCCTTTTTGCCTGACGCCGCCATGCCACGCCACCACGCCCTGGACGCGCTGAAACTGCTGTTGGCCGTGCTGGTCACGCTGTTTCACGCCCAGGCACTGGCCGCCATCAGCCCTGAGCTGGCGCTGCTGGCGGACAAAGGTTTTGGCCGCATCGTGGTGCCGGTGTTTCTGCTCATCAACGGCTATTTCTTCCAGCCCCAGCTGGCGCGGGGGGCGCACCGCGCCTGGCTGACCTGGGTGGCGGCGCTCTACGGCCTGTGCATGGTGCTGTACCTGCCGTTCTGGCTGGGCGGGCTGCCGGCGGGGCCCATGGGGGCGGCGGTGTTCGTGGGGCGCTGGCTGCTGGGCTTTGCCCACCTGTGGTACCTGGCCGGGCTGCTGCTGGCGGCGCTGCTGCTGGTGGCGCTGCGCCGCTGGCCCGCTCGCCGGCTGGTGGCGCTGGCGTCGGGGCTGTGGCTGGCCGGCGTGGTGTTGCAGTACGCGGCGGCCTATCAGTGGGCCGGCGAGGCGTCGCTGGCAGCGCGCATGCTGACCAGCGTGCACAGCTACCGCAACGGGCTGCTGCTGTCGTTTCCGTACTTTTGCATGGGCTATCTGTTGCGGGCCCATCGCGTGCCCGAGCGGCTGCCGGGCGGCGTGGTGGCCGCGCTGTTCGGGCTGGCCCTGGTGGGCTTGCTGGGCGAGGCCATGATCAACGTGCGCCTGACGCCGGCCGCCACGCAGATCGACAACCCGCTGTTTGCGCTGGTGGCCGCACCGGTGGTGTTCCTGGCGGCGCTGCGGCTGCCGATGCAGGCACCTGCGCTGCCGCTGTCGGCGCTGGCCATCGGCATCTACCTGTTGCACCCGCTGGCGCTGTGGCTGCTGCATTTGTGGCCGCCGCTGGACGCGCTGACCGAAGGGCTGGGCGCCATTGTCATCAGCGCCATGCTGACGCAGGCGTTGATGGCCGCGCGCGACGGCTGGCTGGCGCAGCGCGCCGGCGCCTACCGCAGCGATTCGATCAAGTCGATGTAGTTCTGCTTGGCCTCGTCGCTGGCCAGGCCCGCCAGCGCGGCCCAGGCGTCGTATTTGGCGCGGCCCACAAAGTCGGTCATGCCGGGACGCTCGCCGCTGGCGTCGCCCTGGGTGGCCTGCTTGTACAGCGCGTAAAGGCGCAGCAGCGTCAGGTTGGCGGGCTTTTCGGGCAGCGAGGTGCTCTGGGCCACGGCGGCCTGGAAGGTGGTGTCGAGATCGGTGGACATGGGTTTCCTTGGCTAGCGCAGATCCACTTTCAGGTAGTGGGCACCGGGCAGTGGGTTGAAGTAATAGGGTGGCACTTCGATGAAGCCCAACTCCGCGTACAGCGTGCGGGCGGCCTCCATCTCGTCCAGGGTGTCGAGCAGCATCTCGCTGTAGCCGGCCAGGCGGGCGCCGTCCAGCAGGGCTTGCGTCAGCAGCCGGCCCAGGCCCAGGCTGCGAAACGCGGGCCGCACGTACAGGCGCTTCATTTCGCAGGCGTTGGCGTAGTCGGTGTCTTCGAGCGGTCGAAACCCGCCGCAACCCGCCAGTTGGCCGTCGATGCGCGCCAGCAGCAGCAGCCCACCGGGCGCGGCGTAGGCGCCGGGCAGCGCACCCAGTTCGCGGTCAAAGTCCTGGAAGCACAAATCCACCCCCAGCAGCCTGGCGTACTCCAGCATCAACTCGCGCGCGCCATCGAGATCGGCCGGGCCGTCGACGGGGGTCAGCTGGATATCGGGCGGCGCATCCATCAGGGCGTCGGCCGGCAGTGGGCGCGGGGAGAAGCGGGCAGGTCGGGCATGGAGGGGGATGTTGGCGGCACCCATCGTGGGGTGCCGGACATTTGAAGAATAGCGCATCAACCGCGCCCCCCAAGAACTAGGGGGGCACATCCCCCAGGCCACAGCTGGTGTGCAGACTGGCACAGTGCAGCGCTTCAACATCCCGCAAGGAATCACTCTCATGCATCGCCACCTGCTTGCCCTTGCTGCCGGCCTCGTGCTGGGCGCTTCTGCCCTGGCCCAGACGGCTTCCGACGAATTCGTGCTGCGCGACTATGCGTTCGACTCGGCCACCGCTCGCAGCGAGGCGGCCGCCGGCCACGTCGTGCGGCTGGAGGGTGCACCCTGGGTGCGCCTGTTGTTCAAACAGGTGGAGCTGGCACCTGGCGCCAAGCTGCGCATCACCTCGCTGCAGGACGGCGCGGTGCAGCACCTGGACGCCGCCAGCCTGCGCCAGTGGCAATGGTCGTCGGCCTACTTCAACGGCTCGGCCGTCAAGGTCGAGGTGCTGGGCAATGCCAAGGGCAGCCGCTTTGCCATCGGCAAGGTGATGGTGGGCAAGACGGGCGCCGAGCTGGCCGCCGCGCGCGCCGAGGCGGCTCGGCAAAACGACACCGAGAGCCAATGCGGCACCACCGACGACCGCGTGCCCTCCATCGTGCGCTACAGCGCTCGCCTGATGAGCGTGGGTTGTACGGCCAACCTGATGAACACGGGCTGCTTCACCACCGCAGGCCACTGCATGACGTCGGCCTCCAGCGCCAAGGTGGTGGAGTTCAATGTGCCGCCGTCACAGGCCAACGGCAACGTGGTGCACCCGGCGCCCAAGGATCAGTACACGCTGACCAACAACCGCAAGTTCGTGCAGACCGTGATCGGCAACGATTGGGGCGCGTTCACCACCAACCCCAACAGCGAAACCGGCCTGACCGCACTGCAAGCCCAGGGCGCCAGCCTGACCTTCGGTCCCAGCCCGGCCGTGGGCGACACCGCGCAGATCGACGGCTATGGTGTGGACAGCGGCACGGCCAACCAGACGCTGCAAGTCAACAGCGGCCCCATCACCGAGGTCAATGCGGCGGCCACCCGCCTGAGGTACCGTGCCGACACCGAAGGCGGCAACAGCGGCTCGGCCGTGCTGGTCAATGGCCAGATGGTGGCCATCCACACCAACGCCGGCTGCACCCGCACGGGTGGTGCCAACCAGGGCACGCTGATCTCCAACGCCGCCTTCCAGACCGCCTACGAGGAAGTCTGCGGCTCTGAGCCGCCAGCCGGCCCGACCTGCGCCGACATCACCAAGTTTGGCCGCTCGTGCAAGGCCGGCACCCTCAAGGTGCGCGTGGTGATGAACGACGCCAGCCACGACGGCCAGAGCGTGATGATCAACGTGGATGGCCTGCTGCACGACACGCCCATCGTCAACGGCAGGGCCGTGCTGACCCTGGCCGACCAGACTGCTGGCGCGCACACCGTCACGCTGGCCGAGCCGGCCGAGTGCTATCCGGCGCGCACGGTGACCTGCGACTGAGCGGGCCCCGAACGCGCCGACCCCACCCCGCTGCGGCGGGGTTTTTTTTGTCTGCGGGGGTGCACTTGTAAGGCTTTGTGCGGGTGATTCCGTGTAAGGTGTCGGCTCCCATTTCAGCGTGGAAAGAAACCGCTCCATGGCCCCATTTGGCAAAACCCTGACGGTTGTATTGGCACTTGCGGGCACGGTACCCGCGCTGGCTGCGGCCGACCACTTGCGGCGCGCCGACCGCTTCGACTCCGCCACGGCACCGGCTGGCCCCGACGTGCGCCATGACGTGCGCGTGGCCGGCGCGCCGTGGCTGCGGCTGATCTTCAAACAGGTGCATCTGGCACCGGGCGATCGCCTGCGCATCACCTCGCTGCAGGACGGCGCGGTGCAGCATCTGGATGCCACGTCGCTGATGCAGTGGCAGTCCACGTCGGCCTACTTCAACGGCCCGGCGGTGCGGGTCGAGTTGCTGGGCGAGCGCAGCCGCAGCCGCTTCGTCATCGACCAGGTGATGGCCGGCCGCACCGCGGCGCAAGCCCGGCCCGAGAGCGCCTGCCGTGGCAACGATGCATGGCAGCCCAGCGAGCTGGGCAGCTGGACCTTCAATGCCCGGCTGCTCGCTTCCGATCAGGCACCCGGCTGCACGGCCGCCTTGATGGCCAACGGCGCATTTGCCACCGCTGGCCAGTGCCTGGAGCAACCCGGCCAGGTGCGCGTGGTGGAGTTCGACGTGCCGGCTTCCGCGCCCGATGGCACGGTCAACCACCCGCCACCGTCACAGCAGTACGTGGTGACCGATCAGATGCGATGGGCCCGCAACGGGCGTGGCGACAACTGGGGCGTGTTCACCACCCACCCCAACAGCGAAACCGGCCTGAACCCGCTGCAGGCACGCCAGCACATGGCGCTGTCGCTGGGTACGCCGCCCGAGGTCAGCCAGTGGGTGGCGCTCAAGGGATTCGGCGTGGATCAGGGGCGCGAAAACCAGGTCCAGCACCGCAGCATCGGGCCGGTGCACGCCGTCCTGCCCGAGCGCCACGTGCTGCGCTACGCACTGGACACCAGCGAGCAGGGCGGCGACTGGGGTGCACCGGTGGTTCGCGATGGCCGACTGGTGGCCATCCACACCCAGAGCGGCTGCGATGCCGATGGTGATGGGGCCAACGTGGGCACGCTGGTCACCCAGCCCGACTTCCAGGCGGCGTTGGTGCAGGTGGGCGGCGCCATGCCGGCGCCGGGGCCGGCCTGCCATGACATCCTGCGCTACCAGGCCTGGTGCGGCAACGACAAGCTGCATCTGCGGGCGTTTCTGGCCGATGCCAGCCACGACGGGCAGGCGCTGCAGGTGCAGGTCGCGGGCGAGTTGCATCAGGTGCCCATCAGCGGCAGCACCGCGTCGCTGACGCTGTCCACCCGGGGCAACGACGGCCCCAAGCCGGTGTGGCTGCTGACGCCCGCGGCCTGCGGGCCCAAGGCCACCGACAAGAGCCACATGCTGGATTGGTGCGATTGATGGGCCGGCGGGGTGCCGGTTGAATCAACGCGCCGGATTCAGGGCGGTGGCCGGCCGGTGCGCATCCGGGGGGGCGGCCTTGGCCCGCGCGGCTGCGGGTGGTTGGCCGCGCGGTGGCCGTGAGGCCCGGGGCTTGACGGTGGCTTTGGGCGGCGCGGGCTTGTCGGCGCCCACCTGAGCGGTCAGGCGGCGGGCCAGTTCGATCACGCCATCCGGTGCCAGATCCAGCATGGGGATCAGCAGCTCGATGATCTCGGAGCGCGGGTTGTGCAGCGTGGGCTCGATCATCAGCACGGCGGCGGCCACGGCCAGTGCGTGCTCCCGGTCGGCGTGGCTGGGCAGCATCTGGGCCAGCGCCGACAGCGCTTCCACGGGCGCCACGGCGGCGATGCGGGCTTCGGCCTTGAGCCGCGCCTGCCACTCGTCCACCGACAGATCGCCGCGCGCCTGGCCGCGCGGCAACTCGCCCAGTGGCAGCTCGGCCAGCAAGCGGGCTAATCGCAGGCTGCGGCGCTCAAAGGCGCCGATGGACACCATGCCGGCCACCACGATGCGGCAGACGGCCTGCTCGAAGCCGCCCTCGGCCAGCGTGGCCAGCACCGCCTTGCGCGCGTCGGTCAGCTGCGTCTGCGCGCGGGCCTGAGCACGGGTTTCGTCGCTGGGCTGCGGGGGGAACCAGGCGCCCCAACCCAGCGGCCCGAAGGCCAGGCGACTCCATTGCACCACCTGGCGGTCGCGCAGGTCGCGGGCCAGGTTCAAGTGGGACTCCACCCAGGTGTTCAGCGCCGCTTCCCAGCTGCGCTGCGGGTGGTCGGCGGGCAGCGCGTGGCGGTGGGCGCGGATGTGCTCGGCGGCCTGCGCCACCCAGGGGGCGGCCGGATGGTCGTCCGAGAACACGCTGCGCTGCAACCGCAGCGGGTGCCAGGCCAGCGCGGCATCGCCCCAGGCGCGCAGCATGGGCTGCATGGCCTTGAGCCAGGGCTGCACGCCGCTGCGGTAGGCCTGCAAGCCCTGCTCGGACACCTGGGCCACGGTGGCAAACAGCTGCTCTTCCTCACGGCCTTCGGGGTTGATGGCACGCAGATCGTCCATGGTGCGGTGCAGGAACTGCACCGTGTAGCTGCCGGGCTCCAGGTCGTCCCAGCGGGCGGGCGTGCTGCCGTCCTTGAGCTGCACGTTCATCTCGTAGAGGCCGGGTGGCAGGTGGTTGATGACGTCCATTGAGGTGACGATCTGGTCGTGCTCCTTGCGCGCGATGTCGGCGCCCACGAAGATGCCCAGGTGGCCCACGTGTTCGTGCAGCACGTAGACGACGGTGCGGCCGGCGGCCGCAATGGCGCGCTCGTCGCCCCAGGTGTCGATGATCCAGTTCAGCGCCTGCGGCGGCGGGGTGATGTTGTCGCCCCAGGAGGCAAACACCACCACGGGCGCGGTGATGGCGCGCAGATCGAGCCGCTGGCCCTCGTCGGTGGCCACCTCGCCGCGCGCCAGCTGGTTGCCCACGAACAGCTTGTCCACGATGGTGCCGATCTCGTCGCCCGTCATGCGGAAGTAGCCACCCCACCAGCGCTCGAACTCAAGAAAGCGTTCGGCCTCGGTGTCCACGTTGGCCCACAGGCGCTGGTAGCGGCTCCACCAGGTGTTGGCGGGGTTCAGCCGCTCGAAGTTCTCCACCAGATGCGCGCCGTCGAAGCGCCCGCCCGCCATGTCGGCGGTGAACTCGGCCAGCCAGGCGCCGCCCAGCGTGGCGCCGCTGTAGCGCATGGGGTTCATGGTGGACGAGCCCGCCCAGTACGACAGCGGCGAGCCCACCACCATCAGCGTGCCCACCAGATCAGGCCGGGCGGCGGCCAGCAGCGCGCTGGCCCAGCCGGCCTGGCAGTTGCCAATCACCATGGGCTTGCCGCTGGCCTGGGGGTGGCGGGCCACCACCTCCTCCAGAAAGCGGATTTCGGCCCGCATCACGTCGAACAGCGTCTGGCCCTCTTCGGGCTCGGGGCGGAAGGTGACGAAGTACACCGGGTGGCCGGCGCGCAGCGCCACGCCCACCTCGGAGTCGCGCTTGAAGCCACCGATGCCCGGGCCATGGCCGGCGCGCGGATCCACCACCACCAGCGGCCGGGCCCACGCCTTGGGCGCAGCGCAGTCGGCTGGCGGCAGGATGCGCAGCAGCGCGTAGTTGCAAGGCTGGGGCAGGTCGCGCCCGTCCAGCACCAGCTCGTGGGCGAACTTCAGCAGCGCCGGATTGCCGGCGTCGCGGTGGTCGCGGTAGAGGTTGCCGCGCTGGCGCAGCGCGTCGGCAAACAGCACGTGGCGCTCGAAGGCGTCGCGCCAGCCGGCCGCCATGGCGGTGGTCAGGGCCGTGGGCATGAAGGCTGCCCAGTCGGTGGCCAGGGCGTTGGATGCAGCGGAGGCGGGGGCAGTGTGGGTCATGGTGGGGGGGCCGTTGAGGCGGCAGGGAGTGCACGCCTTCGGGGCATCGGCCGCCATCGGCGGCGATTGAGGGGGTTTGCCCGCAAGGCCGCAAAAAAATCAGAGGCCATGCGGCTGGGCTACAGCGGCGGCCTTTCAGGGCCGATAGCCCGAAAGACGCCCCGCCACAACCTGAGCCTGCCGTGAGCGCATCTGCCATCCAAGCCTTGTTTGCCCAACCCGCTGCGCTGCCCACCATGCCCAAGGTGGTGCAGCAGGTGCTGGCCAGTTTCGGCCGCGACGACGTGGCCGTGGCCGACATTGCCCCTCAACTGGCGGCCGAGCCGGTGCTGGCCGCCAAGACGCTGCGGCTGGCCAATTCGGCTTACTTCCGCGTCTCGCGCCGCATTGCCAGCGTGGACGATGCGCTGCAGATGCTGGGCTTTGCCATGGTGCGCAACCTGGTGGCCGGCTGCAGCATGACCGCGGCATTCAAAGGCCTGCAAGGGGTGGATCTGCCGGCGTTCTGGCAGCACAGCCTGCACACCGCCGTGGCGGCCCGCTGGCTGGCGCCGCAGGCAGGCCAGTCGGGTGATGTGGCGTTTGTCATCGGGCTGATGCATGGCCTGGGGCATCTGGTCATGCACGCGGCGGCGCCAGACGGCCTGGCGGCGCTGGATGCCCGCGTGCCCTTGCTGTCGCCGCAGCGCGCCGCCGCCGAGCGCGCCGCCCTGGGCTACGACCATGCCGAAGTGGGCGCCGAGCTGGCGCGCCAATGGCAGTTCCCCGCCGAGCTGTCGGCTCCGCTGGCCTGCGTGCCGGCGCCGGGGGGCGAAGCCATGGCGGCCTTGATCCACCTGGCGGCCTGGCGCGCCCGCGTCGAAGAGGCCGCCGAGGTGGAAGCCGATCCGCCGCAGGCCGTGGCCGCCAGCCTGGGCCTGACGCTGACCTGGGACGGCCAGGCCCGGACGCTGACGGTCGCCAGCGGCGGCCGGTCGCAGACCATGCCGCCGCTGGCCGAACTCAGCGAGGGGCTGGAGGCCATGCTGGGCTGAAAAAAAGCCAGTCGGCATGCAGCGGACTGGCTGGTGTGGGCCGCCACGGCGGCCGCGCGAAGCAGGGGCTTACTTCTTGCCCTTGCCCTTTTTCTTGTCGTCGGCCGGGGCGGCCACGGGCGCGGCGATTTCTTCTTCGGCCTTGGGCTCGGCCACCGAGACCACCACCGGGTTGATGGTGCCGTGCTTGACGCGCTTGACGCCATCAGGCAGCTTGATGTCCGAGGCGTGCAGCGACTGGCCGCGCTCCAGACCCGACAGATCCACCTCGATGAACTCGGGCAGGCGGCGGGCCAGGCATTCGATTTCCAGCTCGTTGGCCACGTGCGAGACGATGCACTTGTCGGTCTTGACGGCAACGGACTCTTCCTCGCCCTTGAAGTGCAGCGGCACTTTCTTGCGCAGGCGGGTGGTGTCGTCGATGCGCTGGAAGTCCACGTGCAGCACGATCTGCTTCCAGGGGTGCATCTGGTAGTCACGCAGCAGCACCTGCTGCGTGGCGCCGCCCAGCTCCATGTCCAGGATGGACGAGTGGAAGGCTTCTTTCTTCAGTGCGAAGAACAGGGCGTTGTGATCGAGCTCGATCATGGCGGGCTCGCCCGCGCCAAACACGATACCGGGCACTTTGCCGGCATTGCGCAGGCGGCGGCTCGCTCCGGTCCCCTGCAGGGTGCGCTCAAAGGCGACGAATTTCATGGCACTCTCCAAACAAGTGGGGGTTGCCCGCGACCAGGCGACCCCAAGAAAACGGGCGCGCGGCCCCATGCCGTGCGCCCTGCAGCACGCGGATCAGAAGTTGCTGTTCTGCTCCGCGAACAAGGATGTGACCGACTCGCCGTCCGAGATGCGGCGGATGGTCTCGGCAAACAAAAAGGCCACCGACAACTGGCGGATCTTGCCGCAGGCCTGGCCGGCGGCCGACAGCGGGATGGTGTTGGTGACCACCACCTCGTCGAGCTGCGAGGCGGCGATGCGGTCCACCGCCGCGCCCGAGAACACCGGGTGGGTGCAATAGGCATAGACGCGCTGGGCGCCGCGGTCCTTGAGCACCTCGGCGGCTTTGACCAGCGTGCCGGCGGTGTCGATCATGTCGTCCATGATGACGCAGTTGCGGCCCTCGATGTCGCCGATGACATGCATCACCTCCGACACGTTGGCCTTGGGCCGGCGCTTGTCGATGATGGCCAGATCGCAGTCCAGTTGCTTGGCCAGCGCCCGGGCCCGCACCACACCGCCCACGTCCGGGCTGACCACCATCAGGTTCTGGTAGCGCTTGGCCTTGACGTCGGTCAGCAGCACCGGCGAGGCAAAGATGTTGTCAACCGGGATGTCGAAAAAGCCCTGGATCTGGTCGGCGTGCAAGTCCATGGTCAGCACGCGCTCGACGCCCACGGTCTCCAGCAGGTTGGCCGCCACCTTGGCCGAGATGGGCACGCGCGTGGAGCGCGAGCGGCGGTCTTGCCGGGCGTAGCCGAAGTAGGGAATGACGGCGCTGATGCGGCGGGCGCTGGCGCGCTTCAAGGCATCGACCATGATGAGCAACTCCATCAGGTGCTCGTTGGTCGGCGCGCAGGTGGGCTGGACGATGAAGACGTCGCGGGCCCGCACGTTCTGGTAGATCTCGATGTCGCACTCGCCATCCGAGAAACGGCTGACCTTGGCCTTGCCCAACTCGGCATTCAAGTGGGTGGCGATTTCCTGAGCCAGCACCGGATTCGCATTGCCGGTGAAGAGAACGGTGTTGAACAGCACGGTAGCTTCCCGACGGGCTAGGGACAGACTGCAGATGGGTGGTGGCAGGGGAGGAAGGACTCGAACCCTCGCATGTCGGAATCAAAATCCGATGCCTTGACCAACTTGGCGACTCCCCTACACCGGACTGCCGCTTGCGCCGCAGCCCTGAAAACACATTCAGCCTGCCCAGCCATGCAAAGGATGACCGGACCAGCTTCGACACAGGCGACCAACCCAACCCGTCGGCAGCGCGCTGGCAAGAGCCAGTTGCGCCGCCGGCAGCTCGGGCGCCAAAGGGCCCTCTGTGCCGAGGCTTGCAAACACCGCGCTGCCCGAGCCCGTCATCCGGCTGTTGCCGTAGCGGTCCTGGAGCCACCGGGCCACCTGCGCCACATCGGGGCAGAGGGCTTGGGCGGCGCCCTGAAGGTCGTTGCGCGGCGCAATGCCGGCTTCAGTCATCAGGTGCTCTAGCGCGTGGTGCGTCGCAAGCGAGCCTGTGACTATAACAGGTTTTGTATCACGCACCAGCAGCGGGCTTTGGAAAATCTGCGCCGTGGGCAGCGGCGCCGGGGGTTTGACCACGGCGAACCACTGCGGCGGCACGTCCAGCGCCGTGAGTTGCTCGCCCACGCCCTGCACCAGCGCGTTGCGGCCAAAGAGGAAGAACGGCACGTCGGCGCCCAGCGTCAGGCCCAGCTCCAGCAGCCGTGCGCGGGGCCAGTCCAGGCCCCACAGGCGGTTCAGGCCCAGCAGCACCGTGGCGGCGTCGGAGCTGCCGCCGCCCAGGCCGGCGCCCCAGGGCACCTGCTTGTCGATGGCGATGTCCACGCCCCACGCGGTGCCGCTGGCCGCCTGCAGGGCGCGGGCGGCGCGCAGGCACAAGTCGTCGGCGGGCAGGGCGGCCGTGAGGTCATGGCGCGCGATGTGGCCGTCGGCGCGGCGCGTCAGATGCAAGGTGTCGGCCCAGTCGACCAGCACGAATACCGACTGCAGCAGGTGGTAGCCGTCGGGACGGCGGCCCACCACGTGCAAAAACAGATTCAGCTTGGCCGGTGCCGGCAGGTCGTTGAGCGTCATGGCCGATCCAGCCGCACCGACAGGCTGAGCGCGGGCGGCGCGGCGCGGGTGGCACGCAGCTCACCCTCGGCGTGGCGGGTCAGGTCCACTGCCCAGCCCAGTTGGTCAAACCCCTGCCCGGTGGCCAGGGCCGGGGCGGCAGGCCAAGGCCTGCCAGCCAGCCATGAGGGCAGGGCAGCCAGTGGCAGGTCTTGCTTGAAGACATCGCGCGCCAGCGCGTCCAGCGTGGCGTAGCGCCGTGCGCCCTGGCCGTCGTCCAGTTCGGCGCCGGCCGGGCTCCAGCGCGCCACGCCGGCACGCGTGCCCAGCGGGGTGGTCAGCACCAGTTCGCCCGCATCGCCATCGCCGCGCAGCTCAAAGCTGGCACTGAAGGATTCCGCCGGTTGGGCCTCGGTGGCGGCCACGCGCACCGCCAGCCGGCCTTGCCAGCCCTCACCCGGTGCCATGGGCGGCAGCGTGGCGCAGGCCGACAGCAACGCGGCGGCCAGCGCGGCCGCCAGTTGCTTCACAGACCGATCCCCAGGCGCCTGAGCGTTTCCGTCAGCACGGTGTTGCCCGCATCGCGCGCCAGGCCATCGCGCAAGATGGCGCGTGCCTCGTCCTGGCGCCCCAGCACCCACAACACCTCGCCCAGGTGGGCGGCCACCTCGGCGTGAGGATGGGCGTCGAACGAGGCCTGCAGCAGCGGCAGCGCCTCGGCGGGGCGGCCCTGGCGGTAGGCCAGCCAGCCCACGCTGTCGGTGATGTAGGGATTGCTCGGGCGGCTGGTGTGGGCGCTGCGCAGCAAGTCCTGCGCCTCGGTCAGGTGCACGCCGCGATCGGCCAGCGCATAGCCCAGCGCGTTGCGCAGGTGGGCATCGTTGGGCGACTTGGCCAGCAGGGCGCGCAGTTCACGCTCCGCGTCGTCGTAGCGGCCGAGTTGCTCAGCCACCCGGGCCCATTCCAGCACCAGATCCTGGCTGTCGGGGAAGCGCGCGCGGGCGGCGTCCAGCACCTGCAGCGCCGCACGCCATTGGCGTTCGTCACTCAGCAGCTGCACCTCGGCGCGGGCGCGGGTCAGCGGCGTGGGGTTGTCGGCGGCGGCGCCCGACTGCAGCAGGCTGCGGGCCTCGGCAAGGCGGCCTTCGCGCGCCAGCAGCCGCGCGCGCAGCAGCAGCACGCTGAGGCTGGCCTCCTCAGGCGGAATGGCCTGCAGCGATTGGGCCGTGGCGGCCAGGTCACCTTGATGGAAGGCCGCCTGGGCCGCCAGCAGATCGGCAAAGCGCCGGGCCTGGGCCAGCGCAGCCGCATCCCCTTCGGGCGGCAACGCCCGCCAGCGCGCCAGGGCGGCCAGCGTGGCGGCGGGCTCGCGCAACTCCACCCGGTAGGCGGCCAGCGTCAGCCAGGCGGTGCCCAGGGCAGGGTCGGTTTCTGCCGCGCGCTGGGCTTGTGCGGCCGCGGGCGCCAGCAGGTTCTGGTCGGCCAGCACGCGGGCGTAGGCCAGGCGCACCTGGGCCGCCGCGTTGGGGCGTGCCAGGTAGGCGTCCAGCAGCGGTTGCACGGCCGGTGTCGTCTCCAGCAGCTCCAGCGCCAGCAGCGCCGGGCCGGGGGCGTCGGGGTCGGCCGCCGCCGCGCGCTGCGCTCGGCGTGCGGCGGCGATGGTGTCGCCGGCGGCCAGGGCCAGCCGGCCCAGGCTGACTTCCACCGGCACCATCAGGCCGGTGGTGGCGGCCTGGGGCTCCAACGCCGTGCGGGCGGCTGCGTAGGCGGCGGATTTGTCGGTCAGACCGGCCAGAAAGCGCGGCACGCTGGCAATCACGCCGGCCCGCTCGGGCAGGGGCAGCCCCTCGATCAATCGCGCCAGCGGTGCCGCCACGGCCTGGGGTTCGCGCAGCGCCACGGCCAATTGCAGCAGCGTGCGGTCGGCGTCCACGTCATGAGGCAAGGTGCGCTGCCAGGCCTGCGCCACGGCACGCGCCAGATCGCCCCGGTGGGCTTGCGCGGCCACCTCGACGGCCCGCTGGTACAGCGCGGGGTCGCGCGAGCGCTCGGCCGCCGCCAGCAGCGCCTGCACGGCCTCCAGCGCAGCGCCTTCGCGGGCCAGCACTTCGCCGGCCAGAATTTCGTAGAACAGCGGCGCATCCAGGGCCGACTGCGCAGGCGCAGTCGGCTCGGCGTGGGCCAGGGTGGCGGCAAGGGCGAGGCCGAGGCCGAGGGTGGCCAGACGGAGAGCAGGGCGAACAGGCATGGTGATGTCGATTCTGGCAGCACAATGGTTTGATGCCTGAACTGCCCGAAATCGAGGTCACCTGCCGCAGCCTGGCGCCGCTGCAAGGGGCACGGGTGCAGGGGCTGCATCTGGGCAAGCCCTTACGCTGGCCGCTGGGCGTGGCGCCCGAGCGACTGGCCGGTGCCGAGGTGGCCGCACCCCTGCGGCGTGGCAAATACCTGTGGCTGCCGCTGAGCGGTGCGGCTGGCGGCCTGCTGTGGCATCTGGGCATGTCGGGGGCGCTGGTCTTTCATCCTGCGGCCGGCGCCCTGGCGCCGGCCGGCCCGCACGACCATGCCGATCTGGTCACCGACCTGGGCACGCTGCGACTGACCGATCCGCGCCGATTCGGGGCGGTGATCTGGTCGCCGGCCATGGACGCCGGGGTGGCCGGTACGCTGCTGGCGCGCCTGGGGCCCGAGCCCTTCGACCCCTTGTTGACGCCCGCACGCTTTCACACCGCCCTGAAGGGCAGGCGCACCGCCGTCAAGGTGGCGCTGATGGGCGGCGAGTTGGTGGTGGGGGCCGGCAACATCTACGCCAGCGAGGCGCTGTTTCGGGCCGGCATTGCGCCCACCACGCCTTGCATGCGCATTGGCCCGGTGCGCGCAGCACGCCTGCTGGCGGCCGTGCGCGAGGTGCTGGGCGACGCCATCGCCGCAGGGGGCTCCACCTTGCGCAACTACCGCAGTGGTGCCGGTGAGGCGGGCCGTTTCCAGTGGCTGGCGCAGGTCTATGGCCGCGAGGGCCAGCCCTGCCTGCGCTGCGGGACGGCCATTCGTCGCACCGTGCAGGCGCAGCGGGCCACCTTCCATTGCCCCGTTTGCCAACGCGGCTAGCGCCCGCCGGTGTTGTTACAGATCGTCGCAGCAGCGGGCGCGGCTCGTGTTCTGATAGCGTTCCGCCAACACGTCCAACCAACTACAGACTGGCCACTCTTTGGTGGATGCCGTTTCGCTGTCATCGCTTGCCTCCGCGTCCGTCCCCAGGCTCATGCCCAGGCTGGATGCGCTGGCGCAATGGCGTGCCCAGTTGGCGGGGGAATTGACTCAGTTGCAGCAGCACCTGGGCGAGGCGGGGCTGCTGATGCGCGACCAGCAACTGGCCTGCGAAGCGCTGCAGGGCCGATTGGCCAATGACCCGCTGGTGCTGGTCTGCGTGGCCGAGTTCTCGGCCGGCAAGTCCGAACTGCTCAATGCCTTGCTGTTTCCCGACGCCGGCTGCCGCCTGCTGCCCGCCGCGCCGGGTGCCACCACCATGTGTCCGGTGGAACTGGGCTGGGATGCGCGGCTGCCGGCCCAGCTGGCCTTGTTGCCCATTGAAACCCATGGCGAGCCGCTGACCCTGGCGCAGTGGCGCGAGCGCCCCGAAGCCTGGCACGGCCTGCCGCTGGAGGTCGACCAGCCACGCGCCATGGCCGATGCCTTGCAGGCCGTGACCCAGACCCGCCAGGTCACGCGCGAGCAGGCGCGCGCCTGGGGCCTGACGCCAGCGGCGGGTGCCGGCCGCGACCGTGTGGCCGTGCCCGCCTGGCGCCATGCACTGCTCAACATGCCCCACCCGCTGCTGGCCAGTGGGTTGGTGGTGGTGGACACGCCGGGCCTGGGCGCCATCGGCGTCGAGCCCGGCCTGACGCTGGGCCTGTTGCCGGCGGCGGCGGCGGTGTTCTTCGTCATTGATGCGTCGCGTGGCGTTTCGCGCGGCGATCTGGATCTGTGGCAAACCCATCTGGCCGACCCGGCGCTGTCGCGCTTCGTCGTGCTGTCCAAGCTCGATCTGCTGGCCGATCCGCTGAGCACGCCGGCCGAGCAGGCCATGCTGATCCAGGACCAATGCACCCAGGTGGCGCGCACGTTGGGCGTGCCCCAGTCGCAGGTGTTTGCCGTCTCCGCCCGGGAGGCCTTGACGGCGGGGCTGGGCGACAGCGGCGCGGTGCGCCAGGAGCGGCTGACGGCCAGCGGTGTGCTGCCGTTGAAGAGCGCCATCATTGAGCAGTTGCTGCCGCAGCGCCAACAACTGCTGACGCTGGCGGTGGCCAGCTTCACCCAGTCGCTGCAAGGCCAGCTCACCCGCCACGTGCGCGAGCTGCGCCGCAGCCACGCCCAGCAGATGCTGGAGTTGCGCGCGCTGGAAGCCAAGACCGGCAGCCGGGCCGACCAGATCGGCCAGCGCCTGGCGCGCGAGGAGGCCGAGTTTGCCGTGCACAGCGAGCGCGTGCAGGCCTTGCAGGCCGACCACACCCAGCAACTGACCCAGGTGCTGGCCCCACTGAGCGACGCGCTGTGGCGCGAGGTGGATGGGCAGTTGGCGGCCATTCTGGCCGGCCCCTGGTACCTGCCCCGCTCCGCCACCGCGTTTGCCCAGCTGTTCGACGGCCTGCAGCAGCGCGTCGATGACCTGGAAGCCGCGCTGCAGGCCATGGCCGAAGACCTTGCCCGCCAGTTGGCCGACATCGAGACCGGCGACCCCATGCCGTACGTGCCGACCCAGCCGCCCGATCTGGCCCGGTTGCGCAGCGACCTCGCGCAGATCCAGGGCGGCTACGCGCGCTACTTTGGCGTGCGGCAGATGGCGCGCATGACGGTGCCGCAGTTCGTCGAGCAGTTCCGCCGCATGCTGACCTCGCGGATGCGCAGCGTGTTCGAGCACGCCATCCACCAGATCAAGCTGTGGAGCCGCGCCACGCTGGAGCCGCTGGAAGAGCCGCTGGCGCAGCGCGAAACCTATCTGGCGCGCCGCCGCGAAACCCTGGCCCGTGCGCAGAGCGCCCGCGCCGAGTTGCTGCACAGCCTGACCGAACTGGTGCGTCAGGACGAGTTGCTGCTGGCCCAGGCCGAACAAGGCCAGCGGCTGGCCACCGCCTTGCGCGCCGCCGCCCAACAAAGCCCCGATCGCGCCGAGCCCGCCGCCAGCGAACTGCAGGACGCCGCCGCGTGACGGCTGCGACCCAGGCCCTGGCCGCGCGCGTCGTGGCCTGGCAGCGCACGCAGGGCCGCCACGACCTGCCCTGGCAGCACAGCCGCGAGCCCTACCGGGTGTGGTTGTCCGAAATCATGCTGCAGCAAACCCAGGTGGCCACCGTGCTGGGCTATTACCCGCGCTTTCTGGCCCGCTGCCCCGACGTGGCCGCCTTGGCCGCCGCGCCGCTGGACGACGTGCTGGCCCTCTGGGACGGCCTGGGCTACTACAGCCGTGCGCGCAACCTGCACCGCTGCGCCCAGCAGGTGATGGCCCAGCATGGCGGTGCCTTCCCGCGCAGCGCCGCCGGCCTGGCCGAGCTTCCCGGCATTGGCCCGTCCACCGCCGCCGCCATCGCCGCCTTCTGCTTTGGTGAGCGCGCCGCCATCCTGGACGGCAACGTGCAGCGCGTGCTGGCCCGCGCGCTGGGCTTCGAGGGCGATCTGAGCCAGGCCGCACCCAAGCGGGCGCTGTGGGCCCAGGCCCAGGCGCTGCTGCCCGCCAGCCCCGACATGCCGGCCTACACCCAGGGTTTGATGGATCTGGGTGCCACCGTCTGCACCACCCGCGCGCCGCGCTGCGCGGCCTGCCCGCTGCGCGGCGACTGCACGGCGCATGCCCAGGGCCGCGAGCTGGCCTTGCCCGTCAAGACCCGCCGCATCGCCCGCCGCGCCCAGGCCGTATGGTGGCTGCACGCCCAGCGTGCGGACGGCGCGCTGTGGCTGGTGCGCCGCCCCGCACCGGGCGTCTGGGGCGGGCTGTGGAGCCTGCCGCAATGGCCCAGCGAGGCCGCGCTGCGTGCCGATTGCCCACCCGACCTGCCCTTGCTGTTGGCGCCCACGTTCAGCCATGCGCTGACCCACCTGGAGCTGCACCTGCACCCCATGCGGGCTCCGTGGCCAGGCATGGCCGATCCGCCGCTGGGCGGCGGCACGCAGGGGCAATGGGTCAGCGTGCAGGCGCTGGGCGGGCTGGGGTTGCCGGCAGCGCTGCGTAAGACGTTGGCGGACTGCCCTCCGACGCCAACTCCCGGTGCCGCTTGAGCGTGGTGACCTGGGCGGCAAAGCGGGCCGCCAGTTGCTCCACCAGATAGACCGAGCGGTGCTGACCGCCGGTGCAGCCGATGCAGACGGTGACGTAGCTGCGCTGATCGTTCTCCATGGACGGCAGCCAGTGGCGCAGAAACGCGTCGATCTGGTCCAGCATGTCGCCCACCTCGCTCTGGGCCTGCAGGTAGGCGGCCACCGGCGCGTCGCGGCCGGTGAGGGGACGCAAGGCCGGCTCGTAGTGCGGGTTGGGCAGCATGCGCACGTCGAAGACGAAATCGGCGTCCAGCGGCACCCCATGCTTGAAGGCGAAGGACTGGAACACCAGCGTCAGTGCACTGTCGGTGGCGCCCACCAGGTCGCGCAGCCACTGGCGCAACTGCACGGCACGCAACTGGCTGGTGTCCAGCTCGGTCGAGCCTTCGCGCAGATCGGCCACCAGCGCCCGCTCGAGTTCGATGGCGTCGAAGAGCTGGCGATGCCCATCGCTGCTGGCGCCGGGCTTGGACAGCGGATGCGGGCGGCGCGTCTCTGAAAACCGCTTGATCAGCACCGGGGTGGTGGCGTTGAGGAAGATGCTGCGCACCCGGTGGCCCTGGGTGCGCAGCGCGGCCAGCATGGTCAGCAGCGTCAGCGAGGTGGCGCCGCTGCGCACATCGACGGCGGCGCTCAGTCGGCGCACGCCGCGGGCCTGCTCGATGCGGATCAGCTCGGGCAACAGCTCGGGCGGCAGGTTGTCCACACAGTAGTAGCCGGCGTCTTCCAGCGCGTCCATGGCCACGCTTTTGCCGGAGCCCGAGATGCCGGTGACCAGCACGATGTCCATGGTCGGTTGCGGTGCGGGGGTGGTGGTCATGCGGCGTGTCTCGCGATCAACTCTCTGGCATGGGCGCGGCCGGTGGCGCTGTGGGCATGGCCCGCCAGCATGCGGGCGATTTCGGTGACACGTGCCTCGGCGGTGGCCGGTGCCACCTGGCTCGTGGTCTGGCCATCGGCGGCCTGCTTGCTGACCACCAGATGCTGGTGGGCGCTGGCGGCCACCTGCGGCAGGTGGGTGACGGCCAGCACCTGCTGCGGCCCGCCCAGGCGGCGCAGCAGCCGGCCCACGGCGTCGGCCACGTCGCCGCCGATGCCGCTGTCGATCTCGTCGAAGATCAGCGTGGCCGGGGCGCCATCGCCGGCCGCCTCGGCCGTGGTGACGGCAATGGCCAGCGCCAGCCGCGACAACTCGCCGCCCGAGGCCACCTTGGCCAGCGGTCGCGGCGCGCTGCCGGCATGGCCGGCGACCAGAAACTCCACGCTCTCCAGCCCGAAGGCCTGCGGCGCGTCCTGCGCCACCCAGCCGATGTCGAACCGCCCGCCGGCCATGCCCAGTTGCTGCATGGCCTCGGTGATGCGCGCGGCCAGCCTGGGCGCGGTGCGGCGGCGGGCCTTGGACAGCGCCGTGGCCGCCGCACGCCACGTGGCCAGCGCCGCGTCGGCCTGCGCTTGCAGCGCGTCCAGATCGGTCTGGGCATCCAGTTGGCGCAGCGCCGCCTGCCAATCGGCCAGCAGCGCCGGCAGGTGCTCGGGCGGCTGGCGAAAACGCCGTGCCAGACCCACCCAGGCCGACAGGCGCTGATCCACCTCGGCCAGCCGCGCCGGGTCGGGCTCGCTGCGGGCCAGGTAGCCGTGCAGCTCGCGCGCGGCGTCGTCCACCTGGGTTTGGGCAGCGTGCACGGCCTCCAGCGTGGCGGCCAGCCGGGCGTCGTAATCCACCACCGCCTGCAGCGCCTGTGCGGCGCGGGCCAGTGCGCGCGTGGCCTCGTCGTCCAGGCTGCGGCTGGCCTCGGCGGTACCGTCCAGCAGCGCCTGGCCGTGGGCCAGCACCTGGTGCTCGGCGTTCAGCGCCGGCCACTCGTCGGCGCCGGGCGCCAGCCGCTCCACCTCGCCAATCTGCCACAGCAGCCGCTCACGCTCGACGGCCACCTGGCCTTGCTGCGCGCGGGCCTCATCCAGCGCGTCGCGGGCGGCCCGCCACTGGGCAAAGGCCTGGGCCACGGCCGCCGCGTCGCCGCCGGCCTGCGCATCCAGCAGCGCCCGCGCCTGGGCCGGCCGGGTCAGGCCTTGCCAGGCATGCTGGCCGTGGATGTCCACCAGGTGCTCGGCCGCCTCGCGCAGCTGCGCGGCCGTGGCCGGGCTGCCGTTGATGTAGGCGCGGCTCTTGCCGCCCGCATCGACCACGCGGCGCAGCAGCAGCTCGTCGTCAACGGCAAACCCGGCCGCGTCCAGCCAGCCGCGCAGTGCGGGCGGGGTGTCGAAGGTGGCGGCGATCTCGGCGCGCGCCGCGCCTTCACGCACCACCAGCGCCTCGGCACGCGCGCCCAGCGCCAGTTGCAGCGCGTCGATGAGGATGGACTTGCCGGCCCCCGTCTCGCCGGTCAGCGCCGTGAAGCCGGCGCCCAGCGCCAGCTCCAGGTCGGTGACGATGACGAAGTCGCGCAGCGCCAGATGCCGGATCACGACGTGGTGCCCTCGTACCAGCGCAGCTTGCGCCGCAGCGTGGCGTAATAGCTCCAGCCGTGGGGGTGGACGAAGCGCGCGCTGAGGTCCGAGCGCCAGACGCGCACCTGATCGCCCGGCCCCAATGCGGTGATGCCGTGCATGTCGAAGTTGGCGCTGACGTCGGCATCGCTGACGATGGTCAGCACCACGGGCTTGCCGTCCGGCAGCACGATGGGGCGGTTGGACAGCGTGTGCGAGGCGATGGGCACCAGCACCCAGCCGCCGATGGCCGGGTGCAGGATGGGCCCGCCCGCCGACAGCGCATAGGCCGTGGAGCCGGTGGGCGTGGCGATGATGATGCCGTCGGCGCGCATGTTGGCGACGAACTCCTCGCCCACGTCCACGCGCACCTCGATCATGCTGGCCGTGGCGCCGCGGCCGACCACCACGTCGTTCAGCGCCAGCCCTTCCTCGGCGCGCTGGCCACCCCGCCAGATGCCGCCCTCGATCAGGCTGCGACGCTCTTCCTCGAAGTCGCCCATGATGATGGTGCCCAGCGCCTCGTGCCACTCGGCGGCTCGCACGTCGGTGATGAAGCCCAGCCGGCCCTGGTTGATGCCCACCAGCGCCACGTCGAACGGCGCCAGCGCGCGGGCAATGCCCAGCATGGTGCCGTCGCCGCCCACCACCACGGCGATGTCGCATTGCGCGCCAATCTCGGCCAGGCTCAGCGCTGCCGCCGGGTCGGCTCCGGTCTGTGCGGCGGCGGCGTGGTCCAGCGACACCCGCAGACCCTGCTCGCGCAAAAAGGCGGCAATCTCCGTCAGCAGCGGCTGCGGGCCGGGCAATTGGTGCTTGCCGATCAGCGCGGCGTGGCGAAAGCGGGCGGGCATGGTGCAAAGAATTACACCATGGCGGCTCCCTACAATGGCCTCATGCTGGACGAGCGCTCGCGCACCCTACTCACC
This sequence comes from Pseudomonadota bacterium, assembly GCA_020161145.1. Classification (GTDB taxonomy): domain Bacteria; phylum Pseudomonadota; class Gammaproteobacteria; order Burkholderiales; family Burkholderiaceae_C; genus Ideonella. The sequence goes on from JAIUPQ010000001.1 coordinate 32,040, forward strand.
GCCCTGGTCGAGCGGTACATCGCCGATGGCCAGCCGGTGGGCTCGCGCACGCTGTCCAAGGCCTCGGGGCTGGATCTGTCGGCGGCCACCATCCGCAACGTCATGGCCGACCTGGAGGAGCAGCGTCTCATCGTCAGCCCCCACACCTCGGCCGGCCGCATCCCCACGCCGCAGGGTTACCGGGTGTTCGTCGATGCCATGCTGACCGCGCGCAGCGACGCGGCCACGCCGCCCGAGCTGGCGCAGCCGCTGCACCCCGATCAGCCGCGCCGCGTCATTGCCCAGGCCGCGCACCTGCTGTCCAACCTCTCGCACTTCGTGGGCGTGGTCACCGCGCCCCGGCAGACCAATGTGTTTCGCCAGATCGAGTTTCTGCGCCTGGGCGAGCGGCGGGTGCTGGTCATCCTGGTGGCGCCGGGCGGCGACGTGCAAAACCGCGTGCTCCTCACCGCGCAGGACCACAGCCAGGCCGAGCTGGTGGAGGCCGCCAACTACCTCAACGCCCACTACGGCGGCCTGTCCATCGACACCGTGCGCGAGCGCCTCAAGGGCGAGATCGACGTGTTGCGCGGCGACATTGCGGTGCTGATGCAGGCGGCCGTGCAAGTGGGCAGCGAGGCCATGCAGGACAGTGCCGAGCAGGTCGTGGTCAGTGGCGAGCGCAACCTGCTGGGCGTGCAGGACTTCGGCCAGGACATGAGCACGCTGCGCCAGCTGTTCGATCTGTTCGAGCAAAAGACGCAGCTGATGCGGCTGCTGGACACCTCCAGCCGCGCCGAGGGCGTGCGCATCTACATCGGCGGCGAGAGCGGCGTGGTGCCGCACGAGACGCTGTCGGTGGTTTCGGCCCCGTACGAGATCGACGGCCAGGTGGTGGGCACGCTGGGCGTCATCGGCCCCACCCGCATGCCGTACGAGCGCGTCGTCCAGATCGTGGACATCACTGCCCGGCTGGTGGGCAACGCGCTCTCCCAACGCTGACGATGAACCACCCCCTACGCGATCACGGATCGGCCTTGCAGGCCGCGCCGCAGCGGGGACGCTGCGGCTCTTCGTCAGGCATGTCCTGTCCGCAGGGACAGGGCAAGTCCGGGCTCAGCCCCCTCAAAGGGGGCACCGCCAGCGGCCCGGCAAAGCCGGTTCCGCGGCGGTCGCTGGGCTTTGCTTGGCTCCTGCCAAGTTGGCCGCGAGATGTTCGGTGGGGTGGCTGACGTGAGGCACTTTGGCTGGTTTGAATCCGACGCCATCCCGCTGACCATTCTGGCCACGGTGGCGCTGGCCATGCTGCTGCTGGTCGTGCGCATCCTCATCCTGCAGCGGCTGTTCACCCGCCGCCAGACCGAGCTGCGCCAGACCAGCGAGCGCACCCGCGCGCTGCTGGCCATCTACCGGGCACTGGCCGGCTCGTTCACCCCGGCGCAGATGCGCCACGCTGCGCAGATCGAAGAAGCCCTGGCCGACCTCATCGTCTTTGGCAACCTGCAGCAGGTGCAACTGGCCGCCCAGGCCGTGCGCACGTTGCAGGAAGGGCAGGTGCCCGACCTGCAACCGCTGATAGCCAACCTGCGCGCCGAGCTGCGCCTGCTGCTCAAGCTCGACGCCCTGCCGGCCGACCTCGCGCTGCCACCGGCCGGCCCGGGCCGCAGCGGCATTGGCCGCGCGCGCAGTGGCACCAGCCCGGACACCGCCAACCCATGACCACCACCGTCTGCCTGTTCAACCCCCGCGCCGCCGGGGGGCGCAGTGCCGCGCTGCGCGAGCCGCTGGGCATGGTGCTGGCGCAGCGGCAGATCGGCCTTGTGGTGCCCGAGACGGTGGCCGCCGCGCAGGCGCAACTGGCTGCCTTGCCGCCCGGCAGCCGCGTCATCGTGGCCGGCGGCGACGGCACCGTGCAACAGGTGCTGCCCGCGCTGCTGGCCCATGGCCATCGGCTGGCCTTGCTGCCCACCGGCACCGGCAACGACCTGGCGCGCGCCCTGGGTTTGCGCGGGCTGGACTGGCGTGATGCACTGACCCGGGCGCTGACGGCGCCCACGCGCCCACTCGACGTCGGCCTGGTCGATGCCGGCCATGGTCCGCAGCCGTTTCTCTCCAGCCTCACCGTGGGCTTCGATGCCGCCGTGGGCGCGCGCGCCCACGAGGCCCCGCGCTGGCTGCGCGGCATGCCCCGCTACACCCTGGCCGCGCTGCGCGAGCTGGTGTCCCTGCCCAGCCACCGTGTGCGCTGGCAGGCCGACGACGGCCCCGTGCACGAGACCCAGGCCTTGCTGGCCTCCACGCTCAACACCCCCACCTACGCCAGCGGCATGCGCGCCGCGCCGGCGGCCCGGCCCGATGACGGCTGGCTGGATCTGGTCATCGCCGGCCGGTTCGGCCGGCTGGGCGCGCTGGCCATGATGCCGCTGCTGATGGCCGGTTGGCACGGGCTGCACCCCCGCGTCACCCTGGCCCGTTACCGTGAACTGCTGCTGGAGGCCGACACCGCGCTGCCGCTGGCGCTGGATGGCGAGCCCATCGCCGCCTCGCGTCGCCTGCAGGTGCGCGTACAGCCGGCGGCATTGGCCGTGGTCGCGGCCGCCCACCCCACCGAATGATTGGAGTCCTCCCCATGCGCCACCTTGCCCTGCTCGCCGCCGCCCTCATCGCCACCCCCGCCCTGGCCCAGTCCATCGGCGAGGTCAGCACCGTGTTCAAGTTCTGGGGGCCCAACGACAAAATCATCGTCGACGCCTACGACGACCCCGGCGTGCAGGGCGTGACCTGTTACGTCTCGCGCGCCAAGACCGGTGGCGTCAGCGGCGCGCTGGGCGTGGCCGAGGACAAGTCCGAGGCCTCCATCGCCTGCCGCCAGACCGGCCCCATCGTCATTGCCAAGCCGCTGCGCCAGCAGGAAGAGGTCTACAGCGAGCGCATCTCGCTGGTCTTCAAGCGCCTGCAGGTGGTGCGCATGGTGGATGCCAAGCGCCACACCCTGGTCTACCTGACCTACTCCGACCGTGTCATCGAAGGCTCGCCCCAGAACAGCGTCACGGCCGTGCCGGTGCCGCTGGATGTGGCCATGCCGCTGCGCTAGGGCGAGGGCGTCAGCGCGGCCACCCGCACGCCCAGCAGCCGCAGCGGCCGCTCCAGCGGCGCGCGGCGCAGACACTGGATGGCGGCGCGCCGCAGCGGCGCCAGGGTGTTGACCGCCGCTGGCAGCGTCAACTCGCGCGTGGCGGTGCGAAAGCGGTCGTCGCGCAGCTTGATGCCCACGGTGCGGCCGGCCAGGTGTTTGCGCGCCAGGTCGTCCACCAGCTGTTCGCACAGCTGGTCGAAGGCGGTGGTCAGCGCCGCGCGGTCGCGTCGGGGGTGCAGGTCACGCTCGAAGGTGGTTTCGCGGCTGAGGCTGACCGGCTCGCTGTGGGTGACCACGGGCCGGTTGTCGCGGCCATGGCTGGCGGCGTGCAGCCAGGCGCCATGGGTGGGGCCGAAATGCCCAATGAGCCAGGCCGGCTCGCGCGCGGCCAGCTCGGCAATCGTGGTCACGTCCAGGCCCGCCAGCCTGGCGCCCATCTTGGGGCCGATGCCGTTGATGCGCCGCACCGGCAGCGGCCAGATGTGGGTGGCGATGTCGGCCTCGGTCAGCAGCGTCAGCCCGTCGGGCTTGTCCAGGTCGGAAGCGATTTTCGAGAGCAGCTTGTTGGGCGTGACGCCGATGGAGCAGGTCAGGCCCGTGCGTTCGCGCACGTTGTTCTTGATCTCCAGTGCCAGCGCGCGCACACCGCCATGGGCGTCGTGGCCCACGGCGTCCTGGGCGCCGGGCACCTCGGTCAGGTCGATGTAGATCTCGTCGATGCCGCGGTCTTCGATCACCGGCGCCAGCTCGGCCACGGCGGCCTTGAAGCGGCGCGAGTAGAGGCGGTATTGCGCAAAGTCCACCGGCAGCAGCACCGCGTCCGGTGCCAGTTGGGCGGCTTTCATCAGGCCCATGCCGGAGTTGACGCCGTAGGCCCGGGCGGCGTAGGTGGCGGTGGTGATGACGCCGCGTCCGCTGTAGTCGCGCAGCCGCGCACAGCGCAGGCTGCCGTCGGGCATCAACCGGGGGGTGCTGTCGCGCCGTCCGCCGATAACCACGGCCTCGCCGCGCAGTTGCGGGTAGCGCAGCAACTCCACGGACGCATAGAAGGCGTCCATGTCCAGGTGGGCGATCCAGCGCCTCATGCCTTTGCGTACCTCATGCGGTCATTGAGCGCGCCAAGGGTTGCGCATGGCCTGTTGCTGCGTGTCCCCCGGACTGACAGGCGCCGCGCGCCAATCAGCCCTCCTCCTTGACCTTCGCAACAGGCCATGCGCAACCCTGGGCCCCAACGGCGGTGGCGCGTCACCTTTTTGCAAAGCCCGGCGTCCAGGGCGAGTGCTTGCGGCCGGTGTGGATTGCGCAGGTCAAGGAGGAAGGCTGATTCGCCCAAAGGGCGTGTCAGCCTGGGGGACACGGAGCAAACCGCGCCGGCCGCAGGCGCTCGCCCGGTTTCATGCCACTCAGATCGAAGTGCCACCTGTTACCTGCCACGGCCAGCCAGACCTCAGCCCAGTCGCTCGCGGTGGCGCGCGATCTGCGCGCGGGCTTGCGCGGGCGCGGTGCCACCCACCAGATCGCGTGCGGCCAGCGAGCCGTCCAGCGTCAGCACACCCGGCGCGTCGTCGCCGATCAGCGGGTGCAGCGCCTTGAGCTCGGCCAGCGGCAACTCGGACAGATCGACGCCGCGGCCCAGCGCCTGCTTGACGGCATGGGCCACCACTTCGTGGGCGTCGCGGAAGGGCAGGCCTTTCTTGACCAGGTAGTCGGCCAGGTCGGTGGCGGTGGCGTAGCCGCGCTGCGCGGCGGCGCGCATGGCGGGCGCCTTGACGCGGATGCCGCCGGCCATCTCGGCCAGGATGCGCAGCGTGTCCTTGACCGTGTCCACGGTGTCGAACAGCGGCTCCTTGTCCTCCTGGTTGTCCTTGTTGTAGGCCAGCGGCTGGCCCTTCATCAGCGTGATCAGGCCCATCAGGTGGCCCACCACGCGGCCGCTCTTGCCGCGCGCCAGCTCGGCCACGTCGGGGTTGCGCTTCTGCGGCATGATGGATGAGCCAGTGCAGTAGCGGTCGGCCAGGTCGATGAAGCCGAAGGGCTGGCTCATCCACAGCACGATCTCTTCCGCCAGGCGCGAGACGTGCACCATCACCAGCGCGGCGAAGGCGCTGAACTCGATGGCGAAGTCCCGGTCGCTGACCGCATCCAGGCTGTTCTGGCACAGGCCCTCGAAGCCCAGCGTGCGCGCCACGCGCGCCCGATCCAGCGGGTAGCTGGTGCCCGCCAGTGCGGCGGCGCCCAGCGGCAGGCGGTTGACGCGCTTGCGCACGTCGGCCAGGCGCTCGCCGTCGCGGGCAAACATCTCCACATAGGCCAGCAGGTGGTGGGCAAAGCTCACCGGCTGTGCCACCTGCAGATGGGTGAAACCGGGCATCACCGTCTCGGTGTGCTGGGCGGCCAGATCCACCAGCGCGCGCTGCATCTGGCGCAGCAGCTCGGCAATGGCGTCGATCTCGCCGCGCAGCCACAGCCGCACGTCGGTGGCCACCTGGTCGTTGCGCGAGCGGCCGGTGTGCAGCCGCTTGCCGGCATCGCCCACCAGCGCGGTGAGGCGGGCCTCCAGGTTCAGGTGCACGTCTTCCAGCGCGTCCTGCCAGACGAAGGTGCCGGCCTCGATCTCGGCCTTGATCTGCGCCATGCCGCGCTGGATGGCCGCCCAGTCGGGCGCACCGATCAGCCCTTGCGCATGCAGCATCTCGGCATGGGCCAGGCTGCCCTCGATGTCGGCCTGCGCAAGCCGCTGATCGAAGCGCACGCTGGTGGTGTAGCGCTGCACCAGCGCGCTCATGGGCTCGCTGAACAGCGCCGACCATGCCTGCGCCTTGTTGTCAAACTGGTTCTGGTTCATGACCATCAGTTTAGGATGCGGCGTGCGCCTCCACACCGTTCCCAACTTATGCAGCGCCAGCGCAGTGCTGCGGGCACTGGCGCTGGTGCATGGCGCGCTGGCCGTGGCCCTGCTTGCGGGCGCGAGCAGCCTGACGGCCTGGGTGCTGGCGCTGGCCGAGGCGGCGTGGCTGGCGGTGCCGGTGACGCTGACCTGGATGCTGGGCATGTGCGCGGCACGCGGTCATCTGGCGCGGCTGGGGCCGCCGCTGCAAACCCTGGCCGTGTCGGTGTACGCGCTGGCACTGACGGTGGTGCTGGCGTCGGCGCAGGCGCGCTGGCTGGGTTTGCGGGTGGATGGCGTGGCCGGCGCTGCGGGGCCGGGGCTGGTGGCGGCGGCGCTGGCAGGGGCGTTCTATGCATTCGAGCGCAACCGCGCCCGCGCGGCGTGGCCGGCGGCGGCGGCGGCGCAACTGGCCGACCTGCGCACCCGCATCCGGCCGCACTTTCTGTTCAACACGCTGAACACCGCCATGGCGCTGGTGCAGGACGAGCCGCGCCAGGCCGAGCGCGTGCTGGAGGATTTGTCCGAGCTGTTCCGCGCGGCGCTGGGGGCGCTGGATGGCCCCTCGACGCTGGGCGAGGAGATCGCGCTGGCGCGGCGCTACCTGGCCATCGAGCAGTTGCGCTTTGGCGAGCGGCTGCAGGTGAGCTGGGATGTGGACGAGTCGGTTGGCGCCGCGCGCCTGCCGCCGCTGGCCTTGCAGCCGCTGGTGGAAAACGCGGTGCGCCACGGCGTGGAGGCCAGCCGCGAGCCGGTGCGCATCGAGGTGCGCACGCGCCGCCTTGGCGAGCGCGCGCTGGTCAGCGTGACCAACACCGTGCCGGCCGACGCGATACCCGCGCCGGGTGGCCACGGCCTGGGCCTGGCCAGCGTGCGTGAGCGTCTGCGCCTGCTGCACGACCTGGAGGCCGACCTGCGCCTGGGCCCCACGGCCGATGGCCGCTGGCGTGTGGCCATCGGGGTGCCGCTGTGAGCGTGGTCTGGATCGTCGATGACGAGCCGCTGGCGCGCCAGCGGCTGAAGGCGCTGGTGCAGGAGCTGCTGGTGCAACTGCCGGCGCTGGCTGGCGCCGAGCTGCGGCTGGCGGCCGATGCGGATGCGGCGCGCGCGGCAGGGCCGGGTGACGTGGTGTTGCTGGACATCCAGATGCCCGGCTGCGACGGCCTGACGCTGGCGCGGCAATGGCGCGCCGCACCGGCGGCGGCACCGGCGGTGGTCTTCGTCACCGCCCACACGGGGCATGCGCTGGACGCGTTCGAGGTGGACGCCGCCGACTACCTGACCAAGCCCGTGCGCCGCGAGCGCCTGCTGGAGGCGCTGAGCCGCGCCACGCAGCGCCGCGCCCCGGCCCCGGTGCCACCCATGCTCACCGTGCACGACCGGGGCCGGCTGGTGCTGGTGCCGCTGGCCGACATCGTCTACCTGAAGGCCGAGCTGAAGTACGTGACGCTGCGCACCACCACACGCGCCCTGGTGCTGGACGAGTCGCTGGCCGAGCTGGAGCCGAGGCTGGGGGCCGGCGTGCTGCGCATCCACCGCAACGCGCTGGTGGCGCGGGCGGCGGTGCGCGAGCTGGCCCGGCGCGTGCTGCCCGGCGAGGACGGCGCGCCGGCGGCCGAGACCTGGGCGGTGCGGCTTACGGCAGCGGATGAGTGGCTACCGGTGTCGCGGCGGCAGGTGGTGGCAGTGCGGGCGGCGTTGGCGGCGCCGGTGGGGTGATGGTGGCGCCGCGCTGGTGCGGTGGCGGCGCCCAGACGGCGCGGTCGCGCCCCTGTAGCTTGGCGGCATAGAGGGCGGCATCCAGCCGCTGCATCAAGGCCTCTTGCGACTCCTGCGCATCATCGGCCATGGCCACGCCGATGCTGACCGTGACCCGCACGGCGGTGCCTTGGGTGACGGTGGGCTGGGCCCGGACTTCGGCCAGCAGATGCTGGGCCAGCGCCATGGCGCTGCTGTGGCCGGTGTGGGGCAGCAGCAGCCAGAACTCCTCGCCGCCCGCCCGGGCGGCCACCTGGGGTGCATGCAGGGCGCCGCGCAAGGTGCTGGCCACGGTGCGCAACACCGCGTCGCCGGCAGGGTGGCCGTGGCGGTCGTTGACTTGCTTGAAATGGTCGATGTCCACCGACAGCAGCGCGTAGGGCGTGCCGTGGCGCTGCAGCAGCCGGTCCTGCTCGGTCAGTTGCTGCTCGATGGTGCGGCGGTTGTAAAGCCCCGTCAGGCCGTCGTGGGCGCTGAGGTGGTGCAGCCGCTGCACCAGGCGGGCAATGACCAGCGCCAGCACGTTGAGGTTGAGCGCCAGCAAGCCCACGAAAAAGCCGGTGCCGATGGTGACGCTGGCGGCGCTGCTGGCATTGATGGACGCGCCCGCTGGGTCCAGCGCCTGGGACAGCAAGGCGGCCCGCCCTATGAAGGCCAAGCCCAGCAGGGTGACGGGCAGGGCGCAGGCCAGCGCCAACCGGTTGCCCAGCTCCTCGCGCAGGCTGCGCGCCACCACCCAGCCCACATGGAGCATGGCCAGGCCCAGCAGGGTGGAGCCCGTCAACACGATGAGGTCGTAGCGCCCCATATCCCGCAGCGCGGTCAACACCGCCATTACCACGGTCAGGATGAGCACATCGCGGCGCCAACTGGAGCCCACGTGGGCAAAGCGCTGTACGCCATGGCGCAGCAGCAGGATGCCGGCCAGCAGCGCGGCGTTGCCCAGCACATAGGTCAACCAGGAATGGATGTGGCCGCGCTGGGCGATCAGCATCACGCCGACCGTCACGACCAGTGCGGTCACGGCCCAGGTCGTGCTCGCGCGGCGGGACAGGCCGAACCAGGCCAGCGCCGACCACATCAGGCAGAACACCGCCTGCTGCAAGCCGATCAGCAGGAAAACGGCATGGGTCGAACTCATCCCGCCAGCCTAAGGCGCGCAGGGGTGGGGCGGTGGCGAGAACAGATAATCCAAACCCATGCAGATCACCGAATTGCCCGCGCCGCTGGTCATTGCCACGCGCGAAAGCCGCCTGGCGCTGTGGCAGGCGCGCCATGTCCAGGCCCTCCTGGCCAGCGACCTGGGTTTAACCGCCGACCTGTTGGGCATGACCACGCGGGGCGACCAGATCCTGGATCGCTCGCTGGCCAAGGTGGGGGGCAAAGGCCTGTTCGTCAAAGAGCTGGAAGCGGCGCTGGCCGATGGCAGCGCCCACCTGGCCGTGCATTCGCTCAAAGACGTGCCGATGACGCTGCCCGAAGGCTTTGCGCTGGCTGCCGTGCTGGCGCGCGAAGACCCGCGCGACGCCTTTGTCTCGCCGCGCCACGCCAGCCTGGCTGAGCTGCCACCGGGTGCTTGCGTGGGCACCTCCAGCCTGCGCCGCCAGGTGCAGCTGCTGGCGCTGCGGCCGGATTTGCGCATCGAGCCGCTGCGCGGCAACCTCGACACCCGGCTGCGCAAGCTGGACGACGGCGGCTACGACGCCATCGTGCTGGCCGCCGCCGGCCTGACGCGGCTGGGGCTGGCCGATCGCATCCGCAGCCACTTTGCGGTGGCCGACATGCTGCCCTCCGCCGGCCAGGGCGCGCTGGGCATCGAGGTGCGGGCCGATGCGCCGATGCTGGCCGCACGGCTGGCCGCCTTCACCCACCCGGCCACCTGGCTGGCCACCCACGCCGAGCGGGCGGTTTCGCGTGCGCTGGGCGGCTCGTGCAGCGTGCCGCTGGCGGCCTATGCCACGCTGGCGGACGGCGTGCTGACCGTGACCGCCGCGCTGGGCCACCCGGCCGACGTGCGCGCGCCGCTGCTGCGCGCCCAGGCCAGCGGACCGGCGCCGGACACCGCCGCCGCCGAGGCGCTGGGCCAGACGGCTGCAGACGCGCTGCGCGCGCAGGGTGGCGCGACCTACCTGGCCGCCTGCATGTGACGCCCACGGCGCTGGTCACCCGCCCGCAGCCTCAGGCCGACGCATGGGCCGCGCGGTTGCGTGCCGAGGGCCTGGCCGCCGAGGCGCTGCCGCTGCTGGCCATCGCCCCTGCGCCCGAAGCGGCAGCCGTGCGTGCCGCGCTGAGCCGGTTGCCGGCCCAGGCGCTGGTCGTGTTTGTCAGCCCCAACGCCGTGGCCCAGGCGCTGGCCTGCGCGCCCGGCTGGGCCTGGCCGGCGGGCCTGCGCGCGGCGGCCGTGGGGCCCGGCACGGTGGCGGCGCTGCAGGCAGCCGGAGTGCCGGCGGCGGCCATCACGGCGCCCGTCGCGCCGCCCTATGAATCCGAGTCGCTGTGGGCGCTGCTGGCGGGCCAGACCTGGGCCGGGCGCACCGCGCTGATCGTGCGTGGCGACGGCGGTCGCGAGTGGCTGGGCGAGCAGTTGCGGGCGGCCGGCGCGGCCGTGCAGGCGGTGCAGGCCTATGGCCGGGGCGATCCGGTCTGGTCGGACGCCCAGCGGGCCTGCGCGCAGGCGGCGCTGGCCGCACCGGCCGCGCACTGCTGGCTGCTGTCCAGCAGCGAGGCGGTGGGTGCGCTGGCGCGGCTGCTGCCCGGCACCGACTGGGCCGCCAGCCAGGCCATCGCCTCCCATGCGCGCATCGCCCAGGCGGCCCGGGCCGCAGGCTTTGGGCGGGTGCGCGTGGTGCCGCCAGAGCTGGCCGCCGTGCGCGACGCGCTACCTACAATGCATGACCATGACAGCGCCTGAAGCCGCAGCCCCCACGCCACAGCCCGCACCGACCGCCGCCAAGCCCCCGGGCCTGCCCTGGTTGCCGGTGCTGGCGGCCGTGCTGGCGCTGGCCTGTGTGGTCAGCCTGGTGCTGGTCTGGCAGACCCAGCAGCGGGTGCGCGTGCTGGAGTCCGAGCTGGTGCGCCGCCAGCAGACCAGCCAGGATGCCGCCACCGAGGCCCGGCTGCTGGCCAGGCAGGCCAGCGACGTGGCCGCCGACGCGGCCGCCAAACAGGCGCTGCTCGAAGCCCGCGTGGCCGAATCGGCGCTGCAGCGTGACCAGATCGACGAGTTGCTGCGCTCGTTCTCGCGCAGCCGCGACGAAAACGCGCTGGCCGACATCGAGGCCGCACTGCGTGTGGCGCAGCAGCAAAGCGAGCTGACGGGCAGCCCCGAGCCGCTGCTGGCCACGCTGCGCCAGGCCGACGAGCGCCTGGCCCACATCAACCAGCCCCGCCTGGAGCGCGTGCGCCGGGCCATTGCCCGCGACACCGAGCGCCTGCGCGCCGCCCAGGTGCTGGACGTGCCGGCGCTGTCGGTGCGCCTCGATGAAATCAGCCGCGACGTGGACGACATGGCGCTGCTGGCCACGCCGGCCCGGGTGGCGGCCAAGGCCAAGGCCGCGCCGGCTGCCCCGCCAGTGCCGGCCGCAGCCGCCAGCCAGCCGGCCTGGCGGGTGCATTTGGGCCACGCCGCCGCCCAGGTCTGGCAGGAAGCCCGCAGCCTGGTGCGCGTCACGCGCATCGCCTCGCCCGAGGCCATGCTGATTGCGCCCGAGCAGGGCTACTTCCTGCGTGAGAACGTCAAGCTGCGGTTGCTGAACGCGCGCCTGGCGTTGCTGTCGCGCCAGGGCGACGTGGCCCAGCGCGAGCTGGCCGCCGCCCATGCCGCCATGCAGCGCTACTTCGATCCCGGCCAGCGCCGCGTCGCCGCCAGCCTGGACGCGCTGGCCCAGGCCACGCGGCAGGTGGCCCAGCAGCGGCCTACCCCCCGCCCCGATGACACCCTGGCCGCCCTGGCCACCATGACCAAGTGATGCGCGCCCTCATCTGGCTGCTGTTGATCGGCATTGCGGCCACGGTGGCGGCCACGCTGCTGGGCGGCAACGATGGGCTGGTGTCGGTGTTCTATGCCGGCCAGCGCGTGGACGTGTCGCTGAATCTGGCGCTGGTGCTGCTGCTGGCTGCCGTGCTGCTGCTGTATGTGGGCCTGCGCACCGTGAGCGCGCTGCTGGCGCTGCCCGAGCATGCGCTGGCCTGGCGCAATCTCAAGCGTGAGCGGGCGGCCGGTGCGGCGCTGCGCCAGGCGCTGGCCGAGTTCTTTGCCGCGCGCTATGCCCGCGCCCAGCGGGCCGCGCAGATCGCGCTCGACCTGCAGGACGACGTGCCCGAGTTGCGCGGCAATGCCACGTTTGCCGTCCAGGCACACCTGCTGGCCGCCAGCAGTGCCCATCGCCTGCAGGACCGCGCCGGCCGCGACCAGCGGCTGGTGGCCGCCCAGGCCGCCGCCAAGGACGATGCCTTGCTGCGCGATGGGGTGCAGTTGATGCAGGCCGAATGGCGGCTCGATGACCGCGACGCCACGCGCGCGCTGGCTGCGCTGGCCGAACTGCCGCCCGGCGTGGCGCGCCGCACGCAGGCGCTGCGCCTGCGGCTGCAAGCCAGTCGCCAGCAAGGCCGTCCGCTGGAGGCGTTGCAAACGGCGCGCCTGCTGGCCAAGCACCAGGCGTTTTCTGCGGTGGGTGCGCAGGCACTGCTGCGCTCGCTGGCGTTCGAGGCGCTGGACGGCGCCTTTGACGGCGAGCAGTTGCGCGCGGTCTGGGCACAGCTGGAGGCCACAGACCGCCGCGATGGCTGGGTGGCCGCCCGCGCCGCACGGCGCGCGGCCCGCCTGGGTGAAATGGTGCTGGGGTGTGAATGGCTGGCGCCGCACTGGGACCACCTGGCCGACGCCGAGCCCGACATGCGCCGCGAGTTGGCGCTGGCCCTGATCGACTGCGCGGGCGGCCTGCCCGTGGTCAGCGGCACCGGCTGGCTGGCCCGCGTGGAGACGGCGCTGGCGCGGGCGGGCGCCGACGACACCGTGGTGGCGGCGGCCGGCATGGCGTTTGCGCAGCGCCAGCTCTGGGGCAAGGCACGGCGGCCGCTGGAGCGGGCCGCCAAGTCCCAGGCCCTGCCCAGCCCGGTGCGCCAGCGCGCCCTGCGCACCCTGGCGGCCATGGCCCGGGCTGCCGGCGATGAGGCCTCGGCCTTGATGCACGAGCAGGCCATCGCCCATATGGGCGAGGACTGACACCTCTGGTTTCACTTGCGGATGCAGCAAAACATGCTGTATAGTTCGATCCTTCAGCGGCTGTAGCTCAGTTGGATAGAGTACTTGGCTACGAACCAAGGGGTCGTGGGTTCGAATCCTGCCAGCCGCACCAACAAAATCAAGGACTTGGCGCCAAAAGCGCCAAGTCCTTTTTTCTTGGGCCGGCGGCTGGGCGGGTGCGGACCTGCGATCTGGCAGGTGCGGGATGCCGCGAAGGCGGGGTGACGGGTGCCGTTTTTTGCGGACTAACACCGAGAACTGTGGCCAGGGCGCCACTCTAAAATCGCCGCTTTCCATTTCCGCATTCCCCATGAGCAGCCCCGTCAGACCCGACAAAGCCTGGACCGAACTTCGTCAAAACCTGGGCGCCTCTGGCCGCCAGCCGCTGTTCGTGCTCTTCGTCGACAAGCAGGAAACCCTGGAGCAGGTGCATCGCAATGCGCATGAGTTCTTCCAGAACCAGAGCGAAGCGTCGGTGCCCATGGGGCTGGTCTATCCGCTGCGCACGGCCCATGTGGTGGGCGACATGCGCGCTGGCCTGGAAGCTCAGAAGGGCAGCAGCGAGGTGCCGGTGTGGCTGGACCTGGCGGTGGCGGACCTGCCCCACCGGGTGGAGGAGCCCAGTGCCCGTGATGCGCACGACGAGGATGGCGATACCCCCGCCGAGGTGCCCCCGCCCACCTGGGAGGAGGCCCGGCAGACGGCGCTGGTGGAACTCGATGGCCTGGTCGACTGGCTGGATACCGATCTGGCCCGGCCCCTGATCATCTCGCTGCCCGAGGCCTGGAGCACGCGCGTCGAGACGCTGGCGCCCATGCTGTGGGCCGTGCGCACCGACGACATCACGGTGCAGAAAACCCAGGGCGGCGAGCCGCTGAGCAAAGGCCAGGTCACGGGTGTGCGCGTGGCCACTCGCCGCGCCATCAAGGCCCACAACGCCTATACGGCCGATCCTGGCGCCGCCACCTACCGCGAGTTCGGCGCGGCGCTGGGCAACCTGGCCCAGGCCGAGTTCGATGCCAAGCGGTTTCTGTATGGCATCAGCCATGCTGAACAGTCGGTGGCCATCTTCCGTGCCATCTTTGAAGAGAAGGCCGACAGCCCGCAGATGATGCGTGACTTTTCGGTGGCGCTGAACCGCATGGGCACGGTGCAACTGGCTGGCGGCAAGAAGCAGGCGGCGCTGGAGAGCTTTACCGAGTGCCTGAAGCTGCGCCAATGTGTGCGCGAGGTGGTGGGCGATGGTGCCGCCGTGCTGTCCGATCTGGCCAGTGCCTACGAAAAGCTGGCCAACGTCTATCGCACGCTGGAGCGCCATCTGGATGCGGTGACCAATTACCAACTGGCGCTGGCGTTGCGCGAAGAGCTTTATGCGACGCAGGGCGAAAGCGCCCAGGTCATCCGCGACCTGGTGATGGCCCGCGGCAAGCTGGGTGACTCGCTGTGTGGCCAGGGTGACTTCAGCACCGCGCTGACCTACTACGAAGCCTGCATACCGGTGGCCAACCGCGCGCTGGAGTTGCTGGGCGAGGTGCCCCAGGTGCTGCAAGGCTCGGCCTCGGTGCACGGCCGGGTGGGCTTTGCCCAGCGCTCGCTGGGCCAGTACGAAACAGCCGTGGCCTCGTTCGAGCTGGCGCTGGAGTATTTCATCAAGCTGCGCGACCAGTTCGGCCCCAGCCCCACCACCTTGCGGGACATGTCGGTGCTGTTGCTGCGCCTGGGCGATGCCCGCCGTGCGGCGGGCCAGAGCGAGGGCGCCATGGCGGCCTATGAGCAGGCCGTCGAGGTGCGCAAAGAGCTTCGCGACGCCCGGCGCAACAGCCTGGCTGCCGCGCGCGACCTGGTCATGGCCATCACCAAGCTGGGCGACATGCGGCGCGAACTCGACCTGCTGGATCTGGCGCAGGAGTCCTACCGCGATGCGCTGGCCGTCATGCGGCGCCTGCGCGAGCGCCATGGCGACACGCCGCTGGTGTTGCGCGGCGTGGCCGGCCTGCTGGACAAGCTGGCCGATACGCGGCACGACCTGGGGTTGGTGACGCAAGGGCTGTCCGCCGCCAACGAGGCCTTGCAGGTGCGGTTGCGGACGCGCGAAATCATGGGCGACGACCGCCAGGTGCTGGAAGACATCGTGCTCACGCTGCAGCGGCTGGCCACCCGCGAGCCCGATACCGAGCGCCGGCTGGCGGCGGTGGCCCAGGTGGACGTGCTGTTCGACGACTTGATGCGCCGCACCGACAACGAACAGATGCGGCAGTTCTACCAGTCGCGCCGCGACTCGGTGATGGCGCAGATCGACGTCGGTGTGCCCATGGTCTTCCATACCGACGATGACGACGAAGAAGACGACGACACCAAGCCCTGAGGCTGGGCGCTGGCCCCTGTATGAACTACCTCTCCACCCGCGGCCAGGCCGCGCCGCAGCGCTTCACCGACATCCTGCTTGAGGGCCTGGCGCCGGATGGCGGGCTGTTTCTGCCCGAGCGCTACCCCCAGGTCGATGCCGGCACGCTGACCCGCTGGGCCAGGCTGTCCTATGCCGAGCTGGCGCACGAAATCCTTGCGCTCTACATCGACGACATCCCCCACGCCGACCTGTGCGAACTGGCTGCCCGCACCTACACCGCCGAGGTGTTTGGCAGCGCGGCCATCACCCCCGTGTTGCCACTGGGCCGCAGCGGCCTGATGCTGCAGCGCCTGTCCGAAGGCCCGACGCTGGCCTTCAAGGACATGGCCATGCAGCTGCTGGGCCGGCTGTTCGAATACGAACTGGGCCGGCGCGGCCAGCGCCTCAACATCGTCGGCGCCACCTCGGGCGACACCGGCAGTGCGGCCGAAGTGGCCTTGCAGGGCAAACGCGGCGTGCAGGTCTTCATGCTCAGCCCGCATGGCCGCATGAGTCCGGTGCAGCAGGCGCAGATGTACGGCCTGCAGGACGCCCACATCCACAACCTGGCCGTCCAGGGCGTCTTTGACGAGGCGCAGGACATGGTCAAGGCCGTGGCCGGGGATCTGGCGTTCAAGCGCGCCCACGCCATCGGTGCCGTCAACTCCATCAACTGGGCGCGGCTGCTGGCGCAGGTGGTGTATTACTTCGCCGGCTACCTGCAGGCCGAACGCAAGCTGGGTGAGCCGGTCAGCTTCACCGTGCCCTCGGGCAATTTCGGCAACGTCTGCGCCGGCCATGTGGCGCGCATGATGGGCTTGCCCATAGACCAGCTCGTCGTCGCCACCAACGAGAACGACGTGCTCGACGAGTTCTTCCGCACCGGCACCTACCGCGTGCGGCCGGCCAGCCAGACGCTGGAGACCTCCAGCCCGTCGATGGACATTGCCAAGGCCAGCAACTTCGAGCGCTTCATTGCCGACCTGCTGGAGCGCGACGGTGCCCAGGTCGCACGGCTGTTTGCGGCGCCCGAGTTCACCCTCACGCCAGACCAGATGGCGCGGGTGCACCAGCGCCACGGTTTCGCCTCGGGCCGCTCCACCCACGCCGAGCGGCTGGCCGCCATGCGCTGGGCCTGGGCCGAGTGGCAGGAAGTGATCGACCCCCACACCGCAGCCGGCCTGCACGTGGCCGCCCAGCATGCGCGCGATGGCGTACCCATGATCGTGCTGGAGACCGCCAAGGCCGCCAAGTTCGGCGCCACCGTCCAGGAAGCCCTGGGGTTCGAGCCCCCGCTGCCGCCGGCCCTGCAGGCGCTGCTGGCCGCGCCGCCGCGCGTGCAGGTCATCCCGCCCGACGTGGCCCTGCTGCGCCAGTACATCGAGGCCCACGACCATGGCTGAGTTGCTGGCGCTGGACGCCGCGTTGACCGAGCTCTTCACGCTGGCCGCTGCGCAACCGCCGCTGGCCGTAGAGACCGTGCCCACGCTGGCCGCCCGCCACCGCGTGCTGGCGGCAGACCTGGTCTCCGCGCTGGCCGTGCCGCCTGCCGACAACTCGGCCATGGACGGCTATGCCGTGCGCGCGGCCGAGGCGCGGGCCGGCGCCGTGCTGCCCGTGTCCCAGCGCATCGCCGCCGGCCACGTGGGCACCGAACTACTCCCTGGCACGGCCGCGCGCATCTTCACCGGAGCCCCCATTCCGGCTGGTGCCGACACCGTGGTCATGCAAGAGCACACCGTGGCCGGCGACGCCACCGTCACCTTCACGCAAGACGCGCAGGCCGACCGCCACATCCGCCGCGCCGGCGAAGACATTGCGCCCGGCCAGACCGTGCTGGCCGCCGGTGCCCGCCTCACGCCGGCCGGCCTGGGCGTGGCTGCCTCGGTGGGCGCTGCCACGCTGGCCGTGCGCCGGCGCCTGCGCGTGGCGCTGCTGTGCACCGGCGACGAACTTACCCAGCCCGGCGAGCCGCTGGCGCCCGGCGCCATCTACAACTCCAACCGCTACACCTTGCGCGCGCTGCTGGAGACCGCTGGCTGCGAGGTCTCCGACCTGGGCAACGTGCCCGACGACCTGCCCGCCACCCTCGCCGCGCTGCGTGAGGCCTCGGCCTGCGACGTCATCGTCACCTCGGGCGGTGTCAGCGTGGGCGATGCCGACCACCTGCGTCCGGCCGTGCAGCAGCTGGGCCGCCTGCACCTGTGGAAGCTGGCCATCAAGCCGGGCAAACCGCTGGCCGTGGGGCAGGTGGGCGCGGCGCTGTACTTTGGCCTGCCCGGCAATCCGGCGGCCAGCTTTGCCACCTTCCTCGTGGTGGTGGCGCCCGTGCTGCGGGCGCTGCAAGGCATGACCCAGCGCACCGTGCGCTCACTGCCGCTGCGCGCTGCCTTCGACTGGCCGCGCCCCGACGCCCGGCGCGAGTTTTTGCGCGTGCGCGTCGATGCCGACGGCGCGGTGGCGCTGTTCCCGCACCAGGGCTCGGGCGTGCTCACCTCGGCCGTCTGGGCCGACGGCCTGGTGGACGTACCGCCCGGCCAGGCCATCGCCCGTGGCGATGCGGTGCGCTTTCTGAGCATGGCGGACCTGCTGGCCACCTGATGGACGTGCTGCACACGCCGCGCCTGCGGCTGCGCTGGTTCACGTTGGCCGACGCGGGCTTCGTGCTGCAACTGGTCAACGACCCCGCCTGGCGCCGCTACGTCAGCGACCCCGGCGTGCGCGACGAGGCCGCCGCCCGCAGCTGGATGGAGGGCCGCCTGCTGGCGCCCTACGGCACGCAAGGCCATGGCTTTTGGGCCGTGCAGCACCGCGCCAGCGGCGCGCTGGTGGGCTTGTGCGGCCTCTTCAAGCGCGACAGCCTGCCCGCGCTGGACGTCGGTTACGCGCTGCTGCCCGCCTGGCGCGGCCAGGGCCTGGCGCAAGAGGCCACGGCGGCCTGCGTGGCCTATGCGCGCGACGTGCTGGGTGTGGCACGGCTGCTGGCCGTCACCGACGTGGACAACGCCGCCTCGGCCCGGGTGCTGGAGGCCTGCGGCCTGCGCCACGTGGACACCCGGGTGCTGGCCTCCGTGGGCGAGCCGCGACCGACGCGGGTGTTCGAGATCACCTGGCCCGCCCCGGCCGATGACGACGCCGCCATCGACGCGCTGGTGACACGCTGCGCTCATGCCCTGGTTCATCATGTGACGGCGCTGCCGTTTTTCTTCACGCCCGAGGCGGCCATCCACCTGATCGCCGCTGACGGAGCCGTGACCACCACCGACCCGCGTGGGCTGATGGCGCATCTGGCCTGCGGCGACGGACTGGCCGGTTTTCAGGCCACTGACCTGACCCGCAGCGGCTGGCGCCACGGCGCGCTGGCCCAGCGCCGCCTGCACGGCCGCAGCACCCTGGCGCTGCAACTGCTTTGCCGCGACGGCCGCTGGTGCCTCACCGCGCTGGCCTGGCAAGGCCCCGATTGAGCCCATTTCCGGCGTTCCTCGCGGGGCGCCATCGCGTACAGTGCCACCCCATGTCCACCATCCGCATTCTTTTTTTTGCCGCACTGCGCGAGCAATTGGGCGCCGAGCTGGCGCATGAGATTGCGCCCGGCACCACTGTGGCCGACGTGCGCACCGCGCTGCGTGCCCGGGGCGAACCCTGGGCCACGCTGCTGGACGCGGCCCGCGGCACACGCACCGCGCTGAACCAGGCGCTGTGCGGAGAGCAGGCCACCTTGCGGCCGGGCGACGAACTGGCGTTTTTCCCGCCCGTCACCGGTGGCTGAGCCCTTCACCGTACGGGTGCAGACCGCCGACTTCGACGTGGGCGCCGAGTTGGCGCGGCTGCATGGCCCCACGGTGGGCGCGCTGGCCTCCTTCGTGGGCACCGTGCGGGCCGAGCAGGACGGTGCACCGCTTGAGGCGTTGCACCTGGAACACTACCCCGGCATGACCGAGCGCGCCATTGGCGCCATGCTGGACGAGGCCCGCAGCCGCTTTGCGCTGACGGGCGCCACCGTGGTTCACCGCGTGGGCACGTTGGCGGTGGGCGCGCACATCGTGCTGGTGGCCACCGCCAGCGGCCACCGCCAGGCGGCGTTCGAGGCCTGCGCGTTTCTGATGGACTACCTCAAGACCCAGGCGCCGTTCTGGAAGCGGGCGCATACCGCCACCGGGGCGCAATGGGTGACCGCCAGTGCCACCGACGACGCCGCACTGGCGCGCTGGGGCGTGGCCTCGGCCAATGCCGCAGGGGGCCAGCCGTGACCGCCTGGCTGGCCGTGGCCCTGGGCGGCGCGCTGGGCGCGCTGGCGCGCTGGCGCGTCAGCCTGGCGCTCAACCCGCTTGGCAGCACGGCGCTGCCACTGGGCACGCTGGCCGTCAACTGCGTGGGCGGCTTGCTGGTGGGGGCGCTGGTCTGGCGGTTGACCCAGCATCCCAGCGAGGGCTTGCGGCTGCTGCTGGTGACCGGCTTTCTGGGCGGGCTGACCACGTTTTCCACCTTTTCGGCCGAATCGCTCGCACTGCTGCAAGCGGGGCGGCCCGCGGCGGCACTGCTGCACACAGCGGCGCATGTGCTGGGCGCACTGGCCTGTGCGGCGCTGGGTGCCTGGCTGGCGGCCAAGGGGTTGGGTTGATGGATACGCTTGCGTTGCGCCACGCGCTGGGGCGGTTTGCCACCGGCGTCACCATCGTCACCTGCCGCGGGCCCGATGGCCGCTTCGAGGGCTTGACGATGAACTCGTTCAACGCCTTGTCACTGGAGCCGCCGCTGGTGCTGTGGGCGCTGCGCCGGGTCAGCCACCTGGTGCCGGCGTTCACGCAGGCCACGCACTTTGCGGTCAACGTGCTGGCCGAATCGCAGCAGGCGCTGGCCACGCGATTTGCCGGCCCGGTGGCCGACCGCTTTGCCGAAGGCGACTGGCACTGCAAGCCCGATGGCGCACCGGTGTTGACCGGCGCCACGGCCGTCTTCGAATGCGTGCCCGTGCAGCACCAGGCCCTGGGCGATCACCTGCTGTTCGTGGGCGAGGTGCAGCGCTTCACCGACGCAGACCTGCCGCCGCTGGTGTTTCACGGCGGGCGGTTTCGGGGGTTGCGCTAGGCCGGCGGGTGGTGGGGGGCACGGCGCGGCCCATGTCGGTGTACCAGGCGACGCGAGGGGCGATGAGCTGCGTCACACCGCCTGTCGGGACGTCGATCTGCAACTCGGACTCCATCACCCATTGCTGGGCGCCGTAGCGCGCCAGCGGCACCCACAGTCGATCGCGAAGGAAGCTGACATTGGTGCGATCGATGTGCAGGGCCTCCGGGGCGTAACGCCAGGTCACCGGCCATTCGGAATGGACGGGCTCGGGCAGGACGTTGTCGTCCACCAGCCAACCCGTCAGATCGCGGTAGAGGTGGTACTCGCGGCTGTACGTGAAATCGGCCTTGCGCCAGACGCGGGCCGCCGCCCGCAGGTTGGCAAAGTTGGCCCCTGGCTGCGGCTTGACCATGCGCCAGGCATCTACCCACAGCAGGCGGCCCTGCACGCGGTCGCCGGCCAGCCAGGTCTCGGCCCCGCTGCGGGTGTCCATGGCTACGCGCTTGTAGGCGCGCTGGGTGCCGCTGGGCAGTGTCGTGGTCAGCCAGCCGTCGCCTCCCAGCGTGGCGGGCAGCACGGAGCCGGTGGTGCCCATGACGAAGGCGGTGCCGGTCGCATCGACCTTGGCCACGTCCTGGGCAATGTGGTGGGCATGGTCGGGCTCCCCCACCAAATCGCGCGGGGCCTCGATCAAACCGGCCCAGCCTTCGCCCGCCACCAGCGGGCGCGGCGGCGGTGTGGCGCCCAGGTTGACGTGCGTCCAGGGGGAGATACCCGGCTCATCGGGGTCGCCCACAGAGGTCACCTGACCGGCCTTGCAGCCGTTGAGCACGGTGTCGGTGCCCAGGCTGACCCAGTTGCTGCTGCCCTTGCGGGGCGTGCCGCTGAGCCGGGTTTCGACGGCCTGCGTGATCTGGCGGCGAATTTGCAGAAGATCGGCACAGTCGTCGTCCCAATCGGTGCGCTCGCTCACCTGCGGCGTGTCGTAGGTGAATACCCGCCGCAGGCCACTCTGGCTGTAGCTGCCGTCGTGGTTGCCACTGGCATCGGTCAGGTTGGCCCGCCAGCGGCTGTCGTCCCAGGCCACCAGCATGCCGTAGCCGGCAAACGTTTGCTCATCGATGAAATATGCAGTGCGGGTGACCTTGGCGTGGGCGACCAGGCCGCCCGCCAACAAGGCGGCGGCCAGCATGGGCCGTACGAGGCGAGGGTGAAAGCGCATCTGAACACTCCAAAACAGATCGGAAGCGCGCGATGGTAGCCACCGCATGACCCCATCGCCAATCGGGAGACACCCACCCGTCGTGGCGGGATGTCGGGGTCCATGGAATCGTTTGCAGGTTGGCGCCGTCCATGGCGGTATGCGCCCCTGGTTTGGGCTGCGGTCGGGATGCTCCACGTTGCCGTGCCGCCGTCAGGCCTGGATGATGACGGCGGCCTCCTTGCGTGATCGAACCACTCAAACGACGGGCATTCGTCAGGGTCGGTCCGTGCTGCGACCCTGCCCTCTCGGGCAGGGCCCATCGGCGGGAGTCGGCCCCCTCCCATCGGCAAGGCGCCGGGCTGATAGGGGCGCGCTCCCTCTGCACGAGCCGCATCGCCGCCGGGCAGCAGGTCCGCCGAGGGCCACGCGGCGCGATGGCCATCCCGCCAAGGTGGGATAGCTGCTCGCCTGCCCCCTTCCTACAGTGGTTTGACGACCCGCGTGTCAGCGGGCGTAACCACAAGGAGGAATCACATGTTGACCCCTACCCGATTGCTGGCCGTGATTGCGGCCAGTGGCGTGTTGCTGTTAGGTGGATGCTGGTCGGGCGACGACGACAACACGGTGGGCGAGCCACCCGTCGTCGTCACCGATCCCAACGAGGTCTCGGCCGGCATCGCGCACACGGTGACACTGAGCGATGCCACTTCGTCCATGCACGGCGCCAGCGTGGCGTTCACGGCTGACGCGTTTGCCGGCGGCAAGCTGATCGTCTCCATCAAGGGCGAAGACGCGCCGCCGGGGCCGCTGCCGGCACAGGCTGTGGCGGCGGGGGGCGTGTTCATCAGCAAGACCCTGGTGCTCACCCACAACCAGACGGGCACGGTGACTTTCGATGCCCCCGTCAAGGTCACCATGCCATTCGATGCCAGCAAGCTGCAAGCCGGCGACGTGCCCACGGTGCTGTACTGGAATGAGACGGCAGCGGCCTACCAGGCCATGCCGGTGGATCGCTTTGACACTGCCGCCAAGACGGTCACCTTCAACACGGTGCACTTTTCGCGCTTCGTGGTGGCGGTGATTCCGGGGCTGGGGGCGTTGGCCACCACCGCGTCGGCGTCACCGGTGACGGCGCTGGATGTGGACACGGCAATGCGGCCTTCGGCGGACAGCTTCTTTCGCACCAACAGCGGCAGCTACTCCGCGCCGGGTGGCAATTGCCTGGGCATGGCGTCCTACTCCGACTGGTTCTATGAGCAGGCCAAGAGCCCGCTCAACGCCGGCAAGGGGTTGTTTCAGACCTACCTGGAAGGCGATGCCACGCAGCCCAACGATGACCTGATCGCCGAGGAACTGATCGTGCGTGCGCACGCCGCCGCCAGCCAGGAGTGGGGGCGGCGCCAGATGCAGGCCAACACGGGCTTGACCGACGACCAGGTGGCCATCTCCCTGATCCAGGCCATGAAGCTCACCGGTCAGCCGCAGTTGTTCCTGATGTGGGGCAACCCGAACTGGTGGCAGCAGTACGTACAAGGCAAGTCCAGCTGGGGTCATGCCGTGGTGGCCTACAAGTACGACGCCACCGCCGGGGCCTTCGCGTTCTACGACCCCAACATCCGCGGCGATGACTCGGCCGGTGTGCGCTATGCACCGGGCAGCGGCTTTGGCACCCTGCTCAAACAGGGCAGCCTGCCCACCGAGCCCGAGGTGTTTGGTTTCGACTCGCTCAACAGCATCTACGGCCCGGCCGACATGAAGGCGCTGTTCGACGGCGCGGCGGCGGGCTGGAGCGAGGGTCAGTTCGGCCGCATCGACATCACCAGCCTGACCATCGACAGCGCCACCCGGTCGGTGCGCGTGACCGACCGCGCGAACGTCAAGCTCGCCGGCACCGTGGTGTCCGTGGGTGGGCAGGCCGGCAAAGAGCCCAACGTGATGGACGTGTTCGTCGCGGGCGCCAAGGTGAACACCCAGCCGCTGACGGCCGCTGGTGGGTTCGACTTCATGCTGCCCGAACTGGCCGATGGCGTGACCTCGGACATCCAGCTGGTGGCGCGCCGCGAGGAAACCTCAGGCATCTTCTTCACGCGCCGCACCAAGAGCCTCTACGGCACGTTCTCGCGCTTCAAGATTCGCACCGGGACGGCGCTGCAGAACTGGGGTTTTGAAGAGGGCACGTTCAACCTCTGGGATTCCATCCGCTTTCTGTGGGGCGGCTCCGGTCAGGTCACGCCATCCGACAAGAGCGTGATCGTTACGCCGGGGCAGGATCCCATCGCCAGCTCGATTCCGATGGTGTTGTTTGGCCAGTACGCGGCGCGCGTCAACAACCAGGACAACAACCTGCACATCAGCCGCCTGACGCGCGAAGTGCAAGTGCCCTCCGACGCCACCGCGTTTGCGCTCTCGTTCAACTGGGCCGCCGTGCTGGAGGATCCGCAGCACGACCCCGACGACCAGCCGTATGTGGACATCAGCGTGACCGTCAAGAGCACGGGTGAGGTGCTGTACGCCCGCCGCTACTACTCCAACGATCCGGCCTATCCCGGCTGGCAATCGTTCCAGGGCGGCCAATGGAAGGTCATTGACTGGCAGCCGGTGAACCTGCTCGGGCTGGAGCGGCTGCATGGCGAGACCGTGGTGGTCAAGGTCGAGGCCGCCGATTGCGCGCTCAGCGGCCATGGCGGCTACGCCTACATCGACGCCGACGAATGACGGACTGACCCGTCGTGCCACCCACCGGCAGCGGTGGGTGGCCTTTTTTGCTTCATCCGGTGGCCAGCACCGCGGCCAAACCGGCCGGCCGCCACCCGTCGGCCACCAGCGCCTCGCGCAGCGCCCGCGCCGTGGCCGCCGCATGCGGCGTGTCGCCATGCACGCACAGGCTGTGGATGGGCGTGGGCAGGCACTCGCCCTGCGCCGTCAGCAGCCCGCCGCGCGCCAGCATGGCGCGGGCCTGGGCAATGCAGGCGGCCGTGTCCGTCAGCACGGCGCCGGGCTGGTCGCGTGGGGCCAGCGTGCCGTCGGCCGCATAGGCGCGGTCGGCAAACGCCTCCAGCGCCACGGGCAGGCCCGCTGCCTGGCCGGCCTCGGCCAGCGCCGAGCGTGCCGGCGCCAGCAGGATGAGGCCCGCACCCGTGTCGCGCACCGCCTCGGCGATGACCCGCGCCGTGGCCGCGTCGCGCCAGCTCAGGTGCGACAGCGCCCCATGCGGTTTGACGTGGGCCACGCGCGCGCCCTCGCTGGCGGCGATGGCGGCCAGCGCACCGATCTGATAAAGCACGGCGGCGCGCAGCTCCGCCGGGGCCAGGTGCATCACGCGCCGGCCAAAGCCCTGCAGATCGGGCAGGGCAGGGTGGGCGCCCACCTCCACCCTGGCGGCGACGGCGGCACGCACGGTCTGGGTCATCACCAGCGGATCGCCCGCGTGAAAGCCACAGGCCAGGTTGGCGCTGTTCACCACCTGCAGCAACGCGGCGTCGTCGCCCATGCGCCAGGCGCCGAAGGATTCGCCGAGGTCGGCGTTGAGGTTGATCTGCATGGCCAGCGGGATGAGGTCGAAACGCCCGATGCTACCGAGGCGGCCGGATGCCGGCCCCGCTCTGGTACGCTTGCGCCCCGTGAAGACGCTGCGCCTTGCCTTGCTGCTGCTGTTGGCCGTGCTGCTCCCCGTGCGGGGGGCGCTGGCGGTGGCCATGGCCTGCGCGCCTGCGGCGGACGGCGGTGGCCACGTGGCCATGGTGGCGCCAGAGGCCACGGCCCAGATGGCGGGCTGTCACACCATGGCCGCCGAGCCTGCAGCGGATGCGCCGGCAGATACTACGGGCCAGCCGCACCATGGCAGCTGCCACCTCTGCGCCGCCTTGTGCTCGCTCACCCCCATGCCGGCCGACGTGCCGGGCGTGGTCGCATCGCCCCAGGTGGCCGACGCCGCCTTTGCCCGGCTGCACGCGACGGCGCCGCACTACGAGTCGGGCGGGCTCGAGCGCCCACCCCGAAGCTGCTGACCCTTGACGGCCTGCTGAGGCAGGCCGCTGGCCCCGTGCGCGCGGCGCGCGGGCATGGCCCTTGGCCTTCGGCCCGGGCGCACACCCACAGCAGGCAATGAACCAATCCCACCACCCCTGGCCGGCGCGGCGGCGCCTGGCCACGCTCACCCTGGCCACGCTGGCGCTCAGCGGCTGCGCCAGCTTCTCGGACGATGGTGGCTTCGGCACCGTCGCCCAGCTCAGCCGCGAGCGCATCGGCCAGGCCCCCACCCACTTGCGCACCGCCGGGCAAACGGACAGCGCCCAGGCCCGCATCGCCGAGCTGCTGGCCCAGCCGCTGACGGCCGAAAGCGCCGTCGAGATGGCCTTGCTGGGCAACCCTGCGCTGCAAGCCGGCTATGCCGAGCTGGGTGTGGCCGAGGCCGACCGCGTGCGCGCGGGGCGGCTGGCCAACCCCACCTTCAGCTTCGGCCGCAAGCACAGCGACGGTGCCGTGGACATCGACCGCAGCCTGACCTTCAACCTGCTGTCGCTGCTGACGCTGCCGCTGGCGCAGCAGGTCGCCACGCAGCAGTTCGAGCAGGCCCAGATCGCCGCCGCCGAGGCCACCGTGGCGCTGGCCACCGAGGCACGCATGGCCTACTTCGACGCCGTGGCGGCGGCGCAGCTGCTCACCTACCACGGCCAGGTCAAGGCCGCCGCCGACACCGCTGGCGAGCTGGCGCGGCGCATGGCCGCCGCCGGCAACTTCAACCGCCTCGACCAGCTGCGCGAGCAGGCCTTCCAGGCCGATGCCACCGCCCGGCTGGCGCGCGCCCAGCAGCAGGCGCTGGCGGCGCGCGAGCGGCTGGCGCGGGCGCTGGGCCTGGCGCAAGACCCGGCCGCGCTGCGCCTGCCCGAGCGCCTGCCCGACCTGCCCGCCGCGCCGCTGGCGGTGCAGGACGCCGAGCAGACCGCCATGGACCGGCGGCTGGACGTGCAGCGCGCCAAACGCACCACCGAGGCCACGGCGCGGGCGCTGGGCCTGACCCAGACCACGCGCATGGTCAACGTGCTGCACCTGGGCTACCAGAACAGCAGCGCCACCGGCGAGTCGCGCGCCAACGGCTACGAGATCGAGCTGGAGCTGCCGCTGTTCGACTTCGGCGGCGCCCGCGTCGCCCGCGCCGAGGCCAGCTACCTGGCCAGCGTGCACCGCACGGCCGCCGTGGCTGTGCAGGCCCGCTCCGAAGTGCGCGAGGCCCATGCCGCCTACCGCAGCGCCTACGACATCGCCCGCCACTACCGCGACGAGGTGGTGCCGCTGCGCAAGCGCATCTCGGACGAAAACCTGCTGCGCTACAACGGCATGTTCGTCAGCGTCTTCGACCTGCTGGCCGATGCGCGCGAGCAGGTCTCGGCCGTGGCCGGCGCCGTCGAGGCGCTGCGCGACCACTGGCAGGCCCAGACCCGGCTGCAAGCCGCGCTGGCGGGCCGGGTGCCCGGCGGTGGCGGCGCATCGGCGCCGGCCCTGACCCCTACCAGCAGCCCCAGCGGCGGCCACTGAAAGAGACCCTCATCATGGACAACCCCCGCCGCACGTTCTTCAAGGCCGCCGGAGCCACCTTTCTTGGCGCCGCCGCCGTCAGCCGCGCCGGCGCCGCGCTGCTGCCCGAGGCCGCCCAGCAGACCTCGCCCGCCACCTTGCCCCCGTCGCCGCCGCCCAATGGCCGGCCGTTCCAGCCGCTGGTCACCCTCAACGGCTGGTCGCTGCCCTGGCGCATGAAGGCGGGTGTCAAGGAATTCCACCTCGTTGCCGAGCCCGTGGTGCGCGAAATCGCCCCCGGCATGAAGGCCAACCTCTGGGGCTACAACGGCGCCAGCCCCGGCCCCACCATCGAGGCCGTCGAGGGCGACCGCATCCGCATCTTCGTCACCAACAAACTGCCCGAGGTCACCTCGGTGCACTGGCACGGCATCTTGCTGCCCTCGGGCATGGACGGCGTCATGGGGCTGACCCAGCCGCCCATCGCCGTGGGCAAGACCTTCGTCTACGAGTTCCAGCTCCAGCGCTCGGGCACCTTCATG
This sequence comes from Pseudomonadota bacterium, assembly GCA_020161145.1. GTDB lineage: Bacteria > Pseudomonadota > Gammaproteobacteria > Burkholderiales > Burkholderiaceae_C > Ideonella. The sequence continues at coordinate 59,761 of JAIUPQ010000001.1, forward strand.
TACCACCCGCATGCCGACGAAATGGTGCAGATGGCCATGGGCATGATGGGCTTGTTCATCGTCCATCCCAAAGACCCCCGCCAGCACCGGGTGGATCGCGACTACGGCTTCATCCTCAACGCCTACGACATCGAGCCCGGTGCCGCCACGCCCCGCGTCAACACCATGACCGACTTCAACCTGTGGACGTGGAACAGCCGGGCCTTTCCGGGCATCGATCCCTTCGTCGCCCGCACCGGCGAGCGCGTGCGCATCCGCGTGGGCAACCTCACCATGACCAACCACCCCATCCACATGCACGGCCCGCACTTCGAGGTCACCGGCACCGACGGCGGCTGGGTGCCCAGGAGCGCGCGCTGGCCCGAGGTCACCACCGACATCGCGGTGGGCCAGATGCGGGCGTTCGAGTTCGACGCCCTGGCCGGCGACTGGGCCATCCACTGTCACAAAAGCCACCACACCATGAACGCCATGGGCCACGGCGTGCCCACCATGATTGGCGTCGAGCAGCACGACCTCGTGCGCCGCATCCACGAGCTGGTGCCCGACTACATGGTCATGGGCGACCGCGGCATGCACGACATGGCCGAAATGGAGATGCCGTTGCCCGACAACACCTTGCCCATGATGACCGGCCAGGGCCCGTTCGGCCCCATCGCCATGGGCGGCATGTTCAGCGTGGTCAAGGTGCGCGACGACCTCGCGCGCGGCGACTGGCGCGACCCCGGCTGGTACCGCCATCCCGCTGGCACCCTGGCCAGCGAACTGTCCAGCGAGTACACCGCCGAGCTGCCCCCCGAGTCGCGCGCGGGTGCGCCCGCCGCCGACGCCGCCACCGTCCAGGTGCGCAAACCCCACGGCCACACCGGCCATTGAAGGAGACCCTCATGTCCTGCACCCCCACCACGGCCCAGAGCCGCCGCCACTGGCTGACGCGCCTGGCCTTGCTGGCCGGCAGCACCGCGCTGCCGGCTTGGGCCGCCGACCCGCTGCCGCCCGTTGACGTGCACGCCAGCCCCACTTGCGGCTGCTGCAGCGCCTGGGCCGACCACATGCGCGCGGCCGGCTTCCCCGTCAAGATCACCTATGTGCAGGACACCACCGCCTTGCGCAAGCGCATGGGCCTGCCCGACCGCCTGGGCAGCTGCCACACCGCGCTGGTCGGCGGCTACGCCATCGAAGGCCATGTGCCGGCCGCCGAAGTCAAGCGTCTGCTGGCCAGCCGCCCGGCCGCCATCGGCCTGGCCGTGCCCAGCATGCCACCCGGCTCACCGGGCATGGAAATGGGCGATCGCCGCGACCCCTACGATGTGTTCCTGGTGGACAAACAAGGCCGTGCCACCGTGTTTGCCTCTTACCCCAAGCCTTGAAAGCAGCCCCCACCATGAAATCGTTCGTCTTGCTTGCCACCGCCCTCGTCCTCGGCACCAGCACCATGGCCCAGGCCGATCACAGCGCCCACGCGGCACCCGCCGCCTCGGCCGCTGCCGCCACCTGGGTCGATGGGGAGGTGCGCAAAGTCGATACCGAACTAGGCCGCCTCACGCTGCGCCACGGCCCCATCCCCAACCTGGGCATGGGCAACATGACCATGGTCTTTCGCGTGGCCGACCCCAAGCTGCTGGACGGCCTGAAGGTCGGCGACGCGCTGCGCTTCCAGGCCAGCCGCGTGGGCGGCGCCATCACGGTGACGGCGATCGAGGCGAAGCGCTGACGTGGCGGCATCGTCGGTGGCCGTGCGTGCTAGCGTGCCCCTCCGCACGGCCAACCCGAGGACGCTCCCATGCCATCACCCGTCATCATCGCGCTGGATTTCGCTTCGCAGGACGAGGCCCTGGCGCTCGTGGACCGGCTGGGTGCCGAGGCTGGCTTCTACAAGGTCGGGCTGCAACTGCTGACCGAGGCCGGCCCCGCCGTGGTGCGCGAGTTGGTGGGGCGCGGCAAACAGGTGTTCCTCGACCTCAAGACCCACGAAATTCCCCACTCCGTGATGGGCGCCGTGCACGCGGCGGGCAAGCTGGGTGCCTGCATGGTGACCGTGCACGCCAGCGGGGGCTCGGCGGTGCTGCGGGCGGCCGTCGAGGCCGCCCAGCCCTATCCTCAATTGCGGGTGCTGGCCCTGACCGTCATCACCAGCCTGGCGGATGACGATTTGCCGGAAATCGGCCTGGCCCCCTCGGTGCGGGCGCAGGTCGAGCGGCTGGCCCTGCTGGCGGCAGCTTGTGGCTGCCACGGGGTCGTGGCCTCGGCTCAGGAGGCCGCCTTCCTCAAGCCCATGCTGCCTCGCGATGCGCTCATCGTGACGCCGGGCATCCAACTCGGTGACGGCGCACCGCCCGATCAGGTGCGTGTGGCCACGCCTGGGCAGGCCAGGCAGAACGGGGCCACGCACATCGTCATGGGGCGCTCAATCACCCAGGCGGCAGACCCGCTGGTGGCCTACAGGGCGGCGGCTCGCGCCATGGGCTGAGGGTCACTGCCCCGGCGGCGGCTGCCAGAGCTCGACCTTGTTGCCCTCGGGGTCCATCACCCAGCCGAAGCGGCCCAGCGTGGGGTCGTCGGTCATCTCCAGCACCTCGCAGCCCTCGTCGCGCAAGGTCTGCATCAAGGCCGCCAGGTCGGCGACGCGGTAGTTGATCATGAAGGGCGCCGTGCTGGGGGCAAAGAGGCCGTTGTCGGCCGCGCCGATGGACCAGACGGTGGTGCCCGCCGTCGGCTGGCCGGCGGCATCGGCCCAGCTGAACGCGGCGCCGCCCCAGGCCTGCACATCGATGCCCAGGTGCCGCTGGTACCAGGCCCGCAGCGCCACCGGGTCGCGGGCGTGAAAGAAGATGCCGCCTATGCCTGTGACGCGCGCCATGCCGGACTCCTGTGGGGTGGGGATGCGCAAGGGTAGCGGCTTTGGCTGCGTGCGGCGGCAACCCCCCGCGACGGACCTCAGGGTTGCCGCGCGTTGACCACGCCGCTGACCAGATTGCCGCCATACAGCGCCGCCTCATCCAGCGCGGGCGCATCGGGCGGCATGGGCGGCAGCGGGGTCAGGGCCGCGAGCCGGGCCAGCCAGGCCTGCGCCGCCTCTCGCGCCAAGGCCTGTGCGGCGGCGGCGGTGACGGGCGCAAAGCGCAGTACGGCGCCTGGCGCGGCCACGGCCAGACGGGGCAGGTCGGCGGTGCAGACGGTGGCGATCTTGGGGTAACCGCCCGCCGTGTGGCCGTCGGCCAGCAGCACGATGGGCTGGCCGTGGCCGGGCACCTGGATGGCGCCGGGCACGGTGGCGTCGGTGACGATCTCCGCCCCTTTGTGCGGATCGTCCTGGCGGTGGGCCAGCACCGGGCCGGCCAGCCGCAAGCCCATGCGGTCGGCGTCGCGGGTCAGCGTCCAGGCGGCGGCCCAGAACGCGGCCTGCTGGTCAGGCGCGAAGTGGTCGGCCTGGGGGCCGGGCACGGCGCGGATGGGGGCGGCGGTGGCATCCCATTCGGCAGCCTCGGGCGGCGCGGCCAGCGCCTGCAGGCCGGCGCGGGCATCGGCGGCCAGCGCGGGCAGGGTGTCGCCCGCGCGCAGCAGGCGGCCTTCCTGCGGCACATGGCCGCCAAAGCCGGCGCGCAGGCAGGTGCTGGCGCTGCCCAGCATGGCGGGCAGGGCGAGCCCGGCCGCGGCCAGGTAGGCCACGCGGCCCACGGCGGGGGCAGCCAGCCGCAGCCGCTGGCCGGGGTAGAGGGTGAGGCTGCGCCAGGGGGCGAGCCGGCGCGGCGGTTGGCCCTCGGCCAGCAGCTCCATCGTGCAGGGGCCGGCCACGGCCAGCCGCAGCGGGGCGCCGCGCGCCTCGGCCACCAGGCCGCCGCCGATCAGCTCGATGGCTGGCGCGCCAGGTGGCTGGCCGGCCAGCACGTTGGCCGCCTGCAGGCCTGGCGGATGCAGGGCGCCGCTGGCCGGCACGCCCTGGCCGCGCCAGCCGGGGCGCCCCAGGTCTTGCACGCTGGCAAAGGCGCCGGGCTGGAGGATGTGCAGCACCGCCTGGCTCATGGCGCCTCGGCATAGGTTTGCGCATCCACCTCGCCACGCGCCACGGCGGCCAGCAGGGCGGCGTGTTCACCGGGACTGATGGGGTCGAAGCGCACGGCATCGCCCGGCGCCAGCAGGCTGGGCGGGGTGAGCGCGGGGTTGAACAGCGGCAGCGGGCAGTTGCCCAGCAGGTGCCAGCCGCCGGGGCTGGCCCAGGGGTAGACGGCGCTCATGCCGCCGGCCACGGCCACGCTGCCGGGCGGCACGCGCAGGCGCGGCTCGCGGCGGCGCGGCAGGTGCAGCGCGGGCGCCAGGCCCGTGAGAAACGCAAAGCCGGGCAGAAAGCCCAGCATGGCCACGCGCAGGTCGCTGCCGCTGTGCAGCCGCACCACGTCGTCGGTGCTGGCGTCCAGTGCGCGGGCCACCTCGGCCAGGTCGGCGCCCAGCTGGGCGTCGTAGCAAGCCGGCAACCGCCAGCGGCGGGTGGGCGGCGCGGCCTCGGCGGGCGCGGCGTCCAGCGCCAGCAGAAGGGCGGCCAGGGCGTCGCGGTCGGTGGTCAGCGGGTCGAAGCACACGGTCAGCGAGCGCAGCGTGGGCACCACGTCGGTCACGCCGGGCAGCGCGCCCTGGGCCTGGGCCTCGTGCAGCGCGGTGGCGGCAGCGGCCACGCGGGCGACCAGCGCGGGGGCTATGGTGTGGCCGAACTCCAGGGTGCAGGCGGCGTCGCCGAGATCGAGCAGGCGGGTGGGCATGTCGCAAGCCTACCTGCACGGTGGCCATCGCACCAGCGACCACTGAGGTTGATCTGGATCAACGCCGGGGTGAGGCGCGGCCCTGACCCGAGGGGCGGCGGGACACAATGCGCGCTTTCCTGCCCTGCCCATGTCATCTCACGCCACTTTGTTGCCAACCCCGCTGCGCCTGGTGGTCTGGACCGTGCTGCGCGCGGGGGCGGTGCCGCTGGTGGCGGGCCTGCATGCGCGCGCGGGGCTGCCGGCGCAGCCGGCCCGTTCGCTGGCGCCGGGCGGCAGCCAGGGGGCCACCACGCTGCACTGGCTGCGGCGGCACGACGCGGCGACGCTGCAGGCGGGCGTGGCGTCGCTGTGCGCGCAGCCAGGCGTCATCGTTCACCCCCTGGATGCCGTGCCCTGGCCGGTGACGGCCGCGCTGCTGGCGCACAGCACGGCGGCGGGGTACGTGCACCTGTTCTGGTATCCGCAGGACGCGGCCGCGCGCATGCAGGGCTTGCAGGCGGCGCTGGGTGCAGAGGCCCCCGAGCGGGCCCGCCTGGTCGAGCACACGCAAGGCGGCGAGGTGCGTCTGCAGACGGTCTGGGACGCGCTGGTGGCGGCCGGCACGCAGCCGCTGGCGCTGACCGTGGAGGCGGTGTGCCAGGCCAAGCCGGCCGATGCCGTGGCGGCGCTGCGGCCCGTGCTGGCGCGGCTGGGCCTGCCGGCAGCCACGGCGGCCGACAAGGCCTGGGCGGCGCGGGTGCAGGCCGCGCAGCCGGTGGCGGGCGACGGCGCGGCGGTGGGTGTGGCGCACTTCGCGCCGGCTTCGGTCTGGCGCGCGCTGCGTGTCACGGCCTTGCCGCTGCCGCCGTCGTGCGACGTGATGCACGCCGTCATCGACACCTGGCCCCAGGCCTTTGGCCCCACCGACCTGACCCGGCTGGGCGGCGTGGTGGTCACCCGCAGCGACGCGGCCCCGGCGCAGCTGGTGGCCCAGGACGGCCAGGGCCGCCCGCTGCCGCCGGTGACCTGGCGCCTGCCCTCGCCGCGCATGCGCACGCGCTTTGCCGACAGCGGCAACGCCGACGCGGCGCGCTTTTTCTGGCGCATGGCCGGGCCGCCCGCCCAGGTTCGGCTGTTGCTGCTGCCTGGCGGCGACGCCTCGCCAGTGCCGCTGTTCGATTGCCACTGGCAGCCGGCCACGCTGGCCGACGTGGCGCTGTGGCTGGCCGCCCAGGCCGACGCGCCCGACCCACTGGCGCTGGCGGCGCTGCGCCGCACGCTGGATGGCTTGCCGCGCGACGCCGGCTGGGCCGAGGCCGACGCCACCTGGCAGGCGCTGCGCGTGCGCGCAGCACCGTTTCTGACCGCCACCGAGACCCCCCATGTCTGACCGCTGGAGCCCACCCTACACCCCACCCGGGCAGCGCGATGCCGCACTGCGCGCCCACGGTTTTGCCGTGCTGGCGCCGGACGCGCTGCCCGCGCCGCTGCCGCTGGCCCGCTGGGCGCCGCTGTGGGCACAACTGCCGCCCGATGGCTATCTGCGCGATGGTGGGCGCTACCGCTACCGCCGCCACGGCAGCTTCGTCGTCGAGGGCGACTCGGTGCGCCTGGTGCCGCAGCGCCCGCATTGGCAGCCCACCAGCTACAACGCGCTGCACGGCGGCATCCTGCGCCACTACGAGCCGCTGCCTGCCGCCTTGCGGCAGGACGCCGCGTGGGCGCAGTGGCTGGCTGCCTGGGGCCGCTGCGCCAGCGCGCTGCACGGCGAGCGGCCGTGGTACGTCGAAGCCCACCCGTTTCGCATCGACACCGCCCACGGCATCGGCCGCCCCACGCCCGAGGGTGCTCACCGCGACGGCGTGCAGCTGGTGGTGGTCACGCTGATGGACCGCCAGCACGTGCAGGGCGGCGAGACCCGCGTCTTCGAGGCGGCCAGTCCGCATGGTCAGCGCTTTACCCTGGTGGCGCCAGGCAGTACGCTGGTGCTGGACGACGAGCGCATGATTCACGAAACCACCCCCATCCAGCCCGCCGCCGAAGGCGCCGGCCACCGCGATACGCTGGTGCTGACCTACCGCGCCGGCGGCTTCCAGGGCCCCGATTCATCTGAAGACCAAGGAGACCATGCATGAGCCTGATTCGCAAAATCCACCACGTGGCCTACCGCTGCAAAGACGCCAAGCAGACGGTGGAGTGGTACGGCAAATACCTGGACATGGGCTTTGTCCTGGCCATTGCCGAGAACGAAGTGCCCTCTACCAAAGAACCCGATCCGTACATGCACATCTTCCTGGACGCGGGCCAGGGCAACGTGCTGGCCTTTTTCGAGCTGCCGGGCAGCCCCGAGATGGACCGCGACCGCCAGACCCCCGCCTGGGTGCAGCACCTGGCGCTGGAGGTGGACTCCATGGAGACCATGCTGGCCGCCAAGGCGCGGCTGGAGGCTGATGGCATCGAGGTGCTGGGGCCCACCAACCACACCATCTTCAAGTCCATCTACTTTCGCGACCCCAGCGGCCACCGCATCGAGCTGGCCGTCAACACCGCCACGCCCGACATGAACCGGCGGCTGGACGAGGTCAAGTGGGAGATGCTGGACGAGTGGGCGCGCACCAAGCGGGCGCCCACCCACGCCCAGTGGATGCACGACGGCAGCCACGCCTGACCGTGAACCCGGATCCGGCGCTGCGCGCGCTCGACATCGACCTGCCGGCCAGCCCGGCGGCGCTGGCGCGGCTGGGCGCCGTGATGGCCGATGAAGACGCCAGCGTGGCCCAGCTGGCGGCGGTGGTCGAGAGCGACATGGCGCTGGCCTCGGCCGTGGTGCGCACCGTCAACTCGGCCATGTTCGGCCTGTTGCGCCGCGTGGAAACGGTGACCGAGGCAGTGCAGTACCTGGGCCTGCGCGAGGTGGCCGCCATCACCTTCGAGATGGGGCTGCGCACCCGCTTCCCGGCCGACCCACTGCTCGATGCGCTGTGGGACGCCGCGCGCGTGCGCGGCCTGCTGATGGGGCGGGTGGCCGCGCGCCTGGGCCTGCACGCCTGGCGCGCGCACTCGGCAGGCCTCTTTGCGCAGACGGGCCAGGCGGTGCTGTTTTTGCACGACCGCGCCTCGTTTGCCGCACTGGAGGCCGGTTGGCCGCCGGGTACGCCGGCGCATGTGCAGGCCCAGGACGAGGCCCGCAGCTTTGGCGTGGACCACGCGGTGCTGGGCGCGGCGCTGTGCCGCGCCTGGGGGCTGGCGGCCGACGTGGCCGATTGCGTGCGCGAGCGCCCGTTCGAGAGCCGCTGGACCGCGCGCCCGCAGTCGGTGCGCGAGCTGCTGTGCGTGGGCGCGGTGGTGGACGAGGCGTGCGCCGAGGGCGCGAGCCTGACGGCCGACCGGGTGGCGCCGCTGGCCGGCCTCGCCGCGTCGGCGCTGACCAGCGCGCTGGCGCAGGTGCGGGCGCAGTTGAATGAGGGCGGCGGCGAGGCGTCAGCCTAGCTGGCGCTGCATGCCTGGCGTGGCCCAGGGCGCGGCGTCGCGCTCAAAGACCAGCGCATCGACACCGGGGACCATGAGGCTGCGGCCGTGGCGGCTGCCCGTCACCATCAGCGCGGCGCCCAGGCCGTTGAGCGCCGCCAGGTCGCGCCCCACCAGCGCCACGCCATGCGGCCCGGCGGTGGGCTGACCGGTGCGTGGGTTCAGGATGTGGTGGTAGCGCTGGCCGTTCAACTCGAAGCAGCGCTCGTAATCGCCCGACGAGGCGACGAAACCTTCGGTCAGCGCCAGCGTGCCGGCCAGCCGTGCGGGCGCGCGCGCATCGCGCACGCCGATGCGCCAGGGGCGGCCCTGCAACTGCCCGGCCACCAGCACGTCGCCGCCGCCGTTGAGCATGGCGTGGCGCACGCCATGCGCTTGCAGCGTGGCCAGTCCGGCGGCCAGGATGGGCAGCTTGGCGATGCCGCCCAGATCCAGCTTCATGCCGCGCTTGCGCAGTTGCGCCGTGCCCGGGGCCAGATGCAGGTCGTCGTGGCCCACCAGCGTCAGGGCGCGGGCGACGTCGGCGCGGCTGGGTGCGCGCGGATGGCCGGGGTCGAAGTCCCAGCCGTCCAGTGCACCCACGGTGACGTCGAACGCGCCGTCGCTGCGCCGGGCCATGGCCTGGGCGGCGCTCAACACGGCGTGCAGCTCGGGCGGCACGGCCAGCGGCGCACCGCCGGCCGCATGGGCCAGCGCGGCCACCGGGTTGCCGGCGCGGTAGCGGCTGAGCAGGGCTTCGAGTCGCTGCATCTCGGCCCAGGCGGCGCCCAGCGCGGCCAGGCGGCGCCCCGGGTCGGGCTCGTCCAGCGTGATGTCCACGCGCGTACCCATCAGCACCCGGCTGTCGCGCTGCACGCCGGGGGCGGCCCGCAGGGCCTGGGGCAGGGCGGTGACCACCAGCCCGCCCGCCAGCAGATGGCGACGGCGCAACATGGCGATCACTGGTTGATGGAGACCTGGTAATCGACGGCCATCTTGACCTCGTCGTCCGACAGCGAGGTGTTGCCGCCGCGCGCGGGCATCATGCCCTTGGCGCCGGTATAGCCCTCGATGGCGTGTTTGTAGAGCACGTCCTTGCCCTGGGCAATGCGCGGTGCCCAATCGGCCTTGTCGCCGCTCTTGGGGGCGCCGCCCACGCCGGCGCTGTGGCACAGCGCGCAGGTCTTGTTGTAGATGGCCTTGCCGGCATCGGCCGTGGGCGAGGGGGTGGGGGTCGGCGCGGGGGCCGGGGTGGCGGCCGGAGCCGGCGTGGGTGCGGGCGCGGGCGCCTCGTCTTTTTTGCCGCAGGCGGCAAGCACCAGGGTGCAGGCGGCCAGGGTGGCCAGGGTCAGTTGGCGGGAGGTGGGCATGGGGGAGCGCTCCAGTGGCTATGACAGCAGGCCATTGTTGAAGACGCGCCCGCCGGGCGCAAGCCGAACGTGGCCCAAGCGCGTCAGCAGGGCAGAACTTGAACTGGATCATGGCTCGCGCCCGCCACGCTGCCGAACATGCCGGGGCCATGCCAGCCGCCCTCACGCTCCGCCACTTGCGCCTGACGCTGATGCTGGCGTTTGCGGCGGCGATGCTGCTGGTGGGCCTGCCGGCCCGTGCGCCGCAGATACCCTGGCTGGCCGACATCTGTACCGCCAGTCTGGATGCCACGCTGCCGGCGCAGGCGATGGTGCCCCATTGCCCCGACTGCCTGCCGGCCGCGCTGATGCCACCGGCCGCCTATGTGCCTGCGCTGCGCCACGAACTGCGCCACGTGCGCCTGCCCGTCGCCACGGCCTTGCTGGCGCCGGTGCGGGCGGCGGCCTGGTCGCTGGCGCGCGGTCCGCCCATTGTTTTCTCCTTCGAACCCTGAGGTTTCGCCATGAACGACAAGACCACTCCTGAAGCGCCCCTGCAACTGGGTCGCCGCCGTTTCATCAACAGCACCGCACTGGCCGGCCTGACGCTGGGTGTGGCGGCCTGCAGCGACAAGGGCAGCCCGGCCGCCGCTGCCGCCGGCAGTGCGCCGGCCGCGGCCGGGGACAGCAACCTGCACGTCCACCTCAAGCCCGGTGAGCTGGACAGCTACTACGGGCTGTGGAGTGGTGGCCACACCGGCGACATGCGCGTGCTGGGCATGCCCTCGGGGCGCGAGCTGCTGCGCATCCCGTGCTTCGTGCCCGATGCGCTGGTGGGCTGGGGCATCACCAATGAGTCCAAGGCCGTGATGGGCACCAAGGCCGACGGCTCGCTGCGCTACACCGTGGGCGACACCCACCACGTGCACGCCAGCTACAAGGATGGCAACTACGACGGCCGCTACGCCTGGGTCAACGACAAGATCAACAGCCGCCTGGCCCGCGTGCGGCTCGACTATTTCGTCTGCGACAAGATCACCGAGCTGCCCAACGTGCAGGGCTTTCACGGCATCTTCCCCGACAAGCGCGACCCGGTGGATCCGGCCATCAACTACACCACGCGCGTGTTCTGCGGCACCGAGTTCGCCATTCCGCTGCCCAACAACGGCGTCAACGCCGACAAGCCCGAGACCTACCACTCGGTGATGACCTGCGTGGACGCCGAGACCATGGACGTGCGCTGGCAGATCGTGATCGACGGCAACTGCGACCTGCTGGCCACCTCGTTCGACGGCAAGCTGGCGGCCACCAACCAGTACAACACCGAGATGGGCGTGCACTACGAGGACATGATGTCCGCCGAGCGCGACGCCTGCCTGTTCTACAACATCGCCCGCATCGAGCAGGCGGTCAAGGACGGCAAGTTCAAGACCTATGGCGACTCCAAGGTGCCCGTGGTGGATGGCACCAAGGCCGCCAACCAGGACCCGAAGACGGCGCTGACCTGCTATGTCTCGGTGCCCAAGAACCCGCACGGCGTCAACGCCTCGCCCGACGGCAAGTACTTCATCTGCTCGGGCAAACTCTCGCCCACGGCCACCGTGATCGATCTCGCCAAGGTGCTGGAGTGGTTCGACGGCAAGCTGGACAAGGCCGATGCGGCCATCGTGGCCGAGGTGGAGCTGGGCCTGGGCCCGCTGCACACGGCCTTCGACGGGCGCGGCAACGCCTTCACCACGCTGTTCCTCGACAGCCAGGTGGTCAAGTGGAACATCGACGCGGCCATCAAGTTCACCGGCGGCGACAAGAACGCCCAGTACGTGGTGGACCGCCTGGACGTCAGCTACCAGCCCGGCCACCTGAACGCCACCCAGTCCGAGACCACGGCGGCCAACGGCCAGTTCCTCTGCGTGGGCTGCAAGTTCTCCAAGGACCGCTTCCTGCCGGTGGGCCCGCTGCACCCCGAGAACGAACAGATCATCGACATCAGTGGCGAGAAGATGGTGCTGGTGGCCGACCACCCGGTGCGCGGCGAGCCGCACGATTTCATCATCTTCAAGCGCGACCTGGTGCACCCCAAGCAGGTCTATCAGCTCGATGACTTCCCGTTGGCGCTCAAGGATGCCAAAGAGGCCGGCGTGACCCGCAACGGCAAGAAGGTGACGGTGCGCATCGCCTCGCAGGCGCCGGCCTTCTCACCGCGCGAGTTCACGGTCAAGAAGGGCGACGAGGTCACCATCATCCTGACCAACCTGGACAAGGTGGAAGACCTGACGCACGGCTTTGCCATCCCCAAATACAACGTCAACTTCATCGTCAACCCGCAGGAGACGCAGTCGGTGACCTTCATCGCCGACCGGCCAGGGGTGTACTGGTGCTACTGCACCCACTTCTGCCATGCCCTGCACCTGGAGATGCGCTCGCGCATGATTGTTGAGGCGTAAAGCCTTGCCGCCCACGGCGCCAGGTCCGATGCGCCGTGGGCGGCTTTTTCCTTGATTGACTTGTGCATGTCGCTTCGCAACCTCCTCTTCTGGCTGGCCCTGCTGCTGGCCCCTGCCGCCCAGGCCGCCACCGGCGCTTACGAGGCCGAGTTGCCGGCCGAGCTGGCCGCCACCAAAGACATGTGTGCGCTGCTGCCCTGCGCCGAGGTCTTCCCCGGCGCCGCGCGGTTTTCCGAGCGCATGGGCCAGCCGCCCTACGTGCAGGCGCTGGACGCGGCCGGCCAGGTGCTGGGCTATGTGATGCTCTCCACCGACATCACCGACACGCCGGCCTACTCCGGCAAACCGGTGGTCACGCTGATCGGCATGGACGCCAGCGGCACCTATGTGGGCGTCAAGGTGCTCAAGCACTCGGAGCCCATCCTGCTGCTGGGCATTCCCGAGTCGGCGCTGATTGCCTTCAACAACCAGTACCTGGGCAAGTCGGTCAAGGACGCCATCGAGGTGGGCCCGGCGCGGCCCGACGAGGGTGTGCTGGGCGTGGACGCCATCTCGGGCGCCACGGTGACGGTGATTGCGCAAAACCAGGTCATGCACCTGGCGGGCAGCGCGGTGGCGCGCCAGGTGGGCATCATCGCGCCTGCCGTGCGCGAGCCGGCGCGCTTCAAGGTCACGGGCCAGCGCTGGAGCTGGGCCCAGCTGGTGGATCAGGGACTGGTCCAGCGCCTGCTGGTCAAGCCCGAGCAGGTGGGCTTGCCCAGGGGGCAGGGGCCGTTCATCGAGCTGTGGTTCGGTGACCTCAACCACCCCGACGTGGGCGCCAGCGTGCTGGGCCAGGCCGGCTACGACAGCCTGCACAGCCGGCTGCAGCCGGGCGAGAGTGCGCTTTTCGTGGTGCGCACGGCGGGCAGCGAGTCGTTCAAGGGCTCGGGCTTTGTGCGCGGCGGCATCTACGACCGCGTGCAGGTCAAACAGGCCGATGAGGGCTACACCTTCCGCGACCTCGACTACCTCAACCTCTACGGGCTGGAGGCAGCGGGTGCGCCGGCCGTGACCGAATCGGCCCTCTTCATCATCCGCAACAAAGGCTTCTCGGCGGCCTATCCGTGGCGCCTGCAGTTCCTGGGCAACCGCATCGACGCGGCCACCGGCGCGCGCAGCTTTGCCAACTTCGATGCCGAGTACTGGCTGCCCGCCGCGCTGCTCGAAGGCGGGCGGCCCAAGGTGGTCAAGCCCGACGCACCGTGGAAGAAAGTCTGGCAGCAACGCGCCGTGCCCATTGCGCTGTTTGCGTTGCTGCTGGTGACGGTGGGCGTGGTCTATGCGCTGCGCGAGCGGCTGACGCGGCTGGCCACGCACAAGAACAAGTGGCCGGTGGAGGGCTTCAAGTACACGGCCTGGGCGCTGGCCGTCGTCTGGGTGGGCTTTGGCCTGATGGCCCAGCCCTCCATCACCCAGGTGCTGACCTGGTTCCACGCGCTGCTGTTCCAGTGGACGTGGTCGCTGTTCCTCTCCGACCCCTTCATCTTCCTGTTCTGGGTCTTCATCATCGTCACCGTGTTCCTGTTCGGGCGCGGCCTGTTCTGCGGCTGGCTGTGCCCGTTCGGCTCGCTGTCGGAGGCCATCTACAAAGTGGCCGGCCACCTGGGGCTGGCGCGCTTCCAGGGTCACTTGCCACTGGCCTGGCACCACCGGCTCAAGTGGGTCAAGTACGCGGTCTTCGTGGGCCTGCTGGCGGTGTCGCTGTTCTCCATGGGGCTGGCCGAGAAGCTGGCCGAGGTGGAGCCGTTCAAGACCACCTTCCTGGTGGGCGTGACCAACCGCGCCTGGCCCTATGGCCTCTTCGTCGCGGCCATCCTGGGCGTGTCCATCTTCATCGAGCGGCCGTACTGCAAATACCTGTGCCCGCTGGGCGCCGCGCTGGCCATGCCCAGCACCTTCCGCTGGTGGGGGCTCAAGCGCAAGCAGGACTGCAACAGCTGCAAGGCCTGCGCCAAGGGCTGCGGCTCGCTGGCCATCGATGCCGATGGCCGCATCGACCACCGCGAGTGCCTGCACTGCCTGGACTGCATGATTCTCTACACCGACGAGAAAGGCTGCCCGCCGCTGGCCCTGGAGCGCAAGCGGCGCGCCAAGGACGGGCTGCTGATCACGCCCATCGGCGCCAACGGCTACTACATCCCGCTGCTGCCGGCGGCCGAGCCCGCCCACATCAATGCCAAGGTGATGAGCGGCCCCGATCCGCGCATGCCCACCGACCCGGTGACGGCGCCGCGCGGCTGGCTGGCCCAGCTGTGGGATCACCTGTGGCCCTGGAGTGCGGCCGGCTGGCGCAGCGCGCGTGGCCTGCAGGCGGCGGGCATTGGCCTGGCGGCGGCGGCCACGCTGGCCTGGCTGCTGGCGGCGCAGGGTACGCTGTCGGCCATGGCGCTCATCGGCTGGTGGTTTGGCTGGAGCGTCTATGAGGTGCTGATCCGCATGGCCGGCAAGCGCCACGTCAAGGATGGCCCGTGGTGGCAGTCGCACTACCGGGTCGCCACGGCCATGGATATGCTCAGCTACGTGGGATTCAAGAACTTGCTGATTGGCGCCACCCTGTTCCTGCTGCTCAAGGCACTGGGAGTGCTGGCTTGAGGCATTGGCTGGGGCTGGGGGCGTTGGTGCTGGCGCTGGGGGCGCCGGCGGCGGTGCTGCGCGTGCAGCCGGGCGAGTCCATCCAGGCCGCCATCGACGCCGCCGCGCCCGGCGACACGGTGGCGGTGGCGCGCGGCCACTACCTGGGCGCGCTGCGCATCGCCAAGCCGCTGCGCCTCATTGGCGAGGGCCGGCCCACGGTGGACGGGGCGCTGGCCGGCGACGTGATCCGCGTGGCCGCACCCGACGTGGTCATCGAGGGGTTGATCGTGCGCGACTCGGGCGACAGCCTCAAAGACCAGCACGCCGGCATCTACATCCAGCCCGGCTCTCACCGCGCCCAGGTGCGCCGCTGCGACCTGACCTACAACCTCTTCGGCCTGTGGATCGAGAAGGCCGACGACGTGGTCGTCGAGGCCAACCTCATCACCGGCAAGCGCGACTACCTGTCGTCCCAGCGCGGCAACGGCATCCAGCTCTACAACACCAAAGGCGCGCGCATCCTGGGCAACCGCATCGGCTTTGTGCGCGACGCGCTTTACGTGGACGTCTCTCACCACGCCGTCTTCAAGGGCAACCAGTTGCACCACAGCCGCTACGGCACGCACTACATGAACTCCTACTACAACCTGTGGGAGGACAACGACGCCTGGGCCAACCGGGGCGGCCTGGCGCTGATGGAGGTGCGCGAGCAGACGGTGCGCGGCAACCGCACCTGGGGCAATGCCGACCACGGCATCATGCTGCGCACGCTGCAGGACTCGGTGGTCGAGGACAACGTGGTGGCCGGCAGCGCGCGCGGCTTCTTCATCTACGACGTGGAGTACGCCACCCTGCGGCGCAACCTCGTGGTGGGCAATCAGGTCGGCGTGCACCTGGCGGCGGGCTCCACCCGCAACGTGGTGCAGGGCAACGACTTCATCGCCAACCGCGAGCAGATCCGCTACCTGGGCTCGCGCGAAGAACACTGGGGTGGCGCACCCGGCCAGGGCAACCACTGGAGCAACTACCAGGGCTGGGACCGTGACGGCGACGGCGTGGGCGACGTGCCCTACGAGGCCAACGACGTGGTGGACCGGCTGCAATGGCAACATCCGGCCATGGCGCTGCTGCTGGGCAGCCCGGCGGTGCAGGCGCTGCGACTGGTGGCCCAGCAGTTTCCGCTGCTGCGCGTGCCCACTGTGGTGGACGAGCACCCGCAGATGCGCCCCCAACACACGGACTGGAGCCGCTGGCTTGAGCGACGCTGACGACCCGCTGGTGCTCGACGGGCTGCACAAACACTATGGTGCCGTGCGCGCCGTGGACGGCGTGAGCCTGCGCGTGGCGCGCGGCGAGCTGTTTGGCCTCATCGGTCACAACGGCGCGGGCAAGAGCACGCTGTTCAAGCTGATGCTGGGCCTGATCGCGCCCACCCAGGGCAGCCTGCGCGTGGCCGGTGGCCCGGTGCGCGGCCCGGCGTTTCGCGCCGCGCGGCGGCGCATCGGCTACCTGCCCGAAAACCTGGTGCTCTACGACAACCTCAGCGGCCTGGAGACGCTGCGCTTTTTTGCCCGCCTCAAGGGCGCCGACGCGGCGCAGTGCGCGCCGCTGCTGGCGCGCGTGGGGCTGACGGCCGCCGCAGACCGCGCCGTGCGCGAATACTCCAAAGGCATGCGCCAGCGGCTGGGCTTTGCGCAGGCGCTGCTGGGGCAGCCCCAGCTGCTCTTTCTGGACGAGCCCACCACCGGGCTGGACCCCACCGCCACGCGCGACTTCTACGTGCTGCTGGATGGCTTGCGCGCCCAGGGCGTGACGCTCATCGTCACCTCCCACGTGCTGGCCGAGCTGCAGGCGCGGGTGGATCGGCTGGCCATCATGGCCAGCGGCAAGGTGGTGGCCGAGGGCAGCGTGGCCGCGCTGCGTGCCCGCGCCCGGCTGCCGCTGACACTGACCGTCACCGCGCCCGCCAGCGTGCTGGCCGCGCTGCGCGCGGTGGCGCCCGATTTGACGCCCACACCGCAGGGTGCGCGCCTGACCTGCGTGCCCGAGGCCAAGCTGGCGCTGCTGGCCGCGCTGGCGGCCGTGCCGGGCGTCGCCGACGTGCAGGTGCAGGAGCCCACACTGGAAGACCTGTTCTTTGGCCTGGAGGGCGCCGCATGATCGAGCCGCGCCAGGTGGCCGCCGTGGCCGGCAAGGAGTTTCGCGACCGCCTGCGCAACCGCTGGGTGCTGGCCGTGGCCGTGGTGTTCACCGTGTTCTCGCTGGCCATCACCTGGTTCGGCGGCGCTGCGCAAGGGCAGTTGGGGCCGCGCTCCATCGAGTTCACCGTCACCAGCCTGGTCAGCCTGGTCATCTACCTGATTCCGCTGATTGCGCTGCTGCTGGGGTTTGACGCCATCGTCGGCGAGCGCGAGCGGGGCTCGCTGGACTTGCTGCTGGCCCTGCCCATCACCCGCACCGAACTGCTGCTGGGCAAATACCTGGGGCTGGCCGGCGCGCTGCTGCTGTCCACGCTGGCCGGTTTTGCACTGGCCGGCGCGCTGCTGGCCCAGCGCTTTGGCGGTGCGGCGCTCTACCACTACGGCGGTTTCGTGCTCAGCGCCAGCCTGCTGGGGCTGGCGTTTTTGAGCCTGGCGGTGCTGATCTCGGTGCTGGCGCGCGACCGCACGCGGGCCTCGGGCCTGGCCATCGCGCTGTGGTTTGCGCTGGTGCTGGTGTTCGACCTGCTGCTGCTGGGGCTGCTGGTGGCCAGCGGCGGCGCCTTTGGCGGCGACCTGCTGGCCTATGCGCTGCTGGCCAACCCCACCGACATCTTCCGTATCCTCAACGTGTTTTCACTGGACGACGTGCGCAGCCTCTACGGCCTGGCCCGCATCGTGCCGCCGGCCCTGGGCAACCTGTGGCTGATGGGTGGCGCCATGGTGGGCTGGATCGTGCTGCCGCTGGTCGTTGCCGCCTGGAGGTTTCGCGCCCGATGACTGCCCGCTACACAATGCTTGTCGCCCTGGCCCTGGCCGCCTGCGGCCAGGCGCCCGAGGCCCCGCCCGCGCCGCTGGAGATTGCCGCCGGCAGCACCTGCGACCTGGACGGCATGCTGCTGGCCGACTACCCCGGCCCCAAAGGCCAGATCCACTACAAGGACGACGTCCAGCCGCACTGGCTGTGCGACACGCTGGAGGTGCTGGCCATGCTCAAGAAGCCCGAGCAGGTCCGCGTCGTGCGCGCCGCCTACGTGCAGGACATGGCCCAGACCGACTGGGCGCGGCCGCACGGCCACTGGATCGATGCGCGCACCGCCTGGTACGTGCTGGGCAGCAAACGCCATGGCTCCATGGGCCCCACGGCGGCCAGCTTTGCCACCGAGGCCGCCGCCAAGGCCTTTGCGGCCGAGCAGGGCGGCCGCGTGCTGGCCTATGACGCCATCACGCCCGAGCTGACCGACCTGTCGGGCGGCGCCCAGCACGACGGCAAGATGTAGGCGCTGCCACCGGCCCATGCGCCTGCACGGCCTGCCTCCGGTCGCCGATGCCCGCACCCGCGTGGTGGTGCTGGGCAGCTTCCCGGGCGCCGCCTCGCTGGCGGCGCGGCAGTACTACGCCCACCCCCGCAACCAGTTCTGGCCGCTGCTGGGCGGCGTGCTGGGGGAGGACCTGCCGGCGCTGCCCTATGCCCAGCGGCTGGCGGCGCTGCTGGCGCACGGCATCGGGCTGTGGGACGTGTACGCCAGCTGCGAGCGGGTGGGCAGCCTGGACGCCGCCATCCGCGCGCCGCAGTGGCAGGACTTTGCGCGGCTGCGCGCGCTGGCGCCGCAATGGGCGGCGGCGCTGCACAACGGCCAGGCCTCGGCGCGGGTGGCGCCGCAACTGGCGGCGCTGGGGCTGGCCACGGCCGTGCTGCCCTCGACCAGCCCGGCCCATGCGGCGCGCACGCTGGCCGACAAGCAGGCGGCCTGGCGCGCGGCGCTGTTGGCGCATGGGGCGACACTGGCGGCATGAAGCTCTCTGGCCTTGGCGCACTGGTGGCGCAAACGGTGCGCGCCTGGGTTGATGACAAAGCACCCAGCCGCGGCGCGGCGCTGGCCTATTACACGCTGTTCTCGATGGCGCCGCTGTTGCTCATCGTGGTGGCCGTGGCGGGCCTGTGGCTGGGGCCGGAGGCGGCGCGCGGCGAGGTGTTCGCCCAGGTGCGCGACATGGCGGGTGAGCCCGCTGCCCTGGCGGTGGAGGGGGCGCTGCGCAGCGTGAGCCGGCCTGAAGACGGTGTGGTGGCCACGCTGGTGGGCCTGGTGCTGATGCTGGTGGGGGCCACCACGGTGTTTGCCGAGTTGCAGGCCACACTGGACCTCATCTGGCGCGCGCCGCCGCCCAAGGCCACCAGCCTGTGGTCGCTGCTGCGGGCTCGGGTGCTGTCGTTCGGGCTGATTCTGGGGCTGGGTTTTTTGCTGGTGGTGTCGCTGGCGCTGGGTGCGCTGGTGGCCATGCTGCAAAAGTGGTGGATGCCCCATCTGGCGGGCTGGGTCTGGGTGCATCAGGTGCTGGACCTGGTGTTGGGTCTGGGGCTGATGACGCTGCTGTTCGCGCTGATCTACAAGGTCATGCCGCGCGTGCAGTTGGGCTGGCGCGACGTGTGGGTGGGGGCGCTGGTGACGGCGGTGCTGCTGACGCTGGGGCGCTGGGGCATCAGCTTTTACCTGGGCCATGCGGCGGTGGCCTCGGGCTATGGCGCGGCGGGCTCGCTGGTGGCGGTGCTGGTGTGGGTGTATTACTCGGCGCAGATCTTTCTGTTGGGGGCTGAATTCACGGCGGTGTGGGCGCGCACGGTGGGCTCGCATCGGGGGCGGGCGGGCCGAGAATCCACAGGGCTTTGATGGGGCACGCGCCGCCATGCAGCGTGATGCGGTAGGCTCGGCAATGACGGGGCGCCAGGCCGCCCGTGCCCAAGGGCACGGACGTGGGGCCTGGCGGCAACCGTGTCCTTGCCCATCCATTTCATTCAGGAGGTTCCCCATGCAGCAACCCACCACCCCCAACGTTCAAGCCAAAACCCAAGAGGTTGCCGACAAGGCCGAGCAAGCCCTGGACGCGACCCGGCGTGCGGCCGGCGATGCCATGGGGCGCGCACAAGAGGCGCTGGATTCCGCCCGCACCCGCGTGCCCGAGGCCTTCTCCGACGCGGCCCATCGCATGGAAGAGCTGGCCCGCGACGGCATCCATCGCGCCCGCGAGTTCGGCCACGACGTGCGCGAACGCGCCCACCGCGCCGGTGACAGCACGGTGACCTACATCCGCGACGAGCCCGTCAAGTCGGTGCTGATTGCGGCGGCGGTGGGCGCGGCCATCGCCACGGTGGCCAGCCTGCTGGCCCGCTCGCGTTCGGACCGCTGAGGCGGGACGGGTGGCCATGATCCATCCGTTCTACCGGCTGCTGGCGACGCGGCCGCAACTGCTGCTGGAGCACCTGGGCGGCTACGCCGACCTGGCGGCCGCCCAGTTGCAGCTGACGCTGGGCATCGTGCTGGCGCGCGCCGCCCTGGTGGGCTGTTTTGCGGGGCTGCTGCTGCTGGCCACCCTGCTGGGCGGCGCGGCGCTGTTGCTGGTGGGGGCCATTCCGGTGGCCCAGATGCCCATGCCCTGGCTGCTGTGGCTGACGCCGCTGGTGCCCCTGCTGGGTGCGCTGGTGTGCCTGGTGTTGCTCAAGCAGCGGCCGCTGATGATGCCGATGGATGCATTGCGCGAGCAGGTGGCGCTGGATGCGGCCCTGTTCCGTGACCTGGGGGCCAAGCCATGAGCGAAGAAACCGCGAACGGCCGGCCGGCCGGCCGGGCCGCGCCCGCCGTCACCTCGCGCGACCCCATGCGTGCGGCCATGCTGCGGCTGGCGGCCAGCCGCTCGCAGTTGCAGATCGCCATGACCCCGGTGCCGCACCGCAGCTTTGCCAGCGTCAGCGCGGCGCAGGGCGCGAACGGGCTGGACCCCACCGCCTGGCTGGCGGCGCTGCGCGAGTACCTGTCGCAGTGGCCCCTGGTGCGCACGGCGCTGGATGCGCTGGGTGGCTACTGGTCGGCGCATCCGCTGCGCGCCAGCAGTGAGGCCACGCTGGCCGAGGTCGAGCAGGCGGTGGCGCCCGTGGTGCGCCGCCATCCGGTGACGGCCGTGGCGGTGGCTGCTGGCGCTGGTGCGCTGCTGGTGGCGCTGCGGCCCTGGCGCTGGCTGGCCGGGCCGCTGAAGGCGGCGCCGCGCAAGGCCTCGCGCTGGGCGCTGGCTCAACTGACGCAGCCGGCGGTGCAGACGGCGCTGGTGGGCCTGCTGGCCAGCCAGCTGGCGCGCGGCAACCGCTCCGCCACGCGGCGCGGCCCCGGCGCAGGCCCCTGACCCTGTGGGCTACACTGCCCGCGCCATGTTTACCGCACCCGCGCATCGGTCACAAGGCCAGGGAGCCTGGCCCTGGCGACGCGGCTTCACTGCCTGAAGCCGTGGCGGCGCGTGGGCGCCGCCTCCGTCATGTCGTTGCCAGGACTGCCGTGATCACCGAAGCCGAATTCCAAC
This sequence comes from Pseudomonadota bacterium, assembly GCA_020161145.1. GTDB lineage: Bacteria > Pseudomonadota > Gammaproteobacteria > Burkholderiales > Burkholderiaceae_C > Ideonella. Next base: position 80,958 of record JAIUPQ010000001.1, read on the forward strand.
GCCTTGCAGCCCAGGGCTGCAACCGCATCCCCCTGATCAGCGAGACCCTCGCCGATCTCGACACCCCCCTCTCGCTGTACCTCAAGCTCTGCGCCGGCGCGGGCGCCAACAGCTTTTTGCTGGAGTCCGTGGTGGGCGGCGAGCGCTTTGGGCGCTACTCGTTCATCGGCCTGCCGGCGCGCACGCTGGTGCGGGCCACCGGCACGGTGTGCGAGGTGGTCACCGATGGCGTGGTGGTGGAGCGCCACGAGGGCAATCCGCTGGACTTCATCGCGGCCTACCAGGAGCGCATCAAGCCCAGCATTCCGGCCGGCCTGCCGCGTTTTTGCGGCGGCCTGGCCGGCTACTTCGGCTACGAGGCCGTGCGCGCCATCGAGGGGCGGCTGGCGGCCGCGCCCAAGAGCGGTGGCCTGGGCACGCCGGACATCCTGCTGCTGCTGGCCGAGGAGGTGGCGGTCATCGACAACCTCTCGGGGCGGCTCTACCTCATCGTCTGGGCCGACCCGCGCGAGGCGGGCGCCTATGCGCGCGCCCAGGCCCGCCTGGCCGAGCTGGGCCAGCGGCTGACGCGGCCGGTGGTGGCGCCCCCGGTGGCGCGGCGCGAGCCGCAGCCGGTGCAGCGCGCCTACGCCAAGGCCGACTACCTGGCGGCCGTGGCGCGGGCCAAGGACTACATCGCCGCCGGCGACGTGATGCAGGTGGTCATCGGCCAGCGCCTGGCCAAGCCCTATGCGGCCGAGCCGCTGGCGCTGTACCGCGCGCTGCGGGCACTGAACCCCAGCCCCTACATGTACTTCTACGATTTGGGCGACTTCCAGGTGGTGGGCGCCAGCCCCGAAATCCTGGTGCGCGAGGAGCATGCGGGCGACGGCAGCCGCAAGGTCACCATCCGCCCGCTGGCCGGCACCCGGCCGCGCGGCACCACGCCGCAGCAGGACGCGGCGCTGGAGGCCGAACTCACCGCCGACCCCAAGGAGCGCGCCGAGCACCTGATGCTGATCGACCTGGCGCGCAACGACATCGGCCGCATCGCCCGCGCAGGCAGCGTGGCGGTGACGCAGGCGTTTGCGGTGGAGCGTTACTCGCACGTCATGCACATCGTCTCCAACGTGGAAGGCGTGTTGCGCCCCGAAGTGGGGCAGCTTGACGTGTTCAAGGCCACGTTCCCGGCCGGCACCCTGACCGGCGCGCCCAAGGTGCGGGCGATGGAGCTGATCGACGAGCTGGAGCCCGTGCAGCGCGGCGTCTACGGCGGCGCCTGCGGCTACCTGAGTTTTGCGGGCGACATGGATCTGGCCATCGCGATTCGCACCGGCATCGTCAAGGACGGCATGCTGTACGTGCAGGCGGCGGCCGGCATCGTGGCCGACTCGGTGCCCGAACTGGAATGGCAGGAGACCGAGGCCAAGGCGCGGGCGCTGCTGCACGCGGCCGATCGGGTGGAAGAAGGGTTCTGACGCCGGGCCTGTGGCCCCCGGCGCTGCGCCACAATGCAGCGCGCCCCCAACTCCTGCCCGAAGGATGCGTTGCCATGGCGATTCTGCGCACCTTGACCCTGGCCTGGTTGCTTGCCACCAGCTTGTTGGCCGCCCCGCCAGCGCACGCCATCGATCCGCCAGCCCCGGCCGCCGCGCCGGCTGCGGTGGCCGATGACCAGGCGGGCGAGTTGCGGCTGTTCAACCGGCCGGTGATGCGGTTTCGGACCCCCTTCTTCGGCGTCTCGGCCCAGACCCGGGCGTTGCGCACGCAGGCCTTGTTCGACGACATCGTGCAGCAAGGCGGCCCGCTGGCGGTGACCGTGCGGTCCCATGCCGAGGGGCAGTTGGTGCTGCTCGACGGGCGGCTGCTGTTCGTCGTTGCGCCGGGCGATGTGGATGCGCTGGCCGGCCAGACGCCGCAGGCTGTGGCGCACGAGGCCGCCGCCCGGCTGGAGCGGGTCATTGCCGACACCCGCGAGTCGCGCGACACACGGGCGCTGCTCCACGCGCTGGCCGCCACGGCCGTGGCCACGCTGGTGTTCGGGCTGCTGCTGTGGGGGCTGGGCTGGCTGCGGGCGGCGCTGGTGCGGGTGCTGACCCGGCTGGCCGAGCGCAAGGCCGCCAACCTGCGGCTGGGCAGCCTGCAGGTGGTGGAGAGCGAGCACCTGGCGCAGCTCATCGGCCGCCTGCTGCTGGGGCTGCGCTGGCTGCTCATCCTGGTGCTGAGCTATGAATGGGTCAGTTTCGTGCTCTCGCGCTTTCCGTACACCCGGCCCTGGGGCGAGCAGTTGAACGGCTACCTGCTGCGGCTGGCCAGCAGCCTGTTCACCGCCGTGGTGGACGCCCTGCCTGGGGTGGGTGTGGCGCTGGTCATCTTCGTGCTGGCGCGGCTCTTCATCGGCCTGTCGGGCCGCTTCTTCAAGCGCCTGTCGAGTGCCCGGGATGCCGTGGGCTGGCTGAACCCGGACACCATGCCGACCACGCGGCGGCTGTTCAGCATCGGCGTCTGGCTGTTCGCCATCGCCATGGCCTACCCCTACCTGCCCGGCGCGCAGACCGATGCCTTCAAAGGGCTGTCGGTGCTGATCGGCCTGATGGTGTCGCTGGGGGCATCCAGCGTGGTGGGCCAGGGCGCGGCCGGCCTCATCCTGACCTACTCGCGCACGCTGCGCAAAGGCGACTACGTGCGCGTGGGCGACCACGAGGGCACGGTGATCGAGACGGGCATGTTCACCACCCGGCTGCGCACCGGCGTGGGCGAGGAGTTGACGCTGCCCAACTCGCTGATCACCGGCGGCGTCACCAAGAACTACTCGCGCCGGGGCGCCGGCTACCTGGTGGAGACCACCGTCACCATCGGCTACGACACGCCGTGGCGCCAGGTGCAGGCCATGCTGCTGGAGGCGGCCGCGCGCACGCCCGGCATCCTGACCCAGCCGGCGCCCATGGTGTTGCAGACCGAGCTGTCCGACTTCTACCCGGCCTACCGACTGGTGGCCCAGGCCCAGCCCGCACCGCCCGCCACCCGCGCCGATGTCCTCTCGGCGCTGCACGCCGAGATCCAGGACGTCTTCAACACCTATGGCGTGGCCATCATGTCGCCCCACTACGTGGGTGACCCGGACCAGGCCAAGATGGTGCCACCCGAGCAATGGCATCTGGCGCCGGCCAAGGGGCAGGAGGGGTGAGGGCGGCGGGGTGTTGAAAGCGGGCTTTCAATCCGCCGATTCAAATTAAAGTAATCTTTAGTATGATGGTGCGCCATTCAAGCCGCTTTTCAAACCATGCGCAGCACCGGCACCATCGTCACGACGACCACCCTGGGCGAGTCGGTGCGCGCTTTTGTGCCGTACGCACTGCCGCCTTCGCGGCCTGTGCTGGCTGCGGCCTCCTATGAAGCGGGCGTGCGCGCGGCCGAACTGGCGCTGGCGCGCCTGTCGGGTGTCGCCGGGCTGGTGCCGTCGGTGGAGTGGTTGCTGTACAGCGCCATCCGCAAAGAGGCACTGCTGACCTCGCAGATCGAGGGCACGCAGGCCACGCTGACCGACTTGTTCGACGACGAAGCTGGCCTGGCCGTGGCCAACACCGACGACGTGGCGGAGGTCACCAACTACCTGCGCGCCTTCCGTTGCGTGCGCGAGCAACTGCGCAGCCCGCGTGGGCTGCCGATCTCGGTGCGCCTGCTGTGCGAGGCCCATGCGTTGTTGCTGGCGGGGGCGCGTGGCGCCGGTAAGCAGCCCGGCGAGCTGCGCCGCTCGCAGAACTGGATCGGCGGCACGCGGCCCGGCAACGCGGCCTTCGTGCCGCCGCCGCCCGAGCGGGTGCCGGGGTTGCTGGCCGATCTGGAGCGGTTCATTCACGACCCCGACCCCCAGTTGCCGGCGCTGGTGCGGGTGGCGCTGGTGCACGCGCAGTTCGAAACCATCCACCCTTTTCTCGACGGCAATGGCCGGATCGGGCGCTTGTTGATCGCGGCGCTGATGGAGCAGTGGAGCCTGCTGCCCGAGCCGTTGATGTATCTGAGCCGGGCACTGAAGGCGCATCAGCGTGAGTACTACCGCCGGTTGTCCGCCGTGCGCACCGACGGCGATTGGGAGGGCTGGCTGCGCTTCTTCCTGGAGGCCGTCGAGGCCTCGGCCAGCGAGGCGGAGCGGGGCATCGTGGCCGTGGCCAGTCTGGTGGCGGCCGACCGTCGGCGGTTGCTGGCGGCACCCCGTGTCGGCGCGATTGCGCTGCGGCTGTTTGAACTGCTGCCGGTGATGCCGCGCTTCACCATCGAGCAGGTTCGGCAGCGGCTGGACACCACCTTCCCTACGGCCACGGCGGCGGTGAGGTTGCTTGAGGCGCTGGCAGTCGTGGTCGAGCTGACGGGGCAAAAGAAGAACCGCACCTACAGCTACCAAGCTTATGTGGACCTGCTGGCGCGGTGAAGCCCAGCCATAATGCCCACCATGTCTGCGACCCCCCCGATCACCGCAGCGCGCTTGGGTTGGCGTTGGCGCAAGCCATCGATCTGACGGCCTCTTTTTGCGCCCGCCCCTCTGTGGCCCGGGCGCCCCAAGCTCCCCCGCCCACCGCGCCAGCGGCTGATGCAGCGGGCGCCCTCTGAATGGCCTGATGTGGCCTCATGGATTCAACCGGAAAGCGCACCCATGCTGCTGATGATCGACAACTACGACAGCTTCACCTACAACCTCGTGCAATACGCCAGCGAGCTGGGCGCCGAGGTCAAGGTGGTGCGCAACGACGCCATCACGCTGGATGAAATTGCGGCGCTGCGGCCCTCGCACCTGATGCTGTCGCCCGGGCCGTGTACGCCCAACGAGGCCGGCGTGTGCGTGCCGGCGCTGCAGCGCTTCATGGGGCAGTTGCCCATACTGGGCGTGTGCCTCGGCCACCAGAGCATGGGGGCGGCGCTGGGCGGGCGCATCGTGCGGGCGCCGGCGCCCATGCACGGCAAGACCAGCACGTTGACGCACGACGGGCAAGGCGTGTTTGCCGGCCTGCCCTCGCCGATGACGGTGGTGCGCTACCACTCGCTGGTGATCGAGGAGGCCACGTTGCCGGCCGAGCTGACGGTGACGGCGCGCAGCGAGGATGGCCTCATCATGGCCGTGCGCCACCGCGCCTATGTGGGTACGGCCACGCCGGTGGAGGGGGTGCAGTTCCACCCCGAGTCCATCCTGTCTGAGCACGGCCACGCGATGCTGAAGAACTTTTTGGCCATGGGCACCGTGGCGGCATGAGGCTGCGCCTGGCCGATCACGAGGCCGACCGGGCGGCGCTGGCGGCGCTGTGGCTGGAATACCTGGGCTGGGCCAACGACGCGCTGGAGGCCGCCTGCGGCCTGCGCCTGGGCGACGCGGCCACCACTGTGGCGGCCGACCTGGCCCACCTGGAGGCCTATGCGCCGCCGCTGGGCGCGCTGCTGCTGGCGCAGGACGATGCGGGGGCGCTGGTGGGCTGCGCCGCCTTGCGCGCCAGCGCACCCGGCGCGGGCGAGTTCAAGCGCTTTTACGTGCGGCCGGCGGCGCGCGGCCAGGGTGTGGGCGCGGCCCTGGTGCAGGCGCTGCTGGCGCGGGCTCAGCAGGCCGGCTACCGCACGGTGCGGCTGGACAGCGCGCGCTTCATGACCGCCGCGCATGCCATGTACCGCGCTCACGGCTTCGAGCCCACGGCGCCCTATGCCGAAAGCGAAATTCCCCCCGCCTACCAGCCGCACTGGGTGTTCATGCAGCGGCCATTGACCACGTTCGAGGAGTAATGCCATGTCCATCACCGACGCCGACGCGCTGACCCGCGTCATCGAGCACCGCGAGATCTTCCACGACGAGATGGTGGGCCTGGTGCGCCGCATCATGACGGGCGAGATGTCGCCGGTCATCGCGGCGGCGCTGCTGATCGGGCTGCGTGTGAAGAAAGAGACCATAGGCGAGATCAGCGCCGCCGCCGAGGTGATGCGCGAGCTGTCACTGAAGGTGGCGCTGCCGCCGCTGCCGCATCTGGTGGACGTGGTGGGCACCGGGGGCGATGGCGCACACACGTTCAACATCTCCACCTGTTCGATGTTCGTGGCCGCCGCCGCCGGTGCGCAGGTGGCCAAGCATGGCGGGCGCAGCGTCTCCAGCAAGACCGGCAGCGCCGACGTGCTGGAGAGCCTGGGCGCCAACATCATGCTGACGCCCGAGGCCATTGCGCGCTGCGTGAGCGAGGTGGGCATCGGCTTCATGTTCGCGCCCAACCACCACCCGGCCATGAAGCACATCGCGCCTGTGCGGCGCGAGCTGGGCGTGCGCACGCTGTTCAACATCCTGGGCCCGCTGACCAACCCGGCCGGTGCGCCCAACATCTTGATGGGCGTCTTCCACCCCGACCTGGTGGGCATCCAGGTGCGCGTGCTGCAAAGCCTGGGCGCCCAGCATGCACTGGTGGTCTACGGCAAGGACGGCATGGACGAGATCTCGCTGGGCGCCGCCACGCTGGTGGGCGAACTCAAGGACGGCCAGGTGCGCGAGTACGAAATCCACCCCGAGGACTTTGGCCTGGCCATGGCCAGCAACCGCAGCCTGCGCGTGGACGGGCCCGAGGCGTCCAAGGCCATGCTGCTGGGCGTGCTGGCGGGGCAGGCCGGCCCGGCGCTGGACACGGTGTTGCTCAACGCAGGCGCCACGCTGTATGCGGCCAATGTGGTGCCCGGCATTGCCGAAGGCCTTGCGGCCGCGCGCGCGGCCGTGGCCAGCGGCGCGGCGCGGGCCCGGCTGGATGCGTTCGTGAAGGCCACCCAGGCATGAGCAGCGACATCCTGCGCCGCATCGAGGCCGTCAAGCACGAGGAAGTGGCCGCTGCCCGCAGCGCGCGGCCCTACACGGCCGTGCGCGCCCAGGCCGAGGCGCGGCGCGACACGCGGGGCTTTGCCGCGGCGTTGCAGACCAAGGTCGCGGCCGGTGCCAGCGCGGTGATTGCCGAGATCAAAAAAGCCAGCCCCAGCAAAGGCGTGCTGCGCGAGACCTTCGATCCGCCCGCCATTGCCGCCAGCTACGCCCGCCATGGCGCCGCCTGCCTGAGCGTGCTCACCGACGAGCGCTTCTTCCAGGGCAGTGCCGCTTACCTTGAGGCGGCCCGCGCGGCCTGTGCGCTGCCGGTGCTGCGCAAGGACTTCATCGTCGATGCCTACCAGATCGCCGAGGCCCGGGCCATGGGCGCCGATGCCATCCTGCTGATTGCAGCGAGCCTGGATGACGCGCAACTGGCCGACTTCGAGGCCGAGGCCGTGGCATTGGGGCTGGACGTGCTGGTGGAGGTGCACGACGCGCCGGAGCTTGAGCGCGCGCTGCGCCTGGCCACGCCGCTGATCGGCATCAACAACCGCAACCTGCGCACCTTCGAGGTCACGCTGGAGACCACGCTGGCGCTGCGTGCCGACGTGCCGGCCGGGCGGCTGCTGGTGACCGAATCCGGCGTGCTGGCCCCGGCCGACGTGGCACGGCTGCGCGCAGCCGACGTGCACGCCTTTCTGGTGGGCGAGGCCTTCATGCGCGCCGCCGATCCGGGTGAGGCGCTGCGCGAGCTGTTCCGGTGAACTGGAATCCCCTGCTGGCGGCGTTTGAGGCCTCGCCCGAAGGGCAGGCGCTGCACGCCTTCCTGGCCCAGCGCCGCGCGGCCGGTGCCGTCATCTACCCGCCCGAACCGCTGCGCGCGCTGCAGCTGACACCGCCCGAAGCGGTGCGCGTGGTCATCCTGGGGCAGGACCCTTATCACGGCCCTGGCCAGGCCGAAGGGTTGGCGTTCTCGGTGCCGCCGGGCGTCAGGCCACCGCCCAGCCTGCGCAACCTCTTCAAGGAGCTGGCGCGCGACCTGGGTCAGCCGGTGCCGGCCAGCGGCAGTCTGACTGCCTGGGCCGCGCGCGGCGTGCTGCTGCTCAATACCGTGCTCACCGTGGAGGACGGCCAGCCCGCCAGCCACGCGGGGCGCGGCTGGGAGGTGCTGACCGACGCGCTGATAGCCCACTGCGCCGACCTGCCGCAGCCGGTGGTCTTCATGCTGTGGGGCGCGCATGCACAGAAGAAGGCAGCGCGCATCGGCCCGCACCACCTGCTGCTGACGGCCAACCATCCCTCGCCGCTGTCGGCCACGCGGGGGCCGCAACCCTTCATCGGCTGCGGCCACTTCGGCCAGGCGCAGCGCTGGCTGGACGCGCGCGGCGTGGCCTGGCATTGGGGCCTGGAGGCCTGACGTGAAACGGCCCCCCACGCTCGCTTCGCTCGCTGCCCCCATGGGGGCTGTCAGCACCTTCGGAACGGCCGGGCGGTGCTGACGTGCTGGAAGACGAGGTCGAGTTCACCGCCATCCTGGCCCAGGGGCCGGGCGGGCAGAACGTGCACAAGGTGGCCAGCGCGGTGCAGCTGCGCTTCGACATCCGCGCCTCGTCGCTGCCGCCCGAGGTGAAAGCGCGGCTGCTGGCGCTGGCCGACCAGCGTGTCACCAAGGACGGTGTCATCGTCATCAAGGCCCAGACCACGCGCAGTCAGCAGCAAAACCGCGCCGAGGCGCTGGCGCGGCTGGCCGAGATGGTGGCCGAGGCTTCGCAGGTGCCGCGCAAGCGCCGACCCACCCAGCCCACCTATGGCGCCCGCCAGCGCCGTCTCAAGGCCAAGGCGCAGCGCGGCGAGGTCAAGGCAGGGCGGGGCAAGGTGCAGGCGTAAATGTGCAGCGCACCCACCGTCAGATGCTTGCCGCCTTCAAAAATACTGCTATAGTGAGCGGCTTCGCTGCGGAGGGGTGCCCGAGTGGCTAAAGGGGGCAGACTGTAAATCTGTTGGCTTACGCCTACGCTGGTTCGAATCCAGCCTCCTCCACCAGCGAGACCTTTTTCGAACGATTCCTGGCATGCCCGGGCGGGAGTAGTTCAATGGTAGAACCTCAGCCTTCCAAGCTGATGACGCGGGTTCGATTCCCGTCTCCCGCTCCAGTTGGATCAGGCCGTCGTCGCTACAGCACTGGGCATCCGTGTGGTGCCCAATGCTGTGTCGATGCCCATGTGGCTCAGTGGTAGAGCACCCCCTTGGTAAGGGGGAGGTCGGCAGTTCGATCCTGCCCATGGGCACCACCTCTTTTCTTTCCCATTCGATCCCCTAGAGGAGCAACACAATGGCAAAAGGCAAATTTGAGCGGACCAAGCCGCACGTGAACGTGGGCACGATTGGCCACGTGGACCATGGCAAGACGACGCTGACGGCGGCCATCACGACCATCCTGTCGCAGAAGTTTGGCGGCGAAGCCAAGGCCTACGACCAGATCGACGCGGCGCCCGAAGAAAAGGCGCGCGGCATCACCATCAACACCGCCCACGTCGAGTACGAAACGGCCAACCGCCACTACGCGCACGTCGACTGCCCCGGGCACGCCGACTACGTCAAGAACATGATCACCGGCGCGGCGCAAATGGACGGCGCCATCCTGGTCGTCTCGGCCGCTGACGGCCCCATGCCCCAGACCCGCGAGCACATCCTGCTGTCGCGCCAGGTCGGCGTGCCCTACATCATCGTCTTCCTGAACAAGGCCGACATGGTGGACGACGCCGAACTGCTCGAGCTGGTGGAAATGGAAGTGCGCGAGCTGCTCAGCAAATACGACTTCCCCGGCGACGACACCCCCATCGTCAAAGGCTCGGCCAAGCTCGCCCTCGAAGGCGACAAGGGCGAACTGGGCGAAGAAGCCATCCTCAAGCTGGCCGAAGCGCTGGACAGCTACATCCCCACGCCCGAGCGCGCGGTGGACGGCACCTTCCTGATGCCCGTCGAAGACGTCTTCTCCATCTCCGGCCGCGGCACCGTGGTCACCGGCCGTATCGAGCGCGGCGTGGTCAAAGTGGGCGAAGAAATCGAAGTCGTCGGCATCCGCAACACGCAAAAGACCACCGTCACCGGCGTGGAAATGTTCCGCAAGCTGCTGGACCAGGGCCAGGCGGGCGACAACGTCGGCATCCTGCTGCGCGGCACCAAGCGCGAAGACGTCGAGCGCGGCCAGGTGCTGTGCAAGCCCGGCAGCATCAAGCCGCACACCCACTTCACGGCTGAGGTGTACGTGCTGAGCAAGGAAGAGGGCGGGCGTCACACCCCGTTCTTCAACAACTACCGCCCCCAGTTCTACTTCCGCACCACGGACGTGACCGGCGCGGTGGAGCTGCCGCAGGACAAGGAAATGGTCATGCCCGGCGACAACGTCAGCATCACCGTCAAGCTGATCGCCCCCATCGCCATGGAAGAAGGCCTGCGCTTCGCCATCCGTGAGGGCGGCCGCACCGTCGGCGCCGGCGTCGTGGCCAAGATCATCGCGTAAGCGGGTTAGGCAAAGTTTGAAGGCGCCTTGGCTGCGCACCGAGCAACCGGGATCGGGTTGGGCGGTGAGCGGGCGAGGTGATCGATAGGGGTATAGCTCAATTGGCAGAGCGCCGGTCTCCAAAACCGGAGGTTGTAGGTTCGATTCCTACTGCCCCTGCCACCCACCGGGTGGCTTGAATTTTTGCGCTATAATCACTAGCTTTGCCGGTGCGGCAGCCCGCCGTGGCCACCTGATGGCCCTGCGGGCGTTGCCGTTTTGAAGAAAGAACATGTCCTCATCCCCCCAAGTCGAAACCGTGGCCACGGGTGCCGAGAAGGCCTTGCTGGCGGCGGCGGCCCTGTTGCTGGTGGCTGGTGTCGCGGGCTATTACCTGCTGCAAGACCAGGGCCTGCCGGCACGGCTGGGTGCGCTGGCGGCGGGCATCGTGCTGTCGCTGGTGGCATTTTTCACCTCGCATACGGGCAAGCGCCTGATCGCCTTCAGCCGCGACTCCTGGCGCGAGGTGGGCAAGGTGGTCTGGCCCACGCGCAAGGAAGCCGGCCAGATGACGCTCTATGTGTTCGCCTTCGTCGTGGCCATGGCGCTCTTTCTGTGGCTGACCGACAAGACGCTGGAATGGGTGCTGTACGACCTGGTCCTGGGCTGGCGCAAGTGAGATTGATATGAGCGACACCGCAATCACCGACACCGCCGCCACGCCCGCCCTGCGCTGGTATGTGGTGCACGCCTACTCCGGCATGGAGAAAGCCGTTGAGCGCAACCTGCGCGAGCGCATCGACCGCGCCGGCATGCAGGCCAAGTTCGGCCGCATCCTGGTGCCCACCGAAGAGGTGGTCGAGATCAAGAACGGCAAGAAGACGGTCACCGAGCGCCGTTTCTTCCCGGGCTATGTGCTGGTGGAGATGCTGCTGGACGACGAGTCCTGGCACCTGGTCAAGCACACCAGCAAGGTCACCGGCTTCGTGGGCGGCGCGCGCAACCGCCCGGCCCCGATTTCCGAGGCCGAGGTGATGAAGATCGTCAACCAGATGCAAGAGGGCGTGGAGAAGCCCCGGCCCAAGGTGGAGTGGCAGGTGGGCGAGCTGGTGCGCGTCAAGGACGGCCCGTTCACCGACTTCAACGGCGCCGTCGAGGAAGTCAACTACGAGAAGTCCAAGGTGCGGGTGTCCGTCACCATCTTCGGCCGGGCGACCCCGGTGGAACTCGATTTCGCGCAGGTCGAGAAGGTCTGAGTTTTTGACGGCGCGCCGCCGCAGCCCCGGCGCGCCGTGTCACTCCAGGGCTGAGGTGCGAGGAGCTGGCCGCCAGGCCGGCGTTTGAACTCGATAGGAGTTGCCCCATGGCAAAGAAAATCGTCGGCTTGATCAAGCTGCAGATCCCGGCCGGTAAGGCCAACCCGTCGCCCCCGGTGGGTCCGGCGCTGGGTCAGCGTGGTCTGAACATCATGGAGTTCTGCAAGGCGTTCAACGCGCGCACGCAGAGCATGGAGCCGGGGCTGATGCTGCCGGTGGTCATCACGGCGTTTGCCGACAAGTCGTTCACGTTTGAGCTCAAGTCGCCGCCCGCCACGGTGCTGATCAAGAAGGCCATCGGCCTGGGCAAGGGCTCGGACAAGCCCCACCTGACCAAGGTCGGCAAGATCACCCGGGCCCAGCTCGAAGAGATCGCCAAGGCCAAGGAAAAAGACCTGACGGCGGCCGATCTGGACGCGGCGGTCAAGACCATTGCCGGTTCTGCCCGCTCGATGGGCGTCATCGTGGAGGGCGTGTGAGATGGCCAAGCTGACCAAGAAAGAAAAAACCCAGTCCGGCGCGGTCGACAGCCTCAAGCTGTACCCCATCGGTGAAGCCCTGGCGCTGGTCAAGCAGTTCGCCACCGCCAAGTTCGATGAGTCCATCGACGTGGCTGTGCAACTGGGCGTGGATGCCAAGAAGTCGGATCAGGTGGTGCGTGGCGCCGTCGTGATGCCCAACGGCACCGGCAAGACCAAGCGCGTGGCCGTGTTCGCTCAGGGCGCCAAGGCCGAGGAAGCCAAGGCTGCCGGCGCCGACATCGTGGGCATGGAAGACCTGGCCGAGCGCGTCAAGGCCGGCGACATGCCGTTCGACGTGGTCATCGCCTCGCCCGACACCATGCGTGTGGTCGGTACGCTGGGCCAGATCCTGGGCCCGCGCGGCCTGATGCCCAACCCCAAGGTCGGCACGGTGACGCCGGACGTGGCCACGGCGGTGAAGAACGCCAAGGCCGGCCAGGTGCAGTTCCGCGTCGACAAGGGCGGCATCATCCACGGCACCATCGGCCGTCGCTCGTTCGACGACGACAAGCTGGTGGGCAACCTGGCCGCGCTGCTGGATGCGCTGAACAAGGCCAAGCCGGCGTCGAGCAAAGGCGTGTACCTGCGCAAGGTGGCGGTGTCGTCCACCATGGGTGTGGGCGCGCGGGTGGATATCGCTTCGGTGACGCAGGCTGCTGCGGCGGCCTGAGCCAACGGGGTTTGAAGAATTGGTGGGCCGTGCGGGGCGCAAGCACCGCACGGGCCGTCCAAGACCGCTGGTGGCGTGTACCCCACACGCCTTAATGGCCAGCGCAGATGGCGTCCCCGCCGTGAAGGTTGCGAGGGCTTCGGCAACGAGGCCATCGCGCGTGATCGGTAAGGTCGCTGCAACGTGGTGCGGGGCAATGGGTGGCAACACCCGGCGCTTCGCGAACTAGTGAGGAACAGACCTTGAGTCTCAACCGCAACGAAAAGGCGGCCGTGATCGAGGACGTGTCGGCGCAAGCCGCCAAGTCCGTGACCCTGGCGCTGGCCGAGTACCGTGGCCTCACCGTCGCTGACCTGAACAAGCTGCGCGTGGATGCGCGCAGCAAAGGTGTGTACCTTCACGTGCTGAAGAACACGCTGGCGCGCCGTGCCCTCGCGGGCACGTCGTTTGAGGTCGCTTCGGAGCACATGGTCGGCCCGCTGATCTATGGCTTTTCAGAGGACGCCGTCGCCGCGGCCAAAGTCATCGCCGACTTTGCCAAAGGCAACGACAAGCTGGTCATCAAGGCCGGCGCCTACGACGGCAAGGCGCTCGACGCCGCTGGCGTCAAGGTGCTGGCGGCCGTGCCCAGCCGCGAAGTCCTGCTGGCCCAGATCGCCGGTCTGCTGCTGTCGCCCGTCCAGCGTATGGCTGGCGTGCTGGCGGCCCTGGCCGAGAGCAAGGGTGGCAGCGCTGAAGAAGCGCCGGCCGCCGCCGCCTGAACCCTGTCAACGCATACAAACCTTCTAGAGGAAAACCAAAATGGCTTTCGATAAAGACGCCTTCCTGACCGCCCTGGACAGCATGTCCGTGATGGAACTCAACGACCTGGTCAAGGCAATTGAAGAGAAGTTCGGCGTGTCCGCCGCCTCCATGGCCGCTCCGGCTGCCGGTGGCGCCGCCGGCGGTGGCGCAGCCGCCGTCGAAGAGAAGACCGAATTCAACGTGATGCTGCTGGAAGCCGGCGCCAACAAGGTGTCGGTCATCAAGGCCGTGCGCGAGCTGACCGGTCTGGGCCTGAAAGAAGCCAAGGACATGGTCGATGGCGCGCCCAAGGCCGTCAAGGAAGCCGTGGCCAAGGCCGACGCCGAAGCCGCTGTGAAGAAGCTGGTCGAGGCCGGCGCCAAAGCAGAGATGAAGTAATTCATCCGCAGCGGCCTGCCTTTGGGTGGGTCGCGCGCTGTGAGAGCAGCGCAAAGCCCGCCAAGCGGGTTTTGCAGTGTTCTCTGATCCGACTGCAGAGAGCCGGTTTGGTCGGACCCTGGTGCAACGCCAGGGTTGTCCGCCAGCGGCAGGTAGTGGCCTGTCACCAAGCATTCGGGTGCCTACCCAAGGTCGATGACGGGTCCTTCGCCCGCGTCGATCAGCCCTCTTTGGGGGTGGTGGCTGCGCAGCAGCCGTCTTGTGGGGCGCCCAAATCGCCAGTCGCCGACGAGGGGTGTGCCTGGGCCCGGCCACCCCGTCGATACGGAGTGTTCCATGGCGCAAGCAACCCCCTACACCTTCACCGAGCGCAAGCGGATTCGCAAAAGCTTTGGCAAACGCGAGAGCGTGCTCGGTGTGCCCTATCTGCTGTCGATGCAGCGCGACTCTTACGTCGCCTTCCTGCAAAAAGACGTCCCACCCGGGCAGCGCAAGCCCGAGGGCTTGCAGGCGGCATTCCTTGCCGCCTTCCCCATCGTGTCGCACAACGGCTTTGTCGAGATGCAGTTTCTCGACTACCACATGGCCAAACCCGCGTTCGACATGCGCGAGTGCCAGCAGCGCGGCATGACCTATGCGGCCGCTGTGCGGGCGCGGCTGCGCATGATCATCTACGACCGCGAGTCGCATCCCGCCAAGGTGGTCAAGGAGATCAAGGAGCAAGAGGTCTACATGGGCGAGGTGCCCCTGATGACCGACAACGGCTCGTTCATCATCAACGGCACCGAGCGCGTCATCGTCAGCCAGCTGCACCGCTCGCCGGGCGTGTTCTTCGAGCACGACAAGGGCAAGACGCACTCGTCGGGCAAGCTGCTGTTCAGCGCCCGCATCATCCCGTATCGCGGCTCGTGGCTGGACTTCGAGTTCGACCCCAAGGACATCCTCTACTTCCGCGTGGACCGTCGGCGCAAGATGCCGGTGACGATTCTGCTCAAGGCCATCGGGATGAACCCCGAGCAGATCCTGTCCACCTTCTTCGAGAGCGACCGCTTCAAGCTGATGGACACCGGTGCGCAAATGTCCTTCACGCCTGAGCGCATGAAGGGCGAGATCGCGCGCTTTGACATCACCGACAAGGCCGGCAACGTCGTCATCGAAAAAGACAAGCGCATCACCGCCCGCCACGTGCGCCAGCTGGAGCAATCCGGTGCGCCCACCATTGCCGTGCCCGAGGACTTCCTCGTCGGCCGCGTGCTGGCCAAGGACATGATCGATGGCGACACCGGCGAGGTCATCGCCAAGGCCAACGACGAGCTGACCGAGGCGCTGCTCAAGAAGCTGCGCGCCGCCGGCATCAAAGACATCGAGTGCCTGTTCACCAACGAGCTGGATCAGGGCGCCTACATCAGCCAGACGCTGGCCCAGGACGAGACGGCCGACCAGTTCGCCGCCCGCGTGGCCATCTACCGCATGATGCGCCCCGGCGAGCCGCCGACCGAAGACGCCGTGGAAGCGCTGTTCCAGCGCCTGTTCTACAACGCCGACACCTACGACCTCTCGCGCGTGGGCCGCATGAAGTTCAACGCCCGCGTGGGCCGCGACACGCCGGAAGGCGCCATGGTGCTGTCCAACGACGACATCCTGGCCGTGGTCAAGATCCTCGTCGAGTTGCGCAACGGCCGTGGCCAGGTCGATGACATCGACCACCTGGGCAACCGCCGTGTGCGTTGCGTGGGCGAACTGGCCGAGAACCAGTACCGCTCGGGTCTGGCCCGCATCGAGAAAGCCGTCAAGGAGCGTCTGGGCCAGGCCGAGACCGAGGCCTTGATGCCTCACGACCTGATCAACTCCAAGCCCATTTCGGCGGCGCTCAAGGAGTTCTTCGGTGCCAGCCAGCTGTCGCAGTTCATGGACCAGACCAACCCGCTGTCCGAGATCACGCACAAGCGGCGCGTCTCGGCCCTGGGCCCGGGCGGTCTGACCCGCGAGCGCGCCGGCTTCGAGGTGCGCGACGTGCACGTCACGCACTACGGCCGCGTCTGCCCCATCGAGACGCCGGAAGGCCCCAACATCGGCCTGATCAACTCGCTGGCGCTGTACGCCCAGCTCAACGAGTACGGCTTCCTGGAAACGCCTTATCGCCGCGTCGAGGGCGGCAAGGTCAGCGACCAGATCGACTACCTGTCGGCCATCGAGGAAGGCAAGTACGTCATCGCCCAGGCCAACGCGGCGCTGGACAAGGACGGCAACCTGACCGACGAGCTGGTGTCGGCGCGTGAAAGCGGCGAATCCATGTTCGTCTCGCCCGAGCGCGTGCAGTACATGGACGTGGCCCCCACGCAGATCATGTCGGTGGCCGCCTCGCTGGTGCCTTTCCTCGAGCACGACGACGCCAACCGCGCGCTGATGGGCGCCAACATGCAGCGCCAGGCCGTGCCCGTGCTGCGCCCTGAAAAAGCCTTTGTCGGCACCGGCGTCGAGCGCGTCGCCGCCAAGGACTCGGGCACTGTGGTGGCCGCCCGCCGGGGTGGTGTGGTCGACTACGTCGACACCAACCGCATCGTCATCCGCGTCAACGACAACGAGACGGTGGCCGGTGAAGTGGGCGTGGACATCTACAACCTCACCAAGTACCGCCGCTCCAACCCCAACACCAACATCCACCAGCGTCCCATCGTCCAGCGCGGCGACAAGGTGGCGGCCGAGGACATCATTGCCGACGGCGCCTCCACCGACCTGGGTGAGCTGGCCCTGGGCCAGAACATGCTGGTGGCCTTCATGCCCTGGAACGGCTACAACTTTGAGGACTCCATCCTCATCTCCGAGCGCGTCGTCGCCGAAGACCGCTACACCTCGATCCACATCGAGGAGCTGGTGGTCATGGCCCGCGACACCAAGCTGGGCAGCGAGGAAATCACCCGCGACATCCCCAACCTGTCGGAAAACCAGCTGGCGCGGCTCGATGAATCGGGCATCGTCTACATCGGTGCCGAGGTCAACCCCGGCGACGTGCTGGTGGGCAAGGTCACGCCCAAGGGCGAGACCACGCTGACGCCCGAAGAGAAGCTGCTGCGCGCCATCTTCGGTGAGAAGGCGTCCGACGTGAAGGACACCTCGCTGCGGGTGGACCAGGGCACGGCCGGTACCGTCATCGACGTGCAGGTCTTCACCCGCGAAGGCATCACCCGCGACAAGCGGGCCCAGCAGATCATTGACGACGAGCTCAAGCGCTTCCGCCTCGATCTGAACGACCAGCTGCGCATCGTCGAGGCCGACGCCTTCGACCGGATTGCCAAGCTGCTGGTGGGCAAGATCGCCAACGGCGGCCCGCAGAAGCTGGCCAAGGGCAGCGCCATCACCAAGGACTACCTGGCCGGTTTCGACCGCCACCACTGGTTCGACGTGCGCCCGGCCGACGAGGACGTGGCCAACCAGCTCGAGAGCATCAAGAACGCGCTGGAGCAGACGCGCCACGGCTTTGACCTGGCTTTTGAAGAAAAGCGCAAGAAGCTCACCCAGGGCGACGAGTTGCCCGCCGGCGTGCTCAAGATGGTCAAGGTCTACCTGGCCGTCAAGCGCCGCCTGCAACCCGGCGACAAGATGGCCGGCCGTCACGGCAACAAGGGTGTGGTCTCCAAGATCGTGCCCGTCGAAGACATGCCTTACATGGCCGACGGCACCCCGGCCGACATCGTGCTCAACCCGCTGGGCGTGCCCTCGCGGATGAACGTCGGCCAGGTGCTGGAAGTGCATCTGGGCTGGGCCGGCAAGGGCATTGGCCAGCGCATCGGCGACATGCTGCAGCAAGAGGCCCGCGTGGCCGAGGTGCGCAAGTTCCTCGAAACGCTCTACAACAGCAACGGCAAGCCCGAGCAGATCACGGCCCTGACCGACGCCGAGGTGATGGACATGGCGCGCGAGCTGACCAAGGGCGTGCCCTTTGCCACGCCCGTGTTCGACGGTGCCAAGGAAGAGGAAATCCGCGCCATGCTGGCGCTGGCCTACCCGCAGGACATTGCCCAGCGCAAAGGCCTGACCGACACCCGCACCCAGGCCTGGCTGAACGATGGCCGCACCGGCGAGCGCTTTGAGCGCCCGACCACCGTGGGCTATATGCACGTGCTCAAACTCCACCACCTGGTGGACGACAAGATGCACGCGCGCTCCACCGGCCCCTACAGCCTGGTGACCCAGCAGCCGCTGGGCGGCAAGGCCCAGTTCGGTGGCCAGCGCTTCGGTGAGATGGAGGTCTGGGCGCTGGAAGCTTACGGCGCCGCCTACGTGCTGCAGGAGATGCTGACCGTCAAGTCCGACGACGTCAACGGCCGCACCAAGGTCTACGAAAACATCGTCAAGGGCGAGCACGCCATCGACGCGGGCATGCCCGAGTCGTTCAACGTGCTGGTCAAGGAAATTCGTTCGCTCGGTATCGATATTGAGTTGGAGAAGAACTGACGCGCCCACCCGCCCACGTTCTCGCATCCAACCGATACCCAACTAGGAGTCAGCCATGAAAGGCTTGCTGGACCTTTTCAAGCAATTCACCCCCGACGAACACTTCGACGCGATCAAGATCGGGCTGGCCTCGCCCGAGAAAATCCGCTCGTGGTCGTTCGGCGAAGTGAAGAAGCCCGAGACGATCAACTACCGCACGTTCAAGCCCGAGCGTGACGGTCTCTTTTGCGCCAAGATCTTCGGCCCCATCAAGGACTACGAGTGCCTGTGCGGCAAGTACAAGCGCCTCAAGCACCGCGGCGTGATCTGCGAGAAGTGCGGCGTCGAAGTCACCCAGACCAAGGTGCGCCGCGAGCGCATGGGCCACATCGACCTGGCCGCCCCTTGCGCGCACATCTGGTTCCTCAAGAGCCTGCCTTCGCGCCTGGGCCTGGTGCTGGACATGACGCTGCGCGACATCGAGCGCGTGCTGTACTTTGAAGCCTACGTGGTCGTGGACCCGGGCATGACGCCGCTCAAGAAGTTCGGCATCCTGACCGAGGACGACTACGAAGCCAAGCGGGCCGAATTCGGCGACGAGTTCATCGCGCTGATGGGCGCCGAGGGCGTGCAACAGCTGTTGGCCGAGATGGACCTGGACGTTGAGATCGAGAAGATCCGCAACGACATGACCGGCTCCGAGCTCAAGATCAAGAAGAACGCCAAGCGCCTCAAGGTGATGGAAGCGTTCAAGAAGTCCGGCATCAAGCCCCAGTGGATGGTGATGAACGTGCTGCCGGTGCTGCCGCCCGATCTGCGCCCGCTGGTGCCGCTGGACGGTGGCCGCTTCGCCACGTCCGATCTGAACGACCTCTACCGCCGCGTCATCAACCGCAACAACCGCCTGGCGCGGCTGCTGGAGTTGAAGGCCCCGGAAATCATCGTGCGCAACGAAAAGCGCATGCTGCAGGAGGCCGTGGACAGCCTGCTGGACAACGGCCGTCGCGGCAAGGCCATGACGGGCGCCAACAAGCGCGCGCTCAAGTCGCTGGCCGACATGATCAAGGGCAAGGGCGGCCGCTTCCGCCAGAACCTGCTGGGCAAGCGCGTCGACTACTCGGGCCGCTCGGTCATCACCGTGGGCCCCACGCTCAAGCTGCACCAGTGCGGTCTGCCCAAGCAGATGGCGCTGGAGCTGTTCAAGCCCTTCATCTTCAGCCGCCTCGAAGCCATGGGCATCGCCACCACCATCAAGGCGGCGAAAAAAGAGGTCGAGTCCGGTACCCCGGTGGTCTGGGACATCCTTGAAGAGGTCATCAAAGAGCACCCGGTCATGCTCAACCGGGCGCCCACGCTGCACCGGCTGGGCATCCAGGCCTTTGAGCCCGTGCTGATCGAGGGCAAGGCCATCCAGCTGCACCCGCTGGTCTGCGCGGCGTTCAACGCCGACTTCGACGGCGACCAGATGGCCGTGCACGTGCCCCTCTCGATCGAGGCGCAGATGGAAGCCCGCGCCCTGATGCTGGCCTCCAACAACGTGCTGTTCCCGGCCTCGGGCGAGCCCTCCATCGTGCCGTCGCAAGACGTGGTGCTGGGCCTGTATTACGCCACCCGCGAGCGCACCAACGGGCGCGGCGAGGGCATGATCTTTGCCGACACCATCGAGCTGCAGCGCGCGCTCGACAACGATGTGGTGGAAATCACCGCCAAGGTCAACGTGCGCCTGACCGAGTGGGAAAAAGACGAAGCGGGCGAATTCCAGCCCAGCACCAAAATCGTCGAGACCACCGTCGGCCGCGCGCTGCTGTCCGAAATCCTGCCCAAGGGCCTGCCGTTCGCGCACATCAACAAGGCGCTCAAGAAGAAGGAGATCAGCAAGCTGATCAACACCTCCTTCCGCAAGTGCGGCCTGAAGGAAACCGTGGTCTTTGCCGACAAGCTGCTGCAGTCGGGCTTCCGCCTGGCCACCCGCGCCGGCATCTCCATTGCCATCGACGACATGCTGGTGCCCGAGCAGAAGCACGGGCTGATCGAGCGTGCCGAAAAAGAGGTCAAGGAGATCGAGCAGCAGTACACCTCGGGCCTGGTCACCGCTGGTGAGCGCTACAACAAGGTGGTGGACATCTGGGGCAAGACCGGTGACGAGGTGGGCAAGGTCATGATGGCCCAGCTCTCCAAGCAAAAAGTCACCGACCGCCACGGCAAGGAAGTCGATCAGGAGTCGTTCAACTCCATCTACATGATGGCCGACTCCGGCGCGCGTGGCTCTGCCGCGCAGATCCGCCAGCTGGCCGGCATGCGCGGCCTGATGGCCAAGCCCGACGGCTCCATCATCGAGACGCCCATCACCGCGAACTTCCGCGAGGGGCTGAACGTGCTGCAGTACTTCATCTCCACCCACGGCGCCCGCAAAGGCCTGGCCGACACGGCGCTCAAGACCGCCAACTCCGGCTACCTGACCCGCCGCCTGGTGGACGTGACGCAGGATCTGGTGGTTACCGAAGACGATTGCGGCACCGAGAACGGCTTTGCCACCCGCGCCCTGGTCGAAGGCGGTGAGGTGATCGAGTCGCTGCGCGACCGCATCCTGGGCCGCGTGGCCGCCATCGAGGTGCTGGACCCCGAAACCCAGGCCTTGCTGGTGCCCGCCGGCACCATGCTGGACGAAGACGTGCTGGATGTGCTCGAAGCCGCTGGCGTGGACGAAGTCAAGGTGCGCACGCCGCTGACCTGCGCCACCCGCTTCGGCCTGTGCGCCAAGTGCTATGGCCGCGACCTGGGCCGTGGTGGCCTGGTCAACGTCGGTGAGGCCGTCGGCGTCATCGCCGCCCAGTCCATCGGCGAGCCTGGCACCCAGCTGACCATGCGCACCTTCCACATCGGTGGTGCGGCCTCGCGTGCGGCCGTGGCCAACAGCGTCGAAGCCAAGAGCGACGGCCTGATTGGCTTCAACGCCACCATGCGCTACGTCACCAACGGCAAGGGCGAACTGGTGGTCATCTCGCGGTCGGGCGAAATCATCATTGCCGACCCGCATGGCCGCGAGCGCGAGCGCCACAAGGTGCCGTATGGCGCCACGCTCAACGTCAAGGCCGACCAGTCCATCAAGGCCGGCACCGTGCTGGGCACCTGGGATCCGCTGACCCGCCCCATCATCACCGAGTTTGCCGGCCAGGCCCGCTTCGAGAACGTCGAAGAAGGCGTGACCGTGGCCCGGCAGATGGACGAGGTGACGGGCCTCTCGACGCTGGTCGTGATCGACCCCAAGCGTCGCGGCGCGGCCAAGGTCGTGCGCCCGCAGGTCAAGCTGCTGGACGCCGGTGGCAACGAGGTCAAGATCCCCGGCACCGACCACTCGGTGACCATCGGCTTCCAGGTTGGTGCGCTGATCCAGATCCGCGACGGCCAGGACCTGGCCCCCGGTGAAGTGCTGGCCCGCATCCCGGTCGAAGGGCAGAAGACGCGCGACATCACGGGCGGCCTGCCGCGCGTGGCCGAGCTGTTCGAAGCCCGCTCGCCCAAGGACGCCGGCACCCTGGCCGAGCAGACCGGCACGGTCAGCTTCGGCAAGGAGACCAAGGGCAAGGTGCGCCTGGAGATCACCGACCCCGAAGGCCACAAGCACGAGGTGCTGGTGCCCAAGGAGAAGAACATCCTGGTGCACGAAGGCCAGGTGGTCAACAAGGGCGAGCTCATCGTCGATGGCGCTGCCGACCCGCAAGACATCCTGCGCCTGCTGGGTGTCGAAGAGCTGGCGCGCTACATCGTCGATGAGGTGCAGGACGTCTACCGCTTGCAAGGTGTGAAGATCAACGACAAGCACATCGAGGTGATCGTTCGCCAGATGCTGCGCCGCGTGCAGATCACCAACTCGGGCGACTCCGGCTACATCGCTGGCGAGCAGGTCGAGCGCAGCGAACTGCTGGGCACCAACGAAGCCCTGCGGGCCGACGGCAAGGTGCCGGCCACCTACGCCGACGTGCTGCTGGGCATCACCAAGGCCAGCCTGTCCACCGACAGCTTCATCTCCGCCGCCTCCTTCCAGGAGACCACGCGCGTGCTGACCGAAGCCGCCATCATGGGCAAGCGCGACGAGCTGCGCGGCCTGAAGGAAAACGTCATCGTCGGCCGCCTGATCCCCGCGGGCACCGGCATGGCCTTCCACCAGGCGCGCAAGGCCAAGGAAGAGATGGACGAGGGCGAACGCCGCGCCATCGCCATCGCCGAGGCCGAGGAACTGGCGGCGGCGCAACTGGCCCAGCTGGACGCCGCTTCGGAGCCCTCGCAGTCGCAGGGGTGAACCCTGCGCCGTGAGCCGGGTTCCTCCGGCTCAGCATGAAAAACGGCGGCCCGTGGGCCGCCGTTTTGTTGGTGGCGCACAGTGGCGCCAAACCCGCCTGGGGTCACCAGGCCGACACGATGGCGTTCATCAGCCCCGAGTCAGGCGCCGCGTCGGGCAGGCTGACCCAGTTGATCTGGTTGCCGCCGTTGCAGTCGGTGCCGTTGGTGATGCCCGTCAGGGTGCTGAGGGCGGCGGTGGTCGCACGGTCGAAGCAGGTGCCCTCGCTGTCGGTGTGGCGCAGGTGCTGGCTGACGCTGCTGGACAGGCGCGTGACGGTGCCGTCGGCGTTGAACTGGAGCTTGGCGTCGGCCTCGTGGCGGTTGCGGTGCTGGCTCTCGAAGGCCACGCCCTTGCGGGTGACCTCGCGCTGGGCGTCGCGGTCCAGTGCGTGCGCGATGTGCAGGGTCTGCGTGCTGGCGACGTTGTCCCAGTTGTAGGTCATGGTCAGCGGGTAGTGCATGACCCAGCGATCCACGGTCTGGCCACGCTTGCTGGTGGTGGTCGTGGTCTGGGTGACGTCGGTCATGGTGTCCACGTCCTGCGCCCAGCGCGTGGCGTCGACGACGTAGTGCTGGTCGTTGCGGAAAGCCACGTCCTGCTGCACGGTGGTGGTGACGGGGCCACGCGAGGTCATCAGCACGCCGGCGATCTGGTACTGGCGCTGCGCCTTCATGTTGACGTCACCACTGACTTTGCCGTCGGCATCGACGACGATGGTGTTGCTGTCCTGCTCGCCGCCGCCTACCTGCCCCTTGAGGGTGTTCTTCAGCAGCTTGCCCGAGGTGGCGATGCTGCCGGCGTCGAGGTAGACCAGCATGTTGCCGCTGACCGAGAAGCCGCTGCGCGCGCCGGGCACGCTGATGGCGATTTCATGCGCCCGGCCGTCACCCAGGCGCGCCGCAAACGGCGTCAGGTCCAGCCGGTAGGGCATGAAGTTCAGGGCCTGCACGCCGGGGGTGGGGCGCCAGGCACCGGGATCGATGGCGCCGGTGAACAGCCAGGGGTAGGCCGGCGCAACGCCAGCCGGCTCGCCGTCGATGGTCAGCCAGGCCTCGCGCCAGGTGCCGCCGCCGCAGTTTTGCAGGATGGTGGCCAGGCTGTCGGGCACGCAGCTCCAGAAGAACTCGTCGCTGGACTGGGGCTGGGCGATGACGTCGGCGTAGATGCGCTCGACGTTGCGCGGCAGCGTGACCCTGATGGCCAGCTTGGCATTGCCATCGGACAGGAAGTACGGCCCGCCCTTGATGGGATCGCCCGACAGGGCCACCACGCGGTCGGCCACCTGGGTGGCGGCGGGCGCCTGCGGCTCCAGGGCCGGGTAGAACACCAGGCGGGCGCTGCTGGTGATGATGCCGGTGTAGGTGTCGTCCACGATGGTGCCCAGATGCACCATGCCGGGCTGGGCCTGGTTGAAGAGGTTGGCGTACTCGGTGACGTCGCGCTCGACGCGCCAGCGGGGCGCCACCAGGCCGGCGGGCTCCTGGGTGGTGCCGAAATACAGGTTGGCGCCGCCGATGGAGATCAGCGCGGTGCGGTCGAACTGGCGGCCCATGGTGACGTCAAAGTCGGCTTCCAGCACGACCTTGGCCCAGGGGCCGGCGCAGGCGGCATCGGGGGTGTAGCTGAACGGGTGCTCGCGCCAGTCGATGAAGGGCTCGCTCTCATACAGCGAGACCGTGCAAGGGGTAACGGGCGGGCGCGTCAGCGGGGCGGTGGCATCGGCCACCCCCATGGCGCCGACCTGGGGCGAGGTGGTGACGGCGACGGGCTCGCCCAACTCGACCCCCAGGCCGATACACGCGGCCAGCAAGGTGGTGGCTGCCAGCGGACCGGCAAGGCGGCGCAGGCGCCGGGTGAAACGGGACATGGCAATCTCCTGGAGTGGCTGTTTTCAGCCAATTGGACGCTTGTCCTTCTACGCCGTCAGTGAGGACATTCCCGCACCCACGTGGTCGCCGAGGTGATGCGCACCCCGTGCAAGGCCGCGCGGCGCGCCAGCCTGAGCAGTGCCTTGTCGCGGGTGAGCAACGCACTGCCGGGATGGGCCAGGGCCAGGTCGAGGAATTTCTGGTCGTCGCCGTCGAGGCAGCGCAGGGGAGCCGGGGCGGGCTGGGCCGCAAAAGTCGCCCAGCGGCGGGGGGTGTCCAGGTTGGCGAGCGCCAACTGGCGCGCCGGCTCCCAGCGGGCCGCAATCGGTCGCGCCAGCGTGTAGACCCATTCGGCCCACAGCGGCTCGCTGCACAGCCACCGTACGGTGCCAGCCTGAGCGGCAGCCCCCACGGCACAGGCGGCGGGCTCGGCAAACACCAACCAGTCAAAGAGGGTGTTGCTGTCCAGGATCAGCAGGGGAATGGGGGCCGTGCCTGGGGTGGCTTGTGCGTTCATCGGGCCGTGAATATAATGGAAGGCTTTCCAGCCTTTGGGCTGGTCTTTGCCGTGGGCGCTCAAGGCGGTGCCCTCGGCGCTTATCACGTAACTTCAAACGGGAACAAGTTACCCATGCCAACCATCAACCAGCTCGTGCGCCAAGGCCGTCAGGTCGAAGTCACGAAGTCCAAGTCGCCTGCGATGCAGGATTGTCCGCAGCGCCGCGGCGTCTGCACCCGCGTCTACACCACCACGCCCAAGAAGCCGAACTCGGCGCTGCGCAAGGTGGCCAAGGTGCGCCTGACCAACGGTTTCGAGGTCATCTCCTACATCGGCGGTGAAGGCCACAACCTGCAAGAGCACAGCGTGGTGCTGGTGCGCGGCGGCCGGGTCAAGGACCTGCCCGGCGTGCGCTACCACATCGTGCGTGGCTCGCTCGACCTGCAAGGCGTCAAAGACCGCAAGCAGTCGCGCTCCAAGTACGGTGCCAAGCGCCCCAAGAAGGCCTAAGAACCCATCCCCCCATTTGCGGTGCACGCACCGCAGTAAGTGGCTGGCCCGTCCGTCGTGGCCGGTCGCGGCGCCCGCAGCAGTTGCGGCGCCAACTGAAGAGCAAAGGAAATCATCATGCCGCGTCGTCGCGAAGTCCCCAAGCGCGAGATCCTGCCCGACCCGAAGTTCGGCTCGGTCGATCTGTCCAAGTTCATGAACGTCATCATGGAGTCCGGCAAGAAGGCCGTGGCCGAGCGCATCATCTATGGTGCGCTGGAGCAGGTCGAGAAGAAGGCCGCCAAGGACCCGCTGGAGGTGTTCATGACCGCGCTGAACAACATCAAGCCGATGGTCGAGGTCAAGAGCCGCCGCGTTGGCGGTGCGAACTACCAAGTTCCCGTGGAAGTTCGCCCCGTTCGCCGCATGGCTCTGGCCATGCGCTGGCTCAAGGAATCGGCGCGCAAGCGTGGTGAGAAGTCCATGGCCCAGCGCCTGGCCAACGAGTTGCTGGAGGCCAGCGAAGGCCGTGGCGGCGCGATGAAGAAGCGCGACGAAGTCCACCGCATGGCCGAGGCCAACAAGGCCTTCTCGCACTTCCGCTTCTAAACGGTTGTCAAGCGGCCCTCGGGCCGCCTCGATCCTCAGGCCGCAGCATCCGGGTTAACCCGGGACCAGCGGCCTTGACCCTTTCTGGAATTCCCATCATGGCCCGCAAAACTCCCATCGAGCGTTACCGCAACATCGGTATCTCGGCGCACATCGACGCCGGCAAGACGACGACCACCGAGCGCATCCTGTTCTACACCGGCGTCAACCACAAGATCGGCGAAGTGCACGATGGCGCCGCCACGATGGACTGGATGGAGCAGGAGCAGGAGCGGGGCATCACCATCACCTCCGCCGCCACCACGGCGTTCTGGAAGGGGATGGATCTGTCCTACCCCGAGCACCGCTTCAACATCATCGACACCCCCGGGCACGTGGACTTCACCATCGAGGTCGAGCGCTCCATGCGCGTGCTGGACGGCGCCTGCATGGTCTATTGCGCCGTGGGCGGCGTGCAGCCGCAGTCCGAGACGGTCTGGCGTCAGGCCAACAAGTACAAGGTGCCCCGCCTGGCGTTCGTCAACAAGATGGACCGCACCGGCGCCAACTTCTTCAAGGTCCACGACCAGATGAAGCTGCGCCTGAAGGCCAACCCCGTGCCCATCGTCATCCCCATCGGTGCGGAAGAGCACTTCAAGGGCGTGGTCGATCTGCTCAAGATGAAAGCCATCATCTGGGACGAGGCCTCGCAGGGCATGAAGTTCGACTACCAGGACGTCCCGGCTGATCTGCTCGAGACGGCCAAGGAGTGGCGCGAGAAGATGGTCGAGGCGGCGGCCGAGGCCAGCGAAGAGCTGATGAACAAATACCTCGAGGACGGTGAGCTGTCCGAGGAAGAGATCAAGCTCGGCCTGCGCACGCGCACCATCGCCACCGAAATCCAGCCCATGCTGTGCGGCACCGCGTTCAAGAACAAGGGTGTGCAGCGCATGCTGGACGCGGTGATCGACTTCCTGCCCAGCCCGGTGGACATCCCGCCCGTGGGCGGCACCGATGAGGACGACAAGGAAGTCGTGCGCAAGGCCGACGACGCCGAGAAGTTCTCGGCGCTGGCGTTCAAGCTGATGACCGACCCCTTCGTGGGCCAGTTGACCTTCGTGCGCGTGTACTCGGGTGTGCTGCACTCGGGCTCCACCGTGTACAACCCCATCAAGGGCAAGAAGGAGCGCATCGGCCGAATTCTGCAGATGCACGCCAACCAGCGTGAAGAGATCAAGGAAATTCTGGCCGGCGACATCGCCGCCTGCGTGGGCCTGAAGGAAGTCACCACGGGCGAAACCCTGTGCGACCCCGACGCCATCATCACGCTGGAAAAGATGGTCTTCCCCGAGCCCGTGATCTCGCAGGCCGTGGAGCCCAAGACCAAGGCCGACCAGGAGAAGATGGGTATCGCGCTGGGCCGCCTGGCTGCAGAAGATCCGTCCTTCCGCGTGCGCACCGACGAAGAAAGTGGCCAGACCATCATCTCCGGCATGGGCGAGCTGCACCTGGAGATTCTGGTCGACCGCATGAAGCGCGAATTCGGCGTGGAAGCCAACGTGGGCAAGCCGCAAGTGGCCTACCGCGAAACCATCCGCAAGAGCGTCAGCGATGTGGAAGGCAAGTTCGTGCGCCAGTCGGGCGGCAAGGGTCAGTACGGCCACGTGGTGCTGACCGTCGAACCGCAGGAGCCGGGCAAGGGCTTCGAGTTCGTTGACGCCATCAAGGGCGGCGTGGTGCCGCGCGAGTACATCCCGGCGGTGGAAAAAGGCGTCATCGACACCCTGCCCAACGGCGTGCTGGCCGGCTACCCGGTGGTGGACGTCAAGGTCACGCTGACCTTCGGTTCGTACCACGACGTGGACTCCAACGAGAACGCCTTCAAGATGGCCGCCTCGATGGGCTTCAAGGACGCCTGCCGCAAGGCCAGCCCGGTGATTCTGGAGCCCATGATGGCCGTTGAGGTGGAAACGCCTGAAGACTACGCCGGCACGGTGATGGGCGACTTGTCCAGCCGTCGCGGCATGGTGCAGGGCATGGACGACATGGTCGGTGGCGGCAAGGTCATCAAGGCCGAAGTGCCGCTGTCGGAGATGTTCGGCTACTCCACCTCGCTGCGTTCGGCCACGCAAGGCCGTGCCACGTACACGATGGAGTTCAAGCACTACGCAGAAGCCCCGAAGAACGTGGCGGACGCGATCATCACCGCTCGGGCGAAGTAAGGAGCCCACCCCCTACGCGATCGCAGATCGCGCCCCCTCAAGGGGGCACCGCTGGCGGACCGGCAGAGCCGGATCCGCGGCGGCTGCTGGGTTGGGGTGATGCGTATTTCTGGTCTTTGGCGCCTCGTAGATGAGGTTGGTGTGCTGCCCGTGGCAGCCAGTGCTGGAGACCTAAAACCCACACGGGCGATTGTTCTTTTCTGGAGAATTTGAAATGGCAAAAGGCAAATTTGAGCGGACCAAGCCGCACGTGAACGTGGGCACGATTGGCCACGTGGACCATGGCAAGACGACGCTGACGGCGGCCATCACGACCATCCTGTCGCAGAAGTTTGGCGGCGAAGCCAAGGCCTACGACCAGATCGACGCGGCGCCCGAAGAAAAGGCGCGCGGCATCACCATCAACACCGCCCACGTCGAGTACGAAACGGCCAACCGCCACTACGCGCACGTCGACTGCCCCGGGCACGCCGACTACGTCAAGAACATGATCACCGGCGCGGCGCAAATGGACGGCGCCATCCTGGTCGTCTCGGCCGCTGACGGCCCCATGCCCCAGACCCGCGAGCACATCCTGCTGTCGCGCCAGGTCGGCGTGCCCTACATCATCGTCTTCCTGAACAAGGCCGACATGGTGGACGACGCCGAACTGCTCGAGCTGGTGGAAATGGAAGTGCGCGAGCTGCTCAGCAAATACGACTTCCCCGGCGACGACACCCCCATCGTCAAAGGCTCGGCCAAGCTCGCCCTCGAAGGCGACAAGGGCGAACTGGGCGAAGAAGCCATCCTCAAGCTGGCCGAAGCGCTGGACAGCTACATCCCCACGCCCGAGCGCGCGGTGGACGGCACCTTCCTGATGCCCGTCGAAGACGTCTTCTCCATCTCCGGCCGCGGCACCGTGGTCACCGGCCGTATCGAGCGCGGCGTGGTCAAAGTGGGCGAAGAAATCGAAGTCGTCGGCATCCGCAACACGCAAAAGACCACCGTCACCGGCGTGGAAATGTTCCGCAAGCTGCTGGACCAGGGCCAGGCGGGCGACAACGTCGGCATCCTGCTGCGCGGCACCAAGCGCGAAGACGTCGAGCGCGGCCAGGTGCTGTGCAAGCCCGGCAGCATCAAGCCGCACACCCACTTCACGGCTGAGGTGTACGTGCTGAGCAAGGAAGAGGGCGGGCGTCACACCCCGTTCTTCAACAACTACCGCCCCCAGTTCTACTTCCGCACCACGGACGTGACCGGCGCGGTGGAGCTGCCGCAGGACAAGGAAATGGTCATGCCCGGCGACAACGTCAGCATCACCGTCAAGCTGATCGCCCCCATCGCCATGGAAGAAGGCCTGCGCTTCGCCATCCGTGAGGGCGGCCGCACCGTCGGCGCCGGCGTCGTGGCCAAGATCATCGCGTAAGGCAGACCGGTTATGTCCAAGCAAAAAATCCGCATCCGCCTCAAGGCCTTCGACTACAAGCTGATCGACCAATCGGCGCTGGAGATCGTGGACACCGCCAAGCGCACCGGCGCCATCGTCAAGGGCCCCGTGCCCCTGCCGACGCGCATGCAGCGTTTTGACATCCTGCGCTCGCCGCACGTCAACAAGACCAGCCGCGACCAGTTCGAGATCCGCACCCACCAGCGTCTGATGGACATCGTGGACCCCACCGACAAGACCGTGGACGCGCTGATGAAGCTCGACCTGCCGGCCGGCGTCGACGTGGAGATCAAGCTGCAGTAAGCGGCTCCTGCGACAGCCCACAAGAGGGCGCCCATCAGGGCGCCCTTTTTTCTTGTGCGCGACACTGTGCGCCCATGTCCGACGCCCCGCTCGCTGCCCTGGAGGCCTTCGTTCGCCGCCACCCACGCCTGTTCGTGTTGACGGGCGCGGGCGTCAGCACCGCGTCGGGCATTCCCGACTACCGCGACGAGGGCGGGCAGTGGAAGCGCCCGCCGCCGATGACGCTGCAGGCCTTTTTGGCCACCGAGGCGGCCCGCCGCCGCTATTGGGCGCGCAGCTTTGCCGGCTGGACGGTGATGGGCCGGGCGCAGCCCAATACCGCCCACCATGCGTTGGCGCAGTTGCAGCGCCAGGGTTGGGTCGCGGCTTTGGTGACCCAGAACGTGGACGGCATGCACGAGGCCGCCGACAGCCAGGGCGTGATCGACTTGCACGGCCGCATCGATACCGTGGTCTGCCTGGCCTGCGGTGAGCGCACGCCGCGAGCGGCGCTGCAGGAGCGGCTGGCGGCGGCCAACCCGGGTTGGGTGGCGCGGGTGGTGGCCATTGCGCCCGATGGCGATGCCGAGCTGACCGATACCGATACCGCCGGCTTTGCGGTGCCGCCCTGCGCACGCTGCGGCGGTCTGCTCAAGCCCGACGTGGTGTTCTTTGGCGAGCAGGTGCCGCGCGAGCGCGTGCACCAGGCGTTCGAGGCGCTGGCCGCAGCCGATGCGGTGCTGGTGGTGGGTTCGTCGCTGATGGTCTGGTCGGGTTACCGCTTCGTCCATGCCGCCGCCCAGGCCGGGCAGCCGGTGGCGGCCCTCAACCAGGGCCGCACGCGTGCCGATGACCTGCTGGCGCTGAAGCTGGCGGCGCCGGCGGGCGCCGTGCTCGCAAGCCTGGCTGCGGCGCTGGCCAAGCCACCCGTCAGCGCAGCGTCATCGTGACTGGCGACAGTCCATCGGTTGCCCGCCTGGCGCCGCCCCCTACACCGGCTTTCAAGGACAATGCCGCATGAGCACACCACCCACCATCATCTATACGCTGACCGACGAAGCGCCGCTGCTGGCCACCTGCGCCTTCCTGCCCATCGTCCGTGCCTTCACCCAGCCCGCCGGCATCCACATCGCCAAGAGCGACATCTCGGTGGCGGCGCGCATCCTGGCCGAGTTCCCGGAGTTCCTGACGCCCGAGCAGCGCGTGCCCAACACGCTGGCCGAGCTGGGCAAGAAGACGCTGGAGCCCGATGCCAACATCATCAAGCT
Source organism: Pseudomonadota bacterium (assembly GCA_020161145.1). Taxonomy (GTDB): domain Bacteria; phylum Pseudomonadota; class Gammaproteobacteria; order Burkholderiales; family Burkholderiaceae_C; genus Ideonella. Next base: position 112,360 of record JAIUPQ010000001.1, read on the forward strand.
GCCCAACATCTCGGCCTCGGTGGCGCAGCTGCAGGCGGCGATCAAGGAGTTGCAAGCCAAAGGCTATGCGCTGCCCGACTACCCCGAGGCACCGCAGACCGACGCCGACAAGCAGATCAAGGCGCGCTACGGCAAATGCATAGGCAGCGCCGTCAACCCGGTGCTGCGGGAGGGCAACTCCGACCGCCGCGCGCCGCGCGCCGTCAAGGCCTATGCGCGCAAGAACCCGCACAGCATGGCCGAGTGGGCGCAGGCCTCGCGCAGCCACGTCTCGCACATGCACGGCGGCGATTTCTATCACGGTGAAAAGTCGATGACGCTGGATCGCGCCCGCGACGTCAAGATGGAGCTCATCACCGCCAGCGGCAAGGCCGTGGTGCTCAAGCCCAAGGTGGCGTTGCAGGCTGGCGAGGTCATCGACTCCATGTTCATGAGCAAGAAGGCGCTGCTGGCCTTTTATGAGCGTGAGATCGAGGACGCACGCAAGCATGGCGTGATGTTCTCGCTGCACGTCAAGGCCACGATGATGAAGGTCTCGCACCCCATCGTCTTTGGCCACTGCGTGCGCATCTTCTACAAAGAGGCGTTCGAGAAACACGCCAAGCTGTTCGAGCAACTGGGCGTCAACGTCAACAACGGCATGGTCAACCTGCTGGACAAGCTGGCCACGCTGCCCGAGAGCCAGCGCGAGGAGGTGATGGCCGATCTGCACGCCTGCCACGAGCACCGGCCCGAGCTGGCCATGGTGGACTCGGCCAAGGGCATCACCAACTTCCACTCGCCCAACGACGTCATCGTCGATGCCTCCATGCCGGCCATGATCCGCAACGGCGGCAAGATGTACGGCGCCGATGGCCGGCTCAAGGACGTCAAGGCCGTGATGCCCGAAAGCACGTTTGCGCGCATCTACCAGGAGATGATCAACTTCTGCAAATGGCATGGCGCGTTCGACCCCAAGACCATGGGCACAGTGCCCAACGTGGGCTTGATGGCCCAGCAGGCCGAGGAGTACGGCTCGCACGACAAGACCTTCGAGATCGCCGAGGACGGCGTGGCCAACATCACCGACCTGGCCACCGGCGAGGTGCTGATGAGCCAGCAGGTCGAGGCCGGCGACATCTGGCGCATGTGCCAGGTCAAGGACGCCCCCATCCGCGACTGGGTCAAGCTGGCCGTCACCCGCGCACGCAACTCCGGCATGCCGGCCGTGTTCTGGCTGGATCCCTACCGCCCGCACGAGAACGAGCTGATCAAAAAGGTCAACCTCTACCTCCAGGACCACGACACCACGGGCCTGGATATCCAGATCATGAGCCAGGTGCGGGCCATGCGCTTCACGCTGGAGCGTGTGGTGCGCGGCTTCGACACCATCTCGGTCACCGGCAACATCTTGCGCGACTACCTGACCGACCTTTTCCCCATCATGGAGCTGGGCACCAGCGCCAAGATGCTGTCCATCGTGCCGCTGATGGCCGGCGGCGGCATGTACGAGACCGGCGCCGGCGGCTCGGCACCCAAGCATGTGCAGCAACTGGTGGAAGAGAACCACCTGCGCTGGGACTCGCTGGGCGAGTTTCTGGCGCTGGCCGTCAGCCTCGAAGACCTGGGTTTGAAAACCGGCAATGCGCGCGCCACCCTGCTGGCCACCACGCTGGACGCCGCCACCGGCAAGCTGCTGGACAACCGCAAGAACCCCAGCCCCAAGACGGGTGAACTGGATAACCGCGGCAGCCAGTTCTACCTGGCGCTGTACTGGGCCCAGGCGCTGGCCGCGCAAACCGAAGACGCCGAACTGGCCACTCGCTTTGCGCCGCTGGCCCAGGCGCTGACCGCCGGCGAGGCCCAGATCGTGGCCGAACTGGCCGCGGTGCAGGGCAAGCCGGTGGACATTGGTGGCTACTACAAGGCCGACGATGCCAAGGTCAAGGCCGTGATGCGGCCCAGCACCACGCTGAACGCCGCGCTGGCCGCTGTGCGCGCCTGACACCAACCCGGTCCACCGACAGCCGGCCTAAAACAGGCCGGCTGTCGGCGGCACGGCACATCGCCGTGCAGTCCAGCTTGGCAGTTCGCTGTGAAGCTGCTATGATCAATAGCTTTTCCGCCATTGGGTCAACCCTAGGCGGAGAAAACCGCACCCGGCCAATCGATGCCGGGCGACGTCAACGATTGCTTCTCGCCCCTGGATGAGAAGCGGAGCACATCATGAGTCTTAGCAATCGCCTCGGATTGCTGGGCCGCAAAGTTGGCATGATGCGCGTGTTCACGGACGATGGCGACGCCATTCCCGTGACCGTGCTGGACGTGTCCAACAACCGCGTGACCCAGGTCAAGACCGTTGAAACCGACGGCTACAGCGCCCTTCAAGTGGCGTTCGGTACGCGCAAGGCGTCCCGTGTCACCAAGCCCGAAGCGGGTCACCTGGCCAAGGCCGGCGTGGAAGCCGGCACCATCCTCAAGGAATTCCGCGTCGATGCCGACGTGGCTGGTCAGTACGCTACCGGCGCCACCGTGCCGGTGACGCTGTTTGCCGTGGGCCAGAAGGTGGACGTGCAGGGCACCTCCATCGGTAAAGGCTTTGCCGGCACCATCAAGCGCCACAACTTCAGCTCGCAGCGCGCGTCGCACGGCAACAGCCGTTCGCACAACGTGCCGGGCTCGATCTCCATGGCGCAGGACCCGGGCCGTGTGTTCCCGGGCAAGAAGATGACCGGTCACATGGGCGACGAAACCGTCACCACGCAGAACCTGGACATCGTGCGCGTGGACGAAGCCCGCCAGCTGCTGCTGGTGCGCGGCGCCGTCCCGGGCAGCAAAAACGGCCATGTGGTCGTGCGTCCGGCCGTCAAGGCCCGCGCTGCGAAAGGAGCCAACTGATGCAACTCGAGCTCCTCAATGAACAAGGCCAGGCCACCGCGAAGGTGGACGCGCCCGACACCGTGTTCGCCCGTGATTACAACGAGGCGCTGGTGCACCAGATCGTCGTGGCCTACCAGGCCAACGCCCGTCAAGGCACGCGCAAGCAGTTGACGCGCGCCGAAGTGCACCACTCGACCAAGAAGCCGTTCCGCCAGAAGGGCACCGGCCGCGCTCGCGCCGGTATGACCTCCTCGCCGCTGTGGCGTGGGGGTGGTCGCATCTTCCCGAACACGCCGGACGAGAACTTCTCGCACAAGGTCAACAAGAAGATGTACCGCGCCGGTATGGCCACCATCCTCTCGCAGCTGGCCCGTGACGGCCGTCTCGCGGTGGTGGACTCCATCACGGTCGATGCGCCCAAGACCAAGCTGCTGGCCGACAAACTCAAGGCCATGGGCCTGGATTCGGTGATGGTCATTGCCGATCAGATCGACGACAACCTGCTGCTGGCTTCGCGCAACCTCAAGGGTGCGCTGATCATCGAGCCGCGTTACGTCGATCCGATGTCGCTGGTCTTCTACAAGAAGGTGCTGGTGACCAAGGCCGCCATCGAGCAGCTCAAGGAGATGTTCGCATGAGCACGCAATTCAACGAGGGCCGTCTGGCCCAGGTGCTGGTGGCGCCGGTGATCTCCGAGAAGGCCACCCAGGTCGGCGAGCAGAACAACCAGGTGCTGTTCAAGGTGCTGCGCGACGCGACCAAGCCCGAGATCAAGGCGGCCGTGGAGCTGCTGTTCAAGGTCGAAGTCGCCGCCGTGTCCGTGGTCAACACCAAGGGCAAGGTCAAGCGCTTCGGTGGCCGCATCGGCCGCCGCGACCACGTCAAGAAGGCCTATGTCTCGCTCAAGGCGGGCCAGGAGCTGAACTTCTCCGGGGAGGCTGCGTAATCATGGCTGTCGTTAAAGTCAAACCCACTTCGGCCGGCCGCCGTGCCGTCGTCAAGGTGGTGCACAAGCATCTGCACAAGGGCAAGCCCGAAGCGTCGCTGCTCGAGCCCCAGAAGCAGAATGCCGGCCGCAACAACAACGGCCACATCACCATCCGCCACAAGGGTGGGGGTCACAAGCACCACTACCGCGTGGTCGACTTCAAGCGCAACAAGGACGGTATTCCGGCCAAGGTTGAGCGCATCGAGTACGACCCCAACCGCTCGGCCCACATCGCGCTGGTCTGCTACGCCGATGGCGAGCGCCGCTACGTGATCGCCCCGCGCGGCCTGGAAGCCGGTGCCACGCTGATGAGCGGTGCCGAGGCGCCGATCAAGGCCGGCAACACGCTGCCCATCCGCAACATCCCCGTGGGCTCGACCATCCACTGCGTGGAGCTGCTGCCCGGCAAGGGTGCGCAGATCGCCCGCTCGGCTGGCACCTCGGTGACGCTGATGGCCCGTGACGGTGCCTACGCGCAGATTCGTCTGCGTTCGGGCGAGGTGCGCAAGGTGCACATCGACTGCCGCGCCACCATCGGTGAAGTGAGCAACGAAGAGCACAACCTGGCGCAATACGGCAAGGCCGGCGCCATGCGCTGGCGCGGCATCCGTCCGACCGTGCGTGGTGTGGCCATGAACCCGGTGGACCACCCGCACGGTGGTGGCGAAGGCCGCACCGGCGAAGGCCAGGCACCCGTGTCGCCGTGGAACACCCTGACCAAGGGCTACCGCACGCGCAGCAACAAGCGCACGCAGACGTTCATCGTCTCGCGTCGCAAGAAGTGAGGCCTAGAACATGGCACGTTCACTGAAAAAAGGTCCGTTCGTGGACCACCACCTGATGATCAAGGTCGAAAAGGCCACGGTCAACAAGGACAAGAAGCCGATCAAGACCTGGTCGCGCCGCTCCACCATCCTGCCCGACTTCATCGGCCTGACCATTGCCGTGCACAACGGCAAGCAGCACGTGCCGGTGTATGTGACCGACCAGATGGTGGGTCACAAACTCGGCGAGTTCGCCCTGACCCGTACGTTCAAGGGTCACCCGGCGGACAAGAAAGCCAAGAAGTAAGGAGCCGCGCATATGGAAACCAAAGCAAGCGTTCGCGGCGTGCGCCTGTCCGTGGACAAAGGCCGCCTCGTGGCCGACCTGATCCGTGGCCAGAGCGTGGCTCAGGCGCTGAACACGCTGGCCTTCACGCAAAAGAAGGCCGCCGGCATCGTCAAGAAGGCACTCGAGAGCGCCATCGCCAATGCCGAGCACAACGACGGCGCGGACATCGACGAGCTCAAGGTCACCTCGATCTACGTCGAGCAGGGCACCACGCTCAAGCGGTTCTCGGCGCGCGCCAAGGGCCGGGGCAACCGCATCAGCAAGCCGACCTGTCACATCTATGTGACCGTGGGCAACTAAGAGGAAGACCATGGGACAAAAAATCCATCCGACCGGCTTCCGTCTGCCCGTCACGCGCGCCTGGTCGTCGCGCTGGTATGCCAACCAGCGCAACTTCGCCGGCATGCTGGCCGAAGACCTGGACGTGCGTGAGTATCTGAAGACCAAGCTGAAGAACGCCGCCGTCTCGCGCATCCTGATCGAGCGCCCCGCCAAGAACGCCCGCATCACCATCTACTCGGCGCGTCCGGGCGTGGTGATCGGCAAGAAAGGCGAGGACATCGAGAACCTCAAGGCCGAGCTGACCAAGCGTCTGGGCGTGCCGGTGGCCGTGAACATCGAAGAGGTGCGCAAGCCCGAAGTCGATGCGCAGCTGATTGCCGACTCCATCACCCAGCAGCTGGAAAAGCGCATCCAGTTCCGTCGCGCCATGAAGCGTGCGATGCAGAACGCCATGCGTCTGGGTGCCCAAGGCATCAAGATCATGAGCGCTGGCCGTCTGAACGGCATCGAGATCGCCCGTACCGAGTGGTACCGCGAGGGCCGTGTGCCCCTGCACACCCTCAAGGCCGACATCGACTACGGTTTCTCGGAAGCCAAGACCACCTACGGCGTCATCGGCGTCAAGGTCTGGGTCTACCGCGGTGACCGCCTGGCCAATGGCGAGGCGCCCGTGATCCAGACCCCGCCCGGTGCCGAAGACGATCGCCGCAACCGCCGTGGCCCGCGCCCCGGCGCGCCCGGCGACCGCCGTGGCCGCCCGGGTGACCGCGGCGCCCCGCGTGGCGACGCCCGTCCCGACGCTGGCGCACCCGCCAAGCGCGCGGGCGTCGTGCGCAAGGTGGCAGCCGCCCCCGCTGCGCCCGCCGCCGCTCAAGGCAAAGGAGAGTAACCATGCTGCAACCTGCACGTCGCAAGTACCGCAAGGAGCAGAAAGGCCGCAACACCGGCGTCGCCACCCGTGGCGCCCAGGTGTCGTTCGGCGATTTCGGCCTCAAGGCCACCGAGCGCGGCCGCATCACGGCCCGCCAGATCGAAGCCGCGCGTCGCGCCATCTCGCGCCACATCAAGCGCGGTGGCCGCATCTTCATCCGCATCTTCCCGGACAAGCCGATTTCGCAAAAACCGGCCGAAGTGCGTATGGGTAACGGCAAAGGCAACCCCGAGTACTACGTGGCCGAGATTCAGCCCGGCAAGGTGCTGTACGAGATCAACGGTGTGCCCGAGGAACTGGCCCGCGAAGCGTTCACGCTGGCGGCCGCCAAGCTGCCGCTGCGCTGCACGTTCGTCACCCGCCAGATTGGCGCCTGAGACGAGGAAGGCAACACATGAAAGCATCTGAACTGCGCGCCAAAGACGTGGCCGCGCTGGAAAAAGAAGTGAACGAGCTGCTCAAGGCGCACTTCAACCTGCGCATGCAAAAAGGCACCCAGCAGCTGTCCAACACCGCCGCGCTGGGTGACGCACGCCGTGACATCGCGCGCGCCAAGACCATCCTGGCGCAAAAGAAGAAGGAGTCGCAGCAATGAGCGACGCGCAAGAACAAGCCGTCAAGAACACGCGCACCCTGGTGGGCCGCGTGGTCAGCGACAAGCGCAACAAGACCGTCACCGTGCTGGTCGAGCGCCGCGTCAAGCACGAGCTGTACGGCAAGATCGTCGCCCGCTCGCGCAAGTACCAGGCCCATGACGAACAGGGCGAGTACAAGCTGGGCGATACCGTCGAGATCGCCGAGGGCCGTCCCATCTCCAAAACCAAGAGCTGGGTCGTCACCCGTCTGGTGGAAAAAGCGCGCCTGGTCTGACGGCCGGCGCCCAGGCCCTTGCCGCGTTGCTCGGCAACGTCGCAAGGGCTTGACTTTCTGTTTGAGGCTCACCATAATAGTGGGCTTCACCAAACGCAAAGCGCAGTGCTGTTTGCAGTGCTGCGCGGTGCGGTGAATTCAGCCTCAGGTCTGGCGCTTGCGTGCCGGGCCACAACGAGACCAATACTGACCGCAGGCCATCTCACGGTGCAGCGGGAGCAAGTTGGGGAATATTCATGATCCAAATGCAATCGCGGCTTGATGTCGCGGACAACACGGGCGCGAAATCCGTCATGTGCATCAAGGTGCTCGGCGGCTCCAAGCGTCGGTATGCCGGCATTGGCGACATCATCAAGGTCAGCATCAAAGAAGCTGCGCCGCGTGGTCGCGTCAAGAAGGGCGAGGTCTATTCGGCCGTCGTCGTGCGTACCGCCAAGGGTGTGCGCCGCCAGGATGGCTCGCTGGTCAAGTTCGACGGCAATGCCGCCGTGCTGCTCAACGCCAAGCTTGAGCCCATTGGCACCCGCATCTTCGGCCCGGTCACGCGCGAGCTGCGCTCGGAGCGGTTCATGAAGATCGTCTCGCTCGCCCCCGAAGTGCTCTAACGCGGCAAAGGAATCCAGCGATGAACAAGATTCGCAAAGGCGACCAGATCGTCGTGCTGACCGGCCGTGACAAAGGCAAGCGTGGCACCGTGACGGCGCGCGTCGATGCCGACCACCTGCTGGTCGAGGGCATCAACCTGGTCAAGAAGCACGTCAAGCCCAACCCGATGACGGGCGTGACCGGCGGCGTGGTGACCAAGGCCATGCCCATTCACCAATCCAACGTGGCCATCTGGAATGCGGCCGCGGGCAAGGGCGATCGCGTCGGCATCAAGGTGCTGACCGATGGCAAGAAGGTCCGCGTCTTCAAGTCCAGTGGCGAAGAAGTCAAGGCGGGAGCGTGACCATGGCCCAGCAACAAGCGCAATTGGCGCGCCTGCAGCAGTTCTACCGCGAAAAAGTGGTGCCCGACATGGTGGCCAAGTTCGGCTACCAATCGGTGATGCAGGTGCCGCGCCTGACCAAGATCACGTTGAACATGGGTGTCAGCGAGGCGGTGGCCGACAAGAAGGTCATGGACCACGCCGTCAGCGACCTGACCAAGATCGCTGGCCAGAAGCCCGTGATCACCAAGAGCCGCAAGGCGATTGCCGGCTTCAAGATCCGTGACAACGTGCCCATTGGTTGCATGGTGACGCTGCGCGGCGCGCGTATGTTCGAATTCCTGGACCGTTTTGTGACCGTGGCCCTGCCGCGCGTGCGCGACTTCCGGGGTATCTCGGGCCGCTCGTTCGATGGTCGTGGCAACTACAACATCGGTGTGAAAGAGCAGATCATCTTTCCGGAAATCGAGTACGACAAGATCGACGCGATCCGCGGGATGAACATCTCCTTCACGACCACCGCGAAGACGGACGACGAGTGCAAGGCCTTGCTGGCTGCGTTCCGCTTCCCCTTCAAGAACTGAGGTGCCCCGTGGCCAAACTTTCCCTCATTGAACGCGAAGCCAAGCGCGAGCGCCTGGTGGCCAAGTACGCCAAGAAATACAGCGAACTCAAGGCCATCATCGACGACGCCAAGAAGTCCGACGAAGAGCGCTACCTGGCTCGCCTGGAGCTGCAGAAGCTGCCGCGCAACGCCAACCCCACGCGCCTGCGCAATCGCTGCGAGTTGACCGGCCGCGCGCGCGGCACGTTCCGCCAATTCGGCCTGGGCCGCAGCAAGATCCGTGATCTCGCCTTCAAGGGCGACATCCCCGGCGTCATCAAGGCCAGCTGGTAAGCGAAGGAGAAACACGATGAGCATGAGTGATCCCATCGCCGATATGCTGACCCGCATCCGCAACGCCCAGGCCGTCGAGAAGGCCTCGGTGCAGATGCCGGCGTCCAAGCTCAAGGTCGCGATCGCCCAGGTGCTGAAGGACGAGGGCTATATCGACGCCTTCTCCATCAAGCAAGACGGCAGCAAGCGCGAGCTGGATATCGCGCTCAAGTACTACGCTGGGCGTCCGGTGATTGAGCGCATCGAGCGCGTCAGCCGTCCCGGCCTGCGCATCTACCGCGGTTCTTCCGCCATCCCACAGGTCATGAACGGCCTGGGTGTTGCCATCGTCACCACGCCCAAGGGTGTGATGACCGATCGCAAGGCCCGCGCCGATGGCGTGGGTGGCGAAGTGCTGTGCTACGTGGCCTAAGGAAGGAGAGCAAAGCATGTCCCGAGTTGGAAAAATGCCGATCTCCGTGCCGCAGGGCGTGGAAGTCAAGATTGGCGCGACCGATATCACCGTCAAAGGCAGTGGCGGCACGCTGACGCGCGCGCTGCACAGCCTGGTCACCGTCAAGCAAGAAGGTGCCGTGCTCAGCGTGGCGCCGACGAGCGAGACCCCCGAAGCCAACGCCATGAGCGGCACCATGCGTGCCAACCTGGCCAATATGGTGGGTGGTGTCAGCAAGGGCTTCGAGAAGAAGCTCAACCTGGTCGGCGTGGGCTTTCGCGCTCAGGCCCAGGGTCAGAAGCTGAACCTGCAGATCGGGTTTTCGCACCCTGTGGTCAAAGAGATGCCTGCCGGCATCACGGTGACCACGCCCACGCCGACCGAAATCCTGATCAAGGGTGCCGACCGTCAGGTCGTCGGTCAGCTGGCCGCCGAGGTGCGCGCCTTCCGTCCGCCCGAGCCCTACAAGGGCAAGGGTATCCGCTACGCCGATGAGCGCGTGGTCATCAAAGAGACGAAGAAGAAGTAAGGAGCACGGCCATGTTGAACAAGAAAGAACAGCGGCTGCGCCGCTCGCGCCAGACGCGCCAGCGCATCGCCAACCAGGGCGTGGCCCGGTTGACGGTGTTCCGCTCCAACGCCCACATCTACGCCAGCGTCATCTCCGGCTGCGGCCAGAAGGTGGTGGCCTCGGCCTCCACCGTCGAGAAAGACGTGCGTGGCGAGTTGAACGGCAAAGGCAGCGATGTCGCCGCCGCCGCCCTGGTGGGCAAGCGCGTGGCCGAGAAGGCCAAGGCGGCTGGCATCGAGAAGGTGGCGTTCGATCGCGCTGGCTTCGCTTATCACGGTCGCGTCAAGGCGCTGGCGGACGCGGCTCGCGAAGCCGGTCTGCAGTTCTGATCGCGGCAGGCAAAGGATACGCAAATGGCAAAGTTTCAAGCACGCGCCCAGACCGAAGGCAATGACGACGGCCTGAAGGAAAAGATGATCGCCGTGAACCGCGTGACCAAAGTGGTCAAGGGCGGTCGCACGCTGTCGTTCGCCGCGTTGACCGTGGTCGGTGACGGCGATGGCCGCGTCGGCATGGGCAAGGGCAAGGCCAAGGAAGTGCCGGTGTCGGTGCAGAAGGCCATGGAAGCGGCGCGCCGCAACATGGTCAAGGTCAGCCTGAAGAATGGCACCATCCACCACCGTGTCGAGGGCCAGCACGGCGCCGCACGTGTGCTGATGATGCCGGCGCCGGCGGGTACGGGCATCATTGCCGGTGGCCCGATGCGCGCCGTCTTCGAGGTGCTGGGCGTGACCGACATCGTGGCCAAGAGCCACGGCACGTCGAACGCCTACAACATGGTGCGCGCCACGCTGGACGCGCTGCGCCGCTGCACGACGCCCGCTGAAGTGGCGTCCAAGCGCGGCAAGTCGGTTGAAGAGATCTTCAACTGAGCAGCCAAGGAGATCAGGCAATGACCCAAGCAAAGAAAACTCTGACCGTCAAGCTGGTGCGCAGCCCCATTGGCTGCAAGCAGTCGCACCGCGACACCGTGCGCGGCCTGGGCCTGCGCGGCGTGAACAGCGTGCGCGAGCTGGAAGACACCCCGTCCGTGCGCGGCATGATCAATACCGTTCCGTACCTGGTTCGGGTGCTCTGAAGACGGCAAGGAAGACCTCATGGAACTGAACAACCTCAAGCCGGCAACGGGCGCCAAGCACGCCAAGCGCCGCGTGGGACGGGGCATTGGCTCCGGCCTGGGCAAGACCTGCGGCCGCGGCCACAAAGGCCAGAAGTCCCGTGCGGGCGGCTACCACAAGGTGGGCTTTGAAGGCGGCCAGATGCCCATGCATCGCCGTCTGCCCAAGCGTGGCTTCAAGTCGGCCAAGCTCAAGTACAACGCCGAGATCACGCTGACCGAACTGGGCGCGCTGGGTCTGGCCGAGGTGGACCTGCTGGCACTGAAGTCGGCGGGTCTGGTCTCGCAGATGACGCGCAACGTCAAGGTCATCAAGTCGGGCGAGTTGAGCGCCAAGGTTCAACTGCGCGGCATCGGTGCCACGGCGGGTGCCAAGGCGGCCATCGAGGCCGCCGGTGGCCAAGTCGAGCAAGCAGCCTGACCCACCACCTCGTCTAGAAAAAGCGACCCCCTCACGTGGCGACTTCCCCTCAACAACTGGCACGCAGCGGCAAATTCGGCGACTTGCGTCGTCGGCTGGTTTTCCTGCTGATGGCGCTGGTGGTTTACCGCATCGGTGCGCACATCCCTGTGCCTGGCATCAATCCGGACCAGCTCCAGCAGCTGTTCCAGGGCCAGCAGGGCGGCATCCTGAACCTGTTCAACATGTTCTCGGGTGGTGCACTGTCGCGCTTCACGGTGTTTGCGCTGGGCATCATGCCCTACATCTCGGCGTCCATCATCATGCAGTTGATGACGCATGTGGTGCCCAGCCTGGAAGCGCTGAAGAAAGAGGGCGAGGCGGGTCGCCGCGTCATCACCAAGTACACCCGCTATGGCACGTTGCTGCTGGCGCTGTTCCAGTCGCTGGGCATTGCCATGGCGCTGGAAGGTTCGCCCGGCCTCGTGATTGCACCGGGCTTCGGTTTCCGCTTCACGGCGGTGGTCAGCCTGGTGGCGGGCACCATGTTCCTGATGTGGCTGGGTGAGCAGATCACTGAGCGTGGTCTGGGCAACGGCATCTCCATCCTGATCTTCGCCGGCATCGTGGCCGGACTGCCCAGCGCCATTGGTGGTCTGTTCGAGCTGGTGCGCACCGGTGCGATGAGCATCATCGTGGCCTTGTTCGTCATCGTGCTGGTGGTGGCCGTGACCTATGCGGTGGTGTTTGTCGAGCGGGGTCAGCGCAAGATCCTGGTCAACTACGCCAAGCGGCAGGTGGGCAACAAGGTCTATGGTGGCCAGTCGTCGCACCTGCCCTTGAAGCTGAACATGTCGGGTGTGATTCCGCCGATCTTTGCGTCGTCCATCATCTTGCTGCCGGCCACGGCGGTGGGCTGGTTTGCCACCGGCGAGCACATGCGCTGGCTGCGTGACCTCTCGGCCGCCCTGTCGCCGGGTCAGCCCATCTACGTGATGCTGTACGCGGCGATGATCATCTTCTTTTGCTTCTTCTACACGGCGCTGGTGTTCAACAGCCGTGAGACGGCGGACAACCTGAAGAAGAGCGGCGCCTTCATTCCCGGCATCCGTCCGGGTGACCAGACGGCCCGCTACATCGACAAGATCCTGGCTCGCCTGACGCTGGCCGGTGCGGTCTACATCACGGCGGTGTGTCTGCTGCCCGAGTTCCTGCATCTGCAGTACAACGTGCCGTTCTACTTTGGGGGCACCTCGCTGCTCATCATCGTGGTGGTGACCATGGACTTCTGGGCTCAGGTGCAGTCGTACGTGATGAGCCAGCAGTACGAATCGCTGCTGAAGAAGGCCAATTTCAAACCCAGCTGAGCCCGCAAGGCTCGACCCAAGAGAAACCAACCAAACGAATGGCAAAAGACGACGTCATCCAGATGCAGGGCGAGGTGCTCGAGAACCTGCCCAACGCCACCTTCCGCGTCAAGCTGGAAAACGGACACGTCGTGCTCGGCCATATCTCGGGCAAGATGCGGATGCACTACATCCGTATCCTGCCGGGTGACAAGGTCACCGTTGAATTGACGCCGTACGACTTGAGCCGTGCGCGCATCGTGTTCCGCGCCAAGTGACGCGGCGATAGAAAAGTAGGTCTAGGAGAAGATCATGAAAGTTGCAGCTTCGGTCAAGAAGATGTGCCGTCATTGCAAGGTCATTCGCCGCAACGGCGTCGTGCGCGTGATTTGTACCGATCCGCGTCACAAGCAGCGTCAGGGCTGAGCCCCCGGCGTTGGCACCTGAGAGCGTATAAGGAAACCCCATGGCACGTATTGCTGGCATCAACATCCCCCCGCACAAACATGCGGAAATCGGCCTGACCCACATCTTCGGGATCGGCCGCACGACCGCGCAGAAGATCTGCGACGCGGTGGGGATTGCCCATTCCAAGAAGATCAAGGACCTGACCGACGCGGATCTGGAAAAGATCCGTGACGAGGTGGGCAAGCTGACCATTGAGGGCGACCTGCGTCGCGAGACCTCGATGAACATCAAGCGCCTGATGGACCTGGGCTGCTACCGCGGCTTCCGTCATCGCCGCGGTCTGCCGATGCGTGGTCAGCGCACCCGCACCAACGCCCGCACCCGCAAAGGCCCGAAGAAGGGCCCCATCGTCGGCAAGAAGTAAGCTGCACTGCAAGAGAGCAATTGACACATGGCCAAATCCCCTGCCAATAACGCCGCGCGTCGCGTCAGCAAGAAGGTTCGCAAGAACATCGCCGACGGCATCGCCCACGTGCACGCCTCGTTCAACAACACCATCATCACCATCACCGACCGTGCGGGTGGTGCGCTGGCCTGGGCGTCTTCGGGCGGCCAGGGCTTCAAGGGCTCGCGCAAGAGCACGCCGTTTGCTGCCCAGGTGGCAGCCGAAGTGGCGGGCCGCGCGGCGCAAGAACAAGGCATCAAGAACCTGGATGTGCGCATCAAAGGCCCCGGCCCCGGCCGCGAGTCGTCGGTGCGCGCGCTGGCTTCGCTGGGCATCCGCATCAACTCGATCTCGGATGTCACGCCCGTGCCGCACAACGGCTGCCGCCCGCCCAAGCGTCGCCGCATGTAATGTGACGGCGGGACGCCGGTCGTCCCGCCTGCATGTGCCCGACCGGCCGGGCATGGGGGTAAAACCCTGATACACTAGCCGGTTCCCTAACTGCCGCGTCTGCACTTCCGTGCCGTCGCGGCGTGCGGGTTCTTCCCAAGCCCACCGTCTGCCGACCTCTCCATTGAGCAGACTTGCGCGTGCCCTTGCTGCGGCGCGCGTCAGACATCACAAGGATTCATCCGTGGCACGTTATCTTGGCCCCAAGGGCAAACTCACCCGCCGTGAAGGCACCGACCTGTTCCTCAAGAGCGCCCGACGCGCCATTGGCGACAAGGTCAAACTCGAATCCAAACCCGGTCAGCATGGCCGCACCTCGGGCTCGCGCACCAGCGACTTCGGCCTGCAACTGCGTGAAAAGCAGAAGGTCAAGCGCATGTACGGCGTGCTTGAAAAGCAGTTCCGCCGCTACTTCGCCGAGGCCACCCGCCGCAAGGGCAACACCGGTGCCAACCTGCTGGGCCTGCTGGAAACCCGTCTGGACAACGTCGTCTATCGCATGGGCTTCGGCTCCACCCGTGCCGAAGCGCGCCAGTTGGTGTCGCACAAGGCGCTGACGGTCAACGGCATCGTGGTCAACATTCCGTCGTACCAGGTCAAGGTCGGCGACGTGGTCGCCATCCGCGAGACCAAAAAGAAGCAGGTCCGCGTCCAGGAAGCGTTGAAGCTGGCCGAGTCCATCGGCCTGCCGGCCTGGGTCGCCGTCGATGCCACCAAGATGGAAGGCACCTTCAAGAAGGCGCCTGACCGCGACGAATTTGGCGCCGAGATCAACGAGTCGCTGATCGTCGAACTGTATTCGCGTTGATGCCGACGCACCGGGCGCGCACGGCGCGCGGCCCGGCCCCCATCAGCCTTATCGGTGTAACGAGCCGAGGGTATTGAGAGCGAAAGCAACAGGACATCCATGCAAACCAATCTGCTGAAACCCAAATCCATCGTGGCCGAGTCGCTGGGCGGCAACCGTGCCAAGGTCACGCTTGAGCCCTTTGAGCGCGGCTACGGTCACACGCTGGGCAACGCGCTGCGTCGCGTGCTGCTGTCGTCCATGGTCGGCTTTGCGCCCACCGAGGTGACCATTGCCGGTGTGCTGCACGAGTACTCCACGCTCGACGGCGTGGCCGAAGACGTGGTGCAGATCATGCTGAACCTCAAGGGTGTGGTGTTCCGTCTGCACAGCCGCGACGAGGTCACGCTTGTGCTGCGCAAAGAGGGCGAAGGCCCGGTCACGGCGGCCGACATCCAGACCCCGCACGACGTGGAACTGGTCAACCCCGAGCACATCATTGCCAACCTGGCCCAGGGCGGCAAGATCGACATGCAGATCAAGGTCGAGAAGGGCCGCGGCTACGTGCCCGGCACGCTGCGCCGCTACGCCGACGAGCCCACCAAGGCCATCGGCCGCATCGTGCTCGATGCCTCGTTCTCGCCCGTGCGCCGCGTCAGCTACGCCGTCGAGAACGCCCGCGTCGAGCAGCGCACCGACCTGGACAAGCTGGTCATGGAGATCGAGACCAACGGCGCCATCTCGCCCGAGGAAGCCATCCGTGCCTCGGCCAAGATCCTGGTCGAGCAACTGGCGGCCTTCGCCCAACTCGACGCCGGTGACATCACCGCCGTCTACGAAGGCGCGTCCAAGCCGGCCACCGCGTTCGATCCCATCCTGCTGCGCCCCGTGGACGAGCTGGAGCTGACCGTGCGCTCGGCCAACTGCCTGAAGGCCGAGAACATCTACTACATCGGCGATCTGATCCAGCGCACCGAGACCGAGTTGCTCAAGACCCCCAACCTGGGTCGCAAGAGCCTCAACGAGATCAAGGAAGTGCTGGCCGCACGCGGCCTGACCCTGGGTGCCCGGCTGGAGAGCTGGCCGCCGCAAGGCCTCGACAAACGCTGATTGAATTCACACCGGTGCCCCCGCCAGTACCTGATCCGGCTGGCGGCCAATTAAACGAAAGGACCATGCACCATGCGCCACCGTAACGGCCTACGCAAGCTCAACCGCACCAGCGCCCACCGCGCTGCCATGCTGCGCAACATGTCGGTCTCGCTGCTCACGCACGAGGCCATCAAGACCACCGTGCCCAAGGCCAAGGAACTGCGCCGCGTCGTCGAGCCGCTGATCACCCTGGCCAAGACCGACTCGGTGGCCAACCGCCGCCTGGCCTTTGCCCGCCTGCGTGACCGCGACGTGGTCACCAAGCTGTTCAACGAGCTGGGCCAGCGCTACCAGACCCGTCCGGGCGGCTACACCCGCATTCTGAAGATGGGTTTCCGCGTCGGCGACAATGCCCCCATGGCCTTCGTCGAACTGGTGGATAGGCCCGACACCACCACCGCAGTCGAAGACACGACGGAGTAAGCCGGCACCCACATTGCCGCCATGCACAAGGCCAGCCATCCGCTGGCCTTTTGCTTTTTGGGAACCTTGCACACATGACGCGAATCGTTCGCTGGCTGCTGCCGGCCCTGTTGATGCTCACGGCGCTGGGCGTGCGCGCCGATGACTTCCTCGACCCCGAAAAGGCCTTCGTCGCCAGCGCCCAGGCGCAGGATGCGCAGACCGTGGAGGTCCACTACACCATCGCGCCCGAGTACTACATGTACCGCGACAAGTTCAAGGTCGCCGCGCGCGGGGCCACGCTGGGCGCGCCGCAACTGCCGGCCGGCCACGTCAAGTTCGACCCCAACTTCAACAAAGAGGTCGAGACCTACCGCGGCGAGGTGCGCTTCACCGTCGCCTACAGCCAGGCGAACGCCCCCTTCACACTAGAGGTCACCAGCCAGGGCTGCGCCGACGCCGGCCTGTGCTATCCACCGCAGACGGCCGAGTTGCGCATCACCCCGGTGGGTGGCAGCGCCGATGCCGGCGGTGGCACGGCTGCGGGCGGCGGCCTCATCGCCGGCGCCATCGCCCAGGCCACGCCGCCCGCCACCGCGCTGCCGTCCACCGCCGCGCCGGCCACCACGTCCAACGACACCGACCGCATCACCCAAGTGCTGGCCGGCGGCTCATGGTGGGGTGTCATTGGCGCCTTCTTCGTCATGGGCCTGCTGCTGGCATTCACGCCCTGCGTGCTGCCCATGCTGCCCATCCTCTCGTCCATCATCGCCGGCAGCGGTGCCGTCACGCGCCAGCGCGGCTTCATGCTGGCCTTTGTCTACGCGCTGGGCATGTCGCTGGTCTACACCTTGCTGGGCGTGGCGGCGGGCCTGGCCGGCGAGGGGCTGGCCGGCGCGCTGCAAAAGCCCTGGGTGCTCATCACCTTTGCGCTGCTGCTGGCGCTGCTGTCGCTTTCGATGTTCGGTGCCTACGAGCTGCGGCTGCCTTCCGGGCTCACCAGCCGACTCGACGGCGCCTCGCGCAAACTGCCAGGCGGCCAGTTCGCCGGCGTCTTCCTGATGGGCGGCCTCTCGGCCGTCGTCGTCAGCCCCTGCGTCAGCGCCCCCCTGGCCGGCGCGCTGGTGTTCCTGAGCAAAACCGGCGACGTGGCCCTGGGCGGCTCCGCCCTGTTTGCCATGGCCTGGGGCATGAGCGTGCCGCTGCTGCTGCTGGGTGCGTCGGCCGGCGCCTGGCTGCCCCGAAGCGGCGCCTGGATGAACACCGTCAAAGGCCTGTTTGGCGTGCTGCTGCTGGGCGTGGCCTGGTGGATCGTGCAGCCGCTGCTGCCCGCCGGCGTGGCGCTGGCCGGCTGGGGCGCCTTGCTGCTGCTGGCCGGCTTCATGCTGGACCCCTTCGCCGCCCAGGGCGAGCCCGGCGCCGGCCAATGGCTGCGCCGCGCCAGCGGGGCTGCGGCGCTGCTGCTGGGCTCGGCCCAGCTGCTGGGCGCACTCTCAGGCGGGCGCGACGCGCTCCAGCCGCTGGCGCACCTGGCCGGCGGGGCTGGCGGCGCGCGTGCCGAGGCCTCGGCCAACCTGCCGTTCGAATACGTGCGCTCGGTGGCCGAGCTGGACGCGCGGCTGCAAAGCGCCGGCCGCCCGGTGATGCTGGACTTCTATGCCGACTGGTGCGTCTCGTGCAAGGAAATGGAGCGCTTCACCTTCACCGACCCCACCGTGCAGGCCAAACTGGCCGGCGCCGTGCTGCTCAAGGCCGACGTCACCGCCAACAACGCCGACGACAAGGCGCTGCTCAAGCGCTTTGGCCTCTTCGGCCCGCCCGGCACCCTGTTCTTCGACGCCCAGGGGCGCGAGAACACCGCCGTGCGCGTCGTCGGTTTCCAGGACGCCAAGACCTTCACCGCCTCACTGGCCGCAGCGGGCCTGTAGGCCTCGCGCCCCAGAGACCCTGGGGTGCGCTGATGACGTTAGTCACGCTGCCTTTGCTGCCCCGCTGACTATGCTTGGGCGCAGCAACCCAGGAGGCAGAACGTGTCAGCAACCGGCGCAGACCAGGCCCGTCAGGCCACCCGAAGAGGCGTCCTGCGTCTGGCCCTGAGTGGGGTTTTGCTGCCTGGGCTGACCGCCTGCGGCCTCAAGGGTCCCCCACCGCCGCCTCCGCCGGCCCGCCTGTCGGGCAGCTTGATCGGCGCCGCCGACCTCAACCCCAGCACCAGCGACCGGCCCTCGCCGCTGCGTCTGCGGCTGTATGAGCTGCGCACCGTGGCCGCCTTCCAGCAGGCCGACTTCATGGCTCTTTACCAGCAAGACCAGACCACCCTGGGCGCCGATCTGCTGGGCCGCGAAGAGCTGATGCTCAACCCCGGTGAGACCCGGCCCTATGCGTTGAAGGTGCTGAGCGCCGAGACCCGCTTCGTGGCCGTGGTCGCGCTGTACCGCGACCTGGAGCACGCCACCTGGCGCGCATTCGCCCCCGTGGTGCCCAGCAAGGCCCACGAGCTGACGCTGCACGCCCGGCGACTGGCGGTCTCCCTCACCCTGGCTTGATGGACAGGCCCGGACCGTGAGCCCTCCGCATCGGATCATCTGGTCGCAGGGCCTGTTTCTGCAGCCGCACCACTTTCAGCAGGAGACGCGCCATCTGGAGCACCTGCTGGACGCGCGCATTCAGGCTGCCCATCCCTACGCCTGGGGGTTCGAGTCGCTGGTGCTGGACGAGGCCCAGCTCGCCCTGGGTCGCCTGGCACTCACGCGCGCGCGGGGTGTGCTGCCCGACGGCACCGTGTTCTCCATCCCCGACGTCGACGCGCCACCGCCGCCACTGGAGCTGGGCGCCGACGTGCAGGGCGAGGTCATCGCGCTGGCGTTGCCGCTGGCCCAGGTTGGCGTCACTCAGGTCGCGCTGGACGCCGGTGTGGCCACCGGCGCGCTGCGTTACAGCGTGGTGGAGACCGCCCTGCGGGACGAGACCCAGGCTGCCGACGAACCCGAGCCCGTGCAACTGGCCGCACCGCAACTGCGCCTGGCGCGGCCGGCCACCCTTGCCGCCGCCCATGCGGCGCTGGGCGTGGCGCGCATCGTGGAGCGCCGTGCCGACGGCCAGGTGGTGCTGGACCGCCACTACATCGCCCCGCAAGTCCGCCTCGACGCCAGTGCCCAGTTGTCGGTCAGCACCGCGCTGCTGCATGGCCTGGTGCAGCAGCGTGCCCAGGCGCTGGCCGCGCAGATGGGTCAACCCGGCCACGGCGTCTCCGAAGTGATGGACATGCTCACCCTGCAGCTGCTCAACCGCAGCGAGCCCGTGCTCGCGCAACTGGCGGGTGTCCCCGCCGTCCACCCCTGGTACCTGCACCAGGTGCTGCTGGCATTGGCTGGCGAGCTGACCACCTACCTGGGTACCAGCCGCGTGCCGCCCGCCTACCCGCTCTATCGCCACGACGACCTCCAAGCCGTCTTCAGCCCGCTGGTGCAGGGCCTGCGCGACTTGCTGTCCACCGTGACCCAGCGCCATGCCGAGGCCATTGAGCTGACCGATCGCAGCCATGGCGTGCGCACGGCCGTCATCGCCGACGCCGAACTGCTGCGCAGCGCCGGTCTGGTGCTGGCCGTTCGGGCGCAACTGCCCACCGAGCAGTTGCGCCAGCGTTTTGTCGCCCACGCCAAGCTGGGCCCCAGCGAGCGCCTGCGCGACCTGGTCAACCTGCAACTGCCCGGCCTGCCACTGCACAACCTGGCCGTGGCGCCGCGCCAACTGCCTTACCACGCCGGCAGCCTCTACTTCGAGATCGAACGCCAGGGTGAGTTGTGGCAACAGCTCCAGCGCAGCGGCGCGCTGGCCTTGCACGTGGCCGGGGATTTTCCGGGCCTGGAGTTGGAGCTGTGGGCCATCCGGCCCTGAACCGAGGGAGCAACAGCCATGAGCAGCGACCCCGCCGGCGACCCCTTTGGCGCGTTTGACGACCAGCGCACCTTTGTGCGCCCCAACCCGGGTGCCTGGGCTGGCGGCAGCCGTGCGCCCGCCGACGACACGCAGCAAGCGCCGGCCGAGGCCGCCCCGCCCGAGCACGGCCTCAACCCGCTGCTGGCCCAGGCCAACCGCCTGCTGATGCTCGCGCCGCAACTGCGCCAGACCCGTCATGTCGCCGACCCGCTGGCGCTGCGCGCCACGCTGGTCCATGCCGTGCGCGAGTTCGCCGCCAACGCCCAGGCCGGCGGCATCCCGCCCGAGCGCGTCATGGCCGCCCGCTACGTGCTGTGCACCATGCTCGACGAGGCCGCGGCCGACACCCCCTGGGGCGGCACCGGCGTCTGGGCTCGCCACAGCCTGCTGGCCGAGTTTCACAACGAGGCGTTTGGCGGCGAAAAAGTCTTCCAACTGATGGCCCGCCTGGCCGAGAAACCCGACGCCAACCTCGACCTGCTGGAGCTGATCTACGCCGCACTGGCGCTGGGGTTCGAGGGCCGCTACCGCGTCATCGACAACGGGCGTGCCCAGCTCGAAGCCGTGCGCGCCCGGCTGGCCCAGATCATCCGCACCCAGCGCGGTGCCTACCCCGCTGCGCTGGCCGACCACTGGGCCGCCCAGCCGGCGCCCGAGCGCAAGCTGCTGTCCTGGCTGCCGCTTGCGCTCACCGCCGGGGCCGTGCTGCTGGTGCTGGGCGGGGTGTATGCGGCCTTGAGCTGGTCGCTGGCCGACCGCGCCGACCCGGTCTACGGCGACATGTTGTCGCTGCGCCTGCCGCCGCCCCTGACGCCTGTGGTGCAGCCCGCGCCCAAGCCCCGGCTGGCGCTGTTCCTGGCCCCGGACGTGCGCGCCGGTCTCGTCACCGTCAGCGACCAGATCGACCGCAGCGTCATCACCATCCAGGGCGACGGCCTGTTCGCCAGCGGCAGCGCCAGCATCCTGCCCGAGCGCGAAGCCCTGGTGCAACGCATCGCCGAGGCGCTGCGCCAGGTCGGTGGCCCCGTGCTGGTCACCGGCCACACCGACAACACCCCCATGCGCAGCGCGCGCTTCCCCTCCAACTGGCACCTGTCGCAGGAGCGTGCCCAGACCGTGCGTGCGCTGATGCTGCAGGCGGGCCTGCCCGCCGCGCGCGTGCAAGCCGAGGGCCGCGCCGACGCCGAGCCCGTGCAGCGCAACGATACCCCGACCGGCCGGGCGCAGAACCGTCGCGTCGTCATCACGCTGACCGGTGGCGACGCGCGGCTCACCCAGCCGGCGCCAACGACCCCGGCGGCATCGGGAGCCCTGCCATGAAAAAGCTGCTCGGTCTGGTCTTCAACCGCTGGCTGCTGCTGGGGCTTGCGGTGCTGGTGCTGGCGCTGCTGATCTTCTGGGTCGGCCCGCTGGTGGCCGTGGGCGACTGGCGCCCGCTGGACACCGCGCGTGCGCGCTGGCTCACCCTGGGCGTGCTGCTGCTGCTCATCGCCCTCGTGGTCGGCTGGCGGCTGTGGCGCGCGCGCCGGGGCAACGAGCAGGTGGTCCAGCAACTGGCGGCATCCGCGCCCGAGGCCGCCGCCGAAAGCGCCGACCTGCTGGCCGTGCGCGAGCGCTTCGCCCAGGCCCTCAAAACCTTGCGCCACGCCCGCTTCAGCCCCCAGGGCAGCGTCGCCGCGCCGCGCCGCTGGTGGCAGCGCATCGAGCAGCGCTTCTTCGGCCGCTTCCTCTACGAGCTGCCCTGGTACCTCATCATCGGCGCGCCCGGCTCGGGCAAGACCACTGCCCTGGTCAATGCGGGCCTGCGGTTTCCGCTGGCCGGGCAGGTCGCCGACCCCTCGGTGCGCGGCGTGGGGGGCACGCGCGACTGCGACTGGTGGTTCACCGACCAGGCCGTGCTCATCGACACCGCCGGGCGCTTCACCACGCAAGACAGCGACGCCGCCAACGACAAGGCCACGTGGGCGGGCTTTCTGGGCCTGCTGCGGCGCGCGCGCCCGCGTCAGCCGCTCAACGGCGTGCTCATCACCGTGGCCGTGCCCGACCTGTTGACCAAAGGCCCAGCCGAGCGGCTGCGCCACGCGCAGACCGTGCGCGCCCGCGTGCAAGAGCTCTACGAGCAGCTCGGCGAGCGTCTGCCCCTCTACCTGCTGGTCACCAAGAGCGACCTGATGGCCGGCTTCACCGACACCTTTGCCGGTCTGGACAAGGCCCAGCGCGCCACGCCGTGGGGGTTCACGTTCCCGGTGGCGGGCGGTGACGCGGCAGCCCGCGCCCAACTGCTGGACGCCGAGTTCGAGGCCCTCCTCAAACGGCTGGACGATGGCCTCGTCGATCGCCTGCAGGCCGAGGCCGATCCGCAGCGCCGCCAGCGCATCTACGGCTTTGGCCACCAGATGGCATCGCTGCGCGCGCCACTGGCCGAGTTTGCCCAGGCCGTGTTCGCGCCCTCGGCCTTCGAGGCCCAGCCGCTGCTGCGCGGCGCCTACTTCATCAGCGGCACCCAGGAGGGCACCCCCATCGACCGCGTGCTGGGCAGCGTGGCCCGGCGCTACCAGCTCGAACACATGGTGCTGCCGCCGCAACGCGCCAGCGGCCGCAGCTACTTTCTGCAGCGGCTGCTGACCGAAGTCGTGTTCGCCGAACAGGGGCTGGCCGGCACCCGCCGCGCCTGGGAGCGCCGCCGCGGCCTGCTGGTGGCCGCCGGCTATGGCGCCCTGGGCGTGGTCGGCGTCGCCGCCATCGCCGCCTGGTGGGTGAGCTGGCGTGCCAACGCCACTTACATCGAAACCGTGGCCACCCGCACCCAGGCCGTGCGCGAGCAGGTGCGTCAGGCGCCCAACCGCCCCGATGCCGACGTGGTGGCCTTGTTGCCCGCACTCAACGCCACGCGTGACCTGGCGCTGGCCGAGACCGAGGGTGGCCGGCCCTGGCGCATGGGCTTTGGCCTCTACCAGGGCGACAAGCTGGGCGGCGCCGCCCGCACGGCCTACGAGCAGATGCTGCGCGATGCCCTGCCACCGCGCCTGGCCACCCGCCTGGAAGGCCAGTTGCGGGCGCAAGACCAGGCAGACTCGCAGTACGAGGTGCTCAAGGCCTACCTGATGCTGCACGACCCCACGCACTTCGATGCGGCCGCGCTGCGCAGCCATGTCGATGCCGATTGGGACAGGCTCTACAGCCGCCAGATCGCCCCTGAGCAGCGTCGCGCCCTCGGCGGCCATCTGGAGGCGCTGCTGGCCCTGGGGCCGGTCGTCTCGCCGCAGCCCGAAGACGCGGCGCTGGTGGACGGCGCGCGCGCCACGCTGGTCCGCGTGCCGCTGCCGCAGCGTGTCTACCAGCGCCTGCGCCAGCGCGGCCTGGGTGAGGGCTTTGCCGCCTTCTCGCCGGCCCAGGCCGGCGGGCCCAAGACGCCGCTGGTCTTCGCCCGCGCCAGCGGCAAGCCGCTGACCGAGGGCGTGTCCGGGCTCTACACCTACAAGGGCTATCACCAGGGCTTCCAGCCTCAGGTGGGCCAGGCCGCGCGTGAGCTGGCCGCCGAGCAGGGCTGGGTGCTGGGCAACGCCACCCAGGCCACCCCCGCGCTGCCCGAGGCCGAACTCGTCGATGCCGTGCGCCGCGCCTACCTCATCGACTACCGCGACACCTGGAAAGACCTGATCGCCGACATCAAGCTCATCCCGCCCGCCAGCATCACCCAGGCGCTGGACCGCACCCGCGTGTTGGCGGCGTCCGACTCGCCACTGCCGCCGCTGCTCAAGGCCATGTCGCACGAAACCACCTTGCTGGCCGAGCCCGAAGGCCAGGGCGAGGCCGTCGGCCGCGCCACACGGCGCATCGAGGCGGCCGTCGATGCCGCCGTCGATGCAGCCCGAAGTCGCGTCGTCGGCGCCCTGGACGCCGGCGCCGTGCCGGCGGGCGGTGGCCCCGCCATCGAACACCTCGTCGATGACGAATTCACCGACCTGCGCAACCAGGTGAGCGCCCCGCCGGGCGGCAAGTCCGCCGTCGACGCTGTCGTGGCCCGGCTGGCCGAGCTGCAGGTGCAACTGGTGGCCGTCGATGCGGCCCTCAAGGGGGGTAGCGCACCCCAGCCCTCGCCCCTGCCCAACCAGATCCGCGCCGAAGCCGCCATGAGTCCCGAGCCCGTGCGCTCGCTGCTCGACACCCTGGGCGCGACCAGTGCCCGGGTGGCCCAGATGCAGTTGCGGGAGAGTCTGGCGCGCGACGTGCGCTCGCAGGTGGGCGAGCTGTGCCAGCAGGCCATCGCCGGGCGCTACCCGTTCAGCCCCGGCGCCACGCGCGACGTCACGCCGGCCGACTTCGCGGCCATCTTCGGCCCCGGCGGGCGGCTGGACCAGATGCAGCAGAAGCTGGGCACCTACATCGACACCAGCACCCGGCCCTGGAGTTTTCGCGCCGTCGACGGCGTGCCGCTGGGCACCGATGCCGGCAGCCTGCCGCAGTTCCAGCGCGGCCAGGTCATCCGCGAAACCTTCTTCGGCGCGGGCAGCGGGCCGGCGTTTGCGCTGAGCTTCAAGCCGCTGGAGATGGATGCGGCGCTGCGCGAGTTCGTGCTCGACGTCGACGGCCAGATCGTGCGCTACGACCATGGCCCGCAACTGATTCAGCCCGTGCGCTGGCCCGGCCCGCGCGGCCAGGGCACCGTGCGCGTCATGGTCCAGCCCACCGGCACCGGCATGGTCGAAGAAGGCCCGTGGGCATTGCTGCGCCTGTTTGACCGTGTGGGCATCGAGCCATTGGCCGCACCCGAGAAATTCCGCGCCACGTTCGCCATCGACGGCCGCAAAGTGGTGTTCGAGGTCACCGCCGCCAGCGTGCGCAACCCGCTGCGCCTGCCCGAGTTGCGCAGCTTCTCGTGCCCCGGAGGTCTTTGAGGTGGATCACCCCCAACGCACGCCGTGCTCGCGGTCCCCCAAGGGGGCGCCCCGCGGCTTCGGGCGCCACTGACATGCAACCGCCAGGCTGGTGGGGCAAGTTGGCCGTGCTGGGCGACTTTGCCAGCCGGCGGCTGGAGCCGGACTGGGTGGCGCGCATGGACGACTGGGTCAGCGGCGGACTCCGCGCCAGCCGCCTGATGTTGGGCGAGCAGTGGCTGGCGCACTACCTGGGTGCACCCACCTGGCGCTTTGCGATGGCGCCCGGCGTGCTGGATGCGCAGTGGTGGCTGGGCGTGCTCATGCCCAGTTGCGACAACGCCGGGCGCTACTTCCCGCTGCTGGTTGCCCAATCGGCGCCGGCGCTGCCCGCCGACGGCGCCGCGCTCGATGCCTGGTGGGCGGCATTGACCCAGGCCACCCAGGCCACCCTGACCCACGGCGCCAGCGTGGACGACTTCGAGGCCGCGCTGGCCGCCTTGCCGCCCTGGCCAGCAGATGCCGCGCCGCCGCTGGTGACGCAGGTGCTGCCCGGCCGTGAACGCCTGCTGCTGACCGGGACGGGTGAGCTGTTTGGCCTGCTGGGGCGGCATGCGCTGGCGCAGCGGCTGCTCGGCTGCAGCCTCTGGTGGCTGCCCGGGACGGTGTGCACCCTGACCGCCGGGTTGCCGCAGGCCGAGGACTTCGCGGCGCTGTGGACGGCCCAGTGGTGAGGGGCTATCGACGGCCGGTCAACCCAGTGGCGCCAGTTGCTGTCCCGGTTGGGTGTCGTCGCTGCCCGGCCGGGCCAGCTCGGCCGGGTCACCCACCCACAGCGCCACGGCGCTGAAGTTGTCCTGGCGCGGGCGGGCCAGCGCGGTGATGCGCCTGCGCAAGGTGTCCAGCCAATGCGCCGGGTCCAGCGTCTGGTCCAGGCTGGTGGCCAGCTCGTCCAGCGTCAGATCGCCCCACCAGCCGTCGCTGCACAGCAAAAAGGCGTCGCCCGGGAGCACCTCCACCGGCCGCACCACTGTGTGCGGCGTGATCTCGCCGTCCATGCCCAGGGCGGCGGTGAGCTGGTTCTTCTGCGGGTGGTGGCGCGCCTGCTCGGGGTTGATCAGGCCCGCCTGCACCATCTGCTGCACCACGCTGTCGTCCAGCGTCACCATGTCGGCATGGCCATGGCGGAAGCGGTAGAGGCGCGAGTCGCCCACGTGGGTCCACAGCACGTGGCCGCTGCCGGGTGCCAGCCACAGCGCCACCAGCGTGCAGTGCATCCGCCCTTGCAGCCCTGCGCTCGCCTGGTGCCGAAGCAACTCGGCCTGGGTCTGGTGCACCATCTGCGTCAGGCGGTCGGGCGAGAAGTCTGCGGCCGCATCCTCCAGCAACCGCACCATGCAGGCCACGGCCCGCTCGGCGGCCTCGGCCCCGCGCTGGTGGCCGCCGGCACCGTCGGCCAGCACGGCGTAATGGCCCAGCCCGGCGCGGCCCACGGCCACGGCGTCTTCGTTGGAGTTGCGCGCGCCCTGCTCGCTGGCGGCGGCCGTGCGGATCAGCGCCGTCATGGCGCGAGGGGCGTGCCCTGATTGAGCCGCTCGATCTGCTGGTCATAGGCGCTGAGGAAGGCCTTGCCGAACAGGTTGTGGAAATCCTCCTGCGCCTCCTCGCGGATGTCGGCGTGGTGGCGCAGGTACAAATCCCACAGCCGCGCCTTGCGGCTCATGGGCAACAGGTTGTCCAGCATGCCGCCGCCCATCAGCTTGGCCTCCAGCACCGGCGGGTCGAAACGCGACAGCATGCCGTCGGCGGCGGCGCGCATGCCGGCCACGGTGCCGATGGTGTGGCCCACCAGATCGTGCATGGCCTCGGTCATGGCCTGCGGGCCATCCAGAAACCCGGGCAGCGGGGGCTGCAGCACCTGGGCCAACGCCGAGCTCGCGTCGGGTGAGAACTTCAGCGGGTTGTTCTCGCGCACCTGGATCACCGTCACCCCGGCGCGCAACTCGTGCTTGGTGCTGGCCCGCACAGCAATCAACTGCAGCGTGCCCGCCATGGCCTCGCGCAGCAGCAGGCCGGCCCGATGCAGGCGCTCGACGGGTGTGCCGCCCGGAGTGTCGGCGGGCAGGCCCGCGCCGGCGCAGAAGGCGCGCCATGCGGCCTCGGCGCCATCCAGGGAGGGCGTCGGCGCCAGCGGCGACACGGGGGGTGTGGGCGCCACGGCGGGCGGCGTGGCGGGCGCGGCCCTGGCCGCCTGGGGTCGGGGCGGGGTCAATGCCGCGTGCAGGGCCGAGACATGGTCGGACTGCGTCGGTGATGGCACTGCAGCCCTGGGTGCTGGCGGCGCGAACAAGGCCAGGGGGTCGGTGGCGGGCAGCTCGGCGGTGGCCGCCGCGCTGCCGCCCTGCACAAAGGCCGCCAGAGGGTCGCTGGTGGCCGCAGTGCCGGGCGCCGATGCGGATTCAGGCGCCAGCCCAAACCATTGATCCAGCGTGGCGGAGCCGGCCGCAGGCAGCAGGTCGGCGAAGGGGTCGGTGTCGCGCAAGGGGGACGGGCTGGCGGCGGGCGGCCGTGGGGGCTCAAAGGGGTCGAAATCGTCGGGCAGCCGGTTGGGTGGCGCCGCCATGACGGGCGGCGGCGGCGTCAGCGCGCCGGAGTCGGGGGCGATCCCGGCCGGCGGGGCGAACAGATCGGCAAACGGATCGTGCGCGGCCGACGCGGTGACGGGCGGCGGCATGCGCAGGGCCGTGGCGGCCACCACGCCAAAGCGCACCTGCAGCGCATAGCCACCGATGCGCAGGCTGTGCACGCTGGCGTCCAGCGCGGCCATCTCACCGGGCTGCAGCATGCGCTCGCCCATGGCGATGGGGTTGGCCGCCCCCACGTTGCGCAGCATGTAGGTCTCGCCGCTCAGATGCACCTCGGCCTGCTGGCGCGAGATGTGCCGGCGCGGATCGGGCAGTGCCATGGTGTTGTGATCGGCACGGCCTATGGTGCCGCCGCGAGCGTCGAACACGGCGGTGATGGGTTGCGAGAGGGGCTGTTCGTCGAGCGAGATGGCGACGAGTGTCAGGCTGGGGACGGTCATGTTGGGCCAGGCAAAAAAGCCACGTGCCGCCTGATGGTGGGCCGGGGCGGTGCCAGCGCCTAGCGCCGAAAGTCATACCCGCCGCCAGGGCGGGGCGCGCACAATTTCTGCAGCTTGCACGGCGTTGCCGGTGGGCTGCCCTTGTTCGCCGTGTGTCTGCATCGAGGCCTGTCATGAAGATGCTCCCCGCCTTGCACCCATCCTTTCAAGAAAACGCCGGGCCGTCCCAAGTTTTCTTGTCCCCCTCGGGGGGCGGGCCGGGCGCAGCCCGGACCTGGGGGCGTTCTCAAGAAAACGCCGGGCCGTCCCAAGTTTTCTTGTCCCCCTCGGGGGGCGGGCCGGGTGCAGCCCGGACCTGGGGGCGTTCTCAAGAAACCGCCGGGCCGCCCCAAGGTTTCTTGTCCCCTTTGGGGGGCGGGCCGGGCGCAGCCCGGACCTGGGGGCGTTTGACAGCGCACCCTCTGCTGCGGTGGAGCCCTGTGCTGGTGTTGCTGGCGCTGCAAGCGTGCCAGACGCCGCCCCAGGATTCGGTGCCCGCGCCCGCGCCGGCGGCGGTGCACAAACCGGTGGCGCCGTCGCCCCCACCGCCGCCGCCACCACCGCCCAAACTGGTGCCGCGCACCGACGCCGAAATCCGCCAGTTCCTGGACGCGGCGCGCAATGCGTTGGACCTGGGCCAGGAAGACGCCGCGCTGACCGAGGTCGACAAGGTGCTGGCGTCCGACCCCGAGCACAAGGTGGCGCTGACCCTACAGCGCCAGATTCAGGACGACCCGCAAGCGCTGTACGGCACGGCATCGTTCCCCTACCGCGTGGTGGCGGGCGACGGGCTGGCGCTCATCGCCCAGCGCTTCATGGGCGACCGCGACCAGTTCTATGGCCTGGCGCGCTACAACGGCATCCGCTCGCCGCGCCAGTTGGCGGTGGGCCAGACCATCCGCATCCCCGGCACGGCGCCGCGCGTGATGCCGCCGCCCGCCCCCGCTCCCGAGCCGGCGCCAACCCCGGCCGCGGCCATTGCGCCCGCACCCGCACCGGCGCCGCCGCCGCCCACGGCCGCGCAGACCCAGGCGAAGGTGACGGCCGCCTCTCGTCGCGCGCGCGCCGCGCTGGCGCGGCAAGACGTCTGCGGCGCCATTGCCGGCTGGGACGAGGTGCTGCGCCTGGAGCCAGGCAACCGCACCGCCACGCTGGAGCGTGACCGGGCGCTGGACCTCAAGAAGCGTCTGCCCGATGCCAAGTGCTGACCCGCCTGGCGGGTACAGCCTGAGCACGCGCCACCGCTGATGTGGACCCGACGCCTCAGCGCCCCGCCAACTGGCGCGTCAGCGCGCGGGCGCGGGCGTGGGCGGGGCTGAGCTTCAGGCATTCGGCCAGTGCGGCCCGCGCCGCAATGGGTTGGCCGGCCTGTGCCTGCCGCGTGGCCTGCTGAAAGTACAGCTCGGCCAGATCCGCGCGCAGGCGGCGCGGGTCGTCGCCGCTGGCGCGGGCCAGGGCGCCACGCAGCTCGGCAATGGCGGCATCCAGGTCGTCGTCCTGGCGGGCCAGCATCGCGGCGTGTTCGCGGGCGGCGTTGGCCGGCTGGGGGGTGGGCGCCGAGGGCTCGGTGCGGCGGGTGGCGCGGCGGGTGGCCGGCGCACTGGCCTGGCCATCGGCGGGGGCATCGGCCAGCGCCTCGGCAGCCGGTGGCGTCATGGCGCGTGGCCCGCGGGCGTTGCCCTGCCGGGTGCGGCGGGCTTCGGCCTCGCGCAGCGCGTCGGCCGGGGCGGTTGCTGCGGGGTCGATGACCAGGGCCTGCAGGTAGGCGGCCTGCGCCGCGTCGGCGTTGCCCCGGGCGGCGGCGGCGCGCGCCTGCGTCAGTTGGGTGGCCAGGGCCGCTTGCTGGCGCTGGAGCGTGTCCAGGCGATGGCGCTGCGCGTCGGCGTCGTCGGGGCTCAGGGTCAGCACCACGTCCCAAGCCCACAGCGCCTGTGCCCATTGCTGGGCGGCCTGGGCGGCCTGGGCGGTCTGGCGCTGCCGCTGCTGCCAGGCCGAGACCACGTCCACCGGGGCGGCCACGGCCGGGGTGCCCGGGGCCACCGGCGCCGGGGGGGTGGCGCAGCCGGCCAGCGTGGCGAGCACGGCCAGCCCCGCATTCGCGCGGGCCCCGCAGGCCGGACGGCGCCCGGTCATGGCTTGGCCTCGCGGCGGGTGCCGGGGGTCTGGCCTTGCACGCGGGCCTGGAAGTCGGCCAGGTCGCGGTCGCCATAAATCATGACCCGCCGCAGCAACAGCGGCGCGGCATAGAAGCGGTTGGTGCCTGGGTCGACGGTGAGGCCCAGCTCGTAGTCGTTGCGCGTCATGGCAGCCAGAACGGTGTCGTTGGCGTCTCCGTAGGGGTAGGCCAGGTGACGCACGGGGCTGGCCGGGCCGCCATCCTGGGCCTGGTTGCGCTCCAGCACGGCCCGCGGCACCAGCAGCTCGCGGTCGATGCGGTGGCGGTAGGCGCTGTCGGCCTCGCCCTCCAGGCGCTCGATCAGGTTGGCGTGGCTTTTGCCGTGGGCCTGCACGTCCATCAGGCCCGAGGCGGCCATCTGACGCATCTGTGCCGGCGTGACCGCATCGCGCGAGCCCAGAAAGTCGGTGTAGACGAACAGCGTGGCCGGGTAGCCCAGGCGTTGCAGCACCGGAAAGGCGTGGCGAAAAACCGACTGGTAGCCGTCGTCGAAGGTGATGGCCACGCTGCGTGGTGGCAGCGCACGGCGGCCGGCGAGGAACCCGGCCACCTCGGCCAGCGAGACCACGCGGTAGCCCGCATCGGCCAGCCACTGCATCTGGGCCTCGAAGCGGGCGGGGGTGATCTCCATGCGCGAGACGGCCAACCCCACGCGGTGGTAGCACAGGATGGTGATGCCCTGGGCGCCGGCCGCGGTGACGCCCAGCGGGTTGGGGGGCACCAGCGGCACCACCACGGGCTGACCCGCCTGGGGCCGGTCGAGGCCGGGGTTGGCCTGGGCGACCTGCCAGCCCTCGCGGGCCTGGCCCAGGAACCGGGCGGCGATGGCGTTCCAGCCTTCGTCGGCATGGGGCAGGTAGACCAGCATGCGCGCGCTGCGGCCCAGCACGCTGCCGGTCGCGGGCGGCAGGGGCGTGGCGGCCGGGGGAACGGGTGGCGCCACGGGTGGGCTGGCGCAGCCGGCCAGCACGGCCGCCAGCGCCGCCACGAGCCAGCCGGCCGCGGCCGGCGGCAGGGGCGCCGGTCGGACGTTCATGCGGTGGGTGCCGGTGCGGCAGGGGGGTCGGTTGGCGCGTCAGCCGGGTGGGTGCCCATGGGCTCGGCCTTGATCTGGCGCTTGAGGGCGGCGATCTCGGTGGCCTGCTCGGCCTCGCGCCGCTGCAAGGTGTTGGCCATCTGGTCGAAGGCATTGAACAGCAGGCCGAACTCATCCTTGCGCGCCTCGGCGATGCGCACCGACAGTCCGCCGGCCGCAATCTGACCCATGGCGTGGCGCACCAGGCGGATGGGTTTGGCAAAGCGGTCTCCCAGCACGAACATGGCCACGCCCACGGCGGCAATGGTGACCAGCACCAGCACCACCATCAGCGTGACGGCCAGCCGCGCGACCTGGGTCAGTGGTTTCTCGGGGATGCCCAGTGCCACCCGGCCCACCTCGTGGTCCTGGAACTCGATGGGGGCCTCGAAGCCCAGCACGGGCTCGCCCTGCACCGCGTAGCGCACGGCCTGGGTGTCGCCGGCCAGCTTGCCCAGCGACTCCGTGCCGGCCGCCTGGTAGGGCTTGCCGACCAGCGCCGGGATGCTGCTGGCGCGCACGGTGCCCTTGGCGTCGATGACGACGATGCGCTCGAAGTTGCCGGTGAGCATCATGTCGTCCACGGCGACGCCCACCACCTCCCACTCCTCGCGCAAGGCCTCGGCCGCGTTCTGCCGCGCGATGAAGCGCGCCAGCGAGGCGCCGTAGTCGGTGGCCTGGCCCATCAGCGCGGCGTACTGGCGCTGGTTGATGAGGGTGGCGGTGATGCCCATGACCACCGCCACCACGCAAGCCATGGCCAGCGCCCAGCGCACGCGCAACGAGACGATGCGCGGCGCGTGGGCGCGCGCCGCCTTGGCATCGATTTCGGCCAGCACGGCGGTCAAGGCCTCGGCCAGCTCTTCGCCGCTCTGGTAGCGCTGGCCCGGCGGCTTGGCCAGGCAGCGCTCGATCACGCGGCGCAGCGCCGCCGGTGCGTCGGGCCGCGCCTGGGTGACGGGCGGTGGCTGCTCGGTGGCGATCCGGGTGGCCACGGCGACCAGGCTCTCGCCCTTGAACGGGCGCTCGCCGGTGACCATCTGGTAGAGCACCACGCCGGCCGAGAACAGATCCGAGCGGCCGTCGAGCTTGTCGCCACGCGTCTGCTCGGGCGACATGTACTGCGGCGTGCCGATGACGGCGCCCACCTGGGTGCGCTGGTTGTCGCCCTCGTCCATGTGGGCGATCCCGAAGTCGGTCACCTTGACGGTTTTGCCGTCGGCCAGCAGCATGATGTTGCCGGGCTTGATGTCGCGGTGGACGACGCCGCGCGCATGGGCGTAGTCCAGCGCCCGGGCCAGCTGGATGCCGATGGCCACGGCATCGCGGATGGGCATGGCGGGCTTTTTGTCCAGCGCCTCGCCCAGGGTCTGGCCGTCGATCAGCTCCATGGCCATGTACGGCCGCCCGCCGATCTCGCCCACGTCGTGGACCACCGCAATGTGGGGGTGCGAGAGCCCGCCGGCCGCCCGCGCCTCGCGCAGAAAGCGGGCATGGCATTCGGCATCCTCGGCCAGCGAGGCGTGCAGGAACTTGATGGCCACGTCGCGCCCGATGGAGGGGTCGGTGGCGCGGTAAACGGTGGCCATGCCGCCGCGCCCCAGCCGGCCCTGCACCAGGTAGCGGCCCACCTGCTTGACCACGCCCGCATCGGCGGCCCCCGTTGCCTGCGGCGGCAGCGTGCGCGCGGGCAGGCCCGTCAACGTGCCCAGGGCGCCCAGCGTGGCGGGCGCGGTGGTGGGCGTGCCGGCGACGACGACCGTCTCGTCGCCCGCAAACGTGGGCGGCGGCACGATGACCGTCTCATCGCCGCCCTGGGGCGGGGCGGCGGATTGTGAGCCCCCCCGGGCCCGGGCTTCGCCCAGTCCGCCCCCCGCAGGGGTCAAGAAACCTTGGGGCGGCCCGGCGTTTTCTTGAGATGGCGGCAGCGTGGCCGGCACGATGACGGTTTCGTCACCGCCCGGCAAGGTGGCAGGCTGCGCAGAAGGAGGAGGCACCGGACTCATGGCATAGGGTGATGACAGTGGGTCACCCTATGGTTGCCCGCACGGCCATGGCGGGCAATGAACCAAGGTCACATTGCGCGCTGCGGGGTCAGGCGCCCCAGCGCAGCCAGGCCGCCACCGCGCCGAAGATCAGTGCCAGCAGCCACCAGGTGCGTGCGGCCGGGCTGCGGCGGCGCGCCAGCGCCAGCAGTGCGAACAACAGCGCCAGCCACGGGAACAGGTGGACGGGTTGCAGCCAGGAGGCGAGGTTCATGGTCAGCGCCGCGTGATGGGCAGGCCTAACAGCCGCTGCTGACGCCAGGCCGGCATGGCCACGTTGAACAGCGGCGTGCCCGGCCGGTTGAGTGTCAGCAGCAGCGCGGCACCATGGCGCTGGCGCTGGCGGCCATGACGCAGCACCTGCTGCAAGTTGGCCACGTCGGTGGCCGGTGCGCCCATGAAGCAGCGCTGGCCGGGGCCGGGCAGGCGGTCGCGATGGGCCTGCCACCAGGCGTGAACGCGGGGCGCGTCGGGCCAGGGCAGGCCGTCGTCCTCGTCCAGGCTCACGTCGTCATTGGCCGGGTCTTCACGCGGGTCGGCCAGCTCGGCCTCGGTGGGCAGGCGCTCCAGTTGCAGCCGGTCCAGCTCGGCGCCGGTGATCCAGGTGAAGGCCTCGCCGGCCAGGCGGGCGCGTTGGGGGTCTTCCATCTGCTGGATCAGCCAGGGGAGGGCCTGGGTGTCGCCGGCATAGGCGGCGGCCCGGATGGCGAGGCGCAGGTCGGCATCCGGCGCGGTGGCCAGGCTGCGCACCAGGGCGCGGGCGGCGTCGGGTGGGGCGGCGAGTTGGTGCAGTTGCAGGGCGGCGGGCTGGTGGATCTGCTCGCGCAACTGCGCCAGCGCCGCGCCACGGTCGCCCAGCAGCACGGCGGCCTGGGCATCGCCGGCCGCGTACACGGCGGGCAGCAGGTCGGTGCGACCCAGGCGGGCGGCGGTGCGGGTGGTGCCCGGCTGCGCGGCCAGTGTGGCGGGCGAGATCCAGGCTGCGCCGGGGTCGAGTCGGTGGCTGTCGCAGGTGGCCAGTGCCAGCCGGTGGCGGCGGGCGTGGGCGTCGGTGGGCTGGCTGGCTTCAAGCCAGCCAACGATCAACCCCTTGAGCGCACCCGCGCTGAGCCAGCCTAGCGCCGAGACTAGGCCGCGTTGGGCGGCGGCATCAGGCGGCGCATCCACCAGCGCGTCCAGCGCCGCCGCGTCACCACGCTGCAGGGCCAGCACGGCGGCAGTGAAGGCCGGGCCTACGCCCGGCTCTTCGGCCAGTGCCGCCAGGGCCAGCTGCCAGCCCGCGTCGCCGGCCACCTGCGCACCGTCCAGATGGGCGACCAGGCGCTGGTCCTCGCGGGCCAGGGCGGGCAGGTCCACATGGGGTGCGCGCAGCAACACGGTGCGGGTGTGGCGCAGGGAGGCGGCTTCTTCGATGTACTGGCGGGCAACGAGGAATGAAGTCATGGTGAGGCCTGAGGCCCACGCGGTGTACGCAGCACATCGATACGGCGTTCGGGTGTCATCAACGCATCTAGGCCGTGCTCAGTGACCAGTTCAACCGGTGCGACCTGCGTGTTCTCCACCGGCCACCATCTTGGCAGTACGGCCTGGAGGAGGGTCCAAGCATCGTCTTCACGACCATCCCGCATCAACGCTTCGGCGAGAAAGGCAGCGGTGTGAAAGAGATGTGGCGCTACTTGTGTACGATCAAATAAGGCCACGGCCTCAGCACTTACGCGGTGTATGTAGGCCAGGGCAAACTGTGCCTGGATCGGATCCTGCGATGCAGCCGCTGCCGCATGCGCCTGCATGGCGTTGAGGTCGACGCGATAGGCATGCCGGCGGGCGTCGAGCGCGGCTTTCGCGCTTGCCGTAAGACGCAACTCGTCCGAGTGCGCGCCTTCGCTCTGTGCATACGTAAGCAAACGGGCGGCTGTATTGCCGTAGGCGCGTTGCAGTGTGCTGTCGTGTAGTTGCTTAACGGCAATGGTCGCGATGCGACGAACGTCATGCCAAGCCTCCAGTTGCGGCCCGCATCGGGCCAACAGGGCGGCCATATCCACGTAGACATTGCGGGTGGCGACCGTTTGAGGATGAACCAGCATGTGTTGCGCATGCTCGAACACTAGCCGCCATTGCCCCCGATAGGCGGCGATCTCAGCAAGGGAGGCATGGGCTGAGGACTGCCCTAGATCAAGCAATCTGTGTAGAGCAATCTCGGCATCCTCGATGTGTCCAGCTAATGCCAGCGCTTGGGCGGCATCCTGTCCTTTCAGTCTCGCCATATGTCAATGCCAGGGTTGTGTTTACGAGCTATCAATTGGTAGGCGTCATCATCGAACTCAAGATCGCCTAGAGGATCGATAAAAATGGCACCTTGTTGGTAAGCGGTCACTAATGTCTGCATCATCGCATGAATGCTGAGATACTCAACAACCTGTTCCGGTTCACCATGGATGAAGCCGATGACGTTGGCTGGTTGTGGCACGCTACAAGGAAGGATATAAAAATCTCCCGCGCCATCTGCTGCAAATGCAAACCACCCTGGCTCCCACTGTGGTGCATGTTCACGTTCGTGGTAGGTTTGCACAGCCTCCTGCATGGGTAACAGGTGAAAACCAGGGAAGATCTGTAAATCGGTGAGTAGATCACCGGTGTGTGCATTGACGCCGTCTCGCCAGCGGTAAAGCTGTTCTAGTTCACTAGGTATTTTGAACGGTAGAGAGGCAGCGAGGGCTTTCCACTGCTCGTATGGCAGCGCAGCACGAAGACGTTCGGCAGCGGGCAATCGCAGGCGTTTCAATTCGATTTCAAGTCGATCCAGGGTGTGATGGAAAGAAGTCATAAATTATCCAATATTCACGACAAAAGCATCACCATCGCCCAGTTTGTGTTCGCGATAAAAAGCGGACATCTTTCCGCCTTGTCGGCATTGCTCGTTAACTGATATTGGGCGGACGGCGGCGCCCACCCCACCCTCATAGGTTGATGCGAAAGGAAATTCGTCTAAGGACGTGCCGGGCGGACCCTTGGTTTTTCCCTTTGTGGCCTGGCGTCGGGTTCGCCTGATCTTTGAGCGTCCAGTTTGACGATGGAGCGTCATTTCGCTCTTGCCATCCATGCCTTCCTCCATAACCCCGGCCTTCTCAGGAAATTCAGCCCGCGTGAACGTCAAGACCGGTGGTATTACTACCGTTCCCTGAATCGTACCCATCGCATCCACTGTATTCTCATGATTCTGAAACTTCTTGTCCGTCAGCCGGCATGCCCCTTTGCCCTGCATCTTGACATCGAACGAGTACAGGATCCAGGTGCTTTCCTTCATGAAGGTGGATGACTTGACGCCGCCGGCCACGCCGGCGTTGTCGCCGTTGGAGAGTGAGAACTCGCTGCCCTGGTTGGCGATCATCATGCCGCCATCGGCCTTGACGGTGGTGGTGCCCTTGGCCAGGGTGATGGATTGCGAGATGTTGGGGTAGGGGATGGGTACGGGCCCGCCCGGCGACGGGGTCTTGCACACGTCGGGGATGGTGGCCGCCGAGATGCCGTTGCTGCCTTTGTGCACCAGCGAGTTGCAGACCCCATTGACCTTGATGGTGACCGGCATGGTCAGGCCCCCCCGCCCGCAGGCCTGGCGGGTGGCGCGCAGGCCAGCAGCGCGGCCGCGCGCTCGCCCGCCTCGGCGCTGGCCCAGGCCAGGGCGTGGCCGCCGCGCGCGTACTGCTTGTGCGCGGCCACGCAGGCCAGCAGCAGGTGCAGCGGGCCACCGGCCGCGCCCACGTCGCCCCAGCAGTCGGCGGGGGCGTGAAAGTCGCTGAGCGCCTCAAATTGCGCCTTGGTGCGCAGGGCGGTGAAGCCGAATTCGTCGGCGCGGTAGGGCTCGCCGTTCATGTCGCCGTAGAGGTCGCTGACCTGCACGCCCGCCGGCAGCGCGGTCAGCGCGGCGTGAAACGCCGCCGTCAAGCCCTCGCCAATGCAGACCGTCTCGGTCTTGATGCGCTTGGCTTCCAGCGCGCTGCCCACGGCCAGCACGGTGGCCAGCGGGGCGAGGCGCAGTTGCCGGGCCACGGTCTCGCGCACCAGCAGCAGCGCACCGGCCGCCTCGCCGGGGATGAAGCCCCAGGCGTTGTTCAGCGGGCCGGCGCCGTGGAGCTGGTCGCACGCCTCCAGCCATTCCAGCGTTTCGGGCTCCAGCCAGCTGTCCACGCCGGCCACCACGCAGCCGTCCAGCCCGCCCGCGCGCAGCTTGGCCAGCGCGGCGTGCAAGGCCATCAGGCCGCCAGCGTGGCCGTTTTCAAAGGTGGCGGCGCTGGCCAGGCGCTGGCCCGCGTGGCGCTTGACGCGCACCAGCATCTGGCGCGCCAGGTCGGGCGGCAGACCGGGGCGTGCGCTGGGCAGGCCCAGCGCCAGCGCCCAGCGGCTGGCGTCCAGCGGCTGCTCGCCCAGCGCGGCCAGCGCCTCATCCAGCGCCGGCAGCAGCAAGGCCTCCAGGCGGTCCGCACCTTGCAAATCGATGGCCAGCCAGGGCGCGATGGCCGCACGCATGGGCTCGCCGGCGGTGTCGATCATGTAAGGGTGTTGCGTGAAGCCGCTGAGGCCGGCGCGCACGGCGGCGGCGCTGGCCCAACTGCTTCGGCCCACGGCGGTGCGGGCGCCCAGGCCCACGATGCAGACGGGCTCCAGTGCGCTGGCCATCAGGCGGGCTCCTCGGTGCGGGCGTCGGCGCGGGCCGCGTTCGTGCCCACGTCGGTCTTGAGCGTGACCACCGTGCGCTCCAGCTTGTGCGTCTTGAAGTGGCAGGGCAGGCGGCTGTGCCACACCAGCGAGACGCGCGGCAGGTCGGGCTCGAGGATGACGGTGTGCAGGTGGCGGTGGGTGTGCCGCTCGCGGCTGCCGTCGTAGAAGCGGGTCTCGAAGCCCAGGTGCAGGCGCGGCAGGGTGAAGCGCAGGTCTTGCCCCGGTGTGAGCTTGAGCAGCACCACGGGCTCGCCGCCCAACAGCCATTGCGGCGCCTGCTGGTCGGCCGGGGCGCACTGGAAGTGGCGGTCGTCCAGGTCCGCTGCCAGCAGCGGTGCGCGGGTCTGCATCCAGTGGTCGTCGTAGGTGCCGGCCAGCGCCGCGCGGGTCTGCCAGTGGCTGGCGATGGCGCCAAAGCCGGCCGGCTCGGGGCGGTCGCGCCAGGTGGTGATGGGGTGGGCGGGGTCTTCGAGGTTGGGCAGGGCCAGGCCCAGGGCGTGCGCGGCGGTGGTGGCAAAACCGGTGCCCACGGGATTGCGCCAGTCCCAGTCGGTCTCGGGCGTGGGGGACTGGGGATCGGTGCCACCAAAGGCGCGCTCCCAGACCAGCGGCATGCGCTCAAACGGCTGGGGCGCGCTGGCGCCCAGGCTGCCCCAACGGCGGTCGCCCACCACGCGCAGCACTTTTTGCACCGGCCCCACGCGAAAGCCGCAGTCCAGGTGGGTGACGGCCTTGCCGGGCGGTGCATGGGCGTGGCCCACCACGATGACGTCGGTGGTGGCCTTGGTCAGCACCAGGTCGGCGTCGTATTTGATGCTGCTGTGGCCGGGCTCGCCGTGGTGCTCGGGCAGGCGCAGCACCGGGGGCTGCTCGGCGGCCACGCTGAGGTGGCCGTCCGGATGGATGTCGAAGCTGGCCTTGACGGCCACCAGCCAGATCTCGGTGCCGTCGCGGTCGCGCACCCAGCCGCGCTCGGCGGCAAACGGGGTGCGGTTGTCCACCTGCCACATGGCCGCACCGTCAGTTGATGTCGATGGCGGCGCCCTTGATCTTGTTGTAGCCGCTGGCGCGGCTCAAGATGTAGCTGCCTTTGATGAGGACTTTGCCGGCGCGGGTCAGCGTGATGCTGGCGTCGCCGCAGCGCAGCACGATTTCGCGGTCGGCCTCGATGACGTGCCGGGCTTCATCGGCCTGCACGCGCACGGGCGGGCGGCCCGGCGCCGGGTGCAGCGGGTGGGGCTCCAGCACACCGGTGATGACGGCCACGTCGCCGGCCCAGACCAGCAGCACCTCGCGCCCCACCTGCTCGCGGCGCAGCGCCACCGTGCTGCGCGCGGCCAGCACCTGGTGCGGGTGCGGCGCCAGGCCGGTGACCAGCGGCTGCTCCAGCAGGTCGAACCCGTGCAGCCGGGCCAGGACGGCCGTGGCGGCCGGCGCGGGCGGCGCCAGCGTGGCCGGGCCGTGCAGCAGGGCGTGGCCGCTGGTGGCAGGGCCGGGCAGGGGCTGGAAGGGGTCGCGCGCGGTCATGGGGGGCCTCTTCTTAGTTGATGCCGGTCTTGGCGCCCTTGATCACCACGTCGCTCGAGGCCTTGACGTTGATCTTGCCCGAGCCCTTGAGCGCGATGTCCTTGCCGTCCAGGACGATGGTGCCGTCGCTTTTCATCGTGAGGCTGGCGCTGCCGGTCTTGAGGGTGATGCTGTCGCCGGCCTCGATGGTCAAGGCCTTGCCCACGTTCAGCGTGTCACTGCCGCCCACCTGGGCGCTTCGGTCGGAGCCCACATCCCACGACTGGTTGGCCCCCACGCTGGTGGATTGGCTGGCGCCCACCGCCACCACCTGGGCGGCGCCGATGGCCACCTCTTGTGCGGCGCCGATGGCGATGGTCTCGTTGACGCCCACGGTGTGCGTGCGCTGCAAGGCCACGGTGGCCGTCTCGCTCGCGCCCACGGTGATGCTGCGGTTGGCGCCGATGGTGATGCTCTCGTTGGCGCCCACGGTCTCGGTGCGGTTGGCACCGATGGTGATGGACTCGTTGCTGCCCACGGTCTCGGTGCGGTTGACGCCAATGGAGATGGACTCGTTGTTGCCCACGCTCTCGGTGCGATCCACACCAATGGTGATGGTCTCGTTGTTGTCCACCGTCTCGGTGCGGTCGTGCTTGACGTGGGTGGTCTCGTCATGATCCACGGTCTTGCTGCGGTCGTGGCCCACCCAGTGGGACTCGTCGTTCTCGACCTCGATGCGCTGGTCTTTCTCGGCGTGCAGCCACAGCTCCTCGGCGCCCTGCTTGTCTTCAAAGCGCAGCGCATTGGCGTTGCCGTAGGCGCCGCCCTTGCTGGAGCGGGTGAGGATGCCGCTTTGCGTGGCATTGGCCGGCAAGTCCCAGGGCGGCATCTGCTCGGCGTTGTAGACGCGGCCGGTGATCAGCGGCTGATCCGGGTCGCCTTCCAGAAAGCTGACCACCACCTCCTGGCCTATGCGCGGGATGTCGATGGCGCCGTAGTTCTTGCCCGCCCAGGGCTGCGAGACCCGCACCCAGCACGAGGACTTGTCGTCGCGCTGGCCCAGCCGGTCCCAGTGGAACTGCACCTTCACGCGGCCGTATTTGTCGGTGAACAGCTCGTCGCCGGCGGGGCCGGTGACCACGGCCGTCTGCGGCCCGTGCACGCAGGGCTTGGCCGTGGCGCGCGGCGGGCGGAACTGCTGCCCGGCCGGTATGGCCTCGAACTGGGCGGCAAAACCCGCCCCGGCCGCGCCGCCGTCGAACACCGCCACCTGGGCCTGGATCTGCACCCGCGTCAGCAGGTAGCTGGCGTTCTGGTCGTCGCGCGGGTGGCCCGTGAGCGTGAAGGTGCGGCCGGCCTCCAGATGCATGACGTTGCTCTGGCCGCCGTGGCGCAGGTGGCGCGTCTGGGCGGCGTCCAGCCAGTCGTCGGCCAGTTGCTGGCCGTCGGCTTTTTGCAGGTAGTCGCCCTGCATGTCGAAGCGCTCGGCGCCCGCCTGCGGGTGCGAGCGGCTGACCTGCGCCGTCACCCGCAGCGAGGCCGAGGGGCGCTCGAAGTCGTAGCTGGTCAGCGCCACCTGCTCGGTCTGGATGTGGGCGTCGTGCCGCCAGGCCGAGACGTATTGCTGGCCCGGCGCCGCCGTGGCGGTGTCCTCGATGTGGCGCACCTCGGACTCGCCCGCCACCGGGTCGTGGGCGCTGTGGTCGTCCACCAGCGTCAGCGTGTGCCGCCCGTCCTCATGCGCCGTGTACCAGTAGATGCCCTCCAGTTCCAGCAGCCGGCTGATGAAGTCGAAATCCGTCTCGCGGTACTGCACGCAATACGTGCGCTTGCGGTAGCTGCGCATCAGCTTGAGGCTGAGCTGGGCCACGCCGGCGTGGTCGTCACAGACCTTGCGCACGATCTCGGGCACGGTCATGTCCTGAAAGATGCGGCTGTCCGCCGTGCGGGTCATGAACCACGGCCAGGGCCGCACCTCGGCGTGGTAGGCATGAAAGCGCCCGCGCGCCGCGCCATGGCCAAAGCGCGTCACGTGGCCGTGAAACCAGCGCTTGAGCCCTTCGCCGTCCTCCAGGCACACGCCCACGGGCTGGCCCAGCAAGTCGCCGGCCGCCACGTCCAGCCGGGGGCTGAGCAGGTCCAGGTGGATGCGGCCCAGCCGGCTCAGGCCCTCGTCCACCGTCAGCGCCTCGATGAACAGCTCATCGGGCGGCAACGCAGAGGCGAGGGTCAGCGCGGCAGGCATGGTGGCAGTGGAACCCAGTGGCAGGCGGGGGCAAAGCGACCAAAGTCATCCGGCGCGGCGCCATGGCGGCTGCCGGTGCTGCGCCCCCACCAGCCAACCCGCCACCGGCTTGCCGCCCTCTTGCCGCAGCACCACCGCCTCGCGCGCCAGCGGGGCCAGGCCGGCCGCCGCCAGGGCCGCCTCGATGTGGCGGGCGTGGTGGGCGTAGCGGCCGTGGGGCTGCAACTGGTGGGGCAGGGGGTCGTCGTCGCCCAGCGCCTCCACCGTGAAGACCAGCGTGCCGCCGGGCGCCAGCGCGCCCGCGGCCGCCGCCAGCACGGCGTGCAGGTCACCGAAATAGCACAGCGTGTCGGCCGAGACCATGAGCTGCCACGGGTTGGGCGCGGCACCCAGAAACGCCGTCAGCTCGGCCTTGTGCAGCTCGTCATAGACGCCTTTGGCGCGGGCCACGCCCAGCATGTTGCGCGACAGATCCACCCCCGCCAGATGCCGGGCCCAGGGCG
Source organism: Pseudomonadota bacterium (assembly GCA_020161145.1). Classification (GTDB taxonomy): domain Bacteria; phylum Pseudomonadota; class Gammaproteobacteria; order Burkholderiales; family Burkholderiaceae_C; genus Ideonella. The sequence continues at coordinate 154,946 of JAIUPQ010000001.1, forward strand.
CCAGCAAGGGGCCGCACAGGCCTGTGCCCACGCCCGCGTCCAGCACCGTGAACTGGCGGGCCGGCGGCGGCAGCAGCCGCGCCAGCAGCCCGGCGCACAGCTGCGGCGCCTGGTAGCCCAGGCGCTCGCCCAGCACCTGCTCGAAGCTGGCGGCAAAGCCGTCGAAGGTCTGCTCCACAAAATCATCGTCGGCCCGCGCCGGCACCGCCTGGCCCGTGCAGGCCGCCAGCAGGTGGCGCGCCTGCGGGTTGGTGGGCTCCAGCTCCAGCCACTGGCGGTAGACCTCGGCCGCGTCCGCAATGCGGCCCAGCGTGTAGTAGGTGGTGCCCAGCAGCTTGCGCGCGTGGCGGTGGCTGGGCATCAGCTCCAGCGCGCGCAGGTAGCAGCGGATGGCGCCCTCGCGCTCGCCCAGCTTGGCGTAGAGCAGGCCCAGGTTGTTGATGGCGCTGATGTGGTGTGGGTTCAGTTCGATGGCGCGCACCAGCGCCGCCTGGGCCTCGGCGGGCCGCTCCAGTGCCTTGTACAGCGCGCCCAGGTTGCTGTGCGCGTCGGCGTCGGTGGGCGCCAGTGCAATGGCCCGCTCATAGGCCACCGCCGCCGCGTCCAGCGCGCCGCGCTGCATCTGTACGTTGCCCAGGTTGTTGTGAAAGCCGGCGAAGCCCGGCTGCGCGGCCACGGCCTGCTCGATCAGCGCCACGCCCTCGTCGCTGCGGCCCATCTGGTGGCGGGCCATGCCCAGCAGGTTCAGCGCGTCCGGGTGGCCCGGCGCGGCGGCCAGGATGCGCTCGTAGAGCTGGGCGGCGCCTTCGATCTGATCCTCACGGTGCATGGCCATGGCCATGCGCAGGGCGTCATCCAGGCTGAGGTCGGTGAGGGTGTCCATGGCGAGCCGCCAGGGTATGCCGGGTGGGCGGCGGGAGGCAGGTGTCGTTGGTCACCTGGGGTGGCAAGCGGTCAACTGCCGGACTCAGGGTCACTCATCCTCCAGCGCCCGTACGTCCTCCACAGACACCGGGCTGGGTGAGCGAATCGCCGGCAAGCCGGTGCGCGAGTCCATCTTCAGCTTGCTGCCGGTGATCCCGGTGGCCGATGCGGGCTCGTTGTTGAGCCTCAACTCGGCCCCCGTCTGGTTCATGCTCTTACGGGCATGGGCAGCGATGGGCGATATGGCGTGGTGGAGGTCGGCAGGAAGGTCGATGGTGATGCGCATGATGGCGTCACTCTATCGTGGCCATGACGCTTGCTGCGGGCGCCCTGAACGCAAGGACGCGGTTAGGTTGATGCCCATGAGAGCCGCGTAGACATCGCCAGCGGATGCCGCAAGCCGATCATCTGGCCAAGGCAGGCGCGCAAAAATTCGGGAGTGGACATGCGGCAAATCCCTCAGAAATCGAATATATTTGATATTGATTTCACGAAATACATCCAGCAAATCACGCCTGAAATTAAGCATTGATGCGGGTCGCAAGAAAATTGCAGGGGTGACTGATCTAATGGCATTTGATTAGGCCGCCTTTTGGTAAATGCTGCGAAATCTTTGGTGCAAGGAATAATCTAGTGACTTATGGGCGCCCGTGAGCCAAGTCCAGGATTTGTCCTGTTTTGTTGGCGGAAATTCACCGCTTTTGAAAAGTTGCAGCCCCAAGCGGTGCCAATGCTGCGAACTTTAGCCAATCTCACCCCTTGTACGCCAGATGAGGATGGGGTTTGACACGATGGCTGAGACGAGGGGCGGATCGGTCTGGGGGGCGGCGGCGAGCGGACCGAGCCACAAGGGCCAAGGCCTGCTTGATCAGAGCCAGGACGTTGTCCGTGGCCATCAACACCCGGGGCAGCCAGCGCGGCAGCAATTGAGCCGCGTAGGCGCGCTGGCAGAGCCTGAGTGGCGGAGTCGGCTTATCCGGCGCAGGCTGGGCGACCGCACACAGCAGCGCCGCGAGGTTGTCGGCCAACGTCTTGGCCGCCACATCCACCAGCAGCGCCTGCTGGCTCAGCCCCGAGACGGCCTCGATGTGCAGCCGATGCTTGAGCCGCTTGAACGCCTCCTCGATGCGCCAGCGCCTGTGGTACAGATCGCCAAACGCGGCGGCCGGCGCCTGCGTGGGCAGGAGGTTGGTCATCAACACACGCACCTGACCATTGGGCGCGACATGGCGCACCAGGCGCACCCCAGGTGCCTGGGCCGAGCAGCCCCAATCCCGCACATCCTGCGCCTTGGGCGGCGACAGCTGCACCTGCGCCTCGGGCGCATCGCCGCGCATGAACGCGTGCAGCGCGGCCCAGGTGCTGGCCGTGGTGTCGCAGCACATCACGAAACGCACGCCGCGCGTGGTCAGCAGATGCACCAGCCAAGCCGCCGGATAGCCGCGATCCAGCAGCGGCACGTCATCAGGCCCCAGCTTGTCCAGCGCCTCGGCCAGCATCGCCCGCTCGGACTCGGCCGCCGCATGCACCGCCGCGTGCAGCGTCGACTCCGCGCCCGGCAGGTACAGCGCAAACTGCCGCTGATCGGCCTGGGCCAGGCCGCGCGTGCGCCGGCACGCCCGAATGGCCGGTCGCAACACCGAGGCATCGCCTGCGACCAGGCGCAAGCCCTGCCAGCGTGGCACCAGCCCAGCCCCATCGGCACGGGCCGACAACTCGTCATTGAGTCGCGCCAATGCCGGTGCTTGCAGGTGCGAGCGGGCCTTGGCAAAGGCGCGATCCGAGACGCCCCGCCTCAGGCCTGCCTCACCGCTGAGCGCGCCGTAGAACGCATCGAGCATGATCTGCTGCGAGCAGGCCTTGGCGCTCAGCAAGGCCGCCACCAGGGCCGCCAGCGGCAAACTGCGCCGGCGTGTGAAGGCGGTGGGGAAATCGGGATGGCGCGCACGCTGCGCGAAGGTGTCCGATGCGAGGGTGGCGGACAGATCCAGCAAATACGACTGGATAAATTCACAGTATTGAGTTCATGGCCCTTAATGAACTCAGAAAATCCAATGATATAAATAACTTACGGCAGATGCAAGCTTAAGTTCGGAGCATTGCCTAGCGCATGACCCCTCGCGCAACCTCGGAACCAGATAAGCGGCCGACTATTGTTCAGACGAGTGAGAGGCTGTTCCGCCCTTGATGCGCATGAATATTCTTCGTTTCTCCCTCCATGCGCGAAGTTCGAAGTTTTGTGCTCTAAGTTGTTGCTGCATTTCTGTCGTGAACGGCACCCCTTCCCTTGGTTTGGCGGGTGCTTTTGCTACGTTCTTCAATACTTCCTCTACAGCGAGTACTTCGGCTTTCGTCCGTCCTATGTACTCTTGTGCCAATTCTGGCCTTTTGGTGAGTTTCATGAATCCGCCGTTGCCGACAAAATCGCAAAGTGCTTCAACATTGCTCTGCTCACCAGTTTGGAAACGATGGAAACCCTCATCAAGATACGCATAGAGCTGGTATGCCCTCTTTCGTGAGACGAGCAATGCATCTCTAATTAGAATTTTGTATATTAGCAGTACTCCGGTGCGATGATTGCCGTCCTGGAAGTATTGGTTGGTGACTACGGAGTGTGCGGCATGGCAGATATTGTAAATAGTTGATGATATTCCGCCCTCGCAGTATGTTGAGAGCCTTGTTTGGCCCCTTCTACTGGCGCTGAGCGTCCCGGTTCCGGTTATATCCCGATTGCAATCAACGACATCTTGGTAATAGAAGGTCATAGGTCAACTCCATTCTGGTAAATTTAGGACTTACGCAAAAGCCATCCGAACAGACAGACTACGCAGCTCCTGACGCAGGTAGTTCGAGAGTATGTCGTGTTTGAGTTTGTACACCGCGATGCAGGCTGTTTTGGCCAAGGCCTTCAGCCGTACCTAAACCAAGACGGCGCGTGCGATGTGATTTATTTGAATCCTGGCCTTGCGGCATTGGTATTTCTCCACGCCAGTCAATTGTTTGAGTTCTCGATGAAACTGTTCAATCTTCCAACGCAAGGCGCACGCATCTTGTACGTCCTGTGTCGACTGCTGACCAAGGTCGTTGGTGACGACCCAATCCGTGCGGTTGGTTGAAACCACGACCCGGAATAATTTCACCTTGTGTGCTTTGGGAAAACCCTTGATTTTGATGGTCTTGCCATGCTCAAGCTCAGGCGCGTTCCAATCCAGGCTGTCCACCCGCCGATAAGCGCGCTCGCTGCCGCTGTCGTCGACTTGGCGGTTGCTTTTGAGCGGGCAGCAGTGGCGCTTGCCCAGCGACTCGGCGAACAGCATCAAGTCTTTGGTGGCGTACCACGTATCGAAGAGCACATGGGAGAGTGTCAGCGCTTTGCTGGCGATGGCCGCCACCAGCATCTCGTGCACATGATCCAGCTTGGTCTTGCCATCGCCACCGGGGTCAAAGAGGCGGTAGTCCACGATCCAATACTGCCCCGTCTGGGGATTGACGTCCAGGCAATTGACCATGCCAATGCCCTTGATCACCCCATGCGCATTGCCACTGTATTGCAGACGAACCAGATCCATGCAATGTGAATGACTCTTGTCCAGAATCGAGTCATCAAAAACCAGGCAACCGCGAGGCGAGGCCACGATATCGCCTTTGACGTGTTCCCAAATGATCTGCCCTGTCAGCTTGTCGCGACGCAGCAGTCGATTCACTGCGTCGTGGCTGACGCCTTGGGCGTGATCAGCGAAGCGGGTCATCGTGTAATTGGTTTGAGTGGAAAGAAGAAACTGGCAGTAGTCAATTCGATTGATGCCCATGTGAGAAATTGAAGTGACACTTCCAATTATCTCAAATCACGAGCATATTGTCTATTTATTTATATAGTTTTCGCAGATCCTATGGCGGAATCTTTATACTGTCACTCGATTGCTGTTTGCTTTGCTAAAAAAATTCTCCCCCCAACGGAAAAATAAATACATGCCGACTCCAACTGTATATCCTTGAATGGTCAGGTTGTGATACCCTCTTGCCACCATATCATCCCTGAAATTATGGGCAAAACTATCATTTGCCCCTGCCACTGACGGCATGGCGCTATGGCATGCGTGAATGCGAATTGTGACCTGTGAGGCGTGTGGGAGGCCGTGGCGCTCGAAGATGCCCCCAAGCTCAATGGCGGTGCATGAGTTGTGAATTGGATTTCCAGATTCTGTGTAAATGATGTGGTCGCCAGCTGCGCCATGTCCCATAACATATATTCTATGGTCAACATGAGTGTAACCATTAAATAGTGCGGAATGGACCGCATGGCCACCTGGTTCCATCTTGGATAGATATTTGTATCTGGCTCTTTCGCTTGTGATTGTGGGTGAAATACCGTGAAGCGAGACCTTTGCTGAACGAGTAAATATTGATTTTGGCCCAACGCCAATGTAATGCAAATTTTCGTGAAAGGGGTGAAGATACAATGGGCGAGGCATTTAATTCTCCTTCCAAGTTAATTTAAATTTTCTACAATTCAGGCATTGAAATCTGAAATTACAGTTTCTACTCTTCCAAACCCATACCCAAAAGTGTCCTTGGTCACCCCCACCTGAACCCCCTCAATCGCCTCCCCCTTGAGCATTCGCTCCAGAAATGCCCTTGAGACCTCCGGCAACATGGTGTTGGTCAAGATCGCATCAATCATCCGCCCCCCACTCTCCCCCTCGGTACAGCGCGACACCACCAGCCGCACCACCTCGTCCGAGTAGCTGAACGGCACCTGGTAGCGCCCCTCCACCCGCTTCTTGATGCGCTCCAGCTGCAGCCGCACGATCTGACCCAGCATGGCGTCGGTCAGTGGGTAGTAGGGGATGGACACCAGCCGGCCTAGCAGCGCGGGCGGAAAGACCTTGAGCAGCGGCTCGCGCAGCGCCTTGTTCAGCGCCTCGGGGTCAGGCAGCAGGTCGGGGTCGGCGCACAGGCCGGCGATCAGCTCGGTGCCGGCGTTGGTGGTCAGCAAAATCAGCGTGTTCTTGAAGTCGATGACGCGGCCCTCGCCGTCTTCCATCCAGCCCTTGTCAAACACCTGGAAGAACAGCTCGTGCACGTCGGGGTGGGCTTTTTCCACCTCGTCCAGCAGCACCACGCTGTAGGGCTTGCGGCGCACGGCTTCGGTGAGCACGCCGCCTTCGCCGTAGCCCACGTAGCCGGGCGGTGCGCCCTTGAGCGAGCTGACGGTGTGCGCCTCCTGGTACTCGCTCATGTTGATGGTGATGAGGTTGTGCTCGCCGCCGTACATCGCCTCGGCCAGCGCCAGCGCGGTTTCGGTCTTGCCCACGCCCGAGGTGCCGGCCAGCAAAAAGACGCCAATGGGCTTTTGCGGGTTGTCCAGCCCGGCGCGCGAGGTCTGGATGCGGCGGGCAATCATCTCCATCGCGTGGTCCTGGCCTATCACGCGCTGGGCCAGCAACTGCGGCAGGTTGAGCAGGGTCTCGATCTCGTTGGCCGCCATGCGGCCCACGGGGATGCCCGTCCAGTCGCCCACCACGGTGGCCACGGCCTGGTGGTCCACGGTGGGCAGGATCAGCGGCGCCTCGCCTTGCAGTGCGGTCAGCTCGGCCTGCACCTGTTGCAACTCGGCCAGCGCGTCGGTGCGCTCGCCCTCGGTCAGCGGCGGGGGCAGGGCGCCGGCGCCGGCTGCAGCCTGGGTTTCCAGTGCGCTGGCCGTGCCCTCCACGGGCGCCAGGCCCGCGCGCAGCCTGGCGCGCAGCGCCAGCAGGCGGTCCACCAGCGCCTTCTCTTGCTGCCAGCGCGCGTCCAGCACGGCCAGGCGCGCCTGCTCGTCGGTCAGTTGTGCGGCCACGGCGGCCGCACGCTCGCCGGTGGCCAGGCCGATGGCGGCCTCGCGGGCGATGATGCCGGCCTCGGTCTCCAGACCAGCGATGCGCTGGCGGTTGTCGTCCACCGCCGCCGGGGTGGCGTGCAGGCTGACGGCCACGCGGGCGCAGGCGGTGTCCAGCAGGCTGACGGCCTTGTCGGGCAACTGGCGGGCCGGGATGTAGCGGTGGCTGAGGCGCACGGCGGCCTCCAGCGCCTCGTCGAGGATTTGCACCCGGTGGTGGCGCTCCATGGTGCTGGCCACGCCGCGCAGCATCAGGATGGCCTTGGCCTCGTCGGGCTCGTCCACCTGCACGCTCTGGAAGCGCCGCGTCAGCGCCGGGTCTTTCTCGATGTGCTTTTTGTACTCGGCAAACGTGGTGGCGCCGATGGTGCGCAGCTCGCCGCGCGCCAGCGCGGGCTTGAGCAGGTTGGCGGCGTCGCCGGTGCCGGCGGCGCCGCCCGCGCCCACCAGCGTGTGGGTTTCGTCAATGAACAAGATGATGGGCTTGGGGCTGGCCTGCACCTCGTCGATGACGGCGCGCAGCCGCTGCTCGAACTCGCCCTTCATGCTGGCGCCGGCCTGCAGCAGGCCCACGTCCAGCGCGCGCAGGCTCACGTCCTTGAGCGTGGGCGGCACGTCGCCGCGCGCGATGCGCTGGGCAAAACCCTCCACCACGGCGGTCTTGCCCACGCCGGCCTCGCCGATCAGGATGGGGTTGTTCTGGCGGCGCCGCATCAAGATGTCCACCACCTGGCGGATCTCGTCGTCGCGGCCCACGATGGGGTCCATCTTGCCGCTGCGCGCGGCGTCGGTCAGGTCGGTGGTGTAGCGCTGCAAGGCCTCTTGCTTGCCCATGGCGGCGGGGGCGATGGCGCCGCTGGCCTCGCCCGGGGCCGCGCTGCCGTCGCTGGCGGCCTGGCCGGCCTCGGGTGAGCCGCCCAGCAGGTCGTCAAAGCGGTCGCTCAGGTCGTCGAGCTTGACGCGCTCGAACTGGCGCGAGATGGCCAGCAGCGCGTGGCGCAGCGTGGGTGTCTTGAGCAGGCCCACCAGCAGGTAGCCGGTGCGCACCTGGCGGTCGCCGAACATCAGCGTGCCATAGACCCAGCCGCGCTCGACGGCGGTCTCCACCAGCGTAGAGAGGTCGGTCACGCTGCTGGCGCCGCGCGGCAGCCGGTCCAGCGCGGTGGTCAAGTCGGCGGCCAGCAGCGAGGCGTCCAGCTCGTAGTGGCGGGCGATGCGGTGCAGGTCGGAGTCGGCCGTGTTCAGGATTTGCTGCAGCCAGTGCTGCAACTCCACATAGGGGTTGCCGCGCAGCTTGCACAGCACGGTGGCGCCCTCGATGGCCTTGTAGGCCAGCGGACCCAGCTTGCCAAAGAGGGCGGTGCGGCTGATTTCGGCCATGGCAAGGGCTCCTTCAGGTGAGGCGCAGGTGCAGGGCTGCGCTGTCGGGGTGGGGCTGGCGGCGGCCCAGCCAGGCGGTCTGGCCCAGGCGGCCGAGGCGGCCATGTGGGCGCTGGCGGCCCAGGTGCAGGCGCGGCACCGCGCTGCCGCGCAGCGTGACGCGCGCGTCCACGGCCACGGCCAGGCCCAGGATTTCGTGCACGGCATCGCGCAGCGCCAGCCGCGTGGGCTGGCCCGGCAACAGGCGCAGCCACTCGGGCAGTGCCAGCGGCCCGATGTGCAGCCGCGTGTGCGACTGCCGGTCCCACACCCGGCTGCCCAGCGTGGCGCCACCGCCCAGGCCGGCGTGGGCGCGGCCCAGGCGGCTGCGGTCGGCCGCGTCCAGCGCCAGCCAGTGGCCGGCGCAAGGCTGCACGCGCACCGGCAGGCCCAGGTAGTGGCCCACGAACTTGGCCAGGCCTTCGGCGCTGCGTGGCCCGCGCGCCAGCCAGCCGGCGTGCAGGCGCTTGGCGTTGTCGGCCACCCGGCTGCGCTGCACAAACGCGGAGCCGCCCTGGCCGTAGAGGCTGGCCAGCCAGCGGGCGTGGGCGTCGTCCGCGGGGCGGTCGTGGTGCACCTCGGGGCGGGCCTGGGCCCAGGCCCGAAAGAACAGCAGCAGCGCGCGGTGGTGGAAGACGTCGGCAAAGCGGGCCAGCGTGGGGTCGCCCGCGTGCTGGGCCCGGCTGCGCGCGTACTCGGTCAGGTGCAGCGGCAGCGCGCCCATGGGGCCGAAGAGGCCCAGTGCGCGCTGGCCGATGCGGGGAGCACCGGCGCCCAGGGTGACGCTGTGCACGGTGGCGGGGGCAAAGTCCAGCTCGGCGTCCTGGCCCAGGCGCAGCGGCTCGTCGCGCGGGCGCAGCGCCTGACCCAGCCGGGGCAGCTCGGGGTGCAGGGCCTGGATGCGGCGCAGCAGCGCCAGCAGGTCGTGGGCGTGGGGCTGGGCGGCCAGCGCGGCCCACAGCCGCTGGCGGTCGGCGGTGAGGTCGGCGGGGCGGTCGGCGGGGCTCACAGCAGCGGCCCCTGGCCCAGGCGCGGTGGCCAGGCCATGATGAGGCCGCGCGTGGCGCTGTGCAGCTCGGTCTCGGTGAAGCTGTTGACGGCGGCGTGGCGGGCAAACCAGCGCTCGAGCACGCTGCCCAGCAGGGCGGCGGCGCTGCCGTGCAGGCCCAGCTCGTCCACCTCGATGCGGATGCGCACGCCGCTGCCGAATGCCAGCCGTCCGGCGCCGGGCAAGCGGCGGGTGACGGTCTGGGCGCTGACGCCATGCAGGCTCTCCACCTGCTTGCGCCAACCGGCGTCGGCCGGGTGGCCGTGCAGCAGCAGCAGGCTGCGCAGCGCGGCGGCGGCCCGGGCGGGGTCTTCGCCGGCGATGCTGAGGTGGTTGAGCGTCAACTGGCTGACCAGCGCCCAGCCCTCGTCGCCGCGCGGCAGCCGTGGCACCACGGGCGTGGGGCCGCGCAGCACCTGCACGGCGGCCACCGGGGCGGTGGCGTCCAGCGTCCAGTTGGCGCGGGCGGCGCCGCCCGCGCCTTGCTGGCCGGCACCGGGCAGCAGCATGGGCAGGTCGCGGTTGCTGACCAGGGCCTGGACGGCCAGCTGGCGCAGGTCGGCACCGTAGGGCGCGTGCGCCGGGTCGACCAGCGCGATGAACACTTCGCTGCCCACGTAGGCCGAGCGCGTGCCCTGGTCGCGCTGCTGCTGTGAGGCCAGGCGCGGCTCGCGGCGCAGCGTGTAGTAGGCGCGGTGCTGCGGGCCTTCGGTGTGGTGGGCGGTGTAGAGCGGGGCGAAGGTCTGCTCGGCCACCGCGCCGGTGCCGTGGCCGGTGACGGCGGTAACGGTGTGGACTTCAAAGTCCATGGGCCGGGTGCGGTCGGGCACCAGGTGGTGTTCGTGGGCGGGCGTGCCCAGGCCGCCGCCGGTGTTGGCGCCGACCAGGCTGACGCGATCCAGCCGCTTGGCGAACAGGTTGATGGCGGGCGTGCAGTACAGCGCCAGGCTGTGGGCATCGACCAGTGCCTCCAGCGCGGCGTCTTCGCGCGCCAGGGCGATGACGATGTCCAGGCGATCGCCCGCCACCGCGCGCAGGCGCGGCGCCAGACCACGCAACTCGAAGCCCATCAGCCGCTGCGGCATGGCGGCGTACTCCTGCAGCAGCCGATGGCCCGAGAAGCCGGTGGGGGTTTCGGGCAGCAAAGCCTGGTCGTCGTCAAAGCCTTGCTGGGCCAGGCTGGCGGCATCGGCCCACTGCCCGGCCGGCGCGGTGGCGGTGGGCACGAAGGTGCCAAGGGTGGCGGTGGCCAGCAGCTCGAACAGGCGCAGCGCGGTGTCGTCGGGGGCGGCCAGGTAGAAGGGCAGTCGGTCCAGCGGCAGCGCGCGCGCGGCCAGGCCGCCGTGCACACGCAGCGACAGGCGCAGCACGGCGCGGGTCTGGTGCGCGGGGTGGGCCTGGGGCAGCAGGGCCAGCGGCAGGTCGGTGGCGTGGTTCAGGTAGCGCACGCCGGTCAGCTCCAGCGGCCACAGGGTGACGGCGTGGCCGGTGCGGAATTCGCAATGCGTGCCCTGGCCGCGCGCGAGCTGGCTGGTGAGGCTGGCGCCGCGTGGCAGCGTGACGCCCTGGGCCAGCGCCGGGTCCATCCAGTCGGGTTGCAGCCGGGCCACCAGCATGGCGGGCACGGGGGCCAGGAAGTTGGGCGCCACGGCGGCCAGCAGGCTTTGCACGAAGCGCGGGTATTCGGCGTCGAGCTTGAGCTGGGTGCGCGCGGCCATGAAGGCAAAGCCTTCCAGCAGGCGCTCGACATAAGGGTCGGCCACCTCCAGGCCGTCCATGGTCAGGCGCCCGGCGATCTTGGGGAAGGCCTGGGCGAACTCGGCACCGACCTCGCGCAGATGGGCCAGTTCCTGGTTGTAGCGGGCGAGCAGGCCGGGGTCCATCAGCGGCGTCCTGAGGCCAGGGGGGCGGGCGCGGCGTCACGCACCTGGACCTGGCCGGCCTCCAGATCGAACGCGGTGCGCAGCAGCAGCTCCAGCGGGATGGGTTGGGCCCACAGGTGGCCCCGGATGTCGAACTCGATGACGTTGTGGGCGTCGAGCAGGAACTGGTCTTCGCGCACGCCGACGGTCAAGGTGTCGGCCAGGATGCGCGGCTCGTAGCGCACGATGGCCTCGCGCAGCGCCGCCGCGAGCTGGCCCAGATCGATCTGCGTGGCCAGTTGGCCCGACAACGCGGGAAGGCCGTAGTTCAGCGTGGAGCGGGCAGCCAGCGGCGCGGCGGCGGCCTCGGCGGGGCGCAGCGGCTGCACGGTGTTGAGCAGCCAGGTCAGGTCGCGCAGCACGGCGGCGCGCAACTGGGTCTTGTCCAGGCCGCGGTGGTCGTCGGGGTCACGGGCGATGTCGGGCTGGTCGTCGCACAGGCGATCGAGCAAGGCCGGTTGGAGGCGGGCGCGCGGGTCGCTGGCGGCCATGATGGGCTCGCGTCAGGGTGCTTCGAGCGCCAGCTCGCGCAGCGCCAGCTGGCCCAGCTCGGTTTGGTCGGTGACCCATTGCCGCTGGCCCAGGCCCCGGTACTGGCCGTCGGCCAGCGGCAGCCACTCGGTGCGTCGGGCCAGCAGCAGCATGGGGTCGGCGTCGGGCGGCAGGGGGGCGTAGCGGCTGGGCATCAAGGCCACGGTCTGGCCGCCATTGGCGAAGGTGAGCGTGGCCGGCTGCCACACCAGGTCGCGCAGGTCGGCCGGTGGCTCGGTGACCAGGCGCGCCAGGTGGGTCAGGGGCAGCCAGCCATAGCGGCCGGCGACGATGACCTCCAGCAGCGGGCCCAGGCGCGAGTCGGCATCGGCCAGCCAGGCCATGGGCTGGCCGTTGAGGCTGCCGGTGCTGGCGGGGGCGGCGGTGAGGGCTTCGGCCCGCAACCGGGTGGCCTGCCCGGCCTGGCCCTGGGCATCGGCGGCGAGGGCTTGCACCAGATGGGCCACCCAGGGCTGTGGCTGGCCCAGCACCAGCGGCGTGGTGCGGCCCTGAAAGACGGCTTCGCGCACGGCCTCGCAGGCGATGGCCTCGCGGTAGGTGTTGACCATGGGCAGGGTGGCGGCGGACAGCTCGCCGCAGACCTTGAGCTGGGCCAGGGCACGGCCCCATTGCTGTTGCACGCACAGCAGCTGGAACAGGAAGATGCGCAACCGCACGTCGGCGGGTTGGGCGCGCACGCCGGCCTGCAACTGCTGCAGGGCGCGGGCCAGATCGCCCTCGCGCAGGGCGTGTTCGGCGGTGGCGGTGGCGTCCATGGGGTCAGGCGGGGGTGACTTCGGTCTCGAACGTGGTGGCGCCGGCACCGCTGCCGGTGTCGGCCTGGGGCAGGTAGGTGACGCTGACCTTGAGGAAACTGAGGTGAAAGACTTCCTCGTAGGCGTCGCTGCCCGGCGTGGCGGTGAGGCTGTGGGCGGTGAGGCGGGCCTGTTCGAGCACGATCTTGAGAAAGTCCAGCGCGGTGTCGCCCCCCCCGGCCTTGCGGCCGGTGAGGGTGACGCGCTTGAGCGGCTCGTTGTTGCGCAGCGCGGCCATCAGCGCGGTGGTGGCGCGGTCGGTGCGCTTGTGCAGCACCATTTCGCGCAGGCTGGTGTTGACGGCGCCCTTGGCGTAGGCGGCGGTCGTTGCGTCCATGCCCCAGCTCCAGCCGGTCAGCTCGATGTCGTCGAGATGGCCGGGCTCGCTGGCCTCGCCCTTGATGGGGCCCTGACGTGCGCCCTCGATCTTCAGGTAGCTGTTGAGCTGCGACATGGTGCGCGCCTGCCGGTGCGTCAGCCGAACGATTTGTTGGCCGGAATGTCCCAGGCGGCGGTGGAGGTGGCGTCGGCGCCGCCCTCTTTCTTCTGGGCGGTGTACTCGACCTTGACCTTGCCAAAGTTGAGCACCACGTTTTCGGTCAGGCGGTCTTCGCCGCCCGAACCACCGGTCTGCACCGAGGAGACGATCACCTCTTCCATGGTGATCTTGATGTATTCCAGCGGCGAGTCGCCGGCCTTGCGCACGACGAGCTTGGCCTCTTTGATGTGGGTGCCCTTGCAGCAGGCGACGATGAGGGCGGTGGAGGCGGTGTCCACCCATTTGGTCAGCGAGAGGTCCTGGATGTTGACCTTGCCGGCACCGGCGCCGCCGCCAACGTGGGCGGTACCCGACTGCGACAGGCCCCAGCTCCAGGCCAGCACGTCGATCTCCTTGGCGTGTTTGTCGTCCTGCGACTCGCCACTGATGTCGCCGATCTTGATGAACATGTCCACGGCCATGATGGTTCTCCTTGAGTGTGAACGGGTTTGCCCCCTGGGGTTGCGGTGCCGGTGGGTTGCGACGCGACTGCGGGGGTGGGCGCAGCCACGTCGCCGGCGTGAATCAGGCGGCTTTCTGCGACGGCAGCTTGGAGACCAGCCGCAACGAGACGGTCAGCCCCTCCAGTTGGTAGTGCGGGCGCAGGAAGAACTTGGAGCTGTAGTAGCCGGGGTTGCCGGGGATTTCCTCCACCACCACCTCGGCGGCGGCCAGCGGGCGGCGGGCCTTGGTCTGCTCGGAGGAGTGGGCGGGGTCGCCGTCGACGTAGTTCATGATCCAGTCGTTGAGCCAGCGCTCCATGTCGGTGCGCTCCTTGAACGAGCCGACCTTGTCGCGCACGATGCACTTGAGGTAGTGGGCGAAGCGGTTGGTGGCGAACAGGTAGGGCAGGCGCGCCGCCAGGTTGGCGTTGGCGGTGGCGTCGGGGTCGTCGTATTCGGCCGGCTTTTGCAGCGACTGCGCGCCAATGAAGGCCGCGAAGTCGCTGTTCTTGCGGTGCACCAGCGGCATGAAGCCGTTCTTGGCCAGCTCGGCCTCGCGGCGGTCGGAGATGGCGATCTCGGTGGGGCACTTCATGTCCACCCCGCCGTCGTCGGTGGGGAAGGTGTGGGTGGGCAGGCCCTCGACGGCACCGCCCGACTCGATGCCCCGGATGCGCGAGCACCAGCCGTATTCCTTGAACGAGCGGTTGATGTTGACGGCCATGGCATAGGCTGAGTTGGCCCAGGTGTATTTGCTGTGGTCGGCGCTGGCGGTGTCTTCCTCGAAGTCAAAGGCCTCGACGGGGTTGGTCTTGGCGCCATAGGGCTGGCGCGACAGAAAGCGCGGCATGGCCAGGCCGACGTAGCGCGCGTCCTCCGACTCGCGCAGCGAGCGCCAGCCCGCGTATTCGGGGGTGGTGAAGATCTTGGTCAGGTCGCGCGGGTTGGCCAGCTCCTGCCATGAGCCCATCTGCATCAGCGTGGGGCTGGTGGCGGCGATGAACGGGGCGTGCGCCGAGGCGGCCACCTTGGCCATCTCGCCCAGCCATTCCACGTCGGGCGGGGTGTGGTCGAAGTAGTAGTCGCCCACCAGGCAGCCGAAGGGCTCGCCGCCGAACTGGCCGTATTCCTCTTCGTAGACCTTCTTGAACAGCGGGCTCTGATCCCAGGCCGTGCCCTTGAACTTCTTGAGCGTCTTGCCCACCTCGGCCTTGGAGATGTTCATCACGCGGATCTTGAGCAGCTCGTCGGTCTCGGTGTTGTTGACCAGGTAGTGCAGGCCGCGCCAGGCGCTCTCCAGTCGCTGAAAGTCGGCGTGGTGCAGGATGGCATTGACCTGCTCGGAGAGCTTGGCGTCCAGCGCGGCAATCATGGCTTCGATGGAGCCCACGACGTCGCTGCTGATGAGCGTGGTGTTGGCCAGTGCCTGCTGGGCCAGCGTGAGCACGGCCTGTTCGACGGCGGACTTGGCCTCGTCGCTCTTGGGCTTGAACTCCTTGTTCAGCAGCGCGGCAAAGTCGTCCTCCTGGAAGGTGACGCCGCCCAGTGATGCCGGGCTGGGGGATGTGGTGGCTTCGGCCATGGTGGGTCTCCGCGTGGTGACTGGGCGACAGAAGGGGTCAGTTGGCGGCCGGCTTGGCGGCGTCGGCCAGGGACTTGAGCAGGGCCTCGTCCTTGATGACCTTGGCCAGCAGCTCTTCGGCGCCGGTCTTGCCGTCCATGTAGGTGACGAGGTTGGCCAGTTGCTGGCGCGCTTCGAGCAACTGCTTGAGGCCATCGACCTTGGCGGCGACGGCGGCGGGCGAGAAGTCGTCCATGGACTCGAAGGTGATGTCCACGGCGATGTTGCCCTCGCCGGTCAGGTGGTTGGGCACCTGGAAGGCGACGCGGGGCTTCATCTTCTTCATGCGGGCATCGAAGTTGTCGACGTCCACTTCAAGGAACTGGCGGTCGGCCACCGGGGGCAGTGGCTCGGTGGGCTTGCCCGAGAGGTCGGAGAGCACGCCCATGACGAAGGGCAGTTGCACCTTTTTCTCGGCGCCATAGAGCTCGACGTCGTATTCGATCTGCACGCGCGGCGCCCGGTTGCGGGCAATGAACTTCTGACTGCTCTGGGCCATGGTGGGTCTCCTGGGGTGGGGTGTGGGGCTATGCGGTCGGCTCGCCGGCGATCACGCGCAACTGGGTCAGGCCGTCGGGGGCCAGGTCACGCAGCAGGTCGATGAAGCCCAGGTCCATCAGCCGCAGCGCGCGGCGCAGCAGCAGGGGGGCGGGGTTGCTGGGCTCGTGGGTTTCGAGCCAGACGCAGACGCGCTCGATCTCGCGCGCGGCATCGGCGCGGTTGGCGATGCCACCGCTGCGCACGCCGGCGGCCGGGGCGTCGCCCGCATCGGTGGCCGCCTCGCCCGGGGCTGCGGCCTCCTCGGGCACGCCGGCCGCGGCCTGGACGGCCTGGGCCAGCGCGCGCAGGCGCCGCCGCAGCGGGGCCAGCTCGGGCCCCTGGCCCGGCAGGCGGTCGGTCAGCCATTGGTCGATGTGCTCGGCGTGGGCTGCGGCGGCCCGGGCCCGGGCGACCAGGCCGGCGTCGGCGGCGCAAAGCGCGGCCAGCGCCTGCTGCACGGCGGCCAGGTTGGGCACGGCCTCGCCGTCCCGCGCGTTGGCCTTGCCCAATGCCAGCTCCCACTCCCGCACGGTGAGGCTGCCGCGCGTGTTGCTGAGGGCGGCGCCATCGAGGTCGACCGCCAGGCCGTCGCCGGCCACCAGCGCGGCCAGTGCATTCAGGCGCATGGTGGGGTCGTTGTCGTCGCTGGCGTCCAGCTCGGGGTGCAAGGTGTCCCACCACTGGGTGAGCCAGCCGTCGAGCAGGCGCAGCCCGGCTTCGGCACCGGCCAGGCCGTGCAGCCGGGTGGCGCTGCGCAGCAACCACACGCCAGCGCGCAGGTCGCGGGTGCGCTCGCACAAGGCCTGCGCCTCATCGTGCAGGCTGCGCCAGTCGGGTGGCTCGGCGGCGATGACGGTGTCGCCATACTGGCGCTCGGGCTTGCCCAGGGCGGTCTGTTCGGCGGCCATGAAGGCCGCGTCGTAAGACAGGTCCGGCCCGCAGGGCGCGGCGGCGTCCAGCGGTAGGAGCAGGCGGTCGATGTCGAGGGCGAGGGCGGCGGACATGGGGCGCGGGACGCGTGGATCGGGGTTCAATCCACTATAGAAGTCGGCCCGCGCCGGGTCAGTAGTCGAAAGTCATCTCGCCCGCCCTTCGTCGAGCAGCGCATGCAGCGCGTCCAGCAGGTGGCGCGGCTGCACCGGCTTCATCAGCACGGTCATGTCGGGCTCGCGCACGTTGGCGCCGGTCAAGGTGTCGCCGGTGATGAGCAGCGCCGGCACCCGGTGGCCGCAGCCGTGGCGCACGCGGCGCACCACGGCGGTGCCGTCGTCGCCGGGGCCCAGGTGCAGGTCGGTGATGATCAGATCGATGTGGCCTTCCAGCGCCACCACGGCCTGGTCGGCCTGGTCTGCATCGCCGGCGGTGATGGCCTGCAGGCCCCACTCCTGCAGGAGCAGCCGCAGGCCCTCGCGGATGGGCTCTTCGTCGTCCACCACCAGCACCATGCACGGGCGGCACAGCGTGATGGGCATGGTGTCGCTGGGGGCCAGGTCGTCTTCGATGCCCGGCAGGCTGCCCAGCGGCACGCTGACGCGAAAAAGGGTGCCGCGGCCCGGCCGCGAGACGACTTCGAGCCGGTGGTCCAGCAGGGCGGCCAGGCGCTTGACGATGGCCAGGCCCATGCCCAGGCCGTGGGCCCGGTCGCGTTCATTGCGGCCCACCTGATAGAACTCGTCGAAGATGCGCGGCAAGTCGGCGGCGAACATGCCTTTTCCGGTGTCCCAGACCTCGATGTTGACGCAGGTGCTGGTGCTGCGCGCCACCACCACCACGCCGCCTTGTTCGGTGTACTTGAGCGCGTTTTGCACCAGGTTGCCGACGATGCGCTCCAGCAGCGCCGGGTCGCTGATCACCGATTTGCCACCCGGCGAAAAGCGCAAGCCCAGGCCGGCGAATTCGGCGCGGCCGCCGTACTGCATTTGCAGGCGGCGGAACATGTCGCGCAAGGTGAAGGTTTCGGGGTGGGTGGCCATGCCGCCGCTGTCGAGCCGGGAGATGTCCAGCAGTGCGGTGAACGAGCGCTCCAGCCCGGTGATGGCGCGCATCAGGTTGCGCGCCAGCGGCTCGTCGGGGGTGTCCTTGAGACGCCGTCGCAAGGTGGCGGCGAACAGGCCCAACGCGTGCACGGGCTGACGCAGGTCGTGGCTGGCGATGGCCAGGAAGCGGCTTTTCTCGCGGTCGGTGCGCCAGGCCGCATCGCGTTCGGCCGTGCGGCGCTTGAGGCGCGCCTGCTGCAGGATGTGCGCCCAGCGGTCGCGCCGCCAGGCCCGGTGTTGCGCCCAGGTGGTGGACAGCAGCAGCAGGCTGGCGCCCAGGCCGGTCAGCAGCCAGCCGGCATCCACGTCGTCCGCGCGCCAGACCAGCGGCAGGCTGGACAGTGCCGGCACCAACGCCCAGGGCACGAAGGCGGCGGGCGAGGCGACCATGGCCCAGGCGCCGGCGCCGGCGGCCAGCATGACCCAGACCGTCAGCGCCTGTGGCCAGGGGCCTGGCCACAGCCAGGGCGGCGCGGCGGTGAGCAGCACCGACCAGGCCACCGCCAGCCCCAGGCCGCGCGCGCGCCGCCGGTTGCGGTGGTGCAGCAGCGAGGCCGAGGTGACGCCGCAGGCCACGGCCCAACCCGCCAGCGGCAGCCAGGGCGCCAGCAGACCGCTGCGCAGCGGCGGGGCGCCCACCGCGGCGAACAAGGCCAGCACGCCGAACAGCGGCGCCAGCAGCGCCAGCCCCAACAGGTGCTTCTGGGCCGCCGCCGTCTTGCGCGCGGCCAGGTCCAGCGTCCGGGCGCGCTGGCGGGCGCCGACGGGCAAGGACTGGCCGGCGCGCACGGCCGATGGCTCCAGCACATACCGGGCCGTGGGCGCGTAGAGCGGGCTCACGCCGTGCGCCGGTGTCAGCGGAACAGGCTGATCATGTGCGAGCGCGATCGCACGTCCAGCGCCAGCAGCAGCGACGACACATAGTTCTTCACGGTGCCCAGCGACAGCCGCGTGGCGCTGCTGATCTCTTGATTGGTGCAGCCCGACAGCACCAGCTCCAGAATCTCCAGGTGGCGCGGCCCCAGCTCCGAGACGCGGTCGTAGACGGCCGACTGCGGCATGCGGGGGAACAGCGAGGCGCTGGCCAGCACGGCGGCGCGGGCGGGCACCTGGGGTGCCAGCATGGCCTCCAGGGTGGTCTGCACGGCTTGGGCCTGGCCGCTTTTGCAGATGTAGGCCTGGGCGCCAAGCAGTCGGGCCTGGCGCATGACGAACTCGTCCTGCGCGCCGCTGAGCACGGCCACCCGGGCGTCGGCATGGGCGTGCAAAAAGGTGCGCAGGCCTTGCAGGCCTTTGGCGTCCGGCAGGTTCAGATCCAGCAGAACGGCATCGATGGGCTTGTGAGCCTGGTAGATGCGCAAGCCCTCGTCCAGCGTCGAGGCCTCCAGCCATTCGAGCGGCGTACCCGCCACGTCCGGGTACGCCGCCTTCATGCCTTGGCGCACCAATTCGTGGTCGTCCACCAACAGCACCTTGTAGGTGTCCATTGCAGTCCCCCCAAGACGGCCGCACCTTTGCGTGCGCCGTCAACCCGGTCTATGTGATGTGAAGGGCCATCATGACAGAAGCCGGCACGACGTGGGCCGTGTGTTGAGAAGCACCCCTGGTCAGGGCGTTGTCCCGCCTGCCCCTGCGCGATAAAGAAAACTGGGGGTGCCCTGGCATTTTCTTGTGGCGCGTACAAAAGTGCTTGTGTTGGATTGATGGGCTGTGCCATAATCCAATCCTTCAGTCGCGGGGTGGAGCAGTCTGGTAGCTCGTTGGGCTCATAACCCAAAGGTCGCAGGTTCAAATCCTGCCCCCGCAACCACTTTCAGAGACCCGCCGGTGCTACCGCCCGGCGGGTTTTTACGTTTGGGCTTCGTGTCTGCGGTTGCCGCTGCAGGCTGAGCCGAAAGGCATGACGATGATGGTGATGCTGACGGCCGTCCACGTGGCCATCTTTCTGGTGATGACGCTGCACGCGCTGGCACGGCCAGACGTCAACTCAACCACCCGCATCGCCTGGGTGCTGGTGCTGTTCATCCTGCCCGTCGTGGGCATCCTGCTCTACTTCATATTCGGAGAAATCCGCTTCAATGGCGCCAGGGGGCGGGCGCACCGGGCCGCCGAAGCGGTGACTCAGCCCTTGGCGGTGGCCAGCGGCGAGGCGCACGACCTGGTCCGGCAGGGGCCGGCCAGCGGCTTTGCCACCATGATCAACGGCTTTGGCGTGACCCAGGGCAACCGGGCGGAACTGCTGGCAAGCCCCCATGTGCAACGCGAGCGCATGATTGCCGACTTCGACGCGGCCACGCGGTTCATCAACGTCTTCTACTACATCTGGCTCGATGACGAGACCGGCCGCAGCGTGGCTGCCGCCCTGATGCGCGCCGCGAGGCGAGGTGTCACGGTCCGTGCCGGCGTCGACGCGGTGGGTTCGCGCGACTTCCTGGGGTCGCAGACCTGGCAGGACATGAAAGACGCCGGCGTCCAGACGCAGGTGGCGTTGCCGCTGGGCAACCCCTTCGTCACCATCTACACCCGGCGGCCCGACCTGCGCAACCACCGCAAGATCACCGTCATCGACGGGCGCATCTGCCACTGTGGCAGCCAGAACTGCGCCGACCCGGAGTTCCGCGTCAAAGCGGCTTACGCGCCCTGGGTCGACATCATGGTGCGGTTCGAGGGGCCGGTTGCCCGGCAGATGGACTTGCTGTTCGCGCAGTGCTGGTTCGAGGACAAGCCCATCGACCTCGCGCCGTGGACTTACGAGACCCAGGGCTTTGAGGACGGCATCGCCGCCCAGGTGGTGGGCACCGGGCCCACCCTTCAAAAAGGCGTCACGGCCCAGTTGATTGCGCGGCTCATTGGGGAAGCGCGGCGGGAGCTCATCATCACGACGCCTTACTTTGCGCCGGGAGACGTGGTGGCCGACGCGATCATGGGCGCGGCGGTTGCAGGCGTTCGCGTCATCCTGATCGTGCCGCGCCGCAACGACTCCGGTTTCGTCGGCCCCGCGAGCCGCGCCTACTACCCGCTACTGGCCGAGGCCGGTGTGGAGATCGCGGAGTTCAACGGCGGGCTGATGCATGCGAAAACCCTGACCGTCGATGGCGAGATGACCTTCCTGGGGGCGACCAACATCGACTACCGCAGCTTCGACCTGAACTTCGAAAACGACATCCTGCTCAGAGACCGGCAGCTCACCCAGGCGATTCGCGCCCGGCAGATGGACTACCTGGCCGATTCCACGCGGGTGGATACCCAGGATATTGCGGGCTGGCCGGTCTGGAAGCGGATCTGGCACAACGCCTTCACGACCATGGTCCCCTTGATCTGAGCCGGGCGGGCCGGCGGCTATTTCTCGCCCAGGTATTTGTAGACCGCGTCTGACCACCAGTCGCTTTCGATCGTCTCCAGGAGCGCGACGTTGACGGCCCTTCGATGCGGGTTGCCGTCTGCCATGGCAATGGCGTAGGCCTGAAGGTTGTAGTCGGCATCAAGAACCTCGATGGAGCCTGAGTAATGCCGGCCGACCGTCCAGTCCAGAATGGGCTTGTCGTATACAAATGCGCCGATCTTGCCGTTTCGCAGCGCCTCCAGGCCCTCGTCCAGCGTCGGATACGCGGTGTACGACGCCTTGATGAGGTCGAGGTAGAGGGTGGTGGAGGTGTCTTTGACCACACCGACCTTGACTCTTCGCAGATCGGCTTCGTCGCGGACGTCCCCTTGCAGCTTGGTCACGGTCAGCGACGAGGTCACACTGGCCGTGAAAACGGCGACGGTGATCACCGAAGCGAACATCCAGACGACGCCGACGATGCGCCCTGGCCCCGTCCGGGGGCTGATGTTGCCTGTGCTGGATTGTGTGGCGGTCGTCGTCGACCACCAGATGCCCGTCAGCAAGCCGGTCATTCGATTGCCACCGAACTGCTCGTTGTGTGCGCGCTCAACGAACCAGACACACAACCCGACCAGCAAGGCGATACCGGTCAGCGCCACTATGGCCTGCAGCAGCCCAAACGACGTCAGGGCATCGAGCAAGGGGCGCCATGAAGGTTGGTTGTTCCGCTGGACCGCCACGCCGAACCCGCTGCGGTAGTAGGGCTGAGAAAACTCTATTTTTCTTTCTCGTTCGGCGGTCACCGTGATGGCGGACACGGCGAAATCGAATCGACCCTTCGCCACGCCGTCAATTTGCTCGGCAACCGTTTTCGCCTCGACAAAGTGAAAGGTCAGTCCGGCACGGTCGGCCAGTTTCTGCCAGAGTTCGACGCTGAGACCGACCCAACTGCCATCAGAGGATTTGTATGCAAATGGCGGCGAAACCTTCACCGCCACCGCGAGATCCGAGTTGTGGCGGGCTTCGGTGGCATCTTGCCCCATGGCCGCAGACCCACTCAATGCGCAGGCAATCCACAGGCAGCGTACGAAGAAGCGGCTCCACCAACCCACCTTGTCCATCTCCCACAACGAGGCTTGCCGCCGTCCGTCGGACGGCTGACAGGTTCACCGCTTCAACGAAACAGCTGTCTCGCAGAGGGCGGTCTCAGGCTTTGGTGGCTTTGGCTCGGGCTTCGGCCGCTGCGGCAATGGCGGCCGTGGCTTCCTGCTCGGTGCGCTTGGCGATGGAGACCATGTTCGCGGCATACGCCTCATACCAATTGGCCCGGGTGTCCGCGTCCTTGTGCTCGGCTTCGGCACGCCAGGCTGCGGCCTGTTTGCGCGCCGCCTCCATGTGGGTGTCGAACCCGGTCTGAAGGTCGGTCCACTGCTTTTTCAAGCCCTCGTCGACGTCGTTGGCATAGACCTTGAACTGTGCCTTCCACTCTTCATCGCGGCGCTCGGCGGCCTGTTGCCATTCCTTGACTTTCGCCAGCGCCTGGTCACCCTGGGCCGAGAGGCTTTTGTTCCATTCGTCCATTTGGGTCTCGAGGTTTTTTGCACTCCCGGCAAGTGACGTCAGCAGGTCGGATATCTTCATGGGTACCTCCGTGGTTGATGTGTCTCGAACAAAAAAAGGGTTGCAAGCCGTGCAACCTGATCCGATCTTCTGCGGGGCGCCTGGGCCTGTCAACCCGCAGATCCGCTCGTTGCCGGAGCGGCTCAGCCCGCCAGCGCCACCGGGGTGTAACCCGCCTCTTCAATCACGCGGGCCAGTGCACTTGCGTCGGCCGTACCGGGCTGGATCTGCACGCGGTGCGTCGGCAGGTCGATCTGCACCACCGCCTTGGGGTCGGCGGCGGCCACCGCCTTGGTGATGGTGCCGGCGCAGTGGCCGCAGGTCATGTCCTTGACTTCAAAGGCAATCATTGGGGGGGGCTCCTTCAGAGCGGTTGCGATGGGGTGACTGTGAACCTTGCCACCATGGCAATGTCAAGCGCCTGCTTGAAATCATGCCAAACAAGAGGGTTTTGCGCTTGACCTTACCATGGTGGGAACCTTCAGCATGCGGTGCTGTCGAATCAGCATGCCCACGCTCGCCATGAATGCTTCAGCATCTTCGCCGTCTTTTCAACTCTCGCTGGCCGTCAGCGGCATGACCTGCGCGTCCTGCGCCGGCCGGGTCGAGAAGGCGCTGCGGGCCGTACCCGGCGTGGCCAGCGCCAGCGTCAACCTGGCCACCGACCAGGTGACGGTCGATGCCGAGGCGCCAGTGGCCACGGCGGCCCTGGTGGCCGCCGTGCGCAAGGCTGGCTATGACGTACCCACCCAATCCGTGACGCTGGCCATCGAGGGTATGAGTTGCGCCTCCTGCGTGGGGCGGGTGGAAAAGGCGCTGGCCAAGGTGCCGGGCGTGGTCGGCGCCAGCGTCAACCTGGCGACCGAGCAGGCCACCGTGCAGGTGCTGCCCACGGTGGCGGTGGCCAGGCTCACGCAAGCCATCGCGCAGGCGGGCTATACGGCCCGCGACGTGGCCAGCGAGCCCGCCGGCTCGCCGTCCCGCCTGCCCGACTGGTGGCCGGTGGCGGTGGCCGTGCTGCTGACGCTGCCGCTGGTGGCGCCCATGCTGCTGCTGCCGTTTGGCGTGCACTGGATGCCGCCGGGCTGGGTGCAATGGCTGCTGGCCACCCCGGTGCAGTTCTGGCTGGGTTGGCGCTTCTACCGCGCGGGCTGGCGGGCGGTGCGGGCCGGCACCGGCAACATGGATTTGCTGGTGGCGCTGGGCACGTCGGCGGCCTACGGCCTCTCGCTGTACCTGCTGCTGGCGCATGGCGGCCATGGGGGCGAGCCGCACCTGTACTTCGAGGGCTCGGCGGCCATCATCACGCTGGTGCTGTTGGGCAAATGGCTGGAGGCGCGCGCCAAGCGGCAGACGGCCGATGCCATCCGTGCGCTCAACGCGCTGCGCCCCACCACCGCGCGCGTGCTGCAAGGCAGCGTGGAGGTGGAGGTGCCGGTGGAGGCCGTGCAGGTGGGCGATGCGGTGGTGGTGCGGCCGGGCGACCGGGTGGCGGTGGATGGTGAGGTCATCGAAGGGCGCAGCCACCTGGACGAGTCGCTGCTCACCGGTGAGAGCCTGCCGGTGGCCAAGGCCGAGGGCGACCGCGTCACCGGCGGCGCCATCAACGCCGAGGGGCGGCTGGTGGTGCGCACCACGGCCGTGGGCGCCGAAACCACGCTGGCCCGCATCATCCGCATGGTGGAGTCGGCGCAGGCGGCCAAGGCGCCCATCCAGCGCATCGTCGATCGCGTCAGTGCCGTCTTCGTGCCCGTGGTGCTGGGCCTGGCGCTGCTCACGCTGCTGGGCTGGTTCGCGGCCAGTGGCGACTGGGAGCGCGCACTCATCAACGCCGTCTCGGTGCTGGTCATCGCCTGCCCCTGCGCACTGGGGCTGGCCACGCCCACCGCCATCATGGCCGGCACGGGGGTGGCCGCACGCCACGGCATCCTGATCAAAGACGCCGAGGCGCTGGAGGTGGCCCACGCGGTCACCGTGGTGGCCTTCGACAAGACCGGCACGCTGACAGAAGGCAAGCCGGCGCTGGCCGCCGTGCAGGCCGCGCCCGGCATGGCGCCGGCCGACGTGCTGGCCCGTGCGGCCGCGCTGCAGCGCAGCAGCAGCCATCCGCTGGCGCTGGCCGTGCTGGCCCGTGCCGAGGCCGACGGCGTGGCCGCGCTGGCGGTGGTGGATGCCCGTGCGCTGCCCGGCCGCGGCGTAGAAGGGGTGGTCGCTGGCGAGGTGCTGCAACTGGGCAGCAGCCGGTTGCGCGAGGAGCTGGGCGGCGAGGCCGGCGCGCTGGCGCCCGAGGCCGAGCGCCTGGCGGCCGAGGGCAAGACCATCTCCTGGCTGCTGCGCATTGAGGACGGGCGCGCCCGGGTGCTGGGCCTGCTGGCCTTTGGCGACACGCTGAAAGCCTCGGCGCGGCCGGCCATCGCCCGCCTGCAGGCGCTGGGCATCCGCACCGTGATGCTGACCGGCGACAACCAGGGCGCGGCGCGGGCCGTGGCCAACGAGCTGGGCATCACCGACGTGCGTGCCGAGGTGCTGCCCGGCGACAAGGCCGCCGCCGTGCAGCAGCTGCGGGCGGCAGGCGAGGTGGTGGCCTTCGTGGGCGACGGCCTCAACGACGGCCCGGCGCTGGCCGCCGCCTCGGTGGGCCTGGCCATGGCCGGCGGTGCCGACGTGGCCACCGAGACGGCCGGCGTCACGCTGATGCGGGGCGACCTGCGGCTGGTGGCCGACGCGCTGGACGTCTCGCGGCGCACCTACGCCAAGATCAAGCAAGGCCTGTTCTGGGCCTTTGCCTACAACGTGCTGGGCATTCCGCTGGCGGCGCTGGGCTTGCTGAACCCGGTCATCGCCGGTGCGGCCATGGCCTTCAGCAGCTTGAGTGTGGTCAGCAACGCGCTGCTGCTGCGGCGCTGGAAAGGTGCGGCGGATGGACCCGCCAACCCGCCCGCGCCGCCTCGCGTCCCCACCCAACCCGCCACACAGCCCAAAGCGGCCTGAGCCCGCCATGAACCCACCCATGAACATTGGCCAGGCCGCCAAGGCCAGCGGCGTGTCGGCCAAGATGATCCGCCACTACGAAAGCGTGGGCCTGCTGCCCGAAACCGCGCGCACCGAGGCCGGCTACCGCCAGTATGGGGACAGCGCCATCGGCACGCTGCGCTTCATCCGCCAGTCGCGCGACCTGGGTTTTTCCATCGAGCAGATCCGCGAACTGCTCAGCCTGTGGCACAACCGCAAGCGCCCCAGCCGGCAGGTCAAGGCGCTGGCGCAGGCCCATATCGAAGAGCTGGATGCCAAGCTCACCGAGCTGGCCGCCATGAAGGCCACGCTGGCCCATCTGGTGCAGTGCTGCCACGGTGACGACCGGCCCGATTGCCCCATCATCGCCACGCTGGAGGCCGCTGAGCCGGTGCGGCCCTCATCGGCACCGCGGCCCTCCGGCCTGCGGTCGGGCCGCGCCTAGACGGTGGCTTCCTCTTGCGGCGCCGGTGCCAGGATCACGCGGTCGCGTCCCTCGCGCTTGGCGCGGTAGAGCGCATCGTCCAGCCGGTGCAGCAAGGCCTCCACCGTCTCCAGGCTGGTCGGCACCGGCGCCGTGGCGACGCCGATGCTGACGGTCACCCCTTGCGGCCCCTCGCGCACCGCCATGCGCATGCGCTGCGCCATGTGCATGGCGCCCTGGGCATCGGTGGCCGGCAGCAGCACCCAGAACTCTTCACCGCCCACCCGCGCCACGCTGTCCACCTGGCGCACCAATTGGCGCAGCGTGGAGGCCACCTCGCACAGCACGCGGTCGCCGGCCGGGTGGCCCCGGGTGTCGTTGACGTGCTTGAAGTGGTCAATGTCGATGGACAGCAGCGCGAACTGGCCGCCATAGCGGGCAACCCGCGTGGTTTCGCTCGTCATCCGCGTCTGCATGGAGCGGCGGTTGAGCAGGCCCGTCAGCGGATCGTGGTCGCTGTGGTGGCGCAGCCGCAGCACGATGCGCGCCACCATCAGGCCCACCAGGCTCAGATTCAGCGCCAGCATGGTGGCGCACATCACCAACGCGCCGGCCAGGCCGCCGCCGGGCGAGACCTGCAGGCTGTCGTCGTTGGCCAGCACCAGGGCACGCGGCGCGAACGACAAGGCCACGCCCACCAGCGGCAGCGCACACACGCGCGCCAGCCAGGGGCTGAACTCGATGCGCAGATCGCGCGCAATGATCCAGGCCAGGTGCAGCAGGATGACCCCCCACAGCAGCGCGCAGCTGGACGCGAGCAGCGTGTGGTGCCCGTTGCGCTCCAGCGCCGTCATCGTGGCCAGGAAGACCAGCACCAGCCAGGGCAGGCGCCGACTGTTGGTGGGCCGTCGCACGAACCGCAGCACACCATGGCGCAGCATCAGAAAGGCCAGCAGCATGAGGGTGTTGGCGGCCACGAAACTCACCCAGGGGTGAATCTGGCCGCGCAGCGCAATCAGCGTGATGCCCATGGCGATCAGCAGCGACGTGACCGACCACACCAGGCTCGCACGCCGGGCCAGCCGCTGCCAGGCCAGGACCAGCCACATGCCGGCGAAAACGAGTTGCTGTAGGGCAATGGCGAGAAAGACGGCGGCAGCGGTGGTCACAGGGTATAGGCTGGCGTGGCGTTGGTTGCAGGCGCCAGGACTGAGTCGATCCGAGGCGACAAGGTTCCCGCAGGCGGTCGACTGTCTGGGTCTTCCCTGACAGCCCCGGGGCTACGCCCGGGCCGCCGCGGTCATCGGGCCAGGTTGTTCATCTGGATGATGGGCATCAGCACCGCCAGCACGATGAGCAGCACCATCACCCCCATGGCGACGATGAGCAGCGGCTCCAGCAGCGTGGCCACGGCCATGGCGCGGCGCTGCACCTCGCTGGCCAGTTGGCGCGCGGCACGGTCCAGCATCTCGGGCAGGCGGCCGGTCTGTTCACCCAGCCGGGCGAACATGGCCAGCAGACCCGGAAAGCGCTTCTTGGCGGCCATGGCCGAGGCCAGTGGCGCACCCTCGCGCACCTGCACCAGCGCGTCCATGGCATCGGCGCGCATGGCCTGGTTGGCCAGCGTCTCGGCGGCGGCCTGCAAGGCCTTGAGGATGGGCACGCCCGAGCTGGCCAGCATGGCCAGCGTGCCGGCAAAGCGGGCCGCGTTGTAGCCGCGGGCCAGTCGCCCGATCAGCGGCAGCCGCAGCACGCCGGCATCGAAGCGCTCGCGAAAGGCCGGTGACTTCAGCGCCTGGCGCAGCGCCACGCCGCCCACCACCAGCACCAGCGCCACCAGCCAGCCCCAGCTGCGGATCAGCGCCGACAGGCCCAGCATCACCTGCGTCAGCATGGGCAGCGCCTGCTTGGTGCTGGCAAACACCGAGGCCACCTGCGGCACCACATAGGCCAGCAAGAAGGTGACGATGATCACCGCAATGACGGTGACGATGGCCGGGTAGAGCATGGCACCCAGCACCTTGGCCTTGAGCGCCTGACGCGCCTCCAGGTCGTCGGCCAGCTTGTCCAGCACGGCGCCCAGGGCGCCGCTTTGCTCGCCGGCCGACACCACCGCGCGGTAGACGTCGTCGAACTCGCGCGGTGCGCTGGCCATGGCGCGGGCAAACGGGTGGCCGGCGTTGACCTCGCTCTTGAGGTGAGCCACCAGCTCGCGCTGTTTGGGGGTTTCGGCCTCGTCGGCCAGCGCGGTGAGTGCCCGCTCCAGCGGCAGGCCCGAGCCCACCAGGCCGGCCAGTTGGCGCGTCCAGACGGCCAGGCCGTTGCTGCTGAACGCACGGCGCGAGAACGAGGCGCGTGCGCCACCCGTGGCGGCGGGCGCCACGGCCGTCACGGCCAGCGGCGTCAGCCCCTGGCCGCGCACCGCCGCCCGCGCGGCCTTGGCATGGTCGGCCTCAACCAGACCGGTGCGGGTCTTGCCGGCGGCGTCCAGGGCTTCGTATTTGAAGGCGGGCATGGCTTACTCGCGCGTCACGCGCAGCACCTCTTCAAACGAGGTGATGCCGTCGCGCACCAGGCGCTCGCCATCCTCGCGCATCGGGCGCCAGCCGCCTTTGCGTGCGGCGGCGGTGATGTCGGCCTCGCTGGCCGAGGCGTGGATCAGCTGCTGCACGGCATCGTCCACCACCGCCAGCTCATAGACGCCCGTGCGGCCTTTGTAGCCGGTGTGGCTGCACGCAGGGCAGCCCACCGGGTGCCAGTGGCCGTCGTCGCCCTGACGCTTGCAGTCGGTGCACAGCTTGCGCACCAGCCGCTGTGCCAGCACGCCCAGCAGGCTGCTGGACAGCAGGAAGGGCTCGACCCCCATGTCGATCAGCCGCGCCACGGTGGAGGGCGCGTCGTTGGTGTGCACGGTGGCAAGCACCAGGTGGCCGGTCAGCGAGGCCTGGATGGCGATCTGCGCGGTCTCGCCGTCGCGGATTTCGCCCACCATGATGACGTCCGGGTCCTGGCGCAAAAAGGCGCGCAGCGCCTTGGCAAACGTCAGCTCGATCTTGGTGTTGACCTGGGTCTGGCTGATGCCCGGCAGCTCGTATTCGACCGGGTCTTCAATGGTCAGGATGTTGGTGGTGGTGTGGTCGAGCTTGGACAGCGAGGCGTAGAGCGTGGTCGTCTTGCCCGAGCCCGTGGGGCCGGTGACCAGCACGATGCCGTGCGGCTGCTGCACCAGGCGCGAAAAGGCGGCCAGCACGTCGCCGCTCATGCCCAGGCCTTCGAGCGAGAAGCGGGCATCGGTCTTGTCCAGCAGGCGCAGCACCGCGCGCTCGCCGTGGGCCGAGGGCAGGGTGGAGACGCGCACGTCGATGGCGCGCCCGCCAATGCGCAGCGAGATGCGGCCATCCTGCGGCAGGCGTTTTTCGGCAATGTCCAGCTCGGCCATGATCTTCAGCCGCGAGATCAGTGCCGCGTGCAGCGCCCGGTTGGGCTGCACCACCTCGCGCAGCGTGCCGTCCACGCGAAAACGCACGCTGGAGGCGCGCTCATAGGGCTCGATGTGGATGTCGCTGGCGCCGTCACGCGCGGCCTGCGTCAGCAAGGCGTTGAGCATGCGGATGATGGGCGCGTCGTTGGCCGCTTCGAGCAGGTCTTCGACGGCCGGCAGCTCCTGCATCATGCGCGAGAGATCGACCGCGCTCTCCACCTCGCCCACCACGGCGGCGGCGTTGGACTCGCCGCCGGCATAGGCTTCGGCAATGCGCTGGGCCAGCGCGGGGCCGGCCTCGGTGTCCACGCGGTCCACCTGGTAGAGCCGCAACACCTCGGCCAGCGCCGCGCGCGACGTGGCCTCGCTGCTTCGCAGCAGCATCTGCTGGCCGTCGTTTTCCAGCAGCAGCGTGTGGGCCTTGGCAAAGGCGTAGGGCAGGGGGTGGCGCTGCGCCATGTCACTGCCCCTGCGGCGGGGTGTCGGTGGGCGGCAGGGGCTGCGGCTCAGGGGTCGGCGGCGGCACCGGCTGGGGCCGCGCCGGCTGCATCGAGGGCGGCAGCTCGGGCGCCACCGGCGCCTCGTTGACGGGGTTCAGCACGCTCTCTTCGGGCTGCTGGCTTTGCTGGATGGCGCGGATGGCGTCGTAGCGGTCCACCGTCAGGCGGTCGCTGGCCATCTGGTCGCGCATCACCACCGGGCGCAGGAACACCATCAGGTTGCTCTTGATGCGCTTGCGGCTCTGGTTCTTGAACAGGTTGCCCACCAGCGGAATCGAGGCCAGGCCCGGCACGCGGTCTTCGCCGTCGGTGTACTCGTCGCGCATCAGCCCGCCCAGCACCAGCATCTGGCCGTCGTTGACCACCACGGTGGTCTCCACCGCGCTCTTGTCGGTGATCAGGCCCTGGTTGCCGGCGCTGCCCGAGACGTTGGAGTTCTCCTGGTAGATGGTCATGCGCACCGTGCCGCCTTCGCCCACCTGGCTCTTGACGCGCAGCGTCAGGCCCACGTCCTTGCGTTCGATGGTCTGGAAGGGGTTGGTCGAGCCGGCGGCGGCGCCGGTGTTGGTGTAGGAGCCGGTGACGAAGGGCACGTTCTGGCCCACGACGATCTTGGCCTCTTCGTTGTCCAGCGCCATCAGCGTGGGCGTGGACAGCACGTTGGCGCCGGTGGTGTTCTCCAGGAAGCGCGCCAGCCCGGTCAGCGTGTAGATGCCCTGGATCTTCTGCACCAGGCCCAGGTTGAGGCCGTTGCCGGGCACTTGCAGGCTGCCGGTGGTGCCGCCCGCGCCGCTGAGCGCCAGGCTCAGGATGTTGTCGCCCTGGGTGCCGAAGTTGGTGCCGGCAATCAGGCCCGCCGTGTTGGCGTTGTTGGCCAGCAGGCCCTGCCACTGGATGCCCATCTCGGCCGCGCGCTGGGCGTCCACCTTGACGATCAGCGATTCGACGTAAATCTGCGCCCGCCGCGTGTCGAGCTGGTCGATGACCTGGCGCAGTTGCCG
The DNA here is from genome assembly GCA_020161145.1 of Pseudomonadota bacterium. Lineage (GTDB taxonomy): Bacteria > Pseudomonadota > Gammaproteobacteria > Burkholderiales > Burkholderiaceae_C > Ideonella. The sequence continues at coordinate 186,024 of JAIUPQ010000001.1, forward strand.
GTAGACGGGCTCGGGGGCCGAGATGATCAGCGAGTTGCTGGACGGGTCGGCCTGGATCTGGCCGCCGGTAGAGGGGCCGGCCGACTGCGACACCGGCGTGGTGGCGGCCGCGCTGGTGCCGCCCGAGGCGCTGGCGGTGGCGCCGGCGACGCCGCCCATGGGCTGCTGCGGCGCGGGCCGCTGCGGCGTGGTGCTGATGGGCGACGGGCCACCGGCACCGGCGGCGCCACCGCCCGCCAGACCGCTGGCCAGCGTGGCCCGCAGCACTTCGGCCAGCTTGACCGCATCGGCGTTGCGCAGATAGACCACCCAGATGCGCCCGGCCGGGCCACTGCCTTCCACCGGGCGGTCGAGCTTGCTCACCAGCGAGCGCACGGCGGCCATGCGCGTGGGGTTGGCCGCCCGCACGATCAGCGAGTTGCTGCGCGGATCGATCATGATGGTGGTGGCATTGCCCGTGCCCGGTGCCGCGCCGGGCACGGTGATGCCCGTGCCGCCGTCCGACAGCCGCTGCACCAACGGCGCCACATCCGACGCCAGCGCGTGCTCCAGCGTGATGACCTCCACGTCCGACGCCACCGGCTGATCCAGCGCGCTGATCACCTGGGCGATGCGCTGCAGGTTGTCGGCGTAGTCGGTGATGATCAGCGAGCTGGTGGCCGGGTTGGCGTTGATGACGTTGTTGGCCGAAATCATCGGCCGCAGGATGGGGATCAGGTTGTTGGGGTTCTCGTGGTTGAGGCGGAAGATCTGCGTCACCACCAGATCACCGCGCTGCGACGGGGTGCCGATGACCACGGTGCCCGCCTGGAACTTGGCCTCGGCCTCGGGCACCACCTTGAGCAGGCCGCCCACGTCCACCACCGTGAAGCCCAGGCCGCGCAGCGACGCCAGGTAGCTGCGCCAGGCCTCTTGCGGTGGCTGGGCGCGCTCGTTGGTCAGCGTGATCTGGCCACGCACGCGGGGATCGACCAGGATTTGCCGATCCAGCATGGCGCCGATGGCGCGGGTGACCATCTCGATGTCGGCATTGACGAAGTTCAGCGTCACCGGCGCATGGCGTTTGCTGGCCGGCATGGGCAGGTCTTGCGCGGCCAGCGGCGCGCCGGTCAACGCCAGGGCAAGCGCGAGCGACGAGAGGGCGAAGCGTTGGAGCGGGTGAGTCGTCATGGCGAACCGATCGAGATGAGGGACACCGCACCCTGGCGGCGTCCGATGATGTTCAGCAAATTGGCCAGTGCGGCCTCCTGGCCCGGTGCCGCGCTGGCCTGGGCGGTGAAACGCAGGCCGCGCGGGGTGATCTGCCCCTGGCCATTGAGCAGCAGCGCGCCGCCGAGCGTGCGCAGCGCCAGCGTGGGCGCTGCGCCGGGTGTGCCTTGCAGCGTGGCTTCGTAGCTGCCCAGCGGCGAGACCACCGCCACCAGCGAGGCGGCGTCCAGCACCCGGAACACGGCACGGCCGCTGAGCTGCCAGGGGCCCTGGCTGCGTGTCAGCGCCAGGTCATGCGCTTGCAGCAGCAGTTGGCCCTGCGGGCGCAAGGTGTTCAGCGGCGCGCCCAGGCCTTCAAGCACGGCCGCGGGCCAGACGGCCAGCGTGCCGTCGGGCGCGGTGGTCTGCACCTGCAGCCGCGTTTCGCGCCAGCCGGGCAGCCAGCGCAGCGTGACCTCGCCCGGCATGGCACCGGGCTGGCTCAGGGTCAAGGCCGCCCCCAGCCAGGTGGGCGACAGGCGCCAGGCCAGACGCTCGGGCAGCCAGACGGCATCACGGCTGCCGGCCCCGCCGGTCAGCACCAGCAGCGCATCGCCGCGCCAGATGGTGCCGCGCGCATCGGCCAGCAGCACGCGGCCGCCGGTGGCACTGGCCACGCCGCTGGCCAGCCAGCCAGCCGGTGCCCACAGCAGCACGGCCAGCGCCAGCCCCATCAGCACACCGCCCAGCGCCCAGCGGCGCAGGCGCTGGGCCGGGCGCGGTGGCACGCTGGCGCCGCCGCCGCGCGGGCGTCGGTGCTGGCCTGCAAAGCCCATGGCCACGGTCATGGTCCGCCCAGCCCCAGCACCAGTTGGCCTTGCCAGCCGGTAGGCGTCTGTTGCAACTGGGCTTCCAGCGGCCGGGCGCGGGCGCCGGCCCGGGCCTCAGCCAGCCAGGCCTGCAAGGCGTCGGGCGCCACGCCCTGCAGCGCCAGTGTGGCGCGGCCACCGGTGACGGTCAGCGTGGCGTGCTCGCCCAGGCGGCCCGTGGCGGCCTTGAGGGCAGCGGCGGCCTCCGGGCCGCCCACCGGGCTGGCGCCCTTGAGCGCCTTGGCCTCTTCGGCCAACTGGCGCATGGTGGCCAGCTCCACCGCCTGGGCCTGGATGCGGTTGGGCGCGCTGCGCAGCACCGAGATGGCGGGGCCCAGCAACGCCAGCCACAGCAGCAGGGCGGCCAGCGCCGCACCGGCTGCCAGCAGCAGATGGCGCTCGCGCGGGGCCAGGCCGGCCCAGCGGGCGCGCAGCGCGGCAAGTTGGGCTTGGGTGGTGGCGTTCATTGGGCAACGGTGCCCGTCGGGGCGTGAGCGGGTGGCTGGGTCTGCTGGGGCAGGGTGGGCCGCAGCGGTTGCAAGGGCTGCATCGGCGGTGGCGCTGGTGGTTGCCAGGCCGGGCGGGGTGCGGGGTTGGCGCCGCCGGGCGTCTCCTCGGCTTCGGCGTCGTCGGACAGGGCGGCCTGGGGCTGCACCGTGGGGGCCACCACGGGCGCGGTCTGCGGTGGCGGGGGTGGTGGCGCGCTGCCGGGTCGCGGGCGCCAGGGGCTGATGGCCACGCCGGCCGCACCGCTTTGGGCATCAAAACCCTGGGCTTGCAGCCGCGCCTGCGCGGCGCCCACCTCGGCGGGTGGCCAGGGCGGTGTCAGCGTCAACTGGCCGGGCGCGAAGGTCAGGCCGCTGGCCGCCGGACGGCCAGGAGGCCAGGCGCGCTGGGCGGCGCTCAGCAAGGTCTCCAGGTCGCCCGGGCCCGGGCGGCCGGCTGCGGCGCGCAGCATGTCCACCTCGCGCTGCATTTGCAGCACCGGGTCCTGAATGGCCCGCACCTGTGGGAAGGTGGCTTGCAGCAGCTGGATCTGGGCCGTGCGCTGGGCCTTGGCCTCGCGGTTGAGTTGCCAGGCGTAGAGATTGAGGCCCACCACCTGGACCACGGCCAGCGTCGCCAGTCCCCAGCGCACCGGGCGCCAGCCAGGCTCGTGGGCGAAGCGTTGCCACAGCTGGCCCAGCCGCCCGCCCCGGCGCGGTCGGCCGGCCAGGTCGAACTGGCGCAGGTTCCAGGGCTGGGCGGCAGCGGCCAGCATCTGCTGGCCGGGCGAGAGGGCGGCCACGGTGGCGCCGGCACTGAGGTCGGGCAGCTGGGCCAGCCAGTGCGTGGCGGCGTCGGCGCTGTCGGCATCGGCCGTCCAGCGCACCGGCATGTCGGGCGGCACCCGGGCCACCAGGGCGCGGGCGGCATCGCTGTCCAGCGGCATGGCGATGGGGCCCTGGGCATCGCGCCAGGCCAGCCAGGGTGCAGCGGCGGCGGCGTCGCTTTGCGGCGCGGGGCGAAAGACGTGGCCGGCCGGGCGCTCGTCGGGCGTCCACAAGGGCACGATGCGGTCGGCCGGGCAGCCGGCGGCGGCCATGGCAGCCAGTTGGGCGGTGAGCCAGGGTTTGGGCAGCGCGGCCACCCAGGCCGACTCGCCCGCCTTGGCCTCGGGCTGCACGGCCAGGTGCAGGGCGGCGGACTCGTCCAGCAAATCGTCTTCCAGCAGGCCGAACAGCGCCGCACGCAGTTTGGGGCCGCTGGCTTTGGGCAGGGTGGCGCGGTGCCAGACCACGTCGGCCGGGCTGACCAGCGCCACCACCTGGGTCTGGGCGCTTATGGGCGGCCATTGGGCGGGCTCGGCCCGGCCATGGCGGGTGAGCTGGCGACCGTCCTCGCTGTACAGGTAGGCCCATTCACCGGCGGTGGGCTGCACGGCCGCGTCCGGTGGCTGGGCGGCCAGGCGCGGGGGCGAGGGCAGGGTGACGATGAGGATGGACATGGTTGGGGCGGTATTGTGGCCTGCCTCACCCGGGGCAAGCCAAAGGTCTGACCCTCATTCGAGGGGTAATCGCTCGCGACGCAGCACCACCACGTCTTGCGCGCGGCGCTGCACCAGGGTTTGTTCACGCAGCACGTAGCGGTCGTAGCGCAACTCGCCCACGATCTCAAAGAACGAGCTGCTGACGGCCAGCGCGGTGGCGTTGGGGGTCAGGTTGCCGCCCAGTTGCTGCTTGACGGCGTCCAGCGAGGGGTAGCCGCCGGCCGGGCGACCCCGCAGCACGCGCTCGGCGCTGCCTCGGTCCAGCCCGTCGAAGACGGCGGCCAGCACCTCGGCGCTGGTGGTGTTGACGTTGACCGGCGTGCGCGTGGGCAGCACGACCACGTAAGGGGTCAGGCGCTGCACGGTGGCGGCGTCCAGCCCCAGCCAGGCCAGTTGGGCCGGGCGCTGCGGCGCGACGGCGCCGGTGGCGGCGCTGCTGATGCCGCCCTGGGCGTTGCGGGGCCGCGCGGCCAGGCCTTGCATGGCGGTGTTGATGCGGTCGGCCACCTCTTCGGCCAGGCCCAGTTGGCTGCACAGGCGGCGCAGCGCACGCAGCGGGGCTTCGCGCCGCTCCTTGGCCGCCTTGATCTGCTCGGGCGTCTGGGTTTCGTCCTCCTCCTCCTCGGTGGCGTCTTCAGGCACCAGGTTGCGCAGGTTGAAGCGGCTCTGGGCGTCCACGATCTGGCCCGAGAGCGTGGCCTCGATGCCGCCCAGATCGGTTTGGTTGCGGTCGGTGGCCAGGAAGTCCGACAGCTTGGCGTCGCGCAGCGGGATGGCCCAGTTCTCGTCGCTGCTGTCCACGGGCGGCTTGCCGCTGGCGCTGCGGGCGTCTTCGCGCAAGATGATGCGGGCCCAGTCGCTGGTGCCCTCGATCAACCAGGCGGCCTGGGCGCGGGCGCGCTCGGCGCCTTCGACTTCAATGGCTCGCCACTGCTGCCACAGCATGGCGGCGGCAAACGTGGCCACCAGCGTGAGGATGAGCATGGCCAGCAGCAACGCGGCGCCGCGCTGGCCGTGGGCGCGGCGGGGGCTCACAGCGCCGGCGTGACGCGCACGTCACGAACCAGTTGGCCGGAGGGCAGCGTCAGCACCACCCGCACGCCGATGGGCAGGGTGTCGGTTTCCACGTCCTGGACGGTGATGGGCTTGTCGCCGCCGCCACCACCGCCGCCGCTGCCGCCGCTGCCGCCGCCAGTGTCGCTACCACCGCCTTCCTCCTTCTCAGAGGGAGGTGGCGTCTTTGGGGTGGTGGGCGCCGGTGGCGGCCGCTGCGGCTGGCGGGCCACGTTGCCGCTGGACATCGCATTGCTCCAGGTCACGTCGCCGGGCTGGAAGTAATACACCTGCCAGTCGATCACGTCCTCGACGAGGCGCAGCGCGTCGGCCTGGATGGCCGGCCATTGCAGGCTGCGCAGCCACCACTCCTGCAAGGCCTCGGCGCGGGTGAGGGGCGGCGTGGCCCAGCGCTGCAGCGCACCGTCCTGGCGCGTCCAGACGACGATTTGCAGGCCGTCCGCCGTGCGCCGGGTCAGCCGCAGCGCGGCGCCGTCAAAGCGCAGCGTGGGCGTGTCGGGCGTGGCCTGGAGCTGGGCCAGGTCTTGCTCCCACTGGGCCAGCGCGGTCTGCAGCTTGAGCGTGCGTTCGGTGGCGGCCTGGCCCCCGTCGCGGGCGCGCACCAGCGCATCCACGCCGCGCCAGGCCATGACGGCCATGATGGCCATGATGGCCAGCGCGACGATGACCTCGACCAGGGTGAAGGCGGCCTGCGTCCGTGTGCTGCGCATCATCAAAAGCGCGGCATGATGGCCGACAGGCGCACCAGCGGGGTGGCGTCGGCCCGCGCCACGGCGGCATCGACGAGGCGGAAGTTGGGGTTGAACGAGGGTCGCACGCTGACGGTGAGCCGGTAGACCTGGCCCAGCTGGTGGCATTCGCTGCTGGTCTCGCCCACGTCGGGAAACTGGCGCGCCAGCTTGAGGTTGGTCAGGTGGTTGTCGGCACACCATTGGGCGGCGGTGACGTCGGCCAGGCGCTCGGCGTTACCGATCAGGCCGCCGGCGGCGCGGCTGCCCGCACCCAGCGCCAGCGCAATCAGCGCCAGCGCGACCAGCACCTCGACCAGGGTGAAGCCGCGCGCGGACTTCATGGCGCGTCGGCGGCGGCAGCCGGCAGGATGTGGAAGGGGGCCAGCCCGTCGGTGCCGATGGTGATCTGCTGGCCATCGAGCCGCAGCACCACGCGTTGGGCGCCGATGATGGGCTCGGGGCCCAGGCGCAGCAGCGGCGCGCCCACGACCTCGGCCTGCACCTCGGGCTCCAGCCAGTGGCTGGGGCGGGGCTCGGTGCGCGGTGGCAGGCCCTCGAACAGGAAGCCGGGCTGGGGGCTGTCGGCGGTGGGTTGGCGGCGCGGCAGCCAGCGTACGTCGATGCCCAGCACGCGCGACTCGGCGCGGGCGCCGTCGAGCAGGGCCGCGAGGCGCACGGCCTCGTGCTCCAGCCGGCTGCTGGCGCGGTCGCGCAAGGCCACGGTGGCCAGGCCCACGCCGATGGCGATGATGGTCATGACGACCATCACCTCGATCAGCGTGAAGCCCCGCGCCGGCTTATTGCCACGAGCCGATGTCGGCATCCTTGCCTTCGCCGCCGGGTTGGCCGTCGGCGCCCAGACTGAAGAGATCGACCTCGCCGTGCAGACCGGGGTTGGCGTACTGGTAGGGCGTGCCCCAGGGGTCGGCGGGCAGGCGTTTGTCCAGATACGGCTTCCAGTTGGGCGGGATGGGGCCGGTGGTGGGCTTGGCGGTCAATGCATCCAGCCCTTGCTCGGCGGTGGGGAAGCGGTTGTTGTCCAGCTTGTAGAGCTTGAGCGCCTGCATCAGGCTGCCGATGTCGGCCTTGGCTGCGGTGACCTTGGCCTCGGCCTGGCGCTCCAGCACGGCGGGCACGACCAGGGCGCCCATGATGCCGATGATGACCATCACCACCATGATTTCAATCAGCGTGAAGCCGCGCTGGGCGGCGCGAAGTGGGCGGGCGTGCAAGGTCATATCCGTCTGTCTCAGCATGGGAGCCTTGGATGATAATCGGCCGATGCAATCTCGACTTGCGAGTTTCGGTGTGTGGGCGGCCGTCGCGGCCAGCCTGGTCTATTGGGGCTTCACCGTGGCCGGGCCGCGCACGCCGCTGCCGGATGGCGCGCGGTTGCCGGCGCCCGACTCGATGGGCGGCGGCGGTTGGTCGCAGGTGCTGGGCGCGGCCCCTGTGGCCGACGATGACGACGAGCCGGCCATGGCCGACGACAGCCGGTTCCAGTTGCTGGGGGTGGTGGCGCCGCAAGGTGCGGCCCAGTCCAGCCAGGGCGTGGCCTTGATTGCCGTCGATGGCCAGCCGCCGCGCGCGGTGCGCACGGGGGCGGTGGTCGATGGCGAGACGGTGCTGCTGGCGGTGGAGCGGCGCGCCGCGCAGTTGGGCCCGCGCGGCGGCCCGGCGACGGTGGCGCTGAATCTGCCTGACCCCACCACCGCCTCGCACGCGGCGCCCGTCGTGGCTCCGGGCGCGCCCAGGGTGGCGCCTTCGCCGCCGATGCGCCCGCTGGGCCCTGCCGCCGTGCACCAGCAGCAGATGGTGGCGCCGCCGCAGCCCGATCCGGACATGATGCAGGACGGCGAAGACGAAGAAGAATGAGTGCGCCCGCCAGTTGGCGGCGCCACTTCTGACCTCGCCACCCGCCAAGAAAAAAAGGCCGCACGGTGTGCGGCCTTTTTCGTGGGCGGTGTGACCGGCGTCAGTTGATCTTCAGGAACACCGCGCTGACGGCGCCCCAGTTGCCGGCGGCGTCACGGGCCCGCACGTAGACGATGTGGTTGCCCGTGCTGAGGCCGGCGGTAGGCAGGCGGCCCTTCAGGCCTTCGGTGCTGGCGTCGTAGGCGCCGTCGGTGGCATTGAGCGTCACGGCGTTGGCACCAGGCACCCAGGGCGGGGTGTCGATGTAGGCCTCGGCGCCGGCGATGAGCTGGCTGGGCTCGGTGCCGCCTTTGGTGCCGTAGCGTGTGTCGTTGGCCTGGGCGGTGATCTGCACGCGCTTGCCGGCGGGCACACCGTTGGCGGCGGCCTTCCTGCCCAGCGCCACGTTCAGCGTGTCGGGGCCGGCCGGGGTCTGGTAGGGCGTGCGCACCACCTTGGCGGCGTACATCAGCGCATCCAGGTTCTGCGGCTTGATGGTGTTGTCGTAGGCCGAGCAGCTCTGGAAGAAGCTGGTGCCCAGCTCAAAGGTGTAGGCGGCCACGCCCAGCTCGCCATACGAGGCGCCATCCGAGGTGCCGTCGGTGGGGTACAGGCCGACGGACTGCTGTGGCTTGTAGTTGTTGAAGTAGGCGAACTTGCGGCCCAGCGTCTGCAGCGCCGGGCCGTTGGGCGCCTGCCCGTTGGTGTCGCCCCAGGGCCACAGCACGAGCTGGCTGTAGCTGTGCAGGTCGATGTGGATGCCGCTGGTGTCGGCGGGGGCGGCATCGGTCTTGGCCGGGCCACGGCGGTCGGGCCACAGCACCTTGGCGTACTCCTCGATGGTGTCCACCTCGGGCTCGGAGCCGGCGCTGCTGCCGCGGTAGGTTTCGGCGCAGGGCTGGCCGCTGGAGCCCTGGCCGTTGGTGACGTTCCAGCTGAACGAGAAGTTGCGGTTCAGGTCCACGCCGATGGCGTTCTGGCTGCCGCCGCCGCAGGCGGTGGTGTCGTGGTTCTTGCGCTTGAGCAGGCCGCTTTCGGCGATCTTGCGGCCATCGGGGTTGGTTTGCAGCAGCAGGTGTACCTCGTGGTGGTCGAGGATCCAGGTGGCATCGGCATCGCTGCCATAGCCGTCAAGCAGCTTGCGCGCCAGCGCCAGCGCCAGCGGGGCGGTGGCGTACTCGCGGGCGTGGATGGCGGCATTGATCAGCAGGCGGGGCTTGTCGCTGCCGCCCACACCGGTGGTGTTCTTGTTGGTGAGCTTGAGCACCATCAGGTCGTAGCCGGCGCCGCCATTGGCTTTTTGCCAGGAGTTGCCGGCGTCGATCCAGTCGGCCAGTTGCGGGTGGCTGACGGTAAAGCCCTGGGCGGCGGCGAAGGTCTCTTCCACCGTTTCGTAGCAGGCGTAGCCAGGGATGGCCTCGGCGTCTGCGCCCTGGATGGCCAGTCGCTCCTGGGCGGCCTTGCCCAGGATGCTGGGCATGCCGGCGCGGCGCAGCGCGTTCAGCATGGCGTCGCGCCTGGCCATGAAGGCGGTGTCGGGCTCGACGCGCAGGTTCAGCGCCTGCAGTTTCTTGATCTCGGCCGGTGAGAGGTCCATCACCAGGTAGAGCTTGTCGTAGTTGGACTCCAGCACCGCGCCGCCGAAGCTGATGGCGGCCTTGGCGGCCATGTCGGCATCGGGGAAGTAGACGCGGTAGATGGGGTTGCCGGCGATCTCGTCCTGGGCCATGCGGTCCAGCGCCTCGACGCTGGGGGCGGCCGAGGCCGGGGCGGCTAGGGTGCAGGCCAGCAGCGCGGCTGCGGCCAGGGTGGTCAGTGCATTCATGGTGTATCGATCAAGGTGAAAAGCAAGGGGCGCGAGCTGGACAGCCGCACCCAGCGAACTACTCGGGCATTGTGCGAAGCGGGCACGCACCCGAGCAGAGGGTTTTCACCGCCCCCCCTAGGACTTGGGGGTGCCATCCAGCAGCACCACCAACGCACCCGCGCCACCCTGGGCGCGTGGCGCCTGGGTGAAGGCCATGACGGCGGCGCTTTGCGCCAGCCAGCGCTGCACCTTGTCTTTGAGCACCGGCTGGCGGCCCGGCGAGCCGTGGCCTTTGCCGTGCACCACGCGCACGCAGCGCTGACCTTGCTGGCGAGCCTGGCGGATGAAGGTGGCCAGGGCGTCGCGCGCGGCGTCGCGGCGCAGACCGTGCAAATCCAATTCGGCCTGCACACTCCACTGGCCACGCCGCAGCCTCACCACCACGTCGGCCGGCACGGCGCTGCGCCGCCAGGCCAGGCCGTCGTCGGTCAGCAGCAGCGAGGCCACGTCCACATCGTCGGACAAGGCCTCACGCAGCGCGGCCGCCTCGTCCTGCTGGCGCTGGCGCGGCTCGGGCGCTACCGGGGTGCGGGCCTGCTGGGCCTTGGGCGGGGCTTTCAGCGCCGCCACCGGGCCCACGCTGTGCGCGAAAAGCTGGCGCTCGCGCGCGGCGGTCGCCGCAGCCGCCGCTGCCGCCGCAGCGCGTTCGGCCTCGGCGGCCTGGCGCCGGGCCAGCTCGGCTTTGATGGCCGCGAGATCCGCTTTCACACCAGCCCGCGTTCGGCCAGGCTGACATGGCAGCCCTGGCCAATGATGAGGTGGTCGAGCAGCCGCACATCCACCAGCGCCAGCGCCTGGCGCAGTGTGTGCGTCAGCGCCACGTCGGCGCCCGAGGGTTCGGCCATGCCGGAGGGGTGGTTGTGGGCGCAAAGGGCGGCGGCGGCGTTCAGGGCCAGCGCCTCGCGCACCACCTCGCGCGGTGGCACATCGGTGTGGCGGATGCTGCCCTCGAAGCGCTGCTGCCCTACCAGCCGGTGCTGGGCGTCCAGGTAGAGCACGACGAACACCTCGCGCGCCTGCCCGGCCAGCAGCAGGCCCAGGTAGTCGGCCACCTGGGCCGGCGTCTCCAGCACGGGCTGGGCGCGCAGCTGTTGGGCCAGTGCGCGGCGGGCGATTTCGGCCACCGCCGCCAGCTCGGCCCGCTTGGCCGGCCCCAGGCCTTTGATGCGGGCCAGCTCCTGTGGCCGCTGGCGCACGAGGCCGGCAAAGCCGCCGCAGCCATCCAGCACGGCCTGCGCCAGCACCAGCACGCCCTGGCCGGGCAGGCCGGTGCGCAGCAGCAGGGCCAGCAACTCGGCGTCGGTCAATGCGGCCGGCCCCTGAGCCAGCAGGCGCTCACGCGGCCGCTGGTCGGCGGGCAGTCGTTTCAAGTCCATGGGTGGGGGCTTCGTAAAATGCCAGCGTACCAGTTCCCCTTGCGCGCCATGTCCACCGTCCAACCCGGCTCCTTCCTCACCCTGCATTACCGCCTGATCGGGCCCGATGGCGCCGACGTGGTCTCCACCTTCGCCGCCAGCCCGGCCACGCTGACGCTGGGCACGGGCCAGCTCACGCCGGCGCTGGAGGCGCGGCTGCTGGGCCTGGCCGAAGGCGCCCGCGCGCGCTTCGAGCTGCCGGCCGGTGAGGCGTTCGGCGAGCGCGAGCCGGCCATGATCCAGCGCGTCAGCCGCGCCCTGCTGGCCCGCCACAGCGACCCGCAAGAGGTGCTGGCGGTGGGCGATGCGGTGGAGTTCCCCGCCCCCGACGGCGTGGGCCGCGTGGCCGGCGTGGTGCGCGAACTGGGTGAGGACAGCGTGCTGTTCGACTTCAACCACCCGCTGGCCAGCCAGCCGGTGGGGTTCGAGGTTCACGTGATCGGGGTGATGTGATGGCTGATGCGGTGCAGGACGGTGAGGTCTTGCTGGCCGAGCCGCGTGGTTTTTGCGCGGGGGTGGACCGGGCCATTGAAATCGTCGAGCGTGCGCTCAAGAAGTTTGGCGCGCCCATCTATGTGCGCCACGAAATCGTGCACAACACCTATGTGGTGGCCGACCTCAAGGCCAAGGGCGCCATCTTCATCGAAGACCTGACCGAGGTGCCGCCTGGCGCCACGCTGGTGTTCTCGGCCCACGGCGTGTCCAAGGCGGTGCGCGCCGAGGCGGCCGAGCGCGGCTTTGCCGTCTTCGATGCCACCTGCCCGCTGGTGACCAAGGTGCACGTGGAGGTGGCCAAGCTGGCCAAAGAGGGCTACGAATTCATCATGATCGGCCACAAAGGCCACCCCGAGGTGGAAGGCACCATGGGCCAGCTGCGCGAGGGCATCTTCCTGGTGGAAGATCTGGCCGACGTGGCCCGCGTGCCGGTGACCCGGCCCGACCGGCTGGCCGTGGTCACGCAGACCACGCTGTCGGTGGACGATGCGGCCGAGATCCTGGCCGCCGTCAAGGCGCGCTTCCCGCTGGTGCGCGAGCCCAAGCAGCAAGACATCTGCTACGCCACGCAGAACCGCCAGGACGCGGTCAAGGTCATGGCTCCGCAGGTGGACGTGGTCATCGTGGTGGGCAGCCCCACCAGCTCCAACAGCAACCGCCTGCGCGAGCTGGCCCAGCGCCTGGGCACCCCCGCGCACATGGTGGACAGCGCCGACGACGTGCAGACCGCCTGGCTGCAGGGCCGCAGCCGCGTGGGCCTGACGGCCGGCGCCTCGGCGCCCGACGTGCTGGTGCAGCAAGTCATCGCCCGCCTCAAGGCATTGGGCGCGGTGGGCGTGCGGCGCATGGACGGCGTGCAAGAAACCATTCACTTTCCACTGCCCAAGGGGCTGGGCGACAAATCCATGAAAGATATCCATGCTTGACATCGCATTGCTGCGCAAAGACCTGACCGGCGTCATCGCCCAGCTCGAACGCCGCCAGTGCCCGCAGCCCTTTCTGGACGTGGCGCGCTTCACCGCGCTGGAGGCCGAGCGCAAGGCGCTGCAAGTGGCCACCGAAGAGGGCCAGGCCCGGCGCAACGCCCTGTCCAAACAAATCGGCCAGGCCAAGGCCAAGGGCGAGGATGCCGCCGACCTGATGGCCGAAGTGAGCCAGATTGCCACCCGCCAGGCCGACGGCGCCCAGCGCCTGCAAGCCATCCAGGACGAATTGCGCGGCATCTTGATGAGCCTGCCCAACACGCCGCAGGCCGACGTGCCAGCCGGTGCCGACGAGACGGGCAACGTCGAAGTGCGCCGCTGGGGCACGCCGCCCACCTTCGATGTGCCGCCGCGCGACCACGTGGACGTGGGCGCCGGCCTGGGGCTGGATTTCGATACCGCGGCCAAGCTCTCGGGCGCGCGCTTTGCGTTCCTGCGCGGCCCCATCGCGCGGTTGCACCGGGCGCTGGCGCAGTTCATGCTGGACGTGCACACCGGCGAGCATGGCTACACCGAGTGCTACACCCCTTACATCGTCAACCCCGAGGTGCTGGAAGGCACCAACCAGTTGCCCAAGTTCAAAGACCAGATGTTCTGGGTCACGCGCGGCGGCGACGAGACGGCGCGCGAGCAGTACCTGATTTCCACCGCCGAGATTTCGCTGACCAACAGCGTGCGCGAGCAAATCCTGGCCGAGGCCGACCTGCCGCTGCGGCTGACCGCCCACAGCCCCTGTTTTCGCTCCGAGGCCGGCAGCGGCGGGCGCGACGTGCGCGGCCTGATCCGCCAGCACCAGTTCGACAAGGTGGAGATGGTGCAGATCACCCGGCCCGAAGACTCCGATGCCGCGCTGGCGCAGATGGTCGGCCACGCCGAGGCCATCTTGCAGCGGCTGGAGCTGCCCTACCGCGTGGTGATGCTGTGCACCGGCGACATGGGTTTTGGCGCCGCCAAGACCTACGACCTCGAAGTGTGGCTGCCGGCGCAGGGCACCTACCGCGAGATCAGCTCGTGCAGCAACTGCGAGGCCTTCCAGGCGCGGCGCATGATGGCGCGCTACAAGGGCGGCACCGGCAAGACCGAGTTCGTGCACACCTTGAACGGCTCGGGCCTGGCCGTGGGCCGCACCCTGGTGGCCGTGCTGGAGAATCACCAGTTGCCAGGCGGCGGCATCCGTGTGCCCGCCGCGCTGCGGCCTTACCTGGGTGGGGTTGAAATCCTGCGCTAGAATCCCTGGTTCACCGCGACCCGGGAAGGTGGCAGAGTGGTTGAATGTACCTGACTCGAAATCAGGCGTACGGTAACCCCGTACCGGGGGTTCGAATCCCCCCCTTCCCGCCAGGGCTCGCTGTGTGCGCATCCCGTTGAGCGTGCCGGTGCGCACCGCAAACTGCAAAGCCCCGCATGCCGGGGCTTTGTCGTTCCAGGACGTTGGATATCAAGTCCAACCTGACGCATGCCCAGCGCAACGAGTTGGCGGGCCTGGTGCGTGTGCTGGTGGGGCTGTGGCTGGACAAGGAGTCGTGATGAGCAAGGCGTTCGAGAGCATCAAACAAGGTCTGCAAGAGGCCATCATCCACGCGGGCGGGCGGGTCGAGGGGGTCAAGGTGTACCGGCCCGAGCCCATCGACGTGGCCGGGTTGCGGGCGCGAGTGGGTTTGTCGCAGAGCCAGTTTGCGGCGCGGTTCGGTGTGTCGGTGGCTACGCTAAGGCATTGGGAGCGTGGCGACCGCCGCCCGCAAGGCCCAGCCCTGGTGCTGCTGAACCTGATCCAGCATGACCCGAAATGGGTGCTGCAGGCAACGCCAAGCCGCCTCGGGCGTAGGTGTGTCCGCGTGCTGGTCAGCTCGCTACAAGTCAGCCCGCTCGCGCTTTCCCGCCAAATATTCCTTGAGCTCCGCCTTCATCAGCGCCGTTCGCGCTTCAACGGCCTTCCGAACGTCGTCGGCAGGTTTCCCCGAAGGGTTCATAAGCGTCCTTATGATCATCCGGGATGGGACATTTAGGCAAGCACGCGGGGATTGAGCGGCGGCATGGTCAATGCGCCAGCGATCACCTCGTGAACGGAGTGTGCTCCCAGCTTGCTTCGAATGCTGCCGATCTGGCTGCGCACCGTTGCGAGCTTGACGTCACGCTGGAATGCGATCGCCTGCGCCTGTCTGCCCATGCACAACTCTTCCAGCACTTCTCGTTCGGAACTCGTTAACCCCGTCGCCATTGCAAATAGGCAGAGTGTTGAACGCAAGGGTTTGTTATCTGTCGCCCATATCACCAAGATGCGTTGTGAGTTGACCGCCGGAGGCGTTGTCGTGTTGGCCACCCCAGCGAGGGGAACAAAGGAGAGCATACGAGCTGTCGGTCCGAAACCTATCTTCAGCATTGAGCGTTTCCCGTGCTGTGCGCCCGTCAACGCGCGCCGCAACTCCTGGGTGTGCTCGCCATGTACCGTCACCAGATTGCAACCGTTCAGCCGAAAGGTGCTACCATCGCGCAACTCGTTGCGCGCCGCAAGATTCGCATAGTGAATTGCCGCATCCGCATCGAGCACCATCACGCTCCATCCGATCGTCTCCAGTGCTGCTTGTGCTGCCGTAGCGTCGTTGTCAATAGAGGGCAGCCCTGTGGTGGTCAGGCCGTGCATGTTTTTCTCCCTTAGTTTTTTGATCGACTCCTTACGCCAGTCAGGTGCCGATGGCAGACTTTGCGAGATATTGCGACGTCGATCAAGCGATGCCTGCTAATAGCGGTCATTAGCGTGGCTGGTGCTGTCACATTGGCCTGGAACGTGTCATTCATAGGTCAGAAGTCTGGAGCGTTCAAATGCCTGATGATTGGAATCTCAAGTGGAAAGAGGAGTTCCAGAGCGTTGAGTCCATGGACACGCGGTGGGTGGCCGGACACCTCAATGTCAGTGCGGAGTGCGCTCTCAGCATCGATCATGGGGTTCGACTGGAGTTTGTGGAGGGAAAAGAGTACGCATCGGCCGGCGTCGTCCTGCGGCGTGCTCTGACCGGCGACTTCCGGGCTGACTTGGTTTTCAGCGTGCAAGCGCCGGCCCCCGGAGCGACGTTTGAACTGGCGGCTGTCACGGTGACGCCGCCGACTCGGACCGTGCTTTCGCCGAAGGAGCCACAGGATTGCTCCCTGGTGTTCAACGTGCATGGCGAGCCGCCCTTCGTCAGCAGCGAATTTGACGAAGAGGACGGCTGGAGGATCAGTTGGAATGAGCAACTGCCGGCGTTTCAGACGCTGGCCAGTGGTGAGGTCATCGCGGACACACGCAACAACGTGTATGGCAAGAACAGCGGCCCCAAGCCGGTTGGGCCGGCGAGCGGGGAGTTGCGGCTGGTGCGTGAGGGCGGTGTCCACTGGTCTGCTTGGCGGCGCCGGGCGGCTGACGAGCCCTGGGAACTGGTGGGCCGGCACAACGCACAGGCTGCTGCCTTGAAGGATGGCGTGTATCTGAGGCTGGTGGGCAAACACTGGGTCAAGCACGCCGAACATCTGACCGTTGCGCCGATGAACCACATCGTGTTTCACCGCTTCAGCCTCTGGCGCCGATCGTGACCTGCTTGCCGTTGTAGGGAGGGACAAGAAATGATGCTGCGTTGGATTGCAAGTGATTTCGAGCGGCTTGACCCCCGCCTGTTTCGGTCATTTCTCGCAGTCGTCAGGACAGAGAGTTTTTCGGCCGCGGCACAGGAGGCGTCGTTGACGCAGGGGGCGATCAGCCAGCAGATTGCCAAGCTGGAAGACCGTTTGCACACCCAGCTATTTGTTCGCGCGGGGCAGCGCATCGTGACGACGCCAGGCGGTCAGTTGCTCGCGGCACATGCGCGTGCCTACATGGAGCACACATCTGCATTCCTCGAGTCGCTCAATGAGGAATTCGAATCCATGCGCGGACAGGTGTCGTACGCCATGCCAGAGAGTTGCGTCCATGCACCTCATTTCGGCTGGCTTCTGCAACGCCGGCTGGAATATCCGGAGTTGTTGCTGAGTATCGAACTCAAGCCGTCGTCGGATGTGTTGGACGACGTTCAAAGCGGCGTCATCGACTTTGGCTTCAGCATGTTGCCGTGCGACGCGGTATCGATGCAGGCCTACCCGTTCTGTACCGTGGAGTATGTGCTGGTCGGTCCGGCGGGCGCCTGCGCACCTTCACCTCTGGCCAACCTTGACGAACTGCTTGCGCTGCCGTTTGTCACCTACCCCGACATGATCAACGGGCTGAACCGCTGGGTCACCGGCTACTTCGGCGAAAGCGATGCGCTGAGTCCACTGGCGTTGCGAGTCAGCGGCCAGTTCAATGACCTCAGAGGCGTACTGGCGATGATTGAGGGTGGCATGGGATTTTCCGTACTTCCTCGACACGTGGTGGCGGCGCAGTTGGCGTCCGGAGGAATTAGGCTGGTACAGCCGCAGGACGCAGAGCCAGAGCGTGCGGTGAGGCAGCAGATCTGGATCGTCCGCCGGCGTGACCATCGCATGCCGGCGCGAGTGCGTCGAGTCATCCGTTGGTTCCTGGATATGCATACCGAACTGCAACCCGTGCCACAGGAGTTCCTAAATTGAGCGATCCGCGCATGATCCGTGTCTGGCAAGGGTGGCGCAGGGACCCCCTCGCTGATGCGGCTGACTGGAAGACTTTTCTCGACCGCCTGGGCAGTCAATTCATCCCGCAGACGTGGAAGGTAATGACGCGTTTCGGCCTGCAGGTGTATTCGCCAACGGTGCTGCAACCGATGGTTGACGGTCTGCCTGAAGAGGTGGCCCTGCTGATCTACTCAAGCGAAGCAGCGTACCTTGAGCACAAGCAAGATCCCGAAGGAATCGCTTATAGCGCAAGCCATGCCGACATTTTCGGTTTCCCGAAGGGCCCGCAGCGTTCCCGCAGTGGCATCGCGGTCGACGTGGGGGAGGTGCGAGCGAAGTACGGCACACCGGTGCATCGCGCTGCTGTTTCAGGTACCGAGGCTTTGGAGTCCGATAAGTGCGTTCTGGAACTGGCAGTGTTGTCGAAGGCTCATGCAAAGGACGCGGTCGGCGTGCTTTCGGCGTTGCAAAAGATCGGAGGCGAGATGGTCTTCCTGATCGAAGACCGCTACACCCTGCTATGGATCGCATCAGATGGTGGCTTGGATAGGGCGGCCGTCGAAGTGGCGCTGACGGGCTTGTTCGACGTTGCGCCGCAGATTGCCTGGTACCAGGCGGAGCGTGCATCGTTGAAGTCCACGTCGGGCTTCAAGGTCATCGACGGCAGCAGCCTCTATTTCAAGCAGGACTGATGCATGGCGCCGCTCCTCAGAAAGGCGCTTGAGCAGCATCTGCGCAACTGGCGTGATGATGTGGCATCCATCTGGCAGCCGGTGTTCAAAGGTGTGGAGCCGGACTTTTCAGCGATCCCCGCCGATCTGACCTTGGAGCCGGACGAAAAAATCATTCCGCTGCGTCGCGGTCATCCGCACGGTGGCGCACCGCCGGGTAGCCACATCTTCAAGGCCTTGGACACAGTGTCACCGGACCAGGTCCGTGCGGTGCTTCTTGGACAGGATCCTTATCCGGACATCCGCGATGCCACCGGCATTTCGTTCCAGCAAGGGGGACTGAACGACTGGCACCAGGATCATGTGGCGCTGAGCTTGCGGCGAGTGGTGCAGGTGTTGGCCGACCATCGATGGGGCGTGCGCGGATGGGGCACGTCGGATGCCGAGTGGCCGCAGTGGCGGGCTGCGTTCAGGGACGCAGTGGTGCCGATGCAGACGCCGCCTGAACTCTTCGAGCATTGGGCTCGAGAGGGCGTGTTGTGCATCAATCTGGGCCTCACGTTGTCGCGATTCGACAAGAGGAAATATTCGCCGCCGCGCCGACCAGCACAGGCCGCGCATATGGCGATGTGGACGCCAGTGATCCGTGCCATCCTCATACATTTGGCCAGTCGCATCAACCGCCCGCTGCTGTTGATGCTGTGGGGAGGTAAGGCGCAGCAGGCGGTCGAGGCGATGGACCTGGCCAGCGCGGCACAGCGTGCCGGGGCGACTGCACCCATGCCCGTTCCAAAGCGTCATCCGGCATACGAGGTGGGCAAGCCGGCTAAAGTGCCTTTCCTGGACGGCCCGAATCCTTTCACCGAAGCAGACATGCTGATGCGGCAGCGCGGCTTTGAAGTCGTGCGCTGGTGACTGTGTGGTGGGCTGGGTTCTGCTCTAGTGTCGTGAACTAGAAGTCCGCCAAACTATTTTGGGCGGTGGCGATCAGTCGTGTAGTGTGTATCCTGGGTGAGGTGACGATGCGGGGCAGGTGCGATGCAGCCTGCACTCGACGACCATTGCCTGATGGCCCATCGAGGCAGCCAAGTCAGGTTTCATAAAGACCTCGGCGTATAAAACAAAAAAACCCGCCGGATCATGGCGGGTTGGTGTGGCCAAGAGCCGCTCGCTCAGGCCACCACAGCCTTGGCCTTTTCCACGTACTCAGGCAGTTGGTCGAAGTTCATGTAGCGGTAGATCTTCGTGGCCTCGCTGTTCACGTTCTGCATCTCGGCGTGGTACTCGGCCACGGTGGGGATACGACCCAGCTTGGAGCAGATGGCGGCCAGCTCGGCGCTGCCCAGGTAGACGTTGGTGTTCTTGCCCAGGCGGTTGGGGAAGTTGCGCGTGCTGGTGGACATGACGGTGGCGCCCTCGCGCACCTGGGCCTGGTTGCCCATGCACAGGCTGCAGCCAGGCATTTCGGTGCGCGCACCGGCGGCGCCGAAGGTGGCGTAATGGCCTTCCTCGGTCAGCTCGCTTTCGTCCATCTTGGTGGGCGGCGCAATCCACAGCTTGACCGGGATGTCGCGCTTGCCTTCCAGCAGCTTGGCCGCCGCGCGGAAGTGGCCGATGTTGGTCATGCACGAGCCGATGAAGACCTCGTCGATGGCCTGGCCCGCCACGTCGGACAGCAGCTTGGCGTCGTCCGGGTCGTTGGGGCAGCAGACCACGGGCTCGCTGAGCTGGTTCAGGTCGATCTCGATGACGGCTGCGTACTCGGCATCCTTGTCGGCCTCCAGCAGCTGCGGCTGGGCCAGCCAGGCTTCCACCGCGGCGATGCGACGCGCCAGCGTGCGCTGGTCCGCGTAGCCGTCGGCAATCATGTTCTTCATCAGCACCACGTTGCTGCGCAGGTACTCGGTGATGGGGGCCTGGTTGAGCTTGATGGTGCAGCCGGCGGCGCTGCGCTCGGCCGAGGCGTCGGAGAGCTCGAACGCCTGCTCCACCTTCAGGTCGGGCAGACCTTCGATCTCCAGGATGCGGCCCGAGAAGATGTTTTTCTTGCCCTGCTTGGCCACCGTCAGCAGCCCTTGCTTGATGGCATAGAGCGGGATGGCGTGCACCAGGTCGCGCAGCGTGACGCCGGGCTGCATCTGGCCTTTGAAGCGCACCAGCACCGATTCGGGCATGTCCAGCGGCATCACGCCGGTGGCAGCGCCGAAGGCCACCAGGCCCGAGCCGGCCGGGAAGGAGATGCCGATGGGGAAGCGCGTGTGCGAGTCGCCGCCGGTGCCCACGGTGTCGGGCAGCAGCAGGCGGTTGAGCCAGGAGTGGATGACGCCGTCGCCGGGGCGCAGGCTGACGCCGCCGCGCGTGCTGATGAACGTCGGCAGCTCGTGGTGCATCTTGACGTCCACCTTCTTGGGGTAGGCGGCGGTGTGGCAGAAGCTCTGCATCACCAGGTCGGCGCTGAAGCCCAGGCAGGCCAGGTCTTTGAGCTCGTCGCGCGTCATGGGGCCGGTGGTGTCCTGGCTGCCCACGGTGGTCATCCTGGGTTCGCAATAGGTGCCGGGGCGGATGCCCTGGCCCTCGGGCAGGCCGCAGGCGCGGCCCACCATCTTCTGCGCCAACGTGTAGCCCTTGCCAGTGTCTTTGGGCGCCTGCGGCAGGCGGAACACGGTGCTGGCGGGCAGGCCCAGGGCCTCGCGCGCCTTGCCGGTCAGGCTGCGGCCGATGATGAGGTTGATGCGGCCGCCGGCACGCACCTCATCAAGCAGCACGTCGCTCTTGAGTGCAAAGGTCTCCAGCACGGCGCCGTTCTTCTCGACCTTGCCCTCGTAGGGGTAGACGTCCAGCACGTCGCCCATCTCCATCTTGGCCACGTCGACCTCGATGGGCAGCGAGCCCGAATCTTCTTGCGTGTTGAAGAAGATGGGCGCGATCTTGCCGCCCAGCGTCACGCCGCCAAAGCGCTTGTTGGGCACGAAGGGGATGTCTTGCCCGGTGGCCCAGATGACCGAGTTGGTGGCGCTCTTGCGGCTGGAGCCGGTGCCCACCACGTCGCCCACATAGGCCACCAGATGGCCTTTCTTCTTGAGGTCTTCGATGAAGGCGATGGGGCCGCGCTTGCCGTCTTCTTCCGGCTTGAAGGCCGCGCCCTCGCGGGTGTTCTTCAGCATGGCCAGGTAGTGCAGCGGAATGTCCGGGCGGCTCCAGGCGTCGGGGGCGGGCGAGAGGTCGTCGGTGTTGGTCTCGCCGGGCACCTTGAAGACGGTGACGGTGATCTTTTGGGCCACTTCGGGGCGCGAGGTGAACCACTCGGCGTCGGCCCAGCTTTGCATCACGGCCCGGGCGCGGGCGTTGCCCTGCCTCGCCAACTCGGCCACGTCGTGGAAGGCGTCGAACATCAGCAGGGTTTTCTTCAGGCCCTCGGCCGCCGCATCGGCCACCGCCGCGTCGGCGCTGGCCAGCAAGTCCACCATGGGCTTGACGTTGTAGCCGCCCACCATGGTGCCCAGCAACTCGGTGGCGCGCTGGGCGCTGAGCGCCGCCACCTTCACGTCGCCATGCCCCACGGCCGACAGAAAACTGGCCTTGACCTTGGCCGCGTCGTCCACGCCGGGTGGCACGCGGTGGGTCAGCAACTCCACCAGCTCGGCGGCGTTCTCGCCGGCCGGCGGGGCCTTGATGAGCTCGATCAGCTCGGCCGTTTGTTTGGCATCCAGGGCCAGCGGCGGGATACCGAGCGCGGCGCGTTCGGCGACATGTTGGCGATAGGCTTGCAGCATCGGGTGGGGCTCCTTGAACGGATACTCGTCTGATCGGCGGGCATTTTAAGTCTTATATAAGACTTGGCAAGTGTTGCGGTGCACAAAAAAAGACGCCACCGGCTGGCGGTGGCGTCTGTAGGCGGCCTGCGGCGCCGGTGGATCAGCCCTGGATGGCGCCGCTGGCGGCGGGGGCGGGCGGTACGGGGGCGCTGGAGCCGGCTTGCGCGGCGGCGGTGGCGGCAGCAGCAGCCTTGGCTTTTGCCTCTGCTTCGGCAGCGGCTTCAGCCGCAGCCTTGGCGGCGGCCTCCTGCTCGGCGGCGGCCACGGCGCGGCGGGTTTCGGCCTGCTTTTCGCTGACGCAGTCGTCGGCCAGGCGCTGGCCCACTTTCACGTCCAGCAGCATGGACTTCTGCGCGATCTGCACCATCAAGGCCTGGCCTTTGACGTCTTCCAGCCGCACCGCGCCGGTGGTGGAGAGCACGGGCTTGACCAGGTAGCGGGTCTTGCCGAACAGCACGTCCATATAGGCCTCGTGCTGGGCATCGGGCGTGACCGACAGCGTCTTGTTCAGCTCGCAGGCGTAGGGGCCGGTGTAGACCAGCGCGGCGGCGGCGCGCTGGGCGTCGTCGGCCGGCGGCGGCGGCACCTCGGGTTCGGGCTCGGGCGCCTTCTTGGCCGCGGCTTTCTTGGTTGAGGCGGCCTTCTTGGCGGGGGCTTTCTTGGCCGGCGCCTTCTGGGCGCCACTGGGCGCAGCGGGTTGGCTCGGGGTCTGTGCGCTGGCGCTGGCGGCAGCCAGGCTCAGCAGCAGGGCGGTGCAGGCCCAGGCAAGGGAGGGGCGCGTCATGCGGGGGGATCTCCAGTCAAACATCAGTCGTGATGGGCGGCATTTTCGCCGCTCGGGAAAAACGCGGCGCGCGCGGCTTCGGGCAGGGGCTGGCCGGTGCGGGCAGCCCGCACCAGCACCTGCCAGTAATAGCGGTAGCTGGCGCGGTCGTGCAGCGCGTCGGCGTGGCTGATGGGGCCCCAGCCGGCGGCCTGGGCCGCCAGCAACACGGCGGCGGCGGTGTCGATTTCCGCCGCCGCCGGGGCGAAGGCGGCCAGGATGGGTTCGATCTGGGCCGGGTGGATGCTCCACATCCGCGTGTAGCCGAACTCCTGCGCGGCGCGGCGGGCGGCGGCGGTCAGCGCCGCCGTGTCCTTGAACTCGGTCACCACGCAGTGCGAGGGCACGATGCCGGCCGCGTGGCAGGCGGCAGCGATCTCCACTTTGGCGCGCACCACCAGCGGGTGGCTGAACTGGCCCTGGGCCTGCATGGCGGTGTCCGGGATGGCGCCGCCGTGAGCCGAGACGAAGTCCATCAGGCCAAAGGAGAGCGACTCGATGCGCGGATGGGCGGCGATGGCGAACACCTCGCGCAGGCCGCCGTGGGTTTCGATCAGCGCCTGCAGCGGCGGCGGCGGCACACCCGCGCGCGCGGCGGCCGCGTCCACCGCATCGGCGGCGCGCTGCACGTCGGCCAGGCCACGCACCTTGGGCACCATCAGATAGGCCAGCCGCGCGCCCGCGCCGCCCACCAGCGTGGCCACGTCGTCGGCAAAGGCCGGGTGGTCCACCGGGTGGGCGCGGGCGCCCACGCGGCCATGGCGGTTGAGATCGGGGTCGTTGACCAGCGCCGCCACCAGCCGCGCGTGCGCGGCCTCGCGGCCCGCCTCGGCGCCGTCCTCGCAGTCCAGCGTCACGTCGAACAGCGGGCCCAGCTCGGCCTGCTTGGCCAGGCTTTTGCGCATCAAGGTCTCGCGGCCGCTGTAGTGGTCCACCACCGGCAGCTCGCGCGCGTGCTCGCCCTCGGCGAACAGCACCGCGCTGGGGTGCAGCACCGCGCTGGGGTGCAGCACCGTGCTCACCGGGTACCGACGCCCCGCGCCAGCAGCACGGCGGCTATCGGCACCAGCATCAGCAGGTGGGCCTCGATCATGATCCAGCGCCGCACGCGGCGCACCTCGGCGGGCTCGGGCAGCGTGGGCAAGGCGCGCGCCCAGCGGCGAAAGGCCAGCGTGGGGATCAGCGACAGGCCGCCGATGACCAGGTAAGCCGTCAGCTTGATGTGCAGCAGCGGCTGGCTCCAGTACCAGCCATTGCCCTTGATGCCCCACCAGGCGCGCGCCAGGCCGGTGGCCAGCAGCGCCATGGCGGCGATCAGGTAAATCAGGTCCAGCCGCTGCAGCCGCTTGACGGCAGCGGCATTGATCCACTCGGGCCGGCACAGCGCAGCCTGGCTGGAGATGAACACCACCACGGCGAGCAGGGCCGACAGGTGCAGATAGGCGAGCAGGGATTCAAGCAGCATGGGCGGGATTCTTTCACGCTGGCGCCTCGCGGGCCGGCCATGCGCGCGGCGCCACGCCCTGCCGCTGCTTGAAGGCCTTGGACAGCGCCGCCGCGCTGCCATAGCCCAATTCGGCGGCCAGCGCCTTGACGGCGCGGCCCTCGCGCAGGCCGGCACAGGCCAGCGTGATGCGCCAGTCGGCCACGTAGTCCATGGGCGTGGTGCCCACGGTCTGCCGAAAGCGCGCGGCAAACGTGGTGCGCGAGAGGGCGGCTGCCTCGGCCAGCCGGGGCAGCGTCCATGCCGCCCCGGGCTCGGCGTGCACGGCCACCAGCGCGCGGGCCAGATGGGGATCGGCCAGGCCCAGGATCAGGCCCGAGCGGATGCCGGCCTGGGCCGGGTGGTCGAGCAGCCAGCGCAGCAGCTGGATCAGCACCACCTCGAATAGGCGATCAGCCAGCAGCCGCGAGCCGCAGCGCACGCGGTCGGTTTCGGCAAAGAGCACGTCCAGCGTGGCCTGCAGGCCGTCGGCCTCGCGCAGCGGCAGGGCAATGAGCGGCGGCAGGGCCGCCACCAGCGGGTTGTGGGCGCCGCCCTCGAAATCCAGCGTGGCACAGCTGAACGCCGAGCCCTCGCGCGGCGGATTGTGAAAGCGGTGCGTCACGGCGCGCGGGTAGAACAGCAGCATGGGCTCGCTCACGCGCAGGCGGCGCGGCAGCCCTTGCAGCCGCTGCGGGTGGCTGACCTCCAGCGTGCCCGCGCGCAACACGTGCAAAAAAGCCCGTCCGGGCTGGGCCTCGAACGGGGTGAGGCCGCACAGCGAGCCGCTGAAGAACAAGTGGGTGCGCACCCGAAAGCGGCTCAGCAGCGCCGAGAGGCGGTCGATCCCTGGGGCCGCGGGTTTGGACGATGGGACATGTTTTACGGACGACATGACGCCCATGATGCGACTGCGGCGCCCACACTGCAAGCCCGACCACCCCCCATGAAGGAGATGAACATGAGCCTGCTTCGCCACTTGTTGAGCGCCACCGCGCTGGGCGTCGTCGCGAGCACCGGCGCGGCCGCGCCGCCCGCCATCCCCGGCTACGCCCATGGCGCGGCCACCCTGGCGCCCGCACCCTACACGGTGGCCGACCTGGCGGCACTGCAAAAAGCGCTGCTGTTCACCGAGGCCGACGTGCAGGCGCTGCGCCGCAGCAAGCCCATCCTCGAAGGCCAGACCGACGCCATCCTGGACGTCTGGTACGGCTTCGTGGCCGCCACGCCCGAGTTGCTGGTGTTCTTCACCGACACGCGCACCGGCAAGCCCGATGGCGAGTACCTGGCTGCCGTGCGCCGGCGCTTCGCGCGCTGGATTCTGAACACCGCCGATGCGCGCTACGACCAGGCCTGGCTGGACTGGCAGTACGAAATCGGTCTGCGGCATCATCGGGCCAAGAAAAACCAGACCGACGGCGCGCACAGCAGCGCGCTGGTCAACTACCGCTACCTCAGTGCGCTGACCATTCCCGTGACCACCACGCTCAAGCCCTTTCTCGCCAGGCAAGGCGCCACACCCGAGCAGGTGGAGGCCATGCATGCGGCCTGGGTCAAGTCGGTGCTGATGCAGACCATTTTGTGGAGCTACCCCTATGTGCGTGATGGCGATTTCTGAATGGCGGTGATCGGCCGCGTGGGCGCCGTGCTGGCGGGCCGCGCGGCGCCGCTGGGCGCGGGCGGCCTCACCAGCGCCATCGCCAAGCAGCCGGTGGCCGGCCCGGCCTGGGTCAGCAGCCTGGGCCTGGCCGGCGACGAGCAGGCCGACCGCCGCGTGCATGGCGGCATCGACAAGGCCGTGCACGCCTATGCCGCCGGCCACTACGCCGCCTGGCAGGCTGAGCTGGGCGCGGTGGCCGTGCCGTGGCAGGCGGGCGCGTTTGGCGAAAACCTCAGTGTCGAGGGCGTGGACGAGCAGGGCGTGTGCCTGGGCGACCTGTGGCGCGTGGGCCGAGCCGAGCTGCGCGTCAGTCAGGGCCGGCAGCCCTGCTTCAAGCTCAACCGCCGCTTTGGCGTGGCCGACATGGCCGCCCGCGTGCAGGACAGCCTGCGCGCCGGCTGGTACCTGCGGGTGGAGCGGCCCGGCACCGTGCAGGCGGGTGACGCCATCTTGCGGCTGGCGCGGCCCCACCCCGAGGCCAGCGTGGCCGCGCTGCTGGCACTGATCCGCGACCGCGTCTGCGACCCCGCCCGGCTGGCGCCGGTGCTGGCCCTGCCACTGCCGCCCAGTTGGCAGCGGCTGTTTGCACAGCGGCTGGCGCGTGGCGAGGCCGAGGACTGGGCGCGGCGGCTGCGCGGTGGCGGATAGGTCAGGGCACGGTCAGCGTCCAGCGCACCGTCAGCACGCCGCCCTCGCCGCCCTCGCCCTTGGTGGGAATGCGCTGCTCGCCGCGCTGGCTGCGCCAGGCACCTTGCAGTGGCACGGACAGCATGTCCGGCTGGGCCTTGGGAAAGGCCAGGCTGCGCGGCTGCGGGCCTTTGGGCGCCGGCACCTCGTGGGTGCCGGTTGGCTCGTCGGTGGTGACGGTTTCGGTGTAGGCCAGCACGTTCAGCGGGATGGGCAGGTTCAGCCGCAAGGTGTTCTGTTGTCGATCGAATTCGAGCATGGCCGTGGTGGGTGACGCACCGGGTTTGGCTTCGGGCGCGGGCTTGACCTCACCGCTGCCCTGGCGGCTCACATCGTGCGTGCAGCGGGCGCCCGGCAAGGCGCGGCAGATGGGGTCGCCGTGCAGCATGTGGATGCGCTCCTCGATGGCGTAGCGGCCTTTCTGGCTGACGCCCTGGAAGTACTGGTAGCGCAGCGGCCCGGCGTCACCCAACGACCTGGCCTCGCTGGCCGTTTGCCTGGCCTTGTCCAGTTGGGGCGTGCCGGCCATGGCGGCGCCCATCTTGCGCACCTCGCGTTCGATGCAGGCTTCGTCCTCACCGCACTGGGCCATGACCTGCTCGGCGCTGGCCATCATGGGCGCCATGTCTTTGGCTGCGGCCTGGCCACGGGCCTGCTTGCTGGCCATGTCGGCCTTCTGCCCGGCGTCCAGGCTGTGCATGGCGGGCAGGCTGGTGGGCGCCTTGGCCGCCAGCCGCGCTTCAAGGGTGGCGCTGCGGCGCACACGCCATTCGTGCAAGTCGTACTTGGTCTGCGTCTTGCCGTCGGCCACGTAGCTGTACTCCACGGTGAGCACGGCGGGCGCGCCGGTGGGGGCAAAAGCGGGGGCGGCCAGCGCGGGCGCTGCCGCCGCTGCCAGCCAGACCCATGCGCCGGGGCGAATCGCAGTCATGTCCAAACTCCAGCCAGAGCGCCGAGGCGCGACGCCCCAGTCTGCCAAGCGCGGGGCAGAGGCGCTGTCCCCCCAAAGGGTGACGCTGAACGCGGGCGCTCTTAACCAGTCAGGGTGCCGAAGAGGTTGCCGATGGCCACGGTGACGGCAATGGCCGCCGCGCCCCAGAACACCACACGCAGCGTGGGCCGCAGCCAGGGCGAGCCGCCCGCGCGGGCACTGACGATGCCCAGCATGGCCAGGTAGACCAGCGACGCGACGGAGACGGCCATCACCACCTGCTCGCGCGGCACCAGCCAGGTCACCACCAACGGCGCCAGCGCGCCGGCCGTGAAGGTGGCGGCCGAGGTGGCGGCGGCCAGCAAGGGCTGCGCCCGTTGTCCGGGCGTGATGCCCAGTTCGTCGCGCGCGTGGGCGTCCAGCGCATCGTGGGCGGTGAGTTGCTGGGCCACCGCCAGGGCGGTGGTCTCGTCCAGGCCCCGGCGGCGGTAGATGGCGGCCAGCTCGCGCAGCTCGTGGTCGGGCATGTCGGCCAGTTCGCGCCGCTCCAGCGCCAGGTCGGCGGCCTCGGTGTCGGCCTGCGAGCTGACCGAGACGTACTCGCCCGCCGCCATCGACATGGCGCCGGCCACCCATGCGGCCAGCCCGGCCAGCACCAGGGCCGGCTTGTCGGCCGACGAGGCGGCCAGACCGGCGATCAGGCTGGCGGTGGAGACGATGCCGTCGTTGGCGCCCAGCACGGCGGCGCGCAGCCAGCCGGTGCGCTGCACGGCGTGGCGTTCGGGGGGCTTGGCGTGGGGCATGGCGGGTGTGTGACGGGCGGCAAATGGGGGAGTCTAGAAGCCCCGGGTGGGGCGTCCCCCTTTTGGGGGTCTCGGGCCCGGTTGACAGCCACCTGTTGCAGTCCTAGTGTGCACACCAGACGGGTCATCCGTCGCCACAACCTTTGAGGAGGAGATCATGTCCAACGAAAACGATCTCAGCAATCTCAACGCCCGTCTGACCGCGATTGAAAAGACGCTGGAAAGCTTGAGCCGCAAGCCCTCTGTGACGGAGTTGTCGGCAGAGGACATGGCAATCTACAAGAAGGTGCGTGACGTCATGGCCTTCGATCCCGACCACGTCTGCGGCATCAACGAGTGCTTCAAGTGCTCGGTCACCAGTTGCCGCGTGTGTTCGATCTGTCAGGTCTGCCGGGTGTGCCGCGTGTGCGACTTTGAATGCGTCTGCGGCCCGTGCAGCTTTGGTGGGTTGGGTGGCCGCTTCAGAGGCTTGGGTGACTGAGGGCGGCGCCGCCGCGAAGGCCTATCGGCTGGTGCCCGGCACCGAATGGGTGGCCGTGGATGACAGCTCGGCCATCTTCCGCTCGCTGCGCAGCCAGGCCACGTTGAGCGGCGAAGCGGTCGGCGCCTTTGTGGCGGCGGTCGTGCCGCTGCTGGATGGCCGTCACAGCTTGCGGGAGCTGGCGGCCGCCAGCGTCGAGGTGCCGATCGAGGCCTTGCTGGCCCATCTGAAGGCCTTGGCCGATGCGGGCCTGATCGAGCCCGACGTGGGGGGGCAGTCGGGCGACTACCTGGCGCCCCTGGTCAGCCACCTGGCCACCGAAGGGCGAGCGCCCGAGCAGTTGCGAAACCGCCTCAGCGGGCAGCGGGTGGCCGTGTTTGGCCTGGAGTCGGCGGGCGCGCAGCTGGCGCGCGAGTTCGCGCGCTGGGGCGTGCGGCAGTTGTTGCTGGCCGATCCCTCGCCCCATCAGCCCGATGACCCTGCCGATCTGGCGGGCGACCCCACGGCCAGCCGCCAGGCCTTGCTGGCCGCCGAGTTGCGCCACCGCCACCCGGCACTGGACGTGCAGACCCCGGTGGCCGCCTGGAGCGCGGCGGCCGTGGAGGCCGCCGTGGCCGATGTCGATGTGGCCATCGCCGCTGCCGACCGGGAGTTCGCCGTGCTGGCCCAATGGGTCAACAAGGCGGCGGTGGCACAGCGCAAGGTGGCCGCGTTCTGCACGCTGGAGGGCGATTCGGCCTGGATTGGCCCCATCGTCTTTCCCGACGAGACGGCCTGCTACATGTGCTACCGCATGCGCGCCATTGCCTGCGAGGACGACTACGCCGCCGCCATGGCCTTCGAGGAGCGCCGGGACAAGGACAGGAGCCCGCGCGGCCCGCGCGAGCCCACGCTGATGCCGCTGGCCTCGGTGGCCGCCGGCATGCTGGCCATGGAGTTGGCCAAGACCTTCACCGCTGCCGGGCGGCATGCGGCGGCCGGCCGCGTGCTGGAGTGGAACGGCTTGCGCGGCGAGCCCGGCGCGCACACCATCTTGCGGCAGCCGGCGTGCCCGGTCTGCGCAAAAAAAAAAGCGCCCATCCCGACCTGGATCTGAGCGCGCCAAGGCCAGACACACCGCCGCTGCGCGACCTGGCGCCCGTGCTGGTCGGCCGCCACGCGGGGCTGGTGCGGTCGCTGACGCTGTTTCACAAGCCACCCGCTGAGCCGCCCTGGCCGCTGATCTACCGGGCCGAGCTGGCCAACAGCCGGTTTCTGTCCGACAAGGCCGAGGCCTTCCAGGTCGCCTCCGGCAAGGGGATGGATGACGACGCGGCGCAGGTCAGCGCCCTGGGCGAGGCGGTGGAGCGCTACGCCGGCATGGCCTGGCCCGGCGAGGATATTCGGCGCTGCCCGCGCGGCGACCTGCCGGGCCTCGCCCTGGACCCGCAGCGGCTGGTGCTGTACGGCCAGGCGCAGTACGCGAACCTGCCCTATGCCCCACTGCTGCCGGACAGCGTGCTGGGCTGGCTGCCGGGGCGCACCCTGCCTTCGGGGCAGCCGATCTGGGTGCCCGCGCAGCCCACGCTGATGGCCTACACACCCGCACCGGCCGAGCCCGACCTGTGCCAGGTCACCTCCAATGGCCTGGCCGCCGGGCCCACGCTGGCCCAGGCTGCGCTGCGGGCGGCGCTGGAGGTGCTGGAGCGCGATGCCTTCGTGGCCACCTGGCTGTTGCGCCTGCCATGCGAGCGGGTCGATCCCGCCAGCGTGCCGGACGCGGGCGTGCGCCAGCTGGCGGCGGCCTATGCACGGCGGGGGGTGCAACTGGAGCTGTACCGCCTGTTTCCGCGTGGGCCGGTGCACTGTTTCGTCGGCCTGGGCGTTGCGCTGCAGGCGGCGGTGCTGCCGGCCGTGGTGGTGGGGCTGGGGGCCGATCTGGATCCGGTGCGCGCGGCCGCCTCTGCCGCGCTGGAGATTGGCCAGGTGCGGCCCGGCCTGGCCTACCGGCTCAAGGATCCGCAGGTGCAGGCCCAGCGTGCGGCCATGCTGGAGCACACCAAACTGCTCAAGACGCTGGAGGACCATGACCTCTACTACGCCGGCCACGACACGCTGGCCGCATTCGATTTCATGCGCAGCGCGCCGTTCGTGACGCCGGACTGGCGGGCGCCCGCCGTGGTGGAGGGTGAAGCCGCAGTGCGGGCCCTGGCCGACGACGTGGCAGCCCAAGGCAGCGAGTTGGTGCTGGTCAACCTCACCCCGCCCGACCTGGCCGCATTGGGCGTCTTTGCCGTGCGCGCCTTCGTGCCGGATTTCCAGCCCATCTATTTCGGCCAGCAGGAGCGGCGCCTGGCCCATCGCCGCCTGGCCCAACTGGCCGCGCGCCATGGTCTGGACGTGACCATCAACCCCAACCCCCATCCGCTGGCATGACGACTTCTGCTTTTCGCGACGCCCACCCCCTGAGCTGGGCTTTTCACGCCAACACGGCGCGCTTTGCCCACAACGCCGAGCCACCGCCCGAGGACGTCTGGCCCGACCCGGCGCGCGAGGCGCCCGAGTTGCCGCTGACCCCGCTGCCCACGGGGCCGGTGCTGACGATGACGCTGGACGAGCTGCTGCACAGCCGCTGCTCCTGCCGCCAGTTCACGGCCGGGACGCTGCCGCTGGCGGCGCTGGCCAGCGTGTTGCAAGCCGCCTACGGCGTGGCGCGCCAGGAGGCGTATGGGCGGCTGGACTTCACGACCCGCACGGTGCCCTCGGGCGGTGCGCTGTATCCGCTGGAGCTGACGCTGATCTGCCGCCAGGTCGAGGGGCTGGCCAGCGGCGTCTACCACTACCTGCCGGGCCTGCACGCGCTGGAATGCGTCAAGGCCGTGGTGGTGCCAGCGGCCTTTCTGACCTATCTGTTCATGGGGCAGTCGCAGTTGACGCAGGCGCCGGTGCTGGGGGTGCTGTCGGCGGCATTCGGGCGCACGATGAAGAAGTACGGCGACCGTGGCTACCGCTACATCCTGCTCGAAGCAGGCCACGTCATGCAGAACCTCAACCTGGCCTGCACCTCGCTGGGCCTGGGCTCGTGCAACATCGGCGGCTTCTTTGACGACGAACTGGCCGGCCTGCTGGGCCTGCCCGTCGCGCAGGAAGCGGTGCTTTACGCCGTGGCCATCGGCATGCCGGCCGCGACGGGCCGCCAGCAGCAGCGCGACCTTTGAACCTGCATTTAGGTGCGCCCATCGCCAACGGACTGGCGTCAGGCCAGGTCGGCCAGCCGCGCCAGCCCGGCGCGAATCGCCGCTGGCGTGATGGCGCCAAACCCGAACAGCAGGCCGGCGGGCACTTGCGGTGCCGTGCCATACCGGGCAATCGACGACACGCCGATTCCCTCGGCGCGGGCGCGCTCGACGAGGCGGTCGGCATCCACCTGCGGCGCCGTGCGCGCCGCCAGGTGCAGCCCCGCTTCACCGGGCAGGGCGCTGAGCCAGGCGCCACAGTCGCTGGCCAGGCCTTGCAGCAGTGCGGCACGCCGCTGCGCGTACAGCCCGCGCATCTTGCGCACGTGCCGCGCCAGGTGGCCCTCGGCCATGAAGGCGGCCAGCGTCTGCTGGACCAGCAGGTTGCCGTGCCAGTCGGCACGCTCCCGGGCCGCCACCAGCGGCGCCAGCGCCCAGGGCGGGGCGACGACAAAGCCCAGCCGCAGGGCCGGGAACAGGCTTTTGGAGAAGGTGCCGACGTAGCACACCGTGCCGCTGCCATCCAGCGTCTGCAAGGCGTCCAGGGGCCGGCCCGCATAGCGGAACTCGGCGTCGTAGTCGTCCTCGACGATGACCGCGTGATGACGTTGTGCAAAGGCCAGCAGGTCGGCGCGGCGGCGAGGTGACATGACGCAGCCCAGCGGGAACTGGTGCGATGGCGTCACGCAGATCACGCGCGCCTGCGGTGGCAACCGCTCGACCACCAGGCCTTCGTCGTCCACCGGCACGCGCACGATGCGCGCACCCGCCGCCTCGAAGGCGCGGCAGGTCGGCGGATAGCCCGGATGCTCGACGGCAACCACCGTCTGGCCGGCCGTCACCAGCACCCGCGCCAACAGATCGAAGGCCTGCTGCGCGCCCGACGTGACGAGGATGTCGTCGGCGCCGCAGGAGACGGCCCGCGTCAGCGACACGTGGGCGGCAATGGCCTCGCGCAGGGCGGGCTGGCCCTGGGCGCTGGCATAGCCCGCGTCACGCCGGGCCAGCGCGCGCAGGCTGCGCGCCGACAGGCGCCGCCACAGATCCTGCGGCAGTTGCGCCGCATCCGGCACGCCCAGGCGGAAGTCGTAGGCCCACGCACGCTCTGGTGCTCGCGCGGCCTCGGCGCCCAGGCCGCGGTAGAGCGGGGCCAGGCGCGGGTCGTCGGACGTCCGGCTGGCCGGCCGGCGCGCTGCGGGTGGCGTGCGGCTGGCCAGTGCGCTCACCTGGTGCCCCGATCCGGGCCGGGCCTCTAT
Source organism: Pseudomonadota bacterium (assembly GCA_020161145.1). GTDB lineage: Bacteria > Pseudomonadota > Gammaproteobacteria > Burkholderiales > Burkholderiaceae_C > Ideonella. The sequence continues at coordinate 219,010 of JAIUPQ010000001.1, forward strand.
GTAGGCCTCGCCCAGCAACCAGCCATAGGCCGCAATCACGGTGTTGCGGCCCACGCCCAGCGACGCCGCGAGTGCCCGTGTAGAGGGCAGGCGCAGCCCCGGGGCGAGCCGGCCGTCCAGGATGGCCGACCGCAGCGCGCCGTGCAGGGCTTGCGCGCGGGTGCGCGAGCCCGCCGGGGGCAGGCGCAGATCCAGTGGCAGAAGTGGTTCCATAAAAATGGGCTAAAGCGGCACTGTTCAGGGTCCGCATGGCTGCCTATATTAGCGATGTCGCTACCCCCTGTTGCATCGGAACGCCCATGATTGACCTCTACTACGCCCCCACTCCCAATGGCAGCAAGTTGCGGATGGCCCTCGAAGAGCTGGCGCTGCCCTACCGGCTCGTTCGGATGGCCTTGAGCGAGGGCGAGCAGTTCACGCCCGCGTTCACGGCGATTTCGCCCAACCAGAAGATGCCGGCGCTGGTGGATCACGCGCCGGCCGATGGCGGCGGGCCGCTGGCTGTGTTCGAGTCGGGCGCGATGCTGATGTACCTGGCCGACAAGACTGGCCGCCTGCTGCCAGCCGACCCGCGCGGCCGGCTGGAGGCCATGCAGTGGCTGTTCTGGCAGATGGCGGGGCTGGGCCCCATGTCGGGGCAGGCCGGGCACTTTCGCCGCTATGCGCCCGAGGGGGTGCCGTATGCGATTGAGCGCTACACGCGCGAGGTGGCCCGGCTCTACGGCGTGCTGGATGCACGCCTGGCCGGGCGCGAGTTCATTGCGGGGGCGTATTCCATCGCCGACATCGCCTGCTACCCCTGGGTCGCGGTGCATGCCGGGCTTGGGCAGGACCTGACCGATCGGCCTCACGTGAAGCGCTGGCTGGATCACATCGCCCTGCGGCCGGCCACCGTGCGCGCCTACGCGGACGTGGCTGATCCCTATGCGCCAGCGGCGGCGCCCCTGTCGAGCCAGGCGCGGCAGCATTTGTTTGGAGGCACCGCACCATGATGCAGACCCTGCAGTTCGTGGCGGGCAATGACCCGCTGGACGACGAAGCGCTGTGGATGGCCGAGGGGCCGGGCAAGTGGTCGCGGCCGCTGCGCTTTCTGGACGATGGGCGGGGCTGGGTGGAGCTGATGCGGCTGGAGCCGGGCGTGACGCTGGGCCTGCATCGGCACACCGGCGACGTGCACGCGCTCAACCTCCAGGGGCACCGGCGGCTGGGCACCGGCGAGCTCGTGGGGCCAGGTGGCTATGTGCACGAGCTGGCCGGCAGCGCCGACACCTGGGGGGCAGTGGGCGATGGCCCGCTGGTGGTCTTCGTCGTGGTCATGGGGGAGGTCGAATACCTCGACGCCCAGGGGCGCGTGACGCGCCGCATCTCGACCGCCGACCGCATCGCCGACTACCGTCGCTATTGCGAGGCCGCTGGGGTGGACCCTGCGGCGCTGCGGGCGGGCTGACCCCGCCCGCGCGGCCCCCCGATGGCTGGGGGGCGCGCTGCCCTGCGCTTACAGCAGGTGCTTGACCGCGTCGCGCTCGCCTTCGAGCTCGGCCAGGGTCTTGTCGATGCACTGCTTGCTGAAGGCGTCGATGGGCAGGCCCTCGACGACTTTGTAGCTGCCGCCCTCGGTGGTCACCGGGAAGCCGAACATCACGCCCTCGGGGATGCCGTACCAGCCCTTGCTGGCCACGCCCATGGTCACCCACTCGCCGCCGCTGCCCAGCGCCCAGTCGCGCATGTGGTCGATGGCGGCGTTGGCCGCGCTGGCCGCGCTGGACAGGCCCCGCGCGTCGATGATGGCGGCGCCGCGCTTGCCCACGGTGGGCAGGAAGACGTTGGCGTTCCAGTCCTGGTCGTTGATCAGGTCCTTGACGCTGGCGCCATCGATGGTGGCAAAGCGGTAGTCGGCGTACATGGTGGGCGAGTGGTTGCCCCAGACGGTGAGCTTCCTGATGTCTTTGACGGCCTTGCCGGTCTTGGCGGCAATCTGGCTGGCGGCGCGGTTGTGGTCCAGGCGCAGCATGGCGGTGAAGTTCTCGGCCGGCAGGTCGGGGGCCGACTTCATGGCGATGTAGGCGTTGGTGTTGGCCGGGTTGCCCACCACCAGCACCTTGACGCCCCGCGAGGCCACGGCGTTCAGCGCCTTGCCCTGGGCGGTGAAGATCTGGGCGTTGGCGGCCAGCAGGTCGGCGCGCTCCATGCCGGGGCCGCGCGGGCGGGCACCCACCAGCAGGGCGTAATCGGTGTCCTTGAAGGCGGTCATGGGGTCGCTGTGCGCTTCCATGCCGGCCAGCAGCGGGAAGGCGCAGTCTTCCAGCTCCATCATCACGCCCTTGAGCGCTTTCTGGGCCTTTTCGTCGGGGATTTCCAGCAGCTGCAGGATGACGGGCTGGTCCTTGCCCAGCATTTCGCCGGAGGCGATGCGGAACAGCAGGGCATAGCCGATCTGGCCGGCAGCGCCGGTGACGGCGACGCGAACGGGTTTCTTGCTCATAAAGGGGGCTCCGTGAAGGGCATCAGGGTAAACGCTCAGTTTACCGGCCGGTTTGACGCATGGCTGACAATGGCCCCAGTCATTTATAAGACATCTTTTACATTACTGCACATGCCGTCTTCGCTGAAGTCCAGCCCCACGCCTGTCCCGACGCCCGATCCCTCTGCCGCTGCGGCGCCCGCGCTGGCCGCCGAGAGTGCGCTGGCGTTCAGCCCGCTGTACCAGCAGATCAAGGCGCGGCTGACCGAGAGCCTGCACCAGGGCGAGTGGAAGCCGGGCGAGGCCATCCCCAGCGAGATGGAGCTGGCGGCGCGCTTTCGGGTCAGCCAGGGCACGGTGCGCAAGGCCATCGACGAGCTGGCGGCCGACAACCGCGTGGTGCGCCGCCAGGGCCGGGGCACCTTCGTGGCCACCCATGCCGAGCGGCACACGCAATACCGGTTTTTGCGCCTGACGCCGGACGATGCCGCCGAGGCCGGCCCCATGGCGCGCCACGTGCTGGACTGCAAGCGGCTGCGGGCGCCCGCCGACGTGGCGCGGGCGCTGGCGCTCAAGGCGGGCGAGGCGGTGGTCTTCGTGCGGCGCACGCTGTCGCGCCATGGCCGGCCGGTGGTGCTGGACGACATCTGGTTGCCGGCCGAGCTGTTCAAAGGCCTGTCGGCGCAGCGGCTGGCACAGTATGCGGGGCCCATGTACGGGCTCTTTGAGGCCGAATTCGGCGTGCACATGATCCGCGCCGAAGAAAAAATCCGTGCCGTGGCGGCCGATGCCGCGTCGGCGGCGCTGCTGGAGGTGGCCCAAGGCGCGCCGCTGATGAGCGTGGAGCGCATCGCCCACACCTATGGCGACCGCCCGGTGGAGCTGCGGCGCGGCCTCTACGTCACCACCGCCCACCATTACCGCAATGGCTTGTCATGAGGATTGCAAGCCTGGCGACAGTCGGCACCCCTATGCTGCGTCGCAATAAAATGCCCGGCTACCGGTGACGCCCAGGCGTCACGTCATCGCAGCGAGCGAACACCACCCGAGGACCGTTATGGCAGACACGCTCAATCAAGCCAAGCCCCGCCCGGAATTCCGCAACATCAATGCGCTTTCCGACCTTCCGCACTACCGGATGCCCCTGGCCTCCATCGTCTCCATCCTGCACCGCATCAGCGGGTTGCTGATGCTGCTGCTGCTGCCGCTGGTGGTCTGGCTCTTCGACAAGAGCGTGACCTCCGAGGTGGCGTTCGAGAGCTTTCGCAGCGCGTTTGCGGCCGGCATCGGTTTTGTGCCTGCCTGGGCGTTCAAGCTGGTGGTGCTGGGCCTGATCTGGGCCTTTTTGCACCATCTGACGGCCGGCGTGCGCCACGTCTGGATGGACGTGTGCCACACGGTGAGCAAAGAAGACGGCCGCAACTCGGCGGTCGTGGTGCTGGTCATCAGCCTGACGCTGACGGCGCTGCTGGGCGCCAAGCTGTTCGGCCTGTACTGAGGGAGCGCAACATGGCAATCAATCACGGATCCAAACGCCTCGTCGTGGGCGCCCATTACGGCCTGCGCGACTGGATGATGCAGCGCGCCACCGCGGTGCTGATGGCGGTGTTCACGCTGGTGGTGCTGGTGCAGGTGCTGCTGCCCGGCGAGATGGGCTACGACCGCTGGGCCGCCATCTTTTCGTCGGCCTGGATGAAGGCGCTGACCTTCGCTGTCATCGTGGGCCTGGCCTGGCACGCCTGGGTGGGCGCGCGGGACATCTGGATGGACTACGTCAAACCGGTTGGCGTGCGCATGGTGCTGCACGTGTTGTCCATCGTCTGGCTGGTCGGCTGTGCCGGCTGGGCCACGCAAGTGCTCTGGAGGCTCTGAAACCATGTCGTCATCTGCATCCCTACCGACGCGCAAATTCGACGTCGTCATCATCGGTGCTGGCGGCTCCGGCATGCGGGCCTCGCTGCAACTGGCGCTGGCCGGCCTGAACGTGGCCGTGCTGTCCAAGGTCTTCCCCACGCGCTCGCACACGGTGGCCGCTCAGGGCGGCATCGGTGCCTCGCTGGGCAATATGAGCGAGGACAACTGGCACTACCACTTCTACGACACCATCAAGGGCTCGGACTGGCTGGGCGACCAGGACGCCATCGAGTTCATGTGCCGCGAGGCGCCCAACGTGGTCTATGAGCTGGAGCACTTCGGCATGCCGTTCGACCGCAATGCGGACGGCACCATTTACCAGCGCCCGTTCGGCGGCCATACCGCCAACTACGGCGAGAAGCCCGTGCAGCGCGCCTGCGCCGCAGCCGACCGCACCGGCCACGCCATGCTGCACACGCTGTACCAGCAGAACGTGCGCGCGCGCACCCAGTTCTTTGTCGAGTGGATGGCGCTGGACCTGATCCGCGACGCCGAGGGCGACGTGGTCGGGGTCATTGCGCTGGAGATGGAAACGGGCGACGTGCACGTGCTCCAGGCCAAGGTGGTGTTGCTGGCCACGGGCGGCGCCGGCCGCATCTTTGCGGCCAGCACCAACGCCTTCATCAACACCGGTGACGGCCTGGGCCTGGCGGCGCGGGCCGGGCTGCCGCTGCAAGACATGGAGTTCTGGCAGTTTCACCCCACCGGCGTGGCCGGCGCGGGCGTGCTGCTGACCGAAGGCTGCCGCGGTGAAGGGGCCATCCTGCGCAACGCCGCCGGCGAGCGCTTCATGGAGCGCTACGCGCCCACCTTGAAGGACCTGGCGCCACGCGACTTCGTCTCGCGCTCCATGGACCAGGAGATCAAGGAAGGCCGGGGCTGCGGCCCCAACAAGGACTACGTGGTGCTGGACATGACCCACCTGGGCGTGGAAACCATCATGAAGCGCCTGCCCAGCGTGTTCGAGATCGGCCACAACTTCGCCAACGTGGACATCACCAAAGAGCCCATCCCGGTGGTGCCCACCATCCACTACCAGATGGGCGGCGTGCCCACCAACGTCCATGGCCAGGTGGTGGCGCCCAAGGGCGGCGACGACCGCAGCATCGTGGGCGGCCTCTATGCCGTGGGCGAGTGCTCGTGCGTCAGCGTGCACGGCGCCAACCGGCTGGGCACCAACTCGCTGCTCGACCTGCTGGTCTTTGGCCGCGCGGCGGGCAACCACATCGTGGCCGCCGGCCTCAAGGACAAGGCCCACAAGCCGCTGCCCAAAGACGCTGCCGACCGCACGCTGGCCCGTCTGGCGCGGCTGGACGCCAACACCAAGGGCGAGTACGCGCAAGACGTGGCAGGCGACATCCGCAGCGTGATGCAGGCCCACGCCGGGGTGTTCCGCACCCAGGCGCTGATGGATGAGGGCGTGAGCCGCATCCTGGAGGTGGCCGAGCGGGCCAAGAACGTCGGCCTGGCCGACAACTCCAAGGTCTTCAACACCGCACGCGGCGAGGCCCTCGAGGTGGACAACCTCATCGAGGCCGCCAAGGCCACCATGATCTCGGCAGCGGCCCGCACCGAGAGCCGCGGCGCCCATGCCCACGACGACCATCCCCAGCGCGATGACGTCAATTGGCTCAAACACACGCTTTGGTACGCAGAAAACAACCGGCTGGCCTACAAATCGGTCAATCTCCAGCCGATGACGGTGGCGTCCGTGCCGCCCAAAGAACGCACCTTCTAAGCGCAGCAGGTACAAAAGGACACCCCAGATGAGTGACAAACGCACTTTCAAGGTCTACCGCTACGACCCGGACAAGGACGCCAAGCCTTACATGCAGACCATCGAGATCGAGCTCGATGGGCACGAGCGCATGCTGCTCGACGCGCTGCTCAAGCTCAAGGCCGTCGATCCCACGCTGTCGTTCCGCCGCTCCTGCCGCGAGGGCGTCTGCGGCTCGGACGCGATGAACATCAACGGCAAGAACGGCCTGGCCTGCCTGACCAATATGCGCACGCTGCCGCAGACCATCACGCTGCGTCCGCTGCCCGGCCTGCCGGTGGTGCGCGACCTGATCGTCGACATGACGCAGTTCTTCACGCAGTACCACTCGATCACGCCCTACCTGATCAACGACACGCCGCCGCCCGAGAAAGAGCGCCTGCAGTCGCCCGAGCAGCGCGAGGAGCTCGATGGCCTCTACGAGTGCATCCTCTGTGCCAGCTGCTCCACCAGCTGCCCCAGCTTCTGGTGGAACCCCGACAAGTTCGTCGGCCCGGCCGGTCTGTTGCAGGCCTACCGCTTCATCGCGGACAGCCGCGACCACGCCACCGGCGCCCGGCTGGACAACCTGGAAGACCCCTACCGGCTGTTCCGCTGCCACACCATCATGAACTGCGTGGACGTCTGCCCCAAGGGGCTCAACCCCACCAAGGCCATCGGCAAGATCAAAGAGCTGATGGTCAGAAGGGCCGTCTGAACCCATGGACCAGGCCCTCTCCACCGCTGAACTCGGCCGCCTGCAATGGCGGTGCCGGCGCGGCTTGCTGGAGAACGACCTGGTGCTGGCGCGCTTTTTCAGGCGCCATGGCGACGGCCTGACGGCCGACCAGGGCGCGGCGTTGGCGCAGTTGATGGACTTGTCGGACCCCGACCTGCTTGAGCTGCTGCTGGCCCGCCGCGAGCCCGATGGTGACCTCGCCACCCCCGACGTGCAGGCCCTGCTCGGCCTGCTGCGTCAACCCTGACCTTTGCATGACCGGAAACCGAAAGGACCCCACGAGATGATCCCCTCTGACGTCAAAGCCACCTTGTCGTTTTCCGATGGCAGCCCGGCAATGGATCTGCCCATTTACAAGGGCACCATGGGGCCCGATGTGCTCGACATCCGCAAGCTCTACGCCACCACCGACAAGTTCACCTACGACACGGGCTTTCTGTCCACGGCGGCCTGTCAGTCGGCCATCACCTACATCGACGGCGACAAGGGTGAACTGCTTTATCGCGGCTACCCCATCGAGCAGTTGGCGGTCAAGTGCGACTACCTGGAGACCTGCTACCTGCTGCTCAACGGCGAGTTGCCCAACGCCGCGCAGAAGGCCGACTTCGACAACCGCGTCACCCAGCACACCATGGTGCATGAGCAGATGCAGTTCTTCCTGCGCGGCTTTCGTCGTGACGCCCACCCCATGGCCGTGCTGACGGGTCTGGTGGGTGGCATGTCGGCCTTCTATCACGACAGCATCGACATCAACAACCCGGTGCACCGTCACATTGCCGCCATCCGCCTGATCGCCAAGATGCCCACGCTGGTGTCCATGGCCTACAAGTACACGGTGGGCCAGCCCTACATCTACCCGCACAACGACCTGTCCTACGCCGCGAACTTCATGCGCATGATGTTCGCCACGCCCACGTCCGAGTACAAGCCCAACGACGTGCTGGTGCGGGCCATGGACCGCATCTTCATCCTGCACGCCGACCACGAGCAGAACGCCTCCACCTCCACGGTGCGGCTGTGCGGCTCGTCGGGCACCAACCCGTTCGCCGCCATCGCGGCCGGCGTGGCCTGCCTGTGGGGCCCCTCGCACGGCGGGGCCAACGAAGCGGCGCTGAACATGCTGGAAGACATCCAGCGCAACGGCGGCGTGGAGAAGATCGGCGAGTTCATCGCCCAGGTCAAGGACAAGAACAGCCACGTCAAGCTGATGGGCTTCGGTCACCGCGTCTACAAGAACTACGACCCGCGCGCCAAGCTGATGCGCGAGACCTGCTACGAGGTGCTCAACGAACTGGGCCTGCAAAACGACCCGCTGTTCAAGCTGGCCATGGCACTGGAGAAGATCGCGCTGGAGGACGACTACTTCGTCAGCCGCAAGCTCTACCCCAACGTGGACTTCTACTCGGGCATCGTGCAGCGCGCCATCGGCATCCCCGTGCCGCTGTTCACCGCCATCTTTGCGCTGGCCCGCACCGTGGGCTGGATCGCCCAGCTCAACGAGATGATTGCCGACCCCGAGTACAAGATCGGCCGCCCGCGCCAGCTCTACATCGGTGCCACGCGCCGCGACGTGCCGCCGCTGGCGCAGCGCTGAGCGGCATTCAGGCTCGAACATCGCAGCGGCCTTCAGAGGCCGCTTTTTTGGGATAAAACTCCACTTGACTTAGTACTAAATATTTAGTAAAAATACCCCATCGTATTGAAAGACGAATCATGCGCAAGCACCACCCCGTGCCCAACCCCACCGACGGTGAATTGGCCATCCTGCGCGTGTTGTGGGCACATCGTGGGCCCATGACGGTGCGCGAGGTGCATGACGTGCTGGTGCGCAGCAAGGACACGGCCTACACCACGGTGCTCAAGATGCTGACCATCATGGCGGACAAAGGCCTCGTCCGCCGCGACGAGTCCCAGCGCAGTCACCGCTATCAGGCGCTCCAGGAGGAGCCCACAGTGCAGGCATCGTTGCTCAAAGAGCTGACGCGCAAGGCGTTCTCGGGTTCGGCGCTGATGTTGGTGCAGCGGGCACTGGCCGATGACGTGGCCAGCGAGGCCGAACTGGGGCAAATCGCCAAGCTCATTGACGAGGCCAAGGCAAGGCGCCGGGACGGGGGGAACTGATGGATCCGGCGGCCTCCTATCCACCCGGGCTGGTGTCCGCTCTGGCTTTGGCCTTGTTGCATTCGCTGTGGCAGGCCGCGCTGCTGGGTTTGGTGGCCAGGTGTGCGCTGGGGCTCATGGCACAGAGCAGCGCGGCCCGCCGCCATGGTGTGGCGCTGGCATTTCTGTTGGCGATGGTGATTTCGCCCGTCTTGGGGGTTGTGTCGGTCTGTTCCCTGTCCATCGAACAGCTTCAGCAGTTTCAGCAAACGTGGCTGCCGGGGGCGACGACCGGGCGGTGGGAGGCGCTGTTTCAGATGCCCATCTACTGGATCACACGGGCTGCGCCTTTCCCTGATGCCATCGTGCTGCTTTGGCTGCTGGGTGCGGCCCTGATGTTGCTATGTCACATGGCAGGTTTGTACACAGTGGCTCAGATGGTGCGTGCGCCGCATGACGTGCTGCCACCGCATTGGCAGGCACGGGTGTGCAAGCTGCGCGTGGTGCTGGGGGTGACGCAACGCGTTGTGGTGCAGGTCTCGCGCGAGGTGTTGGTGCCGTGTACGGCACGACTGGTGCGGCCGGTGATCTGGCTGCCAGCAAGCCTGTTGGCACGCATGCCTTCCGCGCAGCTGGAAGCACTGCTCGCGCACGAGTTGGCCCATATCGCACGCAAGGACTGGCTGTGGAACGGCTTGCAGTGTCTGTGCGAAGCACTGCTGTTCTTCCATCCGGCCGCATGGTGGCTGGGGCGGCGCATCCGACAGGAGCGTGAGCACGCTGCAGATGATTTGGCCGTGGCGGCTTGCGGCGACGCCATCGCATTGGCCGAGGCCCTGGCGACGGTGGTGTCCCGGTGTCCGGCGCCCAGCTTGGTACTGGCCGCTCACGGCGGTCTATTGGTCAAACGCATTGCCCGCCTGCTCACCGTGCCCTCGGTGCCTGAAGGAGGGTTTGGTTGCGTGGCATTGGGTGCTGTGTTGGTTGGTGGGGTGCTGGTCGCCACTCCGGTCGGCCTTGCCGGCGCCCAGCGTCATGCCGGCATCCACGCTCTGCCCAATTTGCCCAAACCACCTGAGTCAACGACGTTGCCCAAGCCGCCTAGCCCACCCCGCTTGCATCGTCTATCCAGGCCATTGCCTTTGCCGGAACTGCCCAAACCGCCCAAACCGCCCAGGATGATCGCGGTACCTGAATCTGCAGCGGTGTAGCCACCTATCGCCAACGCTCCCGAGCACTGAAGTCTCTCTTTCGTTTTTTTGGCGCCAAATTACTAATATGTTAGTAGACCCACGCTGGCAGCCATTCACATCCAGAAAGGACCGATATGAAGCCCATTGCCCTCACGCTGGCCGCGTTGCTCGCCGCCTTGCAACTCCATGCGCATGCGCAGCGGGTTCTGCCCCCGATGCCACCCCAGTCACTTGGCGTAGCCGAGCGCCAAGCGGTCATTGCCCAGTTGAACCAGCAGTTGGTCGACCACTATGTCTTTCCTGACCGCGCCAAACAGCTGGGTGCGGCGCTGATGGACAAAGAGGCCAACGGCGGCTACGCCGCCGTCCACGACACCGTGGCGTTGGCCAAGGCCCTCAGTGATGATTTGCAAACACAAGGTGAGGATCTGCACCTGGTGGTTCGGTTTGATCCCGAATTCAAGCCTGCGCCGGCCATTGAGGAAACCCCGATCGACACGGTGCTGGACCCGCAGGCGGTCGAGTCCATGGCCGCCATTGGCTACGGCGTGGAGGCCGTGCAGCGACTGCCGGGCAATGTGGGCTATCTGGAAGTGCGTGGCTTTGGGCCGACCGAAGTAGTTGCTCCCGCCCTGTCGGCGGCCATGCTGCTGCTGCATGGCACCGATGCCCTCATCCTTGACTTGCGCCGCAACCGGGGCGGATCACCGCGCTCGGTTGTCTATCTGCTCAGCCATTTCTTTGCGTTGGGTGACGAGCGCCATCTCAACAGCATCTACAGCCGCAAAGACGACCGGACCCAGCAGTTCTGGACCCACACGGCAGTGATGCCGCGCTACCTCAAACCCATTTTTGTATTGACTTCCGGGCAGACGTTCTCGGGTGGCGAAGAATGCGCCTATGACCTGCAAACGCAACAACGAGCCACTGTGGTGGGAGAGGCGACCGGTGGCGGCGCCAATCCCGGTCAGCGCTTTGCGCTGGGTCACGGTTTGACCGCCTTCATTCCGACCGGCCGCTCGATCAACCCCATCACCCACACCAACTGGGAGCATGTGGGAGTTCAGCCCGATGTGCCGGTGGCGGCGAGCCGGGCGCGCAGCGTGGCCTATGTGACCATCCTCAAGGGCTTGCTTGCCAAGGCTGCCAGTGTGAACGACCGGGAGGGCCTGTACCTGGCGCTGACCCAGGCCGAGACGGAGGCGGCTGCTGGCCCCTGAACGCCGGTGCGCCCGCATTGACGCGGGGCCGGCTGCTATCCTCGCCGCGTGCCAGACCGTCCTGATTTGCTTCAATCCGTCATAGTGCAGCGCGCCACTTTTGAGGCGCCGCTGCATCTGCGCAGCGGCGCCCAACTGGGGCCCTATACCCTGGTCTACGAAACCTACGGCCAGCTCAACGCCGCACGCAGCAACGCCGTGCTGGTCTGCCATGCGCTCAACGCCTCCCACCATGTGGCGGGCCGTTATGCCGATGCGCCGGACAACGTGGGCTGGTGGGACAACCTCGTCGGCCCCGGCAAGCCGCTGGACACCGACCGCTTCTTCGTCATCGGCGTCAACAACCTGGGCTCGTGCTTTGGCTCCACCGGGCCCACCCACACCAACCCCGCCACCGGCCAGCCGTGGGGCGCGGACTTCCCGGTGGTGACGGTGGAAGACTGGGTGGCCGCCCAGGCGCGGCTCATCGACCACCTGGGCATCACCCGGCTGGCCGCCGTGCTGGGCGGCAGCCTGGGTGGCATGCAGGCCCAGGCCTGGGCGCTGGCCCATCCCGAGCGCGTCGCGCACTGCGTGGTGGTGGCCTCGGCGCCCCACCTTTCCACACAGAACATTGCCTTCAACGAGGTGGCGCGGCGCGCCATCGTCACCGACCCCGACTTCCATGACGGCCACTTCTATGCCCATGGCGTGGTGCCGGCGCGCGGGTTGCGCGTGGCGCGGATGATCGGCCACATCACCTACCTCTCCGACGACGCCATGGAGGCCAAGTTCGGCCGCGCGTTTCAAGGCGCGCAGGAGCCCGGCTACAGCACGCAGAACATCGAGTTCCAGGTCGAGAGCTACCTGCGCCACCAGGGCGAAAAGTTCGCCGGCTACTTTGACGCCAACACCTATCTGCTCATCACCCGCGCGCTGGACTACTTCGACCCGGCGCGCGCGCATGGCGGCTCGCTGGCGCGGGCCTATGCACAAGCCCGGGGCGTGGAGTTTCTGGTGGTGAGTTTCTCCACCGACTGGCGGTTCTCGCCGCTGCGCTCGCGCGAGATCGTCAAGGCGCTGGTGGACAACCACGCCCGCGTCAGCTACGCCGAGATCGACGCCCCGCATGGCCACGACGCCTTTTTGCTGGACGACGCCCGCTACCACGGTGTGATGCGGGCCTACTTCGAGCGCGTGGCGGGGCAACTGGCATGAAACAACCCCCCACGCTCACTTCGCTCGCTGCCCCGCGCGGGGGCTGTCGACACCTTCGGAACGGCTGGGCGGTGCTGACATGACCGACAACCAGGAACTGCTGACCATCGCCAGCCTGGTGCCCGAGGGCTCGCGGGTGCTGGATCTGGGCTGTGGCCGCGGCGAGCTGCTGGCCCATTTGCAGGCCCACCGCGGCTGCACCGGCTATGGCGTGGACATTGCCGACGCCAACGTGCTGGCCTGCGTCCAGCGCGGCGTCAACGTGCTGCAGGCCAACCTCGAAGACGGCCTGGCGGCCTTTGATGACCAGAGCTTCGACGTGGTGCTGCAGATGGAGACCTTCCAGCACCTGCGCAACGCCGAAGACATGTTGCGCGAGACGGCGCGCGTGGGTCGCATGGGCATCGTCAGCTTCCCCAACTTTGCGCACTGGGCCAACCGGCTGGCCGTGCTGCGCGGGCGCATGCCGGTGACGCGCACGCTGCCCTATGAGTGGTACGACACGCCCAACATCCGCGTGGGCACGTTTGCCGACTTCGAGGTGCTGGCGCGCAAGAACGGCCTGACCATCCTGGACAGCCTGGGCCTGCATGCAGGCAAGCCCGTGCGCCGCTGGCCCAATGCGTTGGCCAGTGTGGCCGTTTTCAAGTTCGAGCGATGACCGCCAGCCTCTACACCGCCTACTTCGGCCTGACGCAGCCGCCGTTCTCCATTGCGCCCGACCCGCACATGCTCTACATGAGCGAGCGCCACCGCGAGGCGCTGGCGCATCTGCTCTACGGCATCGACGCCGGCGGCGGCTTCGTCGTGCTCACCGGTGCCATCGGCGCGGGCAAGACCACCGTCTGCCGCTGCTTTCTGGAACAGGTGCCCGCCACCAGCCGCGTGGCCTACATCTTCAACCCCAAGCTCACGGTGGCCGAGCTGCTGCAGACCATCTGCGACGAGTTCCACATCCCCGTGCCGCCGCGCGCGGGCATCAAGGCCCACGTGGACCTGCTCAACGCCTTCCTGCTGGCGCGCCATGCGGCGGGTGAATCCTGCGTGCTCATCATCGACGAGGCGCAGATGCTGGCGGCAGAGGTGCTGGAGCAGTTGCGCCTGCTGACCAACCTGGAGACCGCCGAGCGCAAGCTGCTGCAGATCATGCTCATCGGCCAGCCCGAGCTGCGCACCCTGCTGGCCTCGCCCCAACTGGAGCAACTGGCCCAGCGCGTCATCGCGCGCTACCACCTGGAGCCGCTGTCGCCCCACGAGGTGGGGCAATACCTCCAGCACCGGCTGGCCGTGGCCGGCTGGCAAGGGCCGGCCCTGTTCGACGCCGGCGCTGTGGCCGCCATCGCCGACATCAGCCGCGGTGTGCCCCGCCGCATCAACCTGCTGGCCGACCGCGCCCTGCTGGGGGCTTACGCCCAGGGGGTGCGCCAGGTCAGTGAGCCCATGGCCCGCCGCGCCGCAGCCGAGGTGCTGGGCAAACCTCCGGCCCGCGTGCGCCGCACCGATACGCACCACCTGGCCCTCTGGGGGGCGTGGGGTTTGCTGGCCGCTGTGCTGGCCTGGGGCGGCTGGCGTGCCTGGCAGGTCTGGGGGCCTGCCGATCACGTGGCAGCCACCTTGCCAGTGGCCTCTGCCCCGGTGGTGCGGCCGGCGCCGGTGGCCGTGCCGGCATCGGCGGCATCGGCGCCAGCTGCCGTCGCCGCGCCGGCCGTCGCTGCCTCCTTGCTGCCCGATGCCCACGCGGCCGCCATGCTGCTGGCCGGCCTGTGGGGGGCAGCGCTGGATGGCGGCAGCCCGGCCTGCGAGCAACTTGCACCCCAAGGCCTGCGCTGTTTTGATGGCGAGGGCGCCGACCTGCTCCAGCGCCTGGGCCGCCCGGCGCTGGTGCGGCTGCATGAGGACGCACCCGGCGGTGCCAGTGGTTGGGCCGTGGTGCGGGCCTGGGCACCCGATCAGGTCGGCCTGCTGCTGCAGGGCGGCGCCGTGGTGTCCTGGCCTGCGGCCCGCTTTGCCCGCGCGTGGGACGGCTCATTCACCACGTTGTGGCGGGCCAGGCCCGAGCAGCCCAACGTGCTGCGCGCCGGCGTGGCCGATCCGGCCGTGACCGCGCTGCACGCCGCCTTGCAGGCTTGGGAGGGCAGCGCCGCCACGCCCGCGCCCGCCGTGCTGGACGCCGAGCTGCGCGCGCGGGTGCGCGCCTTCCAGGCCGCCCAGGGCCTGCGCGCCGATGGCCTGGCCGGCCCCACCACCTGGATGCTGCTTGCCCGCGCCACCGGCGCGAGCGAGCCGCGCCTCAATCCCTGAAGGCGTCGCGCCCATGTCTTACATCCTCGACGCCTTGCGCAAAGCCGATGCCGAGCGCCAGCGCGGCCATGTCCCCGACTTGAACAGCCCGGCACCGGCCACGCCGATGGCGGCTGCGCCCCCAGGCCGCAGCGCGGCCATGGGCTGGTGGGGGGCGGCTGCGGCGCTGGTGGTGCTGGCCGCCGCCCTGGGCTGGTGGCTGCGGCCCACCGCGCCGCCGCCGGATCCGGTACCCCCTGCGCCGCTGGCACAGGCACCGGCACCGACGCCCCCTATCCAGACGCGGCCGCCACCCGTGGTGGCCACGCCAACGCCACAGACACCCGCGCCCACCACGCCGCCGCCACTGCGCCGGCCACCGCCGCCGGCGCCTCCCGCACCCGCCCCGGCACCGACCCCTGTACCCCAGGCCGATGCCGTGCTGCCCTGGGCCCGCGTGCCGCCCACGCTGCGGGCGCAGCTGCCACCGCTCAGTTTTGGCGGCTCCATGTACTCCAGCGATGCCAAGGCCCGGATGGTGGTCATCAGCGGCCAGGCCGTGCACGAGGGGGGCACCCTGGCCGGCGGGGCCGTGGTGGTGGAGCGCATTGGCGAGCATGCCGCCCAATTGCGCTTCCAGGGTCAGCGCTTCATGTGGCCCTACCGGCCGTAGCGGCGGTCCACAAGAAAACGAAGGGCCGCTCCCGAGTTTTCTTGACCCCCTCGGGGGCCTGACGCGCAGCGGCAGGTTTGGGGGCGCACAAAAACAAACGCCCGGCACATGGCCGGGCGAATGAGGTCACCAGTAGCGGGTTACTTGCCCTGCATGGCGTCGAGTTCTTTGCACGACGGCGAGCAGACGGCCTGCGCCTTGCCCAGCAGCTTGCGCGACTTCAGTTGCGCGCGCGGGCGGTGCTTGCCGCACAGAAAGCACGACATGGTGGCGGCGCCAAACGCGCCGGTCGCTGAAAACGGGGAACCCGCTACTTTGGAGCGGTAACGCAGGCCACCGGGTTCGATGGCGGTCTTGGGATCGTCCTTGGCCAACAAAAGCTCCTTCCTTTGCGTGATGCCGCCTTATGTCGCGCAGTAGGGGTGCGACTCCGGGGCGATCTCCTATTATCGCTTGAAATGCCCTGTTTTACCAGCCTGTTGCGGGCACAATGGCGGGCCCCATGAAGTCTGCCTTGCCACCGTCCAGCGCCGCACCTGCATCACTAGGCCCCCTGGGCGTGCGTCTGCCCGATGCGGTGGGGGACGCCGTGATGGCGCTGCCTGCGCTGCGGCTGCTGGCCCAGCGGGGCTACGGCCTGCAGGTATGGGGGCCGCGCTGGGCGGCCGATGTGCTGGCGGGTGAAGCCTGGCCTTGTCATGTATTGCCCGCAGGGTGGCGCGACGCCGCTGCGGCCTGGCGAGGGTTGCGGGAGCGGCTGGGCGCGCCCAGCGGGGTGCTGCCGGCGCTGCTGATGCACGGCGACCGTGCCAGTGCGGTCGCCGCCCGCCTGGGCGGATGGCAAGGCCATGGCTACACCGGCGGCGGTCGCGCCTGGCTGCTGCACCGGGCCTGGCCGCTGCCGGACGGTCAGCCGCACGCGGTGCAGCGCCTGTGGCATCTGGCCTGCATGATGCTGGACGAAGACTTGGCGCCACCGGCCCGCCTGGGCTGGCAGATGGGACCGGCGGCGGCACAGGCGGCCGTCAATCTGCTGGGCTCGCGTGGCCTGACGCAGCGGCCGTTCGTGGTGCTGTGCCCCTACGGGACCGACGGCGAACAAGGCGTGATTTGGCCGCACTTCGCCGCGCTTGCGCGCGAATGGGCGCCAGAGCTGGCCCGGCAGGGGGTGGCGCTGCTGGTCTGTGCTGCACCAGGCGAGGTCGATGCGGCGCGCAGGGACTACCCCGATGCGCTGGTCGTTGAGGGCATGGGTTGGGCTGCCAGCACAGCCCTGTTGGCACAGGCCGAGCTGGTGGTCGCCGCCGACGGTGGGCTGGGCCATCTGGCCGCTGCCGTGGGCGCGCCGCTGCTGAGCGTATTGGGGCCGGGCGAAGCGGTCTGCGATGCGCCCTGGGGGCCTTCGGTGCAGGTGTTGCGGCGCTGGCCCGAGTGGCTGGACGTGGCGCCGGTGCTGGTGGCGGCCCGCCAGCGACTGGCGCAGCGGCTGGCACTGGCTTGATTCGGGATGAGGCAGGTATGGCACTGAATGTTTGGCTGACGCTGTTTGTCGCTGCATGGTTGATCAGCCTCTCACCCGGCTCGGGCGCCGTGGCGGCCATGTCGGCAGGCGCCAGCCATGGGTTTGCCCGGGCCACGCACCATACGGTGGGGCTGGTGCTGGGCCTGTGGACGCAGGTGCTGGTGGTGGGGCTGGGGCTGGGCGCGCTGCTGGCGGCCTCCGAGCTGGCGTTTGCTGCCGTCAAATGGGTGGGCGTGGCCTATCTGCTGTGGTTGGGCATCCAGGCCTGGCGCAACAAGGCGGGTGCGCTGCGGCTGCAGGTGGATGGCGGGCCCGCGTCTCCCCGGGCGCTGATGTGGCGCGGCTGGGCGGTCAATGCCGTCAACCCCAAGGGCACGCTGTTTCTGCTGGCCGTGGTGCCGCAGTTCGTGAACCCGGCGGCGGCGTTGGGGCCGCAGTACCTGGTGATCGGTGCCACGTTGGGGTTGACCGAACTGGTGGTGATGAGCGGCTACACGCTGCTGGCCACCCAGATGCTGCGGCTGCTGCGCGGCCCCCAGGCCATGCGTTGGGTGGAGCGGGCGTTCGGCAGCCTGTTCATTGCGGTGGCGCTGGCGCTGGCCGCCGTCAAGCGCCCATCCTAGGGTTTACTCCCGCCAATGCTCGGCGATCCAGGGCGCAGGCAACGGCTTGCGCCAGTTGCCGTTGCTGCGTCCGGCCAGTGCGTCGGGTGGATTGACCACGCCATGGAAGATCAGGATGCGTGCGCCCTGCGGGATGCGAGGGGCGCGCACCAGGTTCAGCGGCCAGCGCGGGATGCAGTGGTATTTGTAGCTGGCGCACCAGCGGGCATCCCAGTACTGCAGCAGGCCCTGGCGGTGCATTTCGTCGGAGAGGTAGGCCTGTTCATTGCGGAACTGCTGGCGTATGGCTTCGAACTCGAGCCGGAATTTGGCCAGGATGTCGGCATGGGCGCCGATCTCGAAGCGGTAGACGGAGGAGTTGCCGGTGACGCGCCAGGGCCGCTTCCAGTCGTGGATGATGCGAAAGCGACCGGATTCCTCGAAGAAGGGCGTGATGTCGTCGACGATGACCACGTCCAGATCGAGAAACAGCGCGGTGCCGGCCAGGCCGTACAGGTCGGCCTCAAACGTGGTGAGTTTCTTCCAGCCCCGCTCGGGCAGGCCTTCGGGCAGCGCGAGGTCGGGGATGGGCAGGCAGTGCACCTCGCTGCGGATGCCCTCGCTGCGGTCGGTCAGGCAGACGAACTCGAACGACCCGCGCAGGTGCCGCGCCACCATGGCGTAGAGCCGGTTGACGTACTCGGGGCCGTATTTGGTGCCCCACTTCATGCACAGGATGATGCGGTTGCTCATGCTGGATTCTCGCCGACGCCCAGAGGTTGGCAGGACTGCGTCAGGGCTGTGCCATCAGGCGGGCGAGGTGTTGCCGGGCTGCCGCCGTCAGCGGGCCGCCGGCCTTGAGGTCGTAAGGGAGGAAGTAATCTTGCTGCAGGTAGCGCATGAACTGCTCGCGCAGCCGGGCATCCACCGTCAGCGAGGCGGCCGCGCCGAACAGCGCACCCAGCTCGGCCACGCTGCGGGCGCGCTGGACCAGTGGCTCGAAGCCATAGAAGGCGCGGCCCAGCACGATGACCGGCTGATCGAAGAAGAAGCTCTGCAGGCCCACCGAGGAGTTGATGGTCACCACGCCCCGGCTGTGGCGCACCAGCGTGAAGGTGTCCGAGGCGTTGTCCAGTCGGCAGCGGCTGTCCGGCTGCTGACCGACGAGGTGGCCAAGCCGGATGCGCGACGACGGGTGCTCTTTGATGCGCAGGTGCCAGCCGACCGGCAGGTGGCGCGCAGCCTGTTCCACCGCTTCGATCAACTGCTCGATGGAGGCGATCCAGTCGCCAAAGTAGCGCACCTGGGAGTCGCCTGGCACCTGCAGCGGCAGGAACAGATAGGGCTGCGCCGCCAATTCATCTTCGGAGGGTCCGGCTGCTGCTGCGGCGCTGGCACTGCGCGGCTTGCGGGCAGTCAGGTTGGCGCCGATGGCGCGCCAGTCGAACGGTGCCGGGTGTGCGGCGGCCCACGCCGGGTAGAACGCCGGGTCGCGGGGGACGCTGTTGGCGTCGTTGACGCCTTGGGCGTCCAGCGTCACCACGCCCGGCAGCGGCGCCAGCTCGGCGCACAGGCAGCCGTGGCCCGCATCGCGGGCGGCGAGGCGAAACACCAGCCGGTTGCGATCGAAGCCGTTCCAGCACACGCCCAGGCTGCCGGGTTCGCGCTCGAAGCGCCGGCGCATGCCGTTGTACTGCCAGCCGATCAGGGTTTGAGCCCAGGGGCGCGGCAGCCAGCGGCGCCAGCTGCTGCGGCGGGCCGTCTGCTGAAAGGTGGCCCAGGCGCGCTGGGCCACGCCAGCGGTCTCGGGGTAGCCGCGCCAGGACCAGGGCAGCGTCCACACCGGCTGGCTGCCGGGCACGGCGGTCAGCAGGGCGTTGAACAGCGGCCGGGCACCGCCCGGCGTCATCAGGATGCGCAGCGGCCGGGCCGGCTGTGGCGCGGCGTCGGGTTCAGAGTGCATCGATCTGCCGTGCCGGCATGCTGTCCCAGCTCAGGCAGCCGGGGCATTGCCAGAAGTAGCGTGCCGACTCGAAGCCGCAGGCCACGCAGCGGTGGCGGTGCAGCGGCTGTCCAGCGCGGGTTACGGCCTGGGCCAGAGCCGCCTGGGCGCCCTCGGGCCATGCGGCGGCGGGGGCCGTCAGCAACACCTCGGCCGCCCCCAGCGTGGGGCGGCGGTTGAGTTCGGCCACCAGCGCGGGTTGGGTGGCCAGCGTGATGTCTTCCAGCGTGGCACTGGCGCTCAGCAAGGCCAGTGCCGGGGCATTGGCATAGGCCTCGCGCAGCCGTGCCAGGGCTTCGTCGGTGTGCCCGCTGGCGCGGGCGCTGTCGGCATAGGCCTGGGCCACGAGCAGGAAATGCTCGGGGCTGCGCTGGCGCACCACATCCCAGGCGCGCCAGGCACCTTCGGCATCACCGGCGTTGGCCGCGCGCTCGCCGCGCAGCAACCAGGGGCGGGACGCCTGCGGCGCCGCCTCGAGGGCACGGGCCAGCTCGGCCTCGGCCGTGGCGGCGTCGCCGCGGGCGTCGGCCTCCAGGGCCAACTCGCAGTGGTAGTGGGCCAGCCGCCCGGCGAACGAGCCCACGCCCGCGCGCTCGAGTTCGCTGGCGGTGGTGATGGCGGCGGCCCAGTCGTGGGCGCGCTCGTGCACGCCCAGCAGCGCCAGCCGGGCCTCGGTGTCGAAGGCGGTGCCCAGCAGCGCGCGGTAGGCGGCTTCGGCGCGGTCGAACAGGCCGGCCTTCATGAAGTCCTGGGCCAGCGCGTGCTGGGCGCGGTCGTGCTCGGTGGCCGGCAGGTCGGCCCGGGCCAGCAGGTGCTGGTGCACGCGCACGGCACGCTCGAACTCGCCGCGGCGACGGAACAGGTTGCCCAGGCCGAAGTGCAGCTCGGTGGTGTCGGGGTCGGCCTGCACGGCTTCGATGAAGGCATCGATGGCCTTGTCCTGTTGCTCGTTGAGCAGCAGGTTGAGGCCTTTGTAGTAGGCGCGCGAGCCGTCGCGCTGCTCGCGGCGCAACTGGCGCCAGTCCATGCGCGCGGCCAACCAGCCCAGGGCGAAAACCAGGGGCAGGGCGACCAGCAGCCAGGTCAGGCCATCAATAGGCATCGGGCACTCCGTCCACCACGGGCGGGCGCGCGGCGGTGGGCGGGCCGGCCAGTGCGGCATCGGCCTGGGCCGGCTGCGGCTGCGACCGGCCGCGCCGCCACCAGTGCGGTGCCATGGCCGCAATGCCCAGCGCGATGCCACCGCCAAAAGCCACCAGCAGCGCCACGACCAACGGCCCTTGCCAGGCATGACCCCAGAAGCCGTGCACGGTGATCAGGTGCTGGTTGTTCAGCGCGAAGGCGAACAGCAGGAAAAAGACGAGGCCGCGAACCAGCCAGGCGAGGATGCGCATGGCCTGGATTCTCGCCGACGATGACGGCCAGAAAAAAGCCCGCGCGAGGCGGGCTGGGCGGGACGGCGCGCGGGCGCGGCCTTACTGGTTGATGGTCTCGCGCAGTGCCTTGCCGGGCTTGAAGTGGGGCACCAGCTTTTCAGGGATGGTGACTTGTTCGCCGCTGCGTGGGTTGCGGCCCACGCGCGGCGGGCGCCGGCTGATGGAAAAGCTGCCGAAGCCCCGGATCTCGATGCGATGGCCCCGCGCCAGGGCGTCGCTCATCGCATCGAGCATGGTCTTGACGGCGAACTCGGCGTCGCGCTGCGTCAGGTGCGCAAAACGCTCGGCCAACTGAGCCACCAGATCAGAGCGCGTCATCGTGCTTCAACCGTCGCCGTCCTTGGGGGCTTAGTTGTTGCCCTGGTCCAGCTTGGCGCGCAGCAGGGCGCCCAGGCTGGTGGTGCCGGCGTTTTCGCGCTCGTTGGTGCGCGACAGGCGGGTCATGGCTTCCTGCTGGTCGGCCTGATCCTTGGCCTTGATCGACAGCTGGATGTTGCGCGTCTTGCGGTCGATGTTGACGATCATCACCGAGACCTCATCGCCTTCCTTGAGCACGTTGCGGGCGTCTTCGACGCGGTCGCGGCTGATCTCGCTGGCGCGCAGATAGCCCAGAACGTCGTCGGCCAATTGCACTTCGGCGCCCTTGGGATCGACGGTCTTGACGATGCCGTTGACGAGCATGCCGCGGTCATTGACCGAGGTGAAGGTGGCAAACGGGTCGCCGTCCAGCTGCTTGATGCCCAGCGAGATGCGCTCGCGCTCGACGTCCACGCCCAACACGATGGCCTCGACTTCCTGACCCTTCTTGTAGTTGCGCACGGCGGTCTCGCCCGGCTCGTGCCAGGACAGGTCCGACAGGTGCACCAGGCCGTCGATGCCGGCGGCCAGACCCACGAAGACGCCAAAGTCGGTGATGGACTTGATGGGGCCTTTGACGCGGTCGCCGCGCTTGACGGTGGCGCTGAACTCTTCCCAGGGGTTGGCCTTGCACTGCTTCATGCCCAGGCTGATGCGGCGCTTGTCCTCGTCGATCTCCAGCACCATGACTTCGACCTCTTCGCCCAGGGTGACGACCTTGGAGGGGGCGACGTTCTTGTTGGTCCAGTCCATCTCGGAGACGTGCACCAGGCCTTCGATGCCGGGTTCGATCTCGACGAACGCGCCGTAGTCGGCGATGTTGGTGACCTTGCCGAACAGGCGGGTGCTGCTGGGATAGCGGCGGGCCACGCCCAGCCAGGGGTCGTCGCCCAGTTGCTTGAGGCCCAGGCTGACGCGGTTCTTCTCGGCGTCGAACTTGAGCACTTTGGCTTGCAGCTCCTGACCCACGGTGACCACCTCGCTGGGGTGGCGCACGCGGCGCCAGGCCATGTCGGTGATGTGCAGCAGGCCGTCGATGCCGCCCAGGTCGACGAACGCACCGTATTCGGTGATGTTCTTGACCACGCCGTCGACGATGGCGCCTTCGTGCAGGGTTTCGAGCAGCTTGGCGCGCTCTTCGCCCATCGAGGCCTCAACCACGGCGCGGCGCGACAACACGACGTTGTTGCGCTTGCGGTCCAGCTTGATGACCTTGAACTCCATGGTCTTGCCCTCGAAGGGCGTCATGTCCTTGACCGGGCGGGTGTCGAGCAGCGAGCCGGGCAGGAAGGCGCGGATGCCGTTGACCAGCACCGTGAGGCCGCCCTTGACCTTGCCGCTGACGGTGCCGGTGACGAAGTCGCCGGACTCCAGCGCGGTCTCCAGGCTCAGCCACGAGGCCAGGCGCTTGGCCTTGTCGCGCGAGAGGATGGTGTCGCCATAGCCGTTTTCCACGGCGTCGATGGCCACGGCGACGAAGTCGCCGACCTGGACTTCAACTTCGCCCTGGTCGTTCTTGAACTCGTCGATGGGCACATAGGCTTCGGACTTGAGGCCGGCGTTGACGACGACGAAGCTGTGCTCGATGCGCACGACCTCGGCGGTGATGACTTCACCGGCGCGCATTTCGCTTTTCTGCAGCGATTCTTCAAAGAGCGCGGCAAAGGAGTCGCCACCGAACGTGGTTTGGGAGTCGGACATGAGAGGTGTGTTTCCAGTCGTTGTGGCGCGGGCGCACCACGGGGTTGCGTTGCACGTTCACCGCCCTCGGCGGCACTTTGCGTGCCAGGAGGGAAGGGCGGTGGGCGGGGAAAAACCCCTTGCGGTTGCCTACGCCGCGAAGGGCCGCCGCTGTTGCCACCAGTCCAGCACCTGCGCCACCGATTCGGTGACGCCAAGCGCCGAGTTGTCGAGCAGCAGGGCGTCTTCGGCCGGCTTGAGGGGTGCGCTGGCGCGGCTGCGATCCCGCGCGTCACGCGCCTCAATGTCGGCGTGAAGGTCTTCGATTCTAGCGTGCACGCCCCGGGCCTGCAACTGGGCCTGGCGGCGTAGCGCCCGCTCGCGGCTGCCGGCGGTCAGAAACACCTTGAGTGTGGCGCCCGGAAAAATCACCGTGCCCATGTCGCGGCCGTCGGCCACCAGTCCGGGCGCACGCCGAAAGCTCAGTTGCAACGCGGTCAGCGCGGCGCGCACCGGCGGGTGGACTGACACCTGCGAGGCCAACTCGCCCGTGGTTTCCAGCCGCAAGGCGTGGGTCACGTCGGCACCCGCCAGCCAGACGCGCTCGCCGTCGAAGCGCAGCGGCAAGGTGGCGGCGATGCGGGCCACGGCCTCGCCGTCGCTGAGGGCCACGCCGGCCTGGTGGGCGGCCAGCGCGGTGGCGCGGTAGAGCGCGCCCGAGTCCAGCAGGTGGTAGCCCAGCGTGGCCGCCAGCGCGGCGGCCAGCGTGCCCTTGCCGGAGGCGGTGGGGCCATCGACGGTGAGCACCGGCACGCTGTCCGCCACCGGCGTGGTCAGGGCGAACAAGGTCTCGAAATAGTCGGGGAAGGTCTTGCCCACGCAGCGCGGGTCTTCGATGCGCATGGGCAGGCCGGCCGGGTTGCAGGCCGCCAGCGCCAGGCACATGGCCATGCGGTGGTCGTCGTAGGTGGCCAGACGGGCGGCCTGCCATTGGCGCGGTGGGGTGATGGTGAGCCAATCCGGGCCCTCCGCCACGCCGGCGCCCACCTTGCGCAACTCGGTGGCCATGGCGGCGATGCGGTCGGTTTCCTTGACGCGCCAGGAGGCTATGCCGGTGAGGCGGCAGGGGCCGTCGGCGAACAGGGCCAGCGGGGCCAGCGTCATCGCGGCGTCGGGCAGGCGGTCGGCGTCCAGCGTGACCGCGCGCAGCGGCCACGCGCCGCGGCGCACGGCCAGCCAGTCTTGGCCGCCTTCGACGATGGCGCCCATGGCGCGCAAGGTGTCCACGAAGCGGATGTCGCCTTGCAGTGCGTTCAACCCCAGCCCTTCGATGCGCACGGGCCCACCGGCGATGGCGCCCAGCGCCATGAAGTACGACGCGCCCGAGGCGTCACCTTCCACGTGCAGCCGGCCGGGCGCGGTGTAGCGGGCGCCTGCCGGCAGCACGAAGCGCGCGTGGCCCTGAGCTTCGACGGAGACGCCAAAGCGCGCCATCAGCGCCAGCGTGATGTCGATATAGGGCGCCGAGATCAGCGGGCCATCCACCTCGATGACCACCGGCTGCGCGCTGCCGGCCAGCGGCAGTGCCATCAGCAAGGCGGTGAGGAACTGGCTGGAGACGTCGCCGCGCACCCGGATGGGGCGCGCCAGATCCAGCGGGTGCGGCGCGCCGTCGCCCACGCGCAGCGGCGGGTAGCCGGGCGTACCCAGCTCGGCAATGGGGCAGCCCAGCGGGCGCAGCGCGGCCAGCAGGTCGGCAATGGGGCGCTCGTGCATGCGCGGCGTGCCCGCCAGCGTGAAGGCGCCGCCGTGGCGCGTGGCCAGCACCGCCAGGGCCGCGGCCAGCGGGCGCATGGCCGTGCCGGCGTTGCCCAGAAACAGCTCGGCCGTGTGCACCGGCAGCGTGCCGGCCAGCCCCTCGATGACCAGCGCCTCGCCGTCCTGCTGCAGCCGGCAGCCCAGCGCCAGCAGCGCATCGCGCATGACCTGGGTGTCGTCGGCCTCGAGCAGGCCTTCAATGCGGGTTGCGCCTGCCGCCATGCCGGCCAGCAGCAGCACGCGGTTGGAGATGCTCTTGGAGCCGGGCAGCCGCACCGTGCCTTGGGCGTGGGCAATGGGGGGGAGGTCGAGAAAAGAGGTGCTGTACATCGCCAACCTACCGCTTGTTCAGTCGCCAGTGCGAGCGGGCCTGGGAGACGCCGCTGATCAGGGCCTCCAGCGCCTCGCCCTGGGTGTCGCGCATGGTGCGCTCCAGCACGTCCAGCGCGCCGCGAAAGCGGGTGCTTTGCGCCAGCACCTGCTCGCGGTTGCTCACCAGGATGTCACGCCAGATGGCGGGGTCGCTGGCGGCAATGCGGGTGAAGTCGCGAAAACCGGGGCCGGCCAGGGCAAGGAATTCATCGGCTTCTTTCTGCTGCAGGATGCTGGCGAAGTAGGCAAACGCAATCAGGTGCGGCAGGTGGCTGACGGCGGCGAAGGCGTCGTCGTGGGCCTCGGGCGTCATGCGCCTGACCTCGGCGCCACAGGCGCGCCAGATGGCCTCGGCCTTGGTCAGCAGCGTGGCATCGGTTTGCGGCAGCGGCGTGAGGATGGCGCGCTTGCCCTGGAACAGCAGCGCGTCGGCGTGCTCGACGCCCGACAGCTCCTTGCCGGCAATCGGGTGGGCGGGTACGAACTGGGTCACGCGCTCGCGCAGCACGCGGCGCGCCGCATCCACCACGTCGCGCTTGGTGCTGCCCACGTCCATCACCAGCACGCCGGGGGGCAGCAACTCGCGGATGGTCTTGAAGGTGCGCTCGGTGGCGGCCACAGGCACGGCGATGAGCACCACGTCGGCCCCCGAGATGGCGCGCAGCGCCGATTCGGCTGCGGTGTCGATGACGCCCAGCGCCCGCGCCCGCTCGGTGGTGGTGGGCGAAGGGCTGTAGCCCACGACATGGCGCACGGTGCCGGCGGCCTTCAGCGCCAGCGCCACGCTGCCGCCGATCAGACCGCAGCCGATAAGGCCCAACTGCTGGATCATGGCGTCACCGGATACGTGCCCAGCACCTTGTAGAACGACGCCAGCGCCTGCAATTCGCGCAAGGCCTGTGCGACGTTGGCCTGGGCCGGGTGGCCGTCGATGTCGACGTAGAAGTAGTACTCCCACTGCCCGGTGCGGGCGGGGCGGGATTCGAAGCGGGTCATGGAGACGCCGTGCGTCTTGAGCGGCACCAGCAGGTCGTGCATGGCGCCGGGACGGTTGGGCACCGACACCACCAGGCTGGTGCAGTCGTGCCCCGAGGGCGCGGGCGTGGCCAGCGTGTGGGGCAGGCAGATGACGGCAAAGCGGGTGCGGTTGTAGGCCTCGTCCTGAATGGCATGGGCCACGATGTGCAGGCCGAACTGGGCGGCCGCGCGTTCGCTGGCCAGCGCCGCCCAGGCCGGGTGGGTGGCGGCCAGGCGTGCGCCCTCGGCGTTGCTGGAGACGGGCCGGCGTTCGGCATAGGGCAGGAATTTGGTCAACCACGACTGGCATTGCGCCAGCGCCTGCGGGTGGGCCAGCACGGCCTCGATGCCGTCCACCGAGTTGGACAGCCGCATCAGGTTGTGCCGCACCAGCAGGCTGACCTCGCCCACGATGTGGGTGGGCGTGTGCAGAAACAGATCCAGCGTGCGCGCCACCGCGCCTTCGGTGGAGTTCTCGACGCCCACCACGCCGAACTGCGCGCTGCCGGCGGCGGTGGCGTGGAAAACCTCGTCGAAGTTGGCGCAGTACATCAGGTCGGCGGCGCCGCCGAAGTACTGGATGGCAGCCTGCTCGCAGAACGTGCCCTCGGGCCCCAGCACGGCCACGCGCTGGGGCGACTCCAGCGCCAGGCAGGCCGAGGTGATTTCGCGCCAGATGGCGGCCACGTGGGCGCCTTTGAGCGGGCCGGGGTTGGCCGTCTGCATCTTGTCGATGACCTGGGCCACGCGATCGGGGCGGAACAGCGGCGTGCCGTGCTGCTTCTTGACCTCGCCAATGCGCTCGGCCACGTGGGCGCGCTCGTTGAGCAGGTTCAGCAGCCGGTCGTCCAGGCTGTCGATCTGGCGCCTGAGCGCATCGAGTTGGGCGGCGTCGTCATCCATGGTGGCGCTGGAAGTGGTGCAGGTAGCTGATGAGGGCGGCCACGGCCGGCTCGGGCAGGGCGTTGTAGAGCGAGGCGCGCAGCCCGCCCACGCTGGCGTGGCCTTTGAGCTGCAGCAGACCGGCGGCTTTGGCGCCGGCCAGGAAGGGGGCGGTCAGGCGCTCGTCGTGGATGAAGAACGGCACGTTCGTCCGCGAACGGGCGGCGGTGTCCACGCGGTTGGCGTAAAAGCCGCCGCTGGCATCGATGGCGGCATAAAGGGCTTGCGACTTGCGCGCCGCCGCCGCGTCCATGGCGGCCACGCCGCCCTGGGCCACCAGCCAGTCGAACACCAGGCCGGCGATGTAGATGGCGTAGGCCGGCGGCGTGTTGTAGAGCGAATTGGCCTCGGCCACCAGGGTGTAGTTGAAGGCGCTGGGGCAGATGGGCAGGGCCTGGCCCAGCAGGTCTTCGCGCACGAAGACCAGCGTCAGGCCGGCGATGCCGACGTTCTTCTGGGCGCCCGCAAACAGCAAGCCCACACGCGACCAGTCCACGGGGCGCGAGAGGATGTGGGAGGAGGCGTCGACCACCAGGGGCCGATCAACGGCCGGCAGGCTGGCCATCTCCACGCCGTGGATGGTCTCGTTGCTGCACACGTGGACATAGGCGGCGTCCTCGCGCAGCCGCCAGCTCGCCGCGTCGGGCAGGCTGGTGTAGCCAGGGCCGGTGTCGGTGGCGGCCTGGGCATCGGCATAGCGGCGCGCCTCGGCCAGCGATTTGGCGCTCCAGGCGCCGGTGACCACCACGTCCACTTTGCCGCCGCGCCCGATGTTCAAGGGCACGATGGCGTTGTGCCCCAGGCCGCCCCCCTGCATGAAGAGGATGCGGAACTCGGGCGGCACCGCCAGCAACTCGCGCAGTCGCGCCAGCGCCGCATGGTGGATCTGTCCGAAGGCCTCGCTGCGGTGGCTCATCTCCATCACCGACAGGCCCTGGCCATGCCAGTCCAGCATCTCGGCGGCGGCCTGCGCCAGCACGGGCTCGGGCAGTGTGGCGGGGCCGGCGCAGAAGTTGTAGGGACGCGCCATGGTGGACTTATGCGGGCGTGGGTTCGCCGTCCTCGGCGGTGTCGCTGCCATCGCTGTCGCCGTCGTTCTCGGCAATGCGCTGCAGGCCCGAGAGCTGGGCGCCGTCGTCCAGGGCGATCAGCGTCACGCCCTGGGTGGCGCGGCCCATCTCGCGGATCTCGGAGACGCGGGTGCGCACCAGTACGCCCTTGTCGGTGATGAGCATGATTTCGTCCTCGGGGCGCACCAGCGTGGCGGCGACGACCTTGCCGTTGCGCTCGGACTGCTGGATGGCAATCATGCCCTTGGTGCCGCGGCCATGGCGGGTGTACTCGGCAATGGCGGTGCGCTTGCCGTAGCCGTTCTCGGTGGCGGTGAGCACGCTTTGCGTCTCGTCCTCGGCCACCAGCATGGCGATGACCTGCTGGCCGGGCTCAAGCTGCATGCCGCGCACGCCGCGCGCCTGGCGGCCCATGGCGCGCACGTCGTCTTCGTCGAAGCGCACGGCCTTGCCGCCGTCGGAGAACAGCATCACGTCGTGGTGGCCATCGGTCAGCGCGGCGCCGATCAGGTGATCGCCCTCGTCCAGGTCCACGGCGATGATGCCGGCCTTGCGCGGGTTGCTGAACTCGGGCAGTGCCGTCTTCTTGACCGTGCCCAGCGCGGTGCACATGAAGATGGTGTGGTCCTCAGGGAAGGTGCGGAACTCGCCCGTGAGCGGCAGCACGACGGTGATCTTCTCTTCGGGCTGCAAGGGGAACATGTTGACGATGGGCTTGCCGCGTGAGGCGCGTCCGCCCTGCGGCACCTCCCAGACCTTGAGCCAGTAGACGCGGCCGCGGTTGGAGAAGCACAGCATCCAGTCGTGGGTGTTGGCAATGAAGAGCTGGTCGATCCAGTCGTCTTCCTTGGTGGCGGTGGCCTGCTTGCCGCGCCCGCCGCGCTTTTGGGCGCGGTACTCGGACAGGGCCTGGCTCTTGATGTAGCCGGTGTGCGAGAGCGTCACCACCATGTCGGTGGGGGTGATGAGGTCTTCGGTGCCCAGCTCCTGCACGTTGTGCTCGATGGTGCTGCGGCGGGCGCCCACCTTGGTTTGGCCGAACTCGGCCTTGAGCGCGGTCAGCTCGCCGCCGATGATGGTGGTGACGCGGGCCGGTGTGGCCAGGATGTGGAGCAGATCGGCGATCTGGGCCATCACGTCTTTGTATTCACCCAGGATCTTGTCCTGCTCCAGGCCCGTCAGGCGCTGCAGGCGCATCTGCAGAATTTCGCCGGCCTGGGCGTCAGAGAGGCGGTAGCTGCCATCGGCCTGCAGGCCGAACTGCTCGGACAGCCCCTCGGGGCGGTAGGCGGCGCGGCCGCCCGGCGTGTCGCCCTCGGCGCGGGCCAGCATGTCGCGCACCATGGACGAGTCCCAGCCGCGCTCCATCAAGGCGGCCTTGGCCAGCGGCGGGGTGGGCGAGTTCTTGATGAGGGTGATGAAGTCGTCGATGTTGGCCAGCGCCACGGCCAGGCCTTCGAGCACGTGGCCGCGCTCGCGCGCCTTGCGCAGCTCGAACACGGTGCGCCGCGTCACCACTTCGCGCCGGTGCTCCAGGAAGATATCCAGCAGTTGCTTGAGGTTGCACAGCCGCGGCTGGCCATCCACCAGCGCCACCATGTTGATGCCGAAGGTGTCCTGCAGCTGGGTCTGCTTGTACAGGTTGTTCAGCACCACCTCGGGCACTTCGCCGCGCTTGAGCTCGATCACCAGCCGCATGCCGGACTTGTCGCTCTCATCCTGGATGTGGCTGATGCCTTCGAGCTTTTTCTCGTGCACCAGCTCGGCCATGCGCTCTTGCAGCGTCTTCTTGTTGACCTGGTAGGGCAGCTCGTCAACGATGATGGACTGGCGCTGGCCGCGGTCGATGTCCTCGAAATGCACTTTGGCGCGCATGATGACCTTGCCGCGCCCGGTGCGGTAGCCCTCGCGCACGCCGTTGACGCCGTAGATGATGCCGCCGGTGGGAAAGTCCGGTGCCGGCACGATCTCCATCAGCTCTTCCAGCGTGGCCTCGGGTGCCGCCAGCAGGTGCAGGCAGGCGTCCACCACCTCGTTGAGGTTGTGCGGCGGGATGTTGGTGGCCATGCCCACGGCAATGCCGGCTGAGCCGTTGACCAGCAGGTTGGGCAGGCGGCTGGGCAGCACCAGCGGCTCTTTCTCGGAGCCGTCGTAGTTGGGGCCGAAGTCCACCGTCTCCTTGTCGATGTCGGCCAGCATCTCGTGGGCGATCTTGGCCAGGCGGATTTCGGTGTAGCGCATGGCGGCGGCGTTGTCGCCGTCCACCGAGCCGAAGTTGCCCTGGCCGTCCACCAGCATGTGGCGCAGCGAGAAATCCTGGGCCATGCGCACGATGGTGTCGTACACCGCGGTGTCGCCGTGCGGGTGGTATTTACCAATGACGTCGCCGACAATACGGGCACTCTTTTTATACGGCCGATTCCAGTCGTTGTTGAGTTCGTGCATGGCAAAGAGCACACGCCGGTGCACAGGCTTGAGGCCGTCGCGGGCGTCGGGCAGCGCGCGGCCCACGATCACGCTCATCGCGTAGTCAAGATAGGAGCGGCGCATCTCCTCTTCGAGGCTGATGGGCAGGGTTTCTTTGGCGAAAGACGTCATGTAGCAGCCGGATTCGTGGTCCGTGTGTGGCCCGCAGATGGGCGTAAGCGCGCGATTTTACGAGGGGATGACTGTCGCGCCCCTGCAACAGATCGGAAACCCAATGTCGCCCCGCCCGGCAAATCCAGGATGGCGGAAAACCCTATGGCACAATGCGTTGTCGGTGGTGAGCGCTCGCAAGGACCGGGTGTTTGCCAGGTTTTCTCGCTTCCGATTTGGACGTATCGCAGGCCTCTGCGGCTTTCCTTGAGAGGAGAATCATGAAGAAATTGAACAACGTCGCGGTGCTGTTTGCAGCTGCCGCGCTGGCTGCCCCGCTGTCGAGTGCCTTCGCCCAGAAGACCATCGACAACTGGCGCAATTCGGATGGTCTGGTTTG
The DNA here is from genome assembly GCA_020161145.1 of Pseudomonadota bacterium. Taxonomy (GTDB): domain Bacteria; phylum Pseudomonadota; class Gammaproteobacteria; order Burkholderiales; family Burkholderiaceae_C; genus Ideonella. The sequence goes on from JAIUPQ010000001.1 coordinate 250,338, forward strand.
GAAGAACGGCACCAACGAGCTGTGCTGGCGCAACAACTACTGGACCCCGGCCACGGCCGCTGAAGAGTGCGATGGCGCGATCAAGCCGCCGCCTCCCCCGGCACCGGCTCCGGCCGTGGTGACCCCGCCCCCGCCCCCGCCCCCGCCGCCGGCTCCCCCGGCGCCGGTCAGCGAGAAGGTGACCTACGCCGCTGACGCGTTCTTCGACTTCGACAAGTCGCTGCTGAAGGCAGAAGGCAAGGCCAAGATCGACGACGTGCTGGCCAAGACCCAGGGCATGAACCTGGAAGTCATCATCGCCGTCGGTCACACCGACTCGGTGGGTAGCGAAGCCTACAACCAGAAGCTGTCGGTGCGTCGCGCTGAAGCCGTCAAGGCCTACATCGTGTCCAAGGGCGTCGAAGCCAGCCGCGTGTACACCGAAGGCAAGGGCGAAGCCCAGCCGGTGGCTGACAACAAGACCTCGGCCGGCCGTGCCAAGAACCGCCGCGTTGAGATCGAAGTGGTCGGCACGCGCAACGTCGCCAAGCAGTAAGCTGCCCGCTGACGTCGAGAACACCCCGCTTCGGCGGGGTTTTTTCTTTGTGGGTATCTCTCTTTCTGTTTGGTATCCCATCTTGAATTGCCCACCATGACCGCGACCAGCCCCAATGCCGACCCGCAGGAACTCGCCAAGTTTGGCGAGATTGCCCACCATTGGTGGGATCCGCAGGGCGAATTTCGTCCGTTGCACCAAATGAATCCCTTGCGGTTGCAATGGATAGCCAGTCATGCGGCGCTGCGCGGCGCGCGCGTGCTGGACGTGGGCTGTGGCGGCGGCATCCTGGCCGAGGCCATGGCGCGCGAGGGTGCCCAGGTGCTGGGCATCGATCTCTCGCCCAAGCCGTTGGCGGTGGCTGAATTGCATGCGCTGGAGCAGGGCGTGGCCGGTGTCAGCTACCGCGAGGTGGCCGTCGAGGCCTTGGCGGCCGAGCAACCGGCCGCATTCGACGTCGTGACCTGCATGGAAATGCTGGAACACGTCCCCGACCCGGCCTCGGTGGTGCGTGCCTGCGCCGCGCTGGTCAAGCCAGGCGGGCATGTGCTTTTTTCCACCCTCAACCGCAATACCCGGTCGTACCTGCTGGCCATCGTGGCCGCCGAACAGGTGCTGCGGCTGTTGCCGCGTGGCACCCATGACCATGCCCGCTTCATCCGCCCCAGCGAACTGGCGCGGTTTGCCCGCGAGGCGGGCCTGCAGACTCTGGGTGCCGACGGCATGGCCTACAACCCGCTGACCCAGCGCTTCACCCTCACCGCCGACACCGGCGTCAATTACCTGCTGGCATGCCGGAAATAGCACGCACCGCACCACCTCAAGCCATCCTCTTTGACCTTGACGGCACACTGATCGACAGCGCGCCAGACCTGGCCGCCGCCGCCAACGCCGTGCGCGCGGAAGAAGGGCTGGCAGCCCTGCCGCTGGCCGATCTGCGGCCCCACGTGGGCAAGGGCGGGCGCGGCATGATTGGGGCCGCTTTCGGCGTGGTGCCGGGTGACGCCCGGTTCGAATCCCTGGTCGTGCGCTTTCTGACCCACTACGAGCAAGGCCTGCTCCAGCACACGGCGGTTTTTTCGGCGATGCAGCCGGTGCTGGGTGCGCTCGACGGGCGGGGCCTGCCTTGGGGCATCGTCACCAACAAACACAGCCGCTACGCCCAGCCCGTGGTGGCGGGTCTGCCGGGTCTGGTGACCAGCCGGGTGCTGGTGTGCGGCGACACCCTGGCCCAAGCCAAACCCCATCCCGCGCCGCTGCTGGAAGCGGCCCGGCGCATCGGTGTGGCGCCCGAGGCCTGTTGGTATGTGGGCGACGACGAACGCGACGTGATCGCGGGCCGCGCCGCCGGCATGCGCACGGCGGTGGCGGCCTGGGGCTATATCGACGCGGCCATTCGGCTGGCCGACTGGCAGGCCGATGCCTTGCTGCAAGGGCCCGAGGAACTTCTGGCCCTCATATAGAATCCAAACCTTCTTTTCCTGGGGCCGACCTGGTTTCGACGTGGGTGCGGAGTCGGGATAGGGCATGCCGAGCACCAGTTCGCTCGTAAAACCACTGGAACAAACCAACTGCGAACGAAGAACGTTTCGCCCTCGCCGCTTAACACCGGTGAGCCTCTCGACGGTTGGCCTATGGGCCGTGTTTGAGTCGCAAGACAAGAACTGAGAGGTCATTCTCATAGGCTGGCGCCCCGGTTGGCCACGGGCCGGGGTGCAAGATCAAGTGGCTGGCTTGCGGCGAAGCGTGCGACTGCGCGGCGCAACAGGTGAGAATCAAATCAGCTCGCTAAGCATGTAGATCTACCCGGTGATGGCTTGCGGACGGGGGTTCAATTCCCCCCGGCTCCACCAATTCAAAAACCAACCGCTTGCGGTTGGTTTTTTTCTGCCCCTTCGGCACCACACGTGGTTATGTCGCAGGCGGCCAGTTGTGCGTCTCGCCCTGGCCGTGCTGGCACCAGGCGTAGAGCGCGTCGTACATCACCATCCCCTGCTGGAGCATCGCGTGGTCGTCGGCGAAGGTGCGCGACAAACCCAGCGACAGTGCCTACAGGCCTGCTGACTGCGGCGTGAGGTCGAGCCGGGCGGTGTCGGCACCACGCACGATGGCCGCCAGTTGCTGGAGCGCCGGCTCGTCCAGTCCATATTTGTCCAGGAAGGCATCGAAGCTGCACCACTCGCCCACGTGGCTCAGCTCCACACCAGGAATGTCCTAGGGGATGGCGCCGGTCTTGTGCGCCACGCGCAGCACGTCGCCTGCAGGCACGTAGAGAAACTTGGCCTCCTTGTCGATGAAGCGGGCCACCAGCCAGGGGCAGGCGATGCGATCGGTCTTCGGGCGTTCGCGCGTAATCCACTGCATGAGAGCGCTCCTTGAGATTGCCGGTGTCTTCCTACAGAACCAGGGCTTTCACAACCAGGCCGACGAGGGCACAAACCGCGATGACGTGGATGACGTTGCGCTTGTAGCGGAACAGCGCCACGGCCGCGCCCAGCGCGATCAGTGCGGACACCCAGTCGAAGCGGCCGCCAAAGCCCTGGGGCCACAGCACGTGGTAACCGAAGAACAGCGCCAGGTTCAGCACCACGCCGACGACGGCGGCGGTGATGGCGGTCAGCGGCGCGGTGAACTTGATGTCGTCGTGGGTGGACTCCACCAGCGGGCCGCCGGCCAGGATGAACACGAAGGACGGCAGGAAGGTGAACCAGGTGACCAGCGTGGCCGCCACGGCGCCCGCCAGAAACAGGGCGTCGGGGCCGAACACGGCCTTGACGTAGCCGCCGACGAAGCCGACGAAGGCCACCACCATGATCAGCGGGCCGGGCGTGGTTTCGCCCAGCGCCAGCCCGTCGATCATCTGCGTGGGCGTGAGCCAGCCATAGTGGCCCACGGCGCCCTGGTAGACATAGGGCAGCACCGCGTAGGCACCGCCAAAGGTCAGCAGTGCCGCCTTGGTGAAGAACCAACCCATCTGCGTCAGCGTGTGGTCCCAGCCCAGGCCGGCGGCCAGCAAGCCCATGGGGATGCACCACAGCACCGCGCCGGCAGCAACCACCAGGGCCAGCCGGCCCCAGTGGAAGCGGGCGTGCGCGGGGGTGGGCATGTCGTCGTCGATCAGTGCCCGGCCATAGGACGAGCCGGCCTTGCCGTGGCCGCCACCAGCCTTGAACACCGCAGGCGCCACCCGGCCCCCCACGTAGCCGATCAGGGCGGCGCCCGCCACGATGGCAGGGAAGGGGACGTTCAACGCGAAGATGGCCACGAAGGCGGCTGCCGCAATGCCCCACAGCCAGTTGTTCTTCAGCGCCCGCGAGCCGATGCGGTGGGCCGCCTGCACCACGATGGCCGTCACGGCGGGCTTGATGCCGTAGAACAGGCCCGACACCAGCGGCACGTCGCCATAGGCGATGTAGACCCACGACAGCGCGATCAAGATGAACAGCGAGGGCAGCACGAACATGGCGCCTGCCACGACGCCACCCCAGGTGCGGTGCATCAGCCAGCCGATGTAGGTGGCCAGTTGCTGGGCTTCCGGGCCGGGCAGCAGCATGCAGTAGTTCAGCGCGTGCAAAAAGCGCTTCTCGCTGATCCAGCGGCGGCGCTCCACCAACTCGGTGTGCATGATGGCGATCTGCCCGGCCGGGCCGCCAAAGCTGATGAAGCCCAGCTTGAGCCAGAACGCGAAGGCCTGCCAAAAATTCACCCGCTGCGGCGGCGAGGATGGCGCCTGATCGTCAGCCGCAGCTGGCGTGGTCATCTGATTCATGCGGGATCTCCGGTTTTGTTGAAGGCCGCGAGCAGCCCGTCAAATACGTTGCTGGCGCTGGCGAGCAGGTCGTCGTCATCGGTGAGGGCCTCGCGCAGGCCGGCCAGCACGCTTTCCACGCCAGCCGCCTCGGCAGGCTGCACGCCGCCTACGTCGAGGTAGTGCACGAGTTGCCCCAACCGCATCAGCGCCGGTTGGTGCAGGCCAAAGCTGGCGGCCAGCACCTCGAAGGTCACCCGGCTGCCGACATGACTGAAGCGGGCGCCATCGAAGTCGAAACCCAGCGCATCGGGCGGGCAGTCGCCCGGGGCGGCGAGCCAGAGGATGTGCGCCTCGGGGTCGATGAAGCGGCGGATCAACCATGCGCTGGCCAGCCGGTCCACCCAGGGCCGGCGCCGGGTGGCCCAGACCCGCCGCTGATAGGGGGCGAGGGCCAGCGTTGGCACATCCCCTGCCACGGTGTGCGGCTCATCGGGCGACTGTGCCCGGGCCAGCGCCAACTCCAGATCCTGCAGCGCCGCCTCGGCCTGACGCTGGGCCTCGGCCGGAAAGAAATCCACCTCGCCGATGGCCGCGAAGGTTTTACGCAGTTTGCGGGCGGCCTTGGTTGTGTCGGCCGCTGTGTCCATCGTCAGCACCGCCCGGGCGTCGGACACCTCTTTGAGCAGGGCGGCGTAGTCGTCGCTGCGGTCGAACAGACGGCTGAAGTCGGCGCCAGCCGGCTCTTCCACCTGCAGCACCAGCGCGGTGCCGCCACCGCTTTGCACATCGGCGGCCAGGCCATCGAGGGTGAGGCGGCAGGGCGGTCGATCCGGCATCAGGTAGACGCCATCGCGCAACACGGCAGCACCCGACGCCTTGAGCGCACGCCAGGCCCGCTGACGGATGGTGGCGTTCTCCGTCGGCAGGCTGGTGACGAGAGTCAGCCAGTTACTCATGAATCGAATTCTACATATTTTGTAGAATTCGATTCAAGTTTGTTGATGTGAAGGCAGATGGTTCTAGGCCGTAGCCGGTCGTCGCCCCATGAGTCGCATGACACCCCGCCACAGTGCCCGCAGGCCCAGCAGCGTGACCACGGCTTCGAGAAAGGTCAGCGCAAACGCCCACACCACATGCATGCGCGCGTCGCGCCGGTGGAACTTGGCCAGCATGCGGTCGCGGCTGGTCTCGATGCTGTCGTAGAAGCTGGGGATGACCAGCAGCGTCAGCAGCGTGCTGGTGATCACGCCGCCGATGATGGCCACCGCCATGGGGCGGTAGAACTCGCCGCCCTCGCCCACGCCGATGGCCACCGGCATCATGCCGGCCACCAGCGCAAAGGTGGTCATCAGGATGGGCCGCAGCCGCTTCTGGCCGGCCAGGCGCAGCGCCTCTTCGCGGTCCATGCCCTCGGCCTCGCGCACCCGCGCGGCGTCCAGCAGCAGGATGGCGTTCTTGGCCACCAGGCCCATCAGCATGATGACGCCGATCAGGCTCATCAGGTTCAGCGTGCCGCCGGTCAGCAGCAGCGCGGCCACCACGCCGATCAGCGACAGCGGCAGCGACAGCATCACCGCCAGCGGCGCGGTGAACGAGCCGAACTGCATGACCAGGATCAGGTACATCAGGCCGATGCCCGAGAGCAGCGCCACCAGCATGGCGCCGAACACCTCTTGCTGGTCGCGCGAGGCGCCGGCCAGCTCCAGCCCGTAGCCGGGCGGGAAGGGCATGGCGCGGGCAATCTTGAGCGCGTCGGCCGTCACCTCGCCGGGCGAGCGGCCTTGCGCATTGGCGGCCACGGCCACGGTGCGTTTGCCGTCGGCATGCTGGATCTGCGAGGGGCCGGTGCCCATGCTGATGCGGGCGATCTGCTCCAGCGGCACCATCTGGCCGGTGCCGGTGACGGCCACCGGCAGGCGCTCGATGCTGGCGGCGTCCACGCGGTCGTCGGGGTGCAGGCGCACGGCCACGTCGCGGGCCTCGCCGGTGGGGTCGATCCAGTCGCCGGCCTCCACGCCGGCAAAGGCCACGCGCAGCGCCTGGGCGGCGTCGGCAGCCGAGATGCCCAGGGTGTTGGCCAGCCCGCGGTCCAGCTCGATCTGGATCTCGCGCTGCGGCGCCTGCTCCGAGAGGCCCACGTCCACCGCGCCGGGCACCTGGCGCAGCTTGTCCATGAAGTCGTTGGCGATGGCCAGCAACTGGCGCGCGTCCGGTCCGTTGAAGCGGATCTGCACCGGCTTTTGCACCCCCATGTTCAGGTCGTCGATGACGGTGTACTCGGCGCCCACCAGGCGCTGGATCTGCGGGCGCAGGTCTTCGGCCACCGCCTTGGCGCTGCGTTTGCGCTCGGTGCTCTTGCCGATGTCCACGTAGATGCGCCCGCCGCTGCTGTGGATCATGCTGTTGGCCGCCTTGGTCTCGGGCAGCGCACGGGCCAGCAGGGCGGCGGCCTCCACCTTCTCGCGGTTGTAGGCCAGGCTGGAGCCCGATGGCGTGCGCACGTCCACCGCCACCATGCCGGCGTCGCCCGAGGGCAGGAAGCTGGAGCCCCCGAACTTGACTTGCAAGCCCAGCGCCGCCACAAAGCTGGCCACCGCCAGCACCGCCATCCAGCGGCGGTGGTGCAGCGCCCAGTCCACCACGCGGCCGTAGCGCACCGTCTGGGCGTCGAACCAGTGGTTGAAGCGGTCAAGCTGGCGGGCGATGCCGCGCTTTTCGGCGCGGTGGTAGCCGGGCGGGTCGCCCCAGTAGGCCGACAGCATGGGGTCCAGCGTGAAGGCGATGAACAGGCTGACCAGCACCGAGGCCACCACCGTGACGCCGAACGGGCGGAACCACTCGCCCGAGACGCCCGGCATGAAGGCCACGGGGATGAACACCGCCACGATGGAGAAGGTGGTGGCCGCCACCGCCAGGCCGATTTCTGAGGTGCCGTCCAGCGCGGCGGTGCGGCGGTCCTTGCCCATCTCCAGGTGGCGCACGATGTTCTCGCGCACCACGATGGCGTCGTCGATCAGCACGCCGATGGCCAGCGCCAGCCCCAGCAGGCTCATGAAGTTGAGCGTGAAGCCCGCCAGCCAGACAGCGATGAAGGCCGCCAGCACCGAGGTGGGCAGCGACAGCGCGGTGATGAGGGTGGAGCGCCAGGAGTTGAGGAACAGGTAGACGATGAACACCGTCAGACCGGCGCCGAAGACCAGCGCATGCACCACGTTGTTGAGGCTGTTGCTGGCGTTCTCGCCGCCGTCCTGCGTGACCTCGATGCGCGTGCCTTTGGGCAGGCCGGCATCGATCTCGTGCACCAGCTTGCGCACCTCGTTGGCCACCGTCACCGTGCTGGCGTCGCGCGTGCGGGTGACCGAGATGCCCACGTTGGGGCTGGCGTTGCGCAGCGACTGGCTGGTGGGCTCGGCCACGCCGTCCAGCACCTCGGCCACCTGGCCCAGGCGCACCCACTCGGTGCCCCGGCGCTTGACCACCACCTGCTTGAAGTCTTCGGGTCGCTCGATGCGGCCCACCAGGCGGATGCTCTGGTCTTCCAGCGCACCGCGCACCTTGCCCACCGGCGCGGTGGCGTTTTGCGCGCGCAGTGCGGCCACCACCTCGCTGGTGGAGACCTCGAACTCACGCAGCTTGTCGGCCCGCAGCAGCACCGTCAGCTCGCGCTTGAGCGCCCCGTTGACGCTGACCGTGGCCACGCCCGGAATGGCGCGAAAGCGGTCGGCCAGCTCGTCCTCGGCCAGCCGTGAGATGGCGACGTGGCTCTGCGCCGTGCTGGACAGCGCCATCTGCATGATGGGCTGGGCCGCAGGGTCCACGCGCTGGATCACCGGCTCGCGCATCTCGATGGGCAGCTTGTAGCGCACCGTCGCGATGGCGTTGCGCACGTCGTCGCTGGCCTCGATCAGGTCTTTGTTGAAGTGGAACTCCAGCACCAGCTGGGCATAGCCCTCGCTGGCGGTGGCGCGTGTGCGGTTGACGCCGGAGATGCCTTGCAGCGATTTCTCCACCCGGTTGATGACCTCGCGCTCCACCGTCTCGGGCGAGGCGCCGGGGTAGGTGATGCCCACCACCAGCACCGGGGCCTCCACGTCGGGAATCTGGTTGACGCGCAGCTTGGACAGGGCCAGCAGGCCCAGCGCCATCAGGCCGATGATGATGACCACCATGGCCACCGGGCGCTTGACGCTGAAGTTGGACAGCAACATGGTGGCTTACTTTCCGCTGGCGGCCGCAGCCGGCTTGGCGGCCGTGCCGAACGCAGCGGCCTGGCCCACCGTCAAGTTGCTGCCTGGGTTGCGCAGCACCTGCTCGCCGGCCGTCAGGCCGCTGCGCACCGGCCAGTCGCCGCTGCGCGCATCGCGCTCACCCAGTTGCACCGCCACCTTGTCCAGCTTGCCACCGTGCAGGCGCCAGACTTCAGCGCGGTCGCCGCTGCGCACGATGGCGCCGGGCGGCAGCATCAACACCTCGCGGCTGGCGGTCAGCACGTGGCCCTCGGCAAACAGGCCGGCCACACGCGGTGCGGCGGCGGCGTCGTCGAACGTCACCACCACCGCCACCTGGCGTGTGGTGGCGTTGGCCGCCGCGTCGATGCGCTTGAGCGTGCCGTCAAAGCGCGCCTCGCCCATGCCGTTGACGCGAAACACCGCCTTCTGCCCCACCCGCAGTTGGGCCGCATCGTCGGCGCTGACCAGGGCCTCGAAGCGCAGGCTGGCCGGGTCGATCACCTTGAGCAGCGCCTTGCCCACGCTGGCCGTGTCGCCGGCCGACACCTGGCGCTCACTGACCACGCCGGCAAACGGCGCGCGCACCTGGGTGCGGGCCTGCTGCTGCAGCGCTTGCGCCGCGCGGGCACGGGCGGCCACCAGCTCGTTGGCGGCGTTGACGCGGCGCAGTTGCGCATCGTCCAGCGCCTGGGCCGAGACCATGCCCTGGCTGGCCAGTGTCTGCTGGCGCGTCAGCAGGCGGTCGGTCTGCGCCAGCGCGGCCTGGGCCACGCGCACGGCCTCGTTGGCCGCATTCAGGCTGTCGCGAATGGCCGTGTCATCCAGCCGCACCAGCACGTCACCGGCGGCCACGGCGTCGCCGTTGTCGCGGCGCACCTCCAGCACCACGGCGCTGATCTCGGCGCGCAGGTCGGCGCGCCGCTCGGGTTGCAGCGAACCGGTCAGCACCGGTCCGGTGGCCAGGCTGCTGGGCGCCAGGGTGATGACGTCGGCGGGGCTGAGCAGCAAGGCCGCCGGGGCGCTGGCCGCAGCGACCGGGCCACCGGGCGCCGCCGCACCGCCACAGGCGGCCAGGGCGGCGGCCAGCAACACGGTAAGAGCGTAGAGAACAGGACGTGACTTGGGCATGGCGCAGGCGAAGGAACACAGCGAAGGCGCGAGCGTACCTTTTTTGTTACGGCTCACACACGGGCCGGCGACGAGTGGCGGCTGGCGAGGTTTGAACGGTGGCAGGGCGGCGTGAGTGGCATCATCCCGCCGCCATGCGCATTCAACTGCTGTCCGACCTGCACCTCGAATCCGAGTCCTTCACCCCCACCCCGGCCCCCGAGGCCGAGGTGCTGGTGTTGGCCGGTGACATCGACACCACCTGGCGCCGGCTGGCCGACTTTGCCGGCTGGCCGGTGCCGGTGCTGTTCGTGGCCGGCAACCACGAGTACGAGCGCCGCGACCTGCCGGCCGCCCGCGCCGAGCTGGCCGCCCATTGCACGCAGCTGGGCTTCATCTTCCTCGAGTGCGCCGTCTGGGTGCACCAGGGCGTGCGGTTCGTGGGCACCACGCGCTGGAGCGATTTCGACGTGTTTGGCCAGGCGCAGCGCCCGCGTGCGCTGCGCGCCGGGGCGTATTTCCAGAAGGTGATGCAGGCCACCGTGGACGGCCAGCCGTTTGATGCGCCGGCCGTGCGCGAGGAGGCGCTGCGCTGCCGGGCCTTGCTGGCCGGCGAGCTGGCCCGCAGCGGCGACTGGCGCGCCACCGTGGCGGTGACGCACTTTGCGCCCAGCCTGCGCTCAGCCGATCCGCGCTACGGCAACCAACCCACCACGGCCAGTTTTTGCAACGCCGACGACGACTTGCTGGACGCGGCCGACCTCTGGCTGCACGGCCACGTGCACGTGCGGCACGACTACCGGGTGGGACGCTGCCGCGTGGTGGCGCATCCGCGCGGCCTGGCGCGCAAGGGCGAGGCCGACGGCTACCGACCCTGGTGCGTGCTGGAGGTCTGAGCCGGCGCGCCGAACCGCCACTCACCTGGGGGAGGCGGGCTGCCGGCGGCGGGCGTCTGGGTGGGCTGCTGGTCGAGCAGGTAGTCCATGGCAATGGCCGTGCCCATGTCGGCCGGGTCGTATTCGGGCTCGTGGACGGCGCGCAAGCCCAGCAGGCGGGCAAACCAGGATGTGCGGTGAGCGTGGGCGGACATGATCTTCTTCCTAGGCCAGGTGGGTGGATCATTGTTCGTCCGCTGCCGGCCCGCATACAGTTGGAAACGCGGCAGCAAAGCCTGCCAGTCGTGAACTTGTGAGTACCTCCCCATGCAGATCACCATCCTGGGCGCCGGCATTCTGGGCGTCTGCACCGCCTGGTACCTGGCCGAGCAAGGCCATGCGGTCACCGTCATCGACCGCCAGCCCGCTGCCGCGCTGGAAACCAGCTTCGCCAACGGGGCGCAAATCTCGGTCAGCTTCTGCGAACCCTGGGCCAATGCCGGTGTGCCGCTGAAGGTGGCCGGCTGGCTGCTGGCCGACGACTCCCCATTGCTGTTTAGGCCCCGGCTCGACCCGGCCCAGTGGCGCTGGGGGCTGGAATTTCTGACCCAATGCACCAGCGCCGCCTTTGCGCACAACGTGCGCCAGCTGGTGGCGCTGGGCGCCTACAGCCACACCGCGCTCAAGGCCTTGGTGGCCGAGACGGGCATCGAATACAACCGGCTGGAGCGCGGCATCCTGCACTTCTTCTCCAGCAGCCAGGGGCTGGCCGCAGGGGCCAAGGCGGCCGAGCTGATGCGCAGCTTCGGCGTGGACCGGCGCCTGCTCAGCCGCGACGAGGTGCTGGCCGTGGAGCCCGCGCTGGCCTCGTATGCCGCGCACATCCATGGCGGCACCTACACCGCCAGCGATGAGTCGGGCGACGCGCACGTCTTTACCCAGGCGCTGGCGCGGCTGGCCCAGGCGCGCGGCGTGCAGTTCATCTGGAACACCCAGGTGACGGGGCTGGAGGCCCAGGGCGGGCGCGTGAACGCCGTGCTGCTGGCCGAGGCCGACGGCCAGCCCAAGCGTCTGACCACCGACCAGGTGGTGGTGGCCCTGGGCAGCTACAGCGCCCCGCTGCTGGCGCCGCTGGGCCTGCGGCTGGCCATCTACCCCACCAAAGGCTATTCGGTCACCCTGCGGCTGCTGCGCCCCGAGGCGGCCAGCACCGCCAGTCTGATGGACGATGCGCGCAAGACGGCCATCTCGAGGCTGGGCGACGACATTCGCATCGCCGGCACCGCCGAAATGGCCGGCTACGACACGCGGCTGGACACCCCCACCGCCCGCGTGCGCGGCCAGCAACTGGTGGACCGCTACGAGCAGCTCTTCCCGGGCGTGGCCGACCTGAGCCAGCCGCGCTTTTGGGCCGGCCTGCGCCCCAGCACGCCCAACAACCTGCCCTACATCGGCCGCGCCAAAGGCTTTGCCAACCTGTGGCTCAACACCGGCCACGGCACCCTGGGCTGGACGCACGGCGCCGGCTCGGGCAAGGCGCTGGCCGAGTTGATGGCGGGGCGGGTGCCTGAGCTGGGGTTTGCGCTGATGCGGTGAGGGCCGGGCCGGGCCGCCCGCCAGACGCCACAAGAACCCTAGGGTTCGCATGGGATTGACCGTGTAGGATGGCTGCCCTACATTGATTAGGACAATTGACCTAATCGATGGAGGCGGCATTCATGACCGACCTGTTCTCCCCCCTGGTTCTCTCGGGCCTGAACTTGGCCAGCCGCATCGTCATGGCGCCCATGACCCGCAACCGGGCGGACGCCGACGGCGTGGCCACGGCGCTGATGGCGGCCTATTACGGGCAGCGTGCGGGCGCGGGGCTGGTGGTGTCCGAGTCGATACCGGTGTCACCGCAGGCCGTCGGGTATCCCTGCACGCCGGGCCTCTTCAATGCAGCGCAGGTGGCCGGCTGGCAGCTGGTGACGCGGGCCGTCCAAGCGCGGGGCGGCAGCATTTTTGCCCAGTTGCAGCACTGCGGCCGGATCTCGCACCCCAGCCTTCAGCCGCATGAGGCGGTGCCCGTTGCACCTTCGGCCGTGCGGCCGCGAGGCCTGGTGGTGACCCCCACCGGCATGCAGGAGTTCATGACGCCGCGTGCGCTGAGCATCGACGACATTGCGGCCGTGGTGGAGCAGTTTCAGGACGCTGCCCGGCTGGCTCGGGCAGCCGGCTTCGACGGCGTGGAAATCCATGGCGCCAACGGCTACCTGATCGACCAGTTCCTGCGCGACGGCAGCAACCAGCGCATGGACACCTACGGCGGCACCCCCGTGCGGCGGCTGGCCTTGCTGCTGGAGATCGTCCACGCCGTGGCCGAGGTCTGGTCACGCGACCGCATCGGCGTGCGGCTGAGCCCGCAGAACCGCTTCAACGACATGGCAGACAGCGACCCCGCGCGCCACTTCAGCTACTTTGCCGCCGAGCTGGGCCGCGAGCGGCTGGCCTACCTGCACGTGCTGGAGGGCGACACGGTGGCACCTGTTGCCAGGATGGACTACCGTGAACTGCGCAACCGCTTTGACGGCTTCTACATGGCCAACAACGGCTACGATAGGGCGCGCGCCATCGTCGCCCTGCGCAGCGGCGCGGCCGACCTGGTGGCGTTTGGCGCTGCCTTCATCGCCAACCCCGACCTCGTCGAGCGGCTGCGCCACGACTGGCCCCTGAACGCGTCCGATCCCGAGACCTACCATGTAGGCGCGCAGCGCGGCTACACCGACTACCCCGCCTACCAGCCCATGAGAGACCCAGAGCCATGACCCGGGCCGCAGCCACCATCGCCGAACTCAGCACGCCGGAGCGCATCGTCGAGGCCGCCGACGTACTGTTCTACCAGCGTGGCTTCGAGAAGACGTCGTTCGCCGACATCGCCGATCAGGTCCAGCTCTCGCGCGGCAACTTTTACTACCACTTCAAGACCAAGGACGACATCCTCGCCGCCGTGATCGCGCTGCGCGCCACCCGCACGCAGGCGCAGCTCAAGGCCTGGACGGGCAGTGCGACCACACCGGCCGCGCGGCTGCATTGCTTTGTGGAGATGATGATCCACAACCGCCACAACCTCCTGCGCTACGGCTGCCCGGTGGGCATGCTGTGCGCCGAGCTGGCCCGCTCGGCCCACCCGGCCCAGGGCGATGCCGGCATGATCTTCGGCCAGTTCCGCGCCTGGTTGCGCGAGCAGTTCACCGCGCTGGGCCACGCGGCCCAGGCCGATGCGCTGGCCATGCACCTGCTGTCGCGCAGCCAGGGCATCGCCGTGCTGGCCAATGCCTTCCAGGACGAGGTCTTCATCCGCCAGGAAATCGACCAGATCGAGGCCTGGCTGGCGGCGCTGTCCGCCGAACCGTCCGCCACGCGCAAGAAGCCGAGCCGCAAGCGCACCCCGCCAGCCAGCGACTGAACTGCCCCCGTGGACGCAAGTGCTTGCAGGCATAGGCGTCTGCTGCGGCGGCAAGCGGTCTACTGCCGGGCTTAGGGTGCAAACACGCGCAAACACACGCAAACGGGGCGCAGAACGCGAAAAGCCGCTGCGAGCGTCGCGTCGAAAACCTTGCGCCTACCTCAAGACACGCGCCGGGCGACCCAGGAGCCCAGAAAAAACAAAGGGTTGCCGCCGGTTTGGCGCAACCCCTTGGGTGTTGGTGGTGGAGAGGAGGAGGATCGAACTCCCGACCTTCGCATTGCGAACGCGACGCTCTCCCAGCTGAGCTACCCCCCCACGCGAACGGCGGATTCTAGCAGGGCGATTCCAGGGCGTGCAAGCGAGAGGCCCGCTCGCCTTCGGCAGCGGGCTTCAGCGGGGCGGCAGGCAGGTGGTCGGGCGCTTCGCCGCGCTGGCGGCGCTCGAACATGCGGGTGAGCAGCGCTTCGAAGTCGCGGGTGTAGCGCGGGGTGTCAAACAGGGGCAGGTCGGCGTGGCGGCCGCGCAGGTGCTGCTTGAGTGCCGCTAGTTCGGTGGGCGCGTTGGCCAGTTGGATGGCGGTGCGCACGTAGTCGGCCGGGGTGGTGGCGATGAGGCGCTGGGGCAGCTCGCAGGCAGCCACCAGGCTGGCGCCCACGCGCGAGGCAAAGGTCTCACCGGGGCAGGTGAGCACGGGCACGCCGGCCCACAGCGCCTCGCTGGCGGTGGTGTGGGCGTTGCAGGGCCAGGTGTCGAGAAAGAGGTCGGCCGCACCCATGCGGGCGATGTGGGGCGCCAGGTGTTCGGCCGGGGCCCACAGCAGGCGCTCGGCGCCGATGCCCCGGGCCGCGAACTCGCGCGCGAGGTTGGTGCGGGCGCTGTGCGTCCACTCCAGCAGCCACAGCACGGCCGCAGGGGCGCCGCGCAGGATGTGGGCCCACAGGTCGATCATCTGCGGCGAGAACTTGTAGGTCTGGTTGAAGCAGGCCAGCACCACGGCCTGCTGGGGCAGGCCCAGTTTCTTGCGGCTGGGGGTGGGCGGGCAGGGGCGCTGGCGGTCGTTGGGCTGGTAGCTGTGCGGCAGTTGGGCCAGCTTCTCGCTGAAGTGGGTGGCGTGGGCCAGCGGGGTGCTGATGGGATCGCCCACGAAGTAGTCGAGAAACGGCGCGCCGCTGGTGGCGGGGTAGCCCAGAAAGGCGATCTGTACGGGAGCGGGGCGGTAGGCCAGGATTTCAAAGCGGCTGTCGCGGGTGTGGCCTTTGAGGTCGATGGCGATGTCGATGGCGTCGGCACGCATGCGGCGGGCCACGGCGTCGCCCTGCACGCCGCGCACGTTGATGAAATGCTCGGGCGCGGCGACGATGCGCTGGCGGCTGGCGCTGCCGTCGTCGTGGCCGTGCGAGTAGCAGAAGACTTCGAAGCGGCTGCGGTCGTGGCATTCCAGCAGCTCGGTCAGCAGCATGGCGGTGGCGTGGTGCAGGAAGTCGCTGGAGAGGTAGCCGATGCGGATGCGCCCGGGGCGCCGCTGCGACGGCGGTGGGGGCAGCGGCGTGATGCCGCGCGTGAGGCCATCGGTGCGCAGTGCGCCAATGCGCCATTGCTGGGCGGTGGTGGCCGGGGCGGCCAGCAGCACAAAGGGGGCCAGCAGGTGGGCATGGGCGCCGGGTCGCACTTCGTCGATCAAGGCCAGCAGATCGGCGGTGTCGGCGTCGAGCCTGGCCCAGTCGCACGATTGCCGCGCGGCCAGCACCAGGTGCGACAGGGCCAGCGTGCGCACGTGATCGTCGTCCAGCAAGGTGGCGGTGCGCAGGCATTCGGCGGCCTCGCTGGCCAGGCCCAGGTCTTTGAAGATCAGGCCCAGGCGGTAGTGCAGCAGGGGCGCGTCTATCTTCAAGGCCAGGGCCTGCAGGTGGGCGGTGACGGCCTCGCTCAGGCGCTGGGACTGGAACAGCGCCACGCCCAGGCCGGCGTACCAGTCGTGGTCGCGCGGCACGCTGGCGGGGGCCTCGGTCAGGGTCTGGGCGGCGGCGCGAGCGTCGCCGCTTTGCAGCTGGTACTCGCTGCACATCAGGTAGCCCAGCGGGCCTTGCGGCTCCAGGGCGATGGCGCGTCGGGTGCTGGCAATGGCGGCGGGCAGTTGCTGCGAGCGCGCCTGGGCGCGGGCCAGGTTCATCCAGGCCAGGGCGTCGCGCGGCGCGGCGCGGGTGGCACGCTCGAAGGCGCGGCGGGCGGCTTCCCAATGGCCTTGCTGGGCGGCATGCAGGCCGTTCTGGCGGTGGTGTTCGGCGGTGGTGCTCACGGGTGGGATTCCAAATGGCAAGAGGTGCACCGTGGCCTTGGTGCGGATGTCGGCAAGGGTGCCCGCGTCACCTGCACGCCGAAACGAAAAAAAAGGGGGTGAACGGCCCTCAAGTTGTGCTGCGGCCCTTCCGACAACCCACTCACAGCCCCTGCCAACCAGGAACGACAGCGGGGGACGCAGCCGGTTCGCCATGAACCTTTCTTGTGGACCCTAAGGAGTACTTTCCATGGCAATGATCATCAACACCAACGTCGGCTCGATGAACGCACAGCGCAACCTCAACGGTTCGCAGTCGTCGCTGGCCACCTCGATGCAGCGCCTCTCCAGCGGCCTGCGCATCAACTCGGCCAAGGACGACGCGGCCGGCCTGGCGATTGCCGAGCGCATGAACACCCAGGTGCGCGGCATGAACGTGGCGGTGCGCAATGCCAACGACGGCATTTCGCTGTCGCAGACGGCCGAAGGCGCGCTGTCCAAGGTGGGCGATTCGCTGCAGCGCATGCGTGAGCTGGCCATCCAGTCGCGCAACGCCACCAACTCGGATTCGGACAAGGAGTCGCTGAACAAGGAGTTCAAGCAGCTGCAGGACGAAATCACCCGCGTGCTGGGTGGCACCAAGTTCAACGGCAAGTCCATCCTGGGCTCGGGCGCCACGACGATGGAGTTCCAGATCGGCGCCAACACCACGGTGGACGACCGCATCAGCGTCTCGACCAACAACATGACGGCGCTCAGCGAGATCACCAACGTGAACTCCAACGCCACGGCCTCCATCGGCTCGACGGCCACGGGCGGTGCCATCGACACGGTGATCAACAACATCGACACGGCGCTGTCCAAGGTCAACGACCAGCGGGCGGACTTCGGTGCGGTGCAGAGCCGCTTCGAGGCGGTGATCTCCAACCTGCAGCAGTCGGTGGAGAACCAGGCCTCGGCACGCAGCCGCATCATGGACGCCGACTTTGCGCAGGAGACGGCCAACATGAGCCGCGCGCAGATCCTGCAGCAGGCCGGCACCGCCATGGTGGCCCAGGCCAACCAGTTGCCGCGCCAGGTGCTGTCGCTGCTGGGCTGATGCCGCACCCCGGTTTCTTGTAGTGGTTGGCACGCCTCCTTCGGGAAGCGTGCCTTTTTTCACGTTGGGCCACCCTCAAGCTTGGTTTGGGGGCTACCGATAAGCAAAACAACAGGGCCGCCTTTATCCGAGCTCTGGCCTTTGCAACCACTACCAGGAGCCTCTCATGGCCATGATCATCAACACCAACATCGGCTCGCTCAACGCCCAGCGCAACCTCAACGGTTCGCAGTCGTCGCTGGCCACCTCGATGCAGCGCCTCTCCAGCGGCCTGCGCATCAACTCGGCCAAGGACGACGCGGCCGGCCTGGCGATTGCCGAGCGCATGAACACCCAGGTGCGCGGCATGAACGTGGCGGTGCGCAACGCCAACGACGGCATTTCGCTGGCGCAGACGGCCGAAGGCGCGCTGTCCAAGGTGGGCGACTCGCTGCAGCGCATGCGGGAGCTGGCCATCCAGTCGCGCAACGCCACCAACTCGGATTCGGACAAGGAGTCGCTGAACAAGGAGTTCAAGCAACTGCAGGACGAAATCACCCGGGTGCTGGGTGGCACCAAGTTCAACGGCAAGTCCATCCTGGGCTCGGGCGCCACGACGATGGAGTTCCAGATCGGGGCCAACACCACGGTGGACGACCGCATCAGCGTCTCGACCAACAACATGACGGTGCTCAGCGAGATCACCAACGTGAACTCCAACGCCACCGCCTCCATCGGCTCGACGGCCACGGGCGGTGCCATCGACACGGTGATCAACAACATCGACACGGCGCTGTCCAAGGTCAACGACCAGCGGGCGGACTTCGGTGCGGCGCAAAGCCGCTTCGAGGCGGTGATCTCCAACCTGCAGCAGTCGGTGGAGAACCAGGCGGCCGCGCGCAGCCGCATCATGGACGCCGACTTTGCGCAGGAGACGGCCAACATGAGCCGCGCGCAGATCCTGCAGCAGGCCGGCACCGCCATGGTGGCCCAGGCCAACCAGTTGCCGCAGCAGGCGCTGCGGCTGCTGCAAGGCTGACGCAAGGCAGGTGCTCACAGCAGAAATGGCGGCCAGTGGCCGCCGTTTTTGCGCTTTAGCCCCGGCGCAGGCTTGCTCAGAATGCAAGCCATCGAACGCCCCGCTGAAGGAGCCTAGCCGTGCCTCAGATCATCAACACCAACATCGCCTCGCTCAACGCGCAGCGCAACCTCAATGCATCGCAGTCGTCACTGGCGACGTCGATGCAGCGCCTCTCCAGCGGCCTGCGCGTCAACTCGGCCAAGGACGACGCGGCAGGGCTGGCGATTGCCGAGCGCATGAACGCGCAGGTGCGGGGCATGAACGTGGCCATCCGCAACGCCAACGATGGCATCTCGCTGGCGCAGACGGCCGAGGGCGCGCTGTCCAAGGTGGGCGATGCACTGCAGCGCATGCGCGAGCTGGCCATCCAGTCGCGCAACGCCACCAACTCGGACTCGGACAAGGACTCGCTGAACAAGGAGTTCAACCAGCTGCAGCAGGAAATCACCCGCGTGCTGGGCGGCACCACCTTCAACGGCAAGCACATCCTGGGCAACGAGGCCACGTCGCTGGAGTTCCAGATCGGCGCCAACACCACGGCCGACGACGTGATTGCGGTGTCCACCACCAACCTGGTCACCGACGCCACCATCTCGCTGGTGACCTCGTCGGCCACGGCCAGCATTGGCTCGGCGGCCTCCAACGGGGCCATCGACAACGTGATCAACGCCATCGACGACGCGCTGAACCTGGCCAACAACACCCGTGCCACCTTTGGTGCCACGCAAAGCCGCTTCGACGCCATCATCTCCAACCTGCAGCAGTCGGTGGAGAACCAGGCTGCGGCGCGCAGCCGCATCATGGACGCGGACTTTGCGGCGGAGACGGCCAACATGAGCCGCTCGCAAATCCTCCAGCAGGCCGGCACCGCCATGGTGGCCCAGGCCAACCAACTGCCCCAACAGGTGATGCGGCTGCTGCAAGGCTGACGGCGCCCGCGCGCGATCTGGCGGCCTGGGCCGCCATTTTTTTCTCAAGTTGGCGCCGACAAGGCCGAAGAGGCCCGTAAGAGCCCCAGGAGATCACCATGTCAGTCAGCGGCCCCACCCTATCCTCGACCGGCGTCGGCAGTGGGCTGGATGTCAACGCCATCATGACCAAGCTGATGGCGGTGGAATACCTTCCGTACAACCGGATGACCACCGAGATCAGCAGCTACAAGACCCAGCTGTCCAGCGTGGGCCAGATGCAAAACCTGGTGGCCACCATGCGCGACAAGGCCCAGGCGCTGACCAACCCCAGCGTCTGGGGCGCCAAGGCCGTGACCACGGCCGACGCTGCCGTGGTGACGGGTACCGGCACCCCCAGCGCCGTGGCCGGCAACTACGCCATCACCGTGCAGCAGCTGGCGGCGCGTCAGACGGCGGTCAGCGGTACGTTTGCCAGCAGCGCCGCCGAGGTGGGCGCCGGCAAGCTCACCATCGAGATGGGCTCGTGGGACGGGCCGCCCGCCACCGCCTTCACCGGCAAGCCCGGCAGCTCGGCCATTGAGGTGGACATCTCGGGCGACACCTCGCTGGCCGGCGTGCGCGACAAGATCAACGCCGCCAACGCCGGCGTCACCGCCACCATCGTCAACGACGCCAGCGGCGCGCGGCTGTCGCTGCAATCGACCAACAGCGGCGCCGTCAACGGCTTTCGCATCAGCGCCACCGAGACGGCAGACGACGGCAACCCCGCCACGGGCCTGTCGGCCCTGGCCGTAGACGCCACCCAAAGCGGGGCGCCCAGCAGCATCACGCAGTGGTCGGCCAACGCGCGGGCCTCCATCAACGGCATCGCCGTGGAATCCGCCAGCAATGTGTTTGAAGGCGTCTCGGACGGCCTGACCGTCACTGTGAACAAGGTCAGCACCACGCCGGTCAACCTCAGCGTCAACGCCGACAACTCGGCCGTGACCACCGCCGTCAACGACTTCATCACCGCGTACAACGCGATGAACAGCTACCTGCGCACGCAGACCAAATACGACGAGGCCACCAAGACCGCCGGCCCGCTGCAGGGCGATGCCACCATGATCAGCCTGGCCAGCCAGTTGCGCGGCGTCATCAACGAGCCCAGCTCGGCGTCCAGCCAGTGGTCCATGCTCTCGCAAGTGGGCATCACCATGCAGCAGGACGGCTCGCTCAAGGTGGACAGCGCCAAGCTGGCCGAGGCCATGAAAAACCCCGATGAGGTGCGCAAGCTGATGGGCAACGACGGCACCACCACCGGCGCCTCGGGCTTCATGGATCGCTTTCGCGACCTGGGCAGCCGCGTGCTGGCCAGCGATGGCAGCCTGGAGGTCAAGGAGCAGAGCATCCAGGAGCGCATCAAGAACGCCACCAACCGCCAGGCCTCGCTGCAGGTGCGGCTGGACCAGACCGAGGCGCGGCTGCGGGCCCAATACCAGGCGCTGGACAAATCCATGGCCAGCCTCAACTCGCTGTCGTCCTACGTGGTGCAGCAGATGGCCATGCTCAACGCCAACGGGTAACGCGAACAGCGTGACAAACACCGTGCAGTGGCCCATCAAGCTGGCACCGCGCGCGGACGATAAAACAGCATTGGTTACTGAACGACACACCACACCATGATGCAGTTGCAGTCCTCTCCCTTCCAATCCCGCCGTCATCTGGCCATGGCCTACACCCAGGTGGGTGTGCTGACCGGCGTCGAAGGCGCCTCGCGCCACCGGCTGGTCGCCCTGCTGTTCGAGGGCTATATGGAGGCGCTGACCCGTGCCCGGGGGGCCTACGCCAACGGCCAGCTGGAGAGCAAGGGCAAGCTCATCGGCAAGGCGGCGCGCATCATCGAGGAAGGGCTCAAGGCCGCCCTCAACCTCAAGGACGGTGGCACGCTGGCCCAGGACCTGCACGACCTCTACGCCTACGTCACCGTGCGCCTCACGCTGGCCAACGTGCGCAACGACATGAGCATGCTCGACGAATGCCAGCGCCTGATCGCCCCGCTGCAGGAGGCCTGGGCCGACATCCGCCCGCAGGTCGAAGAGGGGGCGCTGCAATGAGCTTGATGACCTTGCCCCAAACCGCGTCGGCCGAAGCGGCGCCGCTGCTGGACTACTACGAGGCCATCGAGCGTGCCAGCGCCGACATGCTCAGCGCCGCCCGCGAGGGCGACTGGGATCGCGTGGTCAAGCTCGAGGGCGCTTGCGCCGTGCTGATCTCGCAGCTCAAGCAGGCGGCCCAGAGCCGCGCCCTCACGCCCCAGGCCATCAAAACCAAGGCGCACATCATGCGCCGCATCCTGCTCAACGACGCCGAGATCCGCCATCTGGCCGAGCCCTGGCTGGACGACCTGGGCCAACTGATGATTGGCACCCCGCGCACGCTACATTAAAAAAACCAAGGCCCGCCCATGCCCGTTGCCATGCCCTCGTCCGCCCCGCTGGAGCACACCCGACCCAATGAACTGGGTGTCACCAACCCGGTGGAGATCGTCCAGTTGCTGCGCACCGTGCTGGCCCGCGGTGTGCCCGTCACCTTGCTGGGCTCGGACGGCACGGTGTACGGCAGCACGCTGTGGACGCTGGACGTGGCCCAGCGCCGGATGGCCTTCACCGCCGACGTGCTTTCACCGGCCGTGCATCGCCTCGTCGAAACCGAGGACGTCACCGCCGTGTGCTACCTGGATCAGGTCAAGCTCGAGTTCGACCTGACCCACCGCCTGCTGGTGCATGGCGCCCACAGCTGCGTGCTGCAGGCCCAACTGCCCACCGTGATCTACCGCTTCCAGCGCCGCAGCAGCTACCGCGTGCGCACGCTGGAGCGCGTGGCACCCACCGTGACCCTGCGCCACCCGGGCATGCCCGACGTGCTGCTGGACCTGCGCGTGCTGGACCTCAGCGCCGGCGGCTGCGCGCTGTACATGCCCCACGACGTGCCGCCCATCGATCCCGGCGTCACCCTCAACGGCGTGCGCGTGCAGCTGGACCAGGACACCGTCTTCACCTGCGCCCTGCTGGTGCATCACCTGACCTCCATCCAGCCCCAGGCCCAGGGCGTGCGCCTGGGCTGCGAACTGCTGTACCTGGACGCCGACCAGCAGCGCACGCTGCAGCGCTACATCGACCAGACGCAGAAGCGGCGGCGGCAGTTGGCGTTGGACTGAGGGCGGGGCGCCGCGTAGGGCGCGATCGGTTGGCCCTGGCCTGACAAGGGGCTCTTTCGTCCATTGGCGTTTCCCCCGGTGTGCGCTGGCTTGCGGCATTCGGAGGGTTCACATTTAATTACACATTCTTGTGTTTTTGAATGGGAGTTCACCGATGAGATGGAAGCAGTGTGTTGGCGGCCTGGTTGGGGTCGCCTTGGGGGGCGGTGGTGGTGCCGCTTTGGCAGCGCCTGCACCAGGGTATGACCAGACGGCGCCTCAGTTGACGTCTGTGCAGGTATCGCCGGTTGTTGACGTGCTGGCATCAGAAGGCAATCAGGTGTTGGTCGATCTGTCGGCGACAGACAACTTGACGGGATTGCGCAGCATTTACTTGCAGTTCACCGGCCCCGAGGGTCCTGACGGTTATACGGCTATTGCTTTTGCCAGCCGCTCGTTAAGTGCGCCTGTCGCTTCTTGGCAGGGTCGTGTGGTCTGGACGCCCAATACCGACACGGTGCCCGGTGCATGGCGCCTGACAGAGGTGCAGCTGACAGACCTCAATGGCAACACCGCCCGGTACGACGAGACGGCACTGGCCGGTCTGGGCAGTTCAACTTTGACCGTGCGCAATGCCGCCAAGGATGCAGCGGCACCCAAATTGGTGTCGGGGTTGCTTCTGAACGAGACGCTGTCGCAGACGGCCACGTTACCAGGTGGCTATTCCTGGCTCCCGGTGTACATCCAGGCAGATCTGGTGGTGCGGGATCGTGTTCAGCGGGGCTACATCGCGTCAGGCGTGAACAGTGCGGAGCTGACGTTTTGCGAACAGACCGCGCTGCCATCGGGTTGCAATTGGTACAACCAATTCACGTTGGAGGGGAGTGTGGGTTGGCGACGAACCGGGCAGTACACGCTGAACACGTCTGGTGCGCCTTTCCACGACAACGCCTACCTGACCTTGGGAAGGTATGAGTTGGTCAAAGTCATGCTGGTTGATCGGGCCGGCAATCAGATTTTGTTGACTGGCACGTCCATGGGGGGGGAAACCGACTTCAGCACCATGTTCCCCTCCACCACCATCACCTTGACCCCGTGAGGCGGCGGGTAGCAACAGGAGTTTTCAGATGTTGAAGCAACGCATGTGGCTGGCCGTCGCGCTGGTCGTCACCGGAATTGGCGCTCAGGCGACGACACCGGATACACAGATCACCGCCGCCCAGACTCACACCAAAGCCGCGCAACTAGCGAGCCAGCGGGTGCTACCGAAATGGAGTCAGAAGGGCGCGATCGCTCCAGCCACAACCATCGATGGAACACCTCCGACACTCACGCAATTCAGAGCTGGCAAGCAACTGACGGTTGGCAATGGCCTAAATCAATTGCTGATTCAGGTGTCGGCAACCGATGATCTCGTGGGATTGAATTCGGTGCAGGCCCGCCTTGTTGGGCCTTCTGGTGAGACAACTTACTTGTGGAACTCATCGACGCTGCCCGCGCCAACCCAATGGTCAGGCGCCCTGGTTTGGCAGCCGGATGTTGGTGTCGAGTCAGGCGTTTGGCGTGTCGACTGGCTTTTGGTCGTGGACTACAACGGCAACATGACGACCTATGACGAGACGCAGTTGGCCAAGTTGGGTAACACGCGCATCACAGTGACTGGCCCAGATGGTGATCGCCAGGGGCCGCAATTGTTGGCCGGGCGGATCATGTCACCGAGTTTGTCGCTCACGCGAACGGTCCCAGGATCTGACGGGGACGCGCAGTTCGTGCGCGTCGATCTGGATGCCCAGGACCTGGGGGTTGCGGGGCTGCGCGAGGCTTCTGTGCAGCTATGCATCGTCGGTGACCGCGATTGCTACTACAACATGTACCTGCGCGGTGAGGCCAGCGGTGAGCGCGGTAGCGGGGCGGCCACCCTTGTCATCGCCAACCAACTGCCCTGGCGGCAACTGGCAGGCACCTACGAAATCCGCGAGGTGTCGCTGCTCGATCAGGCCGGCAACCAGACCTTCCTGACCAGCCGCGCCTACGGTGGCAACACCGACTTCACCACCTTGTTCCCCACCACGACCCTGAAGGTCAAGCCCTGAGTGCAGGAGGCGGGCCCCGCCCGCCTCCTGCACCTCAAGCCTGCGCCAGCACCTCGGCCGGCATGGCCGCGATCTGGATGGCCCAGGTCTTGGGGCCTTCGATGTGGGCACTGGTGCCGCTGGCATCGACGGCCACGGTCACCGGCATGTCGGTGACGTCGAACTCGTAGATGGCTTCCATGCCCAGGTCTTCAAAGCCCACCACGCGGGCCGTCTTGATGGCCTTGGCCACCAGGTAGGCCGCGCCGCCCACGGCCATCAGGTAGGTGCTGCCGTGGCGCTTGATGGACTCGATGGCCACCGGGCCGCGTTCGGCCTTGCCGATCATGGCGATGAGGCCGGTCTGCGCCAGCATGGTCTCGGTGAACTTGTCCATGCGCGTGGCGGTGGTGGGGCCGGCCGGGCCGACGGCTTCGTCGCGCACCGGATCCACCGGGCCCACGTAATAGATGACGCGGCCAGTGAAGTCCACCGGCAGCTTCTCGCCCTTGGCCAGCATGTCGGCGATGCGCTTGTGCGCGGCGTCGCGGCCGGTCAGCATCTTGCCCGACAGCAGCAGCGTGTCGCCGGCCTTCCAGGTGGCGATCTCGGCCTTGGTCAAGGTGTTCAGATCGACGCGCCGGCTCTTGTTGTAGTCGGGCGCCCAGTGCACGTCGGGCCAGAGGTCGAGGCTGGGCGCCTCCAGGTAGGCCGGGCCGCTGCCGTCCAGCACGAAGTGGGCGTGGCGGGTGGCGGCGCAGTTGGGGATCATGGCCACCGGCTTGCTGGCGGCGTGGGTGGGGTAGGTCTTGATCTTGACGTCCAGCACGGTGGTCATGCCGCCCAGGCCTTGCGCGCCTATGCCCAGGGCGTTGATTTTTTCGTACAGCTCGATGCGCAACTCCTCCAGCTTGTTCTGCGGCCCGCGCTCCAGCAGTTCGTGCATGTCGATGTCGTCCATCAACACCTCTTTGGCCAGCAGCATGGCCTTCTCGGCGGTGCCGCCCACGCCGATGCCCAGCATGCCCGGCGGGCACCAGCCGGCGCCCATGGTGGGCACGGTCTTGAGCACCCAGTCCACCAGGTTGTCGCTGGGGTTCATCATCACGAACTTGCTCTTGTTCTCGGAGCCACCGCCCTTGGCGGCCACGGTCACGTCCACGGTATGGCCCGGCACGATCTGCACGTGGATGACGGCGGGGGTGTTGTCGCGCGTGTTCTTGCGCGCAAAGAGCGGATCGTCCAGCACCGAGGCGCGCAACACGTTGTCGGGGTTGAGGTAGCCGCGGCGCACGCCCTCGTTGACGGCGTCCTCCAGGCTGCCGGTAAAGCCCTCCCAGCGCACGTCCATGCCCACTTTGAGAAAGACGTTGACGATGCCGGTGTCCTGGCAGATGGGGCGGCGGCCCTCGGCGCTCATGCGGCTGTTGGTGAGGATTTGCGCGATGGCGTCTTTGGCGGCCGGGCTTTGCTCCCGCTCGTAGGCGCGCGCCAGGTGGGCGATGTAGTCGGCCGGGTGGTAGTAGCTGATGTACTGCAGCGCGGCGGCGATGGAGTCGATCAGATCGGCTTGGCGGATGGCGGTCATGGCGTGGCTCTCCGGGGCGGGAATCAATGGTCGGCGGCGGCCGGCTCGCGGTCGGCCGGGTGGCTCATCAGTCGGTCGGACAGCGCGATGGCCAGCGCCGACAGCAGGAAGGTCACATGGATGATGGTCTGCCACATCAGCGTGTGCTCGCTGTAGTTCGAGGCGTTGATGAACGATTTGAGCAGGTGGATGGAGCTGATGCCGATGATGGCCGTGGCCAGCTTGACCTTGAGCACCGAGGCGTTGACGTGGCTCAGCCATTCGGGCTGGTCGGGGTGGCCTTCGAGATTGAGGCGCGAGACGAAGGTCTCGTAGCCGCCGACGATGACCATGATGAGCAGGTTGGAGATCATCACCACGTCGATCAGGCCCAGCACCACCAGCATGATGATGGTCTCGGTCAGGGCCTTGATGGGTTGGTAGCCTATGGTCTTGCCGGCAGCGTCCAGGATGGGGGCGCCCTTGTAGCCCAGGTTCTCGATCAGCATGGCCAGCGCCTGCTGGTTGCCGAACGCTGCTTCGATCAGGTGCACCAGTTCGACCCAGAAATGGAACACGTAAACGGCCTGCGCCAGGATCAGGCCCAGGTACAGCGGCAGTTGCAGCCAGCGGCTGGCGAAGATCAGGTTGGGCAGGGCGCGCAGGGCGGCGGGTTTTTGCGGGGTGTCCGACATGGCGGTGATTGAGGGTAAATCCGGAGGCGCGATTTTACGGATGGCGACACGTAAGGCCTTCGTCAGACCGTAACGTCACAGTTTGGAGTCAAACCCGCGCACCAAGGAGACATCGCATGACCGCCAAGCTGTACCCCCCGCCCGCCGATCTTGCCGCCCGCGCCCACGTCAGCGGCATGGCCGCCTACGAGGCGCTGTGCAAGGAGGCCGAAGCCGACTACGACGGCTACTGGTCGCGTCTGGCGCGCGAGTATCTGAGCTGGAAGACGCCCTTCACCCAAGGCCTGGATGCCAGCCGCGCGCCGTTCTTCACCTGGTTTGCCGACGGCACGCTCAACGCCTCCTACAACTGCCTGGACCGTCACGTCGAGGCCGGCCGGGGCGACAAGACGGCGCTGATCTTCGAGGCCGACGACGGCGCTGTCACCCGCGTCAGCTACCGCGACCTGCTGGCGCGCACCTGCCGCATCGCCAACGGCCTGAAGTCGCTGGGGCTCAAAAAAGGTGACCGCGTGGTCATCTACATCTCCATGTCCATCGAAGGCGTGGCGGCCATGCAGGCCTGCGCCCGCCTTGGGCTGACGCACTCGGTGGTGTTTGGCGGCTTCTCGGCGCACAGCCTGGTGGACCGCATCCGCGACAGCGGCGCCAAGGCCGTCATCACCGCCGACGAGCAACTGCGCGGCGGCAAGCACCTGCCGCTCAAGGCCATCGTCGATGAGGCGCTGGAGAGCCCTGACGCCGCCAGCGTCCAGCACGTGGTGGTGGTGCGTCGCACCGGCGGCAACGTCACCATGAAGGCCGGTCGCGACGTGTACCTGCACGACCTGGTCAAAGACCAGGCCGACACCTGCGAGCCCGAGTGGGTGGGTGCTGAGCACCCGCTGTTCATCCTCTACACCTCGGGCTCCACCGGCACGCCCAAGGGCGTGCAGCACAGCACCGGCGGCTACCTGCTGCAAACGGCGCTGTCATGCAAATGGACGTTCGACCTGCGCGACGACGACATCTTCTGGTGCACGGCCGACATCGGCTGGATCACCGGCCACAGCTACATCGCCTACGGCCCGCTGGCCATGGGTGCCACGCAAATCGTCTTCGAGGGCGTGCCCACCTACCCCAACGCCGGCCGCTTCTGGGACATGGTGCAAAAGCACAAGGTCACCATCTTCTACACCGCGCCCACGGCCATTCGTTCCCTCATCAAGGCGGCCGAGGGCGATGCCAACGTGCACCCCAAGCAATACGACCTGGGCTCGCTGCGCATCCTGGGCTCGGTGGGCGAGCCCATCAACCCCGCCGCCTGGGAGTGGTATCACCAGCACGTGGGCGGTGGCCGTTGCCCCATCGTGGACACCTTCTGGCAGACCGAGACTGGCGCCCACATGATCACCCCCATGCCGGGGGCCACGCCGCTGGTGCCGGGTTCGTGCACGCTGCCCTTCCCGGGCATCCAGATGGCCGTGGTCGACGAGGCCGGCAACGACATGCCCAACGGCCAGGGCGGCATCCTGGTGGCCAAGAAGCCCTGGCCCAGCATGATCCGCACCGTGTGGAACAACCCCGAGCGCTACCAGGCCGGCTACTTTCCTGACGAACTGGGCGGCCTCTACCTGGCCGGCGACGGCGCCATCCGCGACGCCGAGACGGGCTACTTCACCATCACCGGCCGCATCGACGACGTGCTCAACGTCTCGGGCCACCGCATGGGCACCATGGAGATCGAATCGGCCTTGGTGGCGTTCACCGACCTGGTGGCCGAGGCGGCGGTGGTGGGCCGGCCGGACGACACCACGGGCGAGGCCATCTGCGCCTTCGTCGTCCTGAAGCGCTCGCGTCCCACGGGCGACGAAGCCAAGCAGATCGCCAAGGCCTTGCGCGACCACGTCGGCAGCTACATCGGCCCCATCGCCAAGCCCAAGGACATCCGTTTTGGCGACAACCTGCCCAAGACCCGCAGCGGCAAGATCATGCGCCGGCTGTTGCGCTCGGTGGCCAAGGGCGAAGAAATCACCCAGGACACCAGTACGTTGGAAAACCCAGCCATCCTGAATCAATTGTCTGAAAACAATTGATTCAGGCCTGCGCCCCGTCCGGGGCGCAGCCGCGCGCAGCGCGGTGGCTGGGTTTGACGTTGCTCATATCGCCGCAGGCGATGTGAGCAACGGCAAAATCCTGGCAGCAGTACGCCACCAAAAAGACCTGCCGCCCCCAGGGCGCAGCATCCGCGCAAAGCGCGGACACCCACCCACTCAGTCCGACACGCCCCCCACCACCTCCACCTCCCGATACAGCGCCGGGTTGGTGATCCCGAACACCCCCATCTGCCGCCTCGGCGGCGTGGTGAACCGCCACTGCACCGCCGCCACCCGCCGCGCCAGCGGCTGCCCGTCGGTCCGGTCGATGACCACCTGCGAGCCCAGCTCATCGCGGCTGACCATGATGTGGTGGAACACCCCCAGGCGCACGAAGCGCTGCGGTGCATCCACCGTGGCCACCCAGATGCCGAAGGCCTGGTGCGCCTGTTCATCCCCGTTGGCCGCAGGCGGCAGCCCCGCTGCACTGCGCAACTGCGTGATGTCGTAGCCCTGCGGCGCCGCCTCGGTGTTCAGCGTGTACTGCACGGCCCATTGGTTGTCGCCATCGGTGGCGTAGCGGCGCAACTGCCCGTCGTTGAGCACCGCCACAGGCCGCCGGCCACCGTATTGCACCCAATCGGTGGCGGCCAGCGTGGCGCTGCCTTCGCGCACCAGGCTGGGCACCAGCGTCCACGGGGTGATGCGGGTGCGGCTCCAGTAGTCGGTCTGCCGCACGCCCCAGTGGCGGCCGGGGTCGAAGTTGACCGGCGCCGCGCCCAGTGCGGCCAACGCCTCGAACCAGACCTCGGCCATGCGCTGGGCGCCCTCGGCGCTGGGATGGATGCCGTCCGGGTTGGGGTAGGCCAGCATGGGGGTGTACTGATCGACCAGGTGCACGCGATGCCCCAGGGCCTGATGCCGCGCCACCAGGCCCGGCACCAGCGCGTTGAAGCGCTGCACGTAGGCGATGGTCTGCTCGCTGGCCGGTGCGTTGGCCGGAATGATGGTGGCCACAAAGACCTCGATGTCCGGGTTGTAGGCCACGATGCGGCCGACCAGATCGTCCAGCCGGTCGATCACGGGCGCAATGCCCTGCGCCGCATCGCCGTCGAAGTAGTAGTTCTGCTGCGCGTCGTTGGTGCCGGCGTGGATGGTCACGATGGCCGGCTCCCAATCGGCCAGCCGGCGCTCGATGCTGGGCGCGCGCCAGAACCCCTTGCCGCTGGTGATCTGCTCAATGCGGTAGGCGCTGTAGCCGTCGTGGTCGTTGTCGGTGAACGCGGCGGGGTCACTCGTGCGGCTGTTGCGATGGCCCACCATATTGGGCATGCCCCACAGCGCGGTGAGCTTCTGGTAAAGCGGCAGACGGTAGCCACCGTCGCTGCCCTCGGTGATGGAGTCGCCGATGCACATGATGCGCAGCGGCGCGGTCTCGATGTCGGCGGCGTGGGCGCTCAGGGTGCCCAGCAGCAGGGCGAGGGTGCAAAACAGGCGGGTCATCGGCGGACTCCGGTAGGGTGAGGCGGATGCGCCCCACGGTAGCCGATCTCGTTTCCCGGCGCATCCGGGGTTGCCGCAGGCGCAAAAAAGCCCGCTTGAAGCGGGCTTGGTCACAGGGCGGGCGCCGGGTTTACTTCAGGCTCATCACCCAGGTGGCCAGCGTCTTGGCCTCGTCGGCCGTGACTTGGTTGGGGGGCATGGGCACCGGGCCCCAGACGCCGGAGCTGCCTTTTTGAATCTTCTCGGCCAGCATGGGGATGGCGTTCTTGTCCTTGGCAAACTTGGCGGCCACGTCTTTGTACGACGGCCCCACCACCTTTTTGTCGATGGCGTGGCAGGCCATGCAGTTTTTCTTCTGTGCCAACTCCAGGCTGGCGAACGCGGGCGTGGCGACGACGCCGGCAGCGATCAGTGCGAAAAACACGGACGATTTCATGGCTTGCTTCCTCTGGTTGCGATGCTAGGCTCTGGCGAGCGGGAGTCCAACGGCATTTTAGGGATATTGGTTGACCCGCGCACAAGGAGCTGAGCCATGGGGTTTGTCATTCTGGGCGTGTTGTTGCTGGCCCTGCATTTTGCGGGCCTGGGCCCACCGGCACAGTGGAACTTCGAGGTGGCCGGCGATCTGTGGAAGTTCGTCGCCCCGTTCGTGGCCGCGCTGGCCTGGTGGGCGTGGTCGGACGCCAGTGGCCGCACGCGCCGGCTGGTGATGGAACATGAGCGCGAGAAGGTGGACGCGCGCCGGCGCAAGCAGATCGTGACGATCAAGCCGCCGCAATCAAAGTAAGCACCACCTCGGGTGGCCGGCAGATGGCCGCCCGCCCCGACGGCGCCACCACCACGGGGCGCTGCATCAGTTCGGGGTGCGCCGCCAGCGCGGCAATCAGCTCATCCTCGTCCTTGGCCGCATCGGCCAAATTCAATTCGGCGTAAGCCGCCTCCTTGCTGCGCAGCAGCGCGCGCACCGGCACGCCCAGTTGCGCCAGCAGGGCGCGCAGCTCAGGCGCCGTCAGCGGCGTTTGCTTGTACTCGACGATGTGCGGCTCGATGCCGTGCGCGCGCAGCAGCGCCAGCGCACCGCGCGCATTGCTGCAGCTGGAGTTGTGGTAAATCGTCCAGGGCTTCATGTACGCTTGCGGCCAGTCATGTGGAGCCCTGACCTTACCCCAGAGCGGCCGCCGCCGCTGTTCATCGTCCAGAACCAGGGCTCGGGCCATGAGGACGCTGCGGCCCGCCGTGCCGCCACGGCTGCCGTGCTCACGGCGGCCGGCCGCGAGCATTACTTCGTGCTGGCCGCCCGTGGCGCCGAGGTGCCCGCCCGTGCCGCCGAGGCCGTGGCCCGTGCCCAGGCCGCAGGCGGCGTGGTGGTGGCCGCCGGCGGCGACGGCACCCAGAACGCCGTGGCCAATGCTGCCCTGGGCCGCTGCGTGATGGGCGTGCTGCCGCAGGGCACGTTCAACTACTTTGCCCGCACCCACGGTGTACCCGCCGACCCCCAGGCGGCCGCGCGGTTGCTGGTGACCGGCCGGCCGCAGCCGGTGCAGGTGGGGCTGGTGGGCGAGCGCGCCTTTCTGGTCAATGCCAGCCTGGGGCTGTATCCGCAGCTGCTGGAAGACCGCGAGGCCTGGAAGGCGCGCCTGGGCCGCAGCCAGCTGGTGGCGCTGGGCGCGGCCGCCGCCTCGCTGCTGAGCCTGCACCGGCCCATGCGGCTGCACCTGACCTCACCGCGTGGTGCGGCCGACCTCATGGCGCTGACCCTGTTCGTGGGCAACAACCCGCTGCAGTGCGCCCAACTGGGCCTGCCCGAGCCCGAGCGGGTGGGCGAAGGCTGGCTGGCCGGCCTGCTGCTCAAGCCGGTGGGCACCTGGCGCATGCTGGGCCTGATGGCGCGCGGCGCCCTGGGCCGGCTGGGCGAGGCCGACGACTTGATGCGCGCCACCTTCCAGACCGTGCACGTCCAGCCGCGCCGCAAGCGCCGCACGGTGAAAGTGGCCATGGACGGCGAGGTGCTGCGCCTGCGCGCGCCGCTGGTGTTTCGCGTCTCGCCCACGCCGCTGTGGATCCTCAAGGCTGACCAGTGAGTGGGCCGCTGCTGCACCTGTCGGACCTGCACTTCGGCACCGAGCAACCCGCCGTGGTGCAGGCGTTGCTGGCCGTGGCCCACCGCCTTGCGCCCGAGGCCATCATCGTCTCGGGCGACGTGACCCAGCGCGCGCGCCGCAGCCAGTTCGCGGCGGCGCGGGCCTTCTTCGAGGCCTTGCCGGCCGTGCCGCTGCTCATCGTGCCGGGCAACCACGACATCGCGCTGTTCAACCTGGCCGAGCGCCTGCTGCAACCGTATGCCGCCTTCATCCGCGCCTTCGGCCGCTGGGGCGCCATCGAGCGCACCTGGGCCTCGCCGCACTGGCAGGTCACCACCGTCAACACCACCCGGCGCTGGCGCCACCAGCAAGGCCAGCTCAGCCCCGCACAGATCCACCGCGTGGCCGCCGCGCTGCGCCGTGCCACGCCCGAGCAGGCGCGGCTGGTGGTGGTGCACCAGCCGCTGGCCGCGCCGGCGGCCAACGAGCACGGCCACCTGCTGCGCGGCCCGCGCGAGCTGGCGCTGGCCCGCTGGGCCGAGGCCGGCGCCGACGCCGTCGTCGGCGGCCACATCCACCTGCCTTATGTGCTGCCGCTGGCTGGCCTCGCGCGCCCGCTGGCCGTGGCCCAGGCCGGCTCGGCCGTCAGCCGGCGCGTGCGCCATGCGGCGGGCAATTCATTCAACGTCTACCGCCACCTGGGCTACGCACTGCGGGCCGAGCGCTGGGATTACACCGCCGGTGATTTCGGCTGCGTGCAGCAGACCGAGCTGGCATTGGAGCGACCATGAACCGCATCGCCTGGGCCGTGGCCCTGCTGGGCCTGGCCTTGTTCGCCGCACTGGCCTGGGGCATTCAGCCTGGCGGCCCGGTGCCCGCGCTGGATGCCTGCATCGCGCAAGCCATCGCGGCCCACATCAACCCCGCCACGCTGCCGGCCTGGGCCACCTTCACCCACCTGGGCGACACCGCCACCCAATGGGCGTTGGCCACCGTGGCCACGCTGTGGCTGGGCAAGCGGCTGGGCTGGCGGCCCGCGCTGGGCTACGCCCTGCTGTGTGCCACTGGTGGGTTGTGGATACAAGGCCTCAAGCAGGTGTTCGACCGCGTGCGGCCCCAGCCCTGGCACGACCTGCCCATGGTCACCAGCGGCGCCAGCTTCCCCAGCGGGCATTCCATGGGCAGCATGGTGGTCTTTGGTGGGCTGCTGGTGCTGGTCTGGCCCCACCTGCGGCCCGGCTGGCCGCGCGCGCTGGCGTTGGTGCTGGCCGTGGGGGCAATAGGCGGCATCGGCGCCAGCCGCGCCGTGCTGGGCGTGCACTGGCCATCCGACGTGCTGGCCGGCTGGGCGCTGGGGGCGGGCTGGGTGGCGGCGGGGGTGCTGGTGCGGGAGCGGCCAGGGACGCGTTCATAGCGCCCGCCCTGCGCCCTCACTCCCCATCCAGCACCGCCCCCGTGCTCGCACTGGACGCGTTCTTCGCAAACTTGGCCAGCACGCCCCGCGTGTAGCGCGGCGGCGGTTGCACCCAGGCGGCGCGGCGGCGGGCCAGCTCGGCTTCATCCACGTGCAGGGTCAGCGCCAGCGTGTGGGCGTCGATGGTGATGGTGTCGCCCTCGTGCACCAGCGCGATGGCGCCGCCGGCATGGGCCTCGGGCGCCACGTGGCCCACCACCATGCCCCAGGTACCGCCCGAGAAACGGCCGTCGGTGACCAGGCCCACGCTTTCGCCCAGGCCCTGGCCGATCAGCGCGCCGGTGGGGGCCAGCATTTCGGGCATGCCGGGGCCGCCCTTGGGGCCCAGGTAGCGCAACACCATCACGTCGCCGGCCTGGATGCGGCCGGCCATGATGGCGGCCAGCGCCGACTGCTCGTCGTCGAAGACGCGCGCAGGGCCGGTGATGGCGGGGTTTTTGAGGCCGGTGATCTTGGCCACGCTGCCCTCGGGCGCCAGGTTGCCGCGCAGGATGGCCAGGTGGCCCTGGGCGTAGATGGGGGTGCCAACGGCGCGGATCACGTCCTGCCCGGCGGGCGGCACGTCGGGCACGTCGGCCAGGCTCTGGGCCACGGTCTGGCCGGTGATGGTCAGGCACTCGCCGTACAGCAGGCCGGCGTTCAGCAGCAGCTTCATCACCTGCGGGATGCCGCCGGCACGG
Organism: Pseudomonadota bacterium; assembly: GCA_020161145.1. Classification (GTDB taxonomy): domain Bacteria; phylum Pseudomonadota; class Gammaproteobacteria; order Burkholderiales; family Burkholderiaceae_C; genus Ideonella. The sequence continues at coordinate 284,956 of JAIUPQ010000001.1, forward strand.
TGCAGGTCGATGGCCATGTAGCGGCCGCTGGGCTTGAGGTCGCACAGCACCGGCACCCGGCGGCGCACCCGCTCGAAGTCGTCCAGCGTCCACACCACATCGGCCGCATGCGCAATGGCCAGGAAGTGCAGCACCGCGTTGGTGGAGCCGCCGATGGCCATGATGACGGCCACGGCGTTCTCGATGGCCTCGCGGGTGACGATGTCGCGCGGTTTGAGGTTGCGCTGCACGGCCTGCACCAGCACGCGGGCCGACTCGGCGGTGGAGGTGGCTTTCTCGCCCTCCACGTTGGCCATGGTGGACGAGTAGGGCAGGCTCATGCCCAGCGCCTCGAAGGCGCTGCTCATGGTGTTGGCCGTGTACATGCCGCCGCAGGAGCCCGAGCCGGGGATGGCGCGGCGCTCGATCTGGCAGAAGTCTTCCTCGCTCATCTTGCCGGCCGAGAACTGGCCCACGGCCTCGAACACGCTGACGATGTTCAGGTCCTCGCCCTTGTAGCGACCGGGCAGGATGGTGCCGCCGTAGACGTAGATGGCCGGCACGTTGGCGCGCAGCATGCCCATCATGCCGCCGGGCATGTTCTTGTCGCAGCCCCCAATGACCAGCACGCCGTCCAGCCACTGGCCGCCGACGCAGGTCTCCACGCAGTCGGCAATCACCTCGCGCGAGACCAGGCTGTACTTCATGCCCTCGGTACCCATGGCCATGCCGTCGGAGATGGTGGGCGTGCCAAAGAGCTGGGGGTTGGCGCCGGCCGCCTTGAGCGCGTCCACCGCCGCGTCGGCCAGCACCTGCAGGCCCGAGTTGCAGGGCGTGATGGTGGAGTGGCCGTTGGCCACGCCGATCATGGGCTTGGCGAAGTCCTCGGGCTGGTAGCCCATGCCGTAGTACATGGAGCGGTTGGGCGCGCGGGCCACGCCTTCGGTGATGTGGCGCGAGCGGCGGTTGGGGGCGTCGGCAGTCATGGCAGCATCCGTCAAACAAACAAAGCAACGACCAGTGTAGACATGCAGGCCCCGCTGTTTGCTGACGCCACCCCGATTGCCGACGGCGCCTGGCTGCTGCCGGGCCTGGCGCTGGGTGCAGCGCCGGCCTTGCTGGACGCCGTGGCGCCGGCCGTCTGGCGGCACTACCAGGTGCCCGGCGGCGGGCGCATGTCGGTGGCCATGGCGGCGCTGGGCCCGCTGGGCTGGGTGGCCGATGCAGGCGGCTACCGCTACAGCGCGGTGGATCCGCTCACCGGCCAGCCGTGGCCGGCGCTGCCGGCTGCGGTGCTGGCGCTGGCGCGCGAGGCGGCGGCCGCCGCAGGCTACCCCGGCTTCGAGCCCGATGCCTGCCTGGTCAACCGCTACGCGCCCGGCGCGCGCATGGGCCTGCACCAGGACCGCGACGAGCGCGACCGCCGCTGGCCCATCGTCTCCGTCTCGCTGGGCATGACGGCCACCTTCCTCTGGGGCGGCCTCACGCGCCGCGCCCCCGTGCGGCGGCTGGCGCTGCACCATGGCGATGTGGTGGTCTGGGGTGGGGCCAGCCGCTATACCTACCACGGCGTGGCGCCGTTGGCGGGGCCGGCGCATCCGCTGCTGGGGGCACAGCGGCTCAACTTCACGCTGCGGCGGGCGGGGTGAGGGGGACGTTGGCAAATTTTGCCAACTTGGATAGCATGCACATCACGACGACACCGGTTAGAAAGCAACGCGCATGACCACGATGAACATCTCACTGCCCCTGGCGCTCAAGGCTTTTGTCGATGAACAGGTGGGACAGCGCGGCTATGGCACCAGCAGCGAGTACGTGCGCGAGCTGATTCGCCGCGACCAGGATAGGCAGCACCTGCGCGGGCTGCTGCTGGCAGGGGCGGCGTCAGCGCCCACGCGCGCAGTGGATGAGGCCTATTTCGAGGCGCTGCGCGCCAAGGTGCAACGCGGATGACAGCCAAACCTGTGGTGCCGCGCGAGGCGGCCGACCAGGACATCGAAGGCATCCTGACCCACCATCTGCGCGAGGCAGCACCCCAGGCGGCGTTGGGCTTCATTGATGCGCTGGCCAGCGCTTACACCCACATCGGCCGCAGCCCGGTCACAGGGTCTACCCGTTACGCGCATGAGCTGGACCTGCCGGGTCTGCGCATGTGGCCGTTGACGCGCTATCCGTACCTGGTGTTTTACATGGAGCGGCTTGATCACATCGACGTGTGGCGGGTGCTGCACATGGCGCGTGACATCCCGGCCCGATGGCACGAAGCGCCAAGCTGACTACATCTGCTTGAACAGATGCTGGTACGCCCGCGACACGGCCAGTGGCCGCTCGTGGCCTTTGACGTGCAGCGTCATGCGATCGCCCTCGCGGCGGGTGCTGGCCACGTGGGCCACGCCCACCACGGTGCTGCGGTGCACCTGCCAGAACTGCTCGGGCGGCAGTTGCTGCGCCAGCTCGGCCAGCGAGGTGCGGATCAGGTGCTCGCCCTCGCGGGTGATGACCAGCGTGTACTTGTCGTCGCTCTGGAAGTACAGCACCTCTTCCACGGCAATCTGGTAGGTGGTGTCGCCCCGGCTGGCGCGGATCCAGCGCAGCGGCGTGGGTTTGGTGGCGCCTTGCGCCTGCGTCAGCTGCGCCAGCAGCGCGGCCAGCGCGCCGTCGTCGCGCGGCTGCGCCAGCGCGGCCTGCACGCGCGCCACCGCGCGCGCCAGCCGCTCGGCCGAGGTGGGCTTGAGCAGGTAGTCCACGGCGGCGCGCTCGAAGGCCTGCACCGCGTAGCTGTCGTAGGCGGTGACGAAGACCACCCGCGTCGTGCCCTCGATGCCTTGCGCCACCTCCAGGCCGGTCAGGCCCGGCATCTTGATGTCGAGGAAGGCCACATCCGGCGCCAGCGCGGCGATGCGCTCAGCCGCCTGCAAGCCGTTCTCGCACTCGGCCACCACGCGCAATTCGGGCCAGACCTCGGCCAGCAGCTCGCGCAGGTGAGCACGCAGATGGGGCTCGTCGTCGGCGATCAGGGCAGTGGTCATGCGGTGGTCAGGGGCAAGGTCATCGTCACCCGCGTACCCGGCTGCGCGTCGGTCACGCTGAGGGTGGCGCGGCCATCGTAGAGCATGGCCAGGCGCTCGCGGGTGTGGGCCAGGCCCAGGCCGGTGCCGGCCGAGTCGGCATGGATGCCAAAGCCCAGGCCGTCGTCGGCCACCGTCAGGTGCACCTGCGTGTCGCCACGGCGGGCCTGCACGGTGAGGCGACCGCCCTCGACCTTGGGCTCCAGGCCGTGGCGGATGGCGTTTTCCACCAGCGGCTGCAACAGCATGGGCGCCAGCGGCTGGTGGGCCAGGTCGGGCGGCAGGTCCAGCTCGAAGGCCAGGCGCGGGCCCATGCGGATCTGGATCAGCTCCAGGTAATGGCGCAGCAGTGCGAACTCCTGCGCCAGCGTGCCGGTCTGGGCGCGGCTGGCGGCCAGCGACTCGCGCAGGTAGGTGATGAAGTGGTCGAGCATGGCCGTGGCCTCGCGCGGCTGGCGCGCGATCAGGCTTTGCACGTTGGCCAGGGTGTTGAAGAGGAAGTGCGGCTCGATCTGCGCCTGCAGCAGCCGCAACTGGGCATGCATCAACTCTTTTTCGGTGGTGACCAGGCGCAGGTTCTCGCGCGCCATCAGCTCGGCCACCTTGCGCGCTTCCCATTCGGGGCCAAAAAAAGTGCGGCCGGCAAACACCGAAAAGCCGTGGCAGGCCACGCCGATGCCCCAGCCCACCATGGGCCACTGCACCCACCACTCGCCGCCGGTCAGTGCGTTGAGCACCCACAGGCCGGTGATGACCAGCACATAGATGCCGGCATGGGTGTAGAAGCCGCGGATCTCCTGCACCTGTTTGCGGGCATGGGCCAGTGCGGCGTCATAGGCCGCGTCCAGGACGGCGGGCCGCGCCGTCACGGCTTGTCCAGCAGCTCACGCACCTTGCGCTCTTCCCAGTCGCGGCTCAGAAAGCCGAAGCTGGACAAGGCGGTGACGCCGTGCACGATGATGCCGATGCCCCAGCCCAGCGTGGGCCAGATGGCCCAATAGCGCCAGACGGACGAGCCCGCCGTGGGCATGCCTCTCATCGTCAGGTTGATGAGCCACAACATGGTGATGACGCCGACGTACACCATCAGGTGGCGGTAGAACTCGGCCTGGGCGTGGACGCGCCGGCGGATGGCGATCTCGCGGGCGTTGGCGCCGGGGGGGATAAAGACTTCGTCGCTCATGGTGATGGGTCTCGGTAGCGGGTTGCGATGAAGGCAGTGTGCCCAGGGCGCGCGCCGCCCGCCAGTATCGTGCGACGGCTGGCGGCGGGGCCGCGCCAGTGGCGGCCGGCTGGTGCCGTCAGCGAAAGCGCATGGGGTGCAGCGGCCGCGCGCAGTCCGGCGCAAAGGGCAGCGGCACCGTGTTGGGGTCCAGATCGGGGTCGTTGGGGTGGGCCTCTTCAGGGCGGGCGGTGCGGGTGTAGTCGTAGAGGCCGTAGCGCGGCAGCGGGCAGCGCGCGGCCGTCAGGGCGGCCAGGCAGTTGGCGGGTGTCTCGTCGGCGTGGCTGGGCGGCTGGGCCATCTGCATCAGTTGCATGCACGACGGGGTCTGGTGCACCCCGCTGAGCCGGTTGCAGGCGGCCAGTGCGTCCAGCGCGATCAGGCGCGCGGTGGGGTCGCTGGCGGCGGCGCTGTAGGGGCCGTCCCATTGGCCGGCGCATTGCGTCTCGGCGTGCTGGGTGATGTGGGCGGCCAGCGCGTTGAGCGGTTCGGCGGCCGGCGGGTTGCCGGATGCCTGGGCCTTGGCCCACAGCAGACTGAGGTCGGTCAGCGTGGCGGGCGAGGCGTCGGCGACGGCGGCACTGTTGCGGCGGGCGGTGCTGATGGCGTCCCAGGCGATCACGGCCACGGGTGCCAGTGCGCTCAGGCCCAGCGCGCCCACGCCCACGGCGGCGGTGGCCGTGCTCAGCCGCGAGGGCAGGCGGCCCGGCGTCGGCACGGCGCTGGCGCGGCCCAACTGCTCGGTGTGGTCGGGCTCGAACCAGGTGTTCACATGGGCCACCAGCCAACTGAGAAAATCCAGCGTCAGCGGCTCGCCCAGGCTCTGGCCCAGGCGGAAGTAGCTCTCCCACTGCGCCTCGGAGAAGAACTGATCGGCCGTGGTTTCCTGCGGAAAGCGCGGATGGTTGGCCTTGAAGTTGGCCAGGTCCACCGGCAAGGCGTCGCTGGTGTTGGGCTTGACCAGCACCAGCACGCCGGGCGGGTGGTCGCCGGGGTAACGGATGCGGCCCACGGCCAGGCAGGCCGTGCCTTGCGGCGAGACCAACTGGTCCAGCGAGCCGAAGCGGCTCAGCTTCTTGCGCGCCTTCTGATGGGCAGGGTGGGCGCAGGGCCGCAGCATCTCGATGTCGGTGTTGAGGTCGATGCGCGCTTTGCGCACCAGGTTCTCCAGATCGCCAAAGCGGTAGGTGGGGTCGGCCCCGCAGTCGGCCAGCACCACCAGCTCGGCGTGCTGTTGCAGCAGCGCATAGGCGCCGGTGTTCTCAAAATGACCGCCGTCGGTCAACAGCCAGCGGCGGTGGGTCAGCGCCAGGTCCATGCCAAAGGTCTCGCGCAGCAGCAGGCGCGACTTGGCGTCCTGCCAGACCGAACGGCTCCAGGGCGCCAGGCCCTGGGGTGTGAGCACGGCTGGCCACCAATAACCCAGGCGCAGGCCGGTAAACGCCATCAACGGCGCCAGCCCGCCGCGCGTGATGGCGCCCATGGTCGGCGCCACCGCGCCGCCCGAGACGGCCATCCAGGTGGCCAGCGACTTGGCCTGCTCGGGCAGCAGCCGCACCCAGCCGCGGCCGGGCACCTGGGCCAGGCCGCCGTCGCACACCGTCATCAGCCGGCCCCGGCGGTCCTGGTTGAAGAGGCCGCCATGGGGGTCACGGCTCTCGTTGACGCAGACGTTGAGCAGGTGCACAGGGCCGCCGTTGAGGTGGGGGCGGTAGGCCGCCATGGACAGGTCGTCGTTCTCCTCGTGGTCGCTCACCGACTGGTCTGGCCGTGGCCCCGCAGGCCGCGGGGCCACGGCTGCAGTGGTCACGGGCGGGGGCGCCAGCGGGCCGGCCTCGCCCACGCGCGCGGGGTTGGTGGCACCCAGGTAGCTGCGGGCCAGCCGGCCACGGTAGAAGCGGTGCAGCGACGAGTTGTTCAGAAAGCCGGCATGGCGGGCGGTCAGCGCCACATAGCCCAGCAGGCCCAGCGCCAGCACCGCCACCACCCAGCCGGCCGCCGTCATATCCAGCGCCGTGCCGCCCCACAGCGCGCCAACGATGGCGCGGTAGACCAGCGACACCCACCAGGCCGTCAGGCCGAAGGTCAGCACATAGCCCAGCAACTGGCCCAGCGGCGTCAGCAGGTGGTTCAGGCGCAGGCGCGGTGCAGCGGCGGTCAGCAGCGGCAGCATCGCCCGAATCACGGCCGAGGCCACCACCAGTGCCAGCCCCAGCGCACCCACGTTGCGCTCGCCAAAGGCCAGCAGCCAGGCCAGGCGGTCGAGCAGGCCCAGCAGGCCTGCGGCCAGCGCGGCCTTGACGCACCACGCCAACCCGTGGGTGAGCGACGAGCGGGTGGTGTTCAGCAGATGGGTCAGCCCGGCCGGTGGGGCGGCCGCCTGCATGCCGGGCAGCAGCTTGAGCACGTTGCCCAGGGTGGCCACCCCCACCGCCACCATCAGGCTCAGGCAGCCGGCCCACAGCACCTGGCGCAGCAGATGGCCCAGCGGACTGGTGGCCTGCACCAGCGGCTCGCGCAGCCACAGCAGCGCGGCTGCGGCGACGAAGGCCGCGGCGCTGAGCCGCAGCGCCGCCCATGGCGCCGCACGCAGCTGGTGGCCACTGCGGCGCGAGGTCACCAGCACCCCCAGCATCCAGTAGGCCATGGTCAGAAACAGCCCTGCCAGCGCCACAAAGGGCACCACCAACAGCACCACCGGCGGCAACCAGCCGGGCACCCAGCGCAGCACGGTGAACACGGCCTCGTCCCAGTACAGGCCTGTCCAGGCCAGGCCCAGCCAGACCACCATGTTGAGGGCCACCAGCGCGGCGCCCAGCAGCATGGCCAGCACACCCAGCTCCAGATGCACGGCCACCAGGTTGCGCAGGTACAGCGTGAGCACGTAGCTGCGGTCGCTGGCGCCGCGTGGCATCAGGTAGCGGCCGTTGGCACGCAGCCAGCGCATGAAGGCCGCGCTGTCGGGTTTGGCCAGCGCGCGCTGCACGTCCTCGGCCTGGTGCGCCCCATCCAGCCGGCTGTAGAGCCGGCCCAGAAAGCCGCCGATGTAGCCGCCGCCCGAGACGGTGGACAGCAGGTCGATGCGGGCCAGCACCTCGCCATGCGCCAGCGCACTGATCAAGCCCAGGCCGAAGGTGGCGCTGCGGATGCCGCCGCCCGACAGCGCCAGCCCCCACAGCGGCTGGGTGTCGTCCTGACCCAGCGCGAGCCGGCGCTCGCGGACCTGCTGGCGCACGGTGCGTGCCCGGTTGCCGCTCATGGCTCCCTCCTCGTGGCGTCTGTTGTGCCGCAAGGTTTGCCACTGCAGCCGCTCCAGCGCAACGGGGAGAACCCGGGGGGGTGGTTAAGGCAGCTCGATCACGTTGTCGGCCGAGTTGCGGTCGATGCGGGTGTTCTGCGGGTCCACGCCGACGTGGGTGGGCCTGGCCTTGACCACCAGCACCACCTCGGCGGCGCCGGTCTTGAAGACCCGGCGCTCGCTGTGCAGCACGTCGGTCGGCTTGAAGCCGGGTTTGCCGGGCTCGGCCGAGAACACGCCGATGTCGAAGGGCTCGTCCAGCGGGGCCTCGGTCTCCTTGCCCTGGCCGTCGGCATAGAGCTTGCGGCCGTTGACGGTGAAGCGCACCTCCCAGCGGCCGTCAGCCAGCTTCTTGGCGCTGGGGTTTTCGGCCCGCATGTCCACCAGCGTGATCTTCTCGAACAGGTCGGTGATGAGTTGCTGGCGCCGGGCATCGGGGCCGGCTTCTTCGCGCAGCAGGGCAATGAAGTCGCTGGAACGCGGGTAAGGCGCGGCCTGGAAGGCAAAGCGCTGGATGAGGCGGCGCAGCGCGGCGTCCACCACGTCGGCGCCCAGCAGCTCCTTGGCCGTCCACATCACCAGCGCGCCCTTGCGGTAGTGGATGTAGGGTTGGTTCTCCACCCGCGCCAGCGGCAGCTCTTCCAGCACCTCGCTGCCGCGCGCGCGCAGGTAGCTGTCCAGTTCGTACTTGAGGAACTGGCGCATCATGGCCGGCCCGTGCTGCTGCTCCATCACGCGCAGCGCGCTGTACTGGGCAAAAGTCTCCGACAGCAAGGTGCTGCCCTGCATGTCGGCGCCGATGACCTGGTGGGCCCACCACTGGTGGGCAAACTCGTGCGCGGTCACGTAGGTGACGAGGTCGATGCGGTCGCTGCCGGGCTGCTGGTTCTGGATGAAGCCGATGCCCTCCGAGTACGGCACGGTGGCGGCAAACGCCTGCGCAAAGCCGGCATAGGCCGGGAACTCGATGATGCGGGCCTGGTGGAACTGATAGGGGCTGTAGAGGCGGCTGAACAGCGTCAGCGACTCCTGCACCGCCGCCAGCATCAGCGGCACGTTGTGGGCGTGCGCCGGGTGGTGGTAGACGGCGATGGGCACGGTCTCGCCGGCGGGGCTGGTCCAGCTGGCCTTGCCCTCGGCGTAGCGCGCCGACTGCATGGAGAAGAAGTGCTGGATGGGCACCTCGCTGCGCGTGTGCAGCGTGCGCCGGCCGGCGGCCGTGGTGTCGCTGACCAGGTTGCCGGGCACCACCGGAGTCTGGTCGGCATCGGTCTGCACGGTGAGGTCGGCCGTCACCCAGTCGCTGTCCTTGCGCAGGTAGTGGTGGGCGCGGGCGGCGTCGTCCTCCAGCTTGGCCATGCGCAGTTCGGGCTCCAGCCCGTACTTGCGGCGTTTGTGGCGGTCCTGCAGCAGGCCGCTGCGGTCCATGCCCAGTAGGGGGCTGATCTGCATGTTGTTGACGAAGCTGCCGTTGGCCACCAGGCTGGTCAGTTGCTCCTCGGCCGCGAAGCCTTGCTGGGCCAGCACGCTCGCAAAGCGCAGCGTGCGCTGCTCGCCCGGCTGCATGGGGGTGGCCAGGTGGTAGATGCGGTAGTTGAAGTCGCCATGGTCTTTGGCCAGCGTGGCGCCCTGCAGCTCCAGCGTGGTCATCTGCAACGGCTCCAGCCAGCGCACGTGCACCTCGGTCAGCGGGGCGCCGGTGCGGTTCTCCAGCCGGTATTCGCCCTGGGTCACGGCGCGCACCTCGCGCGGGTAGAGCGCCACGTTCAGCCTGACGTGGGTGATGGTGGGCTGGGGCCGTGCGGCATAGCCCAGCAGCGCCTGCTCGTAGGCGGCCAGCTCGCGCTCTCGCGCGGTGCTGCTCTTGTAGGTGTTGAGCACGTTGGTGTTGTAGAACACCCAGGCGCCGATGGCCAGCCACAGCAGGCCGAAGGCGGCGAGCAAGGCCGTGGGCCAGCCGGCCAGCCGGGCGCCCAGTTGGGCCAGGCGGGGCCGCAGCGCGTCCTGCGTGCCGCGCTTCCACAGGCCATAGGCCAGCACCAGCAGCAGGCCGGCAAAGGCCAGCCAGTAGGCCTGCAGCCAGGCCCGGCCGATCCAGAAGCGGCCCATGCCGTTCATGTCGGACAGCGGCACCGGCGGGGTGGCGCCATAGTTGTACAGCGGGTGCGACCAGCCGGCCAGATTGAGCGCCATGCCGGCCACCAGCACCAGCAGCGTCAGCCCCCAGCCTATGGGTTTGCTGGGCGCGATGACTTGCAGCACCAGCGCCAGCACCGCCAGCAGCACCGAGCCCACCAGCCCGGGCAGCACCAGCCACAGCAGGTAGTGGCCCAGCTCCAGCTGCGTGTAGCCGTGGGCCAGTTGGTAGCCCACACCCATCAGCACGGCGGCCAGGTAGGTGGCCAGCAGCACGCCGGTCAGTGCCAGCACCTTGGGCGCCAGATGCGCCCAGGCGGGCACCGGCGCCGAGTCGATCAGCTCATGCATGCGCTGCTGGCGGTCGCGCCAGATCAGCTCGCCGGCATAGAAGAGGGCGACGATGAAGGGGATGATCGTGAACGCGCCCTCCAGTGCCTGCACCACCGCGCGGGTGACGGGGAAGTAGGGCACGCCGCGCAGCTCGGCCACGGTGGAGAGGTTGCCCCAGCTGTTGAACAGGCCCAGGGCCAGCAGCACGAAGAAGGCGGGGCTCTTGAACACATAGGCCATGTCGAAGCGCGTCAGCGCCAGCAACTGCGCCCAGCCCATGCCGCTGCGTGCGGCGGGCAGGGCGGCGTGGCGTGGCGGCGGCGGGGCTTCGGCGGCCGGTGCTGCGGGCTTGGCGCGGCGTTTGAACAGCGGCTGGCCATCGACGCGGAACAGCGCATAGGCCAGCGCGAACAGCGCCGCCGAGATGCCCAGCCAGATCAGCCGGTTGGCCAGCAGCAGCCCTTCGAGCGGGGGCAGCAAGGTGTTGCGCTCGGTGGCCGTCCAGTAGCGGGTGGCGCGGGTGAGGGGCGACATGCCGAAGGGGTCGGTCAGCGCCGCCAGCACGTCGTTGGCCGGATCGCGCAGCAGCACCCGGGTGACCACGAAGAGCACCAGAAAGGCCACCACGCCGAGGTAAGTCCACAGCATGGAGCGCGTGGCCGTGGCCACGGCGAAGAAGGCGGTGGCCATGACCAGCAGCGTGGGCAGGCCCATCACGAACACCGCATAGAAGTAGTGCGTGGCCACGAAAGGCCCCAGCTTGGCTGGGTCCACCCACGGCATCCAGCTGCCCACCAGCACGCCCAGTGGCACGGCCAGCATGACCACGAAGGCCACCGCAAACGCGCCGGCAAAGCGGCCCAGCAGGTAGGCTGGTTTGGTGATGCGGGTGGCGCGGATGATGGGGGCGAAGCCGGTCTCGTCGTCGCGGATGACGACGTTGGCCACGAAGGCCGTGATGGCGAAGAGGCCGAAGATGTTGAGGATGCCCACCACCTCCAGCAGCGCGCGCGGCGAGTTGACGTGGACGTTGCTGCCCGAGCCGATCTGGATCTGGTCGATGGTGGTGGCGCTGAAGGCCAGCAAAAAGAAGATCAGCGCGGTGGCGGCGGCCAGCGGGCTGCGCAGTTGGTACTTGGCCTCGAAGGCGGCGATGGTCTTGAGCATGGCGGTGCTGCGGCTCAAGCGGCCACGGCCGCAGCGCGGGCGGCGGCCATCTCGGCGAAGTAGACGTCTTCCAGCGTGGGCACGGCGGGCTCGAAGCCGGCTTCCGGCGCGGCGGGCGCCTGCACGTGCAGCAGCGTGCGGCCGCCGCGCAGCCGGGTGGAGATCACATTCATGCGGGCCTGGTGCGCCGCCACCTCGTCCTTGGCCACCAGCTTGCGCCAGAGCTGGCCGGCCAGGCGCTGTGTCAGCTCGGCGGGCTCGCCCACGCGCACGATGCGACCCTGCATCATGATGGCCAGGCGCTCGCACAGATCGGCCACGTCCTCGACGATGTGGGTGGAGAGGATGACCACCACCTGCTCGCCGATTTCGCTCAGCAGGTTGTTGAAGCGGTGGCGCTCCTCCGGGTCCAGCCCGGCGGTGGGCTCGTCCACGATGATGAGTTGCGGCTGGCCGATCAGCGCCTGCGCGATGCCGAAGCGCTGGCGCATGCCGCCCGAGAAACCGGCGACGGCCTTCTTGCGCACGTCCCACAGGTTGACCTGCTGCAGCAGCGCCTGCACGGTGTCGCGCCGCTCGCCCGCACCGGTGATGCCTTTGAGCACGGCCAGGTGGCCAAGCAGGTCTTGCGCCGACACGCGCGGGTAGACACCGAAATCCTGCGGCAGGTAGCCCAGCACGGCACGCAGCCGCTCGGGCGCCTTGGCCACGTCGATGTCGCCGAAGGTGATCTGCCCCTCGGTGGGGGTTTGCAGCGTGGCGATGCAGCGCATCAAGCTGCTCTTGCCCGCCCCGTTGGGGCCCAGCAGGCCGAACATGCCTTTGGGGACGGTCAGCGTGATGGCGTCCAGCGCGCGGGTGCCGTTGGGGTAGGTGTGGCTGACGTGGTGCAAATGGAGCATGGGGCGGCTCGGTGGGGTGGCTGCGGGAGGGCGCATTGCAGCACGGCCGCCAGGGTGGGAAGCCGGTTGGTGCGATGAACTGCCGGCTGCGGTGGATGACCTGCCTTACGGGAGGGTCAACGGTAGACTGGATGGCACAACCTCAAGGAGAAGGCGATGGGAGCGTGGTTGGCGCGGGTGGCTGGTGGCCTGGTGATGGCATTGGCGGCGGTGGGCGTCTGGGCAGCGGAGCAGGCTACGACAGGCGAGCCTCCCACGGCAGAGGACTATGCCCGCGCGGCTCGCTTCAAGCAGGTGGCGGTCTCGCCTGATGGCCTGCATATGGCGGTCATCGTGCGCCACGACAAAGGCCGAGACGTACTGGGTGTCATGCCGCTGGCGCCGCTGGGCGAGATCAAGGCGCTGGCCAGCTTCGCCGACGCCAACGTGACCCGGGTGCGCTGGATCAACAACAAGCGGCTGATCTACGAAGCCTTCATGGATGGTGCCGAGATCAAGGCCGGCGGCGCGGGTACGTTCGCCGTGGATGTGGATGGTGGCGATGAACGGCAACTGATTTCCTGGGTTCGCGACACCCAAGGGGCGTTTACCAACATCAAATCACGCATGTTGCCCTATGGCTGGGACGTCCTGCGCCCCTGGGATGAGCAGGGCGACGAGGTGCTGGTGCAGCAGACTCAGCGCGACAACTTCGGCGACTTCAAGCAATTGAAGCTGGCCCGGCTGGATACCCGCAGCAGCCGGTTGCGCAGCCTGGAGGTGAGCCTGCCGAGCCAAACCGTGGACTGGTTGCTGGACGCCAACGGTCAGCCGCGCGCGGCGGTGGCGCGCGATCGTGCACAGAGCCGCCTGATGTGGCGCGGCGAGCGCGACACCGAGTGGCGCGAGATTGCCCGCTTCGATCCACTCAAGCCGGAGGCCCTGGAGCCCTGGTACCTGGGCGCGGGGAACGAACTCATCGTGCGCACCCAGCGCGGCACCGGCTACGCGGCGCTCTACAACCTCGATCCCAAGACCGGGAAGCTCGATGAACAGCCGTTGGTGGCGGTCAAGGGTTTCGATCTTGATGCCTTGTCCGTCGTGACGCAGGATCGCCACGAACTGATGGGGTTGCGCTTCGTGGCCGATGCGCCCATGACCTACTGGTTCGACGAGAAGGTGCAGCAGCTGCAGGCGGCCATCGATGCGGCATTGCCCAAAGATCGCTTCAACACCTTGCAGTGCGCCGCGTGCGACAGCCGGCACATCGTGGTGTTTTCCCGCTCCGATCGCCACCCGGGCGAATACTGGCTGTACGACCGCGAGGCCAGCAAGATCAGCCCGCTGAGCGCACTGCGACCCTGGATTCGTGAGGAGCAACAAGGCCGGCGCACGCTGCATTGGGTGACCACCCGCGACGGCCTGCGCATGCCGGTCTATGTCACTCACCCTGCGGGTAGTGACCCCAAGCAGCCGCTGCCCACGGTGGTGTTGGTGCATGGCGGGCCTTGGGTGCGCGGGGCGTCGCTGGCGTGGCGGGAAGAGCCGCAGTTTCTGGCCTCGCGCGGCTACCGCGTCATCGAGCCCGAATTCCGGGGCAGCGAGGGCTATGGCGCCGCCTGGTTCCGTGCGGGCTGGAAGCAGTGGGGCCAGACCATGCAGACCGACCTGGTCGATGCGCTGCAATGGGCGTCTGCGCAAGGCCTGTCCAACGCCAAACGCGCCTGCGTGATGGGCGGCAGCTATGGCGGCTACGCGGCGCTGATGGCGCCCATCGCCACGCCGGGCGTGTTCCGCTGTGCCATCAGCTTTGCCGGCGTGACCGACATCGACCTGATGTACAGCGTCAACTGGAGCGACATCTCGGATGCCGCCAAGCGCTACTCCTATCCGGTGCTGATGGGCTCGCCCGATGCCGACGCCGCCCTGCTGGCTGCTCACTCGCCCATCAAGCGCGTGGCCGAGATCAAGGTGCCCGTGCTGCTGTTGCATGGCGTACTGGACCGCCGCGTGCCGCTGGTGCATGCGACCAAGTTCCGCGACGCCGCCAAGCGGGCGGGCGTGAACCTGAGCTGGTACTGGTTCGACGATGCCGGGCACGGCTTTTTCTACAGCAAGGACGAGCAGCAGTACTACGAACGCGTGGAGCGCTTTCTGGCCGAGCACCTGCGCGCCCCGTGATCCCCCACGTTCATAGGGCGTGACCGGCCGGGGGCGCGCGCACACTGGCTCGTTCGACACCACTTCGGAGCCCCTCGCATGACCCGCACCCCACTGGCCCTGGCCTGCGCCAGCCTGCTGACCGCCACGCTGGCCCTGGCCGCGCCCACCAACGAGACGGCCCGCCAGGCCGATCGCGCCCACCTGCTGCAACTGGAGCGCGCCGACGTGGCCGACGTGGTGCGCGTGCAGGCCCCCAGCGCCGAGCTGCTGCGCCGCGCCGCCGTCACCTACCACGACCAGATGCTGGACTACGACGAAGCCGGCCTGGCCTTCGTCGCCCGCCTGCCGGCCGCCGAGCGCCAGCGCATCGAGGCCAAGGGCTTCACCACCGCCCCGGCCACCGCCTGGCTGGCCCAGCGCCAGGCCCAGATCGACGGCATCCTGGCGCGCGCCCAGGGCGCCTCGCTGCTGGGCCGCCAGGCCGAGGGCGGCACCGAGGCCATCCCCAACTTCCCCTGCTACGACACCGTCGAAGAGACGCTGGCCCGCATCCAGGGCTGGGCCACCCAATACCCGCAACTGGTCACGCTGATCGACATCGGTGACTCCTGGGCCAAGACCCAGGGGAGTGGTGGCTACGACCTGGTCGTGCTCAAGCTCACCAGCCAGCGCCACGGCGGCTTCAAGCCCGCGCTGCTGGTCAACACCGGCCTGCATGCCCGCGAGCTGGCGCCGGTGGCCGTGGGCACCGATTTTGCGAACAAGCTGCTGACCGGCTACGGCACCGACGCCGATGCCACCTGGATCCTCGACCACCACGAGGTGCACCTGCTGCTGCAGACCAACCCCGACGGCCGCAAGCACGCCGAGGCCGGCGTGATGTGGCGCAAGAACGGCAACACCACCGTTTGCACGGCCAGGCCCAACGCCCAGGGCGTGGATCTCAACCGCAACTTCGGCTTCAGCTGGAACAGCGTGCGGGGCGGCTCCAGCGGCGCCCAGTGCGACGAGACCTACCGTGGCCCCAGCGCCGAGTCCGAGCCCGAGACCCAGGCGCTGGCCCACTACGTGCGCGCGCTGTGGCCCGACAACCGCGGCCCCGGCATGACCGATCCGGCCAACCTCTCCACCACCGGCCTGCACATCGACATGCACAGCGCCGCCTCGCTGGTGCTGTGGCCCTGGGGCGAGACCAAGACCCCCTCGGGCAACGCCACCGCCTTCCAGACCCTGGGGCGGCGCATGGCCTGGTACAGCGGCTACACGCCCGAGGTGTCCATCGGCCTCTACCCCACCGACGGCACCAGCGACGGCCCGCCGTATGGCGAGCTGGGCGTGCCCAGCTACACCATCGAGCTGGACAAGACCTTCTTCGAGAAGTGCAGCGACTACACCGCCAAGACCGGCCCCGACAACGTGGCCACGCTGATGTACGCCGCCAAGGTGGTGCGTGAGCCCTACGTCACGCCTGGTGGCCCCGACGTGACCGCCGCCACCCTGCCCACCCAGGCCGTGGCGGCGGGCAAGCGGGTGAGGCTGACCGCCTCGGCCACCGACACCCGCTTCAGCGCCAAGAAAGGCACCGAACCCCAGCAGGCCATCGTGGCAGCCGAGGCCTACATCGACGTGCCGCCCTGGCTGCCTGGCGCCAAGGCCATCAAGCTCAAGGCGGCCGATGGCCAGTTTGACGCCACCACCGAAGGCCTCAAGGGCCGGCTCGACACCACCGGCCTGGCGCGCGGCCAGCACATGGTCTTCGTGCGTGCCCGCGACGCCAGCCAGACCTGGGGGCCCATGACGGGCGTGTTCCTGAATATCAGGTAATACGATGGCGACCTTGCCTCACCTGCAGGAGTCGCCATGATTTCGTTTCTTCGCTTCTGGCTGGGTCTGACCTTGCTCGCCGCCACCACCGTGGCCGGCGCGCAGGGCGCGGACGCCGTCACCGTCCAGGAAGCCCAGGCCTTGCTGGCGCAGGGCGGCGCCGTGTTGATCGACGTGCGCGAGCCCAAAGAGCACCTCTCGGGCGTGGCCCCGGGCGCCCGGTTGCTGCCCATGAGCCAGCTGGAGAGCCGCTGGCGCGAGGTGCCCTCCGATCCGGCCACGCCCGTGCTGCTGATCTGCCGCACGCAGAACCGCTCGCAGGCCGTGCTCAATCAGTTGCGCGCCAAGGGCGGCTATGCCCACCTGCGCTATGTGCAAGGCGGCATGAACGAGTGGGCCATGCAAGGTGGCCCACTGGTGGCGCCGGCCTCAGCGGTCCCGCCGGCCTCAGCGGCCCGATGAGGCGAGCGCTCAATCAGGATGCGCTGACAGGCCTGCTGCTGCTGCTGCTGGGCGCTGCGTTTGGCTGGGGGGCGCGCGGCTACCACCTGGGCAGCGCCGCCGCGCCCGGTCCGGGCTACCTGCCACTGGGGCTGAGCCTCGCGCTGGCGGCCATTGGCCTGGCGCTGCTGGTGCGCGGACTGACACGGGCCGGCCTGCCGCTGCCGCGCCTGGCGCTGCGCCCCTTGCTGGCCGTGCTGGGCGGCGTGCTGCTGTTCGCGCTGCTGCTGCCGCGCGCGGGGCTGGTGGTGGCGCTGCCGCCGCTGGTGCTGGCCTCGGCGCTGGCCCGCCCCGGTGCCCGCTGGCGTGAGGTGGCGCTGACGGCGCTGCTGCTCACGCTGGCTTGCGGCGGCGTCTTCATCCACGGCCTGGGCCTGAACCTGCGCTGGTGGGGCTGACGGTGGCGGGTCTGGACGGGCTGCTGCTGGGGTTTGCCGAGGCGCTCTCGGCCACCCATTTGCTGTATGCGCTGGCCGGTGCCGTGCTGGGCACGCTGGTGGGCGTGCTGCCCGGGCTGGGGCCGCTGACCACCATGGCCATGCTGATGCCGTCCATCTATGCGCTGGATCCGCTGTCGGCGCTGATCATGCTGGCCGGCATCTACTACGGCGCGCAGTACGGCGGCTCCACCACCTCCATCTTGCTCAACGTGCCGGGCGAGGCCAGCGCGCTGGTCACCACGCTGGACGGCCACGCCATGGCCCGCCAGGGCCGGGCCGGCGCCGCGCTGGCCGTGGCGGCCCTGGGCTCGTTCTTCGCGGGCTGCGTGGCCACCGCCGTCATTGCGCTGGCCGCACCGCCGCTGACCGAACTGGCGTTTGCCTTTGGCCCGGCCGACTACGTGGCGCTGATGCTGCTGGGCCTGGCCGGGGCCGTCATGCTGGCCTCGGGCTCGGTGCTCAAGGCACTGGCCATGGTGGTGCTGGGCGTGCTGCTGGGGCTGGTGGGCATCGACGTGATGTCCGGCGTGCCGCGCTACACGCTGGGCGTGCCGGAGCTGACCGACGGCATCGGCTTTGTTGCCATCGCCATGGGCGTTTTCGCCTTCACCGACCTGGTGGTCAACCTGGCCCGGCCCGACGTCGGCGCCGCCGACGCGATGCCGATGCAGCGCGCCGTGCTGACCCGGGCCGAGGCGCGCGCCGCCGCACCGGCCGTGCTGCGCGGCACCGTCATCGGCTCGGTGCTGGGCGTGTTGCCGGGGGGCGGCGCGCTGCTGGCCTCGTTTGCCGCCTACGTGGCCGAAAAGCGGCTGCGCCTGGCCCCAGGCGAGGTGCCGCTGGGGCAGGGCAATATCCGCGGCGTGGCCGCGCCCGAAAGCGCCAACAACGCCGGCGCGCAGACCAGCTTCATCCCCATGCTGACGCTGGGTTTGCCGTCCAACGCGGTGATGGCGCTGATGCTGGGCGCACTCACCCTCAAAGGCATCCAGCCCGGGCCGCAGGTGATGGCCGCCAACCCGGCGCTGTTCTGGGGCCTGATCGCCTCCATGTGGGTGGGCAACCTGATGCTGGTGGTGCTCAACCTGCCCATGGTCGGCCTGTGGGTGCGGCTGCTGCGCGTGCCTTACCGCGTGCTGGCGCCCACCATCCTGGCCGTCTGCTGCATTGGCCTGTTTGCGCTGGAGAGCAACCCCTTCAACCTCTATCTGGCGGCGGCCTTCGGCCTGCTGGGCTATGCGCTGAACCGGCTGGGCTGCGAGCCCGCGCCGCTGCTGCTGGGCTACATCCTGGGGCCCATGCTCGAAGAAAAGCTGCGCCAGGCGCTGCTGATCGCTGGTGGCGACTGGGCGGTGTTTGTCACCCGGCCGCTGTCGGGCGGCATCCTGGCCTTGACGGTGGCGCTGCTGCTGCTGGCGGCCTGGCCGCGCCTGGCGCGCGGACGCGAGGCGGTGTTCGGGCAGCGGGAAACCTAGCGCAAGCCCAGCGGCGTTCGCCATCCACCCGTCCGCGCGCAGTGCGCTGACGGGGGTGCGGGCTCACCCCATCCCAGGGGCTGGGGCAGTGGACCGGCCTGGGTGGTGGCGTGCGTGAATGGGTCGCAAGAGGCAAGTGCAACCTCCGCTTGCCATGCGGAGACCAAGCTGGCGATCAGCTTGAGCTTATTGACAACTGGTTTTCTTATAAGTAAACTAGTTGTCAAATATGGAGATCAACATGCAAGCCACCAAAGCCGACCGCCTGACCGCCATCGCGCTGGCCGTCTTCAAGCTCAACGGCCAGCTCATCGAATGGGGCAATCAATTTGCCAAGCCGCATGGGCTGACCAGCGCGCGCTGGCAGATGCTGGGCGCCATCGCCCTGGCGCCGCAGCCGCCCAGCATGCCGCAGATTGGCGCTGCCATGGGCGTCAGCCGGCAAGGCGTGCTCAAGCAAATCAACCTGCTGGTGGATGAGGGGTTGGTGCAGGCGCTGCCCAATCCGCTGCACAAGCGCTCGCCGCTGTATGTGCTGACGCCCCGGGGCCAGACGGCTTACCAGGCGCTGAGCGCGCGCTGGCAGGCGCATGTGCAGGGCCTGGCTGCCGCGTTCACGGCCGCCGAGCTGAATGCGACGGCCCAGGTGCTGACGGCGCTGGGCCACGCACATGAAAAAGCGCCCCAGGCTTGATGTCCACACCACCCATTCCACAACAGGAGACCCCCGTGTCGCTTCCTCCCAAAGCCCTGCTGCCCCGACTCATCCACCCCATCGCGGGCGCGGTTGCCATGCTCACCATCGCCACGTTCTGGCTCTCGACGGCGCTGTCTGAGCTGTTCGCCTCCCAAGCCACGGTGGTCGCCGTCAAGACGGCCATTCCCTGGGGTTTTCTGCTGCTGGTGCCAGCCCTGGCGGCCACGGGCGGCAGCGGTTTTGCGCTGGCCAAGGGGCAGCGCAGCGGGTTGGTCGGCACCAAGCAAAAGCGCATGCCCTTCATTGCCGCCAACGGCGTGCTGGTGCTGATTCCGGTGGCGCTGTTCCTGGCCGCCAAGGCCCGCGCCGGCGCGTTCGATGCCACGTTCTATACCGTGCAGGTGTTGGAGCTGGTGGCCGGCGCCGTGAACCTGACCTTGCTGGGCCTGAACATGCGCGACGGCCTGGCGCTGACGCAGTGGCGCCGCCGCAGCGCCCTGGGGGCGGCCACCGTGGGCTCGGCCCAACTGACGGGCCGGGGCGAGGTGGCCCAGGGCACGCTGGCGCTGCGCGTGAGCAAGCCGCAAGGCTTTGGCTTCAAGGCCGGCCAGGCGGTGTACCTCTCGCTGCCCGGTCTGACTCAGGCCGATGCCAAGGGGCGCGTGCGCACCTTCTCCATCGCCAGCGCACCGCATGAGGCCGAGTTGACCCTGGCCACCCGGCTGACGGACAGTCGACTCAAACACCATCTCGCAGCCGCCGCCATCGGCGAGCCCATCCAGATCGAAGGCCCTTATGGCGACCTGACGCTGCATGACGACGCGGCGCGGCCGGCGGTCTTCCTGGCGGGCGGCATCGGCATCACGCCGATTCGCAGCATGATCCTGGACGCCCTCCACCGGGCGCTGCCGCAGCGGCTCTACCTGTTCTACAGCAACCGCAGGCCCGAGGATGCCGCCTTCCTGGCCGAGTTGCAGGCGCTGGCGCACCAGCATCCCCAGTTCACGCTGATCGCCACGTTTACCGACGCGGCGCTGCCGCCGGGCGCGGGGGAGCGGGGTCGCATCACGGCCGAGCTGATGGCCAGGCATGTGGACGACCCGGCCGCCCCCATCTACTACCTGGCCGGACCGCCTGCCATGGTGGCCGCCATGCAGGATGTGCTGGCCCAGGCCGGCATCAACCCGGCGCAGGTGCGCGCCGAGGCGTTCAGCGGGTACTGAGTACCCACCTGGGGCGCGCGCCTAGACTGTCTGGCCACCCATCCCGATGCGAAAGGAGCCCGTCATGTCGCCTGCGTCCCCCGTCACGCGCTACCACCTGGTTCTGGTCACGTTGCACTGGCTGCTGGCGGTGCTGATCTGCATCGCGCTGGGCATGGGCATGTTCAGCCTCAGCGCCACGCCCAACAGCTCGCCCGCCAAGGTCGATGCGCTCAAAGGCCATATGGTGGCGGGCATCACCATCCTGCTGTTGATGACGGTCAGGCTGGTGGTGCGCGCCGTGACGGCGCACCCGCCACCCGCCCAGACCGGCATGGCCTGGGCCGACCGGCTGGGGCCGCTGGCGCATGGCGCGCTGTACCTGGGCGTCTTCGCCATGGCCGGCAGCGGCATCGCCATGGCAGTGGGCGCCGGCCTGCCGCAAATCGTGTTCCAGGGCGTGGGTCAGTTGCCGGCCGATTTCCACCACCTGCCCGCGCGGGCGGTTCACGGCCTGGTGGCCAGCCTGCTGGTGTTGCTGATCGTGCTGCACGTGGCCGCCGCCCTCTACCACCAATGGGTGCGCCGCGACCACCTGCTGGCGCGCATGGGTTTTGGCCCACGGCGCTGAGCGTCACGTCACGCCGCCCGCGCCAACCCCAGCCGCTTCATCGCCGCGCCCTCGGCTGCGTAAGCCGTCTTCAGCGCGGCGCCATAGGCGGCGCTGTCCAGGTACAGGGGGTCCTGCTCGTACTTGGCCAGTTCGGCCACGTGCTGCGGATCCAGCAGCGCCGCCTTGAAGGCGTCGTGCAGGGCTTGCAGGATGGGCGCAGGCAGGCCGCGCGGGGCCACCAGGCCATAGGGCGAGGTGGCCACGATGGGAAAGCCCAGCTCCTTGAGCGTGGGCACCTCGGGCCAGTGCCGGCTGCGCTGCGCACCGGTGGTGGCGATGAGGCGCAGCTTGCCGCTTTGCACAAAGGGCGCGAAGCCGTTGGAGTTGACGCCGGCCATGACCTGGCCCGAGGCCACGGCCAGCATCTGCTCGGCCGTGCCCTTGAACGGCACGTGCACATAGGTCAGGCCGCGCGCGCCGGTCAGCTCGTCCATGACCAGATGCGGCGTGGTGCCCACGCCGTTGGTGGCAACGGTGACGGCGCCGGGCTTGGCCTTCATCAGCGCAAACAGCTCGTCCAGGCTGCGCACCGGGCTGGCGGCGGGCACGACGAGGCCGAAGGTGACGCCCGACAGCTGCAGGATGGGGGTGGTGTCGCGGATCGGGTCCCAGCTCACCTTCTGCGTCCAGGGCATGCGCAGCGCGGTCTGCGGCAACTGGGCGATGGTGTAGCCGTCGGGCACAGCCTGTTGCAGCACCGGCATGGCCAGCGTGCCGCCGGCGCCGGCGCGGTTCTCGATCAACACCTTCTGGCCCAGCTGTTTGCCGGCCAGCTCAGCCAGCAGGCGCAGCGTCAGGTCGGTGGCGCCGCCGGCCGGCCAGGGCACCCACAGGCTGATGGGTTTGGTGGGGAAGGCGGCGCTGGCGTGCGCGGCCAGCGGCAGCGCAGCGGTGGCTGCGAGCAGGGTACGGCGGGAGATCACGGCGGGCGTCCTTTCATGCGGTGGCCGGGCCCCCGCGCTTGGCGAGGGCACCAAACCCCCGCTGCGGGTCGTAGCCCCAGACCGCCAGGCCAAAGCATGCAAGCAGCGTGCCCAAAACCACCCAGGGCGCCAGGCCCGGGTCTTTGCCGTAGAGCGCATAGCGCATCCACTCCACCGCATAGGTGAAGGGGTTGGCACGGGCCAGCCAGAACACCCATTCGGCGCCCGACTCCTCCAGCTTCCACAGCGGATAGAGCGCGGTGGACATGAAGTACATGGGGAAGATGACGAAGTTCATGGTGCCGGCAAAGTTCTCCAACTGCCGGATGTGCACCGACAGCAGCAACCCCAGCGCGCCCAGCATCAGCGCGCTGGCGGTGGCGGCCAGCGCAAAGCCCGGCAGCGTGGCACTGAACAGCGGCAGGTCGGTGCCCAGCAGCAGCGCCACGGCCAGAAAGGCCGCCGCCTGCAGCAGCGACAGCACGGCCGTGGCCGACAGCTTGGCGGCCAGAATCCACCAGCGCGGCAGCGGCGCCGTCAGCAGCAGCCGCATCAGCCCCATCTCGCGGTCGTAGACCATGGCCAGGCTGGACTGCATGCCGTTGAACAGCAGCACCATGCCCACCAGGCCCGGCGCGATGTAGACCTCGTAGGGGATGTAGGTGTCGTAGGGCTCGCTGATGGCCACGCCAAACACATTGCGAAAGCCCGCCGCAAACACCGCCAGCCACAGCAGCGGCCGCACCAGCGCCGACGCCAGCCGCCCGTACTGGCGCGCGAACTTGAACAGCTCGCGCTGCACGATGGCCCACCAGGCTTGCAGGGCGTGACGCATCAGGGGCTCCGCCCTTTACAGAGTTTTTCGGGCGCATCGGCACCCAGGGTATCGAGCACATTGCGCGGATGCAGCACGCCGTCGGCCGGCGCCCAGCCCACCACGCCCTGGCCGTCGGTCAGCAGCAGGCGCTGGCGCAACTGCCCGTCCCAGGGGCGGAACTGCATGGCCACGCCCTTGGAGCCGTCCAGCTCCACCTGGGCCAGCGCCTGCGCAAACGCGGCGGCGCTGCCCTTGGGCTGGGCCACGGCCGCCGCCACCAAGGCCTTGCCGGCCATCCAGCCGGCCCAGTCCCCATCGGTCATGGCGCGGCCGCTGGCGTTGCGGGCAAAGCGGCGCGTGACCTGGGGTGCGCCAAAGCGCTCGAACTGCGCATGCCAGGCCAGCGCTGCCAGGCCCCCATCGCCCACCACCGGGCGCGGCAGCACCGTGCGGTAGGGCAGGCTGCGGGCAAACTCGCCGTCGCTGTCCACCACCCAGACCACGTCGTAGCTGCCGCTGGTCAACAGGCGCAGGTTGGCCAGGTCGCGCTCGCGCGGGTCGGCCGAGAGCTTGAACGGCTTGCTGCCGGCCAGCTTGAGCCCGTAGCGGCGGATGGCCGCCTGCGCCACCGCCGCGCGGCGCGCGTCGTCGGCGCTGGGGCCGGTCAGCAGCAGCACGCTGCCCCAGCGCGCGGCAGCCAGCGTCTGCGCCAGCGCGTCGGCGCGCATGCGCTCGCTGGGCAGCACATGCCACAGGTGGGCCGCGCAAGCGGGGCCCCGCAAGGCGTCGTCGGCGCTGCCCACGTTGAGCACGGGCAACTGGGTGGCGCCGGCCACGGCGCGCGTCCAGTCAGCGGGCAGGTCGGTGATGACGGCGGCCAGGCCCGCCGCCTTGGCGGCCTGGGCGGCGGCGGCGGGGCTGGCCGCATCCACCACGCTGAGGTTGATCCTGGCGCCCACCGCGTCCAGGTTCAGCGCGCCATCCTTGAGCGCCATCTGCACGCCGTCGGCGGCGCGGCCGGTGGGGTGGCCCAGGTAGGCGCGCTCGACGCGGTTGCGCTCCAGGCGCGGGTCATAGTCGCGCTGGATCAGCACGGCGTTGAAGGTGGCGGCCTGGGCGCCGGCGCAGGCCAGCAGCGCGGCGAGTGCGATGCGTGCAGCGGCCCTCATTCCACCAGCACCGCGCCATAGGGCACGCGGCCCACGGGGATGCTCTTGAGCGCCTTGGCGGCCTTGACGTCCACCACGGTCACGTCGTCCGACAGGCCGTTGATGACCCAGAGCCGGTCTTCGCCCTTGTTGAGGTGCACGTTCCAGGCGCGCTTGCCCACCAGCACCTGCTGCGTCACCTTGCGCGTGGCCACGTCCACAAAAGCCACGTGGTTGGCCTGGCCTAACGCAACGAAGGCGGTCTTGCCGTCGCGCGTCATGGTGATGCCCACGGGCGTGATGTCGGTGGCGCGCATGCCTTTGAGCGCGAACGGAATGGTGGCCAGCGTGCGGTAGTCTTTGGTGGCCAGCACGGTGACGCTGGCGCCCAGCTCATTGGTCACCCACAGTTGCTGGCCGTCAGGCGTCAGCGCAAAGCGGCGCGGGCGCTGGCCCACGGCCACGTTCTTGGCAACCTTGCCGGCAACGGGGTCCACCACGTGCACCAGGTTGGCCACCTCGGAGGTGACCCAGACCGTCTTGCCATCGGGCGCGGCCAGCACGCCCTCGGGCTCCTCGCCCACCTTGACGGCGCGGACCTGCTTGCCGGTGGCGGCCTCCAGCACCAGCAGCTCGCCTTCCTCTTCGCTGCTGACGTACATCAGCTTGCCGTCCGGCGAGAGCGAGAACGCTTCGGGGTCGTCCCCCATGGGCACGCGGGCCACCGACTTGCGCGTGGCGATATCGATCACGTCGCCCTGATGCGAGTCGCCACAGGCCGTCATCAGCCGCTTGCCGCCGGGCAGCACCGCGATGTGGCGCGGCCGCTTGCAGGTGGGCACCACGCCGATCACCGCCAGCTTGTCCATGTCGATCAGCGTGATCGCATCGTCCTTCTCACTCGTCACCCAGGCCACGCCCTGGGCGTGGGCGGGCAGGGTGGTCAGGGCCAACAAAGCCAGCGGCAGCAGCTTGCGCATCGGGTGGGTTCTCCTCGGGCGATGGGGTCAACCCATTGTGAGCGCATTCGGGTGGGTGGGGTTCCCGAGGGTTTTGCCCAGGCAGACCGACGCGGGCCGCTGCGCATAGTGTCCCCAGGGCGGTACGGTCACGTAGCCGTGGCGGGCGTAGAAGGCCAGTGCCCTGGTATTGACGCGGCGGGTGGACAGCCACAGCGCCGTGTAGCCCAGGGTGCGGGCCTCGCCCTCCAGGTGCGCCAGCAGCGCCGCGCCCACGCCGCGCGTGCCGGGCTGGGCATACATGCGCTTGAGTTCGGCCACGTGGCCTTGCAGCGGGCGCAGCGCGCCACAGCCCACCGCCTGGCCAGCGGCCGTGCGCGCCAGCGCGAAGGCGGCCCGAGGGCCGCGCACGTCATCGGCCTTGAAAGAGGCTTGGCCACCGTCGCCGGTCAGTGCCGCCAACGTGGCCGACAGCGCAGCCTGCAAGGCCAGCGCCTCGGGCTCGCCCGGGTCGGCGCGCGCGATGAGCAACGCGGTCATGCGGGTGTGACCAAGGGCTTGTAGTCGGCCGCCAGCAGGCCGTAGAAGGCGGTGTCGCTGACCTCGTCGCCCACGATCCAGCGCTGGCGCAGCAGGCCCTCGCGCACAAAGCCCAACTGCTCCAGCGCCCGGCAGGAGGCGAGGTTGCGCGGGTCCGCATCGGCCTCGACGCGGTTGAGCGCCAGCGGCCCGAAGGCGAACGCCAGCAGCGCGCCCACCGCCTCGCGCATATAGCCGCGCCGCCAGTGCGGGCGGGCGATGCCGTAGCCCAGCTCGGCGCGGCGGCTGGCCCGGTGTAGGTGAAACAGCGAGCAGGTGCCGACGAAGCCCGCCTCGGCCTCGATGGCCAGCCGCAGGTGGATGCCCGCCGCCAGCGCGGGCGCATCGGCCTCGATCTGCGCCTGGGCCTGGCGCAGATCTGTCCACGGTGGGCCGCTCCAGTAGCGCATGAACTGGGCGTCGGCGTGCATGGCAAAGAGTGCGGGCGCATCGTCGGGGTGCATCGGACGCAGCCTCAGGCGGGGGGTGTGCAGGCGCACGTCGGCCAATGACGGCAGGGCGGTGTCGGTGGGCATGGCTTGCATGATGGCGCAGGCGGCGGCCATCAGCCTCGCCCCAGCGCATACCAGTCCACCCGGCGCGTCACCGCCATCACCGCCGCCAGGGCTGCAAACAGCAGCACAGAGCCCAGTGCCAGCGCGGCCTGCTCCATCTTCAGCAGCGTCCACAGCAGCGCATAGAGCAGCGCGACGCCGCCGCCAAAGGCCAGGCCGGCTCGCCGGCTGCCCAGGGCGTGGCTGGCGTACCAGGCCAGCAGCAGCGCGCAGGCGCTGGCGGCCAGGGCGTAGGCGGCGTCGAACACCAGGTGCTCCGAGAGGCTGAGCAGCAGCAGAAAGAAGCTGGCCAGCGCGGCGCCCACCAGCGCGTACTGCACCGGGTGCACGCGGCGCTGGCCCAGCACCTCGACCAGCGCCACGCAGCCCAGCGTCAACACCACGAACAGCAGCGCGTACTTGGTGGCGCGGTCCGCCAGCACATAGGGGTTGACCGGGTCGATGAAGGCCACGCCCAGCGTGTCGGCGCAGCCCTCGGGCGCGGCCTCGCCCTCGGCCAGGATGGGGCAGGCCGCATGGCCGGCGGCCACGCGCTGGGCGGCGTTGCTGGCCAGCGCGCTGACGGTCCAGGTGGCGGCAAAGCCGCGTGCATCCACCTCGCGCGTGGTGGGCAGAAAGCGGCCACCGAACGAGGGATGCGGCCAGGGCGAGCGCAGCGTCCAGTCGGTCTGCTGGGCGGCGGGCGCCAGTGCCAGGCGCTCGGTGCCGGCCAGTTGCAGGGTCACCCGGGCCTGCAGCGTCTGGTCAGCGGCCCAGGCGGTGGCGGGCAGCTGGGCATGAAAACCGCTGTCCGCGCCTGGGTGGCGGCTGCCGGGCTGCACGGCCAGCGGCTGCGCGGCCACGTGCACGGTGGCACTGCGGATGCCGCGTGGGTCGCTGACGGCCAGCGTCAGCGCAAAGGGCTCGCAGGCCACCTGGCCGTCTTTGTGCAGGGGCACGGGCGGTGGCGGGGGCGCCGCCCACTGGGCGTCCAGCACGGTGTCGGCCGTGTAGGTGTTGATCCTGAACAGCCCGCGTGTGCGCACCTCGATGGGGGCTTGCGTGGTGGCGCGCAGGGTTTGCGGCGTGTGGGTGCGCACCTGGGTGGCCTGCGCGGGGGCGGCCGGGGTGTCTTTGGTGGCGGGCACCGTCCAGGTTTCGGTGCAGGCCTGGGTCAGCAACGGACCGGTCAGTGTCTGGGCGCCGGCCAGCGCCTGGGCCACGCCCTGAGCAGCTTCCTGCTGGCGGGCGCTGCGTTCATCCACCAGCATGCCGATGCGCAGCAGCAGCAACTGCAGCAGCAGCAACACCAGCAGCAGCGACAGGACTTTGGTGGTCAGGGGGGCGAGTTTCATGAGGCATGGTGGGTGACAACGATGCCGTCATGGTCGGGCGGGCCGGTGAAGCGGTGATGGGCTGGGTGAAGGCGGCGTGAAGCCGCAAGGCGGCTCGGGGTCGCTGCGGCCTTACTTGCGCAGCGCCGCCTTGAGCAGGGGGCGCAGTTCATCCACGGTCATGTCGGGACGGCTCCAGAAGTCGAACAGATGGGCTTGCAGGGCGATGCGGATCGACTCCTTCATGGTGGTGCGCGGGCTGGTGAGGCGATGGGCGGCATCGGCCAGGCGCGGCAGGCTGGCGCTGGCGCAGGCATCCAGCTCGGTGGCATCGACATCGCGCCGCACCGGCAGCGAGCCTTTGCGGCGTGCAAATTCGAGCTGCAGGTCGCGTTCAAGCAGCAGCTTGGCCAGCAGGCGCTGGCCGGCCTGCTGGGCGCCCTGGCGCTGGCGTGGAAACCCCACCATGTCGAGCGCGACCACGAACACACCGTCGGCCTCGGGCGCCGGGGCGCAGACGTAGTCCAGCTGAGCCGACACACCGATCTGCTTGAACTCGCCCTTGGCCCAGTCGCCCATCACCTGCATGGCGGCCTTGTCGCCCACCACCAGGGCGGTGGCGGCATCCCAGGTCTTGACCGTGGCGGGGGCGGGCCGATAGGCGCGCAGTCGGCCCAGCAGGTTCAGCACGCGGATGACGCGCGGGTGATCGAACACGGCCGGGTCTTCGTTCTCATACAGGCGCCGATAGAGCTGCGGCCCCGCCGCGCCGGCCATCATGGTGGAGAACAGCAGACGCACATTCCAGGGCTGATCGCTGATCGCCAGCGGCATCACACCGGCGCGCCGGAACACGGGGGCCTGTGCCAGCACCTGGTCCCAGCTGCGCGGCAGCGGCAGTTGCAGCCGCCGGTACAGCTTGGCGTTGTACCAGGCCCAGTTTTCGTTGTGCAGGGTCAGCGGCAGGGCCAGCACCTCCTCCTTGTGGCGCAGGATGGGCCAGATGAAGTCATACAGATAGCCAGCCCACTGATCCTGCGCCGCCATCGCATCGAGCGGGCGGATCATGCCCAGACTGCCCATGATGGCGATGTCCTCGGCGCCGGCCCACAGGGCGCCGGGCGGAAAGCCGGCGGCATAGCGCATGACGCTGTCACGCTTCATGAACTCATAGTCCAGCGACTGCGATTCGGTCCAGACGCCGCCCCGGTTGCGAAACTGGCGCGCAATCACATCCAGGCCGGCGCGCTCGCTGGCCGAGATCCAGAAATGGGCGAAGTCCAGGCGCGGGGCCTGTGCCGCAGCGGGCGCCGATGCCGGTGCCGACACCGGCGGTGGCCCCGGCGTCTGGGCCTGGGTCGGCCAGACCCAGGCCAGACCCAGCAGCAACGCGCCGAGCGGTCGGAGTCGCTTCATGACAGGCCTCTTTGCGATGCCGTGTGCAGCTCGGCAGCCTCGGCCAGCAGGCTCAGCAGGGCCTCGGGGCTGAGCGGCCTGGAGAAGAAGTAGCCCTGGCCGGCAATCTGCGGCCAGGGCTGGAACACCTCGCACTGCGCCGCCGTCTCTATGCCCTCGGCGATGACCTCGATGCCCAGGCCCACGGCGATGTCGATGATGCCGCGCACGATCAGCAGGGTGCCTGCGTCCTTGAGCATGGCGGACACAAAGCTCTGGTCGATCTTGATGACGCTGCAGGGAAAGCCGCGCAAATGCGTCAACGAGGCGTAGCCCGTGCCAAAGTCATCGAGCGCCACGCGCACGCCCTGGCGCATCAGATGGCGCAAATTGCTTTCGATCAGCCCGCCGCCCTGATTGAGCAGCGCGGTCTCGACCACTTCCACATGCAGCCAATGCAGGTCCCCGGGGCCGAACAAGGCTTGCAGGCGCTGCGGCAGGCGCTTGTCGGCCAGGGTCGATTCGGAAAAATTGATGCTCACATAGTCGGGCATCAGCCCCCGCTCGAGCCACTGTTGACGATCCCTGGCGACACCGCGCAGCATGGCGTCGCTGAGCTGGTCCAGCATGCCGTATTCCTGCAGCGTGGGCAGGAAGTGCGTCGGTGTCAGCACCTCGCCGTCTTCGGTATGCCAGCGCGCCAAGGCCTCCACGCCCACAATGCGCCGGCTGCGGATGTCATAAATGGGTTGGTAGCAAGGGCGGATGCGCCCCTGGGCCAGCGCCTCGCCCAGACGATGGCCAAGCAGGTCACGTGCCGCAGCCAGGCCCTGGTCGCATTTGTCGAAGATGCGGATATGGCCCGGCCCTTTCAGCTTGGCGGTGCGCAGGGCGAAGTCGGCGCGCTTGAGCAGCTCGTCCGCAGTGATCGGGTCGGCGGCCGAGTGCGCTGCCGCGCCAACGCAGGCACGCACCAGGAATTCCTTGCCCTCGTACTGCATGGGCTTGCTGACTGTCTCGCAGAGCCGGTTGGCCAGCACCACCAGGCCCGATAGATGGAGCTCGCCGTGTATCAGCACCGTGAACTCGTCGCTGCCGGTGCGGAACAACGCATCCCCCCGCTTCAGCCGGGCGTGCAGACGATGGGCGATCTGGCCCAGGATGTGGTCACCGGCGGCATGGCCGAAGATGTCGTTGACGTTCTTGAAATCGTCGATATCAACCAGCAGCACGGCGTGTTCCGGCGCGATCTCGTTGGCCTGCATGGTTAGCAGTTGCTGGCGCAGCAGCAGTCGGTTGCCGACCCCGGTCAACAGGTCGTGGCTGGCCAGATGGCGCAGCTTGCTGGTGACCCGCGCGAGCTTGTCGTGGCGCAGTCGCAACTGCTCCAGCATGGGGTGGAAGATCAGCAGGTACTCGGCCAGCAGGGTCAGCAGCGTCACGACGGCCAGCAGCATGTGCACGCGCCGGAAACTCGCGCTGTTCTCCATCGCCAAGGCATTGAGCTCACCGGCGATGGCTGTGGCCTCGACCATCAGCGCCCCCTCGGCGGCCAGCTCCAGCTCGATGGGCGCCCATACCGAAAAGCGCCACTCCACCTGATTGGGATCAAGGGCGGCGAACTTGCGCGTCTGCTCGGCTGCGGCCTCGGTCATGGCCGAGAAGCGCTGCGCCCGCTGCGTGCTGATCAAGGGCCGGATGAACGGACGCGACAGCGGGTCGTGCATGCGCGCCAGTTCGGCATCGAAGGCCAGTCTGGTGGTGCTGATGTCATCCGCCAATGCCGCCAGTTCCTGATGCGTGGCCGCCAGCCAGCGTTGGCCGCCCGGGTTCTGGTCCTGGGTGCGCAGGATCAGCTCGACGATCTGCGCCACGCGGCGCAGATTGCTGCGCTGGCTGGCGGCAATCTCGGTCAGCTTCACCGCATGACTCTGCGCGCGCTGCATGGCGTCGATGATCAGGTAGCTGCCGCAGGCGACCAGCGCCAGAATCAGCAGCGCCAGGAAATAGCCGCGCCGCAGCCGCTGCAGCGGCATGTCCAGATCCACGCTTGGCGGCAACTCCGCTGCCGCATCAGCGCTGGCCCTGTTCCAGCGTCTATATTGGGCTGACACAATGGCTCCATGCGAACTGCCCGCCTGGGTTGGCGGCGCAGAATCAAAGCACATCAAAGCACATCGAAGCACATCGAAGCACTTTAGCAAGGCTTCGCGGCACATACCCGACTGACCTAGTGTCGTGAGTTGGACGCCGCCCGTAAATAGCAAGTTACGTATGACGCACGGGTGCGGAAAAAGGCCGGGTGCTCCGGATCGCTAGAACGTCAAGGTGGCCCGCAGCCCCGGCGCAGCAGGCGTCAACGCGAGCCGGCCAACGTGCAGCGCCATCACCTGCTGCACGATGGCCAGACCCAGGCCGCTGCCGCGATCGGTTCGGCCCGGCGCGGGCAGCGAGAAAAACCGCTGGCCCAGCTGCGGCCACGCATAGTCGGGCACGCCAGGGCCGTGATCGCGCAGCGACCAGTGCACCTGTGCGCCCTCGCGCCACAGTGCCAGCTCCAGCGGGCTGCCGGGCGGCGCGAACGCCAGCGCGTTGGCCAGCAGGTTGGACAGCGCCAGCGCCAGCCGCTCGGCGTCGCCCGCGACCGTGAGCGGCTCGCGGCGCAGCCACTGCACCTGCAGATGGCGCTGGGCCAGCGTGGCGGCATGGGCGTCGAGCACGGCGTCGGTCAGTGCGGCCAGCGCCACCGGCGCCGGGGCATCCAGCGCGCGCAGGGATTCCAGCCTGGACAGCTCCAGCAGCCGGTCGGCCAGGCCACGCAGGCGCTCGACCTGGGTCGCCACCTGGGCGGCGAAGCGCTGGCGCTCGGCTGCGGGCAGCGGGTCTTGCAGCAGCTCGGCGGCGGCGGCGATGGCGGCCAGCGGACTCTTGAGCTCGTGCGTCAGCGCGCGCATGGCCTGCTCGACCTCGGCGCGGCCCTCCAGCCGCTCGCGCATCTCGCCCACGGCCAGGGCCAGGTCGCCCAGTTCGCCAGGCAGGCGCGGCGGGGGCTCGCGGTGGCCGGCCCGGGCGCGCTCGGCGTAGTGGCGCAGTCGCCGCGTGGCGTGCACCAGCCAGGCCGTGGCGGCCAGGCCCACGGCCAGAGAGGCGGCCAGCATCCAGGCGCCGGCCTTGAGCACCTTGGCCTCGGCGCGGGCGATGAAGGGCGCCGCCGTGGCCTGCGGCTTGGCCAGCGTGAGCACGCCCAGCAGGCGCTCGCCGTCCTGGATGGGCGCGGCCACGTACATCACGCTGGTGCGGGTGTCGTCGGGCTGGTCGCGGGTGACGCGGGCGCCGTACTCGCCACGCAGCGTGCGGGCCACGTCCAGCCAGCGCGAGTAGTCCTGCCCCACGGCGGTGGGCGTGCCGCTGTCCAGCACCACGCGGCCACTGGCGTCGGTGACGTAGACGCGGATGTCCAGCCGCTGCTTGCGCAGGCCCCAGATGGTGGCGTCCACCGGGCGCGTGGTGTAGGCCGCCACGGCCTGGGCCAGTGGCGTGCCGGCCAGCGTGCCGCCGGGCGGCATGGCGCGCAGGTCGGCGCGGGCCTGCTCGGCCAGCAGGTTGGCGCTGTCGATCAGCACATCTTCCATCACCTCACGCACGCTGGGCTTGATCTCGGTGGCGAACACCCGCAGCACGAAGTAGGCCGCAATGCCGGCGACGACGAAGAAGGCAAAGAACAGGCGCAGGCCCAGGCGCATGACGTGGTTCAGGCGGTGAGGCTGTAGCCCATGCCACGGTGGGTGACGATGGGGTCGTGGCCAGGGGTGCAGTGGCGCAGCTTGGCGCGCAAGGTCTTGATGTGGGTGTCCACGGTGCGGTCCACCGACTCGGCCTGGTGGCCCCAGGCGGCATCGAGCAGCGCATCGCGGCTGTGGATGCGCATGGGTGCGCGCAGCAGCGTGCGCAGCAGGCCGTACTCCAGCCGCGTCAGCGTCAGCCAGGTGCCCGCATAGCGGATGCGCTGGCCCGCCTCGTCCAGTTCGAAGGCGCTGGGCGCCACCGGGGGCGTGTGGGCGGCGCGGCGCAGCAGCGCGCGCACGCGGGCCACCAGCTCGCGCGGGCTGAAGGGCTTGGTCAGGTAGTCGTCCGCGCCCAGTTCCAGCCCCAGCACGCGGTCGAACTCCTCGGCCCGGGCGGTGAGCATCAGCACCGGCAGCCGGCTGCCCTGCTCGCGCAGGCGGCGCAGCAGGTCCAGCCCGCTGCCGTCGGGCAGGCCCACGTCGAAGATGGCCAGCGCGGGCGGGGTGGCGGCCAGCCGCTGCTCGGCCTCGCGCACCAGCATGGCCTGGGTGACGGCGTAGCCCTCGCGGGCCAGCGCGTAGGCGATGGTGGCGGCAATCGCGGCGTCGTCTTCGAGCAGCAGGATGGGCGTCATGCCGGCGTGGGCTTGCCGCGTGTGGCGGCAATGAAGGCGTCCTCCAGCTGCGTGCCGCCCAGCGCGGCCGTGACCTCGGCCGGCGTGCCCTGGGCCAGCAGCCGGCCCTGGTGCAGCACCAGCACGGCGTCGGCGGCCTCGGCTTCTTCAACCAGGTGGGTGGCCCACAGCACGGCGGTGGCCCGCGTGGCCACGTCGGCGCGCACGGCGGCCAGCAGGTCGCGGCGCGATTGCGGGTCCAGGCCCACGGTGGGCTCGTCCATCAGCAGGACGGCAGGCTGGTGCGTGAGCGCGCGCACCAGCTCCACCTTGCGGCGGTTGCCGCCCGAGAGCTCGCGCACGCTGCGATCCAGGTCGGCCGCGATGCCCAGTTGGGCGCTCAGCGCGGCGATGCGCTCGCGCGCCACGGCGCGCGGCAGGCCATGCAGGTCGGTGTGGAACAACAGGTTGCGCCGCACCGAGAGGTCCAGGTCCAGCGACATCTGCTGGAACACCACGCCGATGTGCTGCAGCGCCCGCACCGCGTGGCGGGCCAGGTCTTCGCCGGCGACGCTGACCTCGCCGGCATCGGCCACGAAGAGACCGGTGAGGATCTGGAACAGCGTGGACTTGCCCGCGCCGTTGGGCCCCAGCAGCGCGGTGAACTGGCCGGCGGGCAGGCTGAGCGAGAGGTCATCCAGCGCGGTGCGCGCGCCGTAGCGTTTGGTCAGGTGCGAGACGTTCAGCATGCGGCAGGGGGCGTGGGGGCTGCCTGAGTGTACGCAACGCGCATCAGCCGCCATGCCACCCAGTGGCAGATGCGGCCAGCGCGCTGGCTACCAGCACCTTCACCGCATCGTCCTTGAGGGCCACGTAGCGGTGGGGGTCGCCGCCACACGCGGCGGCGACCCGCTGCTTGGTCGCCGCATAGGTCGCGCGCGCTTCGGGGTCCCGCCGCAGCCAGTCGCGCAGTGCCAGGTGGCACACGACGTGGGGCGAGCCCGCCGTGAACGCATGAAGGTGGTGGGTGCGCTGCGGCACGCCCTTGACGAAATAGCGGCGGCTCTCGATGCCGTTTTCGCCGCGGGCCTGGTAGCCCAGTGCGCGCAACGCATCCTGCAAGGCATCCAGCTGCGCCACGTCGGGCACCTCGACCACGATGTCGATGATGGGCTTGGCACACAGCCCGGGTACGGCGGTGCTGCCGATGTGATGGATCTGCGCCTGCGCGCCCAGCCGCGCGGCAAGCGCCAGCCGCTCAGCCTCGAAATGGCCGGCCCACGAGGGGTCAAACGGCACGACCGAGACCACTCTGGCGGCCATTGACCCTAAGCCAGGCGCAGCGCCGCGCCCACGTAGTGGTCCAGGCTGAGATCGGGGCGGAAGGCCACGTCGCAGCGCTTTTCAAGGTTGTCCCAGGTGTCGAGCACCTGGTAGCCCAGCGCCTGCAACTCGTCGAAAAACGCGGCGCGGCGCTGGATGCGGTAAGGGCAACAGGCCGCGCCGATGTGCTGCAGCGTCCAGTAGGCCTCGTGCTCGTGCAGCGGCAGCAGGTTGACGACCAGCCAGCGTGGGCGCCGGGTCAGGGCGGCCAGGCGCTGGCCCAGCGTCTCTTCCAGGTACTGCAGGCAGCCGGCCGAGAACAGCAGCTCGCGGCCATCGGCCTCGCCCCAGTCGCTGGTGAAGGCCAGTTGGGTGCCGGCGGGGCGGCGCATGACCTCGGCCAGTTCGGTGCCCGCGCGGGCCACGGCGGGCACGTCGCAGACCAGCCAGTCCAGCCCCTCGGGGTAGGGCATGGCTTTTTGGTAGCTGTGAAACGCAATGCCCACGTGGCCGCCCAGGTCCAGCACGCGGCGCGCGCCGTCGTCCATGGCCCGACGCAGCCACAGCATGGCCGGGTAGTCGCTAGGGTAGAGGCGACCGATGCGGTCGCGGTACATGGCGGCGGCCTCGGGCTGGTCGTAGCCGGTGGCCTGCGCGGGTGGGGCGCTGGCAGCAGCCTGAGCCGCCGTGGCGAACACGCCGCGAAAACCACCCACATGGTGGCCAGCGTCAAAGGCGGCGTTGTAGCGCTGCTGGCGCCAGTGGTGGATGCCGGGCAGCGCCGCGAGGGCGTCCACGGCGCGGTGCAAGGTGGCGCTCATGAAGGGGATTACAGCATGCGCCCGTGCGCCACAGGGTGTGCTGCCATTTGCGCCGCTGCGGCCTGCAAGGCCATGCCCGGGTCGCGTGGGGTGTGGTCAACAGCCTGCGCACGCCACCACCTAACCAGGCGACTGCCGTGGATCCGGCTTGGCCGGTCCACTGGCAGTGCCCCCTTGAGGGGGCTGAGCCCGGACATTCCTTGTCCCTGTGGACAAGGAATGTCTGGCGAAGAGCCGCAGCGTCCCCGCGGCGGCGCGGCCTGCAAGGTCGATCTGTGATCGCGTAGGGGGTGGGCCTGACCCTTAGGTGTTGCTGGTCGCCCGTACCTCTTCGATGGAGGTGATGCCGGCCAGCACTTTCTCGATGCCGTCCTGGCGCAGCGTGCGCATGCCTTGAGAGAGGGCCAGGCGCTGGATTTCCTCGGCCCGGGCGCCGCCCTGGATGGCGGCGCGCAGTTCGCGCGACATGGCCAGCAGCTCGTGCAGGCCGGCGCGGCCTTTGACGCCGCTGCCTTCGCATTTGTCGCAACCCGGCGCGTGCCAGGCCTGCAACTGGCCGTCTTTGCCGAAGCGCTGGCGCCATTCGGTCCGCAGCGCGCCACGCTCGGGGGCCTGGGTGGGGTCGGCCCAGACCTTCAGGTAGTCGGTGAGCAGCTCTTCGGTGGCCTCGTCGCTCAGCGGCTGGCTGGTGCGGCAGCCACTGCACAGGCGCCGCACCAGGCGCTGGGCCAGGATGGCCAGCAGCGAGTCGGCGAAGTTGAACGGGTCCATCCCCATGTCGAGCAGCCGGGTGACGGTCTCGGGCGCGCTGTTGGTGTGCAGCGTGGAGAGCACGAGGTGGCCGGTGAGGCTGGATTCGACGGCAATCTCGGCGGTCTCCTCGTCGCGGATTTCACCCACCATGATGACGTCGGGGTCGGCGCGCAGGAAGGCCCGCAGCGCCTTGGCGAAGGTCCAGTCGATCTTGGGGTTGACCTGCACCTGACGCAGCCCGACCTGGGTGATTTCGACCGGGTCTTCGGCCGTCCAGATCTTGCGGTCGGGGGTGTTGATGAAGGACAGTGCCGAGTGCAGCGTGGTGGTCTTGCCCGAGCCGGTGGGGCCCACGCACAGCACCATGCCGTAGGGGCGCTGGATGGCGTATTTGAGCGCCTCCAGGTTGCGCGGCGACAGGCCCAGGTTGTCCAGCGGGATGGGCTTGGCAGAGGCCAGGATGCGCATCACCACGTCTTCGAGGTTGTTGCTGGTGGGAATGGTGGCCACGCGCAGCTCGATGTTGCAGCCGGGCACGAAGCGCGCGAAGTTGATCTTGCCGTCCTGCGGCCGGCGACGCTCGGAGATGTCGAGGTCGCACATGATCTTGATGCGCGCCACCAGCGCGCTGCGGTAGGTGTGGGGCAGCTCCAGATAGGGCTTGAGTACGCCGTCGCGGCGAAAGCGGATCAACACCCGCTCGCGCCCGGGCTGGGTTTCGATGTGGATGTCCGATACGCCCTGACCATGGGCCTTGACGATCATGGTGTTGATGAGGCGCACCAGCGAGTTGTCGGCCTGCTCGATGGAGGCTTCGTCGCTGGTGTTGATCTCCAGATCGGCGTACTGCTCTTCGAGCTGGGCCAGCAAATGCTCGGTGCCGCCTTCGGCCAGCGCCCGCGCGCCATTGGGATTGGCGGCGCTGGCACTTTCGTCCAGGCCATGCCGGGCGTAGGCCGTCTGCAGGGCGGCCTCCAGGTTCTCGGTGGCCGGAATCACCGGCAGGACTTTGGTCTGGCAGAGGAACTGCAACTCGTCGAGCGCGGCCCGGCGTGAAGGGTCTTCAATGGCGATGACCGTCTTGCCGTCCAGTTGGCACAGCGGCAGCACGCTCAGGCGCCTGGCGGTGGCATGCGGTATGGCGCGCAGCGCCTCGACATCGACGGGGAAGGCCTCCAGGTCGACCACCGGATAGCCCATCTTGCGCGCCAGCGCCACCCGCAAGTCGTTGCGGGTGATGTGGCCCGCGCGCACCAGCAACTCACCCAGCGGCACGCCGCGTTCGCTCTGTTGCTGGGCAATGGCGGCGTTGAGCTGCTCAGGGGTGATCAGGGACAGGCCGATCAGCGCCTCGCCGATGCGCACCATGGGCATCCTGGACTGCGCGGCCAGGGCCGCCGTCAACTGGCTCACGCTGTAGATGGCTCGCGTGACCAGGTTGGGCTCCAGTGCAGCCTCGGCCGGCAGCGCCTCGCGCCAGGTGTGCAGGGGCTGGCCGTCGACCGTGGCCTGCACGATGCCGCAGCCGGGAAGGAAAACCCGGCGCACGCCGCCGGTGGCATCGATCTTGACGAACAGATACAGGCCGGCCTGGTTGGCCACGTGGCCCATGGTCTCGCCGCGCAGGCGGCCGTCGCCCTTGAGCTCGACCTCGAACGGCTGGGCCACCGGGGTGGCGGCCAGCGGGCGCAGCGGCGCCGACAGCGTCAGGCGGCGGCATTGCGCCAGCCCCAGCGGCATGGTCTCGCGCGCGGGCGGCACCATCACATAGGCCAGACCTTTGTCCCAATCGACGCCGGCCAGCAGCAACTGGCGGGTCTTGCCGGCCAGGCTTTCCACCACGCAGGCCTCGGGTACGCCGTCGGCCTGGAACGGTGGGTAGCCGGGCACGGGTGAATCGGGCCAGCTCAGCTTGACGTGAGCCGGCATGGGGGCAGACGCCAGGGCGTCCCTGACGGCGATGGGCAAGGCGGAGAGGTCGGACATGGCGGCGGCGCACGCAAACCCCGCGTCGCACGAGCGGACGCGACGGGTGCTGTGGGGAGATGCTAGGGCGCGGGCCGCGCCTTCAGTGCCGCAAAAAGCGCGTGAAATTCAAACGGTGGCCAGCGCTTGGCCCACCTGGCGCACCAGCGCCGGGCCTTGGTAGATCAGGCCCGTATAGATTTGCACCAGGTCGGCTCCGGCGGCGATCTTGGTGCGGGCATCGGCGCCGCTGGCGATGCCGCCCACGCCGATGATGGGCACGCCCGCACCCAGCTCGGCGCGCAGCGCCGCAATCACGCGGTTGCTGGCCGCCAGCACGGGCGGGCCCGAGAGGCCGCCGGTCTCGTCGGCGTGGGCCAGGCCCGCCACCGCGTCGCGGGCAATGGTGGTGTTGGTGGCCACCACGCCGTCCACGCCGTGGCGGCGCACGGTGGCGGCAATGGCACGGATCTGCGCCTCATCCAGGTCGGGCGCAATCTTGACGAACAGCGGCACTGTGCGGCCATGTTCGCCTTGCAGCGCCGCCTTGCGTTGCACCAAAGCGGCCAGCAGCGCATCCAGCGCCGCCTCGTCCTGCAGCGCCCGCAGGTTCTGCGTGTTGGGGCTGCTGATGTTGACGGTGACGTAGTCGGCGTGGGGGTAGACGCCCGCCAGGCCGGCCAGGTAGTCGCTGGCGGCGTCTTCCACCGGTGTGGTGGCGTTCTTGCCGATGTTCAGGCCCAGCACGCCGCCGCCGGCGCGGAAGGTGCGCGAGGTGCGCACGTTGGCGATGAAGGCCTCCAGCCCGGCGTTGTTGAAGCCCAGCCGGTTGATCAGCGCCCCGCGCTCGGGCAGGCGGAACATGCGCGGCTTGGGGTTGCCCGGCTGCGGGCGCGGCGTGACGGTGCCCACCTCGATGAAGCCAAAGCCCATGGCGCCCAGGCCATCGATGCAGCGGCCGTTCTTGTCCAGCCCGGCGGCCAGGCCGACGCGGTTGGGGAACTTCAGGCCGGCCACGGTGACGGGGGCATCCACCCGCAGCTGCGCCCACAGGCATTGCAGCGGGGTGTTCTGCAGGCGGGCGAGCTGGGCCAGCGTCACGTCATGGGCGGCCTCGGCATCCAGGGTGAAGAGGGCGGTGCGGGCAAGGGCGTAGGGCAGCAGGGACATGGGGGCATTGTCGGTGCTGCCGTGGGCCGAGCGCGGGTGGGGCAGGGAGAAGGGCTGCGACCCCGGACGCCATGTGCTTACCGGTGCACGCCGCGTGGGCGCGCACCGGTATCGCTAGCGACGCAGATTGGCCCACAGACTGTTGCGGATGGCGTTATCGGGCAAGTCATCTTGCGCCCAAGCGCACACGGCTTGGCCTGCCTTGTTCATGGCGCAACGCACGCCGCCCTTCACGTCTCCAGCGCCTGTTTCGATCAGCGCAGCCGTGCTCCATGTGCCCCCCCAGGCCAACTCGCGCGAGAACACGTTTCGTATCAGGCTCGTGGGAGGCCATTGGCCGTTGGTACGATAAACAGCCAGTGCACGGCCATCGTCGTCGATGCTCAGGAAGGCATCGCTGCTGAGGCTGTCCAACTCGGCGGGTGGCGAATAGCCGCTACTTGGGTCGTAAGTCATCGCCTTGAACGCGAAGCCGCCGGAGTACCAGCCGATGGCCGCGCGCCCATCCGCTGCCATTGAAACCTGTATCGGTGCAGCGAACAACTCACCTACCTTGCCGGCGTCCACTTCGGACGGCGAGCTCCAGGCGCTCGCCGTCGCATTGAAACGGCTGACGAACACCGAAGTGCCTTGGGACCAGGCGGCAATGGCGTTGCCATTCGCGTCGCTGGCCAGGCCGGGCGACGAGTCATGCACGTTGGAGAGCGCTTCTTCGAGGCGAACTGGCGTTTGCCAAGTGCCGCCGACGGTGCGGTTGGCCTTCATGCTGTAGTAGGTGTCCCCCGGATTGCGCTCGCTCCAGATGGCAATCAAGCTGCCCGCGCTGCCCAGCGCCAACCGGGGCGACTCCGGATTCAAGGTGCTCTGGCTGACGTCGGCCCAGGGCGTCCATTGGGTGGCGCCGGCGTCCAGTCGGCTGTACAGCACGCTGCGGTACCCGCTGAGCATATGGATGTTACCGGCGGCATCCATCTTGGCATCCGACACCCCTGCGCCGCCGCTGGGAGGCTCGAAGGTCGTAGCTGACCAGCCGGAAGCCGGGTTGTAACGGCGCGTCTCCTGGTCGCGGCGGATCCATGTCGCGCCGCCGTTGGCATCCATCAGGAGCCGGCCTGACACGTAGGACTGATCGAACGGGCCGCGGGTCACACCGGGAACCACCACGGCGGCCGCCCAGCCTTGCCCCGCCACGTACCGGCGTGAATAGACTTTCATGGTGCTGCCGTTGGGTACGCCATCGGATTGCTCCCACAGAACGAGAGCGTTGCCATCTGCATCGATAGCGGAGACCGCAGTTGAGCTGCTAAGCCTGTCGTTGTCGGCGACATTGAAATCGTTGCTGCTCTCAAGCAGCGCGGCAGTGCTCCAGGCTGGCGCAGGTGCTGCGTCGATCACGAAGGTGGCCGTGACGCTTTGTGCGGCACTCATCGTGAGCGTGCAACTCGGCGCCGATCCGGCGCATGCGCCGCCCCAGGCTTGCAGCACCTGCCCCTGAGCTGGCGTGGCGGTCAGCGCCACCGAGGTGGACTGTGCAAAGTTGGCGTTGCAGGCGGTGCCGCAATCGATGCCTACCGGCGCCGAGCGGATCGTGCCGCTGCCCGTGACGGCGACGGCCAACGCGAAGCTGGTGGGCGGCGTCGGAACAAAGGTCACGTCAACGGACTGCGCGGCATCCATGGTCACGGTGCAGGTCGTGGCCTGACCCGAACAGGCACCGCTCCAACCCTGAAGGGATTGGCCAGCGGCAGGCGTTGCGGTCAGGGTGACCGACGTGTGGGTCGGGTAGTTGGCCGTGCAGGTGGTGCCGCAGTCGATGCCAGCCGGCTCCGATTGCACACTGCCGTTGCCCGTGACGGTCACGCTGAGGGCCAATGTGTTGCCAGCCACCGGTGTGAAGGAAGCACTGACCGTGCGATCCTGATCCATCGTCACCGTGCAGCTGGTGGTGCCCGTGCAGGCACCGCCCCAGCCCGCAAACTGGTAACCCGTCTCGGGCGTGGCGGTCAGTTGCACCGTCGTGGCGGCGACCAACTCAGCGGTGCAGCTCGTGCCACAACTGATGATGCCGGCGGGGGTGGAACTGACAGAGCCTCCGCTGGATTTGGTTACCGATAAGGTATGCCCAGATCCTGGTTGAGGTGTATCTACGTCGTCGCCACCGCAACCGGCGAGGGCCAAGGCCATCGCCACCGCTGCCATCCATGGCCAACCCGACTGCCAGGACATGCTTGCTTTCATTTTCATCACAACCCCCTTTGATTCAATTGCGTTTCACTTGGGGCGCCCAACGCGGCCCTGTGACCGCACGATGCTGACCTGAGGGGCGTTCCCTGTCGGCACGCCATGTCCACGGCGCGGTAACGGATCGGTAACGGCGCCACTGTGCCCTCACGGGTAGGTGGTGCGCGAACCGGCGTCTCCCTCCATTAAATTCGTGCCGATGGAAAGCGCGACCTTCAGATACCGATTTGGTACGGCGGAATTCGATGAATCACGCTTCGAGCTTCGTGTGGCCGATCTGCCAGTGGACGTTGAGCGTCGGGCCCTTGAAGTACTGATTTACTTGCTGCGTCACGCGGGCGAGGTGGTGACCAAGGACGAGCTGTTGCGCGAGGTTTGGGCCGGGCGCATTACGGTGGACAAAGTGCTGCCCAATGCGATCAACAAATTGCGGCGCGCCCTGGGTGAGACGAATGCCAGTCATATTTCCACCCAGGCCCGGATCGGTTACCGCCTCGATGGCGTCGTCTCGCGGATCGCGGTGAGCCGGCAGCAGGTCAGCCCGCTCGCCTTGAGCGCGGGCCAGCCGGTGCCGGGTCGGGCCAGTTTCGTGCTGCAGCGCCAGCTCGGTTTGGGGGGGCAGGCCGAAGTCTGGTTGGCCGAGCATCAAAAGACGCGCGAGCCGCGCGTCTACAAGTTTGCGGTCGATGCCGACCAGTTGCGCGCGCTCAAGCGCGAGGTGACGCTGCTGCGGGTGCTGCAGGAAGGGCTGGACGACACGGGCCATGTGGTCGAGTTGCTGGACTGGAGCTTCGAGCAGCCGCCGTTTTTCATGGAATACCGTTACGCCGGACCGACGCTTGCCGATTGGGCGGCCGAGCACCTGGCGACGCTGGACGTGCCGGCGCGCATTGCGTTGTTCCTGCAGATTGCCGATGCCGTGGCCGCCGCGCACGCGGTGGGCGTGCTGCACAAGGACATCAAGCCGGCGAACGTGCTGGTGACCGGCGACGCCCACCACCCGCACGTGCGCTTGACCGACTTTGGCAGCGGCCGCCTGATGGAGCCCGACCGCCTGGCGCAGCTTGGCATCACGCGCATGGGTTTGACCCTTGAGGAGGGCGTGGGCAGCGACTCCACGTCGGGCACCCCCATCTACCTCGCGCCCGAACTCTTCGTGGGTCATGCACCCACGGTCAAAGGAGACGTCTTTGCGCTCGGCGTGCTGCTGTACCAGCTGCTTTGCGGGCGCATCGGTCAACCCATGGCCTCTGGATGGGAAAAAGACGTGGACGACGAGCGTCTGCGCGAAGACCTGCGACTGGCGACCGACGGCCAACCCGAGCACCGATTGGCCACGGCGGCTGAGTTGGCCAATCGGCTGCGCAACCTGGAGCCGCGCCGCGCCGAGGCGACACGCCAACGGCACGTCCAGGAGGACGTGCGCCGCGATCGCGAGGCCCTGGCGCGCGCGCAGGCACGCAAGCCGATCGCGTATGCGTTGTTTGGCGTGCTGGCAGTGGGCATCGCGATCTCGCTGTGGCTGCAGCAGCAGGCGGTCTCGGCACGCAATCAGGCTCGCGCGCAGCTGGACCGCGCCAACGTGCTGGCCCGTTTTCTGAACGAGGACCTGATTGGCCGCTCCAATCCGCTGGTGCAGGCCAAAGGCCCTGACGTCACGCTGCGTGAGTTGCTGCTGACCGCGCGCGACCGCGTGCCGGCACGCTTTGCCAGCCAGCCGCAGACCGCAGCCACCCTTCATGGCAGCCTGGCCAGCTTGTTCAACGCCGTCGATCTCTTTCCCGAGGCCGAGGCGCAGGCGCGGCAAGCGCTTGATCTGCTGGAGCGAGATGGCGTCGGCGATGACGAGACGACATTCCAGGCCCGGGCAGTGCTGGTGCGCGTGCTCTCGCGGATGGGCCGATTCGATGACGCGGCCCAGCAGCTCGAGGCGCTGAAGCAGCAGAGCGCACACACCCAGAACCCGCGGGCCCAAACGCACCTTGCCGCAGCGCGCAGCATGTTGCACATGGCACGGGGCGAGTTTGACCAGGCGGCGGTCCAGTTGCGGGCGGCGGTCGACGGGCTTGGCCCCAGCGACCCCGCCAGCACCGCGCTGCGCGACTCGCTGCGGCTGGACCTCATCGCATCCCTCACGCAGGCCGGGCAGGACCAGCAGGCATTGGACGAAGGCCGCAAGCTCATTGCAGACGCCCAGGCGCGCAAGGAAGACAGCAGCTTGCTGGTGGCGCTGGCGCGCCTGGCGCAGGTGCGCGCGCTGGGCGAAGACCATGCGGCCGCCGAGAAGCTGCTGCTGGAGGCGCAGCCGGTGATCATGGCCCGGCTGGGGGACAACCACTCGAGGCACCTGCAACTGCTTGGTGAACTGCTGGGCGTGGCCTTCAGGAGCGGCGACTGGCCCAAGGCCATTCACTATGCCCAGATGGTGCACGAGCGCGTGCGGGCCAAGCTAGGCGACGCCCACGTGCTGACTTACGTCAGCCTCGTGAACTGGGCGCGCGCCCTGGATGAAGCGGGAAAGGCCAAAGAGGCTGTGGGCAAGGCGCGCACCGCCTATGAGCATCTTCACCAGCTCGTTGGGCCCGGTTCGCCGCAAACCCAGGATGCAGCGTTCGTGCTCGCACAGCTTGAGCTTGAACTCGGTGATGCCCGGCGTGCGCAGCCGCTGATCGATCAGCTCGACGCGGCCGTGCTCGAGTCCGGCCGCGCCACGGGACAGTGGCCCGCCACCATAGATTTGCTGCGGGGCATGGCGCTTCAACTTCGGGGCGAAACCGCAGCCGCGAAGCAGACCCTGGACGTGGCGCTTCTCGCACTCAAGGAAGAGGAGGACTTGACGCAGCCAGCGCGCCTGTACGTGGTGGCACAGGAAGCCCGAGCCCGCCTGCGTTGAGAGCGCCCCCAAACCTGCCGCTGCGCGTCAGGCCCCCCGCGGGGGACAAGATAACTTGGGGCGGCCCGTCGTTTTCTTGTGAGGCGCTTTGGGTGCCCCTTTACCCGCGCCCGAAATCGAACGTGCGCACGCCGCAGCGGTCAGCGCGGGTCTTGCCGCAATGGACTTGCCAGTCGCCGTGGCGCAGCGCCTTCATCATGTCGGCGTGGCCGGCGGCCCAGCGCTCCAGCACCGAGGTGCGCGAGAACTCATAGTCCTTGGCCTGGCTTTC
Source organism: Pseudomonadota bacterium (assembly GCA_020161145.1). Classification (GTDB taxonomy): domain Bacteria; phylum Pseudomonadota; class Gammaproteobacteria; order Burkholderiales; family Burkholderiaceae_C; genus Ideonella. The sequence goes on from JAIUPQ010000001.1 coordinate 329,560, forward strand.
GTCGTGCTTGGTGCGGTAGATCAGCTCCACCACGTCCACGGCATGCGACGGCAACCCACTGATGAGATAGGCCAGATCGGGGTCGGCCTGCATCGCTGCGGGGAGCTTCTCGCGCAGACGCTGCGCGGCCTGGGCCCGCTCATACAGGTTCAGCTCCATGGTGGTGTTCAGGCGGGTGCGGCTGGAGTAGCGGATGTCCTTGAGCCGCTCGGCGGCCTCGTCCAGGTTGCGCGGCAGCTTGCCGCGAGCCGGGAACAAGTCCACCTGGAAGATCAGCCGGTGGCCCTGGGCGGGCTGATCCAGCACGTATTGCAGCGGCGTGTTGGAGACGATGCCGCCATCCCAGTAGTAGCGGCCGTCGATCTCCACCGGCGCGAAGGCGGGCGGCAGCGCGCCGCTGGCCATGATGTGGCGCTCGTCGATGCGCTGATGGGCGGTGTCGAAGTACTTGAAGTTGCCGCTCTCGACATCGACCGCCCCCACGGCCAGGCGCATCGGGCCGTCGTTGAGCAGGTCGAAGTCCACCAGCTCGCGCAGCGTTTCGGCCAGCGGCGTGGTGTCGTAGTGGCTGATGGCACCGGGCGTGCCCGGCGCCTGGAAGACGGCTGGCGGCACGCGGGGGCGGAAAAACCCAGGGATGCCAAACCACAGCGCCTGCGCCGCAGCGGCTTCGTTGAACAGGTCGCGGGCCGGCGTCCAGAACGCGGGCGCCGGGGCCGGCAGGGTGGCCGAGACCTTGTCCCAGAACGCCCGCAGCCGCGCCACGCGCTGGGCCGGCGGGTTGCCGGCGATCAGCGCCGCGTTGATGGCGCCGATGGAGATCCCCGCCACCCCGTGCAGCGGCATGTCATGGGCGGCCAGCGCATCCATGACACCGCCCTGGTAGGCGCCCAATGCGCCGCCACCCTGGAGCACGAGGACGACTTCGTCATGGGTGGGGGAGGGGGATGACGGCATGGGTGGCTCCTGAAAAGAAAAGAAGCCCGGTGGTGCTTGCGCACAACCGGGCTCGGAACGCTCAAGCCCGCTCGCACGGGCCGAACCAATCGCAGGAGAGGCTTCCACTCAGCCAGCACAAAAAATGCACTGGCTGAAGGATAGAGCCGCCTGGCAGAGCCAGAGTTCCCCTGAATCGGGCGTTGTTACAAATTCGCCAGCGCGAGGCTTAGGCGGCGGTGCGGCGGGCAGCCTTGGGGGCAACCTTGGCCACGTTGGCCGTCATGGCTTGCATGTTGGCTTCGGCCACTTCAGCAGCCTGCTTGGCGGCCTTCTGGGCGCTTTCGTAGGCGTTGTTGGCGGCGGTCACGGCCGACTTCATCAGGGCGGCCACGTTCTCGCTACCGGCCGGGGCGTTCTTGACGGCGGTTTCCACGTTGGCCATCAGGGCCTTCTGGGCTTCGCCCATCTGCTCTTCGACTTGCTTGGAGATCGAGGCCGTGGTGGCGGTGGCGATGTCATACAGGTGACGGCTGTAGGCAGCGGCCTTCTCGGCGGCCGGCTGCAGCAGGCTGGCTTGCAGGGACATCAGCTCTTGGGCGTCCTTGGCCGACAGGGCGGCACGCACGGTGTCGGCGGTCTCGCCCATGGTGGCCTTGGCCACTTGCAGGTTCAGCTCGACCAGCTTTTCCACGCCTTCGAATGCCTTCTGGGTCAGGTCGAACAGGCTCTCGACGTTGGCTTTGTGGTTGGCCAGCAGTTGGTCGGTGGTCATCATGGTTGCTTCCTTTCAGTTTCAGTTGGAGGGTGCGCAGCCACAAGGTACATGCAATTTGTGCACTGCAACAAAACTGAATTCTACAGACTTTGTGTCGCTTGGCAAGAAAAATGTTGCGGCGCAGCAAATTGTTGCAATCCGGCACCTCCTGCACAATGACGCGATGCACAAACCTGACCTCACTGCGGCTGTCGATGCCGCCATTCGTGGCCGCCATTCGGTGCGCGCGTTCCTGCCCACGCCGGTGCCGCGCACCACCATCGAGCACCTGCTGGACGTGGCGGCGCGTGCGCCGTCGGGCACCAACACCCAGCCCTGGCAGGTGCACGTGCTGACGGGCGCCAAGCTGCGTGACTTCACGGCCAAGCTGCATGCGGCCTACCTGGACCCGGCCCAGATGGCCACGCAAAAGCCCGAGTACGCCTACTACCCGCTGGAGTGGCGCAGCCCCTTCATCGACCGGCGCCGCAAAGTGGGCTGGGATTTGTACGGCCTGCTCGAAATCGGCAAGACCGACAAGGTGCGGATGGCCCAGCAGCACGCCCGCAACTACCTGTTCTTCGACGCGCCGGTAGGCATGATCTTCACCATTGACCGGGTGATGGCTCAGGGCTCGTGGGTGGACTACGGCATGTTCCTGCAAAGCATCATGGTGGCCGCACGCGGACGTGGGCTGGACACCTGCCCGCAGGCGGCCTTCATTGAAATGCCGCAGCTCATCGCCCAGGAGCTGAACCTGCCACCCGAGCAGATGGTGGTCTGCGGCATGGCGCTGGGCCACGCCGACCCGCACGCGCGCGAGAACACGCTGATCACCGAGCGCGAGCCGGCGGCCGGCTTCACCACCTACTGGGACTGAGCATGGCAGCGCGGCCGCACGTGGTGGTGGCGCCCGCCATCGCCCCCGAGGTGCTGGCGCGCCTGCAAGCGGCGTTCGACGTGGACGCGGCCGGCCTGCAGCCGCTGGCCGCACGCTGTGCCCATGCCGACGGCCTGCTGGTGGGCCCCACCGAGCGGGTGGACGCGGCGCTGGTGGCCGCCTGCCCCCGGTTGCGCATCGTGGCCAGCCTGGCCGTGGGCACCAACAACATCGACCTGGCCGCCTGCGCCCAGCGCGGCATCACCGTCACCAACGCGCCCGACGTGCTGACCGAGACCACCGCCGACCTGGGCCTGGCCTTGCTGCTGGCCGCTGCGCGCAACCTCAGCACGGCCGAGCGCGAGCTGCGCACCGGCAACTGGCGTGGTTGGGCCGTGGGCCACCATGCGGGTGCGGATGTGCACGGCGCGGTGCTGGGCATCGTGGGCATGGGCCGCATCGGCCAGGCCATTGCGCGGCGCGCCGTGCACGGCTTTGGCATGCGGCTGCGCTACGCCAACCGCCGCGAACTGCCACCTGCAGTGGCCACGCCGCTGGGTGCCCAGTGGCGGCCGCTGGACGCGCTGCTGCAAGAGGCCGACCACGTGCTGCTGACCGTGCCCTACAGCGCCACCACCCACCACCTGATTGGCGCGCGCGAGCTGGCGCTGATGCCGCCGCATGCCACGCTGGTCAACCTGGCACGCGGCGGTGTGGTCGATGACGCAGCGCTGGCCTGTGCGCTGCGCCAGGGGCGGCTGGCCGGTGCCGCGCTGGACGTCTTCGAAGGTGAGCCGCGCGTCCATCCCGAGTTGCTGACGGCGCCGCGCTGCACGCTGACGCCGCACATCGCCAGCGCCAGCCGCGCCACGCGCACGGCCATGGCGGCGCTGGCGGCGGACAACCTGCTGGCGGTGCTGGCGGGCCAGGCCGCCCGCACGCCGGTGCAACCATAAAAAAAGCGCCCTGTGCGGGCGCTTGGGTTGGGGCTGAGCCCCCAGTGGCGCAACACTCAGGGGTGCAGCGAAGACCGATTGCCGGGCGCCGCACGGGTCAGCGAGGCGTCGCTCCAGGTGCCGGAGTTGAAATAGTTGCCGTCCTGGTCGTAATACGTCCAGGTGCCGTTGTCGTTGATGCGCACGAGGATGAACAGGGCAAAGTCAGCTACGTAGTGGCCGGTCTGGCCCATGCCCGTGCCGGAAACGTTGGCGCGCTGGCCAATGGCGGGCGAACTGCCGCCCGCGCAATCGTTGTTGCTCCAGGTGCCGGTGACGGTACCGTTGGCATTCATCATGATGTTGCTGACGCCATCGCAATAGCCATCAAAGACGATGGCGCTGGGCATGGCTTGGGCAGCGGTGGCGCCGGCAAACGCGGCAACGGCGACGAGGGTACGGATGATCTGCATGGTTTCCTCCAAAAAACCGGTTGAGACATCAAACGAATGCGCCGTGTTGGAAATGCTTGTGTTACAGACGGCGCCAATCCACTTTAGTCCTGTTACACGTCATTGCCTACCGGGCATACCCTCATGGTGGTGGTACCTAGCCGGATGGGCTTGCGACAATGCCGGCGATGAATGAAGGATCAGTCTGGCTCTGGATGGCACTGGCTCTGGGCCTGTTGCTGGGCGTGGTGGTGCTGTTGCTGGCAGCATGGCGGCGCGGCGCGCGCGAGACGGCCACATCCAGCGACCTGCGCGAACTGCGCGATGCCGTGCACGCCAGCGCCCGCGACGGGCGCGGCGAGCAGGCCCAGGCGCTGGCCCTGTTGCAGCAGACGCTGCTGGCCCAGAGCGGCGACGTGGCCCGCACGCAAAACGAGCAGATCGATTCCTTCCGCGTGCAACTGGCCGCCATGCAGCAGCAATTGGCGCAGTCGCTGGCGGCGGCCTCCGACGTGCAGACGCAGGCGCTGGGCCGGCTGGCGATGCAGTTGCAGGAACAGTTGCGTGCCGTGGCCGAAACCACCGAACGGCGCCTGGCCACGCTGCAGGAGGGCAACGAGAAAAAGCTCGATCAGATGCGCGCCGTGGTGGACGAGAAGCTGCACGCCACGCTGGAGACGCGGCTGGCCGAGAGCTTCAAGCAGGTGGCCGAGCGCCTGGAGTGGGTGCACAAAGGCCTGGGCGAGATGCAGGCGCTGGCGCGCGACGTGGGCTCGCTCAACCGCACGCTGACGGGTGTCAAGACGCGCGGCCTGTTTGGCGAGACGCAACTGGCCGCGCTGCTGGAGGCCGTGTTCACGCCCGACCAGTACGCGGCCAACGTCGCCGTGGTGCCGGGCCGGGCCGAGCGCGTGGACTTCGCCATCCGCCTGCCCGGGCGGGGCGGCGAGGACACCGCGCTGTGGCTGCCCATCGACGCCAAGTTCCCGCGCGAGGACTATGAGCGCCTGCTGGCTGCGCAAGAGGCCGCCGAGCGCGAGGCCGCAGCCGCCGCCGCGCAGGCGCTGGAGCGGCGGCTGCGCGATGAGGCCAAGAGCATCCGCGCCAAATACGTGGCGCCGCCCCACACCACCGATTTCGCCATCCTCTTCGTGCCCAGCGAGGGCCTGTATGCCGAGGTGCTGCGCCGCCCCGGCCTGGTCGAAGACCTGCAGCGCGAGCACCACGTCATGCTCGCCGGCCCCACCACGCTGCACGCCATCCTCAGCAGCGTGCAAATGGGGTTTCGCACGCTGGCGCTGGAGCAGCGCAGCGCCGAGGTCTGGGAGGTGCTGGGCGCGGTCAAGACCGAGTTCGTCAAGTTTGGCGACGCGCTGGCCCATACGCACAAGAAACTCCAGGAGGCCACCGGCTCCATCGAGAAGGCCCAGGTGCGCACGCGGGTCATGACCCGCGCGCTGCGCGGCGTCGAGGCGCTGCCGGGCGAGCAGGCCCAGGAGCGGCTGGGCGACGAGACCTGAAAAACCCGGGGCGGACAATGCCCGCATGACCGATTCCAACCATCTGGCGGCGTCCGCCCGCCTGCCGCTGGCGGGGGCGCTGCGGCGCAAGATGCGCGAACTGGCGGGCTGATGGCACCGCCACGCCTGCCACAGTCGCTGGCCGCGCTGGTGGCGGCGCTGGTGTGCATGCACGCCAACATGGCGGCCACGCGGGTGGCGGCCACGCTGTGGCTGCTGCAAAACGGCTATGCGGAAATCTGGGTCGGTGCGCTGCTGGGCCTCTTCGGCCTGGGGCCGCTGCTGCTGGCGCTGTGGGCGGGCCGGCAGGCCGACCGCCATGGCCTGCAGCGGCCCCTGCGCGTGGCCATGGGCCTGGGGGTGCTGGGGGCGGCGGCGGCATGGATCCACCCCAATCTGGCGAGCCTGGCCGTGGCGGCGCTGGCCTGCGGCGGCGGCCTGGCCGTGGCGATCGTTGCCATCCAGCGTGAGGCCGGGCACCTGGCCGGCGAGGGGGGCGATCTGCGGCGCGTGTTCAGCTGGGTGGCACTGGGGCCGGGGCTGTCCAATGCGGCGGTGCCGCCCCTGGTGGGCTTGCTCATCGACCACGCCGGCTATGGCTGGGCGTTTGCGCTGGCGCTGGCCATGCCCGTGTGGGCCTGGCTGCTGACGCGCAACCTGCCGACCCGGGCGCCGGCGGCGGCCAGTGAACCACCGCCACCGGCCTGGTCGCTGCTGCGCAGTCCGCTGCTGCGCCGGCTGCTGCTGGTGAATCTGGCGCTGTCCAGTTGCTGGGACGCCCACTCGCTGGTGGCGCCGGTGCTGGGCCATGCGCGCGGCTATTCGGCGGCGGCCATCGGGCTCATTTTGGGCAGCTTTGCGGTGGCGGCCACGCTGGTGCGGCTGGTCATTGCGCGTTGGGCCGAGCGGCTGTCCGAGCGGGTGGCGCTGCGTGCGGCCATGCTGGTGGCGGCTGCCGGCGCGCTGGCCTATGCGGCGCTGCCGGGGGTGGCTGGCCTGGCGGCCGGGGCGGCGGTGCTGGGGCTGGCCCTGGGCTCGGTGCAGCCCATGATCCTCTCGCTGCTGCACCAGGTCACGCCGGCTGCGCGCCACGGCCAGGCGCTGGGGCTGCGCATGCTGATGGTCAATGCCACCACGCTGTTCATGCCGCTGCTGTTTGGCTGGTTGGCCGCACAGGTGGCGCCGGGCGCACCGCTGTGGTTGATGGCGCTGGTGGTGCTGGCGGGGCGTACGATGGTGCCCCATGAGCACGCCCCATCTGCAACCCGGTGAGGTCGCCCCCGTGCTGGACGCGGCGCAGTCGGCGCGCGCCCAGGCGCTGTTCAAGGGGATTGACCTCGAAGTGATGCGGCTGGTGCTGCCGGCCGGCAGCAACCTGCCCGAGCATGCAGCACCGACCGAGGCCACGCTGTTGTGCCTGCAAGGGCGGCTGGCGGTGGGTTTGGCCGAGGGCACGCGCGAACTGGCGGCCGGCCAGATGCTGTACCTGGGCCGTGCGATGCGTCACAGCGTGGCGGCGCTGGCGGACAGCGTGGTCCTGGTCACCCTGGCGCTGCCCCCGCAGGGGCCAAAATAGGCGGCTTCCCACCACTCGCCTCCGTCACCACATGCAAGTCAGCGCCTCCATCTTCAAAGCCTATGACATTCGCGGCATCGTCGATCAAACCCTCGACGAGGCCGTGGCCGAGCACCTGGGGCGTGCCTTTGGCACCGAGGCCCGGGCGGCCGGCGAGCGCGCCGTGGCCGTGGGCCGCGACGGGCGGCTTTCGGGCCCCGGCCTCGCGGCGGCGCTGATGCGCGGTCTGGCCTCCACGGGGCTGGACGTGGTGGATCTGGGCGCGGTCACCACCCCCATGGTCTATTACGTGGCCGCCACCCGTGCCAAGCATGGCTGCCGCAGTGGCATCCAGGTCACCGGCAGCCACAACCCCAAGAACTACAACGGCTTCAAGATGGTGCTGGCCGGCCGCGCCATCTATGGCGATGAGATCCAGGGCCTGCGTCGGCGCATCGAGGCCGAGGACTACACCCGGGGCAAGGGTCGCATCGCGGCCATGGACATCGTGCCCGAGTACACCGCGCGCATCGTGCGCGACTGCAAGCTGGCGCGGCCCATGAAAGTCGTGGTCGATTCGGGCAACGGCATCCCCGGCGCCAGCGCGCCGGCGCTGCTGCGTGCGCTGGGCTGCGAGGTGATCGAGCTGTATTCGCGCGTGGACGGCGATTTTCCCAACCACCATCCCGACCCGTCCAAGCTGGAAAACCTCGAAGACCTGATCAAGGTGGTGCACGCCACCGAGGCCGAGCTGGGCCTGGCCTTTGACGGCGACGGCGACCGCCTGGGCGTGGTCACGCGCGACGGCCAGGTCATCTTCCCCGACCGCCAGCTGGTGCTGTTTGCACGCGACATCCTCAAGCGCGTCAAGGGCGGCACCATCATCTACGACGTCAAGTGCACGCAGCAGCTGGCGCCGGCCATCCGCGCCGCAGGCGGCCAGCCGCTGATGTGGAAGACCGGCCACTCGCTGGTCAAGGCCAAGCTCAAGGAGACGGGTGCGCCCATTGCCGGTGAGATGAGCGGCCACATCTTTTTTGCCGAGCGCTGGTACGGCTTTGACGACGCCAGCTACACGGCGGCGCGGCTGCTGGAAATCCTCTCGCGCCACGCCGACCCCAGCGCCGTGCTCAACGCCTTGCCCACCTCGTTCAGCACGCCCGAGCTCAACGTGGGCTGCGCCGAGGGCGAACCGCATCAGGTGGTCGAACGCCTGCAGGCAGAGGCCGATTTCCCCGGCGCCGAGATCACCACCACCGACGGCCTGCGCGTGGACTGGGCCGACGGCTTTGGCCTGATCCGCGCCTCCAACACCACGCCGGTGCTGGTGCTGCGCTTCGAGGGCCAGAGCGAGGCGGCGCTGGCGCGCATCGAGGCCACCATGATGGCGGCGCTGCGCCGCGCCAAGCCCGACGCCACCATTCAGGCCGCCGCCCATTGAGGCGACTCTATGCCGCGCTGCTGTGGCTGCTGACGCCGGCCTATCTGGCGCGGCTGTGGTGGCGCGGCCGGCGCGAGCCGCTGTACCGCCACGCGATGGCGCAGCGCCTGGGTCTGGGCCTGGCGCCTCAGCCGCCCGGTGCCATCTGGGTGCACGCCGTCTCGCTGGGTGAGACGCGCGCGGCCGCGCCGTTGGTGGCGGCGCTGCGGCGCACGTTGCCCGGCCGGCCGCTGCTGCTGACCAGCACCACGGCCACCGGCTGGACGGCGGCCCAGGCGCTGCTGGCACCGGGTGACCGCCACAGCTGGGTGCCTTACGACACGCCCGGTGCGGTGCGGCGCTTTGTGCGCGCCCAGCGACCGGCGGTGGGTGTGCTGATGGAGACCGAGGTCTGGCCCGTGCTGTTGCACGAGGCGCAGCGCGCGGGCCTGCCCATGGTGCTGGCCAGCGCCCGCCTGTCGGCGCGCAGCGCGCGCAAGGGGGCGCGGTTGGGGCGGCTGCTGCGCCCGGCCGCCCGGGCGCTGACCCTGACGCTGGCGCAGACCGAGGCCGATGCCCGGCGCCTGCGTGCGCTGGGGGCTGACCCCGTCGAGGTGGCGGGCAACCTGAAGTTCGACCTCACGCCCGACCCCGCCAAGCTGGCCCTGGGCCGGCAGTGGCGGGCGCAACTGGGCCGCCCGGTGGTGCTGGCCGCCAGCACCCGCGAGGGCACGCCCGATGAAGAGGTGGCGTTGCTGGCCGCCTGGCGGGCGGCGCACGGGGGAGGCCAACGGGCGCCTTTGTTGGTCGTCGTGCCGCGCCATCCACCTCGGTTCGACGCAGTGGCGGCGCAGATCGAGGCGGCGGGTTTTACCCTGGCGCGCCGCAGCCTGGGCGAAGTGCCTGGGGCGGATACCGACGTCTGGCTGGGCGACACGGTGGGTGAGCTGGTGGCCTGGTATGCGCTGGCCGAGGTGGCCTTGCTGGGTGGCAGCTTTGCGCTACACGGTGGCCAGAACCTGATCGAGGCGGCGGCCTGCGGCTGCCCGCTGATCATGGGGCCTTCGACCTTCAATTTTGCGCAGGCCGCCGAGGATGCCGTGGCGGCAGGCGCGGCCTGGCGCGTGGCCGACTGGCCGGCGGCGTTGGCGCTGACCGGCGTCTTGCTGGCCGACGCGCCGCGCCGTGCCGACGCGGGCGCCCATGCGCTGCGGTTTGCCGCCGCGCACCAGGGGGCGGCTGCGCGCATGGCGGCGCGCATCGCCGGGTTGGTGGGCTAGGCTATTTCAGCAGCGCGTCAACGGCGTTCAGGTCATCCGCCACCAGCGTGCCGGCCGCCTGGCGCAGCCGCAGGTCGCCCACCAGCACGTCGTAGCGCGCCTTGGCCAGGTTGACCTGGTTGCGCAGGTACTGGGCCTGGGCATCGAGCACGTCGAGGTTGACGCGCACGCCCACCTCGTAGCCCAGCCGGGTGGACTCCAGCGCCAGCTTGCTGGAGCCTTCGGCGGCCTCCAGGGCCTTGATGGTGGAGCGGCCCGCCTGCACGCCGAGGAAGGCCGCGCGGGTGCCCTGGGCCACGCCGCGGCGGGCGGCTTCGAGTTGCTGGCGCGCCTGGTCTTCCAGCAGCGTGGTTTCGCGCACGCGGTTCTCGATGGCAAAGCCGGCGAACAGCGGCACGTTGACGGTGACCCCCACGCTGGCCCGGTTGACGTTGCCGTTGCTGGTGTAGGGCACCTGACCACCGGAAGCCGGCGTCATGTTGCCGCTGGTGTGGGTGCGGCCGTAGCTGCCCGACAAGGCCACGGTGGGCAGGTGGCCGGCCTTGGCCTTCTCGGTTTCAAGCTGGGCCACTTCCAGCCCCAGCCGCGCCTGGGCGATCTGGGTGTTGCCGGCCTCGGCCAGGCCCAGCCAGTCGTCCATGTTGCTGGGGCGCAGCTCGGGCAGGGTGGCGGGCGGGGCCAGCGACAGCAACTGCACGCCGGCCTTGCCCACCAGTTGCTCCAGCGCCAGCTGCTTGACGTGCAAGTCGTTGGCGGCGGCCACTTCCTGGGCGGTGTTGAGGTCGAAGCGGGCCTGGGCCTCGCGGGTGTCGATGATGGTGGCGGTGCCGACCTCGAAGGCGCGCTGGGCGGCAGCCAGTTGTTCGGCGATGGCCTTGCGGCCCACCTGCACGGCGTTCAGCGCGTCGCGCGCGGCCAGCACGTCGAAATAGGCGGCCGCCAGCCGCACGATGAGGTCTTGGCGGGCGGCGGTGCGCTGGGCCTCGGCCACCGCCACGCCGCGTTCGGCCTGGCTGATGGTGGCCCCGTTGGCGGCGTTGAACAGCGACTGCTGGGCCGTGATGCCGGCCTGGGTGACGGTGGTGCGCAGGGCGCTGACCTGGGCCGCATCGAGGATGCGGGTGTCGGTGGTGGTGACGCCGCCTTGCAGGCCCACGGTGGGCAGGCGCAGCGCGCGGGCCTGGGCGGCGCGGGGCTCGGCCGCGTCGCTGGCCGCCAGTTGGGCCAGGTAGGTGGCGTCGTAGCCCAGGGCGGCATCGAACAGTTCGCGCAGGTGCTCAGCGTGGGCGGGGGCCAGCGTGGCAGCCAGCACGGCGGCAAGGGCAAGGTGGCGGGGACGCATCATGAGCAGGTCTTTCGCGAAAACAGGCAACGCGGGTTTGTAACAGGCGGCGGCACGGGCGTCAGGGGGTTTGCGACGAACGGCGCCCGGCGGCGTGCCGATGGCAGCCGCCGCGGACAGACGGAGTGCCTAGAAGCGAAAGCGGCTGGCCGGCTCGAAGCCGATGAGGCGCGGTGCCACCGTCTCGAACAGCACCTGGCTGTGCAGGCGCTCGGGGGTTTCGCGCTGGTAGAGCGTGGCGCGCATGGCCGGCTCGTCGCCCTCGATGGCCACCAGCCGACCGCCGACGGCGAGCTGATCGAGCAGAGTGTGCGGCAACTCGGCCACCGAACCCGACAGCACGATGGCGTCGAACGGGCCGGCCACGGCACGGCCGTTGCGCCCGTCGGCCGCCACCACGGCCACGTTGTTCAGGCCCGCCTGATGCAGGTTGCGTGCGGCCAGCTCGGCCAGTTCGGGGTGGATCTCCAACGTGGTGACCAGGCGGGCGCGGTGGCCCAGCAACGCCGCCATGAAGCCCGAGCCCGTGCCCACTTCGAGCACCTGCTCGCGGCCGCGCAGCGCCAGGGCCTGCAGGATGCGCGCTTCCACGCGCGGGGCCAGCATGCATTGACCGTGGGGCAGCGGCACCTCCACGTCCATGAAGGCCAGGCCTTTGTAGGCAGCCGGCACGAAATCCTCGCGGCGCACGTGGGCCAGCAGCTTGAGCACCTCGGGGTCGAGCACGTCCCAGGGGCGGATTTGCTGCTCAATCATGTTGAAACGCGCTTGTCGGGTGTTCATGGTGCAGGGTAGGGCTGGGTGAAGCGTCAGATTCTAGGGCGGGTGTCTATGATGCCGGGCTTTGGATCGGCCAAAGGTGGATGTGGTGGATGTGAACGTGATGGTGCTGCTCAAGGCGGCGGTGATGGGCATCGTCGAGGGGCTGACGGAGTTCCTGCCCATCTCCAGCACCGGCCACCTGATTCTGACGGGCACGCTGCTGGGCCTGACGGACGAGAAGGCCAAGGTGTTCGACATCGCCATCCAGACCGGCGCCATCCTGGCGGTGGTCATCGTCTACTGGCAGCGGCTGGCCCAGGTGGTGGCCGGCCTGGGCAGCGATCCGCGGGCGCGGCGCTTCGTGCTCAACGTGCTGATCGGCTTCCTGCCGGCGGCGCTGGTGGGGTTGGTGGCGTACAAGGCCATCAAGGCGCATCTGTTCAACGCGCCCACGGTGGCCACGGCCTTCATCGTCGGCGCCTTCATCATCCTGTGGGTGGAGAAGGTGGCCAAGCCCACGCCGCGCATTGCCGAGGTGGACGACATGACGCCGCTGGATGCGCTCAAGGTGGGGCTGGTGCAGTGCCTGGGCATGATTCCGGGCACCAGTCGCTCGGGTGCCACCATCATCGGCGGCATGCTGCTGGGCCTGTCACGCAAGGCCGCGACGGACTTCTCGTTCTTTCTGGCCATCCCCACGCTGGTGGGCGCGGGCGCGTACAGCCTCTACAAGGAGTGGGGCCGCCTGGCGTGGGCCGACGCGCCCATGTTTGCGGTGGGCCTGGTGTTTTCCTTCCTGGCCGCCTGGGTCTGTGTGCGCTGGCTGCTGCGCTACATCGCCAGCCACAGCTTCGTGCCGTTTGCCTGGTACCGCATCGCGTTCGGGGTCATCGTGCTGGTGACGGCTTATTTCGGCATCGTGGACTGGCACGCCTGACGGGTTACTGGTCGCCCAGCACCACGCCCAGCGCCCGCGCCGCGCGGATCAGCTCGTGATCGGGCGGCACCGTGCGGCAGGCGCCGGCCACGGCCGCCAGCGGCACGCTGGCCATGGCATCGCCCTGCAAGGCCACCATGACGCCGAACTGCCGCGCCCGCACCAGCTCGGCGGCGTGACAGCCCAGCCGCGTGGCCAGCACGCGGTCGAACGCGGTGGGCGGGCCACCGCGCTGCACATGGCCCAGGACGGTGGCACGCACCTCGCTGTCCAGGTGCTGCTCCAGCTCGGCGCGCAGCGTCTGCACCACGCCGCCCAGGCGCAGCGGATCGGGGCTGCCGGCGATGCGCCGCTCGACGGTCATCTGGCCGCCCACCGGCGCAGCCCCCTCGGCCACGCAGATCAGCGTGCTGCCGGCGCTGCGCTGGTGGGCGCGGCAGCGGGCCACCACGGTGGCCACGTCGTAGGGCACCTCGGGGATGAGGATGACGTCGGCACCGCCAGCCAGGCCCGCCTCCAGCGCAATCCAGCCGGCGTAGCGGCCCATGGTCTCCACCAGCATCACGCGGCGGTGGCTTTGCGCCGTGGTTTCCAGCCGCATGATGGCCTCGGCCACCACGGCCACGGCGCTGTCGAAGCCGAAGCTGCGGTCGCTGGCCATCAAGTCGTTATCGATGGTCTTGGGCACGCCCACGATGGGCAGGCCCAGGGCGCCCAGCTTGTGGGCAATCGTCATAGTGCCGTCGCCGCCGATGACCACCAGCGCATCCAGTCCCAGTTCGCGCACATAGTCCATCACGGCGGCCGACACGTCGGCGCCGCCTGCATCGAAGTAGGCGAACGGGTTGGCGCGGTTGTGCGTGCCCAGGATGGTGCCGCCCAGGTTGACGATGTCCATCACCGCCGGCACGTCCAGCGGCCGCGCGCGGCGCTCCACCAGACCCAGAAACCCTTGCTCGATGCCAGTGACGCGCGCGCCGGCCTCGTGAATCAGCGAGAGGGTGACTGCGCGGATCACCGCATTGAGGCCGGGGCAGTCGCCGCCGCCGGTGAGCACGCCCACATGCATGGTCAGGTCTCCCTTCGGGTGAACAGCAAGTCCCAGACGCCGTGGCCCAGCTTGAGCCCGCGCGCCTCGAACTTGGTCTCGGGCCGGTGCGCCGGGCGCGGCGCAAAGCCATCGGCCCGGTTGGCCAGCAACGGCTCGGCCTGGAGCACGGCCAGCATGTGGTCGGCGTAGTCCTGCCAGTCGGTGGCGGCATGCAGCACCCCGCCAGCCGCCAGCCGCGAGGCCACCAGCGCCACCCAGTCGGGCTGCAGGATGCGCCGCTTGTGGTGGCGCTTCTTGGGCCAGGGGTCGGGGAAGAACAGGTTCAGCCCCGCCAGTGAGGCAGGCGCCACCATCTGCGTCAGCACCTGCACGGCATCGTGCTGGACGATGCGCAGGTTGCGCAGGCCCATCTCATCAATGCGCTGCAGCAGCGCCCCCACGCCGGGCACATGCACCTCCACGCCGATGAAGTCCACACCGGGGTGGGCCGCAGCGATGGCGGCCGTGGCCAGGCCCATGCCGAAGCCCACCTCCATCACCCGTGGCGCGCGGCGGCCGAAGACGGCATCCCAGTCAGGCGGAGTTTCGGTAAACGGCAACACCCAATGCGGCGCCAGCTCGGCCAGTGCCCGCTGCTGCCCTGTGCCCATGCGCCCGGCGCGCAGCACATAGCTGCGCACGGGCCGGTGGGGGTGGGGGGCATTTGGGGTTTCGGGTGAGGGGGCCTGCATGGCGCCGCATTGTGCGGCATTCGAGCTACACTCAGAGGCTGCACAGCGGGTGTAGTTCAATGGTAGAACGGCAGCTTCCCAAGCTTCATACGAGGGTTCGATTCCCTTCACCCGCTCCAATCAAAACCAGCCAGGGGCTGGTTTTTTTACGGGTGAAGGGGAGCGAACCCATCGCTCGGTTCGGTCTGGCCCGCCAGGGCCAGGACGGCGGCGTAGCCGCCGGCATTCCCTTCACCCGCTCCAATCAAAACCAGCCAGGGGCTGGTTTTTTTACGGGTGAAGGGGAGCGAACCCATCGCTCGGTTCGGTCTGGCCCGCCAGGGCCAGGACGGCGGCGTAGCCGCCGGCATTCCCTTCACCCGCTCCAATCAAAACCAGCCAGGGGCTGTTTTTTTACGGGTGAAACAAAGCGAAATAAAACGCGACCGGCCTGAGATGCGGCGCGACGCGGTGAGCGGCACCATGAGGGTCATGTTCAACTCCCTTCCATAACAAGGAGGATCCCCATGAAGATCACCCGCAAACGCATGGTCATTGTCCTGGCCAGTGCCACCCTGTTGATCGGCGGTCTGGTCGCCTGCGGCGTGCGTGGATCGCACGATTGGAGCGAAGCGCGCATCACCGAGATGCGCGGCAAGATGGTCGAGCGCATCAGCGACAAGCTGGCGCTCAATGCCGAGCAGAAGCAACGGCTCGAAGTCGTGGCCACCGAGATGGACGCTCAGCGCAAGGCATTGCGCGGTGACGGCGCCAGTCCGCGTGACGACATCAAGGCCTTGATTGCGGGCGACCGATTCGACCGCAGCAAGGCGCAGGCGCTGCTGGACCAGAAGACCGCCGCCGTGCAGCAGCAGGCGCCCAAGGTGGTGACGGCGCTGGCCGACTTCTATGACAGCCTGACACCGACGCAGCAGCAGCAGGTTCGCGAGCGCCTCGACCAGCGCGGTGACGGTGGGCGCTGGCACGGCCCTGGCTTCTGACCGTTGGGGCCACCCCGCGTATGCAACACATCCTGCTGATTGACGATGACGCCCAACTCGGCCCGCCGCTGGCCACTTACTTTGAACGCTTCGATCTGCGGCTGATGCAGGCGGTCACGCCGACCGAGGGCCTGGCGCGCCTGCGTCAAGGGGGCTGGGATGCCGTCATTCTGGATGTGATGCTGCCCGAGATGGATGGCTTCGAGGTGTGCCGTGCGATCCGCCGCGACAACGAGGTTCCCATCATCATGCTGACCGCCCGCGGTGAGGTGATGGACCGGGTGGTGGGGCTTGAGCTGGGCGCCGACGACTACCTGCCCAAGCCGTTCGAGCCGCGCGAACTGGTGGCGCGGCTGCAGACCGTCTTGCGGCGCTTCAAGCCCTCGCGTCCGGTGGAGGCGGTGGTGGCAGGTGGCCTGCCGCCGACGCTGGTGTTCGAGGGGCTGTCCATCGATACGGCCCGCCGCAGCGTGTCCCGGCTCGGGGATGCGGTGGACCTCACCGGCACCGAGTACGAGTTGCTGCTGCTGCTGGCGCGCGAGCCCGGCCGCGTGTTCAGCCGCGACGACATCCTCAATCGCTTGCGCGGTCAGGAGGCCGAGCTCTACACCCGGGCGGTGGACATTGTGGTCAGCCGCCTGCGCAAGAAGCTCGAGCCACTGGACTGCATCAAAACCCTGCGCAATGCGGGCTACGCGCTGGCGCTGCACAGGCAGGCGCCGGCATGACCACCGGCCTGCCCCTTGCGGCACGCCTCGCGCACATCCGCCGGCGCGTCATGCACTCGATCAAGCTGCGGATGGTGCTGGTCTTTCTGTTTCTGGCCGCTGCGTTGACCGTGGTGTTCATGGTGGGCGCCCAGCGGGCGTTTTCCGTGGGGTGGCGCGACGCGGCGCGCCCGTTGCTCACCGACTACGTGGATCGCCTGACGGCCGACATCGCCGGCAACGGCCCGCCCAGCGTGGCACGCGCGCAGGCGCTGGTTGAGCGGCTGCCGCTGACCGTGCGCATCAGCGGCCCGGCCGTCAATTGGTCTTCGCATTCCGGTCAGGCCTTGCCGAGGCCGGGCCACGAGGGGCCGGATTGGGCGCCGCTCCTCCAGCGCACCACCGCCGATGGCCACATCCTGGCCTTCGGCATCGACGCAGAGGCCTTCGAGCGCCGCCCACGACAACTCGGCTATGCGCTGGCCGCGCTGCTGCTGTTGACCTTGCTGGTCTGGCTCTACGTGCGCCGTCTGCTCAAGCCGCTGGACGCCATTGGCGCCGGTGCCCGGCGTTTCGGTGCGGGCGATTTCTCCACACCCATCCCTGCCCGCAGCGTGGCGCGCGCCGGCGAGTTGGGCGAGCTGGCGGCCACCCTCAACACCATGGGGCGGGACATCCACCAGATGCTCGAAGCCAAGCGCGCGCTGTTGCTCGCCATCAGCCACGAACTGCGCAGTCCGCTGACCCGGGCGCGGCTGCATGCCGAGCTGCTGCCCGAAACCGCCGACGTGCGCCCGCAGCGCGACGCCTTGCTGCGCGATCTGCAGGAGATGGCCGCGCTGATCAGCGACTTGCTGGAAAGCGAGCGCCTGGCGGGGCGCCATGCGGCCCTGCAGCGCGAGCCCACTGATATGGCAGCCCTGGTTGCGGCGGTGGTGCAGGAGCTGGCCGTGCGGCATGCGGTGGCCCCGCAGATCCGCATTCAGGCCGATGCCGATCTGCCGCAGTTGGCGCTGGATCCCGGCCGCATGCGGCTGCTGCTGCGCAACCTGCTGGACAACGCCTTGCGCCATGGTGCCGCGGGGGACCAGCCGCCCGAGGTGCGCTTGCGGCGGACCAGCGATGGCGGCGTGGCGATCGACGTGCGCGACCACGGCCCCGGCGTTCCCGAGCCGCAACTGGGGCAGCTGGCCCAGCCGTTCTACCGACCCGACAGCGCCCGCACACGTGCGGCCGGCGGCGTGGGCCTGGGGCTGTACCTGTGCCGCCTGATCGCGCAGGCGCACGGTGGCACGTTCGAGGTGCGCAACGCCAGGCCCGGCCTGTCGGTCCGGGTCACGGTGCCGGCCTGATCCGGGTCAACCCTCACACCCGTCAGGGGGAATGACGCGGCGGTGCATGGCCAAAACAATCACGACATCGACAGTTGAGTTGTAGGGAGTCGTGCCGATGAACCGCCGCAAGTCTTTGGGTTTCACGCTGGCCGAAACGGCCGTGACGTTGAGCGTTGCCGGGGTGTTGACCGCCACGGCGCTGCCCAACCTGTCGGCGTTGCAGGCGTCGCGGCAGGTGCAGGACGAGGCGGCGCTGCTGGCCGGCACGCTGCGGCTGGCACGCTCCGAGGCGCTGCGGCGAGATGAACTGGTGACGGTGTGCGCCCTGCAAACCGGCGCCAGCGAGCCCACTTGCGATGCCGACTCACCCGGCCGCACCGACTGGAGCGCGGGCTGGATGGTCTTCGTGGACCGGGGTCGGCGCGGCCTGCTGGACGAGGGCGATCTGCGCATCCAGGTGCAGGCGCTGCCCGCCAACCGGGTTGCGTTGACGGGCTCCTGGCCCAAGCTGTCGTTCCACGGCACAGGGGTGCAGTCGGGCTTCTCGGCGCGGTTCAACCTGGTGGCGCCAGGCGCCGATCCGCTGGTGGTCTGCGTGGCCAAGCCGGGCCGGGCGCGGGTGGCGCGGGGCGTGGTCTGCTGACCCACAGACCGTTCATCGGCTCAACCGCACCATCCGTCGGCCATCGGCTCAAGTCGGGCCGCAGGCCGTCGATCATGGCCGCATGAGACGAAAACCGTTGGGTCTGACGCTGGTTGAGCTGCTGGTGGTGATTGCCGTGGTGGGCATTCTGGCCGCCGTGGCCGTGCCGCAGCTGGCCACCACCGTGCAGAGCCAGGCCGTGGAGAACCAGGCCAATATGCTGGCCAACGATTTGCGCCAGGGGCGCAGCGAGGCGATGCGGCGCGGTGCGCCGGTGCTGTTGTGCGCCAAGAACGCCACCGCCAATACGTGTGACACCGGCACCAACTGGAAGAACGGTTGGCTGATGTACGCCGACGTCAATGGCGATGGGGCCTTGGCAGACGCCGAGCTCATTAAGGTGCAGGACGCGCTGCAGTCGGTGGGTACCGCCAGCGGTTCGGCCACCAACAATGCCACCACGGTGCGGTTCCAGGCCACCGGCATCGTCAATGAATCGTTCAAGTTCTCGCTGTCGCCGGCGTCTGGCACCGATGTGCGCTATGTGTGCCTGGCCAAATCGGGCCGGGTCAAGACGCAGAAGGAGGCTTGCACATGAGGCGGCGCCATGACCACGGCTTCTCGATGATCGAGGTGCTGGTCTCCATCCTCATCGTCTCGCTGGGCATCCTGGCGCTGTCGGGTTTGCTGGTGCGGGCCTCCACGTTGGGCAAGACAGCCGAGTTCAGGGGCGCTGCCAGCTTGTTGGCGGCGGACATCGCGGACCGCATTCGGGCGAACGTCGAAGGTGCACGCAATGAGAAATACGACCTGACTCCCACCGCGCTGGCGACCGGCTTTCCCAAAGCTGTCACGCCGACGTGCGATGCCACAGCTTGCACGCCGGAGCAACTGGCCGCCAAGGACGTGGCCGACTGGCAGGCCGCGCTCTACGCCAACCTGCCCCAGGGCACGGGCGCCGTCGATTACGACGCCACCAACCACTGGGCCGACGTCTGGGTCATGTGGCGCGACCCGTCGGCCGAAGACCGCTCCAACGAGAAGATTGGCGTCAACATGTGTTCATCCCAGATGGCTGAGACCGAGAAGGCCTCGTGCATGTACTTCCGGGTGGGGCGGTGATGGGCTACCGCGCATTGCAGGCCCCACGCTGCCGCCAGCGGGGGTTCTCGCTGGTGGAGTTGATGATTGCGCTGACCATCGGCATGGTGGTCATGGGTGCCGTGTTCGTCGCCTACGTGGCCGCCACCCAGAGCACGCGCCACAGCCGCGCCATTGCCCAGATGACCGAAGACGCCACGTCGGCCCTGGCGGTATTGCGTGCCAATCTGGCCATGGCCGGGTTTTCGCGGCCGGTGGGGTTCTCCGCCAATGGCCAGCGGTTCAAATTGCTGTTGTCTGAACCCTATCTGGCCGGCTGCCAAGGGAGCGCCTTCGACGACACGGCGGCGGCCATTGGCGCCTTGGCTGCGGCCTGTCCAGCTAATAGCGCCTCCCAGCCCGACAGTGTCGCTGTGGCCTACGAGGCCAACGCAGGCAACAGTGCGATGTCCGTTGGCACCCCGGCCAGGCCGCTGGATTGCCTGGGCAACGCAGTGCAGAACATACCCGCCGCCGGTGGTTTGCCCACCTACGACCTGGCCTACAGCCGCTTTTACCTGGACGGCACCAACCTGATGTGCCGGGGCAATGTGAACAACCCCGCCCAGCCCCTGGCCGAGAACGTCAAAGACCTGCAGATTCAGTACGGCGTGCAGTCCGACGTCAAGAAGTGGGTGGTCTATTACACCGATGCGGCCAAGGTGACCGATGGGGGGCTGTGGGACCGGGTGGGCTCGGTGCGCATCTGCGTGGTGATGCAAAGCGACAGCGACAACGTGGTGGACGCCACCACGCCCTACACCGGCTGCTTCCCGGCCAACTACAGCGACACGGTCACGCCCGATGACAAGCGTGCCTACCGCGCCTTCACCACCACCATTGCCCTGAACAACCGTCTGCCGCTGGACGCCCCGTCGCCATGAAGTCGCTTGCTTCCAACCGCCGCCAGCGCGGCATCACGCTGATCGTGGCCCTGGTGATGCTGGTCATCATCGGCTTCATGTCGGCCGCCGTGATGCGCGGTGCGCTGACCGGCGAGACCGTGGCCAACAACCTGCGGGTGCAGAACTTCGCCATGCAGCAGGCGCAGCTGGGACTGCGCTACTGCGAGTCCATGATCAGCGCCACCCCGGCCGTGCGCGATGCGGCCAAAGTCATCATCTACAGCAAACCGGCCGACGAGGCCAGCTACCAGTGGAAGAAGTTCCCGTCCTGGCACGGGGCCGCGCTGGTGGCTGACGATGTGCCTGACACTTGGCAGTCCGCCGATGCCGAGTTCCAGCCGGCCAAGGCGCCGCAGTGCCTGATCGAGGGGAATTTGAGTCTGGCCGGTGTCTATGTGGTCACCGCCCGTGGCTTCAGCCCCGACTACAGCGAGGACGAAAAGGGCCACACCGCCAGTGGCTCGGTGGTCTGGCTGCAATCCATCGTGGCCATGTAAGGAGGCTATGACATGACCCGCACCCACCTCTCTGGTTTCGCGCTGCTGGCCCTGGCTGGCGCAGCGCTGGCCCAGCCCAAGCCGGCCCAGGTGCCACTGCTCAGCCAGAGCGCGCCGCCGCCCAACCCCAACGTGATGATCACGCTGGACGACTCCGGCTCCATGGGTGGGCAATCAGTGCCGGAAGGCACGTTCACGGTCAATGGGCAGGTGGTGTCGTTCCCTGCGAACAACTGGGTGCTGGTGACGCCGCTGGATCCCTCGATCAACGCCATCAGCCCGGCCAATCGCCGCTTTTTGCCGCAGCTGAGTTCCAGCAACAACAGCAACGTATTCGACATCAGCCTGTTCGCCGCGCAGACGTTTTCGTCTTCGGTCAACCGCATTTACTACGACCCCACGGTGCGCTACCTGCCTTGGTTCCGGCCAGACGCCACGCGCATGGCCCCGGCCAGCCCGGCCGCGCCCCTTTGGGATCCGATGATCCCGGGCTTTGGCGCCTACAACACCACCCAGGCCAACACCACGATACGCACCCGCTGGTGCGCCACCATCACCAACTGCGGGGATAACCTGGACCGGCGCTGGTGGGCCGGCATCTACACGGTGCTCAAGCCGGGCTCGGATCCGAACAACCTGAACAACTATGCGGTCTACAACATCAATGGCAGCACGGTGCTGTGGGGTGGCAAGAGTGTGACGCTGCCGTATTCGCTGCCGATCAAGCCGCCGGGCCGGTTGGATTGCGTCGGCAGTGCCGCGCGCTGCACGCAGGCGGAGGAGCGGCAGAACTTTGCCAATTGGTTCCAGTACTACCGCTCACGCATGCTGCTGGCCAAGGGCGCGTTGGTCGAGGTGGTGATCAACAGCCAGAGCAGCGCGCCGCGCTTTGGTTTTGGCTCCATCAACAGCCCGATGATGACCGTGGATGGCGACTCCACCCGCGTGGTGCGCGTGCCCACGCGTGAATATGCGCTGGCGCATCGCACCACGCTGATCACCGACATCCAATCCATGAAAGCGGGGGGCGGCACGCCGCTGCGCCCGGCCGTGATGGCCGTGGGTGACTACTTCAGCCGCAGCGGCAGCACGGGCAACCCCTGGGCCAGCGACCCCGGCCGCTCGGGCTCGCCCGTGCTGGCCTGCCGGCGCTCGTACCACATTCTGATGACGGATGGCTATTACAACGATGCCACCAACGACGCCGGCAACGTGGACAACACCATCGGGCCCACGCACGCGCTGGGCATCCCCGACCTGACCCCCGTGCCGCCCAACCACTACACACCCGCGCGGCCGTTCTCGGACAACTACAGCAGCACGCTGGCCGACGTGGCCATGCAGTACTACGTCAACGACTTGCAGCCCAGCCTCGACAACAAGGTGCAGCCGGTGACCGGCGAGTTGTCCGACCCGGCCTATTGGCAGCACCTGAGCCAGTTCTCGGTGGGCCTGGGCGTGTCGGGCACGCTGGCGGCCAGCACGCCCGCCGAGCGCATTGCCACGCTGGCGGCCATCCGCTCCGGTTCTCTGGCATGGCCCAACCCCGCCATTGGCAACCCGCAAAAGATCGACGACATGTTCCATGCCGCCGTCAGCACGCGGGGCGACTACTTCCAGGCCAACAACGCCAGCGAGATGACCACCGCCCTGGTCAGTGCCGTCGGCCGGGCCAGCGCCGCCGGCCGGGCCGAGGCGGGGGTCAGCCTGAGCAGCAATGCCTTCGTGGCCGACAGCCTGCTGTTCGTGCCCTCCTACCGCTCGGGCCAGTGGTTTGGCGACGTGCAGGCCTACGAGATCGATGACGCCACGCACGACGTCAGGGTCGATGCCGGTGGCAACAAGGTGGTGCGCTGGACGGCGTCCGCAAAACGCCCGGACGCCGATGAGCGCAACCTCTACACCTGGGGCGTCAGCCCGGCCGGCGGCGTGGCCTTTACCAACAAGGCCATGGATGCGGCAACCAAGAACCTGATCAGCACGACGGCCACGGGGCGGGCAGAGCTGATCAACTATTTGCGCGGCGACGCCAGCAAAGAGGGCGACGGCAGCGACCCGGCCAAGCCCTACCGGCTGCGCGGCGACCTGGGCAAGTTGCCAGACTTTCTCAACTCACCGCCCATTCTGGTTCGCAACCGCTCGGCAGGCGCCTATGACCTGCTGCCGCTCGATGGCCCGACCTACAACGCCTACTTGACGGCCAAGCAAAACCGCAGCAAGGGCGCGCTGTTCATCGGGGGCAACGGCGGCATGTTGCATGCGTTCGACGCCGGCTCGGGCGAAGAGGTGTTCGGTTTCCTTCCGCGCACCACGTTGCCGGGCCTGATCGATCTGTCCAAGCAAAACTATGGCACGGCGACCACGCCGCACCGCCTGTTCGTGGACGGCCCGCTGTCGGAGCACGACGCCTTGATCGCGCGCAGCAGCAGCCCGGCCGCCTGGCGCAACGTGCTGCTGAGCAGCCTGGGTGGGGGTGGCAAGGCCTTGTTCGCGCTGGAGGCCGGCCGTGGCGACCCCACCGCACTGGACGCCAGTTCGGTGATGTGGGAAGTGGCCGATTCGGCCATGGGCTATATGCTGGCCGATGCGCGCGTGGGCAAGCTCAAGGGCGCCGGGCTGGGCGAAGGCTGGAAGGTGTTCGTGGGCAATGGCGTCTACAGCAGCGATGGCAGCGCGACGCTGCTGGTGGTCAATCTGGCCACCGGGGCGGTGGAAAAGAAGATCACCGTCGACAGCAGTGGCGGCAATGGCCTGATGGGCGTGCGCCTGGTGCTCAACGACAAGCAGGAGGTCTATGCCGCCTATGCCGGCGACCTCAAGGGCAACCTCTGGCGCTTTGACTTCGAGAGCGCCACCGACGTCGCCAAATGGCAGGTGGGCTTCAAAGGCAAGCCGCTGTTCCGGGCCGTCACCGGTGCCGGCCTCACGCCGCAGCCCATCACTGCCCCGCCCATCTATGGCGCCCATCCCGAGGGGGGCACCGTCGTCGTGGCCGGAACCGGTCGTCTGATCGATGTCGGCGACACCACCGACACCCAGTTGCAGTCGGTGTTTGGCGTGCGGGATCCGACGCTGACCAACGAGTCGTCGGCCAACGCCGACAGCCCCTTCCTGGCCTACCTGAGCAGCGGCAACGGCAAGATCGAGTTGCAGGTGCAGACCATCACGCCCAGCAGCGTGGCCGGCTACTTCGACATCACCGGCAACGCCGTCGATTGGAAGACCAAGAAGGGCTGGTACATGGACCTGGGCGGCCTGGACAGCGGCCTGGACAACGGCACGCGGGTCATCGTCTCGCCCAAGCGGGTGCTGTCCTACACCTATATCGACGCCGTGGTGCCTGGCGCCGCACCGCAGGCCTGCGAGAGTAGCAGCGGCAAAGGCTATGGCTTCATCGTGCAACTGCTCAGCGGCGCCCGGCCGGCCACGCCCATCTTCGACACCAATGGCGACAACAAGGTCGACAGCAGCGACACGGCTGCGGCAGCCGGTTTTGTCTCGGGCGGCGACGGTCGGGATGGCGTGCAGGCCGCTACAGGCGACATCCTGGGCAGCGGCAGCGACGACGGCGGCGAAGTGCGCCAGCAGTCCTGCCTGCCCGATGAGAGCAAACCGCCGTTCTGCCCAGTACCCAACACCTGCCTGGTGGTGATCCACACCGCTGGCGAGGCCATCAAGCAATGCCTGCCGTTCACGCCGACTGCGCGTGACCGCGTCTGGCAGCAGCTGATGACACCACCCACCCCCGAAAAGAACGTGGACTGACATGCCTATCCCGACCTCCTCATCGCGCCGGGCGCGCGGCTTTACCCTGATCGAGCTGATGATCGCGGTGGCCATCGTCGCCATCCTGGCCTCGGTGGCTTACCCCAGCTACACCGCCCACGTGCTGCGCGGCAAGCGTGCCGATGCCGAGGTGGTGCTGCTGCAGGCGGCGCAGTACATGCAGCGCTACTACGCCGCCAAGAACACCTACAAGGACGCTGAGTTGCCCAATGGGCTGAAGGTGGCGCCGGCGCAAGGCACCAAGAGCTACGGCATCAGCGTGTCCTCGCAAGAGCAAACCTACACACTGACCGCCACCCCGGAGCAAACCGATGCGCTCTGCGGCAACCTGACCTACAACGACAAAGGCCAGAAAGGCATCAGCGCGACCGCCACCGGTACCGTGGCCGAATGCTGGCGTTGACGGCGGGCTAGATTTCCTGGATCAGGCGGCTGAACTCGTCCACGTCCTCGAAGCTGCGGTAGACCGAGGCAAAGCGCACGTAGGCCACCTTGTCGAGTTTTTTCAGCTCGCGCATCACCAGCTCGCCAATGCGGGTCGAGGGCACCTCACGCAGCCCGCTGGCCCGCAGTTGGTCCTCGATGCGCTCCAGGGCCCCGTCCACCTGCTCGATGCTGACCTGGCGCTTGCGCAGCGCCAGCGTCATCGAGGCGCGCAGCTTGGCCGCGTCGAACTCCACCCGCGCGCCGCTGCGCTTGACGATGGCCGGCATGGCGATTTCGGCGCGCTCATAGGTGGTGAAGCGCTTGTCGCAGGCCGTGCAGCGGCGGCGGCGGCGCATGGTGTCGCCCTCGTCCGAGGCGCGCGTCTCCACCACCAGGGTGTCGTCGTGGCCGCAGAAGGGGCAGCGCATGGGTCGGCTCAGCCGTAGACCGGCAGGCGCGCGGTCAGGGTCGCCACCTTCTCGCGCACGGCGGCCAGATTGGCCTCATCGTGCGGCTTGTCCAGCACGTCGGCAATCAGGTTGGCCGTCAGACGGGTCTCGTCCTCTTTGAAGCCGCGTGTGGTCAGCGCGGGCGTGCCCAGCCGGATGCCGCTGGTGACCATGGGCTTTTGCGGGTCGTTGGGGATGCCGTTCTTGTTGCACGTCATGTGCGCGGCGCCCAGGACGGCCTCGGCCTCTTTGCCGGTCAGGTTCTTGGGTCGCAGATCGACCAGCATCAGGTGGCTTTCAGTGCGACCCGAAACGATGCGCAGGCCGCGCGCCATCAAGGTGTCGGCCATGACGACCGCGTTCTTGGCCACCTGCTGCTGGTAGGCCTTGAACTCGGGCGTCAGCGCCTCCTTGAACGCCACCGCCTTGCCGGCGATCACGTGCATCAGCGGCCCGCCCTGCAGGCCCGGGAACACGGCCGAGTTCATTTTCTTGGCGATCTCTTCGTGGTTGGTCACGATGATGCCGCCGCGCGGGCCGCGCAGGCTCTTGTGCGTGGTGCTGGTCACCACATCGGCATGCGGCACGGGGTTGGGGTAGACGCCAGCGGCAATCAGGCCGGCGTAGTGCGCCATGTCCACCATGAAGTAGGCGCCCACGGCCTTGGCCACCTGGGCGAAGCGCGCAAAGTCGATGCGCAGGCTGTAGGCCGAGGCGCCGGCAATGATGAGCTTGGGCCGGGTCTCGTGGGCCAGACGCTCCATGGCGTCGTAGTCGATCTCTTCCTGGGCGTTGAGACCGTAGCTGACCACCTTGAACCACTTGCCGCTCATGTTCAGCGCCATGCCATGGGTCAGGTGGCCGCCTTCGGCCAGGCTCATGCCCATGATGGTGTCACCGGGCGTCAGCAGGCCCAGCAGCACGGCCTGATTGGCCTGCGAGCCGGAGTTGGCCTGCACGTTGGCAAAGCCGGCGCCAAACAATTGCTTGAGGCGGTCGATGGCCAGTTGCTCGACCACGTCCACGTACTCGCAGCCACCGTAATAGCGCCGACCGGGGTAGCCCTCGGCGTATTTGTTGGTCAGCTGCGAGCCCTGCGCCGCCATCACGGCCGGCGAGGTGTAGTTCTCGGAGGCGATCAGCTCGATGTGCGTTTCCTGGCGCTGGTTTTCGGCCAGGATGGCGGCGTTCAGATCGGGATCGACGAGGGCGAGGGTGGAAGTCTGGCGGTTGAACATGGGCGGGCGGTGGGTTGGTGTGGCAAGCCGCGCAGCTTACCGCACCACCGCCAGCGCCAGTTGCTGCCCCACCTCGGCCGTGGGCGCGGAGGCGGCCGGCGCCGCCGCCGATGCCGGCACGGGCGCCGGGCGGGGGGCGCTCACGGCATTGACCGGCACTTTTTGACCCGCTGCCACCCGGCGCAGATGGGCTTGCTCGGCCAGCACCTTGCCGGCGTAGCCGTTGTCGTTTTCCAGATTGGCCGCGCCCACGTAGTAGCGCAGGCCCGCTTCCAGGCTGCCGGCGCGGGTGATGCACTCCTTGAGCACCTGCACGCCCACGCGCAGATTGGTCACCGGGTCGAACGCCGTCAGCACCCCACCAAACGGCTGGTACTTGTCGTTGTGCACGCGGGTCATCACCTGCATCAGGCCTTGCGCGCCCACCGCGCTCTGGGCAAACGGGTTGAAGCTCGATTCGATGGCCATGATGGATAGGATCAGCGTGGGATCCAGCCCCGCCGCCTTGCCCACGGCCCAGGCCTCGTGCACCAGCCGCGCGATGGGCTCTTGCGCCACCTTGTAGCGGCGCGACAGCCAGGAGGCCACGGCGGCCTGCTGGCGGTTCAGCGTGGCCGGATCGGCCGCCAGTGGGTTGGCCAGCGGGTCACCCGGATCCGCACCGGCGTCGGCCACCAGCGCGTCGTCCTCGGCGGCGGCCTCGGCCAGCAACTGGTCACCGTGGCGGTCTTGCAGCCAGCCCAATGCGGTGCGCTCGGCCTGATGGCGAAGCTCCTTGTGGTCCACCAGATACAGACCCAGCACCACCACCAGCAAGCCCAGCAAGGCCAGTGCGTTGTGGCTCACGGCCACCAGGCCCTGGCCCACATCGGCGACAACGACGCGCGCCATGCGTTCAAGTGGCGCCATCGGGCGCGCACTCGCAGATGCGTCAGACATGATTTCTACTCCTAACAGGTCGTTCTTCGGGGCCCACCTGCGGGGCGCCCGGCGCAGCTCAAGGTGGCTGCAGCGAGATAGGGAACGCTTGTATGCTGCGCGCCAAGCGTGAAGCGCATGACCAAGGGTTATCCCTTGGTCACTGAGGAATGGCGCGATTCTGAGGGGCTTTTTATAACCAGTCAACCATAAAGAACTTCGTTTATATAATTTGCAACACATGAAGTACCGCGATTTGCGCGAATTCCTGGCCGCGCTGGAAGCCCAGGGCGAGTTGCGCCGCATCAGCCAGCCGGTGTCGCCCCGGCTGGAGATGACGGCGGTGGCCGACCGCGTGCTGCGCGCGGGCGGGCCGGCGCTGCTGTTCACCCAGCCCAGCGGCCATACCGTGCCGGTGCTGGCCAACTTGTTTGGCACCCCGCGCCGCGTGGCCTGGGCCATGGGGGGCGAGACGCTGGCCGATCTGCGCCAGATTGGCCACGTGCTGGCTGGTTTGAAAGAGCCTGAGCCTCCTGCGGGCCTGAAAGATGCCGGTCGGTTGTTGGAGCTGGGGCGGGCGCTGTGGGCCATGAAGCCCGCCACGGTGCGCCAGCCGCCCTGCCAGCAGGTGGTGCTGACCGGTGAGGCCATTGACCTGGCGCGCTGGCCCATTCAGTGGTGCTGGCCGGATGACGTGGCGCCGCTGGTGACCTGGGGCCTGGTCATCACGCGAGGGCCGCAATCGGTGCCCCGGCCACGGCGGCGGCAGAACCTGGGCATCTACCGCCAGCAGGTCATCGGGCCGCGTGAGGTCATCATGCGCTGGCTGGCGCACCGGGGCGGCGCGCTGGACTTTCGGGCGTTTGCGCAGGCCAACCCCGGCCAGCCCTTTCCCATTGCGGTGGCGCTGGGCGCCGACCCCGCCACCACGCTGGGCGCGGTCACGCCGGTGCCCGACAGCCTGGGCGAGTACCAGTTTGCCGGCCTGCTGCGCGGCAGCCGCACCGAATTGGCCGATGCCAGTGTGGGCGAGGGGGATCTCAAGCTGCAGGTGCCGGCCCACGCCGAGATGGTGCTGGAGGGGCACATTCCCACCGCACCCGCCGGCTTCGTGGGCGAAAGCGCTCACGGCGTGCCGCTGCGGGAGCAGGGCGGCTACCTGCATGCGCTGGAGGGGCCTTACGGCGACCACACCGGTTACTACAACGAGCAGGAGTGGTTCCCGGTGCTGCGCATCGAGCGGTTGACCCACCGCCGCGAGCCCATTTACCACTCCACCTACACCGGCAAGCCGCCCGACGAGCCGGCCGTGCTGGGCGTGGCGCTGAACGAGGTCTTCGTGCCGCTGATCCAGAAGCAGTTTCCGGAGATTACCGACTTTTACCTGCCGCCCGAGGGCTGCAGCTACCGCATGGCGGTGGTGGCCATGAAGAAAAGCTACGCCGGTCATGCCAAGCGGGTGCTGATGGGCGTGTGGAGCTACCTGCGTCAGTTCATGTACACCAAGTTCATCATCGTGGTCGATGACGACATCGATGTGCGCGACTGGAAGGAGGTCGTCTGGGCCATCACCACGCGCATGGATCCGGTGCGCGACACCGTGCTGGTGGACCACACCCCCATCGACTACCTGGATTTCGCCTCGCCCGTCAGCGGCCTGGGCGGCAAGATGGGGCTGGATGCCACCCACAAATGGCCGGGCGAGACCAGCCGCGAGTGGGGCCGGCCCATCGTCATGACGCCCGACGTGCAGGCACGGGCCGATGCGCTGGTGGCCGAACTCTCTATCATTCCGCCCCATGCGTGAAGAAACCATCACCCTGGCCGGCGGCTGCTTCTGGTGCCTGGAGGCCGTGTTCACCCGTGTCGATGGCGTGCTGGCCGTGCAGTCCGGCTATGCCAACGGCCATACCGCCAACCCCAGTTACCGCGAGGTCTGTTCGGGCACCACCGGCCATGCCGAGGTGGTGCAGTTGCGCTTCGATGCCGAGCGCATCGCGCTGGCCGACGTGCTGCGCATCTACTTCGGCATCCACGACCCCACCACGCTCAACCGCCAGGGTGCCGACAAGGGCACCCAGTACCGCTCGGGCATCTACTGGCAGACGCCGGCCCAGGAGGTGGTGGCACGTGAGGTGATCGGTGAGGTGGAGGCCGCGGGTGTGCGGCCTGTGGTCACCGAGGTGGAGCCGCTGCGCAGCTTCACGCCGGCCGAGCCCGAGCATGCACGCTACTACGACCGCAATCCCGACGCGGGCTACTGCGCTTACGTGGTCCGGCCCAAAGTCGCCAAGCTCGAACAGGCTTTCGCCAAGCACCTGAAATGATGTGCCGCCGCGGGCTTGGTGCGCTGCTGCTGGCGCTGGCCTTGCTGGCCAGCCAGGTGGTGGGCCTGCGCCATGCCGTGTTGCACGGCACGCCCGCGGCCAGTGCCGTGGCAGCCGACGATGGCAGCGGCCACCTGCCGGGCTCGGTGCTGTGCCATCTGCTGGATCATCTGGCGCTGGCGAGCGGGCTGCCGTCCACGCCGCCCCAACTGGCCACCGCCCCGGTGGCCAGCGAGGCCGCGCCGATCTGGCGCGCGGCCTCGACACCGCAATTGCGGGCCGCTCGGCCCTATGCGGCGCGTGCGCCTCCGGCGCAAGCCTGACGTCCGCAATCCTCCCCCTATTCGTTTTCGTTTGATGCGGCCACGGCGGCCTCGCCGTGGCCGCTGCATGGTGCACGTTCATGACCGCATTTCGATTCACTCCCCTGGTGGCTGCGCTGTTGGCCGCCACATCCGCTGGCGCCCAGAGTGGCGCGCCCACCCAGACCGTCCTCATCACCGGCAACCCCTTGGCACAGGACACCCTGGCCCAGCCGGCCAGTGTGTTGACGGGCGACGCGCTGCTGACCCGCCGCGCCGCCACGCTGGGCGAGACCCTGGATGGCCTGCCTGGCGTGGCCGCCACCTGGTTCGGCCCCAACGCCAACCGCCCGGTCATCCGTGGCCTGGACGGCGACCGCGTGCGCGTGCTGGACAACGCCGGCGCCAGCGTCGATGCGTCCAGCCTCAGCTTTGACCACGCCGTGGCGCAAGACCCGCTGGTGGCCGAGCGCATCGAGGTGCTGCGCGGCCCGGCCGCATTGCTCTACGGCGGCAGCGCGCTGGGCGGTGTGGTCAATACCATCGACAACCGCATTCCGCGTGCGGCGCTGTCCGAACTGGCTGGCCGGGCCGAGGCTCGCCTGGGCGGCGCCGCGCGTGCACGCAGCCTCTCGGGTCTGCTCGAGGGCGGTGAGGGCGGCCTGTCCTGGCATATCGATGGCTTTACCCGCCGCACCGACGACCTGACGGTGCCGCGCTTCACGCCGCCTGGCGAAGACAGCGTGCCCACCACCCGGGTGGCCAACTCGGCGGCCCAGGCGCATGGCGGTGCGGTAGGCGCCTCCTGGGCCGACGCGCGCGGCTACGTGGGGGCGTCGGTGGATGCCTATCGCAGCGACTACGGCATCGTGGTCGAGCCCGAGGTGACCATTCAGATGCGTCGCGATCGGTTGACGTTGGCCGGCGAGCGCGAGCTCGATGGCTTCTTCAGCAAAGTCACCGCCCGTGCCGCCGCCACCCGCTACCAGCATCAGGAACTGGAGGGCACGGAGGTAGGCACCACGTTCAAGAGCGATGGCCGCGACGCCAGGCTGGAGTTGCATCACCGCCCGCTGGGCGCGTTCAAAGGGCTGGTCGGCGTGCAGGCCGAGGCGCTGGACTTCTCGGCCCTGGGCGAAGAGGCCTTTGTGCCCGATACGCGCACGCGGGCCGCCGCGCTGTTCGCGCTGGAGGAGGTGCAACTGGGCGCGCTGACACTGTCGGGCGGCCTGCGGCTGGAGCGCGCGCGGGTGGCGGCGGCGGGCGACGTCCCCACCGAGCGCCGTTTTACGCCCCACAGCGCCTCATTGGGCGCGGTCTGGGCGTTGGGTCATGGCGTGAGCCTGAGTGGCGCCCTGGCCCATACCGAGCGCGCACCGGCCTACTACGAGCTGTACGCCGACGGGCTGCATGTGGCCACCGGTTCGTATGAGCAAGGCGATCCCAGCCTGGCGGTGGAGCGCAGCCACAGCCTGGACGCGGGCGTGCAATGGCAGGGTGAGGGCCGCAGCCTGCGTGCCAACGTCTATGCCATGCGGTTCGGTCAGTACATCGCCCTGGACGCCACCGGCGCCATCCAGGACGAGGCGCCGGTCTACCGGTTCGCGGGCGTGCCGGCGCGGCTGTGGGGCGTCGAGCTGGAAGGCCGTCAGCGCTTCACTGTGGCGGGCTGGGCGCTGGACGCCACGGCGGGCATGGACGCCACGCGCGGCGAAAACAGGGCCACGGGTGAGCCGCTGCCGCGTCTGGCGCCGCTGCGGTGGCGCCTGGGGCTGGAGGCCGAGACCGACGACTGGCGCCTGGGCGCCAGCTTGACGCGTGCCATGGCGCAAACGCGCGTGCCCACAACCGACGTGGCCACGCCGGGCTACACCCTGGTCAACCTCTGGGTCAACCGCACGCTGCGCTGGTCGGGCGGCGAGGCCACGCTGTTTGCCCGGCTGGACAACGCCTTCGATGCGCTGGCCTACAGCGCCAGCAGCCTGCGCACGGCGCGTGAGCTCGCGCCGTTGCCGGCGCGCAGCCTGTCGGCGGGGGCGCAGTTGCGTTGGTGATGCCCTGGCTTATGGCGCCAGGCGCTCGCGCACCCAGGCGCCGGCCTCGTCCAGCCGGTAGCGCAGCCGGTCGTGCAGCCGCGAGGGCCGGCCCTGCCAGAACTCCCAGCGGTCGGGCGCCAGCCGGTAGCCTCCCCAGTGGGGCGGCCTTGGCGGTGCCAGCAGGTGGCGTGCGGCGGCCTCGGCTGCGGCCGCCACCAGCACCGCCCGCGAGGCGATGACCTGGCTTTGCGGCGAGGCCCAGGCCCCCAGCCGGGAGTCCAGTGGGCGCGAGGCATAGTAGGCGTCCGACTCGGCGTCAGACACCTTCTCCACCTTGCCCTCGATGCGCACCACGCGCTCCAGTTCCACCCAGTGAAATTGCAACGCGGCGTAAGGCAGGTGGGCCAGATCCTGCCCCTTGCGGCTGCCGTAGTTGGTGTACCAGACCAGGCCGCGCGCGTCGCAGCCTTTGATGAGCACGATGCGCGTCGAAGGCCGTCCGTTGGCGCCCACGGTGGCCAGCGTCATGGCGTTGGGCTCGGGCAAGCGTGCGGCCAGGGCCTCTTGCAGCCAGCGCTCGAACTGCACCATGGGGTCGGCAGCCGAGGCGGTTTCGTCCAGCGCGGCGCGTTCGTAACTTTTGCGCAAGGCGGCAAGGTCAGTATTCATGCGGTCTCAGTGTAGAGCCCTATGGCGCGGTGCAGCACGGGCCGCCATCATGCGGCGATCTGAGGCGTGCAAGGGAGAAAACAGGCATGTCGTCGTCGTCCCCGGCCTTGGCCGAGGCTCAGGTTGCCGTGATTGTGCTGGCGGTCGCGCGCGAGCGCGCCGCCGACGGCAAGGCGTTGCTGGCCGAGCCCATGGCCCAGGGCACCGTGCTGACCACCACGCTGCGCCACGTGCGCGCCAGCGGCCTGCCGCTGACCATGGTGGCGGACGCCGTCTGGCGGGCCGAATTGCTGCGCGAGGGGGTGGCGCTGAACGAACTCGTCACGTTGGCGCCAGAACAGGCGGCGCTGGGGTTGGCCATTGCGGCCGGTGTCACCAACCGGCCCAATGTGGCGGGCTGGCTGGTGTTGCCGGCCGACATGCCCGCCGTCGCGCCGGATACGCTGCGCAGGCTGGCGCAGGCGGTGCAAGAGGCGCATGAGGCGCCCATGGTCTACCCCGAGCACCGGGGCCAACGCGGCCAGCCCATGGGGTTTGCGGGCGAGTTGTGCGCCGACCTGCTGCGCCTGACCGACGACGACAGCGTGCGCCGGCTGCTGGCGCGCTTCCCGACCCAGCCTGTGCCTGTGCCCGATGCCGGCGTGCTGGTGCGCGTGCGCCAGCGCGCCGCACTGGCCACCGCGCAGCGTTTGCAAGAGATCGAAACATCCCCCTAGCTCGACCGGGGCGGCGCGGCAGCCAATGTGCGGTAATCTGCGCGCCGGTTTGTTTCGATGGAGCGAGAGGCATGAACAAAATCTATCCCAGCGCGGCAGCGGCGCTGGAAGGCATCGTGCGCGACGGGCAGTTGATCGCGGTGGGCGGCTTCGGCCTGTGCGGCATTCCCGAGGCGCTGATCGACGCGCTGCAGGCCAGCGGCAAGAAGGATCTGACGGTCATCTCCAACAACGCCGGCGTCGATGGGTTCGGTCTGGGCAAGCTGCTCAACACCCGTCAAGTCAAGAAGATGATTTCCAGCTACGTGGGCGAGAACAAGGAGTTCGAGCGCCAGTACCTGGCGGGCGAGCTGGAGCTGGAGTTCACGCCGCAGGGCACGCTGGCCGAGAAGCTGCGCGCTGGTGGTGCCGGCATTCCGGCCTTTTTCACCCGCACCGGCGTGGGCACCATCGTGGCCGAGGGCAAGGAGGTGCGCGAGTTCAACGGCCACCCCCACGTGCTGGAGGCTGCCCTCAACCCCGAGGTGTCGCTGATCAAGGCCGACGTGGCCGACACCAGCGGCAATCTGCGTTTTCGTCGCACCGCGCGCAACTTCAACCCCAACGTGGCCATGGCCGGCCGGGTGACGGTGGTGGAGGTCGAGCGCGTGGTGGCGCTGGGCGAGATCGACCCCGATGACGTGCACCTGCCGGGCATCTTCGTGCACCGCATCGTCGTCAACGCCAACCCCGAAAAACGCATTGAGCAGCGCACTGTGCGCAAGGCCTGAAGGAGCACACCACCATGGCATGGACCCGCGATGAAATGGCGCAGCGCGCCGCCAAGGAGTTGGCCGACGGCTTTTACGTCAACCTGGGCATTGGCCTGCCCACGCTGGTGGCCAACCACGTGCCCGACGGCATGGAGGTCTGGCTGCAAAGCGAAAACGGCCTGCTGGGCATAGGCCCGTTCCCCACCGAGGATCAGGTCGATGCCGACATGATCAACGCCGGCAAGCAGACCATCACCACGCTGCCGGGCTCTTCCATCTTCAGCAGCGCCGACAGCTTCGGCATGATCCGTGGCGGCAAGATCAACCTGGCCATCCTGGGCGCCATGCAGGTCAGCGCCAGTGGCGATCTGGCCAACTGGATGATTCCCGGCAAGATGGTCAAAGGCATGGGCGGCGCCATGGATCTGGTGGCCGGCGTCAAGAGCGTGGTGGTGCTGATGGAACACGTGGCCACCAAGAAAGACGGCTCCACCGACATCAAGATCCTGCCTGCCTGCACGCTGCCGCTGACGGGGGTGGGCGTGGTCGATCGCATCATCACCGACCTGTGCGTGCTGGACGTGACGCCGCATGGCTTGCGCCTGGTTGAGCTGGCGCCGGGCGTCACCCGCGACGAGGTGCAGGCCAAGACCGGGGTGCCGCTGCAATGAACGGCTGACGGCGGACGGCCTTTGATATCCGCCATCGCAGGAGAGTGTGAGAGTGAATACCGCAGAAATCGTTGCCGCATTGCGCGCCAAGGCGCCCGAAGTGGTGGAAGGTCTGACCGATACGGCCGTCAAGAAGCTGGTGGTGGCCACGCTGGGCGTGGTGCGCGACAGCATCGCCGAGGCGGCTCCGGGCCGCGTGGTGGTGTCCAGCCTGGGCCGCTTCACCATCCGTGAGAACGCCAAAGAGGCGGACGCTGAAGGCAAGCGCAAGGTGCTGTTCATGGCCGCCAAGGCAGCGGACGAGAAGGTCGCCAAGGTTGACCCCGAGGCCCGCGCCGCCAAAAAGGCCGCGCGCAAGGCGGCCAAGAAGAAGGCCGACTGAGCGCCTGATCGGCATCGACCCGATAGCGTGCTCAGGCACGCTTTTTTTTGGGCTGCAAGGGGTTCAGCCGGGTCAAGGGGGCGGGGCTATGCATCCGGCCAAGCGGGGGATGTAGACGTCGCAGACGATGCCTTGCGGCGTGTGCTCGCGCCACTGTACTTCGCCGCCCAGCAGCCGCACGCGCTTGCGGATGCCGCCCACGCCCAGGCCGCGTGACCAGGTGGACGGATCCTTGCCCTGGCCGTCGTCGGTGCAGCTGATGAAGAGCTGACCCTCTTCCAGCCGCAGGTAGATGTGGGCCTGGCTGGCCTTGGCGTGGGCGATGACGTTGCTGACCAGTTCGCGCACGATGCGCGTCAGCGACGACCACTCCACCGTGGTCAGCGTGACCTCGCGGTCGAAGGTGCTGGTCCAGTTCAGGGCGCAGCCTGCCAGCGAGGCCCGGTCGGTCAGGTCGCGCTTCCATTCGGCCGCCGCCAGTTCCAGCGGCTGGCTTTGCGCCGCCAGGCCTCGCGTCAAGGTCTTCAGGTCTTGCAACGTGTGGCGCACGTAGTTTTCCATCTCACGCGACGGGGCCTTGTACAGCAGCGTCAGCAGGCGTGCGCCGATGTCGTCGTGCAGGTCCTGGGCGATGCGCATGCGCTCCTCGCTGCGGCCGCGCTCGACGGCGCGGTCCTGCGCCACCGCGCGCATCAACTGCTCGACGATGCGGTCGGCCAGCCGGGTGTCGCCGGGGGAGAACAGGCGGCGGCCGCGGTCGGCGCCCCGCAGCGCCAGCATGGCGCCCTCGTCGCCACCGGCCAACAGGCCGGGCATGGGCACCAGCAACACCGCGCCGTTGCTGCTCAACTGGCTGCGCTTGCCATGGGCGGTGGTGGCCCGCGCCTCCAGGGGCTCGAACACGTGCTCCAGCAATTCGGTCATGCGCAGGCCCGCGCGCTCGGGCCGGGTTTCAACCTCGCGCGCCACGCTGTAGAGCTGCGCAAACATGCGTTCGGTGGCGGCAGCCCGGCTGGCGGCGGCATGGTGCAGCAGCCATTGCGCGATGGCGGCATAGGTGGTCACTGCCAGCAGCAGCGCGGCCACCATGGCCGTCAGCGGCCCCAGCCCGAACACGGCGACGAAGGCCAGGTTGGCCAGCACGGCCAGCGCCGTGGTGCCGACGACGATGGGCACCTCGCGCATCAGCCGCCCCGAGTGGGCCAGGAAGGGCACCAGCAGGATGACGGATGCGGTGAAGACGTTCCACACCAGATCGGTGGCCTGGATCAGCGGCAGCGGGTCGCCCTGGGTGTTCTGCCGCAGCGCCACCGTCAGCACCAGCAACACCATAGTGGCCCACAGCAGCAGGCCGATGCGCCGCATGACGAACACGAACGGGTGCGGCTCCTGGTGCAGGGTGCGTGTCAGCAAGGCCAGCGCCGCGGCGCCCATGACCAGCACCAGGCCCTGGGTCCACCACCAGGCATGGGGCAGCACGCCGGCCAGGGTGAGCATCAGCCAGGCCAGGGTCGCCAGCCAGCCAGTCGCGACAAACAGCCGATGCCCAGGCAACGCTCGCGGGTACACGGCGGCGGCGTGCAGCAGCGCCGCGCAGGTGATCAACTCCATGCTCGTGCTCAGCGTCACGCCCCAGTCCGCCATCGGGCCAGGCGGGGCCAGCGCCGGCACGGCCGCCACGGCGGCCGCCGCGAGTTGCGCAGACTGCGCCAGCGCCATGACCAGGTAGACGCCATTGCGCCACTGCGGCCGCAGCAGCACCACCAGCCCACCCACCAGCCACAGCACGAGGGCATAGCTGGCCAGCAGCCAGAAACCCAGGCCCAGATGGGCATAACCGCGCGGGACGGCCCTTGCCGTCACCTGCTGGCCGCCCTCCAGATCGAACACCACCTCGCCGTGTGCCAGTGCGGCGTTGGCTGCGGCCCAGGCGGCTGCAGTCTGGCGGCGCGTGTCGTCGCTGGTGACCCAGCGCAACGAGTCGGCGGCGGCGTCCACGGGCCAGGGCACGGGGCGTCCATCAGTGCCCAGCAAGGCCACCACATGGGCGT
Organism: Pseudomonadota bacterium; assembly: GCA_020161145.1. Lineage (GTDB taxonomy): Bacteria > Pseudomonadota > Gammaproteobacteria > Burkholderiales > Burkholderiaceae_C > Ideonella. The sequence continues at coordinate 367,047 of JAIUPQ010000001.1, forward strand.
TCAGCGTGGCCTCCAGCTCAGCCGCCGACGGAGGGGCGATGGCACCGTGGCCATCGGCCGCATGGTCCCAGCTCAATTCCACGTGCGGCTGGGCGGCCATCCAACGGGCCAGCGCAAACACCGCCAGGCAGCCCATCACGACCAGCACCAGCAGCACCAGCCGCTTGTGGCCGGCGGTGTGGGTCACACCAGGCCTTGCTTGGTGGCCAGGACGGCCGCCTCGGCACGACTGGAGACGTTGAGCTTGCGGTAGATGGCTTTGATGTAGTCGTTGACCGTGAACCACTTGATGCCCATCAGCTCACCAATCTCCTTGATGGTGAAGCCCTTGCTCAGGTACTGCAGCACCTCGACCTCGCGCGGCGTCAGGTGAGGCAGGTCGGACCTGGCGGGCGCGATCTGCACGGCGCCGCCGCCCTCTTTGGCAGGGGCAGCGGCCAGGCCGGTGGCGGGTCTTTCGGCCGCCGGCGCGACGCCTTGCCGGAAATGGCCCAGCAGCCGCCGCGCGATGGCCGGCGACAACGGGGGCTGGCCGTCAGCGATCTTGCGCAACTCATCCACCAGCACCTCGGCGCGGTCCTCCTTGAGCAGGTAGCCGTCGGCACCATGCTGCAGCGCCGGAAACAGGTGCTCGTCGTCGGAGTACAGGGTGGTGATGATCTTGGTCGCCGGGTAGCCGGCCAGTTCCTTGAGCAGGTCCAGCCCGTCGCCATCGGGCAACTCCAGATCGAGCAGCATCAGCTTGAACGGGTCGGCTCCGTGCAGGCCGCCAGGACCGGTCAGGGCGATGTGGCGGCGGGCCGTCTCCAGATCGCCCGCTTCGGTGATGGCAATATCACCGGTGAAGCTCTCACGCACCACGCCGGCGAGAAACTCACGAGCCACGGGGTTGTCTTCCAGGATCAGCACCTTGACGGCCATCTGCGCGCTCCACGTGAGGTCAAAGGCAAATTCTAGAATCACCGCCCATGCGCATCCTCATCGCCAACGACGACGGCTATCTGGCCCCCGGCATTGCCGCCTTGATGGAGGCCTGCAAGGGCCTGGGTGACATCGACGTGATGGCGCCCGAACAGAACGCCAGCGGCACGTCCAATGCCCTCACCTTGAACCGGCCGCTGCAGGTGTTCGACGCGGCGCGGCCGGGCGTGCGCTACGTCAACGGCACGCCGTCGGATGCGGTGCACGTGGCGCTCACCGGGGTGCTGACGCACCGGCCCGATCTGGTGCTTTCGGGCATCAACCAGGGCGCCAACATGGGCGACGACACACTGTATTCGGGCACGGTGGCGGCGGCCATGGAGGGTTACCTCTTCGGCGTGCCAGCCATTGCGTTCTCGCAGGTGGACAAGGGCTGGACGCATCTGGATGCTGCCGCGCGCACGGCGCGGCGCGTGGTCGAGCGCGTGCTGGCGCAGTGGCCGCCTGCGGGCGCGCCGGTGGCGCCTTGGCTGCTCAACGTCAACATCCCCAACCGCGCCGATGCCGACACGCTGCCTTGGCAGGTCACGCGGCTGGGCCGCCGCCACGCCAGCGAGCCGGTGATTCGCCAGCAAAGCCCGCGTGGCGACACCATCTACTGGATAGGGCCGGCCGGCGACGCGCGCGAGGCGGGGGCGGGCACCGACTTCCACGCCGTGGCGCAGGGGGCCGTCTCCATCACGCCGCTGCAGGTGGACCTGACCGACCATGCTGGCCTGTCCGGCTGGCGCCAGTCCTTCGCTGGGTGAGCGCACCGCCTCGCCCCAAGGAGCCGCTGCGCCCGCAGGCGCTGCTGGCCCAGGCCGCTCGCGACGCGGCGCGCCGCCACACACCTACGGGGCTGGGCCTGGACTCGGCTGCCATGCGCCAGCGCATGGTGGCGCGGCTGCGCGCCGAAGGCGCTGGTTGCGAACCGGTCTGGCAGGCCATGGCCGAGGTGCCACGCCATCGCTTTGTCGATTCGGCACTGGCCGCCCAGGCCTACGAAGACACCAGCCTGCCCATCGGTTTTGGCCAGACCATCTCCAAGCCTTCGGTGGTGGCGCGCATGCTGGAGTGGCTGTTTCTGGGCACCACGGCCCGCGCCAGCGGCCATCTGGGCCGGGTGCTTGAGATTGGCACGGGCTGCGGCTATCAGACGGCGCTGCTGGCCGCGCTGGCGCGTCAGGTGGTGTCCATTGAGCGAGTGCAAGGTCTGCATGACGCCGCGCGGCGCCATCTGACCGCGCAGGCCGTGCTGCACAGCCGCCTGCTGTATGCCGACGGCATGGCGGGCCATGCGCCTTCGGCGCCCTACGACAGCATCATTGCCGCCGCTGGGGGTGACGACGTCCCCGAGGCCTGGTTGACGCAACTGGCCGTGGGCGGCCGGCTGGTGGCCCCGGCGCGCGCACCGGGTGGTGGCCAGGTGCTGGTGGTCGTCGATCGCACGGCCGAGGGATTGCGCCGCAGCCTGGGCGAGGCCGTGCAGTTCGTCCCTTTAAAATCTGGCCGCATATGACGATTTCCGCCTTTGTATCCGTTGGGCGCCGGATGGCTGCGCCGCTGGCCGCCGCCGCCATGCTGACCCTGGCCGGCTGTGCCGCCACCCACGGCCCCGCCCCGGTTGAAGAGCGCGCCGCCGCAGGTGTTGCCGCTGCCGCCTCAGCGCCTGCGCCCAAGCCGCCTGAGGTGCAATACGGCCCCGATGGCCGGGCCCTGACCTATGTGGTCAAGCCCGGCGACACCTTGATGCGCATCGCGCTGGACGCCGGCCAGAGCTGGCGCGACCTGGCGCGCTGGAACAAGTTGGACAACCCCAACCTCATCGAAGTCAATCAGGTGCTGCGCATCCTCCCGCCCGAGGGCGAGGCGGTGACCACGCCGGTGGCGGCACGGCCACCCGTGGCCGTCAAACCGGCCGAGCCCAAAGCGGCCGCATCGGCGCCGCTGCCGGCCGCTTCGGCGTCACCGGTGCCAGCGCCAGCGCCGGCGCCGCAACCGGCCGCTGCCGTGGCTGGTGAGGACGTCCAATGGGCCTGGCCGGCCGCTGGGGCCGTGACCACGCCGTTCGACGAGTCGCGCAACAAGGGGCTGGCCATTGCCGGCAAGGTGGGCGAGCCGGTGTATGCGGCGGCCGATGGCCGCGTCATCTACGCCAACTCCGGCCTGCGCGGCTACGGCAACCTCATCATCGTCAAGCACAACAGCAACCTGCTGTCGGTGTACGCCCACAACCAGACGCTGCTGGTCAAGGAAGACCAGACGGTCAAACGCGGCCAGAAGATTGCCGAGATGGGCTCATCGGACGCCGATCGGGTGCAGCTGCATTTCGAGGTGCGCCGCCAGGGCAAGCCCATCAACCCCGCGAGCGTGTTGCCACCGCGATGACGGCGCCGGCTGAATGGCTGGACGTCGAATCGCTGGATCTCGACGCCCAGGGGGTGGCGCACCGCGCCGATGGCAAGGTGGTGTTCATCGAGGGTGCCCTGCCGGGCGAGCGCGTGCAGGTGCAGATTGCGCGGCGCAAGAACCAATGGGAACAAGGCCAGATGACGGCGCTGGCGCGCGAAAGCAGCCTGCGCGTGAAACCGGCCTGTCCGCACTTTGGCCTGCACGCGGGCGCCTGTGGTGGCTGCAAGATGCAGCATCTGCACCCGGCGGCGCAGGTGGCGGTCAAGCAGCGGGCGCTCGAAGACCAGCTCTGGCACCTGGGCAAGGTGCGGCCCGAGCAGGTGCTGCGCCCGATTGAAGGCCCGGCCTGGGGCTACCGCTGGCGGGCCCGGTTGTCGGTGCGCCACGTGACCAAGAAGGGCGTGGTGCTGGTGGGCTTCCACGAGCGCAAGAGCCGCTACGTGGCCGACATGCGCGAGTGCCACGTGCTGCCGCCGCAGATGAGCGCCTTGCTGCTGCCGCTGCGTGAGCTGATTGGCGCCATGGCGCAGCGCGACCGCCTGCCGCAGATCGAGGTGGCGCTGGGCGAAGGGGTCACGGCGCTGGTGCTGCGCCACCTGGAGCCGCTGATCGAGGCTGACCTGGCCAGGCTGCGCGCATTTGCGGCCCAGCATGGCGTGCAGTGGTGGCTGCAGCCCAAAGGCCCCGACACGGTGCACCTGCTGGACGCCGACGGGCCGCCGCTGCACTACCGGCTGGCCGAGTTTGGCCTCACCATGCCGTTCAAGCCCACCGACTTCACCCAGGTCAACCCGCACATCAACCAGGTGCTGGTGCGCACGGCGCTGGATAGGCTGGCCGTGCAGCCCGCCGAGCGCGTCATCGACTGGTTCTGCGGCCTGGGCAACTTCACGCTGCCGCTGGCGACGCGGGCGCGTGAGGTGCTGGGTGTGGAGGGCAGCGAGGCGCTGGTGGCCCGCTCACGTGAGAACGCGGCGCACAACGGGCTGGCCAGCCGCACGCGGTTCGAGGCTCGCAACCTGTTCGAGATCGGCCCCGATGATGTGGCCGGCTATGGCGCGGCAGACAAATGGCTGGTCGACCCGCCGCGCGAGGGTGCATTCGCCCTGGCCAAGGCGCTGGGCGACTTGCACGCCGCGCCGCGCGCCGACTGGCAGCCGCCGGCGCGCATCGTCTATGTCAGTTGCAACCCCGCCACGCTGGCGCGCGACGCCGGCCTGCTGGTGCATGTGGCCGGCTACCGCTGCACGCACGCTGGTGTGGTCAACATGTTCCCGCACACGGCGCACGTGGAGAGCATGGCGGTCTTCGATCGCGCCTGAGCGAGCGCTTCAGGGCAGGGCGATCTGGTCTTTGACCCACTGCCCGGTCACGCCCAGGCGGTCATAGACCCCAGGCTTGTTGGCCACGGCGCAGCCGAAGCCCCAACTGACGATGCCCACCTGCACATCGTCCTGGGCCGTCTTGCCGCGGCGGAAGATGGGGCCGCCCGAATCGCCCTGGCAGGAGTCTTTGCCGCCCTCGACATAGCCGGCGCAGAACTCGGTGTTGCCAATCTGGTTGGCGTACATCGGCGCCTGGTTGCAGGTGTCGCGATTGACCACCGGCACCTTGACCTGGCGCAGGATGCTGGAGGGATTGCCACCCGAGCGGGTGTTGCCATAGCCCACCACCACGAGCCTGCGGTCATCGGGCATGTACTGCGCCTCTTCCTCAATGGTGCTGATGAAGCGCACCGGCGTCACGTCGTAGACCGGCTCGGTCAGCGTCAGGACGGCCAGATCGTAGCTGTCGTCACGGCTGCGGTATTGCGGGTGCTTGGTGGCAGAGGCAACGCGGACGCGGCGGCCCTCGCCGCTCTTGAGATCCTGCGAGCCGATCAGGATGTCGAATTGCTGCCCGATGCAATGGGCGGCCGTCAGCACCTTGGTGGGGCTGACCAGCGAGCCACCGCACCACTGGGCCTTGAAGTTGTCGGCCACGTTCGAAATCAGCAGCGGCACCATCCAGGGGTAGCGGCCGTCTGGGGCGGGTTTGCCGCCGACGATTTCCGGTGCGCCTGCCATGGCGCAGGTGGCGCTCAGGGTCAGCAGGCCAAGCAGGCAGGTTGGTGCCAGTTTCATCGGTATCTCCTCGTTGTAGATGGATGCAGCGAATTGCTGCCCTCGCATCAGACGCGGAGGTTCGATAAATTGCCACCCCTAGGTTGATATGGAAAGCAAAAAAGCCGCCTGAACAGGCGGCTTTCGTGGTGGAGGGCGGCCTAGTCGTCAGTCGCGCTCGCCGCCGAAGATGCCCAGCAGGGCCAGCAGGCTCTGGAACACGTTGTAGATGTCCAGGTAGATGGCCAGCGTGGCGCTGATGTAGTTGGTCTCGCCGCCGTCGATCACGCGCTTGATGTCGTAGAGCATGAAGGCCGAGAACAGGCCCACGCAGATCACCGACAGCGCCACCATCATCGCGCTGGACTGCACGAAGAAGTTCACGATGAAGGCCACGAACAGCATGATGGCGCCGACCATCAGGAACTTGCCCATGCCCGACAGGTCGCGCTTGATGACGCCGGCCAGCGCCGCCATGGAGAAGAACACCAGGGCGGTGCCGCCGAAGGCCATCATGATGAGGCTGGCGCCGTTGGAAAAGCCCAGGACGGCCGCCAGCATGCGCGACAGCATCAGGCCCATGAAGAAGGTGAAGGCCAGCAACACCGCCACGCCGGTGGCCGAGTGCTTGGTCTTTTCGACGGCAAACATCAGGCCGAAGGCGCCGACGAGGAACACCACCATGCTGACGCCGGGGCTCATGGCTGCCATCACGCCGGTGGCCACCCCGATCCAGGCGCCCAGCACGGTAGGCACCATGGACAGGGCCAGCAGCATGTAGGTGTTGCGCAAGACGCGCTGCTGCTCGGTTTGCGAGATGGGGCCGCTCTGGCCTGCGGCCAGGCCGCCGTAGGTCTGCGCGCGATCGTTCATAAGGCTTGGTTTCTCCTGAGTGTGAGGCCGGTTGGAATACGTCGTCACATTTTAGTTCCCTATAATCCCGGTCTGACCTCATCACCTTGCGCTGCCCAGGTGGTTGCCTCTTCGCACGCGCAAGGGGCGGGGCTGGGCACGTCTTTCTACGGAGTTGCCCTTGCTACCCCAATTGCCCCCCGCCGTGCTTGCGCTTGCAGACGGCACGGTGTTTCACGGCATCTCGATTGGCGCCGCCGGCCAGACCACGGGCGAAGTGGTGTTCAACACCGCACTGACCGGCTACCAGGAAATCCTGACCGACCCCAGCTATGCCCGCCAGATCGTCACACTGACCTATCCGCACATAGGCAACGTGGGCGTCAACCCCGCAGACGCCGAATCGGATCGCGTGCAGGCCGCCGGCCTGGTGGTGCGCGATGTGCCCCGGCGCCTCTCCAACTTCCGCGCCACGCAGGATCTGCCCGGCTACCTGGCCGAGCAGGGCACGGTGGCCATCGCCGGCCTGGACACGCGCCAACTCACCCGCCATCTGCGCCTGCATGGGGCGGAAAACGGCTGCATCGCCACCTTTGCCGCCGGCCATACGGTCAGCGAGGCCGACGTTGCCGCCGCGCAGGCGGCGGCGCGAGCCGCGCCCAGCATGGCCGGGCTGGACCTGGCCCGCGAAGTGTCCACCCGCACACCCTATGTCTGGACGCAGGGCGAGTGGCGGCTGAGCCCGCTGGGCTTTGACGAGACGCCGCCGCAGCGCTTTCACGTCGTGGCCTACGACTACGGCGTCAAGCGCAACATCTTGCGCATGCTGGCCCAGCGCGGCTGCCGCCTCACCGTGGTGCCGGCCGAGACGCCAGCGGCCGAGGTGCTGGCCATGCGGCCCGACGGCGTCTTTCTGGCCAACGGGCCGGGCGATCCCGAGCCTTGCGACTACGCGATCGCCGCTGCGCAGGCCGTGATGGCGGCCAACGTGCCGCTGTTCGGCATCTGCCTGGGGCATCAGATCCTGGCGTTGGCCTCGGGCGCCAAGACCTTCAAGATGAAGTTTGGCCACCATGGTGCCAACCACCCCGTCAAAGACCTGGACAGCGGCCGCGTGGTCATCACCAGCCAGAACCATGGCTTTGCGGTGGCCATGGACTCGCTGCCGGCGCATCTGCGCGCCACCCACGTCAGCCTCTTCGATGGCACGCTGCAAGGCATGGCCCGCACCGACAAGCCGGCCTTCAGCTTCCAGGGCCACCCAGAAGCCAGCCCGGGCCCGCACGACGTGGCCTATCTGTTCGACCGCTTCGTGGCGCTGATGCGCAAGGATTGACACCATGTTCGGCATCACCGATCTGGGCACTTACGTTGCCGGCGTGATCTTCATCGTGCTGCTGCCCGGCCCCAACTCGCTGTACGTGCTGTCGGTGGCGGCCCAGCGCGGCGTGCGCCCCGGCTATGCGGCGGCCTGCGGGGTGTTCGTGGGCGACACGGTGCTGATGCTGGTGGCGGCGCTGGGTGGGGCCTCGCTGCTCAACTCCAGCCCCGCGCTGTTTCTGGCCGTCAAAGTGGTGGGCGCGCTGTACCTGGGCTGGCTCGGCCTGCAGTTGCTGCTGGCGGCGTGGCGCGGCTGGCGCCAGCCGATGGCGCAGCCGGCGCCGGCCCGGCCGGTGGACGCGCGCCAGCCGTTTCGCAAGGCGCTGCTGATCAGCCTGCTCAACCCCAAAGCCATCCTGTTCCTGCTGTCGTTCTTCGTGCAGTTCGTCGATCCGCACTATGCCTACCCGGCCCTGACGTTTTTGCTGCTGGGCGCCATCATCCAGTTTTTCAGCTTCCTCTACCTCTCAACCCTGATCTTCGGCGGCGCGCGGCTGGCCACGGCCTTCCGCTCGCGCCGACGGCTCACCAGCGCCGCCAACGCCGGCGTCGGCAGCCTGTTCCTCGGCTTCGGCGCCAAGCTGGCGGCCGCCACCGCGTCGTAAAACCACACTGACATGCCCAAACGTTCCGACCTGCACACCATCCTCATCATCGGCGCCGGCCCCATCGTCATCGGCCAGGCCTGCGAGTTCGACTACTCCGGCGCACAGGCCTGCAAGGCGCTGCGCGAGGAGGGCTACCGCGTCGTCCTGGTCAACTCCAACCCGGCCACCATCATGACCGACCCGGAGATGGCCGATGCCACCTACATCGAGCCCATCACCTGGCGTGTGGTCGAAGAAATCATCGCCAAGGAGCGCACGGCGCGCCCCCACGAGAAGATGGCGGTGCTGCCCACCATGGGTGGCCAGACGGCGCTGAACTGCGCGCTGGACCTGCACCGCCACGGCGTGCTGGCCAAATGGGATGTGGAGATGATTGGCGCCAACGAGGCCGCCATCGAAAAGGCCGAGGACCGCCTGAAGTTCAAGGACGCCATGACCAAGATCGGGCTCGATTCCGCCAAGAGCGGCATCGCGCACACGATGGAGGAGGCGCTGGCCGTGCAAAAGCGCATCCAGGAAGAGATCGGTGGCACGGGCTTTCCCATGGTCATCCGCCCCAGCTTCACGCTGGGTGGCACCGGCGGTGGCATTGCCTACAACCCCGAGGAATTCGAGGAAATCTGCAAGCGCGGCATCGACCTCTCGCCCACCAGCGAACTGCTCATCGAGGAGTCGCTGATCGGCTGGAAAGAGTACGAGATGGAGGTGGTGCGCGACCGCGCCGACAACTGCATCATCGTCTGCTCCATCGAGAACCTCGATCCCATGGGCATCCACACCGGCGACTCCATCACCGTGGCGCCGGCCCAGACCCTGACCGACCGCGAGTACCAGCTGCTGCGCAACGCCTCCATCGCCATCCTGCGTGAGATTGGCGTGGACACCGGCGGCTCCAACGTGCAGTTCTCGATCAATCCCCAGAACGGCCGGCTGATCGTCATCGAGATGAACCCGCGCGTGTCGCGCTCCTCGGCGCTGGCGTCCAAGGCCACGGGTTTCCCCATTGCCAAGATCGCCGCCAAGCTGGCCGTGGGCTACACGCTCGACGAGCTGAGGAACGACATCACCGGTGGCACCACGCCCGCCAGCTTCGAGCCCAGCATCGACTACGTGGTGACCAAGATCCCGCGCTTTGCGTTCGAGAAATTCCCGGCGGCCGATCCGCGCCTGACCACGCAGATGAAATCGGTGGGCGAGGTCATGGCCATGGGCCGCACCTTCCAGGAGAGCTTCCAGAAGGCGCTGCGCGGCCTGGAGACCGGCATCGACGGCCTGACCCCCCGCAGCGACGACCGCGAGGACATCCTGCAAGCCATCGGCAACCCCGGCCCCGAGCGCATCCTCTACCTGGCCGACGCGATGCGCATCGGCCTGACGCTGGACGAGATCTTCGCCGAGACCGCCATCGACCCCTGGTTCCTCGACCAGATCGAAGCCATCGTCCAGGCCGAGGGGCAGGTGCAGGCGCGGGCGCTGGACAGCCTCACGGCGGCCGAGTTGCGCCACCTCAAGCGCATGGGTTTCTCGGACAAGCGACTGGGCACGCTGATGAGCACGCACCAGCATGCCGTGCGCGCGCGCCGCCACGAACTGGGTGTGCGGCCCGTCTACAAGCGCGTGGACACCTGTGCGGCCGAGTTCGCCACGCAGACGGCCTACCTCTACTCCACCTACGAGGCCGAGTGCGAGGCCCAGCCCAGCGACCGGCGCAAGATCATGGTGCTGGGTGGTGGCCCCAACCGCATCGGCCAGGGCATCGAGTTCGACTACTGCTGTGTGCACGCCGCCATGGCGCTGCGCGAGGACGGGTTCGAGACCATCATGGTCAACTGCAACCCCGAGACCGTCTCCACCGACTACGACACCTCCGACCGCCTCTACTTCGAGCCGGTGACGCTGGAAGACGTGCTGGAGATCGTCGCGGTCGAGCAGCCGGTGGGCGTCATCGTCCAGTACGGCGGCCAGACGCCGCTCAAGCTCGCGCTCGATCTGGAGCGCGCCGGCGTGCCCATCATCGGCACCAGCCCCGACTCCATCGACGTGGCCGAAGACCGTGAGCGCTTCCAGCGCCTGCTGCGCACGCTCAACCTCCAGCAGCCGCCCAACCGCACCGCGCGCACCGAAGAGGCCGCGTTGGCGCAGGCGCGCGAGATCGGCTATCCGCTGGTGGTGCGCCCCAGCTACGTGCTGGGCGGCCGGGCCATGGAAATCGTCCATGGCGACAAAGACCTGGAACGCTACATGCGCGAGGCCGTGCGCGTGTCTGAAAAATCCCCCGTGCTGCTCGACCGCTTCCTCGAAGACGCGGTGGAGGTGGACGTGGACTGCATCAGCGACGGCGAGCAGGTGATGATCGGCAGCATCATGGAGCACATCGAGGCCGCCGGCATCCACTCCGGCGATTCGGCCTGCTCGCTGCCACCGTACACACTGAGTGCAGCCTTGCAGGACGAGCTGCGCCGCCAGACGGCGCTGATGGCCCGGGCGCTCAAGGTCTGCGGCCTGATGAACGTGCAGTACGCCATCCAGGGCGAGGGCGATGACGCCACCGTCTACGTGCTGGAGGTCAACCCCCGCGCCTCGCGCACCGTGCCCTTCGTCTCCAAGGCCACCGGCCAGCCGCTGGCCAAGATCGCCGCGCGCTGCATGGCCGGCATCAAGCTGGCCGACCAGCGCGGCAAGGACGGCCAGCCGCCGCGCGAGGTGGTGCCGCCTTACTTCAGCGTCAAGGAAGCGGTGTTCCCGTTCAACAAATTCCCTGGCGTCGATCCCATCCTCGGCCCGGAAATGCGCTCCACCGGTGAAGTCATGGGCGTGGGCAGCACCTTCGGTGAGGCCATGTCCAAGGCCCAGCTGGGCGCCAGCGCCGTGCTGCCTGAAGGCGGCATGGTCGTCATCTCGGTCAAGAACGCCGACAAGGCGCGTGCCACCGCCGTGGCGGCCGATCTCGTCAAACTGGGCTTTACCGTGGCCGGCACCAGTGGCACGGCCGCTGCCTTCGAGGCGGCCGGCATCCCGGTGCGCCGCGTCAACAAGGTCAAGGACGGCCGCCCCCACATCGCCGACCTCATCAAGGCCGGCGAGGTGCAACTCGTCTTCACCACGGTGGACGAAACCCGCACGGCCATTGCCGACAGCCGCTACATCCGCACGGCCGCGCTGGCGCACCGCGTCAGCTACTCCACCACCATGGCCGGCAGCGAGGCCGTCACCGAGGCGCTCAAGCACGGCGACCAGATCGCCGTGCGCGCCGTGCAGGAATTGCACACCGCGTTGAGCTGACAGCGCGCCGTGGGCTGACGGTGGGCGTGAGGCGCTAGCGCGCCCCACGCCCCGCGCTCGACCCCACCCAGTCTTGCCCGGCCCTGGAGTGCCGGCATGCGCTGCCGCATGCGCCACCGCCCGAGTCCCACGGACGGCGCAGGCGGACCTGGGTGTGTAGACCTAGGGTTGTCACCAATTTGTGCGATTTTTTCGCATAAATACAATGCGCCATCACCACTTCCGGATCGCGCGACACCATGGCTGCAAGGGCTCTGATTGGATTTTTGGCGCTTGGACTGCTGACCGTCCAGGAGGCAGGCGCGGCGTCGCCGCAGTGGCAAAACCCGCCGGTCAGCAGCAAGGGCGTCAAGCCCTATTTCGACAGCACCAGCCTGCACAGCCAGGAGTTACCACCGCCGCCGGCCGTCGATTCGCTGCTGGATCAGCGCGACGTGGCCACCGTGGTGGCGTTCCAGGCGGTAGACGCTGCGCGCCGCAAAGAGGCGGGAGAAGATGCCCGGTGGCTGTTCGACCGGTTCGAGCAAGCCTTTGGCCAGGGGCCTATTCGCGGCGACGCGCGGCCTGCCCTGGTGACGTTGTTGAGCCGTACGCTCAAGCAAGTGGGGGGGCCTACTTTTGCGGCCAAAGCGGTGCATCAGCGCGCGCGCCCCTATCAGCGCATGAAGCTGGCGCAGGTTTGCGGACGCGCAGCGGACGGCGTGGACGACGCCGACGCCGACATGCGCACCTCCTACCCCTCAGGCCACGCCGCCTACGGCTGGGCGGTCGGCCTGGTGTTGGCGCGGGTCGCCCCGGCACGTGCCGAGGCGCTGCTGAGCCGTGCGCAGACCTATGCGGAGAGCCGGGTGGTTTGCGGCGTGCATTTCCCCAGCGACGTCGAGGCGGGCCGGCAGATGGCCACGGCCGTGGTTGCGCAACTGGATCGCCACGCCGAGTTCCAGCGTGACCTGGAACTGGCCAAGGCCGAGCTGACGGCTTCGCCCCCTGCTGCTGCCTCCGCCCCCGCTTCCGCCTCGTCCACTATCCCGGCCCCCGCCAAATAGCCCACCCACTGGAGTAGATGTGACCTACCGCCTCAACCTGATCGCCCTGGCCTGTGCCAGCCTCGCCCTGCCGGCCCTCGCGGACACCCCCGCCGCAGACGAGCCCAAGCCGCAGCGCGTGGAGATCACCGGCACCATGATCAAGCGGATCGACTCGGAAACTCCCGCGCCGGTCAAGGTGCTCAAGCGGGACGACATCCTGCGCTCCGGCGCGACCACGGTGGACGAGCTGTTGCGCATGGATCCCTCCACCGGTGCCGGCGGCCTGGACGACATGGGCACGGGCAGCGGCTTCTCCGCAGGCACGGCCTCGATCTCCATGCGCGGCATGGGCTCGGCTGCCACGCTGGTGCTGGTCAACGGCCGCCGCATCTCGCCAGCGGCGGTGGTGGACGTCAACAGCGGCCAGTCCACCATCTTCAACGTCAACTCCATCCCGATGTCGGCGATCGAGCGCATTGAAATTCTCAAGTCCGGCGCCTCGTCCTTGTACGGCTCCGATGCGCTGGCGGGGGTCGTCAACGTGATCCTGCGCAACAACTACACCGGCAAGCTGATCGAGCTGAACGCCAAGCAGCGCTTCGACGGCCTGTTCAAGAGTCACACCGCCAACGGCGTCTGGGGTGTGGGCGATTTCGGCGAGGACGGCTACAACGTGTTCGTCGGCGTGGAGCTGTTCAAGCGCGATGGCGTGGGCATCACCGAGGCGCCCGATCTGGTGCAGTCGGGTCTGCTGTCGTCGCTGTACAGCCGGCTGACGCCCAGCTCAAGCTCCTCCTACCCGGGCAACCTCTACACCTACAACAACGGCAGCTCGGGCAGCTTTCGGGGCATGCTGTCGCCCAACTGCGCCACCCCGGGGCCTTATTCGGCCACGGTGTCCACGCCGACCTGCCTGTGGGACTCCACCCGGTTTGCGCAGTACACGGGGGCGCAGGAGCGTGGCTCGGTCTTCGTGCGGGGCAGCTATGCGCTCAGCGGCGACACCACGCTCAATGCCGAGCTGATGGCATCCACCACCACCAACGACTACGACGGCGCGCCATCGAGCCGCACCGAAATGGTGACCGCCTGGGGCGATGCCGAGGGCAACACCATCCGCTTCAACGGTCTGGCGCTGCCGGCCACCCATCCGGACAACCCCACCCGCCTGGCCAGCGTCTCCAATCCGGTCCAGTTGCCCAACTCCAGCGGCGGCATGGTCACTTATACGCAGCCCACGGTGCTGGGGTTGCGCTACCGGTTCGCCGACATCCCTTACAGCTACCACACCAAGGCCGAGAACCTGCGGGCCGTGCTGAGCGGTACCACCACGCTGGGCGAGTGGGATATCGACGCCGGCCTGCTGCACCACTACCAGCGCAACTCCAAGCGGCTGGGCGGCCGTCTCAGCCTGTCCGGGCTCAACCAGGCGCTGGCCGATGGCAGCTACCGCTTTGGCGGCAACAACAGCCCCGAGGTGCTGGCGCAGATCTCGCCGATGGTGAGCGACTCGGGCGTCTCGACGACCTCGTCGGCGGATCTGCGCGGCTCGCGTCAGATTGGCCAGCTGGCCGGTGGTGCGGCCATGCTGGGCCTGGGCGCCGAGCTGCGCCATGAGGGCTTCGAGGTGGATGCGGATAGCCGCACCGCAGCCGGCGACATCATTGGCCGCGGCATTGCCGAGGCCAACGGCAGCCGCAACATTGCGGCGGCCTATGCCGAGTTGCAGTTGCCACTGATCCAAGGCCTGGAGACGCAGTCCGCATTGCGCGTCGAGCGCTACACCGACTTCGGCAGCGCCATCACCGCCAAGCTGGGGGCCAAGTACAACCTGAGCTCGGTCGTTGCGCTGCGCGGCTCCTGGGCCAACGGCTTTCGGGCGCCTTCGTTGTCGCAGAGCACGGACTCCACCGTGTTTGCGTTCAGCTCGGGCCTGCGCGACCCCAAGCTGTGCCCGGTCTATGACCGCACCAACGTCAACTGCGCGTTGAGCATCTCCACCGTGTCGCTGTCCAACCCCAACCTGAAGCCCGAGAAGTCCGACGCCTACACCCTGGGCATGCTGATCCAGCCGACACCCGAAAGCGAGATCGTGCTGGATGCCTGGTACATCGAGCGCCGCGGCGAGATCGACCGCCTCAGCTCCCAGGAGGTGCTCAACCGCCAGGACGAGTTCCCCGGCGCGGTGCTGCGGCTGGACAGCGGGCAGGTCTACCAGGTGCGGCGCTCCTACCTGAACCTGGCCAAGTCCGCGACCACCGGGGTGGACTATGAGTTGAGCCAGCGCTTCAAGCTGGACGACGAGCTGGGCCGCCTGCGGCTGAGCGTCAGTGGCACCTACATGTTCTCTCGCAAGCGCCAGACCGAGGCGGGCCAGCCGACGCGGCAAACCGTCGGCTACTACCTGGTGCCGCGCAACAAGTTCCGCGCGGGCGCCAACTGGACGGTGGGCGACTGGTCCAACTCGCTGGCCCTGAACTACCAGAGCGGCTTTCAGAGCTTTGACGCCGGCAACACCTGCGACGCCACCCTGGTCAAGGCGGGCTACGAGAACCTGTGCCGCATCAGCGCATGGAAGACCGTCGATCTGTCGGTCAGCTACACGGGCTTTGCGGGCGTCAAACTCAGTGCCACGGTGCGCAACCTGACGGGCGCGAAGCCGCCGCTGGATCCGAACGAAACGGAAATCGGGGTGAACAGCGCGGTAGCCAATGCGCTGGGGCGCTACCTGTCGCTGACGGCCTCGTACGAGTTCTGAAGGCAGCTCGGCGCTCACGCGCCCTCAGCCACCCGATGTGGTTGGGCGGTCTTCATCCTGCGGCCGATCGACAGGTTCGAAATAGCTTTGCAGCCCGAAGCTGAACCGGATCGTGCCGCCTTGCTGCTGTCCGCGTGCCTCCGCGTAGGCCACCTGGCGATTGAGCATCCCGCTGTAGCGTGACGAGCAGCGCTTTGCCAGTGCCGTCAACTCATGCACGTCGTCCTGCAAAAGACCTTTGCCGGTGATCGAGTGCAGCAGATGCGGCTTGCCTTCGGCCTCGGTATGGAAATTGGCCCAGGCCGCATGCATGCGGTCTGCGGCGATGCCGACGGTGCGGCGGTAGCTCTGCAACTCTTCGCCGGCCGCCCGGTCGGGGTTGGCGCGGCAGACGCGTCCCGCGTCATCCAGCATCACCGCGCCTTGCGCCAGCCAGGCGTCCAGCAGCGCCTTGGGGGGGACGCCTTTGGTGACCTCCTGAATCAGGTCTTCGAATGACTCCTCACCCGGCGCGCAGCCCGAGCTGCGCTTGGCCAGCGGCCGGGGCGAGCCCGATTTGGTCAGGTAGCGGGGGTCACCGCTCCACAACTCCATGACCCGGGAGACCAGGCTCTTGCCCGGGCGCACGAAATGGGCCAGTGGATCCTCGCTGCCGATGCGCTTGACGTCTTTGCGATGGACCCCTGTCAACGTGCTCACGGCCGCGTCGGTGACGCGCCGCTTCTCGCCATTCAGGTGTTGGACAGCCTGCTCGATGTAGGCCCGCTTGAGCAACTCGCTCATGTCGGTCAGCAGCACACCTTCGCGCACGGCCAGCCTAAGAACCGGCTGCAACAGATCCAAAGCCATCTGGAGCGTCTGCTCCTTGTTCGTATCGCTCATGGCAATCATCTGGGAACACGTCGCACAACCCGCACCGCGAGGGGTGCGTCCGTAGCGAACATGGTGCCATGAAGCTCGCTTGCAAGCCCGAGACGCCTCACCCTCGCCCCGCGGGCCGCATCGCCAGCACCAAGGCCGCGCCAATCAAGCCGCCGCCCGCTGCGTGGGCCCAGGTCACCGGCTCGCCCAACAGCAGCCAGCCCCACAGGACGGCAAAGAGGGGAACCACGAAGGTCACCGTCAGCGCCTTCAGCGGCCCCACATCGGCAATCAGCTGAAAGTAGAGGATGTAGGCCAGCGAGGTGCACAGCAAACCCAGGGCCAGCAGCGCCAGCCATACGGTGGGCGTGACGGTGGCCCAATCGGGTGCGTGCACACTGGCATCCCAGGCCATGAAGGGCGCCAACAGCAGCACGGCGCCAACCTGGCTGCCCAGCGCGACGAGGCGGCTGTCCAGGCCGCCCTTGTCGCCGATCCAGCGCCGGGTCAGGTAGCCGGCCAGGCCGTAGCAGGCGGTGGCCACCAGGCAGGCGGCCACGCCGCCCAGCAGCGCGGCGTTGACCTCGGCCGGGCCGGTGCGCGTGAGCAGGGCCACGCCGGCCAGGCCCAGCAGCACGCTGGCCAGCTTGGCGGGGGTCAGGCGCTCGCCAAACAGCGCCGCGCCGATCAGCACGCCCATCAGCGGCGTGGTGGCGTTGAGGATGGCGCTGTAGCCGGCGGGCAGCACACGTGCCGCCAGCGCGTACATCAGGAACGGCACGCCCGAATTGATGGCACCCAGCAGCAGCGTGGCGCGCAGCTTGCCGTCGTAGCGCCAGGGCGTGCGCAGCAAGGCCAGCAGCAGCACCAGCCCCAGTGCGGCCAGCACCACACGGCCAAAGGCCGTGGGCACGGCGCCCAGCACCGGGGCGGTGATGCGCATGAACAGAAAGCTCGCGCCCCAAAGGGCGGCAAGCAGCAACAGGCGGATGAGGCTGGGCAAGGGCATGGTGCGATTGTGGGTGCCCCCAGGCTGGCTTGGCGCCGCAATCGGACGGGGTGGTGCGGCGGCCGACTCTTGGCATAATCCAGCCCCACCACCGCCGAGGCCATCGCACTCGGCGGTTTGCTTTTAGGAACCGACTTGCCATGGCCACCATTCCCATCACCACGCGCGGCGCCGAGCGCCTCAAGGCCGAACTGCAGCGCCTCAAGACCGTGGAGCGCCACGCCGTCATCCAGGCCATTGCCGAGGCGCGCGCCCAGGGTGATCTGTCCGAGAACGCCGAGTACGAGGCCGCCAAGGACAAACAAGGCTTCATCGAGGGGCGCATTCTGGAGTTGGAAGGCAAGCTGGCGGCGGCGCAAATCATCGACCCCGCCACGCTGAATGCGGACGGGCGCGTGGTGTTCGGCGCTACCGTCGATCTGGAAGATGCCGATTCCGGCACGCCCGTGACCTACCAGATCGTGGGGGACGACGAGGCCGACCTGAAAGAGGGTCGCATCTCCATCTCGTCGCCCATTGCCCGCGCCATGATTGGCAAAGAGGCCGGTGATGTGGCCGAGGTGCAGGCGCCGGGCGGCTTGCGCTGCTACGACATCGTCGCGGTGCGCTACCAGTGATGCCGGCCTGGGCCGAGAAGCTGCGCCGCTGGGCGCCGGGCATCTGGCTGGGGGTGGTGTTGACGGTGGGCCTGTTGGCCGCGCCGGCTGCGTTCGAGGCCCTGGCCCGCGAGCAGGCAGGCGCCTTTGTGCGTGCGCTGTTCGGGCGTGAGGCGGCCACCAGCCTGATGCTGGGGGTGTTGCTGTTGATGCTGGAGCGCCGTGTGGCCGCACGCAGCGGGGGCAGCCAGTTCAGCGCCAACATGATGCTGGTGGCCGGCGCCATGCTGTGCACGGTGATGGGCTACTACGGCTTGCAGCCGGCCATGGAAGCGGCACGGCTGGGGCAGGGCGGGGCGCTGTCGTTTGGGCAGTTGCATGCCCTCAGCCTGACGCTCTACGGCATCAAGGCCTTGCTGGTGGCGGCGCTCAGCCTGCGCGCTTCTTCGGGCTGACGGCTTTGGGGCGGGCGCGTTTGATCTGGCCGCCGGCCGTCACGCGCTGGTTGCCGTGCACGGTCACGGTCGTGATGTTGGGGCGGCTGCCGGCCTTGGTGAAGTTGACCAGCTTGACCTGGCGCGAGCCCTTGCCTCTGCCCTCACGCGACGCGGGTGCGGCTTTTTCGGCCTTCTCGGGCTGTGCCCGCCACAACACCAGCAGTTTGCCGATGTGCTGTATCGGCGCAGCCGACAGGCGGTCGGTCAGGTCGGCCAGCATGCTGGCGCGGGCCTCGCGGTCGCCGTCCAGCACGCGGATCTTGATGAGACCGTGGGCGGTCAGCGCGGCATCGGTGGCCTTGACGATGGCGTCGGTCAGGCCGGCCGCGCCTATCATGACCACGGGTTCCAGATGGTGGGCTTCGGCGCGGTGGGCCTTGCGGTCGGCCACAGACAGTTCAATTGCAGGCATGGCGCGAATTATCCGATGAAGATCCACACGCAAAGCAAAAAGGTCAACAAGGCCTGGATGGCCAGCCACCTGAACGATCCCTATGTGAAGGCGGCCCAGCGGGATGGCTACCGCGCCCGGGCTGCCTACAAACTCAAAGAGATAGACGAGCAGTTGCGTCTGGTCAGGCCGACTCAGGTGGTGGTCGATCTGGGCTCGGCCCCGGGCGCCTGGAGCCAGTACCTGCGCCGCCAGGGCGAGGTGGCCGTGGTGGCGGTGGACTTGCTGCCCATGGAGCCGGTGGCCGGCGTGCACTTCATCCAGGGCGATTTTCGCGAGGACGCGGTGCTGGCCGAGGTGCAGGCCGCGCTGGCTGGCCGCCCGGTGGACGTGGTGGTTTCCGACATGGCGCCCAACCTGTCGGGCATTGCCGCCACCGACGCGGCGCGCATCAGCCATCTGGTGGAACTGGCGGTGGACTTTGCCGTCCAACACCTGCGCCCGCAGGGCGCGCTGGTGGCCAAGGTGTTCCATGGCGCCGGTTATGACGAGCTGGTGGCCTTGTTCAGGCAGCAGTTTCGCGTCGCCAAGGTGATCAAGCCCAAGGCCTCGCGGGGCAAGTCGGCGGAAACCTATCTGGTCGGTATCGGGTTGAAACATGCGCCCGATGGGGTTGCCTGACCTAAAATCACCCTCACATGGGCCGAATGCAAGGCTCCAAGCAAAAGGATACGCGGTGAACAATCAGTGGATGTCGAAAATCGCCATATGGTTGGTGATCGGCCTCGTGCTCATGGTGGTCTTCAAGCGGTTCGATGGCCCGCAGGCACCGGGCAAGCAGGTCGGCTACTCGGACTTTCTGGAAGATGTGCGCAGCAAGCGCGTCAAGAACGTGACCATCCAGGAGGGGCCGGGTAATGTGGACATCACGGCCGAGATGAACGACGGCACGCGCATCCGCACCACCGGCACCTACCTGGACCGCGGCCTCTCGGGCGACCTGATCGCCAACGGCGTCAAGTTCGACGTGCGTCCGCGTGAAGAGGGCTCGCTGCTGCAATCGCTGCTGATCTCCTGGGGCCCCATGCTGCTGCTGATCGGCGTGTGGATTTACTTCATGCGCCAGATGCAGGGTGGCGGCAAGGGCGGCGCCTTCAGCTTCGGCAAGAGCAAGGCGCGCATGCTCGATGAGAACAACAACTCTGTCACCTTTGCCGACGTGGCCGGTTGCGACGAGGCCAAGGAAGAGGTCAAGGAGGTGGTGGACTTCCTCAAAGACCCACAGAAGTTCCAGAAACTGGGTGGCCGCATTCCGCGCGGCCTGCTGCTGGTGGGCCCCCCGGGCACCGGCAAGACGCTGCTGGCCAAATCCATTGCCGGCGAGGCCAAGGTGCCGTTCTTCAGCATCTCGGGCTCCGACTTCGTGGAAATGTTCGTCGGCGTGGGTGCGGCTCGTGTGCGCGACATGTTCGAGAACGCCAAGAAGAACGCGCCCTGCATCATCTTCATCGATGAAATCGACGCCGTGGGCCGCCAGCGTGGCGCCGGCCTGGGCGGCGGCAACGACGAGCGCGAGCAGACGCTGAACCAGATGCTGGTCGAGATGGACGGCTTCGAGACCAATCTGGGCGTCATCGTCGTGGCCGCCACCAACCGCCCCGACATCCTGGACGCCGCGCTGCTGCGCCCTGGCCGTTTCGACCGCCAGGTCTATGTGACGCTGCCCGACATCCGGGGCCGCGAGCAGATCCTGGGCGTGCACATGCGCAAAATCCCGCTGGGGCAGGACGTCAACGCCAACATCATCGCCCGTGGCACGCCAGGCATGAGCGGCGCCGATCTGGCCAACCTGTGCAACGAGGCGGCGCTGATGGCCGCGCGGCGCAATGCCCGCGTGGTCGAGATGCAGGACTTCGAGAAGGCCAAGGACAAGATCTTCATGGGCCCCGAGCGGCGCAGCATGGTCATGCCCGAGGAAGAGCGCCGCAACACCGCCTACCACGAGGCCGGTCACGCATTGATCGGGCGCCTGCTGCCCAAGACCGACCCGGTGCACAAGGTCACCATCATCCCGCGTGGCCGTGCGCTGGGCGTGACGCTGAGCCTGCCCGAGAAGGACCGCTACTCCTACGACAAGGAGTACATGCTCAACCAGATCGCGCTGCTGTTCGGGGGCCGCATCGCCGAAGAAGTCTTCATGAACCAGATGACCACCGGTGCCAGCAACGACTTCGAGCGCGCCACCCACATCGCGCGCGACATGGTCATGCGCTACGGCATGACCGAGGCGCTGGGCCCCATGGTGTATGCCGAAAATGAGGGCGAGGTGTTCCTGGGTCGCTCGGTGACCAAGACCACCAACATCAGCGAAGAGACCATGCAGAAGGTGGACGCCGAGGTGCGTCGCATCATCGACGAGCAGTACGCGCTGGCGCGCCGTCTGATCGAGGACAACCAGGACAAGATGCACGCCATGGCCAACGCCATGCTCGAATGGGAAACCATCGACAGCGAGCAGCTCGACGACATCATGGCCGGCAAGGCGCCGCGCCCGCCCAAGGACTGGGTGCCGCCTGCCAACCGGCGCGGCGACGACACGCCGCAACCGCCCGTCAACCCGGACAGCGCACCGGCAACGGTGTGAGGCGCACCGGCTGAGTTGAATTCCCCGAGGGCGGCCCTGGCCGCCCTCGGGCATTTATGGCTTTCTCCGCATGAGCACCTGGTCCACCACCCGCTTCGAGATCGACCTCGCGCGCCCGCGCGTGATGGGCATCGTCAACGCCACGCCCGACTCGTTCTCGGATGGCGGGCGCTACCGGCCTGAGGCGCATTGCGACCAGTTGGTGGCAGAAGGGGCGGACATCCTGGACATCGGCGGTGAATCCACCCGCCCGGGCGCGCAGCCGCCGCCGCTGCACAAGGAGCTGGCCCGCGTGCTGCCCGTGGTGCGCCACGCCGTGACGCTGGGCCTGCCGGTGTCGGTGGACACCAGCCGGCCCGAGGTCATGCAGGCCGCGCTGGATCTGGGCGCCGACATCGTCAACGACGTGCGCGCGCTGACGCTGCCCGGTGCGCTGGACGTGGTGGCCGGCCATGGCCGCTGCGGCGTGTGCCTGATGCACATGCAAGGCCAGCCGGCCACCATGCAGCTGGATCCGCACTACACCGACGTGGTGGCCGAGGTGCGCGACTTCCTGGCCACCCGCGTGCAGGCGCTGGTGGCCCAGGGCGTGACCCGCAACCGCATCGCGCTGGACCCCGGCTACGGCTTCGGCAAAACGCTGGATCACCACCTGACGCTGTTCGCTCACCAGCAGGCGTTGCTGACGCTGGGCCAGCCGCTGCTGGTGGGCTGGTCGCGCAAAGGCATGCTGGGTCAGCTCACCGGGCGTCCGCCTGGGCAGCGGTTGGTGGCCAGCGTGGCGGCGGCACTGGCGGCGGTGCAGCGCGGCGCGCGCATCGTGCGCGTGCACGACGTGGCCGAGACCGTGGACGCGCTGACAATCTGGGCCGCTGCCGGTCTGGGCAACCCAACAGGAGAGGACAACAGATGACAAGACGCTATTTCGGCACCGACGGCGTGCGTGGCACCGTGGGCCAGGGCCCGATGACGGCCGACTTCGTGCTGCGCCTGGGCCATGCAGTGGGGCGGCAGTTGGTGCGCCAGCGGGGCGACCGCCACCCCACCGTGCTGATCGGCAAGGACACGCGCGTCTCGGGCTACATGCTGGAGTCGGCGCTGCAAGCCGGCTTCAACTCGGCCGGCGTCAACGTGCGCCAGACCGGACCGCTGCCCACACCGGGCGTTGCCTACCTGACGCGCGCCTTCCGGCTCGACCTGGGCGTGGTCATCAGCGCCTCGCACAACCCCTATGCCGACAACGGCGTCAAGTTCTTCTCGGCCAGCGGCCAGAAGCTGCCTGATGACTGGGAGCTGGCTGTCGAGGCCATGCTGGACGAGCCGCCGCAGTGGGCACAAGGCGCCCATGTGGGCCGCGCCTGGCGCATCAACGACGCCCAGGGCCGCTACGTGGAGTTCTGCAAGAGCACGGTAGGGGGTGATCTCTCGCTCAAGGGCATGAAGCTGGTGGTCGATGCCGCCCATGGCGCGGCCTATCACGTGGCGCCCGACGTGTTTCACGAGCTGGGTGCCGACGTGGTCACCGTGGGCTGTGGCCCCGACGGGCTCAACATCAACGACGGCGTCGGCGCCACCGCGCCGCAAGCGCTGGTGGAAGCCGTGCGCGCCCATGGCGCCGACCTGGGCATTGCGCTCGACGGCGACGCCGACCGGGTGCAACTGGTGGACGCGAGTGGCCGCCTCTACAACGGCGACGAACTGCTCTACGTGCTGGCCGCCGACCGACTGGCCGCCGGGCAGGAGGTGCCCGGCGTGGTGGGCACGCTGATGACCAATCTGGGCGTGGAGCTGGCGCTGCGCGAGCGAGGGGTGCCGCTGGTGCGCGCCAAGGTGGGTGACCGCTACGTGCTGGAAGAGCTGGCCAAGCGCGACTGGGCGCTGGGCGGCGAGGGCTCGGGCCATTTGCTGGTGCTGGACAAGCACACCACCGGCGATGGCATCGTCAGCGCCCTGCAGGTGCTGCAGGCCATGCGGCGCCAGGACAAGGCCCTGCCCGAGCTGCTGGCCGGCGTGACGCTGTCGCCCCAGGTGCTGCTCAACGTGCGGGTGAGCGAGCCGGGCCGCTGGCAGGACAACACGGCCCTGGTGGCGGCCTGCGCCGCCGTCGAGCGGCGACTGGGCGGTGGCGGGCGGGTGCTGATCCGCCCCTCGGGCACCGAGCCGGTGCTGCGTGTCATGGTCGAGGCGCTGGATGCCGGGCAGGCGCGGGCGTGCGCCGAGGAATTGGCCACCAAGGCGGTCATCTGACGGCCAAGGGATTGTCACGATCCTGTCACAGGCGGTTTTTACAGTGCGCACATCCCCAGGTTTGACACAGGAAACCGCAGCCATGCAGATCACCCCGCTTCGTGCCGCCTCGCTCGCCCTCGCCACCCTGGCCGTGGCCACTGGCGTGCAGGCCCAGACCGTCACCGGTGCCGGCGCCTCCTTCCCGGCGCCCATCTATGCCAAGTGGGCCGATGCCTACAACAAGGCCACGGGTGCGCGCATCAACTACCAGTCGGTGGGCTCCAGCGCCGGCATCAGCCAGGCCAAGGCCAAGACGGTGGACTTTGGTGCCTCCGATGCCCCGCTCAAGGACGAGCAACTGGCCGCCGACGGCCTGATCGAGTTCCCCACCGTCATCGGCGGGGTGGTGCCGGTGGTCAACATCAAGGGCGTTGCCCCGGGCCAACTCAAGCTCACGGGTGCGGTGCTGGCCGACATCTACCTGGGCAAGATCAAGAAGTGGAACGAGCCGGCCATCGCCACGCTCAACCCCGGCCTGGCCTTGCCCAACGCCGCCATCGCGCCGGTGCGCCGCGCCGACGGTTCGGGCACCAGCTTCATCTTCACCAACTACCTCTCCAAGGTCAACGCCGAGTGGAAGAGCAAGGTGGGTGAGGGCGCGGCCGTGTCCTGGCCCGCAGGCGTGGGTGGCAAGGGCAACGAAGGCGTCTCGGCCTACGTGATGCGGCTGCCCGGCGCCATCGGCTACGTGGAATACGCCTACGCCAAGCAAAACAAGATGAGCCACGTCCAGCTCAAGAACAAGGACGGCCAGTTCGTCAACCCCACCGACGTGGCCTTCAAGGCTGCGGCGGCCGGTGCCGACTGGGCCAAGAGCTTCCATCAGGTGCTGACCGACCAGCCCGGCAAGGACAGCTGGCCCATCACCGGTGCCACCTTCATCCTGATGCACAAGGTGCAGGGCAAGCCCGAGCAGGCCACGGCCGCGCTGAAGTTCTTCGACTGGGCTTACGCCAACGGTGACAAGTCGGCCGACGATCTGGACTACGTGCCGCTGCCCGCCTCGGTCAAAGACCTGGTGCGCAAGCTGTGGGCGAGCCAGCTCAAGGATGGCGCGGGCAAACCCATCGCCACCAAGTGACCTAACGAGAGCGCCCTGGCGGGCCTGCGCACCTGGTGTGCGCGGCCCGCCGTGCCGCGTCCGGAGCCCCCACCGTGAGCACTACACTGCCGGCCAGCCCCACGCACGCCCCGCGCGTACCCGCCATGCCCCACACCCAATCGCGTCCGCCCGGCAGGCCTTCGGCCCGCTCGCCCTGGCCGGACCGGCTGTTTGCCATCGCCGCGCACGCGGCGGCCTGGATCACCCTGGGTCTGCTGGCGGCCATCATCGTTTCGCTGGTCGTCGGCGCTGCGCCCGCCATCGAGGAGTTCGGCCTGGCCTTCCTCTGGACCACCGACTGGGATCCGGTGACGCAGAAGTTCGGCGGTCTGGTGATGATTTACGGCACGCTGATGACCTCGGCCATTGCCCTCATCATCGCCGTGCCGGTCAGCTTTGGCATTGCCTTGTTCCTCACCGAGCTGTCGCCGCGGTGGCTCAAGCGTCCGCTGGGCACGGCCATCGAGTTGCTGGCTGCCGTGCCCTCCATCGTCTACGGCATGTGGGGCCTGCTGGTCTTCGGCCCCATCCTGGCCACCTATGTGCAGCAGCCGCTGCAGGAGCTGGTGGGCGAGACGCCGTACCTGGGCGCCCTGGTGTCGGGCCCGCCGGTGGGCATCGGCATCCTCTCGGCCGGCATCATCCTGGCCATCATGGTCATTCCGTTCATTGCGGCGGTGATGCGCGACGTGTTTGAAACCACCCCGCCCATGCTCAAGGAGTCGGCCTACGGCCTGGGCTCCACCACCTGGGAGGTGATGTACAAGGTGGTGTTGCCGTACTCGCGCATCGGCGTCATCGGCGGCATCATGCTGGGCCTGGGCCGCGCACTGGGCGAGACCATGGCCGTCACCTTCGTCATCGGCAACTTCAACCAGCTCGACTCGCTGTCGCTGTTCCAGGCCGCCAACAGCATCACCTCGGCACTGGCCAACGAGTTTGCCGAGGCGGGCGAGGGCTTGCATCGCGCGGCGCTGATGTACCTGGGCCTGGTGCTGTTCTTCATCACCTTCGTGGTGTTGGCCTGCTCCAAGCTGCTGCTGATGCGCATGAAAAAAGGTGAGGGGAGAAACGCATGAGCACGCCGGGCCGCTCCCAAGTTCGAATCCCGCAGCACGCAGTGCGGAGGGTCGTCCAATGAATGCCGTTGGCTTGACCATGTCGTCCCATAAGCTGGCGCGCCACAAGGCCCGCAAGCGCGTCAACGCCATCGCCCTGGTGGCCTCGCTGGCGGCCATGGTCTTCGGCCTGGTGTGGCTGGTGTGGATTCTGTGGGTGACGCTGAGCCTGGGCCTGTCTGGCCTGTCGCTGGCGGTGTTCACCGAGATGACGCCACCCCCCATGGCCGAGACGGGTGGCCTGGCCAACGCCATTTACGGCTCGCTGGTGATGGTGCTGGCGGCCGCCGCCATCGGCACGCCGCTGGGCGTGTTCGCCGGCGTCTATCTGGCCGAGTACGGCCAGAAGACCTGGCTGGGCACCGTGGTGCGGTTCATCAACGACATCCTGCTGTCGGCGCCCTCCATCGTCATTGGCCTGTTCATCTACGCGGTGGTGGTGACCCGGTTCAAGTCCTTCTCGGGCTGGGCTGGCGTGCTGGCACTGGCGCTGATCGTCATCCCGGTGGTCATCCGCACCACCGAGAACATGCTGCTGCTGGTGCCCAACGCGCTGCGCGAGGCCGCCTACGCGCTGGGCACGCCCAAGTGGCGCGTCATCGGCGGCATCACGCTCAAGGCGGCGCGGGCCGGCGTCATCACCGGCGTGCTGCTGGCGCTGGCGCGGGTGGCCGGCGAGACGGCGCCGCTGCTGTTCACGGCGCTGTCCAACCAGTTCTGGTCATCCGACTTGTCGGCCCCCATGGCCAGCCTGCCGGTGACCATCTTCAAGTTCGCGATGAGCCCCTATGAAAACTGGCAGCAACTGGCCTGGGCAGGGGTGTTCCTCATCACCATGGGCGTGCTGCTGCTCAACATCCTGGCGCGCGTGCTGTTCAAGAACAAACATTGACGAGCAAGGCCTACATGACCACGACCTCTCCCCACCCGGTGCTGGCCGGCGAGACCATCAAGGTCTCGGTGCGCGACCTGGATTTCTACTACGGCGGCTTCCACGCCCTCAAGCGCATCAACCTGGACCTGCCGCTGCACAAGGTCACGGCCTTCATCGGCCCCTCGGGCTGCGGCAAGTCCACGCTGCTGCGCACCTTCAACCGCATGTTCGAGCTCTACCCCGAGCAGCGTGCCGACGGCCAGATCGTCGTTGATGGCCAGAACATCCTGGATCGCCGCCACGACGTTTCGCTGGTGCGCGCCAAGATCGGCATGGTGTTCCAGAAACCCACGCCGTTCCCGATGTCCATCTACGACAACATCGCCTTCGGCGTGCGGCTGTTCGAGAACCTCTCGCGCGTGGAGATGGACGAGCGCGTGGAGTGGGCGCTCAAGAAAGCGGCGCTGTGGAACGAGGTCAAGGACAAGCTGGGCCAGAGCGGCTCGGGCCTCTCCGGTGGCCAGCAGCAGCGGCTGTGCATCGCGCGCGGCGTGGCCATCAAGCCCGAGGTGCTGCTGCTGGACGAACCCTGCTCGGCGCTGGACCCCATCTCCACCGGCAAAATCGAGGAGTTGATCCACGAGCTCAAGAGCGAGTACACCGTGGCCATCGTCACCCACAACATGCAGCAGGCGGCGCGCGTCTCCGACTACACCGCCTACATGTACCTGGGCGATCTGATCGAGTTCGGCAAAACCAACCAACTCTTCATGAAACCCACCAAGAAAGAAACCGAAGACTACATCACCGGCCGCTTCGGTTAAGGATTTGCCATGGCAGACAAACACCTCTCCACCCAGTTCGACGCCGAGCTTGCCGGCGTCTCCACCCGCGTGCTCGAAATGGGCGGCCTGGTCGAGGCCCAGGTGGCCCAGGCCATCTACGCGCTGACCAACTTCTCGGGCGAGACGGCCACCCAGGTCATCCGCACCGAAGAGCACGTCAACCAGATGGAAGTCGAGATCGACGCCGAGCTCTCCAGCATCATCGCCCGCCGCCAGCCCACGGCGCGCGACCTGCGGCTGCTGATTGCCGTGTCCAAGACCACCGGCAACCTCGAGCGCGTGGGCGACGAGGCTGCCCGTGTGGCGCGCACCGTGCAGCGGTTGATCAACACCGGTGTCTTCAGCCGCCTGCGGCTGCCGGTCTCCGACATTGCCTTCGAGGCCGAACTGGCCACGGCGCAGCTGCGCAAGGCCCTGGACGCGTTTGCTCGGCTGGATGCCGTGCAGGCCGCCGAAATCATCCGGGCCGACAACAAGATCGACCAGGAGTTCGACGGCATGATGCGCAAGCTCATCACCTACATGATGGAAGACCCGCGCACCATCTCGGCCTCCATCGACCTGGTGTTCGTCGCCAAGGCCATCGAGCGCGTGGGCGACCACGCCAAAAACCTGGCCGAGCAGATCATCTACATCGTCAAGGGCACCGACGTGCGCCACAACTCCCTGGAAACCATCGAGACT
This sequence comes from Pseudomonadota bacterium, assembly GCA_020161145.1. Lineage (GTDB taxonomy): Bacteria > Pseudomonadota > Gammaproteobacteria > Burkholderiales > Burkholderiaceae_C > Ideonella. The sequence continues at coordinate 395,342 of JAIUPQ010000001.1, forward strand.
ATTGCCACCCAAAAATAGGCGGTGACCACCGAAAGCTGAGCAGATATGTCCCGCGTATTGGTTGTTGAAGACGAAACGGCGATTGGCGAGCTGATTGCCATCAACCTGCGCCATGCCGGTTTCGAGGTCACGCTGGCGCAGGACGCCGGCCAGGCCCAGGCCGCCATCGACGCGGTGTTGCCCGACCTGGTGCTGCTGGACTGGATGCTGCCCGGCCGCTCGGGCGTGTCGCTGGCCCAGCAGTGGCGCGGCGAGGCGCGCACCCGTGAGGTGCCCCTCATCATGCTGACCGCCCGCGCCGACGAGCGCGACAAGATCACCGGCCTGGACGCCGGCGCCGACGACTACCTGACCAAACCGTTCTCCACCCAGGAGCTGCTGGCGCGCATCAGGGCCGTGCTGCGCCGCCGCGCGCCGCAGGCGCTGGACACGGCGGTGGAGATCGACGGCCTGCGGCTCGACCCGGCCACGCGCCGCGTGCAGCGCGGCGACCTGGAGCTCAAGCTGGGCCCCACCGAGTTCAAGCTGCTGCACTTTTTGATGACCCACCCCGAACGGGTGCACAGCCGCGCCCAGTTGCTGGACCGCGTCTGGGGCGATCACGTCTTCATCGAAGAGCGCACCGTGGACGTGCACATCAAGCGGCTGCGCGAGGCGCTGGCGCCGGGCGACCGCGCCCACCTGCTGGAGACGGTGCGCGGCGCCGGCTACCGGCTGGCCAAACCCAGCACCCAGGCGGCCTGACCTCCCGCACGCCATGGTCTGGTTTGCCCCGCGCGTGCTGCTGACCATGCTGGCTGCCCTGTTCGGCGGCTGGCTGGGCGAGTGGCTGGCCACCCAGTGGGCGCTGCCCACCATCCCTGTCACCCTGATGGGCGCCACGTTGGGCGTGGGCCTGTTCGTGGCCCGGGACGCCTGGCGTGGCAGCCGCCTGTCGGCCTGGCTGAGCCGGCCCGAGGGGGGGGCGCCGGTGAGCAGCCTGGGCCTGTGGGGTGACCTGGCCGTGCGCGCCGAGCGTGCCCTGCGGGCGCGCGAGCGCGACACCGCGCAAGAGCGCGAGCGCCTGACCCAGTTTTTGCAGGCCATCGAGGCCTCGCCCAACGGCGTGGTGCTGCTCGATGCCGGCGACCACATCACCTGGTGCAGCCGCGTGGCGGCCGACCACCTGGGCCTGCAGGTGGAGCGCGACCTGTTGCAGCGCATCACCAACCTGGTGCGGGCGCCGGCCTTCGTGCAATACCTGGCCGATCCCCGGCCGGAGCAGACCGTGGTCATTCCGGCGCCGCAGGGCAATGGCCAGCTGTCGCTGATGCTGCGCCGCTATGGCACCGAGGGCCAGCGTCTGCTGCTGGTCCAGGACGTCACCGTGCGCGAGCGCCAGGAGGCCATGCGGCGCGACTTCGTGGCCAACGTCTCGCACGAAATCCGCACCCCGCTGACCGTGCTCAGCGGTTTTGTCGAGACCATGCACACACTGCCGCTGACCGAGGTTGAACGCGACCGCGTGCTCGTCCTCATGTCCCAGCAGACCCAGCGCATGCAGACGCTGGTGGGCGACCTGCTGACGCTGGCCCGGCTCGAAGGCAGTCCGCGCCCGGCCGTTGATGACTGGGCGCCTTTGGCGCGCGTGGGGCAGGCCGTCGAGGCCGAGGCCCGCGGGCTTTCGGCCGGCGCCCACCATCTCAGCTTCGAATGGGGTGAGGCGCTGGAGGTGGGCGGCGCCGAGGCCGAGCTGGCCAGTGCCCTGGCCAACCTGGTCAACAACGCCGTGCGCTACACCCCGGCCGGTGGCACGGTGCGCATCAAGGCCCAGCGGGCCCACGACGGCGCGCTGCACATCGCCGTGACCGACACCGGCCCCGGCATTGCGGCCGAGCACCTGCCCCGGCTGACCGAGCGCTTCTACCGGGTGGACAGCAGCCGCTCGCGCGAAACCGGTGGCACCGGGCTGGGCCTGTCCATCGTCAAGCACGTGGCCCAGCGCCATGGTGGCGAGCTGCGCATCGACAGCCTGCCGGGCCGCGGCTCCACCTTTACTTTGGTGCTGCCGCCGACCCGCCTTCGCGCCGCCACACCCCGGTGATGTACTGACGATCGGTGGGTTGGCGCACCAAGGCCACCAACTGCCAGCCCGGACGCACCGGTTGGGCTCGGTCCATGCGCCAGCGGCTGACCGAGAAACCGCAGTCCGTCGGCGCCACGAGTTTGGTATGCACCTGCCAGCGGTCGGCCGTCACCAGCGCCGCCACGAAGGGGGGCGGCAGGCCTGTCTGCACGCAAGCCCCCGCCGGCACATGCGGTGCTACCCGGTTGACCCAGGGCGCCAGGCTGCGGGCATAGTTCAGCGGCGGCATCAGCAGCGTCATCACCAGCAGCCAGGTCAGAGCCACGCCGCCAGCCGGCAGCGCCAGCATCTTCCACAGCGCGTGGCGGTGGCGGGCCGTGCGCCAGCGCACCAGGGCCAGCCAGGCGATGGTGGCTGCCAGCGCGGGCACCAGCACCCAAAGCGAGATGGTTTGCGGCGCCTTGAATCCGGGCGCCAGCCGCATGATGTTGGCCAGCGGCTGCGCCGGCACGCCCAGGTAGATGGAGGCCGCCACCACCCAGACGGCAATGGCCGCCGCCGTGAAGAAAAAGACCGAAAACCAATCCATGGCGGCGCCGGTGCCGCGTGCAAACGTGGGCAGCGCAAACGCTGCCAGCACCGCCAGGCCGGGCAGCATCAGCAGCATCACGCGGTCGGAGCCACCCATGGCCAGCCAGGCCGGCACCAGCACCGCCAACGTGGCCAGTGGCACCGAGATGTGGCGCTTGCGCAGCTGGCGCCGCCAGCGCCACAGCGTCCACAGCGCCAACGGCCAGACGGGCCAGGTGAACCAGATGCCGGCGCGGGCCATTTGCAGCAGTGTGCGGGCGTCGTCCGGCGCCACCAGACGCCAATGCCAGGCGCCCAGGCCCAACGCCACCAACACGGCGGCCAGTGCGGCGAGAGCCAGCCAGGGCACCAGCGCCCGGGCCGTGGCGTGGCTGCTCAGGGCGCAGACCACGGCCGCCGTCAGCGCCAGCATCAGCGCCAGCGCAGGTGCACCGCTGGCGGCCAGCATGGGCAGCAGCAACAGCACCGCCGTGCGGGCCAGACTGGGCCGCTTGGGCACCACGGCCAGCGCCCAGATCAGCCCGGTGACCAGCGCCAACTGCATCAACTCGGGCGTGGTCTCGTGGCCCAGCTCCAGCAGGCCCAGCGAGGCCATCAGCGCCAGCAGCGCACCGTCGGCCAGCGCGCGGGCGTAGTCGACCTCGCTGGCCTCGCCGCCAAAGGCAAACGCCACCGGCAACGCGGGCTCGGTGCGCGCCAGGTGGTAGGTGGCGTACCAGACGCCGCCCAGGCAGGCGCCCAGCAGCAGCGCAAACGGCAGCCGCACCGCCAGCGCCGCGTCCAGCCAGGGCGTGGTCAGCCAGATGGCTGCGGCGCCCAGCCAATGCGGCAGCAGCGCCGCATCGGGGTGGGCGCCGCCCAGCGTCGGCGCCAGCCATGGGCTCTGGCCATGGGCCAGCGACCACATGTAGCCGTAAGCCGTCAGGTCGGCGTTGCGCCAGGGGTCGCGCCCCAGCACGCCCGGCAGCACATAGGCGGCGATCAGCGACCACAGCGCCCAGCGCGGCAGGCGCGCGGCTGCGCGCTGGGTGACGAGGGCGGGGGAGGGTTGGGTGCTGCTCATGGGGTCAACAAAAAAGGCAGCCTGGGCTGCCTTTTTGATGATAGCGAGTGATGTGCTCGCAACCGCTTACTTCTTGCCGCTGAGGTGGGCAAACTTGTTGCGGAACTTCTCGACGCGGCCGCCCAGCGTGTCCACGCTCTTTTGCTGGCCGGTGTAGAAGGGGTGCGACTCGCTGCTGGTTTCCAGCTTGAAGAGGGGCAACTCGCGGCCGTCATCCATCTTCACCATCTCTTTGGCCTGCGCGCACGAGCGCGTGACGAACTTGAAACCGTTGGAGAGGTCCACGAAGCAGACGTCGCGGTAGTTGGGGTGGATGCCTTCTTTCATGGCCTGGCCTTTCGCTCTTCTTTCGCGTGTTCGCGAGTTGCTGCGGCAGCCACCCGGCACCATGCCAGGCACTTGCCACCACTAGGGGGGAACCGCGCATTATAGCCATAATGCCACGATGATGCACCCTGTCTTGTTCGCGGCGGCGCTGCTCGCGGCCGTCAACGTCCACGCCGCCGAGGCCTTCGACGCCGACCGACCGGACGAGTCCGAGTCGGCCGAGGTGGTGGGCGACGGGTATTTCCAGGTTGAGACCAGCGTCATGTCCGAGCGGGTCAGGGCCGACGACGGCCGAAGGGTCACGCGCCAGAGCACGCCCACGCTGCTGCGCCTGGGCGTGGCCGAAGACTGGGAGCTGCGGCTGGAGACGGATGGTCGGCTGCGCGAGGGCGGCATCAACGGCTGGGCCGACCTGTCGCTGGGCGTCAAATGGCACAGTCAGGACGGCGACGAAGAGGCGTGGCGCCCCAGCATGGCCTGGCTGGCGCATCTGGACTTGACCACGGGCGCGGCGGCCTTTCGTGCGCCCGGCTTGCGCCCCTCGCTGCGCGTGGTGGCCGAGTGGGAGTTGCCGGCGGGTGGGTCGCTCTCGGTGATGCCCGGCGTGTTCAGCGCCCGCGACGAGGCCGGCGCGCGGTATGTGGGCGGCATCCTGGCCGTGGCGTTGGGGCGCGCGTTCACACCGCGCCTCAAGGGCTTTGTCGAGGTGGCTGCCGGGCAACTGGCCGGCAGCCGCCATGGCGGCGACGAGTGGCTGCTGGATGGCGGCCTGATCTACCTGCTGACGCCCACCGTCCAGATCGACGTGGCCCTCTACAAAGGGCTGACGGCCAGCGCGGCGGACAGCGGCTGGACGGCGGGGCTGTCGGTGCGCTATTGACGAGCCAGTCGCTGCGCGCTGCGATGAAAGCGCCAGCCCAGCAACACGGCGGCGCAGACGAGACCTGCGATCAGGCCCAGCCACATGCCACGCGGTCCCCAGCCCAGGCCCAGCCCCAGCAGCGCGCCCACCGGCATACCCACGCCCCAGTAGGCCAGCGCCGCCAGCAGCATGGGCACGCGGGTGTCTTTGAGGCCGCGCAGCGCGCCGGCAAACAGCACCTGAATGCTGTCGGGAAACTGGAACACCGCCGCATGCAGCAGCAGCAGCGCGGCCAGCGTGGCCACGGCCGCGTCCTGGGTGTAGCGGGCGACGATGGCGTTGTGGCCGAACAGCAGCAGCAGGCCGGTCACCGTCGCCATGACCAGTGCCAGCGTGAGCCCGGCGCGAGCCGCCTGGCGCACGCCATGCGCGTCGCCCCGTCCCACGGCATGACCCACGCGCACGGTGGTGGCCTCGGCGATGCCGAACGGAATCATGAAGCACAGGCTGGCCACGTTGATGGCGATCTGGTGGGCGGCCGCCGGTACCTCACCCAGGCGGCCAATCAGCAGCGCGGTGGTGATGAAGAGGCCGCCCTCCATGGTCACCGTCACGCCAATGGGCAGGCCGGTGGCCAGCAGGCTGCGCAGGTCGGCCCAGCGGGGCGGCTCCAGGTGGGCGAACAGCCCCAGATCGGCAAAGCGCCGTGTGCGGCGCAGATAGAGCGTGAAACCCAGTGCCTGTGCCCACATCATCAGGCTGGACGCCAGGCCCAGGCCGCCCGCGCCCATTTCGGGCAGGCCCAGGCGGCCGAACGTCAGCGCCCAACCAAGAGGCACCAGCAGCGCCAGGCCGGCGAAGCCCAGCACCAGCGTGGGCACGGACCAGTGCAGGCCGTCGCACAGGTAGCGCATGGTCAGGTAGACGGTCAGCGCGGGCATGCCCCAGCGGATGCCGTGCAAAAACGCCGTGGCGCCGGCGCGCAACTCGGGCGCGATGCCCAGGTGGCCCAGCCCCAGCGGCGCCAGTGTCAGCAGCAGCGCCATCAGCATGCCCAGGCCCAGGGCCAGCCACAGGGCCTGGCGAAACAGCGGCGCAATCTCGGTGCGCCGGCCGGCGGCATCGAGTTGCGACACCGACGGCGGCAGCGCCATCAGCGTGCCCAGCACCACCAGCAGCGGCAGAAAGTAGATGGCCGTGCCCACCGAGACGCCGGCCAACGTCGCCGTGCCATGCTGGCCGGCGATGATGGCGTCCACCGTGCCCACGAGGCCGGTGGCCAGATGGCCACCCACCAGTGGCAGCGCCAGGCCCGCGGTGCGGGTCAGATCGTGGCGCAGGGTCAACCGCCTCTTCGCATCATGTCGAAGAAGTCGAGGTTGGTCTTGCTGGCCTTCATCTTGTCGAGGATGAACTCCATCGCCTCGATCTCATCCATGTTGTAGAGCAGCTTGCGCAGGATCCAGCTTTTTTGCAGGATCTCGGGCTTGAGCAGCAGCTCTTCGCGGCGCGTGCCGCTCTTGTTGATGAGGATGGAGGGGTAGACGCGCTTTTCGGCCATGCGGCGGTCGAGGTGAATCTCGCAGTTGCCGGTGCCTTTGAACTCTTCGTAGATCACCTCGTCCATCTTGGATCCGGTGTCGATCAGCGCGGTGCCGATGATGGTCAGGCTGCCGCCTTCTTCCACGTTGCGGGCGGCGCCAAAGAAGCGCTTGGGGCGTTGCAGCGCATTGGCGTCCACACCGCCAGTCAGCACCTTGCCCGAACTGGGCAGCACGTTGTTGTAGGCGCGGGCCAGGCGGGTGATGGAGTCCAGCAGGATGACCACGTCCTTGCCCAGCTCGGTCAGGCGCTTGGCGCGCTCGATGACCATCTCGGCCACCTGCACGTGGCGGGCGGCCGGCTCGTCGAAGGTGGAAGAGATGACCTCGCCGCGCACCGTGCGCAGCATCTCGGTCACTTCTTCGGGGCGCTCATCGACCAGCAGCACGATGAGGTGGATCTCGGGGTGATTGGCCACCAGCGCATGGGCGATGGACTTCATCATCTCGGTCTTGCCGGTCTTGGGCTGGGCCACCAGCAGCGCGCGCTGGCCTTTGCCGATGGGCGCGATCAGGTCGATGATGCGGCCGGTGATGTTCTCGTCGCCCTTGAAGTTCTCACGCTCCAGCCTGAACGCCTCTTTCGGGAAGAGCGGCGTCAGGTTCTCGAACATGATCTTGTGCTTGTTCTGCTCGGGCGTCAGGCCGTTGACCCGGTCCACCTTGACCAGCGCGAAGTAACGCTCGCCGTCCTTGGGCACGCGCACCTCGCCTTCCACCAGATCGCCGGTGTGCAGGTTGAAGCGGCGCACCTGGCTGGGTGAGAGGTAGATGTCGTCCGTCGACGCCATGTAGCTGGTGTCGATGGAGCGCAGAAACCCGAAACCATCGGGCAGCACCTCGAGCACGCCGTCGCCGAACACCTGTTCGCCGGCCTTGGCGCGCTTTTTCATGATGGCGAACATCAGCTCCTGCTTGCGCATGCGGCTGACGTTTTCGATTTCGAGCGCCTCGCCCATTTCAATCAGGGCAGAGACGTGCAGGGCTTTGAGTTCGGCAAGATGCATGGCGACGGCACCTGGTTGCAGGTGGTCCTGAAGCATGAGGAAGAAGGGGAAGGGGGCGGCCAGCTTGCTGGCCGGGCGGGCGCCGCATCCGCTGGGGAGAGGCGCCTCGCAGGGCGACTCCGCGCGCTTGGCACGGGCCGCCTTGGGAAGAGATTATAGATTGGCGTCTATGAACTGCGTCAACTGGGCCTTGGAGGCCGCGCCAACTTTGGTCGCCACGGGTTGGCCGCCCTTGAACAGCATCAGCGTGGGAATGCCGCGGATGCCGAACTTGGCCGGCACGTCGCGGTTGGCGTCCACGTCCAGCTTGGCAATCTGGAGCTTGTCGCCATAGACCGGCGCCAGCTCGTCCAGCACCGGGGCAATCATCTTGCACGGGCCACACCAGGTGGCCCAATAGTCCACCAGCACGGGGGTGGGCGAATTCAGCACGTCGGCTTCAAACGAAGCGTCGGTGATGTGTTTGATCAGGGGGCTGCTCATCGCGAATCCTTGGCAGAAAGGCGCCCGGCGGCTGACCGCGGGCAGGGCAGAATGATTGTGACATATGGCCCCATCGCTCGCGCCCACCACCCGAGGTCTGCCGCCAGGCCCCGCCGACGCAGCCTGGTGGCGCACGGCGGCCCAGGCGGTGCTGGAGGCCGCCCGGGCGCAGGGTTCGTTGGCGCGCGATGCCGTCTGGCTGTTGCCGTTTGCGGCCTTGCTGCCGCTGGCGCGCCGGGCGACGGTCGAGCTGGGCGGCTGGCCGCCGCGCATCGAAACCCCGCAGACGCTGGCTGCCCAACTGGCTCCTGCGCCGGCCACGCCGCCCGGGGCCTACAGCGGCGATGCCCGGCGTGATACGTTGCGTGCCCGCCAACTGATGCGTGCCACCGCCTGGGGGCGTACCTGGGCGCAGCGCGACGCCGGGGCGTTCGACGCTGCCCAGGCCAGCTTGCTGACCACCGCCCGCACACTGGCCAGCCACGCCGCCACGCTGGCGCCGGCCGAGCGGCCGGCCTGGTGGCAGGCCGCGCGTGAACTGCTTGCGCCCCAGGCTGCCTACCGTGAAGGGCAGCTCGCGTTGCTGGCCATCGACTGGGTGGCCGCGCACGACGCTGCGGCCACCGACGTGCTGTTCGACCTGCGCCCCGGCTTGCTGGTGGCGTTGCAGGCCGGCGGTGCCGACGCCCTGACCGAGCGCCTGCTGGCCGCCCAGGCCGCGCGCGGCGCTGCGGCGCTGCGCCTGCTGGCCGATGCGCCCGCCAGCACGCCGTGGTGGACCGTGGCGTCCGCTCCGCCGGCTCTGGCCGCGTTCACCGACGCCGAGACCGAGGCCCAGGCCGTGGCCGCCCGCGTGCTGACCGAGTTGCGCCAGGGCCAGCCGGTGGCGCTGGTGGCGCTGGAGCGGCGCGTGGTGCGCCGCGTGCATGCGCTGCTGGCGCGGGCCGGCGCGGCGGTGCAGGACGACACCGGCTGGCGCCTGCCCACCACCCGGGCTGGCGCCCGGGTGATGCAGGCGCTGCGCGCCGCCCGGGCGCGGCCTGAGGCCACCGACGCCGCCAGCCGCGACGCCTGGCTGGCCTGGCTCAAAGACACCGACTGGGCCGCGCCTGCTGCCGTCGATGCCCTGGAATCCGCCTGGCGCGGCCGCTCGCTGGCCCTGGCCCGCCGGGAGCAGGCCGAGGCGCTGTGGGCCGAGGCCGCCGCACACCTCGCACCCTGGCACGACCAACCCCAGCGTCCGCTGGCCGACTGGCTGGCCTTGCTGGCGCAGGCCGTGCCGACGGACGCCGCCGACCCCGCCGCCGCCGCCGTGGCCCTGGCGCTCACCGCGCCGTCGGGGCTGGTGGCCACGTTGCGGCTGGACGCCTTCATCACCTGGGTGGATGCCGCGCTGGAGCAAGCCGTCTATGTGCCCCGGCTGACCACGGCGGCCCAGGTGGTCATCACCCCCTTGGCGCGCGCCATGCTGCGGCCGTTTGCCGCCGTGCTGGTGCCCGGTGCCGATGCCCAGCGCCTGGGCCAAGGCCTTGCCGACGCGGGCCTGCTCACCCCGGCCCAGGCCGCGCGGTTGGGCCTGCCCACGCCCGATGCCCAGCGCCTGCGCGAGGCCCAGGTGCTGGCCCAACTGTTGCGCCAGCCGCGCCTGGCGCTGAGCTGGCACCAGGCCGAGGGTGGTCGGCCGCTGGCGCCCAGCCCGCTGCTGGAGCGGCTGGCACTGGCGCAGGGCGGCGGTGCGCTGCCCGCCTGGGATGCCGCCCCGCCGCAGCGCGCCTGGCCGGCCACGCCGTCCGCGCCGCCGCAGCCCGATGCCTCGGCCGCCGCCTGGCCGGCCTCGCTGTCGGCCAGCGCACTGGCCGCCTGGCGCGCCTGCCCTTACCAGTTTTTTGCCCGCACGCTGCTGGGTCTGGCCGAAGACGCCGAGCTGGAGGCCGACCGCAGCCGCGCCGACCACGGCTCCTGGCTGCACGCCACGCTGGATTGCTTTCATGCCAGCCGCAGCGGCATGGACGACGCGGCCGAATTGCGGGCCGCGGCCCGCACGGCGCAGGCCGACCTGGGCCTTACCGATGCGGCGCTGCTGCCGTTTCGCGCCCTGTTCGACTCGCTGGTGCCGCGTTACCTGGACTGGCTGCACGCCCGCGACGCAGAGGGTTGGCGGGTCGCGCACAGCGAGGCCACGCGGCGCGGCACGGGCCTGCATGGGCGCATCGACCGCATCGACACCGGCCCCGCCGGCCGTGTGCAACTGCTGGACTACAAGAGCGGCAGTGCCAGCCGGTTGAAAGACGGCCTCAAGGCGCCTCTCGAAGACACGCAGTTGATGGTCTATGCCGCGCTGGCCTTGCAAAGCGGCGATGCCGTGGCCGATGGCCTGGCCGCCGCCTACCTGCCGCTGGGCGAGCGCAGCGGCGCGCTGACCGAGCTGCCCAACCCCGACGTGGCCGAAGCGCTCAGCCTCTGGTGGCCGGCGGTGGCGGCCGAACTGGCGCGGGGCCGGGCGGGTGAGCCGCTGCGCGCACTGGGTCAGGGCGATACCTGCACCCACTGCCTGGCACGCGGCCTGTGTCGCCGCGACGCCTGGGCCGACGACGTGGCGCCGTTGCCATGAGCGCGCCGGGCCGCTCCCAAACGCGAATCCCGCAGCGCGCCGTGCGCAGGGTAGGGCAATGAACTACCAGATCGACGGCCGCCCCGCCAGCGACACCGCGTTCTACGCCGTGGCCTGCGACCCCGCACAAAGCGTGGTCGTGGAGGCCTGCGCGGGTGCGGGCAAGACCTGGATGCTGGTCTCGCGCATCGTGCGTGCGCTGCTGGCTGGCACCGCGCCCAACCAGATCCTGGCCATCACCTTCACCCGCAAGGCCGCCGGCGAGATGCAGCAGCGGCTGCACCAATGGCTGCGCAGTTGGGCCGCCGCCGATCACGGCACCCGCGTGCAGGAGCTGCGCCTGCGCGGCCTGGACGCCGCCGCCGCCGAGGCCGCCGCGCCGCGCCTGGCGCAGCTGTGGGACGAGTTGCTGGCCAGCGGCAGCGGCGTGCAGGTGCGCACCTTCCACGCCTGGTTTGGCCAGTTGCTGCGCATGGCGCCGCTGGCCGTGCTGGAGGAGCTGGGCCTGCACCCGGGTATGGCATTGATTGAGGACACGCGCGAGCTGCACGCGCCGCTGATGCAGCGCTTTGCCCGCGCCGTGCTGGCCGACGCCCAGGCCAGCGCCGACCACCTGGCGCTGGGCCAGCGCGTGGGCCGCGACACGCTGGGCAAGTGGCTGGAACAGGCCTGGAGCCGCCGCATCGAAATCGAGCGCGCCGACGCCGCCGGCACGCTGCAAGGCGCCGTGCCGGCCCCTGCCACCGCCTGGGCCCATCCGCTGGACGGCTGGCCCCAACTGGTGCCGCTGCTGACCACGGTGGCCGCCGCGCTGGGCGCCGCCAAGGGTAAAAAGAGCCAGGACGCCGCCGCCGCCCTGGTGGCCGCGCTGGCCCTGCCCGATGCGCGCTCCGCCTACGCCGCCGCCCGCGAGGCCTTGTTCACCGCCAAAGGCCCGCGCAAGCTGACGCAGGAGCCCGCACCCGAGTTTGTGGCAGGCTGCGACGCGCTCGACACCCTGGCCACCGCGCTGGCCCAGCAAGATGCCCACGACGACCACCGCCGCATGGTGACCTTGACGCGCCTGCTGCTGGCCGAGTGGCGCACCCTCAAGCGCGAGCGCGGCCTGGTGGACATGAACGACCTGGAAACCCTGGCCGTCACCCTGCTGGCCGACAGCCAGTGGGCGCCCTGGCTGCACGAGCGGCTGGACATGCGCTTTCGCCACGTGTTGCTCGACGAGTTCCAGGACACCAGTCCCCTGCAATGGCAGGCCCTCGCGCCCTGGCTGGCTGGCTACGCCGGCGCAGGCGGCGGGGCGCCGTTCAGCGTCTTCATCGTGGGCGACCCCAAGCAGAGCATCTACCGCTTCCGCCGCGCCGAGCCGCGCGTGTTTGCCGCCGCCCAGGATTTCGTTGCCACCCTGCTGGCCGGCCGGCGCCTGGCCGCCAACCACACGCGGCGCAACACGCAAACGGTGCTGGACACCGTCAACGCCGTCTTCGAGCAGGCCCAGGCCGCCGGCCAGTACGCCGGCTTCGTGCCCCACACCAGCGGGGCCACCGAGGTGCCTGCCCTGCAAGGCATTTACCACCTGCCGCTGGTGCCGCGCCCCGACAGGGTGGCGGCCGACGACGCCCCCGCCGCCTGGCGCGACAGCCTGACCACGCCGCGCCACGAGGTGCGCGAGCCGCTGCTGGCCGAGGAAGCGCGCCGCATTGCCGACGCCGTGGCCGCCCTGGTGCGGCCGGCAGACGGTCGCCCGGCCGTGCCACCCGGTGCCATCCATGTGCTGGCGCGCCGACGCCTGGTGCTTGCCGAGGTGGGCCGTGCGCTGCGCGCACTGCAGGTGCCCCACGTGCAGGCCAGCGACCTGGTGCTGACCGACGTGGCCGAGGTGCGCGACGTGCTGGCGCTGCTGGACGTGCTGGCCTCACCCGGCCACGACGCCGCGCTGGCCCAGGTGCTCAAAAGCCCGCTCTTTGGCGCCAGCGACGCCGACCTCATGGCCCTGGCCGCCCGCCGCGCACCCACCTGGCTGGAGGCCTTGGCGGGCCAGGCCAGCCCGCCCTTGAAGCGTGCAGGCGAGCTGCTGCCGCGCTGGGCGGCGCTGGCCCGCCGCTGGCCGCCGCACGACGTGCTGGACCACCTGCTGCACGAGGGCGACGGCCTGCCCCGCCTGCTGGCCGCCTGCGCCGCGTCCGAGCGCGCCCAGGCCCAGGCCGCGCTCACTGCCCTCATTGAAGAGACGCTGGCGCTGGACGGCGGCCGCTACCTGACGCTGTACGCCTTTGTGCGGGCGCTGAAAAAGCGCCTGCACAAACTGCCCGCCGTGCCCACGCCGGGTGCCGTGCAACTGCTGACCGTGCACAGCGCCAAGGGCCTGGAGGCCGACGTGGTCTTCCTGGCCGACACCCACCCCAACGCGCGCGGCGGCGCCCAGCCCGAGTTGCTGGTGGACTGGCCCGTGACCCACGCCCACCCGGCGCGCGCCGCCTTCGTGGCCGGCGCCGGCACCGTGCCGCCCAGCCTCCAGGCATTGGCCGAAGACGAAGCCACCCTGGCCGCGCGCGAGCAGCTCAACCTGCTTTACGTGGCCCTGACCCGCGCGCGCGGCGCGCTGGTGGTCAGCGCCGTGCAACCCCACCGCCGCGCCAGCGCCGACGCCAGTTGGTGGGAGCGGCTGGAGGCGCTGACCCAGCCCTGGCCCGAGGCCTGGCAGGCCGCGCCCGCCGCCGCCGCGCCGGACGCACCGGCCGAACTGCCCGACTGGCGAGCGCTGGCCGCGCCACCTGCTGTGCCGTTGGAGACTGCGTCCACCTCCACCATCGGCCGCACGGGCGAAGCCTTTCATCGGTTGCTGCAATGGGGCCGCGCGGACGATGCGGCGGCGGCGCAAGCGGCGGTGGCATTCGAGCTGGACCCTACCGCTGCCGCCCAGGCGCAGGCGGCGGCGGTTCGCGTGCTGGCCAGCCCGGCGCTGGCCGCGCTGGAGCAGGGCGCCGACTGGCGGGCTGACGAAGTGCCCATCGTCTGGCAAGGCCAGAGCCTGCGCATCGACCGCCTGCTCAAGCGCGGCGACACCTGGTGGGTGCTGGACCACAAGCTGCATCACGCTCCGCAGCACAACCCGCTGCTTTGCGCGCAGTTGGCCACCTACCGCGCGGCGGTCCAGGCGGCCGAGCCGGGGGCCGAGGTGCGTACGGCGTTCGTGACTGGGGCGGGCGAGATTGTCGTGCTGTAGGCGCCCCGCCTCCCTCGGACCGCAGCCAGCCCGCCGGTCTGGACCCCGAGGCGGGTTTTGCAATTCAAAACTAGCGTAAATACCTAGTTAATTGTCACAAATTTCCTACTTCAGGAGGATGTCCCTCCGTCGTGCGGTTTCGTAACGTTTCGCTCAGAAGTGGCGCGGCCTAGCCGCCACGCTTCAACCCGGTGGAGCAGGTTCGCTCAGCCGGCTGTGTAGCCAACGTGAATGTGGAGGATGACGATGAAGAAATCCATATGGCCAGCCCTGCTGGCGGCGGCGCTGGGGTCCTTGGGAATGTCGGCGCAGGCGCAGGCGCAAAACCCAGAGCCGACGGCCTTTTCTAGCTGGGAGCCCGGTCGTTATTGGCTCGTGAGGGATCGGCAAGGTGACAAGCGCGCAAAAAGATGCATTGAAATCGACGCTAATGGCCAATGGAAAGCCAAAGCGCAGTACTGGAGGGAAGATGTTCCCTACGTAATGGGGCTATGGACTGAAGACGATCGGTATGTTTATCTCCTTGGTGATATAGTTTACACTGATTTGGGTCCGCCATATGGTAGACAGATGCAAACCTATATCATTGACAAGAAAAAGCGAAAAGATGGCACCCCAGAGGAATATTTCAATGGTATGGGATCAGCGAGCGCAGTCCTGATTGATGCCCAGCCCCAAGAATGGATTTCTCACCGCATGGGCTCAATGATGGTTTACAAGAATAGCCATTATGAATGTCATTTCTGAGCTTCAGTCCATAAGGAAAGGATAGACGATGAAATTCGAACAATTGAAGGGCGCTGTGTTGATCGCGCTGGTGGCCCTTGTCTCATCGGGCGCAAACGCCCGGCCCACTGCGGCAGGTTGCTATACCGTGAACTGGTTTGACGCCAATGGCGCCATCGTTCGAACCCAGGTTCTTACACTGGGCAGCAATGGGTTGGCATATAACGGCACGGAGCCGAGTGTGATGGGTTCCTGGCAGCAATTCCATGGCGCGGTTCAGATTCAGGAGATACAAGAAATCGACACTCCCCGCGAATATTCAGAGGATATACGCAGTTACTGGTTGGAGCTAACAAATCCGGACAGTCGGATGTCAGGTAAGTTGATTTATAAATATGAACATACTAACCGTGATCCCTACGTGCAGACCAAAATTTATGAGGTTTACGATGCCCAAGGGTCGTACACACCCGACGACCCATACTGTGTCCGTTAAATAAGGTCTCGCGGCGGGCCAGGCCCGCCGCCAGGCCTCACACCTTGACCACCCACCCCGCCGGTGCCTCGCGGTCGCCGTACTGGATGCCCACCAGCTCGTCGTAGAGCTTGCGGGTGACGGGGCCGATGTCGGTCTCGCTGTGGAAGATGTGGAAGTGCTCGCCGTGCTGGATGCCGCCGATGGGGGTGATGACGGCGGCGGTGCCGCAGGCGCCGGCTTCGGCCCAGTCGGCCAGGCTGGCGATGGGCACGTCGCCCTCGATGGCCTCCAGGCCCAGCCGGTGCTGGGCCAGCCACAGCAGGCTGAGCTTGGTGATGCTGGCCAGGATGCTGGGTGAGCGCGGGGTGACGAAGCGCTTGCCGTCCTTGCTGATGACGAAGAGGTTGGCGGCGCCGACTTCCTCGATCTTGGTGTGGGTGGCCGGGTCCAGGTAGATGGCGTCGGCAAAGTGCTTACCCTTGGCCTCCATGCCGGGCATCAGGCTGGCCGCGTAGTTGCCGCCCACCTTGGCGGCGCCGGTGCCCTGCGGCGCGGCGCGGTCGTAGGGGGTGGTGACGAAGTTCTGGGGCTTGAGGCCGCCTTTGAAGTACGGCCCCACGGGCACGCAGAACACGCTGAAGATGAACTCCGGCGCGGTGCGGATGCCGATGTTGTCGCCCACGCCGATGACGAAGGGCCGCAGGTAGAGGCTGCCACCCGAGCCGTAAGGCGGCAGGAAGCGCTCGTTGGCCTTGACCACCTGCTTGCAGGCGTCGATGAACTGGGCCTCGCTGACCTCGGGCATCAGCAGCCGCTCGCAGGAGCGCGCCATGCGCTTGGCGTTTTCGTCGGGCCGAAAGAGGTTGATGGAGCCGTCTTTGCAGCGGTAGGCCTTGAGGCCCTCAAAGCACTGCTGGCCGTAGTGCAGCGAGGTGGCGCCCTCGGCGATGCGCAGCGTGTTGTCCTCGGTCATGGTGCCGGCATCCCAGGCGCCGCCCTTCCAGTGCGCGCGGTAGCGCCAGTCGGTGTTGACGTAGGCAAAACCCAGGTTGTTCAGGTCCAGGTCGGGGGCGTCGGTGCGGATGTGCATGGCAGGCTCGGTTCAGGGTGGAGGGCCGGCCAGAGGCCGGGGGGTCAGCGTCCAGTGGCTGCGGGTGTGACCACCACCAGCAACTCGCCGTCGCGGATCATCGACAGCTCGGTGCGGGCCCGCTCTTCGATGATTTCGGTGCCGGATTGCAGGTCGGCCACCTCGGCCGCCAGGCGCTCGTTGCGCTGGCGGGCGGCTTCGTTGGTGGCGTCCTGGGCGGCCAGTTCGGCGCGCAGCGCGCGCGTGTGCGGCACGCCGCCCTTGCCCAGCCACAGCGCGCCCTGCACGAGCACGAGCAGGGCGATGAGGATGTAGGGCAGGGCTTTCACGGGGCGTGGCGGCAGGCTCAGCGCAGATTGTAGAAAGCCGCGCGGCCGGGGTATTCGGCCACGTCGCCCAGGTCTTCCTCGATGCGCAGCAGCTGGTTGTACTTGGCCATGCGGTCGCTGCGGCTCATGGAGCCGGTCTTGATCTGGCCGGCGTTGAGGCCCACGGCGATGTCGGCAATGGTGGCGTCCTCGGTCTCGCCCGAGCGGTGGCTGACCACGGCGGTGTAGCCGGCGCGCTTGGCCATCTCGATGGCGGCAAAGGTCTCGGTCAAGGTGCCGATCTGGTTGATCTTGATGAGGATGGAGTTGGCAATGCCTTCGTCGATGCCGCGCTTCAGGATCTTGGTGTTGGTGACGAAGAGGTCGTCGCCCACCAGTTGCACTTTTTTGCCCAGGCGCTCGGTCAGGTGCTTCCAGCCCTCCCAGTCGCCTTCGTGCATGCCGTCTTCGATGCTGATGATGGGGTATTTGTCGCACCAGGTGGCCAGCATGTCGGTCCACTGCGGGGCGGTCAGTTGCAGGCCGCCTTCGCCGGCCAGGTGGTATTTGCCGTCTTTGTAGAACTCGCTGGCGGCGCAGTCCAGGCCGATGGCGATTTGTTCGCCGGGCGTGTAGCCGGCCTTGGCGATGGCCTCCAGGATGAGCTGGATGGCGGCCTCGTGGCTCTCGACGCTGGGGGCGAAGCCGCCCTCGTCACCCACGGCCGTGCTCATGCCTTTGGCGTCGATGATTTTCTTGAGCGCGTGAAAGACCTCGGCACCGTAGCGCAGCGACTCCCGGAAGCTGGGCGCCCCCACAGGGATGATCATCAGCTCCTGCAGGTCGAGGTTGTTGTTGGCGTGGGCGCCGCCGTTGATGACGTTCATCATGGGCACGGGTAGTTGCACCCCGCCCATGCCGCCGAAGTAGCGGTACAGCGGCAGGCCGGCTTCTTCGGCGGCGGCGCGGGCCACGGCCATGGAAACGGCCAGCATGGCGTTGGCGCCCAGGCGGCTTTTGTTCTCGGTGCCGTCCAGGTCGATCATGGTGCGGTCGAGGAAGGCCTGCTCGGTGGCGTCCAGGCCCAGCACGGCTTCGGAGATTTCGGTGTTGATGTGCTGCACGGCCTTGAGCACGCCCTTGCCCAGGTAGCGGCTTTTGTCGCCGTCGCGCAGCTCGATGGCCTCGCGCGAGCCGGTGGAGGCACCCGAGGGCACGGCGGCGCGGCCCAGCGTGCCGCTTTCCAGCAGCACGTCGCACTCGACGGTGGGGTTGCCGCGCGAGTCCAGGATCTCGCGGCCGACGATGTCAACGATGGCACTCATGTCAGGGTCTCTCCAAGTCAATCCAGATCAAGAAAAATCGGTTTCCAGCAGCGGCTGCGCCTTGACCACGCGGTCCAGTTGCAGCAGTTGCTCCAGCAGTGGGCGCATCTTGTGCAGGGGCACGGCGTTGGGGCCATCGGACAGCGCGTGCGCGGGGTCGGGGTGGGTTTCCATGAAGAGGCCGGCCACGCCCACGGCCACGCCGGCGCGCGCCAGCACCGGCACGAACTCGCGCTGGCCGCCGCTGCTGGTGCCCTGGCCGCCAGGCAGTTGCACCGAGTGGGTGACGTCGAACACCACCGGCGCGCCGGTCTCGCGCATGATGGCCAGGCTGCGCATGTCGGAGACGAGGTTGTTGTAGCCAAAGCTGGCGCCGCGCTCGCAGGCCATGAAGCGGTCTTCGGACAGGCCGGCGTCGCGGGCGGCGTCGCGGGCCTTCTGGATCACGTTCTTCATGTCGCCAGGGGCGAGGAACTGGCCCTTCTTGATGTTGACCGGCTTGCCCGATTGCGCCACCGCGCGGATGAAGTCGGTCTGGCGGCACAGGAAGGCGGGCGTCTGCAGCACATCCACCACCGAGGCCACCTGGGCCACCTCGGCTTCGTGGTGCACGTCGGTGAGCACCGGCAGGGCCAGCTCTTTTTTCACCTTGGCCAGGATGTCCAGGCCCTTGTCCATGCCCGGGCCGCGAAAGCTGGTGCCGCTGGAGCGGTTGGCCTTGTCGTAGCTGCTCTTGAAGATGAAGGGGATGCCCAGCTCGGCGGTCATCTCCTTGAGCCGGCCGGCCACGTCCATCTGGAGCTGCTCGCTCTCGACCACGCAGGGGCCGGCGATGAGGAAGAAGGGCCGATCAAGCCCGATGGGAAAGCCGGTGAGGTTCATGGCAGCAGCAGAGGTTGGTCGCGTGGACGGGTTGAAGGGGCATCAGGCGTGTGCTTTGAGGCTGGCGGCCTCACCCTGGCCGCGCAGCGCCTGGTGCGCCAGTGCGGCCTTGATGTAGCTCTTGAACAGGGGGTGGCCGTTCCACGGCGTGCTCTTGAACTCGGGGTGGAACTGCACGCCCATGAACCACGGATGCGCCTCGCGCGGCAGCTCGACGATTTCGGTGAGCTTCTCGCGCTGGGTGATGGCCGAGATCACGAGGCCGGCCTCGCGCAGGCGGTCGAGGTAGGCCTCGTTGGCTTCGTAGCGGTGGCGGTGGCGCTCGGTGACCACGGGGCCGTAGATCTCGAAGGCCAGGGTGCCGGGCACCACGTCGGAGCTCTGGGCGCCCAGGCGCATGGTGCCGCCCAGGTCGGAGTCGGCGCTGCGCGTGTGGATGGAGCCGTCGGCGTCCTGCCACTCGTCGATCAGCGCGATCACCGGGTGTTTGGCGTGGGCGTCGAACTCGGTGGAGTTGGCGCCTTCGAGCCCGGCCATGTCCCGCGCGTACTCGATGGTGGCCACCTGCATGCCCAGGCAGATGCCCAGGTAGGGCACGCTGTGCTGGCGGGCATAACGGGCGGCGGCAATCTTGCCTTCCACGCCGCGCTGGCCGAAGCCGCCGGGCACCAGGATGGCGTCAAAGCGGCTGAGCAAGGTGTCGGCCTGGCCGCCTTCCAGCGACTCGGCGTCCACATACTCCAGCACCACCCGCACGTGGTTGTGCAGGCCGGCGTGGCGCAGCGCCTCGTTGAGCGACTTGTAGCTGTCCGACAGGTCGGTGTACTTGCCACACATGGCCACGTGCACCTCGCCGCGCGGGTGCTCGACCTCGTGCACCAGGTTGTCCCAGACCCGCAGGTTGGCGGGCTTGGTCAGCAGCTGCAGCTTCATGCAGACCAGCTCATCGAGCCGCTGCTCGTGCAGCATGCGTGGCACCTTGTAGATGGTGTCCACGTCCCACATGCTGATGACGCCGTGCGAGGCCACGTTGGTAAAGAGCGAAATCTTCTCGCGCTCCTCGGCCGGCACCTCGCGGTCGGCGCGGCAGATCAGCGCGTCGGGCTGGATGCCGATTTCGCGCAGCTTTTGCACCGTGTGCTGGGTGGGCTTGGTTTTGAGCTCGCCCGCCGTCTTGATCCAGGGCACATAGGTCAGGTGCACGAAGGCCGTGCTGCCCGGGCCCATGCGCAGGCTGAGCTGGCGCACGGCCTCCAGAAAGGGCAGCGACTCGATGTCGCCCACCGTGCCGCCGATCTCGACGATGGCCACGTCCACGCCCTGGGCGCCGCGCTTGATCAGCTCCTGGATCTCACCGGTGACGTGGGGAATGACCTGCACCGTCTTGCCCAGGTAGTCGCCGCGGCGCTCTTTTTCGAGCACGTTGCGGTAGACCTGGCCGCTGGTGAAGTTGTTGCCCCGCGTCATGCGCGTGGTGATGAAGCGCTCGTAGTGGCCCAGATCGAGGTCGGTTTCGGCACCGTCGTCGGTGACGAACACTTCGCCATGCTGGAACGGGCTCATGGTGCCCGGGTCCACGTTGAGATAGGGGTCGAGCTTGAGGATGGTGACCTTCAGGCCGCGCGACTCAAGGATGGCGGCCAAGGAGGCCGACGCGATGCCCTTGCCAAGCGAGGACACCACACCGCCAGTGACAAAGACGTATTTGGTCATGGAGCGAGCACCGCCAAGCCTGAGGCCGGGGTGCGCCAAGGTGGTAAAGCAGGATTGTATGGGGCCTGCGCCGGGTCTCGCCCCATGGCCACGGCGGGGAGCCGCCGGGGCCGGCCGCAGTGGCGCATACAGAGGGCAGGGCGCTCAGTTCGGCTGATGCTGCGCCGCCACGTTGCTCAGAAAGGCGCGCAGTTGCATCGGGCGCACCGGCTTGTACAGCACGGCCACGCCGGCCTGCCTGGCCTCCTGGGCGCGGGCTGAGCCGACGTCCCCGGTGACGATGGCGGCAGGCCACTGCGCACCCAGGGACCGGCGCAGGTGCTGCAATACGTCCAGGCCATCGCGGCTGGCCAGGCCCTCGGCCAGCCGCAGATCGATCAGGCCGCAGCCGGGCGGTGTGGCAACGTGCGGGGGGTCGATCCGGGCGATGGCCTGCTTCGCGCTCGCGGCCTCTGCGACGAGGCAACCCCAGGATGTCAGCAGTTGCACCAGGGCGGTGCGCGCGAAGGCATCGTCCTCCACCACCAGCACGCGCAGGCCACGCAGCGCATCGTCCGCAGCCGGTGTCAGTGGCGCGGCATCCGCCTGCTCGGAGGTGGCCGCAGGCAAGCGGATGGTGAACCGGCTGCCCCGCCCCACCACGGAGGCCACCGCAATGTCCAGCCCCAGCATGTCCGACAGCCGCTTGACGATGGCCAGGCCCAGGCCGACACCCAGCGTGCGGTCGCGCCCCGGGTTGGCCACCTGGTAGAACTCCTCGAAGATGCGCGCCTGCTCCGACTCGGCCAGGCCAATGCCGGTGTCCTCGACGGCCACCGTCCAGCCCCCTTCCGCCAGCGGTGTGGCGCGCAGTGTCACCAGGCCCCTGGCGGTGTAGCGCACGGCGTTGGACACCAGGTTGGACAGCACGCGCCCGATCAGCGCGCGATCGCCCAGGGCCACCCCCGGCGGGGCGATCAGCACCAGACGCAGGCCTTTGGCGCGCGCCTCTGGTTCAAACAGTGCCGTGGTCTCGGCCAGCAGCGCCTGCAGATCGAAGGGGGCCGGCCTGGCCTCCAGGCTGCCGCTGTCCACACGCGACAGCTCGATCAACTCGTCGAGCAGATGGCCCAGGCTGTCCACGCCTTCCACCAGGCGCGCGCCCAGGGTGGTCGCGTTCGCCGCGCCATAGGGGCTTTGCAGCGTCTGCGCCAGCAGGCCAATGGCGTACAGCGGCTGGCGCAGGTCGTGGTTGGCCGCCGCGAACAGCCGGGTGCGGGCGGCGCTGGCCTCTTCGGCGCGCTGGCGTGCCGCCTCGGCCACCGCGTTCTCGTCCTTCAGCGCCGAGGCCAGTTCGGCATTGCGCCGCCGCTGGTCGTAGACGTCGTGGGTCATCGCCTGCTGCACCCGGCCCAGGCGCAGCGAGTAGTACGCAATGATGCTCAGCATCGTGGCCAGGATCAGGTGCAGCACGCCGCCGATGGCCACGTTGCGCGCCACCAGCGGCACCATGGCCAGCAAGATGTAGTTGCGCAGCACCGGATAGAACGGTGAGAGGTGGATGTTGGCGCCCAGGCACATGGCGATCACCGAGATCTGCAACACCGTTTCGGCCAGCGGTGCGTCAGGCCGCCACAGCAGCACGCTGATCAGCCCCCACATGGCCGCATGCAGCAGTGCCAACCGAAGGCTGCGCACGCACAGCCGCCGGGCCTCGTCGCCGCGAGGCTGGCGGCGCAGGTACTGGCTGCGCCACACCAGCCGCCACAGGGAGATGAGGAGAAACACGGCCAGCCACACCTTCAGCGCCGCGCCGTTGGGGTGGTTGCGGAACACGATCACGGTGAACAGCGCGCCGGAGGTGGTGCCCACGACGATGTCGTTGATGACCTTCATCAGGCCATCGAACTGATCCTGCTCGATGCCTTCGGTGGCTGCCCTGCAAGGCGTCAGCCAGGTGCGCAGCGGGTGGGCCTGGGTCACAGCAGGCCGGTTTCGCGTGCCCGCACCAGCAGATGCGTGCGGTTGCGTGCGCCCAGCGAGTCCAGCAAGCCCGTGATGTGCAGCTTGACCGTGCGCTCGGCAATGCCCAGCTCAAGCGCGATGCGCTTGTTGGGCTCCCCTTTGGCCACCAGCTGCAGCACTTCCAACTGGCGCGGGGTGGGATCGTTGGTGCGGATCCCATCGGCAGCCGGCCATGGACGGATCGGCTCCGGGGCAGTCGGCAGTCTGCGGGCATCGAACACGGTGCCGCCGTCGGCAATATGCCGCAAGGCGGCCAGCAGCACGGGCAGGGGCAGCGATTTGCCCAGGAAGCCGCTGGCCCCGGTCACGCGGGCCCGGGCCACCAGATCCGGGCCTTCGTCACCCGAGATCAGCACGCGCGCCACCAGCGGATGGCGTGCGCCGAAATGAAAAAGACCCGCGATGCCACTCTCGGCGGCGCTGCTGCCCAACCGGTAGTCGATCAGCACGATGTCGGGTTCGTACCGCGCGGCGGCGGTCAGGCCGTCGGCAAGGGTGAGGGCCGTCCGCACCGAGACGCCCGAGTCGGCCTGCATCAGCGCATGCATCAGCCCGACGCCGAACAGGGGGTGATCGTCGATCAGCAAGATATCCATGCGTCCACTGTAGGCAATACCGGACGCGTCCACCCCCCCCATTGGTGCGATAACCCGGTGCGGTGCGCAAGAGGATGGAATTCCCATAGGCGCAGGTCGGCGGCAGCGGGGCACAATGGTTCAAGCCATCTAGGAGACCATGACCATGATCATCCTGCTGCCCGTCGACGGCTCGGAGCTGTCGCTGCACGAAACCCACTTTGCGCTGCGCCTGGTGCGTGAGGGGCTGGCCGCCTCGTTCGTGCTGGCCAACGTGCAGGAGCCGGCTTCGTTCTACGAAATCGTCACCGCCCGCAACGACGCGGCCCTGCTGGCCGGCGTGGCGCGCGGGGCGGGCGAGGACATGATCGCGCCGGCCGCACGGCTGCTGGAGGATGCCGGAGTGGCCTTTGCCACCGCCGTGGTCACCGGCGAGCCTGTGCAGGCCATGCTGGAGCTGATCGAGGTGCACCGCTGCGATCTGGTGGTCATCGGCTCGCGGGCGCTGGGGCCGCTGCGCGCGGCGCTGGAAGGCTCGACGGCCGCCAGGCTGGTGCATGCCGCACCGGTGCCGGTGCTGCTGGTCAAGCCGCCGGCGGAATGACCACCGCCACCGTGCTGGCGCACGGGCGTGCGGGATCAGGCGAGCCCCGTGCGCGGCCGGGGCGTCAGGCTGCCATCGACTGGATCTGATCGAGCACCCAGCGCGCCGTCTCGTCCGGCTTCTCGAACGGGTAGAGGTGCGAGCCCTCGATGGTGGCAAAGCGCGGCCCGGCCAGCGCGCGTGAGGCGGCGCTGCCACCCTGGCGCATTTCCTCGGAGTCGGTGCCGGCCAGAAACGCCACCGGGCATTGCGGCGGGTAGCGCTTGAGCAGGCGGCCCACGTGGTGAGGCAAGGTGTCGTAGATGCGCGTCTCCACGTCGCGCGCGAAGGCCAGCCGCTGGCGGTCGCCCGCGCCATCGGGCTCGAAGCCGCTGGCCACATAGTCGGCCAGCACGCGCGCATCCCAGGCGGCAAACTTGGGCTTGGCGGCGAAGTGCTGGTGCAGGGTGCTGGCGCTGTCCCAGCTCTCGCGGCGGCGGCGTGACACCTGACCCGGCGAGACGCGGCCGATCAGCCGCGTGGCCTTGGCCAGCCGCACCGCCTGTGCGCGCCAGCCGGTCACCAGTGGTGCGTCCAGCATCACCAGGCCTTGCGCCAGATCGGGCCGCCGGCAGGCCACCAGAAAGCTCAGCATGCCGCCCAGCGAGTGGCCGGCAAAAACGGCCCGCTCGCCTGCCGGCAGCTGGGCCTGGGCAAACGCAATCAGCTCATCGCGCAAATGGGGCCAGTTGCTGCTGACCGGGTAGCGCGGATCGTGGCCAATGCGCGCCAGCGCATGCACCTGCCAGCCGGCCGCCCGCCAGTGTTCGAACAGCAGGCGGTAGCAGCCGGCGGGAAAGCCGTTGGCGTGGGCAAAGACGAGGTGATTCATGGCACCGGGCGCTCTGCAGCAGCCGGCGGAACCAGCGCGGCACCATGCCCAGGCCAATCCCGCACATGCACGTCCATCTGCGGGAAGGCGATGTCGATGCCTTCGGCGGCAAACACCTCGGTGATGCGGGTCAGCATCTGGTGGCGCGTCAGCAGGCGATCGCCGAGGTGGCCCACGTACAGGCGCAGCTCGAAGTCCAGCGTGCTGGCGCCCAGGTCCATGAACCAGCAGTTGGGCGGCGGCTCGGCCAGCACCAGCGGGTGTTCGCGCGCAATCTGCAGCAGCAGCTCGCGCACCTGCTCGGGCGGGCTGCCGTAGGCCACGCCCACGTTCAGCGTCAGCCGGGTGACGTCGTCCGACAGCGTCCAGTTGGTCACCTGGCCGGTGATGAAGGTCTTGTTGGGGATGACGATTTCTTTGTTGTCGTAGTCCAGCACCGTGGTGGCCCGGGTGTGGATGCGCGTGACGGTGCCGGTCAGGTCACCAATGGTGATGGTGTCGCCCACGCGGAACGGCCGCTCCACCAGCAGGATCAGCCCCGAGACGAAGTTGGCGAAAATCTCCTGCAGGCCAAAGCCCAGGCCCACGGTGAGCGCGGCGGCCATCCACTGCAACTGGCCCCAGCGCAGGCCCAGGGTGCTGAAGGCCACCAGCACACCGGCAATCACGATGGCGTAGCGCGCCAGCGTGGTGGTGGTGTAGCGGGTGGCGGCGGTGATCTGCGGGTAGGGCGTGAGCGCCAGCTCCATCAGGCCCGGCAGGTTGCGCGCCAGGCTGGCCACCAGGGCCAGCAGCAGCAGGGCGGCCAGCACGTTCATCAGGGTGACGGCATTGCCGTCGCTGCTCCACAGCCGGATGTCCTCAAAGCGCGCCAGCGCCGGCAACACGTCGGCACCGGCCCAGAGCAGACCCAGCAAGACCAGCATGATGCGCAGCAGCCGCAGCAGCCGGCGCGACTGCGCGCTGATGGCCACCAGCGTCAGCGCCCCATCGTCTTCGGCCGCGGCGCCATCGGCCACGCCGGTGTCGGCCGGTGGCGCCTGGGCGCGGTTGCGCTGGGCCAGCCGCTGCTCGCCCAGCAGCAGCCAGCGCCGCAGCAGCCCGTCGATGACCGCCACGGCCAGCAGCACGGCCAGGCATTTCTGCAGCGCGTCCAGCACCAGAATGCCCGAATACAGGTAGCCGGTGACGGCCATCAGCGCCGTGCTGGCGAAGGCCGCCGGCAGCAGCAGCAACGGCGCGCGGCGTGCCAGTGTGCGCGGCTGGCCGGGTGTGCGCGGCGGCAGCAGGTGCGAGGCCACCCAGAAGGTGGCCGCCGCCATGCCCAGGCCGTAGACGATGACGGCCGTGCGGGCCCAGGTGTCGATGGCGGCGGCGTTCTCGCTTTGCAATGCCAGCAGCACGGCGAAGCCCGACGGCACGGCCAGCCACCGGATGACGCGCCAGCCCTGGTAGAGCACCCGCAGGCGCTCGGGTGGCCAGCGCAAATGGCTGTCGGCCAGCCCGTCGGGGCGCAGCAGCACCAGCGTCAGGCTCAGGTAATAGAGCACGTCGCCGAGCTGCTGCAAGGCCTGACCCAGCGCCTCCAGCCCCCGGTTCTGGCCCACGCTCAGCTCGTGCACCAGCGCGCCCACCATCGACACCGCCAGCGCGGCGGGCGTGGCGATGAGCAGGCTCCAGCCCAGCGCCGCCAGGGTCAGGCGGAAGCGGTCGCGCGCCGGGTCGGCCACGGCCTGCGCCAGCTCGCGCAGGCGGCGGATGCCGCGCCAGCGCAGCAGCAAGGCCAGCACCACCAGGACCGCCACCGTGGCCCAGATGCCCCACTGTTGCTGCAGGTTGCGCTTGATCAGGAGCCGGGCGGGCGCGTCGTCCCAATCGGTTTGTGCGGACGGCGCCCAGCGGCTGAACCAGGCCGAGTCCATGGGCAGGTGGCTGGGTGTCCACAGCAGTTGCCGCGTCATCAGGCTTTGCAGCTGGCCACCGGCATCGGCAATGGTCTGCAGCGCGGCGTCGGCCCGCTCCAGCACGTCGATGCGACGGCGCAGCAGCGGGTCGAGCTGGTTGTACAGCTGGACCTGGGTGGCGCGCAGCGCGCGCAAGGCGTCGCTGTCGGGGCTGGCGGCCGGGCTGGGCATGGAGCCGGCCTCGGGCGGCGCCAGTTCGCTTTCGCCCAGCACCTTGGGCGTCGGGCTGGTGGACTGGACCTGCTGCCCCTGCGCCAGCAGGTCGCGTGCCTTGGTGTTGTTGAACAGTGCCAGCCGCAACTGGCCCAGGCGCTCCTGTATGCCTTTGCGCTGCAGCCGCAGCGTGGGCAGCGAGGGCGTGGCCAGCCGCTGCTGCCACAGCCACTGGCCAATGGCGGTGCCGCGCCCGCCCACGCGCAGCCGCGCTTCGGTGTCGCGCAGCGCGTTGGTCATCAGCTCGCGCGTGCGCTCCTGTTCGGCGAGCGCCTGGCGCTCGGTGTTCAGCTCGGTGCTTTGCGTCAGCAACTCGGCGGCCAGATCGGCGTTGGCCTGGGCCACCACGCGCTCGTTGCCGGCCGGCAGCGCGGCGGCCTGCGCGGCCAGATCGTCGGCCTGGGCCGTCAGCGAGGCCAGGCCCTCGGTGGCGATGCGCTGCTCCAGCCAGTTGATGCGGGGCAGGTGCTCGTCCAGCTGCTGGCGCAGCGTGAGCAGTTGCTGCTCCAGCCGAACCTGACGGGCCTGGGCCGTGGTCTGCTGGGCCTCGCGCAGGGCCAGGTCGGCCAGCGCCTGGCGTTGGTCGGCCCCGTGTTGCAGCAGGCGGGCCTGGGTCAGGGCGGCGGGCTCGTCGTCGGCCGCAGCGGGGGCCGGGGCCTCGGCGCGCTGGCGCAGCGCGGCCACGGCGGCTGGCGCGGTGGCGGGGCGGGAGATCAGCGCGGTGAGCTGCTGCGAGGCCTCGTCGATGGCGTGGCGGGTGTCGGCCACGATGGCGTGCTCGCTGGCCAGCAGGCGCTCCAGCCCGGTCACGTCGGCACTGGCGGGCAGGCGGCCTATCCACTGCTGCAACTGGCGTTGGCGGTCGGCGGCCGAAGGCGCCGCCGGGGCGGCGGCGGTGGGCGTGGCTTCGCTGCGCACCTGGGCGATCTGGCCGACCAGGCCCTCCGCGGCCTCGTCAAGCTGGGCGGCCGCGTCCAGGGCCTTGACGGCGCTGGCGCGCTGGGTCTCCGTCAGCGCCGCGCCGTCCAGCGCGGCGCGGGCCTTGGCGATGGCGGGGGCCACGCTGGCCGGGGGATCGCCGGGCGTCGCGGCGGAGGCGGCCAGGGGGGTGAGCAGCGCGAGGGCCAGTGCCGCCAGCAGCCGCCTCATGCCTGGGCTCCCAGGGCCTTGAGCCGGTACAGCGCGTCCAGCGCCTCGCGCGGGCTGAGGGCGTCGGGCTCCAGCTCGCGCAAGGCGGCCAGCAGCGGCGATGGCACCTCGGGCAAGGCCTCGGGCGCGGGCGGCGGCGCGGCAAACAGGTCGATCTGCGGCGCGTCGGCGCTGGCCTTGCTCTCCAGCGCCTCCAGCGTGGCGCGCGCCTGGCGGATCAGCGCCGACGGCATGCCGGCCAGCCGCGCCACCTGCACGCCGTAGCTGCGGCTGGCCGGGCCGGGCTGGATGTCGTGCAGAAAGACGATGTCCTCGCCCTGCTCGGCGGCCGAGACGTGCAGGTTGACCGCGTGCGCATGGCGGGTGGGGAAGTCGGTCAGCTCGAAGTAGTGGGTGGCAAACAGCGTGAAGGCACGGCTCTTGTCGTGCAGGTGGCTGGCGATGGCGCCGGCCAGCGCCAGGCCGTCGTAGGTGCTGGTGCCGCGGCCGATCTCGTCCATCAGCACCAGGCTGTGCGGGGTGGCGGCGTGGATGATGGCGGCGGCCTCGGTCATCTCCAGCATGAAGGTGGACTGGGCGTTGGCCAGGTCGTCGGCCGCGCCAATGCGGGTGTGGATGGCGTCCAGCGGCCCCAGCCGGCAGCGCCGCGCCGGCACGTAGGCGCCCATGGCCGCCAGCAGCGCAATCAGTGCCACCTGCCGCATGTAGGTGGACTTGCCGCCCATGTTGGGGCCGGTGACGATGGCCAGCCGGCTGCGCGCGTCCAGCCGGCAGTCGTTGGCGATGAAGGGGCCGCCGCCCGCCTCGGTCAGGCGCGCCTGCACCACCGGGTGGCGGCCGGCCTCGATGTCGATGGCCGGGTAGGGCACGAACTCGGGCGCGCACCAGTCCAGCGTCTGCGCGCGCTCGGCCAGCGCGGCCACGGCGTCCAGCCCGGCCAGCGCGGCGGCCAGTGCGGCCAGCGCGGCCAGATGGGCCTGCAGGCTGTCCAGCACCTGCTCGTACAGCCACTTCTCGCGCGCCAGCGCGCGCTCCTGGGCCGACAACGCCTTGTCCTCAAAGGCCTTGAGCTCGGGCGTGATGTAGCGCTCGGCGTTCTTCAGCGTCTGGCGGCGCTGGTAGTCGGCCGGTACTTTGCCGGTGTGCGAGGCGGTCACCTCAATATAGAAGCCGTGCACCTTGTTGTACTGCACGCGCAGATTGGGGATGGCCGTGCGTGTGCGCTCACGCGCCTCCAGCGCCAGCAGGAAGTCGTCGCAATGGGCGGCGATGCCGCGCAGCTCGTCCAGCTCGGCATCGAAGCCCGGGGCCAGCACGCCGCCGTCGCGCAGCAGCGCGGCCGGCTCGGTGGCAATGGCGCGGCTGAGCAACTCAACCAATGCCGCGTCGGGCGCCAGCCGCAGCTGCCACTGGGCCAGCAGCGGGGCGCCGGTGGGCACGGTGGCGGCCAGGGCGGGCAGCGCGGCCAGCGTCTCGCGCAGGCCGGCCAGCTCGCGCGGGCGCACCTGGCGCAGCGCCACGCGGGCGGTGATGCGCTCCACGTCGGCCACGCCGCGCAGCGCGGTGCGCAGCGGCTCGAAGCCGGCCGTGTGCAACTCGGCAATGGCGGCGTGGCGCGCCTGGGCCAGCGTGCGCTCGCGCAGCGGCTGGGTCAGCCAGTGGCGCAGCGCCCGGCTGCCCATGCCGGTGCGGCAGGTGTCCAGCAGCGACAGCAGCGTGGGGGCGCGCTCGCCGCGCAGCGTCTGCGTCAGCTCCAGGTTGCGCAGCGTGGCGGGCGGCAGGTCGATCAGCTCGCTGGCACGGCCCACGGTCAGGCTGTGCACATGGGTCAGCGCGCGGCCCTGGGTGTGTTCGGCATAGGTCAGCAGCGCCCCGCCAGCGGCATGGGCGGCGGCCAGCTCGTCGGCCTGCCAGCCCGCCAGCGAGGCCACGCCCAACTGGGCGCAGAGCTGGCGGCGGCCCAGCGCCGACTCAAACTGCCAGGGCGGCCGGGCGGCGCGCGGTGCAGGGCATTGGCGCAGCGCGGCGGGCAGGGCGGCATCGGCCACGGCCTGGCTGAGCAGGATCTCGGCCGGCGCCAGCCGCGCCAGCCAGCCGGCCAGTTCGGCCTCGCCGCACTCGGCCAGGCCCAACTGGCCGCCGGCCATCGACAGCCAGGCCAGGCCCCAGACCGGCTGGCGCCGGCCCAGCGGGTGCAGCGCCAGCAGCAGCGTCTCGGCGCGCTCGTCCAGCAGTTCGGCATCGGTCACCGTGCCGGGGGTGACCACGCGCACCACCTTGCGCGCCACCGGCCCTTTGGCGGTGGCCACGTCACCCACCTGCTCGGCCACGGCCACGGCCTCGCCCAGCTTGAGCAGCCGGGCCAGATAGGTCTCCACCGCATGCACCGGCACGCCGGCCATCACCACCGGTTCGCCCGCGCTCTGGCCGCGCGTGGTCAGCGTGATGTCCAGCAGCCGGTTGGCCTTGCGCGCGTCGTCGTAGAACAGCTCATAGAAATCGCCCATCCGGTAGAACAGCAAGGTGTCCGGATGGGCGGCTTTGAGGCCCAGATACTGGGCCATCATGGGGGTGTGTTCGGCGGCGGCGGGGGTCATCGGACGCTATGTTAGGCGCCCGCTGCACCGGCTCCTAGCTG
Organism: Pseudomonadota bacterium; assembly: GCA_020161145.1. Classification (GTDB taxonomy): domain Bacteria; phylum Pseudomonadota; class Gammaproteobacteria; order Burkholderiales; family Burkholderiaceae_C; genus Ideonella. The sequence continues at coordinate 425,715 of JAIUPQ010000001.1, forward strand.
GCACCCAGCTGCCCATCGACGCTGACCTGGCAGCCCTGTGCGCGCTACCCGAGCGAGCGCTCGGGCGCATCGAGGGCTACATCGTCGCCCAGATCAAGGCTGGCACCGCCACGCAGGCGCGCCCAAGGCTGCTGGCGGCCAGCGGGCCGTAGCCTCGGTGGGGTTGATTGACCGCCTTTGCCAGGCGCTGGCAATCGAGCACCGACTGACCAAACCCAGGACGCCGCGCACCAGCGGGATGGTCGAGCGCTTCAACGGCCGTATTGCCGACGTGCTCCAGACGCACCGCTTTAACAGCGCCGAAGACTTGACCCAGACGCTGCATCCCTATGTGGCGCTGTACAACCACCAGCTACCCCAATCTGCCCTGCAAAGCCTCACGCCCATGCAGACCATGAAGAACTGGTACAAATCCCATCCTCACCTGTTCCACAAGCGTCCCTATGATCATCCGGGATGTGGCAGATGAGCTATTCCCAAAAAATACAATCGACCCCATGGACAGCAAACGCAGTCCACCGACGCCCCCCGGTTGCGGGGCTCTCCGAGGAGATTGAAAACGGAACGCGACATGGACGCTCTAAAAGTCAAGGTCGAGATCAGCAAGATCATGGCCGAGACTGTCAAGATCAACAGCGAAGCGCGCTGGTACCCCGTGATGGTGCTGGCCGCCGTCGTCGGCTTCGGTGCTGCCCTCGCCAAGCTGTTCCTCTAACCCGGCCCGGCTCCAAAAAGGGGCCGTTACCGATGCCCGGCGGTTCTGGACTCTCTGAGGAGATCCCGATGTTCTGTCTCGTCCGCACCCAAGCCACTTCGGCCGCAACGACCGAGCGTCAGTTGCTGGGTTTGTACGCCAAGGCTGATCGCGCTGGCTTCATCGCCAAGACCGCCGGCGCTTGGTTCAATGGCGTGGACAAAGCGCTGAACTGCAGGTTCACCGCCCAAGTCGTTTTGTGACCGGAAAACATCGAAACTGGCACAAAGCCTGGCGCCGTGACGGCGCCAGGCTTGTCCACGACAGCGGTCTGGCCGTCGAGTACGACAACCAACTGGGCTGGACGACAATCGGCGCCACGACTGAGGCTTGGTCGGCGTGGGAACTGGCGCGCGGCGTCCCCATGCATGATCTGCACGCCCGACTCAAACGACTATTGTCCGAGGCATCCAAATGGCGCGACCCATGATCGACCTCCTCGCCGACCTCCCAGAGCCAACAGGCGCCGAATTCCGCGCGATTCGGCTCGCGGCCGGCCACACCCAGCGTCAGGCCGCCGGGGCCTGCGACCTGACGGCCAACTCAGTGGCGCGAATCGAGTCCGGCAATCATGGCGCACCGTCACGCCAGACCATGGCGCTGTACCTGCTGGCCACCGGCCAGCACCCGTGGGTGCGGGTGGTGAGCCGCTGACGCCCTGTCGGCGCCAGGCCAGCGCCTACCCCCACCGTGTAAAACGGGTTCAAATTGAACTGCGATGTGGGGCTTGGTGTAGGTTTTCCAATCGATGAGCCGATTCACCACCTACCCAGATACTGGGTCGCCATGGGGTGTGCTCGGCGGCGGCGGGCGTCAGGTTAGGCGCCCGCCGCCTGTGCCCGCTAGCGCACCCCGCTGGTGTACGACCAGGCCTGGCGGCTGATGTCCACGGTGGCGGTGATGAACTGCAGCTTGCCGCCAGCCAGCGGCAAGGCAATGCCCACGCCTTGCTGCACGCTGCCCGGGGCATCACACGGGGCCGGGCCGATGGTCAAGGCAATGTCATAGACGTTCTTGCCCGACGCGCGGGGCGTGGCCGTGCCCTGGGCGGTGCAGCCGTTGGACTGCCAGCTGAAGCTGCCGTCCGCGCCGACGTGGGCGGTGCCCGGGCCGCCGCCCAGCTTCTGGATGACCCAGTCGCCCATGACGGTGGTGACTGTGGCCGGGGTGGCGTACTGGTAGGGGGCCAGGGCCGCCGTGGTGCCATCGAAGGTGGCGGTGCTGCCGCTGCTGGTCATGCTGCCCTGGGTCGAGACGTCGGGCACGAAGGTGGCCGTGATGGTGGCGTCGGTGCGGGTGCGCGGGCTGAAGTCACGGGCGTCGGTGCTGGTGAACTCGCTGTTGTCGCCGTTCACCGTGCCTTGACCTTGAACGAAGCCGGCCGAGGTGAACGAGCCATCGGTGGCGCCGCGGTTGCCGTACAGCGTCCAGTAGCTCAAGTCCTCCAGCACGATCATCACGTGGGCGTTGACGCCAGGGGTCAGGCTGTTGTGGATCTGACCGCCGAACACGCCGTCGGCCCGGCCGACCGACCCGGGTGGGGGCGGCGGCGGCGGTGGGGGAGGTGGTGGCGATGGCGCCGGTGGCGGATTGGTCCCGGTGCCCGGATCCGGGGTGCTGGAGCCGCCGCCGCCGCAGGCCGCGAGCGCGGCCGTGAGACACAAGGTCGCCAGATAAGCCGGGCGCGGCACTGATCGAGCAGGGATCATGAGCGGGTTCCTGGGTTATGTAACTATTTGTGATGCTAGCGGAGGTGACGTGACCCGCGCACGCCGGGTTGACCCTGGGTCACCGGCTTTTTAAGGTTCCAGAAAGGTTGGCCGCCCAGGTGGGGGGCGGACCATCTCCTGGGGGCTGGGGGCGCTCAGAACCCCAGGCTGGCCAGCAAGTCGTCCACCTCGCCCTGGTCGGCCACCACGTCGGTGCGGCCTTCGGGGTTGACGACGGGGCCTTGCAGCAGTTCGGGGGCCACTTTCTCGCGCTGCTCGGGCGGAACCACCTGCACCAGCAGCTTGACCAGACCGTCTTCGAGGTCGTTGGCCAGCTTGACCACTTTGGCCACCACCTGGCCGGTGAGGTCGTGGAAGTCCTGCGCCATCATGATGTCGGTCAGGTGGGCGTCGATGCGGCCGGTGCTGACCTCCACCTCCCGCACGAAGTTCAGCACGGCGCCGCTGGCCACGGCCCGCACGGGGTCGGCCACCAGCGCCGCAGCCAGCTCCTGGGTGGCGGCGGTGATGTGGGCATGGTCGGCCTTGGCCGCGTCCACCGAGTTGAGCACCTTGTTGGCGGCGTCGGCGGTCTTGGTGGCGATGTAGGTCAGGCGGCTGCGCGCATCGGGCAGTCCGTCGGCGGCGTTTTGCAGGCTGGGCATGACGCCCAACTGCTGCATGGTGTCGTGCAGGGCGCGGGTGAGGATGCCCAGTTGCTGAAACACCTCGGGCGAGACGCTGTGTTGGGCTTGGGGGTCCAGCGAGGCCAGGTCGTTCATCTTCATGGCGTTGTCCCTTTGTTTGTGCTTGTGGGTGGTCAGGCGGTGGCCAGTTTCTGCATGATTTTTTGCACCTTCTCTTCCAAGGTGGCCTTGGTGAAGGGCTTGACGACGTAGCCGGCGGCGCCGCTCTGGGCGGCCAGGACGATGTCCTCCTTGCGCGCCTCGGCGGTGACCATCAGCACCGGCAGGTGTTTGAGGTTGGCGTCGGCCTTGACCGCCTTGAGCAGGTCGAAGCCGTTCATGTTGGGCATGTTGATGTCGCTGACGACGAAATCGAACTTGCCGGTCTTGAGCATGTTCAGCGCCACCTGGCCGTCTTCGGCCTCCTCGCAGTTGTTGCAGCCGATCTCCTTGAGCAGGCCGCGCACGATGCGGCGCATGGTCGAGAAGTCGTCAACGACCAAAAACTTCAGGTCAGCGGGGTTGGTCATGGCTAGGATCCTTCGATGGGCTTGGTTCGTTATCGGCCGCAGCCGACTCGGTTTGAGGCTCGGGCGCAGTGCGAAATACGCGGTCTTCGGCGTCGCGGTTCATCACCACGATGCTGATGCGGCGGTTGCGCGGGGCGTCGGGTGCCTCGTTGTCCAGTGGCTGGCTGTCGGCCAGGCCTTGCACGCGCAGCACGCGCTTGGGCGCCACGCCGGCCGCCATCAGTTCGCGGCGCGCGGCGTTGGCGCGGTCGGCCGACAGCTCCCAGTTGCTGTAGCCACCTTCACCGGCCGAGAACGGCGTGGCGTCGGTGTGGCCTTCCAGCGTCAGCAGGTTGGGCACGTCGGCCAGTGCCGGGGCGATGGCCTGCAGGATGTGGCGGGTGTAGGGCAGGGGCTGGGCGCTGCCCGAAGGGAAGAGCGGGCGGTTGCCCTCATCGACGATCTGGATGCGCAGCCCGTCGCGCGTCATGTCCAGCCGGATCTGGCCGGCCAGATCCTTGATGCGGGCATCGTTGCTCAGCTGCGTCTCGATGCTGGTCTTGAGGTCTTGCAGCCGCGCCGCCTCGGCGCGCTGCTGCTCGGCCTTGAGCGCCGCCAGGTTGAGCGTGCGTGGCGGCGCGGGCACGTCGCCGCGCTTGACCTGGCCGGCGCTGCGGGTGAAGTCCTGGCCGCCGCCTTTGATGACGTGCGAGGCATCGCCCGCGCCGGAGCCGCCCTGCATGGCAATCTTCAGTGGCGAGCCGAAGTAGTCGGCCAGCCCTTTCTTGTCGCCGTCGGTGGTGGAGCCCAGCAGCCACATCAGCAGGAAGAAGGCCATCATGGCCGTCACGAAGTCGGCGTAGGCAATCTTCCAGGCCCCGCCATGCGCGCCGTGACCGCCCTTCTTGACCTTCTTGACGATGATGGGCTGGAGTTTCTTGGCGTCACCCGCCATCTCGAGCTCCTATGCCGGCGGCACGACCTGGGGCCGTGCGGGCGCGTGCGGGGTGGGGTCGCATCACTTCTTCTTGACGTGGCCTTCGAGCTCGCCGAAGGTGGGGCGTTCGGTGGAATACAGCACCTTGCGGCCGAATTCGATGGCCACCTGCGGCGCATAGCCCTGCATCGAGGCCAGCAGCGTGGTCTTGATGCACTGCAACTCCTTGCCTTCCTCGTCGATCTTCTGCTCCAGCAGGCCGGCCAGGGGTTCGGCAAAGCCATAGGCCAGCAAGATGCCCAGGAAGGTGCCCACCAGCGCCGAGCCGATCATGCCGCCCAGCACGGCGGGCGGCTGGCCCACCGAGCCCATGGTGTTGACCACGCCCAGCACCGCGGCCACGATGCCGAAGGCGGGCAGGGCGCCGGCCAGGCGCGCGATGGCGGCAGCGGCCGAGTGGGCCTCGTGGTGGTGGGTTTCCAGCTCGGTGTCCATCAGCGACTCGATCTCGTGCGCGTTGAGGTTGCCCGAGACCATCATGCGCAGGTAGTCGGTGATGAATTCCGTCACGTGGTGGTCGCTGCCCACGGTGGGGAATTTCTGGAACAGCGGCGAGCTGTGCGGGTCCTCGACGTCTTTCTCGATGGACATCAGCCCTTCCTTGCGGGCTTTTTGCAAGATGTCGTAGAGCAGGGCCAGCAGCTCCATGGCGCGCGCCTTGGAGTATTTGCTGCCCTTGAAGCACTTGCCCAGGCCCCGCATCGTGGCCTTGAGCACCTTGGGCTGGTTGTTGGCCACGAACGCGCCCAGTGCGCCGCCAAAGATGGTGATCATCTCGAAGGGCAACGCCTTGAGGATGACGCCAATGTTGCCGCCGTGGACGATGTAGACCCCGAAGATGCAACCGATGGCGACCAGCCAACCCACGATGACGAACATGCGAACCCTTTGCGGACGGACGAAAGCTACTGTCCTATCGGAAGCACTGTGACGCAGCTTGAGGTGGCGTGCTCGGTGGTATTGGGTGGCAAAACGCGCGCAAACGTGGCCGCTCGCCAGAAAAGAAAAGGGCGACCGGCGGGCACCGTTCGCCAGCAAAGAAAAGGGCGACCGGCGGGCACCGTTCGCCAGCAAAGAAAAGGGCGACCGGTTTGCACCGGTCGCCCAATGGCACGTCGGGCGTGCCAGGAGGAGACATCACAGAACAAAGACAGCGACTCTCGTCATGCCGTTGATCGGCACGGCGGCGGAAAACTCAAGCGGCGCAGGTCTCGCCCATTTGCAGGCTGCCGCTGGCGCGGCTCTTGCCGGCGCGGGCAGGGGGGTTGCACAGGCCGCAGACGTAATGGCGGGCAATCTCGTGCGGGTGGGTCACGTAGTGGCCGCTGCACTTGGTGCACTTGGTCATGGTCAGCATGCCGTTGTCCACGAACTTGACCAGACGCCAGGCGCGGGTAACCGACAGCAGCGCCTCCAGACCCTGGGCCTGCACCTGCTCCTGGTAGAGCTGGTAGGCCTTGATGACGGTGTCGATCTCTTCGAGCTCCGAGGTCTTGTTCAGGTACTCGTGGATGTTGAGGAACAGGCTGGCGTGGATGTTGGGCTGCCAGGTCATGAACCAGTCGGTGGAGAACGGCAACTGGCCTTTGGACGGGCTGCGGCCGGCCACTTCCTTGTAGAGGCGCAGCAGGCGCTCGTAGGACAGGTCGGTCTCCGACTCCAGCACCTGCAGGCGCGCGCCCAGGTGAATCAGCGTCACCGCGCGTTCGATCTGCTTGGCTTCGGTCAGGATGCTCTTGGTGCGGGCCATGTCGGTTCTCGGGTAGTCAGGGGAAAAAGGCCGTGAACGGCTCAGGCGGCTTCCTGGTGACGGCCGGCCATCAGGATGGAGGCGTGCAGGCGCGAGACGCTTTCGTTGGCGGCCGGGCGATTGCGGTTGGTCAGCAGGCCCCAGACCATCTCGTCGTCGGCGCGCATATGGCACAGCAGCGTGTTGCCCGAGGCAATCTTCATCATCTGGGCCGGCGTCAGCGCGGCGATCAGGTTGGCGCTCTCTTCGGATACGCCCAGGCGATACAGCGCCTGTTCGCGGTCGGCGCGGATCAGGCTCTGCGCCAGCATCAGGTACGACAGGTTGGCTTCACGAATCTCGGCAAGGATCTGGGCTGCTTCCATCTGGTTTCTCCTGTGGGTGGGTCGATGGAATGGACTGTAGGCACGGATACGTTTGGCAAACATCGGGGTGTTTCCAGCGCTTGAGTCTGGTTTGTGCCAAGGGGCGTGTAGGAATTTGCCTGACAAAGCCCGGATTCGAGGGGCCAAACCCCCGCTTATCCGGCGGGTCTCGGGCGCTGCCCTCTCTAGAGTGCGCGGACATGGACTACCTCATCGTTGGCGCCGGCTTCGCAGGCGCCTGCAGCGCCCGCACCCTGGCCGACGGCGGCAAGCGCTGCCTGGTGATCGACCGCCGCCCCCACATCGGCGGCAACGCTCACGACCACCTGGACGCACACGGCGTGCTGGTGCATGCCTATGGGCCGCACATCTTCCACACCAACAGCGAGGCCGTGTTCGAGTGGCTGTCGCGCTTCACCGACTGGCGCCCCTACACGCACCGCGTGCGCGCCCAGGTCGGCGCGCACGAGCTGCCCATCCCCATCAACCGCACCACCATCAACACCCTCTACGGTCTCGATCTGGACGAGGACGGTGTGGCGGCGCACCTGGCCCGCGTGCGCGAGCCTCGCGAGCCGCTGCGCACCTCCGAAGACGTGGTGCTGGCCAGCGTGGGGCGCGATCTGTGCGATCGCTTCTTTGCCGGCTACACGCGCAAGCAATGGGGGCTGGAGCTGCACGAGCTGGCCGCTGGCGTGGCCGCCCGCATTCCCACGCGCACCAACGACGACGACCGCTACTTCGGCGACCGCTTCCAGGCCATGCCGCAGCAGGGCTATACCGCGCTGTTCGAGCGCATGCTGGACCACCCGCTGATCGAGGTGCGCACAGGGGTGGCCTATGAAGACGTGGGCGCCCGGATCGACCGCGCCGCCACGCTCTTCACCGGCCCCATCGACAGCTACTACGGCCACCGCTTTGGCCGCCTGCCCTACCGCTCGCTGCGCTTTGCGCACGAGCACCGTGCCCACGTCGGGCTGGTGCAGGCCGTGGGCACCATCAACTACCCCAACGACCACGCCTACACGCGCTGCACCGAGTTCCGCCACCTGACCGGGCAGGTGCATACCGGCACCTCGCTGGTGCGCGAATACCCCGAGCCCCACACCGAGGCCAACGAGCCCTACTACCCCATCCCCAACCCCGCCAACGAGGCGCTGTACCAGCGCTATGCCGAGCTGGCCAGCGCCGAGCAGGGGGTGCACTTCATCGGCCGCCTGGCCCAGTACCGCTACTACAACATGGACCAGGTCTGCGCCGCCGCGCTGACGCTGGCGCGGCGGCTGCTGGCGCCGGCTCCGGTGGTCTGACCGCGATTGGTTGGGCTTATCTGCCCATCGCGGTGCCGGCCTGGCGCCACCATGGCAGCATGAAAGTCGCTGTCATCACCCCCTACTACAAAGAGCCCCGCACCTGGCTGGAACGCTGCCTGCTCAGCGTGGCCGGCCAGCGCCATGCGGCCACCCACATCGTCGTGGCCGACGGCCATCCGCAGGACTGGATCGACGAGTTGCCCGTGCGCCATCTCAAGCTGGACCAGGCCCACGGCGACTACGGCAACACCCCGCGCGCCGTGGGCGCCATGCTGGCGGCCAGCGAGGGCTTCGACGCCGTGTGCTTCCTGGACGCCGACAACGCCTTGACGCCCACCCACGTCGAGAGCTGCGTGGCGCTGGCGGCGGCCGACCCGCTGCTGGACTACGTCACCACGCGCCGCCACATGGTGCGCGAGGACGGCAGCATCATCCCGCTGCGCATCCGCGAAGACCACGACAACAGCCACGTGGACACCAACTGCTTTTTCCTGCTGCGCGGCGCCATGCACACGCTGGCGCGCTGGGCGCTGATGCCCCGGCCCATGGCCGTCTACGGCGACCGCGTCTACCTGGCCTCGCTGCGCGAGGAGGGGCTGCGCAGCGCCTGCACCGAAGAGCGCAGCGTGCTCTACCTGTGCACCTGGGCCCACCTGTACCGCGAGGTGGGCGAGCCGGCCCCGGCCTTTGCCAAGGAGCCGCTGCCGCTGGCGCAACTGCCGCGCTGGTACGCCGGGCTGCCGCCGCGCGAGCGCGAGGTCACCCAGCGCCTCTCAGGCATGGCCTGCCCGGTGGCCTGAGCCCCCATTCCGACCGAGTCACGTCCATGCAAGACCAACCCACCCGCAAACACCTCATCATCGTGCGCGCCGGCGACGCCTCGCTGCACGAGGGCTGGCTGCCGCCGCCCGATGCGCCGCGCAGCTTCGATCTGGTGGTCAGCTACTTTGGCCGCGACCCGGACCGCTACCGCCGCGCCGACATCCCCCGGCTGGACGGCGCCGGCCCCAAGTGGCGCGGGCTCTACGAGCTGCTGGCCAGCGGCGCCGTCAACTGGTGGGACTTCGACTACATCTGTCTGCCCGACGACGACCTGGCCGCCAGCCCCGAGGTGTTCGAGACCCTGTTCGCGCAGGTGCGCGCGCACGAGCTGGCGCTGGCCCAGCCCGCGCTCACCGCAGACAGCCACATCAGCCACGCCATCACCGTGCACAACCCGCGCTTCCAGCTGCGGCGCACCAACTTCGTCGAGGCCATGGCCCCGGTCTTCAGCCGCGAGCTGCTGGCGCGCGTGCTGCCCACCTTCGTGGCCAACGACAGCGGCTGGGGCATCGACTGGCTGTGGCAGCAGTACCTGGACCGGCCCCAGCGCGACAGCGCCATCATCGACGCCGCCCAGGTCTGCCACACCCGCCCCGTGGGCGGCCCCAACTACGAGCGCCTGGTGGCCGAGGGCCGCTCGCCGCACGACGAGATGCGCGCGCTGCTGACGCGCTATGGCTTGATGGGCATGCCGCAACTGTGCTGGAGTGCCGTGACCCTGGATGGGCAGGAGTTGCGCCTGGCCGGCGGCGAGGCCGAGGCGCTGACGCTGCTGGATCAGGTCATGCAGGTGGCGCGCCCACGCGTGCGCAACGAGGGCGAGGCGCGCTGGTTGCTCTGGTCGCACGTACAGGCCAGCCCCGCGCTGATGGCGCTGGCGAGCTGAGCGCGCCTGCGCCCCGCGCTGCTCAGGTCGCCAGCGCGCAGCCGGTCAGCCGCCGCACCACCGCCAGATCGCCCGGCTGCAGCCGAGCCAGCCAGTTGCGCACCGGCTGGCCGTCGATGTTCTCTTTGGCAAACGCCGGCACCGGCTCGCCCAGCGCGCGGTAGAAGCTGCTCCAGGTGCACAGGTAGTGCACCGTGCGCGCAGGGCTGCGCCCGGCGCGCAGGCCGTCGGCCAGCAGGCCTTGCAGGTAGAAGCGGTCGCCCAGCAGCGCCATGGGCTTGGGCATCAGCGCCCAGCGCGCCACGCTGTGGAAGGCGCCCACCAGCAGGAAAAAGCAGTTGGTGTCCACGTGGCTCCAGTCGCCGTCGTCGCTGGCGTGCACGGCCATGATGGAGCCGTCCTCGCGGCACAGGTGGCGGCTGGCCGTCACGTAGTCGCAGCCGGTCTGCGCGGCCACCTGCACGCAGGTGGCGATGTGCTCCGGGGCATACCAGTTGTCGGCGTCCAGGAAGGTCACCGCATCGAACCCCTCGCTGATGGCCAGCAGCGCGCCGATGGCGCGCGGCGTGTTGCCGTAATCGCGGTGGGCGCGGTCCAGCCGGATGTGGCGCACGCCTTCGCCGTCCAGCCAGTCCTGCGGGTGGCCGTCGGCAATGACCAGGTGCTCGCAGGCCAGCGTCTGGTTGCGCACGCTGGCCAGGCAGCGGCGCAGCCAGGCCTCGGGTTCGCGGTGGTAGGGGGTGATGACGGCGACACGCATGGCAAGGCGGGCGGGTTGACGGAAGGTGGCCCAATCTAGCCGCCTCGCGCCCGCGCCCAGCGCGCGAAAAGAGGCCCTGAAGGCCCGTCTCATCCCGCGCTTGGGCGGTCGGTCCAACCCTAGACTGGCCCGGCCATGACGCTGATCACCACCCTGATTCCGGCCTACAAACCCACCTACCTGGCCGAGGTGTTCGACGGCCTGGCCCGCCAGCGCTGCCAGGCGTTTCGCGTCGTCGTCTCGGACGACAGCCCCGGCGAGGAAATCACCGCGCGGCTGCGCGCCGGCCACTTCGGCGCGGCGGCGGCGGCGCTCGACATCGAGATCGTCACCGGCCCCAGGCACGCGCGGCTGAACATGACGTCGCTGATCGACCGCTGGGGAGGCAGCACGCCCTATGCGCACCTGCATCTGGACGACGACCTGATCTACCCAGAGTTCTACAGCAGCCACCTGGCCGCCCACGCGCAGGGGCGCTTCTGCGCCAGCGCCAGCATGCGCTGGCTGTCGCAGCTGGACACCACGCCCACCGAATGCCACGACATCCCCGCGCCCATCGCCGCCGGCAACCTGCGCGTGCAGGCGGTGGACGCACAGAGCATGTTCCAGACCATGGTGCCCACGGGCTGGAACTGGGTGGGCGAGTTCACCAACATGGTGATCAGCGCCGAGGGTGCGCGCCATTGGCCGCGCACCCAGGCCGACGAGATCAACTACGTCGGCTGGCCCGACGTGGGCTTTGTGCTCAGCGCCGTGCAGCACCTGCCGCTGGCCTTCATCCACGAGCGGCTCAGCGTGTTCCGCCAACACCCGGCGCAGACCACCCACGTGCGCGCCCAGCACGGCGCCCGCGTCTCCCACCTGGCCTGGGCCATCTACGGCCTGCAGGCCTGGGCCGAGCGGCGCATCAACGACGCGCAAGCGGTGCAGGCCGTGAGCCTGTGCGTGCGCGAGCTGCTGCGGCTGTATCCGCAAGGCGACCCGGTGATCGACACCTTTCTGGATCTGGTGCAGCACCGGGGCGGCAACCTGGGTGCACTTTATGCGGCCGTCAAACCCTTCTGGCTGGCCTTGCTGGCCAGCGACCCTGTCACCGCGCCCGTCGTGGCGCCGCGCCCCGTTGCCGCCATGGCTTGAGGAGTTGTTGTGAGTACCCCCAAATTTCTTGAGAGCCAACCCATTTACGTCACCCAGCCCGAGCTGCCACCGCTGGCCGAGCTGACGCCCTATCTGGAGCAGATCTGGGCCAACAAGGTGCTGACCAACGGCGGGCCCTTCCACCGCCAGCTGGAGGCCGCGCTGTGCGAGCACCTGGGCGTGCCGCACATCAGCCTGTTTGCCAACGCCACGCTGGCGCTGCTGACGGCGCTGCAGGCGCTGCGCATCGGCGGCGAGGTCATCACCACGCCGTACTCCTTTGTGGCCACCGGCCATGCGCTGCTGTGGAACGGCATCCGGCCGGTGTTCGTCGATATCGACCCCGAGACGCTGAACCTGGATGCCCGCCTCATCGAGGCCGCCATCACGCCCGAGACCACGGCCATCGTGCCCATCCACTGCTACGGCACGCCGGCCGACGTGGCCGCCATCGCGCGCGTGGCCGACGACTACGACCTCAAGGTCATCTACGACGCCGCCCACGCCTTTGGCGTGCAGCACGAGGTGGATGGCCAGTGGCGCAGCGTGCTCAACCATGGCGATCTGTCGGTGCTGAGCTTCCACGCCACCAAGGTCTTCAACACCTTCGAGGGCGGGGCCATCATCTGCCCCGACGCCAAAACCAAGCAACGCATCGATCACCTGAAAAATTTTGGCTTTGTCAACGAAACCACTGTTGCGGCCACGGGTATTAACGGCAAAATGAGCGAGTTCAACGCTGCGCTGGGTTTGGTGCAGTTGCGTCACATCCAGCATGCCATGACGCGGCGGCGCGCCATCGACACCCGGTACCGCGAGTTGCTGGCGGGTGTGCCGGGGCTGCGCCTGCTGTCGCGCCCGCTGCGGGCCACGGCCAACCACTCCTACTTCCCGGTGCTGGTGCAGCCCGAGTTTGCGCTCACGCGCGATGGGCTGTATCAGCATCTGAAAGACCATGGCATCCATGCGCGGCGCTACTTCTATCCGCTGATTTCCGACTTTCCGATGTACCGCCAATTGCCCAGCGCCGATCCGGCGCAGCTGCCCGTGGCCCGCCGCACGGCCGACCAGGTGCTGTGCCTGCCCATCTATCCGGCCCTGGCCGACGCCGACGTGCAGCGCATCGCCGGCCTGATCCACGCGGCCGCCGGCGGTCGCGTGCAGACCGCTACCGCCCAACTGGCGACGACGTGATGCGCACGCTCGCCCTGATGGGCTGTCCGCGCAGCGGCACCAGTTGGCTGGGGCAGGTGTTCAATGCCCATCCCCGGGTGGCCTACCGCTACCAGCCCTTGTTTTCCTACGAGTTCAAGGACTGGTTTGGCCAGCACGGTGTGACCGCCGCCAGCGTGCGGGCGTTTCACACCGCGCTGCTGGGCGCGCACAGCGACTTCGTGCTGCAGAACTTGCGTCCGGCCAAGGCCGGTGCACCCAGCCACCTGGTGTGGAAAGAGGTGCGCTATCTGCATCTGATGCAGCCGCTGCTGGAGACGGGCGAATTGGACGGCGTGATCTGGCTGTACCGCGCGCCGCTGGCCGTGCTCAACAGCTGGTACCAGGCGCCGCGCGAGTTCCGCGCCGGGCAGGACATCCGCGTCGAATACCTGCATGCACCCAACAAGAACACCAACCCCAGCGAGTACAACGGCCTGGCGCGCTGGAAGACCGCCATGCGGCTGGCGCTGGCGGCCCGCACGGCCTACCCGGGGCGGGTGCACCTGCTGCGCTACGAGCGGCTGGTGGCCGCGCCGGCCGAGGAGTTGGCCCGCCTGGCTGCCGCTGTGGATTTGCCGGTGGATGCGGCGCAACTGGCCTTTCTGACCGCCAGCCGCAGCCGCCACGACGACGATGCCTACAGCGTGTTTCGCGCGCAGCAGGCCGCCATGTTGCTGCCGCCCGACGTGGCCGCCGCCATCACCTGCGATACCGAGGCCGCGGGCCTGCTGGATCTGGCCGATGCCTGTCGGCAAGAGGCCCCGTCGACGTGAGGCTGGCCGTCATGCAGCCGTACTGGTTGCCCTATATCGGCTACTTCCAGTTGATGGGGGCGGTCGATGCGTTCGTGCTCTATGACGACGTGCAATGGATGCAGCGCAGCTGGATCAACCGCAACCGCATCCTGGTGGAGGGCCAGCCGCATTGGCTGAGTTGTGCGGTGGCCCAGGGCTCCGCGCGCGCGCCCATCAACCAGCGCACGCTGCCACTGGGGCCCGGCGTGGCTGCTGCGGATCAAGCGAGGTTGCTGCGCCAGATTGAGGCCGCCTATCGCAAGGCACCGCAGTTCGCTGCGGTGTGGCCACTGGTGCAGGCCTGCGTGCAAGCCCAGGGTCCGGGTGTGGCGGTGTATGTGGCACAAGGGCTGCGATGGATAGCCGGGCATCTGGGCATCCACACGCCGCTGGTCTGGTCGTCCGAATTGAGCAAGGCGGCCGGGCTGAAGGGGCAGGATCACATCCTCGAAATTTGCCGGGTGATGGGTGCAAGCCACTACATCAACCCCATCGGCGGACAGGCGCTTTACGACCGCGCGGCATTCGCGGCGGCGGGCATCGAGCTGGCGTTTTTGCAGGCGCGGCCCGTCACCTACCCCCAGTTCGCCGGCCATGCACCGGTGCCGTTCCTGAGCATCATCGATGTGCTGATGTTCAATGACGCGTCGGCCGTGGCCGGGCTGCTGCAGCAGTACGACTTGTGCTGATGCCTACGGCAGCGCGAACGCGATGATCCAGTCGCCCCGGTCGTTGGGGTTGTAGCGGGCGCCGCCCGCCGTCACCACCACGAACTGGCGGCCGGTGTGCTTGTCGATGTAGGTCATGGGGGTGGCTTGCGAGCCCGAGGGCAGGCGGGCCTTCCACAGCTCCTCGCCGGTTTCGGTGCTGAGCGCGCGCAGGTAGTAGTCCTGTGTGGCCGAGTAAAAGCTCAGGCCACCCCGCGTGGTCACCGCCCCGCCCAGCGCAGGCATGCCCACGTACATGGCCAGGCGCGGCTGGATGCCGGCCACGGTCACGTCCTTCATGGTGCCGGCCGGGCGCTGCCACCGCAGCTGGCGGCTGCCCAGGTCGATGGCCGACAGGGTGCCGATGGGCGGCTCCAGGCAGGGCACACCCAGCGGAGAGAAGAAGTTGACCACCTTCTGCCCGAACGGCAGGCCGAACTGGGGCGAGACCGCGCCGTGGGGGTCGGGCTTGTAGTCCTCCTGCGACGGCAGGTCCTTGCGCGGAATCAGTTGGGCCGACACGGGCATGCGCATGTCGGCCACCACCAGGATGTTGCGCTCCTCGTCCACGCTGATGCCGCCCCAGTTGGGGCCGCCGTTGTTGCCCGGGTAGGTCAGGGTGGGGCGGGTGGACTGCGGCGTGAACTCGCCTGCGTAGGCATGCTGGCGAAACAGGATGCGGCAGGCCAGTTGGTCAATGGGTGTCATGCCCCACATGCGCGCCTCGGTCAGCGGCTCGGTGCCAATGGAGGCCATGCCCACCGCATAGGGTTGGGTGGGGCTGTAGACCTCGCCCGTGGCCGTGCCATCGCCATGGGGGGCGGGCTTGTCGGCAATCTGGATCAGCGGCTTGCCGGTGCGCCGATCCAGCACGAAGAACTGCCCGCGCTTGGTGGTCTGGATCAAGGCCGGGGTGCTGCCACCCTTGCCGTCGGGGAAGCTGACCAGCGTGGGCTGTGCCGGCAGGTCGTAGTCCCAGATGTCGTGGCGGACGGTGCGGTAATGCCATTTCTCCTTGCCGGTGGCCAGATCCAGCGCCACCACCGAGGCGTTGTACTCGTCGTCGAACGCTCGCCGCTGGCCGCCGTAGTAATCGGGCGTGGCATTGCCCAGCGGCAGGTAGGCCATGCCCAGTTCCAGATCGAACGCCATGGGCGCCCACACGTTGGGCGTGCCCCGGGTGTAGGTGGCGCCCGACGCGGGGGCGCCGCTGTGCCCGGGGTTGCCCAGGTCCCAGGCCCAGGCCAGCTCGCCCGTCAGCACGTCGAAGGCGCGCACCACGCCCGAGGGCTCGCCCACCGAGTAGTTGTCGGCAACCCAGCCGCCGATGAGGATGCGGGTGCCGGCCACGATGGGCCCCGTGGTGGGCACGTAGAACCCCGGCGGCACTTCACCCATGCCCACTTTCAGATCGACGGTGCCCTGCTGGCCGAAGGCCGGGCAGATCTGGCCCGTCTTGGCGTCCAGCGCAATCAGCCGGGCATCGTTGGTGGCCACGAAGAGGCGTGCCGCACACGGGCCGTCGCTGCCCTGCCCCTGGTGCGATGCGGCCGCCGGCTGGGCGGCGGCGGGCGTTTGCGTCTGCGCGTGGTGGTAGCCCAGCGCGCGGCAGCGCTTCCAGAAGGCGAAGGCCGATTGGGGGTCGAACTGCCACAGGATCTTGCCGCTGGCGCCGTCCATGGCGGTCACGCGGTTGGTGGGTGAGCAGTGGTAGAGGATGCCGTCCACATACAGCGGCGTGTTCTGGTCCTCCTTGCCCTCTTCGCCCACCGCGATGTCGCCGCTGCGGGCGGCCCACACCTGGCGCAACCGGCCGACGTTGGTCACGTTGATCTGGTCGAAGGGCGCATAGCGCGTGGCCTCGCCGGTGCGGCCATAGGAGTGCCACTCTCCCGCCATGGCCACCGTGGCCGGGCGCGCAATGCCTTTGGTGGGTGCCTGCGCCTGGAGCACCACGCCATGGGGAAAGAACATGGCCACGATGAAGCCGCAAAAGCACAGCAGCAAGGCCACGCCGCCAAAGACATAGGGCGTGGCGTGGGTCGGTCGTCCCTTGGCCGCGTGGGTGGCGGGCACCAGCACCAGCGCCAGGCCGGCCAGGAAGATGGGTGCGACCAGGCGCACCTCGAGCGCCCAGAAATTCAACCCGACCTCGGCCAATGCCCAAACGAGGGTGAAGCCGAGGCTGGCCAGGCAGACCCAGACGCCCAGCATCTCCCTGCGCCACAGACTGACGGCGGCCACCAGCCAGCTCGCGCCGATCAAGGCGTAATACCAACTGCCCCCCAGGCCGATCAGGTAGATGCCGCCGCCCAGCAGCGACAACCCCACCAGCGCCAGCAACACCGCGAAAGCCATCAAGCCGCCAGACGTGTTGCCGACGCGCACCCGTTGGTTGTCCATGTGTGCTCCTCCGCCCTCGGTCCGCGCGGGGCGGCAGGGGCTTTATGGCCGACGTGTGATCGTCAGGTTGTTGGGGCCATCCTACTACCGCATGGGCGGCGCGGGGAAGGGGCGGTGGCGGACGGTGCGGCCCGCCCGATGGGGAGGCACCAGGTGCCTGCACGGCACCAGGCGCCGTTGCCGCGTTGGCCAGACGCATGCGGACCCTGCGCGCCTACGGCAGCGCAAACGCAATGATCCAGTCGCCCCGGTCGTTGGGGTTGTCGCGGGCCCCGCCCGCCGTCACCACGACGAACTGACGCCCCGTTTCGCGATCGAGGTAAGTCATGGGCGTGGCCTGCGAGCCCGAGGGCAGGCGGCCCTTCCAAAGCTCTTCGCCGGTGGTGGTTGCATAGGCGCGCAGGTAGTAGTCCTGGGTGCCGGAGAAAAAGCTCAGGCCGCCGCGTGTGGTCATGGCGCCGCCCAAGGTGGGCATGCCCGGATACAGCGCCAGGCGCGGCTGGATGCCGGCCACCGTCACGTCTTTCATGGTGCCCGCCGGGCGCTGCCACAGCAACTGCCGGCTGCCCAGGTCGATGGCCGAGAGCGTGCCCAGCGGCGGCTCCAGGCAGGGCAAGCCCAGCGGCGACGTGAAGAGCGTCAGGCGCTGGCCAAACGGCAGGCCGAACTGGGGCGAGACCTTGCCATGCGGGTCGGGTTGGTAGTCCGCCTGGGGCGGAATGTCGTCACGCGGGATCAACTGGGCCGACATGGGCAGGCGCGTGTCGGCCACGACCAGGATATTGCGTTCCTCGTCCACGCTGACGCCGCCCCAGCTCGGGCCGCCGAGTCTGCCCGGGTAGGTCAGGATGGGGTGGGTGGACTGCGGCGTGAACTCGCCCGCATAGTGGTGGCGCAGGAACAGGATGCGGCAGATCATCTGGTCGATGGGGGTCAGGCCCCACATGCGTGCCTCGCTCAGTGGCTCGGTGCCAATCGACGGCATGCCCGCCGCATACGGCTGCGTGCGGCTGTAGGTCTCGCTGATGGCCGAGCCGTCGCCCTGGGCGACGATTCTCTCGGTCACCTGGATCAGCGGTCTGCCGCTGCGCCGGTCCAGCACGAAGAACTGGCCTCGCTTGGTGACCTGAATCAGCGCCGGCGTGCTGCCGCCCTTGCCGTTGGGGAACTCGATCAGCACGGGCTGGGCCGGTACGTCGTAGTCCCAGATGTCGTGGTGGACGGTGCGGTAATGCCACTTCTCCTTGCCGGTGGCCAGGTCCAGCGCCACCACCGAGGCGTTGTACTCGTCGTCGAACGGCCGCCGCAGGGCGCCGGCGTAATCGGGCGTGGCATTGCCCAGCGGCAGGTAGGCCATGCCCAGTTCCAGATCGAACGCCATGGGCGCCCACACGTTGGGCGTGCCCCGGGTGTAGGTGGCGCCCGGCGCGGGGGCGCCGCTGTACCCGGGGTTGCCCAGGTCCCAGGCCCAGGCCAGCTCGCCCGTCAGCACGTCGAAGGCGCGCACCACGCCCGAGGGCTCAGCCACCGAGTAGTTGTCGGCAACCCAGCCGCCGATGAGGATGCGGGTGCCGGCCACGATGGGCCCCGTGGTGGGGGCGTAGAACCCCGGTGGCATTTCACCCATGCCCACCTTCAGATCGACGGTGCCCCCCTGGCCGAAGTCTGGGCAGGGCTGGCCTGACAGGGCATCCAGCGCAATCAGGCGGGCATCGAGCGTGGCCACGAAGAGGCGCGTGGCGCAGACGGCGTTGCCACCATCCGGGGCCGGCGTGGCCTGATCGCCCGGGCTGTAGTAGCCCAGCGTGCGGCAGCGCTTCCAGAAAGCGAAACCCGATTGGGGGTCGAACTGCCACAGGATTCTGCCGCTGGCGCCGTCCAGCGCGGTCACCCGGTTGGTGGGCGAGCAGTGGTAGAGGATGCCATCGGCATACAGCGGCGTGTTCTGGTCTTCCTTGCCTTCCGTACCCACGGCGATGTCACCACTGTGGGCCGCCCACACCTGGCGCAACCGGCCGACATTGGCCACATTGATCTGGTCGAAGGGGGCATAGCGCGTGGCCTCGCCGGTGCGGCCGTACGAGCGCCAGTCGCCGGCCATGGCCACCGTGGCTGCGCGCACCACCCCCTTGGTGGGCGGCTGCGCCTGATACACCACGCCATGGGGAAAGAACATGGCCACGACGAAGCCGCAGCCCCCGAGCAGCAAGGCCAGGCCGCCTGCGACGTACGGCGCGCTGCGGGTGGGCCGTCCCTTGGCGGCGGGCAGCGTGGGCACCAACACCAGCGCCAGGCCGGTCAGGGTGATGGGGGTCACCAGCCGCACCTCGAGTGCCCAGAAATCCAGCCCCGCTTCGGCCAACGCCCAGGTGAAGGTCAACAACAGGTTGGCCAGGCCAATCCAGACACCCAGCATCTTCCCGCGCCACAGGCTGATGGCCGCCACCAGCCAGCCCGCGCCCACCACGGCGTAATACCAGCTGCCGCCCAGGTCAATCAGGTAGAGGCCACCGCCAAACAGCGACAACCCCACCATGGCCAACACAATGGCCAAAACCTTCGGGCCGCCGTGCGTCCCGACAGGCATCGCCCGATGGGTGCTCATGTGCGCTCCTCAGCCCTTGCGCTGGAAGCGGTGGGGCCTTCTTATGGCCGCCGTGTCGTCGTCACATTGGCCTTGGAGGCGTGGGCTGGGAGGGGGTGCGAGGCCTGCCTTGTGCGCCCGCGCTCCCGGTATCGTACTGCGTTGACCCTGGCCAGAAAAGCAACCCTACCGGCGTGCTGCTCAGGCGCTGAACGCAAACAGCGGCTCGCGCGCGTTCACGCCCAGCTGGGCGGGGTCGGCCTGCGGCAGCAGCTCGGCGTGCGCATAGGGCTGGCCCTTGAAGCCGGCGGCGTGGAAGTAGCCGGCAATGTCCTGGCCGAACAGCCGCACGTGGTCGGCCTGGCCGAAGAACAAGGTGGCGAAGGCCGCGTCGGGCCACTCGGTCAGCTCGAACGTGTGTTTGAGCAGCGGCGAGTAAGGCGTCTGGGCAATCAGCATGCCGCCCTCGGCCAGCACGCGGCGGCACTCGCGCAGCGCGATGGCCGGGTCCTGCACGTGCTCCAGCACGTGGTTGCAGATGACCAGATCGAAGGTGCCGTCGCCGAACGGCAGCGCTTGCGCGTCCAGCCGTTGATGATGGGGACGCTGGGGGTTGAGATCGCCCCGCACATAGGTGGCCGGCTCGCAGGCGGCAATCAAGGTCTCCAGCCTCGCCTCGGGCGCCAGGTGCAGGATGCGCGCGCCACGCATTTGCTGGGGCAGGCCGGCGGCGTTCAGGTACAGCCACAGGTGGCGATCGCGGTCGGTGCAACCGCAGGCTGGGCAGCCAAAGACGGCCAGATCGGAGCCCACCGTCTGCATGCGCTGCATGAAGGCGCTGCGTTGGTGCTGGTGGGGGTGGGGGGTCCAGGCGGCCACGTCCTGGCCGCAGACGACGCAATGGGGCATGGGCGCAAAACTCCATGAGGGCGGATGCACGATGCTAGGGCGGCGGGGCCTTGGCCCAGCGCGCGAACAGCGCCCCCGTCTGGCGTCAGTTCAGGCCTTTTCGAAGCCCGCCGCCAGCGCCGCGCGCAAATGGGCCACCAGCAGCCGCACCGCCAGCGGCACGTAGCTGGCATGGGGCCGCAGCGCGTAAAGGGCATCGCCAAACGCCCCGCTGGGTTGCCAGCCGGGCAGCACCGGGGCCAGCCGGCCGGCCACCAGCGCGGCCTGGGCCGAAAAATCGGGCAGCAGCGCCACGCCCAGCCCCGCCTCGGCCGCCGTGCGCAGCGCCTCGCTGTTGTTGGCGGCAAATGGGCCGCTGACCGCCACCTGGGCCGCCTGGCGCCGGGGGCCGGCAAAGCGCCAGACGGCCGCCTCGCCGGCCCGCAGATAGTGCAGGCAGGGCCAGCCGGCCAACTGCTCGGGGTGGGTGAGGGCAGGGCGCGCGGCCAGCAGGGCCGGCGCCGCCACCAGCAGCGAGCGTGTGGCGCACAGCCGCCAGGCCACGCAGTCGTCGGGCGGCTGGGGTGTGTGGCGCACCGCCAGGTCCAGCCCCTCGCGCGCCAGCGGGGCCAGCCGGTCGGACAGATCCAGCTCCACCCGCACGCCGGGGTGGGCCTGCAAAAAAGTGGCCAGGTGCGGCACCACGTGCTGACGCCCCAGCGCCACCGGCGCGGTGAGGCGCAGCGTGCCGCGCGGCGTGGCCACGTGGTCTTGCGCGGCGGCCTGGGCGGCCGCAATTTGCGCCAGCGCCGGCGCGCTCTGCGCCACCAGCAGCCGGCCGGCGTCGGTCAGCCGCGCGCTGCGCGTGGTGCGGGTCACCAGCGCCACGCCCAGCGCCCGCTCCAGCTCGGCCACGCGGGTGCTCATGGCGGCCTTTGAGAGGCCCAGGTGCCGCGCCGCCGCCGTGAAGCTGCCGCGCTCGGCCAGCACGGTCAGGGCGTGGATGTGATTGAGCAGCGGCGCCATTGTTCAATTTTACGAACAATGTGTCTGCCGTGAAGGGATTCCCTGGGCAGCCGTCGCTGCCTAGACTGCGGCCGATGAACACCTTGACCCACCACATCGCCGGTCAGCGCCTGGCCCCCGACAGCCTGCCCGTGCAGCCCGTCTTCAACCCTGCCACTGGCGCCGTGCAGGCCCAGGTGGTGCTGGGCACGCCCGCCTGCGTGGACGTGGCCGTGGCCGCTGCGGCGGCGGCCTTCCCGGCCTGGGCCGACACCCCGCCGGTGCGCCGCGCACGGGTGTTGATGCAGTTTCTGGCGCTGCTCAACGCGCGCCAGCACCAACTGGCCGAGGCCATCACGCGCGAGCACGGCAAGGTGCTGTCCGACGCGCTGGGCGAGGTCACGCGCGGCATCGAGATCGTGGAGTTTGCCTGCGGCATCCCGCAACTGCTCAAGGGTGACTGGTGCGAGCAGGTCTCCACCGGCATCGACAACTGGATCACCCGCCAGCCGCTGGGCGTGGTGGCCGGCATCACGCCGTTCAACTTCCCCTGCATGGTGCCGTGCTGGATGTTTCCGCTGGCCATCGCCTGCGGCAACACCTTCGTGCTCAAGCCCAGCGAGCGTGACCCCTCGGCCGCGCTGCTGATGGCCGACTGGCTGCAGGAAGCCGGTCTGCCGGACGGCGTCTTCAACGTGGTGCAGGGCGGCAAGCCGGTGGTGGACGCGCTGCTGACCCACCCGCAGGTGCAGGCCGTCAGCTTCGTGGGCTCCACGCCCATTGCCCGCCACATCTACGAGACCGGCGCCCGCCATGGCAAGCGCGTGCAGGCACTGGGCGGAGCCAAGAACCACCTGGTGGTGATGCCCGACGCCGACCTGGATCAGGCCGTCGATGCGCTGATCGGCGCTGCCTACGGCTCGGCCGGCGAGCGCTGCATGGCCATCAGCGTGGCCGTGCTGGTGGGCGATGTGGCCGACACCGTCGTCGAGCGCCTGGCCCAGCGTGCCCGCGCGCTCAAGGTGGGCAACGGCATGGAGGGCGGCGTGGAGATGGGCCCCGTCATCACCGCCGAGGCCAAGGCCCGCATCGAGGGTTTGATCGAGGCCGGCGTGGCCGAGGGCGCCCGGCTGGTCGTCGATGGCCGCGGCCTGGTTGTGCCCGGCCATGAGGCCGGCTTCTTTGTGGGTGGCACGCTGTTCGACCACGTCACGCCGCAGATGCGCATCTGGCAGGAAGAAATCTTCGGCCCCGTGCTGGCCTGCGTGCGCGTGCCCGACCTCGCGGCCGCGCTGGACCTCATTCACCGCCACGCCTACGGCAACGGCGTGGCCTGCTACACCCGCGACGGCGGCGTGGCCCGCGAATTTGCCCGCCGCGTGCAAGTGGGCATGGTGGGCATCAACGTGCCCATCCCCGTGCCCATGGCGCCCATGGGTTTTGGCGGCTGGAAGCAAAGCCTCTTTGGCGACACCCACGCCTACGGCGAAGAGGGCGTGCGCTTCTACACCCGCCAGAAAAGCGTGATGCAGCGCTGGCCCGAGGGCAGCGAAGGGGCGCAGTTTGTGATGCCGGTGGCGAAGTAGGTTTTTGTACGATGCCGCGTACCTATTTGGAGCGCCACGATGGACGCCATCACCTACTCAGCCGTACGGGCCAACCTGGCCAGCACCATGAACCGCGTGTGCAACGACCATGAGGTATTGATCATCACGCGCCATGGCGGGCAGCCGGTGGTGATGCTCTCTTTGGCGGACTTCCAGGCCCTGGAAGAAACCGCCTACCTGCTGAGCAGCCCGGCCAAGGTGTGGAGCGGGAGTTGACCCGGTGAGGTTGGTCTTTGCCGACGAGGCATGGGAAGACGATCTGTACTGGCAAAAGCAAGGCGGGCGCATGGTCGAGCGCATAACAAACTGATCCGCGAAACGCAGCGCGAGCCGTTTGCCGGCGTGGGCAAGCCGGAGCCGCTGAAACACGCGCTGTCTGGCTTCTGGTCCCGCCGGATCACCGATGAGCACCGGATGGTTTACCGGGTGGAGGGGGATGCGTTGCTGTTGGCGCAGTTGCGGTATCACTACTGATTGCCGTCGCCCACGGCGCTTTGCTGTCGGGTGCGCGAGCCGCGCGCGAAGCAATGCAGGTGGCTCGCGCTGGCGCCCCCGGCAAAATAGCGTCATGACCACCGCACCCTCCACCCCGCCTGCTGCGATGTCCGCAGCCATCCCCGACTGGACCGACGCCGACCTGCGCCAACTGGCCGCGCTGCTGGACGCCATCCCCGCGCCGCTGGAGCCGCTGGACGTGGCCATGCTGGACGGCTTTCTGACGGCGGTGGCGCTGCTGCCCAAAGACGTGCCGCCCGGTGTCTGGTGGCCGCACGTGATCGACGTGGACGCCCGGCCGCTGCCGGCCGGCCATGACGCGGGCCCGCTGCGCGAGCTGGCCATCCGCCGGCGCAAGGAGCTGGCCGCCGCCATCGACAAGCGCCAGTGGTTCGACCCCTGGGTGTTCGAGCTGGAAGAGGGCGAAGACCCGCTGGAGGCACTGGGCGCCTGGGTGGCCGGCTTTGCGCTGGCCGTGGACGCCTTTCCCAGTCCCATGCAGGACGACGGGCCCGAGTTGCTGGAGCCGCTGGCGCTGATCTACCGCGCGCTGGACGCGGACGACCTGCAGGATGCCGAAGCGCTGGTGGACATGATCGAGCAGATCGAGCCGCCCACCGACCTGCCCGAGGCGGTGGAAGACCTGGTCACCGCCGTGCTGCGCATTGCCGACGTGACGCGGCCGCACAAGCGCCAGCAGCCCACCCCGGCCCAGAAAAAAGCCCCGCCGAAGCGGGGCCGTCGCTGAACCACAGGGGTCAGAAGAAACCCAGCGCGTTGGCGCTGTAGCTGACCAGCAGGCACTTGGTCTGCTGGTAGTTCTTCAGCGCCATGCGGTGCGTCTCGCGGCCGATGCCCGACTGCTTGTAGCCACCAAACGCGGCGTGCGCCGGGTACAGGTGGTAGCAGTTGGTCCAGACGCGGCCGGCCTCGATCTCGCGGCCCATGCGGTAGGCCTGTGTGCCGTTGCGGCTCCACACCCCGGCGCCCAGGCCGAAGTAGGTGTCGTTGGCGATCTCGATGGCTTCCTTCTCGTCCTTGAAGGTCTGCACCGAGGCCACGGGGCCGAAGATTTCCTCCTGGAACACGCGCATGTCGTTCTTGCCGAACAGCATGGTGGGCTTGATGTAGAAGCCCTGGTCCAGCCCGCCCGACAGCACGTTGCGCTCACCGCCGGTCAGCGTCAGCGCACCCTCGGCCTTGCCGATGTCGAAGTAGCCCAGGATCTTGTCGAGCTGCTGCTGCGAGGCCTGGGCGCCCACCATGGTGGTGGTGTCCAGCGGGTTGCCCATCTTGATGGCCTCCACACGCTTGACGGCCTTCTCGATGAAGCGCTCGTAGATGGACTCCTGCACCATCACGCGCGACGGGCAGGTGCAGACCTCGCCCTGGTTGAGCGCAAACATGGCCAGCCCTTCCAGCGCCTTGTCCAGGAAGGCGTCGTCGGCGTCCATCACGTCGGCAAAGAAGATGTTGGGGCTCTTGCCGCCCAGTTCCACGGTGCTGGGAATGAGGCTGTCGGCGGCGGCGTGCAGGATGCGCTTGCCCACGGGGGTGGAGCCGGTGAAGGCAATCTTGGCAATGCGCTTGTGCGTGGCCAGCGCCTCGCCGGCCTCTTTGCCAAAACCGCTGACGATGTTGACCACGCCGGGCGGCAGCAGGTCGCCAATCATCTCCATCAACACCAGGATGGAGGCCGGCGTCTGCTCGGCCGGCTTCATCACCACGCAGCAGCCGGCGGCCAGCGCGGGGGCCAGCTTCCAGGCCGCCATCAGCAGCGGGAAGTTCCACGGGATGATTTGCCCCACCACGCCGATGGGCTCATCGAAGTGGTAGGCCACGGTGTTGTCGTCGATCTCCGAGATGCCGCCCTCTTGCGCGCGGATGCAGCCGGCGAAGTAGCGGAAGTGGTCCACGGCCAGCGGCAGGTCGGCCGCCATGGTCTCGCGCAGCGGCTTGCCGTTGTCGATGGTTTCGGCCACGGCCAGCGTCTTGAGGTTGGCCTCCATGCGGTCGGCAATTTTCAGCAGCACGTTGCTGCGCTCGCCCACGGCCGTCTTGGCCCAGCCCCGGCGCGCGCGGTGGGCGGCGTCCACGGCCAGATCCACGTCGGCGGCATTGGAGCGGGCCACGCGGCAGAACACCTGGCCGGTGACGGGCGAGACGTTGTCAAAGTAGTCGCCGCTGGCGGGCTCCACCCAGCGGCCGTCGATGTAGTTGCCGTATTGCTTGCGGAAGGGGAATTCCACGTCCAGCCCGTGGCGCTTGAGGTCAAACAGGTCCATGTCGAGAGTCTCCTAGGTTGGGGGTCGGGCGTGGCGGCACGCCGCATGGAGGGTGTTTGCAACCGCCGTACCATCTCGGGTAAACCCGATGCCTGCGCCGGCCGGATGCGGCCAAGAATGGGCCGATGTCGCAGCGCTTGCGACACACGCAGCGGTCGCGCGACACGCGACAGTCGGCGGCTTGCGACAAGGAGCCTCACCATGTCTGACCCTGCAGCGCCCGTGGTCACTGCGCCCGAGGACGCCATTGCCCGCTCGTGGCGCCGCTGTCGCAGCGACGGCAGCTATGTGCTGGAGGTGGACCCCATCATGCTGGGCCGGGGCGATCTGTCTGAGCGCATGGAGGCGCACCAGCGGCTGCTGGAGGCCGCCCGCTCCGAGGTGGACATGCTGGCCGGCATGGTGGGCCGCGCCTCCAGCGTGGTGTTGCTGGCCGATGCCAGCGGCACCATCTTGCAGGCCGCCGGCTGCACCGACTTTTTGCAACGCGCCGAGCAGGTGGCGCTGCGCCCCGGCGTCAGCTGGGCCGAGGACCACCGGGGCACCAACGCCATCGGCACCGCGCTGGTCGAGGCCGCCGCCGTGCGCGTGCACGGGCAGGAGCATTTCATGCGCGCCAACCGCGTGCTCTCGTGCCACGCCGCGCCCATCCGCTCGCCGCGTGGCGAGGTGCTGGGCGCGCTGGACATCTCCAACGACGCCGGCGCGCTGCACGCCTATGCGCTGGGCCTGGCCAGCCTGTGTGCGCGCCAGGTGGGCAACCGGCTGATCGAATCTGCACCGCTGCGCCACGGCCGCCGCCAGCTCGTCATCCAGCGCGATGCTGCCTTGCTGGGCGGCGCCGAGCGCGGCCTGCTGGTGGTGGAAGAAGATGGCCGCGTGGTGGCCGCCAACGACATGGCGCTGGCGCTGCTGCACACCGGCTGGGACGAATTGCTGGACCAGCCCCTGACCGGCTGGCTGGCCGACTGGCGCAGCGTGGGCGGCGCTGCCCAGGCCACGCGCGGTGCACGCGGGCAAGCGTTGTTCGCCCAGTGGCAGGGGGGGCGGCCCCTGGTGGTGCCGGGCGCCACGCTCAGCCGCCCGCCGCTGCCGGCCGCCAAGCCTGTCGCCAGGCCCGCCCCCATGGCTGCCTTGGCCGCCGAGCCCGGCAGCCTGCCCCGGCTCGATGCCGCCGCCCACGCCGCCTGCCTGCGCGGCGCCAAGGCGCTGGACGCCGAGCTGTCGGTGTTGCTGCTGGGCGAGACCGGCGCCGGCAAAGAGGTGATGGCGCGCCACCTGCATGCGGCCAGCGGCTGGGGCAGCGGCCCCTTCGTGGCCATCAACTGCACGGCGCTGCCCGAAACGCTGATCGAGGCCGAGCTGTTTGGCCACGAGCCCGGCGCCTTCACCGGTGCGCGGCGCGGCGGCGCCAAGGGCCGGCTGCGCGAGGCCGATGGCGGCGTGCTGTTTCTGGACGAGATCGGCGACATGCCGCTGGCCTTGCAGGCGCGGCTGCTGCGCGCATTGCAAGAGCGCCGCGTGCAGCCGCTGGGCGGCGAGCGCGAATACCCGGTGCGCTTTGGCGTGCTGGCCGCCACCCACCGCCCGCTGGCCGATCTGGTGGCCGGCGGCGTCTTCCGGGCCGATCTGTATTACCGGCTGCAGGACTACACCGTGGCCGTGCCGCCGCTGCGCGAGCGGCCCGACCTGCCGGCCTTCATCGCCACCGAAC
Source organism: Pseudomonadota bacterium (assembly GCA_020161145.1). GTDB lineage: Bacteria > Pseudomonadota > Gammaproteobacteria > Burkholderiales > Burkholderiaceae_C > Ideonella. The sequence goes on from JAIUPQ010000001.1 coordinate 453,100, forward strand.
TGGCCGGCCACAGCCAGGGCGCGCTGCGGCTGGCGCCGGCTGCGCTGGCGGCGCTGTGTGCCCACCGCTGGCCCGGCAACCACCGCGAGCTGCGCGCCGTGCTGCGCACGCTGGCGCTGTTTCCGCCCGAAGGCGGCGAGGTGCAGGTGAGCGACTTGCCCGCCGCCGTGCGGCCGGCCGGCGCGGTGGACATGGCAGCACCGCGCGGCGCCGCCGCCACCGCCGCCGTGCCGCGCACGCTGGGCGCGGCCGAGGTGGCCCAGGCGCTGGCCGCGGAGTCAGGCTCGGTGGCCGCCGCCGCGCGCCGGCTAGGCGTGCACCGCAGCACGCTGTACCGGCATCTGCAGCGGCGCGCCTGAGGCTGGGGGCGACCCCGGGTCCGGGCTGCGTCCAGCCCTTGCGTCAGGGCGTGTCGACCACACACGGCAACCCCGTGCGCCGGCACGTATCGCCCTCGCGGGCCGAAAAGCCGTGGGCGATGCAGCTGCTGCGGCACAGCAGCGCCTGAGATTGGGTCAGGGCCAGCAGGCCGCGCAGCCGCTCATCGCGCTGCGCCCAGGCGGCCACCGTCACGCTCACCATCAGCGCCATGCGCAGGCGCATCTGCTGGGCCTCCAGCCGCTCGATCTGCGCCGCCTGCGCAGTGATCTGGGCCGTGCAGCGGGCCTGCACCCGTGCGTACTGGCGCAGCAGGCAGACGTGGTCGAGGGCGGCAGCGCGGGGGAGGGCAGAGGTGTTCATGGCCACATAGTAATTGAGAATCATTCTCATATAAGAAAGCCATTGACTACAACCGGGACTCCGTCTAAAGTGATATCACTTTGATCTAGGAGTGATCCATGTCCACCACCCCCCGTCTGCACGAGCAACCCTATCGCGGCGCCAGCGGCTACACCGCGCTGGCCGTGGCCCTGGTGGCCACCGGCGGCGCCTTCTGGCTGGGCCTGTCCTGGCGCCTGTGGGCGGGCGGCTGGACGGTGACGCTGATTGCCGCCCTGGTGCTGGTGGCGGCGCTGGCGGCGGCCGGCCTCTACATGCTCCAGCCCAACACCGGCTACGTGCTGACGCTGTTTGGCGCCTACCGGGGCACCGACCGCAGCGCCGGCCTGCGCTGGCGCTGGCCCTGGCTGATGGGCCAGCGGGTGAGCCTGCGCGTGCGCAACCTCAACATCGCGCCGCTGAAGGTCAATGACCGGCGCGGCAACCCCATCGAGATTGGCGCGGTGGTGGTCTGGCGCGTGCAGGACACGGCCCAGGCGCTGTTCGAGGTGGACGCCTACGAGCAGTTCGTCAAGGTGCAGGCCGAGGCCGCCGTGCGCGAGCTGGCCAGCCAGTACGCCTACGACCACGGCGACGACGACAGTGCCGACGTGCCCACGCTGCGCGGCAGCCAGGACGAGGTGGGCCTGGCGTTGATGCAGGCGCTGCAGGCGCGCTTTGACGGGGCTGGCGTGCAAACCCTCGAGGCCCGCCTGTCGCACCTGGCCTATGCGCCCGAAATCGCCCAGGTGATGCTGCGCCGCCAGCAGGCCGAGGCCGTGGTCAGTGCCCGCACCAAGATCGTCAAGGGCGCGGTGGGCATGGTCGAGCAGGCGCTGCTGGGCCTGTCCGAGCGCGGCCTGGTGGCGCTGGACGACGAGCGCAAGGCCGCCATGGTCAGCAACCTGCTGGTGGTGCTGTGCGCCGACCGCGAGGCCCAGCCGGTGGTCAACACCGGCACGCTCTACAACTGAGGCTGAGCGCCGCATGGCCAGCCCCGGCAAGAAGAGCTACCCGCTGCGCGTCGACCCCGCGCTGTGGGCCGTCATCGAACGCCTGGCCGCCCAGGAGCTGCGCAGCGCCAACGCCCAGGTGGAATACCTGCTGCGCGAGGCGCTGGCGCGGCGCGGGGCGCTGCCCAAACCCACGCCCACCAACGAGGAACCCAAGCCATGAAACACTTGCTTTGTGCCGCCGCCGCTGCGCTGCTGGCCACGCTGGCCCAGGCCCAGCCCGTCACCCTCACCACGCCCAGCGGCACCTTGCACGGCACGCTGACGGTGCCAGCCGAGCCCAAACCCGCGCCGCTGCTGCTGCTCCACCCCGGCTCCGGCCCCACCGACCGCGACGGCAACAACCCGCTGCTGCCCGGCCATGCCGGCAGCCTCAAGCTGCTGGCCGAGGCCCTGGCCACCCGCGGCGTGGCCACGCTGCGCATCGACAAGCGCGGCATAGCCCAGAGTGCGCCGGCTGCACCGGCCGAGGCCGGGTTGCGCTTTGGCGGCTATGTGGACGACGCCGCCGGCTGGCTGCGCCAGTACGCGGGCGACGCGCGCTTTTGCGCCGTGCTGGCCGGCGGTCACAGCGAGGGCGCGCAGATTGCGGTGCGCGCCGCCGAGGCCGGTGGCGCGCGGGCCGTGGTGCTGCTGGCCGGTGCCGGGCGGCCGGCGCTGGCGCTCGTGCGCGCCCAGCTCCAGCCGCAGCTGCCGGCCGCGCTCTACGCCCAGGCCGATGCGGCGCTGACGCGCATTGCGGCGGGCGAGGTGGGCCAGCCCACGCCACCGGGTCTGGAGGCGTTGCTGCGCCCCAGCGTCCAGCCCTATCTGGCTTCCTGGCTGGCGCTGGATCCGGCCGCCGACCTGGCCCGCTGGCGCGGACCCGCGCTGGTGGTCTGGGGCGAGGCCGACGCGCAGGTGAGCGCGGCCGACTTCACCGCCCTGGCCCAGGCCCGGCCAGACGCGCAGACGCTGCGCGTGGCCGGCATGGATCACGCGCTGAAAGTGGGCGGCGAGCTGGCGCCGCAGGTGGCGGAGGCGGTGGCGGTGTTTGCACAGGGGCAATGCCGGTGAGGCAGGACGGTGTGGGTTGCATACCGCCACCAGTCCCGCAGTGCAAGCCCGTTGCCGGGCGCAAGCCATGAAAACCTACACCTTGTCCGCAGCCAGAACCCATCTGTCCGCATTGGTGGCTGAGGCTGCCAGCGGTGAGACCGTGGTCATCAGCAAATCGGGCCGGCCACTGGTCAAGATGGTGGCGCTGCCAGAGCAAACCAGTGTGCAGGGCGCTGCAATCACTCTGCGCGCGTGGTCCATCGACCATCGAATCGAGGCTGTTGCCCGTGCGATCCATGCGGTGCAGATGAGCGCCTACGCCCAGGAAGCCCGCCTGCTCGGCGTGGCCGTGTTCCCGCCGCTTGCCCGTACGGTTGACGACATTCGCGCCAGCGCTGAGGCTTTTCTCGGCGTGTACGTTGAAGGCCAACTGGTTGGCTCTGCCAGTGTCGAGGCCTGCGCCGAGCGTAGTGGCATGGCCATCGCATCGCTGACCGTCGCACCAGCCTGCCAGCGGCGCGGCATTGCGACGGCGTTGCTGGTTGCGTTGCTGCAGCGGCACGGTGCGGATGGCCTCACCGTGCAAACGGGGGCGAAGAATGCGCCTGCGCTGCAGCTCTATGCGCGCATGGGCTTTGTTGAGGTGCGGCGCTGGGTGGTGGGCACTGAGGCACTTGAGCTGGTCCAGTTGCAACGCCTGCCTGCGACGCTCGCCTGAACCTGACCTCAACCGCTTGGTTCCCATGAATCGCACACGATCTCGATGGATACCAGGCATGGCGACTGCCGTGCTGCTTTCGGGTTGCAATCCCTTCTACTCGACCGAGCAATCCGACGTAGAGCGTGGCTACCGGTGGATTGCCAGAAACGACTATGGGCAAGCGATGGCGACCTTCCGTCAGGCCCTTGAGCGTGATCCCGAAAGTGGCCTTGCCACGCTTGGTTTCGCGGATGCGCTGGCCGATTCCGGTCGGAACGTGGAAGCCATACCGGTCTACACACGTGCGTTGGAGCGGCTGAGGATGGCGGGCCTGGCCTCGGATGTCCCACATACCGGGCCTACGCAGGTGATTGGGCAAGCGCTGTTCTCCTACCAGAACCAGGGTCTCAGATTCCCCCATGGCGTGGCGGCCTACGCGTACTTTCGGCGCGGATTGGCATACGACGTCGTGGTCAAGCGCGAGAAGCCGGCGCCAGCGGACTTTCGGTCGCTCGCTATTCAGGACTTTGCCGAGGCGGCTCGGCTCGCACCATCGTGGGACGAGCCCGTGAAGCGCCAGGCCTGTCTGCAGCAAGTGGACAAAATCGATTGTGTGTAGGGGTTCCGACAATCACCTGACGCACCTGCTCTTCGTCTGCTCGCAAAACCGCCTGCGCAGCCCCACAGCAGAGGCGGTGTTCTCGCGGTACGAGGGCCTGGCCTGCGCGTCGGCCGGTGTGCACGACTCAGCGGATGTGCCGCTGGACCCTGAACTGATTGCCTGGGCCGACGTCATCTTCGTGATGGAGGCCGCCCACCGCTGCAAGATCGCCCGTAAGTTCAAACGGCATCTGCATGGCAAGCGCATGGTCGTGCTGGGCATTCCCGATGACTACGCCTACATGGACCCGGCGCTGGTAAGGCTGCTGGAGGCCAAGGTGGTGCCGCTGCTTGGTGGCCGCAGGGCCGGTTGACGGTCTGAAGCCGCAACCGGCAAGGGCGGGCGCAGGCCTGAGCGTGGTGGCGCCGCCTGCCCCACAATCTTGCGCATCATGCGAATCCAGCCCCTGACACTTGCCCTTACCTTCGCCCTGTGCAGCGCATCGGCCCTGGCCGCCGACGCCGCCGAGCGCCGGTTCATCCGCGACGGCATGACCGAAGGCGAAGTGGTGTACCGGATAGGCCCGCCCGACCACGAGGCCTTCATCCGCATCGTCAAAGACCAGCCGGAAGAGAAGGCGTGGACCTACTTCCCTGCGCCCGGGGATGCCCAGACGCTGACCACGGTGACCTTGCGCGCCGGCATGGTCACCAAGGTGGAGCGCAAGATTTCGCGGTGAGACGTGGCGCAGGACAGGGACGGCGTGGCGTCATGGGCGCGCGATGGGCCGTCAGTGAACACCCGTAACGAAACCCCCAGAATTTGGGTATGTCAAGTTAGGGGTGTGGTCTTTCGCGGCGGCGACCTGATGGGTACATTCGGGCTGACCCAGTTCGCAGGGTGCCACGCCAGCCGCCGGACTCGTTTGGGAACCGCAACCGCTGAGCCGCCCGCCATTGCAACGGGTTTGGTTTGACAGGACGGATGCCATGTTGCCGCTCGCCTTTTCCCCTTCCTTCACGGCACTGCTCAAAGAGACACAGCTCACCCGCGACATCCTGGGCGCGGGGGCCACCCAGTTGCGCCGGGCCAACTACGCCGAGAAGGGCACGTACTTTCTGGCCTTCACGGGCCTCGCCACAGGGCTGGATCGCCTGGGCAAGCTGTGCCTGATGCTCGACCACCTGCTGCAACACGGCCACTGGCCTGAGCTTGCGCAACTCAAGCAGGACGTCGGCTATCGGCTGCTGCTGATTCACGAGCGCATTGATGCCCTGGCGCTGCGCAGGGGGTTGCGCCTGCAATTCCGCCAGCGCCTTGATGACCCCATGCACCTGACCGTGTTGCGCTGCCTGCATGACTTTGCTGAGAGCGACCGTTATGCCGACCTCCAGGTCCAGGCCGCTCCCGTGACCGCAGACCCGCTGGCCGACTGGATCCGCCTGGTCGATGTGCCGCTGTTCCAGAAGCGGGTGTCCGCGCGCAAGCAGGTCTCCATTCGCCACAGCACGGATCTGGTGGCGCGCCTGATGGGCGCCGAAGCGACGGTCTTGCAGGACGCCGAGACCGCCGATGCCGGCCCCCAGTTGATGGACGCGGACTACGGCACGGCGGCCAATGCGGTGGCCCCTCATCGGCAACTCAGCGTGCTGCAGATCGTCCGCCACTGGGTGGAGGTGCTGGGCGAGTTGCAACGCCAGGCCCTGCAGGTGCGCCGCGACATGCCGGACCTGGCCGAGGCATTCAATGCCTTTTTGTGTGCCGACCACCATTTGAAAGCGCGCAAGACCTGGTAGCGACGCGGTTCAACCGGGGGTCCGAAAACGGCGCATGCCGGGCCCCTCGCCCGCTACAGTGGGGGCCATGGAACTCGACCCCCACGTCTGCTACGCCGCCCTGGCCGCCCACGATGCGCGCTTCGATGGGCGGTTCTTCGTGGGCGTCACCTCCACCGGCATTTACTGCCGGCCCGTCTGCCGTGTGCGGCTGCCCAAGGCGGCGCATTGCACCTTCCACGCCCACGCGGCAGCGGCCGAGGCGGCGGGCTTTCGACCCTGCCTCAAATGCCGGCCCGAGCTGGCACCCGGCTTTGGCCAGACCGAAGCCGGCGACGCGTTGGCGCGGGCGGCGGCGCGGCTGATCGATGAAGGGTGGGCGCTGCCCGATGTCGCCACCCGCGTGGGCGTGACCGAGCGGCATCTGCGGCGCCTGTTTGCCAACGCCTTTGGCGTCGCCCCGGTGCAGTACGCGCAGACCCAGCGGCTGTTGCTGGCCAAGCGGCTGCTGACCGACACGGCGCTGCCCGTGGCCGAGGTGGCCGTGGCCAGCGGCTTTGCCAGCACGCGGCGCTTGCAGGCGCTGTTCCAGAGCCGCTATGGCCTGGCGCCCAGCCGGCTGCGCCGCACCGGCAGCGCGCTGCAAGACGAGGGCTTGACGCTGCGCCTGGCCTACCGGCCGCCGTACGACTGGCCGCGCCTGCTGGGCTTTCTGGCCCGGCGCACCATCCCCGGTGTGGAGGCCGTCGTGGGCGAGGGCGAAGCCGCCACCTACCAGCGCACCGTGCGCATCGGCCGCACCAGCGGCTGGTTGACCGTGGCGCACGAGCCGGCGCGCCAGGCGCTGCGGGTCATGGTGGCACCGGGCCTGGCGCCCCACACCGCCGCGCTGCTGGCGCGGCTGCGGCGCCAGTTCGATGTGGGTGCCGAGCCCCAGGCCATTGCCGCCGTGCTGGGGCCACTGGCCGAAGGCGCTGAGGGGCTGCGGCTGCCGGGCGCCTTTGATGGCTTCGAGCTGGCCGTGCGCGCCGTGCTGGGCCAGCAGGTGACGGTGGCGGCGGCGCGCACGCTGGCCTCGCGTTTCGCGGCGGCGTTCGGCACGCCGCTGGCCACCCCCCACGCGGCGCTGCACGGGTTGTTCCCCGATGCCCACACCGTGGCGCGCCAGGGCCGCGATGCGGTGGCGCGGCTGGGCATCGTGGCCCAGCGCGCCGACGCCATCCTGGCGCTGGCGCGGGCCGTGGCCGACGACACGTTGCGGCTGGATGCCGGCGCCGACCCGGCCCAGACCATGGCGGCGCTGCAAGCCGTGCCCGGCATCGGCCCCTGGACGGCGCACTACATCGCCATGCGCGCGCTGGCCTGGCCCGACGCCTGGCTGCCCGCCGACGTGGCCTTGCTCAACGCCCAGGGCTTGCCACGCACCGCAGCCGGCCAGCGTGAGAGCCTGGCCCGCGCCGAGGCGTGGCGGCCCTGGCGCAGCTACGCCGTGCTGCACACCTGGCGTCAACTGGAGGCTTCCCCATGATTTACACCAACTGCGATTCCCCCTGCGGCGAGTTGCTGCTCGTCACCGACGGCACAGCGCTGACCGACTTGCACATGACGGCCGGCCGCTACGTGCCCGCCGTGGCGCCCGACTGGGTGCGCGCCGACGATCACCCCATCCTGGTGCAGGCCCGGCGCGAGCTGGACGACTATTTCGCCGGTCGGCGCCGCACCTTCAGCGTGCCGCTGGCACCCCGCGGCACCCCGTTCCAGCAGGCGGCCTGGGCGGCGCTGGTGGCCATCCCTTATGGCCAGACGCGCAGCTACGCCCAGCAGGCCCGCGCCATCAACCGCCCCACGGCCACGCGCGCCGTGGGTGCCGCCAACGGCCGCAACCCCATCGCCATCCTCATCCCCTGCCACCGCGTGGTGGGCAGCAACGGCAGCCTGACCGGCTACGCGGGCGGGATGGAGCGCAAGACGTGGTTGTTGGGGTTGGAGCAGGGTGGGTCGAACGCGCGATACGGGTGCGTCACTGCCCAGCAAGGAGACTGACTCATGCCCGATCTGGACATCTATGAAGCCGAACTGCTGACCGCATACGAAGCGGGCGTGCTGGCGCCGCTGCCCGGCAAGGACGAGTTGGAGCGGTTGCGTGCAGCAGCGCGCGCCACTGGTCTGAAAGACAAGCGCGTCAACATCCGCCTGACTGCGGCTGACCTTCAGGGCCTGCAGGCCCGGGCACTACGGGAGGGCATGCCTTATCAGACGTTGATGGCCAGCGTCCTGCACAAATACGTGACCGGGCACTTGCGCGAGGTCTGACCGCTCACCGCACCAACTGCGGCACCGAGTCGATCAGCTTTTGCGTGTACGCCTCGCGCGGGTGGCTCAGCACGTCCACCGAGGGGCCTTGCTCGACGATCTTGCCGGCCTGCATCACGGCCACGTGATCGGCGATGTATTCGACGACGCCGATGTTGTGCGTGATGAACAGGTAGGCCAGGCCCAACTCGGTCTGCAGCTCGCGCAGCAGGTTGAGGATTTGCGCCTGCACCGAGACGTCCAGCGCCGAGGTGGGTTCGTCGCAGACGATGAGCTGCGGCTGCACGGCCAGCGCGCGGGCGATGGCGATGCGCTGGCGCTGGCCGCCTGAGAACTCATGCGGGTAGCGGCCCAGCGCGTCTTTGCGCAGGCCCACCTGGTCGGCCAGGCGCTCAATGCGGGCGCGGCGAGCGCTGTCGTCCAGGTCGGGTTGCAGCGCGCGCAGGCCTTCTTCAAGCAGCTCCTGCACCCGCATGCGCGGGTTGAGCGACGAGAACGGGTCCTGGAAGATGATCTGCACCTCGCGCCGCGCGGTCTGCAACTCGGCGCCCTGCAGCGTGAACAGGTCGCGCCCGTTCATCACCGCCTGGCCCTCGATGGTGGCCACGCCGCGCAGCAACTGCACGATGGCCTTGCCGGTGGTGGTCTTGCCACAGCCGGATTCGCCTACCAGCGCCAGTGTCTGGCCGCGCCGCACGTCGTAGCTGACGCCGTCCACGGCATTGAAATGCCCGACGGTGCGCTGCAGGATGCCTTTGCGGATGGGAAAGCGCACGGCCAGGTTCTGCACGCTGAGCAGGACGTTGCCCACCTGGGCGCCTGCCGCGGGCGCCGGGGCCGGCGCGGGTGCGGTGGCTGGCGTGGCGGCCTGCATGGCGGCCACGGGCTCGGGGGCGTGCAGCCAGCAGCGCACGGCGCGGTCCGAGCCTGGCTGCGGCCACAGTTCGGGCGCATGGCCGTGGCACCAGTCGGTGGCGCGCTCGCAGCGCGGTGCAAAGCGGCAGCCGGCAAAAGTCTGGGTCAGCGGGGGCACGGTGCCGGGGATGGCGGCCAGCGCCTTGCCGCGCAGTGCGGCATCGGGCAGGGCGCCCAGCAAGGCTTCGGCGTAGGGGTGCAGCGGCGCGCTGAAGAAGTCTTTGGCGCTGGCCGTCTCGATGATCTGGCCGGCATACATCAACGCCACGCGGTGGGCCATGCCGCTGACCACGGCCAGGTCGTGGGTGATGAGCAGCAGGCCCAGGCCGTGTTCGGCCTGCAACTGCTTGAGCAAGTCCAGCACCTGGGCCTGGATGGTCACGTCCAGCGCGGTGGTGGGCTCGTCGGCCACGATGTAGTCGGGTTCGCCCGCCAGCGTCATGGCAATCATCACGCGCTGCTTCTGGCCACCGCTCATGCGGAAGGGGTAGTCGTCGAAGCGCCGCTCGGGCTCGGGGATGCCCACCTTGCGCAGCCAGTCGATGGCCTTCTCGCGCGCGGCGGTGCCGCGCAGCGGGGTGTGGGCGTAGATGGTCTCCAGCATCTGCTGGCCCACCTTGAGCACGGGGTTGAGGCTGGTGGAGGGCTCCTGGAAGATCATGCCCACCCGGCCGCCGCGCACGCTGCGCATCTGGCGCTCGGGCAGGGCCAGCACGTCCTGGCCATCGACGCGGACGTCGCCCTCCACGATGGCGCCGTTCTCGGGCAGCAGGCGCATCAGCGCCAGCGCCGTCATGCTTTTGCCGCAGCCGGATTCGCCCACCAGCGCCAGCGTTTCGCCCTTGCGGATGTCCAGCCGCATGCCGTCGATGGCGTGCACGGTGCCGACCTCGGCGTCGAGATCGACCTTGATGTCCTTGATGGCCAGCATGGCGTCAGGCCCCTTTCTTCTTGGCGCGCAGCAGGCGCGGCCGGGTGGCGTGGGCACGCGGATCGAACGCGTCGCGCACGCCGTCGGCAAACAGGTTGACGGCCAGCACCAGGCTCACCATGAACACGAAGGCGGCGGCAAAACTCCACCAGACGATGGGGTCGCGCGCCATCTCGTTGCGCGCCAGGTTGATCATGCCGCCGAAGCTGTTCATCGACGGGTCCACCCCCACGCCCACATAGGACAGCACGGCTTCGTAGAGGATGAGGTCGGAGAACGACAGCACCGTGACGATGAGGATGAGGTGGACCACGTTGGGGAAGATGTGGCGCACCATGATGCGCCAGTGGCTGACGCCAAAGGCGGTGGCGGCCTGCACGTATTCCATCTCGCGCAGCTTGAGCGTGTCGCCGCGCAGCAGCCGGCACAGCGTGGGCCAGCCGGTGGCGCCCAGCACCAGGCACAGCAGGAAGAGCTTGAGGTCGGCGCGCTGGGCGGCGGTCTCGAACAGCTCGGGGTGTTTGTCCAGGTAGACCTGCACCATCAGCACGCAGGCCGCGATCAGCAGGATGGACGGAATGGACGACAGCACGGTGTAGACGTACTGGATGGCCTCATCGACCCAGCCCTTGAAGTAGCCGGCCATGATGCCCAGCACCACCGCCAGCGGCAGCGTGGCCAGTGTGGAGAGGGTGCCGATGACGAAGGCCGTGCGGATGGACTTGAGCGCCTGGTAGAGCACGTCGTTGCCGGTGATGTCGGTGCCCAGTACGTGGTAGCCGCGTGCCAGGCCCACGGCGATGCCGGTCAGCAGGCCCAACGTCAGCAGGCTGGCCAGCGCCGTGCGCCAGGCCACGCGCGGCTCGCCGGCCCAGATGCGTGCCAGCGCCTGCGCAAAGCCGGCCCGCATGCCGCGCGCCAGCCAGGCCACCAGCAGGGCGGCCACCACGGCGGTCGCCGCCAGGCCGGCCAGTCCGCCGGCCACCACCCGGGCGGCCACGTCGCCAGCCCACTGGGCATCGGGGTCGCTGAGGTGGGCGCCGCCAAAGGTGAGGCGGGGCGCCACGCGCTGCGGCTGGCCGTTCACCTCCAGCGTCTCTTTGGTGAACGAGACGTAGGCCAGCGGGCGGGAGTAGGTGACCTCGCGCGACTCGACCAGGCCGGCCAGTGCCGCGTCCAGCGCCGAGATCACCTGGGTGTCGTACTGCACCACGCCGGGCGGCGTGCCCGGCGCGGGTGGCAGCACGGGCCGCAGATGGATGCTGTCCAGCAGGCTGACCAGCAGGCAGGCCAGCAACACCACGGTGGAGGCCATGGCCGGCGGCTCGTGAAACACCTTGCGCCAGTTGCCCAGCAGCACGGCGTCACGGCGCACCCAGACGGTGTAGCCGACGATGGCCAGAATCAAGAACCAGATGGCCAGGTCGGTCCACAAGAGCACAAATTGGGGCATGTCTTGGCGCTCCGCTCAACCCAGGCGCACGCGCGGGTCCGCCCAGGTGTAGGCGATGTCGATCAGGATGAAGGTCAGCACGTACAGCAGCGAGCCCACGAAGACCATGGTGCGCACGACGGCGAAGTCCTGCTTGCTGATGGCCTCGATGACGTAGGCGCCCAGGCCCGGGATGCCGAAGAAGCTCTCGAACACCAGCGAGCCCATGAACACATAGGGCAAGTAGGAGCCGGCGCTGGTGATGATGGGAATCAGCGCGTTGCGCAGCACATGGCGGAACATGACCACGCGCTCGCTCAAGCCCTTGGCGCGGGCGGTGCGCACGTAGTCCTTGCTGATTTCTTCGAGGAACATGGCGCGGTACAGCCGCGCCTCGCCGCCCAGTCGCGCCAGCGCCGAGAGGATGACCGGCAGCACCAGAAAACGCACCACGCCCCAGCCCTCGGTGTAGCCGGAGATGGGCACCAGCTTGAGCACGCGCGAGAACAGATACTGGCCGACGATGATGTAAAAGAGCGCCGAGATCGACAGCATCAGCACGCACAGGATCACGCCCCACACATCGAGCTTGGTGCCGCGGAACATCACCAGCAGCAGGCCGAACGAGGTGGTGGCGATCACCTGCAGGATGAAGATGGGAATGGCCAGCTTCATGCTGACCCACATGCGCTTGGCCACCTCGTCGCCCAGGTCACCGCCGGACTCGGCGTCCGAGCGGCCGAACTTGAGCGTGAACAGCGAGATGGAGCGGTCCCAGAAGATGGTGTCGGTGTAGCGCCCGCCGCCGCTCTGCGCGTCGTTGACGTACAGCGGCTTGTCGTAGCCGCGCTCGGCCTTCCATTTGTCGATGATTTCCTGCGTCACATGCTTGCCGCCGATGTTCAGCCGCGCCATGTCGTCGGGCGTGTTGACCGAGAAGAACAGGAAGAAGGTGGCGAAGTTGACGCCGATGAGGATGAGCACGCCGTAGAGCAGGCGGCGCACGGTGTAAGCCAGCATGGGGGTATTCCTTTTGCGCCGTCAGGTGAGCATCTCGCCACGGGCGTTCATGCGCTCGCGCACGGCCAGCGTGCGGCGGGCCAGCCACCACAGGCCCAGCAGGCCCAGCGCAATGGCGGCCAGCGGCCAGTAGACGGGGCGGTTCCAGCCGGCCAGGTTGCGCGTGCGCTGCGCCACGTCCAGCCGGTAGTACTGCAACTGGTCGCGCAGCATGACGGTGTTCTTGCCGTTCTTGACCCAGTCCTGCTTGGCGTTGGCGGCAAACGGGTAAAAGCCGAACGACAGCGGCGCGTCCTCACGCAGCATGGCCTGCAACTGGTCCACCACGGCCTGCTTCTCGGGGCCGTCGTCCAGACTCTTGAGGCGGGCAAACAGCTTGTCGAACTCGGGGTTCTGGTAGTTGGAGGTGTTCTCGCCGTCCGAGATGCTCTTGGAGTTGGGGCCGTAAAAGAGGAAGTAGAAGTTCTCGGCGTCGGGGTAGTCGGCGTTCCAGCCTATCCAGAACATCTGGTGTTTGCCCTTGCGCACCTTGTCCTGGAACTGGCTGTTGTCGGTGGCGCGCACCTCCACCTGGATGCCCAGCTTGCCGAACTGGCGCACCACCCAGTCGATTTCGGGTTTGCGCTCGGGCGAGGGCACGGCGTAGTAGTCGTAGTTGATGACCAGCGGGCGGCCACTCTGGGCGTCGCGCCCGCCCGGGTAGCCGGCCTCCACCATCAGCTTGAGCGCATCTTCCAGCGGGCGGCGCACGGCCTGGCCGTCTTTCCAGACGTGGGTGATGGGGTTGACGCCGGCCTCGGTGCCCTCGCGCGAGCCAAAGATGCCCGGCGGCAGCAGCGTCTGCGCCGTCTGGCCGGCCTTCTTGGGGAAGATCTTGGAGTATTCCTCCCAGTCGATGGCGATCGAGATGGCCTGGCGCAGCTTGCGGTTGCGCGCCCGCAGCTCGGGCGTCTCGCCCCAGCCTATGGTGGGGTCCAGCATGTTGAAGGCGATGAAGTAGCTGTTGACGTCCACCGTCTCGGGGAAGACGAAGCCACGCTCTTCATACACCTGGCGCACGGCCTCGGAGTCGCGCGCCTCCACGTTGTACGAGGTGCCCAGGTTGGTGAACGAGTAGTCCTCGAAGTCGTAATAGCCATCGCGGAACTTGTTCTTCAGCGGCGTGGCCTCGCGCTCCACGGTGGCCACGAACTTGTCGATGAAGGGCGTTTTCTTGCCGCAGTCGGCCAGCAGCCCGGCGGCCTTGTCGGCCGGCTCGCCCTCGCAGGGGTAGGGCACGCCCCGGTAGTTGGGGTTGCGCACCAGGGTGAAGCCGCGGTCCTTGGCGAACTCGGTCAGCATGAAGGGGCCGGTGCCCACGGGGAAGGTGTCCAGCGTCAACCCGGCCGAGACCATGCCGGGCTGGGCGTAGAAGGCGTCGGCCTCCCAGGCAATGGGGGCCAGGAAGGTCATGGCCATCCAGTACTTCCACTGCGGGTATTTGCCGTGCAGGCGGATGCGCAGCAGATGCGGCTCGGGCGCCGTGGCGCCGGCCAGCGGCCAGCGGCGGAAGTCCAGGAAGGGTTTGTCGGGGTCGGCCGCGTCCAGCCCGGCGCGCAGCTTGGCGTCCTCGGCCTTGACCAGGGCGCCATAGTCCTTGAGCCCCAGGATGTACTCCGAGAAGATGCCGTAGATGGGCGTGGTGATGCGCGTGGTGGCGTGACGCTTGAGGGCGTAGACGAAGTCCTCGGCCACCAGCTCGCGCGAGCCGGTCTGCTCGAAGTCGCCGGGCTTGCGCCGCGCGCCCAGCTCGCCGGGCTTCATGTGGTGGTACAGGTACTGGCCTTGCGCGTCCCTGGCAAACGCCGGGTGCGGGGCAAAGCGGATGCCCTTCCTGATGGGGATGTCGTAGACGCTCTCGGCGATCTGCTCGGCCGGGGCGTCCTGCGGCAGGTCGTTGCCGTCTTTATCCAGGTAGTGCGGCGCCACCACGCGCTCGGCCGCCTTGGGCACCAGCTCGAACGGGCGCTTGAGCTGGTGGTAGCCGTAGAGCGGCTCGTAGACCTGGTAGGTGACGGTGGTGTCGTTGCTCCAGTACGAAGCCGTGGGGTCCAGGTGGCGCGGCGTGGTCTCGATCAACCCCGAGAAGACGGTGTTGTCTTCCTCTGCACCCGGTGGCCAGGGGCTGTTGCCGCAGCCCATCAGCAGCCCCAGCGTTGCCGCTGTCATTGCGCCCGCGCGGCACCAGCGCCGCAGGCTCCACACTGTGTTGGTACCCACCATGTGGCACACCCTCAACCAAACAAACAAAAAACCGCTGGGCTTCATCAGAAGGCCAGCGAGTTGACCGGCATTCTAGTGAGCGCGGCGGAGCGGCCGGCTAAGGGATTGCACGGGCCACGAACTAGGGGGTCAGTGGTAGTCGTCCTCGCGCGGGTGGCGCACCGCGTAGACGCGCACGAGGTTGGCATCGACCACTTCAAACAAGGCCACGTAGCCGGTGTGGCCGAATGGCATGACCAGTTCGCGCAGGAAGGGGTTGGTGCCTGCTTTGCGGCAGGTGAAGGGGTGGTATTGCAACAGTGCAAAGCCCTGATGAATGGCGTCCAGGGCTTGCGCGGCCAGGTCAAGGTCGCCTCCGGGACGCGTCAGTTCGCGGGTCAGCACGAAGTCAAAGAGGCGCTCCAGGTCGGCATAGGCTTCAGAGGTGAGTTGCACCGTGTAGCGGGGCTGCACGGGTTCAGGCCTGTTGGGCCTCACGCGCACGATCCAGCCGCCCCCGCAGGCGCTGGATGGCCTCGTCCAGGCTGAGATAGGCGCCAGTGGCAAGCGCCTGCTCGCGTGAGGCCAGTCCGCGCGCGATGAACTCGCTCTGGTGCTGGCGGCGCTGGGCGGCATCACGGACGGCGGTTTCGATGAAGGCCGACAGGGTTTCGCCGTCGGCCAGCAACGCTTCAACTTGTTCGCGCAAGCTGGGCGCGATGCGGATGGGGGGCAGGGTGGCCGTCTTCATGCTGTGATTGTGATGCAATTGCAATGCGTCAATTCGGGGGTTTTCCCTGCAAGGGTGGCCCTTGCTGCGCCACGGACAATGCCCGGCGCGCCGCCACGAGCGGCGCATTTGCATGGATGAGGAGGCCTTACATGGCATTGCAGCATTTGACCGATGACCAGATCCGCACCTGGAGCCGCGAGCAAAAAGACCGCTGGTGGCTGGACAACGTCTTTCGTGGCGACATGGCGCAGCTCACGCTGCGCTCGGGCCTGGTGGGTTTCTTGCTGGGCGGCGTGCTGTCGGCCACGGGCCTCTACATCGCGGCCAAGACGGGCATCACCATCGGCGTGGGCCTGACGGCGGTGATTCTGGCGTTTGCCATCTTCCGCGTGCTGGCCACGTCGGGCGCGGTGCACGACCTGACCATCCTGGAGAACAACTGTTCGCAGTCCATCGCCACGGCGGCCGGCTACGTGGTCACGCCGCTGACCTCGGGCATGGCGGCCTACATGCTGATCACGGGCATCGTGGTGCCGTGGTGGCAGCTGATGATCTGGATGGTCTGCATCTCGTGCATCGGCGTGCTGCTGGCCTTCCCGATGAAGCGGCGCTTCATCAACGAAGAGCAGATGCCTTTCCCCGAAGGCCGGGCCTGCGGCGTGGTGCTGGACACGCTCTACCACGGCGCCGAAGGCCAGGGCATGTTCCAGGCCCGGCTGCTGGCGCGTGCGGCGGTGCTGGCTGCCGTCTTTCAGGCGCTGGTCAGCGACGGCTGGATGAAGCTGATCCAGTTCAAGATCCTGCAGATGGACAAGTGGGCCGGCATGACCGAGCCCTGGACCTTCCATGAGCGGCTGGACCAGTACTACTACGACTTCGCCACCAAGGTGGGCGGCTACATCCCCACCATCCTGGGCACCGACATCCGCGTGCTGGGCCTGCGGCTGACGCTGGATCTGGCCATGATCGGCGTGGGCGGCCTGATGGGCATGGCGGTGGCCGCCAGCTGCCTGCTGGGCGGCTTCATCAACTTCGCCATCCTGGCGCCCATCATGATCGAGCACGGCGACATCGTGGCCCGCACCACGGCCAGTGGCCAGGTGGTGCCCATCTCGCGCGCCGAGATCGTCAACCAGTGGTCGATGTGGTGGGGCGTGGCCATGATGGTGTCCGGCTCCATGGTGGGCCTGCTGGCCAAGCCCGAGCTGTTCACCAGCGCGTTCAAGGCCTTCAAGAAGAAAGACGCCAACGCCGGCCCCGACGTGCTGGCGCACATCGAGGTGCCGCTGTGGATCTCGTACGTGGGCGTGCCGGTGATGAGCCTGATCGGCGCCTACATCACCCACCTGTTCTTCGGCGTGCCCATGTACCTGGCGCTGCTGTCGCTGCCGCTGATCTTCGTGCTGACGGTGATCTGCACCAACGCCATGGCGCTGACCTCGTGGACGCCCACCGGGGCGCTGGCCAAGATCACGCAGTTCACCATCGGCATGATCGATCGGGGCAATCCCGCGTCCAACCTGCTGCCGGCCAACATGACCAGCGAGATTGCCAGCAACGCTGCCAACCTGCTGTCGGACATCAAGCCCGGCTACATGCTGGGCGGCAAGCCGCGCCACCAGGCCATGGGCCATGTGATTGGCCTGTTTGCCGGGGTGATGTCGTGCGTGCCGCTGTACTTCCTGCTGTTCCTGCCCAAGAACGCCGACGGCGTGCGCACCACCGAGCACATCATCACCGAGCAGTTCTCCATGCCCGGCGCCATCCAGTGGAAGGGCGTGGCCGAGATCATCGCTTCGGGCTTTGGCGGCTTGCCGCATTCGGCCATCGTGGCCATGGCGGTGGCCGTGGTCTGCGCCGCCGCCATCGAGGTGGCGCGCATCGTCACCAAGGGGCGCTTCCCGTTGTCGTCGGTCTCCATCGGCCTGGGGGTGGTGCTGCCACCCGAGGCCACGCTGGCCATGTTCCTGGGCGCGCTGTTGTTCTTCATCATGGGCAAGCGCCATCCCAAGGCCGGCGGCCGCGAGCAAACCCACGGCCACAAGGTCTGGGTGGAAGGGCTTGAACCCATCTGCGCCGGCCTCATCTCGGGTGCTGCCTTGATGGGCATTGGCAACGCCCTGCTCAACGTTCTGCTCTGATGGATCAACTGCACAAGTTCCTGTTCGAAGGCCGCGCCGTGCGCGGCAGTCTGGTGCGCCTGGAAGGCGCCTGGCAGCAGATGCTGGCCCGCCGCGCGGCCAGCGGCGCCTACCCCGAGCCGGTGCAGCAGCTGCTGGGCCAGATGACGGCCGCCGCAGCGCTGATGCAATCGGGCATCACCTTCGACGGCGCGCTGGTGCTGCAGATCTCTGGCGACGGCCCCGTCAAGCTGGCGGTGGCCGAGGCGCGGGCCGATCTGGCGCTGCGCAGCACGGCCACCGTCATCGGCGCGGTGGCGCCGGGCACCGACTGGCAGGCGCTGGTCAACCCCAAGGGCGGTGCGCGCTGCGCCCTCACGCTGGACGCCGGCAAAGGCCAGCAGCCCTATCAAGGGGTGGTCTCGCTCACCGGCGAGCCCGACCTGGCCCAGGCCCTGGCCCACTACATGCGCCAGAGCGAGCAGGTCGATACGCAGCTGGTGCTGGCCGCCAGCGACACCGTGGCGGCCGGCCTGCTGATCCAGCGCCTGCCCACGACCGGCGTGGGCAACCTGGGCGGCGAGGCTGGCGCCGAGGACTTCAACCACCTGGCCCATCTGGTGGCCACGCTGACGGCCGATGAGCTGCTGACGCTGCCGCCCGAGACCGTGCTCAACCGCCTGTTCTGGGAAGAGCGCCTGACCCGCTTTGCGCCGCTGACCCCGCGCTTTGCCTGCACCTGCTCGCGCGAGCGCGTGGCCGCCATGCTGCAAGGCCTGGGGCGCGAGGAGGTCGAAGGCCTCATCGATGAGCGCGGCGCGGTAGACGTGGGCTGCGAGTTCTGCGGCCAGCCCTACCGCTTCGACGCCGTGGACGCGGCCGCCTTGTTCGCGCCCGTGACGCCCGTGCATCTGGGCAACAGCACCCTGCAATGAGCGGCCTGGCCTTTTGCCTGTGCGCCGCCTGGTGCGGCACCTGCCGGGGCTACGAGGCCGTGCTGGCCAGCGCCTGCGCCACCACCGGCTGGCAGCCGCATTGGGTGGACGTGGAGGCGCACGAAGACCTGGTCGATGCCGTGGACGTCGAGAACTTCCCCACGCTGGTGCTGGTGGATGCCCAGGGCACGCCGCGCTTTGCCGGCGTGGTCACGCCGCACGAGGCCACGGCGGTGCGGCTGATGCAGGCGGTGGACGCCGGTGGCTTGCATCCGCTCACCGATGGCGACTGGTGTGACGTGGTGCAGCAGCTGCTTACCCATCAAGACCAACTGAGACCGAAACCAGACTGACGGTCACACCGTTCGCGACGAGCATGAAGCCTGTGTTCAACGACTCCAAGGAGTGCTTCATGACCCATCGCCAGACCCTCGCCCGCACGGCCCTCGCTGCTTCAACCCTGCTGCTGGCCGCGTGGTCTGCCAGTGCGCAGAACATGCCTGCGGTGCCCGCCGCCGACCAGGAGAAGTGCTATGGCGTGGCGCTGCAAAGCGAGGGCCGTTGCGACGCCGCAGCCGGTGCGGCGTGCAGCGGCGGCATGGCCACCGCCGACCACCAGGGCACGGCCTGGAAGCCCGTGCCCAAGGGCAGTTGCGAGCAGATCGCTTCGCCCACCTCGCCCACCGGCTTTGGTCAATTGATGCCGTTCGAGGCCGCCGCCAAGCCGGCCCCCGCGCCGGTACCGGCGCCGGCCAGTCGCGGGCTGTAAACGCCCCAGGCTCAGTGCCCCGTGGAGCCAAAACCCCCCGCGCCGCGCGGGGTGGCGTCGAACGTGTCCACCGTCTCGAACGCCACCTGCACCACGGGCACCACCACCAGTTGCGCCAGCCTCGCCATGGGCTCGATGGTGAAGGGCTGGCTGCCGCGATTCCAGCAGCTGACCATCAGCGGCCCCTGGTAGTCGCTGTCGATCAGCCCCACCAGATTGCCCAGCACGATGCCGCTCTTGTGGCCCAGCCCCGAGCGCGGCAGGATCAGCGCCGCCAGGCCCGCATCGCCCAGGTGCAGCGCCAGGCCGGTGGGAATCAGCTCGGTCTGGCCGGGCGCCAGCACCAGCGGCGCATCCACGCAGGCGCGCAAGTCCAGCCCCGCGCTGCCCGGCGTGGCGTAGGCGGGCAGCAGGTCATCGGTCAGGCGGGCGTCGAGGCGTTTGATCTGGACGGTTCTCATGGGGTTCGTTCGGTAAAGCCCCGGCACACCGCCGCCAGCTTGTGGCCGTCGGGGTCGCGCACGTAGGCGGCATAGAAATCGGGGCTGTACTGGGGGCGCAGGCCGGGTTCGCCTTCGCTCGTGCCGCCATGGGCCAGTACGGCGTCGTCAATGGGCGCGCGGGCGGCGTAGTACGCCTGCATGGTCAGGCGGTGCGAGGGGGCAGGCGGCGGGCGATTTCGGCCACCAGCCGGCGCGCCAGCGTGAGCTTGTCGGCGGGCGGCAGGGCCAGGGTGCTGCTGGCGTCGATGAGCAGCAGGTTGCCGTCGTCGGCGCCAAAGGTGCTGGGGCCGTGGTTGGCGACGATGAGCGGGATGTTCTTGCGCAGCCGCTTGGCGCGGGCGTGGGCTTCGACGTCGTGGCTTTCGGCGGCAAAGCCCACGCAATAGGGTGCGCCCGACCGCGCGGCCACGGTGGCCAGGATGTCGGGGTTTTCGACGAAATCGAGGGCCGGGGGCTGGCCACTGCCGTCTTTCTTGAGCTTGCGCTCGGCGACTTCGGCGGGGCGCCAGTCGGCCACGGCGGCGGCGGCGATGAAGAGGTCGCAGCCGGCGACGTGGGCCTGCACGGCGGCCAGCATGTCGCGGGCCGATTGCACGTCCACACGGCGCACGCCCAGCGGTGTGGCCTGCGCGACGGGGCCGGCCACCAGCGTGACGTCGGCGCCGGCATCGCGCGCGGCGCGGGCGATGGCAAAGCCCATCTTGCCGCTGGAGTGGTTGGTCAGGCCCCGCACGGGGTCGATGGCCTCGAAGGTGGGGCCGGCGGTGAGCAGCACGCGCCGGCCGGCCAGCAGCTTGGCCTGCAGCGCACCGATGGTGGCCTCGGCCAGCGCCAGCGGCTCCAGCATGCGGCCGTCGCCCACTTCGCCGCAGGCCTGGTCGCCGGTGTCGGGGCCGATGATCTGCACGCCGTCGGCCCGCAGTTGCGCCACGTTGCGCTGGGTGGCGGGGTGGGCCCACATTTCACGGTTCATGGCCGGGGCCACCAGCAACGGGCCACGCCCCTGCGGGCGCGCCAGGCAGGCCAGGCTGACCAGTTCGTCGGCGCGGCCTTGCGCCAGCTTGGCGATGAAGTCGGCGCTGGCGGGGGCGATGACGATGGCGTCGGCCTCGCGAGTGAGGTTGATGTGGGCCATGTGGTTGTCCGGCCGCGCGTCCCACTGGCTGGTGTAGACCGGGCGGCCCGAGAGGGCTTGCAGCGTGGCGGGGGTGATGAACTGGCCGGCGGCCTCGGTCATCATCACCTGCACGCTGGCGCCGGCGCGGCCCAGCTCGCGCACGAACTCGGCCACCTTGTAGCCGGCCACGCCGCCGGTGAGGCCCACGAGGATGTGTTTGCCGGCCAGCTCAGGCATCGTCGGCCGCGCCATGGCATTTCTTGTACTTCTGGCCGCTGCCGCAGGGGCAGGGGTCGTTGCGGCCGACTTTGTCCACGCGACGCTGCGGCGGCGCGGGTGGCGGGTGGTCGAGCCAGAACAGGCGCGCGTCCTGCACGCCCATGATGGCCTCGTCGATCCACTGGTCGCGCGTCAGCGTCTGGCCTTCGTAGTGCTGCTCGGACTCGGCGCGCAGGTCGTCCTCGTCCAGCAGCAGGGCGGCCACGGGGCCCAGGCAGGCGTCGAGCACCTGGGCGTCGTCCTCGTCCTCGGGCTCGGGCCAGTCGGCCTCGAAGTCGCTCACGGCGTCGAGAAAGCCGGCGGCCCAGACCTCGCCGGTGCGTCCCAGGTCGGCCAGGTCGGCCTCGCTGACGCCTTCGGCACGCAGGCGCTCCAGGTCCTCGGGCTGCAGCTCCATCATCAGTGGTGCCAGGTGCAGCTCGTCGGGCGCGTCCAGCAGCGCCTCGGGGTCGAGTTGGGCCAGCAGCTCGCGCCAGCGCCGCTCGATGGGGACGCGCGCGGCGGCCTCGTCGGCCGGGTCGGCAAAGGTGCGGGCAAAGACGCCGTCGCCCATGCGGGGCAGCCATTCTTCGGGCGGGATGCGGCGGCGGCTGGCGGCCAGGGCGGTCAGGTAGCCGTCCAGCCACTCCAAAGAAACGGCCGGCTCGAAGCCGGCCATGCGCTCACACAGCGCCTCCAGGGTGTCGATATCGGCCTCGTTCATGCGGGCGAGTGTCGCACGCAGACGGGGCCGCCGCACCCCGGGCTTGGCGCGTCAGACGCCGCAGGATTCGCCGCGCAACTCGCACAGCTGCAACTGCTTGTAGAGGAACTTGCGCACCCGCTTGGCCTGCAGGCCGAAGGCGTAGCCGGGCTCACCGGTGGCCGCGTCGTGCAGCGTCAGCGCGATGGTGTGCTGGTAAACCGGGTTGCCGTTGGCATCGGTCATGTTGTGCGGGATGACGCGGCAGGGCGGGCCCTGGCGCTTGCCGTTGGCGCCCCGGCTCTCGATGTAGGACTTGGTGGGCAGGACGTTGGCCTCCCAGCTCATGCCCGAGCCGCAGTCGCAGGGGCTGGAGTGGTAGAGCTGGATGGCGGGGTCGCCCTGGTCGGGCGTGATCTGCCACTGCGGGTCAACCAGGCGGTTGGTCTCGTCGGCCAGTGTGGCGCCGGTGGAGAGGGCGGCGCGCACGGTGGCGTCATAGCCGGTGACGTCGGGGCCGGCCTGATTGGCGCGCATGGCATTCATCATCGACAACGCGCCGCCGGCCGAGCCGCCCAGCGTGACGATGCGCGTGGGATCGATCCCCAGTTTGTCGGCGTTGGCCTTGAGGTAGCGGATGGCTGAAGAGAGGTCGTCCAGCGCGTCCTTGATGCCCATGTTGCGCGCGGCCGCCCACTCGCGGTCGTCGTAGCGCTCGCCGGGGCGGCCAGCGTAGAGCAGCACGCGGTCGGCCACGTCGGTGGCCGGCTGGTAGGGCGGGTCGGTGAGGTCACGCATCCGGTAGTTGATGCTGACCGCCATGTAGCCGGCACAGACGTAGCTGCGCGCATGCAGGGCCCAGCTGTTGGGGTCGCCTCGCGCCAGATCGGCGCTCAACGTGTCGCAGCTCTCGCCACTGTCCTTCCACGGGTCGCGCGCCGGGTTGATGGCGTTGCGCTTATCGTTGGTGCGGAAGTTGCCGCCGTGGATCAGCACCACCACCGGCTTGCGGTTGGCCACGTAGGCCGGCGCATCGGAGTAGTACAGATCCATCTGCGGGTTGATCTGATGCGTGCGCGGAGTCTCTTCCTCGGCCTGCGTCTGCGACGAGCTGTATTGGCAGTACTCTGGCTTGGCCTGGCGGCCCATGGAGGATTTGCTGCCCACACTCAGGCAGCTTTGCGCGCGTGGGGTCGCCAGATAGGCCACCTGCGTGCGCTTGACCAGGATGTTGTTGGCACCGGTGAAATACAGGTCGTTGACGTAGATGCCGGTGCTGGGGATGTTCATCTTTTCCGGCGCCTGCGACTCGGCCGCGTCGGTCAGGACGGCGGGCTGGACTTTGGCCTGGGACCCCGGGCCGCACTGACAACCTTGTGCATACGCCGGGGTGCTCAGCGGCAGCGCCGTGAACGTGAGCAGCGACATCAGCCCGAACAGATGGCGCGATTGGGCAAAGGAAGGGCGTGAGGGCATGATGCCTCCTGTCACAGGACGGTTGTCAAAAAAGAAGAAAGGGGGGGTCGGCGTCAGGCCGTGTTGCCCGAGTGCAGGTCGCGTTCGCCCTGGTAGGCGTAGAACAGCTTGAGCGCCAGCTTGCGCAGCACCGGGTCGGCCGAGGCGTGGCCGCTGGCGATGCGCTCGAGTGCGTAGATGCGGTCGAACGCCATCTGGGCGACGCGCACCGTGTGCCCCTGACGGGCCATGCCGTCACGGAAGCGATAGAGCCACTGCAGCGGCACGCCCAGCGGCGTGACGCCGTGGGGCCGCAGGATGCAGGGTTGGGGAGGGCTAGAGGTGCTCATGTGCGGGCCGGACGAGGTGGGGCAGTGGATGCCCTTCTGATCGTCCGACCCGCCTGCGGCTTGAGGGGCCGCAGCGGTGGATCAATGGGTCAATCGCTGCCCAGTTCGATCGCGTAGGCCAAGGCCAGGCGCGCGAATTTGGCGGCGTGGTCGGCGTTGCCGCCCGACTTGGCCAGGGTGTCGTTCTTGGTGTGGATGGCCTGGTTGTCCTGACCCATCGGTGCCTCGAACGGGAACGAGGCGGCGTAGCCGTTGGACGTCCACGAGGCGTGGTCGGAGCAGGCGTAACCACATGCACCTTGCGTGACCGAAAGTGTCGGCAGGTAGGTGGTCGCGATGTTGGACAGGAAGGTGTTCTGGGCGGCGTTGGTGTAGTCGTTGATCAGGTTGATGTCGTACGCGCTGCCCTGGAAGTTGGTCATGTCCAGTTGCATCACGCCCACCACCTGCTTGCCCGCCAGGCGCCATTGGTTGGCGATGTCGGCCGAGCCCTTGAGGCCCACCTCTTCGGCAGCGTAGGCCATGAACTGCAGCGTGCGCTTGGGGTGGTAGCCCGACTGCAGCATCACGCGGGCGACCTCGGTCAGGGTGGCGATGCCCGAGGCGTTGTCGTCGGCACCCGGGGCGCGGGCCTTCTTCTGATTGAGGCTTTGCCAGTTGACCGAATCCAGGTGGCCGCCGATGACCACGATGTCATCGGGCGTGGTGGTGCCGCGCACGGTCATGACCACCGATTTCTGCGGATAGCCCACATGGGTGACGGTCTCGACGGTGATGTCGCTGCGGCCGGCCGCCATCTGTTGCCAACGGGTGGCCAGGTCGGTGGCCGCCTTGGTGCCCGGCTTGGATTTGTAGTAGCGGTTGTTGTAGCTGGTCAGCTGGTTGATGGTGGCGCGGATCTCGCTCTCCTGCACCAGCGGCAGCATGGCGTTGACTTCGGCGCCGTCATCCAGCGCATAGCTGGGCGCGGCTGCGTTGGCCAGCAGGCCGTTGGGCGAGAGGGCCACGGCGCGCGCGCGCGCCACGGCCTGGCGACCCTCGGCGGCGTTGGCGTGGACGATGAAGCCACCGCAGCGGTGCAGGCGTTCGTGCACGTCGGCCGAGAGCTGCTCCAGCGCGTCGGCATCAACCTGGGTCAGCACCACTTGTGTTTGACGGTCAGCCACCACCATGGGCAGATGTTCGGCGTTGGCCATGCGCGCGTTGCGCTCGGTCAGCAGGGCGTAGGCGTCGGTGTCCAGGCTGATCCAGACCAGCGGGCCGGCGCTCGCGGCTCCGCAACACGCGGCCAGCGCTGCAGCGGCCAGGGTTTTGTAGGAATGCATAAATGGGTCTCCATGGGTTGTGTGGAGCTCCCTTGTAGCACCCCGGGGTGCCGGGCTCCTATCCCTACCTTGTACCCAGGGGTCCCACCGGCAGTCCTGGCACCAGGGCCTTGCCCTTCAAGGTGTAGGAGCGACCGCGAAAGGCGGCAATGGTCTGGCCGTGCTGGTTGCGCACCATGACGTCGTAGACACCGGTGCGGCCGGCCTTGCTGACCTCATGGGCCTGGGCCGTCAGCACGTCGCCCAGATGGGCGGCCGCTGCGAAGTTGACGTCCAGGCCCGAGGCCACGGTCACCTCGTTGTAGGCATTGCAGGCAAAGGCGAAGGCGCTGTCGGCCAGCAGCGTCACGTAGCCGCCGTGGCAGCTGTTGTGGCCGTTGAGCATGTCGGCGCGCACCGTCATGGTCAGCGTGGCGGTGCCCGGGCCGACGGCCTGGACGGCCATGCCCAGGCTCTGCGAGGCGCGGTCTTCGGCCCACATGGCATCGCGTGAAGCCTCGGCCACTTGTTGGGGGGTGTGTTGGGGGGTGTTCATCGACCCATGCTAAGGCGAAACCTCAAGCGCCCCGCAGGGCGCTTGAGGCAGGTCGATGGCGGGCTCTGATCAGGCGCCGCAGCCCTGGGCCAGCAGGCGGTCATAGGCGGCGCGGGCCTGCACCAGGCCAAAGCCGGTCAGGTTGTCGCGGCCAGGTGCGTCCAGATCGAGGGCCGATTGATCCAGTGCGTTGCGGATCTGCTTGCCCGTGCACTGCGGGAAGTGGCGCCAGACCCTGGCGGCCACGCCGCTCACGTGGGGCGCAGCCATGGAGGTGCCGCTGAACGTGTCGTAGTCGTTGGCCGTGATCGAGATGATGGCGTTCTGGCCCACGGCGGCCAGCAGCGCCACGCCATCGGGGCCCGAGACGTCCACCGAGGGGATGGTGGCCACCACCTTGTCCCGCTCGCTGGGATGGCGCTCCTGATTCAGGCTGTAGGCGATGGCGCCCACGCCGCCGCTGTCTTCGCAGTTCTTGATCCGTTTGCCCAGGCCGAAGCCGAAGGGGTTGGTGCGGATCAGGCAGTGTTTGCCGGCCGCCGCCGGGTCGATGACCTTGCCTTCGTCGAAGTCGTACAGAGCGGCTTTGACGGGCTTGGCGGTGGTGGGTGAATCGGCCGTGGGCCGGGCGGCGTACTTGGTGTCGCCCTGCCGCAGCCGGGTGTCGCGGCCCGTGCCGTGCGGCACGTCCGACAGCACGGCCACGCCAGGGGCGGCGATCTCGACCTGGTCGTTGTACTGCGAGAACCAGCCGCGGTTGTTGTTCTGATCCACGGCGGCCACCGACATCACCGAGTTGTAGCTGGCCGGGTAACGATAGTCCGACAAGGCCCCGTTGCCGGCCGAGGCGATGCTCAGGATGCCGGCCTGCTCCAGATCGTCAAAGGCGCGCTGCTCAACCTCGCTGGCGTCGGGGCCGCCCAGCGACATGTTGATGACTTTGGCGCCCGCCGCCTTGCACTTGTTGGCGGCGTCGGCCAGCGTGGAGGAGTAGGTCCAGATCAAATCGGAGAAGACCCGCACGATGTGCAGCGAGACCTCGCGCGCGCCGTTGACGCCCACCACACCGACATCGTTCTTCAACGCGGCAATGGTGCCGGCCACGTGGGTGCCGTGGGGGTCGTCCACGTCGTACCAGTTGCCGGTGCCGCGGTCGTACTCGCCGGTCATCTCGTTGCCGATCATGTCGGGGTGCTCGCGATCCAGACCCGAGTCGATGATGCAGACCTTGATTGGGGCGTTGGTCGATGCGGGCACCAGGCGCGCCTGCACCTTCTTGATGCCGTAAGGCGTGTACTCACGCTTGGGCGTGGGCACCTCGTCTCGGTCGGCCTGCGCAGGCGCGCGGGCGGGCATGGCCATTCCCCGGTAGCGTTTGGCGTCTTCCTCCACGCCGGCCACGGCGGCATGCTGGCGCAACCGGGCCAGCGCGTGTTGGGGCAGCACGATGGCGACGGCGTCCTGCGCGGGCAACTCCACCTTGACCTGGCCGCCCAGGGTGGCCATCAGCGCGCGGGCGTCGTGCGCCAGCCGGGTGCCGGGCTTGAACGACACCACCACGCGGACGGTGTCGGCGTCGCGGTCGGCTGGGGCCGGCTGGGCCGCGGCGCTGGCGGCGGCAACGGCCAGGCCCACGGCGGTGAGGGTCTGGGTGAGGCGGGTCATGCGTGTGTGCATGGTCGAGTCTCCTTGAAATTAATAGGGCATTTCAGTTTTGGAAAGTCGGTTTACGGGGTCAACACCTGCCCCCTAGTTCCGCTTGCGGGAATACCCGCCACACCCCCTAGAACCAGGTGGGGCGTCCGTCAGGCGGGTGCAAAAAAGCGCCCCGCAGGGCGCTTGGGATGAGGCGGTGGGTGGTCAGGCGCCGCAGCCCTGGGCCAGCAGGCGGTCGTAGGCGGCGCGGGCCTGCACCAGGCCAAAGCCGGTCGAGACGTCGCGGCCGGGCGCGTCCAGGTCGAGGGCCGACTGGTTCAGCGCGTTGCGGATCTGCTTGTTCGTGCACTGCGGAAAGTGGCGCCAGACCTTGGCGGCCACGCCCACCACGTGCGGGGTGGCCATGGAGGTGCCGTCGAACGCGTCGTAGTCGTTGACCTTGATCGACACGGTGGCGTTCTGACCCACGACGGCCAGCAGCGCCGCACCGTCGGTGTCGGAGAGGGTCACCGAGGGGATGGTGGTGACCAGCTTGCCCAGGCCACCGATGAAGCCGCCCGAGAAGCGGTTGTAGACGATGGCCCCCACGCCGCCACTGTCCTCGCAGATCTTGACCTGCTTGGCGACGCCCGCGAGGGCCGATTTGATCAGGCAGTGCTTGCCGGCGGCGGCAGGGTTGATGACCTTGCCATCGCCCAGATCGAACAGCGCGGCGGTGACCGCTTTGTCGGTGGTGGGCGAGCCGATCACGGACCAGGCGGTGTATGGGGTGCTGCCTTGCCGCAGCCGGGTGTCGCGGCCCGTGCCGCGCGGCACGTCCGACAGCACCCCCATGCCGGGCGCCGCGATTTCGACCTGGTCGTTGTACTGCGAGAACCAGGTGCGGTTGTTGTTCTGGTCCACGGCGGCCACCGACATCACCGAGTTGTAGCTGGCCGGGTACTCATAGGCGGTCATGGCGCCGTTGCCGGCGGCGGCGATGCTCAGGATGCCGGCCTGCTCCAGATCGTTGAACGCGCGCTCCTCGGCCTGGCTGGAGAGGGCGCCGCCCAGCGACATGTTGATGACTTTGGCGCCCGCCGCCTTGCACTTGTTGGCGGCGTCGGCCAGCGTGGAGGAGTACGTCCACCCCCCGTTGGTGAAGACCTTGACGACGTGCAGCGAGACCTCATGGGCGGCGTTGACGCCCACCACGCCAACGCCGTTCTTCAGCGCGGCGATGGTGCCCGTCACATGGGTGCCGTGGGGGTCGTCCACGTCGTACCAGTTGCCGGTGCCGCGGTCGTACTCGCCGGTCATCTCGTTGCCGATCATGTCGGGGTGCTCGCGATCCAGACCCGAGTCGATGATGCAGACCTTGAGCGGGGCGTTGGTCGATGCGGGCACCAGGCGCGCCTGCACCTTCTTGATGCCGTAAGGCGTGTTCTCGCGCTTGGGCGTGGGCACTTCGTCCCGGTCGGCTGCAGCCGGCAGGTGGCCGGGCATGACGGTGATCGGGTAGCGCCTGGCATCTTCCTCCACGCCGGCCACGGCGGCATGCTGGCGCAACCGGGCCAGCGCGCGTTGGGGCAGCACGATGGCGACGGCGTCCTGGGCGGGCAACTCCACCTTGACCTGGCCGCCCAGGGTGGCCATCAGCGCGCGGGCGTCGTGCGCCAGCCGGGTGCCGGGCTTGAACGACACCACCACGCGGATGGTGTCGGCGTCGCGGTCGGCTGGGGCTGGCTGGGCCGCGGCGCTGGCGGCGGCAACGGCCAGGCCCACGGCGGTGAGGGTCTGGGTGAAGCGGATCAAGCCTGTGCGCATGGTCAAGTCTCCTTGTAGGTATTAGGGACTTCCAGTTTTGGAAAGTCGGCTCCCCGAGTCAACACCACCCCCCTAGTTCGGCTTTGGGGGCGTAGCCGCTACGCCCCCTAAGAAACGCGGGCGTGACCTCCGCCAGGTGGGCAAAAAAAAGCGCCCCGAAGGGCGCTTGGCGTGAAGCCGTGGGCGATCAGGCGCCGCAGCCCTGGGCCAGCAGGCGGTCGTAGGCCGCGCGGGCCTGCACCAGGCCGTAGCCGGTCTTGTTGTCGCGACCGGCGTCGCCGATGTCCAGGGCCGACTGGTTCAGCGCGTCGCGGATCTGCTTGCCCGTGCACTGCGGGAAGTGGCGCCACACCTTGGCGGCCACGCCCACCACGTGCGGGGTGGCCATGGAGGTGCCGTCGTACAGCTCGTAGTCGGTGGGCTTCATCGACATCGTGGCGTTCTGGCCCACGACGGCCATCAGCGCGGCGCCATCGGTGTCGGAGACGCTGACCGAGGGGATGGTGGTGGCCAGCCCACCCAGCGTGCCAGCGAAGCCGCCGGGGACGTTGTTGTAGATGATGGCGCCCAGGCCACCGCTGTCTTCGCAGTTCTTGACCTTGTCCGCGAAGCTGACGCTGCCGCGCTGGATCAGGCAGTGCTTGCCGGCTGCAGCGGTGTTGGTGGCGTCGCCCAGACCGAGGTCGAACAGCGCGGCGGTGACCGGCGCGGTGGTGGTGGCCGAGCCGCTCAGGGGCGTGACGGCGTACTTGGTGGTGCCTTGCTTGAGCTTGGCGTCACGGCCATCGCCGCGCGCCACGTCCGACAGCACGGCCACGCCAGGGCCGGCGATCTCGACGGCGTTGTTGTACTGCGAGAACGAAGCCCAGGCCTTGTTCTTGTCCACGGCGGCCACCGACATCACCGAGGCGTAGCTGGCGGGGTAGCTCTTGGCCGTGTTGCCGTCGTTGCCGGCCGCCGCGATGCTCAGGATGCCCGCCTTCTCCAGGTTGTTGAAGGTGCGCTCTTCCAGCGGGTTGTTCAACGGGCCGCCCAGCGACATGTTGATGACCTTGGCACCGGCCGCCTTGCACTTGTTGGCGGCAGCGGACAGCGTGGAGGAGTAGGTCCAGCCGTCGGCGGTGAAGACCTTGACGATGTGCAGCGCGACTTCGTTGGCGCCGTTGACGCCCACCACACCAGCGCCGTTCTTCAGCGCGGCGATGGTGCCGGCCACGTGCGTGCCGTGCGACAGGTCCACGTCGTACCAGTTGCCGGCGACGCTGTCGTACTCGCCGGTCATCTCGTTGCCGATCATGTCGGGGTGCTCGCGATCCAGACCCGAGTCGATGATGCAGACCTTGAGCGGGGCGTTGCCGGAGGCCGGCACCTTGCCCGCCTGCACCATCTTGATGCCGTAAGGCGTGTTCTCACGCTTGGGCGTGGGGGCCTCGACGCCACCGGCGCCGGCCTGGGCCCAGCCGTCGGCCACGGCCGCGCTGCTGGGCATGGCGGAAATCAGGTAGCGCTTGGCGTCTTCGTCCACCGAGGCCACGGCGCCGTGCTTGCGCAGCTGGGCCAGCATGCGCTTGGGCAGCACGATGGCCACGGCGTCCTGCTCGGCCAGCTCCACCTTCACCTGGCCGCCCATCTTGGCCATCAGGGCGCGGGCGTCATGCGCCAGCTTGGAGCCGGGTTTGAACGACACGACCACGCGCGTGGTGTCGGTGTCGGCCGTTTGGGCTGAGGCTCCCAGCGCGGCGATGGCAAGGCCAACGGCGGCACAGACTTGGGTGGTTTTGGTCATGAACGTGCTCATCAACAAGGCTCCAACAGAGAAAGAAACTGAAGAGCCCGCAGTGTCGAAAAGCTGCTGATCAGGGTCAACGGGCCCCCCCTAGCTCGGGTTGCGGGATAACCCTTTGCATCCCCCTAACCCTGGGGGGTGGTCAGCGCCTGGCCTTGAAGGCCAGCACGACCTGGTTGCGCAGCGTGCGCACCAGCTCCAGCTCACGCTCGGCCAGCGCCAGTGCCGGTTCGCGTTCGCGGTCTGCGTAGAGCAGGCCGAAGGTTGCACCCTTGGTTGCCAGCGGCAGCAGCAGCAGGCTGCGCGGCGTCATGGGGCGCAGCCAGCCCGGCAGCCGGGTGGTCAGGTTGGGGGCTCGGGCGTCGGCGATCAAGGTATCGACGCCTTTGAGGCAGACGGCGGCCAGCAGGTCGGCGGGCGGGGTGGCGCGCAAGTCCACCACCAGCCGGCGGCACCAGTCCTGCGCATCCAGGCCCACGCCCAGGCGGCCCATCAGCAGGCCGCTGCGGGGGTCGCGCAGCGCAAAGATCACGCGCTGCAAGGCCAGCGCCTGCTCCAGCGCCGTCATGACCTGGTGCAGCACGTCGTTGAGCTTGAACTCGTCCTGCGCCACGGTGGCGGTGATCTCGGCGATGCAGGTCTGCAGCACCTTGCGGGTGTGCGCGGCGCTGACGGCCGTGGTGCGCGAGGCCAGGGTGGTGACGCCGCTGGACAGCCGCGTGCCGGTGCTGGGTTCGTCATCGCGCTTGCGCTTGAAACGGAAATGGCTGGCCAGCTCCTTGATATGGGACTGGGCCGACTTGACGGCCTGGCGGATGAAGCCGGGCGGCGCCTCGACGGCGGCCGCGTAGCGCTTGGCCAGCGCATCGGCCTTGGGCTCCAGCGAGGCGGCGGGCTCGGTCAGCACCAGCTCGGCCATCTCGCCGGCCAGGCGCAGGCGCCAGCGCATGCGATCGGTGGGGTCGGCAACCATCTGGCCGGGCGCGTCGCCGGTGGGGCGCCGCATCATGGTGCGCAGCCGATCCGACAGCCCCCAGGCCTTGGCCACGCCCAGGCCCAGGTCTTCGTAGCTGGCCCCAAGCACGTCGCGCACCACGGCGTCCTCGGCTTCGGGCGAGGCGCCCTCGGGCAGGCGCTGGGCGATCTGCCTGGCCTCGGCCGCGAAGTAATAGGCCACCAGCAGCCGGCCGAGCTGGCTGAGCATGCCCAGCAAAAAAGCGTCCTCGCGCTGGGCGTTGGCGGGGGTGAGTTCGTCGGCGATGCTGGCGGTGAGCAGGGCGCGCATGAACAGGCCCCGCATGTGCTCGGCATGGGCCGCGTCGCTCATGTGCTCCAGCAGCTTGACCGACAGCGCCATGTTGCGGATGGCCGAAAAGCCCACCAGCGAGGCGGCGCGCGCCACCGAGTTGACCTCGCCTTCGTCGCGCGCGCGGAACTGGGCCGAATTGACCATGCGCAGC
Source organism: Pseudomonadota bacterium (assembly GCA_020161145.1). Lineage (GTDB taxonomy): Bacteria > Pseudomonadota > Gammaproteobacteria > Burkholderiales > Burkholderiaceae_C > Ideonella. The sequence goes on from JAIUPQ010000001.1 coordinate 485,349, forward strand.
AGCTTGTGCGTCAGGCCCACGTCTTTCTGGATTTCGCTGGTCAGCTCGGGCAGGCCGGCGTCGTCGGCGCTGGTGACGCGCTGGATGCGCATGACCTGGTCGGACAGGGCCGGGAAGTCGCCCGTCATGCGCATGCGCCGCAGCAGGTACTCCAGCGTGGCGCCAAAGTCGCCCACCTCGGCGGCTGGCGGCGTCAGCCAGCGCGTCAACGCGTCGCGCAAGGCTTCGGTGCTGGGCAGGCGGGCAGCGGGGTCGCGCGCCACGGCCTGCATGACGATGGCGCGCAGGTTGTCGTCGATGGCGCGGGCGGCGTCGGTGTCGGGCCAGCGCACGTCCTCGTCGATGGCGCGGCGCAGCGCGCGCAGGGGGTCTTTGTCGCGCAGCAGCGGCTGGCCCAGCAACAGGTGGCCCAGCACCATGCCGGCTGCGTACACGTCCATGGCTGGCGTGGGGGCGCCACCGGCTGCGGCCTCGGGCGAGATGTAGCCCGGCGTGCCTACGATGCGGCCATCGTGCTCGCCGCTGACGCGGGCGGCGATGCCGAAGTCCATCACCTTGCACACGCCGCCCGTGCCCACCAGGATGTTGGAGGGCTTGAGGTCGCGGTGGATGACGCCGCGCGCATGGGCACAGGCCAGCGCGTCGGCCACGCTGCGCATCAGCTCCACGGCCTCGCGCGCGGGCAGCGCGCCCTTGCGCTTGAGTCGCTCGGACAGGGACTGGCCCTCGATGTACTCCAGCACCAGGTAGTGGCGCGCGCCGTCGCTGGCGGCCTCGTGCACGGTGAGGATGCCGGGGTGCGCGAGCGTGCTCATCAGCCTGGCCTCTTGCAGCCAGTGCGAGACCTGATCCTGGGCCATGCCCGGGTCCATGATCTTGAGCGCCACCTCGCGCTGCAGATGCGGGTCTTCGGCCAGCCAGACGGTGGCCTGGGCACCGCGGCCCAGCACGCGACGCAGCACGAAGCGCCCCAGCGTTTCGCCCGGCTGCGGGGTGACGAACAGCGGCGGGGCGAGGGCGGTCATCAGGCGGTGGCGGGCATGCCGACGCCGACGCCGGCGGCAACGGCGGGCGCAGCGGCGGTCTGGCCTTCGCCCAGGATGCGCTGGGTGTCGGCTTGCAGGGCCGTGGTGGTGCTGCCCAGCGCGCGCGCATAGCGCACGGCCACGGCCGTCACCTGCTGCGCCACGCGGTTGGGCGGTGCGCTCCACCAGGTGTCGGCCAGTTCGTTGGCGCAGCTGGCGCAGGTGCGCAGCATGCCGCCGTCGTCGTCGGGCAGGTGCACGGGGCCGGTGGCCGAATGGCGCCGCACCATGGCCAGCAGGTCAGCGCTCAGCCCCCAGTAGCGCGCCACGGCATCGCCCACGGCCTCGATGTCCACCCCCAGCACGGCCAGCGCGGCGGCCTGGGCATTCATGCCGGGCGCACCGTCTTCGGCCTGCATCAGGCGGGCAATCTGGGCCGCCTCGTCCGGGAAGTGGTACTGCACCACCAACCGGCCCAGGTTCTGCATCAGGGTGATCAGCGCCACCACCTCGCCGTCGTAGCCGGCCGGGGCCAGGGCCACGGCCAGCCGGGCGGCACGCTTGACCCGGTGAATCAGGCGGGCCATTTCGTCGGCGGCCACCGGGCTCATGGGGCCGGGCCAGGGCCGCAGCGCCAGCGCACAGCGGCGCACGCCGTTGACGCCCAGCATGGCGATGGCGCGGCGCACCATCAGCACCGCGCCGTCGGCGGCCACGGGCTCACCGTGCACCTGGGCGGTGTTGACCACGCGCAGCAGATCGAAGGTCAGCGCCAGGTCTTCCAGCACCACCTCGGCCAGCTCGGCGGTGCGGCAATCGTCCATCAGGGCCAGCCGGGCGACGCGCTCGGCCACGCCATCCTGCGCCGGCAGCACACCGGCCGCCTGGATCTTGCCCTCCAGCAAGGTCAGCGGGCCGCCGCCTTCGGCATGGGTGGTCAGCCAGTTGGCCAGCGCCTGCGCCAGCGTGCGGGCCGCCAGGTAGCGCTGACGCGGCTGGCGATCGGTGGCACGGTTGGCGATGGCGCGCAGGCCTTCGGGCACCGGACGAGGCAACTGCCACGGCAGGCGCAAGGTCTCGTGGCCCGTCGGGGGCAGGCGGGCGGCGGCCTTGGCCACGTCCGGCTCGTCCAGCGCCGGCTGGGTGGCCAGGCCGGCATGCAGCAGCAGGCCTAACGCCAGCACGTCGGCCACGGCGGCGGCGCGCGTGACCTGCAGATCGGGGGTGGGCTCGGTGGGGGCCGCCACCGCCCAGCCCATGACGGCCACGTGGCCGGCCTCGTCCACCAGCAGGTTCCAGCCCTGCACGTCGTGGTGGGCACAGCCGGCCGCGTGGGCGACGGTCATGGCCTCGGCGGCCTGCTGGCACCAGTCGGCCACGTGCGCCGGCGGCAGGCCCTGGGGCGTGGCGCGCTCGGCCCAGGTGGCATAGGTGCCCCGGTCGTAGGCGGCAAACGGCCATTGGTCGTAGTGGCCGATGTCAATGGCTTCGGCCAGGCTGGCGTGTTTGAGGCGCGCCGCGCGCTGCGTCTGGGCCAGCCAGGCCTCGTAGGGCTCGTCGGTCAACTGCTGGCGCCCCACCACCAGCATCACCGTCTGGTTGTTGCGCGTGTCCTCGGCCAGCCAGGCCATGCTGCGCCTGCTTTTGCCCAGCAGCCGCAGCAACTGGTAGGACGCAAACATGCGCACCGGCTTGGCGGGCGCAGCAGGAGTGGGGGCGGTCGTGGGTGGCATGGGTGCGGTTCTTGGCACCCATTGCACGTCAAAGCCGCTGGCCGCAGTGGCCTGAAATGGCGGGGCTGGGCGCGCCTAATCGGGCGCCAGGCCGCGGCGAGTCAATGCAGCGGCGCGTCGCCCGGCGCGCCGGCCAGTACGGTCAGCGCGGCCTCGCCGCCCACGCTGCCGGCGGCCACCTCCTCCGGTGTGGCCGCGCGCACCGCCACCACCTTCAGACTCAGGTGCAGCGCCATGCCGGCCAGCGGGTGGTTGCCATCCAGCACCGCGTGCTCGGGGTAGATTTCGGTGACGGTGTAGAGCCGGTCCGCCGGCATGTGGGTGCTGTGGGCGCCTGGGGGCAGGCCTTCGAAGGTCATGCCCACCTCCACCCCTTCGGGCAGCACGCTGAGTGGCTCGAAACAGACCAACTCGGCCAGGTAGTCGCCAAACGCATGCTCGGGCTCCAGATGCAGATGCGCTTCGTGGCCGGCGCCCTGGCCGGCCAGGGCCTCTTCGACCTTGGGCAGCAGATCGCCCCCGCCATAGAAATACGGGGTGGGTTCGGTGCGCGCGTCGAGCGCGTTGCCCTGGGCGTCAGCCAGGGTCCAGGTGAGGGTAACGACGCAGGGGGCGGCAATGAGCATGGAAAATCATCGCATGAATCCTGCTCCCGACACCGCGCTGCCCTTGCTGGGCGGCCTCACACCCGCGCAGTTCATGCGCCGCCATTGGCAGAAAAAACCGCTGCTGATCCGCAATGCCTGGGCCGGCCCTGTGCCACTCACGCGCGGCGAGTTGTTTGCGCTGGCCGCGCGGGACGACGTGGAATCCCGCCTCATCACCCGCTCGCCCTGGACGCTGCGCCAGGGGCCGCTGGCGCGCCGCGCGCTGCCGCCGCTGGCGCGGGCGGGCTGGACGCTGCTGGTGCAGGGCGTGGACCTGCACGTGCCGGCCGCCCATGCGCTGCTGCGCCAGTTCCGCTTCGTGCCCGATGCCCGCGTGGACGACGTGATGGTCAGTTGGGCCAGCGAGGGCGGCGGCGTGGGGGCCCACATCGACTCGTACGACGTGTTTTTGCTGCAGGTGCAAGGCCGCCGCCGCTGGCGCGTGGGGCCGGTGCGGCAGCCGGCGTTCGAGCCGGGGCTGCCGGTGCGCATCCTCACGCAGTTCGAGCCCACCGAGGTCTGGGACCTGGCGCCCGGCGACATGCTTTACCTGCCGCCGCGCTGGGGCCACGACGGGGTGGCGCTGGACGGCGACTGCATGACCTGCTCCATCGGCTTTCAGACGCCCACACCCACCAGCACCGCCAGCGCCGTGTTGCAGCGCATGCTCGACGGCCTGGAGGCGCCAGACCATGAGCCCCATTACCGGGACCCCCAGCAAGGTGCCACCACCACGCCGGCGGCCATTCCGCCGGCGCTGCAGGCGTTTGCCGAGCAGGCCGTGGTGGCCGCACTCAATGATCGCGAGGCGCTGGCCCTGGCGCTGGGCGAGAGCCTGACCGAACCCAAGCCCAAGGTGTGGTTCGAGGGCGGTGCGCCGCTGGTCGCTGGGCAGGGGGTGCAACTGGACGCCCGCACGCGGATGATGTACGACAGCGCCCGGGTGTTCATCAACGGCGAGGGCTTCATGGCCGGTGGGCGCGATGCCCGGCTGATGCGCCAGCTGGCGGATGCGCGGGCGCTGGGCGCGGCCGATGTGGGCAGGCTGTCGGCGGGCGCACGGGCGCTGCTGGACGACTGGTGTCTGGCGGGCTGGCTGCACGGTATCGCCCAAGGGTGATGCGTGCATACAACAGACCGCTGCCACAAGCATGGCCGCCGGTGGCGGGGTATCAGGGAAGTTCCCTAGCCCCGTTTATAATTCGGGGTAGGGCGCAGGAATAGTTTGCCGTAGTTTGCGGTTATTCCTGGTCTGAATCGAGATGAGGGAGCTGTAGCCTCCTTCTGTCGGGCCTCCCGTTTTTGACCTTACATACAGAGGAATATCCATGAACAAGTCGCTCCTGCTGGCTTCGCTGATCGCCGCCGCCTCCCTCGCCCTCGCCGCCTGCGGCAAGAAAGAAGAAGCCGCTCCCGCCATGGAGGCTGCCGCTTCGCAGGTGATGGAAGCCGCTTCGACCGTGACCGAAGCCGCCTCGCAAGTCACCGAGGCCGCCTCGGCCGTCGTGGACGCCGCCGCTTCGGCCGCCTCGATGTAATACAAGGGTTGGGCGCCGCACCAGCGGCGCCGCCTTGCAGTCAAGCCGCCCAAGGGCGGCTTTTTTGTGCCCGCACGGGACATCTGCGGGTACAAAAAAACCCGGCGCGAGGCCGGGTTTGGTGGGGCTATTGGCCAGGGTTACTTCAACTCGTCCACCAGCAAGGTGACGATTTTCTGCGCCACCACCGAGTGGTCGGGCGCGCCGTCGGCATTGAGCACGGTCACGCGTGACGCGGTCATGCCGTCGGCCTTGACCTGCACGCGGTAGCGGTCCAGCGCCTTCTGGCTGTCGGCCGAGTCGCTGGTGAACAGGCGGGTGAAGAAGTTGCTGTCCTTGGCCGCTTCGGGCGACGCATAGCGCACGAAGTACAGGCCCTGGGTCTGGTCGCGGTCTTCGACGGTGAAGCCGGTGCGATCCAGGGCCAGGCCCACGCGGCGCCAGGCGCGCTCCACCGCGTCGTCCATCTGCAAGGTGGCGGCGGCCTCGCCTTCAATCACGCGGGCACGGGCGGGTGCGGGTACGCCGGGGGCGACCTCGGCCACGGCGGTGTGCGCGGCCTCGGTCTTGCTGCCCAGGCTGACCATCAGGCGCGACAGCATTTCGGCCTCCAGGGCCGGGTCGCTGGCGCGGGCCGTCCAGGCGGTGCTGCCGCTGGAGCGGTCGGTGAAGACCTCTTCCAGGCCACGGTGGCTGACGTAGATCTCGGTGCCGCTGGCGGTGCGCTCCAGCCGGGTGCGGAACTTGTCGCGCTCGCCGGTGGAGTAGAACGAATCCAGCACGCGGCCCAGGGTGTTGCGGATCACGTCCTGCGGCAACTTGGCGCGGTTCTCGGCCCAGTCGGTCTCGACGACGCCGGCGGCGGGGTTGTCCACGGTCAGCGCAAAGCCGCGATCCAGCCAGAACTGGCGCACGATGGGCCAGACCTGTTCGGGCGTGCGGTTGACGACCAGCCAGCGCACGTCGCCGGCCCGCTCGACGCGGATGTCGGCCAACTGCTGGACGGCCACCGTCTGCCCGCTGCCTTCGGCGCGGGTGGCGGCAGGCTGGTTCAGCGAACTGGCGCTGATGACGCCGCCTTGCGGCGCGTTGCGCGCGTCCTGCACCAGCGGGGTCAGGTTGGGCGGCACTTCCAGCGGGTTGGTCTTGGTGGCGCCGCTGCGGTAGTCGATGGTGTCGCCGCTGATGTCCAGCGACGAGCAGCCGGCGGCAAGAACCGCGAAGCCGGCGGCGGCCAGCGCGGTACGGGTCAGGCGTGGGGTCACGAAATACATCTCCAGGGTCAAATCAGAGGATGCCGGCACTGACCAGCGCCGCGCGCATGCGCTGCTGGCCGGCGTCGGTCAGCGGCACCAGCGGCAGGCGCACGGTTGCACGGCAGCGGCCCAGTTGCGCCAGCGCCCACTTGGTGGGGGCGGGGCTGGGCTCGCAGAACAGGTCGCGGTGCAGCGCCAGCAGTTGCAGGTGCAGCGCACGCGCGCGGGTCACATCGCCAGCCAGGGCGGCGGCGCACATCTGGTGCATGGCGCGCGGCGCCACGTTGGCGGTGACGCTGACGTGGCCACGGCCGCCCAGCAGCATCAGGGCCACGGCGGTGGAGTCGTCGCCGGAATAAATGGCAAAGCCCTCGGGCGCGTCCTTGATCAGCCAGGACGCGCGCTCGATGGAGCCGGTGGCGTCCTTGATGCCGAAGATGCCCGGTACGTCGGCCAGGCGCCGCACCGTCTCGGGCAGCAGGTCGCTGGCGGTGCGGGTGGGCACGTTGTAGAGCATCATCGGCAGGTCCACCGCCTCGGCGATGGCCTTGAAGTGCTGGTACATGCCTTCTTGCGACGGGCGGTTGTAGTAGGGTGCCACCGACAGCGTGCAGTCGGCGCCCACCTGCTGGGCGTAGCGCGACAGATGGATGGCTTCGGCGGTGCTGTTGGCGCCGGCGCCGGCCATCACCGGCACGCGGCCGGCCACGTGGGCCACGGCCACCCGCACCACCTCGCAGTGCTCTTCCACCGACACGGTGGCCGACTCGCCCGTGGTGCCCACCACGCCGATGACGTCGGTGCCTTCGGCGATGTGCCAGTCGATCAGCGCTTTGAGCCCATCGAAGTCGACGCGCCCGTCGTCATGCAATGGCGTGACCAGGGCGACGATGCTGCCGGCGATGGGTTTCATGGGCGTGGCTGTCCGTAGCGTCAAAGCCGGCGATTTTGACTCAGAAACAGGCCCAGAACCGGTTGGACAGATCGACGGCCAGATGCGGGTTCAGGTAGGCCGCAAATGTCAGGGCCAGCGCCAGCCCGGCGGCGGCCAGCCACAGCAGGCGTGAGGGCTTCATGCGGCCACCGCCTCCCGGTGCAGCGGCTCCTCGCGCACCGGCTGGTTGACGAGGGCCGCCATCACGCCCAGCGCCACCGCCAGCCACCACACCACGGTGTAACTGCCGGTGGCGTCGTACAGCACCCCACCCAGCCACACGCCCATGAACGAGCCCACCTGGTGGCCCAGGAACACCACGCCGCCCAGCGTGGACATGGTGCGCACGCCGAAGATATGGGCCACGATGGCGTTGGTGGGCGGCACGGTGGACAGCCACAGAAAGCCGATCACGGCCGAGAACACGTAAACGCTGGTGGCCGACAGCGGCACCGCCAGAAAGATCACGATGGCCAGCGAGCGCGCCGCATAAATGAACGACAGGATGTGGCGCCGGGGCAGGCGCTGGCCCAGCGTGCCGGCCAGATAGGTGCCGAAGACGTTGAGCAGCCCGATCAGCGCCAGCGACGTGGCCGCCACCGTGGGCGGCAAGCCCTTGTCCTTCAGGTAGGCCGGCATGTGCACGGCGATGAACACCACCTGAAAGCCGCAGACGAAATAGCCCAGCGTCAGCCAGCGGAAGCTGGGCACGGCCAGCGCCGCGCGCAGGGTCTGGCCCAGGTGGGGCGGCGGCTGGACGGTGCCTTGCGGCTGGCGCGGCTCGCGCAGCCCGAAGGCCAGCGGCACGATGAGCAGCGCCGCGCCGCTGAGCACCAGCAGCGCCTGCTGCCAGCCCAGGTTGACGATCAGCGCGTTCTCCACGGGCACCATGAAGAACTGGCCGAACGAGCCGGCGGCGGCCGCCATGCCCATGGCCCAGGAGCGCTGCTCGGCGGGCACCTGACGGCCGATGACGCCGTAGACCACGCTGTAGGTGGTGCCTGCCTGGGCCACGCCCACGATCAGCCCTGCACCCAGCAAAAAACCCATTGGCGTGGTGGCCAGCGCCATGCCCACCAGGCCTACCGCGTAGCACAGCGCGCCCACGATCAGCACGCGGCGGGCGCCGTACACGTCGGCCCAGTAGCCCACGATGGGGCCGGCCAGTCCCCAGGCCAGGTTCTGCACCGCCAGCGCCAGCGCGAAATCCTCACGCGTCCAGCCATGGGCCATGGTCATGGGTCCCAGCCACAGGCCAAAGCCGTGGCGGATGCCCATGGACAGCGTGACGATCAGGCCGCCGCACAGCAGCACCTGGCGCAGGGGAAGCCGCAGCGCGGCAGGGGAGTCGCTCATGGGCGCCATCTTAGGTGGGCCGGCGCCCGTTCCTAGAATGCCCATCATGGCAACCCGTACACCCAGCAGTTACACCGAAGCCGCCATCCGCGTGCTCAAAGGCCTGGAGCCCGTCAAGCAGCGGCCCGGCATGTACACCCGCACCGAGCACCCGCTGCACGTGGTGCAGGAGGTCATCGACAACGCCGCCGACGAGGCGCTGGCCGGTGCCGGCAAGCGCATTGCCGTGACCTTGCACGCCGATGGCTCGGTCAGCGTGGAGGACGACGGCCGTGGCATTCCCTTTGGCCTGCACCCCGAAGAGGGTGTGCCGGTGGTGGAGATCGTCTTCACCCGGCTGCACGCAGGCGGCAAGTTCGACAAGGGCGCGGGCGGCGCCTACAGCTTCTCGGGCGGTCTGCATGGCGTGGGCGTGTCGGTCACCAATGCGCTGGCCAAACGGCTGACAGTGCAGGTCTGGCGCGACGGCCAGCAGGCCAGCCTGACGTTTGCAGGCGGCGACGTGGTGGAGCCGCTGCAGGTGACCGAGACCGGGGGGCGCAAGCGCGGCACGGCGGTGCGCGTCTGGCCCGATGCGCGCTATTTCGATGCGGCCGAGTTGCCCCGCGCCGAACTGGTGCACCTGCTGCGCAGCAAGGCCGTGCTGATGCCCGGCGTGACGGTGACGCTGACGCAGGAGAAGAGCGGTGAAACCCAGACCTGGCTCTACAAAGGCGGCCTGGCGGATTACCTGGCGCAGACGCTGCCGGCCGAGCCGCTGCTGCCGCTGATCGCCGGCAGCTTCACCGCCGGCACGGGCGAGACCGAGAACTTTGCCGAGGGCGAGGGCGCCGACTGGGTGCTGGCCTTTACCGAAGACGGCGCGCCGCAGCGCGAGAGTTACGTCAACCTGATTCCCACCGTGGCCGGTGGCACGCACGAAGCCGGGCTGCGCGATGGCCTCTTCCAGGCCGTCAAAGGCTTTATCGAGCTGCACAGCCTGCTGCCCAAGGGCGTCAAGCTGATGCCCGACGACGTGTTCTCGCGCGCCAGTTTCGTGCTGTCGGCCAAGGTGCTGGACCCGCAGTTCCAGGGCCAGACCAAGGAGCGGCTGAACTCGCGCGACGCGCTGCGGCTGGTGGCCACGGCGGTGCGGCCGACGCTGGAGCTGTGGTTGTCGCAGCACGTGGAGCATGGCAAGCGGCTGGCCGAGCTGGCCATCCGCCAGGCGCAGACGCGCCAGCGCGCGGCGCAGAAGGTGGAAAAGCGCAAGGGCTCGGGCGTGGCCGTGCTGCCCGGCAAGCTGACCGACTGCGAAAGCCGCGACCTGGCCGTCAACGAGCTGTTCCTGGTCGAGGGCGACTCGGCCGGCGGCAGCGCCAAGATGGGCCGCGACAAGGAAACCCAGGCCATCCTGCCGCTGCGCGGCAAGGTGCTCAATGCCTGGGAGGTGGAGCAGGGCCGGCTGTTTGCCAACAACGAGATCCACGACATCGCCGTGGCCATCGGTGTCGATCCGCACGCCAGCGCGTCGGTGGCCGATCTCAGCGGGCTGCGCTACGGCAAGGTCTGCATCCTCAGCGACGCGGACGTGGACGGCTCGCATATCCAGGTGCTGCTGCTGACGCTGTTCCTGCGCCACTTCCCGGGCCTGATCGAGGCCGGTCACATCCACGTCGCGCGCCCGCCGCTGTTCCGCGTGGACGCGCCGGCGCGCGGCAAGAAGCCGGCGGCCAAGCTCTACGCGCTGGATGAGGGCGAGCTCAGCGCCATGCTGGACAAGCTGCGCAAAGAAGGCGTCAGGGAGGGCGGCTGGACCATCAGCCGCTTCAAAGGCCTGGGCGAGATGAACGCCGAGCAGCTGTGGGACACCACACTCAACCCCGACACCCGGCGCCTGCTGTGCGTGGCCTATGGCGAGGCCGGCCCGGCGGGCAGCGCCGACATGTTCACCCGCCTGATGGGCAAGGGCGAGGCCCAGGCCCGGCGCGAGCTGATGGAGCTCAACGCCGATGCGGTGGAAGTGGACGTCTGAAGGCGCCCCAGGGCCAGGCGGTGCGTGGCCCTGATGCGCGGCATCAGAAAAAATGATTGGCCCCTGCCTGCGGGCCTCGTTATGGTGGCGCCCATCTCAGACCACCTGGAGACTCGCTCATGAGGAATCGCCCCGCCCGTCTGCCGACGGCCTTCCTGCGCCCGCTGGCCGCGCTGCTGGCCGCCAGCACGTTGGCCGCCACGGCCTCAGCCGGCACCGTGACGGTGGTCACCTCGTTTCCCAAGGAGCTGACCCAGGCCTATAAAACGGCGTTCGAGAAGGCCAACCCGACCATCAAGATCGAGGTGCTGAACAAGTCCACCGTGCAGAGCATCGCCTACATCCGCGAACTGCCGGCGGGCCAGCGGCCCGACGTGTTCTGGGCCTCGGCGCCCGATGCCTTCGAGGTCATGGCCGGGCTCAAGCTGTTCGACAACGTGGCGGCGCTGGCCAACAAGGCCGCACCGGCCAAGGTGGGCAGCTACCCCATCAACCACCCCGATGGCCTCTACCTGGGCCAGGCGCTGGCCGGCTACGGGTTGATGTGGAACACCCGCTACATGGCCGCCCACAAGCTGCCGCTGCCCAAGACCTGGGCCGACCTGGCGCGGGCCCCGTACTACGGCCACGTGGCCATGAGTGCGCCCTCGCGCTCGGGCACCACCCACCTGACCGTGGAGACCATTTTGCAAGGCGAGGGCTGGATCAAGGGCTGGAGCCAGTTGCTGCAGATTGCCGGCAACAGCGCCGCCATCACCGAGCGCAGCTTCGGCGTGCCCGACGGCGTCAACAACGGCCAGTTCGGCGTCGGGCTGGTGATCGACTTCTTCGGTCTGGCGGGCCGCTACAGCGGCTTCCCGGTGGACTTCGTCTACCCCGACCTCACCGCCATCGTCCCGGCCAACATTGCCCAGGTCAGTGGCGGCAAAAACCCTGAGGAGGCGCGGCGCTTCATCGCCTACACCGTCTCCACCCAGGGCCAGCAGCTGCTGTACGACCCCAAGGTGTCGCGCCTGCCCATCCTGCCGCCGTCGGCCATGGGCGGCAAGACGCCGGCCGGTTATCCCGACCCGTTTGCCATTGCCGCGCGCGCCAAGGTGCGCTTCGACTCCGACCTCTCGGAGAGCCGCTACAACCTGGTCTCGGCGCTGTTCGACCAGACCATCACCTTCCGGCTCAAGGAGTTGCAGGCAGCCTCCAAGGCCATCCACGCGGCCGAGGCGGCGCTGGTGCGCAAGCCCGTGCCGCAGGCCGCTGCGCTGCTCAAGCAGGCGCGCGAGGCGGCCTTCACGCCGGTGGTGGAAGAAGGGCGAGCCGCCGACAAGGGGTTCCTGGCCGTGTTCTCGGCCGACAAGAAGGCGGCCGAAACCAGCAAGCAGATCACCACGCTGGAGAACCGCTGGAACAGCGCCGCGCGCGTCAACTACGACCGCGCTCGCTCCCTGGCCGAGCAGGCCCTGGCGCTGACCAAGTAACGACACCCGGCAGCCGTTATGAACCTCTCCTCCGTTTCGCCGGGCTCGGCCTGGCGTGCCAGCGGCTTGGCCGATCTGCGCCCCGGCGTCTGGCTGGCCGGCGCGCTGGTGCTGGCCTTTTTGCTGCTCTTTCTGGTGCTGCCGGTGGGGCGGGTGTTCTACACCGCCTTCGTCGATGCGGATGGGGGGCTGACGCTGGCCCATTTCGCCGGCTTCTTTGCCCAGGACTTGATGACCGAGTCGTTCGTCAACAGCCTGTACGTGGCGCTGGCCTCAACGGCGGCGGCGGCGCTGATTGCGGTGCCGCTGGCGTATCTCACGGTGCGCTTCGAGTTTCGCGGCGCGCTGCTGATCCAGACGCTGGGCGTGCTGCCGCTGATCATGCCGCCCTTCGTCGGCGCGGTGGCCATGCAGCTGATCTTCGGCCGCTCGGGCACCGTCAACCTGCTGCTGCAAGAGCACCTGGGCTTCACGCTGCCCATCATGGACGGCTTCAACGGCGTGGTCTTCGTCGAGGCCATCCACTACTTTCCGTTCATCCTGATGAACCTGACGGTGGCGCTGCGCAACATCGACGGCGCCATGGAAGAGGCCGCGCTGAACCTGGGTTGCCGAGGCTGGCGGCTGTTCTGGCGCGTGATCTTTCCGCTGGCGCTGCCGGGTTTCGTGGCCGGTGCGTCGCTGGTGTTCGTCAAGGTCTTTGACGACCTGGGCACGCCGCTGGTGCTGGGGCAGACCAACATGCTGGCGCCGCAGGCCTATCTGCGCATCACGCAGGTGGGGCTGGAAGACCCGTCGGGCTATGTGATCAGCGTCATCATGATCGTCTTCTCCATTGCCGCCATGGCGCTGTCGGCCAGCGTGCTCAAGGGCAAGGACTACGCCACCACGCAAAAAGGCGGTGGCAGCATCCAGCGGCGCCAGCTGGGCACGCTGGAGCGCGTGCTGGCCTATGGCTGGATCGCCGTGGTGCTGCTGGTGGTGCTGTCGCCCCATCTGGGTGTGCTGCTGCTGAGCGTGGCCCAGGTCTGGAGCTTCTCGCCGCTGCCCGATGCCTACACCAGTGCGCACTACGCGACGGTGTTTGCAGACGCCGGCGGCATGATCAGCAACACGCTGCTGTACTGCGGCCTGGCGGCCACGCTGGACGTGGTGCTGGGCGTGACCATCGCCTACCTGATGCTGCGCACCCGGCTGCCCGCCCGCCAGTGGCTGGACTGGATGGCCACGGCGGCGCTGGCGGTGCCGGGCATCGTGCTGGCCATCGGTTACCTGCGGCTGTACAAAGGCGTGGTGCTGCCCGGCACCGACGTGCTGCTGACCAGCACCTGGGTGGTCATCATGCTGGCCTATGCGGTGCGCCGCCTGCCCTATGCGCTGCGCAGCTGCGTGGCCGCGCTGCAGCAGGTGCACCAGTCGCTGGAGGAGGCCGCCGAGAGCCTGGGTGCGACCAAGCTGCGCACCATCCGCCGCGTGGTGGTGCCGCTGATGGCGGGCGGCATCCTGGCCGGCTTCGTCACCAGCTTCATCACCGCCGCCGTGGAGCTGTCGGCCACCATCTTGCTGACCTCGGCCGAAAGCCAGGCCCCCATGAGCTACGGCATCTATCTGTACATGCAAAGCGTGGCCGGGCGTGGGCCGGGCGCCGCGCTGGGCGTGCTGGCCATGGTGGTGGTGGCGCTGGGCACTTATGTGTCGCATCTGATTGTCGAAAAAACACAAAGCCGCTTTGCGCCGGCACGCCAGGAGTCCGAGGCATGAAAAAAGTCAGTGTGCAGTGCCGCAACGTGCGGCTGTCCTATGGGCCGGTCGAGGTGCTCAAGAACGTCAATCTGGACATCGAGCCGGGTGAGTTCTTCGCGCTGCTGGGCCCCTCAGGTTCGGGCAAGAGCACGCTGCTGCGGCTGATTGCGGGCTTCAACCGCCATCAGAGCGGTGAGCTGCTGATCGACGGTGTGGACGTCTCGGCGCAGCCGCCGTGGCAGCGCCAGGTGGGCATGGTGTTCCAGAGCTATGCGCTGTGGCCGCACCTGAGCGTGTGGGACAACGTCGCCTTCGGCCTGGTCGAGCGGCGGGTGGACAAGGCCACCATCCAGCGCAAAGTGAGCGAGGCACTGGAGTTGGTGGGGCTGGCGACGCTGGCCCGGCGCAAGCCCAACCAGCTCTCGGGCGGCCAGCAGCAGCGCGTGGCGCTGGCGCGCACCTTCGTCATCGAGCCGCAGGTGTTGCTGCTGGACGAGCCGCTGTCCAACCTGGACAAGTCGCTGCGTGTGCAGATGCGCCAGGAGCTGCTGGCCATGCAGCGGCGGCTGGGCCTGACCACCGTCTTCGTCACCCACGACCAGGAAGAGGCCATGACCACGGCCGACCGCATGGCCGTGCTCGACCGGGGCGTGGTGCAGCAAGTGGGCGCGCCCGCCACGCTGTACGACTACCCGGTCAACACCTTCGTGGCCAACTTCGTCGGCACCATGAACCTGCTGAACGGGCGCGTGCGGGGCCGCTCGGGTCACAGCCTGGCGGTGGAGCTGGACGGCGTGGGCGACGTGACTTTCGCGCTGCCGGCCGAGCCGCCGCTGGGCGAGCGGGTGGTCGTCAGCTTCAGGCCCCACACGCTGCGCATCGAGGTGGCCGATGCGGCCCGCGATGCGCGCTACATCTGGATGCCGGGCACCGTGGAAGCCAGCGAGTTCCTGGGCGAGTTCACGCGCTACCGCATCCGCGTCGGTGCGCAGAATCTGGCGGTTGACCAGCCGCACTACGCCGGGCTCACCAAGTTCGCCGTGGGTGCTGCCGTGATGCTGGGGCTGGAGCCCACGCAGGTGCGGTTGCTGGCGGCCTGACCTGACCCGGCATGGAGTTGTACCAGGTGCGCGCCTTCGTCACCGTGGCCCGTCTGGGTCACGTGACCAAGGCTGCCGAGGCGCTGTGCGTGACCCAGCCCGCCGTCACCGCGCAGATCAAGGCGCTGGAATCCAGCCTGGGGCTGGCGCTGTTCGAGCGTCTGGCGGGGCGTTTGACGTTGACGCGGGCCGGCGACCAGTTGCTGCCCCGCGCCGAGGCCTTGCTGGCCGCCGCCCGGGACCTGCAAGGCGCCGCGCGTCAGATGCAGGGCGAGCTGGGTGGCCACATTGAGCTGGGCCTGCCGGCCGAGGCCACCGAGTTCCTGCGGCTGGGCCCACTGGCCACCGGGGTGCAGCGCCAACTGCCGCTGGTGGGGCTGCACACCCACACCTCGGCCGTGGGCGGGCTGCTCGACCAGTTGCGGGCCGGCACGCTGACGGCGGCCTTTGCCATCGGGGTCAACCCGCCGCGCGACCTGCAATGGCAGGCCTTGCGCTCGGTGTGCTACCGCATCGCCATCCCGCCGGCGCTGGCGGCGCCCATTCAGGGCGGCGGCTGGCGCGCCGTGGCCGCGCTGCCCTGGGTCAGCGGTACGGTGGCCTCACACATCCACCAGATGCTGCGCGGCCTGTTCGAGCAGCAGGGCCTGACCCCCAACGTGGTGCTGCGCAGCGAAGACACCAGCGCGCTGGAAGACTACGTGCGCGCCGGCAGCGGCTGCGCGCTGCTGCGTGAAGAGGTGGCGTTGCCTGGCGTCGAGCGGCGCGAATGGCTGGTGTGGGGCCACGCCCGCGTGGACGCCCAGCTGTACTTCTGCACCGCCAGCGAGCACGCCAGCGACCCGCTGGTGGTGGCGCTGAATTCGGTGGTGGCCGCCGTCTGGGGCTGAGCGTGCCCCCAGGGCTCAGCCCACCGCCGCCATCACCTGCGCCACCGCCGCCGTGATGCGCTTGCCGTAGGCGATGTGCAGGAACTCGTTGGGGCCATGGGCGTTGCTCTTGGGGCCCAGCACGCCGCAGACCATCATCTGCGCCTGCGGAAAGCCCTGCTGCAGCATGTTCATCAGCGGAATGGTGCCGCCCTGGCCGATATAGCCCACGGGCTGGCCAAAGTGCGCCAGGCTGGCCTCGGCAAAGGCCTGCGACAGCCAGGGGGCCAGCTCGGGCGTGTTCCAGCCCGTGGCGCCATAGGCGCCGGCGCGGCCATCGGGCACGAAGCTGACGCGGGCGTTGTAGGGTGCGTTGTCTTCCAGCAGCGCCTTGAGCTGGAGCGCGGCGGCGTTGCCATCGATCAGCGGCGGCAGCCGCAGCGAGAGCTTGAACGCCGTATAGGGGCGCAGCACGTTGCCGGCGTTGGCCACGTCGGGCATGCCATCGACACCGGTGACGCTGAGCGTGGGGCGCCAGCTGCGGTTGAGCAGCACCTCCACCGGGTCCTGGGTGACCGGCAGCACCGGGCCACCGTCGGCGCCGCAGGCCCAGGGCAGGCGCTTGTAGACCTCGTCGCCCAGCACCGCCGCCGTGGCGCGCGCCTGGGCCAGCCGGTCGGCCGGAATCTCGCAGTGGAAGTCGGCCGGCAGCAGCCGGCCCGTGCGCGCGTCTTCCAGCCGGTCCAGCACCATGCGCATGACGCGGAACGACGACGGCGCCACGCCCGAGTTGTCGCCCGAATGCACGCCCTCGGTCAGCACCTCCACCTTCAGCGTGCCGGTGACGTTGCCGCGCAGCGAGGTGGTCAGCCACAGCCGCTCGTAGTCGCCGGCACCCGAGTCCAGGCAGACCACCAGCGCCACCTCGCCCAGCCGTGGCTTGAGCAGATCCAGGTAGGCCGGCAGGTCGAACGAGCCGCTTTCCTCGCAGGTTTCAATCAAACCCACGCAGCGCGGCCGGCCTATGCCTTGCGCGTCCAGCGCCTCGATGGTGGTGATGGCGGCGTAGATGGCATAGCCGTCGTCGGCACCGCCGCGGCCGTAGAGCTTGCCGTCCTCGACCTTGGGCGTCCACGGCCCCAGGTCGGCGCGCCAGCCGTTGAACTCGGGCTGTTTGTCCAGGTGGCCGTAGAGCACCACCGTGCCCGTGCTGCCGGGTTTGGTGGCGGGCACCTCGAAGAAGATCACCGGCGTGCGGCCGGGCAGGCGGATGACCTCCAGCTTCAGCCCCGCCACGCGCCGCGCCTCGACCCAGGCGGCGGCGCGCTGCACCACGCGGTCGATGTGGCCGTTGGCCTCCCAGTTGGCATCGAACATGGGGCTCTTGGCCGGGATGGCGATGTAGTCGGTCAGCTCGGGCAGCAGGGCTTCGTCCCAGCGGCGGGCGCTGTAGGCCGCGAGTTGGGCGGCGGCGTCGGCAGGCAGGGGGGCGTGGGGGTCGCGGGCGTTCATGGCCATCTCCTCAGGGCAGAGTCAAAGAGTGTAGGACGGCGCATCCACAATGTCTCGGTTCTCCTTCCTTCGGTTTTGCTCCCATGTCCTCATCGCGCACCCCCTGGCTCCTCGCCGCCGCCGCCGTGACGGTGATGCTTCTCATCGCCTCTGGCTGGCAGCCCTATGACCGCGCCACCTGGCTGATGGAGGTGGTGCCGGTGCTCATTGCGCTGCCGCTGCTGTGGGCGACCTACGCGCGCTACCCGCTGACCTCGCTGCTCTACGCCTGCATCTTCATCCACGCGGCGGTGCTGATTCTGGGCGGTGCCTACACCTATGCGCGGGTGCCGCTGGGTTTTGAGATTCAGCAGGCGTTTGACCTCTCGCGCAACCCCTACGACAAGATCGGGCACTTCATGCAGGGCTTCGTGCCGGCGCTGGTGGCGCGCGAGATCCTCATCCGGGGCCAGCACGTGCAAGGGCGCCGCATGCTGGCCTTTGTGGTGGTCTGCGTGGCGCTGGCCATCAGCGCCAGCTACGAGCTCATCGAGTGGGCCGCTGCCCTGGCGCTGGGCCAGGGTGCCGATGCCTTCCTGGGCACCCAGGGCGACCCGTGGGACACGCAGTCGGACATGTTCATGGCGCTGATCGGGGCGACGACGGCGCTGCTTGGCCTGTCCAGGCTGCAGGATGGGCAGCTCAGGCGGATGGGGGAGGGTGTGCGCTGAGGGCCCGCGCCCCCAGCCACGCTACCCACTGCGCCACGATGGCCGCGCCCTGGGCCTCGTTGAACAGCTCATGCCCCAGCCCGTGTTGCGGCTGGGCCGTGACCACGGCGGCCGGCGCGGCCTTCGCAAAGGCGGCGCTGCCGCGTGGGGCCACGCAGCGGTCGGCGTCGCTCCAGCTCACCAGGGTGGGCACACGCCAATGCGGCGCCTGCGCCAGCGTGGCGGGGCCGTCGAGGGCGAACATTTGGGCCAGCGTGGGCGTGATGCGGTCGTGCACCAGCGGATCGGCCCGGTAGGCGGCCACGGCCTCGGGCACGCTGCACAAATCGTCGGGCGAGAGGCCATTGCCCACGGCCAGATGCGGCGTCAGCGCCAGCCCCAGCGCGATGCGCAGCCGCGACCAGGCCGAGAGGCCGGCGTCCAGTGCCGGGACGCTGAGGATGAGGGCGTCCACGTCGCGCACCCAGGCAGGGCACGGCGTCTCCTGCAAGGCCGCGACGAAGCGCGCCGCCACCAGCCCGCCCATGCTGTGGCCCAGCAGCACCAGCGGGCGCGGCAGGCTGGCGGCCCGCAGGGCATCGATGACGGTGGCCAGGTCTTGTTGCAGCCACTGCGCGGCAGGCGGCGCGGCGGGCAGGTCGCCGCGCGGGCCGCCGGATCGACCATGGCCGCGCTGGTCGTAGCCCACCACCTGCCAGCCGGCGGCGGCGAACTGGGCCGCCACGTGCGGCGCATAGCGGCCGGCGTGCTCGCCCAGGCCATGGACGATGAGCAGCGTGCCACGCGGCTGGCCCTGGGCCGGCCAGTGGTGGGTGTGCAGGGCCAGGCCGTCGGCGGTGGTGATGGGGGGCAGCATGGGCGCAGTGTAGGCAGCACGCCTTCAGGGCCGGGGCGCGCCGCTCAAGCGGATGGTGCGCAGCACGGTCCAGGGCGCATCGCCCTGCTGCCGGATCAGGTGCAGCTGGTCCAGGTCGATGTCGAAGGTCTGGGGCAAGGCGGTGGTGGCGGCCCGGCGGTTGCCCGGCGCCAGGGGGTTGCGCGGATGGGCCAGGGTGAGGTGTGGCTGCTGTGCCCGCACGCCAGTCTCGGCCAGCGCCTGCCGGCGCAAGGCCGCAAAGGCCTCGCCCCCGCGTACGCAGGGCAGCAGCAGGCCATGGCCTTGAAACACCTGCGCCGGACCGAACCCCAGCCGCAGCGCTGCCGGCGGGTGGCGGCCCAGGCGCTCCGCCACGGCGTGCAGGTCAAGCCCGTCTTCATCCCGGCACAGCGTGACGTGGGCGGCGATGAGGTGGTGTTGCACCGGATCCACCACCCGGCGCACGGCTTCGATGCGCGGGGTCAGCGCGTGGGCCGCGGGCAAAAACAGACTGAGCTGGTGGCGCAGGCGGATCATGGCGAGGCCGCCATCAGTCACGCAGTTGCAACTCGCCCTGATAGCGACCCTCTTTGCTGTCGCTGACTTCGGCGTGCAGCCGGCCGGTGGCGGGTGGCGTGTCGAAGGCGAAGCGCCAACTGGGGTTTTCGGCTATGGAGAAGTCCTGCTCGCTGGCAAAAACCAGCGCCTCGCCCAGCGTCACACGCACGCTGCGCACGAAATGCGGCGGGATGAACATGACGGTGACGTTGTTCAGTTCAAAGCCGGTGTCGTTGGGGTGGATGGTGCTGACCTCGGCCCAGCCGGGCTCGGGCAGGCGCAGCTGGGTCTTGCCCAGCAGTTCGGGGTGGTCGCGGTTGGGTGGGGCGCTGCAGCCGCCCGAGACCTTGACGTAGCGCGAGTCCATGTGCAGATCACCATTGGCGGCCTCGGCGATGGCGCGCACGTGGCTGTACTCGTCCACGCGCAGCCGGGTCTCGAACTCGGCCCTGGGCAGCGCCGGGCCCAGCGTGAGCACGGCGGCGATGGGCGAGGGGTTTTTGTCGATGACCAGCCACAGCTTGCGCCAGGCGGTGCCGCGCTGGCCGGCGATCTTGATGGGCACCGAGGCGCCGTAGGCGGCGCGCAGCGGCACGTAGATCTGGATCTGGCTGGCGGCCTCGGTGGCGATGGGCCGCTTGCCGAACAGCTTGGGGCGCAGCGTGTCCCAATGGGGCGAGGGGTCGTGGTGGCCGGTGTTGGTGGGCAGGCCTTGCGGTGCGGCGCGGGCCAGCAGGGGCAGGGCGGCCGAGGCGGCCAGCAGGCGGCGGCGGTGCAGGGTCATGGGGAGCCTCCTTGCAGCAGTGCGCGCTCGTGTTTGAGGAACACGATGGAGGCGTTGCGGCGGTGGATGGTGTCGTATTGATCCCAGCCAGCGAACTCGGGCAGGGCGGTGCGGTCGGCCACCTCGCTCAGCGGCGCGCCGGCTTGCAGCAGGGCGGCGGTGCGCGCCTCCAGTTGGGCCAGGTAGCGGGCGTTGGTGGCAATCAAGGCCTGGCAGGCGGCCTGGCCGTGGACGGCAGGTCCGTGGCCGGGAATGATGTGCTGCGGTGCCAGCTCGGCCATCGCACGCCAGGCGGTGCGCCAGCCGGCCAGGTCGGCGTCCTGCACGTCGGGAATGACCTGGTTGTCGAGCAGGGCGCCGGCAAACAGCGTGCGCGTCTGGCCGTCCCAGACCACGGCGGCGCCGGGGCTGGCGCTGTGGCCGAAGCTGAGCAGCGCGAGGCCGGGGCGGTCCACGGCGGGCACGTCGGCCGGGTCGGCAAACAGGTGTGCGGGCCGTGCGAGCACGCTGCCTTGCATTTCGGCCTCGCCCAGCACGGTGCGCAGGTTGGTCAGGCAGCGGTCGCAGCGCGCGGCCATCAGGCGCGCCGCGTGGGTGTGCATCCACACGGGCGCACCCAGGCTGCTGGTGCCGAAGACGAACTCCTGCCGCGTGTGGGTGAGCACCAGGGCGGCCAGAGGCAATGGGGTGGTGCGGGTGATGGCGCCATGCAGTGCCGCACCATGGCGGGCCGAGACGCCGCTGTCCACCACCAGCACGCCCTGGCGGCCCGTCACCCAGCCCAGGTTGGCGGTGCGGCCCCGGTTGGCCGGGCCGGTTTCACCGCGGGCGCCGGGCAGCTGGCCGATACCGGCCGGCAGGCCCGCGCCCGTGGCGCAGCCGGCGGCGGTCAGCGCCAGCGTGGCCAGGCAGGCGCGGCGGGTGGCCACTTACTGGCCTTCGACCATCTTCTTCAGATTGGCCAGGCCGGCCTGGTAGACGCCGGTGACGGCCTTGACGGCGGCCTCGTCGTTCTGCTCGGGCGGCGGGTCGTTGTTGGGATGGCCGCGGTAGAAGGCGCCGCGCCATTCGACCCGCGCCTTGCCTTCCCCATCGGGCGTGACCTGGATGGTGGACGTGTAGTTGGTCACCGGCAGCGCCCCACCGTCCTTGGCGCGGTAGCTGTATTTCATGCCGGCATCGTCCCAGCTTTGCAGGGTTTCGGTCAGTGTGCCGCCCCCTTTGATGGCCAGCTCACGCACCGAGCCCACCGTGTTGCCCTTGTCGGCCGGGCTGGCCTGCACCACCGGATGCCATGTGGCCAGGGCGTCGAAGTCCTTGATGGTGGCCCAGACCTTGGCGGCGGGGGCGTTGACGGTGATGGTCTCGGTGACCTTCTGGCGCGTGGGGCCGTGGGCCAGGGTGCTGCTGGCGGCCAGCGCGAGGGCACTGGCCAGCAGGAGGCGGCGGTGACGGAGCATGGGCATTCCTTTCAGGTGAGGGAGATGAAGGGGCCGAAGCCGCGCGGGTTGCGGCCAACGGGGATGCGGGTGCGTTCGCGGCCGCTGGCGGCGTCGAGCACGCTGACGGCATCGTCCATCCAGTTGACGACCCAGATCTCGTCACCCCAGGCGGCGATGCCTTCGGGGTAGCCGAAGCCGTCCAGGGTGCGCAAGGGGGCGAGGCTGTGGGCGTCGAACTGGCTGACGCTGTCGGCATGCTGGTTGGTGACGTAGAGCCAGCGGCCATCGCGGCTGACGGCGGCGCCATAGGGCGCGGCGCCGGTGGGCAGACGGTGGGTGACGGTGAGGGTGGCCAGGTCGATGACGCTGGCGTCGTCGCTTTGCACGTTGAGCGCAAAGAGGCGGCCGCGCGGCGCATCCAGCGCCAGCGCAAAGGGGTGGCTGCCCACGGGCACGCGGGCCTGCACGCGCAGCGTGGCGGCGTCGAGCACGGCCACGCAGTCGTCGTCGCGCTCGGCCACATAGACGCGGCCCGCGTGCACCAGCACGCCGGCCGGGGCGCGGCCCAGGGCGGCCTCATCGGTGCGGGCGCCCAGCACCAGCAGGCGGTTGGCATACCAGTCGGCGGCATAGACGGTGCCGTCTTCGGTGGCCGCCAGCCCGACCGGGCCCTGGCCGGCGGGCAGGGTTTGCGCCACCTGCCGGGTGGCGGTGTCGATGACGCTGATGGCGCGGCTGTCGGGGCAGGAGACGTAGACCCGACGACCCAGCGCCACCACGCCGGCCGGTGAGCGGCCCACGGGCACGGTGGCCACCACCTGGCGGCTGGCCACGTGGATGACGCTGACGCTGTGGCTGGCCTGGTTGGTGATCCAGGCGTGGGCGTCGCCCGCGCGCAGCGACAGCGGCGCGGCCAGGGCGGCGGCAAGCAGGTGGCGGCGCTTCAACCTAAATCCGGCAGTTGAACGCGCCCGAGCAGGCCGTCATCGGACGGGCTGACAAGGCGTGAGGACGCTGCGGGCTGGTGCCCGCGAGGACGACCAATGCCGCCAGCGCGTTCGAGGGTGGCTTGATCGGGCGCGTAGCGCTGCCACTCAAACGGTGACGGCGGCCGTGAGCGCAAGTGATCGAGGGCATTGGCGTTTCCAGCGGCGGCAAGCGGTTAACTACCGGGTTTAGGTTCAGAACGTGACGGCTTGGGTTGCGTTGAAGGCCAGGCCCTGGTTGTCTTCGATGTGCACGGCCAGTGCGCCGGGTTCACGCGGCGTGAACCAGAAGCGCAGGTTGGGGTTCTCGGAGATGGAGAAGTCCACGTCGGCGGTGAGCACGTCCTGGTTGCCGTAGCGGATGACGATGTCGCGCACGAAGTGGGCGGGCGTGAACTGGCGGGTCAACTGGTCCATGGCCAGCCCTGAGTGGTTGGGGTGGGAGATCATCAACTGGGCTTGCAGGGGCTGGCCGGCGCGCGGCGTGCCCTCCACGCGCAGCCGCATGCGCCCCAGCGTGGCCAGTGCGGCGGCGGGGTCTTTGCCCGGCGGGGCCGAGCAGCCGCCGCTGGCCTTGACGAAGCGGGTGGTCATCAGCAGCTCGCCGGTCTCGGTTTCGGCGATGGCGCGCATGACGGTGTAGCTGTCCACGCGCACGCGGGTTTCGATCTGCGCGGGCCCGGTGGCGGGGCCAAAGACGAAGGTGGCGGAGAGTGGCGAAGGGTTGTGGTCGGTCACCAGCCACATCCGCTTGACGGGCATGGCGGCGGAGAGGGCGATGGGCACCACGGCGGCGTCTTCGGCGCGGGCCGGGGCCTGGAGCGTGACGCGGCCATCGTCCACGTGGGTGATGGGCCGGCTGCCGAACAGCGCCGCGCGCACCTTGAGCCAGGGCTCGCTGCGCGCCGGGTCGTCCTCGGGCTTGGCCTGCGCCCAGGCCAGCGTGGGTAGGGCGGTTGCCGCCAGAAAAACGCGCCGCTGAATCATGGTCGTGTCCTCAATGCAGGCTCTTGCCGCAACGGGCTGGGCACCTGGCGCCTACTCATCCTCCCACTCCAGTTCGGCATAGGCGGTGGTGACGTTGCGGCGGTGGAAGGCATCCACCAGTTGCCACGATGATGCGGCCTGCTGCCCCACCTTGTCCACCGCCTGGGTGATGGTCTGGTGGGCGGCGATGGCGGCGCGGGTTTCGCGGGCCAGCGTGGCCAGGTAGGCGGCTTGCGGGGAGAAGGCGCTGGCCGCGTCGTGGCTGACGGCGCCATGGCCGGGCACGATGGTGCGGGCGCCCAGGCCGGTCAGGGTGTCGGTCACGGCAATCCAGCCCCGCAGCGAGCCGTCCAGCGCAGGCAGGTGGGTGATGAACAGCAGGTCGCCGGTGATGAGGGTGCGGGTGGCGGCGTCCCAGACGGTGAGGTCGTGGTTGGTGTGGGCGGTGGGCCAGGCGCGCAACTCAAGGCTGCGTCCGCCCAGATCCAGCATCCGGGTCTGTGTGGGCACCACCGGGCTGTAGGGGCCGGCCAGCGCGGTGTCGGGCAGGGTCGTGCCGAATTCGCGCGTGAGTGCGGCGCGGTAATAAGGTGCGCGTGCGGCCAGCGCGCCGGGCAGATTGGTGTGTGACCATTGGGTGGCGTTCTCGGCCATGAAGGCTTCGCGACCCAGGATGTGGTCAGGATGGACGTGGGTGTGGATGACGTGGCAGATGGGCTTGTCGGTCAGCGCCTGCACGGTGGCGCGCCAGCGCAGGCCCAGCGCCGGGGTGCCGCCGGTGTCGATGACGGCGGCGCAGCGCGAGCCGACGATGAGGGTCAGGTTGGCGACGTCGCCCTCGGGCGCCTCGGCCCAGTCGGCGATGCGGCCGACGTGGACGTGGATGCCCGGCGCGACTTCCTCGGTGGTCAGCGGCGCCAGCGGCGCCGCCGCCGTGGCATGCAGCGCCACCCACAGCAGCGCGGCTGCGCAGGCGGGCGCGTGCCAATGTGTCATCTTGCGTTGATGAAGCAGGCCGACTGAACCTTCTTTTGCAGGTCGCGGTAGCGACGAGCATCTTTTTGCGCGGTGTTGTTGTCGCGGATCACGGCCCCGCGCTCGCCGCCTATGGTGGCGGCCTTGAACTCGGTGGAGAGGGTCAGGTACTGTTCGTAGCTGAGTTCCTCGGCCATCTTGTCCAGCGCGCACGAGCATTTGCTGACCATCTCGAACTGCGAGCCGGGGTTGTTGGCCATGCACTCCAGCACGTACTGCACACGCTCGTTGGTGGGGAAGTCGTTGTCGCGGGCGGCAGCATGGGCTGCGCCGGCAGCCAGCAGGGCGGTGCACAACAGGCGGGCGGCGGTGGTCATACGGGTCACAGCGAGGCACCTTGCAAAGTGAGCACGTCCTCTACCAGCGGCGCGCTGCCACTGCCGGGGACGCTGGCGCTCATCTGCACCACACCGCCCGGCACATCGGGCGAGAGGGTGAAGACATAGCGCTTGAGCACATAGGACTCGAAGCGGGCGCGATTCGGGTCGTCTTGATAAGGGGTCAGCACGATCTGCTGCGCGGCCACCGGCCGGCCCTGGTACTGGGCATGGACAGGCTGGACGCTGGCACCCTGGTAGAGCGCCATGCGGATGCGCTTGCGGAAGTAGGCGGCGGCACCCTGGGTGGCGTTTTGCATGTCCCGGATGTCGCGCTCCAGAAAGTGCAGCACCACCGGGTTGCCGTCGGGGTCGTCCACGTCGGGCAGGGTGATGCGGTGCGGGCCGGTGAGGAATTCGCTCCGGCCCACGCAGCACGAGCCGTCGTCGCGCCGGGCCAGGATGATCTGCACGTCATCGCCAAAGGCCGCGTCGCGGCTGCCACTGTGCTCGAAGCGATAGTGCAGCGCCACGCCCGGTTTGACGTCCACCATCTGCTTGCTCAGAAAGAGCAGGCGCTCGGCGGTGGAGTAGTCAGGGGGTGGGCCTCCGGTGGGGGCCGAACCGGTTTGGGCACTTGCTGCGGCAGCGGCTGCCCCCAAGACCAGGCTGGCGAGGGCGCGGTTCATTCGTCCACCAGCGGCACGCCGAACTCGGTGAGGATGGCGCGGATCTCGGGGCCTTTGGTGTCGATCAGGTGTTCGATCTGCGCCCGCCAATCGGCCTCGCCCCGGCGCACGCCCATGGCGATGGCGTAGTCGAAGCGCACGCCCGGCTCCGAGGCCATGGGGATGAGGCGCATCTTGGGGTTGCTGGCGCGCTTGACGTAATAGCCGGCCAGCGGCCCCCAGACGATGGCGGCGTCGATCTTGCCGGCCGCCAGCTCTTTCTCGATCAACTCGCCCGGGTAGTGGGCGGGGTCGGCGTCCAGCATCTTGTAGGGCACGCCCTGATCGACCAGGTCGTGTTTGACCAGCCATTGCGACGCGGGCGAGCGGTCAAAGAGGCCGATGCGCAGCTTGGCCTGCCGGGCTTTGTCCAGTGCCAGGAAATCGGCCACGGTCTTGACACCGTCCAGCCCGCGGCCTTCGGCCACGACCAGCGCGTAGGTCGAGCGGTAATAGGGCTTGGTGGCCCAGACCTGCTCGAATCCCACGGGCACGCCCATGACGATGTCGCAGGGGTAGTCCTGCCCCGGGAGTTTGAAGCGCAGCGTGTTGCGCACAAAGCCCATGCGCTGGGGAAAGTGGTAGTAAGTGACCGGCAGGTTCAGTGCCTGGCCGAACAGCGTGGCCAGTTTGTTCTCGATGCCTTCCCCAGCGGTGTTCGAGAACGGCATGTTGTTGGGGTCTTCGCAGACCTTGAAGGCACTGCGCGCAGGCTCACCGTCCTGCGCCATGGCGGCGGTGGCCCAGGTCAGGGCGACGAGGGCCAGGCTGCGGCGCAGGCTCACCGTCACTTGCCGGCCTCTTCAACCCGGGCCCGGGTGATGGCGCCGTCGGAGCGGCCTTTGAGATAGGCGTAGAGGTTGTCGATGTTGCTCATGACGGCGGTGTTGCTGCCAAAGCTCTGCATCCCCTTGTCGAGCCGGCCGTCGCGCACGACTTTGACGAATTCGTCCTTGGTCAGGGTCTTGAGGCTGTTGACCAGCGAAGGTCCAACCATGCCTTCCTGATTGGCGCCGTGGCAGCGGTCACAGGCACCGGTGCGCCAGGCCCGGAAGCCCTTCATGGTTTCCGCATCGACCTTGTAGCCATCCACCACGGTGTACAGCGGCGGTTTGGCATCCTGGGCATGCGCGGTGGCAGCGATCAGCGCGAGGGCAGCAAAGGCCTGGAGAAACTTCTTCATGGATGTCTCTACGTGGTGAGCTTGCGAAAGTGCGTCAACGAAACGCGGGGCGTCACCGCTGCGATGACGCCCCGCCTGATGAGCAAGGGATGACCCTGACTCTGTGCAAAGCACCGGGCGGCCTTGACGCACCCCATTGGGGTTGCGTCAAGGCGTGCGGCACTCAGTTGGGCAGGGCAAAGACGGTCAGCGAGCCACCGAGTTCGGTGTACTGACCCAGTTCACGGTAGCCACCCACGGCGCCCAGGCCGTCGTTGTCTTTCTCAAGACCAGCCGCCATGCCGATGCCGGCCCAGCCACCGATACCCGAGAACACGCCGATGTACTGCTTGCCTTTGTGCTGGTAGCTGAAGACGTTGCCGATGATGCCCGACGGGGTCTTGAACTTGTACAGCTCCTTGGTGATGTCCTTGCTGTCCACACACTTGAAGAAGCCTTCCAGCGTGCCGTAGCAGGACAGCCCGCCAGCGGTGTTCAGCGAGCCGCTCCAGACCGAGAACTTCTCAGGCTTGGACTGGACGATCTTGCCGGTGCCGGCGTTCCAGGTGATGAAGTTGCCCATGCCGCCATGGCTGTTGGGGGCCGGGAACATCGACAGCGTGGCACCCACGTACGGCTGGCCTGCGGTGTATTCGACAGCGAACGGCTCGTAATCCATGCACACATGGTTGGTGGGCACGTAGAAGAGGCCCGTCTCGGGGTCGAACGACGCGGGCTGCTGGTCTTTGGAGCCCAGCGCGGCCGGGCAGACGCCCTTGGTGTTGACGTCGGGGCCGTTCTTGGCGGTGGAGTACTTGTCCACCACTTGCGGGCGGCCGGTCTTCATGTCGACGTGGGTGGCCCAATTGACCACCGGATCGAACTTCTCGGCCACCAGCAGCGCGCCGTTGGTGCGGTCCATGGTGTAGCCAAAGCCGTTGCGGTCGAAGTGCACCAGCGCCTTGGTGGGCTTGCCCTTGACGGGGATGTCGGCCAGGATCATCTCGTTGATGCCGTCAAAGTCCCATTCGTCGTGCGGCGTCATCTGGTAGACCCAGTTGACCTTGCCGGTGTCCACGTCGCGCGACCAGATCGACATCGTCCACTTGTTGTCGCCCGGCCGCTGAGCCGGGTTCCAGGTCGAGGGGTTGCCGGTGCCGTAGAAGACGGCGTTCAGCGCCTTGTCGTAGCTGAACCAGCCCCAGGTGGTGCCGCCGCCGATCTTCCACTGATCGCCCTTCCAGGACTTGAGCGACGAGTCCTTGCCCACGGGGGCCAGTTTGCCGTCGGTCCAGGTCATGGACTTGTCGGGGTCCATCAGCATTTCGGCGTCGGGGCCCACCGAGTAGCCCTTCCACGCGGGCTTGCCCGTGTTGATGTCGTAGGCAGCCAGGAAGCCACGCACACCCCATTCGCCACCCGAGATGCCGGTGATGACCTTGTCTTTGAAGACGTGTGGGGCGTTGGTGTTGACGGCGCCCAGCTTGGGATCGCCGTTCTTGACCGTCCAGATCATCTTGCCGGTCTTGGCATCCAGGGCCACCAGGTTGGAGTCGGCCTGCTGCAGGAAGATCTTGCCTTCGGCGTAGGCCAGGCCACGGTACACCGTGTCGCAGCACATCTGGGGGATGACTTGCGGGTCTTGCTTGGGCTCGTACTTCCACTTGATCTTCTGGGTGTCCAGGTCAATGGCGAAGACCTTGTTGGGGAACGGCGTATGCAGATACATGGTGCCGTCGATGACCAGCGGCGAGCCTTCGTGACCGCGCAGCACGCCCGTGGAGAACGTCCAGGCCACCTGCATCTTGCCGGCGTTGCTCTTGTTGATCTGTTTGAGCTTGCTGTAGCGCTGGTTGTACATGTCGCCCGCCTGCATGGCCCAGTTGGCGGGGCTGGCGATGTGCTTCTCAACGTCGGCATTGGCATTGGCCAAGCCCGGCAGAGCCAGCATCGCTGCGGCCGCGCAGGGTGCGAGCATGGATTTGCGTTGCCCGTGAATCCTCATGGTGTCTCCTTGCCTACAGGGTGAATGTGGGGTGGCTGGGTGTGCAAGGCTGACTCCCGACCACCCGCTGTCGAGGCCAACCCCTGCGCTTGCCGCGCGGGAGAATATCCCGCAACTCGCGTGCCCGGGCTGGCCGAGCGGCCGATGTGCCATGCCCTTGCGGTGGCGCTACCCGGCCTCATTCCCTTGTAACGGCTTTGGTCGGCCCTGGGGAGGGGGCTGAGTCAGGGGTTAACCCGTAAATCGGGTTCCGTCATGGCCTGGTTGGGCCAGCTAGGGCGTCGCAACCGGCCTCGGGACCTCGGGAAATCCCCAAGCTCCGATCGAGATGTCTGTTTCGCGTGTGGCAACGCCCAGTTGCCGGCGGTGTCACGTCACTGGACCAGACTCGGGGCAAAGTGTTTCAGGTCACGCTGCGCCGCCGCGCCAGTGGCGGATTGCGCGAAAAGTAGCGCACCACGCCGCCCATGATGGCGGTGACCAGCCGCGCCTGATAGGCCGGGTCGCGCAGCTTGGCTTCCTCCTCCGGGTTGGAGATGAAGGCCGTCTCAACCAGGATGGAGGGAATGTCCGGCGCCTTGAGCACGGCAAAACCGGCTTGCTCCACCTGCGCCTTGTGCAGCCGCCCCACATTGCCTATGCGTCGCAGCACCTCGCTGCCGAGCTTGAGGCTGTCCTGGATCTGAGCCCGGGTGGAGAGGTCCAGCAGGGCATGCACCAGGTCGCGGTCGCTGCCGGCAGCGGCAATGCCACCGACTTCGTCGGAGGCGTTCTCGCGCCGGGCCATCCAGCGCGCGGTGGCGCTGGTGGCGCCGCCCTGGCTGAGGGCGAACACGCTGGCCCCGCGTGCCTTGGGCGTGAAGAACGCATCGGCATGGATGGAGATGAAGAGATCGGCCTGCACCCGGCGCGCCTTGCGCACGCGCTCGTGCAGGGGTACGAAGAAATCGCCGTCGCGGGTCATGAAGGCCCGCATGCCTTGCTGGGCGTCGATGGCGTCGCGCAGCTGGCGGGCCACCTGCAGCACCACGTCTTTCTCGCGCAGGCCGCTGGGGCCCACGGCGCCGGGGTCTTCTCCGCCATGACCGGGATCCAGGGCAATGATGATGAGCCGGTCCATCCGCGTGGCGGGGCTGGTGGGGGCCGAGCGACCGCCAGCGGGGGCGCGGTGGGCGGGCGCCGGTTCGGTGGCGCGGGCCACCGGCGGTGGGGGCGGCGGGGCGGCGGTGCTGATGCGGGGGCGATCGACCTCTTCGATCAGTGTGCCCAGGGGATCGGGCGCCTCCGGCATCGCCACCGAGCCATTCGGTCCGGCTTCGATTTCGCGCATCAGCGCCAGCAGCGGGTCGGGGGCCTGCATGGGGTAGAGGTCCAGCACCAGCCGGTGCTGGTAGGCGGCCACCGGGTTCAGCGTCAACTGCTGCGGTCGCACGGGCTGTTTGAGATCGATGGCCAGGCGCACCACATGCGGTTGGTACTGGCCAACGCGCACGGCGGCGATATACGGATCATCGGGCCGTACCTTGCCAACGAGTTCGCGCAGGGCGGCGCTGAGCTCGATCTGCTGGATGTCGATGACCAGACGATCGGGGTCGGTGGTGACGAAGTGCTGGGCCATGAGCGGTTGATCGGACTCGAGCGTCACGCGCGAATACTCGTCCGACGGCCAGATGCGCACGGCCAGTACGGTGGCGCCATGGGCCAGTTCGGCCGCCCCCAGCAGCAGCACCAGGCCGCCGGTGCGCTGCAGGGCTGTGCGGCGAGTCAGCCCGCTCACGCCAGCAATTCCCTGGCGCCAGGCGTGTGCGCCGTGATGTGCACGCGGCGTGTGCCGTCGGGCTCGATGGCGATGTCCAGCGAGGCGGTGGCCAGCGGCGCGCGGTCGCCCAGGCGGGATGTCCACTCGCACACCTTCAGCCCCGGTGCGGCAAAGACGTCGCGCAGACCAGCGTCCTCCCATTCGCGGGGGTCGGCAAAACGGTAGAAATCAAAGTGCGCCACCGCCAGGCCTTGCCAGCGCCCAGCGGACACGGTGTAAGGCTCCATCACCGCATAGGTGGGGCTTTTGATGCGGCCCGTGATGCCCAGCGCCTGCAGCAGGTGGCGCACGAAGGTGGTCTTGCCCGCCCCCAACTCGCCTTCCAGTGCGAGGGTGGCGTCGGCCAGAACGGGGCATCGGGCCCAGCGGGCAGCGCGTGCGGCGCAGGCGGCTTCGTCGGCCCAGGTTTCTACAATCGAGAGCGGTTCAGTCAAGGGACAGTGTGAATCAGGCAAGTTTGTCAAACGGTGCGCAGGTGCTGGCCAGTTTGCGTGCGGCGGCTCATGATCTGGGATTCTCGCAAATTGGCGTCGCCGATGTGGATCTGCGCCATGCCGAGCCGGGTCTTGTGGCCTGGCTGGACGCGGGATTCCACGGCGGCATGGGCTATATGGCCGCCCATGGGCTCAAGCGGGCGCGTCCCGCCGAGCTGGTGCCGGGCACGGTGCGGGTCGTTACCGCACGCATGGACTACCTGCCGGCGGACATGCCGCCCGACTGGCAAGCTCGCGAGTGGCGTCGATTGCGCACGCGTGGCGAGGCGGTGGTGTCCATCTATGCGCGTGGGCGGGACTATCACAAAGTGCTGCGCCAGCGGCTGCAAAAATTGGCCGAGGTGCTGACGGCGCTGGCGGGCCCGCTGGGCTATCGCGTGTTCACCGACTCGGCGCCGGTGCTGGAGGTGGAACTGGCCACCCGCAGCGGGTTGGGTTGGCGTGGCAAGCACACACTGGCGCTGACCCGCGAGGGCGGCTCCATGGGTTTTCTGGGCGAGATCTATATCGACATGCCGCTGCCCCTCACGCCACCTGAGGCGTCGGCCTGTGGGAGCTGCACCGCCTGCATCGACGCCTGCCCCACGCAGGCCATCGTGGCCCCCTACCGGGTGGACGCGCGGCGCTGCATCTCTTACCTGACCATCGAACACGACGGCCCCATCCCCGAGGCCTTGCGCGGCGCCATCGGCAGTCGCGTCTATGGTTGTGATGATTGCCAACTGGCTTGTCCGTGGAACAAGTTTGCGCGCCCCGCCATGGTGGCCGATTTCGCGCCGCGCGAGGCCATGGATGCGGGGCTGCTGGCCTGGTGGGCCTGGGACGAGGCTGCGTTCCTGCGGCACACCGAAGGCACGGCGGTGCGCCGCATCGGCTTCGTGCGCTGGCAACGCAACCTGGCCGTGGTCAGCGGCAACCGCCTGGCTGCGGTACCGGGGGACGCGGCGCTGCGCGCCGCGCTGGTGCGGGCCCGCCCGGCTGCGGCGCCTCTGGTGCAGGCGCACATCGACTGGGCGCTGGCGCAATGAGCGACCTCATCGATGCCTTCATCGACAGCCTGTGGCTGGAAGACGGGCTGGCTGCCAACACCTTGGCGGCGTACCGCCGCGATCTGACGCTTTGGGCCCGCTGGCTGGCGCAGGCGCATCCGGACGTCGCCCTGGTCAGTGCCAGCGAGGCGCAGTTGCTCGCCTACATGGCGCAGCGCCATGAGGGCAGCCGAACCAGCAGCGTCAATCGCCGCCGCAGTGTGCTGCGGCGCTTCTACCAGTGGGCAGTGCGCGAGCGGCTGACGGCGGTGGACCCCACCTTGAAGATCGCGGCGGCCCGCACGCCCCAGCGCCTGCCCAAAACCCTGAGCGAAGCCCAGGTGGACGCGTTGCTGGCTGCGCCCGATACGGGCACGCCGCTGGGCCTGCGCGACCAGGCCATGCTGATGCTGTTGTATGCCAGCGGCCTGCGCGTGAGCGAGCTGGTGGCCCTCAATATCACCCATGTCAGCCTGGCCGATGGCGTGCTGCGGGTGCTGGGCAAAGGTGCCAAAGAAAGGTTGGTGCCATTTGGTGCGCTGGCCGAGGCGGCGCTGCTGACCTATCTGCGCGAGGCCCGGGCGGCCATTCTTTCAGGTCAGGACAGCCCGGCCGTATTCGTCACGGCCCGTGGAGGGCCCATGACGCGGCAGATGTTCTGGACACTGGTCAAGAAGCATGCCGGGCGCGCCGGCATCACCACCCCGCTGTCCCCGCACACGCTGCGCCACGCCTTTGCCACCCACCTGCTGAACCATGGCGCGGACTTGCGCGCCGTGCAACTGCTACTGGGCCATGCCAACATCTCGACCACCACCATCTACACCCACGTGGCGCGCGAGCGGCTCAAGGCGCTGCATGCGCAGCACCATCCGCGTGGGTGAGGGGCCTGCACGGCGGGCAGACATAAAAAAACCGGCCCATGGGGCCGGTTTGTGCTGAAAGGGAGACCCGATCAGAAGTTGTGACGCACGCCAACGGCGAAGCTCTTGGAATCGGCGCCAGCGATGCCGCTCAGGTAAGCAGCGGCCGCCTTGTTGTTGACCTCGGAGTAGTAGCCGTAGACCTTGGTGCGCTTGCTCAGGTTGTAGTTCACGCCCAGCGTGTACTGCGTGGCATCGCTGTCGGTCACGTTGCTCCACTCGCCGGCAAAGCCCACGTTGGCGTGGAACTCAAAGGCACCCATGGTGTACATGCCCGCCAGGCGGTAGCTGTCACGGTCACCCAGGAGCGTCCAGTCTTGGGCGCGCTGGTAATAGGCGCCCACAGTGAAGGCGCCGAAGGTGGCGTTGCCGCGCAGTGCGAACTGCTTGTCGGCGCCGTCGGCCTGGCTGTAGCCAGCGCCGAACTCGTAGCGACCGAACGAAGCCGTACCCGACAGGTTGTAGACCTTGCCTTCAGCCACGTCCACCTCGGCCTGGAAGGCGCCGAACTTGGGCGTACGGTAGCCGACGCGGTTGGTGGCGAAGGTGCCTACGTAGAACTGGTCAGCCGAGCGACCGGTGTCGTGGTTGTGCATGCTGATGTAGTCAGCGGTGGCCATGTAGGTTTCCGGAAACCAGTAACCCATGCGCACAGTACCCCAGTTGCCACCCAGCCACAGCTCGCTATGGCG
Organism: Pseudomonadota bacterium; assembly: GCA_020161145.1. Lineage (GTDB taxonomy): Bacteria > Pseudomonadota > Gammaproteobacteria > Burkholderiales > Burkholderiaceae_C > Ideonella. Next base: position 519,077 of record JAIUPQ010000001.1, read on the forward strand.
GTTCCAGAAGCGGCTGCCGCCCGAGGCTTGGCCGTCGGTGGGATCCAGGCCGTGCTCCAGCTGGAAGCCAGCCTTCAGGCCGCCGCCCAGGTCTTCCACGCCTTTGAAACCGATACGCGATGCGTTGTTGTTCAGCATGTTGTCTTCTTTGGCGCTGCCAATCTTGACGCTTTCGGCAGTCACGTTCAGGCGACCATAGATGGTCACGCTGCTTTGCGCGAAGGCGGGGGCGGCAGCGGCGGCCACAACGGCCAGGGCAAAGATTTTCTTCATTCGATACCTCTCAATTTGGGAGAAGGAGAATCAGACCAGAGCCGAGCTCTTATCGTGATCCTACGTTGGACAAACCACGGAAGAAGTGTAGCTTTGGTCCGGCCAATAGCCAGGGATATCCCGTATTAAACTGTGAGAGTGTCTTTTTTGCGCAACTCCCCTGGGCGCAAAAAAGCCGGCACTGGGCCGGCTGGATCAGACACGATGGCGCTTCAGAAAGCGTGTCGCACGCCCAGCGCCACCGACGAGAACTCGCTGCGGGTGTAAACCTGCAGGATGTCGTCGTTGCCCACATGGGTGTAGAAGGCGTACACCTTGGTGCGCTTGCTCAGGTTCTGGTTGACGGCCAGCGTGTACTGGTAGGAGTTGGTCTTGTCCAGGCCGCCGATGTTGTCGGCATAACCGAAGTTGGCGTGCAACTCGGTGGCGCCGCGTGTGTACATGACGGCTGCGCGCAGTGAGTTGCGCTTGCCGGCGTAGCGGCGGTAGTTGCCTTGCTGGTCGATGTCGGCGCGCTGGAAGTAGCCGCCCAGCAGCAGGTTGGGCATCACCTTGTACTGTGCGCTGATCGAGAACTGGCTGAAGTCACCGGCCTCGCTGTAGCCGCCGCCCACGATCAGGTCACCGCGCACGTACTGCATGGCCAGGTCGTAGCCGCGCTCACCGATCAGACCGGCTTCCTGCACCGAGCCTTCAATCCACAGGCCGCCCAGCATCGTGGGTGTGCGGTAGGCGATCTTGTTGCTGACGCCATTGAGCTGCATGTTGGGATCGAAATAGAAGCGATCCGCCGACGAACCGTCGTTGTGGTTGTGCAAGCTGGTCAGGTCGGTGGCGGCGTAATAGGACTCGGGGTTGAAGCGGCCCAGGCGCACCATGCCATACCGGCTGGCCAGGCGCACCTCGGCCTGGCCGCTCCAGAATTGCGAGCTGGATTGGCTGCCCGTGCCCGGGTTGAACTCGTTTTCCAGCACGAAGCCGGCCTTGAGCCCACCGCCCAGGTCTTCGACGCCCTTGAAACCGATGTGCGAGCGGTTGTTGAAGACGCCGTCGTCACGCAGATCGCCATTCTTCTGGCTTTCGACGGTGACGTTCAGGCGGCCGTAGACATTGACGCTGCTCTGGGCCAGGGCAGGTGCAGCAAAACAGGCGGCGGTCAGCGCGGCGCATACAAGAGTGGGTTTCATGGGTGGTTCTCCAGCGGCGCCGCAGCGCAGGTTTGTCGGAATAGTCGAAATTCTAGGATTACGACAGTAGGGGTATGGCCGGTTGTCTCTCCTGCGCCACAAGCCTTTACTAAGATGCGTGGCATGGATCACACATTCGTTTCCGCCCTCGTCCTGCTGCTGCTGGTGCTGGATCCGCTGGGTTCGCTACCGATCTTCATTGCGGTGATGCGCAGCGTGGCGCCCGAGCGGCGGCGGTTGGTGGCGGTGCGCGAGGTGTCGATTGCCTTTGCGGCCTTGCTGGCCTTCATGTTTGCGGGCAAGGGCTTTCTGGATTTGATGCACCTCTCGGAGCGCTCGCTCGAGGTGGGGGGCGGCGTCATCCTGCTGGTCATCGCCATGCGCATGGTGTTTGCCAGTGGGGCCGAGATCTACGCCGCCGAGGGCGACCGCGAGCCGCTGATCTTCCCGCTGGCCATCCCGCTGCTGGCTGGGCCCTCGGCCATGGCCACGGTGTTGTTGCTGGCCTCGCGTCAGCCCGAGGCCATGTGGCAGTGGGTGGGGGCGCTGACGCTGGCCATGCTGATCAGCGGCGTGATCCTGCTGTTGGCCGACCCCATCCGTCGCCTGCTGGGCACTCCGGTGGTCTCCGCGTTGGAGAAACTGATGGGCCTGGTGCTGACGGCCATTGCCGTGGAGATGATTCTGGCGGGCCTGAAGAACTACTTCTTCAACGCCTGAATCATCGGCCCCTGAGGTGGGCCGGCGCTTCGAGCCGCTTGGCCAGCACGGACAGCGTCAGGGTCAGCACCAGATACAGCGCCGAGATGAACAGGTAAGGTTCCCAGTAGCGCGAGTAAGCGCCGGCCACGGTGCGCGCCGCGTAGGCCAGTTCGGCCAGGCCGATGGCTGACACCAGCGAGGAGTCCTTGATCAGCGTCACGCCCTCGTTGACCAGCGCCGGCACCATGCGCCGGAACGCCTGCGGCAACACGACGAAGCGCATGGCCTGCGGGTGCGTCAGGCCCAGGCTCCAGGCGGCCTGGGTCTGGCCGGTGTGGATGCTCTGGATGCCGGCGCGGAAGATCTCCGAGATATAGGCGCCCGCGTTGAGCGACAGCGCCAGCGCGCCGGAGAAGAACGCGCCGTGGTTCTGGCGGAAGTCGCGCGCGACCTCACCCGACAGCAGCAGGCCGCCTTCGGGGTGCACCAGCACCGGCATCAATGCAAAGTGCACCAGCAGGATCTGCACAAACAGCGGCGTGCCTCGAAAGAAGGTCACGTACGCGCCGGTGACCACCCGCGCCACCGCCAGCAGCCCTCGCACTGCCGGCGACTTGGACGGCGGCGCGTCGCGCGAGCTGCTGATGAGGCCGAACAGCGCCCCCAGCACCAGCCCCGCGACGATGGCCACCAGCGTGATGCGGATGGTCGTCCACAGGCCCTCCATGAACAGCGGCCAGTACTCGGCAAGAATGCTCCAGCGCAGATCCATGGTGGCGCTCCCGTGCTAGGGTCAGTTCGAAGCGGCCTGCGCCGGGGCGGGCGGGTCGATGTTGAAGGTCTTCTTGTAGATGGCGTTGTACGTGCCGTCCGCCTTGATGGCCGCCAGACCCTTGTTGATCATGGCCAGCAGTTCGGCGTTGCCCTTGCGCACCGGGATGCCGTATTGCTCGGGCGCGAACGAGGCGGTGTCGGCGACGGTCTTGAACTTGGCGCCCGCGTTGTTGGCCACGTAGTTGATCACCACGCCGTTGTCGGCCACCACGGCATCCACACCGCCGGCTTCCAGCTCTTTGAGCGCCAACGGGGTGGACTCGAAGCGCTTGACGCTGGTGGACGTCTTGCCCAGCAGCTTGCTGACCACTTCGTCGCCCGTGGTGCCCGTCTGCACGCCGACCTTGAGCTTCTTCAGGTCGTCAAACTTGGCCACCTTGGAGCCTTCCTTGACGGCGATGAGCTGGATGGCGTCGAAGTACGGATCCGAGAAATCCATCGTCTGCTTGCGCTCGTCGGTGATGGTGACCGACGAAATCAGCACATCGCGGTCGCCCTGTTGCAGCGCGTTGAAGATGCCTTCCCACGGCGTGTTCTTGAACTCGATCTTGAAGCCGCCTTTTTCAGCCACGGCGTTGAGCAGATCGACCGAGAAGCCGACGATCTCGCCCTTGTCGTTCTGGTACTCGAAGGGGGCGTAGGCGGCATCGGTGCCCACCACATAGGTCTTGGGCGCCGGGGCGGCGGCGGCCTCGGGGGCGCTGGCGGCTGCGGGGGGCGCCTCCTGCTTGCCGCAGGCTGCAAGGACAAGGCCGGCAGCCAGCGCGGCGGAGAGCTTCAAGAAGGACCGGGTATCGGTGCGAGTCATGGAAACCTCACGATGAGCAATATGGAAGCGCCTCAGTGTATGCGCGGCACCGCAGCCCTGTTCGCTCAGGCGCTGGGCGGGACATAGCCCTGAGGCTTGTCCGCCCCCTCACCGAACAAAAACTGCTCCATCTGCCGCGCCAGGTACTGGCGGGCGCGGGCATCGGCCAGATTCAAGCGGTTCTCGTTGACCAGCATGGTCTGGTGGCGCTTCCATTGCTCGAACGCCTCCTTGCTGATCTCGTTGTAAATGCGTGCGCCCAGCTCGCCAGGGTAGGGCGCGTAGTCCATGCCCTCGGCTTCTTTCTTCAGGTAGGTGCACTGGATCATGCGTGCCATCGTGTCGTCCTTTCAGTTCAGTGTTTTGACCAGCACCTGTGAGCGCCGGTCCCAGTTGTATTTGCGTTTGCGCGCCTCGGGCAACCACTGGGCATCCACCACGCGAAAGCCGCGCTTGATGAACCAGTGCATGGTGCGCGTGGTCAGCACGAAAATGCTCTCCAGCCCCTTGGCTCGGGCACGCTGCTCGACGCGCTTGAGGATGCGCTCGCCATCGCCCTGGCTCTGCACCTGGGGCGAAACGGTCAACGCCGCCATCTCGCCCGTGCGCGCTTCCGGGTAGGGGTAGAGCGCCGCGCAGCCAAAGATCACGCCGTCGTGCTCGATGACGGTATAGGCGCCAATGTCGCGCTCAATCTCGGTGCGGTCGCGCTTGACCAGCGTGCCGTCGCGCTCGAAGGGCTCAATCAATTGCAGCACGCCGCCCACATCGTCCACTGTGGCCTCGCGCAGGCTTTCGAGCTTTTCGTCCACCACCATGGAGCCAATGCCGTCGTGGGTGAAGATCTCCTGCAGCAGCGCGCCATCGGTGGCAAAGGGCAGGATGTGCGAGCGCTCCACGCCGCCCTCGCAGGCCGCCACGCAGTGGCGCAGGTAAAAGGCCGGGTCGGTCGGCGGCAAGTCGGCCGGCAGGCCGGCCAGCATGCGCTGCGCATCGGCCAGCGCAATCTCGGTGTCGATGGGGCTGGCCGGGTCGCTGGCATCCTCGCGCATGCCCGCCGTCTCGGTCAGAAACACCAGCTTGTCGGCCTGCAAGCTCACGGCCACAGCCGTGGCCACGTCTTCCATCGAGAGGTTGAATGCCTCGCCGGTGGGCGAAAACCCGAACGGCGACAACAGCACCAGCGCGCCGATGTCCATCACCCGGCGGATCATCACCGCGTCCACGCGCCGCACCAGGCCGCTGGAGAGAAAGTCCACCCCGTCGACGATGCCTACCGGCCGCGCCGTCAGGAAATTGCCCGACACCACACGCACCGTGGAGTTGGCCATGGGCGTGTTGGGCAGTCCCTGCGAAAACGCCGCCTCGATCTCGAAGCGCAACTGCCCGGCCGCCTCCTGGGCGCAATCCAGCGCCACCGAATCGGTGATGCGCCGGCCTTGCGCAAACTGCGCCGCATGCCCTTTGGCCAGCAACTGCTCGGTCACCTGGGGCCGAAACCCATGCACCAGCACCAGCCGCACGCCCATCGCATGCAGGATGGCCAAATCCTGCACGCCGGAATTCAGCCGCCCGGCCGCAATCATCTCGCCCGTCATGCCCACGACAAAAGTCTTGCCCCGATAGGCATGGATATGCGGCGCCACGGCGCGAAACCAGGGCACAAAGGTGTGGGGGAAGACGAAATCCATCAGGCAATCCGGCTAGGGTTGGTGCGCATTGTCTCGTGTCGTGTGCGCATCCAGCACGAAGGCCATTGTGTGGCTCACCGCGCCGTGCCGGCATGGGGCAGCGGCCGCGCGGCCCGACGACTGGCCCTGGGCTGCGCCCAGGGTGCCCTCCAGTGCTCGCTGCGGATGCCCCGTCGCCGAACTCCCGCCGCTCGCGGTGCTCGCTCTGGTCAGACAGCGGCGCCGAGTCAGACCACGAAGCGCGCCTCGTCGGCGCGCGGGCATCCTCCGCTGCGCGCTTCGGCTGCGTCAACGGGCCGCGCGGCCGCTGCCCCATGCCGACACCGAGTTGGAGGCATGCCACGGTTGTTGGGTGCGGTGACAGGCCACCCCATCAGCACGCGCCAGCCGGCACCCGGTGGCGGCGACTTTTGGGGCGGCGAGAAGCGCAGTGTTGACGTCGGCGCGCGCAGCGCGCTTCGTAGACTGACTTGCCGTGGCTGTCCGAGCGGAACGCGCGCCAGCGCGTGCAGCGAGTTCCACGGCACGGCGTCAACGCGAGCATCACAGCGGAGTCGGCGCGGCAGCGCCGACCGCCCCAGCAGGAGCCACCGCCGGGTGCCGGCTGGCGCGGGCGGTGCGCAGAGCACCCCCAACCAACGCAACGCGCATTGCCATAATCCCGCTCCCATGCCTGCCCCCGTGCCGCCGCCGGCGAACCGCGCCGCGAGACCTCCCGCGAACCCCATCCCGCCCATCACCTTCCCCGATGCGCTGCCCGTTTCGGCGCGTCGTCATGAGATCGAGGCCGCGCTGCGTGCGCACCAGGTGGTCATCGTCAGCGGCGAGACCGGCTCGGGCAAGACCACGCAACTGCCCAAGATCGCGCTGGCCCTGGGGCGTGGGCGAGGCAACGGCGGCGGGCTGATAGGCCACACCCAGCCGCGCCGCATTGCCGCCAGCTCGGTGGCCAAGCGCATTGCCGAGGAGCTGAACTCGCCGCTGGGCGAGGTGGTGGGCTACAAGGTGCGGTTTGGCGACCGGCTGCAGCGTGGCGCCTCGGTCAAGCTGATGACCGACGGCATCCTTTTGGCCGAGACGCAGAGCGACCCGCTGCTCAAGGCCTACGACACCCTCATCATCGACGAGGCCCACGAGCGCAGCCTGAACATCGACTTCCTGCTGGGCTACATCCGGCAGATCCTGCCGCGCCGGCCCGATCTCAAGGTCATCGTCACCTCGGCCACCATCGACGCCGAGCGGTTCTCGCGCCATTTCATGGGTGCGCCGGTGCTCACCGTCAGCGGCCGCACCTTCCCGGTGGAGCAGCGCTGGCGCCCCTTCGAGGAACGCAAGGACGTCGATCAGGCCGACGCTATCGCCGAAGCCGTGGACGAACTCTGGCGCGAGGGCAGCGGTGACATCCTGGTCTTTCTGCCTGGCGAGCGCGAGATCCGCGAGACGGCCGACCACCTGCGCAAACACCTGGCCCATCATCCGGTGCACCGCACGGCCGACATCTTGCCGCTGTTCGCCCGCCTCTCGGCCACCGAGCAGGACCGCGTCTTCAAGACCGGCGGTGGGCGGCGCATCGTGCTGGCCACCAACGTGGCCGAGACCTCGCTGACGGTGCCGGGCATCCGCTACGTGATCGACACCGGCCTGGCGCGCGTCAAGCGCTACTCGTGGCGCAACAAGGTCGAGCAGTTGCAGATCGAGTCCATCAGCCAGGCCGCTGCCAACCAGCGCGCGGGCCGCTGCGGCCGGGTGGCCAACGGCATCTGCATCCGGCTCTACGACGAGGCCGACTTCGCCGGCCGTTCGCGCTTCACCGATCCGGAAATCCTGCGCTCCTCATTGGCCGGTGTGATCCTGCGCATGAAGGCGCTGCGTCTGGGCGCGGTGGAGGATTTCCCCTTCCTGGAAGCGCCGCCCGGCAAAGCCATTGCTGACGGCTACGCGCTGCTGAGCGAGCTGGGCGCGGTGGACGACGCCAACGAGCTGACCGCCATTGGCCGCGAACTGGCTCACCTGCCGCTGGATCCGCGCGTGGGCCGCATGATTCTGGAGGCGCGCGAGCGCCACGCGCTCAGCGAGGTGCTGATCATCGCCGCCGCGCTGAGCGTGCAGGATGTGCGCGAGCGCCCGCTGGAGGCCCAGGCCGCCGCCGACGCCAAGCACAAGCCCTTTGACGACGAGCGCTCCGAGTTCACCGGCACCCTCAAGCTGTGGGACTGGATCGAGGCGGGCAGGGGCACCCACGGTGGCACCGGACACGACACGCACAAGCTCTCCAACCGCCAGCAGGAGCAGCGGCTGCGCGAGCAGTTCATCAGCCCTCGGCGCGTGCGCGAGTGGCGCGACATCCACTCGCAGCTGCACACCGTGGTGGCCGAGCACGGCTGGCGCCTCAACGACGCGCCGGCCAGCTACGAGCAGTTGCACATGGCCATGCTGGCCGGCCTGCTGGGCAACATCGGCGTCAAGAGCGACGAGCAGGACTGGTACCTGGGCGCGCGCGGCATCAAGTTCTGGCGCCACCCTGGCGCCCACCTGTCCAAGAAGCCCGCGCGCTGGCTGGTGGCCGCCGAACTGGTGGACACCACGCGCCTCTTTGGCCGTGGCCTGGCCGCCATCGACCCCGCCTGGCTGGAGCCGCTGGCCGGCCATCTGCTGAAAAAACAGTTGCTGGAGCCGCACTGGGAGAAAAAGGCCGCGCAGGTGGTGGCGCTGGAGCGCGCCACGCTCTATGGCCTGGTCATCTACAACCAGCGGCGCGTGGACTATGGCCGCGTGGACGCCGCCGCCGCGCGCGAGATTTTCATCCGCGAGGCGCTGGTCGAAGGGCAGTGGGAGACGCGCCTGCCGTTTCTGGCCCACAACCGCCGCATGGTGGCCCAGGTGGAAGAGCTGGAGCACAAATCACGCCGGCAAGACGTGCTGGTGGACGACGAACTGGTCTACGCCTACTACGACGCCCATCTGCCGGCCGAAGTTCACAGCGGCAGCACCTTGGAGCGCTGGTACCGCCAGGCCAGCAAAGGCAGCCCCAAGCTGCTGCACCTCTCGCGCGACGAGCTCATGCGCCACGAGGCCGCCGGCATCACCACCGACGCCTTCCCGCGCACCGTGCGCCTGGGCGGCGTGGACTGTGCCGCCAGCTACCTGCACCAGCCCGGCGACGTGCGCGACGGCCTGACCGTCAGCGTGCCCATCTATGCGCTCAACCAGGTCAGCGAGGCGCGCTGCGAATGGCTGGTGCCGGGCATGCTGGAGGCCAAGGTGCTGGCCCTCATCAAAAGCCTGCCGCAGCGCCCGCGCAGCCGGCTGGTGCCGCTGCCGGCCTGGGCCGCCGAGTGGTGTGCGCTGGTGCCCTTCGGCGAGGGCGCGCTGATGGATGCGCTGCTGGCGGGCGTGCGCGAGGCCACGCAGTTGGCCGTGCAGCGGGCCGACTTCAAGCTCGAACAGGTGCCGCCCCACCTCTTCATGAACCTGCGCGTGGTGGACGAGCATGGCCGCCAACTGGGCATGGGCCGCCAGCTCGCGGCGCTCAAGGCCGAGTGGGGTGCCCAGGCGCGCGGGGCCTTCCAGGCGCTGGCCGCGCTCAAGGTTCAGGCCGTGGCCGCGCCGTTGCCGCCGCCCACGGCTGCCCTGACGACCCAGCCCGCTCCGCCGGCCGTCCCCGCGCCCCAGGCCAGCGAGCGCCTCACCGCCTGGACGTTTGGCGAGCTGCCCGAGTTGATGGAAATCCGCAAGGGCAGCCAGACGCTGATTGGCTTTCCGGCGCTGATCGACGCGGGCAGCCACGTGGAGCTGGCGGTGTTCGACGACCCCGCCGTGGCCGCCGCCAAACACCTGGCGGGCCTGACGCGGCTGGTGGCGCTGCAGCTCAAAGAGCCACTCAAGTACCTGGAAAAGAACATTCCCGACCTGACCCGCATGGCCGTGGCCTATATGCCGCTGGGCACGGCCGAGGAGCTGCGCGAGCAGATCGTCCAGGTGGCGCTGGCGCGCGCTTTTGTGCAGGCTCCGCTGCCCACCGACGCGGCCGGTTTTGCGCGCCGGCTGGAAGAAGGCCGTCCGCGCCTCAACCTGATTGCGCAAGAGGTGGCCCGCAGCGTGGGCACGGTGCTGGCCGACTACGCCGCCGCGCTGCGCAAGCTGCGCGACGCCCGTGCGCCCAAGGAGGTGGAGCAGGACGTGACGGCCCAACTCGAGCGCCTGATGACCAAGCGCTTCGTGCAGGCCACGCCGTACGCGCAGCTGCAGCACCTGCCGCGCTACCTGAAGGCCGTGGTTGCGCGGCTGGACAAGCTGCGCACCGACCCCGAGCGCGATGCGCGGCTGCTGGCCGAGCTGCGCCCGCTGGAGCAGCGCTGGCTGCGCCGCGTGGCCGAGCGCAAGGGCGCGGCCGATGCGCGGCTCGATGAATTCCGCTGGCAGCTCGAAGAGCTGCGCGTCAGCCTCTTTGCGCAAGAGCTGCGCACGCCGCAGCCCGTCAGCGTCAAGCGGCTGGAGAAGGTCTGGGCGCAGATCACCCAGTAAGCCCCGGTGGGGCGGGGCCTACGGCCTGAGCACCGCCAGCGCGCCGTCCATGCCGCCCTGGGCAATCGCAATTTGCGCCTGGGCCGCCACGGCGGGCTTGGCGTGAAAGGCGATGGACAGGCCCACGGCCTGCATCATGGGCAAGTCGTTGGCGCCGTCGCCCACCGCCAGCGCCTGCGCCGGTGAGATGCCCAGCAGGCTGCACACCTCCAGCACGGTGCGGCGCTTTTCGGCCCCATCGACGACCTCGCCCCAGCTTTGCGGCACGAGGCGGCCGCTGAGACGGCCATCGACGACCTCCAACTGGTTGCCACGCGCAAAGTCCAGCCCCAGCCGCTGGCGCAGCCGCTCGGTGAAAAAGGTGAAACCGCCCGAGACCAGCAGCGTCTTGAGGCCGGCCGCACGGCAAGCGGCGATGAAGGTCTCCACGCCCGGATTGAGGCGCAGGCGCTGGTCGTACAGCTGATGCAACGCCGCCTCGGGCACGCCGGCCAGCAGGGCGAGGCGCTGGCGCAGCGAGGTGGCGTAGTCGGCGATCTCGCCACGCATGGCCGCCTCGGTGATGGCGGCCACCTCGGCCTTGCGGCCGACGGCGGCGGCGATTTCGTCCACGCATTCCATGTCGATCAGCGTGGAGTCCATGTCGAATGCGGCCAGCCGGAAGTCGGCCAGCCGCCACGGGCCGCCGCGCACGGTCAGGCCGGCAGGCGGGGGGGCAAAAGCGTCGGTCATGCCCCCATTGTCCTCACGCCGAGATCTTGAACTTGTCCATGTTCTGCGTCAGGTGAACGGACTGGCCTAGCAGCGATTGCGCGGCGGCCGCCATTTCCTCGACCAGTGCCGCGTTTTGCTGCGTCACGTTGTCGATCTGGGCGATGGCCTCATGGGCTTCCCTGATGCCGGCGCTTTGTGTGGAGCCTGAGGCCGCCATCTCGGACACCAGCGCGGCCACGCGGGCCACGCGGGCGAGCAGGTCCTGCATGGTCTGACCTGCCTGGCCGACCAGGGTGCTGCCAGCGTCCACTTTTTCGGTGGAGTGCTCGATCAGGCCTTTGATTTCGCGCGCGGCGGTGGCGCTGCGCTGGGCCAGGCCACGCACCTCGGCGGCCACCACGGCAAAGCCGCGCCCTTGCTCGCCCGCACGGGCGGCCTCCACGGCGGCGTTCAGCGCCAGGATGTTGGTCTGGAAGGCGATGCCGTCGATCACGCCGATGATCTCGTTGATGCGGCGGGCGCTCAGGGCGATGTCCTGCATGCGTGCCACCACCTCCTCCATGATGTGCCCGCCGCGGGCGGCCACGTCGCGCGCTTCGGCCATCTCCTGGCTGGCGTCGGTGGCGCTGGCCGCATGGCGGCACACGGTTTCGGCCAGCAGGTTCATGGTGCTGCTGGTCTCCTCCAGCGCGGCGGCCTGGCTTTCGGTGCGCCGCGACAAGTCGTCGTTGCTGCGGGCAATTTCGTCGGATGTGGCGTTCACCACGTTGACCGACTCGCGCACGCCGATCACCGTCTCGCGCAACCTGTTGCGCATGGCGTCGAGCTCGTGCCGGATCCACGACAGCTCGTCTCGGCCCCGCGAGTCGATCGTGGTGTCGAGGTCGCCCTTGGCAATGCGCATCACCGCGCGGGCGGTGTCCTCCACGGGCTCTTTGATGCTGGCGCGCATCAGCCAACCCATGATCAGGCCGATGCAGCCTACGGCGGCGCCCATCAGGGCCAGCTCCCACTCGGGCAGTTCCAGCCAGGCGCTGGCGGCCAGCACCAGACAGGCCACGGACAGGGCGCTATAGCCGTAGGTCACGCGGTCGGCCAGGCTGATGCGGCGAAGAAACTCAGTGGTTGCCATGGTTCAGTTGGGGTGTTGTTTTGGAGCCGTGATGATCGGCACCCGCCGCCCGCGCGTTGTCGCAAACACGGTGGGCAAATTGCCCCTTATCTATGCGTGGGTTATGGTTATTTGAGTGCCCGCAGCACGTCGCGCACGTACTGCGCGCGCTCATGGGGCTGGGCAATGGCGCGGTCGATGCGCAGCCGCTCGTTGCCGGCCAGCTTGATGGCCCGGTTCTTCTGCACCAGCTCGATGATGCGCATGGGCTCGATGGGTGGGTTGGGCCGGAAGTGGATGTTCATCACCTGCGCGCCGGCGTCGATCTTGGTCACGCCATAAGGCTTGGCGGCGATGCGCAGCCGGTGCACGTCGAACAGCGCTTCGCCCTGCGGCGGCAGCTTGCCGAAGCGGTCGGTGATTTCTTCGAGCAGCGCGGTGAGCTGGTCGGCCGTGGTGGCGCTGGCCAGCCGCTTGTACAGCGCCAGGCGCACCTGCACGTCGCCGCAGTAGGCGGTGGGCAGCAGGGCCGGTGTGTGCAGGTTGACCTCGGTGGCGCCGCCGCCGAACACCGGGCTGGACGGGCCCAGCAGGTCGGGCTCCTCGCCGTTCTTGAGCGCGCGCACGGCCTCGGCCAGCATGTCGTTGTAGAGCTGGAAGCCCACTTCCATCATGTTGCCGCTCTGGCTCTCGCCCAGCACCTCGCCGGCGCCGCGGATTTCCAGATCGTGCATGGCCAGGTAGAAGCCCGAGCCCAGTTCTTCCATCTCCTGAATGGCCTGCAGGCGCTGGCCGGCGGCCTTGGGCAGGCCTTCCACGTCAGGCACCAGCAGGTAGGCGTAGGCCTGGTGGTGGCTGCGGCCCACGCGGCCGCGCAACTGGTGCAGTTGCGCCAGGCCGAACTTGTCGGCCCGGGTGATGACGATGGTGTTGGCCGTGGGCACGTCGATGCCGGTCTCGATGATGGTGGAGCACAGCAGCAGGTTGTGGCGCTGGGCGGTGAAGTCGCGCATCACCCGCTCCAGCTCCCGCTCGGGCATCTGGCCGTGGGCCACGGCGATGCGGGCCTCGGGCAGCAGCTCCTCCAGCTGCGCGCGGCGGTTTTCTATCGTCTCGACCTCGTTGTGCAGCACATAGACCTGGCCGCCGCGCTTGAGCTCGCGCAGCACCGCCTCGCGGATGATGCCTTTGCTCTCCGAGCGCACCAGCGTCTTGATGGCCAGCCGGCGCTGCGGCGCGGTGGCGATGACCGAGAGGTCGCGCAAGCCCTCCAGCGCCATGCCCAGCGTGCGCGGGATGGGCGTGGCGGTCAGCGTCAGCACGTCCACGTTGGCGCGCATGGCCTTGATGGCCTCTTTGTGGCGCACGCCGAAGCGGTGTTCCTCGTCGATGACGAGCAGGCCCAGGCGCTTGAAGCGCACGTCCTTGGACAGCAGCTTGTGGGTGCCCACGACGATGTCCACCGTGCCGGCCTCGATGCCGGCCAGCGCCTCCTTGACCTCTTTGGCGGTGCGAAAACGGCTGAGCTCGGCCACCTTGACCGGCCACTTGCCAAAGCGGTCGGCCAGCGTCTGGTAGTGCTGCTCGGCCAGCAGCGTGGTGGGCGCCAGCAGCGCCACCTGTTTGCCGGCGTGCACGGCGACGAAGGCGGCGCGCAGCGCGACCTCGGTCTTGCCAAAGCCCACGTCGCCGCAGACCAGCCGGTCCATGGGCTGGGGCGAGATCATGTCCTGGATGACGGCGTGGATGGCGGCGCGCTGGTCGGCAGTTTCCTCAAATCCGAAGCTGGCGGCGAAGGCCTCGTAGTCGTGGGCCGAGAAGCGGTGGGCCATGCCTTGCTGGGCGGCGCGGCGGGCGTAGAGGTCCAGCAGCTCGGCGGCGGCATCGCGCACCTGCTCGGCGGCCTTGCGCCGGGCCTTGTCCCATTGCGTGCTGCCCAGCTTGTGCAGCGGGGCCTCCTCGGCGCTGACGCCGGTGTAGCGGCTGATCAGGTGCAACTGCGAGACGGGCACGTAGAGCGTGGCCTTGTCGGCGTACTCCAGGTGCAGGAACTCTGAGGGCTCCTCGCCTGGCGCGCCCAGCGACAGGTTCACCAGCCCCTGGTAGCGGCCGATGCCGTGGGCGGCGTGCACCACCGGGTCGCCTACCTTGAGCTCCGAGAGGTCTTTGATCAGCGCATCGACGCTGCTGGTCTGCTCTTGCTTGCGGCGGCGGCGCACGCCGGGGCTGGCGGCAAAAAGCTCGGTCTCGGTGATGAACTGCACCGCAATGCCGGCCGCCGGCTCGTGCCAGAAAAAGCCCGCCGCCAGCGGCGCGGCGGCCATGGCCACGCGCTGCTCACCGGCCAGGAAATCCTGCACCGAGGCCACGCTGGGCACGGCGATGCCATGGTCGCCCAGCAGCTCCAGCAGGCTCTCGCGGCGGCCCTCGCTCTCGGCCACCAGCAGCACGCGGTGCGGGGTGGCGGCCAGGTGGCGCTCCAGCGCGGCCAGCGGCTCGGTGGCGCCGCGCTCGGCGGCCACGGCGGGCAGCGGGCGCGCCCAGTCCAGCTCGCCGCCGCCGCGCAAGGCCAGCTGGGCGTGCGTGCCCACGCGGGTGAAGAACTCGGGCGGGGTGAGGAACAAGGCCTCGGGCGGCAACACGGGGCGCTCGGGGTCGTGCTGGGCCAGTTTGTGGCGCTCGCGGGTGTCGGCGGCAAAGCGCTGCAAGGCCTCGTCCACCTCGCCATGCAGCACCACGCGCGCCTCGGGGCCGGTGTAGTCCAGCAGGCTGGCGGTCTCGTCAAAGAACAGCGGCAGGTAGTACTCGATGCCGCCGGCCACCACGCCTTGCGCCATGTCTTTGTAGAGCCGCGACTTGGTGGGGTCGCCCTCGAAGCGCTCGCGCCAGCGCTGGCGGAAGGCCGTGCGCGCCGCGTCGTCCAGCGGGAACTCGCGCCCCGGCAGCAGCCGCACCTCGGGCACCGGGTAGAGGCTGCGCTGGGTGTCGGGATCGAAGGTGCGGATGGAGTCGATCTCGGCGTCAAACAAGTCCAGCCGCAAGGGCAGGGTGGCGCCCATGGGGAAGAGGTCGATCAGACCGCCGCGCACCGCGTACTCGCCCGGTGCCACCACCTGGCTGACATGCTGGTAGCCGGCCAGCGTGAGCTGGCTTTTGAGGGCGGCTTCATCCAGCCGCTGGCCTTGCGTAAAGACAAAGGTGTGGCCGGCCATGAAGGCGGGCGGCGCCAGCCGGGTCAGCGCCGTGGCGGCGGGCAGCAGCACCACGTCCACGTCGCGCTGGCGCAGCCGCCACAGCGTGGCCAGACGCTCCGAGATCAAGTCCTGGTGCGGGCTGAAACGGTCGTAGGGCAGGGTTTCCCAGTCGGGGAACTGAGCCACGCGCAGATCGGGTGCAAAGACCGGTATCTCGTCGGCCAGCCGCTGCGCGTCGGCGGCGTCGGCGGTGAAGATCAGGGTGGGTGCCGTGGTGCTGGCAAAGCGCGCCAGCAAGAGCGCATCGGCACTGCCGATGGGGCGCGCCATGGCGTGGCGTTTGCCCGGCGCAATGGAAGGAAGCTGCATCGGCCCGATTTTAAAATCGGCCATGACCTCAACCCCCAGCTCTCCCCGTTTCTATGCGCTGGTGCCCGCCGCCGGCACCGGCAGCCGCGCCGGCACCGCTGGCCCCAAACAGTATGAAGAGCTGGCCGGCCGCCCGTTGATGGCGCACACGCTGGCGGCCCTGGCGGCGGTGCCCGAGCTGACCGCCACGCTGGTGGTGCTGGCGCCGGGCGACACGCGCTTTGCCGAACTGGGTATGGCGGGCGAGGGCGTCTGGACGGCGTTCGTGGGCGGCGCCAGCCGCGCCGAGACGGTGGCCGCCGGCCTGAGCGCGCTGCGCGCGCATGGCGCCGGAGACGGCGACTGGGTGCTGGTGCACGACGCGGCGCGCTGCCTGCTGCGGCCCGAGTGGGTGGGGCAGTTGATTGCCGCCTGTCAGGATGACCCCGTGGGTGGCCTGCTGGCTCAGCCCCTGGCCGACACGCTCAAGCGCGAGGCCGATGGCCGCGTGCAGGCCACGGTACCGCGCCAGCACATGTGGGCCGCGCAAACGCCGCAGATGTTCCGCCTGGCCTTGCTGGAGCGGGCACTGGCCGGCGCCGATGCCGCCGTGACCGACGAGGCCAGCGCCGTGGAGGCCCTGGGGCTGGCGCCGCGGCTGGTGGCCGCCAGCGCCGAGAATTTCAAGGTCACCTACCCGGCCGATCTGGCGTTGGCGGCGCGGCTGCTGGGCTACTCATCCAGGGCTTCCTGACGCGGCCGGCGGCCGACCTCCACCGGCACGTCCAGCCGGTCGTTGCCGCGCTGCACGGCCAGCGTGGCGTGCTGGCCCGGTGGCAGCGCGGCCACGGCGCGCAGCAGTTGCGCCACCGTGCGCACCGGCGCGCCGGCCACGGCCACCACCACATCGCCGGGCTTCATCTGTGCGGCGGCGGCGGGGCCGCCTTGCAGCACACCGGTGATGAGCACGCCCTCGCTGACGGGCAGTTTGAAGGCTTCGACGAAATCGGGGTTCAACTCACGCAGCTGCACGCCGATCCAGCCGCGCGTGACCTGACCGTCGCGCACCAGTGCGTCCATCACCTGGTGGGCCACGTCGATGGGAATGGCAAAACCGATGCCCAGATTGCCGCCGCTGCGCGAGTAGATGGCGGTGTTGATGCCCACCAGGTTGCCGCTGGCGTCCACCAGCGCGCCGCCCGAGTTGCCGGGGTTGATGGCGGCATCGGTCTGGATGAAGTTCTCGAATGTGGACAGGCCCAGGCCCGAGCGTCCCAGCGCACTGACGATGCCCGAGGTCACCGTCTGCCCGAAGTTGAACGGATTGCCGATGGCCAGCACGGCGTCGCCCACGTGCAACTGCTCCATCTGGCCCAGCGTCACGCTGGGCAGGCGGTCGAGGTTGATCTTCAGCACCGCCAGGTCGGTGTCCGGGTCGGTGCCGATCAGGGTGGCCTGGGCTTCGCGGCCATCGGAGAGGCGCACGGTGATGGCGTCAGCCTCGGCCACCACGTGGTTGTTGGTCAGCAGGTAGCCACTCTCACTGACGATGACACCCGAGCCGAAGCCGGTCTGCGCCGGTGGCTGCTGGGCGCCGCGGCGGCCAAAGAAGAAGTCCAGCCAGGGGTCGTTCTGCCGCTGGGCGCTGGCGCCGCCCTTGTTGGAGGTGACGCTGACCACGGCCGGCGAGGCACGCTGCGCCGCCTGGCTCAAGGCCTGCGTGGGCGGCGCGGGCGCGGTGGTGGTGGTCACGGGCAGCGTGACCGCCGGCGCGCCGCCCTGCAGCGGCAACCAGCGGTGGGGCGGGCGAGCCAGCCATTCCGGCTTGAAGGTGGCCACGACAAAGAGCACGGCCACCCCCACGGTGACGGCCTGCGAGAAAATGAGCCAGAGTTTGCGCATGAAGGGAGATGGGATGGCGAAGGTCGCGCGCGAGGACGTCGAGCAGCATCTGTGGCAGGCCCTGGATTGCGGCCGGTTCAAGGATTATGGGCCGAACGGGTTGCAGGTCGAGGGCCCGCGCACCGTGGGCCAGGTGGCCAGCGGCGTGACGGCGAGCCGGGCTTTCATCGAGGCGGCCGTGCAGGCTGGCGCCGACACGCTGCTGGTCCACCATGGCCTCTTCTGGCGCGGGCAGGACGGGCGTCTGACCGGCTGGCTGGCCGCGCGTGTGCGCCTGCTGATGCAGCACAACCTCAACCTGCTGGCCTACCACCTGCCGCTGGACGCTCACCCCGAATGGGGCAACAACGCCGCCTGGGGACGGGCCATGGGGCTGATGGCCGACGGGCGTTTTGGCGAGCAGGATTTGGGCTTCATGGGCCCGGCTGCGGCGTTGGCGGATGTGGCGCGATTGGCCGCCGCCGTGCAGCAGGCGGCCCAGGGGCGCACGCCCACCGTGGTGGCCGGTGACGGCCGGCCACTGGCGCGCATTGCCTGGTGCACGGGCGGCGCGCAGGGGTTTTTCGAGGCCGCCATCGCGGCCGGCGCCGATGCCTATGTGACGGGCGAGATTTCCGAGCCGCAGGCGCATCTGGCGCGCGAGACCGGCGTGGCTTTCATCGCCGCCGGCCATCACGCCAGCGAGCGCTATGGCGTGCAGGCGCTGGGCGCACATCTGGCCGCGCATTTCGGCGTGGCGCACGCGTTCATCGAGGTGGAGAACCCGGCATGAGGCTGGCCGTCAGCATGGGCGACCCCTGCGGCATCGGGCCCGAAATCATCGTGCGGGCAGCCGCCAGCGGCAAGCTGGGCGAGGCCATCGTGGTGGGCGACGCGGCGGTGCTGGCGCGTGCGGCGGCGGCGCTGAATCTGCCACCGCCTCCCCATGTGTGGGCCCCACCGGGCCTGCCCGAGGGCTTGGTCGAGTTGCCGCTGGGCCAGGTGCACGCCCGGGCCGGCGCGGCGGCGGCGGCCTGCGTGCGCGGCGCCGTGGCTCTGGTGCAGCAGGGCGCTGCGGGCGCGCTGGTGACGGCGCCGCTGCACAAGGCGGCGCTGGCGGCGGCGGGTGAGCCCTATCCCGGCCACACCGAGTTGCTGCAGGCCATGACGCAGCCGCCCGCGCCGGTGCGCATGATGCTGGCCAACGACGAGTTGCGCGTGGTGCTGGCCACCATCCACGTGTCGCTGCGGCGCGCCATTGCGCTGCTGGATGCGCCGCTCGTGT
Source organism: Pseudomonadota bacterium (assembly GCA_020161145.1). Classification (GTDB taxonomy): domain Bacteria; phylum Pseudomonadota; class Gammaproteobacteria; order Burkholderiales; family Burkholderiaceae_C; genus Ideonella. The sequence continues at coordinate 537,629 of JAIUPQ010000001.1, forward strand.
TGGAGACGCTGCGCATCACGCATGCGGCCCTGCGGCAATGGGGCATTGCCGCGCCGCGCATCGCGGTGGCGGGGCTGAATCCGCATGCGGGCGAAGACGGGTTGTTTGGTGACGAGGAAATCCACCACATCGCGCCGGCCGTGGCCCAGGCGAGGGCCGAGGGCATGGACGCCAGCGGCCCCTATCCGCCCGACACCATCTTCATGCGCGCGCGGCGCGGCGCGTTCGACGTGGTGGTGGCGATGACGCATGACCACGGCCTGATTCCGGTCAAGTACCTGGGCGTGGCCGATGGAGTCAACGTGACGCTGGGTCTGCCCTGGGTGCGCACCAGCCCCGACCACGGCACGGCATTCGACATCGCCGGCCGCGGCCTCGCGGATGCAAGCAGCCTGCAAAACGCTGCGGCCCTGGCTCGACGTTTGGCGTCAGGCCAGGGCCGCAGCGGTTAGGGCCAGGCGGGCGGTCAGCCGCTTACACCTGGGTGCTTGAGCGAGTCGCGGATTTCGCGCAGCAGTTGCACGTCTTCCGCCGGCTCGGCAGGCGCGGCTTCAACTGCCGGCTCTTCGCGCTTCAGGCGGTTGATCTGCTTGACCATCATGAAGATGACAAAGGCCAGGATGATGAAGTTCAGCGCCACGGTGATGAAGTTGCCGTAGGCCAGCACGGCGCCGGCTTTCTTGGCTTCGGCCAGTGACAGCCCGGCAGTTTGTCCGGCCAGGGCAATGTAGTAGTTGGAGAAATCCAGCCCGCCGAAGATCTTGCTGACGATGGGCATGATCACGTCACCGACCAGCGAATCGACGATCTTGCCGAACGCGCCGCCGATGATGACGCCGACGGCCAGATCCATCACATTGCCTTTAAGGGCAAACTCTTTGAACTCGGTGGCAAACCCCATGTGGTAACTCCTTGAATGTGGTTGATTGGGTCTTGTTGCGCTTGACCCTCAAGCCATGCACGGCGCGCAGTATGGCGTGCTTGCGCGCGGCTTGCCAACGCGTGGTGCTCCAGTCGTGTTGCAGGCCACCCAGAAGCCACGTGGTTGGTGGGCCAACGCATCAGCAGCGTGCATTTGTGTCGCTAAAATGCAGGATTGCCCCTGAGGCGGGCAGTGCTATCCAAGAGCAACAGGCTTTCTACAAGAGGAACCCATGAGCGAACACGCGGTGGACCAAGGCAAGCGCACGTGGATGATCGCCACGGGCTGCGCCGGGGCAGTCGGTGGCGTGGCGGCTGCCGTGCCTTTCGTCAGCAGTTTTGCGCCTTCTGAGCGCGCCAAGGCCGCCGGTGCCGCCGTCGAGGTGGACATCAGCGCCTTGCAGCCAGGCGAGATGAAGACCGTGGAGTGGCGCGGCAAGCCGGTGTGGGTGGTGCGCCGCACGCCCAAGGAGCTGGAGGAGCTCAAGGCGCTGGACCCGCAACTGGCCGACCCCGAGTCCCACCGCACGGCCTTCCCCACACCCGAGTACGCCAAGAACGAGTGGCGCTCCATCAAGCCCGAGTACCTGGTCGTGGTGGGCATCTGCACCCACCTGGGTTGCTCGCCGTCAGAGAAGTTCAAGCCCGGTCCGCAGCCCTCACTGCCCGACGACTGGAAGGGCGGCTTCTTCTGCCCTTGCCATGGCTCCACCTTCGACATGGCTGGCCGGGTGTTCAAGAACAAGCCCGCACCCGACAACCTCGAAGTGCCGCCGCACATGTACCTCAGCGACGCCAAGTTGCTGATCGGTGAAGACAAGAAAGCCTGACGGAGCACAGCATGGCTGAATTCAAAGAAGTCGCGGCCGACGCACCGGCGGGCGAGAAGTTCAGGGTCTGGTGGGAGAACCGTTTCCCCACCATGTTCGACGCCTACCGCGTCCACATGGCCGAGTACTACGCGCCCAAGAACTTCAACTGGTGGTACGTGTTTGGCTCGCTCGCGCTGCTGGTGCTGGTGATCCAGATCGTCACCGGCATCTTTCTGGTGATGCATTACAAGCCCGACGCTTCGCTGAACGCGGCGGGTGTGCCGGTGGCGTTTGCCTCGGTCGAGTACATCATGCGCGAGGTGCCCTGGGGCTGGCTGATCCGCTACATGCACTCCACGGGCGCGTCGGCGTTCTTCGTCGTCGTCTATCTGCACATGTTCCGTGGGCTGATCTACGGCTCGTACCGCAAGCCGCGCGAGCTGGTCTGGATCTTCGGCTGCGCCATCTTCCTGTGCCTGATGGCCGAGGCCTTCATGGGCTATTTGCTGCCCTGGGGCCAGATGTCGTACTGGGGCGCGCAGGTCATCGTCAACCTGTTCTCGGCCATTCCGCTGATCGGACCCGACCTGTCGCTGATGATCCGTGGCGACTATGTGGTGGGGGACGCTACGCTGAACCGCTTCTTCAGCTTCCACGTCATCGCCGTGCCGCTGGTGCTGATCGGCCTGGTCGTCGCCCACCTGCTGGCGCTGCACGACGTGGGCTCCAACAACCCCGACGGCGTCGAGATCAAGAAAGGCCCCAAGGGCAACCGCTGGGGCAAGGACGCACCCGCCGACGGCGTGCCCTTCCACCCGTACTACACGGTGCACGACATCTATGCGGTGTCGCTGTTCCTGGTGGTGTTCTGCAGCATCGTGTTCTTCACGCCCGAGCTCGGCGGCTACTTCCTGGAGTACAACAACTTCATCCCGGCCGACCCGCTGAAGACGCCGCTGCACATTGCCCCGGTGTGGTACTTCACGCCGTTCTACTCGATGCTGCGCGCCACCACCTCGACGATGATGCCCTTCCTGTGGCTGTTCTTCGTGGCCGTGGGCGTGCTGACCGTGCGCCGCTCCACGCTGTGCCCCATGATCAAGACGGGCTACTGGGGTTTGATGGCGGCGCTGTTCTTCCTGTTCGGTGTGCCGGCCGTGGTGCTGGGCTGGATGGGCGTCTCGGTGGGCGGCCCGGTGGGCGCGCTGCTGGCTGGTTTCGATGCCAAGTTCTGGGGCGTGGTCGTCATGGGTGGGGCGGTCATCATCCTGTTCTTCCTGCCCTGGCTGGATTACGCACCGGTCAAGTCCATCCGCTACCGCCCGAGCTGGAACCTGTGGCTCTACGTGGTCTTCGTGGTGTTCTTCGTGGTGCTGGGCTACCTGGGCATCCTGCCGCCCTTCGACCTGGGCACCATCGTTTCGCAAATCGGTACGCTGTTCTACTTTGGCTTCTTCCTTCTGATGCCGTGGTGGAGCCGTCTGGGCCAGGCCAAGCAGCCGCCCGAGCGCGTGACCTTCCACGCCCATTGACGCCGCAGCCACAAGAGAGCGCATTCACATGATGATCAAACGACTGATTGCGGGCTGCCTGGCGGCCCTGTGCCTGGCTGGCGGTGCGCTGGCCTCCGAAGGCGGCGCACCTTGGGACAAGTTCCCCAAGGAGCGCGTCTCCGATCTGGCCTCGCTGCAGAACGGCGCCAAGCTGTTCGTCAACTACTGCCTGAACTGCCATGCGGCCTCGTTCGTGCGCTACAACAAGCTGCAGGAACTGGGCCTGACCGACGCGCAGATCAAGGACAACCTGATGTTCGCGGGCGACAAGGTGGGTGATCTGATGACCATCTCCATGTCGGCCAAGGACGCCAAGACCTGGTTCGGTGCCACGCCGCCCGACCTGGCCCTGGTGGCACGCTCGCGCGCCGGCGCTCAGGGCTCGGGGGCCGATTACCTCTACACCTTCCTGCGCGGCTTCTATCGTGACGACGCCAAGCCCACCGGCTGGAACAACACCGCCTTCCCCAGCGTGGGCATGCCCAATCCGCTGTGGGAGCTGCAAGGCCAGCGGGCACCGGTGTTCCACGAAGAGGTCGATCCGCATGACTCCGCCAAGAAAGTGGTGAGCCTGACCGGCTTCACCCAGCTGACGCCGGGCAAGTACGACGCCGAGGGCTTCAACTCCGAGGTCGCCGATCTGGTGGCCTTCATGCAATGGATGGGCGAGCCGGCGCAGAACCACCGTTTCCGCCTTGGTGTGGGGGTGCTGCTGTTCCTGTTGGTTCTGACCGTCTTCGCATGGCGCCTGAACGCCGCGTTCTGGAAGGACGTGAAGTAAGGTCGGGCCGCCGCCCCACGCGCGCAGCCGGTTTGTCAGCCTGCTGCGCCTTTTGTTTTTTTGCTGTTTGTTAGGACGCCGCCGCCATGATGGTGCTTTACTCCGGAACCACTTGCCCTTACTCGCATCGCTGCCGTTTCGTGCTGTTTGAGAAGGGCATGGATTTCGAGATCCGCGATGTGGACCTCTTCGCCAAGCCTGAAGACATCGCGCTGATGAACCCTTACAACGAGGTGCCCATCCTCGTCGAGCGCGACCTGATCCTGTATGAGTCGCACATCATCAACGAATACATCGATGAGCGCTTCCCGCACCCGCAGTTGATGCCGGGTGACCCGGTGGCGCGTGCGCGCGTGCGGCTGTTCCTCTTCAACTTTGAAAAAGAACTGTTCGCCAACGTCAACATCCTCGAAGGACGCGGCGGCATCAAGGCCAACGAGAAGCAGCTTGAAAAAGCCCGCGCGCAGATCCGCGATCGCCTGACGCAGCTGGCCCCCATCTTCCTGAAGAACAAGTACATGCTGGGGGACGATTTCTCCATGCTGGACGTGGCCATCGCGCCGCTGCTGTGGCGCCTGGACCACTACGGCATCGAGCTGTCCAAGAACGCCACGCCGCTCTTGAAGTACGCCGAGCTGATCTTCCAGCGCCCGGCCTACATCGAGGCGCTGACGCCGTCCGAGAAGGTGATGCGCAAGTAAGCCATGAGCGTCACGCCTCTGTCGCCGCCGGGCAGCACCTCCACCAAGCCCTACCTCATCCGGGCGCTGCACGACTGGTGCACGGACAACGGCTACACGCCGTATCTGGCGGTGTTCGTCGATGCCCAGGTGCAGGTGCCGCTGGAGTACGTCAAGAACAGCGAAATCGTGCTCAACGTCGGTTTCGAGGCCACCGGCAGCCTGGTGCTGGGCAACGAGTACGTGGAGTTCAAGGCCCGCTTTGGCGGGGTGGTGCGTGACATCGTCGTGCCCGTGGACCACGTGCTGGCCATCTACGCCCGCGAGAACGGCCAGGGCATGGCCTTTCCGCCGCCCAGCAGCGAAGGCGCCGACGTCGGCACACCCATCGGGGTCGGGGCTGGTGTCGGTGCGCCTGCGCGCAGCGGCGGTCTGCGCCTGGCCACCGAGGACGGCAGCACGGCCGCGCCAGCGCCCAGCGTGACGCCCAAGGCACCTGACGACGAACCACCTCCGCCGCGCCCACCTGCCGGCACCCGGCCGACTCTCAAACGGGTCAAATAGAATCCGGCCCGCGCCGTTGCCGGCTTAGCTCAGGGGTAGAGCAACCGCCTTGTAAGCGGTAGGTCATCAGTTCGAATCCGATAGCCGGCACCATCAACTCGGGCGGGGTCGCACCCGCACCTGAATGGGCACCTCGGCAAAACCTTGCGAGGCCAGCGCCAATTGCAGGTCGGGCACCAGCAGGCGCAGCTTGGCAGCCACGGCGGTGTTGCCGGCCAGCAGATGCCAGCCCGTTTCGTCCAGCACGCCGTCATGCACCTGGGCACGCAAGCCGGGTGGCAGCGCCCGGTGCACCACCGCCAGGCGGGCGCGCGACTCGCGCACCCGCGTCAGCAGGCTGCCCAGGGTCGCGTTGGCGGCCAGCGCCTCGCGCACCGGGCGGGTCAGGGGTTCTCGGCTCATCGTGGAGCAGGAGTGTAGTCATGCAGATCGTCATCACCGGTGAAAGCGCCGCCACCCGTGTCCATTACCTGGGGCTGGGTCGCCTTGCGGCGCTGGCTGCCGCCGTGCTGGTGGCGCTGCTGGTGGTGATGGGGCTGCTGTACCACCTGCTGTTCATGAAGGCGGCGCGCGAGGGCTGGCCCGTGGTCGGCCCCATTTTGCAGGCCGTGGTGCAGGATGAGTTTGCCCAGCGCGACCGCATCATGCGCGAGAACCTCAATGCCATGGCCGAGCGCGTGGGCCAGTTGCAAGCCCGGCTGCTGCGCCTGGAGTCCCAGGGCGAGCGCCTGGGCGGCCTGGCCGGCGTGAAGATCGAGCCTCAGGCGCCAGGCAGCAGCGCCTCGGCCGCCGCGCGCGGCGGCAAGGGTGGCCCCTGGGTGTCGCCGTTGGCGCTGAACCAGCCCACGCTGGGCGGGCTGCACCTGGCGGTGGACGCGCTGGACATCGAGGCCGAGCACCAGGCCGACGTGTTGACACTGATCGAGTCGCGCCTGTTCGAGTCCCGGCTCGACAGCCTGATGGTGCCCAGTACCCGGCCGGTGGACGGCATGGTGGGCTCGGGCTTCGGGTTTCGCAGCGACCCGTTCACCGGCCGCTCGGCGCTGCACACCGGGCTGGACTTTCCGGCCGATACCGGCACCCCGGTTTTTGCCGCCGCCAATGGCATGGTGCAGACCGTGGAGTGGCATCCGCAGTATGGTCAGATGCTGGAGATCGACCATGGCAAAGGGCTGGTCACGCGCTACGCCCACCTGTCGCGCGCGCTGGTCAGGCAGGGGGCGCTGGTGCGGCGCGGCCAGAACGTGGCGCAGGTGGGCAACACCGGCCGCTCCACCGGGCCGCATCTGCACTTCGAGGTGCTGATCGAGGGCGTGCCGCAGAACCCTCAGCGCTTTTTGGCCGGCGGCCCTGGTGAGCCGGTGGCGCAGAAGTCCAAACGCTAAAATCAACCGTTTATACAAATCAGCCAGCGCTTCATGTTTCCCAAAGTCCTGACCTCGATTTTCGGCAGCCGCAACGATCGGCTGCTCAAGCAGTACCGCCGCGTGGTGGAAAAGATCAATGCGCTGGAGACGGAGTTGGCGGCGTTGTCGGACGCCGATCTGCAAGCCAAGACACCGGCCCTGCGCGAGCGGCTGGCACAGGGCGAGAGCCTGGACGCGCTGCTGCCCGAGGCCTTTGCCGTCGTGCGGGAGGCCGGCAAGCGTGTGCTGAAGATGCGGCACTTCGACGTGCAGTTGATTGGCGCCATGGCGTTGCACGACGGCAAGATTGCCGAGATGCGCACCGGCGAGGGCAAGACGTTGATGGCCACGCTGGCGGTCTATCTGAACGCGCTGCAGGGCAAGGGCGTGCATCTGGTCACCGTCAACGACTACCTGGCACGGCGCGATGCCGAGTGGATGGGGCGGCTCTACACCTTCCTGGGCCTGACCGTGGGCGTCAACGTGCCCGGCCTGGACCGCGCCGAGAAACAGGCCGCGTTTGCCGCCGATGTCACCTATGGCACCAACAACGAATTCGGTTTCGACTACCTGCGCGACAACATGGTGCACGACGTGGCCGACCGCGTGGCGCGTGGCCTGAACTTCGCCATCGTCGATGAGGTGGACTCCATCCTCATCGACGAGGCGCGCACGCCGCTCATCATCTCGGGCCAGGCCGAAGACCACACCGACCTGTATGTGCGCATCAACACCGTGGTGCCGGCGCTGAAAAAGCAGATTGGCGAGGCCGACCCGCGCACCGGCGAGGGCGTGGAGGAAGAAGGGGACTTCACCGTCGATGAGAAGGGCCGCCAGATCTACCTGACCGAGCAAGGCCACGAGCACGCCGAGCAACTGTTGGCCGAAGCCAATTTGCTGGCCGAAGGGGCCAGCCTCTACGACCCGGCCAACATCACCCTGATGCACCACGTCTACGCGGCGCTGCGGGCCCAGCACCTGTACCAGCGCGACACGCACTACGTGGTGCAGGACGGTGAGGTGGTTATCGTCGATGAGTTCACCGGTCGCCTGATGACTGGCCGCCGCTGGAGCGACGGCCTGCACCAGGCCGTCGAGGCCAAGGAAGGCGTGCAGATCCAGAGCGAGAACCAGACGCTGGCCTCGATCACCTTCCAGAACTACTTCCGCATGTACGCCAAGCTCGGCGGCATGACCGGCACGGCCGACACCGAGGCCTATGAGTTCCAGGAAATCTACGGTCTGGAGACCGTGGTCATTCCGCCCAACAAGCCCACCATCCGCAAGGACGAGCTGGATCTGGTCTACAAGACCGAGACCGAGAAGAACAACGCCATCGTCACCGACATAGAGGCCTGCCACGAGCGTGGCCAGCCGGTGCTGGTGGGCACCACCTCGATCGAGAACTCCGAGCTGCTGTCCACGCTGCTGACCCGGCACAAGCTGCCGCACCAGGTGCTCAACGCCAAGCAGCACGCGCGCGAGGCCGAAATCGTCGCCCAGGCCGGGCGGCCCGGCGTCATCACCATTGCCACCAACATGGCGGGCCGCGGCACCGACATCGTGCTGGGCGGCAACGTCGAAAAGCAGATCGACATCATTGCGGCCGATGCGGCGCTGGACGACGCCACCAAGGCGCAGCGCACCCAGACCCTGCGCGACGAATGGGCAGGCCTGCACCAGAAGGTCAAGGACGAGGGCGGCCTGCGCATCATCGCCAGCGAGCGGCACGAAAGCCGCCGCATCGACAACCAGCTGCGCGGCCGCTCGGGCCGCCAGGGCGACCCCGGGGCGTCGCGCTTTTACCTCTCGCTCGAAGACCCTTTGATGCGCATCTTCGCGGGCGACCGCGTCAAAGCCATCATGGAGCGCCTGAAGATGCCCGAGGGCGAGGCGCTGGAGGCTGGCCTCGTCACCCGTGCCATCGAGTCCGCCCAGCGCAAGGTGGAGGCACGCAACTTCGATATCCGCAAGCAGTTGCTCGAGTACGACGACGTGGCCAATGACCAGCGCAAGGTCATCTACCAGCAGCGCAACGACATCCTCGAAGCCGACGCCCTGACGGCGCAGATCACCAACCTGCGCGAGTCCGCCATGGCCGACGTGGTGCGCAACTTCGTGCCCGCCGAGACCCTGGAAGAGCAGTGGGACTTGCCGGGCCTGGAGGCCTCGCTGCGTGACGAGTGGCAGCTGCCCGTGCAACTGGTGGACTGGGTCAGCGGTGCCGACAGCGTCACCGACGACGAGGTGCTGCAGCGGGTGGTTCAGGCCGCCAACGAGCTGTTCCAGAACAAGCTCGACCTGGTGGGCGAGGCCCAGTTCGCGCCCTTCATGCGCATGGTGCTGCTGCAGTCGCTGGACACCCAGTGGCGTGAGCACCTGGCCGCGCTGGACTACCTGCGCCAGGGCATTCATCTGCGCGGCTATGCGCAGAAGAACCCCAAGCAGGAATACAAGCGCGAGGCCTTCGAGCTGTTCCGTCAGCTGCTCGACACCGTCAAGATGGAAGTCACGCGCGTGCTGCTGGCCGTGCGCATCCAGACGCGCGAGGAGGCCGATCAGGCCGCCCAGGCCATCGAAGCGCGCGCTGAGCACATCGAGAACGTCACCTACACCCACCCCAACGAAGACGGCTCCGTCAGCCAGGAACAAGACCCGGCGACCCAGATTCCGCAAGTGGGTCGCAACGACCCCTGCCCGTGTGGCAGTGGCAAAAAGTACAAACAGTGCCACGGCCGTTTGCGCTGAATATGTGACGAATTGCGCGCCAATCGAGGTGCGCTCCCCCTTTCAGGTGATGCAGTTTTAACTGCATTTGGCAACATTCAGTCTGCCAGCCGGTCGCTGCCTAGCGACTTGTTCGTCCGCCACATCGGCGCCTGAAAGTAGGCCTTCGTCATGACTGAATTCCACCCATCCCGCTTCGCTGAAACGCTGCAGACCGAAATGGCCGTCTGGGCGCCGCCCATGACAGCGGCCGAGCGCGACATGGAATCCCTGCGCCGCAGCGCCACCCGGCTCGTCCACGGCGCGCTGCTGCTGGCGTTTGCCGCGCTGGCCGCCTCCTACGTCTGGTACGCCTGGCTGCACTGACGCCCTAAAATCCGGTTGGCCTCGTGCCTGTCACGAGGTCTTTACGGCGGCTGACCCCAGCCGCCGTTTTTTATGCCCGCGCCCGATTCGCGCCCCCACCGGAGATTCCTCGATGACCGACCCCGTCCAAACCCTGTTGCCCGTGCCCGGCGTGCGCCTGGGCGTGGCCGAGGCCGGTATCCGCAAGGCGAATCGCAAAGACCTGGTCGTGCTGGCGCTGGATGCGGGCAGCCACGTGGCCGGCGTGTTCACGCAAAACCGCTTTGCCGCCGCCCCCATTCAGGTCTGCCGCACGCATCTGGCTGCCACCACCGCCATCCGTGCGCTGGTCATCAACACCGGCAACGCCAACGCCGGCACCGGCGCCAGCGGCCTGGCGCACGCCCAGCGCATGTGCACGGCGCTGGCACCGCTGCTGGGCGTGGCGGCTGGTGCGGTGCTGCCGTTTTCTACCGGCGTCATCATGGAGCCGCTGCCCATCGATCGCGTGGAAGCGGGCCTGCCGGCGGCCGTGGCCGACCTGGCGCCGGGCCACTGGCTGCGCGCCGCCGAAGGCATCATGACCACCGACACCCGGCCCAAGGCCGCCTCGCGTCAGGTGGTCATTGGCGGCGTGCCCGTCACCGTCACCGGCATCGCCAAAGGCGCCGGCATGATCCGCCCCAACATGGCCACCATGCTGGGTTTCATCGCCACCGACGCCGTCGTGGCGCCCGAGCTGCTGCACCCGCTGCTGCGCGACGTGGCCGACGAGACCTTCAACCGCATCACCGTGGATGGTGACACCTCCACCAACGACGCGCTGATCCTCGTCGCCACCGGCCAGGCCGCCCATCCGCCCATCACCGCACTGGACAGCATGGGCGCCCTGCAATTGCGTGCGGCGGTGCAGGCGGTGGCGCAGGAGCTGGCGTTTGCCATCGTGCGCGACGGCGAAGGTGCCAGCAAATTCATCACCGTGCGCGTCGAGGGGGGCGCCAGCGACGCCGAATGCCGGGCCGTGGGCTACGCCATCGCCCACTCGCCGCTGGTCAAGACGGCCTTCTTTGCCAGCGACCCCAACCTGGGCCGCATCCTGGCCGCCGTGGGCTATGCCGGCATCGCCGACCTGGACGTGGCGCGCGTGGACCTCTATCTGGACGACGTCCACGTGGTGCAGGGCGGTGGCCGTCACCCGGCCTACCAGGAGGCCGATGGCCAGCGCGTGATGCAGCAGGCCGACATCACCATCCGCGTGCAACTGAACCGGGGCGAGGCGGTCGGCAGCATCTGGACCTGCGACCTCTCGCTGGACTACGTGCGCATCAACGCCGACTACCGCAGTTGAGCGCGGCCAGCTTCAGGCCGAGGGCTGCAGCACCGGCAGCGTCTGGCCGTTGGGCAGGGTGCGGAACGGGCCCAGCAGCGTGGCGCCCTCCGACATGCGCAGCCTGCTGGCAAACAAGGTGCCGGTGGAGATGCCGCTGGCGGCAATGAACACCGTGCCCTGGCATTCCAGCGTTGAGGCCGTGTCGCGCGGGTCGGCGTCGTCGCCCAGGCGGCCCAGCAGGTAGACGTCGCCCAGCACCCGCCAGTGGCCGCTGAGCTGGCCGCTGCCCCAGATCACCAGCGGCCCGGCCACCTCGCCCTTGCCGGTCAGCCGGCCCTGCAGCAGCACGCCACCACGGAACTGGATGTCGCCGGCCAGCTCAGAACCGGTGGCCACCCGGTTCACAATATTGAGCCGGCGCGGATCCAGCACCAGCGTCTGCGCGGCCGGGCTGCCGGCGGCACCCGCCTCGCTGCCGGGCAGCGGGGGCTCGATGCCAAACGGCACGTGCAGCGCGTCCCCCACCACCGGCACGCCGGACAGGTTCTCGGCATCTGCACCCATAGAAGAAGAAAGGTCGGGCGTATTCATCGCCCCATTATGAAAGCTCTCCTTGCGCCCGGCAGCCTGCTGCGCGATGCGATTTACCGGCGGCTGTGGACGTCCATCCTCATCTCCTCGCTGGGTGGCCAGATCACCTTGCTGGCCTTGCCGCTGACGGCGGCCGTGCTGCTGCACGCCAGCCCCACGCAGATGGGCTGGCTCACGGCGCTGGAGCTGACCCCGTTCTTGCTGCTCTCGCTGCCCGGCGGCGTGTGGCTGGACCGCGTGCGCAAGCTGCCCGTCTACGTCGTTGGCGAACTGGCGCTGGCCGTGGGCGTGGCCTCGGTGCCGCTGGCCTGGGCGCTGGGCTGGCTGCACATGGAGTGGCTGTACGTGCTGGCGCTGTTGATCGGCACCGTCTACACCCTCTCGGGCTCGGCCGCGCAAATCGTGCTCACCCAGGTGGTGCCGCGCGAGCGGCTGGTCGAGGCGCACGCCAAGAACGCGCTGGCCTCATCGGGCGCCGAGGTGGCGGGCCCCGGCCTGGCCGGCGCCCTCATCAAAATGGTGGGCGCGCCGCTGGCGCTGCTGATCGACGCCGCGCTGCTGCTGGCTTCGGCCGCCATCTTGCGCGGCGTGCGGGTGCGTGAGGAAGGCCTGCCCCCGCCTGGCAAGCTGTGGCACGGCTTTGTGCGCGACATGCGCGCCGGCCTGACCTTTGTGCGCGGTGAGCCGCTGCTGGTCACCATGGCCCTCTTTGCCGGCGGCTGGCAGATGTGCTGGCATGCCGTCACCGTGGTGCAAATCCTCTTTGCCACCCGCACCCTGGGCATGAGCGAGCAGGCCGTGGGCCTGGCCTACGTGGCGCTGGGCGTGGGCACCGTGGGCGCCAGCGTCTTGGGCCACCGCCTCAGTGCCCGCATCGGCCCCGGCCCCTGCATGGCGCTGGGCATGGGCCTCACGGGCCTGGGCTGGGGCGTGGGCGCCGCCGTGCCGGCCGGCCCGGCGGGGGTGGCCGCCTTCGGCCTCATGCTGCTGGCCTTTGGCGCCGGCGCGGTGCTGCTCTTCATCAACTTCATCTCACTGCGCCAGGCCGTCACGCCGCCTCATCTGCTGGGGCGCATGACCAGCACCATGCGCTGGCTCATCCTGCTGCCTGCTGCGCCCGGCGCATTGGGCGGCGGCTGGATCGGCGAGCACCTGAGCCTGCGCACCACGCTGAGCGTGGCTGCCGTGCTGGCGCTGCTGCTGGCGTTTGCAGCCTGGCGCCACCCGGTGCTGAACGCCGTGCGCACCCTGCCCAAACTGGCGGAGCCGCCGCCGGGGGCGGTAGGGGAGGAGTTGCTGACGTAGGCTCAGATCAGATGCAATGCCGCTTCGCCGCCCATCACGGCGCGAGGCGACAACTTGCGATCGAAGGTAGCCAGCATGCCGCCATGTGCGACCGCCAGTGCCAACAAATGGGTGTCGGTGAGTTGGGCGTGGTCCAGCAGTCGCTCGGCATCGATGCGCTCGGTATCGGCCAGGCTGACCGGGTCTGTCCAGAAGCGATGACCAGGCAGTGCGCGCAGTTGCCGCAGCAGGGGCATGACCGCTACGGGGGAGCCGGGCGAGCCCGGATAGCGAGGGTTGCCCACGATGCGCAGCAGGCCCATTTCGGTCAGGGCGCAACTGGCCCAGGCTTTGTGGCCCAGGTCGGCAAACCAGTGGTGAGCGGTGTCGTGATGCACGTGCGTCGGGTCCACCAGCGCGATCAACACATTCACATCCAGCAGGAACGGCCTCATTCGTCGCGCAGGGCGTTCACCAACTCCAGCGTGATCGGCGTGGTGGATGGGTCTTGTCTCACCAAAAGTGGCACGCCGTTGCGGGTGGCTGCTGGATTGGTTTCGCGCTGCAGGCCGCGGCGGGCCAGTTGCGACACCATTTCACCCAAGCTGGCACCCTGCCGTGCGGCAAGGCTGCGGGCAGCATGCAGGATGTCGTCGTCTAGAGTCAGGGTGGTGCGCATGCCGACATTGTAGTGTTGATGTCCAGCATCGCGCATCTGATGCTTACCCCAACCCACCCGTCAGCAGCAAATACCCCGGCACCCATCCCGTCAGCACGCCCTGGGCCAGGGTGACGGCGCCGGTGAGTTTGGCGATGGGTTTTTGCAGCGTCAGCAGCACGAAGAACATCAGCCACAGCACCGCCCAGGCGGCCCAGCACCAGGCCAGCCAGATGTCGGCCGTGGTGGTGGCGGCGTGGAAGCTGTCCAGCGCTACCGGGACCACCGTCAGCGCCACGAAGAGGCTGAACCAGCCCAGGCCGCGCCCATCGGCGCCGTTGTAGCGGTTGGCCGCCACCCACAGGTAGGTCAGCGTGAACAGCAGCGTCAGCGCCGCGCCTTTGATGGAGGCGGCATCGGCCGTGGGCCCGAAAGCCGAATGCCAGGCCACCGCCCCGCTGACCAGGCCCACGAACACGTTGACGACTGCAATCTCCTTGTCGCCAATGCGCCCCATCAGCCACAACCCGTTGAGGCACAACACAGCCCCCACCCACAACAACGCAAGTCCTAACAGCATGGCGTTCTCCTCAACAACCGTCGCAGTACCACCCCCAACCCAGCGACTGCCGTGGATCCGGCTTAGCCGGTCCACCAGCAGTGCCCCCAGAAGGGGGCGCGATCTGCGATCGCGTAGGGGGTGATCTCATCTAATGCGAAATCATCCAGGGCCGCGCGCTGGGGAAGCTCTTGGCCCCCGCCGGGCTGACGGCCGTGCGGCTGCCTGCGCCCGGCTTGCAGCAACCGCAGCCGGCCGGGTGGCGCAGCCGCTGGTAGCTGCCCGAATGCTGCGGCGCATGCGCCGAGCGCTCGTTGACGGCAAAGGCCGCGCGGCGCGCGCTGGGCATGGTGGCCAGGTGCGGCGTGCTCAGCCAGGCCCGCACGGCGGGCGCCGCGCAGTGAGGGCAGGGCAGGGGCACATCGCGCTCGGCCACCGCGCGGCGCGCGTCGAACGGGCCGCAGGCGGGGCACAGGTAGTCGTAGAGCGGCATGTCACTTGTCCGGTGACAGCGGCATGTCCACCGAGCCGTCCAGGTGTTTCTTCGGGCCGGCGTTGCTGGGGTTGATGTCGAACCCGAAGATCTGGGTCGGCAGCCACAGCGTGGCGCAGGCATTGGGGATGTCCACCACGCCGCTGATGTGGCCCTGCACCGGCGCCACGCCCAGGATGGAGTGGGCCTGGGCCCGCGAGTAACCGAACTTGGTCAGGTACTCGATGGCGTTGAGGCAGGCCTGCCGGTAGGCGATGTGCACGTCCAGGTAATGCTGTTTGCCGTGCTCGTCCACCGAGATGCCTTCGAAGATCAGGTAGTCGTTGTAGTTGGGCGTGATGGGGCTGGGCTTGAAGATGGGGTTCTTGATGCCGTACTTGGCCATGCCGCCCTTGAGCAGCGAGACGCGCATGTGCACCCAGCCGGCCATCTCGATGGCGCCGCAGAAGGTGATCTCGCCGTCGCCCTGGCTGAAGTGCAGGTCGCCCACCGAGAGGCCGGCGCCGTCCACGTAGACGGGGAAGAAGATCTTCGAGCCGCGCGAGAGGTCTTTGATGTCGCAGTTGCCGCCGTGCTCACGCGGCGGCACGGTGCGGGCGCCTTCGGCGGCGGCCTTGTCGCGCGCGCTACCGGTCATCTTGCCCATGTGGGCGGTGCCGGCCGAGGGCGGCGCGGCCAACGGCGGCACGCGCTCGGGGTCGGTGGCGATGAAGGCCAGCTCGCGCTGGTTCCAGGTGTCCAGCAGCTTGCGGCTGGGCAGGCAGCCGATGAGGCCGGGGTGGATCAGACCGGCAAACTCCACGCCCGGCACGTGGCGCGAGCGGGTCATCAGGCCGTGGATGTCCCAGATCGACTTTTGCGCCTGCGGGAAGTGGTCGGTCAGAAAGCCGCCGCCGTTCTTCTTGCTGAAAAAGCCGTTGAAGCCCCACAGGCTTTCGGGCTTGGCGCCCACGTCCAGCAGGTCCACCACCAGCAGGTCGCCCGGCTCGGCGCCTTTGACGCCCACAGGGCCCGACAGGTAGTGCACGGTGGTCAGGTCGATGTCGCGCACGTCGTCGGCGCTGTCGTTGTTCTTGATGTAGCCGCCGGTCCAGTCGTAGGTTTCCAGCACGAACTCGTCACCGGGGTTGACCCAGACGGCCATGGGGATGTCCGGGTGCCAGCGGTTGTGCACCTGCGGGTTGCTGGGGGCGGGCTTGTTCAGATCGACGCGAATCAAGGTCTCGGCCATGGTGGGCTCCTCCGGGGCTGTGCGGTGGGTGATGCCCCATGGTGCGGGCGCCTGCGCCGTCGGCCAATACGCGAATCGGCGTAGGGGTTGTCCCGCCATCGCGCGGCGGCGCCGGCTTTGCATACTCGGGCGCATGGCCGTGCAGCAGATATCCCGCATCCGCCGCGAGTACAACGAGTGGGTGGCCGACGAGACCCGCGAGGACTACGCGCTGCGCTATGCGCCGCGCAGCTTTCGCAAGTGGTCCATCACCCGCGTGGGCCACACCGCGTTTGGCGGTGCCTCGTTTCTGGCGCTGGAGGCCATTGGCGCGGCCATTGCCCTCAAGTACGGCTTTGCCAACGCGCTGGCGGCCATTGCCTGCGTGGCGCTGGTCGTCTTCGTCACCGGCCTGCCCATCAGCTACTACGCGGCCCGCTACAAGCTGGACATGGACTTGCTGACCCGTGGCGCCGGCTTTGGCTACATGGGCTCCACGCTCACCTCGCTGGTCTACGCCGGCTTCACCTTCATCTTCTTTGCGCTGGAGACGGCCATTCTGGCCAGCGCGCTGCAACTGGTGCTGCCGCTGCCATTGCCACTGCTGTACATCGTCTGCGCGCTGGCCATCGTGCCGCTGGTGGCGCGTGGGGTCACGCTGATCTCGCGCCTGCAGGCCTGGACGCAGCCGCTGTGGCTGGTGCTGCTGGTGCTGCCGTTTGCCGCCATGGCCTGGCACGAGCCCCAGCTGTATGCGGCCTTCGCCGCCGAGGTGCGCCGCAGCGGCGGGCTGGACATGCTGCTGTTTGGCGGCGCCACCACCGTGGCCTTCTCTTTGGTGGTGCAGATCGGCGAGCAGGTGGACTACCTGCGCTTTCTGCCCGAGCGCACGCGCGCCAACCGCTGGTCGTGGTGGGCCGCCGTGGTGCTGGCCGGGCCGGGCTGGATCATTCCCGGCGCGCTCAAGATGATGGGCGGCGCCTTTCTGGCCTGGCTGATGTGGGGGTGCACTCGAATTAGCACGGCGGGGGCGGGGGAAAAAATTGGCGCAAACCTTTGATTCATAAGGGTTTTCGGGCTGTTGGGTGGGGTCGGCGCCGAATGGGTGGAATTTTCCAAAACCGGGCGAATTTGCACCCAATTTGCACAGGGACCGGGCCAGAACGGGCGCCTGGTGGCGGGAATGGGTGGAGGTGGCCGGGAGGCCGCTCTAGAGGGAGAAACGGCCCTGCGGGGCATGTGGCGGCCCCGGCGCGGTCATCCGACCGCCACCCCTCGCGCTCGGAGGTCGCCGATCGAAGTGGGACACGCGCCCACTTTTTTGCAAATTGCTCTGCGAAAGTGGGACAGGCGAAATACCTATACAGGACAACTACTTAGGTCGACCCCGCCGAATCCACCGAAAAAAAAGTGGGACAGAAGTGGGACAGAGCTCGGAAGCGGTTCGGCTACCTTTTCGGCACCCACTGCGACGCGGTCAGCAGGTGGCAGCGACCCTCGTCCGATGCCGACTTGAACGCATCCAACAAGGCCCGCTCCTGAGGCTCCAAACCCCCACGATCCTCGCCCGTCAACAGCCACAACGGGTCGATTTTTAACAGCACACGCAGCCGCACCAGCAGGTCGGCGTCCATCTTGCGCGTACCCGCCTCGTAGTGCTGGAGGCTGCTGCGGCTGATGCCGAGTTCCTCGGCAAAGGCGAACTGCGACCGCTTCCCCCTGACGGTCACCAGTCTGTCCCCCGGCGACTGGTGCCGGTGTGTGCTCTCTTGGCTCATGCTGCCTCCAAAAAGATGCTGAACTGCTTGACTGCTGCATTCAAACGGATGCAGAATGAGTCACGTCATCCAGTTTAGCAACCCCAATCAGATGCATCCAGAGCAGATCAAAGCGGCCATCCGGATGGCCGGAACGACGCAGGCCCGGATCGCCGACGACCTGGGCGTTTCGCACATGGCCGTCTCACACGTCATCCACAGCAGGAGCGAATCGGCCCGCGTCAAGCACGCCATCGCCGCCACTATTGGCCGGTCGGTGGATCAGATTTGGGCACCTCGCCAAACCCCCCTGCGCCGGAGTCGCGCGTGAAGCGCCAATACTCGGCCACCGAGCTGTTGGCCCTGAATATCCAGGGTATGCCGCCCACCAAGCGGCAAATCAACCGGCTCGCCGCCGACGAGGGTTGGCGATATGTCACCGTCATCGGTTTGGGCGGCTCCCGCCGTGAATACCCCATCGACCAGCCCGCGCTGGCCCTGGTCGCCGCCCACCTGGCCGCCCAGTCGCCGGCCTCGGCCCCCGCGCCGCAGGCCTTGGCCGAGCAGCCGCGGCCCGCCTTGATTGCGCCGTCAAACCAGGCTGAGGCCGACCTCACCGCCGAGCAGCGCGCCCAGCTGACCGGCCGGCGCATCGTCCTGGCCCACGTTAAAAACCTCGCCGCCACCCGCGGTCTGGCCCTCAGCGCCGCCTGCCAGGCCGTGCTGGACGAGGCCGCGGCCGGCCTGGCCTCGGCCGACCTGGTCACCATGCTGCGCCAGGCCCGCAGCCCGCGCGGCCGCCCCTCGCCCAACGGCCTGCCCAGCGCCCGCGCCCTGCAGGCCTGGCTCAGCCAGCAGAGCAGCGGCCGCAGCATCGCCCCCAGCGCCACCGGGCCAGACCTGGCCGTCCAGCCCTGGCACGCCCTGGCCATCGAGCTGCGCCAACGCCCCCAGGGCAGCACCCTGGTCTGGCTGCACGAGCAGCTGCTTACCCACTGGCAAACCCCCTGGGGCCGTGCGCCCAGCTACGCCACCGTGGCCCGGTTTTTCCGCGAGCAGTTCAGCCAGACCGACCAGCTCAAGGGCCGGCACACCGGCAGCGCCCTGCGCGCGCTCACCTTCTACCAGCATCGCAGCAGCGCCGGCATGCGGCCGTTCCAGGAGGTGCACGCGGACGGGTGGACCACCCACTTCACGGCCCCGCACCCAGTCACCGGCGAGTACGTCACCTACGAGGTTTGGCACTACCACGACGTGGCCACGCGCTACCTCACGCCCCTGTCCATCGGCCTGACCGAAAACACCGACGTCATCCTGGCCGGCCTGCGCGCCTGCGTCGAGTTTGGCGGCGTGCCCGCCATCTGGCAGACCGACAGCACCCGCAGCGTCAAAAACGCCCGCGTCGAGGGCGACCTGCAGGCCAGCCTCGCCCAGCGCCTGGGCATCAGCATCGTCCACCCGCAAACCGTCGGCAACAGCCAGGCCAACGGCATCGCCGAGAACTTCAACACCTGGCTGGACAAAGAAGCGCGCTCGCTCGCCACCTACCAGCACCCCGCCCGCATGGACAGCGCCACCTTCACCAAAGTGCGCCGCCTCACCGGCGCCATGGTCAAAGCCGGCCCCGGCACGCCCGAGCGCGAGCGCCAGCGCCAGCAAGCCATCCGGCTCGGCAAGGGCATCGTCTTCGACACCCACACCGAAGCCATCACCTGGCTGCGCGCTCTTGAGGATCGGTGGAACGACCGCCCCCACCGCAGCCTGCCCAAAGTGCGCTGCCCGCTCACCGGCCGCATGGTCCACCAGACCCCGCGCCAGGCCCTGGAGGCCGCCCGCGCCGGCGGCTGGCAACCCGTCGCCCTCAGCCAGGCCGAGCTCATCGACGCCTTCCTTCCGCACCTGCGCAAAAAGGTTCGGCGCGGCACCGTCACTCCCTACAACGGTCAGCGCTACCACCACCCCGACCTGGCCCACCACGAGGGCTGCGAAGTCATCGTCGCAGTCGACGAGCGCGACCCCAGCCAGATCTGGGTCAAAGACCTGCAGGGCCGGCTGCTGTGCATCGCCGCCTTTGTCGAGGCCACCGGCTACCGCACCGCCAGCATGGCCGAACACGCCGAGCGCAAACGCGCCGAAGCCCAAATCCGCCGCCGCGAAAACCAGATCGCGGCCATCGAAGCCCGCCTCGCCCCACCCCCCATCGACGTCGTCGCCATCGAGCACCGCTCGCCCGACGTCATCGAGTGGCCCGCCGCCGCGCAGCCCGCCCACGCCGTGCCCCTGCAGGCCGCCGAGCCCGACGACGACGACGCCCAAGACCCCGTGGCCATGTACCTCTCGCGCCGCCTCATCGAGCGCGAGCGCGAGGACGCCGAGCGCCGCCTGGCCGACCTCACCGCCATCGAATCCGCCATGAAAAAAGCCGCTGCACAAGCAGCGGCCGAAGAAGGCGAGGGCGTCGATCCACCCCGTTTTTTTAACCAGGCCGTCGGGTAAGCGCCAACCCACACCGACAGCCCAATCACCAGGAGCCAGTGTACGTGAAAGCCTCTTTTGTCCAGACCGAGAACGCCAACCGCCTGCGCGAAGGCGTGCAAATGCTCACCGAGCGCGGCGCCCGCGAGGCCGCCTGGATGCTCATCACCGGCCGCCCCGGCGAGGGCAAAACCACCACCCTCTACAACTGGTGCGCCGCCAGCGGCGCCGTGTTCATCACGGCCACGCAGGGCATGACCCCGGGCCGCCTCGTCACCGCCATCGGCGAGCGACTGGGCCTGTCCGTCACCGCGCGAGACCTCGCCACGCTCATCGGCGGCCGCCTCCTCGAGGCCGACACCCCCGTCGTCGTCGACGAGGCCCAGTTCCTCCTCGCCGACAACGCCGCCGCCCTCGAGCGCCTGCGCGGCATCACCGACAAATCCGCCACCCCCGTTCTGCTCGTCAGCATGGAGCGCGACGTCTACCGATTCGGCGCCCGCGAGCAGATCAGCAGTCGCATCTTCAACTGGGTCGAATTTCGGCCGGCCTCCCTCGAGGACGTCAGCCTGGCCTGCCATCAGCTCGCCGACGTGCAGATCGCCCCCGACCTGGTCGCCCGCATCCACGCCGACACCAAGGGCCGCATGCGCGGCGTCCTCAACGCCATCAGCCGCATCGAAATGGCCGCCAAAGGCCTGGGCAAAAAAGCCGTCGCTGCCGCCGACCTGCGCAAAACCGTCCTCGTCGAAGACTACCGCGCCAGCCACGACCGCCTGGCCCGCAGAGCCTGAGCCATGAGCCACACCCGCCACCGCCACACCGCCTACCTGCTGCGCCCGCCGCTGCGCGTGCGCGCCTGGTGGCTCATGCGCCAGCAAGGCGTCTTTGCCTTGCAGGATCTGATGCTCACCATTGCCGACGGCTCCGAGCGCCAGGCCATCGCCAGCCTGCGCCGCTACGTGCGCACGCTCGAGCGGCACGGCATCCTGCGCGGCCTCAAAACCGCCGGCCCGCGCACCTGGCGCCTCGTGCGCGACCTCGGCCCCAGCGCCCCCACCGACCCGCGCCGCCAGGGCGAGCCCCTCATCGACACCAACACCGGCCGGCGCATCCCGGCCCCAGGAGCCGCCGCGTGAGCGCCGACAACATTTTCCCCGGCTGGCGCCAATACCTCGTCGACGCCATCGCCGCCCACCCCGAGCGCCAGGCCGGCGTTGCCGCCCAGGTTGGCGTCTGCCGGCCCTACATCACCCGCGTCCTCAGCGGCTCCATCCCCACCCCCAGCCCACGCTTCATCCGCCGGGTTGCCGCCGCCTACCAGCGCATCCAGTGCCCCCACCTGCAGCGGCCCATCGAGGTCGCCGAATGCCGCGCCTACGCAGCCCGCACCTACGCCCAGTGCAGCCAGTTCGAGGCCCCGCACTGGAAGGCCTGTCGCCACTGTCCCGTCAAAGCCCCGCCCGCCGCCACCACCAAGGAACCCGCATGACCACCCTCACCACCACCCGCTCGCGCCGCGCAGAGCGCACCGCCCTCCTCGTCGCCGCCGCCTTTGGCCTGGGCGTTGTCCTCACCGTCTGCTGGCAAGACGATGCGCGCCAGCAAGAGCGTCACGTTCTTCGTGAGCTCACCCAGATCGCCGTCGCCTGCGCCCCGCTGCTCACCGTGCCCGCCGGCAGCACCCCAGAGCTCATCCCAGCCGCCACCGCCAGCCAGGAGGCCGCGCCGTGAGCTCCACCGCCCCCAAGGCCGTGGCCGTCATCACCGCCACGGCCCGCGCTGATCAGCGCCGCCGCACCCGCATCCAGGCCATCTCGGTCTCCCGCCGCCAGCTCGGCCTCGACGAGGACACCTACCGCGCCATGCTCGTGCGCCTCACCGGCAAACGCAGCATCAAGGACATGACCGAGCCCGAGCACAAAACCGTGCTCGACCACCTGCGCCAGGCCGGCGCCGTCCACCCGCTGCGCCAGGACCGCGAAGCCCGCCTGCGCCGCCCCCGCCCCGACGCCGTGCGCGCCGACATGATGGGCAAAGTCCACGCCTTG
The DNA here is from genome assembly GCA_020161145.1 of Pseudomonadota bacterium. GTDB lineage: Bacteria > Pseudomonadota > Gammaproteobacteria > Burkholderiales > Burkholderiaceae_C > Ideonella. The sequence continues at coordinate 559,826 of JAIUPQ010000001.1, forward strand.
CTCGACGAGCTCGGCCGCGCCACCGGCCAGCCCCACACCCTGACCTACGCCGACGCCGTCTGCAAGCGCAACCGCTGGGCCAGCTGCGCCGACCTGTGCACCCCTGACCACCTCCACGCCCTCGTCGGCGCCCTCTCGCGCACCCTGCGCGCCAAGGCGGGGAAGGCGGCCGCATGACCCACTTGCCGCCCCCCCCGCGCAGCCTCGGCGCCGCCGACCTGGCCGCCCTGGGCCACCTGCTGCCCCCCACCGCCCAGACCATGCGCCGCGTGTTGGGCGACGACGCCACCGCCATCCTCATCAACCAACGCGCCGGCGTCCAGCTGCGCATCCCGCTGCACCGCGCCGCCAACACCGCCGGCGCCGAGCGCTGGGCCGCGCTCGCCTACCTCATTGGCGACGACGCCACCGCCGCCGCAGCAGCCCAGTGGGGCGGCGGCCTGCTCGACGTCCCCCTGTGCCAGCGCCTGGTCGCTGAGCGTCGCGACCGCTGGCTGCGCGCCCGCTACGACCAGCTCACCAGCCCGCACGGCGCCCGGCTCAGCGCCAACGCCGCCATCCACCAACTCGCCGTCGCTCTGGCCCACGGCGGCCAGCCCTTCACGGCGCGCGAAATCGAAAAAGCCCTCACCCGCACCGACATCGGCCCCGACGATGTCGCCCCCGAGCCACCCAGCAACCAGCCTCAGCTGTGGGGCGATGAGGAGGCCGCCGCATGACCACCCCCGCCATCCACGCCGTCGACATCGACATCGGTCGCGCCATCGTCCACCACATCCAGCGCCACGGCCCAGCCACCGCCAAAGAGCTGGCCGACATCTACACCGAAAACGGCCGCATCGACACCCTCGGCCCCGTCCTGCGCCGGCTGGCTCACGACGGCCGGCTCCAGGTCATGCGCCCCAAATGGCAAGCCGCCGTCTACCACCTCGGCCCCTGGGCCAACGTCGCCTGACTCCCTCCACGTTTAACCATCCACCACCCCATGGCCACCCGCAAAAAAACCACCGCCGCCGCCCACGCCCATCTCGTGCCTGCTGACCGCGACCAGGCCAGCGCCGCCGTGCGCCAGCTCGGCGATCTCCAGCGCGCCCAAGCCGCCCGCCTCGCCCAGCTCGACGCCGCCATCGCCGAGCTGCAGCAAGCTGCGGCCCCCACCCTCACTGCCCTGGGCGGCCAGATCGAGGCCCTGCACCACGCCATCCAGACCTGGGCCGAGGGCCACCGCGCTGAGCTCACGGGCAACCACAAAACCAAAACCGTCAACCTCATCACCGGCGAAATCAGCTGGCGCCAACGCCCGCCCAGCGTCACTGTGCGCAACGCCGAAACCACCGTCACCTACCTCTACCAGGTCGGCCTGGCCAGCCTCGTGCGCACCACCGAGGAGGTCAACAAACAGGCCATCCTCGACCTGCACAGCGCCCTCGAGCGGCTCGACGACGCCGACGACAGCGAGTCGGCCACCACCTTGCGCGGCAAGGCTGCTGCCCTGGCCACGGCCGCCACCATCAAGGTCAACCGAGGGCTTGAGGACTTCATCGTCTCGCCTTCCGAAACCGTTGTCGACGGGGTGCTGCAATGAGCGCCCCGCGCAAGCTGCGCACGCGCAGCGGAGGCATCGTGATCCCGGTGATGACCCACTTGGCCAGCCTGCCGGCTGGGAAGGGCCTGGGGAGCAAGGCGCTGGCTAGGGCTGTTGGCTATGATGGATCGAGGCCCTTTGCTGCCTGCATGAGCAGCCTGATCGCCAACGGGCGCGTCACAGTAAAAACCCCGAACGGTGGCCGCGCTGGCCACGGCAACCCTGCCACCTACGTGCTGACCGACCTGGGCCGCCAAGTCGTTTGCGGCGCCGCGACAGCCAAAAAGCAGACCATCGCCGGGAAAAAACACGCACCGAGAGACCCACTCGTCGGACCGCAGCGCTCGGGCGAATCCGACGCCGCCTACGAGGACCGCCTGTTCTCGCCCGTCAGCCCGCCCGTCGGCCCCAACCTCCAACTCAACAGCATCTTCAGCGCTGCCAGCGGCATTCCTCAAGGCGTCGACCTGAGAGATCCGCAGCCGCAACCCCAAGCCGCGCCCAACCCCCAGCCGCCAGCCGCACCCGGCGGCCTCTACTGGACGCCCGCCTACCCGTTGCCCGCCTACCGCCCCGAGCCCGCCGCGCCGCCGGCCCAGGCCCAGGCCCAGGCCCCCGATGCCGCCACCAACGCCACCCACTTGGCGGCTGCCGGCGCCATCAGCTGGCCCGCCGCCAGCGCGCACTTCGACACCATGCTGCAGCAGCTCGGCGCCACGCCCCCGGCTGCACCCGCCAGCCCCCCGCCCGCCCTCGAAGTCGCCGTGTGGATGGACGGCAGCCTGCTCATCGTGCGCGGCGGCCGCCAGCTGCACCTCAGCGCCGCCCACACCCAGCAGCTGCGCCGCTTCCTGGCCCAGACCCACCCCATCAGTTAACTCGCCGCCATGTCCGCCGCACCCGCCGTCACCGCCGCTGCCACCGCCATGCCCACGCTGGCCGAGCTCATGCCCGTGCTCAGCCGCATGGCACGCCGCTATGCGGTCAGCAGCGGCACCCTCAGCCAGCTCGACGACTACGCCCAGGAGGCCCACGTCGCCGCCTGGCTCAGTCTGGCCAAGCCCGCCGCCAGCCCCGAGCACGCCCGCCGCCGTGCCCTCAAGGCCGGCCGCGGCGCCATCCTCGACCTGGCTCGCCGCGACGACTGGCTCAGCCGCGGCGAGCGCCAACTGCTCCAGCGCGCCGAGCGCCTGGGCCAACAGCAACCCGACGCCGGCCTGGGTCACATCGCGCAGCAACTCGGCATCAGCACCACCAGGCTGCGGGCCATCGCCGCCCACGAGCGCCACGCCCGCGCCGCTCAGCTGCGCATCGGGCTCGACCTGACCCACCCGGCCGAACCCGCCACCCCCGCCGACCAAACCGAAACCGATGCCCAGCGCGCCCAGCTGCTGCGGCGCCTGCCGCGCGACCTGGCCGCCCTGGCGCCCTACCACCGCCGCGTCATCTGGCGGCTGCTCGGTGGCCGCAGCCTCATCGCCATCGCCGCCGACTGCGGCGCCAGCCCCTCGGCCATCTACTGGCGCCTGAAAAGCGCCATCGCGCAGCTGCACGCCCGCGTCGACCTCCCGCCCGTCCGGCCCGGGCCGCCGCCCGAGAGCGACCCCGAGCCCGACCCCGAGCCGCCGCCCGAACCCGCCCGCACCTACACCGACACCGACTACCGCCACCTCATCCGCGGCCCACTTGCCGCCTACCTCGTCCCCTGACCGCCAACCCACTGGAGACCACCATGACCACTCTCGAAGAGCTGAAGTCCGACATAGAGGACTACATCTACAACGACCAGCGCACGCCCGAACAGGCCTGCGCCGCCTTGCGCGATCTGGCCAGTTTTTGCGACCTGCACGCCATGGCCATCACCGAGCAACACGAAGACAACGAGGACTGACCCCACCATGTTCGCCACCTACCAAAACCGATTCCTGCCGCCCGGTTTCGCCGTCGACCAGTTCGAACCTTACTGGGACGAGGCGCTGGGATGCGCCGCCGAACTCACCGCCATCCTCGCCAGCCAGCCCCTCAGCGCCGCCGCGCAGCAGGACGCCGTCACCCAAACCGCCGCCCTGATGGCCTCGCTGCTGCTCATCGCCCGCCACCACGTCATCGACGTCGACCTCATCACCTGCGCCATGGCCGTCGCCGCCAGAGAGACCCACGAAGGGCCGGCAGATGAGGATGCCATTCCGCGCGCCCCCCACCATGCCCTGGCCTACCTCATCAGCCAGGCCAGCAGTGCCAACCCCTACATGCGGGCCATGGGCCTGGCCATCGGCCTCACCCGCGAGCCCTACAGCGTCGGCGACCTCGCTGCCGCCCTGCAAGGCAGCGTTGCCGCCCAACCCGCCGACCCCTTCGCATTCACCCGGCTGTGGGTGGGCTACGCCGTGCTGCTGGACCAGATCGGCAGCAGCATGGCCGCCGCCATGAGCCAGCTGGTCGACGAGCTGGAGCGGCAGAGGGAGACGCCATGATCGACCTCAAAACGCTGGATGCCGCCATCGACGACGCCTTCGCCGGTCTGCTGCGGCAAGCGCAATGCCAGTCGGTGGAGGACATCATCGTCCTGCACATCAAACTCCAACATATGGTCAGTGCTGGCGTGCGAGTCGTGGGTGGCTCTGATGTCGTGGTGAATTTTCTGCAATCCGCGCTGAACTACGAAACGCAAAAGGAGGCGCACTGACATGGCCGCCGTCCCCACCCAACTCGGCCTGGTCGAAATCGACCACGTCACCATCGCGCTGCCGGCTGCCGACGCCATGAAGGTCGCGGCCCTACTCAGAAAGGCCATCCGTTGCCGTTACAGCCGCTACGACGAGCGCACCAAAGCCACCATCTGGTATGCCGAAGGGCCGGTTGCACTACAACTGGTTTTCATCGGCAGCCACCAGCTGGATGGCACCCCCATGGCCCCCGCCCGCACCGGGCGCAAGGCCGACCCTTTGATGATTTCAGGAGACGCGCCATGATCACCGACCAGGGTGCCCGCCTGATCATTGCCCAGGCCATGGCCGACACCATCGAGAAGTGTCAACCCGCCGACACAGCAGAGGTGCTGTTGTTGCTCGGCATGACCATCGCCCACGCCGCCAACAGCATCGCCAAAATCGACTCCCAAGAGACGGCTGACCGGCTGCTGCGGATGCTGGCGGATCAGGGCAAAAAGATGGCCGCTCAGGCCGGCCTCAGCCCGGAAGGAGGAGCCCCATGATCCCAGACGCCCAGGCTGAAAAAATCGCCGACAACGCGCTGTGTGGACTAATCGACTCGACTGGCGCCACCAGCAAAGAAGACTTCACGCGCCTTCTCGTCCTGGTCATCTCGTTGGCCTCAAGGGGGTTGTTCGCGAATATTGGCCCCATCGAGGCCGCCAAAGTGCTGCGCATCTTTGCCGCGAAGTGCGAAGCCACACCTCTATCTGTCTTAACCCAAGCGCAGGAGACGCACTGATGGCCACCAGGTGGATCGCCAGCACAGACCCCGTCGTGGAGCGCGCCCTGGATGACGTGCGCCGCCACGTCAGGGCGCAGGGCGCCAAAACCAAGGGCGAGGTGGCCGTTGTGTGCAGCGTGTACATCAGCGTCGCCGCCGCCTATATTCGCGACCTGATGGGCGCCGACGAGGTGGCCGGTGTCTTGCGCACCTACGCCGATAGCTATGCGGCCGAGGCTCAGTTCGAGGCGGCCAAACAGACCGGTCCCGCGCCCAGTCAGGAGGTGCATTGATGACGACGCAACGATGGGCCGCTCTGTCGGCTGTTTTGGTGGTGGCCGGCTTGCTGGTGGCCGCGTGGGGCGGTCTGGCCGGCCTGTTGGTGACGGTGACGCTGGTGGCGCTGCTTGCCCTGTACCTGCTGCCATCCATCGCGGCCGACCAACTCGATCACCAACATAGGGTCGCCATCGTGGCGCTCAACCTGCTGCTGGGCTGGACGCTGCTGGGCTGGGTGGTGGCGTTGGTGTGGGCGGTGATGGACCAGCCGGCTGGCCTGCGGCGGCCACAAAACAACCCCGCCTCGGGAGGCCCCAGGTGATCCTCGTAGAAAACGCCCAACAGGTCATCTCGGCAGCAATCCATAAGCTGCTTGAGGACACCCATTGCATCGATGCATATGACGCCATCTTCGTGAGCCGCATGCTGCTAGAGGCGGCCAGCATCGAGATGGCCAAAGCCCTATGGGCCAGGGACGAGGGGGAGGCGGCCTGGAACACCGCGCACGTGCGGGGGCGCGTTCTAATCGAGTGGCCATCTCAGGGAGGCGGTGGCGTCAGAAAGGACATCGTCCGCCTGTACATCACAAGCGAGCGCGAATGGTTCTGGGACATCACCACCCCCGTAGGGTGCCACCCCAGCAAAAGCGCACCCCAGGCGCCCACCCCATGACCGCTCTTGAGCGCCTGCTGACCGTCGTCTTTGTCCACCGCGCGCGCCAGGCCCGGGCTCGCGCAGGTGCCCGCCTGGAGGCCTGGATCCGCAGCGAGCGAGCCGACCGCTGGGCCGACTGGGCGGCCGCGCCAACTACAGCGGCCGCGGGTCTGCCGGCTGATGCATCAGCGCCCACACCAACGCCGCCACCCAACCCAACAGCGTCCAGCCCAGCAGCAGGTTGAGCGCCCCCAGCGCCAGTGCATTGCGGTGCCGGCGCCGGTGCGCAATGAACGTTGGCAAAAAGTACAGGCCCAGCAGCAGCACCAGCGCCACCAGGCCGGGCAGAAACTGCACCGCGCTGCCGCCCTCGGCGGCCACACACCAGCCGCTGGCCACCAGCGACCCCAGTCCCACGATGACACGCCCAACGCCCATGCGGCCTCCCATGACGCCCCCTCTATTGAGGGCAGCGCCATTTGAAACCGCCGGTGTGGGCCGGTCAAGCGTCGCGTTAAAAACGGCTTGCTCGATACGAACATTGTTCGTATCATCTGAGACATGGGCGGTGCTCGCCGCCCGCCGCGCCTCGGGGTCGGGGCTTTGGAGATTGACATGAACGAAGTCAAATACGCCGTCCTCTGGATGCAAGGCAAAGGCCTTCCAACAATGCATCCGGTTTCGGCAATCAACGTTGACGCGGGCAACGGCGTCAAAGGTGTTGCCTACTCTCGCAAGCCCAACCTGGACGACGCGCTCCGGTTCAACAGCTCAGATGAGGCCTCCGCCGCCGTGCGCACCATCCGAGAACTGTACGGGGAAAGTCAAGACCTGGCCGTCATCCAAGATCCGCCCGCCAAGGGTGAGTGGACGCAGGAGCGGTTGGACGCCTTTTTGCCGACCTGGGCATGGCAACTGAAGCGAAACCGGCTCGACGGCATCGCCAACAGAAAGGCATTTGCTCAAAGCGAAGAGGTTGTTGCCAAATTGTCCAACGCCGGTCTGCTTCAGCCGTAGGAGCAGCATGACCCCCACCCCCGCCCAAATCAAACAAGCCCGCACCCGCGCGGGCCTCACCCAGACCCAGGCCGCCGAGCTGCTGCCGGTGACGCTGCGCAACTGGCAGCACTGGGAGGGCGGCCGCCACGCCATGAGTGCGGCGCTTTGGGAGCTGTTCCGGCTCAAAGCCAAGGCGGCCCCCGGTGCCCGCCCCTAGCGCCCGTCACCACCCCACCCAGCCCGCCCCGAGCGGGCTTTTTAACGCCCGCCTGGCGTGGCCCCACGCCCTGACGCAGGCCCGCGCGCGCGCGGAACATCGCGGCACTGCATCCACCGCCTGCCGCCACTGCCGCCATGAAAACCTTCACCCCGCCGCCCATCACCGGCTACCGCGCGCTGACCGAGCAAGAGGTTGTCCAGATCAACGCCGTCAAGGCCCATGGCGAGAACCTCGCTGTGCTGGTGGATGCGGTCAAGGCTTTGCCTGGCATTGATGCCCGCTGGCTCGCCATCGGCCAGACCGACCTGCAAAAAGGCCTGATGGCCATCACCCGCGCCATCGCGCGGCCCACCACGTTCTGATGCCCTGCCATGAACCTGCCCACCCTGCGTCCGCCGCGTCTCATCGGCTGGCTGATCGCCGCCGTTCTGCTCACCGCCCTGGTCTGGTGGGTGGCGCCGCAGCAGCTGCCGGTCACCGTCTACAAAGCCAGCCTGGTCGCCCTGGCCGGCGTGCTCGGCTACTGGCTGGACCGCAGCCTGTTCCCCTACGCCCGCCCCGACGACCTGCTGGAGTCCCTGGGCCCCAGCACCCTGGCGCTGGCTGCCGCCATGTTGCGCCGCGCCCTCATCGTCGCCGCCGCCATGTTGGCCATGGGCCTGGGCGCATGAAACACCCCCCCCGAGAGCGCACCGCCCCTGGTACGCGCCAAGAAGACTCAATGCTGGCCAAGGGGCGCCGCAAGGCGGCCGGCATTGAGCGCAGCGGAGCCTGACCATGCGCCGCCGCCGCTCCCTCATCGATCTGTTCTGGCTCGCCTGCCTGCTGGTGCTGCTGGCCGCGCTGCTGCCCGTCTGCCAGGCCCAGGTGCCCGAGTCTGCCGTGAGGCACCGCGCCGACCTGGTGCGTGCGGCCCACAGCCAATGGGGCCTGGGCGCCCCCATCGCCGCGCTGGCCGCCCAGGTGCACCAGGAGAGCGGCTGGCGCGAGGGCGCCGTCAGCCGCGTGGGCGCCGCCGGCATGGCGCAGTTCATGCCGCAGACGGCGACCTGGTGGTGCGGACTCCAGGGCCAGACGGCCGACCAATGCCAGCCCACCAACCCCACCTGGGCACTGCGCGCCCTGGTCGGCTACGACTATTGGCTCTACCAACGCACCCCCGCCCACTACGCGCCGGCTGATCGCCTGTGGGTCGCCCTGCGCGCCTACAACGGCGGCCTGGGCCACTGGCAGGCCGAGGCCCGCGCCACCGGGCGGACCCAACCCACGCGCCAGCAGGTCGACGCCGCCTGCGGCCGCGCCCGCCGCGCCGCCCTGCATTGCCCCGAAAACCTCGGCTACCCCCACCGCATCCTCCGCGTGCTCGCGCCCCGCTACGCCACGTGGGGCGCGGCCCTGCCCGGTTAAAACGCCATGGCCCTCGCTCCCATCCTCTCTCGCCTCGCCGGGTCTGCGGCCGCCTGGCTGCGCGGCGGCGGCGCCCCCATCGTCGCCGCGCTGGTGGCCGTTGCCGTCAGCCTGGTGGCCACCGGCGGCGCCTGGCTCACCGCCCGCATCGAGAGCCAGCGCAACACCCAGCTCACCCAGCGCCTGACCGCCACCCAGACCTCGCTCGAGGGGGCCCGGCTCGGGCTCGCGCAGGTCACCCATCTGCGCGCCGCGGCCGACCGCGCCAACGCCCAGGTGGCAGACCTGCTGATCACCAACGAGCGACTCAAACAGGAGGCCGCCCATGCCCTCGCCAACGTCACTACTGGCCGCGCTTGCCTCGGCGCTGCTGCTGTGCGCGTGCTCAACCGCGCCCCCGGCCTCACCGTCGCCGCTGTGCCCGGTGCCGCCGCCCCCGCCGGCGGCGCTGATGCAGCCGCTGCCACCGCTGCCGCCGATCCCATCGACGCGCAGGACGAGGCCATCGTCACCGACACCGCCATCGGCCAATGGGCCATCCAGGCCGGCGCCCTCTACGAAGCCGCCCGCGCCCGCCACGCCGGGTTGACCGACTACGCCCGCGCCGTCTCTGGCCAGGAGCCCGCCCCATGACGCCAGACGACATGTCACGGTACGAACTGATCATTGCCATCATCGCCGTGGTCAACATCTGCATCACGATCGCCGTGTTCTGGGGCAACCGCAGCAAAGCGGCATCGTCCCGCCTCGATGACATGCAGACCGACGTCGAGGCCAAGCTCGACCGCCTGGGCCGCGAGCTGCGCGAGGCTGTCACCGGCCACTCGATGCGCCTGGAGCGGCTCGACACCCACATCAGCCGCATGCCCAGCCATTCCGACCTCTCGCAGATCTACGAGCAGGTCAACGCCGTGCGTGAAAAAGTCAGCTCCGTACAAGGCCAGCTCACCGGCATCACCGACAACCTGCGCCTCATCACCAACAAGCTGCTGGACGAGTAGCCGCCCTATGACCGACCCCGCCGATCGCCGCCGCTCGCTGCTGGCCACGCTGTATTTCGCGCCGGCCAGCACCGCCACCGCCCTGGCCCTGGCCCGCGACATGGAGCGCGTGCACAGCATCGCCACCAGCCGCGACCAGGTGCGCGGCGACCTGGCCTGGCTGCAAGAGCAAGGCCTGGTGGCGCTGCATGACGACGTGGCCCAGCTCACCGAGCGCGGCCGCGACGTGGCCCGTGGCGCGGCCGCCTGGAGCTGGTGACGTGGCCCACCCCAAAGAGGCCCGCCTCGCCGTGCGCCGCGAGTTTCTCGGCGGCCTCACGCTCGAGCAGGCCGCCGACAAAGCCGGCGTGCCGCTGGGCACCGCGCGTCGATGGAAAGCTGATGCTTTGCTGCAGGGCGACGACTGGGACAAGTTCCAGGCGGCCAGCCTCATCGTCGCTGGCGGCGGCATCGAAGCCGCCATGGGCCGCGTCGCCGCCGCCCTGGTGCTGCGCGCCGAGGCGGTCATGGCGCAGCTGCAGCAGGCCGCCGATGCCGAGGGCAACGCCCCCGACCCCATCGACACCGCCAAAGCCATCGCCAGCCTGGCCGACAGCCTGGGCAAGGCCAAGGCCGCCGCCCGGGCGCTGATGCCCGCGGCCGACCGCCTGGCCATCGAGACCGCCGCCATCAAGGGCTTTGTCGAGCTGCTGCTGCGCCTCACCCCCAGTGCGGCCGAGCCGGCCGTGGCCGCCATGGAGGCCTACGCCTCGGGCCAGCGCTAGGGCTGCCGCCATGGCCCGCGCCAACAGCCTCACCGCCCAACAGGCCGCCGCCGATCTGGCCGCCTATGCGGCCCAGCTGCGCCAGCGCATCGAGGCCGAGGTCAGCGGGTTCAGCCCCGACGCGGCCGCCAGCCGCGCGCGGCGCCAGCGGGCGCACGTGGATTTCGAATACTTCGTCCGGACCTATTTCCCGCACTACATCCGCAGCCCGCACAAAAGCCGGCTGCACGAGTACCTGTTCACGCGGCTGCCCGAGATCGTGGCCAGCCCCGCCTCGTGCCTGGACGCCATCGCCGCCCCGCGCGGCGAGGCCAAGAGCACGCTGGTCAGCCAACTGTTCGTGCTGTGGTGCCTGGTCACCGGCCGCAAGCGCTATGCCGTCATCGTCATGGACAGCATCGACCAGGCCTACCCCATGCTGGAGGCCATCAAGTCGGAGCTGGCGTTCAATCCGCGCCTGGCGCTGGACTTTGCCGAGCAGGCCGGCCAGGGCCGCGTCTGGCAGGCCGGCACCATCGTCACGCGCGGCGACGCCAAGGTGCAGGTGGCGGGCTCCGGCAAAAAGCTGCGCGGCCTGCGTCATGGCCCCTACCGGCCCGACCTGGCCGTGCTCGACGACATCGAAAACGACGAGCAGGTGCGCAGCCCCGACCAGCGCGACAAATTGCAGCAGTGGCTGACCAAAACCGTGTTGCCGCTGGGCGGTGCCGGCGCCAAGTTCGACGTCATCTACATCGGCACCATCCTGCACTACGACAGCGTGCTCAGCCGCACGCTGGCCAACCCGCTATGGAAGACTGCCCGCTTCAAAGCGTTGCTGCAGTGGCCCGACCGCATGGATCTGTGGCAGCGCTGGGAAGAGCTGCTGCGCAACGACGGCCCAGAGACCGCCCAGGCCTATTACGACGCCCATGAGGCCACCATGCTGGAAGGCAGCGTCGTCAGCTGGGCCGCGCGGCCGCTGCTGGCGCTGATGACCATTCGCGCCCGGGACGGTTACCTGACGTTCGACTCCGAGTACCAGAACGACCCGGTGAGTGGCGACAACGCCCCATTTGCCGGCGGCATCATCCAGTTTTGGGTCAACCGGCTGCCCAGCTGGATTTTTTTCGGCGCGTGCGACCCCAGCCTGGGCAAGGCCGGCAAAAGCCGCGACCCGTCGGCGCTGCTGGTGGGCGGCCTCAACCGCGAGACCGGCGTGCTCGATGTGGTGGAGGCCGCCATCCGCAAGCGCCTGCCCGACCGCATCATCGAAGACGTCATCGATCTGCAGCGCCTCTACCGCTGCGTGGTCTGGTCCATCGAGACGGTGCAGTTTCAGGAATTTTTACGCACCGAGCTCATCAAGCGCAGCGCGGCCCGCGGCATCCCCGTGCCCGCCCGCGGCGTGCAGCCTATTGCCGACAAGCTGCTGCGCATCGAGAGCATCCAGCCCCACATCAAAAACGGCCTCATCCGCCTGCACCCCAGCCAGACCGTGCTGCTGGACCAGCTCGTGCATTTCCCGATGGCCGACCACGACGACGGCCCCGACGCACTGCACATGCTGTGGGCGCTGGCCATCAGCGGCATGGGCACGCTGGCCATCGCCAGCCGGCCGCGCCTGGCCAGGCCCACCGTTGACATGAGAGGCTACGGTTAACCATGCGCCCCATCCTCCCCATCCGCTCCGAAATCGCCACCCGCATGGCGGCGTTCGATTTTTCAGTTATGGGCAACCTGTTGCCCAACCCCGACCCGCTGCTCAAGCAACTGGGGCAAGACATCCGGGTCTACCGCGACATCGCCCGCGACCCCCACGTCGGCGCCTGCGTCCGCCGCCGCAAAGCGGCCGTGCTGGCGCTGTCCTGGGACGTCGACCGCGGCCGCGCCGCCAGCCGCGCCACCAAGAGCGTGCAGGCCATGCTGGCCGACCTCGATACGGAGCGCCTCATCCGCCAGGCGCTGGACGCCTGCCAATACGGCTACCAGCCGCTGGAGGTCAGCTGGCGCCCCGGCACCGGCGGCCTGTGGGTGGATGTGGTCGAGGCCAAGCCGCCCGAGTGGTTCTGTTTTGATGCCGAGTCCCAGCTGCGCTTCAGAACCCGCGAGCAGCCGCTGGAGGGCATCCCGCTGCCGCCCGCCAAATTCCTGCTGCCCCGGCAAGACGCCAGTTACCGCAACCCCTACGGCGAGCCCGACCTGGCGCTGTGCTACTGGCCCGCGTTGTTCAAAAAAGGCGGCCTGCGGTTCTGGTTGACGTTTGCCGAAAAATACGGTGGCGCGTTCGCCGTCGGCAAGCTGCCGCGCAGCGCCCAGGCGGCCGAGCGCCAGGAGATGCTCACCGCCCTCGAGGGCTTGCTGCAAGACGCCGTGGCCACCGTGCCTGACGACGGCAGCGTCGAGATCATCGAGTCCGCCGGCAAGAGCGCCAGCTCCGACCTCTACCAGTCACTGGTCATGCACTGCCGCGGCGAGATCTCCATTGTGCAAACCGGCACCAACCAGACCATGGAGGCCAGCAGCAACAAGGCCAGCGCCCACGCCGGCCTGGACGTCGCCCACGAGCTGCGCGACGCCGACGCCGCCATCGTCACCGCCACCGTCAACCAGCTCATCCAGTGGGTGGTGGAGCGCAACTACCCTGGCAGCCCGGCACCTGTGTTCCAGATGTGGGACCAGGAGGAGCAAGACCGCCTGCAGGCCGAGCGCGACAAATCCAACTACGACGCCGGCGCCCGCTACACCAACGCCTACTGGATCAACGCCTACGGCTACAAGCCCGAGGATCTGGCGCCCGAGGCTCACTCGGCCACCGCGCCGCCTGATGCACCAGGTGCATCGGCTGCCGCCTTCGCCGAGGCCGCGCTGGCCGCCGAGCCCGCCCCCTGGGCCCCCGAGGCCGCGCAGCTGGCTGCCGCCACCCAGCCCCAGCTCGACGCCTGGCTGGCCCAACTGCGCGGCCTGGTCGACCTGGCCGAAACCCCTGCGGCGCTGCAGGCCGCCATGGTGGGCGCCTGGGGCCACCTGCCCACCGAGCAGCTGGCGCAGTTGATGGCGGCCGGCTTTGCGCTGGCCGAGCTGCGCGGCATGGAGGCGGCCCGTGCCGACGCTGGCCCCACCTGACGCGGCGGCGGCCGCAGCCGAACAGCCCGCGCCGTTCGACGAGCAACTGGCCTACCTGCGCCGCAAGCTCAATGTGCCCACCGAGCGCTGGGACGATATCTGGCAGTCGGCCCACGACCGTGCGTTTGTGGTCGCCGGCGCCCTCAAGGCCGACCTGCTGCAAGACCTGCACCTGGCCGTGGAGCGCGCGGCCGCCGGCAGCGGCCTGGCCGCGTTTCGGCGCGAGTTCGAGGCCATCACCATGCGCCGCGGCTGGAGCGGCTGGACGGGCAGCAGCACGGCAGCCGGCCGCGCCTGGCGCACCGCCGTCATCTACGACACCAACCTGGCCGCCAGCCACGCGGCGGGCCGCTGGCGCCAGCTGCAAGCGCTCAAGACCTCGCTGCCCTGGTGGCGCTACCGCCACGCCGACGGCGTCATCCATCCGCGTCCCCAGCACCAGGCCTGGAACGGCCTCACGCTGCCCGCCGACCACCCGTTCTGGCGCACCCACTTCCCGCCCAACGGCTGGGGCTGTCACTGCAAGGTGTTTGCCCAGGCCGCGCCCGAGCCTGGTGCCCCCACCGCGCCACCCGCCGGCTGGGAGCAGGGCGCCGGGGCGGACGAGGGCTGGGGCTACGCTCCCGGCGCGCAAGTGGGCGTGCCGCTGCGCGAGATGGTCGAGGCCAAGCTCATCACCTACCCGCCCGCCATCCGCGCCGTGTTCAAAACCGAGCTGGGCCGCTACATCGACACCGAGACCCACCCCGTCGCCTACGCCGAGCAGGCGCTGGCCGACCGCCGCACCAAACTGCCCGCGCTGTGGCTCGGATTTGTCGAGCGGCCCCAGCGCCTGGCGGCGGCCGCCGGCGGGCGCGATCTGGCCAACCACGTGCTGGTGCTCAGCAGCGACGCCGTGCTGCACGCCGTCAACCGCCACGCCGACGACGCCGACGGCCAGCGCCCGGTGGTGGCCGCCGACTTTGCGCAGGTGGCCGCGCTGGTCAACGCCGCCGACACCACCGCCGCGCCCGCCCGCAGTGGCACGCGGCTGGTGCTCACGCGCCAGGTGGGGGCTGAGCAATTCGAGGGGGTGTTCGAGGTGTCCTCGGGGCCAAAGAGCCGCACGCTCAGCCTGGTCACGCTCTACGTGCGCACCGGCAAACGCTGGCGGGTGGCCAAAGACGGGGGAGGGGCAGGTGGGCCGTGACCCGGTGGTGCATGCAGGCCTCACGGCCCCTCTCACCTGTACGCTCATAACGGGCCGGGCTCACGGCGCGTCACGGCTCACCTAGGGGGCTATTTTGATGCAGATCACCATCACCGTCTACCACCAGGCCGTGCAGGCCGCGCTGGCCCGCATGGCCCAGCAGGCCGGCCACACGCAGCCACTGATGGCCCGGATCGCCGAGCGCCTCTACGCCCGCACCGACGCCCGCTTCAGCGCCCAGGCCGGCCCCGATGGCCAGCCCTGGGCGCCGCTCAAGCCGGCCACCCGCAAACACAAACGCGGCCCTTTGACGCTGCAGGAGAGCGGCCGCCTGCGCGCCGGCATCATCTGGGGCGCCAACGCCACCGCCGCCTGGCTGGGCAGCAACCAGCCCTACGCCGCCATCCATCAGTGGGGCGGCACCATCAGCAAAGGCGCCCAAAGCCGCCTGGTGCGCCACCGCACCGACGCCAAAGGCCAGCTGCTGCGCAGCGCCATCATGGGCGGCGCCGGCCTGGTGTTCGCCAAGGACAGCCACAAGCGTGCCCAGGCGCGCTGGTTTGCCCAGGGCGCCCACCAGGTGCGCATCCCCGCCCGGCCCTACCTGCCGGCGCGGGCCGACGGCAGCCTCTACCCGGCCGACCAGGCCGCCGTGGTGGCCGAGGTCAACGCCTGGCTGGCCACGGCGGGCGGCAGCCTGATTCGGCCCTGAAAATGGGCCGACCGATTTTTAGGGCCTAGGAGCGATTTTTAGGCCCAGGGGCCGCCTACCCCCCGCCTAACCGTTTTTAACGTAACTGAGGCGAAATTAACGCGGCCAGCGTCGACTTTGGGGTGGGGCGGGCGGTCGGATTGGCGGCGGCGGGCGGTCGTTGCGCGCGCGGCCCCGCAGCGCCCCTACCGTGGCGCCACGCCCTGACCGTTGCCACCCCCGGCCGCCAGAGTAGCGGCCATGCCCCAAGCCGCCGACCCGACGCCCCCCGAACCGCTGCACATCTTCAGCGCCGGCCGCCACACGGCCATGAGTGGCCAGACCATCGATTTCACGCAGCGCGACGTGATGATGACCGCCGTGGCCTACACGCCCAGCCGCCATGAGGCGCCGCTGGTGGTGGGCCACCCCAGCGCCGACGCCCCGGCCTACGGCTGGGTGGCCGGCCTCACGTCGCGCAGCGGCCAGCTGGAGGCCCGTCTCAGCCAGGTGGACCCGGCGTTCGCCGAGATGGTGCGCGCCGGGCGCTTCAAAAAGGTCAGCGCCTCTTTCTACGCCCCCGATGCGCCCAACAACCCGTCGCCGGGCGTCTATTACCTGCGTCATGTCGGGTTCCTCGGCGCTCAGCCGCCCGCCGTCAAAGGCCTGCGCGCGCCGGAGTTCGCCGAGGGCGAAGAGGGCGTCATCGAGTTCAGTGAGTGGGATGACGTCGTCGGTGCCAGCCTGTGGCGCAGCCTGCGCGAATGGGTCATCGCCAAATTCGGCCTCGAGGAGGCGGACAAGGCCTTACCCAGCTACGCCGTAGGCCAGGTCGAAACCGGCGCTCAAGACGACTTGCGCACGGCGCGCGAAACCGCTGCCGCCGAAACCCCTACAGCCGGCGCCGTGCCGGCGTTTTCCGAAGGATCCATCGTGACCGACCAAGAACGCATTGCGGCCCTGCAGGCCCAAGTCGAGCAACTCACCACCAGCCTGGCCACCGCCACCGCTGCGACCCAGCAGGTTCGGCTGGCGCAGCAGCATGCCCGGCATCTCGCGTTTGCTGAGGGCCTGACCGCTGGCGCCCGCTGGCCCGTGGCCCATCAGGGCGTCATCGTCGCCACGCTGGACGCACTGGCCGCCGGCGACGCTCCCGTCGAGTTCGGCGAGGGCGAGAGCCGCCAGCCGCTTGCCGAGGCGCTGCAGACCGTGCTGGCCGCGCTGCCCCGGCAGGTCGAATTTGGCGAGGTTGCCACCGGCGCGCGTGCCGCCGACGCCGCCGGCAGCGTGAGTTTTGCCGCGCCGATCGGCGCCGTCGTCAGCCCCGAGGGCCTGGCGCTGCACCAGCGCGTGATCGCCTACCAGCGTGCCCATCCGGGCACCGACTACGTCACCGCGCTGGGCCACGTCCAGGCCTGACCCCCGCCCCGCCCACGTCCACCAGGAGCCCCTCCTCATGACCCAGCAAGCCCGCTCGCTGCTCGACCTGGGCGTCATCGCCCAAGGCGCCATCACCTACGGCCGCGCCGTGCTCGTCGGCGCTGCCGCCGACGGCATCAACATGGTCGGCATCCAAGCCTCGGCCACCGCCCAAAAAATCACCGGCATCGCCCGCCGCTCGGCCGTCGACGGCGAGGGGGTCGAGATCACCTGCTGCGGCACCGCCGCCTGCGAGACCGGCACCGGCGTCATCTTGCCGGGCGATCGGGTGCAGTGCGATGCCCAGGGCCGCGCCGTCAAAGCCACCGTGGCCGGCATCGCCGCCGGCGGCGTGGCCGTCACTTCCACCGCCGCCAACGGCGCCATCTTGACCGGCGCCGACCTGGCTGGCTACTCGTGGGGCATGGCCCTGCAAGGTAGCGCAGGGCAGGGCAACTACATCGAAGTGCTGATCACGCACTGACCCCCATTCGCAGATCCACCAGGAGCACCCATCATGCCCGTGAGCAACAGCGGCGTCCGCGTCATCAACCCGGTCTTGAGCAATGTGGCTCAGGGCTACACCAACATGCAGTTTGTGGGTGGCGCGCTGTTTCCGCGCGTGCCCGTCAACACCCGTGGCGGCCAGATCATCGAGTTTGGCAAAGAGGCGTTCATGCGCTACGCCACGCGCCGGGCGCCGGGTGGCGCGGCGGCGCGCATCCAGTTCGGCTACGCCGGCAAGCCGTTCGCGCTGTCCAACGACGCGGCCGACATGCCGGTGCCGCGCGAACACCAGCAAGACGCCTCGGTCGTGCCTGGCATCGACCTGGGCCGACGTGCCATCAACGTGGGCATGCGCGTCCTGGCCATGGGGCTGGAGATCGACCAGGCCCTGATGGCCACCAATGCGGCCAACTACGCAGCCAGCAACAAGGTGACGTTGGCTGGCGCGGGCAAATGGAGCGCGGCCACCGGCACGCCGCTGACCGACATCGATGCCGGCCGCGAGGCCATCCGTCAGCAATGCGGCATCTACCCCAACACGCTGGTGCTGTCGGCCCTCGGATTCAGCGCGGCCAAAAACAACCCCAACGTCATCAGTCGGTTTCAGTATGACGGCGTGTCTTCGCCGGTCTCCGCGCAGATCACCGCGCAGATGCTGGCCGGCCTGTTCAACGTCGAAAAAGTGGTGATCGGCGGCGCCATCTATTTCAACGACGCCGGCGTCTCCACCGACGTCTGGGGCAACAACGCCGTGCTGGCCTACGTGCCCAGTCAGCCCAGCGCGCTGGAGGAGCCCAGCTATGGCTACACCTACACCTACGAGGGACACCCCCTTGTGGAGGAGCCGTATTGGGACGCCTCGGCCCGCAGCTGGGTCTACGGCTGCACCTACGAGCGCGCCCCGGTGCTGTCCGGCATCGCTTGCGGCTACCTGATCCAAAACCCGGCGTAACCAAAACCCGGCGTAACCCAAGGAAGCCCCCATGAGCAAAACCATCTGGCTCACCGCATTGATGCGCATCAACTGCGGCAACAACGAGTTTCTGAACCCCGGCGACGCGCCGCGCGCCTTCGACGAGCGCGACGCCAGCGACCTGGTCGCCATGGGCGCCGCCGTGGAGGCCGCCGCGCCGCCGCCCGAGCCGCCGCCCGCGCCGCCCGTACCCGAGGCAAAACCCGAGCCCACGTCCGAGCCCGCGCCCAAGCCGGTGCCGCCGCCCAAGCCCGCCGCGCCCCCGCCCACCATCAGCCGGCCGCGCCGCTGATCGCTCGCGATGTACGCCACCCAGGCCGACCTGGTCGAGCGATTCGGCGCCACCGAGCTGGCCCAGCTGAGCAACCCCGGTGGGGGTGGCGCGCTGGGCGCGGTGGAGATCGACCGCGCGCTGGCCGACGCCAGTGCCGAGATCGACTCCTATCTGGCCGGGCGCTACGCGCTGCCGCTGGCCACCGTGCCGCCGGTGCTCGCCCGCCTGGCGGCCGACATCGCCCGCTACCGCCTCTACGACCAGGCCGCCCCCGAGCTCGTCAAGGAGCGCTATGCCGCTGCCGTCAAATTGCTGGTGGCGCTGGCTGGTGGCACGGCTCAGCTGGGCCTGGCCGCCACCGACACCCAGCCCACCGCTGCCGCTGGCGCTGTGGCCGTGGCTGTGCGCACTCGGCCGCCTCAGTTTGGCGCCGCGCTGGATGTCTACGCGCCGGCCTGGCCAGGCCGCTGATCGCCGTGGACATCAACCCCATCGTCCAGCGCCTGCGCAGCGAGTTGCCCGCCGACTGGGTGGACATCGGCGGTGCCGCCGGCCTCGACGTCGCCATTGACGCCGCGCCCACCACGCCGGTGGTCTATGTGCTGCCGCTGGCCGAGTCGGCCGAGCCCGGCTACCTGGCGGGCGTCCATGCCCAGCCACTGCGCATGGCGTTTGGCGTGCTGATCGCCGTGCAAAACGTCAGCGACGCACGCGGCGGCGCGGCGCAGTCCGAGCTGGCGGTGCGCCGCCAGCAGGTGCGCACCGCGCTGGCCGGCTGGACGCTGCCCACCGACCCCGACGCCACCGTCTCGTTCGCCGAGGGCCGTTTGATGCAGTTCGAAAACGGCCGCCTCTGGTGGATGGACACCTACGAGGCCAGCACCCAGATCTGGGCGCCTGCCCAACCCTGACCCCCGAGCGGAGCCACCATGCCCATCTCAGTCAAAAACAGCCTGATCCTGGTCAAGACCGAGGCCACGCCCGGTGTCGACTCGGGCCCCACGCCGGCCGCCAACGCCGTCGGTATGCAGGTCGATGATTTCTCATCGCAAATTGAACAGCGCTCGGCCACGAACGAGACTGTTGGCACTGGCTTTGGCAGCCAGGACATGATCCCCTATGCCCGCCGCGGCAAAGTGGCATTCAAGGTGCCGCTGGCCGGCTCGGGCGGTCTCACGCCACCGTCCTGGAATGTGCTGCTGGGCATGTGTGCGGTCAGCGAGACGGCCGGCGTCAGCCCCACCCGTCTGGAATACATGCCGGCCAGCACCAACCTCAAGACCACCTCGCTATGGGCCTATGTCAACGGCGAGCTGGGCAAGTTCGCGTACGCAGTTGGCAACGGCAAGATGCTGTGGGAAGCGGGCAAGGTGCCGACGCTGGGCGTGGAGGGAACCGGCCTGGTCACCAGCGTCACCGATGTGGCCACGCCCGCCGCCACCCTCACAAGCTGGAAGCGGCCGTTGGCATTCGGCCCCGCCACCTGCGCCGGCGTCAACCTCGGCGGCACCTATGCGGCCGGCGCCATCACCGGCGGCACCTTCTACTCGCTCAAGAGCCTGGAGCTCGATATGGGCAACGACATCGTGGACCTGGAGCTGGCTGGCCCCGAGTCCATCGGTGTCTATGACTGGGCGCCCAAGCTCACGCTGACCGCCGACATCGCCCCCGCTGCTTTGACGGCGCTGTATGCCGCCATGCACGCCGGCACCCTCACCAGCGTGGGCATGCAGCACGGCAACGTGGCCGGCAGCAAGCTGCTGTTCCATGCCGGCCAATGCGCCATCACCGGCATTGAGGACGTGCGCGAAGGCAAGTTGTTTTTAACAAAGCTGAGCCTCGCCTGCCAGCCCTCCAGCGCCGGCAACGACGCCTGGCGCCTGGTCCATCTGTAACCCATACGACTACCGCGCCCACCATGTTCACACTCGAGCCCAACCCTACGTTTGACGCCGTCACGGATATCCCCACCGCCGACGGCGGCGTCAAGACGATCGCCGTCACCTGGCGCCACGCCGGCCGTCGCCAGCTGACCGCCTGGCTGGATCACCTGGCCACGCTGCAGCCCGCCGAGGAGGCCGCGCATTTCGCGAGCGCGATGGCCGGTTGGGACGCCGACGCGCCGCTGACCGTGGCTGCCATCGACCAGTTGCTCAACGACTACCCGCCTGCTGGACGTCTGCTGATGCAGACCTACGTCGCGGCGCTGACCGAGGGCCGCACAAAAAACTGAGGGCCGCCGCCCGCTGGCTGATGGAGGGCGGCGGCTCCTCTGACGACCTGCATGCCGCTGCGGCCGCCATGGGCCTGGCGGACCAATTGACCGACCTGCCCACCGACCCCGCCACATGCCCACTCTGGCCCGACAGCATCCAACCCGTTCGCCTCTTCGCGCTGCTGCTCACGCAGTGGCGCGTCAGCATGGCCGGGTTGATGGGGCTGGACTATGCGGCGGTGCCGGTGGCTGCGCGCCAGCTGGGCCTGCGCGGCGGGCACCTCAAGCGGGCGCTCGAGGGCGTATTGGTCATGGAGGCCGAGGCCTTGGCTTGGGCGCGCGAGCAGCGCGGCTGAGCTACAGCCTGCCGATGAGCGCCGATAGGCCCAGCAGTTGCAGCCGGGTCAGGCCGAACAGGCTGGCCAAGGCGCCCAGCGCCGCCCATGCGACCCAGCCCAGGCCGGCCACCGCGCCCAGGACGATGAGGACGTCGACCAGCGTATTCATGGGGTCAGTGTATGGCATCGCGCATTGAGGTTCGGATCGCTGGCGACGCCAGCGGGCTCAAGCAGGCCGCCACGCAGGCCCAGCAGGCGCTGGGCGGCGTGGTCACCGCCGCCACCACCGCCAGCCGATCCACCGGGCGGGCATTGGCCACCAGCGGCGGCCAGGCGCTCGCGCGCGAGGCCCGCGAGGCCACCCGCGCACTCGACCAGACGGGCAGCGCGGCCGAGCGCGCGCTGACCAAGATCAGCACGATGGGCCACGGCGGCGCGGCGCTGCTGGTGTTGGGGCAGATCAAGGACGCGACCGTGGCGGCGGTCGCGGCGCTATGGCAGGCGGGCGAGCAGGCCCAACGCACGCGCACGCTGCTCGACTTCGCCACCGCCGGCCGCAGCGCCCAGGCGTTGGCTGATGTGCGCGCGTTGTCCGACCGGCTGGGTTTGTCCCTGACCGAAACGGCAGCCTCTTATGGCAAATTTGCCGCCGCCGCACGCGGAACCAGCCTGGAAGGGCAGCAGGCCAAACAGGTGTTCACGGCCGTCAGCGAGGCGGCGGCCGTCATGGGCCTGTCGGCCGGCGACACGAGTGGCGTGTTGCTGGCCCTTCAGCAGATGGTCAGCAAAGGCACGGTCAGCGCCGAGGAGTTGCGCGGCCAGCTCGGCGAGCGCCTGCCGGGTGCATTCCAGATCGCGGCCCGTTCGATGGGTGTCACCACGGCTGAGCTGGGCAAGATGTTGGAGCAGGGCCAGATCATGGCCGCCGACTTCCTGCCGCGCTTTGCGGAGCAACTGCGTCAAGAACTAGGCGGTGCGGCCGAGGAGGCGGGCAGCCGTTTCGAGGCCGCCACCAACCGCATGGCCAGCGCGTGGGATCAGTTCAAGGCCACGCTGGCGAACTCGGGGCTGATGAACGCGGCGACGTCGTCCCTTAACTCGCTGACTTATGAGATCAGGGCCGCCGGCGACGCGATGGAGATCGCCAAGGCAAAGGGTGCTGGATTTTGGGGCCAGATGGCGGCGCTGGCGGGTCAGCAAGTCGGGCGGTTTGTGGGCACCGAGGGCAGCCAGACGCTGGATGTGCAAATCGCGGCCAAGGCGGACCTGGTCAGCAATCTGCAGGCCGAGGCCGACCGGCTGGCCAGCCACGGTGTGCGCATCCCGTACCGAGACGCCGAGCTGGGCCGGGCCAAAGCCGATCTGGCCGGCCTGACCCAGGCGCAACAAACCATTGCGGGCGACGACGGCGTGGCGGCCAGTGACCGCAAACTGGGTTGGCGCGGCGAGGCCGCTGCTGCCGCCGACAACACGTTGGCCAACGCCCGCAAGGCGGTAGCCGACGCCACCCAGAAGGCCGTCGGTGTCAATACGGACTACCTCAAAGGCCTGGCCGCCATCACCGCCCTGCAGGCCGCCGACCCCGGCTACGACCCGGCCGCCGACGCCACCGCGCTGGCCAACAAATACGGCAAAGCCCAGCTCGACGCCGCCAAGTCCGGCGCCGCCGAGGCGGCCCAGCTGGCCCGCGCCCGGGCCGACGCCACGCTGGCCACGGAGCGGGCGGCCAGCGACGCGCGGCTGCGCGGCCTGGCGGTGCAAATGGCCAGCGCCGACCGCCTGCGCGAGCAGGACGTGCTCAGTGGCCAGCAGTGGGCCGATGAGCAGGTGCGCCTGCTGCGCCTGGTCGAGGCTGAGCAACTGGCGCAGAACCAGCGCGCCCAGCAAGCGACGCAGGCCCATGCGCCCAAGGATGCGGCCGACACCGCCCGCCAGATGGCCGAGCTGGCTCGGCTGCGCGGCGAATTCAGGCGCATCACCGATGAGGCCATCGCGGCAGAAACCAAGGCGGTGGAGGACGGCTACGCCGACGCTGCCCGCGCATTCGAGCAGGCGGCCGGCAGCCTGCGCCAGGCCGTCGACCAGGCGCGCGGCCAGATCCGGCAGACCAGCGACGCCACCGCCCAGCTGGCCATCGAGCGCATCGCCGACCCGGTGGCCCGCGCGGCCGCGCTGGCGGCCTGGCAGGTGCGGCGCAGCCGCGAGGAGACCGAGCGCGAGATCATGCAGCTGGAGGCCCGCATCGCCGCCTTCCGCGCCGCCGGCGGCGACAACGCGCTGGACATCGGCGACGCCCAGGCCGCCATCGCTGGCCTGCGCAGCGGTCAGCAGCAGACCGAGGCCGCCATCCACCTGCGCCTGGCCGACGAGACCCAGCCCGAATTCAGGCGCTTGTTGACCGACTGGGCCGACACCACGCGCCAGATGCGCCAGACCTGGGACGGCGCCATCACCCAGATGACCGATGGGGCGGCCGATGCGTTCGGCCGCTTCGTCAGCGGCCAGCAGGTCAGCCTGCAGCAGCTGGCGCAGCAGATGCTCTACACGCTGGGTCGGGGGCTGTTCCAGCAACTGGCCGGCCAGGCTGCGGGCGCGCTGGGTCTGACGGCGCCCACCCAGCCCGGTGGCCAGGGCGGCGGGCTGGGTGCTGGCGGCAGCGACGAGGCCAGCCAGGCCCTGACCGGCAGTGCGGCCGCCATCAGCGGCGCCGCTCAGGACAGCAGCGGCGCGCTGGGCGGCGCGGCTGCGCAGCTGGTGCAAAGCGCGCTGGGCTGGCTGCTGCCGCAGGCCGCGCAGACGGCGGCCGGCGCCACGCTGACCGGCGCGGCCATGGCGCTCACCGGCGCGGCGGCCGCGCTGGCCAATGCCGCGATCATGATGAGCTCGCAAAGCATGACTCAGGGCATCGCCGGGGCGGCCGCGATGTTTGCCCGCCGCGGCGCCACCTACGGGGTGGCGCCGTTCGCCACGGGCGGCGCGTTCGCGCGTGGCGGCGAGATTCTCACCGGGCCGACCGCTTTTAACTTTCGCGATGGCGCCCGCGTGCGGCGCGGTGTGGCGGGCGAGGCCGGCCCCGAGGCCGCGCTGCCGCTGCGCCGGGGCCAGGGCGGCCAACTGGGGGTGACGGTGCATGGCGGTGGCCGTGGCGTGCTGCCGCTGTCGCGCGGCAGCGGCGGCGTGCTGGGCATCGACCTGAGCGCGGTCAGGGCGCTGGCGCTGGGCCGTCAGCCGCGCAGCGCGCGCGAGGCCCGCAGCATGGCACCAGGCCAGGCCACGGCGGCGTTTGCGCTGGGCGGCGTGTTTGGCGTTGCCGATGGCGCGCTGCCGGGCCAGAGCCTGCGTGAGGCCCAGGCCCAGGCCCAGGCCCAGGCGCCTGCCGCCGGCTCCGCCAACGCCCGGCCCAGCCTGGCCATGGACTTTCGCGCCGAGATCCACATCGACGCCCGCACCGACCAGGCGCAGGTGTTCAAGGCCGTGTCCGAGGCCCAGGCCGCACAGGAAAAGCGCATGTGGAAAAAGCTGCGCGAGCTGGGGGTTGTCGGATGATCATCACCATGCCCCTGGACCTGCCGGTGGCCGCAGATTGCGGCTGGGGTCAGCGCAGCTTTGACCTGCTGGGCGGCAGCGAAACCACCGGCACCGAGCAGGTGCGGCCGGCGGGGCCGGCGCGCTGGACGCTGACGCTCCGGCAGCCCGAGCTGCTGCGCGCCAGCGAGGCCGGCCGCTGGCAGGCGCTGCTGGTGAGCCTGCGCGGCCGCGTCAACGTGCTGGCGGCCTACAACCCCATCCAGACCCAGCCGGTGGGCACGCTGCGCGGCAACCTGCAGCTGGCCGCCGTGCATGCGGCCGGCGCCACCACGCTGGCGTTGTCGGGCGGCACGGCGAGTGGCACGGTGCGGGCCGGCGACCAGTTCCAGATCGGCAGCGGCCTGGGCACCTCGCAAACCGTGATGGCCATGGCCGACGGCACGGCCAGCCCCGGCGGCGTGCTGTCGTTTGCCATCGAGCCGCCGCTGCGCCAAGGCGCGCCCAAGTTCACGCCGGTGACCTGGGATCACCCCATCGTCTATTTCCGCCGCCAAGGCGGCAGCGGCGTCAGCTGGACCTATGACAAGCGCGGCACCGCCGTGCGCGGCATGGCCATTGATTTACTGGAGACCTGGTCATGATCAACATGGGCGGCAACACCCAGCACCTGGCTGCAGTGGCCGGTGATGCCTGGGTCGCTGAGCTGTCGTTCAAGGGTGGCCTGCAGCGCCTGACCACCGCGCCGGTGACGCTGACCGTCGATGGTCAGGCTTACCAGGGTCTGGGCAGCCTGGCCGAGGTGCCCGCCGTCACCGAGAGCCCGCAGGCCTCAGCCGAGCGCCTGGTGCTGTCGCTGTCGCTGGCTGATCCGGCCATGCTCGCGGCGTCGCTGGGCAATGTCGACGACTACCGCGGCCGCAGCGTGCGCCTGGGCCTGGTGCTGCTGGACGCGGCATTCCAGGCGGTGGGCAGCGTGCGCTGGCGCTGGGCCGGCGTGATGGAGCGCGTGGTCATCACGCGTCAGGCAGCCGATCTGGATAGCCCTGGCGCCGAGGCCAGTGGCCGCATCGAGCTGCACTGCACGCGCTCCGGTATGAGCCGCGCCCGCAACGACCAGGGTCTGCGGCTGACGCATGCGCAGCAGCAGCGCCGCCACCCCGGCGACACCGGGCTGCGCTACATGCGCACCCTCATCGAGCAGCCCTCGCTGTGGCTGTCCAAGCGGTTTCAGGAGCAGTGACCATGGGCATGGGCAGCGCCAACGCATTGGCCATCGAGCTGGGTCTCTATCTGAGCCAGCGCACGCAGCCGTTTGATTGGGCGACGGCCAACTGCGTGCACCACGCGGCCGGCTGGGTCGACCACATCGAGGGCAGCCGGCTGCTGGCCGCGCTGCCCGAGCCCGCCACCGCGCGGGCGGCCATGCGGGCGGTGGTGCACCACGGCGGCTGGGTGGCGGCGGTGACGCACGCACTGGGCCGCGAGCCGGTGGCGCCGGCCCTGGCCCGGCTGGGCGACGTGGTGCTGCTGCGCCTGGGCGGTGGCGCCCATGCGCTGGGCCTGTGCGCCGGCCGCACCACGGCCTATATCGATGCGGCCGGCGCCTGTGTCCATCTGCCCACGCTGGATGGCCTCGTGGCCTGGCATCTGCAGGTGGCCGCATGAGGGGTGCGCGCGCGGCCCTGGTCCTGGTGCTGCTGCTCGCCGCGCCGGCGGCCTGGGCTGCGCCGGTGATTGTCATCGCGGCCTACGTAGCAGCGTCGTACGGCGTCATCAGCTATGCGGTGGCCGCGGTCATCATGATTGCCGCCACCGCCTACGGCAGCCTGGAGGCGCGCCGCAAGGCGGCTGCCCGCGCCGCCGCTTCCCGCGCCGCGTACAACGCCAGCCTGACCGACCGCAGCGTCACGCTGCTGCGCGCCGACCCGCCCTGGCGCATCGTCTACGGCGAATGCGTGGACGGAGGCGACATCGTGGCCATGTTCACCAGCGACAAGCAAGGCCAGCGCACCAACGGCCAGCTCTACACCAAGCCCGATGGCTACAAGCATCTGGTCATCGTGGTGGCGGCGCACGAGGTCGAGGGTATCGACGAGATGTACATCGACGGCGTGGCCGTGGGGCCGCTGGACGCCAACGGCTGGGCCACTGAAGGCGAGTTCGTGGGCGGCTCGCGCCAGGTCAACTGCCAATACGAGCTGGCGCCGGGTGAGGACATCACGCTCAACAACCCGATGCGCGTGCTGACTTCGGCTGTGGCTGCGTTTGGGCTGCGGGCCTGGGAGCGCCCGCCCGCAGCGCCCTACAGCCTGACCAACGGCGACCGCACGCTGACCAACACCGGCAGCCAGATCGGCCGCTACACGGTCACCTACACCGGCGGCGAGTCCTATGTGCGCTGGAGCAAACACCTGGGCGCGCCCGGCCAGCAGGCCGACGCCTGGCTGCGCAGCGTGGTGCCCAACCAATGGGCCGCCAGCGATCTGCTGGCCGGCCTGGCCTATGCGGTGGTCACGCTGGATCTGGAGCAGACACGATTCCAGGGCGGGCCGCCCAACTTCACCTGGCGCAAGCGCGGCCGCAAGGCACTGGATGTGCGCACCGGCCTGGTGGCCTACACCACCAACAACGCCGTGTTGGTGCACGATTTTTTAACGGCCGAATGGGGCTATGGCGTGGCACTGACCGACGTGCACACAGCCCACGCCATTGCCGCCGCCAACGCCTGCGACCAGCTCAATGCGTTCCGCGAGGGCGAGGCGGGCTACCTCGCGCCGCTCTACGACTGCAATGGCGCATTCAGCACCGACCAGGACCGCGCCGGCGTGCTCGACGAGCTGCTGGCCAGCATGGCCGGCACCGCCCTGCACGGCGCGCAGTGGAGCATCCACGCCGGCGTCTGGACACCGCCGGTGATGGACCTGGATGACAACGACCTGGTCGGCCAGGCCGAGATCATCCAGGCCGGGGCCGGCTACGACGAGGTGCTCAACGGCGTGCGCGGCCAGTACGTGCCGCGCGCCAGCGCCGTGCCCGACGACTACGACGCCTACCAGAGCGCCGCCGCGCTGGCGGCCGACGGCCGCGAGCTGTGGGATGACCTGCCGCTGCCCTATACCAATCGCCGCGCGCGCTGCCTCAACCTGGCGCGCATTCGCGTCGAGGCCAGCCGCGACGCGCTGGTGGTGCGCGCGCCGTGCAAGCTCAAGGCCTGGCCGTTCGAGTTCAATGACCGCGTGCGGCTGACCAACCGCGAATACGGCTGGAGCGCCAAGGTGTTCCGGGTGACCGACTGGCAATACGGCGTGGGTGCGCCGGTGCTGTTGACGCTGCAGGAGGATGGCGCCGAGATCTGGGACCAGGCCGATGCCGCCACCGCCGAGCAGCTGCCCAACACCGGCCTGCCCAACCCGTGGGTGGTGGCGCAGCCCCAGGGCGTGACGGCGGCCAGCGGCGACGCCTGGCTGCAGGTGCGCAGCGATGGCTCGCTCAATGTGCGCGTGGTCGTGCAGTGGCAACCCATCGCCGACGGCTATGTGGTCACCAGCGGCCGCGTGGAGGTGGTCTGGCGCAGCCTGCTGCACGATGACGTCAACGTCTGGCACGGCACGGGCGCGCTGGGCAGCGACACGCAGGCGCCGATCAACGGCGCGGTGGACGGCGACGTGCTGACCATCGGCGTGCGCCTGGTCAACAGCCTGGGGGCGCAAAGCGGCTGGGTCTACATCAGCCACGACGTGGTGGGCAAGCGCGCGCCGCCCAGCGACGTGGCCTCGCTGGCATTCAGGACCGAGCAATACGGTGTGCGGTTGCTGTGGCCGGCAGTGGCCGACCGTGATGTGGTGGGCTACCTGATCCGCACCAATGGCAGCAGTTGGGAGGCGGCGGGCGACGAGGTGCGCGCGGCCGGCACCGACTACCTGCTGGGCATCCCGGCTGAGTCGCAGTTCACGGCATGGATCAAGGCGCTGGACAACAGCGGCCGCGTCAGCGCCAATGCGGCGGGCTGCGTGGTCAACGTGGGCGCACCGCCGGCGCCGGTGGTCAGCTACGCCATAGAGGGGCCCAACGAGGTGCTGCGCTGGACGTTTGATCCGGGCGTGTTTTTTGCGCTGGATCATTACGAGGTGCGCTACGGCGCCACCTGGGCCACGGCCGTGCGGGCCACGGAGGGCAAGGCCACGGAGTGGGTGCACCGGGTCGACTATGTCGGCTCGCGCCGCTACTGGGTGGCCGGCATCGACGTGGCCGGCCGGCCCTCCACGCCCACGGCGCTGGATGTGCGCATCGACGCACCGGGCGCGCCCACCAGCCCGCGCGTCGAAGTCATCGACAACAACGCGTTGCTGTACTGGGCGGCGCCGGCCACCGGCAGCCTGCCCGTGGAGCGCTACGAGGTGCGCAAGGGTGCCACCTGGGCGGCGGGCGTGGAGGTGGGCAGCAACGGCAACTCTACGTTCACGGCCATTTTTGAGCAGCAGGCGGGCAGCTACATCTACTGGGTGGCGGCCTGGGACACGGCCGGCAACCTGGGTGCGGCCACGGCCATCCCGGCCACCATCAACCAGCCGCCCGACTACGTGCTGCGCACCAGCATCGACAGCGATTTCTCAGGCGCTAAGACCAACCTCTATCGGGAGGATGGCGGCCTGATCGGCCCGCGCGACACCACCGAGACCTGGGCTGGCCATTTCAGCGGGCCGGGCTGGGCCAGCCCGCAGGCGCAGATCGATGCTGGCTACCCGATCTACGCCCAGCCCGGCCTGGCCAGCGGCAGCTACGAGGAGTCGTTTGATTACGGCGTGGTGCTGCCCTCGACCACCATCACGGTGACCGCCGGCACCCAGGCGGTGGCCGGCGTGGTGACGGTGGGCTGCCAGATCTACACCAAGGCCAACGCGGCCGACGCCTGGGTGGCCGCGGCGCCCGGCTGGAGCGCGCTGCGCGAGGGATTTCGCTACGCCCGCGTGGTGGTGGGCCTGAGCTGCGTGGCCGGGGTCAGCCTGGTGCGGCTGGCCTCGCTCAACATCAAGCTCAGCAGCAAGCTGCGCACCGACTCGGGTCAGTTCACGATCACCGACGCCAATGCCGGCGTGTGGGTGCCGTTCAGCGTGCCCTTCATCGACGCGTCGACGCCCGTCTGCCAGGCCAACGGCACCACGCCGCTGATCTGCGTGGTCGATTTCGCCGACGTGCCCAACCCCACGGGTTTCCGCGTCTACCTCTACACCACCGCCGGCGCCCGCGTGACGGGCTCGGGCTCGCACGCAACCCGAGGTTATTGACATGCCAACGTTCAATTTTGCTGGCCTGGCCACCACCGACAACTACTCGACGGGCATCGTGCCCAAGATCAATGGCGCCGATGCGAGCGCTGCGATGCTGCTGGACCCCACCTACGTGACCTACGCCGGCGCGGTGGCCATCGGCGCCAAACGCATCACGAGCGGCGGCGTGCTGGAGCAGTTCAATGGCTCGTCCTGGGTCGAGCTGCCCACCGGCTACGCCAAACGCGCGTTGGGCCAGTTCGGCGCCGGCGTGCAGACCAACCCGGACGCGGCGGTGCTGCAGGCCAGCGGCACGCTGGAGGTCTGCGCCACCGCCGCCCAGCTGCTGCGCGCGCAGCACGAGGTCGACGGCGGCAGCTACTACATCGGCCTCAACCAGTACCAATCTGGCGGCTGGCAGGTCTATGACCCGGCCCGCGCGCCGGCGCAGATCGTGATGACCAGCAGCAACGGCGCCAGCACCATCCGTTTTCGCACCAAGGCCGCTAACGGCGGCAATGCGCTGGAGCGCATGGTGCTCGATGAAAACGGGGCGCTGACGCTGGGTGGCCAGACCGTCTGGCACGCCGGCAACCTCAACCCGGCTGCACTGGCGCCGCTGGCCAGCCCGGCGTTCACGGGCAACCCCATCGCACCCACGCCGGCCGTGGGCGACAACGACACCAGCGTGGCCACCACGGCGTTTGTGCAGCAGGCGGTGGGCACGCGGCTGCCACTGAGTGGGGGGACGGTGGCCGGCATGGTGACCGTGGAGGGGGTTGCTGAGGGGGTGCGGCTAAAAAACAGCCAGGCCTACATCAGCGGGTTCGACAGCGCCGGCGCGGTGCGGACGGGCTACCTGCAGTTCAACTCAGGGTCGGACGTCCGCCTGGGCGTTGACACCGCGGCCCCCATCAAGCTGATCGTCGACAACGTCACGCGGCTGATCGTGAGCACGGCCCAGATGGAGGTCACCCGCGGCGCGCGCAGCGTGCCCAAGGTGGCGCCCTACAGCGCGGCCATCACGCTGGACGCGCGGGACAGCAACACGTTCCTGGTGGGCACGCTGACCGGCAACGTGACCAATCTGACGGTGATCAACGCCACCGAGGGGCAGTTTCTGACCATCCGGTTCACGCAGGACGGAACGGGCAACCGCACGGTGGCGCTGGGCAGCTCGGCCGTCTCCGGCAGCCCGGCGCTGGGAGCCGGCAAGGTCAGCTATCTCAACATCACCCTCAACGCGGCGGCGTCGCGGTTTGAGGGCGCCTGGATGGCCATCCCATGAGCGTGTTCGGCGCGCCGTTCGGTTTTTTCGCGTTGCGAAGCGGGCTGCTGGTGCCACTGCCTGGTGGCACGGCGTTTTCGGCCGCGGTCTACCCGCAAGTGGCCGTGGCCAGCTGGGAGTTCCGGCCCGATGGGTCGGCGTGGGCGCTGGGTGATTTCGACTGGAAGGCCGCCTGGTATCTGAATGGCCCCGCCAACGTGGGCGCCGCCCACGACATCCGTGTCACCAAACTGTGGGGCATCACGCCCACCGGCAACCCGCTGGGCACGTGGCTGAGCCTGATCTACGGGCGCAGTTGGAGCCTGTCCATGGGTGGTCAGCAGGGCAGCAAGAGCTGCGCGCTGCTGGTGGAGATCGGCCTTGCCGGCAGCGGCGTGGTGGCCGCCAGCGGCCAGTATGAAATCGAGGCGAGCCTTGACTACTGAGCCGATCTTGACCGAGGTCTGGATGACCACCCCGGGCGGCGGCCGCGTGGCCGTGCAAAGCTGCGAGGCGGTGGTGGTGCATGCGGTGGATGCGGCCGGCGTCTACCTGGGCCTGCTGCCGCCCGACCAGGCGCCCGCAGTGGCCCACCAGCCGCCACCGGCGGGCGCCTGGTGGCGCTGGCAGGCGGGTGCCTGGTGCTGGTGCCCGCCGCTGACCGTGCGCGTCGATGAGGCCTCGATCGCCATCGACGCGGCAGCGGGCCAGGCGCGCCTGGCTTACATCACCGACGTGCCGGGTCAGCAGGGCACCTATCTGCTCAAAGAGCAGCAGGCCAGCGCTTATCTGGCGGCGCTGGCCACCGACGCCAGCGCCTCGGTGCCGCCGTTCGTGGCGGCCGAGGCCGAGGCGCTGGCCACCACGCCGGAGCTGGCCGCGCAAGGCATCGTGACCACGGCCGCGCTGTGGGCCGACCAGCTGGCGCCGGCCATTGAGTGCGAGCGCCGCCGCGGCAAGCTGGCCTGCGCCGCCGCCACCGACGAGGCGGCCCTGGCCGCCGCCCTGGCCGCCGCCCTGGCCGCGCTGGCCGTCATCCAAACCGGAGCCGCAAGCCATGGCAGCCTCAGTTAAAAACAGCCTCATCCTGCTCAAACTCGAAGCCGTGCCGGGCGTCGACGCGGCGCCCACGCCAGGCGCTGACGCCGTAGCCATGCAGGTGGACGATTTTTCAGCCGAAATCGAAGAGCGCAGTGCCACCAACGAGGTGGTGGGCACCGGCTACGGCGCGCAGGACGAGCTGCCCTACGCGCGCCGGCTGCGCACCTCGTTCAAGGTGCCGCTGGCGGCGCCGGCCGCACTCGCGGCCCCGGCCTGGGCGGCGCTGCTGCGCAGCTGCGCGGTGGCCGAGGCGGTGGCCGCCAGCACGGTGACCTACACGCCGGCCAGCACGGCGCTCAAGTCGGCCAGCGTCTACGCCTACGTGGCCGGCCAGGTGCGGGCGGGTGTCTACGGGGCGGGCGATCTGACGGTGGCGTTCAAGGTGGGCGAGGTGCCCACCATCCAGGTCGACCACACGGCGCTGGTGGCGCAAGTGGCCAGCCAGGCGGTGCCCCAGGCCAGCCTGGCGGCCTGGACGCGGCCGCTGGCGTTCGGCCCGGCCTCGTGCGCCGGCGTGGTGCTGGGTGGCGCGCTGACCGGGGGGGTCATCACCGGCGGCGCCGTCTATCCATTGCGCGAGCTGACGCTCAAGGCCGGCAATGACGTGGTCGACCTGGAGCTGGCTGGCCCCGAGTCGATTGGCATCTACGACTGGGCGCCGACACTGACGCTGACGGCCGACATCGCGCCGGCCGCGCTGACCGCGCTGCACGCCGCCATGCATGCCGGCACCACCACCAGTGTGGGCCTCAAGCACGGCGCGGCCAGTGGGGGGCAGATCACGCTGTTCGTGCCCATGGCCGCCATCACGGCCATCGAGTCGATGCGCGAGGGCAAGCTGTTCCTGACCCAGCTCACGCTGGCCTGCCAGCCCACCGGCGCCGGCAACGATGCGTGGCAGCTGGTGCTCAGCCAGCAGGGCGGCACGCCGCCGGCCCAGGATCCGCAGCCCTACACGCTGGCCGACATCGAGCCCTACCGCGTCAGTGGCACGATCGGGCAGATCAAAAATTCGGTGTTCGTAGTGCCCTACAACGTCGAAGGCGGTGTGCCGCGCAGTTGGAGCGAGCCGGCGCTGGGCGGCGCGGCCAGCACGCGCATGACCATTCGCACGCCCAATTTCGACGCCCCGCCCGAGGGCTATGCCGTCTGCGCGGGCGCCCACCCTACCACCATGAGCAACTACGAGTACTGGGTGGAGCCGGGGCGGCCGGCGCGGGCGTTTGTCGATGGCTGGATGGTTGACGTGGGCGTCTGGGTCAACATCGACTCCGCCCACCCGCAGGTGACCACGCCCGAGCTGGCGCCCGGCACCCCGGCGCCGTTCTGGGATCTGGCCTATGCCGTGCAGATGATCCGGGCGCTGCACCAGGCACTCAACCTCAACCGCAGCGCCGTCGTGGGCCTGGGCCGCTCGCGCGGCAGCCTGCTGATGCTGCAGGTGCTGACGGCCGACCGCGCGGACCCCAATGCCACCACGTATGAGGGGCGCCAGTCCAGCCAGCTGCGGGCCGTGGCCATCATGCAGGGCCAGCTGCTGTTTTCGGCGGCCGATGACCCGGTCACCGGCGAGCCGGGTTTCGCGCGCAAAGCCATCGTGCCGGCCGACTACAACGCGGCCGTGGCGGCCAACCCCGATGACCCGCGCATCTTTGCCCAGCCGTCCATCTACACGGCGGCCAAGAGCACGCAGACCAGCGCCCTCATCATGTACGAGCATGAGTACACCTGGCTCAATCGCCTGGTGACGCTGGCCGAGTACAACAACACGGGGGTGGTGGCCGACAAGGTCCACTACCAGGACGCCGGCCTGTGGTTGCTGGAGGCCATGACGGTGGCGGGCAAGGCCTCGCAGTGCGCCATCAACACCAACGTGGGGCCGGGTGATGCCAACACCTACCTCAAGTACCTGGCCTGGTTCAAATCGATTTTGACCGTGCCAGCAGCCATCACGCGCCCGGTCACGGCCGTCGAACACGCGGCCATCGTGCAGGCCGCCGCTGATGGCTGCAACCTCTACTACCTGCCCAGCGACGCCACCGGTTGCGCGGTCAATGCCGACGGCACCGGCACCGTGGCGCCCGGCACCAAGGTGGCCGGCATCGTGGACTGGAGCAAGGGCCTGAGCAACGCCGTCAACGTGCCCTATGCCAGCCAGGCCGATTTGGCGGGCATGCCCAACACCACCCCGCAGCCCAGCGCCGTGGCGGTCAACGGCAATCAGATGGCGCTGGTCTGCGGCGTCAACAAATACCTGCAAGTCGGCCGCTCCAGCACCACCTCGGCGTCGGTGCTGGGTGCCATGCCGGGCGGCACCTGGGGCAGCGTGATGCGCAACCGTGCGCCGGGCAACTACCGGTTCAATCCGGACAACGTCACGGCCGGCGTGGTCGTCGCCACGGTGGACGCCGCCGTCCCCGTCACCGCCGAGCGGGCCGCCAAGCGGCTGGCCAGCCAAATCATGGGGGAGAGCTACCCCATCGTCTAAGACAGGGCGACCGACCAGGTGCGCGAACACCTGGCCGGCCACCAGCCCACAGACGCCTGTGGCCCAGTCCAGGGCCCTGCCACCTCCCGGGAGGCGGGGCGGTTTTTAACACAGACCGAGGCCCACACCGTGACCACCCCCATCATCCCCTGGCTCGGCGGCAAGCGCCGCCTGGCCGACCGCCTGCTTCCTCTGTTCCCTCGCCACCGCTGCTATTGCGAGGTATTTGCCGGTGGCGCTGCCCTGTATTTCCTCAAGCCCCCGTCTGAAGTTGAGGTCATCAACGACATCAATGGTGACGTGGTGAATCTCTACCGGGTAGTGCAAAACCACCTCGAAGAGTTTGTCCGTCAATTCAAATGGGCGTTATCCAGCCGTGAGTTATTCAAATGGCTGCAGGACACCCCGCCCGAGACCCTGACCGACATCCAGCGCGCGGCGCGGTTCTACTACCTACAGCAGCAGGCGTTCGGCGGCAAGGTGGCCGGCCAGACCTGGGGCACTGCCACCACCGCCCCGCCCGTCAACCTGCTGCGCATCGAAGAGCAGCTCAGCAGCGCCCACCTGCGCCTGACCAGCACCTACATCGAGCGCCGCCCCTGGCGGCACATCCTGGCCACCTACGACCGCAGCCACACGTTCTTCTACCTTGATCCCCCCTACTGGGAGACCGAGGGCTACGGCGTCGAGTTCGGTTTTGAACAGTACGAGCAGATGGCCGCAGCGCTGGCCGGCCTCAAAGGCAAGGCCCTGGTCAGCCTCAACGACCACCCCGACATCCGCCGGGTATTTAGGGATTTCCCCATGGAGCGCCTGGAGGTCAACTACACGGTAGCCGGCGGCGCCAAACAAACCGCCCACGGCGAGCTCGTCATCTGGTCCTGGGACGCCACCCAAGACCCCGCCGTCCTCATCTGACCAGGTTAAAAAACCGCCCATAGGCACTGTGATTAACCCCAGTTTCTTAGGAAAATTCCCGTGCAAATCCATGAAAATTCGGCTGCAAACGTACACTGATGCTGGCCACCGGCCAGCCGCTGGCCGAGGCGCTGGACCCCACGCGCATGTACCTGGCGGCGTATGGCCACGTGTGGCACACGCCCGCGCTGGCGCTGGCGGCCACGCTGGTGTTCGTGCTCGTCTCGCAGGTCAAGATCAACGTCACCAACGCCTACGCGGGCTCGCTGGCCTGGTCCAACTTCTTTGCCCGCCTCACCCACAGCCACCCGGGGCGGGTGGTGTGGCTGGTGTTCAACGTGCTCATTGCGCTGCTGCTGATGACGCTGGGCGTATTCGACGCGCTGGACACCGTGCTGGGCCTGTACAGCCACGTGGCCGCCGCCTGGATCGGCGCACTGGTGGCCGACCTGGTGGTCAACAAGCCGCTGGGCCTGTCGCCGCCCGGCATCGAGTTCAAGCGCGCCCACCTCTACGACCTCAACCCCGTGGGCCTGGGCGCCATGGCCCTGGGCACGCTGGCCGCCAGCGTGGCCTTCAGCGGCGTGCTGGGGCCGGCGGCGCAGGCGTTTGCCCCCTTCATCGCGCTGGGCCTGGCGTTTGCGGCGGCGCCCGCCATCGCCTGGGCCACGCGCGGGCGCACCTACCTGGCGCGGCCGCCCATTCGCCCCGCCGCGCCCGGCCGGCCGGTGGTGTGCAGCGTGTGCGAGAACACCTACGAGGCTGAAGACACCGCCCACTGCCCCGCTTACGGCGCGCCCATCTGTTCGCTGTGCTGCACGCTGGATGCGCGCTGCCACGACCGCTGCAAACGCGGCTCGCGCGCCGACGAGCAGTTGCAGCAGGTCTTGCGCCGGCTGCTGCCCGCGCGGCTGGCGCGGCGCATGCACGTGCGGCTGGGTGGCTTCGTGCTGGTCTTTGGCGCGCTGTCGCTGCTGGCGGCGGCGGTGCTGGCGCTGGTCTATCTGCAAGAGGCCACCGGCGTGGGCGCGGCCGAGCGCCTGCGGTTGCACGACGCCTTCGTCAAGGCCGGCGCCTTGCTGCTGCTGCCGCTGGCCGTAGCCAGTTGGTGGCTGGTGCTGGCCGGCCAGACGCGGCGCCTGGCGCAGCAGGAGTCCGACCGCCAGACCGAGCGGCTGACGCGCGAGATTGCCGCCCACCAGCGCACCGATGCCGAGCTGCAGCGCGCCAAAGAAGCCGCCGAAGCCGCCAACCGGGCCAAGACGCGCTTCGTCGCCGGCCTCTCGCACGAGCTGCGCACGCCGCTGTCGGCCGTGCTGGGCTATGCCGAGCTGCTGGGCCGCGACACCAGCCTGCCCGTGCCGGCCCGCCAGGCCGTGCAGACCATCGCCCAGAGCGGCGAGCACCTGCGCGGCCTGGTGGACGAGCTGCTGGACCTGGCCCGCATCGAGGCCGACCGCCTGCCGCTGGCGCCCGCACCGCTGGAGTTGGCCGCCTTCCTGCGCGACCTCACCCGCATGGTGGCGCCGCAGGCCCAGGCGCTGGCGCTCACCTTCAGCTGCGTGCCCCACCCCGGCCTGCCGCCGCGCGTGCGCGCCGACGCCCAGCGGCTGCGCCAGGTGCTGCTCAACCTCATTGGCAACGCGCTGCGCTTCACCCCACAAGGCGGCGCCGTGCGGCTGGAGGCCGCCCCCGGCGACGCCCCCGGCTGGCTGCGCTTTGCCGTCATCGACACCGGCGTGGGCATTGCGGCGGCCGACCTGCCGCGCCTCTTCGAGCCCTTTGTGCGCGGCGCCACCGGCCCCTGCCGGGGTGAGCCCGGCGCCGGCCTGGGCCTGGCCATCTCCGACCGCCTGGCGCGCGCCATGGGCGGCAGCCTGCACGCCCACAGCCAGCCCGGCCAGGGCAGCCGCTTCACGCTGGCGCTGCCGCTGCCCGCGCTGGCCCCGGGCGAGGCCCAGGCCCCGCCGCCGCAGCGCATCACCGGCTACGCCGGCCCGCGCCGGCGCCTGCTGGTGGTGGACGACCACGCCGACCAGCGCACCCTGCTGCGCGCCATGCTGGCGCCGCTGGGCTTTGCCATCGACGAGGCCGCCAGTGGCCCCGCCGCGCTGCGCGCGCTGGCGCAAGGCGTGGCCACCGGCCTGCCCGACGCCGTGTTGCTGGACATCGGCATGGACGGCATGGACGGCTGGCAGACCGCCCAGCGCATCCGCGCCGCCGGGCTGACCGCGCTGCCCATCGTCGTCGTCTCGGCCTACCTGATGGAGGCCCAGCCCGAGGCGCCACCGGTGCAGGCCTTTGTGGCCAAGCCCGTGCGCGAGGCCGAGCTGCTGGCCGCGCTGGGCCGGGTGCTGGGGCTGCCATGGCAGTGACCGCGCTGCGCACCGTGCTGGTGGTGGACGACGCCCCCGCCAGCCTGGGCTTTCTGTGCGATGCGCTGGCCACCGAAGGCTGGCAGGTGCGCTTCGCCAGCAGCGGCACCGCCGCCCTGCGCGAACTGCGCGACGCGCCGCCCGACGCCGTGCTGCTCGACGCCGTCATGCCCGGCCTTTCGGGCTTTGCCGTCTGCGAGCGCATCCAGGGCGACCCGCGCCTGGCGGGCGTGCCCGTCATCTTCATGACCGGCTTGGCCGACACTGCCCACGTGCTGGAGGCCTTTGCCTGCGGCGCCGTGGACTACGTGACCAAACCGCTGCGCGTGGCCGAGGTGCTGGCGCGGCTGGCCACCCACGCCCGCAACGCCCGGCTGAGCCGGCCCGCGCCCGATGCCGGGGCGCCGCTGCGCGGCGCCCCGCTGACCACCCGCGAGGCCGAAATCCTGGGCTGGATCGCCAAGGGCAAAACCAACCGCGACATCGCCGACATCCTGGGCATCAGCCCGCGCACGGTGGGCAAGCACCTGGAGCACTTGTTCGAGAAGCTGGGGGTGGAGACGCGGGCGGCGGCGGCGGCGTTGGCGGTGGGGAG
This sequence comes from Pseudomonadota bacterium, assembly GCA_020161145.1. Classification (GTDB taxonomy): domain Bacteria; phylum Pseudomonadota; class Gammaproteobacteria; order Burkholderiales; family Burkholderiaceae_C; genus Ideonella. The sequence continues at coordinate 598,420 of JAIUPQ010000001.1, forward strand.
AGGGGGGTGACTGGATGGGGCTTGGGTTGGTCAGGCTGGGCTGATTCAAGGGGGAATGGACTGAGGGGGCAACCCAACCAGGGCGTTCTAGCCAGTGGCTGTAGGAGTCTTGAAAATACCAGACCAGACAGCCAGTACGCTATTGAACACTGAAAATTCTGTACTATTCTGTCGTCGTTTGTCAGGATTGGCCAGCATCATGCCTAGGAACAACAGCGAAGGCGAGATCCTCACCATTAAGGAGGTCGCCGACTACCTGAAGGTCACGGAACGGACGATCTACCGGCTCGCTGGAGCCAAGAAGATCCCCGCCTTCAAGGTTGGCGGAACGTGGCGGTTCTCGCGCAGTGACATCGAGAGCTGGATCAAGCGGCAATCGGTGAGCAGTCCCGAACGCGCCGCGAGCAAGGCATCGAACAAGGGGGATCGGAAGTAATGCTTGGACTGACGCTACGAGAAGAATTCCGGGGCAAGCGCCTCAAGGGCACGGCCATCGAGCTGTCCAACGACCAGCACACGGGCGCGACCCAGATCGCAGCCAAGCAATTTCTGGAGATCACCTATCCCACGCACGACCTGCTGAAAGGCATCGAGGCCGTCGGCCCCAGCCAGGGTCGCCCCGTGGTCGTGATCGGCGAACGCGGCCTCGGCAAGTCGCACTTGATGGCCGCGCTCTACCACGCGGTGACCGACCCGTCCTCGACAAGCTCCTGGCTCAATGCATGGGCAACCACGCTCGCCGACGCCAGCATCGGCAAGATCGCCTTGCGCGACGGGATGCACGTCATTGGCGAAAGCCTGCATCGCCACCGCTACAAATTCCTGTGGGATGTCCTGTTCGAGAACCATCCGCACGGCACCTTCGTCAAGGGCAAGTGGGACGGTCAGGGCGCGTCCAAGACCGAAATCCCGTCTGATAAGCTCATCATCGAGTTGCTGGAGAACAAGCCGACGATGCTGCTGCTGGACGAGTTCCAGACGTGGTACGACGGCCTGACCAACACCAAGCAGTACCCTTGGAAGAACTGGGCGTTCAACTTCATCCAGATTCTTTCGGAGATCGCCAAGGAGCGCCCCGACCTGCTGGTGCTGGTGATCTCGGTGCGCAACGGCGGCAGCGACGCCTACCAGCAGGTGCATCGTGTCAACCCGGTCGCCATCGACTTCAAGGCGGGCGGCAGCGCCGAGCGCATCCAGCAGGATCGCCGCCGGATGCTGCTGCACCGCCTGTTCGACAACCGCTTGCAGATCGCCAGCGGCACCATCGAATCGCTGGTAGCCCAGCACGTCGCCGAATCCTTCCGTCTGCTCGACGTGCCGTCCGCCGAGCAAGAGCGCAAGCGCCGGGAATTCACCGAATCGTGGCCCTACGCGCCGCACCTGCTGCGCCTGCTCGAAGAACAGGTGCTCATCGCCACCGACGCGCAGGAAACGCGCGACCTGATCCGCATCCTCGCCAACCTCTACAAGAGCCGTGGCGAGGCGGTGCCCGTGCTCACCGCCGCCGACTTCCGGCTGGACGACGACACCTCGGGCATCGGCGCGTTGCTCGAAGCCGTCGCCAACCAGCACCACCGCACGCTGCGCGAGAAGGCGCAGCAGAACATCATCTCGGTGCAGGAGGCACGGCACGACCACGCCAGCGTCGCGCCACACCTGCAGGAAATCATCGGCGCGCTGTGGCTGCGCTCGATTGCCGTAGGCAACCTCGCCGGGGCCGAGCCCGCCACGCTGCAACTGGACATCACCCGTGACAAGCCGGTGGACGACAACGCCTTCCAGGTCGAGCTGGCCACCATCGTCGAGAACAGCTTCAACATCCATCAGGAAGGCACCAAGCTGCTGTTCCGCGAGGAAGAGAACCCGCGCGCCAAGCTCATGGCCTACGCGCGCAACGACAAGCTGTTCGCCGACGGCGCGGATCAGGCGCAGCTCGCCAAGCAGGTGCGCTACGTCATCGGCGGCAGCGACGAGGTCGCCAAGACCTTCCGCGTGATCGCCCTGCCCAAGTCGTGGGTCAACGATCCGTGGACGGCGCTCGATGAGGCCGAGCAGCCCGACAAGTGGGATGACCGTCTGCCCATCCTCGTACTGCCAGAGGAAGCCGACAAGCTAGACGCCACGCTGGGCCGCTGGCTCAAAGACCAGTTGCAGAAGCGCCGCAACACCGTGCGCTTCCTGCTGCCGCGCGCGGGCAGTACCAACTCCTTCATGGATCGCGACCTGCTCATCCTCGCCCGCGCCGAAATGAAGGCGCAGGAATGGGGCGGCCAGAACCCCGAATACAAGAAGCTGCACAAGGAATTCGAGAACACCCTGCGCGACAACCTCAAGAAGCGCTTCGACCGCTTCGCCGTGCTGCAATGCTGGAACTTCGCCGACCCCACGCAGTGCAAATTCAGCGTCGAGCGTCTCGACAAGCAGGGTTCGCAGATTCCCGAAGCCATCGAAGAGGCGCTGACCGGCGACCTGTTCGTGCCTGAGGACTTCGAAGAACTGGTGCTCGAATACGCCAGCAACAACGAATCGGTTGGCAAGCTGCTGCGCGAGCTGCAGGAGCCGCGCCCGGCCGGGCAGGACTGCATCCCGTGGCTGGGCGAAACGGCGATGAAGGAACGCCTGCTGCGCCTGTGCGCCAAGGGCAAGGTCGCCATCAACGTGCGCGGCATGGAGTACCTGCAAACGAACCCGGGCGAGGACGAGGACACCGCGTGGCGGCGTCTGCGCCCCAAACTCTCGCTCACGGGCCGCCACCTCGACGCCGTGTTCGTGATGCTGCCCTCGGCCGTGCCCGCAACGGGAGGCTCCACGCTGCCCGCGCCGTCGACGAGTGGTGCGCCATCAGGTGGTGGCGCGGCCCCCACGCCGGGCGTGCCCGATCCCACACCGGGTGGTTCGCCCGCTCCCACGCCAGGGCCCACGCCGGGCGGCATCTTCGGCGCCAGTGGTGGCGATGGTGGCGGCACCACCAAGCTGCGCACGGCGCTGTCGAGCCCGGCCACATCGCCGCTCAACCTGATCGGCAGGATCGAGGGTTGGGGCATCGGCCCGGCCACCAAGGTCGCGGAGGTGTCCATCAAGGTGTCTGCCGCCACCGGCGCGCAGCTCAAGGAACTGCTCAAAAAGCTGCCCGAAGGCATGAGCTTCGAGCTGAACCTTGAGAAGGGGGACGACTGATGGCACTGACCGCCAGCGCCTTGCAGGCCCTGACCCAAGGCTCCGACGCCGATGCTTGGCGCGTCATCATCGATCAGGCCGTCGAGATCGCCAGAATGCCGCTGGCCGCAGGCAATGCGCCCAGCGAGGTCGTCCGGCGCGACCGCGAGATCGGCGCACTGGATCTGTTCCTCTCCTCCAGCGGCTGGGACTTGTGGCAAGCCTTCGGCGACAGCGTGGAGCGCACCTCGGATCGCCTGACGCGCTGGTGGGCCGAACCCTTCAGCGCCAAGTCGGTGCTGATCCTCGACGGCCTTTCCCTGCGCGAACTGCCGTGGTTGCTGCAGGGCGCGAAGGAGCGCGGTTTCACCACGCACGAGGTCGCTGCCTGCGCCTCTGAGCTGCCCGGCGAAACCGATGAATTTGCCCGCGCGCTCGGCTTCGCCAGCCGCAGCAAGCTCCAGAACAACGGCGGCGGCCTCGCGCACAAGCTGCAAGTTGCCAACACCGAAACCGTGGACTTGCCGTGGAAGGACTGCCAAGCCCTGATCAGCAGCGCGCCGAACCAGATCTTCTGGCACCACTGGCCCGACGCCAAGCTGCACGACGGCGCAGGCAGCGGCCAGGGGCTGGAGCCGCTGACCAAGGATGTGGCCGAGCAGTTGTCCAGCGATGACTTCTGGGCCTTCGTCGAGCGCCTCGCCACCGGGCGGCGGCTGGTCATCACCTCCGATCACGGCTACGCGGCCACCGGCTACTTTCCCGATGCCGATGGCGAAGTCGGCCAGTTCCTCAAGCAGACCTTTTCCAGCGGGCGTAACAAGACGGGCACAGGCGACACCGGCCCCTTCGTGCCGCCCGTGGCATTGCAGATCAACAGCCCTCACGGCGCGCACCTGTTGGCTCTGGGCCGCAGGAAGTGGCGCAGCCAGGGCGGCTACCCGACGCTCACGCATGGCGGCTTGTCGCTGCTGGAAGTGCTGTCGCCCTTCGTCGAGCTCACCAAGTAAGGATTGCGGCTGATGGCCACCAAGAAAGAACACCTCCAACAAGAAGTCGCCAAAGCCGTCGGCGCAGGCAAGGCGGTCGCGCTCGAAACCGTCGACTTCAACGACCCGAACCGCCCCAAGACCTGCCTGGAAGTCGATTTCCCGATCCTGCCGGTCAATCAGGTGGCGATCATCGAAGGCAACGCGGGCAAGCCGATCTACCAGATGTCGAAGTGGTGGGCGCGGCGGCGTTCCAGCGTGTTCCGCTCGATGCTGATCGCGGCGGCCACCAAAGCGCCGGATGACCCTTCGCACGCGGCCAAGCTGGTGTGGGACAACTACTACGCCAACCACCAGAAGAAAGGCGCGTTCAAGCACCTGAAGGTGGCCGACATCTTCATGGGCGGCGGTACCACGCTGGTGGAAGGCTCGCGCCTCGGGATGCAGATGGTCGGCAACGACCTCAACCCGGTCGCGTGGTTCGTGGTGAAGCAGGAACTGGCCAACGTTGATCTGGAGCAAGTGAAGCAGCTACTGGCCGACATCGAGGCCGAGGTCAAGCCGCAGATCATGCCGTACTACTACTGCGACGGCCCGCAGGGTGAGAAAGGCAAGTGGACGCATCTGCCGACGAACAAGGCGATGCCTGCCGACTTCGACCCGCTCGCCATCCCGCGTGACGAGCGCAAGGACTACCGCTACGAAGGCCCGGAGATCATCTACACCTTCTGGGCCAAGCACGGGCCGTGTCAGGTGACGGGCTGCGGCCACCGCACGCCGATCATGACCAGCCCGGTGATGGCCGTGAAGACGCTCACCGTCAAGCATTGGGCACACACCTGCGGCAAGTGCGGCGAAGCCTTCGACGTGGAGGAAGAAGCCGCGCGCATGGCACCCGATGCGCCCCTCTACGTCTCGCCAAGTGAACCGCCGTACTCCGTGCTCGACCGCAAGAAGGGGGTGATATGCCCGCACTGCGGCCACACCGCGATGGTGAATTTGGGCAAGGGCAAGAACAAGAAGGTGGAACTGAGCCTGCTGGTGCATCCGCAATGGCTGGCGGGCGAGGCGAAGCAGGATGCCAACGGCCAGCCCTACGGCGGGTCGGCGCAGGACGATGTGGCCACGACCACGCGCTGGGATGCGGCACGCGCTGCGAAGATTCGTCTGCTGGAAGTGCGCGGCGCGCTGCCGGATGAGGTGACCGACCCGGATACGAGTGTCTCCTTCGCACCCAAAAAGGGCACGGTGCCGAAGAAGTCGCACTACGCCTGCTCGGCGTGCGGGACCGTGCAAGATGTCCTGGGCACCATCAAGGCGACGGGCAAGACGGGGCCGATGGCGGCCTACGCGGTGCAGGGTTACTCCCCGAAGCGAGATGAAGCGGGCAAACCCTACAGCGGTCGCTTCTTCGCCGCCCATGACGCGGCACACGCCAGGCAATGCGCGGCAGCATTCGCGGAGTGGGAAGCGCGGAAGGATGACGATCTAAAGGCCTATTGGCCGCGCTCAGAAGTGCCTTTTGGATTCATGACGCACATGAACAATGGCGGCATTCCAAACCACGGCTATACCCATTGGTGGACTATGTTTAACCCCCGCCAGTTGCTTGCGCAAGCGCAGATACTGAAGGGAATTCTGACTATTGGAGACTATCCCTGGGGGGTTAGAGAGGCGCTTCTAGGAGCATTCCAGCAGATCGTCCGCTATCGGAACATGTTCTGTTTCTGGGATATCAACTACGACAAGTTGGTGCCCCACATGAGCAATAACAACTACCACCCCAAGACGAACGTAGTCGAGGGATCTTGCTTTGGTGTCATGGGGAGTGGGCGCTGGTCTTCTTGTGCAGATGGCGTCTTGGAGGGGCTCGAATGGGGGGTGAATCCTTATGAGCTCGTTAGCCCCCAGTTTGTGTCTAGCGTTCGTAGCGACGGGGCTGAGAAGTCAACTAGCGAGAAAGTCTTTACTGGAGATCCAGTTCTTGCCGTGACAGTTCGTCAGGGTTCTTCCACTGAGCTGGATAGCATTGATTCCGGCAGCCTCGACCTGGTCATCACCGATCCGCCCTTCGGCGGCCTCCTGCACTATTCGGAGCTTGCAGACTTCTTCTACGTTTGGTTGCGTCTTGCGCTGAAGGACAAGTACCCGGACTACTTCACCGCCGACTACACGCCAAAGTCACTGGAGGCTGTGGCCAACAAAGCGCGCGAACCGGAAGACCCGGACGGGTTTTATCAGCGGCTGCTCACCCAATGCTGGCGCGAAGCGCATCGTGCGCTCAAGCCCAGCGGCATCCTGGCCTTCACCTTCCACCACAGCGAAGATGAGCCGTGGGTGGCAGTGCTGGAATCGCTGTTCGACGCGGGCTACTACCTCGAAGCAACGTACCCCATTCGCTCAGATGAGACCAAGGGAGAAGGCGGGAAGCCCGGGACCTTTGGCTCGCAGACTATCGAGTACGACATCATCCACGTCTGCCGCAAGCGCACCGAAGAACCCAAGCCAGTGAGCTGGGGCCGGATGCGCCGTGAAGTGATGGCTGATGTGCGTCAACTGCAGGCGATGTTGGAGAACCACGCGAAAGAAGGTCTCCCCGCCGCCGACATCCAGGTGATCCGGCGCGGCAAGGCGCTGGAGTATTTCTCCCGTCACTACGGCAAGGTCTATGTGGACGAAGGCCGCACCATCTCCGTGCGCGATGCGCTGGTGGGTGTCAACCAGCTCATCGACGAGGACGCCGACAAGGGCAAGGAAGCGCCGCCGGTCAACGCCGAACCGATCACGCGCCAGTTCCTGCGCACCTTCGGCAACGCGCCTGAGCTGAAGCGCGACCAGTTGCAGAAGTTCCTCAAAGGCTCGATCACCACGCCGGACGAGTTCGTGCAACGTGGCTGGTGCGCGGAGAAGAACAAGGTGTTCACCCGCACCGACGCGCTGGAGTTCGCACGTGAGTGGTCGGGCAAGCACCGCCGCAAGCTGACCTCCGATCTGGATCAGGCGCTGGTGCTGATCGGCGCGTGCTTCGATGGCAGCGGCATCAACGCCTCAGACACGCTGAAGAACGACAACTTCAAGCCGCACGTCGCGCTGAAACCCTTGCTGGAATGGCTGCACCGCAACGGCCCGGATCAGACCACGCGCAACGCGGCCTCGCGTGCGGTGTCCATCCACAACGCATGGCACGCCAGCCAGGCACCCCAGCCCGCACAGGGTTCCTTGTTCGATGACGATGGGGAGTACGAGCAATGAGACAACTGCGCGACACGGTGTGGCAGCGGCGCGGCACCAGTTGGGTTTGGGACGAAGAGGCCCGTAACCAGATCTGCGCGGCCAGCGAGGTGTGGAGCCTGCGTCAGTTCCTCCGTGCGAAGGGAAATTGGCCGGACGACCTGCCAAGCAATGGCGGCAGGACGCTGGTGGTGGCCGGGCTGGATGGCAGCCTCGATCTGCTGACGCCGACGGATGCTGAGGCGTGGCTGAGCGATGCGATCAAGCCCGCCATCCTGTCGTTTCAGGACGAGTACGAGGGCGATGCAGCGCTGGCGTTCTGGCTGCCCGGCGGCCACAACCGCGTCAGGGCGCACGCCGCCACCGATGAGGTGGGCTGGCTCTGTCACGCACCCCACGGGCACCAGATCGACCTCGGCCGCATCTTGTGGGGCCAAGCCAACGAGTACCCGCAGGAGATTCTGCTGCGCGACGGCGGCAGGCCCGCTGGCCTGTTCCACCTGCGGATTACTTGAGGGCGACTGAATGACGGCAGAGATTCAGTTCCAACCCGGCGAGCGCATCACCCACCACGAGTACGGTCAGGGTGTCGTCCTCGACCCTGCGCGTGACGGCTATTTGCGCGCGTTCTTCGGCGTGGGCGAACGCCGGGTGCCGGTGGCGTCGCTGCGGCGCGAACTCACGCGCACCGAGCGCATCCTGCGCGCCGTGGATGGCGGCGCGGAGCGCTCGCGCAAGGCATGGCTGTCCTACGAGGCGCACGCACTGCCGGTGACGGAAAGCGCCTCGGCGCTGACCTCGGCCAAGATCGACCTGCTGCCGCATCAGGTGGTGCTGACGCACCGCATCGCCACCGCCTCGCCCCGGCGCTACCTGATCGCCGACGAGGTGGGCTTGGGCAAGACCATCGAAACCGCGCTGATCCTGCGCGAGCTGGCCAGCCGGGGCGAATTGACCCGCGCGCTGATGGTGGTGCCTGCGGGCCTCGTGAACAACTGGCACCGCGAGCTGAACGAGGTGTTCAATCTCGACTTCGAGGTGTTCGGCTCCGAAGGCGACATCACCGACCGCAAGACCAATGCCTTCGCCAAGCACGACCGGCTGATCGCGAGCATCGACACCCTCAAGCGCCCGGCGCGCATCAAGCGCCTGCTGGATGCGCCGCGCTGGGATCTGGTGGTGTTCGATGAAGCGCATCACCTCACTGCCTACAAGACCGGCGGCAAGGTGCGCAAGACCGAAAACTACAAGCTGGCCGAGGCGCTCAAGGATTACTCGCGCGACCTCGTGCTGCTGTCAGCCACGCCGCACCAGGGCAATCACTTCCAGTTCTGGATGCTGGCGCAACTGCTGAACCCGACGCTGTTCCGCAGCCCCGAGGAGATGTTGGAGGAGCGGCACCGGCTCAACACGGTGATGTTCCGCCGCACCAAGGCGGACGCCTGCCAGCCGGATGGCTCCCCGCTGTTTGCGCGGCGCTGGGTTCACACCGAATCGTTCGTGATGAACCAAGCGGAGCGGCTGTTTTACGAGAAGCTGCGCGAGTATCTGGAGGACGGCTTCGACCTCGCGCGCCGCCAAGGCAACCAAGGGCGCGCGCTGGGCTTCCTGATGGCGATCTTCCAGAAGATCGCGGCATCGAGCTTTGCCGCCGTGCGCCGCACGCTCAAGCGCCGCCTGCTGATGCTGACGCTGCACGAAGCGTTTCTGCGCGACAAGGAACTGGACATCGAAGGCCGCGAGCGCCTGACCGAGGAGGCGCGCGAGCTGATCCACGAGGAGTTCGGCCTGCCGCGCGACAGCATCGGGCGCAGCGAGGTGGATCGCGTGCTGGCCGATCTGAAGTACCGGCTGGTCAAGAAGCTGGACGAAGAGGCGCTGGAGATGGCCTCCGACCCTTACGGAAGCGAGTATTCGGCCACGCACGCTGAAGAAGCCGCGTCGGCGGTGGTGGACCTGCATCTGCCGGAGGAGCGCCTGCGCATCGGCGACCTGCTGCGCGTGTTCCCGGCAGAGCGCGAAACCAAGATGCAAAAGCTGCTCGACGGCTTGGGCACGCTGTGGCGGCAGAACCCCAACGAGAAGATCGTGATCTTCGCCACCTACCTCGGCACGGTGGACATGATCGCCCGCGAGATCGAGCAGACCTTCCCCGGTCAGGGTGTTGCCGTGCTACGCGGCGGTGACCACGGTGCGAAGGTGGCGGCAGAGCGGCGCTTCCGCCTGAAGGATGGCCCGCGCGTGCTGGTGTGCACGGCGGCCGGGCGCGAAGGCATCAACCTGCAGTTCGCGCGCGTCCTGTTCAATTTCGACCTGCCGTGGAATCCGATGGACATGGAGCAGCGCATCGGGCGCATCCATCGCTACGGCCAGAGCCATACCGCGCAGGTCTACAACCTCGTGCTGTCGGACACCATCGAAGGCCGCATCTTTCTGCTGCTCGACGAGAAGCTGACCGAGATCGCGCGCACCGTCGGCAAGGTAGATGACCAAGGCAATGTGGCCGAAGACCTGCGTGCGCAGATTCTTGGGCAGTTGTCGGAACGCTTGAACTACGACCGCCTGTACCAGGAGGCGCTGTCCGACCCGGAGCTGAAACGCACGCAGGTGGAGCTGGAGGCAGCACTGTCGAACTCCCGCGAGGCGCAGCAGGTGGTGTTCGACCTGTTCCAAGACCTCGACGGATTCAGCCTCGACGACTACAAGCCCTTCTCGGACGTGTCGTCCAGCCTGGACCGACTGGAGCGCTTCCTCTCGGCGGCGGTCGCGGATCGCCAGCAGAAGCTGGTCAAGGTGGACGATGCGACCTACGATCTTGTCACCGTCGAAGGCACGCGCAGCGCCCGCTTCACCCTGAACCGCGAAGCCGCGACCAATCAGGACGATCTGCAACTGATGGGCTTGGATCACCCGTTGGTGCAGGACGAGTTGGACCGCTGGCGCAACGTGCCGCCGGAGGAAGTCGGCATCGCCGTGTCCGGCGACGTGGACGAGCCGGTGCTGCTGTCGTTGTGGAAGGTCGAGGCATCGGCTGGCAAGGGCGAACGCCGCGTGGTGGTGCAGCCCATCGCCGTCAAGCAAGACGGCACGCGCGTTCCGGCGGTCGAGCGCCTGTGCGAGAAATTCCTGCAAGCACCGCCCGCCACACCGCAGTTCCGGCCCGAGCAGCGGAACGACCTGTTCACCCACGCCGTTGAGCCGACCCTGCAGCGGGAACTGAAACACAAGGGGGCCGCAAATGGCGATGGCAGCTATTCGGCGGAGCTGATCGGGTACGTCGAGATCATTGGTCGGGAGGCGTGATACTGGACGAATACTCCATCGAACAAGGCGCAACGCAGATATTCGATGTCCGTGCACTCCCAGAGCAATGGACCGACGGGAAGGTGTCGCGCTCGCGCGATGCCCAGCCCTTGCTGCGGGCATCACCCTCACCCCCCCTCCACCGGCACCCCCGCCCCCGTCTTGACCCTGTCCATCGCCACCAGCGTCTTGAATGACTTGACGTTGCCGCTTGCGAAGAACAGCTCGCGGGTCAGGGTCACGTACTGCTCCATCGAGCGCACCAGCATGATGAGCACGAAGTCGCATTCGCCAGCCACGTAGTAGCACTGCTGCACCTGGGGGCAGGCCTTGAAGGTGCGCTGCATGGCGTCCAGCAGGTCGGCGCGCTCGTTGTCCACCTGGATCTCCACCACCACGGTGAGGCCGTAGCCCAGGGCTTGGGGGTTGAGGCAGGCGCTGTAGCGCTCGATGACGCCGTGGCGGGCCAGCAGCTGGAGCCGCCGGTTGACCGCCGCCGTGGAGAGGTTGGCACGCTGGCCCAGCTCGCGCTGGGCCATGCGGCCGTCTTGCTGCAGGGCGGCCAGCAGGGTCAGGTCGTATTTGTCTGGCGTCATGGTGTGGGCTGAGATGGGTTGAATTCGAAAGACGTTCACCTACCAAGGTTGGTTTTCGAACAATTTCCGAGCCTGAGGTGAATAGCATTCCAGCATACCCACTGGAGCCCGCCATGACCACCTCGATTGCCCTGGATACAGACCTGCTGCTGCGGCAGATTGCGGCGCTGGGCGCCATCGGGCTCGACCCCGCCACAGGCGGCCGCACCCGCATCGCGCTGACCGATGCCGACCAGGCCGGCCGCGACCAACTGGTGGCCTGGATGCGCGAGCTGGATCTGGACGTGCGCGTGGACGGCATCGGCAATGTGTTCGGCATCCTGCACGCGGCCACCGCGCAGGGCGATGCGCGGCCGCTGATGATGGGCTCGCACATCGACACCGTGCGCCACGCGGGCGCGCTGGATGGCTGCTACGGCGTGCTGGCCGGGTTGGCCGTGGCCCGGGCCTACCGCCAGGCCGCTGTGCGGCCGTCGCGCGCGCTGGTGGTGGCCGCCTTCACCAACGAAGAGGGCGCGCGCTATCAGCCCGACATGATGGGCTCGCTGGTCTATGCGGGCGGCCTGCCGCTGCAAACGGCGCTGGACACCGTGGGCACCGACGGCACGCGGCTGGGCGACGAGCTGGCGCGCATCGGCTATGCCGGCACGCTGCCGCCCGGCGCGCTGCGGCCGGCCGAGTACCTGGAGCTGCACATCGAGCAAGGCCCCATCCTGGAGGCCGAGGGCGTGCAGATTGGTGCGGTGGAGAACCTGCAAGGCATCTCGTGGCAGCGGGTCACCGTGCGCGGCAGCGCCAACCACGCCGGCACCACGCCCACCCGGCTGCGCCACGACGCGGGCTATGTGGCGGCGGCGACCATGGCCTTTGCGCGCGAGCAACTGGCCGCTGCCGCGCCCGGCACCACGCTGGCCACCATCGGCTCGCTGCGCCTGGAGCCCGACGTCATCAACGTCATCCCGGCCACCGCCACCTTCACCGTGGACTTGCGCGACCCCGACGCGCAGCGGCTGCGGGCCGCCGAGCGGCGGCTGGCCGAGTTTCTGGCGGCCATCGCCGCGCGCGAAGGCGTGACCATAGAAGTCACCCGCCTGGCCCGCACCGAGCCGGTGGTGTTCGACGCCGGCCTGGTGCGCGCCATCGAGGCCAGCGCCCACCGGCTGGGGCTGAGCTGCCAACGCATGACCTCGGGCGCCGGCCACGACGCCCAGATGCTGGCCACCCTGGCGCCCACGGCCATGATCTTCGTGCCCAGTCGCGGCGGCATCAGCCACAACCCGCGCGAGCACACCGACGACGCGCAACTGATACAGGGCGCGCACGTGCTGCTGGACGTGGTCCGCCATCGCCTGGCTGCCGCCTGAACCCCAACCCCACCTGGAGACCCTCATGCTGATGACCAACCCCCGTGCCGTGCGCACGGCCTACCCCGACGACCTCAAGGCACTGCTGAACCTGGCGCAGGCCCAGCAGAGCCGCCGCTGGCTGGCCGGCTGGGACGGCCTCACGCCCGGCGCCACACCGCTGCGCGACCTGCCCGGCCTGGCGCGGCAGTTGGGCGTGGCCCGGCTGGCCGTCAAGGACGAGTCGGTGCGCTCGCCGCTGGGCAGCTTCAAGGCGCTGGGTGCCCCCATTGCGCTGGTGCGGCAGCTGCTGCGGCTGCACCCGGGGTTCGACCCGGCCCGGCTGCTGGCCGGGGCTTACGGCGAGGCCTTGCAGGGCTACACCGCCATCAGCGCCACCGACGGCAACCACGGCCGCGGCCTGGCGGCGGCCTGCCGCAGCGTGGGCTGCCGCTGCGTCATCGTGCTGCACGCCCAGGTCAGCGCCGAGCGCGAGGCGGCCATTGCCGCCTACGGGGCGCAGATCGTGCGCATTGCGGGCGACTACGACGCCTCGGTGGAAGAGGCCGCGCGGCTGGCCCGCGCCAACGGCTGGCAGGTGATCTCCGACACCTCGTATGCCGGCTACGAAGACATCCCGCGCGACGTGATGCAGGGCTACGCCATCCTGGCGCTGGAGGTGGCCGAGCAGACCGCCGGCCAGCCGCCGTTCACCCACGTCATCGTCCAGGGCGGCGTGGGCGGCCTGGCTGCCGGGCTGTTCAGCGCCTTGTGGGAGCAGCAGGGCGCGGCCCGGCCGCATCTGCTGGTGGTGGAACCCCGGCAGGCGGATTGCCTGCTGCAAAGCGCCATCCAGGGCCGCCCGGCGCGGGCCACGGGGTCGGTGGACTCGGTGATGGCGGGCCTGGCCTGCGGCGAGACCTCACCGCTGGCCTGGCGGTTCCTGCAGCCCAGCGTCGATGCCTTCATGACGATTGAAGACGCGCAGGCGGTGCAGGCCATGCAAACGCTGGCGGCGGGCGGGGCGGGGGACATTCCCATCGTGGCCGGCGAGTCCGGCGCGGCGGGGCTGGCGGCGCTGCAGGCGCTGCACGCCGACCCGGCCGCCGCACAGGCCACGCACCTGGACGGCCATGCCCGCGTGCTGCTCATCAACACCGAAGGTGCCACCGCCCCGGCGGTCTACCGCGAGCTGGTGGGCGAGTCGGCGCAGGCCGTGCGCCAGCGTCAGGCTGCGTGGTCATCTCAATAGCCGGAGCCCACCATGGACGAACACCACTTCGAGCCCGACTGGGTGCGCTGGCGACACGACTTCCACCGCTTCCCCGAGACCGGCTTCAACGAGCACCGCACGGCCGACCGCGTGGCCGCCATCCTGCAGGCCATGGGCCTGGAGGTGCACCGGGGCATAGGCGGCACCGGCATCGTGGCCAGCCTGACGGTGGGCACGGGTGGCCGCACCATCGGCCTGCGCGCCGACATGGACGCGCTGGCCATGGCCGAGGGCGCCGAGGGCCGACCCCACCGCTCGCAGCTGGCCGGCTGCATGCACGGCTGCGGCCACGACGGGCACATGGCCATGGTGCTGGCGGCGGCGCAACTGCTGTGCACGCGGCGCGACTTCGACGGCACCGTGCGCTTCATCTTCCAGCCCGCCGAGGAGCATGGCCGTGGCGCCGCCGCCATGCTGGCCGACGGGCTGCTGACGCGCTTTCCCATGGACGAGATCTACGGCGCCCACAACATCCCGGGCATGCCGGCCGGCCACATCGCCACCCGCGCCGGCGGCCTCATGGCCAGCGAGGACAACTTCGCCATCCACCTCACCGGGCGCGGCGGCCATGCGGCGCGGCCACACATGGCCATCGACCCGCTGGTCATCGGCGCCGAAATCGTGCTGGCGCTGCAAACCCTGGTGGCGCGCACCATCGACCCCCAGCAGCCGGCGGTGGTGTCGTGCACCACCTTCGTCACCGACGGCATCCGCAACGCCATCCCCACGCACGTTGTCATCGAGGGCGACACGCGCAGCTACGCGCCGCAGGTGCAGGCCTTGCTGGAGGCGCGCATGCGCGCGCTGTGCGAGGGGATTGCCCAGGCGCATGGGGCGCAATGCCAGGTCGAGTACACCCATGCGTTCGCGCCCACCGTGAACTGGCCCGCCTGCGCCGAGGCCGCCGTCCAGGCGGCCCGCGCCGTCGTGGGCCCCGAGCGGGTGGATGCGGACACGCCGCCGATGATGATTTCGGAAGACTTCGGCTGCTTCCTGCAGGCCATCCCCGGGGCCTTCGTGTTCATCGGCAATGGCGACGGCAATGAGGCGGGCGCGACGCCGCTGCACAACGCGCAATACGACTTCAACGACCGCATCCTGCCCATCGGCGCGCGCTACTTTGCCGAGCTGGTGCGCCAGCGGCTGAGGCGTCAGGAATAGGATGGCGCGTCAACCCCAGGAGCCGCCATGACCGGATGCCACCGCCGTCACCTGATCCTGTTGCTGGGCGCCGTGCCGCTGCTGGGCCGCGCGCAGGCGCCGGCCGCCTCGCCCGAGGCCTTGCGCGCGGCGCTCAAAGCCGGTGGGCTCACCGTCTTCATCCGCCACGCCGCCACCACCTGGAGCGGCTACGACCAGCTTGAATGGCCGCGCGAGCGCCAGCGCCTGCTGACGCCGCAGGGTGAGGCCCAGGCGCGGCAGATCGGCGCGGCCTTCACGCGGCTGGAGCTGCCCGTGGGCGAGGTGCTGGCCAGCCCTTTTCACCGCTGCCTGGACACGGCGCGCATCGCCTTCGGCCGCGTCACGGCCGAGCCCCGGTTGCTGGGCCTGGAGTCGGACGACCGCGACGCCGAGGCGCGCCGCGCCTACATCCAGGCCCTGGCGGCCGAGGTGGCGCCCGGTGGCAAGAACCGCATCGTCGTCAGCCACCAGTCCAACGTCGCCGCCGCCACCGGCTATCGGCCGGGCGACGGCGGTGCGGCCATCACCCAGGCCGTGGGCGGCAAACCCCAGGTGCTGGCCCGGCTGACGCCCGAAGCGTGGGCCACGTTGTAAGCCGCTGCGCCCGGGCGGCGTTGTGACAGGCCATCCTGTTTTTCATGCAGACCACTTCCATGCGCATCCTCTCCAGTCTCATCGTGGGCTTTTGCCTGCTCATCGGCCTGGCCCTGGCCGGCTACTTCGTCGGCAAAGGCGGCACCCGGTTCAAGGGCGACCTGCGCACCGTCACCGTCAAAGGCCTGGCCGAGCGCGAGGTCAAGGCCGACCAGGTGGTGTGGCGGCTGGCCTTTCGCCACGCCAGCAACGACATGCGCGAGGCCCAGGCCCGCGTGGCCACCGACCGCGACGCGGCGCTGGCCTTTCTCAAACGGCAAGGCATTGCCGACGGCGACGTCACGCGCGAGACCACGCGCACGCTGGACAAGCAGGCACGCGAGTACGGCGGCGGCCCGGGCGAGAACCCGCTGCGCTACATCGCCACCGGCGCGGTGGTGGTCAAGAGCGCCGACGTGGCCAAGGTGCAGGCCGCCATCGCCCAGGTGGACGCGCTGCTGCAGGCCGGCATCGTGCTCGACGCGCAGCAAGAGGGCGGGGCGGCCAACCCGCGCTATGTGCTGTCGCGCTTCAACGACTTGCGCCCGGCCCTGCTGGCCGACGCCACCAGGAATGCCCGCACCACGGCCGAGCAGTTTGCGGCCGACGGCGGCGCCCGCATCGGCGCCATCCGCTCGGCCAACCAGGGCGTGATCCAGATCTTCGGACCCGATGGCAGCGACGAGTCCTCGCCCTACAGCCCCACCAGCTCGCCCGTCAAGCGCGTGCGCGTGGTCAGCACGCTGGAGTTCGATCTCCAGTGACGCCCAGCCGGTCCACCGCGTCGGTGATGAGGCCGGCCACGCCCCAGGCCAGCAACTGCTGCGCCCGCGCGGCGTCGTTGACGGTGTAGGTCAGCACCTGCCAGCCACGCGCCTGCTGCGCCCCCACCCAGTCGGGGCCGCTGACCAGCGGGTGGTGGGCCACGATGGCCATGCAGCCCAGGCGCTGGGCCACGGCGGACCAGTCGGGCGCGGCGTTGGCGTCGATCAGCAGCGCGCGCGGCCAGTCGGGCGCTGCGGCCTGGGCCGCCGCCAGCGCCTCGGGCACGAAGGACGACAGCAGCACGCCGTCCGCCGCCAGCCCCAGCCCGGCCAGCGCGGTGGCCACCACGCGGCCGGTGCGCGCGGCGTCGCCGGGGTTGGGCTTGAGCTCCAGGTTGAGCCACACCCCATGGGCCCGCGCCCAGGCCGCCAGCGCCGCCAGCGTGGGCAGCGGCGCGCCGTCGCCGGCATCGAGCCGGGCCAGCTCGGCCCAGGTCAGCGCACCGGCCGGGCCGTGGCCGTTGGTGGTGCGCTCCAGCCGGTCGTCGTGCAGCAAAAAAGGCACGCCGTCGGCTGAGAGCCGCACGTCGCATTCAAAGGCCGTAAAGCCATGCGCCAGCCCCAGCGCAAACGCCGGCAGCGTGTTCTCGGGCGCCAGCTTGCCGGCGCCGCGGTGGCCTATCCAACGTGGCGAGCAGGGATTGGAGCAAGGTGGGTCGGTTAGCATGATTCAGTACTTACCCTGATGGCAGGCATGTCTGAGCTTGATTCTGCGCCCCCTGTGACGCCGGCCGCGCGCCTGCGCGAGATTCCGTACAACTACACCTCGCTGTCCGACCGCGAAATCGTGCTGCGGCTGCTGGGCGAGCGCGCCTGGACGGTGCTCAGCGCGCTGCGCAGCGAGCGCCACACCGGCCGCTCGGCGCGCATGCTGTATGAAATCCTGGGCGACATCTGGGTGGTGCAGCGCAACCCCTATCTGGAAGACGACCTGCTGGCCAGCGACGAGCGCCGCCAGGCGCTGATCGACGCGCTGCACCACCGGCTGCACGAAATCGACAAGCGCCGCGAGGCGCGCCAGGACGCCAGCGACACCCGCGCCAGCCAGCGCGACGCGCTGGTGGGCGAGCTGCTGGACGCCACGCGCGCGGCCATCGAGCGCTTTGCCGCGCAGTTCGAGGCCGTGGCGGCGCTGCGCCGCGAGGCACGCAAGCGGCTGGGGCGCGTGACCGCCAAGGGCAACATCCGCATGGACGGCATGGCCCGCGTGGCCCATGTGACGGACGCCACCGACTGGCGCGTGGACTACCCCTTCGTGGTGCTCACGCCCGACACCGAGGCCGAGATGGCGCGGCTGGTGCAGGCCTGCACGCAGCTGGGCCTGACCATCGTGCCGCGCGGGGGCGGCACCGGCTACACGGGCGGCGCGGTGCCGCTGACCTGGAAGAGCGCCGTCATCAACACCGAGAAACTCGACCAGCTGGGAGCGGTGGAGCTGACCGCGCTGCCCGGCGTGGCGGCGCCTCAGCCCACGGTGGCCACCGGCGCCGGCGTGGTCACCCAGCGCGTGGCCGATGCGGCGCATGCGGCGGGCTATGTGTTTGCCGTCGATCCCACCTCGGCCGACGCCTCTTGCGTGGGCGGCAACATCGCCATGAATGCCGGCGGCAAGAAGGCGGTGCGCTGGGGCACGGCGCTGGACAACCTGGTCTCCTGGCGCATGGTGACGCCCGACGCCACCTGGCTGGAGGTGGTGCGGCTGGACCACAACCTGGGCAAGATCCACGACGCGCCCGAGGTCCGCTTCGAGCTGCGCCACCTGGACGCCAGCGCCAGCCGCGTGCTGCGCACCGAGACGCTCACCATCCCCGGCCGGGCGTTTCGCCGCGAGGGCCTGGGCAAGGACGTGACCGACAAATTCCTGGCCGGCCTGCCGGGGGTGCAAAAAGAGGGCTGCGACGGCCTCATCACCAGCGCCCGCTGGCTGCTGCACAAGGCCGATGCACACACGCGCACCGTCTGCCTGGAGTTCTTTGGCAACCCACGGCTGGCGGTGCCGGCCATCGTCGAGATCAAAGACCATCTGGCTGCCGCGCCAGGGGTGGCGCTGGCGGGGCTGGAGCACCTGGACAAACGCTACCTGCGCGCCGTGGGCTACGCCACCAAAAGCCACCGGGCCGAGTTGCCCGAAATGGTGCTGGTGGGGGACATCGTGGGCGAGGACGCCGATGCCGTGGGCCGCGCCGCCAGCGAGGTGGTGCGGCTGGCGCAGGCGCGCGGCGGCGAGGGCTTTACCGCCGCCTCGGCCGAGGCGCGGGCCCAGTTCTGGCTCGACCGCAAGCGCACGGCGGCCATTGCCAAGCACACCAACGCCTTCAAGATCAACGAGGACGTGGTCATCCCGCTGCCGCGCATGGCCGACTACACGCTGGGCATCGAGCGCATCAACATCGAGCTGAGCCTGCGCAACAAGCTGGAGCTGGCTGACCGTCTGATTGCGCTGCTGGCGGGCGACACGCTGGCGCCGCCCCAGGCCGAGGACGCGCCGCCCGCCACGCTGTGGCGCGGCCGCCTGTTTGCGGCGCTGGAGCTGGTGCAGGGCGTGCGCGCCGAGTGGCAGGGCTGGCTGGACGGCATCGAGGGCCACTTCGAGGCGCTGCAAGACCATACGCTGCGCGCGTCGTGGAAGGCGCAACTGCTGGGGCCGCTGCGTGCGCTGCTGGCCGGCGCGGCGTTCGAGCCGGTCATCGCCGCCTGCATCGAGGTGCACCAGCAGGTGCTGCGCCGCCGCGTCTGGGTGGCGCTGCACATGCACGCGGGCGACGGCAACGTGCACACCAACATCCCCGTCAACTCGGGCGACTACGCCATGCTGCAGACGGCGCACGAGGCCGTGGCCCGCATCATGGCGCTGGCGCGCGAGCTGGGTGGCGTGATCTCGGGTGAGCATGGCATCGGCATCACCAAGCTGCAGTTCCTGACCGACGACGAGCTGGCCGGCTTTGCCGCCTACAAGCAGCGCATCGACCCCGAGGGCCGCTTCAACAAGGGCAAGCTGCTGCGCCAGGCGCCGGCCGATACGCACGCGGCCGACCTGACGGCGGCCTACACGCCCAGCTTCGGCCTGATGGGGCATGAATCGCTGATCATGCAGCAGTCGGACATCGGGGCCATTGCCGACTCGGTCAAGAACTGCCTGCGCTGCGGCAAGTGCAAACCCGTGTGCGCCACCCACGTGCCGCGCGCCAACCTGCTGTACAGCCCGCGCAACAAGATTCTGGCCACCTCGCTGCTGGTGGAGGCGTTTCTGTACGAGGAGCAGACGCGGCGCGGGGTCTCGCTGGCCCATTGGGCCGCGTTCGAGGACGTGGCCGACCACTGCACCGTCTGCCACAAATGCCTGGCGCCTTGCCCGGTCAAGATCGACTACGGCGATGTGTCCATGGCCATGCGCAACCTGCTGCGCAAGATGGGCAAGAAGAGCTTCCGCCCCGGCCAGGCGGCCGCCATGCTGCTGCTCAACGCCACCGACCCTGCCACCATCAAGGCCACGCGCACGGCGGTGGTGGGGCTGGCCATGCCCATGCAGCGTGCGGCGCAGCGGCTGCTGGCGCATGCCGGCCGCGCGCAGACGGCGGCACCGCCGCCCACCGTGGGCGCGGCGCCGCTGCGCGAGCAGGTCATCCACTTCATCAACAAACCCATGCCCGGCGGCCTGCCCAAGCGCACCGCGCGGGCGCTGCTGGACATTGAAGACCGGGCCTACGTGCCGGTGATCCGCAACCCCGCCACCACCAGCGTGGACAGCGAGGCGGTCTTCTACTTCCCCGGTTGCGGCTCCGAGCGGCTGTTCTCGCAGGTGGGCCTGGCCACCCAGGCCATGCTGTGGGATGCCGGCGTGCAGACGGTGCTGCCGCCGGGCTATCTGTGCTGCGGCTACCCGCAGCGCGGGGCCGGCCAGTTAGACGTGGCCGAAAGCGTCATCACCGCCAACCGCGTGCTGCTGCACCGCGTGGCCAACACGCTGAACTACCTCGATATCAAGACGGTGGTGGTCTCCTGCGGCACCTGCTACGACCAGCTGGCCGGCTACCGCTTTGAGGACATCTTCCCTGGCAGCCGCATCGTGGACATCCATGAATACCTGCTGGAAAAAGGCATCACGCTGGGCGAGGCGGGCGCCTACCTCTACCACGACCCCTGTCACAGCCCGATGAAGCAGCGTGAGCCCATGCAGACGGTCAAGGGTTTGCTGGGCAGCAACGTGCGCCAGAGCGCGCGCTGCTGCGGCGAGTCGGGCACGCTGGCGGTGACGCGGCCCGACATCTCCACGCAGGTGCGGTTTCGCAAGACCGAAGAGCTGCGTGCCGACGTGGCCCAGCTGGGCGCTGCGGGTGACGTGAAGATCCTCACCTCCTGCCCGAGCTGCCTGCAAGGCCTGTCGCGCTACCGCGACGACCTGCAAAACGGCCTGCTGGAGGCCGACTACATCGTGGTGGAGATGGCCCGCAAGCGGCTGGGCGAGAACTGGATGCGCGCCTACGTGGACGCGGCCAACCAAGGGGGCATCGAGCGGGTGCTGGTGTAGGTTGGCCTGCTGGCGGCGCTGCCCGCCGCCAAGCGCATCACCGCACCGGGCCGGCCACCTGCCGGTAGGCCCACAGCGCGAGGACGCCGATGCTGACCTCCAGCATGAAGTAGCTGATCAACAGCGGGGCCGGCCTGCCATCCAGCACGAAACTCAGCAGACGGCCTCCTGCAAGGCCCAGCATGAACGTGGCCAGTGACACCAGGGCAGCCGGCCTGAGGCGCGGCGTCCACCACCCAGCCAGCCACAAGGCAGCCATGGCCAGATACAGCCCCATGACGGCGCGCAGGATGTGGGCCGCATCGACGGCATCGGCGCTGAACCCGAACAGCATGGGCGTCGTCGTCCTGGGGCTCACGCCATAGGACAGCGCAATGGGGATCAAGCCCAGGCTGGACACCAGAAGGATGAGACGTGGGAGGTGCTTCAAATCCGTGCTCCAAGGTCACCAAAGGGGATTCAGAGCAGCCATTCGATGGGCAGCCAGCTCATCACCTGCACCGACAGGTGGCGCCACCAACTGGTCTGGGGCTCACTGTCCTCGGTCACGGTCTGGCCGCCTTCCTGTGTGGTCCAGCGCAGGTGGCCCTGCTCCAGCGTGACGGCGTAGGCGGCCGTGCCGGCCATGGCGGCCAGGCCGGACTGGAGTTGGTCGGCCAGCTCGGCACTGTCGATCAGCAAGCCCATTTCGGTGTTGAGCCGGGCCGAGCGCGGGTCCATGTTGAACGAGCCGACGAAGATCTGGTGGCCATCGACGGTGAAGGTCTTGGCGTGCAGGCTGGCGCCGCTGCTGCCGGTGACGCCGCCATGGCCGCTGGCCACCACGGTGGCGCTGCGCTTGAGCTCGTAGAGCTTGACGCCGCCGCGCAGCAGCGCCTCGCGGTAGCGGGCATAGCCGGTGTGGACGGCGGCCACGTCGGTGGCCGACAAGGCGTTGGTCAGCACCTCCACCTTGACGCCGCTGGCGGCCAGCTGGGTCAGGGCGTCGGTGCCGACCTGGGTAGGCACGAAATAGGGCGAGATGATGGTCAGTTCGTGGCGTGCCGACTCCATGGCCTGGAACAGCGGCGCCATCAGGGTGTCGTCGTCGGCCACCTGGCCCAGCACCTTGGCCGGGTCGTCGCTGACCAGCCGCGTCGGGGCCCAGACCAGGGGCAGGCTGCCGGCGTGCAGATGCCGCACCAGGCTGGAGTTGGCGATGGTGACCCGGTAGCGCTGCGTGGCCGCGTCGTCGGCGGGCACGGTGCCCACATCGACCTGCTCGGGATCGGTGACGATGGCGGTGAGCGGATAGGCCGACGGGCTCGTCCAGTAGCGCTCGAAATCGGCCTCCACGGCGGCCACCACCGGACCGATGGCGCTGACGTCCAGGTCGGCAAACATCACGCCCGCGCCAGCGCCGAAGTACTCGTCGCCCACGTTGCGCCCGCCCACCACGGTGACCTGGCCATCGACGGTGAACGACTTGTTGTGCATGCGCCGGTGCGCGCGGTTGAAGTCGCTCAGGTAGTTCAGCACCCGCAGCCGCCGGTGCATCAGCGGGTTGAACAGCCGCACCTCGATCTGGGGGTGGGCGTCCAGCCCACGCAGCAGCGGATCCAGGCCGGCGGTGTTGTTGTCGTCCAGCAGCAGGCGCACGTGCACGCCCCGGTCGGCCGCGCGGCGCAGGTGCTGCAGCAGCAGGCGGCCGGCGGTGTCGTTGTGCCAGATGTAGTACTGGGCGTCGATGCGGCGCTCGGCCGCATCGGCCAGCGCGGCGCGGGCGGCAAACGCGTCGTGCCCGTCGGCCAGCGGGTGGATACCCGAGAGGCCGGGGTGGGCGGCGATCTCGGCGGCCAGCGAGCGCGCCAGCGTGGTGTCGGCCAGGCCCGTCCTGGCCTCGCTTTGGGCCACAGGGCCGCGCGGCGGCAGTGCGCGGCGGGAGAGCAGCGCCGTGACCAGCAGCAGCCCGAGGAGCAGGGCCAGAACCAGCAGCAAGGTGCGCACCACGGTCAGCATCCGGGCGCGGCAATGGATGGAGGTTGCAGGGGCATGGCGGTCGGGGAGTGACGAGGCCTGCTGATTCTGACAGCCCCGTTTGGCGGGGTTCGGCGCGCCGCCGCCGTCGTTGTTTCAGAATCCATGATCTGCCCCAACCCAAGGAGACCTGGACATGAACGGACTGATGATGCATGAGCCGCTGCTGATCTCGGCCCTGTTGCGCCACGCCGAGCGCCACCATGGCGAGCAGCAGGTGGTCTCCCGGCTGGTGGAGGGCGGCATCCATCGCCAGAGCTACCGCGAGCTGGCCACCCGCGCCCGCCAACTGGCGCGGGCGATGGCGGCGCTGGGCGTGCAGCCGGGCCAGCGCGTGGGCACGCTGGCCTGGAACGGTCACCGCCACCTGGAGCTGTACTACGCCGTCAGCGGCATGGGCAGCGTGCTGCACACGCTGAACCCGCGTCTGCACGGTGACCAGATCGTCTGGATTGCCGAGCACGCCGAGGACCAGGTGTTGTGCTTCGACCTGACGTTTTTGCCACTGGTGGAGGCGCTGGCGCCGCGCCTGACGGGCGTGCGCCACTTCGTGCTGATGGCGGATCGCGCCCACATGCCGGCGCAGACGGCCATCCCCAACCTGCTGTGCTACGAAGAGTTGCTGGCGGCGCAGAGCGATGCCTACGACTGGCCCCGGCTGGACGAGAACGCCGCGTGCAGCCTGTGCTACACCAGCGGCACCACCGGCAACCCCAAGGGGGTGCTGTACAGCCACCGCTCCACGCTGCTGCACGCGTTTGCGGCGGCGCTGCCCGATGCGTTCAACCTCTCGGCCCGCGATGCGGTGCTGCCGGTGGTGCCCATGTTCCACGTCAACGCCTGGGGCATTCCCTATGCGGCCTGCCTGGCGGGGGCCAAGCTGGTGTTGCCGGGGCCGGGGCTGGACGGCAAATCGCTGCATGAGTTGTTCGAGGCCGAGGGCGTGACGCTGTCGGCCGGTGTGCCCACGGTGTGGCAGGGGCTGCTGGCCCACGTGCAGGGCAACGACTTGCGCTTTACCACCATGCAGCGCACGGTGATCGGCGGCGCAGCCGCACCGCCGGCCATGATCCGCGCCTTCGAGGACGGCCTGGGCGTGCAGGTGATCCACGCCTGGGGCATGACCGAGCTGAGCCCGCTGGGCACCGTGGGCGTGCTCAAGGGCACGCAGCGGGACTGGTCCGCCGAGGCCCGCCGCGCGGTGCTGGCCAAGCAGGGGCGCTCGGTCTTCGGCATCGACATGAAGATCGTCGATCCCGACGGCAGCGAACTGCCCTGGGATGGCCAGGCAGCCGGCGAGCTGATGGTGCGCGGCCACTGGGTGGCGGCCGGCTACCTGGGCGCGCCCCAGCCCGAGCTGGACTGGTTCGGCACCGGCGACGTGGCCACCATCGATGCCCAGGGCTTCATGAACATCACCGACCGCGTCAAGGACGTGATCAAGTCGGGCGGTGAGTGGATAGGCTCCATCGACCTGGAGCACATCGCCATGGCCCACCCGGCCGTGGCCATGGCGGCCTGCATCGCCGCGCGCCACCCCAAGTGGGACGAGCGGCCACTGCTCATCGTCGTCAGGAAGCCCGGCGCCGAGCTGACGCGCGACGAGTTGCTGGCCTTCTACGAGGGCAAGGTGGCCAAATGGTGGTTGCCTGACGACGTGGTCTTCGTCGACGCCATCCCGCTGGGGGCCACCGGCAAGGTGCTCAAGAACGTGCTGCGCGAACGCTACGCGGACCACCTGCTGCGGTCGGCGTGAGCGGCTTGCGCGCGGCCGTCGCGCCGCTGCTGCCGGGCGTGGCCGCCACCGCCATCACGGCGCTGGCGGCGATGTTCCTGGCCGACCACTATGGTGCGCCAGTGATGCTGTTTGCGCTGCTGCTGGGCATGGCCATGGGTTTTCTGGCGCAGCAGGGGCGCAGCCAGCCCGGCATCGAGTTCACTGCGCGCCAGGTGCTGCGCTGGGGCGTGGCGCTGCTGGGCCTGCGCATCAGTGCGGCCCAGGTGGTGGCGCTGGGCTGGCAGCCAGTGGCCATGGTGGGGGTGACCGTAACCGCCACCATCGCCTTCGGCATAGGGCTGGCGCGGCTGCTGGGCTTCAAGCGCAGCTTCGGCCTGCTGACGGGCGGTGCGGTGGGCATTTGCGGCGCCTCGGCGGCACTGGCCATTGCGGCCACGCTGCCGCCGCACCCGCGCAAGGAGCAGGCCACGCTGTTCACCGTCATCGGGGTGTCGGCGCTGTCCACCCTGGCCATGGTGCTGTACCCGCTGGTGGTCAGGCTGCTGGGGCTGGACGCGCTGAATGCCGGCTTGTTTCTGGGCGGCACCATCCACGACGTGGCCCAGGTGGTGGGCGCGGGCTACAGCCTGGGCCACACGACGGGCGATGCCGCCACTGTGGTCAAGCTGATGCGGGTGGCCATGCTGGTGCCGGTGATTGCCGTGGTGGCGGCCGTGGCGCGGCGCCAGCATCAGGCGCCAGGCGATGCCCGCCCGCCGCTGTTGCCGGGTTTTGTGGTGGTCTTCGTGGTGCTGGTGGGCGTGAACAGCCTGGGCGTGCTGCCCGCCGCCGTGACGCAGGCGGGCACCCAGGCCTCACAGGCCTTTTTGGTGGCCGCCATGGCCGCCATCGGCATGAAGACGCAACTCAAGGATCTGGCCACCCTGGGCTGGAAGCCGGTGGCGCTGATGGTGGCCGAGACGGTGTTTCTGGCGGCGCTGTTTTACGGGCTGATGGCGTGGGCGGGGATGCATGGGTAGGGCCGAGTACACGCGCGTGCAGTCTGCCCATGCGGGTTCAGCATGGTTGGCAATGTGCTAGTCTGTACTGACTGCGTAACACATGAAAATCAGACCATGAGCGAAGCAACCTTTACCTTCCGGGTCGATGAGGCGCTAAAGAATGAGTTCGCGACGGCAGCGAAGGCCCGTGACCGGACGGGTGCGCAGTTGCTGCGTGATTTCATGCGGGAATTCGTGCAACAACAAGAAGCGGCCGATCATGACGCCTGGTTTCGTCGCCAGGTGCAGGCGGGCCTGGACTCGGCCAACGCCGGGCGCGGGGTGCCGGCGGCCAAGGTCGAGGCCCAGTTTGCGGCCCGCCGTGCCGCGACGCGCCGCCGGCTTGAAGCGTCCGAGTGATGAACGTTCTCTGGACGCCCGAGGCCATCCAGGATCGCGAAGCCATCTATGCCTACATCGAGGCCGACAACCCCATCGCCGCGTTAGCTCTTGATGAGCTTTTTGAAGCCAAAACCAGCCACCTGATCGATCACCCAGAGCTTGGCCGGCGTGGTCGCATCGCGGGCACCCGCGAGTTGGTTGCACATCGGAACTACATCCTCGTCTATGACGTGGAGGGCGAGCAGGTGCGGGTGCTGCGTCTGCTGCATGCGGCCAGGCAATGGCCATGACCGCAACGGCGGTGGCCTAAGGGCAGGCCTGCGACATCAAGGTGTTGCCCCAGTCGAAGCAGACGGCCTCGACGTTGGCCAGCGGGTTCATGCCCGCGCTGGTTTGGCCGCTGCGCTGGCCAGGGCCGCCTTGAGCTCGCCCAGCGGCTCCGCATCGCGTTCGGCCAGCGCCTGCGCCCAGGCCAGCGCGGTGGCATGGGCCTGGCCACTGTCGACCAGTTGCGTCAACTGACCGGCGGCGTGCAGAGTGCGCGCTTCGACGGGCTGGCCCAGCCACAGCGCAGCCCAGGCCAGCGGCCGGGGCAGGGTGCGGTCGAGGGCGCGCGCGAGGCCGGGCGACACGGGCTCGCCAGCCTTGAAGACGGCGCCCTCGGCGGCAGCGATGGCGTCGCAAGCCAGCGCCAGCGCCCAACCGGCGCCGCTCGCCTGGCCTTCGACGACGGCTAGAACGGGCTTGGGATAGGCGGCGAGGCCCGCCAGCAGATCGGTCAGTGCGCGGGCGGTGTCGGCATCGGCCTCGGCGCCGCTGCAGAAGTGGTTGCCATCGCCGCGCACGATGACGGCGCGCACGTCATCGTCGCTGTCGGCGGTGTTCAGCGCCTCGATGGCGGCCACGCAGGCTTCGGCCGACAGCCGGTTGCGGCTGGCCGTGTCGGCAAAAGTCAGCACCAGCGCGCCGGCCTCACGGGTGGCGAAGAGTTCACAGGTCATGGCATGCCTTGATCGAGTTCGGACGGGGGTCACAGGTCGAAGTTGTCGCCGGTGGCCAGCAGCGCGCGCTCGATCAAGGGGCGCGACAGGCGGTCGGACAGCAACTCGGCCAGCACGTAGACGTAGCCGCGCAGGTAGGCACCGCGGCGGAAGGCGACGCGGGCGGTGTTCTGGCCAAACAGGTGGCCCAGCGGGCGCACGACGAGGCCGGTGCTCTCGCGCACGGCCACTTCGGCCACCAGACCCACGCCCAGGCCGGCGGCGGCATAGGTCTGGATGACGTCGGCATCGATGGCCTCCAGCGTGACTTCGGGCGCGAGGCCCCGGCGGGCAAACGCCTGGTCGATGCGGGCGCGGCCACTGAAGCCGGCCTGGTAGGTGATCAGCGGCTCGGTGGCCAGGTGTTCCAGCGTCAGCCGCTCCACGCCGGCCAGCGGGTGGTCGGGGGCCATCACGGCCACGTGCTGCCACTCGTACCAGGGCAAGGTGACCAGCTCGGGCCGCTCGGCCAGCGCCTCGGTGGCCAGGCCAATGTCGGCTTCGTCGTTCAGCAGCCAGCGCGCCACGTCTTGCGGCGTGCCCTGGTGCAGGCTGATCTGCACCTTGGGAAAGCGCTTGCGCCACTGCGCCACTGGCGTGGGCAGTACGTAGCGGGCCTGGGTGTGGGTGGTGGCAATGGTCAGGCGGCCGCCGTCCTGTTTGGCGTATTCGTCGCCAATGCGGCGCAGGTTGGCCAGCTCGCGCAGGATGACGTCCACCGACTGGAGCACCAGTTGCCCCGGCTCGGTCACGCGGGTCAGGCGCTTGCCGTGGCGCACGAAGATGTCCACGCCCAGCTCTTCTTCCAGCTCCAGAATGGCTTTGGAGACGCCGGGCTGCGAGGTGGAGAGGGCTTTGGCGGTTTCGGTCAGGTTGAGGTTGCGGCGCACGGCCTCCTGGACGAAGCGGAACTGGTGCAGGTTCATGGCGCGGGCGCCTGGCTGGCGGCTTCGGCCCAGTCGGCCAGCGCGGTGATGAGGGTGGGCGCCGCGCCGGCTGCCGGGTGGAGCCGCCAGGTGACGGCCGGATGGGCGGCGCGCAAGGCGGCCACGGCCGGCGGCACGTCTTGACGCACATGGCCGCCGCCGCCCAGAAAGAGGGGCAGCACGTGCACCTCGGTGCAGCCCAGCGCGGCCAGTTCGGCACCGGCCTCGGCCAGCGAGGGCGGCTGCAGATCGAGGAAGGCCAGGCGCACCTGCGCGGCAGGCTGGCGGGCGGCCAGTTGGCGTGCGGTGTCGCGCAGCGGTTCGGCCCAGGCGGCATCGCGGGCACCGTGGGCCAGCAAAAGCAAGCCTTTCATCGGTAGCGCACCACCCAGAAGAAAGCGCCCAGCGCCAGGCCCAGGTACAGCACGCTGGGCCAGGCGGCGGCCAGCCAGGGCGTCCAGTCGCGCAGCAGGCCGATGTGCTGGGCCACGTTGTTGAGCAGCACGAAGCTGATGCCCAGCAGGATGCCGCCAAAGACTTTGTAGCTGATGCCGCCGCTGCGGGCGTGCAGGTAGGCAAACGGCAACGCCAGCATGACCATGACGACGCAGGCCAGCGGGTAGAGCACGCGCTTCCAGAACTGAAGCTCATAGCGCTGCGCTGCCTGGGCCTGGCCTTCGAGGTGGCGGCTGTAGCGCCACAGCTCCAGCGTGGTCATGCTGTCGATGGAGGAGACGGCGGCGGCCACCACGCGCTGATCCAGCGAGGTGGGCAGGGTGAGGGTGGCGGTGTCGGTGCGGGTCTGGGTGCGGGCGTCGGGCCAGGCCAGGGTGTGCACCTCTTTGAGCAGCCAGGCACCGGGTTGGACCTGGGCGCGCTGGGCGTCGATGCGGGTCAGCAGGCGGCCGGCGTTGTCCATCTCGTAGATGCGCAGGCCTTGCAGCGCGCCGCCCGCGTCGGTGGCGGCCACGCTGACCACGCGCAGGCGCTCGGTCGCCCCCTCGCCCACGCGCTCGCGCAGCCAGGCCACGGGCACGGCCGTGGCCTTGGCGGCGGGCTTGCCGCTGGCGGCGGCCTGACGCGCGGCCACGCTGTCTTTGTAGCGCTGGGCCTGGGCCTCGCCCAGCGGGGCCATCACCTCGCCGAACAGCGCCGTCACCGCCGCCATGCCCACGCCCAGCGTCAGCAGCAGCCGCAGCGCGCGCTGCGGCCCCAGGCCGGCCACGCGCAAGATGGTGAACTCGCTGGACTGCGCCAGCCGCGCCATGGCGTAGATGGTGCCAATCAGCGCGGCGATGGGGAACATCTCGTAGAAGCGGTAGGGCAGCTCCAGCAGCGCGCTGATGACGGCATCGACGATGGTCACGCCGCCCCGGCCCACGCGGTTGAGCTCTTCCAGAAAGTCGATGAAGAAGAACAGCGAGGCGAAGGCGACCACGACGAACACCACCGACCAGATCACGTCGCGATAGATCAAGGCGCGCACCGTCTTCATGCGCGTGCACTCCGCCGCCACGGCAGGCTCAGCGCGCTGCCATGGGTGCGCCACCAGATGGCCGCGCAGGCCAGCACGAACACGCCGCCGTGCAGCATCACCAGCGCCAGCCCCATGCCCACGCGCCCGCCGGTGACCCAGGCCTGCGAGAGGTTGATGAGGTTGTAGTAGATGACGAAGGCCAGCAGCGCGGCCAGCAGATTCCAGTTGCTGGCTCGGCGCGGGTTGCTGGCGGCGGTGGCAATGCCCAGCAGCAGCATGTTGGCGGCGGCCAGCGCCAGGCCCAGGCGCCAGGTCAGCTCACCCAGGTGGGTGGGCTTGGGGTCACGCAGCAAGGTGAGGCTGTCCAGCGTGCGCGGCGCCGGCTCGTCCCCGCTGGCAGCGATGCCCAGATCGACCCACATGCGAAAGACCTCGAAGCGGGTGCGCGTGACGGCGCCCGAGCGCGGATCGATCTCGGTG
This sequence comes from Pseudomonadota bacterium, assembly GCA_020161145.1. GTDB lineage: Bacteria > Pseudomonadota > Gammaproteobacteria > Burkholderiales > Burkholderiaceae_C > Ideonella. The sequence continues at coordinate 628,537 of JAIUPQ010000001.1, forward strand.
CGGTGGCCTTCGTCCAGCACCACCCAGCGCTCGTCGCCGTCGGCTTCGAGGCGGCCGGCACGGGCGGTGGTCAGCGACTCGCGGCCCGGCTGCTGATCGACCAGGAAGACGTTGCGGCCCACGCCGCCCTCGGCCTCGCGCTCGATGAAGAACACGCGCCGGCCGTCACCGGAACTTTGGAACAGGCCGGGTGCCACGCGCAGCACGTCGGTGCGCTGCTCGTAGCGGGTGCGCAGCTCGGCGGTCTGGCGGTTGGTCCAGGGCCAGGCCACCAGCGCCAGCAGGCCGATGACCACCAGCACCGGTGCCCCCATGCGCAGCACGGGCCGCACGAAACGCGCCAGGCTCACGCCGCTGGAAAACCAGATCACCATTTCGCTGCCGCGGTACATGCGCCCCAGCGTGACCACGATGGCCACGAACAGCGACAGCGCCAGCATGGTGGGCATCTGGCCCAGCGCCAGATACGACAGCAGCAGCACCACGTCCTGCGGTGCCACATTGCCCTTGGCGGCCATGTTCAGCGTGCGCACCAGCATCATCGTCCAGACGATGGTCAGCACCACGACCAGCGTCGCGCCGAAGGCGCGCGCCAGCTCTTTGCGCACGGACGAATCGAATACCATCAACCGTTTCAGATAGCCAACCGAGACGCATTATGGACTTTCAGATCTCTGCACTCGCGGCCGATGCGGCCAGCGCTGCCGCCGCCGATGCCCTGCTGGTGGTGGTGCCGGCCGGCGAGGCCAAGACCGGTGACGCGGCGCTGGATGCGCTGATTGCGCGCGTGGTCAAACAAGGCGATTTCGAGCGCAAGGCCGGCAGCGCGCTCTACCTTCAGGGCGCCGAAGGCATCAAGGCCACGCGCGTGCTGCTGGTGGGCGCGGCCAGCCTCGCCGGCAAGGCCGTGCGCAAGGCGCTGGACGCGGGCCTCGCCGGGCTCAAGGGCCGCAACGTCAAGCACCTGGCGGTGGCGCTGGTGGGCGGCGCGCCCACGGCCGTCCATGCCGAGGCGCTGGTCTGCGCCATGGAGCAGGCCAGCTACACCTACACCCAGACCAAGCCCAGCGCCAAGGTGGTGGCCACGCCGGCCAAGGTCACGCTGCTGACCGACAAGGCCGGCCTGGCTGGTGCCCGCGCGGCCATCAAGCAAGGACTGGGCGTGGCCGAGGGCGTGCGCCTGGCGCGCACGCTGGGCAATATGCCGGCCAACTTCTGCACGCCCACCTACCTGGGTACCGAGGCCAAGCGCCTGGCCAAAGAGGGCGGCATGAAGGCCCAGGTGCTGGGGCTCAAGGAGATCGAGAAGCTGGGCATGGGCTCCTTCCTGTCGGTCACGCGCGGCTCGGTGCAGCCGCCGGCCTTCATCGTGCTGGAGTACCAGGGCGCTGGCGCCAAGGCCGCACCCGTGGTGCTGGTGGGCAAGGGCATCACCTTCGACACCGGCGGCATCTCGCTCAAGCCCGGTGCCGACATGGACGAAATGAAGTTCGACATGTGCGGCGCCGCCGCCGTGCTGGGCACCATGCGGGCGGTGGCCGAACTCAAGCCCAAGGTCAACGTGGTGGCCCTGGTGCCGACCTGCGAGAACATGCCCAGCGGCGTGGCCACCAAGCCGGGCGACGTGGTCACCAGCATGTCGGGTCAGACCATCGAAGTCCTCAACACCGATGCCGAAGGCCGCCTCATCCTGTGTGATGCGCTGACCTACGCCGAGCGATTCAAGCCGCAGGCCGTGGTCGACGTGGCCACGCTGACCGGCGCCATCATCATTGGCCTGGGCAACCACAACCTGGGTCTCTATGCCAGCGATGACAAACTGGCCGACGACTTGCTGGCCGCCTCCAAAGAGGCGCTGGATCCGGCCTGGCGCATGCCGCTGGACGAAGAGTACGACGAGGCGCTCAAGAGCAACTTCGCCGACATGGCCAACGTGGGCTCGCGCGCGGGCGGCTCCATCACCGCCGCCAAGTTCCTGCAGCGCTACACCGGCAGCTACGCCTGGGCGCACCTGGACATCGCCGGTGTCTCGCACAAGAGTGGCGCGCAAAAAGGCGCCACCGGCCGGCCGGTGGGGCTGCTGACGCACTTCGTGCTGAACCGCGCCAAGTAAGCCCATGGCGGTGGCCGTGGAGTTCCGCACCGGGCTGGCCGACCGGCTGGCCTATGCGGCGGGCTGGCTGCGCCAGGCTGCCGCGCACCGGGCGCGCGTGCGGGTGGCCGCCAGCGCGGCCGATCTGGCGGCGCTCGACGGCCTGCTCTGGACGGCCCAGCCCGGCGACTTCATCGCCCATGCCACCACCCGCGAGGATGGCAGCTACCCGCCCGGGCTGGCACGCACCCTGATCTGGCTGGGCAGCGGGCCGGTGCCCGGCGACGCGCCCACGCTGCTGCTCAACCTGGGCGCGGATGTGGCCGACCTGGCCGGCTACAGCCGCATCATTGAACTCGTCGCCACCGCCCCTGAAGCGACGGCGGCGGGCCGCCAGCGCTGGCGCTGGTACCAGGCCCAGGGCCTCACGCCCACACGGCCGACCTAGTGTTTCACCTAGTGTCAATTTTGGCTTCCGACCTACAATCCACGCGGCTTTTCCATCCTAGAGGATTCACCCGATGCGTACCACTCTCCTGACCCTGACTGCCGTTTCCGTGGCTCTGCTGGCCGCTTGCGGCAAGAAAGAAGAAGCTGCTCCGGCGGCGGGTTCGGCCCCGGCTGCCGCTGCCCCCAGCGAGCTGATCATCAAGATCGGCCACGTCGGCCCCACCAGTGGCGCCATTGCCCACCTGGGCAAGGACAACGAGATGGGCGCGCGCATGGCCATCGACGACCTCAACGCCCAGGGCGTCGAGATCGGTGGGCGCAAGGCCAAGTTCGAGCTGCTGGCCGAAGACGATGCGGGCGACCCCAAGCAGGGCACCGCGGCCGCTCAGAAGCTGGCTGACGCCAAGGTCAACGGCGTGGTCGGCCACCTGAACTCCGGCACCACCATCCCGGCTTCCAAGGTCTACAGCGACGCTGGCATCCCGCAGATCTCGCCCTCGGCGACCAACCCCAAGTACACCCAGCAGGGCTACAAGACCACCTTCCGCGTGGTGGCCAACGACGGCCAGCTGGGCGGCACGCTGGGCCGCTACGCCATCGAAAAGCTGGGCGGCAAGACCATTGCCGTCATCGACGACCGCACGGCCTACGGCCAGGGTGTGGCCGACGAATTCGAGAAGGGCGTCAACGCCGCTGGCGGCAAGGTCGTCAAGCGCGAATTCACCAACGACAAGGCCACCGACTTCACCGCCATCCTGACCACCATCAAGGCCAGCAAGCCCGACGTGGTGTTCTACGGCGGCATGGACGCCGTGGCCGGCCCCATGCTGCGCCAGATGAAGCAACTGGGCATCAAGGCCAAGTTCATGGGTGGCGACGGCGTCTGCACGGGCGAGCTGCCGAAGCTGGCCGCCGGCTCCATGGCCGATGACCAGGTGGTCTGCGCCGAAGCGGGCGGTGTCGAAGGCGAGCAGAAAGTGGGCATGGACAAGTTCAAGGCCGACTTCAAGCAGAAGTTCGGTGTGGACGTCCAGATCTACGCGCCCTATGTCTATGACGCCACCATGATCCTGGTCGACTCCATGAAGCGTGCGGGCTCGGCCGATCCGGCTGCCTACCTGCCCGAAGTCGGCAAGACCGACTACAACGGCGTGACCGGCAAGATCGCGTTCGACGAGCATGGCGACATCAAGAACGGTGCGCTGACGCTCTACACCTACAAGGGTGGCAACCGCGAGCAGATCGCCGTGGTGCGCTGATCTCAGCCATCATCACCTGACCCAAGCCCCGCAGCCGCGGGGCTTTTTCGTTGCATAGAAGGCTGTTTCCCATGGCACTGTCCGACATCGAGATCGCCCAGCAGGCAAAACTGGAGCGCATCCAGCCGCTGGCCGAACGCAAGCTGGGCCTGTCGGCCGACGACCTCATTCCCTATGGCCACACCAAGGCCAAGCTGACGCTGGCGGCCATTGCCCGGCTGCAGGACAGGCCCGACGGCAAGCTCATCCTCGTCACCGCCATCAGCCCCACGCCGGCCGGCGAGGGCAAGACCACCACCACCGTGGGCCTGGGCGATGGCCTCGGCCGCATCGGCCAGCGCGCCGCCATCGCGCTGCGCGAGCCCTCGATGGGCCCGGTGTTCGGCATGAAAGGTGGCGCAGCCGGCGGCGGCCACGCCCAGGTGGTGCCCATGGAGGACATCAACCTGCATTTCACCGGCGACTTCGCCGCCATTGCATTGGCGCACAACCTGCTGTCGGCCGCGCTGGACAACCACGTCCACCACGGCAACGCCCTGGGCATCGACGTGCGCCGCGTCAGCTGGGGCCGCGTGGTCGACATGAACGACCGTGCGCTGCGCCGCATCACCGCCGGCCTGGGCGGCCCCGCCAACGGCTACCCACGTGAAGACCGCTTCGACATCGTCGTGGCCTCCGAGGTCATGGCCATCCTGTGCCTGGCCACCTCGCTGGCCGATCTGAAGGCGCGGCTGGGCCGCATCGTCGTGGCCTATACGCGGGAGAAGAACGCGGTGACGGCGGCCGACCTGAAGGTGCACGGCGCCATGGCCGCGTTGCTCAAGGACGCGTTGATGCCCAACCTGGTGCAGACGCTGGAGGGCACGCCGGCCTTGCTGCATGGCGGGCCGTTCGCCAACATTGCCCACGGCTGCAACTCGGTGATGGCCACGCGCGCCGCGCTCAAGCTGGCCGACTACGTGGTGACCGAGGCCGGCTTCGGCGCCGACCTGGGCGCCGAGAAGTTCGTCAACATCAAATGCCGCAAGACGGGCCTGCGCGCCGCCTGCGCCGTCATCGTGGCCACCGTGCGGGCGCTGCGCTACCACGGCCATGGCGACCTGACGGCCGGCCTGCCCAACCTGCTGCGCCACATCGAGAACGTGCGGCTGCACTACGGCCTGGTGCCCATCGTCTGCATCAACCGCTTCGACGCCGACACCAGCGAAGAGCTGGCCACCATCACCCGGGCCTGTGCGGCGGCGGGCGCCTCCTGCGTCACCGCCACCCATTGGGCGGAGGGTGGCCGCGGCGCCGAGGCGCTGGCGCGTGAGGTCGTGCGCGCCTGTGCCGAGCCGCCACTGCCTTACACGCCCATGTACGACGACGCCAAGCCGCTGGCCGACAAGATCGCCGCCGTGGCCACACGCATCTACCGGGCCGCCAGCGTGCAGTACGAGCCCAAGGCCATCGGCCAGTTGGCCGAGTTGCAGGAGGGTGGCTATGGCCACTTCCCGGTGTGCATCGCCAAGACGCCGTACTCGTTCGGCGGCGACGCCAAGCAGATTGGTGCCGTCAGCGGCCACACCCTCACCGTGCGCGAGCTGCGGCTCAACGCCGGCGCCGAGTTCGTCACCGCCATCTGCGGCGACATCATGACCATGCCCGGCCTGCCCAAGGTGCCTGCTGCCGAGCACATCGACGTGGATGACGACGGCCGCATCAGTGGGCTGTTCTAATGACGGCTGTATTCATCGGTCATCAACGGAGTTCCTTATGAGCCTGTTCAGCAACATCCTCGCCAAACTGGGCCTGGGCAACAAGGCCGAGGCGGCCCCCGCGCCGGCACCGGTGGCTGCCGCACCGGCGGCCCCTGCGGCGGCGCCCGCACCCGCCGCACCGCTGGCCATCGACGTGGTCGACGTGGTGGCCCAGCTTGAAGTCATGGCCAAGGCCAACCCCGAGAAGCTGAACTGGCGCACCTCCATCGTCGACCTGCTCAAGCTGCTGGGCCTGGACAGCAGCTTTGGCGCCCGCAAGCAACTGGCCACCGAACTGGGCTGCCCCGCCGACAAGATGGGCGATTCGGCCCAGATGAACATGTGGCTGCACAAAACCGTGCTGCAGAAGATCGCTGCCAACGGCGGCAACATCCCGGCCGAGCTGCTGTAAGCTGCCCTGCGCCCGCCCCAAACGCCGCTCGCTGAGCGGCGTTTTTCGAGGTGGCCCCTCGTTGTGTACCCACGACCCACGCCTGACCTTGTGGAGTCCGGTTTTGTCCGAAGAGGTTCACTACAGCAGAGCCAATGACTTCCCCGGCCTGGTGCTGGGGACGGCCCGGTTCGCGGCCTTTCGATTCGAGCCGCACTACCACCTGGACTCCCACATTGCCCTGATCGCAGAGGGCGTCCAGCGTCAGTCCTTTCGCGGGGAGTCGCTGGTCCTGGGCAGGGGCACCATCCAGTTGATGCCGGCTGGGGAAGTTCACGACGGGATCGCTGGGGCAGACGAGTCCTACACGCTGCGCACGTTCCGGCTCTCGTCGGACCTGCTCAAGGGCCTGGGCGAAGAGGTCACGGGCAAGCACGCCCTCCCATCACTCGCACCGGCAGTCGTCCGTGACCAAGCCCTCGCGGAAAGGCTGCTCGCCATTCATCGCGCATTGGAAGCCTCACCTGCCAACCCGCTTGTGAACGACACCCGCGTGCTGGAGCTGTTCGAGTCGCTGTTCTCGCGCCTGCTGCGACCCGCGCCGGTCGATATTCCGGGCACCTTGTCGCAACCCCAACTGCGGCGGCTGCGCGAGTTCATGGAGGCCCACATTGCCGACAAGATCGTGCTGGACGATCTGGCGCGCACGCTGAACCTGGACCGATTTCGCTTCCTCAAGCTGTTCAAGCGCACGGTCGGCATGACACCGCACGCCTGGCTCGTTCGCCTGCGGCTGGAAAAGGCCATCGAGATGATCAAGGCCAAAGGTGGGTGGTCCATCGCCGAGGTCGCCCATGCGGTCGGCTTCTTTGACCAAAGCCACTTCACGCGCGCCTTCCGGCAGGCGTACGGCATCACGCCGTCGAGCTTCTAGCGCACGGGGGGCAATTTTTTACAAGACCAGCCCGGGGCTACCCGATAAGGTCCGTGGCATGGCGGCACCGCCGTCTTTTCCGCCCAAAGGACCTCCATGACTCCCTACAGCTTTCTCGACGACTACAGCGAAGGGGCACACCCAGAGATTCTCGACGCCCTGGTCGAATCCAACCTGTCGCAGCAGGCGCCGTACGGTACCGACAGGTTCTCTGCCGAAGCCGCCACGCGCATCAAGGCACGCCTTGGTGCGAGCTTCCAAGGCGACGTCCATTTCGTCCCCGGCGGGACGATGGCCAACATCGTGTCCATTTCGAGTTGCCTGCGACCCCACGAGGCGGTCATCGCCGTGGACTCGGGGCACATCGTGGTACGCGAGGCCGGCGCCATCGAGGCCACCGGGCACAAGCTCATCACGGTGCCGGCCGTCAACGGCAAGCTGACCCCCGCCCACATCGAAGCGGCCCTTGCTGCCAATGGGCATTTCCCGCACATGGCGAGGCCGCGGCTGCTCTACGTGTCGAACGCGACCGAAACCGGAACCATCTACACACTTGCCGAGCTGCGCGAGATCTCCGCTCTGGCCAGGCAGCGGGGACTGCTGTTCTTTCTCGATGGCGCGCGCCTGGGCGCCGCGCTGGCTTCGCACAGGAACGACGCCACGCTGGCGGACATAGCCGCCCTGGTGGACCTGTTTTGGATCGGTGGCACCAAGGTAGGCGCACTCCTGGGTGAGGCCATCGTGGTCTGCAACCCCGCATTGGCGCAAGACTTTGCCTTCCACATCAAACAACGCGGCGGCATGCTCGCCAAGGGCCGGCTGCTGGGCATCCAGTTCAATGCGCTGTTCGGGGAACGCGACCTGTACACGGCCAACGCCAGGCACGCCAACGCGATGGCGTCCAAGCTGGCTTCGGGCATCGCAGCCAAGGGCTATGCCCTGTCTGCCGAGGTCGAGACCAATCAGATTTTCCCGATCCTCCCGGACCCGGTCATCGCCGCCCTGCAGGCGCATTTCGCCTTCTACGTCTGGAGCAAGGCTTCGCCGGGTCATTCGGTAGTCCGTCTGGTGACCTCGTGGGCCACCGACGAACACCAGGTGGACAACCTGCTGTCGCGGCTCGGATCGGCCGTGGGGCGGCCATGAAGCAGCGTGGGCCATGGGTCTTCGTGCTGGTCGCGTCGGCCATCCTGATGGTCACGATGGGCGCGCGGCAGTCCTTGGGGCTGTTCCTGTCGCCGCTGAACACGCACACCGGCTTGGGCATCGCGAGCATCAGCTTCGCCATGGCCATCGCGCAACTGGTGTGGGGCGCGGTGCAACCTGTGCTCGGCGCCGTGGCTGATCGCTGGGGCCCTGGCCGGGTCATCGTGTTTGGGGCTTTTTTGCTGGCCGCCGGTTCCGCCCTGACCACCCAGGTCACGAGCGAGTGGGGTCTGATCTTCGCCATCGGCCTGCTGAGTGCGGCAGGAGCGGGAGCGGGGAGCTTTTCGATCCTCATCGGCGCGACGGCACAGCGCATCCCGGCTGAACGCCGTTCCTTTGCGGGAGGGGTCATCAATGCCGGCGGCAGCATGGGGCAGTTCGTGTTCGCGCCGCTCAATCAGGCAGTCATGTCCGCCTACGGCTGGATGCACGCCATGTGGATGATGGCCGTGCTCGCGCTGACCACGGCGCCCATGGCGTGGTGGCTGCGTGGGGAGCGCAAACCCGCAGCCGCGCAAGGCACCCCAGAGGCCGGCATGTCCCTGAGAGAGCAACTCAAGATCGCGTGCCGGGACCGCAGCTACTGGTGTCTGCATGCCGGCTTCTTCACCTGTGGGTTTCACATCGCATTCCTCGTCACGCACCTGCCCGGCGAGGTGGCGCTATGCGGTCTGAGCGTGACGGTGGCATCCACATCTTTGGCCATCATCGGCTTGACCAACGTCGCGGGCAGTCTGGCCGCCGGTGCGCTGGGCAGCCGTGTGCGCATGAAGATGATCCTGTTCTGGATGTACGCATCGCGTGCGGTCGCGATCCTGTTGTACCTGGCCGCACCAAAAGAACCGTGGACCTTCTACATGTTTGCCGCAGTGCTCGGCGCAACCTGGCTGGCCACGGTCCCGCCAACCGCAGGGCTGACCGGCAAGCTATTTGGCACCAGATACCTTGCAACGCTGTTCGGCCTGACGCTGCTAAGCCACCAGATCGGCGGCTTCCTGGGGGCGTGGCTGGGTGGCATTGCGGTGGTGAACACTGGCAGCTATGAATGGATGTGGTGGGCCGACGCGGCGCTGGCGCTGGCCACTGCCTTCGTGAACCTGCCTGTCAAGGAGGAACGGGTGCCTGCGCGGCTGGCGACGGTCTAGGGAGCGGAATGCGGGTTGGCCAGCGCGATGCGGTCCTGCGACACGGTGGGGCCATCAAAGACGGGCATGAGTGCGAACGCGGCATTCACAGTGCACCCTCCGGCAGCAATGCGTTCATCAGCGCAAAGGTGACGGCAGCACGTGCGAACAGCTTTTCCTGATGGTCAGGGCCGCCGCCATCGTGCGCCATTTCGTCTGGTAGCAGGGGCGCCGAGAGGGCGGTCACGAAGGCGGAAACGGCACCTCGCGCTTCCCGGCGCGCTACTCCACGCAAGCCCGTTCGACTGACCGGCCGCCTCACTGGATAGCAAGACGTTGGGTGCGCCAGCATGCCGCCCAACTGCCTGCCCTGCGGTGGACGCTGTCCAACCTGGAAGCCTTCCGCAAGCATCGCCCGCTGACTTTGCCGCACAGACCGACGCGCTCGACGCCGGCCTCGGCCTAGCCTCGCTGCCACCTCGCCGAGGGCTTGGCTACGCGCCGTCGTTGCGCTGGCGCCGACGTTTCTGACTCCCGCTGCAGGGCCCGGCGCGCCGTGGGCCGAGGCGGTGCGGCGGCGCATGGCCGGCCGCTGCCGGCGTCGGCGGCAGGGCCGCTCAGGCCCGCGACTTCAGGAGACACGGGACAATCAGCCCCTTCGTCCCCGGTGCCCTCAAGGTGTTTGCCATGGTGCGCTCGCGCATCCGTGTTGCAGGAAGTGCAGTTGCGGGGGAACTCAGGAAATCCGACGCCGTTGCCAACCCGCAAGAATGCCCCATTCCATTGAAGAGTCCGCAGCCCGGAACCCCTGGCGCCTGTCTGTCGCCCCCATGCTGGACTGGACCGACCGCCATTGCCGGGTCTTCTACCGCCTGCTGACGCGCCGCACCCGCCTCTACACCGAGATGGTGACCACCGGTGCGCTGCTGCACGGTGACCAGGGCCGGCATCTGGACTTCGACGCCGCCGAGCACCCGCTGGCGCTGCAACTGGGTGGCAGCGATCCGGCCGACCTGGCCGCCTGCGCGCGGCTGGCCGAGCGCTGGGGCTATGACGAGGTCAACCTCAACTGCGGCTGCCCCAGCCCGCGCGTGCAGCGCGGGGCGTTTGGTGCCTGTCTGATGGGCGAGCCCGACCTGGTGGCTGACTGCGTGGCGGCCATGCGCGCGGCCACGGCGCTGCCGGTCACCGTCAAGCACCGCATCGGCATCGACCGCAACGAGAGTGAGTCCTTCGTGCGCGACTTCATCGGCCGCGTGGCCGAGGCCGGCTGCACCGTCTTCATCGTGCACGCCCGCAGCGCCTGGCTGGACGGCCTCTCACCCAAGGACAACCGCACCGTGCCGCCGCTGCGCCACGCGCTGGTGCACCAGCTCAAGCGCGACTTTCCGGCGCTGACCATGGCCATCAACGGCGGCATCAAGACCGACGACGAGATCGCCCAGCACCTGACCGCAGTCGATGGGGTGATGGTGGGCCGGCAGGCCTACCACGAGCCCTGGCAGATGACGGGCTGGGATGCGCGCTTCTTTGGCGCCGCGGGCCCCGAGGCCGACCGCGACGCGGTGGAAGACGCCTGGGTGGCCTATCTGGAGCGCCTGCACGCCAGCGGAACGCCCTGGCCGCTGGCCATGCGCCATGCGCTGGGGCTGCGCAACGGCCAGCCCGGGGCGCGGCGCTGGCGCCAGGTGTGGTCGGACCACCGGCTGCGCAGCGAAGCGCCGCGCACGGTGCAGGCGCTGGCGCGAGCCGCGCGGCTGGGCGCCGAGGTGGCGGCCTAGAAGCGGATGCTGCCCGGTTTGGGTGGTGGCACCGGCTCGGCCTGGGGTTCGGTCACCGGCTGGGTCTTGGGCGCAGGTGGCGGTGCCAGTGGCGTGGCGGCTGGGGCCTGGTAGTTGGCCGGCAGCTTGCCAGCCTTGGGGTAGCCGGCCGCGTCCAGGTAGCTGTGCCAGCTGGCGGCCACCAGCCCTTGCAGGCGCTGGCCGCCAATGGCCAGGGTGGGCAGGCTGCGCGCGCCGGTCAGGGTTTGCAAGGCGGCCACGTCGGCGTTGGATTCGACGCGCTTCTCGGCAAACGGCACACCCCGCGCGCGCAGCAGGTCACGGCCGGCGTCGCAGGGCGCGCATTGCGGCCCAGCATACAGCGTGACCGGAAACCGCTGCACGGCCGCGCGCAGCTCGGCCGGCAAGGTGGCGGTGGGTACGCCGGTGCCGCGCAATTCCAGCGGCTGCGCGCTCTTGGCATCGGCCGGCGGTCGGTCGGTGTAGGTCACCCGGCCGTCGGGATCAACGACTTTGTATTGGGCCTGAGCACTGGCTGCAGCCAGTGCCAGCATGGCAAGCAGGAGACGGTTCATCGCATCTCTTTCGGCGGCCCGGGCCGCAGCTTTAGGTCATGCCCTGGTGCCGCAGCAGGGCGTCGATGCGGGGCTCGCGGCCCCGGAAGGCCTTGAAGCTGTCGATGGCCGGTCGGCTGCCACCCACCTCGAAGATCTCCCGGCGCAGGCGCTGGCCGGTGGGGCCGTCCAGCGGACCGGTTTCCTCGAACGCGCTCCAGGCGTCGGCCGACAGCACCTCGGCCCATTTGTAGCTGTAGTAGCCGGCGTTGTAGCCGCCGTTGAAGATGTGGCTGAAGGTGTGGGCCATGCGGTTCCAGGCGGGTGGGTGCACCACGGCCACCTCTTGCCGCACCTCGGCCAGCACGGCCTGCAGGCGATGCGCCACCGGCTCGGTGTGGATGCGCATGTCGAAGAGGCCGAACTCCACCTGGCGCAGCGTCTGCATGCCGCTCTGGAAGTTCTTGGCGGCCAGCATCTTGTCGAAGAGCGCGCGCGGCAGCGGTGCGCCGGTATCGACGTGAGCCGACAGGTGTTTGACCACCTCCCACTCCCAGCAGTAGTTCTCCATGAACTGGCTGGGCAACTCCACCGCGTCCCATTCGACGCCGTGGATGCCCGAGACGGCCAGCTCATTGACCTGGGTCAGCAGGTGGTGCAGGCCGTGGCCGAACTCGTGGAAGAGCGTGGTCACGTTGTCGTGGGTCAGCAGCGAGGGTTTGTCACCCACGGGCGGGGCGAAGTTGCACACCAGGTAGGCCATCGGGGTTTGCAGGGTGCCGGTGTCGGGGCGCAGCCAGCGGCCCCGGGCGTTGTCCATCCAGGCCCCCGGGCGCTTGCCGTTGCGCGCGCAGGGGTCGAGGTAGAAGCGGCCGACCAACTGGCCACTGCGATGGATTTCGTAGAACTGCACGCTGGCATGCCACACCGGCGCGGCGGCAGGGCGGATGGCCACTTCGAACACCGTCTCGATGATGCCCAGCAGGCCTTTGAGCACCTGTGGCAGCGGGAAGTAGGCCTTGACCTCTTCGTCGCTGAAGGCATAGCGGGCCTCTTTGAGTTTTTCGCTGGCGTAGGGCACGTCCCAGGCCTGCAGATCGGCCAGGCCCAGGTGCTCGGCCGCAAACGCGCGCAGCTCGGCCATGTCGCGTTCGGCCGCCGGGCGGGCGCGGCGGGCCAGGTCGCGCAAAAAGGCCAGCACCTGCAGGGGGGTGTCGGCCATCTTGGGGGCGAGGGAGACCTCGGCCGAGGTGAGGTAGCCCAGCAGTTCGGCTTCCTCCTGGCGCAAGGCCATGATCTCGGCCATCAGCGGGCCGTTGTCCTGCTCGGCGGGGCCGAACTCGCTGGCCCGGGTGGCGTAGGCGTGGTAGAGGCGCTCGCGCAGCGCGCGGTCGTCGGCGTACTGCATGATGGGCAGGTAGCAGGGCATGTGCAGCGTCAGCTTGTGGCCGTCCTTGCCCTCGGCCACGGCGGCCTCGCGGGTGGCGGCGCGCACGTCGGCGGGCACGCCGGCCATCTCGACGTCGCTGGCGTAGTCGGCCCAGGCGTCGGTGGCGTCCAGCACGTGGTTGCTGAACTGCTGGGCGACTTGCGCCAGGCGCTCGTGCAGCGCGGCAAAGCGGGTTTTGGCCTGGCCTTGCAGGTCGGCGCCGCCGAGGTGAAAGCCTTGCAGCGCCAGCTCAAGCACGCGCTGGCGTGCGGGCGGGTGACCACCTTGCGCGGCCACGGTCCGGGTCTTGGCGTAGAGCGCGGCGTCGCTGCCCAGGCGGGTGAAGAACTCGGTGATGCGCGGCAACGCGGCCTCGTGGGCGGCACGCAATTCGGGTGTGTCGGCCACGGCGGTCAGGTGGCTGACGATGCCCCAGGCGCGGCCCAGGCGCTCGGTGGCCACATCCAGCACGCGTGCCATGGCGTCGTAGTCGGCCGGCGTGGCATCGCTGACACAGGTTGCCAGCGCGGCCTCGGCCTCGGCCAGCAGGGCGTCGAGGGCCGGCGCCACGTGCGCGGGCTGGATGGCGTCGAAGGCGGCCAGATCGGCCGGGTTGAGCAGCGGGTTGTTCATCGTTCGGCAGCGTCCAGCGTGTTGGAAAGAAGCATGGCAATGGTCATAGGGCCCACGCCGCCAGGCACCGGGGTGATCCAGCTGGCAACGGGGGCCACCTCGGCGTAGTTGACGTCACCGCAGAGCTTGCCATCGGCGCCGCGGTTGATGCCCACGTCGATGACCACGGCACCGGGTTTGACCATGTCGCCCCGGATGGTGTCTGCACGGCCCACGGCGGCCACCAGCACGTCGGCCTGGCGGGTCATGGCACCCAGATCGGGGGTGGCACTATGGCAGATGGTGACGGTGGCGTCGGCTTGCAAGAGCAGCAGCGCCATGGGCTTGCCGACGGTGTGGCTGCGGCCCACCACCACGGCGTGCTTGCCGCGCAGCGCGGTGCCGGTGTGGGCGATCAGCCGCATGCAGCCGGCGGGGGTGCACGAGCGCAGGCCGGGCAGGCCGGTCATCAACTCGCCGGCAGCCTGGACGGTGTAGCCGTCCACGTCTTTGCGCGGGTCTATGGCGGCGATGACGCGGCCGGGGTCGATGTGGCGGGGCAGCGGCATCTGCACCAGGATGCCGTGCACGCGGGCGTCGGTGTTGAGCGCGGCGACGCGGGCCAGCACCTCGGCCTCGGTGGTCTGGGCCGGCAGGCGATCCAGAAACGAGGCGATGCCCGCTTCGGCGCAGGCCCTGACCTTGTTGCGCACGTAGACGGCGGAGGCGGGGTCATCGCCCACCAGCAGCACGGCCAGGCCCGGTGGGTGGCCCTGGGCGGCGGTGTAGGCGGCGGCACGCTGGGCCACCTCGGCGCGCAGCGTGGCGGCCACGGCCACGCCGTCGATGCGCTGGCCTCGGGTGGGTTGGGTCATGAGAGGGCTCCTAAAGACAAACGGGGCCGAAGCCCCGTTGCACGATCACGGCTGGGTTACTTTGGCGCGTTGGCGCCGAGCGCGATCTTGAGCAGATCGGCCACGGTGGACGAGTTGAGCTTTTCCATGATGTTGGCGCGATGCGCCTCCACCGTCTTGATGCTGATCCCCAGGTCGTCGGCAATCTGCTTGTTGAGCCGGCCGGCGACGATGCGCTCCAGCACCTGTTGCTCGCGGCTGGTCAGGCGGGCCAGCAGGGCGTCGCGACTGGCTTGCTCCTGCGAGGCCGAGAACGAGCCCTGGGCCGCTTCGAGCATGCGTTCGACCAGCTTGACCAGGGCCGATTCGTTGAAGGGTTTTTCGATGAAGTCCATCGCGCCCTTTTTCATGGTCTGCACAGCCATGGGCACGTCGCCATGGCCGGTGATGAAGACCACGGGCAGCGGGCTTTTGCGCTCGACGAGCTTGTCCTGCAGTTCCAGCCCGCTCATGCCGTCCATGCGGATGTCGCACAGCAGGCAGGCCACTTCGCGGGGGTCGAAGCGCGAGAGGAAGGATTCGGCGGAGTCGAAGCACTTGACGCGGTAGTCCTTGCCTTCGAGCAACCACTGCAGGGAGTCGCGCACCGCTTCGTCGTCATCGACGACGTAGATGGTGCCTTTCTTGGGAATCAAACTCATGAATCAGAGGCCTGCGGCGTTGGGGCGGCGGCAAGATCCACCGGCAAGGTGAAGGTAAAGCGGCAGCCGATGATGAGGCCTGCATTGTAGAGGTTCTCGGCTTTGAGCCGTCCCCGGTGCGACTCGATGGTGGAGCGGCACAGCGACAGCCCGATGCCCAGCCCATCGGACTTGGTGGAGAAGAAGGCCTCGTAGAGCCGGGGCAGGATTTCGGAGGCGATGCCGGGGCCACGGTCGGTGACCGAGAACTCGATGCCGGGGCCTTCGTCGGCAGTGTGGCGCGGCACCACGCGCAGCTCGATGTGCCGGCGCGAGGGCGGGAGCTTGGCCAGGTCGATGGCCTCGGCGGCGTTCTTGAGCAGGTTCATCAGCACCTGCTCGATCATGATGGGATCCACCATCAGCGGCGGCAGGTAGTTGGCCACGTAGGTGTGGATCTCCACACCCCGGCGGCGCACCTCGATGCCGGCCAGCTCCACCGCGTCCTCGACGATGGCGGCGGCCTGGGCCAGCTGGCGCTGCGGCTCACTGCGCTTCACGAAGGCGCGGATGCGGTGAATGATCTGCCCGGCCCGTTCGGCCTGACGCGCGGTTTTCTGCAGCGCGGCCACGAGGTCGTCCTGGCCAATGCTGCCGGCCTGCACGCGGCCCACCATGCCCATGCAGTAGTTGGTGATGGCGGTCAGCGGCTGGTTGAGCTCATGCGCCACGCTGGAGGCCATCTCGCCCATGGTGACCAGACGGCTGGTCTCTTGCGCCCGCTCGGCCTGGGCGCGGGCCTGGTCTTCGGCGCGGCGGCGGGCGGTCACGTCGGTGGCCACCAGCATCTGCGCCAGCGAGCCGTCCGTCCATTGCAGGTAGCGGGTGCGCACGTCGAACCACATCTGCAGCGTCTCGACGAAAACCTCGCGCGGTGTCGCGCCGGCCTCGGTCAGCGGCTGGGCCGGCAGGCCGGCCAGGGCGTCGTCGTCATCGTCACCCGCGCCACCACCCTCGCCAAAGCGCAGCGGGGTCGGGGCCTGGGCCAGCAGCATGTGGCCCTCGGCATCGCTGCCAAACCACAGCCGGTAGGAGCGGTTGGCAAACAGCAGGTCGTAGCGCTGCACCGACTGCACCGACACCAGCGCGTCCAGTCCCTCCAGCACGGTGGTGAAGCGCTCGTGCGAGGCCGAGAGCTGGTCGCGCACGCGCTTGGCCTCGGTGATGTTGGTCATCGAGGTCATCCAGCCCGTCTGCGCGCCGGCGCTGTCGATCAGCGGCGAGACGTACATGCGCGCGTCGAACATCGAGTGGTCTTTGCGCTGTACCTTGACTTCGATGCCGCCGGCCGGGCTGCGGCCCTGGAGCTGCTGCTGCAGCAGGCGGGCGTTCTCGTCGATGCGCTCGCGCGGCCAGTAGGGGAAGGGCGGGCGCCCCTCCAGCAACTCGGCCTCGGCAAAGCCGGTCATGGCGCAGAAGGCCGGGTTGACGTAGCTGACGCGGCCATCCATGTCCATGGCGCGCATGCCGGTGAGCATGGAGTTCTCCATCGCGCGGCGGAAGTTCATCTCGGCCACCAGCGCGCGCTGCACCTGGCTCTTGCGCCGCATGTGGCGCCATGAGGCCAGCAGCATCCAGACGGTGAGCACCGACAGCGCCACCACCATCCAGAACAAGGTGTTGCCGATCAGGCCCACCGAGGTGCGCCAGCCATGGCCGCGCAGCATCAGGCCGTTGGCCACCGGGTCCAGCGGCAGGCGGTAGACCAGCGCGGGCGCGCCCGGCGCCTTGTTGGCCGTGGCCGCCAGCACCTCGCCGGCCGGGCCCAGCACGGCCAGGCTGTGGCGGCGCGCCACGTCGGGCGGCACGGCATGGCGCAGCAAGCCGTCGATGGAGTACTCGGCCAGCAGCACGCCGACAAATGCGCCGCGGTAGGTCAGCGGCACCTGGAGCTGGAAGACGGTGGTGCCGTCGCGCTCGAAGAAGGGCGCCGAATACACCGGCTGGCGCGTCTCGCGGGCGGCCAGAAACGCCAGCTCGGTCGGCGTGCGGGCGCCTTCGTCGGGCAGCGTCAGGTCGGTCTCCAGGCTGAAGTCCACCGCATCGTGCGGGCCCATCAGGTGCGACTGCAGCGTGCGCACGCGGCGCTGGGCATCCAGCCACACCAGATGCCGCAACTCGGGCCGGTTGGCCTGGAAGGCCGTGCTCTGCTGCAGAAAGGCCGCCTCGTCCAGGGTGCGCGTGGCCAGCTCGCGTGCCAGGCGGGTGAGTTGCTCCTGGTTGTCGAGCAGGTGCAGCCGGATCTGCTGCTGGGCGATCTCGGTGTCGCGGGCCAGGCCGTCGCGCACGCGGTCGATTTCTTCGGAGCGCAAATACCAGAACGAGGCCGTAATGGCGGCCAGGAACAGCAGCACCGACAGCAGCGGCGCCACCGTGGCGTAGCGGTCTTGCCGGGTGGGCGATTGGCGCCGCCACCAGCGCACGAACACCCGCTCGAAGCGGGAAAGACCATCGCGTTGGGAATCGGGGGAATCAGGCATGAGAGCGGATTATCGGCAGGGCTAACATGTGCTCATCCCAAGACCGCATGAGGAGGCCTCCGATGTCCGTCAAGCCTGACACCGATCCGCAAGAAACCCGTGAATGGCGCGATGCCCTGGCTGCCGTGGTGGCTGCCGAAGGCCCCGAGCGTGCCCACGCTTTGTTAGAGGCCTTGCTGGACGAGGCGCGCCAGCACCGGGTGGATATGCCGTTCTCGGCCAACACCGCTTACGTCAACACCATCCGCCCCGAGCAGGAGGCGCGCTCGCCGGGCAACCTGGAGCTGGAAGGGCGGCTGCGGGCCTACATGCGCTGGAACGCCATGGCCATGGTGGTCAAGGCCAACCGGCTGGACCCGGCCGATGGCGGCGACCTGGGCGGCCACATCAGCAGCTTTGCCTCGCTGGCCCACATGTTTGCGGCCGGCTTCAACCACTTCTGGCATGCCGATGACGGCGAGCATGGCGGCGACCTGCTCTACATCCAGGGCCACAGCGCGCCCGGCATCTACGCCCGCGCCTTTCTGGAAGGCCGGCTGAGCGAGCAGCAGTTGCTGAACTTCCGCCAGGAGGTGGCCGGCAAAGGGCTGTCGAGCTACCCGCACCCCAAGCTGATGCCCGAGTTCTGGCAGTTCCCCACGGTCAGCATGGGCCTGGGGCCGTTGATGGCCATCTACCAGGCGCGCTTCCTCAAATACCTGCACGCGCGGGGCATCGCCGACACCAGCAAGCGCAAGGTCTGGGTCTTTTGCGGCGACGGTGAGATGGACGAGCCCGAAAGCCTGGGTGCCATCGGCCTGGCCGCGCGCGAGAACCTCGACAACCTGATCTTCGTCATCAACTGCAACCTCCAGCGCCTGGACGGGCCGGTGCGGGGCAACGGCAAGATCATCCAGGAGCTGGAGGGCGAATTCCGCGGCTCGGGCTGGAACGTCATCAAGCTGATCTGGGGCAGCAGCTGGGATCCGCTGCTGGCCCGCGACACCAGCGGCGCGCTGCGCAAGGTGATGATGGACACGCTGGACGGCGACTACCAGGCCTTCAAGGCCAACGACGGCGCCTTCGTGCGCAAACGCTTCTTCGAGCGCGACCCCGAGGCCGCCAAGCTGGTGGCCAACATGAGCGACGACGACATCTGGGCGTTGCGCCGCGGCGGTCACGACGCGGGCAAGGTCTACGCCGCCTTCCACGCCGCCAACGCTCACCAGGGCCAGCCCACGGTGCTGCTGGTCAAGACCGTCAAGGGCTGGGGCATGGGCAAGGCCGGTGAGGGCAAGAACACCGCCCACCAGGCCAAGAAGCTGACGGACGAAGACATCCGCTACTTCCGCGACCGCTTCAACATCCCCATCCCCGACAGCGAGTTGCCCAGCATCCCGTTTTACAAGCCGGCCGACGACACGCCGGAGATGCAATACCTGCACGCCCGCCGTCAGGCCCTGGGTGGCTACCTGCCCAAGCGGCGCACCCAGGCCGAGGAGAGCTTCACGGTGCCGGCGCTGGAGACCTTCAAGTCGGTGCTGGAGCCCACCGCCGAGGGGCGCGAGATCAGCACCACCCAGGCCTTCGTGCGCTTCCTGACCCAACTGCTGCGCGACCAGGCGCTGGGCCCGCGCGTGGTGCCCATCCTGGTGGACGAGGCGCGCACCTTCGGCATGGAGGGGCTCTTTCGCCAGATCGGCATCTACAACCCCAAGGGCCAGCTCTACACCCCGGTGGATAAAGACCAGGTCATGTACTACAAGGAGGACAAGGCCGGTCAGATCCTACAGGAGGGCATCAACGAGGCCGGCGGCATGGCCAGCTGGATTGCGGCCGCCACCTCGTATGCGACCAACAACCGCATCATGGTGCCGTTCTACATCTACTACTCGATGTTCGGCTTCCAGCGCATTGGCGACCTGGCCTGGGCGGCGGGCGACATGCAGGCGCGCGGCTTCCTGCTGGGCGGCACCGCCGGGCGCACCACGCTCAACGGCGAGGGCTTGCAGCACGAGGATGGCCACAGCCACATCCTGGCCGGCACCATTCCCAACTGCGTCAGCTACGACCCCACGTTTGCCCACGAGCTGGCCGTCATCATGCGCGAGGGCCTGCGCCGCATGGTCGAGCAGCAGGAGAACGTCTTTTACTACCTGACGCTGCTCAACGAGAACTACCCCATGCCCGGCCTCACGCCCGGCAGCGAGGCTGAAATCCTCAAGGGCATGTACCTGCTGGACAAGGCCCGCGCCTCCGAAGGCCAACCCACGGTCAACCTGTTGGGCAGCGGCACCATCTTGCGCGAGTCCCAGGCCGCACGCGACCTGCTGGCGCTGGACTGGGGCGTGGCCGCGCACGTCTGGAGCTGCCCCAGCTTCAACGAGCTGGCGCGCGACGGCCAGGACGCCGAGCGCCACAACCTGCTGCACCCCGAGGCGCCGCCGCGCCTGTCCTTCGTGGCGCAGCAACTGGCCCGCACCAGCGGCCCGGTGGTGGCGTCCACCGACTACATGAAGGCCTATGCCGAGCAGATCCGGCCCTTCGTGCCGGCCGGCCGAACCTACAAGGTGCTGGGTACCGACGGCTTTGGCCGCAGCGACTTCCGCAGCGAGCTGCGCAAGCACTTCGAGGTCAACCGGCACTACATCGTCGTGGCTGCGCTGCACGCGCTGGCCAGCGAGGGCGTGCTGCCGCAGGCCAAGGTCAGTGAGGCGATTGCCAAATACCGCATCGCCGCCGACAAGATCAACCCGCTGTACGCCTGAGGCAGGAGACGAACATGGCATTGGTGGAAGTCAAAGTCCCCGACATCGGCGACTTCAAGGACGTGGCCGTCATCGAGCTGCTGGTCAAGGTGGGCGACGTGGTCAAGGTGGAGCAAAGCCTGATCACCGTCGAGAGCGACAAGGCCAGCATGGAGATCCCCTCCAGCCACGCCGGCACCATCAAGGAGCTGAAGGTGGCGCTGGGTGACCGGGTGGGCGAGGGCTCGCTGCTGGCGCTGGTGGAGGCGTCCGGCGAGGCCGCTGCGGCCGCGCCGGCTGCCGCGCCTACGCCAACCCCGGCTGCCGCGCCGGTTGCGGCTCCCGTGGCCGCCCCGGCCCAGGCCGCAGCGCCTGCGCCTGCGCCGGTAGCGACAGCGGCTCCTGCGGCCCCGGGTGCCCAGCCCCACGCCTCGCCCAGCGTGCGCAAGTTCGCCCGCGAGCTGGGTGTGCCGCTGGCCGAGGTCAAAGGCAGTGGTCCCAAAGGCCGTATCACCCAGGAGGACGTGCAGGGCTTCGTCAAGGGCGCGCTGGCCCAGCGCGGCGCGCCGGCTGCAGCCGGCGGCGGTGGGGGCGAGGCCCTCGGGCTGATCCCCTGGCCGCAGGTGGACTTCGCCAAGTTTGGTCCGGTAGAGGCCAAGCCGCTGTCGCGCATCAAGAAAATCAGCGGCGCCAACCTGCACCGCAACTGGGTGCTGATCCCGCACGTCACCAACCACGACGACGCCGACATCACCGACCTGGAAGCCTTCCGCCTGCAACTCAACAAAGAAAACGAGAAGGCCGGCATCAAGGTGACCATGCTGGCCTTCATGATCAAGGCGGCCGTGGCGGCGCTGAAGAAATTCCCCGAATTCAACGCCAGCCTCGATGGCGACCAGCTGGTCTACAAGCAGTACTACCACATCGGCTTTGCGGCCGACACGCCCAACGGCCTGGTCGTGCCCGTCATCAAGAACGCCGACACCAAAGGCATTTTCCAGATCAGCCAGGAGATGGGCGAGCTGGCCAAGAAGGCGCGCGACGGCAAGCTGGGGCCGGCCGACATGACCGGGGGCTGCTTCTCCATCAGCAGCCTGGGCGGCATAGGCGGGCGCTACTTCACGCCCATCATCAACGCGCCCGAGGTGGCCATCATGGGCGTGTGCCGCAGCCAGATCGAGCCCGTGTGGGACGGCAAGGCCTTCCAGCCGCGGCTGATGCTGCCGCTGTCGCTGAGCTGGGATCACCGCGTCATCGACGGTGCGGCCGCTGCCCGCTTCAACGTGTATTTCGCATCGCTGCTGGCGGACTTCCGCCGCATCGCGCTGTAACCGGAGCCCGACATGGCAGCAATTGAAGTGAAAGTCCCCGACATCGGTGACTTCAAGGACGTGGCCATCATCGAGCTGCTGGTCAAGGTCGGCGACACCGTCAAGGTCGAGCAGAGCCTGATCACCGTCGAGAGCGACAAGGCCAGCATGGAGATCCCCTCCAGCCACGCCGGCACCATCACGGCGCTGAAGGTGGCGCTGGGCGACAAGGTCAGCGAGGGCACGCCCCTGCTGGTGCTGGAGGCCGTGGGCGAGGACGCACCGCCGCCGCCACCGCCGCCTGCACCGCCGCACCCCGGGCCCGCGACCACCGCCCCGGCGCCGCAACCCACCGCGGCGGCCTACAGCGGCCCCGCCGCCGACGTGCAGTGCGATGTGCTGGTGCTGGGCGGCGGCCCCGGCGGCTACAGCGCCGCCTTCCGCGCCGCCGACCTGGGGCTCAAGGTCGTGATCGTGGAGCGCTACGCCACGCTGGGCGGCGTCTGCCTGAACGTGGGCTGCATCCCCAGCAAGGCGCTGCTGCACGTGGCCGCCGTCATCGACGAAGTGGCCCACCTCAAAGACGTGGGCGTGGCCTTCGGCGCACCCGAGGTCAGCATCGACACGCTGCGCGGCCACAAGGAAAAAGTCGTTGCCAAGCTGACCGGCGGCCTGGGCGGCATGGCCAAGATGCGCAAGGTGCAGGTGCTGCGCGGCTACGGCACGTTTGAAGGCCCCAACCACCTGCGCGTGGAGGAAACCACCGGCGGCGCCCAGGACAAGACCGGCACCACCAAGGTCGTGCAGTTCAGCCACGCCATCATCGCCAACGGCTCCCAGGCCATGCGGCTGCCTTTCATGCCGGACGATCCGCGCGTGGTGGACTCCACCGGCGCGCTGCAACTCAAGAGCGTGCCCAAAAACATGCTCATCGTGGGCGGCGGCATCATCGGCCTGGAGATGGGCACCGTCTACAGCACGCTGGGCGCCCGGCTCGACGTGGTGGAGATGCTCGACGGCCTGATGCAAGGGGCCGACCGCGACCTCGTCAAGGTCTGGCAGAAGATGAACCAGGGCCGCTTCGACCGCATCATGCTGGGCACCAAGACGGTGTCGGCCGAGGCCACGCCCGAGGGCATCAAGGTCGGCTTCGAGGCCAAGGACGGCAGCCGCAGCGAAGGCCTCTACGACCTGGTGCTGCAAGCCGTGGGCCGCAGCCCCAACGGCAACAAATGCGGTGCCGACAAGGCTGGCGTGGCCGTTACCGAGCGGGGCTTCATCACCGTGGACGCGCAGCAGCGCACCAACGTGCCGCACATCTTCGCCATCGGCGACGTGGTGGGCCAGCCCATGCTGGCACACAAGGCCGTGCACGAGGGCCATGTGGCGGCCGAAGTCATCGCCGGCACCCTCAAGGGCGACGCCAACCTGGCCCGCGCCGCCTTCGACGCCCGCGTCATCCCCAGCGTGGCCTACACCGACCCCGAAGTCGCCTGGGTGGGCCTGACCGAAGAGCAGGCCAAGGCCCAGGGCATCAAGGTCGAGAAGGGGCTCTTCCCCTGGGCCGCCAGCGGCCGCGCCATTGCCAACGGCCGTGACGAGGGCTTCACCAAGTTGCTGTTCGACGCCCAGACCCACCGCATCGTGGGCGGCGGCATCGTCGGCACCCATGCGGGCGACATGATTGGCGAAGTGGCCCTGGCCATTGAAATGGGCGCCGACGCCGTGGACATCGGCAAGACCATCCACCCCCACCCCACGCTGGGCGAGAGCATCGGCATGGCCGCCGAGGTGGCGCATGGCAGTTGCACGGATTTGCCGCCGCAGCGCAGGTGAGGGGTGGGGTGCCCCGTTGTCGAATGGCGCCTTGGGCGGTGGTGGGCTAACACCGCCCCGTGGGCTCGCCTAAAGGCAAATGGGATTGCACACACGAGACCTCAACGTATGCGCTGGTCACGTCTGATCGCTGTGGTCGGCGTCGCAGCCGGTACAGGCTTTGCTTCCTATGACGAGGGCGCCAACCTCCTCGCTGCCTGCGAGCCGTTCGGCCTCGACTGGTATGTTCGGGTGTTTGTGTTGGGGCTGCTCACCCTGACATACGCGGGCGTGCTGAGTGCGGGGGCTTTCCTCATTCTTCGTTGCACCGGCCGCCGCCGAGGGTTTTTTGGCTCAATGGTGGAAATGGTCATCACCATTGCAGTTGCCTTGATGGTTGGTTTTGGTATGGCTATCGCTGACCCCGTGATCAGTTACGTCGTTGCGGCCGCGTGTACGCAGGCGTTTGCCTGTACGGGCTCAGAAATCCTTGGCAGTTTTCGATCGGCTATCAATGTGGCGGCAAATTGGCCCAACACGCCGGTTGCCGGGTTCATGGTCACACTCTTTGTCGTGGGTGCGTTCGTCGTCCAAGACGTGCTGCTGCGGGAGTCGGCTGGTGGACGATAAAACGGCGAAATTTCCCGCGTGATGAACTCTATCGAAGCGGTTGGTTGTCGCTCCTTGATTGCGGCTCGTGAGCGTAAGAGCACCTTCCATGAAACACCTGACCGCCGCTCTGCTGACCATCGACGGCATCATCCACTTGCTGCCGCTGGGCGGACGCCAATGCTGCCATGACCCGACCCCTGATTCTCGACCCCGAAACCGTGCCCGTGGTGCCAGCGCCGCCGCTGGGGCCGGCGCTGGCCCCGGCGCGGCTGGATCCGGACTCGCTGCGCGAGCGGCTGCGGCAGAAGCGAATGCCCCGCACGCTGCGGCCCGGCGATGGGCTGCTGGGGCCAACGGGAGTGTGGACACCGGCTGCCGTGCTGGTGCCGCTGGTACCCCGACCGGATGGGTTGCAGGTGCTGCTGACGCGCCGCGCGGCCCACCTCGCCAAGCACCCGGGGCAGATTGCCTTCCCGGGTGGCCGCAGCGACCCGGGCGACGCCGACGCGGTGGCCACGGCGCTGCGCGAGGCGCAGGAGGAGATCGGTCTGGCGCCCGCGTCGGTGGAGGTGCTGGGCAGCCTGCCGGCCTATCACACGGTCACCGGCTATGCGGTGACACCGGTGGTGGGGCTGGTGAGCGACCCCAAGCTGGTGTTGCATGCGGGTGAGGTGGACGAGGCCTTCGAGGTGCCGCTGGCGTTTTTGATGGACCCGGCCAACCACCGCCGCCATCTGTGGACGCAAGGCGGCGTGACGCGCGACTACCACTCCATGCCCTGGACGCCGCCTGCCGGCGCGGCCGACAAAGGGCCCGAGGCCTACTTCATCTGGGGCGCTACGGCGGCCATGTTGCGCAACCTCTATCTGGTGTTGCAAGACCAGTAGCTATCATCTGGCGATGAGTTTCTTTGCCGTCCTGTTGGCCTTGCTGCTGGAGCAGGTCAAGCCGCTGCCGCGTGACAACTGGGTGCATGAGTTGATGACCCGCTGGATGGCGTGGTGCGGGCGCAGCTTCGACGCCGGCACGCCGCTGCATGCGCGCATCGTCTGGGTGGTGTCGGTGCTGGGGCCCACGCTGCTGTGCGTGGGGCTGCACCTGCTGCTGGCTCATTTCAGTTTTCTGCTGGCGCTGGCCTTCAGCGTGCTGGTGCTGTACCTGACGCTGGGGTTTCGCCAGTTCAGCCACTATTTCACCGACATCCGCCAGGCGCTGGAGCGCGGTGAGGAAGACGATGCGCGCACGCTGCTGACGCAGTGGCTGCATCTGGACGCCAGCGAGTTGCCTCGCACCGAGTTGCTGCGCCACGTGATTGAGCATGCGCTGCTGGCAGCGCACCGGCATGTGTTTGGGGTCTTCTTCTGGTTCGTGGTGCTGGCGGCCGCAGGCCTGGGGCCGGCCGGTGCGGTGTTCTACCGCATGGCCGAGTTCGCCAGCCGCTACTGGGCGTTTCGCAACCGGCGCCTGGGCGTGGTGGTGCACGAACAGCTGTGCGCGCTGTCGCTGCGGCTGTTTGCGCTGATCGACCATGTGCCGGCACGGCTGACGGCGTTCGGTTTTGCCGTGGTGGGCAACTTCGAGGATGCGGTGGCCGGCTGGCGCCGCGATGCGGCGCTGTGGGCACATGCCAACGAGGGCATCATCCTGGCCGCTGCGGCCGGGGCCGAGGGCATTCGCCTGGGCGGCGAGGCGGCGCCGGGCGTTACCCCCGACCGCTCCCAGACGCTGAACAGCAGCGGCGCGGCGACGGCCGCGTTTGGCTACACGCCTGGCGACGAGCCGCAACTGGGCCATCTGGGCCGGGTGGCGGGGCTGGTCTGGCGCTCGATGGTGCTGTGGATGCTGCTGCTGGCGCTGCTCAAGATCGCCAACCTGCTGGGCTGAGGGGGCCCTCAGCCCTTGCGCTGGCCGGCTTCCAATTCGGCCCAGAGCTGCTCGTAGATGCGCAGCCGCACCGGGCTGATGGCCCCAGCTGCGGCGGCGGCCCGCACGCCGCAGCCGGGTTCGTGGCGATGGCTGCAATTGGCGAAGCGGCAGGCGCCCAGGTGGGCGGCCAGATCGGGCATGCGCAGCGCCAGTTCGGTGGGCGCGATATGCATCAGGCCAAACTCCTGGAATCCAGGCGAGTCCAGCAGGGCGCTGGTCTTGGCGGCGCCGTCCAGCCAGTACCAGCGCGTGCTGGTGGTGGTGTGGCGGCCGGCGGCCAGCGCGGTGGAAATCTCGCCCACGGCGGCGGCGGCGCTTGGCACCAGCAGGTTGACCAGGCTGCTCTTGCCCATGCCGCTGGCGCCCAGCACCAGGGTGATGCGGCCCACCAACAGCGGCGTCAGCAGCGCCACCGCGGCTTCGGGCTGGCGTTTGATCGAGACCTCGACCACCGGGTAGCCCATGGCGGCGTAGGGTGCCAGCTTGGCCCGCGCGGCCTCGGCGCTGGGCAGGTCGGTCTTGTTCAGCAGCAGCGTGGCGGCAATGCCTGCGTCTTCGGCGGCAATCAGCGCGCGCGTCAGCTGCGCCTCGCTGAACATGGGCTCGCCGGCCAGCACGATGAGCAACTGATCGAGGTTGGCGGCGAACGACTTGCTGCGCCACAGGTCTTGCCGCATCAGCAGGTTGCGCCGGGGCAGCACGGCGTCGATCACGGCCTCGTCGCCGGCGCGCTGCCAGCGCACGTGGTCACCCACCACGGCGGCCAGCTTCTTGCCGCGCGGGTGGGCCAGCAGGGTGCGACCGTCCGCGCATTCGATGAGCACGTGGCGGCCATGGGCCGAGGTGACCAGTGCCGTGGCGTCGTCGCTCATGCCGGCAACGCCGCCAGCCGCTGCGCCGCAGGTGGATGCGAGTAGTGCCAGCGCACGTACTGCGGGTCTGGGGTCAGGGTGGCGGCGTTGTCCTCGTAGAGCTTGAGCAGTGCGCTGCGCAGGGCGCGGCCGTCGGCGTGCGCACTGGCGTAGGCGTCGGCCTCAAACTCTGCGCGGCGCGAGTCGAAGGCCAGCAGCGGCGCCACGAAGAACAGCAGTGGCGGCGTGGCCAGCATGAACAGCAGCAGCGCCAGCGCGTCGTTGGGCACCATCAGGTTGGGCTTGACGCCCAGCCCCAGGTAAAAGCCCGGTTGCTGGGCCAGCCAGCCCAGCAGCGCCAGGCCGGCCAGCAGCACCACCACCATCACCACCAGGCGCCGCCGCACGTGGCGGTGGTGGAAGTGCCCCAGCTCGTGCGCCAGCACGGCCTCCACCTCGGCCGGTGCCAGCTTGGCCAGCAAGGTGTCGAAGAAGACGACGCGCTTGACGCGGCCCAGGCCGGTGAAATACGCGTTGCCATGGGCCGAGCGGCGGCTGCCGTCCATCACGAACAGGCCGCCCGAGCGAAAACCGCAGCGCTGCATCAAGGCAGCCACCCGCTCCACCAGTGCCGTGTCGGCCAGCGGCGTGAAGCGATTGAACAGCGGCGCGATCCAGGTGGGCACCACCACCTGCATCAGCAGCATGAAGGCCACCAGCAGGACCCAGGCGTAGAGCCACCACCAGCCGCCGCTGGCCTGCATCAGCCACAGCAAGGCAGCCACCAGCGGCGTGGCCACGGCCAGGGTCACCAGCGTGCCCATCAGCGTGTCTTTCAGGTACAGCGCCCACGTCATGCGGTTGAAGCCAAAGCGCTGTTCCAGCACAAAGGTGCGCCACAGCGACAGCGGCGCGTCCAGCAGCGCGCTGATGGCGCTGAAGGCCCCCAGCAGCGCCAGCTGGTAAGCCATGGCGCCCCAGCGCGGGACGACGGCCTCGCGCAGCCAGCTGTTGAGGGCGTCCAGCCCGCCCAACAGCGTCCAGCCCAGCAGCACGGCGGTGGCCATGGCCTCGGCCAGCAGGCCCAGACGCAGCTTGGCCAGCGTGTAGTCGGCCGCACGCTGGTGGGCGGTCAGGCCGATGACGCCATCGAACGGCGCCGGTACGGCGCTGCGGTGGGCGTGCACGTGGCGCGCCTGGCGGTTCATCAACCAGTACTTGACAAGCAGCGAAGCCAGCAGGGCGGCACAAAATATCCAGGTCACGGCGTCGGCGGGCATTCGGTCAGTGTAACGAGTGGGGTCACAATCAACGGCTGCCTTCAACGCCTGTGCCCACCATGACCGAGCTTGCCAAGAACGAACACAACCTGATCTGGATCGACCTGGAGATGACCGGCCTGGCACCGCTGACCGACCGCATCATCGAGGTGGCCGTGGTGGTCACCGATGCGCAATTGACACAGCGCGTGGAGGGTCCGGTGCTGGCCTTGCACCAAAGCGACGCCGTGCTGGACGGCATGGATGCCTGGAACAAGGGCACCCACGGCCGCAGCGGCCTGATCGACCGCGTCAAGGCCAGCACCGTGGACGAGGCCGAGGCCGAGCGTCAGGTGGTGGCGTTTCTGAAGCAGTATGTGCCCAGCGGCAAAAGCCCCATGTGCGGCAACTCCATCTGCCAGGACCGGCGTTTTCTGGCCGCCACCATGCCGGCGCTGGAGGCGTTTTTCCACTACCGCAATCTCGATGTCTCCACGCTCAAAGAGCTGGCGCGGCGCTGGAATCCCAAGGTGATGGAGGGTTTCAAGAAGGCGCAAAAGCACACGGCGCTGGCCGACATCCACGAATCCATCGACGAATTGCTGCACTATCGCAGCCATTTCCTGCGCACTGCGCCGCCAGGCGAGGGGGTATAAAGCGGGGCGAAAGGGGAGGGCGCGATGTCGATGTCGTTGATCCGGCAGGTCGGGTGGTTGGTGATGGGCACGTTGCTGCTGGCGTTTGTCGGCGCATTCGGTGTGTCACTGGGCCTGGCTCGCGCCTATCTGCACCAGCAGCTGGATGCCCGCAACCAGGACGCGGCCCAGACCCTGGCGCTGGCGCTGGGCGCCGACGCCACCAGCTCGGCGGCACTCGCCCGCGAACTGGGTGCGCTGTTCACGGCCGGCCGTTATGACTCGGTGCGCGTGCTGACCGCCGACGGTCGCGTGCTGGCCGAGCGCAGCGAACCCCCGTTGGCCGACGCGGCGCCCGCCTGGTTCGTGGACCGGCTGGGCCTGACGCCGCCTGTCGGTGTGGCCACCGTGCCCGGCGGCGGCAGGGTCGAGGTGGTTAGCGACGTGGACGAGGCCCACAGTGATTTGTGGCGCGGCACCTTGTACGCCTTGGCGCTGCTGCTGCTGCTGGCGGGGGTGCTGGGGGCGTTGGCGCATATGCTGGTGGGACGGCTGCGCAAGCCGCTGGATGCCGTGGTGGGCCAGGCGTTGGCCATCACCGAGCGGCGCTTCGTGCTGGTCAGCGAGCCTAGGGTGCCCGAGTTGCGCAACGTCACACGGGCCATGAACGCCATGGTGCGGCAGTTGCAAAAGCTGTTCAACGAGCAGGCCCAGCAGGTGGAAATGCTGCGCCGGCTGGCGCATTGCGACGACACCACGGGCCTGTCCAGCCGAGCCCATTTCATGAGCCGCATGAAGCACTGGCTGGGCGGCGAGGAGGGCAGTGCCAGCGGTGGCCTGGTGTTGCTGCGCCTGACCGACCTGGATGTGCTCAACCAGCGCCTGGGCCGTGCAGGCACCGACAAACTGCTGCAAGACGTGGCCGGCGTGCTGGCCAGCGCCGCCGAGCGCGCCGGCTCGCACGAACTGGGCCGCCTCAATGGCCGCGACTTCGCGATGGTGCTGCCCGACGCGGGCTCGCTGCGCGAGCCCGCGGTGGATGTGACCGCGCGGCTGCGCAATGTGCTGCGCCAGCACGACCCCCATGCCACGGCCGTGGTGGGTGCGGTGCGCTGGTGGCACGACGCGCCGTTGTCGGCGCTGCTGGCCGCTGCCGACCAGGCGCTGGCCCGGGCCGAGCAGCGCGGCCCGTTCAGCGTGGAACTTGACGACTCCGGCGACGCCATGGCCCTGGGCGAACAGGGTTGGGCGGAACGGCTGACCCAGACCCTGGACGCGGGTCGGGCCCAGCTGGTGGAGTTCGAGCTGGTGGCGCAGAGCCGCGATGTGCTGCACCGCGAGTGCCCGCTGCGGCTGCGGCTGGAGGCCGATGGCCCGCTGGTGCCGGCTGGCCAGTGGCTGCCCATGGCCCGGCGCACCCAGTTGATGCCGCGCATCGACCTGCTGGCGCTGCAACTGGCGCTGGCGCGCATTGCCGAGGACGGCGTGGCGCGGGCCATCAACGTCAGCGCCATTTCGCTGCAGGACAAGGGTTTTGTGCCGGCGGTGGTCGCGCTGTTGGCCGGCGCCGGTGCCCATGCACCAGGGCTGTGGCTGGAGATCGCCGAGGACGGCGCGCTGCGCCAGCTTGACGCCTTGCGCGAGTTGGTGCGCGAGGTCCATGCGCATGGCGCCCACATCGGCCTGGAGCACGCGGGCGAGCGGCTCAACGAGACGCAAACACTGCTGGCCGTGGGGCTGGACTTCATCAAGCTAGATGCCAGCCTCACCGAAGGCCTGGCCGGTGACGCCGCGCGTACCCAGCATGTGGCCGGCACGGTGCGCATGCTGCGGGGCATCGACCTGCAGGTCTTCGCCGTGGGCGTGGTGGACCCGGCAGACGCCAAGGCGCTGTGGGCCTGCGGCGTCGATGGCATCACCGGGCCGGTGGTGGCGCGGCTGCAGACCCAGGGTCAGACTGCGTAGGTCAACACGGCGGCCGGGTCTTGCTGGAAGTAGTCGGCCAGCACCTCGTACAGCGCCTCATCGTGGTGCCGCAAGGTGTGCGGGGAGACGAAGAAGCTCTCGGCTGCCACCGCAAAAAACTCTTCTGGCGCCTGCGCGCCGTAGGCATCCAGCCAGGGCTCGACCCCCGCGTTGACCATGTGGCGCAGCCGGCCGTAGCTGCGGCGCATGACCTGGGCCCAACGCGCGCGCTGGGCCGCCGGCAAGGCCACGGGGTAGCCGTCGGCCAGGCCGTGGGCCATGTCCAGCACATGGACGAACTCGTGGATGACCACGTTGTAGCCGTTGGCGGCCGACGCGCCGGCCGCCGCCACATCGGGCCAGTTCAGCATCACAGGCCCGCCTGCCATGGCCTCGCCGGCCAGCGGCTCATCGTACTGGTGAACCAGCCCGGCCTCATCGCGCACCTCGCGCCGGGCCACCGCCGCGCCCGGGTGGACCACGATGCCGACGAAGCCGTCGTAGGCCGACAGGCCCAAATGCAGGACGGGCAGGCAGGCCTGGGCGGCGATGGCCACCGCCATGGCGTCGGTCACCACCAGGCCGTGGGCGCCGCTGAACTCCTTGCGCGCCAGAAAGAGGCTGACCAGGCGGCGCAGCTCGGCCCGGTCGGCCGCGCTGCGCTGGCCGATGAAGGGGTAGTGCCGCTCCACCGCCGCCCACAGCGGATCGGCGATGGCAAAACGCGCGACGGTGCGGGCCTCGTGCCAGGCGCGCAGGCGGGCGAGCCAGTTCATGGCCGCACGCGCTGCAGGCCGGCCGCCGTCCAGCGCAGCACCTCGGCGCGCTGGCCGTGGTCCAGATCCCAGTCGCTGAGCACGTGGCGCTGGCCGCTGGCAAACGGGCCGCTGCCGGGGCGATGGGTGTGGCCGTGGATCAGCACGGCGGCGCCGGCATCGGCCAGCCATTGGGCGCTCAGATCGGGGTCGGCATCGGCGTAGGCCACCTGGCCTTGCTGGTGGGCCTGGCTGGCGTCGCGCATGCCACGCGCCAGCGCCTGGCGCTCGGCCAGCGGGCGAGCCAAAAAGGCCTGCTGCCAGGCAGGCGTGCGCACCTGGGCGCGGAACTGCTGGTAGGGCGCATCGGCCACGCACAAGGCGTCGCCATGCGTCAGCAGCACGCGCTGGCCAAAGGCCTCGAGCACGCTGGGGTCGGCCAGCGGCTGCGTGCCGGCGGCGGCATGAAAGGCGGCCCCCAGCAGAAAGTCGCGGTTGCCCACCATCAGCGCAACAGGCATGCGACGGCTGGCGGCATGCAGCGCCGCCGCCACCTCGGCCTCGAAAGGCTGGCTGAGCAAGTCGTCGCCCACCCAGGCCTCGAACACGTCGCCCAGCAGCACCAGGGCATCGGCTGGCGTGTGCGCCAGATAGGCCATGAAGGCCTCGGTCGTGCGCGGCATGGCCGCGCTCAGGTGCAGGTCGGAGACGAAGTCCACCGCCTGCACGGCGGCGTCTAGCCTCACACCACCTTGGCTTCGAGGATGGTGATGGGCTCCAGCGGCACGTCGTCGTGGAAGCCTTTGCGGCCGGTGGCCACGCGCTCGATGGCGTCCACCACGTCCTGGCCGGCCACGACCTTGCCGAACACCGCATAGCCCCAGCCGCTGGGCGACTCGCTGGTGAAGTTCAGGAAGTCGTTGTCCTTGGTGTTGATGAAGAACTGCGCGGTGGCCGAATGCGGGGCGTTGGTGCGCGCCATGGCCACGGTGTACTTGTCGTTCTTCAGGCCGTTGGCGGCCTCATTCTGAATGGGCGCGCCGGTGGGCTTGTCCTTCATGTCCACCGACAAGCCGCCGCCCTGGATCATGAAGCCCTTGATGACACGGTGAAAGACGGTGTCGGCGAAATGGCCGCTGTTGACGTAGGCAATGAAGTTGGCCACCGTCTTGGGGGCCTTGGCGTCGTCCAGTTCGATGCGGATGTCGCCGGCGGAGGTTTTGATTTCAATGGTCTGGGTCATTTCTTGTCCTCGATGAGGGTGGCTTTGCGAATCACGATGGGGTCGGCCGGCAGGTTGGCGAAGGCGGCGCCGCGCGCCGTGGTGGGCACGACCTTGATGCGGTCGACCACGTCCATGCCTTGCACCACCTGGCCAAACACGGCATAGCCGTTGCCGTCACGGGCATTGGCCGCGTCCAGAAAGGCGTTGTCCGCCACGTTGATGAAAAACTGGGCGCGGGCCGAGTCGGGGTCGGGCGTGCGGGCCATGGCCACGCTGCCGCGGGTGTTGAGCAGGCCGTTGCTGGCTTCGAGCTTGATGGGCTTCCCCGTGGGCTTCTCTTTCAAGCCCTCGGTGTAGCCACCGGTCTGGATCATGAAACCGTCGATGACGCGGTGAAAGACGACGCCGTCGTAGTGGCCGGCCTTGACGTACTGCACGAAGTTGGCCACGGTCGCGGGCGCCTTCTGGGCGTTGAGCTGGAGCACGATGTCGCCCTGGCTGGTGGCCAGTTTGACCTGCTGGGCCAGTGCCGGCAGGGCCAGCAGACCGGCAGCCAAGGCCGCAGTCAGACGGTAAGAAAAGGTCACAGGCGAGGCTCCTTGGCTAGAATGCCACGATTCTAGGCGAGCCACCTCGTGACTCGCTTTTTGCATTCCAGCCCCTGCATGGCCCTGCATCTACACAACACCCTGACCCGTCGGCTTGAGCCGCTGGTGCCCATCGAGCCCGGCCACGTGCGGCTGTACGTCTGCGGCATGACCACCTACGACTACATCCACATGGGCCATGCCCGGATGATGATGGCGTTTGACGTGGTGCAGCGCTGGCTGCGGGCCAGCGGCCTGCGGGTCACCTATGTGCAGAACATCACCGACATCGAGGACAAGATCATCCGCCGGGCGGTGGAGCGCGGCGTCACCATTCGCGCTTTGACCGACGAGATGATTGCCGCCCAACTGGCCGACCTGGCCGTGCTGGGCGTGCAGCCGCCCGACCATCAGCCGCGCGCCACCGACTACGTGCCGCAGATGCTGGCCATGATCGACACGCTGGAGGCCAAGGGCCTGGCCTACCGCGCGGACGGTGGCGACGTGAACTTTGCAGTGCGCAAATTCCCCGGCTACGGCAAGCTCTCGGGCAAAAGCCTCGACGACTTGCGCGCCGGCGAACGCGTGGCGGTGGCCGAGGGCAAGCAAGACCCGCTGGACTTCGTGCTGTGGAAGGCCGCCAAGGCCGATGAGCCGGCCGACGCCCAGTTCGCCAGCACCTACGGAGCCGGCCGGCCGGGCTGGCACATCGAGTGCTCGGCCATGAGCTGCGCGCTGCTGGGCGAGCGCTTCGATATCCACGGCGGCGGCTCCGACTTGCAGTTTCCGCACCACGAGAACGAGATCGCCCAGAGTGAAGGCGCGCTGGGCCATCCCTTCGTCAACATCTGGCTGCACAACGGTTTCTTGAACGTCGATGGCGAGAAGATGTCCAAAAGCCTGGGCAACTTCTTCACCGTGCGCGACGTGCTGCAGCACTTCGACGGCGAGACGGTGCGTTTTTTCATGCTGCGCACCCATTACCGCAGCCCGTTCAACTACGCCGACAGCCTGATGGCCGACGCCCGTGTGGCGCTGCGCCGGCTCTACACCGCGCTGGACGCCGCCGGGGCGGTTGCCGAGCAGGCCCCCGACTGGGCCAGTCCGGCCGGCCGCGCCTTCAAGGCTGCGATGGACGACGACTTCAACACGCCGGCCGCGCTGGCCGTGCTGTTCGAGCTGGCCACCGAGGCCAACAAGGGCGACGCGGCCGCAGCCGCGCAGCTCAAGGCCTTGGGTGGTGTGCTGGGGCTGCTGCAGCAGCCGCCTGCCGCCTACCTGCAAGGTGGTGCGGCCGACGAGGGGGCCGACATCGAGGCCTTGATCGCCCAGCGCCAGGCCGCCAAGGCCGCCCGCGACTTTGCGGCCGCCGACACCATCCGTGCCGCCTTGCAGGCGCGCGGCATTTTGCTCAAGGACGGCCCGCAAGGCACGACCTGGGTGCGCGCCTGAGGCCGGCCACGTCCATGTGCGCCACCGTCATCACCCCCGACTACTGGGAGCATGCCTGCCAGCATCTGGTGCGGCGTGACCGCGTGATGAAGAAGCTGATCCCGCGCTTTGGCGAGGCGCGGTTGGTCAACCGGGGCGATGCCTTCACCACGCTGGCCCGCTCGGTGGTGGGGCAGCAGATCTCGGTCAAGGCCGCACAGACGCTGTGGGGCCGGCTGGCCGGCGCCCTGGGCGAGACCCACTATCTGCTGCTGCCCGGCCGGCTGACGCAGACCGAGCCGGCGGCGCTGCGCAGCCTGGGCCTGTCTGCGCGCAAGGCCGAATACCTGCTTGACCTGGCGGCCCATTTCCAGCACGGCACCGTGCACGTGGCCCAGTGGCAGGCCATGGACGATGAGGCCATCATCGACGAGCTGGTGGCCATCCGCGGCATTGGCCGCTGGACGGCCGAAATGTTCCTCATCTTCTACCTGATGCGCCCCAACGTGCTGCCGCTGGACGATGTGGGGCTCATCAAAGGCATCAGCCAGTTGTACTTCAGCGGCGAGCCCGTCTCGCGGGCCGAGGCCCGCGAGTTGGGGGAGGGCTGGGCGCCTTATCGCTCGGTGGCCACGTGGTACCTTTGGCGCAGCCTGGATTGATCCCATTTCTACTGCGGCCCTCACCCCGAGAGTTGACATGACCAAACGCCATTTCCTGGATTTCGAGCAACCCATCGCCGATCTGGAAGGCAAGATCGACGAGCTGCGTTTCGTGCAAAACGAATCGGCAGTGGACATCTCC
The DNA here is from genome assembly GCA_020161145.1 of Pseudomonadota bacterium. GTDB lineage: Bacteria > Pseudomonadota > Gammaproteobacteria > Burkholderiales > Burkholderiaceae_C > Ideonella. The sequence goes on from JAIUPQ010000001.1 coordinate 664,083, forward strand.
GAAGAGATCGACCGCCTGTCCAAAAAGAGCCAGCAGCTCACCAAGGACATCTACACCCAGCTGACGCCCTGGCAGGTCACGCAGATCGCGCGCCATCCGCAGCGGCCTTATGCGCTGGACTACATCGCCGAGATCTTCACCGACTTTCACGAGATGCACGGCGACCGCACCTATGCCGATGACCTCTCCATCGTCGGCGGCCTGGCGCGCTTCAACGGCCAGGCCTGCATGGTCGTCGGCCAGCAAAAAGGGCGCGACACCAAAGAGCGCGCCGCGCGCAACTTCGGCATGCCGCGCCCCGAGGGCTACCGCAAGGCGCTGCGGCTGATGCAGACGGCCGAAAAATTCGGCCTGCCAGTGTTCACCTTCGTGGACACCCCCGGCGCCTACCCCGGCATCGGCGCCGAGGAGCGTGGCCAGAGCGAGGCCATCGGCCGCAACATCTTCGAGATGGCCCAGCTCGAAGTGCCCATCATCGCCACCATCATCGGCGAGGGCGGCTCGGGCGGCGCGCTGGCCATCTCGGTGGCCGACCAGATGCTGATGCTGCAGTTCTCGGTCTACTCGGTCATCTCGCCCGAAGGCTGCGCCTCCATCCTGTGGAAGACCGCCGAGCGCGCCCCCGATGCGGCCGAGGCGCTGGGCGTCACCGCCCACCGCCTCAAGGCGCTGGGGCTGGTGGACAAAATCGTCAGCGAGCCCGTCGGCGGTGCCCACCGCGACCCCAAACAAATGGCCAGCCAGCTCAAGCGCGGCCTCAACGATGCGCTGCGCCAGGTGGCCGACCTCTCCACCGCCGAGCTGCTGGAGCGCCGCTACGAGCGCCTCAAAGGCTATGGCCGCTTCACCGACACGACCGTGACCCGAGCCGCAGCGAGATGACGCTGGCCGTCGCGGTCAGCGGCGGCAGAGATTCCACCGCGCTGCTGCATGCCGCCGTGCGGGCCGGGCAGACGCAAGAGGTGACGGTGGTGGCGTTGCACGTGCACCATGGGCTGCACCCGCAGGCCGACGCCTGGCGCCAGCGGGTGCAGGCGCAATGCCGGCGCTGGGGCGCAGGCTTTGCGTGGCGGCGCCTCAGCGGTGCACCCGCCGCAGGCGAGAGCGTGGAGGCCTGGGCCCGTGCCGGCCGCTACGCTGCCCTGGCCGAGATGGCCCGCGAGGCGGGGGCGACCGAAATCTGGCTGGCCCACCACCGCCGCGATCTGGCCGAGACGGTGATGCTGCAACTGCTGCGCGGCGGCGGCCCGGCCGGTCTTTCGGCCATGCCGCGCGTGACCGAGCGCGATGGCCTGCGCTGGGTGCGGCCCTGGCTGCACCAGCCGGCCGAGGCGGTGGCGGCCTATGCCCGGCAGCACCGACTCAGCTGGGTGGACGACCCCAGCAACGCCGATCCGCGCCACGCCCGCAACCGCCTGCGCCTGGCCGTCTGGCCCGTGCTCACGGCGGCGTTTCCTGACGCCGAGGGCGTGCTGGCGCAGTCTGCCCAGCACGCCGCCCATGCCGCTGCGCTGGCCCGTGAAGTGGCCGCCACCGACCTGGCCACCACGGCCGACGCAGGCGGCCTGCGCCTTGCCGGCTGGCTGGCGTTGCCGCCCGCGCGCCGTGCCAACGCGCTGCATGCCTGGCTGGGCGCACAGGCCACGGCGGCCCTGACGGCCCGCTTGCTGGATGAATTGCCGACGGCGCGCAGCGGCGCCACCTGGCCGCTGGATGCGGGCACCGTGCTGGCGCTGTACCGGGGCGTGTTGGCGCCGCAGCCGTTGACGTCGCCCGGCACAGGCCCGGTGGTGACGCTGGCGCTGACCGCATGCGGCAGCCACGCGGTGCCCGGTTGGGCGGGTGCGTTGCGGGTGGATCGCACGGCGCAAGGCGGCGTGGCACCGGACCGGCTCGCACCCATCGTGCTGCGCGCCCGCAGCGGGGGCGAGCGGTTTGCATGCGCAGCGGGCGCCCCGCCGCGCAGCCTGAAAAAGCAGTACCAGACCCAGGCGGTGCCCGCCTGGGCGCGCAGCGGGCCGCTGGTGTTTGGCGCCGACGGCGCGCTGCTGTACGCCCCCGGCCTGGGTATGGATGCGCGCGCCTGGGCGCCACCCGGCACCGTGCAGTGGGCACTGCGCTGGGTGCCGGCCCAGGCCGCGCCGTGAGGGCTGTGGCGCCCGCGCCAATGGTCAGCCCACCGTCAGGTCGGCTGCTGCGCCGCACCATAGAATTTGCGCCATGGCACTGATTGTTCACAAATACGGCGGCACATCGATGGGCTCTACCGAGCGCATCCAGAGCGTTGCCAAGCGCGTCGCCAAATGGGTGCGTGCCGGCCACCAGCTGGTGGTCGTGCCCTCGGCCATGAGCGGCGAGACCAACCGCCTGCTGGGGCTGGCCAAGACGCTGGCGCCCGCACGCGAGGACGCCGCCGTGCAGCGCGAGCTGGACATGATTGCCAGCACCGGCGAGCAGGTGTCGGTGGGCTTGCTGGCGCTGGCCTTGCAGGCCGAGGGCGTGCCGGCCATCAGCTACACCGGCTGGCAGGTGCCGGTGCGCACCGATTCGGCCTACACCAAGGCGCGCATCCAGTCCATCGAGGGCGACCGCGTGCGCGCCGACCTGGCTGCCGGCCGCGTGGTCATCATCACCGGCTTTCAGGGCATCGACGACGCCGGTCACATCACCACGCTGGGGCGCGGCGGCTCCGACACCTCGGCGGTGGCGGTGGCGGCGGCGCTCAAGGCCGACGAATGCCTGATCTACACCGACGTGGACGGCGTCTACACCACCGACCCGCGCATCGTGCCCACGGCGCGGCGCATGGCGGCCATCTCGTTTGAAGAGATGCTGGAGATGGCCTCGCTGGGCTCCAAGGTGCTGCAGATTCGCTCGGTGGAGTTCGCCGGCAAATACCGCGTGCCGCTGCGCGTGCTGTCCAGCTTCACGCCCTGGGACATTCCGCTGGCCGAGGAGGCGGTCTCGGGCACGCTCATCACCTTCGAGGAAGACGAACACATGGAACAAGCCATCGTCGCCGGCATCGCGTTCAACCGCGACGAGGCCAAGATCACCGTCCTGGGCGTGCCCGACAAACCCGGTATCGCGTTCCAGATCCTGGGCGACGTGGCGGACGCCAACATCGACGTGGACATGATCATCCAGAACGTCGCCCGCGATGGCCGCACCGATTTCTCGTTCACCGTGCACCGCAACGACTATGCGCGCACCATGGAGCTGATCAAGGACAAGGTTCAGCCCGCCACCGGCGCGGCCGAGGTGCAAGGCGACGCGCGCATCTGCAAAGTCTCCATCGTGGGCATCGGCATGCGCAGCCACGCCGGCATCGCCAGCGCCATGTTCCGCACGCTGAGTGAAGAGGGCATCAACATCCAGATGATTTCCACCAGCGAGATCAAGACCTCGGTGGTCATCGACGAGAAGTACATGGAGCTGGCCGTGCGCGCGCTGCACAAGGTGTTCGAGCTCGACGTGGCCAAGCCGGGCGGCGTCAGCGAGGCGCCGATTTCAGGCTAGAATGCGCAGCTTTCCCGGAGACGTGACCGAGTGGCCGAAGGTGCTCCCCTGCTAAGGGAGTATGGGGCTTAAAACTCCATCAAGGGTTCGAATCCCTTCGTCTCCGCCATCTGAGCCCACCTTGAGTGGGCTTTTTTGGGTCTGTACCTTGGGGGATGCGGGTGGCCCCGCATGGACAAGCGCATGGCGGGCGCCTAGCGTCGCGCGCATGGAATCTCAGACCCCCACCGACCCGCCAGCCGCCTCCGACGGCGCCCAGGACACGCCCGGCGCTTTTTCCATTCCCCTGCGTCAACTGACCCTGGGCGCCCCGTTGCGCTGGCTGGGGCTGGGCTGGCGCGACTTCATGCGCAGCCCTGCGGTGGGCCTCTTTTACGGCGCCTGCTTCGTGTTGATGGGCTGGCTGCTGCTGTATGTCTACCAGCACGCACCGGCTTATGTGCTGGCGCTGTCGGCCGGCTTTTTGCTGGTGGGGCCGTTCATGTGCCTGGGCTTGTATCAGGCGTCGTGGCACCTGGAGCGCGGCGAGCAGCCTGACCTGGGCGACTCGCTGCTGGCCTGGGAGCGCAAGGCCTCGGCGCTGGCCATCTTCGGCTTCGTGCTGCTGGTGCTGGAGATGCTGTGGGCGCGCGCGTCGCTGGTGATTTTCGCGGTCAGCTTCGACGGCATGCCAGACCTCCAGGGCTCGCTGTCGGCGCTGGCCAGCCCCGACAACCTCGGCTTCATCGTCACCTACCTGTTGGTTGGGGCGGTGTTTGCAGGGCTGATTTTTGCCATCAGCGTGGTCTCCATTCCCATGATTCTGGATCGCCAGACCGATGCCATCACGGCCGGCCTGACCAGCCTCAGGCTGGTGCTGACGCAGCCGCTGGTGATGCTGTGCTGGGGCGCCTTGATCACCGTCATCATCGGTGCGGCCATGCTGCCCTGGTTGCTGGGCTTGCTGGTGGCCGGACCGCTGCTGGGCTATGCCTCCTGGCACGCCTACCGTGACGCGGTGGGTGACGTGGCCGCGGAGGCGCCGCCCACGCCCCACGCTCAGGGCTGATCGCGCACGTCGGCCACCGGCTCACGCCCGAAGTCGGGCCGGTCCAGGTAGGCCAGCACGCGCGCGGCGGCCTGCTCGGGGCTGAGCAACTGGCCCTCGGTCGCCAGGCGGGCGAACTGCGGCTGATCGGGGAAGGCGGCGGGATCGGCACCGCGCAGCTGGCGCTGCATGTCGGTGTCGAACACGCCCGGCGCCAGCGCCACGACGGCCACGCCAGGAGCCTCCAGCGCCACCGCGCGGCTCATGTGGTCGATGCCTGCCTTGGCGGCGCAGTACGGCGCCTGGGCTGCCATGGCCCGCCGGCCCAGGCCCGAGGAGATGTTGAGCACGCGGCGGGGGCCGGCATGCCCCTGGCTGCCGGCAATGAAGGCGCCGGTCAGCAGCAGCGCGGCCTCCAGCCCCACGCGCAGCGCGCGGGCCACCTCCTCGGGCGGGCTGTCGGCCAGCGGGCGCAGCGCGCCGAGGGTGCCGGCGTTGTTGATGAGGGTGAGCGCGCTCCCGCCGTCAGCCGGGTGCGTGGCCAGCCAGGCGCGCAGGCGATGGGCCACCGGCGCGGCATCGGCCAGGTCGGCCTGCCACTCGGTCAGTGCCGGGTGGGCGAGCCCCGAGGGGTGGCGGGCGATGCCCAGCACCTGGTGGCCGGCGGCCAGCAACTGGCGCGTCATGGCCAGGCCCAGGCCGCGCGAGTGGCCGGTGATGAGGGTCAGCGGTGAAGTCATGGGCGCAAGGTCTCCAGATGGGCGTCGCAGCCGGCGCCGGCTGCGATGGCGCGCCGCAGCCAGCGCCGCACCAGAGGTAGGGCTGCGCGGGGCAGCCAGGGCCAGACGCGCTCGGGCTGGGCCAGGGCGCGGCAGACGTAGCGGTCATGGTGCCAGACGAGTGCCCGGCAGCGGCCGCGCCAACGGCGGCTGATGAGCACGCCCACCGGGCAGGGCGCCCAGGCGCAGCACAGGCCGCAGCCCGTGCAGGGACTGCCGTAGGGCGGCAAGGCGGGTGCGTCAACACGCAGATGGATGATGCGATGTGGAATCAAGCGCAACAGGCTCTTTTGTCAGTTTGATGGCAGCCTGACGGTGCTACAGTGCGAATGCAGGCGGCCCGTGAGGGTCGCTTTGGATTTTCAGTCCTTCTGTGTCCCCTCGCGGCGCCAGCGCTGCGGGACGGTCAACGCTAGTCCGCCAACCGGTGAAGCCGGGATGCGGAAGGTGGTTCAACCCATCGAGCCCTTGGAAACCAGGGGTAGAGGTGAGCGAGAAATGATGCAGCAAAACCGGTCGAACTCCTATCTGTTCGGCGGCAACGCACCGTATGTGGAGGAGTTGTACGAGGCCTATCTCGACAACCCGGGCTCGGTGCCAGACAAGTGGCGCGAGTACTTTGACGCCTTGCAAAACGTGCCGGCCACCGATGGCAGCACCAGCCCCGACGTGGCGCACGCGCCGGTGATCGAATCGTTTGCCCAGCGCGCCAAAGCCAATGCCTTCGTGACCAACAAGGTCAGTGGCGACGAGCTCGCCATCACGCGCAAGCAGGTGCACGTGCAGTCGCTGATCGCGGCCTACCGTTTTCTGGGCTCGCGCTGGGCCGACCTGGATCCGCTCAAGCGCACCGAGCGGCCCAAGATTCCCGAGCTGGAGCCGGCGTTCTACGACCTGTCCGAATCGGACATGGACATCACGTTCAGCGCGGCCAACACCTATTTCACCAGCGCCGAACACATGACGCTGCGCGAGATCATGCAGGCGCTGCGGCAGACGTATTGCGGCTCCATCGGTGTCGAGTACATGCACTGCACCGACCCGACCGAAAAGCGCTGGTGGCAGGAGCGGCTGGAGAGCTCCCGCAGCACGCCGCAGTTCACGGTCGACCAGCGCCGCCACATTCTCGAGCGGCTGACGGCGGCCGAAGGGCTGGAGCGCTTCCTGCACACCAAGTACGTGGGCCAGAAGCGTTTTTCGCTCGAAGGCGGCGAGAGCTTCATTCCCTGCATGGACGAGCTGGTGCAGCGCGCCGGTGAAAAAGGCGTGCAGGAGATCGTCATCGGCATGGCCCACCGTGGCCGGCTGAACGTGCTGGTCAACACGCTGGGCAAATCACCCAAGGAGTTGTTCTCCGAGTTCGACCACACCGCGCCCGAGGAACTGCCCGCGGGCGATGTGAAATACCACCAGGGCTTCTCCAGCGACGTGCCCACGCCGGGCGGCGCGGTCCACCTGTCGCTGGCCTTCAACCCTTCGCACCTGGAGATCGTCAATCCGGTGGTCGAGGGCTCGGTCAAGGCGCGGCTGGACCGGCGCGGCGACAAGGCGGGCGACTCGGTGCTGCCCGTGCTGGTTCACGGCGATGCGGCCTTTGCCGGCCAGGGCGTGGTGATGGAGACGCTGGCGCTGGCGCAGACGCGCGGCTACTTCACCGGGGGCACCGTGCACCTGGTCATCAACAACCAGATCGGCTTCACCACCAGCGACCCGCGCGACGCGCGCTCCACGCTGTACTGCACCGACGTGGTCAAGATGATTGAGGCACCGGTGCTGCACGTCAATGGCGACGACGCCGATGCCGTGGTCTGGTGCACCCAGTTGGTCATGGACTACCGCCAGCAGTTCAAGAAAGACGTGGTGCTGGACATCATCTGCTTTCGCAAGCTGGGCCACAACGAGCAGGACACGCCGGCACTGACGCAGCCGCTGATGTACCGCAAGATCGGCCAGCATCCCGGCACGCGGCGCCTCTATGGCGACAAGCTGGTGGCGCAGGGCGTGGTGGGTGCCGACGTGCCCGACCAGATGATCAAGGACTTCCGCGTCGCCATGGAGGCCGGCAAGCACACGCGCGACCCGGTGCTGACCAACTTCAAGAGCAAGTACGCGGTCGATTGGTCCATGTTCCTGGGCAAGAAGTGGACGGACGCCGCCGACACCGCGCTGCCGCTGGTCGAGGTCAAGCGCCTGGCCGACAGGCTGACCACCGTGCCCGAGGGCTTCCGGGTGCATCCGCTGGTCGAGAAGGTGCTGGCCGACCGCGCCAAGATGGGCCGTGGTGAGGCCAACCTCGACTGGGGCATGGGTGAGACGCTGGCCTATGCCTCGCTGGTGGCCTCGGGCTACCCCGTGCGGCTGTCGGGCGAAGACAGCGGGCGCGGCACCTTCGTGCACCGCCACGCCGTGCTGCACGACCAGAAGCGCGAGAAATGGGACGAAGGCACTTACGTACCGCTGCAGAACATCAGCGACAACCAGGCGCCGTTCGTCGTCATCGACTCCATCCTCTCCGAAGAGGCGGTGCTGGGCTTCGAGTACGGCTATGCCAGCGCCGACCCCAACACCTTGGTGATCTGGGAGGCCCAGTTCGGCGACTTCGTCAACGGCGCGCAGGTCGTCATCGACCAGTTCCTGGCCTCGGGCGAGGTCAAGTGGGGCCGGGCCAACGGCTTGACGCTGATGCTGCCGCACGGCTATGAAGGCCAGGGCCCCGAGCACTCGTCGGCGCGCCTGGAGCGCTTCATGCAGCTGGCGGCCGACAACAACATGCAGATCGTCCAGCCCACCACGGCCAGCCAGATCTTCCACGTGCTGCGCCGCCAGATGGTGCGCCCGTTCCGCAAGCCGCTGGTCATCATGACGCCCAAGAGCCTGCTGCGCAACAAGGACGCCACCTCGCCCATCAACGAGTTCACCAAGGGCGAGTTCCGCACCGTGCTGGCCGAGCAGAGCGACGCCGTGCAGGCCGACAAGGTCAAGCGCGTCATTGCCTGCTCGGGCAAGGTCTATTACGACCTGGTCAAGCGCCGCGAGGAGCGCAAAAACCAGGACGTGGCCATCTTGCGCGTCGAGCAGCTCTACCCCTTCCCGCACAAGGCCTTCGCGGCCGAGATCAGGAAGTACGGCAACGCCACGGAAATCATCTGGTGTCAGGACGAGCCGCAGAACCAGGGCGCCTGGTTCTTCGTGCAGCACTACATCCACGAAAACATGCAGGAAGGCCAGCGCCTGGGCTTTGCCGGTCGGCCGGCCTCGGCCTCACCGGCCGTGGGCTATGCCCATCTGCACCAGGAGCAGCTCAAGGCGCTGCTCGATCAGGCCTTCGGCCGCCTCAAGGGCTACACCCTGACCAAATAAATCTACGCAGGAAAGAACACCCATCATGGCTCTGATTGAAGTCAAGGTTCCGCAGCTCTCAGAATCGGTGGCCGAGGCCACGCTGCTGCAATGGAAGAAGCGCGCCGGCGAGGCGGTGGCGACCGATGAGATCCTCATCGAGATCGAAACCGACAAGGTGGTGCTGGAAGTGCCCGCACCCGCTGCCGGCGTGATCGCGCAAATCGTCAAGAACGACGGCGAGCAATGTGTCAGCGGCGAGGTCATCGCCACCATCGACACCGAGGGCGTGGCCGCCGCTGCCGGCGCGCCGCAAGCGGTGGTCGTGGACCGCCTGCCTGGCCAGATCGTGGCCGTGCCGGCGGCCCCGGCGGCCGCGCCCGCGAGCGGTGGCAGCAAGGGCGACGTCGCCATGCCGGCCGCCGCCAAGGTGCTGGCCGAGGCCGGCCTCAAGGCCACCGACGTGCCCGGCACCGGCAAGGATGGCCGCGTGACCAAGGCCGATGCCCAGGCCGCTGCCGCCAAGGGCCAGCCCGCGCCCGCGCAGGCCGCCGCACCGGCGGCCAAAGCGCCGTTGCCCGAAGTCAAGCCGCCCCTCATGCGCCGCCAGGGTGACCGCCCCGAGCAACGCGTGCCCATGAGCCGGCTGCGCGCCCGCATCGCCGAGCGCCTGATCCAGTCGCAATCCACCAACGCCATCCTGACCACCTTCAACGAGGTCAACATGGCCCCGGTGATGGAGATGCGCAAGCGCTTCCAGGAGAAGTTCGAGAAAGAGCACGGCGTCAAGCTGGGCTTCATGAGCTTCTTCGTCAAGGCGGCGGTGCACGCGCTCAAGAAGTACCCCGTCCTCAACGCCAGCGTGGACGGCAACGACATCGTCTACCACGGCTACTTCGACATTGGCATCGCCGTCGGCAGTCCGCGTGGTCTGGTGGTGCCCATCATCCGCGACGCCGACCAACTGAGCTTTGCCGACATCGAAAAGAAGATCGCCGAGTACGGCACCAAGGCGCGGGACGGCAAGCTGGGCCTGGAAGAGCTGACCGGTGGCACCTTCTCCATCAGCAACGGCGGCACCTTCGGCTCCATGCTGTCCACGCCCATCATCAACCCGCCGCAGTCGGCCATCCTGGGTGTGCACGCCACCAAGGATCGCGCCGTGGTCGAGAACGGCCAGGTCGTGGTGCGCCCCATCAACTACCTGGCCATGAGCTACGACCACCGCATCATCGACGGCCGTGAAGCCGTGCTGGGCCTGGTGGCCATGAAGGAAGCGCTGGAAGACCCGGCGCGGCTGCTGTTCAACCTCTAACCGGCAAGAACCTGACTCATGAGCAAGACTTTCGACGTCGCCGTCATCGGCGCCGGGCCGGGTGGCTACATCGCCGCCATCCGCGCCGCGCAACTGGGCCTGAACACGGCCTGCATCGATGCCTGGAGCAATGAAGCCGGCGGCCCTGCGCCGGGCGGCACCTGCACCAACGTGGGCTGCATCCCCAGCAAGGCGTTGCTGCAATCCAGCGAAAACTTCGAGCACGCCCGTCTGCACTTCGCCGATCACGGCATTGCCACCGGCGAGGTCACCATGGACGTGGCCAAAATGGTGGCCCGCAAGGTGGGCGTGGTCAAGCAGAACAACGACGGCATCCTCTACCTGTTCAAGAAGAACAAGGTCACCTTCTTCCACGGCATGGGCAGCTTCGTGGCCGCCAAGGACGGCGGCTACGAGCTCAAGGCCGGCGACGAGACCCTCTTCGCCAAGCAGGTCATCATCGCCACCGGCTCGGCCGCGCGCGAGCTGCCAGGCGCGCCGTTTGACGAAGAGCGCATCATCTCCAACGACGGCGCGCTGCGGCTGAAGGCCGTGCCCCGCAAGCTGGGCGTCATCGGCTCGGGCGTCGTCGGCCTCGAGCTGGGCTCGGTCTGGCGCCGCCTGGGCGCCGAGGTCACCATCCTCGAAGCGCTGCCCGCCTTCCTGGGCGCTGCCGACGAGGCAGTTGCCAAAGAGGCCGCCAAGGCGTTCAAGAAGCAGGGCCTGGCCATCGAGCTGGGCGTCAAGATCGATGCCGTCAAGAAAGACAAAAAGGGCGTCAAGGTCAGCTACACCGACGCCAAGGGCGGTGCGCAGCAACTCGACGTGGACGTGCTCATCGTCTCCATCGGCCGCCTGCCGTACACGGCGGGTCTCAACGGTCAGGCCGTGGGGCTGATGATGGGTGAGCGCGGCGACGTGCTGGTCGATGCCCAGTGCAAGACCAACCTGCCCGGCGTCTGGGCCATTGGCGACGTGGTGCGCGGCCCCATGCTGGCGCACAAGGCCGAGGAAGAGGGCGTGGCTGTGGCCGAGCGCATCGCCGGCCAGCACGGGCATGTGGACTTCAACCTCGTGCCCTGGGTCATCTACACCAGCCCCGAGATCGCCTGGGTCGGCAAGACCGAGCAGCAACTCAAGGCGGCTGGCGTGGCCTACCGGGCCGGCCAGTTCCCCTTCATGGCCAATGGCCGCGCGCGCGCGCTGGGTGACACCACCGGCTTCGTCAAGATGCTGGCCGATGCCAAGACCGACGAAATCCTGGGCGTGCACATCATCGGGCCGTATGCGTCCGAGCTGATTGCCGAGGCCGGCGTGGCCATGGCCTTCAAGGCCAGCAGCGAGGACATCGCGCGCATCTGCCACGCCCACCCGTCGCTGAGTGAGTCCACCAAGGAAGCCGCGCTGGCGGTGGACAAGCGGTCGTTGAACTTCTGATCGGGTGCCGCCGCCCGCCCAGGGCGGTGGCCGCCGTCATTGCACGGGGAGGGTGTTTTTGAGCCGCGTTGCCGAGTTGTATGCGCAGGAGTTGGTTGCGCGCGGCTATCAGAGTGATCCGGCCCAACTGCGTGCCGTCGAAGCGCTGTCACGCTGCGAGCGCGAGTGGCAAGACTATCTGGCCCAGCGCAGCAGCGCGCTGACGCGGCTGATCCGCCGCCCGCCCATTCCACGCGGCGTCTACATGTACGGCGGCGTGGGGCGGGGCAAGAGCTTTCTGATGGACTGCTTCTTCCAGGCCGTGCCGCTCAAGCGCAAGACGCGGCTGCACTTTCACGAGTTCATGCGCGAGGTGCACCGCGAGCTGCAGGAGCTCAAGGGCCAGGCCGACCCGCTGGACGAGCTGGCACGACGCATCGCGCGGCGCTACCGGCTGATCTGCTTTGACGAGTTCCACGTCGCCGACGTCACCGACGCCATGATCCTGCACCGGCTGCTGGCCGGTCTTTTTGCCAACCGCGTCTCGCTGGTGGCCACCTCCAACTTCCACCCTGACGCGCTCTACCCCAACGGCCTGCACCGCGACCGCATCCTGCCGGCCATCGAGCTGCTCAAGACGCATCTGGAGGTGTTGAGCGTGGACGCCGGCATCGACTACCGCCGCCTGACGCTGCAACAGGTGCCGCTGTACCGCACCCCCATCACGGCCGCGACCGACATCGCCATGGCCGCCGATTTCGAACGCCTGGCCGAGGCCCGGGACGAATCCCCGCAGCTGTACATCGAGCAGCGCGAGCTGGTGGCCCGGCGCCGTGCCGGCGGTGTGGTCTGGTTCGACTTCGACGTGCTGTGCGGCGGCCCGCGCTCGATGAACGACTACATCGAGCTGGCCACCCAGTTCCACACCGTGCTGCTGTCGGGCGTGCCCAAGATGGAGGTGCGCGATGCCTCGGCCGCGCGGCGCTTCACCTGGCTGGTGGACGTGCTCTACGACCGCCGCGTCAAGTTCATCGTCTCGGCCGCCGTGGCGCCCGAGTTGCTTTACACCGAGGGGCCGCTGGCGCACGAGTTCGTGCGCACCGTCTCACGGCTGGTGGAGATGCAGTCGGAGTCTTTCTTGGCGCTGCCGCATCGCAGCGTGGACACCGGCCTTACTTGACGGCAGCGCTGGCCAGTGCGGCTGGCTGGGTAGCCGGGCGCGGCACCAACCGCACCAGCGCCAGCGACAGGTTGTCACCTCTTGGGGCGCCGCGCTCGCGCGCCAGCGCCACCATCTGCTGCGTCGCCTCGGCCGGATCCTGCGCCTGCTCCAGCAAGGTGCTCATTTCGGCCGGGCTCACGTGCTGCCACAGGCCATCCGAGCAGGCCAGCAGGCTGTCGCCCACCGCCAACTGGCCCAGAAAACGCACCTCGGCCGGGGGTTTGGCCTCGGTGCCCAGGCAGCCCAGCAGCAGGTTGGCGCGCGGGTGGTTGCGGGCCTCTTCCTCGGTCAGCCGGCCTTCGCTGACCAGCCGCTGGACATAGGAGTGGTCCAGCGTGCGGCTGGCCAGCTGGGCGCCGTGAAAGTGCAGCACCCGCGAATCGCCCGCATGCAGCGTATAGGCCTTGCGCCCCGGCAGCAGCAAAAAGGCAGCCAGTGTGCTGTGCGGTTCGGCCTCGGCGGTGATGGCCGTCAGCCGGATCATGGCGTGGGCCTCGAACGCCATCTGGCGCAGCATCTCCTCGGGTGTGTCCTGACTCGGATCGAACCGCTCGAACACCTGCTCGGCCGTCATCACCACCTGATTGGCCGCCGCGCGGCCACCCGATTTGCCCCCCATGCCATCGGCCAGAACCCCCAGCACGCAGCCGCGCAGGCGCGGATGGGCCAGCACCTTGACCTGGTCTTGCTGGGTGGCGCGATCGCCCTGATGCAAGGCCGTGGCGGCGCAAAGGCGGTGCGGTTCGTGAGTCTTTGCTGGCATGTAGGCCGGCAATAATAAACGGCGCCACAGCGCCAAACCGGGCGCAATGGCGCTGTTTTTCAGGCTTTCTCGCATGACCTCACCTTCCGACTGGCGCGCCCGCGTGCCGGCCGCGTTCGCCACCGACGGGCCGCTGGCCCAGGGGGCCAGCTTCCACCGCCGCGACGCCCAGCTCGACATGGCCCAGGCCGTGGCCACGGCCATCGCCGCGCAAAGCGCGCTGGTGGTCGAGGCCGGCACCGGCGTGGGCAAGACGTTTGCCTACCTCGTGCCGCTGTTGCTCGCGGGGCGCAAGGCGCTGGTGTCCACCGCCACCAAGGCGCTGCAAGACCAGCTCTTTGGCCGCGATCTGCCGCGCCTGCGCGCCGCGCTCAAGGTGCCCATCACCACCGCGCTGCTCAAGGGCCGCGCCAGCTACCTGTGTCTGTACCGGCTGGAGCAGGCCCGCACGGGCGCTGGAGGCATGCTGCTGCCCGACCGCGCCAGCGCCCGCGCGCTGGCCCGCGTCGAGACCTGGGCCCAGGCCACGTTCACCGGCGATCTGGCCGAACTGGACGGCCTGGACGAGCGCTCGCCGCTGATCCCGCTGGTGACCTCTACCCGCGAGAACTGCCTGGGCAGCGACTGCCCGGCCTGGGGTGAGTGCCACGTCATGCGCGCGCGCCGCGAGGCGCTGGCGGCCGACCTGGTGGTCATCAACCACCACCTGTTCTTTGCCGACCTGGCGCTGCGCGAGGGCGGTGTGGGCGAGCTGCTGCCCACCGCCGAGGTGGTGGTCTTCGATGAGGCCCACCAGATGGTGGAGGCCGGCGTGCAGTTCCTGGGCCATCACCTGGGCAGCCACCAGCTCATCGACTACGGCCGCGACCTGCTGGCCGCCGGCCTGCAGCACGCGCGCGGCCTGGCGCCCTGGGCCGAGCTGGCGGCTGGCGTGGAGACCGCCGCGCGCCAGTTGCGCCTGACCGCCGCCGAAGGCCTGCCCGACGTGCGGGCCAGCATCAAGCGCAACTGGGACGAGGTGGCGCTGGGCGCCGAGCTGGCCGGCGTGGGCACTGCGCTGCGTGCCGTCAGCGAGGCGCTGGCGCCGGTGCTGGCCAGCGCGCCCGACTTTGCCCGCCTCGACACCCGCGCCCGCGAGCTGGCCGCGCTGGCCGCCCGCTTTGCGCAGCCCATGCCGGTGGACCGCGTGCGCTGGGCCGAGCTGAGCACCCACCAGGTGCGGCTGGCCGAAACGCCGCTGGACATCCGCGACATGCTCAGCCAGCAGCGCGCCGCCACCCCGCGCACCTGGGTCTTCACCTCGGCCACGCTGGGTGACGACGCCGCGCTGTCGTGGTTTGCCGAGGCCGCCGGGCTGGAGGACGCCACCAAGCTCACCCTGGCCAGCCCGTTCGACTACCCGGCCCATGCCCGCGTCTACGTCCCCACGCGGCTGCCGCCGCCGCAAGACCCCAACCATGCCGCCGCCGTGGGCCGCGCCGCTGCGCACTGCGCGCAGGCGCTCAGTGGCCGCACCTTTGTGCTGACCACCACCTTGCGCGCGCTGGCCCAGGTGGCCGAGGCGCTGGCGGCCGAGCTGGCGCGCCTGGGCTGCGGCGTGCGTGTGCTGGTGCAGGGCAAGGCGGCCAAGCGCACGCTGCTGGCCGAGTTCGAACGCGGTGATGCCGTGCTGGTGGGCTCGGCCAGTTTCTGGGAGGGCATCGACATGCCCGGCGAGGCGCTGCAATGCGTGTTCATCGACAAGCTGCCCTTTCCGCCACCGCACGACCCGCTGGTGCAGGCGCGCGTGCGCCAGCTCAAGGCGCAGGGGCGCGACGCCTTTGACGCCTATTTCGTGGCCGAGGCCGCCATCGCGCTCAAGCAGGGCGCGGGGCGGCTGATCCGCAGCGAGACCGACCAGGGCCTGCTGGTGCTGGGCGACACCCGGCTGCGCAGCGCCCGCTACGGCGCGCGCCTGCTGGCCGCGCTGCCGCCCATGGCGCCACTGGCCAGCGGCGCCGAGGCGCTGACCTATCTGCGCAGTCTGCGCTGAGCCCGCTGGCTAAACTGCCCGACCTATGTCCGATCAACTGTCTTTGCTCACCCCCGAACCGGCCGATGCCGTCTCTCTGGCGCAGTACGCCGAGCGGGCTTACCTGGAGTACGCCCTCTCCGTGGTCAAGGGCCGCGCGCTGCCCGACGTCTGCGACGGCGCCAAACCCGTGCAGCGGCGCATCCTGTATGCCATGCAGCGCATGGGTCTGGGCCATGCGGCGGGGGTGCCCAAGGCCGTCAAAAGCGCCCGCGTGGTGGGCGATGTGCTGGGCCGCTTCCACCCGCACGGCGACCAGGCCGCCTACGACGCGCTGGTGCGCATGGCGCAGGACTTTGCCCAGCGCTACCCGCTGATCGACGGCCAGGGCAATTTCGGCAGCCGCGACGGCGACAGCGCCGCCGCCATGCGCTACACCGAGGCGCGCCTGGCGCCCATCGCCCGCCTGCTGCTCGACGAAATCGACGAGGGCACCGTGGATTTCGTGCCCAACTACGACGGCTCCACCGAAGAGCCGCGCCAGTTGCCGGCGCGCCTGCCGTTTGCGCTGCTCAACGGCGCCAGTGGCATCGCCGTGGGCCTGGCCACCGAAATCCCCAGCCACAACCTGGCCGAGGTGGCCGCTGCCGCCGTGGCGCTGATCCGCAACGACAAGCTCAGCGACACCGAGTTCTACGCCCTCATCCCCGGCCCCGACTACCCCGGTGGCGGGCAGATCATCTCGCCGGCCAGCGCCATCCAGGCCGCCTACGCCAGCGGGCGGGGCTCGCTCAAGGTGCGGGCGCGCTGGCGCATCGAAGAGCTGGCGCGCGGCCAGTGGCAACTCGTCGTGGACGAGTTGCCGCCTGGCACCAGCAGCCAGGCCGTGCTCGAGGACATCGAAGAGCTGACCAACCCCAAGCTCAAGGCCGGCAAGAAAACCCTCAGCGCCGAGCAGACCCAGCTCAAGGCCAAGCTGCTGGCCGTGCTGGACGCGGTGCGCGACGAGTCCAGCAAAGACGCCGCCGTGCGGCTGGTCTTCGAGCCCAAGAGCCGCACCCAGGACCGGGCCGAGTTTGCGCAACTGCTGCTGGCCCACACCCGGCTGGAAACCAGCGCCAGCATCAACCTCACCAGCGTGGGCCTCGATGGCCGCCCCACGCAGAAAAGCCTGCGCCAGATGCTCGCCGAGTGGCTGGCCTTTCGCCACACCACGGTGCAGCGGCGCACCCGGCACCGGCTGGACCGCGTGCTGGACCGCATCCACGTGCTGGAAGGCCGCCAGTTGGTGTTGCTCAACATCGACGAGGTCATCCACATCATCCGCACGGCCGAGGAGCCGCGCGCCGCGCTGATCGCCCGCTTTGCGCTCAGCGAGCGCCAGGCCGACGACATCCTCGACATCCGGCTGCGCCAACTGGCCCGGCTCGAAGCCATCAAGATCGAGCAGGAGCTGACCGCGCTGCGCGCCGACGCCCAGCGCCTGCAAGACGTGCTGGACAGCCCGGCCAGCCTCAGGCGCCTGCTGATCAAGGAGATCGAGGCCGACGCCAAACAGCATGGCGACGCCCGCCGCACGCTGATCCAGCCGGCCGAGCGCGCCGTGGCCGAGCACAAGGTGCTGGACGAGCCCGTCACCGTCGTCGTCAGCCTCAACGGCTGGGTGCGGGCGCTCAAAGGGCATGAAATCGCCCCCGAGAGCCTCACCTTCAAGGCCGGCGACGGCCTCTACGGCTGCTTTGCCTGCCGCAGCATCGATGCGCTCTACGTGCTGGGCAGCCGTGGCCGCGCCTACAGCGTGGCCGTGGCCTTGTTGCCCGGCGGGCGCGGCGACGGCCAGCCCATCACCAGCCTGATCGATCTGGAGCCCGGCACCCGGGCCGCCCACTACATGGCCGGCGCCGCCGAGCAGGCCGTGCTGCTGGCCGGCACCGGCGGCTTTGGCCTGCTGGCGGAGCTGGGCGACCTGGCCAGCCGCCAGCGTGCCGGCAAGGCCTTCCTCAGCCTGGACGAAGGCGATGTGCCGCTGCCGCCCGCGCCGCTGGCCGAGGGCCATGACCAGGTGGCCTGCCTCAGCCTGTCGGGCCGCCTGCTGGTCTTTGCGCTGGCCGACCTCAAGCGCCAGAGCGCCGGTGGCCGGGGTCTGACGCTGATGCAGGTCGATGCCAAAGACCCGCTGGTGTCGGTGGCCACCTGCGCCGAAGCCTTGCGCGTGCAGGGCAGCGGCCGGGGCGGCAAGCCCAAGGACGAGGTGCTCAAGGGCGCGGGTCTGGCCGGCCACCAAGGCCAGCGCGCGCGCAAAGGCCACAAGCTGGCCGGCTGGGTCAAACCGATGCGGGTGAGTGCACCATGAGCGTTCATGAGATTTTGAAGATGGGCGACGCCCGCCTGCTGCGCGTGGCGCAGCCCGTGCCCGCCCACGTGCTGGGCACGCCCGCGCTGCATGCGCTGGTGGCCGACATGCTGGAGACCATGGAGGCGGCCGGCGGCGTCGGCCTGGCCGCGCCGCAGATCGGCATCGACTGGCAGTTGGTCATCTTCGGCTTTGCGCACAGCGCGCGCTACCCAGACGCCCCGCCCGTGCCGTTTACGGTGCTGGCCAACCCCGTCATCACCCCGCTGGACGACACCTGGGAGGCGGGCTGGGAAGGCTGCCTCTCGGTGCCCGGCCTGCGCGGCGAGGTGCCGCGCCACGCGCGCATCCGCTACCAGGGCGTGGACGCCGACGGCCAGCCCATAGACCGCGAGGCCAGCGGCTTTCACGCCCGCGTGGTCCAGCACGAGTGCGACCACCTGATTGGCCGCCTCTATCCCACCCGGATGACTGATTTGACGCGGCTGGGCTTTGTGGACGCGCTGGCGTCGGCCTGAGGCGCTGCTGGCGCGTTGTAACCAGCTGAAGGAGGTTTCTGTCATGCGCACTCGTCTGTTGTCCGTCGCCCTTGGCCTGGCCCTGCCGCTGGCAGCCTGGGCTGCCGATCCCCCTGGCCGCGTGGGCCGCCTGGCCGAAGTCACCGGCAACGCCTGGCTGAGCACGGCCGCCGGCGGTGAGCGCGCCAGCGCACCCGTCAACCGCCCGCTGACCCAGGGTGACCGCCTGAGCACCGACGTGGGTGCGCGCCTGGCGGTGCAGATCGGCTCGGCCGAGCTGCGGCTGGCCGAGCGCAGCGACATCACCTTCACCCGGCTGGACGACACCCACATTGAAATCAACCTCGCCGCCGGCAGCCTGGCCGTGCGCGTGCGCGAGCCCGAACTGGCGCGCGAGGTGCTGGTGCGCACCCCCGACGCCGTGCTGACGCCCCAGGGCGCGGGCCTGGCGCGGGTGGACCGCTTTGGCCGCGGCAGCTTTGCCTGGGCGGTCGAAGGCCAATGGCAGGTGCAGGGCGCCCAGGGCGGCTGGCAGATGCTGGGCGCCGGCCAGCGCCTGGAGCTGTGGCGCGACGCGGCCGGCCGCGAACAGATTGCGGCCGCCACGCTGCCGCACACAGCCGACACGTTTGAGCGCTGGGCGCGCGAGGGCGACGTGGTGTACAGCAGCGGCGACGCCAGCTTTGCCCCCGAGATCTCGCCCGAGATGACCGGTGTGCAAGACCTCAACCGCTATGGCAGTTGGCGCAACAGCGACGACTACGGCAGCATCTGGTTCCCCAGCCGCGTGGCCGTGGGCTGGGCCCCTTACAGCATGGGCCAATGGGCCTGGGTGGCTCCCTGGGGCTGGACCTGGGTGGACGCCATGCCCTGGGGCTTTGCGCCGTTCCACTACGGCCGTTGGGTGCAGATCAACAACCAATGGGGCTGGACGCCAGGCACCTACACACCGCGCCCCACCTATGCCCCGGCACTGGTGGGCGCCATGTCGGGCGTCTTCGCCAACTCGCCCAACACGCGCCCCTCGGGCGTCTGGCGGCCGCTGGCGCCTGGGCAGACCTATGTGCCCGCCTACCGCGCCTCCAGCGGCTACACGCGGACCCTGAACGCGCCCATGCTGGGCGGTGCGGCGGTGGGCGCCCTGGGCGGCGTGGTGGCCAATCCGCGGCCACTGACCCAGCCGCGCCAGAACCCCCTGACGGGCCGACCCAATCCGCTGCGGCCTGGGGCGCTGATCGAAGCCACACCGGCTGCGGGCTCGCAAAGCGGCCTGAGCAACGGTGGCATCAACCCGGGCTCGATCCGGCCTTACACCCCGCCGGTGGCACCACCAGCGCGGATGATCAGCCCCGCCCAGCAGCCGCTGCTGACCGCGCCGCTGCAGCAATCGCCCCAGCGGGAGGCGCCGCGCGTGGTGGCACCCAACCGCGAGGTGATCACGCGCGAGGCGCCGGCCGCACCCAGCCGTGACGATCGCACGGACAGGGCGCGCGACATCCGCTGACGCCGCTGGCTTGAGGGATGATGGCGGCAATGACCGCCATCGACCTGCCGCCACCGCCCACCCCCGAACCCGCGCACGACGTGCGGGTGCTCATCGTCGCCGAACACGCTTCGGCCCGTTTTGGCGGCGAGGCTGTGCTGCCGCTGCACTATTTCCGGTTGCTGCTGGGGCTGGGCCAGCCCGTGTGGCTGGTCACCCACGCGCGGGTGCGCGATGAACTGACGGCGCTGTTCCCCGATGCGGGCGACCGCATCCACTACGTCGAAGACCATGCGCTGCACAAGCTGATGGACCGGCTCTCGGCCTACCTGCCGGCGCGGCTGTCCAACGTGACGCTGGGCTTTGTGTCGCGGCTGCACACCCAGTTGCTGCAGCGCCGGCTGGCCCGCCGCCTGATCGGCCAGCACGGCATCCAGGTGGTGCACCAGCCCATGCCGGTGTCACCCAAAGAGCCCTCGGTGCTGCACGGCCTGGGTGTGCCGGTGGTCATCGGCCCCATGAACGGCGGCATGACCTACCCACGCGCTTTTCGCAGCCGCAGCGAATGGGCGCTGCACGCGGTGGAAGCCACCGGCCGGGCCGCCTCCGGGCTGCTCAACCGGCTGCTGCCCGGCAAGCGCCACGCCGCGCTGCTGCTGGCGGCCAATGAACGCACGCAGGCTGCGCTGCCGGCCACGCAAGGCCAGGTCGCGCTGCTGGTGGAGAACGCGGTGGACATGGGGCTGTGGCAGCCGCCGCCACCGCGTGCGCCGAGTGGCGTCACCCACTTCGTCTTCATGGGCCGGCTGGTCGACTTCAAGGCGCCGGGCGTGGCCGTGGCGGCCTTCATCGATGCCGCCCAGCAGGCGCCGATGACGCTGACCCTGCTGGGCGACGGCCCGTTGGGGCCGGCGCTGCGGGCCCAGGCCGAGGCGGCCGGCGTGCGGGCCACGGCGCCGGGACAGGTGGGCAAAGTGTGGTTTGCCGGCTGGCTGGCGCAAACCGAGTGCGCGGCGCGGCTGCGCGAGGCCGATGCGCTGCTGCTGCCCAGCCTGCGCGAATGCGGCGGGGCCGTGGTGCTGGAGGCCATGGCCTGCGGCCTGCCCACCGTGGTGGCCGCCTGGGGCGGCCCGCTGGACTATGTGACGCCCGAATGCGGCGTGCTGGTGGCGCCCGACGACGCGGCCACCTTGCACCGTGGCTTCGTGACCGCCATGGTGAAGCTGGCGCAAGAGCCGGCATGGCGGGCCGAGCTGGGCCGCGCCGGCCACCAGCGCGTGCAGACCCACTTCAACTGGGACCGCAAGATCGAGGTCATGCGGGCCTATTACCGCCAGATCGTCAGTTCACCCGCCTGACCTTGGCGGTTTTGTTCAGCCCCTCGATCTGGAAGTTGAAGCCGCCCAGCATGCCGCGCGAGATGGTGACCTTGGGGTCTTGCACGCGCCAGTAGGCGCTGGAGCCGTCCGAGACGCGCCAGCGCTGGCCGTTGGCCAGCGTGAAGATGGTGGTGGGCCCCCAGCCTTCAAACGCGCCCATGATCTGGGAGCGCACCTCGTCGGGCGCGGCCGGGTCGGGCTGGCCCTCCAGGCCAAAGCGCTGGGCCGCCACCACGGCCGGCAGCGCCAGTGCGTCGTAGCAGGCCAGGCGCTGGGTCGCGTCGGCGATGGCCCGGCATTCGGTCAAGGTTTTGTTCTGGGCCTGGGCCGTGGCGGCCAGGGCCAGCAGGGTCAGCGCGGTGCAGGTCTTGTTCATCAATCGTCCTTTGGATTTACGCCAATAGCATGGCCATGAGATTGGGCAGGCCGCGGCCTTGGTGGTAGCGGTCGCGGCCCAGGTCGGAGCAGGTGGCCAGCAGCAAGGCCTTGACCTCGTCGGGCCGGCCCTGGAATTCAGGACGGGCGCTCAAAAACGCCGCCAGCAGGCCCGAGACCTGGGGGGCGGCCAGGCTGGTGCCGCTGGCCTCGCGGTAATGCGGCTGGCCGCCGCGCCAGGCGGCGTTGCACGAGGGCACGCGCTCGCCGGGGGCCACCACGTCGGGCTTGGCCCGGCCATCGGCCGTGGGGCCGCGCGAGGAAAACGGCGAGACGCCGTACAAATGGGGCCGCTGCGTGTGGACCGAGCCCACGGCGATGCATTCCTCGAGGTTGGCCGGATCGCCCACCGACATGGTGGCGTTGACCTCCACATCGCCGTCCGGTGTCACCACGCGCAGCTTGCCCTCGTTGCCGCAGGCCACCACCACCAGCACGCCGTTGCGCCACAGCCGCCGCAACTCGGTGCAGATGGGTGAGAAGCCACAGCCGTAGACGGTGTGGTCGAAGCCGCCGCCCAGGCTGAGGTTGACGCCGTGCACGGCCAGGCTGCCAGCACGCCCGGCGTTGCGCGCGGCGATGTGGTCCAGCGCCTTGATGATCCAGGCGTCCTCGCCCACGCCATCGTCGCGCAGCACCTTGTAGACCACCACCCGTGCCTCGGGTGCCAGGCCTTGATGCCGGGCACCGTCGCCCTCGCTGCTCTGGCCGGTGATCAGGCCGGCGACCTGGGTGCCGTGGCCGTCGGGGTCTTTGGCCTGGGTGATGCGCTGCGGCGGGCCGGGTTCGGTGCAGTCCCAGACGGCCTCGATGCGGCCCTTGAAATGGGGGTGATCGGCCTGCACGCCGGTGTCCAGCACGGCCCAGCAGATGCCGGCGCCGCGGGCGCCAAAGCTGGTGCTGGCGGCGTCCACCTTGGTGGCGGCGCGCACGGCGGTATCGGTCAGTTTGCGCTTGCGCGAGCTGGCCCAGACGGCGTAGACGCGCAAGTCGTGGTGGGCGGCCGCCACGCGCTCGATCTCGGCTGCCGTCAGATGCGCGGCGACGAAGCGACGCAGCGGGTCGATGCGGGCCGCCTGCGGGTCATCGACCAGCGCGGCCAGGCTGGCTGCCGCCTGCGCGATGCGCGTGGCCTGCGGCACCTCGGGCGTGGCGTCGGCCTCGGCGCCCAGCGCCGGGTAGCCGGGCTCCAGCACCTCGATCAGCACCGGGTGGCGGGCCGTGGGCACGGCAGCCAGCCGCTCGGCCACGTCGCGTGCCACGACGAAGCGCGCCATGGGATCCATGCGCATGGCGTCGGTCACCACCGCGCGCACCTGCGGCTGGGCCAGGTAGCCGGCTGCGGCGTGGGCGCTGAAGCCCCAGAGCCAGCGCGTGTCGCTGGCGATCAGCAACTCGTCCGAGATGTCGGTGTGGCTGCCGTGGAAGTCGGTGGCCAGTTGCGGCGCCAGCGCCACCGGATCGGCTGGGTCGGCAAAGTTGTGCCACCGGCGCACCACGGCGGGGATGCGGCCATCGGCCGGCTCCAGCAGATCCTGGATTTCGGCCACGCCCAGCGGCGAGCCCAGCGTGACCAGGGCCGTGAGGTTGACATCGGCTGCCTTGAGGGTGGCCAGCACCTCATAGGCGATGACGCTGCCCAGGCTGTGCGCCACCAGCGTCACCGGCCGGCCTTTGGCGGCCGCCAACGCGGCGCGCAGCCGCTGTTGCACGGCGCGGCGCAACTCGGGGCGGTAGAAATAGGCAGCCGCGTCGGCCACGAAGGCGGTCAGAAACAGCTGGGTGATGGGCTTGCGCAGCGCGGGTGGCAGCGGCAGCACTTTGGCGCGGGGCGCATTCGGCGGCGCGGGGTGGCCGGTCAGGCGCTGCATCAGCGCAGCGGCGAACGCCTGCTCGTCGGCGCGGGCCGTGGTCTGGCCGCGCGTGCGGCGGGGTGGGGCCGCGTGCAGCAGGTCGGCCCAGTACACCATGGCGCTTTGCGCGCCCAGCTCGCGCCCCGCCACGGCCAGATCCCAATGCGCCTTGAGCGCATCGGCGGCGGGCTGCTGGCCGATGCCGTGGAGGTAGAGCAGCAGCGGTGCGCCCACCGTCAGGCCGCCAGCGCGGTGCGCAGCGCGCGCAGCACGCCGTCGGGGTCTTCGGCCATCAGCGCGTGGCCGGTGGGCAGGGTGTGGACCGTGGGCTTGAGTGCGGCGGCCAGTGCGGCTGCGGCCTTGGGTGGGGTCATGCTGTCGCGGCTGCCCGCGATGAAGGTGACCGGGCAGGTGACCTTGGCCGCGGCGTCCAGCCCGCCTTCATAACTGTCGCAGAGCGTGAAGTCGAGCGCGAACAAATTGCCCTGGCGGTAGCCGGTCTGGGTGCGGCGCATCAGCGCCAGGTTGCCGCCGTGCAGCCAGGCACCGGGGCCGGGGTAGCCGGGCTTGGCGGCCTGGGTGCTGTGCGAGAAGGTGTTGACCATGCGCATGGCAGCCTCGGGGTCTTGCTCGGCGGTTTGCAGCAGCGCCGGCGCCACGCGCATGGGAAAGGCGGTGCCAATCATCACCAGCTGCGTGGCGCGCGCCGGGGCCTGGGCGGCGGCCTCCAGCGCAATCAGCGAGCCCATGCTGTGGCCCACCCAGGCGGCCCGCTGGGCGCCCACGGCATCCAGGGCCTCAAGTGCCCAGGTGGCCAGCGCGGGGATGCTGGCCAGCGCCGGGCCGGCCGAGCGGCCATGGCCGGGCAGATCCAGCGCCAGCACGCTGTGGCCCTGGTGGGCCAGCCAGCGGGCCAGCAGCGTGAAGACGCTGTGGTCGTGCAGGGCGCCGTGCAGGAAAACGACGGTGGGCAGCGCGGCGTCAAACGGCTTGCCGCCGGTGTAGGCATAGGTGTGGGCGTTGATCTGCATGGTCATTTGGCCGCGATCTTGAGCGCGGTCTTCAGGTCGGCGATCAGGTCGGCCGCATCTTCCAGGCCCACCGAGAGGCGGATGGTGCCCGGGCCAATGCCGGCCTGGGCCAGCGCGGTGTCGTCCATGCGCGAGTGGGTGGTCGAGGCGGGATGGATGACCAGCGAACGCGCGTCGCCCACGTTGGCCAGGTGCGAGAACAGCTGCAGCGACTCGATCAGCTTTTGCCCCTGGGCTCGCGTGCCGGCGATGTCGAAGCTGAGCACGCCGCCCGCGCCGCGCGGCAGCAGCGGCTCGGGCGCGGCGAGGCCGGGGTAGCGCACGCTGGCCACGAAGGGCTGGGCGGCCAGGAACTCGGCCACCGCGCGCGCATTGCTGCTGTGCCGTGCCATGCGCAGTGGCAGGGTCTCTATGCCTTGCAGCAGCAGCCAGGCCGTGTGCGGACTCATGCAGGCGCCGAAGTCGCGCAAGCCCTCGCGGCGCGCGCGCAGCAGGAAGGCCGCCACCGTGCTTTCCTCGGCAAAGACCATGCCGTGAAAGCCCTCGTAAGGTGTACACAGCTCGCTGAAATGCCCGTGCACCGCGTGGGCGGCGGCCCAGTCAAAACGGCCGCCGTCGATCAGCACCCCGCCCACCACCGTGCCATGGCCGCCCAGGAACTTGGTGGCCGAGTGCATGACCAGGTCGGCCCCCAACACCAGCGGCTGCATCAGCGCGGGAGTGGTCAGCGTGGCATCCACCAGCAGCGGCAGGTAGGCGGCATGGGCGATGGCGGCCACGGCGGAGACGTCCAGCACGGCCAGGCCGGGATTGCCCAGCGTCTCGCCCAGCAGCAGCCGCGTGTTGGGGCGGATGGCGGCGCGCCAGGCGTCCAGATCGCCCGGCTCGACGAAGGTGGTCTCGATGCCGAAGCGCGGCAACGTGTAGTGCAGCAGGTTGTGTGAGCCGCCGTAGAGCTGGCTGCTGGCCACGATGTGGGCGCCGGCCGGGGCGATGGTGGTGATGGCCAGGTGCAGCGCGGCCTGGCCGCTGGCGGTGGCAATGGCGCCCACGCCGCCCTCCAGCGCCGCCATGCGCTCTTCGAAGACGGCCGTGGTGGGGTTGGACAGCCGGCTGTAGACATGCCCCGAGCGCGCCTGATTGAACAGCGCGGCGGCGTGCTCGGTGGACTCGAAAACGAAGGAGGTGGACAGGTGCAGCGGCACCGCGCGGGCGCCGGTGGCGGCATCGGGCGCGGCGCCGGCGTGCAGCGCCAGGGTGTCGAAAGCGGGGTCGGCAGGGCCGGGCATGGCGATATCCTCAAGGACGGTGCGGGGCATTGTGTGCTATGTTGCCTGCACCATTCTTCACCACACCACAAGGAGCCACCAGAGATGAAAGTCAGCGACATCCTGCGCGTCAAGGGCAACACGCTCTACACGGTCTCTCCCGAAGAGCGGCTGGACAGGGCCATCGCCACGATGGCCGACGCGGACATCGGTTCGCTGGTGGTGATGGCGCATGGCGAATTGGTCGGCATGCTGTCGTTTCGCGAGATCATCAACGCCCTGGTGGGCAACGAGATGAAGGTGGGCGACCGCCAGGTGCGCGCCGTGATGGACACCGGCCCGCTGACCTGCACGCCCATGACCGAAATCGACGAGGTGCGCCGCATGATGCTGGGCCGCCACGCGCGCTACATGCCGGTGCTTGACGGCCGCACGCTGATGGGCGTGATCTCGTTTTACGACGTGGCCAAGTCGGTGGTGGAGTCGCAAGACTTCGAGAACCGCATGCTCAAGGCCTACATCCGCGACTGGCCCCAGGAAGAAGGCGGCGGCGAGACCCGGGCGCAGTGAGCGCCCCCAAACCTGCCGCTGCGCGTCAGGCCCCCCGAGGGGGTCAAGAAAACTTGGGGCGGCCCGGCGTTTTCTTGTGAGCACCCCTTGCGCATCCTGATGCTGGGTGGCACCCGCTTCGTCGGGCGCCACATCGCCCAGGCGCTGCTGGCCCAAGGCCATGCGCTGACGCTGTTTCACCGGGGCCAGAGCGGCCCCGATCTGTTTCCGGCGGCCCGGCATGTGCGGGGCGACCGCGATCAGGGTTTTGACACGCTGGGCGCGGGCACCTGGGATGCGGTCATCGACACCAGCGCCTACTTCCCCCGCCAGGTGCGCGGCGCCCATGCGGCGCTGGCCGGGCGGGCGGGCCGGCTGGTGTTCGTCTCCACCATCTCCGTCTACGCAGAGCCGCTGGTGGCGCCCGTCACCGAGGACTCACCGCTGGCCCCGGCCGACTTTGACGCGCAGGCTGTGACCGCCGAAACCTATGGCGGCCTCAAGGCCGGCTGCGAGGCCGCCGTGGCCCAGGGCTGGGGCGACGCCGCCTGGGTGTTGCGGCCAGGCCTGGTGGTGGGGCCGCACGACCCCACCGGGCGCTTTGGCCATTGGGTGGCGGCGATGCGCCGCAACACGCCGTTCGCCGGGCCACCCCGGCTGGCGCAGCCATTGCAGGTGCTGGACGCCCGCGACCTGGGCGCCTTCGTGGCCCACGGCCTGGCCACCGGGGCCCACGGCACCATGCAGGTGGCGGGCGAGAGGGGCACGTTCGCGGCCTTGTTTGCGCTGGGGCAGGCGAGTTGGCCGCAGGCGCGGCCGTTGCCGCCAGAGCCAGGCGCTGAAGACTTGCCGCTGGTGCTGCCCGCCGATGGCACGGCCGACGCGCTGCTGGCGCTGGACTGCGCCCGGGCGCGCGTCGCAGGCTTTGCGCCCAGGCCGCTGGCGCAGACGCTGGCCGCGTGCGCGGCGGCGCAGGAAGACGCCGGATCCTGGTTTTCTTGACCCCCTCGAGGGGCCTGACGCGCAGCGGCAGGTTTGGTGGTGCTCAGAACTCCTCGTAGTGCGCCGGATCCTGGCCGGCCAGCCGGCCATCGGCGCGCGCCAGCGTGGCGATGTCGGCCAGGTCTTGCTCGGACAGCGCGAAGTCGAACACCGAGCGGTTCTCCACCTGCCGCGCGGCGCTGCTGGCCTTGGGTAGCGGCACCGCACCCAGCTGCACCTGCCAGCGCAGGATGACCTGGGCCACCGAGCGGCCCAGCCGCTGGGCGATGGCCTGCAAGATGGGCTCTTGCAGCAAGGCGTTGGCCCGGCCCAGCGGGCTCCAGGCCTGGGTGACGATGCCGTGCGCGCCGTCGAAGGCAAGCTGCCCGGCTTGTGGGAAATACGGGTGCAGCTCCACCTGGTTGACGGCAGGCAACACACCGGTCTCGCGCCCCAGGGTGTTCAGGTGTTCGGGCAGAAAGTTGCTCACGCCGATGGAGCGCACCAGGCCGCGCCGGCGGGCCTCGATCAGCGCGCGCCAGGCCTCCACGTAGAGCCCACGCGCCGGGTTGGGCCAGTGGATCAGGTAGAGGTCCCAGTGGTCGATGCGGGCGCGGTACAGCGACTCCTCGATGGTGGCCAGCGCCGCGTCAAAGCGCTGGTGGCGGCCGGGCAGTTTCGAGGTCAGGTGCAGCGCGTCGCGCGCCAGGCCGGCCGCACGCACGGCTTCGCCCAGCGTGCCTTCGTTTTCGTAGTTGAACGCCGAGTCCAGCAGCCGGTAGCCGTTGGCCATGGCCGAGGTGAGGGCGCGCACGCCGTCTGCGCCTTTGAGTTTGTAGGTGCCCAGGCCCAGGGCAGGCAGGTGGTGACCATCGTTCAGAACCAGCGTGGGGATGGGCTTCATGTGCAGGGGCCTCGGGTGGTGAGCCCCTGCATTGTCCGGCTGCGCTCAGGCCTGCTGGAGCCGCGCCGGGGCCGCGTGCATCAGGTGGCGCTCCAGCCACAGCCGGATGGTGGCCGCATCCTGCGGCCGGCAGTAGCGGTAGCCCTGCACCACGGTGCAGCCGCCTTCGCGCAGGAAGGCGGCCTGGGCGTCGGTTTCCACGCCCTCGGCCACGGTGGTCAGGTTGAGCGCGCGGGACATGTCGATGATGGCGCGCACGATGGCGCGGTCGTCGGCGCCGCTGGAGATGTCGCGCACAAAGCTCTGGTCGATCTTCAGCGTGTGGATGCGAAACCGCTTGAGGTAGGACAGCGACGAGTAGCCGGTGCCGAAGTCGTCAATGGCCAGGCGCACGCCCATGGCGTGCAGGCCGTCCATCATGGCCACGGCCGCCGCCGGGTTCTGCGTGGCCACGCTTTCGGTCAACTCCAATTCCAGACAGCCCGGCGGCAGGCCGGTCTCCTCCAGCACGGCGCTGACTTTCTCAATCAGTTGCGGGTCGCGGAATTGCAGGGCCGACAGGTTGACGGCCACCACCAGCGGCGACATGCCTTGCGCCATCCAGTCGGCCATCTGGCGTGCGGCCTCGCGCATCACCCAGTCGCCCACGGCGGCAATCTGGCCGGTGTTCTCGGCCAGCGGAATGAACTCGCCCGGCGAGATCATGCCCAGCTCGGGGTGGCGCCAGCGCACCAGCGCCTCCACGCCCACCACGCGCTCGCTGCCGGCCATCAGTTGAGGCTGGTAGTGCAGCAGCAACTCGCCGCGCGGGATGGCCTTGCGCAGTGCGGCCTCCAGCTCCAGGTGGCGCAACGAGCGCTGCTCGGTGCCGGGGTCGTGGAAGCGGCAGCCGCCCTGGCCATCCTCGCGGGCGCGCTGGATGGCAGCGTTGGCGGCGCGCATCAACTCTTCGCCGCTGTGGCCGTCGGCCGGTGCCAGCGCGATGCCGACCGACAGGGTCAGGGCGAGGTCGTGGGTGTCGATGTGGCAGGGCTGAGCCACCGCGTCCATCAGCTTGCTGGCCACTTGCGAGGCGCCCTCGGCCTGGGTGGCTGGCAGCAGCACGGCGAACTCCTCGGCACCCAGGCGGGCCACGGTATCGGCCTCGCGCAGTGCGAGGCGCAGGCGCCGGCCCACCTCGATCAGCACGCGATCGCCGGTTTCGTAGCTGAAATGGTGGGCGATGGCATGAAACTGATCGAGGTTCAGCCGCAGCACCGCCAGCGGCAGCGGGCTGGTGCCTGAGAGTGCCCACTGCAGGCGCTCGAGAAAGCTCTCGCGGTTGGGCAGGTCGGTCAGCGCATCGAACCG
Source organism: Pseudomonadota bacterium (assembly GCA_020161145.1). Classification (GTDB taxonomy): domain Bacteria; phylum Pseudomonadota; class Gammaproteobacteria; order Burkholderiales; family Burkholderiaceae_C; genus Ideonella. The sequence goes on from JAIUPQ010000001.1 coordinate 693,578, forward strand.
CGCCTGGCGCCGGATTTGCGACTGCGCCTGCTTCCAGTCGGTGATGTCGTTGATCAGCACCAGCAGGTAGCTGCCCTGACCCGAGTGGCTGGCGCCGATGGTCAGCGAGATCCAGACGGTATAGGGATGGCCGTTCGGGCGCAGGCAGTCCACCTCGCCTTCCCAGGCGCCGCCGTGGCTCAGCGCGCTCAGGATGCGCCGGCGCTGCAGGCGGTCGCGCAGGCGGGGTGCGAGCCGGCGCGCGGGCTGGCCGACCAGCTCGTGCGGCGCATGGCCGCTGATGCGCGCGAATGCGTTGTTGACGCTGAGCACCTGGCCTTTGACGTCGGCGATCAGCACGCCCTCGCGGGCGTTGTCCAGCACGGTGGCGGCCAGCCGCAGCTTGTCTTCCACCAGCTTGCGCTGGGTCACGTCGCGGGCTTCCAGCAGGATGTCGGCTCGCCTGTTGGGCGTGTCCGTGGGCAGGATGCGCAGGCCGATCTCGACGTGGCGGGCCGGCTTGCCGGCCAGGGCCAGCGTGGCCTCCATGCGCACGCGCTGACCCTCGACGGCCTGCGCGATGGCCTCGCGCAGCCGCTCGGCCTGCTGGATGTCGTGCTGCCAGGCCGGATGCAACCAGGCCAGCTGGCCCATCAGCTCCCGCTCCGACTCACCCACCCAGCGTTTGGCGGCGTTGTTCATGCGCAGCACGCGGCCATCGGCGTCCAGCAGGGCGATGAGCTGCGGGCTGTGGTCCAGCATGGCGCGACTCAGGCGGTCGGCCGCCTCGGCCATGCGGGTCTGGCGCCCCAGTTGCACCAGCAACAGGGCCAGCAAGACAAAAGCCAGCAGGGTGGCGGCCACCGCCGGGGTGGCCTTGTACAGCCAGTTGGCGTTTGCCGCATGCGCCAGCGACGTGCTCCCGCCCAGCCCCAGGGTGGCGGCGTGGCGCAGCAATCTGCAAAGACGGGAGCAGGGCATGGTCATGCGGGGGGGACAGCAGGTGTAGCAGCCACTGTCGCAGCCCGTGTCGGCCCACAGCGGCCCAAATAGGCGGGCAATGCCGCCGTTGTTCGAAGGCCATAATCGACCAGCTATGTCTGGTAATACCCTGGGTCACCTCTTTCGCGTCACCACCTTCGGCGAGAGCCACGGGCCGGCCATCGGCTGCGTGATCGACGGCTGCCCGCCCGGGCTGCCGCTGTCCGAGGCCGACATCCAGCCCGAGCTGGATCGGCGCCGCCCCGGCACCTCGCGCCACGTCACCCAGCGCCAGGAGGCGGATCGGGTGGAAATCCTCTCCGGCGTCTACCAGGGCGTGAGCACCGGCACCCCGATTGCGCTGCTGATCCGCAACACCGACCAGCGCAGCAAAGACTACGGCAACCTGCACGAGACCTTCCGCCCTGGCCACGCCGACTACACCTACTGGCACAAATACGGCGTGCGCGACCCGCGCGGCGGCGGCCGCTCGTCGGCCCGGCTGACCGCGCCCATCGTGGCCGCCGGTGCCGTCGCCCGCCACTGGCTGGCGGCCCAGCATGGCGTGCGGCTGCGCGGCTGCGTCACCGCCATCGGCACGCATGAGCTGGCCATGGACGACTGGAGCCAGGTGCACGCCAACCCCTTCTTCGCCGCCACCGCCCAGGGGCTGGACGCGGTGGAAGCCTATATGGACGGCGTGCGCAAGGCCGGCGACTCGGTGGGGGCCACCGTGTACGTGGAGGCCGGCGGCGTGCCCGTGGGCCTGGGCGAGCCGGTGTTCGACAAGCTGGACGCCGACATTGCCCACGCCATGATGGGCCTCAACGCCGTCAAAGGCGTGGAAATCGGCTCGGGCTTTGCCAGCGCCCGCCAGATGGGCAGCGAGCATGGCGACGAGCTGACCCCCCAGGGCTTTGCCAGCAACCACGCCGGCGGCGTGCTGGGCGGCATTGCCAGCGGCCAGGACGTGACGGTGCGCATCGCCATCAAGCCCACCAGCTCCATCCGCATCCCGCGCCGCTCCATCGACCTGCACGGCCAGCCGGCCGAGGTGGTCACCCATGGCCGCCACGACCCCTGCGTGGGCCTGCGCGCCGTGCCCATTGCCGAGGCGCTGCTGGCGCTGGTGCTGATGGACCACGCCCTGCGCCACCGGGCGCAATGCGCGGGCGTGTGGGTGCCCACGCCCGACATTGCGCGCGGCTGAGGGGTTACTGCGGCGTGTACACCGAGATCAGCAACTGCTGCTGGGTCGGCAGGAAGCCCGTCACACTGGCGCCCATGCCGCGCAGTTGCAAGGTGATGTACTCGACGTACGGGGTGGTGACGCCTTGGCTGTCGGTGGCGTAGCCGGCCAGGCGATGCCAATAGCCGGATTGCGGATGATTGTTCAGAATCGGCTCTGGCCGCCACGCGCCGCTGGGCTGCTTGTTCAGCCGCATGTAGCTGTCAGCGCCCACATCGACTGCGGTCACGGAATGTTGGAAAAAGTCCATGCTGGCCGGCGCGGTGTACCACTCGGTGACCGGGTCGAACACGTCCGCCACGTCCCAGCCTTGGATCACGGCACCCACGGCCGGCAGTGCTACGTCGGCCTTGCGGGTGGCGAGGGACAGGTGGCCGGAGGGTGACAAACCGACTGCCACCAGTTCGCCGCCACCGGCGCGGTAGGCAAATGCCCGGTCGGCCCAGCCGTCAGGGGTGTTCGTCACGTCGAAACCACCCGCTGGGTTGGTGGTGTAGACAACGGAGGGCACCGGGCCATCGCCCGGCATGTTTAGGCAACTGCCGTTGATCGGGTCGCAGTGCGACAGGGTCGTCAGCAGGCCGCCGGCGTCCAGGGTGATGGTCACGCGCGTCAGATGCGGTGTGTTGTCGGCGTCCGTTCTGTCCATGGCGATGTTGTTCCACTCGCCGGCCAGATCGGCCAAGGCAATGGTCTGCTCGGGCAGCATCACGCCTGCGCGAAAGCCCACCGGGGTGCCCCAGCGCACCGCCACCAGGCCGGCGGCCGACACCGCCAGCTCGGCGGACAGACCGGCGTCCTGATTCGCCGTGAAGCGGCAGCCGCCCTGGTCGGTCAGTGGCATCGTGTCGCCGCGCTCGTTGACCAGGGTCATCGCGGCGGCGTCCACCGCGATGCGCTCGGTGGCCGGGGTGCTGGTGCCGTCGTGGGCCAGCACCAGCCGGTAGCTGCCGGTGCGCAGGCTGGCGCAGCCGCTTGCGGGCGCGCGCAGCAGCAGGGCAGGCGGCAGCGACGGCACCAGGCTGGTGCCGGCTGGCGTGCTGGCCTGGGCCAGCGTGACCACCGCGCTGACCAGCGCCGGCTGGGTGGTGCCGGCTGTTGCCAGCGTGGTGGGCAGCGTGTACAGATACTCCCCGTAGCTGTCGCCCGCCGAGCTGCCCTGGTGCGGTTGAATGGCGCCGTTGAGCGGGTCAGCCACCTGCGTCAGCGGCGCGCCGCCATCGGCCAGCAGCGACAGCACGGCGGCGCTGCCGGCGGCGGCGGCTTCCTGGCTCAGTGCGGCGGGCTGGATGGCCGACCAGAAGGTGTCCGGGTCGGTGGCCGTCATCTGCGCCACGATCAGGGTGGTGACGAAGTTGAGCTGCACCTGCGGCGAGCTGCCGCTGGCGGCCATGCCGTAGACGTGGCCGCCGTCCGGCGTGGCGGCACGCACCAGGCAAGGCCCGGCGCCGTCGCTGACGGCGAGCTGGTAGGAGCCATCGGCGTTCGACGTGGCCTGCCCGCTGCCGGTGGCGCAGCGGGCCTCGATGGCCGCGCCGCTCAGGGCTTCGCTTTGGGCCACGAAGCCCTGTATCGTCATCGCCGTCGGCGGCTCGGTGGGGTTGTCGTCCCCGCCGCTGCCGCAGGCCGCCAGCGCGGCCAGGGGCAAGGCAGCCAGGGTGCGCCGCGTGCGCGGCCAGTGGGTGTGGCGTGTCATGGTCGTGTCCTCCATCGTGGGTTGATGGGGACACTGTCGGCGCCTGCGCGGCTGCCGTCATCCTCTATCGAGATGAGGCCGGCCTTGTACGCTGCTGCCTCGGCGCGCGCGGGGTGGCGATGTGGCGTGGGGCTTTACAGGCTCCACGTCCCCACCAGCGCCAGGCTGGCGCGGGTAAAGCCCGGCGCCCACTGCGCAACCTGGCTGGCGCGGGCGTGGTCGATGGCCAGCCGCCATTCCAGCCGCTCGGTCATGGCCCAGCGCGTGCGCCAGCCGGCCAGCCATTGGCCGCTGATGTTGTCGTACTGCATGACCAGGCCCAGTTCGGCGTCGGTGCTGGGGGTGTGGCTGACGGTGGCGCTGGCGGTGCGGCCCCGGCCGCTGCCGCCGGGCAGGCTGATGGCCTGCTGGGTCAGCGTGAGGCCGGCGCTCCAGTGGGCATTGGGCTGCCAGGTGAGGCCCGCCTCCAGCACGGTGAGGTGGCCGCCCTGCCAGGTGCCGTGGCGCATGAAGGCGTGGCCATACAGCGGGCGGGCGGTGCTGCTCCAGGCCTCCAGCATGAACGCCGTCCAGTCGTAGCGGCCGGGGGCCACCCACAGGCCGGGCAGCGGCGCATAGCCCTCGTCGAAGCGGGCGTCTTCATGAAAGACCTGGGCGAATACGCCGTCGCCATGGGTGTTCTCCCACTCCACCTGGGGGCCGGCCATCACGTCGTGCTCGCGGCCGTCGAGCCGGCGCGTGGCCTCGCCCGACAGCGCGGCCTGCCAGGTGCTGCCCGCGGCCGTGCGCTCGCGCCAGCCGGCCAGTGCGTTGCCGCGCGTGATGCCGGCCTGCATCACATAACCCAGCGCGGGCTCGAAGGCGTCGTCGATGTGCTGCCAGCCCAGCGTGGCCACCGGCCCCAGGCCGTCGGCGCGCAGGCGGCCGCCCCAGGCCTGGCCCTGGCCCAGGACGGCGTGGGTGGATTGCAGCCACCACAGGTCGGTCTGCACCGGCTCGCCGCCAAACCAGACGTCGTCGCGCCAGCGGTGGTCCACGCCCACGAGGGCGCTGCCCGGCGCGCCATCGGGGCTGCCGCGGGTGGCGATCAGGCCGGCGTGCTGCGTGGCGCCCAATGGGGTGGTGGCGCGCAGCACCAGCGCGCGCGGCGTGGCCACGTCGTCGCCTGTGCGCTCGGTCTGCACGGCCAGCACGCCGAAGTCCACCGGGCCTGCCGTGCCCGAGACCTTGAGCCCGGCGTCCAGCGTGCGGCCCAGTCCCACGCGGCGCGAGAAGAAGGGCAGCAGGTTGGGGTCGCCCCCGTCGGCGAGCCCGCCAAAGGCGAAGCGGCCGGCGTCCTGGGTGAAGAACGGGCGGCGGTCGGGGCGGAAGATCTCGAAGCGCGAGAGGCTGATGACGCGGTCGTCCAGCGGGGCATACGCAAAATTGGTGTTGAAGGTGGCGCTGACGGTGACGCCGGGCGTGGCGCGCCAGAAGGCGTCCAGCGCGGGGGCGAGTTCGCGCTGCGTGCCCTGGCCACGTTCAATGGACCCACGCAGCGCCGGCTCCAGCCGCAAGCCCCAGCCGGCGTGGCTGGGGGCGGGGCCTTGCACAGGCAGGGCATCGGCCAGCGTGAGCACGGTGCGCCCGCTGTCGGCCGCAGCCAGCCGCAGCCACAAGCCCATGGCGCCAATGCGGCGCTCGGCGTTGAGGCCCCAGGTGGGGGTGCCGGCCGGTGCGCCCAGCGCGGCCAGCGGAATGGCCAGCTCGGCGCTCCAGCCGTCTGCGCGCACCTGGGTTTTGGCCACCCAGTTGGCGTCCCATTCGGGGTGGAGCTGGTTGCCGTCGAAGACGATGCCGTCGCGCCGCGCGCCCAGGGCGTTCACCATCAGCATGAAGCCGTTGCGGCCGGTGCCCTGCGGGTCCAGCACCAGGGCCAGGTGGTCGTCGCCGGCAATGGACTCGGCGTCGCGGCGCAGGCTGTGAGCCTGCACCGGGGCACCGGCGGGCTGGCGGGCATCAAAGGCGATGTACAGCCATTGGCCGTCGTGCCGGGCCGCGAGGCGCGTGGCCGCCTCGGCAGTTTCTGGGGCGTGGGTGCGGGTGGGCAGCCAGGTGGTCCAGGTGGCGCCGCCCTCCCACTCGCCGGGCGCCAGCACGCCGTCGAGTTGGGGCGCCGGGCCTTGGGGAATGGCGGTGGGCGGGGCGGCAAGGCTGGTGGTGGCCAGCAGCGCCAGCAGCCAGGGGACGATACGGCTTGTCATGGGGGCGGCATGGTAAGGGAGTCCAGCTCATAATCGCCGTCCTCACCACACAAGGGTCTGCCATGTACACCCAAGCCATGGACACCATGGGCAAGGACGGCGACGCGCCCGCCTTGCAAACCGCCGACCAGCAGGCGTTGCAGGCGCGCTTCGATGCCCGCATCGATGCGGGCGACTTCATCGAGGCCAAGGACTGGATGCCCGACCACTACCGCAAGACGCTGCTGCGCCAGATCAGCCAGCACGCGCACTCGGAGATCGTGGGTATGCTGCCCGAGGGCAACTGGGTCACGCGCGCGCCCTCGCTCAAGCGCAAGGCCATTTTGCTGGCCAAGATTCAGGACGAGGGCGGCCACGGCCTCTACCTCTACGCCGCCGCCGAGACGCTGGGCAGCAGCCGCGACCAGCTGCTGCACGCATTGCACACCGGCAAGGCCAAGTACAGCAGCATCTTCAACTACCCCACGCTGACCTGGGCCGACATCGGCACCATAGGCTGGCTGGTGGACGGTGCGGCCATCATGAACCAGGTGCCCATCTGCCGCTGCTCGTACGCGCCCTATGCGCGGGCCATGATCCGCATCTGCCGCGAAGAGAGCTTCCACCAGCGCCAGGGCTACGACAGCTTGCTGGTGATGATGCAAGAGGGCACGCCCGAGCAGCGGGCCATGGTGCAGGACGCCGTCAACCGCTGGTGGTGGCCTTGCCTGATGATGTTCGGCCCGCCCGATGCCGAGAGCACCCACACCGCGCAGAGCATGCGCTGGGGCATCAAGCGCATCAGCAACGACGACCTGCGCCAGAAGTTCGTCGACGCCACGGTGGAGCAGGCCAAGGTGCTGGGCGTGACCCTGCCCGACCCCCACCTGCACTGGAACGAGGCCCGTGGTCACTACGATTTCGGCCACCTGGACTGGGACGAGTTCTGGCGCGTGGTGGGTGGCGAAGGCCCCTGCAACCGCGAGCGCCTGGCCGCCCGCGTCAACGCCTGGGAAGAGGGCGCCTGGGTGCGCGAGGCCGCGCTGGCCCACGCTGCCAAAGTGGCCGCCCAGCCGCTGGCCGCCTGACTGAGAAAGAGACCGATCCATGACCGACAAAGTGACCCCCCTGACCAGCCCCGTCCAACCGCCGCTGCCGCATGAATGGCCGCTGTGGGAGGTGTTCGTGCGCAGCAAGGCCGGCCTCGACCACAAGCATTGCGGCAGCCTGCACGCACCCGACGGCCCGATGGCCGTGCAGATGGCGCGCGAGGTCTACACCCGCCGCCAGGAAGGCACCAGCGTGTGGGTGGTGCGCGCCGCCGACATCATTGCCAGCGACCCGGGCGACAAAGACATGTATTTCGATCCGGCCGAGGACAAGGTCTACCGCCACCCCACCTTCTACCAACTGCCCAAATCCGTGGACCACATGTAGGCCCCCAGGCTCCCTTCCGGTCGCCACCCCCCGAGGGGGCTTTGCGACGGACCGGCCAAGCCGGATCTTTGCAAACGGCTGGGTTTTGTTGGCGCTGTACCTACCTATCGTTTATATGAGTGCTGTTCAATCTGTTGTTCCCAGTCATGACGCGCAGGTGCGCTATGTGCTGCGGCTGGCTGATGCCTGCCTGATCCACGCCCAGCGCCTCTCGGAGTGGTGCGGCCATGCGCCCATCCTCGAAGAGGACATTGCGCTGACCAACATGGCGCTGGACCTGCTGGGCCAGTCGCGGGCGCTGCTGACCCACGCCGGCCAGCTCAGCGGCCGCACCGGCGGCCCGGCGCTGACCGAAGACCAACTGGCCTTCCTGCGCGAGGAGCGCGACTACCTCAACCCCACGCTGGTGGAGCTGCCGCGCGGCGATTTTGCCCAGGCCGTGCTGCGCAACGCGCTGGTGGCCATCTGGCTGCACCTGACGTGGCAACGGCTGGCCACTTCCTCGGACGCCGAACTGGTGGCCGTGGCCGCCAAGGCCGAGAAGGAGGCCCGCTACCACGTGCAGCACTTCGGTGACTGGGTCATCCGCCTGGGCGATGGCACGGCCGAGTCCCTGCGGCGCATGCAGGCCGCGGTGGATGGGCAGTGGCGCTACCTGGCCGAGCTGTTCGAGGACGATGTCGTCGATGTGCAGGCCCGCGAGCGCGGCTGGGGGCCCATGGCCAGCGAACTGCAGGCGCCTTTCGACGCCGCCGTGGGCGCGCTGATGGCCGAGGCCGGCCTGGCCGTGCCGGCGGCGTCGCCGTTCCGCTCCACCGGCCGGCGCGGCGTGCACAGCGAGCACCTGGGCCACCTGCTGACGCCCATGCAACACCTGCAGCGCAGCTTCCCGGGGGGCGTCTGGTGAAGGGGCTGGCCCACCCCCTACGCGATCACAGATCGCGCCCCCTCAAGGGGGCACCGCTGGCGGACCGGCAGAGCCGGATCCGCGGCGGTCGCTGGGTTTGCCCTGTTGGACTGCATCTTGCGGCTTGTGACGCGGGGCGCGGTTGATATGAATACCCTGGAACAGGCCTGGGCGGTGTTGCACGAGGTGCCCGACCCCGAGGTGCCTGCGGTCTCCGTCTGCGACCTGGGCATCGTGCGTGAGGTCATCGCCCACGCCGACGGCCCGCTGGAGGTGGTGTTGACGCCCACCTACAGCGGCTGCCCGGCCACCGAGGTCATCGAGGCCAGCGTGCTGGAAGCCCTGGCGCGCGCCGGTATCCCGGCCCGCGCCGTCACCCGCCGCTACCCCGCCTGGACCACCGACTGGATCAGCGACGCCGGCCGCGAGAAGCTGCGCGCCTACGGCATTGCGCCGCCGGGCCGCTGCGCTGGTGCCGAACAGCCGCTGCGCTTCGTGCCGCCGCGCGTGGCCTGTCCGCACTGCGGCAGCGACCACACCGAACGTCTCTCGGCCTTTGGCGCCACGGCCTGCAAAGCCTTGTGGCGCTGCCTGGCCTGCCGCGAGCCCTTTGAACAATTCAAAGCCCTATGAGCACACTCTTTCACCCCCTGCGCGTGCGCGCCATCGAGCCCGACACCCCCGAGGCCATGGTCGTCACCTTCGACGTGCCGCCCGAACTGCGCGAGACCTTTGCCTTCACGCAGGGCCAGTACCTGACGCTGCGCCACACCGTCAACGGACAGGATTTGCGTCGCTCCTACTCCATCTGCGCCGGTGTCGATGACGCCCAACTGCGCGTGGGTGTGCGCAAGGTGGCGGGCGGCGTGTTCTCCAACTGGGTCAACGACCACCTGCAGACGGGCGACACCGTGCAGGTCATGGCGCCCCAGGGCAAGTTCAACGTGCCCATCGACGCCAGCGCGCGGCGCCACTACGTGGGCATCGCCGGCGGCAGCGGCATCACGCCCATCCTCTCCATCATGAAGACGGTGCTGGCGCGCGAGCCCATGAGCCGCTTCACGCTGCTGTACGCCAACCGCAGCGTGGCCTCCACCATGTTCAAGGAGGCCTTGGAAGACCTGAAGAACCGCTACCTGACGCGGCTGGCGCTGCACCACGTGTTCTCCGAGGAGCACGTGGACATGCCCATTGCGCGCGGGCTGATGAACCGCGAGAAGGTGGCTGAGTTCCTGGGCGCGCTGGTGCCCGCTGCGGGCATCGACCACGTCTTCATCTGCGGCCCTTACATGATGAACGACGAGGCCGAGGCGGCGCTCGCCGAGGCGGGCGTGCCGGAAGAGCGCATCCACATCGAGCGCTTTGGCATTGCGCCAGGGCAGGGCGGCGGGGCCGTGCAGCACCGCAGCGCCCCCGAGGATGCCGATGGCGCCCGCGTCACCATCATCCGCGACGGCGTGGCGCGCGAGATCGTCTTCGGCAAAGACCAGCCCAGCATCCTGGACTGCGCCAGCGCCGCCGGGCTGGAGATGCCCTACTCCTGCACCTCCGGCGTCTGCGGCACCTGCCGCGCCAAGGTGCTGGAGGGCGAGGTGCGCATGGAGCGCAACTTCGCGCTGGACAAGGATGAGGTGGCGGCGGGCTTCGTGCTGACCTGCCAGGCACACCCGACGACCGACAAGGTGGTGCTGAGCTTCGACGCGCGGTGAGGGTTGCCCGACAAGACTGGCCACGTCGCTCCGTTGCGACCGTGGAAGTTGTTGGTGCCCGAGGCCGGACTCGAACCGGCACGCCTTGCGGCGGGGGATTTTGAGTCCCCTGCGTCTACCTGTTTCACCACTCGGGCACAGCGCGTGAAGCCGGCGATTATGTCACGCGGATAATCGCTGCCCATGAGCCCGCACACCGACTACCTCACCCTGGCCGACACCATAGGCCGCACGCCGCTGGTGCGGCTGCAGCGGCTGGCCGCCGACGTGTGTGCCGCGCGCGGCAACGTCATCCTGGGCAAGCTCGAAGGCAACAACCCGGCCGGCTCGGTCAAGGACCGGCCGGCGCTGGCCATGATTGAGGGCGCCGAGCGGCGCGGCGAGATCAAGCCTGGCGACACGCTGATCGAGGCCACCTCGGGCAACACCGGCATCGCGCTGGCCATGGCGGCAGCCATCAAGGGCTACCGCATGGTGCTGGTCATGCCCGAAGACCTCTCCATCGAGCGGGCGCAGACCATGAAGGCCTATGGCGCCCACATCGTGCTGACGCCCAAGTCGGGCGGCATGGAGTGGGCACGCGACCTGGCCGAACAGATGGCGCGCGACGGCAAGGGCCGCGTGCTCGACCAGTTCGCCAACCCCGACAACCCGGCCGTGCACGAGGCCACCACCGGCCCCGAGATCTGGCAGGACACCGGCGGGCGCATCACCCATTTCGTCAGCGCCATGGGCACCACCGGCACCATCACCGGCGTGGGCCGCTACCTGAAGGGCATGAATCCGGCGGTGCGCATCATCGGCGCGCAGCCGGCGCCGGGCTCGCGCATCCCGGGCATCCGCGCCTGGCCCGAGGCCTACCTGCCCAAGATTTTCGAGCCGGCCTTGGTCGATGAGGTGGCCGAGGTCAGCCAGGCCGAGGCCGAAGACATGGCCCGCCAACTGGCCGCTGAAGAGGGGCTGTTCGCCGGCATTTCGGCCGCCGGTGCGTGCAGCGTGGCGCTGCGCCTGGCCCAGGTGGTGGAGGGCGCGACGATTGTGTTCGTGGTCTGCGACCGCGGTGACCGCTACCTCTCCACCGGGGTGTTTCCGGTATGAGCGCGACCCCACCCGACGCCGAAATCGACGCACGCGGCCTCAACTGCCCCCTGCCCATCTTGCGCGCCAAGCGGGCGCTGGCGGGCCTGGTCAGCGGCCAGACGCTGGCCGTGCAGACCACCGACATCCATGCGGTACTGGATTTCCAGGCCTTTTGCCGCCAGACCGGACACGGGCTGCTGAGCCAGACCGAGGCGGGCGGCGTGGCCACCCACCTGCTGCGCAAGCGCTGAGGCCGAGCCCCGCCTCAGCGCGGCGTCAGCGTCCAGACCAGCTTGCTGTCGCCGCGCTCGCCGGCACCGGAGCCGCTTTGGCGCGACTCCAGCCGCGTGGCCACCAGCCGGTCGCCCAGCACCGCATAGCTGGTCTCCACCGCAAACTGCGTCTCGAAGCTGATGACCACCATGGCGCGGCCCGACAGGGTCTCGTTGCGCCTGGCGGCCAGCGGTGTGCCGTCGGGCGCCAGCCAGAGCTCGAGCTTGCCGTCGTATTGCTTGACGTAGCCGCGCTCGCGCGCGGTCATGGCGGGGCGGCGCAAGGTGCAACTGAGCAGGCGCGCGGGCTTGCCGCCCAGCTGGGTGTCGGTTTCGGGGGTGCAGGCGGTGGCGCGGTCCAGTTGCGCCGCCAGCACCTCGCCGGCGCTGGCCAGCAGGCGCACCGACTCCAGATCCAGCTGGGCCAGCGTGGCCTTGGCGCGGCCGGCGGGCGGGCTTTGCTCGGGCGGCGTGGCGGCGGCGGTGCGGGCCTCGGTGGCCAGGCGGGCGGTGAGGTCGGGGCCGTAGCTCAGGCGCAGGCCGGTCGCGCCATCGTCCACCAGCACGCTGCCGGCAATGGGTGTGGTGTCGTTGCCCTGGCGGCTCTCGCCCTGAACCTGCACGCGCGCCGTCAGTGGCGCCTTGGCGGGCAGACGGGTCAGGGCCGTGCGCAGGTCGGCCAGCGTGTCGGCGTGGGCGCCAGCGGGCGCCAGCAGCGCAGCCAGCAGCAGGGGGCGAAGCGATGTCATGAGAGCAGGCGTCCAGGGTTGAGGGTGCCGTGCGGGTCCAGCGCGGTCTTGATGGCCCGCATCATGGCCAGCGCGGCCGGCGGCTTGCGCGCGGCCAGCTCGGCCACCTTGAGTGCGCCGATGCCATGCTCGGCCGAGAAGCTGCCACCATGGCGCTGCACGGTGTCGTAGACCAATTGGTTGATGGGGGCCTCGTGCGCGGCCAGAAAGGCCGCCGCGTCGATGCCCTCGGGCGCCTGCACGTTGTAGTGCAGGTTGCCGTCGCCCAGGTGGCCGAAGGTCACCAGGCGGGCGCCGGGCGCGGCCTGCAGGACGGCGGCGTCGGCCTCGGCCACAAAGGCCGGGATGGCCGAGATGGGCAGGGCGATGTCGTGCTTGATGTTCAGCCCCTCGCGGCTTTGCGCCAGCGGTATGGCTTCGCGCAGCGCCCACAGCTGCTGCGCCTGCTGGAGGTTGGCGGCCACCACCGCGTCGCGATCCGCCAGCACACCGGCCAGCGCATCCAGCAGCGGCGCCTCGGCGGGGCCGTCGGCCTGCAGCAGCGCCAGCCAGGGCGCGCGCAGAGGCTGCCGCAGGTCGGGCTGGTGGCGCGCCACCAGCGCCAGGGCGTGGCCACTCATCAGCTCGAAGCCGGTGAGCGCCGCGTCGAGCCCGGCGCGTGCGGTCTGCAGCAGCGCCACCGCGTCGGCCAGGCTGGCGCAGGCGGCCAGCACGGTGGCGCGCGCGGTGGGCATGGGAAAGAGCTTGAGCGTGGCGGCCGTGAGGATGGCCAGCGTGCCCTCGCTGCCGATGAGCAGGTCGCGCAGGGCATAGCCGCTGTTGTCCTTGCGCAGGCCTGAGAGGCCATCCCAGATTTCGCCCTGCGCCGTCACCGCCTCCAGGCCCAGGCACAGCTCGCGCGCATTGCCCCAGCGCAGCACCTGGGTGCCGCCGGCGTTGGTGGCCAGGTTGCCGCCGATGGTGCAACTGCCCTCGCTGGCCAGGCGCAGCGGGTAGAGCAGGCCCTGGGCCGCCACGGCGTCGTGCAGGGCCGCCAGCGTGCAGCCCGCCTCGACGGTGACGGTGAGGTTGGCCGCGTCGATGGCGCGCACGGCGGTCAGCCGGGTCAGGCTGAGCAGCACCTGGCTGCCACTGGCGTCGGGCACGCCGCCGCCCACCAGGCCGGTGTTGCCACCCTGCGGCACGATGGCCGCACCGTGCGCCGCACAGGCGCGCACCACGGCGGCCACCTCGGCCGTGCTGCCGGGGCGCACCACGGCCAGCGCCCGGCCGTGGTAGCGGCCACGCCAATCCTCGGTGTAGGCGGGTTGCTCGCCCGTCAGCATGTGGTTGGCGCCCACCAGCGCCGTCAGTTCAGCCCGCAGCGACATGCTGGCCTGCGCGCAGCCGCGCTCGCACGTAGAGGCCGCAGGCGGTGAATACCGCCACGGCCAGCACCACCTCGGCCCAGGCCAGTGCGCCGGTGAGGCCGGCGTCGCCGTAGCCACGCACCGCGCCTTCCAGTGCATACAGCCAGACCGCCAGGCTCAGCCAGCGGTAGGTGTAGAGCCGGTGCCGCGCCAGGCCCGGCAGGGCGGCCAGCAGCGGCAGTGCCTTGATGGCCAGCGTGCGCTGGCCGGTGGGCGCCAGCCACAGCTCCCAGGCCAGGCACAACAAGGCCAGCATGGCGGTGGCCACCAGGGCCGTGAGACGCAGGCGGGTCACGGCAGGTGTGGGCAGGGCGGGGGCGGGCATGGGGCTGGCATCATAGTCGGCATGATGGTTTCTTCTTGGTGGCTGGCACTGCGCGACTGGCCCTGGTTCGACACGCTGGTCACCCTGCGGCAGCGCTTTCGCGAAGACCGGCTGGGTGTGACCGCGTCCAGCCTGACCTTTACCACGCTGATGGCGCTGGTGCCGCTGGTCACGGTGATGCTGGCCTTGTTCAGCGCGTTTCCGGTGTTTGGCCGTTTTGAAGACGCGCTGCAGCAGTACTTTTTGCGGGCGCTGGTGCCGCGCGCCATCGCCCAGCCGGTGCTGGAGACGCTGACCCAGTTTGCCGGCCAGGCCCATCGCCTGGGTGCGCTGGGCCTGGTGGTGCTGGTGGTGACGGCGTTGGCGCTGATGCTGACCATCGACCACACCCTGGGCGCCATCTGGCGCGTGCGCGAGCCCCGGCCCATGGCGCAGCGGGTGCTGGTCTACTGGGCCGCGCTGACGCTGGGGCCGCTGATGGTGGGCGTGAGCCTGTGGGGTACCGCCCAGGCGCTGACGGTGTCCTCGGGCTGGGTGGGCGCCATGCCGGGCAGCACCCGCTGGCTGCTCGATGCGGTGAACGTGTTGCTGCTGGGGCTGACCATGTGCGGCCTGTTCCGTTACGTGCCCAACACCCATGTGCGCTGGCGCCATGCGCTGGCGGGTGCGCTGTTCGTGGTGGTGGGCCTGGGGGCGGCGCAAAAAGGCCTGGGCTGGTACATGACCAAGGTGGGCAGCTTCTCAACCATCTATGGCGCGTTTGCCGCCGTGCCCATCCTGCTGTTCTGGATCTACCTGGCCTGGGTCATCGTGCTGTTGGGCGCCGTGGTGGCAGCCTACGCCCCCAGTTTGCAGATGCAGGTGCGCCGCCCGCCCGATGTGCCGGGCATGCGCTTTGCGCTGGCGCTGCAGCTGCTGGCGCTGCTGGACGGCGCGCGCCAGCGGGGCGAGGGCGGGCTGGCGCTGTTGCAGATGGCGGCGACGCTGCGGCTGGATCCGCTGCAGATCGAGCCGGTGCTGCATGAGTTGGCGGCGCTGCGCTGGGTGGGGCGGCTGGAGGAGGAGGGCGACCAGCGGCTGGTGCTGCTGGTGGAGCCGGCGGGCACGCCGCTGGCACCGCTGGCGGACGCGCTGCTGCTGGCGCCCCAAACGCAACTGGCGCCGTTGCGGCGCCAGTTGGGGTGGGAGCGGCTCAGCCTGGCCGATGCGCTGCGCGCCTGACCGGGGTCTCAAGGGAACGAAGGGCCGCTCCCGAGTTTTCTGACCCCCCTCGGGGCGGCTGACGCGCGGTGGCAGTCTTGGGGGCGCTCAGAAGCTCTCCCACTCGTCGCTGGCGCCGGCCGCAACGGGTGCGGCGGCCTTGACGGGTGCCTTGGCGGGCGCTGCCGCAGGGGCTTTGGCGGCCGGCTTGGTGGCCGGTTTGGCAGCCGGTTTGGCGGCCGCCTTGACCACCGGTTTGATGGCGATCGGAGCGGCAGCAGGCTTGGCGCTGGTTTGCGGCGCCGCCGTGGCCTGGGCGCTGTGGCTGCCGTCGAGCCGGAACACGGCCACGGTCTGCACCAGCGTCTGGGCCTGGCGCTTGAGGCTTTCGGCGGCGGCGGCGCTTTGCTCCACCAGCGCGGCGTTTTGCTGGGTGCCCTGATCCATCTGCTGCACGGCCTGGCCGATCTGTGCCACACCCTGGCTCTGCTCGGAGCTGGCCGAGGAGATCTCGCCCACGATGTCGCTGACGCGCTGGATGGCCGCGACGATCTGCTCCATGGTGCTGCCGGCACGGTCCACCAGGTTGGTGCCTTGCTCAACCTGCTCCACGCTCTGCGTGATCAAGCCCTTGATCTCCTTGGCCGCCTCGGCGCTGCGCTGGGCCAGGCTGCGCACCTCGCCAGCCACCACCGCAAAGCCCCGGCCTTGCTCGCCGGCGCGGGCGGCTTCCACGGCCGCATTCAACGCCAGGATGTTGGTCTGGAAGGCGATGCCGTCGATGACGCCGATGATCTCGGAAATCTTGGCCGACGAGGTCTGGATGCCTCGCATGGTGCCCACCACGTCCTGCACCACCTGACCGCCTTCGCGGGCCGTGGTGGAGGCGGAGAGGGCCAGTTGGTTGGCCTGGCGGGCGTTGTCGGCGTTGTTGCGCACGGTGGCGGCCAACTCGTCCATGGTGGCGGCCGTCTGCTCGATGGCGGCCGCCTGCTGCTCGGTGCGCGATGAGAGGTCTTGGTTGCCTTGCGCAATCTGGGCGCTGGCCGTGGCCACGCTCTCGGCGTTGGCGCGCACGCTGCTGACCGTGCGGGCCAGCGACTGCTGCATGCGCTGGACGGCCACCATGATGCTGCTGTCGTCGCCAGGCTGGATGGCCAGCGGCCGGGCCAGATCGCCTTCGGCCACGGCCGTGACGGCTGCCGCCACTGCGTTGGGCTCGCCGCCCAGTTCGCGGCGCAGGCTGCGCACCAGCGCCCAGCCCATGACCAGGCCAGCCAGTCCCAGCAAGGCCGCCACCGTCAGCATCACCACGCTGGCGTGCTGGGCGCTGCTGGCGGCTGCCACGGCTTGCTCGCGGGTCATGGTGCTCTGGCGCAGCAAGGCCTCGTCCACGGTCTGGAACAGCTCGTTTTGCAGCGGGCGGCTGTCGGTCAGCAGCGCTGCGGTGGCTGCCTCATGGTCGCCGGCCTGATCCAGGGCGATCGCCTTGTCCAGCGAGCGGTTGTAAACAGGCCGCGTGGTGTTGATCTGCTCCAGCAGTTTGCGGTCCAGGGGCAGTGTCAGCGTCTTGTCCAGGGCGGTCAGGAGCTCGGAGTTCTTCTTGCGCAAATCGGCCACCCGGGCCAGCTCTTCGGCCTCGACCTTGCGGTCGCCGGTCAGCAGCACGTTGCGCACATGGCGACCGATGGCGTTGAGGTTGGCGGTCAACTCGTTGTACTGGGCCATCTTGACCATGCGGCTGTCGGTGACGTCGTTCAGGTCGTTGGCCAGGCCGTGCATCTGCACGGTGGCATAGACGCTGACGCCCACCAGCGTGGCCAAGATGCTGCCAAAGGCCAGTGACATGCGGGTGGCGACGGTCATGGGCGGACGGTTGCGGCTCATAGGGGTTCCCTGAGAAAGGTGGTTTGCTGGCATCTTCGGCGGCCCGTCCACTCGCCCATCGGCGGATAACGCCGCCAAATACCGCCCAATCCCGTCCGACCCCGTGGCGCCTTACACTCGGCGCCTTTCTCCATTCTTGCGGTGACGCCATGAGTGCGACTGATTTTCTCCAGCAGGTGCGCCAGACGCTGGCCGAGACCGAGGCCGCCGGCCTCTTCAAGCGCGAGCGCGTCATCGCCTCGCCCCAGCAGGCCATGGTGCGGCTGGCCGATGGGCGCGAGGTGCTCAACCTGTGCGCCAACAATTACCTGGGGCTGTCCAGCCACCCCGAGGTGGTGCAGGCCGCGCACGATGCGCTGGATTCGCATGGCTATGGCATGAGTTCGGTGCGCTTCATCTGCGGCACGCAGGACACGCACAAGGAACTGGAAGGGCGAATTGCCCGCTTCGTTGGCTGCGAGGACGCCATCCTCTACGCGGCGGCGTTCGACGCCAACGGCGGCCTGTTCGAGCCGCTGCTGGGCGAACAGGACGCCATCATCTCGGACGAGCTCAACCACGCCTCCATCATCGACGGCATCCGCCTGTGCAAGGCCAAGCGCTGGCGCTACAAGCACAACGACATGGCGGACCTGGCGCGCTGCCTGCAGGAGGCGGCTGCCGCCGGCTGCCGCTTCAAGCTGGTGTTCACCGACGGTGTGTTCTCCATGGACGGCACCATTGCCCAGCTGGACCGCATTCGCGCACTGTGCGACGAGCATGGCGCGCTGCTGGGTGTGGACGAATGCCACGCCAGCGGCTTCATGGGCGCCACCGGCCGGGGCACGCCCGAGCACTGCGGCGTGCTGGGCCGCGTGGACATCGTCACCGGCACCTTCGGCAAGGCGCTGGGCGGCGCCAGCGGCGGCTTCACCGCCGCGCGCAAGGAGGTGGTGGAGCTGCTGCGCCAGCGCTCGCGGCCCTATCTGTTCTCCAACACGCTGGCGCCCAGCATCGTGGGCGGCTCGCTCAAAGTGCTGGACCTGCTGGAGGCTTCCACGGCATTGCGCGACACGCTGGAGGCCAACACCGCCTACTTCCGCGCCGCCATCCAGGCCGCCGGCTTCGAGATCAAGCCGGGCAGCCATCCCATCGTGCCCATCATGGTCTATGACGCCGTCAAGGCGCAGCAGTTGGCCGCGCGCCTGCTGGATCTGGGCGTCTATGTGGTGGGCTTTTTCTTCCCCGTGGTGCCCAAGGGTCAGGCGCGCATCCGCGTGCAGATGAGTGCCGGCCACAGCCGGGCGCAGCTTGAGGCGGCGGTGGCTGCCTTCACTCAGGCCGGGCGCGAACTGGGGCTGGTGGCATGACGACCCAGGCACCGCGCATCCTCATCGTCGGCGCCAATGGCCAGATCGGCACCGAACTGGCCGACGTGCTGGCGCAGCGCCACGGCAACCAGGCCGTCATCACCAGCGACATCGCCGCCCAGGGCCGCCTGCCCAAGCTCCAGCACGAGCAACTGGACGTCACCGACGCGGCGGCGCTGACCCGCATCGTCGAGCGCCACGGCGTCACGCAGATCTACCAGCTCGCGGCGGCGCTGTCGGCGCGCGGCGAGAAGCACCCGATGTGGGCCTGGGACCTGAACATGAAGGGGCTGCTCAACACCCTGGAAGTGGCTCGCACCCATCAGCTTGACCGCATCTTCTGGCCCAGCTCCATGGCGGCGTTCGGCCCCACCACGCCGGCGCACGGCGCGCCGCAAAAAACCATCATGGAGCCCACCACCGTCTACGGCATCTCCAAGAAGGCCGGAGAGGGCTGGTGCGAGTGGTACCACCGCAACCACGGCGTGGACGTGCGCTCCATCCGCTACCCCGGCCTCATCAGCTGGAAGACCCCGCCTGGCGGCGGCACCACCGACTACGCGGTGGACATCTTCCACCACGCGCTGGACGAGGGCCGCTACACCTGCTTCCTGGCCGCAGACACGGCGCTGCCCATGATGTACATGGACGACGCCATACGCGCCACGCTGGCGCTGATGGATGCGCCGGCCGCGCAGGTCAAGGAGCGCACCTCGTACAACCTGGGCGGCATCAGCTTCACCCCGGCCGAGATCGCCGCCGAGATTGCCCGCCAGCAGCCGGGCTTCGTCATCGACTACGCGCCCGACTTCCGCCAGGCCATCGCCGAGAGCTGGCCGCGCTCCATCGACGACACGGCGGCCCAGCAGGACTGGGGCTGGCGCCTGCAGTACGACCTGCCCGCCATGGTCACCGAGATGCTGAGCCAGCTCAAGGCCGCCAGGCAGTGAACGCGCCCGCCGCCCCGCAACCCCCGGCCGCCCGACCGGGCGTCGTCCAGCTGGTTTTCAAGGAGCGGGGCGCCCTGTACGCCGCCTACATCTCGCTGTTCACCGAAGGGGGCATCTTCGTGCCCACGACGCGCTCGCATCAGTTGGGTGATGACATCTACCTGCTGCTGACGCTGCCCGACGATCCGCAGCGCTATCCGGTGGCCGGCTCCGTGGCCTGGATCACGCCGCCCAACGCCACCGGTGGCCGCGCCCAGGGCGTGGGCGTGCGCTTCCCGGCCGATGAAAAGACCAGGCTGCTCAAGGCCCGCATCGAGGAGCTGCTGGGCACGTCGCTGTCGTCCAACAAGCCCACGCAAACGCTGTGACCGTCTTCGTCGATTCCCACTGCCACCTGAGCTTTCCCGAACTGATGGGTGGGCTGGACGTCGAGTTGGCCGCCATGCAGGACGCGGGCGTGGCCGCTGCGCTGACCATCTGCACCACGATGGAGGAGTGGCCCACCGTGCAGGCGCTGGCGCACCGCGCGCCCAATCTCTGGTGCAGCGTGGGCGTGCATCCCGACAACGAGGGCATCCACGAGCCCACCGTGGCCGAGCTGGTGGCCGCCTGCCAGGACCCCAAAGTGGTGGCCGTGGGTGAAACGGGGCTGGATTACTACCGCCTGAACGGCCGCAGCGTGGCCGACATGCAGTGGCAGCGGGACCGCTTCGTCACCCACATCGAGGCGGCGCGGCAGGCGGCCAGGCCGCTCATCATCCACACCCGCAGCGCCAGCGACGACACCTTGGGCGTGCTGCGCGAGGCGGGCGGCGAGGCCGCTGGTGGCGTGTTCCATTGCTTCACCGAGACCGACGCCGTGGCCCGTGCGGCGCTGGACCTGGGTTTTTACATCTCCCTGTCGGGCATCGTCAGCTTCAAGAACGCCCGCGACCTGCATGCCGTGGCCCGCTGGCTGCCGCTGGATCGGCTGCTGATCGAGACCGACAGCCCCTATCTGGCGCCGGTGCCGCACCGGGGCAAGTCCAACCGCCCCGCCTGGGTGGCCCATGTGGCCACGGCCCTGGCGGCGCTGCGCGGCGAACCGGTGGCCACCATTGCTGCGGCCACCACGGCCAACTTCGAGCGCCTCTTCAACGTGAAAGTCCCCCAATCATGCGCCGCCGTCACGGTCTGATCACCCTGGCCGCGCTGGCCTTGCCGGCCTGGGCCGATGACGCCAAGGACTACTGGACCGCCATCACCTACGACCAGGACTGGCATCTGGCGCGGCTGGTGGCACGCACGGGGCTCGATCCCAACACGCCCAGCGCCGACGGCGAGCCGCCCTTGGTGGGGGCCCTGCGCCAGGACGCCGACAAGGTGGCAGCCTGGTTGATTGCCAATCCGCGCGTGGACGTGGAGGCGCGCAACGCGGCGGGCGAGACGCCGCTGATGCTGGCCGCCATCCGCACCAAACTGCCGCTGCTCAAGCAGTTGCTGGCGCGCGGCGCCAAGGTCAACCAGGACGGCTGGACCGCGCTGCACTATGCGTGCAGCCAGATCGAGCTGGCGCCAGCGCAAATCCTGCTGGATGCGGGGGCCGACGCCAACGCCCGCTCGCCCAATGGCACCACACCGCTGATGATGGCCGCCCGCTACGGCGGCCTGGATCAGCTCACGCTGCTGCTGGCGCGCGGCGCCAACCCACGGCTGCGCAATGCGCGTGGCCTCTCGGTGGCCGATTTCGCCCGCGACGCGGGGCGGATGGACGACATCGTCGAGCGACTGGCCAAGCTGGCGGGGCCTGCCTGAGCGGCGCGCACCCAAAGGGTCAGCAGCACACGCCCTTGACCAGTGCCTGCAGGCCGGCCTGATCCAGGATGCGGATCTCGCGTTTGTTGACCTCCAGCAATCCCTCCTCCTGGAATTTGGAGAAGGTGCGGCTGACCGTCTCCAGCTTCAGGCCCAGGTAGCTGCCGATGTCTTCGCGCGTCATGCGCAGCACCAGGCTGGATGCCGAAAAACCACGGGCATGCAGCCGCTGCGTCAGGTTGTGCAAAAAAGCGGCCAGTCGCTCTTCGGCACGCATGGAACCCAGCAGCAGCATGACACCGTGGTCGCGCACGATCTCGCGGCTCATGATGCGGTGAAACTGGTGCTGCAGCTCGGTGAACTCGCGCGACAGCTCCTGGAACTGGCGGTAATGGATGACGCAGACCTGCGAATCCTCCAGGGCCACGGCGTCGCAGGTGTGCACATCCTGGCCGATGCCGTCCAGCCCAAGCACCTCGCCGGCCATGTGGAAACCAGGCACCTGATCGCGGCCATCGGCCGACGAAATGCAGGTCTTGAAAAAACCGGTGCGCACCGCGTAGAGCGACTCGAACGGCATGCCGGCGCGGAAAAGCGCCTCGCCGCGGGCCACCCTGCGGCGCGTGGCCACCAACTCGTCCAGCCGGTCCAGCCCGTCGGGCGAGGCGCCCACGGGCAGGCACAGCTCACGCAGATTGCAATTGGAGCAGGCGCTCTTGGGGTGGTCGGGCGCTAATTGGCCCAGGTCGCGGGGCATGTCCATACCCGCATTATCCTTGAGGCACATCAAGGCGCCGGGCGGCCCGACTGGGCACCATGTGCGGCCATGAATATGCCCACTGCGCCCAGCCGGGCGCCGGAGTCCGCCGACGACACACGCCTGCCGGTGGAGTTGCTTGAACGCTTTGACACCCCCGGCCCGCGCTACACCTCCTATCCCACCGCCGACCGCTTTGTTGAGGCCTTCGGCCCCGACGACTATGCCCGTGCCCTCGCGCAGCGGGCTGGCCAGGCGCAGCCACTGTCGCTGTATCTGCACATCCCGTTTTGCGAGTCGCTGTGCTACTACTGCGCCTGCAACAAGGTCATCACCAAACACCACGAGCGCGCGGCCGAATACCTGGATGCGCTGGACGTCGAGATCGACCTGCACACGGCGGCCCTGGGCCGCGAGCAGCAGGTGTCGCAGTTGCACTTCGGCGGCGGCTCGCCCACCTTCCTCTCGGACGCCGAGCTGGCGCGGCTGATGACCAAGCTGGGCACGTCGTTTCGCATCGCACCCGATGCCGAGGTGTCCATCGAAGTCGATCCGCGCACCGCCGACGCCGGGCGGCTGGCGGCCTGGCGCGCCATGGGTTTCAACCGCCTCAGCTTTGGTGTGCAGGACTTCGACCCCGAGGTGCAGCGCGCCGTGCACCGCGTGCAGCCGTTCGAGAGCGTGCAGGCGCTGATGGCGCATGCGCGCGAGTTGGGCTACGTCTCCATCAACGCCGACCTGATCTACGGCCTGCCCAAGCAGACGCCAGAGTCGTTCGCCCGCACCGTGGCGCAAACGGCGCAGCTGCGGCCCGATCGCATCGCGCTCTATGCCTACGCCCATCTGCCCACGCGCTTCAAGCCGCAGCGCCGCATCGACGCGGCCCAACTGCCGCCGGCCGGGGATCGCGTGCAGATGCTGGCCGGCGCCATTGCCGGCTTTCTGGGGCATGGCTACAGCTACATCGGCATGGACCACTTTGCGCTGGCCGACGATGCGCTGGCCGTGGCCAAGCGTGAGGGGCGGCTGCACCGCAACTTCCAGGGCTACACCACCCAGCCGGGCTGCGACTTGCTGGGCCTGGGCGTCTCGGCCATTGGCCGCGTGGGTGCCACCTACAGCCAGAACGCCAAGACGCTGCCCGAGTATTACGACGCCATGCAGCAGCGCCGCTTTGCCGTGCAGCGCGGGCTGGGGCTGACCCGCGACGACGAGCTGCGCCGCAACGTCATCATGGCGCTGATGTGCCAGGGCCGGCTGGACTTCGATGCCGTCGAGGCCGAGCACCCGATCCGCGTGGCCGAGTACTTCGCGGCCGAGCTGGCCCAACTGGCCGAGCTGGAGCAGGCCGGCCTGGTGGTGCGCGAGGTGCGGTCGGTGCGGGTCACCGCGCGCGGCTGGTTCTTCGTGCGCGCCGTTGCCATGGTGTTCGACCGCTACGTGCAATCACCCCAGTCGCGCGAGCGGTTCTCCAAAATCATCTAAGACAATCTGGCGGTGAACACCGCGCTCGTCGTCAGCGCCGCGCTGATGGGCGTGGCGGGCTCCATCCACTGCGTGGCCATGTGCGGCCCCACCAGTGCGGCCGCCGTGCGCATGTGCTCGGCGCCGGGCGCCAGCGGCTGGGGCTGGCTGGGCTTTCACGTCGGCCGGCTGGCTGGCTATATGGCGGCCGGTGCCGTGGTGGCGGCCAGCGTGGGCGCGCTGGTGGGGCTGTCGGCCTGGAGCCCGGCGCTGCGGCCGCTGTGGTTGCTGGTCCATCTGGCGGCGCTGGCGTTGGGGTTGTTTCTGCTGGTGCGCGGCGAGCAGCCGGCCTGGCTGGCGCGGCTGGGGCGCAACCCCACGACCACGGTGCAGCCCGTGCGGTGGTTGCCGCAGGGCAAGGGCGGCAGTGCCTTGCGGGCCTCGGCCGTGGGCAGCCTGTGGTTTGCCTGGCCTTGTGGCCTGCTGCAATCGGCGTTGTTGCTGGCGGCGCTGGCCAACGACGCCATGCATGGCGCGGTGGTGATGGCGGCATTCGGCCTGGGCTCGGCGCTGGCGCTGGGCATCGGTCCGGCGCTGTGGCTGCGCTGGCGCGGCACCCCATCTGTCAGCGCCGTGCAAGGCCGGGTGCTCAAGCTGCTGGTGCGCCTCTCGGGTGCCATGCTGGCCGGGGCTGCGCTGTGGGCGGTGGGTCATGACCTGTGGATACCCTTGATTGACTACTGCCTCAGCTGAATCCACCCCCACGTGCACTCGGGTGTGCGTGAGGAGGGCCGGCTGGCGCCAGTGCGTTGTGCGAGCAGGAGCCGATGACGACCCGTGAAGCCGTGCCCGTCTACGCCACGCGCCGGTGGTGGGCGCTGGGCATCGTGGCGCTGGCCTATGTGCTGTCGTTCTTCCAGCGCTTTGCACCGGCTGGCATTGCCCAGGACCTGGCCGCGGCGTTCCAGACCTCGGCCGCCTCGCTGGGCGTGTTGGCCGCCGCCTACTTCTATGTGTATACGGTGATGCAGGTGCCCACTGGCGTGCTGGTGGACACGCTGGGGCCGCGTCGCATCCTGGCGTTGGGTGGGGTCATCGCCGGTCTGGGCAGCCTGCTGTTCGGGACGGCGGAGTCGCTGGCCCTGGCCATGGTCGGACGGCTGCTGGTGGGCTTGGGCGTGTCGGTGGTGTTTCTGGCCATGCTCAAGCTGATTGCGCTGTGGTTTGACGAGAGCCGGTTTGCCACGCTGGTGGGCGTGGGCATGTTGGTGGGCAACCTGGGTTCGGTGCTGGCGGGGGCGCCGCTGTCGTGGGCCGCGCAGACCAGCGGTTGGCGCGAGGTGTTCGTGGGCGTGGGGTTGGCGTCGTTGCTGTTGGCTGGCTTGTGCGCCTGGGTGGTGCGCGACCGTCCCCCTGGTGCGCCGGCGCCGGTGCCGGCCAGCCGGGCGGCCGTATGGACGGCGCTGGCCAGCGTGCTGCGCAACCGGGCCACCTGGCCGCCCATGCTGGTCAATACCGGCACCAGCGGGGCGTTCTTCATCTTTGCCGGCCTGTGGACGGTGCCGTTCCTGATGCAGGTGCATGGCCTGACGCGGGTGCAGGCGGCGACCCACCTCTCTTTGTGGTTTGGCAGTTTCGCGGTGGGCAGCCTGCTGCTGGGGGTGCTGTCCGACCGGCTGGGCCGGCGCAAGCCGGTGATGTTGTTGACCACCCATGCGTTTGCCGCCATCTGGCTGTGGCTGCTGACCGGCGAGCCCATGCCGCTGGCCGCTTCTTACGTGCTGTTTGGTGTGCTGGGCGTGATGACGGCGGGCTTCACGCTGGCCTGGTCCAGCGCCAAGGAGGTCAATCCGCCGCAGCTGTCCGGTATGTCCACCAGCCTGACCAACATGGGCAGCTTTCTGGCCGCGGCCTTGCTGCAACCTGTGGTGGGGGCGCTGATGGACGCGCGCTGGGCCGGCCGCATGCAGGACGGCGCCCGCATCTACGACCTGGCCGCCTGGCAGACCGGTTTGTGGGTGGTGGTGGCCTGTGCGCTGCTGGGAGCGGCCAGCGCGTGGTTCGTGGTCGAGACGCGCTGTCGCAACGTCTGGCAGCCCGACTGACGCGCCGCAGTCAGCGGCTGCGCGCCCGGCCGCTGCTGCCTTTGCTGGCGGTGGCGGCGGGCTTGCGGCTGGCCGCCTGCCGGGTTGCGCTGGCCTTGCTCTTGCTGCTGGCTGTGCGGGTGGACGCGGCCGATGAGCGGCTCTTGGGCACGTACACCACGATGGCCTGACCGGCCTTGAAGCGGGCGCTGGCCGTGGTCTTGTTCCACTGCGCCACCTGCGAGGGCGCCACCTTGTAGCGGCGTGCCACCGAGGCCACGGTTTCGCCTTTTTTGCCGGCGCGGATGGTCTGGCGCCGCAGCGGCGGTGCATCGGGTGCCAGGGCCAGCATGCCGCCGTCGGCGATCTGGGCCGAGACGTCGTCGATGATGGCAGCCGGACGGGCCACCAGCAGTGCGCTGCCGCTCTTGACCACCATGCGCGGCGGGATGCGGTTGACCTCGCGCAGGCGCTCTTCGCTCATGCCCACCTCGCGTGCCACGTCGGCCGGGCGCATGGTGCGCGGCGCGACCCAGGCCGTCCACGAGGCCAGCGGCCCTTTGTGGGCGCGCAGGTTGGCCACGAAGCGGTTGGCGTTGTCATAAGGCAGCAGCACCTGTTCGGTGCCGGCGGCCAGGATGACGGGCTTGTTCATCTGGGGGTTGAGCTGCTGGAACTCCTCGGTGCTGACGCCGGCCAGCTTGGCGGCCAGATCGACGTCGATGTCGCGCTCGATGGCCACGCTGAGGAAGTAAGGGTGGTTGTCCAACTCGGGCAGCGTCAGGCCGTAGGCCAGCGGCTGCATGACGATGTTCTTGACCGCCTGCAGCTTGGGCAGGTAGTGGCGGGTTTCGTCGGGCATGCGCAGGCTGGCGTAGTCGGTGGGCAGGCCGGCCTTCTGGTTGCGCGCGATGGCGCGCTGCACATTGCCCTCACCCCAGTTGTACGAGGCCAGCGCCAACTGCCAGTCACCGAACATGCCGTAGAGGCGCTCCAGATAGTCCAGCGCGGCGCGGGTGGAGGCCAGCACGTCGCGGCGGTCGTCGCGGAAGAGGTTCTGCTTGAGGTCGTAGTGGCGGCCGGTGGCGGGCACGAACTGCCACATGCCGGAAGCCTTGGCGGTGGACATGGCCTGCGGGTTGAAGGCGCTCTCGGTGAATGGCAGCAGCGCCAGCTCGGTGGGCAAGCCTCGGCTTTGCACCTCTTCGACGATGTGGAACAGGTAGCGGCCGCCACGGTCGGTCATGCGGGCCACGTAGTCGGGCCGCTTGGCGTAGTACTGCTCCCACTGCGCCACCAGCGGGCCTTCGAGGTCGGGGATGGCGTAGCCGTTGCGGATGCGCACCCACAAGTCCACCTGCGAGGTGGCGTCCTCGGGGTCCACGCTGCGGTCGGGCGCCAGGGGATCGACAGCCAGGGCCTGCATGGCTTCGTCAGGCAGGCCCTGCTGCGCGGCGGGCGTCTGCGGAGCGGGTGTCGTGGCGGTGGGCTGAGCAGGGGCGTCCGCGACCGCCACGTGGCCGGCCTCAACGGGCGGCGCGGCGGCGGGGTCCAGGGTGGTGGCGCAGCCGGTCAGCAGGGCCAGCAGCGCAGCGGCCACGCCGGTGCGGGCAAGAGTGGGTTTCAGCATCGGTTCTTCCATTCGCGCAGCTCGCCCAGCCGCTGGGCATCGGGCGCGCGCAAAAAAGGGTTGATCTGCCACTCCAGCGCAATCGTGGAGGGCAGGGTGGGCTGGCCCGCCGCGCGCTGCGCGAGGCAGGCGGCTTCATGGCGGGCAACGGCGGCGTTGTCGGGCTCGGCCTGCCGCGCAAAGCGCAGGTTGGCCAAGGTGTATTCATGGGCGCAGCACACGCGGGTGGTGCCGGGCAGTGCGCCCAGCTGCTGCAGCGAGCGGTGCATCTGGTCGGCCGTGCCCTCGAACAGGCGGCCGCAACCGGCCGAGAACAAGGTGTCGCCGCAGAACAGCAGGTCGTCCAGCACATAGGCCACATGGCCCGCGGTGTGACCGGGCACGTCCAGCACGCGAATGGCCTTGCCCTGCCAGGTCAGGCAATCGCCCCCGGCCACGGGCGTGGTGGGCACCGGCATGGCGGCCTGTTCGCGCTGCGGCGCGTACACGGGCGCGCCGTTCAACAGCGGCTGCAACCCGTTCAGGCCGCCGACGTGATCGGGGTGGTGGTGGGTCACTAGAATGCCGGTCAGCTCAAGGCCATGGGCACCGAGTGCCGCGCGCACCGGCGCGGCATCGCCCGGATCGACCACCAGCGCGCCAGCGCCGTCGTGCAGCATCCAGATGTAGTTGTCGGCAAAGGCGGGGAGCGCTACCAGATTCATGACGAGTAATCCCGGAATTATAGAGTTCGGCCATTGGCTGCAAACCCCGCAAGGCCAGCGCCTGTTGGGCTGGGAGCAGGACAGGCTGGACCATCTGGTCGCCGACTACTTTGGCTACCACGCGCTGCAGATCGGCCTGCCGGGCGTGCCTGGTCTGCGCGCCAACCGCATGCCTCACCGCTGGGTGATGGCGGGCAGTGCCCAGGAGGCGGCGCCGCTGGTGGAGCCCTTGCAACCCATGCCCGCCGATCCGGCGCTGTCGCTGGCGCCGCTGGCCGATCCGGTGGCGCTGCTGGGCGAGCCCGAGGCGCTGCCCTTTGCCGACCGCAGCCTGGACCTGGTGCTGCTGCCGCACACGCTGGAATTTGCCAGCGATCCGCACGAGGCGCTGGCCGAGGTGGCCCGCGTGCTGGCGCCCGAGGGGCGGGTGGTGCTCACGGCCTTGAATCGCGCCAGCCTTTGGGGCCTGCGCCAGGCCACCGGCTACGCCTGGCGTGGGGTGACTCGCTCGCGCCGGCCGCTGTACCTGCCGCAACAAGGGGCCTGGCTGCACTACCGCCGCGCCCGCGACTGGCTGCGGTTGCTGGGCTTTCAGATCGAAGTGGGCCAGTTTGGCTGCTTCGGCGCGCCCATGAGCACGCCGCGCGGGCTGTCACGCATGGCCTGGATGGAAAACCACGGCGCGCGCTGGTGGCCGGTGCTGGGCGCGGCCTATGTGCTGGTGGGCGTCAAGCGCGTGCGCGGCATGCGGCTGGTGGGGCTGACTTCAACGGGTGGCCGGCGCGTGGCTGCGCCCGCCATGGCCACCCAACGCACACACGAATGAACGACATCATCATCTACACCGACGGTGCCTGCAAAGGCAATCCCGGCCCTGGTGGCTGGGGCGCATGGCTGACCAGCGGCCCGCATCAAAAAGAGCTGTGGGGCGGCGAGCCGCTGACCACCAACAACCGCATGGAACTGCTGGCGGTGATTGAGGCGCTGGCCTCGCTCAAGCGCCCCAGCCAGGTGGCGCTGCACACCGACAGCAGCTACGTCAAGAACGGCATCACCACCTGGATCCACAACTGGAAGCGCAAGGGTTGGCGCACGGCGGCTGGTGGCCCGGTCAAGAACGCCGACCTGTGGCAGCGGCTGGAGACCGAGGCGGCGCGCCATCAGGTCAGCTGGCACTGGGTCAAAGGCCATGCGGGCGATCCCGGCAACGAGCGCGCCGACGCGCTGGCCAACCGCGGCGCGGCGGCCTACCTCAAAGGCTAGATTTCTTCAGCCGCACCGTTTTGCGCGGCGCGGGTTGCACCTCGGCGCTGGCGGGCTCGACCGGCACCGGCACCGGCTTGGCCACCCGTGAATGCGGCGCCAGCAGCTTGACGAGCTGGCCGTAGATGCGCGGCGAGCCGGCGACGATCTCGTGCTGATAGAGGTAATCGGGCTCGCCGGTGAAGTTGCCCACCAGGCCGCCAGCCTCGGTGACGATCAATGCCCCGGCCGCCGCGTCCCAGGGCGACAGGCCCCACTCGAAGAAGCCGTCGTACCAGCCGGCGGCCACGTAGCACAGGTCCAGCGCAGCCGCACCGGGGCGGCGCAGGCCGGCACAGGCCGGCATCAGCGTGCGCAGCACGTCGATGTACTGCTCGAAGTCGTCGCCGGCCCGGAACGGAAAGCCCGTGCCCAGCAGCGCGTCGGCCAGCTGGGTGCGGCGCGAGACGCGCAGCCGCTTGTCGTTGAGGAAGGCGCCGCGCCCCTTGGAGGCCATGAACAAGTCGTTGCGCGCCGGGTCGTAGACCACGGCCTGCTCGACCTTGCCGCGAAACGCCAGCGCAATGGAAATGGCGTAAGTGGGCAGCCCGTGCAGGAAGTTGGTGGTGCCGTCCAGCGGGTCGATGATCCAGACGTAGTCGCTGTCCTTGGCGCCGCGGGCGCGGCCCGATTCCTCGGCCAGGATGGCGTGGCCCGGGTAGGCCGTCAGCAGCGTATCGATGATGGCGGCCTCGGCGGCGTGGTCCACTTCGCTGACGAAATCACCCGGCCCTTTGCGGCTGACGGTCAGTGCCTCCAGGTCCAGCGATGCGCGATTGATGATGCGCCCAGCCTCGCGGGCCGCCTTGATGGCGATGTTGAGCATGGGATGCAAGGCTTGGGACATACGTAATCCAGCAAAATCAGGGGCACGACGAGGACAAAGAGCAACCGCCCGATGACGGTGAACCCCCCATTTTACCCAGCCCGGCCGGCCGCACGGTTCGTGTTGATGCACACCAGCCACCCCGGCAACGTGGGCGCAGCGGCACGCGCCATCAAGGTCATGGGCTTTGACGACCTGGTGCTGGTGGCACCGCGCTTTGCCGACGTGCTCATGCGCGACGAAACCCTGGCCTTTGCCAGCGGCGCCACCGACGTGCTGGCGCGCGCGCGCATCGTGCCCACGCTGGCCGAGGCGCTGGACGGCATCACCCACACCTGCGCCACCGCCATGACGCCGCGCGACTTCGGCCCGCCGACGGCGGCGCCGCGCGACCACCTGCCCACCGTGGCGGCCCAAGGGCTGGTGCCGGCTTTCGTTTTTGGCGGTGAGCGCTTTGGCCTGGCCAACGACGACGTCTACCGCTGTGACGTCTGCCTGTCCATCCCCACGGCGCCCGACTACGGCTCGCTCAATCTGGCCCAGGCCGTGCAGCTGGTGGCCTACGAATGGCGCCAGGCGCTGGGCGCCTTTGCGGTGGCGCCGCGCGCGCCGGCGCGCAAGCTGGCCGACCAGGCGGCCGTCCACGGCCTGCTCGACCATTGGCGGGCCGCCCTGAGCGAGATCGGCTTTTTCGACCCCGCTGCGCCCAAGAAGCTGCTGCCCCGCCTGACGCAGATGGCCTTGCGGGCGCGGCTGTCCAGCGACGACATCCACATCCTGCGCGGCATCGCGCGAGCCGCCGGCAAACACCATGACCACACCTGACACCGAAGCGCCGCTGCGCGAGGACATCCGCCTGCTGGGCCGTCTGCTGGGCGACGTCATTCGCGAGCAGGAAGGCAAGCCCACGTTCGACGTGATCGAGCGCATCCGCACGCTGTCGGTGGCCTACCGGGGGCGGGACGACCTGAAGGCCCAGCGCGAGCTGGATCGGCTGCTCAAAAGCCTGTCCACCGAGCGCGCCGTCGCCGTGGTGCGCGCCTTCACCTACTTCAGCCACCTGGCCAACCTGGCCGAAGACCGGCACCACATCCGCCGCCGCGAGCAGCGGGCGTTGCAGGGCGACGTGGCCGGGGCCTCGCTGGCCAGCGCCATGCAGCGCCTGCGTGCCGCTAGGGTGTCCGGCAAGAAGGTGGCCACCATGCTGGCCAGCGCCCATGTCTCGCCGGTGCTCACCGCCCACCCCACCGAGGTACAGCGCCAGAGCGTGCTGCAGGCCGAGCGCGCCATCATGGGGCTGCTGGCCGAGCGCGATGCCGCCCTGGCGCGCGTGGCCGAGTTGCCGCAGGCGCGCGCCCGCATGCTGGCCCCCATCGAAGAGAAGCTGCGGCTGCGCGTGCTGCAGCTATGGCACACGCGGCTGCTGCGCGACACCGGCCTGACGGTGGGCGACGAGATCGACAACGCGCTGGGCTACTACCCCACCACTTTTTTGCCGCAGATCCCCAGCCTGTACGCCGAACTGGAGGCCGCCCTGCCGGGGCAGCCGGTGGCGGATTTCCTGCGCATGGGGCATTGGATGGGGGGCGACCGCGACGGCAACCCCAACGTCAACGCCGGCACGCTGCGCGACGCACTGCGGCGCCAGGCCGAGGTGGCGCTGCGCCATCACCTGACCGTGGTGCACCAGTTGGGCGGCGAGCTGTCGTGGTCCACCCGCCTCGCGCCGGTGCCGCCAGCGCTGCAGGCGCTGGCCGACGCCGCGGGCGACACCAATCCGCATCGTGACGACGAGCCCTACCGCCGCGCGCTGGTGGGCATCTACGCCCGCCTGGCGGCCACGCTGACGGCGTTGACCGGCGGCGAGGCCATGCGCCACGCCCTGGCTGCCAGCACGCCGTATGCGTCGCCGCAAGCGCTGCTGGCCGACCTGCAGACGCTGGCCGATGCGCTGGTGGCCGCCGGTGCTGGTGGCTGGGCGCAGGCGCGGCTGGCGCCTTTGCAGCGCGCGGTGCGGGTGTTCGGCTTTCACCTGGCCACCGTCGATCTGCGCCAGAGCTCGGACGTGCACGAGGCCACAGTGGCCGAGCTGCTGGCCGTGGCCGGCGTCGAGACCGGCTACGCCCAACTGAGCGAGGAGGCCCGCCGCGCGCTGCTGGTGCGGCTGCTGGCCGAGGCGCGGCCGCTGCGGGTGCCGCAGGCCTGCTACAGCGCGGCGTTCGAGAGCGAATGGGCGGTATTCGAGGCCGCGCGCGAGCTGCGCCAGCGCTTCGGCCCCGAGGCCATCCGCCACACCATCATCAGCCACACCGAGGCCACCTCCGATCTGCTGGAGGTGCTGTTGCTGCAAAAGGAAACCGGCCTGGCCCAAGGCACGCTGGGGCGCGATCTGCGGGCCGGCCTCATCGTCTCGCCGCTGTTCGAGACCATTGACGACCTGGAGCGCGCCGAGGCCATCATGGCCGACTACCTGGCCACGCCCGGCATTGCCGCCATGCTGGCGGCCAGCGGCGGCGAGCAGGACGTGATGCTGGGCTACTCGGACAGCAACAAGGACGGCGGCATCGTCACCAGCCATTGGGCGCTGTACCGCGCCGAGCTGGCGCTGATGGCGCGGCTGGGCAAGCATGTGCGGCTGCGCCTCTTTCATGGCCGCGGTGGCAGCGTGGGCCGGGGCGGTGGCCCCAGCTACCAGGCCATCCTGGCGCAGCCGGCAGGTACGGTGAACGGCCAGATCCGGCTGACCGAGCAGGGCGAGGTCATCGGCGCCAAATACGCCAACCCCGACATCGGCCGGCGCAACCTGGAGACGCTGGTGGCGGCCGTGCTGGAGGCCACGCTGCTGCCGCCGCCGCAGCCGGTGCCGGCGCGGCATCTGGCGGTGGCCCAGGCGCTGTCCGAGGCCAGCCGCAAGGCGTACCGGGCACTGGTCTACGAGACGCCGGGGTTTGCCGAGTTTCTCTACGCCGCCACCCCGCTGCGCGAGATCACCGCACTGAACATCGGCTCGCGTCCGGCCTCGCGCAAGCCCAGCGGTCGCATCGAAGACTTGCGCGCCATTCCCTGGACGTTCTCCTGGAGCCAGAGCCGCGCCACGCTGCCGGGCTGGTACGGCCTGGGCAGCGCGGTGGAGGCGGCGCTGGCCAGTGGGGCGGCCGATGCCGCCACCTTGCAGGCCATGCACCGCGAGTGGCCGTTCTTCACCACGCTGATCTCCAACATCGACATGGTGCTGGCCAAGAGCGATCTGGCGCTGGCGCGGCGCTACGCCAGCCTGGTGCCGGATGCACGGCTGCGCCGACGCGTGTTTGGTGCCATCGAGGCCGAGTGGCAACGCACCGTGCAGGCGCTGGCGCTGATCACCGGCCAGACGCAGCGGCTGGCCGACAACCCGGCGCTGGCGCGCTCCATCCGCCACCGCTTTCCCTACATCGACCCGCTGCATCACCTGCAGGTGGAGCTGATCCGGCGCTGGCGCGCGGGCGGCGAGGCCGGCGACCAGAAACTGCGGCGCAGCATCCACATCACCATCAACGGCATCGCCACGGCGCTGCGCAACTCTGGCTAGCAAAGGAAGACCCATGTCCGAGATCACACTCAACACGCTGGAAGACGGGCTCTATGCCACGGCGCAACTGACGCCAAACGCCCTGGCGGCGCTGGCGCGCGGCGGCATCCGCAGCATCATCAACAACCGCCCGGACTTTGAAGGCGGCCCCGAGCAGGCCACCAGCGACCAGATGCAGCATGCGGCCGAGGCAGCCGGTCTGGCCTACCGCTACCTGCCGGTCAACGGCGCCCACCAGACGCCCGAAGAGGCGGCGGCGTTTGCCCGCCTGATCACCGAGCTGCCGCGCCCCATCGTCGCCTACTGCCGCTCGGGCACACGGGTGTCGCGGCTGTATCAATTGGGGCGTGAGCAGGACAGCTGATTCGCGTACAGTCGCGCAAACTTTTTTGGAGGGCCGCGATGGACATGCTGTTGCGTCTGGCGGGCGGCATCGACCGCCTGAGCGAGTGGGTGGGCCGCAGTGTGGCCTGGCTGGTGCTGGTGGCGGTGCTGATTTCGGCCGGCAATGCCATCGTGCGCAAGGTGGCCAGCGTCAGCTCCAACGCCTACCTGGAGATCCAGTGGTATCTGTTCGCCGCCATCTTCCTGCTGGCCGCCGGCTACACGCTGCTGCGCCAGGAGCATGTGAAGGTGGATGTGCTGCTGTCACGCTGGAGCCGGCGCACGCAGATCAAGATCGAGATTTTTGGGCTGGTGTGTTTCCTGCTGCCGTTTTGCTATGAGGTCATCACCCTGGCCTGGCCGCTGGTGGTGCGGGCCTATGTCTCGGGCGAGATGTCGTCCAACGCCGGTGGCCTGATCCGCTGGCCGGTGTATGCGCTGGTGCCGGCGGGGTTCTCGCTGTTGGCGCTGCAGGGCCTGTCCGAAATCATCAAGCGCGTGGCCTTCCTCACGGGTGCCGGACCCGATCCGGCACGGCGTGGTGACAAAAGCGCCGAGGACGAACTGGCCGAGGCCATCCGCGCACAGGAAGGGGCCAAATCATGATGGAGTTCCTGCAAGCCAATATGGCCCCGGTCATGTTCGTGGGCCTGATCCTGTTTTTGCTGCTGGGTTTCTCGGTGGCGTTCTCACTGGCGGCCTGCGGCCTGCTGTTCGGCTTCATCGGGGTGGAGTTGGGGCTGCTGCCGGCCTCGCTGATGCAGGCACTGCCGCTGCGCATCTTCGGCATCATGCAAAACGAGACGCTGCTGGCCATCCCGTTCTTCACCTTCATGGGCCTGATCCTGGAGCGATCGGGCATGGCCGAAGACCTGCTCGACACCATTGGCCAGCTCTTTGGCCCGGTGCGTGGCGGCCTGGCCTTCGCGGTCATCTTCGTGGGCGCCATGCTGGCGGCCACCACCGGGGTGGTGGCGGCATCGGTCATCTCCATGGGCCTCATCTCGTTGCCCATCATGTTGCGCTACGGCTATGACCGGCGCTTGGCTTCAGGCGTGATTGCCGCATCCGGCACGCTGGCGCAAATCATCCCGCCTTCGCTGGTGCTCATCATCATGGCCGACCAGTTGGGCCGCAGCGTGGGCGACATGTACAAGGGCGCCTTCCTGCCCGGTTTCGTGCTGACGGGGTTGTACGTGGGCTTCATCGTGCTGGTGGCGTTGTTCCGCCCGCAGTACGTGCCCGCACTGCCGCCCGAAGCGCGCACCATCCGTGAGGCCAACGGCAACAGCGGCATGCCTTCGCTGCTGGTGGTGTTTGTCCTCTCATTGGTGGCTGCGCTGGCCTATGCCCACTCGCGGCCCGAGGGCACGGCCAAGGACGAGCTCATCGTGGTCGCACTGTGCGTGGGCGTGGGCGTGGCCTTCGTGCTGGCCATGATCAACAGGGTTTTCAAGCTGGGCCTGTTGTCCAACCTGGCCGAGCGCGTGACCTTTGTGCTGATTCCGCCGCTGGCGCTGATTTTCCTCGTGCTGGGCACCATCTTCCTGGGTGTGGCCACGCCCACCGAGGGTGGCGCCATGGGCGCGGTGGGGGCGCTGGTGATGGCCATCGTGCGCCGGCGCCTGACGCTGCCGCTGATGAAGCAGGCCATGGACACGACGATGAAGCTCTCGTGCTTCGTGGTCTTCATCCTGATCGGCTCGACGGTGTTCAGCCTGGCCTTCCAGGGTGTGGACGGCCCGCTGTGGGTGGAACACCTGCTGACCAGCCTGCCTGGCGGCCAGACGGGCTTTCTGATTGCGGTCAACATCCTGATCTTCGTGCTCGCCTTCTTCCTCGACTTCTTCGAGCTGTCGTTCATCGTGGTGCCGCTGCTGGCGCCGGTGGCCGACAAGCTGGGGATCGATCTGGTGTGGTTTGGCGTGCTGCTGGCGGTCAACATGCAGACCTCGTTCATGCACCCGCCGTTTGGCTTTGCGCTGTTCTATCTGCGCAGCGTGGCGCCCGCCGAGCGCTACAAGGACCGTGTGTCAGGCAAGGTGATCGAGCCGGTCAAGACCACCCAGATCTACTGGGGAGCCGTGCCCTTCGTCGTCATCCAGCTCATCATGGTGGGCCTCATCATCGGCTTCCCGCAGCTGGTGGGGCATGAGCCGCCCGAGGATTTCCACATCGACGTGGACAAGGCCCTGGAGCAGATGGAGATGCCGGTGACCCCGCCGATGGAGGGCTTCGACCTGCCGGCCTCGGAGGCGCCCCCGGCGGACGACGATCCGATGAAGGCCTTGCAGGAGGCCGCCAGCGCGGCGGCGCAGTAAGGCAAAAAAGAAGGCGCCCTGCGGGGCGCCTTCTGCTTGGGGTCTACGCTCTCTGTTCAGCGGCCCGCCTTGAAGCGCTGGAAGATGCGCGTCTGCACGCGGCGGATGTCTTGCGGCACGGCGTCCGGCGCGGTCATCTTGGCCAGGTCGGGGGCGCTGAGGAAGACCGTCGGGTTCTCGGCCACCTCTTTGTCCACGAAGGGCAGTGAGGCCTTGTTCGGGTTGGCGTAGAACACCTGGTTGGTCAGGCCGGCCGCCACCTGCGGGCGCAGGATGTAGTTGATGAACTGGTGCGCATTGCCCGGGTGCTCGGCATCGGCCGGAATGGCCATCGAGTCGAAGAACAGCGTGCCGCCGGTGGGAGGGATCAGCGCCTCGACGTTGACCTTGGAGCCACTCTTGTGCGCGCGGGCGCGGGCGATGTTGATATCACCCGAATACCCCATGACCGCGCACAGCGAGCCTGCCGCCAACTCCTCGATATAGCCCGAAGATGAGAACCGCGTCACCGACGGGCGGGTCTTCATCAGAATCTCTTCGGCCGCCTTGTAGTCGGCGGGGTTCTTGCTGTAGCCATCCTTGCCGGCGTAAATCATCACCACCGGCAACACCTCGGAGGCCGAGTCCAGCATGCTCACGCCGCAGTTCTTGAGCTTGCTGGCGTACTCGGGCTTGAACAGCAGATCCCAGGCGTTTGCCGGCATGGGCATGTCGCCCAGCGCGGCCTTGACCTTGTCCACGTTGATGCCCACGGTGTTGTAGCCCCACATCCAGTCCACCAGGTACTGGTTGCCCGGGTCAACCTTGGCCATCTGCTCCAGCAGCGCCGGATCCAGGTTGTTCCAGTTGGTCAGCGCGGCCCGATCCAGCTTCTGCAGCAAGCCGGCCTCGATCTGCTGCTTGGCGAAGTGGGCGCCCGGCACCACGATGTCGTAGCCCGTTTTGCCGGCCACCAGCTTGGCATGCAGGATTTCGTTGTTGTCGAAATTGTCGTAGCGCACCTTGATGCCGGTTTCTTTTTCGAAATTGGCAATCGTGTCGGGCGCGATGTAGTCCGACCAGTTGTAGATGTTGAGCACCTTGGCCTCGCTGGCCCAGGCCGGGTTGACCGGGGCTGCGGTCGCCACGGCCGATGCCGGCGCCGCAGCCGGCGCGGACGCGGCGGCATCGGTTGCGGCGGGCTTGTCGCTGGGCGAGCAGGCGGCCAGAAGCCCCAGGCCCAGCAGGCCGATGGCCGTTGCCAGTGCCGAGCGGCGGGCTGGCCCGTTCAGTGAGGTCATCGCGGTAACTCCTCGAATCCAGTGCAGCAGTGGCTGCGGGTCATCACACAAAGCCGGGGCAGGGCGTGCACATGCCACGGGCGGGGCGCTCCATTGTGGCGGACATGCCGCACCCAGCGGGGAAACACGTATCTGATTGTCATGACGCACGGACCAACATGTTTCAATATGTGATTTCAGGGCGGTTTGATGAAGCATCTTTCGTTTGCGGTGCCGGTGACCGGCTACCGCCTGGTGGGCGTGCGCATGGTCGCTGCGCTATGTGGCGCGGTGGCATTGGGCGCGGCCCAGGCCCAGGCCCAGGGTTGCGGCCCGCTGGCCGCCTTCAGTCCGGCGGCGTTGCCAGAAGCCACGGCGCAGGGGCTGTATCTGCGCGAGCAGTACGTGGATGCCGACATCGGGCGCGTCACGCCGCAGTTTTCCGCGCGCATGCCGCGCTGCATCTCGGTCGTGGGGGCCAGCGGCACGGTGTACAGCGGCTGCCAGTACAGCTCCAGCAAACGGCAGGCCTACGAGCAGGCCCACCCCGACCAGGCACTCAAGCTCGACATGGACATCTACCGCCCGCCCGGCTGGAACGTGGGGGAGCCCCGGCCCGCCGTGCTGTGGTTGCACGGCGGTGAGTTCGAGCGCAACGGCCGCAACAGTGCCGACTCGCCCAAACGGGGGCGCGACTTCGCCAAGGCCGGCTACATCACGGCGGTGCCCAACTACCGGCTGACACCCTACAACGACGATTTGCCCGACGGTTCCTACTCGCCCGACGCCGTGCGTCAGCAAGCGGTCTTCGAGGCCGCCGAAGACGTGCGCAACGCACTGCGTTTTTTGCGCGCCAACGCCGCCACATACAACATCGACCCGACGCGCATTGCGGTGGTGGGTGACCGGGCCGGCGGCGCGCTGGCACTGATCAACGCCGTCAAGGCCGACAACGAGGCCGCGTCCAACGACGATGGCGGCGACTACCCAGGCATCTGCGCACGGGCTGACGTGGCGTTCTCGACCGGGGCCACGCTGTACGACCGGGGCCAGACGCTGGCCCCCGAGTTGTTCGACGCCGACGACACCCCGGTGCAGCTCTACCACGCCCTGACCGACCCGCACACCGGCGCGACCTGGGATGGCGAAGTGGCCGCCACCTGCAGCGCCATGCAGGCCGCAGGTGAGGTCTGCGAGCGGGTGCAGCACAAGCGCAACACCCATTCGGTGCTGCTCAACCTCAGCGGGCCTTATGCAGACGACATGCGGCCTTTCCTCTGGCGCTATCTGCGGCTGGCCGAACTGGCGCCCTACGCCGACACGCCCTGACTGCACCTGGCGGGGCGCTTGGGTAGAATGGCAGGTTTGGATTTCTCTGGCCCGCCATGCCCATTTACGCCTACCGCTGCAGCGCCTGCGGCTATGCCAAGGACGTGTTGCAGAAAATTGCCGATGCGCCGCTGACCGTCTGCCCGCAGTGCGGGGCAGATGCGTTCGCCAAGCAGGTGACGGCGGCGGGCTTTCAGCTCAAGGGCTCGGGCTGGTACGTGACCGACTTCCGCGGCGGCAACAGCGCTGGCGCCAAGCCGGCCGACAAATCAGAAGGCAATTCCGAGGGCAAGCCCGCCGAGGCCCCGGCCCCGGCGCCCGCAGCGACACCTGCATCGCCTCCTGCTGCGTCCGGCGGGAGTGGCGGCGGCAGCGCTGCCAGCTGAGGTCATCGTGGGCGGACTCAAGCGCTACCTGCTCGCCGGCCTGCTGGCCTGGCTGCCGCTGACCATCACCGTCTGGGTGCTGGTCTGGCTGACCGGCATCCTGGACGGCATCTTCGCCGTCATCCTGCGGGTGGCCCAGGCCCTGCTGCCGGCCGTGGCCGCCGATGCGCTGGGGCAGTTGCGTGAGGTGCCCGGCATCGGCGTGCTGGTGATGCTGACGGTGGTGCTGCTGACCGGCGTGGCGGTGACCAACATCTTTGGTCAATGGGTGGCCGGCCGGTGGGACGCGGCCATGGGGCGCATTCCCATTGTCAAGAACATCTACAACTCGGTCAAACAGGTGTCGGACACGCTTTTCTCCAGCAGCGGCAACGCGTTTCGCGAGGCCGTGCTGGTGCCTTATCCGCATGCCGACTCCTGGACCATCGCCTTCGTCACCGGCAAACCCGGCGGCGAGGTGGCGGCGCACCTGGACGGCGAGCATGTCAGCCTTTACGTGCCCACCACGCCCAACCCCACCTCGGGCTTTTTCCTGATGATGCCCAAGAGCGCCGTGCGGCCGCTGGGCATGAGTGTGGACCAGGCCCTCAAGTACATCATCTCCATGGGCGTCGTCGCGCCCGCGGCGCGTGCATCCCTGCCGCAGCCGCGGGAGGCCGACCCCAATCGGGTGGGTTGAGCGCGCCGCTCCGGCGCCCTTGACCCGACCCCGCCTGTCGTCCGCGTGCCGCAGCCGGCGCGCCACCCTCTATTCGAATCTGGAGTGAATCCCATGCGCACCACCTATTGCGGCCTCGTCAGCGAATCGCTGCTGGGCCAGACCGTGACCCTGATGGGCTGGGCCCATCGCCGCCGTGACCATGGCGGCATCATCTTCATCGACCTGCGCGACCGCGAAGGCCTGGTGCAGATCGTCTGCGACCCCGACCGCCCCGAGATGTTCGCCACCGCCGAAGGCGTGCGCGGCGAGTTCTGCCTGCAAGTCGTCGGCAAGGTGCGCCCGCGCCCGGCCGGCACCGAAAACGCCGGCCTGGTGTCGGGCAAGGTCGAGGTGCTGTGCCACGAGCTGACGGTGCTCAACCCCAGCGTCACGCCGCCGTTCCAGCTCGACGACGAACACCTCTCCGAGACCGTGCGCCTGACGCACCGCGTGCTGGATCTGCGCCGCCCGCAGATGCAGAAGAACCTGATGCTGCGCTACCGCGTGGCCATGGCCGTGCGCCGCTACCTGGACGCCCAGGGCTTCATCGACATCGAGACGCCCATGCTCACCAAGAGCACGCCCGAAGGCGCGCGCGACTACCTGGTGCCCAGCCGCGTGCACGACGGCCAGTTCTTCGCGCTGCCGCAGTCGCCGCAGCTGTTCAAGCAGATGCTGATGGTGGCCGGGTTCGACCGCTACTACCAGATCACCAAGTGCTTTCGCGACGAAGACCTGCGCGCCGACCGCCAGCCCGAGTTCACGCAGATCGACATCGAGACCAGCTTCCTGGGCGAGGTCGAGATCCGCGCGATGTT
Source organism: Pseudomonadota bacterium (assembly GCA_020161145.1). Classification (GTDB taxonomy): domain Bacteria; phylum Pseudomonadota; class Gammaproteobacteria; order Burkholderiales; family Burkholderiaceae_C; genus Ideonella. Next base: position 734,305 of record JAIUPQ010000001.1, read on the forward strand.
TGAGGCCATGATCCGCAGCGTCTTCAAGGAGACCATGGGCGTGGAACTGGGCGACTACCCGGTGATGCGCTATGCCGACACCATGCACCGCTATGGCTCGGACAAGCCCGACCTGCGCGTCAAGCTCGAGTTCACCGAGCTGACCGAGGTCATGCGGGACGTGGACTTCAAGGTCTTCAGCGGCCCGGCCACCACACCGGGTGGCCGCGTCGTCGCCTTGCGCGTGCCGGGCGGTGCCAAGATGAGCCGCAGCGAGATCGACGGCTACACCGAGTTCGTCAAGATCTACGGTGCCAAAGGCCTGGCCTGGATCAAGGTCGGTGCGCTGGCCGATGGCCGCGACGGCCTGCAATCGCCCATCGTCAAAAACCTGCACGACGCCGCCATCGCCGAGATCCTCAAGCGCACCGGCGCGCAGAACGGCGACATCCTCTTCTTCGGTGCCGACAAGGCCAAGGTCGTCAACGACGCCATCGGCGCGCTGCGGCTCAAGATCGGCCACAGCGACTTCGCCAAAGAGACCGGCCTCTTTGAAGACCGCTGGGCGCCGCTGTGGGTGGTGGACTTCCCCATGTTCGAGCGCGACGACGAGGCCGGCCGCTGGAACGCCGTGCACCACCCCTTCACCGCGCCCAAGGACGGCGACGAGGACTTCATGACCACCGACCCTGGCCGCTGCGTGGCCAAGGCCTACGACATGGTGCTCAACGGCTGGGAGTTGGGCGGCGGCTCGGTGCGTATCCACCGCGCCGACGTGCAGGCCAAGGTCTTCGAGGCGCTGAACATCACGCCCGAGGAGCAGCGCGTCAAGTTCGGCTTCCTGCTGGATGCCTTGCAGTACGGCGCTCCCCCGCACGGCGGCCTGGCCTTCGGCCTGGACCGGTTGGTGACGCTGATGACCAAAGCCGAGTCCATTCGCGACGTCATCGCCTTCCCCAAAACCCAGCGCGCCCAGTGCCTGCTGACCGGTGCGCCCAGCATGGTGGACGAAAAGCAGTTGCGTGAGCTGCACATCCGGCTGCGCAACGCCCAACCAGCGGGTTGAGGCCCGGGCGTGCGTGGTATAACATTCGTTATAACAACTTAGCGGAGTCCGCCATGCACGCCCTCAAACTCACCCAGATCGGCAATTCGGTTGGCGTCATCCTGCCCAAGGAGGTGCTGGCGCGCCTGAAACTGGAGCGAGGCGACACCGTCTACGTCAGCGAGACGCCCGACGGCGTGGCGCTGAGTGCGTATGAGCCGGGCTTCGATGAGCAGGTGGAGCTGGGTCGCACCTTCATGCGCGAGTACCGCGACACCTTCCGCGCGTTGGCCAAATGACGACGGCCAACAGCAGTTGGCGCTGGGTAGACCAACGGCTGCTGAGCCTGCTTCATGACGAAAGCCTGGCTGAACACGGCGGTGCGGCAGGCCTGCGTGACGCCGGGCTGTTGGAGTCGGCTCTGGCCCGGCCGCGCCAGCTCGCCGCTTATGGCAGCCCCGACCTGGCGGCTCTCGCCGCCAGCTACGCCTACGGTCTGATCAAGAACCACGCTTTCGTCGATGGCAACAAGCGAGCAGCTTTCCTCAGCGTCGGTCTGTTCCTCGGCCTCAACGGTCATCGTCTGAGCGTCAGCCAAGCCGACGCCACCGTGGCCATGCTGGCCCTGGCCAGCAGCGAGTGGGATGAGCCTACTTTTGCCGCCTGGCTGCGCACCCACACCCATCCCCGTTGAATCTCATGCCCGACCTCGACCGCGAAACCCACGCCGCCTTCTCGACCCAGGACACCACCCGCATCGACGACACGCGCATCGCCGCCGTGCGGGCGCTGGTCTCGCCCGCCATGCTGCAGGACGACATGCCGGTGACGCCCGCCATCGAGCCGCTGATCGAGCGCGCGCGCAGCGAGATTGCCGCTGTGCTGGCCGGCCGCGACGAGCGGCTGCTGGTGGTCGTCGGCCCGTGCTCCATCCACGACCATGACCAGGCCATGCAGTACGCCCGCCTGCTGCAGCGCGAGGCCCAGGCGCTGGCGGGCGAGCTGCTCATCGTCATGCGCGTCTACTTTGAAAAGCCCCGCACCACCGTGGGCTGGAAGGGCTACATCAACGACCCGCTGATGGACGGCTCCAACCGCATCAACGAGGGCCTGCGCCGCGCACGCCAGTTGCTGCTGGATGTCTGCGCGCTGGGCCTGCCGGCCGGCACCGAGTTCCTGGACCTGCTGTCGCCGCAGTACATGAGCGACCTCATCGCCTGGGGCGCCATCGGCGCGCGCACCACCGAAAGCCAGAGCCACCGCCAACTGGCCTCGGGCCTCTCGTGCCCGGTGGGCTTCAAGAACGGCACCGACGGCGGCGTCAAGGTGGCTGCCGACGCGCTGCTGGCCGCGCGCGCGCCGCACAGCTTCATGGGCATGACCAAGATGGGCGTGGCTGCCATCTTCGAGACGCGCGGCAACCCCGACACCCACATCATCCTGCGCGGCGGCAAGGCGCCCAACTTCGACGCCGCCTCGGTGGACGCCGCCTGCGCCGCGCTCAAGGCCGCCGGCCTGCGCGAGCACGTGATGATCGACTGCTCGCACGCCAACTCCAGCAAGCAGCACCGCAAGCAGATCGAGGTCGGCCGCGACATCGCCGCGCGCATCGCCACCGGCGAGCGGCGCATCAGCGGTGTGATGATTGAAAGCCATCTGCTCGAAGGCCGCCAGGACGTCGCGAACGGCAGCCTGCCCCAGCCCGGCATCTCCGTCACCGACGCCTGCCTGGGCTGGGACGACACCGCACCGCTGCTGCGCGAGCTGGCTGCCGCCGTGCGCACGCGTCGGGAGCGCGCGGCGTGACGCACAAGATCCCGCGCAGCGTGCTGGTCGTCATCCACACGCCCGCGCTGGACGTGCTGCTGCTGGAGCGTGCCGACGCCCCCGGCTTCTGGCAAAGCGTCACCGGCTCGCTGGACGCCGAGGACGAACCGTTGGCCACTGCCGCCTGGCGCGAAGTGGGCGAGGAGACCGGCATTCAGACCGGCACCCTTACCGACTGGGCGCTGGAGAACGTCTACGAGCTCTACCCGCGCTGGCGCCAGCGCTATGCGCCCGGCATCACCCACAACACCGAGCACGTCTTTGGCCTGGCCGTGCCCGCCGGTACGCCGGTGACCCTTGCGCCGCGCGAGCACACCGCCCACGCGTGGCTGCCCTGGCGCGAGGCCGCCGACCGCTGCTTCTCGCCCAGCAACGCCGAGGCCATCCTGCATCTGGCGCGGCTGTCACCGCCGTAACGCCAACGCGGCCACACACCTCGCGCACCGGCCCACCACAATGCGGTGTGCAAGCGGGCGAATCCCTGACCATCGAGTTGCAACCCACGGCCGTGTGCTGGCCTGGCGGGCGCATCGGCGCGCGCCTGCTGCCCCGGCTGCTGGCGGCCTTGCTGCAAGCCCATGCCGAAGGCGGCGCCCGGGCCGACCGCCCCTGCGACCGGGCCGAGCTGCGCGCGCGGCTGCAACTGCCCGAGTTGCACCGCACCCAGCTGTGGCGCGCCTGGGGCCGGCTGGCCGGCACGCCCCTGGCCGGCCTGGTGCAGGCGCAGGCCCTGAGCAGCGGCCCCTATTGGCTGGACGCCGGCTGCCTGGCGCAACTGGCCTGGCGGGTGGACGCCGCGCTGGCCGTGCCCGCCCCGGCACCCGCCAGCGCCGCACTGCCACTGCTGCCCATGGCCTATGTCGAGGCGCTGGCGCGGGCCGACCACCTGCTCGACCGCGGCGCCCTCTACCCGGCCCGCGCCTGCCTGGCCGAGGCCGCTGCCAGCCTGCCTGCCGGCGACACCGGGGCCGCGCTGGCCGTGCTCGAGCGCCAGGCCCGCATCGCCCGCCGGCTGGGCGACTGGGCCGGCCTGCAGCGCAGCCTGCGCACCCTGCGGGCGCGGCTGGCCGATGCCGGGCTGGACGCCCCCACGCGCCACGCCTACACCCAGCGCGCCGCGCTGCTCGACGCCTGGCATTGCCTGGCCAGCCTGGGCCATGCCGATGCCGCGCTGCAGCGGCTGGCCGCGCTGGACCAGCGCCTGTGGGCGGCCGATCCCGTCTTGCAGGCCGACGCGCTCAACCTGCGCGGCCTGGCGCGCCGCGACGTGGCATTGGCGCGCGGCGATGCAGCCCTGGCCCACGCCGCACTGGATGACCTGGCCGCCGCGCTGCGCGCCGCCACGCTGGCGGGCGTGGCCGACGCCTTGCAGGTGGTCAGCGCCAACCTGGCCAACACCTTGCACCGGCTGGAGGAGGGCGGTCTTGCACCACCCGCTCCCGACGCCTTGCGCTGGTTGCTGCTGAGCGAGGCCGTCTGTGCGCGCCGTGGGCTGGCGCCACATTCGCTGCTGGGGGCCATCTTCTTGCTCAACATGGCCGACCGCCACGCGCTGCGCTTTGCCCAGGTGGCCGCCCTGGCGGCCGAGGTGGGGCTGGATCTGGCGGGCGAGGGCTTTGCCGCCTGGGCGGCGGCGCGCTGGGCGCAATGTCGGCCGCTGCTGGCCCAGGTGCCGGCCGAGCAGCGCTGCGCCTTCGTGCTGCTGTGGTCGCGCCACGCCGAGCGAGAGGGCGACCTCTACACCGCACTGGAGCTGCTGGGCCAGGCGCGCCACCATGCGCGCAAGCTGCGCGCCGGCCCGCGCCGCACGCGCTACGAGGCCGAGATCGCCGCCACGCAGGCCCGGCTGTCACCGCCGTAACGCAGTGCCAGCCCCCGCAACAGGCGGGCCTTGGGCAGCATGGCCACTCCCTGAACCAAGGAGCCCTCCATGTCTCTTTCCATCACCCGCCGCCATGCCGCCGCCACCTTGACGGCGGCGGCTGCCCTGGGCCTGGCGCGGCCCACCGCCGCCGTCCCGTCCGCCACCACCGAGCCGCTGGCCGAAACCTGGGACGAGCGCATCGACCTGGCCACCGCCTTCAGCGCCGTGGGCACACGCGGTGTGTTCGTCGTCTACGACGCGCCCACGCGCCGCTGGATCACCTCGGACGGCAGCCGGGCCTTCGTGCGCCACTCGCCTGCCTCCACGTTCAAGATCGTGGGCACGCTGATCGGCCTGGAGACCGGCGTGGTCAGTGGCCCCGACGAGGTCTTTCGCTGGGATGGCGTGCGGCGCGACCGGGCCGAACTCAACCGCGACCTCACGCTGGCCCAGGCCTACCAGGTCTCGGCCGTCTGGGTCTACCAGGCCATTGCGCGGCGCGTGGGGCCGGCCGGCATGCGGGCCTGGATGCACCAGCTGCGCTACGGCAGCGCCGACGTGGGCGCACCTGCGGCGCACGACCGCTTCTGGCTCGAGGGGCCGCTGGCCATCGCCGCCACCGAGCAGGTGGATTTCCTGCGTCGCCTGAGCGAAGGCCGCCTGCCGATGGCCGCAACCACGCTGGCCCGGGCCCGCACGGTGATGCGGCGCGACAGCGGCCCCGGCTGGCAGCTCTTTGCCAAGACCGGCTGGACCAACGCCAACAACAAGGGGGTGGCCTTGGGCTGGTTCGTCGGCTGGGTCGAGCGCGAAGGCGGCGCGCGCAGCTGCTTTGCGCTCAACCTCGACATCGCCACCGAGGCCCACGGTGCCGCGCGCATCAGCCTGGCCCTGAAGCTGCTGGCGCAACTGGGCTTGCTGGAGGCTGCGGCCACGCCAAAATAGCGCCGCCCCGCGCTGACCCTCGATGCCCTCATGACCTTCTCCGAATCCGTCCTCGCCCTCACCGGCCCCTTGCGCGTGGCCACCTACAACATCCACAAAGGCGTGCGCGGCGGGGTGCTGGTGCGCCAGCGGCTGGAGATCCACAACCTGGGCCTGGGCATCGAGGCGCTGGACGCCGACATCGTCTGCCTGCAGGAGGTGCGGCTGTTCCACCGCACCCATGCCCGCGCCTTCCACCGCACCCACCTGGGTTGGCCCGAGGCGGGGCAGGCCGAATTCCTGGCGCCCGAGGGCTACGCCACCGCCTACCGCACCAACGCCATCACCCGCGACGGCGAGCACGGCAACGCGCTGCTGGCACGCTGGCCGCTGGGCGAGGTGGGCCACCACGACGTGTCCGACCACCGCTTCGAGCAGCGCGGTTTTCTGCACGTGCCGGTCAACTGGCGCGGCACCACGGTGCACACCGTGGTCGCCCACCTGGGCCTGATGCATGGCAGCCGCGTGCGCCAGGTGCAGCGGCTGGCCGAGTACCTGCAGCGCGAGGTGCCGGCCGACGTGCCGCTGGTGGTGGCCGGCGACTTCAACGACTGGGGCGAGCGGCTGGACCCGCTGCTGCGCACCCAAGGCCTGACGCGGGCCGTGCCGCCTGGCGGGCGGCTGCTGACCTTCCCCTCGCGGGTGCCGGTGTTTGCGCTGGACCGCGTCTACGCGCGCGGCCTGCGCTGCGTGGGCGGGCATGTGCCGCGCGGTGGTGCCTGGGCGCGCATGTCCGACCACTTGCCGCTGGTCATCGAGCTGGATCTGGAGTGAGCCGCGTCGCCCTGCCGCAGCCGGCGCGCCGCCAAGGCGCCTCGCCCGGTGAGCGCGCCACCTATTGGGGCGGCAATGGCGTGACCCTGCTGACGGGTGGCGACACGCTGTTCCCGGCCATGGTGACGGCCATCGACGCCGCGCAGGACGAGGTCTGGCTGGCCACCTACATCTACCACGACGACGCCGACACCCGCCCGGTGACCGCCGCCCTGGTGCGGGCCGCCCAGCGCGGCGTGCGCGTGCAGGTGGTGGTGGACGGCTTTGGCAGCGCCAAGGCGCTGTTTGCGCTGCGCGCGCTGCTGGAGCCGGCCGGCGTGGCGCTGGCCGTGTTCCGCCCGCTGGAGCGCTGGTGGAACTGGCTGCAATCCGAGCAGCTGCGCCGGCTGCACCAGAAGCTGTGCGTGGTGGACGATGCCCGGGCCTTCGTCGGCGGCATCAACCTGCTGGCCGACCGGCTGGACATCAACCACGGCCCCACCGAGCAGCCCCGGCTGGACTTTGCGCTGGCCGTCACCGGCCCGCTGGTGGACGAGGTGCGCCAGACCGCGCGTGCCGTGTGGCTGCGCGCCACGCTGGGCCGCCACTGGCAGCAGGAGCTGGGGGCGCTGTGGCGCTCGGCCGAGCCGCTGGCCTTGTCTCGCCGGCTGCTGGAGCGGCTGCGCATCGTGGCCGCCGAGCCGGCCGAGCCGCTGGCGCCCCAGCCGCTGCCCACCCCGGTGCGGCTGCGCTTCGTGGTGCGCGACAACGTGCGCCAGCGCAGCAGCATCGAGCAGGCCTACACCGTGGCCTTGCTGGCCGCGCGCGAGCGGGTGGACATCGTCTGCCCCTATTTCTATCCGCGCGCCGGCTTTCGCGGCATCTTGCGCAACGCCGCCCGGCGCGGCGTGCGCGTGCGGCTGCTGCTGCAGGGCAAGGTGGACTACCGGCTGGCGGGCCTGGCGGCCCGGGCCATGTACCGCGAGCTGCTGGGCGCCGGGGTGGAAATCTACGAGTACAAGGCCGCCTACCTGCACGCCAAGGTGGCCTGCATCGACGCCAACTGGGCCACGGTGGGCAGCTCCAACATCGACCCGCTGTCGCTGGTGCTCAACCTGGAGGCCAACGTCGTGGTGGACGACACCTGTGTGACGGGCGAGTTGCGGGCGGCGCTGGAGCGGGCATTTGCCCAATCGGAGCAGGTCAAGACCCTGCCGCCGGACGGTGTGACGGCCTGGCTGGCCCGCAGCCTGGTGGCGACGGCAACGCGCTGGTATCTGCGGGTGGCCGGGGTGTCGCGCCGCTACTGACCGGTTTCGGCCTGCTTCAGGCCTGCGCCAGCCCCGTGCTGCGTGCGCGCTGTGCGTGGCCGCTGGCACCATAGAGGGCGCCGGCCGCAGCTTGCGGCAGCAGGGCGGCGAGGCCTTGGTTGACCTGGGCCAGGGCGCGGGCCACGGCCTCGCGCTGGACGTGCACCTGCGCCGCCAGTGCCTGCAACTGCGGCAACTCGGCCGCCGTGGGCGGGCGCGCGTGCTGCAAGGCGATCTGCAAATCGTGTGCGGCCGAGGCGATGGCCCCGGACTCGCCGCCCGCCAGCGCTTGCGCCAGTGCCTGGGCGCGGGCGGAAAGAGCCCCCGGCGAGGCGGGCTGGTTCATTGCGCCTGCTGACGGGTGGCCAGCAGCTCGCGGGCGTTGGTCAGCAGCTTGTCGGCGATCTTGTCGGCGTTGACCTCGAAGCGGCCTTCGCGGATGGCCTGGGCCATGCGTTGCACTTTGTCCATGTCGAAGCTGCCGTCGGCTTGTTCGGCGCTGGCCAGGGCGGTGGCTGCGGGCGAGAGTTGCACCTGGGCGCTGGCCGATTGGGCTTCGCGCGCCTGCACGGTGGGCGCGCCCGGCTGGCCGGGCTTGCGCTCCTGGGTCAGCGGCGCATGCAGCGCCGCAACGGTGTCGGGTGGGTTGATCTTCATACGGGACTCCTGGGCACCGATGGGGCCATGGTCTGGAACCATCGTAGCCGGTATATCGGCCGACCCAGCGGCGGAATTAAGGGGTTTTCAGAGGCCATTTCCGTTGGGCACCTCATAGCGCCAATTCCTTGGGGCCCACGGGTTGCCCCTGGACCACACGCCCGTTGTCGAGCCGCACGCGCGCAGGGCTGCCCTCGATGCCGGGCGACAAGGCCTGGCCCTCGGCCGCAATGCGCCAGCCCGGGCCCTGGGCGACGAGGCGCACGGTGTCGCCGCTGGCGAACCACTGCCGCGCCTTGAGGTCGATCTGGCGCAAGGTGGCGCCCGCCGCCAGCGGCCGCGCCAGCGTGCGCCCCAGGGCCGGTGCAGCCTCGCGCACGGCAGGGCTGGGGGCTTCGGCCAGATCGACTTCGGCGCTCGCCAGGTGATGGGCCTGCAGCACGGTACCGGCGGGCAGGGCGGTGGCGGCGGTTTGGGCACTGGCCCAGATCTTGACGGTCACGGGCAGGCTGACGCGCCACTTCTTGTCGCCCTCCACGCAGGCCAGCATCAGCCGCGTGCGGCCGGCCAGCGGCACGCCGGGGGGCACCTGGGGTTCGATCTTGCGGCAGGGGGCCAGGCGCAGCCGGGGGTCGAGCTGGCCCACTTGCACCTCCACGCGCGCGCCCGGCTCGGCCGCCGCCGCGCGGGCACTCAGCAACTGGCCGGCGCCATCGGGCACGGCCTGCGCGGGCGCCAGCAAGGGCGTTGCCGCCAGCAGCAGCGGCAGGGCAAAGCGTGACAGGGTTGGCATGCAGGGCACTGTAGGGCGCAGGGTGCCGCACCGGGCGCGGAATTGGCCGGTTTAGGCCGTACTTCTTCGGGCCTGGGGCGGGGGGCAGCGTTTTCACAATCGAGGCACCGACGTTCATTCCGGATGTCGGCCGCTTGTTGTCGGAGCTTGAGCCATGTTGCAGCGCCTCACCAACGCCCTCGATTTCAACGCCCAGGCGTTGACGCTGCGCGCCGAGCGCCAGCGTGTCATCGCCAGCAACATCGCCAACGCCGACACCCCGGGCTACCAGGCCCGCGAGATGGATTTCCCCCGCGCGCTGCGCGTGGCCACCGGCATGGCCAAGGGCGAGACCCGCATGGCAGCCACCCAGCCGGGTCATATGGCCACCGGCGTGCGCGGCGGCGTGGGGGCCAGCACGCTGGGCTTTGCCGCTGCGGCCCAGACCAATCTGGACGGCAACGGTGTGGACATGGACCGCGAGCGCGCCAGCTTTGCCGAGAACGCCGTCAAGTACGAAGCCACGCTGCGCTTCATCAACGGGCAGGTGCGCAGCACGCTGGATGCGATGAAGAGCCCGTCGCAGGGCTGATGCACAGGGAGTTGAGCCATGAGTCTCTTCAACGTCTTCGACATTTCGGGCAGCGCGGTCAGCGCGCAGAGCCAGCGCCTGAACGTGGTGGCCTCCAACCTGGCCAATGCCGACACCGTGGCCGGCCCCGACGGCCAGGCCTACAAGGCGCGCCAGGTGGTGTTCCAGACCTTGCTGGTGGGCGCCCAGCCCGATGGCGGCACGGGCTTTGACGGCCCTGGCGGCAGCGCCGGCGTGCGCGTGGCCACCGTGGCCGAGGACCAGTCGGTGGGCCGCAAGGTGCGCGACCCGGGCCATCCGGCGGCCGATGCCGATGGCTACGTCACCTACAGCAACGTCAACGCGGTGGAGGAGATGGTCAACATGATCTCCGCCTCGCGCTCCTACCAGAACAACATCGAAGTGATGAACACCGCCAAGAGCCTGCTGCAAAAGACCTTGCAGATGGGCCAGGGCGTTTGAGGTAAGCCATGACCACAGCCGTAACCGGCGCCAGCGGCGCCACCGACACCAGCAACGCCTCCAAGACGGCCAACGCCACCACCGAGGCGTCCGACCGCTTTTTGAAGCTGCTGGTCACCCAGATGCAGAACCAGGATCCGCTCAACCCGCTGGACAACGCCGAGGTCACCAGCCAGATGGCGCAGATCAGCACGGTGACGGGTTTGCAGACGCTGAACCAGAGCATGACGGCGCTGTCGTCCCAGTTCATGCAGATGCAGGCCACGCAGGCGGCGGCGCTGGTGGGGAATGACGTGGCCTTTGAGGGCAACACGCTGCGCCAGATCGAGGGCAAGGCCGACGGCGGCTTTGAGCTCAGCGCCAAGGCCGATGCCGTCCAGGTCGAGATCAAGGACGGCGCCGGCAAGGTGGTGGACACCCTCAAGCTGGGGCCGCAGGCCGCCGGTCGCCATACCTTGAACTGGGACGTGCCCAGCCAGTACCAGGGCCAGGATCTGACGTTTGAAGTCAGCGCCACCGCCGCCGGCGCCAAGGTGGAGGTCATGCAACTGGCCCACCAGCGCATTGCCGCCGTCAGCAACCTGGGCAGCACCGTGGCGCTGGAGCTGGCCAATGGCCAGCGCATCGATCACACCGCCATCTGGGCCTACCTCTAATCATCAGCCACTCGCTCGTCAAGGAGTCCTCGCCATGAGCTTCCAATCCGCACTCTCGGGCCTCAACGCCTCGGCCAAAAACCTCGATGTGATCGGCCACAACATCGCCAACTCGGGCACCTACGGCGCCAAGTCGTCGCGCGCCGAGTTCGCCGACATGTACGCCGTGGCCCTCTCGGGCGGCGGCGGCGCGGGCAACATCGGCATCGGCGTGCAGCTCAGCGCCGTGGCCCAGCAGTTCACGCAGGGCAACATCACCACCACCAACAACCCCATGGACATCGCCATCAACGGCAATGGCTTTTTCCAGGTTGCGGCGCCGTCGGGCAGCGTCAACTACACGCGCAACGGTCAGTTCAAGCTGGACAAGGACGGCTTCATCGTCAACAACGACAACATGAAGCTGATGGGCTTTGGTGCCGACAACCAGGGCAACATCCTGGCCGGCTCGGCCGCCGCCGTGCAACTGCCCACGGCCGGCATTGCGCCCAACCCCAGCACCCGGGTCGATCTGGAGATGAACCTCGACGCCCGCTGGACGGCCACCGACCCCGGCGTCGCCGTGACCCCGCGCATCGATTTCGCCAACCGCCTGACCTACAACCAGGCCACCAGCGTCACCACCTTCGACGCCCAGGGCAAACCGGTGGCCGTCAACTTCTACTTCCAGCAAGGGGCCAACCCGGGCGAAGTCAACGTCTACGCCACGGCCGACGGCACCACCGTGGGCGGCACCGCCGCCAACCCGCAGCCGGTCTCGACGCTGACCTTCAGCCCCAACGGCACCTTGCAATCGGCCAGCAGCACCTCGCTGGCGCTGTCGGGGGTGGTGCCCAACATGAACAACCTGACCATGAACTTTGGTCAGACCACCCAGTACGGCGCGGTCTTCGCCGTCACCCGGCTCTCGCAGGACGGCTACACCGCCGGCAACATGACGGGCGTGGTCATCGAGAAGGACGGCACCATCACCGGCCGCTACTCCAACGGCCAGACCAAGACGGCGGGCCAGGTGCAGGTGGCCAACTTCCGCAACCCGCAGGGCCTGCAGCCACTGGGCGGCAACCTCTGGGGCGCCACTTTTGCCGCCGGCTCGCCCATCCCTGGCGTGCCCGGCTCGGGCAACCTGGGTTATCTGCAGTCCGGTGCGCTGGAGGAGTCCAACGTGGACCTGACCGGCCAGCTCGTCGAGATGATCACCGCCCAGCGCAACTACCAGGCCAACGCCCAGACCATCAAGACGCAAGACCAGGTCATGCAAACCGCAGTGAACCTGCGGTAGGTAAGCCATGGACCGCCTGATCTACCTCTCGATGGGCGGCGCCAAGGCCGCCATGGCGCGCCAGGACGTGCTGGCGCACAACCTGGCCAACGTCAGCAGCAACGGCTTTCGCGCCGAGATGGCGGCGCACCGCGCGGTGCCCGTGCGCGGCGACGGTGCCACCACGCGCGTCTACGCGCTGGAGACCACGGTGGGCTACGACCAGGCGCCGGGCCCCCTCCAGACCACCGGCCGCAACCTGGACGTGGCCATGAAGGGCAACGCCTGGCTGGCGGTGCAGGGGCTGGACGGCACCGAGGCCTACACCCGGGCCGGCAGCCTGGAGGTCAACACCGAGGGGCTGCTGGTGACGCAGACCGGCCTGCCCGTCAATGGCGACGGCGGCCCCATCACCGTGCCCACCGGCGCCACCGTGCAGGTGGCGGCCGACGGCACGCTGTCGGCCCAGGTGGGCAGCGGGCCGCGCCAGACCGTGGGCCGGCTCAAGCTGGTCACGCCCACCGATGAAACCCCGCTCAAGCGCGGTGACGACGGCCTGTTTCGCAACCCCGACGGCGACCTGCCGGCCGATGCCACGGCGCGGCTGCAGGACGGCGCGCTGGAGGGCTCCAACGTCAGCGCGGTGGAGACCATGGTGGCCATGATCTCGGCGGCGCGCCACTTCGAGAGCCAGATGAAGCTCATCAGCACCCAGGAGCGCCAGGAGCAGCAGGCCGCGCGCCTGCTCTCGCCGAACTGACGCCAGCGAGCGGCGGCCACTAACATCCAGGCCGTGACGCTCGCCGACCTCCCTACCGCCACCCTCAGCGAACACGCCGGTGTGCGCTACCTGCACCTGGACTCCATCTGGGTGCAGGGCGCCATGCGGCTGGCCAAGCCCCAGGCCATCGAGCTGGAATACGTGCAGCGCATGATGGCCTGGATGCTGTGGCGGCCCACCGCCGAGTTGAACGAGGGCCACGCCGTGCAACTGGGCCTGGGCGCAGGCGCCATCACCCGCTTTTGCCACAAGGTGCTGAAGATGCGCACCACGGCTGTGGAGCTCAACCCCACCGTCATCCACGCCAACCGGCTGTGGTTCCGGCTGCCGGCCGACGACGCGCGGCTGCGCGTGGTGCAGGCCGACGCCGGCCGCTGGGTGCGCGAGACCGCCCACCGTCACACGGCCCAGGTGCTGTGTGTGGACCTCTACGACCATGAGGCCGCCGCCCCGGTGCTGGACGACGTGGCGTTCTACGCCGCCTGCCGCGATGTGCTGGACGAGGGCGGTCTGATGAGCGTCAACCTCTTTGGCCGCCATGCCAGCTTTGCGCGCAGCGCCGCCCACGTGGCCGCCGCCTTCGGGCTCGATCAGGTCTGGCAGTTGCGCCCCACCAAAGAGGGCAACACCGTGCTGGTGGCCGCGCGCGGCGTGACCGTGCCGGGCCGCGACGAGTTGACCGCGCGCGCCGCCCACATCGAACACCAGTACGGCCTGCCGGCGCGCAAATGGCTGCGCATGGTCAAGCCGCTTGCCCTATGACCACCAAGACCCTGCCGCGCGGCAAGCTCGATTTGCGCCAGCTCATCGCCTGGCTGCAGGCCGACCACCTGATCACCGCGGCCGACGCCCAGCGCCTGGCCGCCCGCCTGGGCGCCACTGCGTCCAGCCTGCATCCGCTGACCCGGCTGGCCGGCGCAGGGCTGGTCAACCTGAAAGGCGGCGAGGCGCTGGACGCCCCGGCGCTCACCGCCTGGCTGGCGCAGCGCCTGGGCCTGCCGCTGGTGCGGATCGATCCGCTGCGGGTGGACGCCTCGCGCGTGGCCGAGGTCATGTCGCAGGCCTACGCCGAGAGCCGCCGCGCGCTGCCGCTGCAATACGGCCCGGCTGAAATCACCATCGCCACCTGCGAGCCGCTGGACGTGGGCTGGGTGGCCGAGATCGAAGCCCACACCCGCCGCCGCGTGCTGCTGGCGCTGGCCACGCCCGAGGACGTGGCCCGCTACACCGCCGAGTTCTACGGCCTGGCCCAAAGCGTGCGCACCGCGCGCCGCCAGCAGGGCGATGCCGCCGCGACCGCCGCCCCCAGCTTCGAGCAGCTGGTGGACTTGAAGGGCAAGGACGCGCTCGACGCCAATGACCAGGGCGTGGTGCAGGTGGTGGACTGGCTGTGGCAATACGCCTTCGAGCAGCGCGCCAGCGACATCCACCTGGAGCCGCGCCGCGACATGGGCACCATCCGGCTGCGCATCGACGGCGTGCTGCACGCCGTGCACCAGGTGCCGGCGCCGGTGATGGCGGCCATGACGGCGCGCATCAAGCTGCTGGGCCGCATGGACGTGGTCGAGCGCCGCCGGCCGCAGGACGGCCGCATCAAGACCCGCCGGCCGGGCGGCCAGGGCGAGGTGGAACTGCGCCTCTCGACCCTGCCCACGGCCTTTGGCGAGAAGGTGGTCATGCGCATCTTCGACCCCGGCGTGGTCGATCAGGGCTACGAGGCGCTGGGCTTTGGCGAGCTGGCCGCCACCTGGCGCACGCTGGTGGGCCAGCCCCACGGCATCGTGCTGGTCACCGGCCCCACCGGTTCGGGCAAGACCACCACGCTCTACGCCACGCTCAAGCAACTGGCCACCAGCCAGGTCAACGTCTGCACGCTGGAAGACCCCATCGAGATGATCGAGCCGGCGTTCAACCAGACCCAGGTGCAAAGCCAGCTCGACCTGGGCTTTGCCGCCGGCCTGCGCGCGCTGATGCGGCAGGACCCCGACATCATCATGGTGGGCGAGATCCGCGACCTGGAGACCGCCGAGATGGCCATCCAGGCCGCGCTGACCGGCCACCTGGTGCTCTCCACCCTGCACACCAACGACGCCCCCGCCGCCATCACCCGGCTGGCCGACCTGGGCGTGCAGCCCTACCTGATTGGCGCGACGGTGACCGGCGTGCTGGCGCAGCGGCTGGTGCGCGCGCTGTGCCCCGACTGCAAAGCGCCTGCCCCCGAGGCCGAGGGCGCCGCCCGCGCGGCCCAGCTGGCACGGCCCTGGCAACTGCCCACAGGCACCGTCTACCAGCCCGTGGGCTGCCCCGCCTGCCGCGGCACCGGCTACAAAGGCCGCGTGGCGCTCTACGAAATGATGCTGCTGGACGAAGCCGCCCGCGACGCCATCCACCCCCGGCTGGACGCCAGCGCCCTGCGCCGCGCCGCCGTCGCCAGCGGCCTGCGCCCACTGCGCGTGGCCGGCCTGGCCCAGGTGCTGGCCGGCCGCACCAGCCTCGACGAGGTGCTGGCGGCGACGCCGAGGTGGGAGGGGCAGGGGGCTACAGCGCCTTCAGCATCTGCACGCAGGGCAGATGCGGGCCCCACAGCGCAGGAAAAGTCTCCAGCGGCGTAAAGCCCATGTGCAGATAGAAGGCGCGGGTGTTTGCATAGGCAGTGCTGGGGTGTTCGGCGGCCAGAGTCTTGACCTGCAACCAGCGCCCACCTCGCGCCCGTGCCCATGCGCTTGCGGTGTCCAGCAGTTGACGTCCCCACCCTCGGCCATGCTGGGCCTCGCAGACACCCAGGCAATGCACCTCCCAAGCCCCCGGATGGTGTTCGCGCAGCGTCACGAAGCCGCACACTGCGCCGTCTGCATCGCGAGCCAGCCAGGTCGGCCAGCGGGCCGCATCCTCGGCATAGGTGGCCAGCGCTTGGGGCTGACCGAACCAGTCGGGCAAGGTGGTCAGCACCGCAGCGCAGGCGGTCTGCAGATCGATGGCCGCACCGACGGGCGCCGCAAGGGTAACCACGCAGTCAGGCACCAATCAGCGCCTCGGCTGGCACACCCAACTGGGCGTGCAGCTTGCGCAAACGGCATTGATGCGTCGGATAGATGGGGATAGGGTCGGTCGTGACATGCTCACTCCCCATCCACCCGCCGCAACTCCGTCTTGAACTTCTGCGCCCGCGCCACGTAGTGGGCTGCGCCCAGCGCAAGGCGTGCGGCCTCGGCCTCGGTGAGTTCACGCGCCACGCGGGCCGGGCTGCCCACCAGCATCTGGCGCGGGCCGAAGCGTTTGCCTTCGGTGACCAGCGCCCCCGCGCCCACCAGGCAGCCGCTGCCGATGACGGCGCCGTTGAGCACCACGGCCTGGATGCCGATCAGGGCACCGTCTTCCACC
Organism: Pseudomonadota bacterium; assembly: GCA_020161145.1. GTDB lineage: Bacteria > Pseudomonadota > Gammaproteobacteria > Burkholderiales > Burkholderiaceae_C > Ideonella. Next base: position 750,629 of record JAIUPQ010000001.1, read on the forward strand.
GTGCAGCCGTGCAGCATGGCCTGATGGCCGATGGTCACGTCCTCACCCACCGTGAGCGGAAAGCCCATGTCGGTGTGCATGACGGTGCCCTCTTGCACATTGCTGCGCGCCCCAATGGTGATGCGCTCGTTGTCCCCCCGGATGACCACCCCCGCCCAGATGCTGGCCCCGGCCCCCACGGTGACCTTGCCGATCAACACCGCCTCCGCTGCCACATAGGCCGAGGGATCCACATCCGGCACATCGCCGTCCAACTCATAAAGCGCCATGGGCAATTCCTAAACCAGCGAGCGGCGGTGACAGGTGCGCTGCCGTATGCAAAGCGCCGCACCAAACCCAGCGACTGCCGTGGATCCGGCTTGGCCGGTCCACTGGCAGTGCCCCCTTGAGGGGGCGCGATCTGCGATCGCGTAGGGGTGGTCTATCCTACGCGCATGAACCCCACCACCATGCAGATCGTGGCGGCCGTGCTGTTTGCGCTGGCGCTCATCCACACGTTTTCGACCAAGCTGTTCGACGTGCTGTCACACAAGATGCCGCGCCATGCGGGGCTGTTCCACCTGCTGGCCGAGGTGGAGGTGGTGTTCGGGCTTTGGGCCATGATTCTGGCGCTCATCATGCTGTTCATGACCGGCTCGCAGCCGACGCTGAACTACCTGGAGTCGCTCAACTTCACCGAGCCGCTGTTCGTCTTCGCCATCATGGTGATGGCCGGCACGCGGGCCGTGCTGCAGGTGGCGGGCGACGTGGTGCGCGGGATGGCCCGCATCACGCCCATGGCCAGAGGTGCCGCCAACTACTGGGTGGTGATGTGGCTGGTGCCCCTGATGGGCTCGTTCATCACCGAGCCGGCGGCCATGACGCTGGCGGCCCTGCTGCTGCGCGACACGGTGTTTGCCCATGCCAAGTCGGACAAGCTGCTGTACGGCAGCCTGGGGCTGCTGTTCGTCAACATCTCCATCGGCGGCACGCTGACCTCGTTTGCCGCGCCGCCGGTGCTGATGGTGGCGGCCGCCTGGGGCTGGGACACCAGCTTCATGCTGACCCATTTCGGCTGGAAGGCGGCGCTGGCCGCCATCGTCAACGCCAGCCTGTTCACCGCCATCTTCTACAAAGAGCTGGCGGCCATGCCCAAGGAAGCCAGCGGCACGCGGCTGCGGCGCGTGCCGCTGTCGGTGGTGGCCGTGCACCTGCTGCTGCTGGCCGGCGTGGTGGCCTCGGCGCATTACCCGGTGGTGTTCCTGGGCATCTTCCTGGCGTTCATGGGCTACTCCACCGCCTACGAGCGGCACCAGGAACGGCTCATCCTGCGTGAGGCGCTGCTGGTGGCCTTCTTCCTGGCCGGCCTCGTGGTGCTGGGCGGCCAGCAGCGCTGGTGGCTGCAGCCGCTGCTGATGCGCATGGACGCCAACGAGGTGTTCTGGGGCGCCACGGCGCTGACGGCCATCACCGACAACGCGGCGCTGACCTATCTGGGCTCGCTGGTGGACGGGCTGACGCTGGACTTCAAGATGGCGCTGGTGATGGGCGCCGTCACCGGCGGCGGCCTCACCGTGGTGGCCAACGCGCCCAACCCGGCGGGCATCTCCATCCTGCGCAGCCGTTTCCCGGGCGAAACGGTCAATGCGCTGAGTCTGCTGGTGGCGGCGCTGGTGCCCACGCTGATCGCCGCAGCGGCCTTCCGGCTGCTGTGAGGGCCCCCAGGGCCGGGCTGTGCCCGGCCCACCCCTTGGCCTACACTGATTGCTCGCCGCCGCCTGCGGCGCACCCCTTACCCTGACCGCGCCCCGAGCGCCACTGCCATGACTCTTTCTGCCGACCTGAGCCGCGCGCTGCAAGATGCGCCCGAGACGCTGCCCCATTCGCTGTTTGGCCTGCCCGACCAGCCGTCGCACGAGCGCGTGCTGCTGGCCGCCGACGAGGCCACGGGGCTCAAGGCCATCCTGGCCGTGCACAGCACGGCGCGCGGCCCGGCGTTCGGTGGCTGCCGCTTCTGGAGCTACCCGCACGAGCTGGCCGGCCTGCAGGACGCACTGCGCCTGGCCCAGGGCATGAGCCTGAAGAACGCACTGGCCAACCTGCCGTTTGGAGGCGGCAAGGCCGTCATCCTCAAGCCGGCCGGCACGTTCGACCGCGAGGCGCTGTTCGCTGCCTTTGGCCGCGCCATCGATTCGCTGGGCGGCGCCTACATCACCGCCGAGGACGTGGGCACCACCACGGCCGACATGCGCGTGGTGCGCCGCCAGACGCGCCACGTCAGCGGCATTCCGCGCGACGACGGCGGCTTTGGCGGCGATCCCAGCCCCATGACCGCGCTGGGCGTGTTCGTCTCCATCGAGGCCGGCGTCAAAGCCCATCTGGGCCGCTCGCTGGACGGCGTGACCGTGGCCCTGCAAGGCCTGGGCGCCGTGGGCTGGCATCTGGCCGAGCACCTGCGCCAGGCGGGCGCCAAGCTGGTGGTGGCCGACGTCAACGCCGAGCGCGTGCAGCGCGCCGTCGATCAGCTGGGCGCCAAGGCGGTGAGCGTGGACACCATCCTGGCCCAGCCCTGCGAAGTGCTGGCGCCCTGCGCACTGGGCGCCGTGCTCAACGCCGGCAGCATCCCGGCGCTGCAAACCAAGATCGTGGCCGGCGCGGCCAACAACCAGCTGGCCACCGCCGCCGACGGCGACGCTCTGGCGGCGCGCGGCATCCTCTATCTGCCCGACTACCTGGTCAACGCCGGCGGCATCGTCAGCGTGGCCCGTGAGCACCGGGGCGAGGGCAGTGTGGCGGCGGTGAAGGCCGAGGTCGAGCAGATCCGCGACCGCGTGCTGGAGCTGCTGGAGCGCATCAAGGCCAGCGGCAACACCCCCGCCCGCGAAGCCGATGCCTGGGCCCGCTCGCGGCTGGTGCGGCCGGTCTGACCGCCTCGCGGGCATTGTTGGTATCGTCAACGTATTTCGATCCTAGGAGACGTGAACATGAGCAAACGTGAAGTGGTGGTATTGAGCGCAGCGCGCTCGGCGATCGGCAGCTTCGGCGGCAGCCTGGCCGACATCGAGCCGGCCGAACTGGCGGGCCAGATCATGAAGGCGGCCATCGAGCGCTCGGGCGTCGATGCGGCCAAGATCAACTACGTGACGGTGGGCAACACCATCCCCACCGAGGCGCGCTTCCCCTACGTGGCGCGGGTGGCCGCCATTCAGGCCGGCCTGCCCATGGAAAGCGTGGCCATGTCGGTCAACCGGCTGTGCTCGTCGGGCCTGCAAGGCATCGTTACCACCGCCCAGCAAATCCTGCTGGATGACTGCGACTACGGCATTGGCGGTGGCGTCGAGGTGATGAGCCGCGCCGGCTACCTCTCGCCCGCCATGCGCACCGGCGCGCGCATGGGCGACACCAAGATGGTTGACATGATGGTGGCCACGCTGACCGACCCGTTTGGCGTCGGCCACATGGGCGTGACGGCCGAGAACCTGGCCACCAAGTGGGGCATCAGCCGCGAAGAGCAGGACGCCCTGGCCGTCGAGAGCCAGCGCCGCGCGGCGGCGGCCATCGCCGAGGGCCGCTTCAAGAGCCAGATCGTGCCCATCGTCAAGCAGACGCGCAAAGGCGAGGTCGTCTTCGACACCGACGAATACGTCAAGGCCGGCACCACCATGGAAAGCCTGGCCAAGCTCAAGCCCGCCTTCAAGAAAGACGGCTCCGTGACGGCCGGCAACGCCTCGGGCATCAACGACGGCGCCGCCTTCTTCGTGCTGGGTGACCGCGCCATCGCCGAGCGCGACGGCCACAAGCCGCTGGCCCGCATCGTCGGCTACGCCGTGGCCGGCGTGCCCAACGAGATCATGGGCGAAGGCCCCATCCCGGCCAGCAAGCTGGCGCTGAAGAAGGCCGGCCTGCGGCTGGACCAGATCGACGTCATCGAGTCCAACGAAGCCTTTGCCGCCCAGGCCATCGCCGTCGCGCGCGGGCTGGAGCTGGACATGAGCAAGACCAACGTCAACGGCGGCGCCATCGCCCTGGGCCACCCCATCGGCTGCTCGGGCGCCTTCATTGCCACCAAAGCCCTCTACGAGCTGGAGCGCGTGGGCGGCAAGTACGCACTGGTCACCATGTGCATCGGCGGCGGCCAGGGTATTGCGACGGTGTTTGAGCGGCTGTAAGCGGCGCTGAGCGCCGCATTTGGCCCGTATCAAATGGCCCGCAGTGTGCGGGCCATTTTTGTTTTGCCATGATTCCAGCCCGCACCTGTGTTGGCGAAGTGGCGCAAGGAATCTAGGTTCAGACTTGATGGCTCGCAAACCTGTCATCAATTTACGAGGTGGACCTCCGCGCGGAATACCTGCCGAGCGTATACCTTCTCGCCTTCGGCCAAGCGACCATGCCCCATCTCAGTGAAGACATGGTGCAGCAACGCACGGTCCACGGTCGAATCAATACGCTTGGTTGTTTGATTCACTGACCCTGTGAGCGGTGCCGCTTGCTGAGAAATGAATGCCTTCACGGCTGCCTCAATTCGCTGACGGTCAACCGGTGCAGGGGCCGGCGAGGGAGAGGCGGCAGGAAGCGAAGGCTGATGCGCCGCAGCATGCTGAGCTGGAACGTAGCTGAGCACTTGGACGAGTTCAGCCTGCCCAAGCATGCCAACCCGATCAGCTCGGCTAGTGATTTCAAAGCTCTGGTGGTGAGCAACGCCCGCAGCAAGGTCTTCGACGCCAAGCACAGCGATACGAACGCCACGCTTCTGTGCCACTTCAATGCCGACAGCCAGATCGCTGTCACCAGTCACGAGAACTGCATCACAGATTGCATGGTGCGACGTTAGCTCGATCAGGTCGGTGACGATCAGGGAGTCAACGCCTTTCTGCTGACCTCGCCCGTTGATGGTCCCGGCACGGAACTGGACATCATCGACGTTGACCAATGCCCGCTGCTGGGGAGTGAAGCCATTGGCCATCACACCGTCATACCAGTAGACGCGCAGCAACTCTTTACCGGAAAGGTTCAAGGTCGCATTCGACTTGGCCAGCAAGGCCTTGATCAAACCGGCTGGGTCGGTGATATCAAGATCGGCCCGCAAAGTGCTTGCCTTGTTGCTGACGATCTCAATAGCCTGGCGAAGGAGATAGCCGGCATCGACCATCACGACGAAGCGATTCATCTTTTGCACCCCTAGAAATAGATAAGCCCCCTAAAGAGGGGGCAGGTGCCGGACAAGCTCGGATAGATAGGAGCCGACCCAGCCGCAGCAGTCTAACCGCAGTTGACGCTTTCGTCAACAGGCTGGGTCTGGAGGGGAGTTTGGGGGCGTAGGAAACCACATACATAGCATGGGGCATGTAGCCCAAAAGTGAGCGTCTGGGCATCCCTGGCATTGCGCCCCGCCTCAAGACAACATCGCCCCTGCCGGCGCCATGGGCGGCAGCGCCGTCAATTGCTGCAGCAGCTCATTGATGCTGTGGGTGCCCGTCTTGCTGCGCAGCGCGCCGATGTGGCTGCGCACCGTGGTCAGGGCCACGCCGCTGGCGCTGGCGGCGGCGGCGGGGGTGGCGCCGGCTTGCAGCGCGCGCAGCACGCCGGCCTCGGCGGCCGTGAGGCCATGGGCCTGGGCGAAGAAGGCGGCCGACAGCGCGTTGCAGCCGGCCGGGCGGCCACAGATCAGCAGCACGGCGGGGGCGTCGGCGGCCTCATCCGGCGCGTGCAGCGGCACGCAGGCCAGGGTCAGGGGCACGCCCTCGCGCCACAGCGTCACCAGGCTGCGGCGGCCGGCCAAGGCCTGGGCCAGGCCGGTGGCCAGCCGGGGCCGGTCGGCGGCGTGGTGGGCCGTCACGCGGCCGGCGGCATCCAGCTCCAGCTCGCGCGCCGCCAGCCAGCGGCGGTCGGCCACGCGGTTGGCCTGGCACAGCCGGCCGCTGCGCGTCAGCAGCAGCAGGCCGCAGTCAATCTCGTCCAGCACCTGGGTCAGCAGGTCGGCGTCGGTGGTGGTGTCCATGGCTTGTCCCCCTTGTATGGTGTCGGTGTGATGGCATCCATTGCAGCGGCCGCGAGGCGGTTTGCATATGGGCCTGATGGCTCATCCGCCTGGGGGATGGCAGCGGCGGGCGGTGGCCCCTACCATCTGCGCACGGGTGTGGCCAAGGCGTGCCCACCTCGGGAGGTGACGGCCATGCATGTGCTGCTGATCGACGACCACGCGCTGTTCCGCGAGGGGGTGGCGCTGCTGCTGCGGCCGCTGCAAGAGGGCCTGACCACCAGCGAGGCCGGCTCCTGCGAGGAGGCACTGGCCCAGGTGGCGGCCGGCAGCGCGCCCGACCTGGTGCTGATGGACCTGGGCCTGCCCGGCATGTCGGGGCTGGATGGCATGGCGCTGATGCGCGAGCGCCTGCCGGCCGTGCCGGTGGTGGCCCTCTCCAGCAGCGACGACAAGGCCACCGTGCTGCGCGCGCTGGACGCCGGCGCCATGGGCTTCATCCCCAAAAGCGCCAGCGCCGCCGTCTTCATCGCCGCGCTGCGGCTGATTCTGGCGCGGGGCGTCTACCTGCCGCCGTCGGTGTTCCTCTCGCCCGCGCCCGCCGCGCCCGCGCCGCGCACCACCCCGGCCAGCCTGGGCCTGACCGAGCGCCAGGCCCAGGTGCTGCACCTGATCTTGCAAGGCCAGAGCGCCAAGCTCATTGGCCGCGAACTCGACCTGGCCCCCGGCACCGTCAAGGCCCACACCAGCGCCGTGCTGCGGGCGCTCAACGTCACCACGCGCACCCAGGCGGTGGTGGCGGCGGGGCGGTTGGGGTTGACCTTCTGACGGCCGGCGCCGGCCGGTTCCGGTGCCGCGCCGTCAGCCCAGCAGCGCCAGCACCGCCTGCTGAATGCGCTCGGCGCTGGCCGGTTTGTGCAGCAGCGTGGCCTGGGCGGCGGCGGCGCGGGCGGGCAGGTCGGCCGCCACGTCGGCCGTGACCACCAGCGCGGGCGTGGCCTCGCCGGTGGCGGCGCGCACGGCGGCCAGCACGTCGAAGCCCGTCTCGCTGCCGGCCAGCCGGTAGTCGGTGATGACGAGGTCGGGCGTGCGCAGATGGCCTTGCAGCGCCGCCAGCGCCTCGGCGCGCCCGGCCACCGCCAGCGCGTGGCAGCCCCAGTGCAGGGCCAGTGCGTGCAGCGCGTGGCGGTTGGCCGCGTCGTCGTCCACCACCAGCACAAAGGCGCCGGCCAGCCGCGTGGCGTCGGGCGCCGGCAGGGCGGGTCCGCTGGCCATCGGTCCCGCCGCCAGCGGCAGCTCAATCTCGAACACCGAACCGCGCCCGGGCAGGGAGCGGGCGTGCAGCGTGTGGCCCAGCAGCGCGGCGGTGCGGCGCACGATGGCCAGGCCCAGCCCCAGGCCCTGGGCGTCGGCGCCGCCGGGGTTGGCCTCGCCGGCGGGCAGCCGCACGAACTCCTCGAACACATGGCCCATCTGCTCGGGTGCAATGCCCACCCCGGTGTCCAGCACCTGCACCGCCAGCCGCCCGCCCGCGCGGCGGCGGCAGCCCACCAGCACGCCGCCCTGGCGGGTGTAGCGCAGCGCGTTGGCCACCAGGTTGCCCAGCAGCCGCTCCAGCAGCGCCGGGTCGCTGTAGACCACCGCGCGGCAGGGCGCCACGCGCCAGCGCAGGCCGCGCGCGGCGGCCTGCGGCGCGTAGGCGGCGTCCAGCGCGCGCAGCACGTCGGCCAGCGGGAAGACCACGGGCGCCGTCTGCACCGCGCCGGCATCGAGCTTGGAGATGTCCAGCAGGCTGGCAAACAGGTGCTCCATGCCCGTCACGGCGCGCAGCACCTTGTCGGCCAGTTGCTGCTGCCCGGCGTCCATCAGCTGCTGGCGCAGCACGCCCACCAACAGGCCAATGGAGTGCATGGGTTGGCGCAGGTCGTGGCTGGCGGCGGCCAGAAAGCGCGTCTTGGCGGCGCTGGCGCGGTCGGCTTCCTCTTGGCGCTGGGCCAGCTCGGCGGTGCGCGCACTCACCTTGGCTTCCAGCCCCGCGTAAGAGGCGCGCAGCTCGGCCGCCATGCGGTTGAAGTCGCCCGCCAGGGCCGCCACCTCGTCGCCGCCGTTGGCCTCGATGCGCTGCGCCAGGTCGCCCGCCGCCACCTGCTGCGTGGCGTGGCGCAACCGCACGATGGGCGCCGCCATGCGGCGCGAGAACACCCAGGCCGCCGCCATCGCCAGCAGCACGCCCACCACCGTCAGCGCCAGCGTGCGCGCCAGCGTGGCCCACACCGGCGCCAGCGCGGCGGCGCGCGGCTGCTCAACGACCAGCAGCCAGCCCGGTGGCCCGGCCGGCACGGCGGTGGCAATCACCGCCTGCTGGGCAAAGTCCACCGTGTCGGCCGCCGCCAGGCCGCTGGCGCGTGCCGCCTGCACCGGCGGGTGGCCGGCCAGGTCCAGCTGGCGCAGCGCCTGCGTGGCGCGCGGGTGGGCCACCAGCCGGTTGCGGGCGTCCACCACATAGGCGCTGCCGGCGTCGCCCAGTGCCATGCCCGCCAGCACGTCGCCCAGAAAACGCAGGCTGACGGTGGCCACGGTGACGGCGCCCGGGCGGCGCGGCTCGGGCACCGTCAGGCGCACAAAGGGTTCGCTGCCTTCCTTGTAGAAGGTGTCGCCGTAGTGGGCGCTCAAGGTGGGCACGGCCGCCACCGGCGTGCCGGCGCCCACGCGGTCGGGCTCGGTGCGCGAGACGAAGAGCCGCTCGCGGCCCCCTGCATCCACCGCCTGCAAATCGGTCACCAGCGGGTGCAGCACCATCAACCGGTAGAACTCCTCGCGCCGCTGGGCCAGGTCGTCGGGGGCGAGCTTGGTGGCGTCGGCCAGCGCGGCCTCCAGCGCGGCCAGGTGCTGGCGCATCTCGCGCGCGGCGGCGTGGGCCTGCACGGCCTGCATCTGCGCCACCTGGTTGCGCGCCTCGTGCCAGCCAAAGGCCATCTCCCAGGCGCCCTGGGCCAGCAGCAGCGTCAGCGCCACCAGGCCAATCTGCCAGGCGTAGCGGCGGGCGAGGCTGGGGTGGCGCATGGGGTGGGGCGGTCAGTCGCTGATGACCACATCGGCGCGGCGCATGATCTCAGCCGGTAGCACCGGATAGGGGCCTCCGTCGTGAACGATCAATGCATAGCGAAATGGACGCTCCACGGGAATGTCGCCCGCACGTTCGCCGGCAAGAAGTCGCCTTGTCAACTCGGCCATGGTGCTATAGGCAAACGCGGTGTCGTACTCCAACGCCATTTGCCCACCTTGCTCAACCTCCTGTCGGGAGCTCCACATCGTGTAGTGACCAGTGCCACGCAAGCCATCGATGAGGGTGCGCATGGCTTGATACGCGATGGTGGTCGGCGGTATGTACCAGGCGTCATATCGCGCTGAACCGGGCGAGTCGAGCAGTGCTTGGACGGCAGCCGCGTTCGCCGCGGAGTGCAGATGGCAGGTCAGTCTCAATCTTTCGCAGGCTTGCCACACGCGTGCCGCACCACCGCCGAGCGTCGCCCAATCGTCGTCCGACAGAATCGCCACGCGCCCGGGCTTTCGCATGGACTGCGCGATGATTTCCAGCCGTTTGGCATCCAGATCGTCCCTGATCCAGATGCCTGTTGCCATGGTGCCGGGTGCACGTTGGCTGCGCACCAGGCCTAGTTGAATGGGGTCGGCATAGCTGGCGAAAACGAGCTGCGATTGCGGCCATTGCTTTCGGGCCCATAGCGCGGCCTCAGCGGTTGGAGACACGACGACTTGAGGCGGCAAGCCTTGGAGACCGCTCAGCCAAACGGGTGACGCGTCCGCGTGGAGACGCACGTGATGGATGAGCCGGGTGTCGCTGTTGGGTGATAGCCCCAGCGCGGCGCGATAACGCATGAAGCCCCCATCTTGCACGGCGCTGCGGTCGCCAAGGTACAGGATCAAGGATGTCGCTGGCCTCGTGTCCCGAACCAAGCCCGTGACCACGCAAGCAGCCACCAATAAGACCAATGGCCTATTGAGTTTTAACAAGCCGGTCAGTAGTCTGCGGGTTCGTATCTGCATGCACGAAGACCCCTCAAAGGAGAACAGACCATGGATGCCATCCAAGCCGCTGCAGCGGTCTTCTACGTATGGGTCAAATTGACCGATCCGTCGACACCGGCCCAGTTTCCATTGTCAGGGGCAGGTTACGGCAGCTGTTCTGTTCCACCAAGCGGCACACACTGCGGATTACTCTTGGGGCGGCCTCCCCCCAAGATTGTGGCCGCCGATGCATACATGGGGCACTACAGGCGGTGTCGCGACGATATCACCGGGGAACTGCGCCTTGGCCTCCCCTGCAATGCCAACTACACCGATGAGTTGATTGGTGTCGCGCTGGGCTCATTTTCCGGTGGCGAGCGGGGTGAGTGGCGGTTCGTGTGGCCCTTGGGTGATTTGGATGGTGCGAGGGCGTGGATCGTGTCGGCCGAGGGGCTGGCGTGGCGTGCAGATGCCCACGCCTACACCCTAGTCAAGCTGACCCTGCCGCAAATGGCGGTGGATGTGGGCGAGCTCGACGCCAGGCGTGCGAACGTGGCCAAGCCCAACGCGTCGCCATGGAAGGTGTTTACCGGCTGGGATCCTGCGGTCCATGACGCGGCCAAAAAGGCCAAGCAGATCATCTCGGACATAGATAAAAAGAGATTGCTCAAGGACGCAAATGACAGCGATCCGGAGGTGGCCTGCCAGCACGTGCGCCGCGCCATGCAGCAAGACGTCGGCGAGCGCGACCAGATACGGGCTGAGGCACTGACCGTCGATGCCATGCAGACGGTTCTGCTGGAGGCGGCTCGGGAGCAAAACGTGGAGGGCGATGTGCTGCTGAACACCCAGGCCCTGATCCAGCGCCTGCACGCAGCGGTTGAGGAGCCCTTGCTGCACCTGAAGCTTGCTGCGGCGCGCGCCAGACCGCAAGAGCAGTGCAACTTGACGCCGGTCATTGCGCCCACGGACCAGCTCTATCCGCGCCACCCGGCCTACCCGTCCGGGCACGCCACCATGGCCGCCGCGACTGCCCATGTGTTTGGACGTGTGCTGTTTCCCAAGGACACCGCTCGCCGAGATGCGCTGATGCTGGCCGCGCGCAAGGTCGCGCAGCACCGCGTGGCGGCGGGGCTGCATTATGTGGACGACTCGATAGCCGGTTTGAAGTTGGCCAACATCCTGACGGGCAAGGGCAATTGGTTCAAGGTGTCGGCCGAAGAGGCCGAGGCCATACGGGCCGAGTGGGGCCTGCACTAGCCATTGCCCATCCTCCCCACCTGCTTTCTCAACACCTGCGCCTGCCTTGCCCAGTAGTGCGGCTCTTCAAACCACGGGAAGGCCGGCGGAAATGCCGGGTCGTCCCAGCGGGCGGCGATCCAGGCGCTGTGGTGGATGAGGCGCAGCGTGCGCAGGGGCTCGATCAGGGCCAGTTCCCGCTCGTCGAACTCGGCGAAGGTGCGGTAGCCGGCCAGCAGGTGGGCCAGCGCCGCGTCCACGGCGCCCTGCTCGCCGGGCAGCAGCATCCACAGGTCTTGCACGGCGGGGCCGCTGGCGCAGTCGTCCAGGTCCACCAGGTGGGGGCCGCTGTCTTCGCGCCACAGCAGGTTGCCGGCGTGGGCGTCGCCGTGCAGCCGCAGCGGGGCGATGGGGCCGTGGCGCGCAAACGCGGCCTCGGCCAGTTCCAGCGCGGCGGCGCTGGCGGCGGGCCAGCCGCCGTCGGTGGCGGGGTGCAGCCAGGGGCTTTGCAGCAGCGCCTCGCGCGGCTGCCAGCCCAGGGTCTGCACGTTGATGGGGCGGCGGTGGGCAAATGGCTGGCGCCGACCCACGGCGTGCACACGGCCCATCAGGTGGCCCAGGCGGCGCAGCACCTCGGGGTCTTCGAGGTTGGCGGCCTGGCCCACGCGGCGCGGGCTGACGGCCACGCGAAACGCCAGCTCGCCCACCGGCCAGCGCGCCAGCGTGCCGGCCGGCGCATGGGCGGTGGCGGGCAGCGCCAGCGGGGCCACCACGGGCACCTCGGCCTCGGCCAGCGCCAGCGCAAACGCGTGCTCTTCGGCAATCTGCGCGTCGCTCCAGCGGCCGGGGCGGTAGAACTTGGCGACCACCACCTCGCCGCCATCGGTGTGCGCCTGCCAGACGCGGTTTTCGTAGGAGTTGAGTTGCAGCAGCCGGCCATCGGGCGCAAAGCCAAGCGCGTCGAGCGCGTCCAGCACGTGGTCGGGGGTGAGCAGGGCGTAGGGGCTGGGGGAGGGGTCCGTCATGGCGCGCATCGTAAGGTGCGGCAGGGTGGGTCAGGCGGGTGGCCGGCGCCACGGCAGGCCATGCCAGGCGCACAGCACCACAGCCAGGCCCAGCGCCAGCCACGACAGCGTGTCCCACGGCCCGTCGCCCACCAGGGCGCTGATGAGGCCGGCGGCGCTGATCAAGGCCACCACCAGGGGCATGGCGAAGATCTGGCGCAGGCTGTGGCTCTCAGGAAAACGAAGGGCCGTTCCCGAGTTTTCTTGACCCCCTCGGGGGGCCTGACGCGCAGCGGCAGGTTTGGGGGCGCTCACAACGTGTATTCCAGCGACACGGTGGCGCTGCGCGGCGCGCCGTAGATGGCGCCGTAGACCAGGCCGCCCACGTACTTCTTGTTGAGCACGTTGTTGAGGTTGAGGCGCACGGTGGCGGCATCGCTGAGCCGGTAGGCGGCAAAGGCGTTGAGCAGCAGGTAGCTGCTCTGGCTGATGGCGCCCGTCTTGCTGGTGCCGGACTGCCAGCGCGCCGCCGCGCCCACGCGCAGCGCGGGCAGTCCGCTGACGCGGGTGTCGATGCGGGCGTTGGCCGTGGTGCGCGGCACCCACTCGTAGATGGGCTGGCCGTCGGGGCCGGTCAGGCGCAGGCGGGTCAGGCCCAGGGTGAGCTGGGTGTCCTGGCCCAGCTTGCCGGTGGCCTCGAACTCGAAGCCGCGCGAGGTGACGTCTTTGGGCTCGTAATAGTAGGTGCCGCCGCTGGTGACGCCGGCATAGGTGGCCATGCCTTTTTGCTCGGCGGAGAAGAGGGCGAAGGTGGTCAGCAGTTGCTGGCCCAGCCATTGCGCCTTGATGCCCACCTCCTGGTTGACGCCTTTCATGGGGGCCAGGTAGGCGCCGTTGACGTCGGTGTGGTCCTGGTTCTGGAAGATGTCCGAGTAGGACAGGTAGGCCAGGGTGTCGGGCGTGAGCGCGTAGGTCAGGCCCAGGTAGGGGCTGACCTCGCTGGTGGTGGGGTAGGCGTTGGTGGTGGCGGCGCTGCCGTAGAGCGAGCTGCCCTCGCGCCGCAGGCGCACGACGTTGAGGCCGACGATGGCTTTGGCCTCTTCCGTCAGGCCCAGTTGCGCGGCGGCATAGAGCCGGGTCAGGCTCTGGGTGCCGCCCGTGCTGGGCGTGCGGGCGCCCCAGACGGGCTCGGGGTAGACGTTGCCGCCGTAGGGGAAGGCGGGCAGCGGCAGAAACTGGTAGGTGGCGGTGTCGTAGGGGAAGAGGTCGGTGGCGGTCTTCTGGCGCGAGTGGCTGATGCCGGTGATCAGGTGGTGGCTGCGGCCCAGGGCCTTGAACTCACCGCTGAGGTTGGCGTCCACGATGTCGTTGCGGGTGGTCACGAAGCTGGCGTAAGGCCAACCCGCCAGGCCGGTGTTGTCGGCGTTGAGGCCGCCCGCCGACGCAAACGCATACAGCAGGCGCACGTCCTCTTCGCCCCGGCGGTGGGTGTAGGTGAGCTTGGCTTCCCAGTCGGTGCCCAGGCTGTGGGCGTATTCGACGAAGGCGCTTTGCGAGCGGGTGTTCCAGTAGGTCCAGTCCTGCGAGGTGGAGGCCGAGGTGTCGAAGTCCACCCGGCTGCCGTCCACGCGGTTGAGCGTCAGCGAGCCCCACATGGGCGAGCGCTGGCGGGCGTCCTGGTGGGTGAAGCCCAGCGTGAGCACGCCGTCGTCGCCGATCTGGCCATCGACCACGCCGTAGACGGTGCTGCGGCGGTCGTGCAGGGCGCGCAGGTAGCTGTCCTTGTCCTCATGGGCCACCACCAGGCGGGCGGCCCAGCTGCCGTCTTCGGTGAGCACCTTGTTGTAGTCCAGCGCGCCGCGCTTGAGGCCCCAGGAGCCGGCCGAGAACTGCACCTGGCCGCCGTCCACATTGGTGGGCCGCTTGCGGATGTAGTTGATGGTGCCCGAGGCGTTGCCCACGCCGGTGAGCAGGCCGTTGGCGCCGCGAATCAGCTCGATGCGCTCGAAGAGGAAGGTGTCCATCTGCCCCACGACGGTGCCCCAGTCGTTGGTCATGCCCAGGCCGTCCACCTGGGTCAGCTGCACCTCGAAGCCGCGCGCGTTGAAGACGGCGCGGTTGGTTTCGTACTGCTCCACGTTGATGCCGGTGGCCAGGCGCAGCGCGTCGTTGCTACCGCTCAAGCCGTAGTCCAGCATCTCCTGCTGGCCCACGGTGGAGATGGTCTGCGGCGTTTCCTTGATCTCCAGCGGCAGGCCGGTGGCGCCCTTGGAGACGCGGCCCAGGCGCTTGCCGGTGACGACGACGGTTTCGGTGGCCACGGTCTCGGTGGTGGCCTCTTCGGCGCGGGCATCGCCCAGGGTCAGGCTGGCGAGAGCGGCACAGGCGGTAGCCAGGAGGGGGAACTTCATGGAGGACTCCAACGGGGGGAACGGGATGGGGAAGGCAGGCGCCGGCGGCTCCACCACAGGTAGAGCCCGCTGCCCAGCACGATGAGGGTGATGACGTCCAGCAGCGCCCAGACCACCTTCAGCCCCAGGCCGCCGTAGTCGCCAAAGTGCAGCGGCTGCGACACCAGCAGCGCCGTCAGGTACCAGGGCAGCGGCGGGGCGGCCGTGACCTGGGCCGTTTGGGCGTCCACCAGCACGGGCTGCAGCAGGCGAGCGGTCAGCGGCGTTTCCCCGCGCAGAAAGAAGGTCAGGTGATGCGGGCTGGAAAACGCCGTGCCCGGAAACGCCGCAAACGACAACCGCATGCCGGGCGCCTGCGCCTGGGCCGCCTGCCACGCGGCCTGGGCCGGGGCGCGATCCGCCTCGGCGATCAGGCTCTGGCCCTGGTAAGGCGTCAGCAGCGCGGTGAGCTGGTCGTGCTGCCAGTACTTGATCAGCAGGTCGGCCCAGGTGTTGATGACGCCGGTGGCGCCCACCACCAGCGCCCAGACCAGGGTCACGATGCCCAGCAGGTTGTGCAGGTCCAGCCAGCGCACGCGCGCCGAGCGCTCGCGCCGCACCTCGCCAAACGCCAGCTTGCGCATGAAGGGCGCGTACAGCACCAGCCCGGTGACGATGGCCACCACCAGCAGCAGCCCCATCAGGCCCAGAAACAGCTTGCCGGGCAGGTCGGCGAACAAGTCCACGTGCAGCCGGAACATCCAGTACATGAAGCCCTCGTCGAACCTGGGCTCGGCCACCACCAGGCCGGTGCGGGCGTCCACGGCCACCGACTTGAAGTCGTCGGTGGGCTCGGGCGTCGGGGTCAGCGTGACGAACCACAACCGGTCGTCGTCCTCGGCCTGGGAGACGAACTGCACGATGCGCTCGGGGTGCCGCGCGCGGGCCGCCTGCAGCACGGTGTCCAGGCTGGCCCAGGGGCCGCTGTGTTCGATGGCGGGCGGCTCCACCTCGGTGCCCAGCAGGTGGCCGATCTCGTGGTGGAAGATCAGCGGCAGGCCGGTCAGGCACAGCAGCAGCATGAACACGGTGCACACCAGGCTGGACCACTTGTGGGTCCAGCTCCAGGCCCGCAGCGCACGCGGGCTCATCGTCGGCGTGCGGCGGTTGGGGGCGGTTTCGGCTGGGAGGCAGTGGTCTGGCGGCATCGCGTCGGCGTCTGGCGCCGCTCGTGCAAGGTGCACGGCAGGCGGTGATACAGGCTGGCGACGGCTTGCCCAACGCCTCGCCAAACGGGCGAGGTGGTGGCATTCTAATGAGAATTATTCGCATTTATTAAAGGCCGGCCGATTGATGGCGCGGGCACCTCAATGCGGCAGGGCGACGGCCTGCGGGCGGTACGATGGCCGGTTAACCCGCGCCACCTCTGCTGCCCATGTCCGAGCCCACCGTCGTTACCTTCCCCCACTCGCCGTTCGAGCTGCACCAGCCCTTCCCGCCGGCGGGCGACCAGCCCACGGCCATCGAGGCGCTGGTGGAGGGCATCCACGACGGCCTGGCCTACCAGACGCTGCTGGGCGTGACCGGCTCGGGCAAGACCTACACCATGGCCAACGTGATTGCGCGGCTGGGGCGGCCGGCCATCGTGTTTGCGCACAACAAGACGCTGGCGGCGCAGCTGTATGCGGAGTTCCGCGAGTTCTTTCCGAAGAACGCGGTGGAGTACTTCGTCAGCTACTACGACTACTACCAGCCCGAGGCCTATGTGCCGCAGCGCGACCTGTTCATCGAGAAGGACTCGGCCATCAACGAGCACATCGAGCAGATGCGCCTGTCGGCCACCAAAAGCGTGCTGGAGCGGCGCGACACCATCGTGGTGGCCTCGGTCAGTGCCATCTACGGCATCGGCAAGCCCGAGGACTACACGCAGATGCGCTACATCACGCGGGTGGGCGACAAGCATGGCCAGCGCGACATCATTGCCCAGCTGGTGCGCATGCAATACAAGCGCAACGACGTGGACTTCGCGCGCGGCACCTTCCGCGTGCGGGGCGACGTGATCGACATCTTTCCGGCCGAGCACTCGGAGCTGGCGCTGCGCATCGAGCTGTTCGACGACGAGGTCGAGCGCCTGTCGCTGCTGGACCCGCTGACCGGCCAGGTGCGCCAGACGGTGCCGCGCTTCGTGGTCTACCCGGCCAGCCACTACGTCACGCCGCGCGACGCGGTGCTGCGCGCCATCGAGGGCATCAAGGCCGAGCTGCGCGAGACGGTGGACCGCTTCGTCAAAGAGGGCAAGCTCGTGGAGGCTCAGCGCATCGAGCAGCGCACGCGGTTCGACCTGGAGATGCTGCAGGAGGTGGGCCACACCAAGGGCATCGAGAACTACACGCGCCACCTCTCGGGCGCCGCGCCCGGCGATCCGCCACCCACCATGGTGGACTACCTGCCCAAGGACGCGCTGATGTTCATCGACGAGAGCCACGTGATGATGGGCCAGCTCAGCGCCATGTACAACGGCGACCGCGCGCGCAAGACCACGCTGGTGGCCTATGGTTTTCGGCTGCCCTCGGCGCTGGACAACCGGCCGCTGAAGTTCGAGGAGTTCGAGCGCAAGATGCGCCAGTGCATCTTCGTCTCGGCCACGCCGGCCGACTACGAGAAGCAGCATGCCGGCCAGGTGGTGGAGCAGGTGGTGCGGCCCACGGGCCTGGTGGATCCGGTGGTGGAGGTGCGCCCCGCCACCCACCAGGTGGACGACGTGTTGCAGGAAATCCGCGAGACCACCGCACGCGGCGAGCGCGTGCTGGTCACCACGCTGACCAAGCGCATGGCCGAGCAGCTCACCGACTACCTGGCCGAGAACGGCGTCAAGGTGCGCTACCTGCACTCCGATATCGACACCGTCGAGCGGGTGGAAATCATCCGCGACCTGCGCCTGGGCGCCTTCGACGTGCTGGTGGGCATCAACCTGCTGCGCGAGGGGCTGGACATCCCCGAGGTCAGTCTGGTGGCCATTCTGGACGCCGACAAAGAGGGCTTTCTGCGCGCCGAGCGCAGCCTGATCCAGACCATAGGCCGCGCGGCGCGCCACGTCAGCGGCCGCGCCATTCTGTATGCCGACAAGGTCACCGAATCCATGCGCAAGGCCATGGACGAAACCGCCCGCCGCCGCGCCAAGCAGACCGCCTTCAACGCCGAGCACGGCATCACCCCGCGCGGCATCCAGAAGGCCGTGCGCGACATGATCGACGGCGTGGCCACCGAGCGCGGCGCCAAGGACGACTTGCGCGCCGCCCAGGCCGCGGCCGAGGTGCAGGACTTGTCAGAGAAAGACCTGGCCAAGCGCATCAAGCAGCTCGAAAAACAGATGCTGGAGCACGCCAAAAACCTGGAGTTCGAGCAGGCCGCCCGCGTGCGCGACCAGCTCGCGCTGCTCAAGGAGCAGGCCTGGGGAGCGGGCGGGCATGATGAAACCATGCCGCCCACCTGAGCGGCCGGGCGCTCACATTGGTTTGCCGTAGCACTCGAGTCGGTGGTTGGGTTGGGCATTATTTCTGGCGCCTCCAATTAATATATTTCGCCCCGATATTGTTATTGTTTTAAGGGGGTATAATATGGATCTTAAAAATGTTGATTCACTGCTTGGTCGATTTTATACGATTGCCCAAATTTTTGCTTTTATAGGAACGCCGATAGTTGTTGCAATTGTTGGATGGAAGGCCCAGGCGTCGGCGGTAGAGGTTTCAATAAGCAAAGACTATGTCCAACTCGCAATGCAGGTTTTAAGAGAGCCGTTGCATGAAGATAGAAATGCCGCCAAAGCATGGGCTGTTGGCGTCATCCAAAAATATTCTCCGGTGCCTTTCTCGCCAGAGACCGGACGTGAGTTGAGTAAAGGGGCTATTGAGTTGCTTGACCAACACCCTCTTCTAAAATCTGCAATGTCAGATCGTTCACCCTGCAAGAGCATCAACAGCAAGATGCTGCCGTCGTCTTTGGCGTTGGATGTCGAAGAACTATATACGCAGTGCGTCAAAAACAAAAACGATCTCGTTTGGTTAAAAATCTATATTCAAATGATTGCAAATGAAAATAAAAAAATGGAAAATCCAGGCGTTTCGGAATGATTTTCGCGAATGTGGTGGCGGGCACCAGCCTGGCTGCGCCCATCGTGGCCGGCATCGTCAACAACAGCGGCAACAAGCTGGGCGTGGCGCCGACGGGGGGCGGTTTCTACTCCAACATGGAGAACAACCTGCTCTACGCCCAACTGGGCACGGCCAAGGAGTACGCCAAGAACTTCTATGACGTGACTACCGGCAGCAACGGCGCGGCCGCCGGTATCGGCTGGGACTATTGCACCGGCGTGGGCTCACCGCGCGGCAAGCTGGGTAAGTAAGCAGCGGCGGTGGCGCTGGCCGTCAGGCGGGTGCCGCCGCCCCGTGTTTGGCATGCCAGGCGACGAAGTCGGTCGCCGGCATGGGCCGGGCATACAAAAAGCCTTGGCCCATCTGCACGCCGGCCGCATACAGGCGCTGGGCCTGTTCGGGGTGCTCGATGCCTTCAGCGATCACCTGCGGGCGGTCGCTGGCGGCAATCAGTGACTTGAGCCGCGCCAGCGGCCCGTCCATGGACGGGTCGGTGATGTGGTCGATCACCGCCTTGTCGATCTTGATGATGTCCACCGGCGCGCGCGACAGCACCAGCAGGTTGCTGTCGTCCAGGCCCATGTCGTCCAGCGCGATCAGCACGTTCTCGGCCGCGATCATGCGGATCTCCTGCAGGCCCATGCGATCGGGCGCGCCGCGCTCGGTGATCTCCAGCACCAGCCGGTTGCGCACCTGCACCAGGTCGTTCTTCTGCGCCGCATAGGCCAGGCAGCCGCGCCCCAGCACCTCGGGCGGCACGTTGATGCTCAGGTGCACGTGGTCGTGGGTGCGCAGCCAGGCCCCCAGCTCGGCGGCCACCGTGTCCATCACCCAATACGTCAGCAGACCCGACATGGGGGTGTTCTCAATCACCGGGATGAAATCCATTGGCGGCACCACCTGGTCGCCCCGGCGCCACCGCACCAGCGCCTCGGCGCCGACACAGCCACTGCCATCGAGGCGCATCAAGGGCAGGTACTCCAGAAACAACTCCCCTTGACCCAACGCCCGACGCACCTGGTCGAAGTCGATGGCTTCGGTCATGGCCGTCTCCCGGTTACGTTTTGAGATGGGCGCATGGTAGCCGCGATACTCATTGCCGTGGATACCTTTGAGCTGACGCTGCACGACCATCTGACCGAGGTGCCCGCCGCCGCCTGGGACGCCTTGCTGGCGCAGCAGGCCAGCCCCACGCCCTTCATGTGTCATGCCTATCTGCTGGCGCTGGCCGAGTCGGGCAGCGCCCAGGCCGCCACCGGCTGGGCCGGGCAGGTGCTGGCGCTGTGGCGCGGGGCCACGCTGGCCGCCGCCACGCCCGTCTATGCCAAGGCCCATTCGTATGGCGAGTACGTGTTCGACTGGGCCTGGGCCGATGCCTACGCCCGCCACGGCCTGGCCTACTACCCCAAGCAGGTGGTGGCGGTGCCGTTCACGCCGGTGACCGGCAGCCGGCTGCTGGCCACCGGGCCGG
Organism: Pseudomonadota bacterium; assembly: GCA_020161145.1. Classification (GTDB taxonomy): domain Bacteria; phylum Pseudomonadota; class Gammaproteobacteria; order Burkholderiales; family Burkholderiaceae_C; genus Ideonella. Next base: position 770,866 of record JAIUPQ010000001.1, read on the forward strand.
ATGAGCGCCTGGCACTGCTGCGCGGCGTGCAGCAGCTGGCGCGGGGGCAGGGCACCTCGGCCCACCTGCTGTTTGGCGACGCGGCCGACCTGGCCGCCGCGCGCGCGGCCGGCTGGCTGCTGCGCAGCGGCGTGCAGTTCCATTGGCACAACCGCGCGGGCACGCCCTATGCCGACATGGCCGACTTCCTGGCCGGCCTGCAGCGCGAGAAGCGCAAGAAGATCCAGCAGGAGCGCCGCCGCGTGGCCGAGGCCGGCGTGAGCTTCAGCGTGCACGAAGGCGCCCAGATCACGCCCGCGCTGTGGGACTTCTTCTACGCCTGCTATGTGCAGACCTATGCCGAGCACCGCAGCACGCCTTACCTCACGCGCGATTTTTTTGCCCGCATGGCGGCCACCATGCCGGCGCACTGGCTGCTGTTCGTGGCCCATCAGGGCGGGCAGCCGGTGGCGGCGTCGCTGCTGGCCATCGACCGTGCGCAAGGCGTGGCCTGGGGCCGCTACTGGGGTGCGCTGGCGGCGGTGCCGCTGCTGCACTTCGAGGCCGCCTACTACCAGCCGCTGGCCTGGTGCATCGCCCAGGGTTTTGCGCGCTTCGAGGGCGGCGCCCAGGGCGAGCACAAGCTGGCGCGCGGCCTGCTGCCGGTGGCCACGGCCTCGGCGCACTGGCTGGCCCACCCCGCGTTTGCGCGGGCCGTGGAAGACTTCCTCGCCCGCGAGGGCGGCGGCGTGGCCGCCTACCTGGACGACTTGCGCGAGCACAGCCCTTACCGGAGCCCACCCGAACCATGACCTCCAGCCTCTTGCGCGTGGCCCGCGCCACCGTGGCCGATGCGGCCACCGCCGCCGCCCTGTTTGACGCCTACCGCCAGTTCTACGCGCAGCCGGCCGACCTGGCCACGGCGCGCGCCTTCATTGGCGAGCGGCTGGCGCGCGGGGATTCGTGGATTGCGCTGGCCTGGCAGGGCGATGCCGCCGTGGGCCTGTGCCAGTGCTACCCGCTGTTCTCGTCCACCGCGCCCCGGCCTGGCCCGGCGCCGCTGCTCAACGACTTGTACGTGGTGCCCGAGGCGCGCGGCAGCGGTGCGGCGCAGGCGCTGATGCAGGCCGCCGAGGCCCATGCGCGGGCCACGGGCTGCGTGGCCATGGAGCTGTCCACGGCGCGCAGCAACACCCGCGCCCAGGCGCTCTACACCAGCCAGGGCTGGGTGCGCGACGAGGTGTTCTTCGTCTACGGCAAGACGCTGGCGTCTTGATACCCTGGTGGCCAACACCACAACAACCCGGAGACACCCACCCATGAAAACCGTTGTCGTGCTCTCAGGCGCCGGCATCAGCGCCGACAGCGGGCTGCGCACCTTCCGCGACGAAGACGGGCTGTGGGAAGACCACGCCATCGAGGACGTGGCCACGCCCGAGGGCTTTGCGCGCAACCCGCAACTGGTGCTGGACTTTTACAACGCCCGCCGCCGCCAGTTGCAGGCCGCGCAACCCAACCCCGGCCACGACGCGCTGGTGCAACTCGAGCAGCGCTACCAGGTGCACGTCATCACCCAGAACGTCGATGACCTGCACGAGCGCGCCGGCAGCCGCCACGTGCTGCACCTGCACGGCGAGTTGAACAAGCTGCGCAGCACGGGCGATGCGCAGCACGTCATCGACTGGTTCGAGGACCAGCCCCGCACGCTGTGCGACCCGCAGGGCGCGCCCATGCGGCCGCACATCGTCTGGTTTGGCGAGGCCGTACCCGCCATGGACGAGGCCGAGGCGCTGGTGGCGCACGCCGACGTGGTGTTGGTCATCGGCACCTCGCTGCAGGTCTACCCGGCCGCCGGGCTGGTGCACAGCGCGCCGGCCCATGCCCAGGTCTACCTGATCGACCCTCACCCCGTGCGCGGCCTGCACGGCGTGCACGTGGTGGCCGAGCGCGCTGCCGTGGGCGTGCCGCGCGTGGTGGCCGCGCTGTTGGCGGCTGCGTGACGCCGCCGGGCGGGTGAGCCAGCGGGTGCCCTGACTAGAATCCAGACCACTGGTTTTGCGCCCCGTGGTCGGGCGCCGCAAGGGGTGCGCCGCGCCCCGCCAGTGCCTTGTAGCGACTCACGCCGAGAAAGCCCCATGACCCAGACCACCCCATCCCGGATCGGCCACCGCCGCCCCCTTCCATCTGGCTCGGGGGTGCACCATGGCTGAGGGGTTTGTGGCCATCGTGGGCGCCGGCCCTGGCGCGGCCGATCTGCTGACGCTGCGCGCGCTGGACCGCCTGCAGCGCGCCGACGTGGTGGTGCACGACCGGCTGATCGACGCCAGCGTGCTGGCGCTGATTCCGGCCACCGCGCGCCGCATCTACGTGGGCAAGGCCTCGGGCGATCACGCCGTGCCGCAGGAAGGCATTCACGAGCTGCTGGTGGCCGCCGCGCGCACCGGCCAGCGCGTGGTGCGGCTCAAGGGGGGCGACCCCTTCATCTTTGGCCGTGGCGGCGAAGAGGTGCAGGCGCTGGTGGCGGCCGGCGTGGCCTTTGAGGTGGTGCCCGGTGTCACGGCGGCCTCGGGCTGCGCGGCGGCGGCGGGCATTCCGCTGACGCACCGCGAGCTGGCCTCGTCCTGCGTCTTTCTGCCCGGCCACCTGGCCGAGGGCAAGTCCGACGACGATGGCGACCAGCAGCCCGACTGGGCGGCGCTGGCCCGGCCCGGCCAGACCCGCGTCTTCTACATGGGCGTGGCGCGGCTGCCGCTGATTGCGCAGGCGCTGATCGCCCAGGGCCTGCCAGCCACCACACCCGCCGCCATCGTGCGCGACGGCACGCGCAGCACGCAGCAGGTGTGGGCCATGCCGCTGGCCCGGCTGGTGCAGGCCGCGCCCGCCTACGGGCCGCAGCCGGGGCTGCTGATCATCAGCGAGACCTGCCGCCTCAGCCCCGACTATGCAGATTGAAGCCCCGCCCACCGAGCGCCGCTACGAGCGAGCCGAGGGCGAGCGGCGCGGGCTGGTCATCGTCCACACCGGCGACGGCAAGGGCAAGAGCACGGCCGCCTTTGGCCTGGCGCTGCGCGCGCATGGGCGCGGCAAAAAGGTGTGCATCTACCAGTTCATGAAGGTGCCCAGCAGCCGCTTTGGCGAGCACCGCGCCTTCGAGGCCATGGGGCTGCCCATCATGGGCCTGGGCGATGGGTTCTCGTGGAAGAGCCGCGACCTGGACCACTCGGCCGAGCTGGCCCGCGCCGGCTGGGCGCAGGCGCGCGCGGCGCTCACCAGCGGCGAGTGGTTTCTGGTGGTGCTGGACGAAATCATGTACCCGCTGCGCTACGGCTGGCTGGCGCTGGACGACGTGCTGGCGGCGCTGCGCGAGCGCCCGCCGGGCGTCAGCGTGGTGCTCACCGGGCGCGGTGCGCCGCAAGAGCTGGTGGACGCGGCCGACACGGTGACCGAGATGGCGCTGGTCAAACACCACTTCAAGGCCGGCGTGCCGGCGCAGCGCGGGATCGAAGATTGAGGCCGCGAGCCATGCCGCCATGACTGCCCTGCACTGGGCCTGCGTGCCGCTGCTGGCGCTGCTGATCGACCGCCTGCTGGGCGAGCCGCCCGCCTGGCTGCACCCCGTCGTCTGGATGGGCCGCCCGCTGGGCTGGCTCACGCCCAGGCTGGCCCGGCTGCGGCCGGCGCTGGCGTTCACGGCCGGGGCGCTGGTGTGGCTGGCGCTGGCGCTGGCCGTGGTGGTTGCGGCGGCGCTGTTGCAAACCCTGGCGCGCACGCTGACGCCCTGGCTGGCGGTGCTGCTGCTGGCCGTGCTGGTCAAGCCGCTGCTGGCCTGGCGCGTGCTGCGCCGCGAGGTGGCGGCGGTGGAGGCGGCGCTGGCCGAATCGCTCACCGCCGGGCGCATGCAGGTGGCGCGGCTGGTCAGCCGCGACGTCAGCGCCTTGAGCGAGACCGAGGTGCGCGAGGCGACCCTCTCCACACTGGCCGAGAACCTCAACGACTCGGTGGTGGCGCCGCTCTTCTGGCTGGCCGTGGCCGGCCTGCCCGGCATGGCCCTCTACCGCTTTGCCAACACGGCCGACGCCATGTGGGGCTACCGCGACGACCGCGAGTGGCTGGGCAAATGGGCGGCGCGGGCCGACGACGTGCTCAGCTGGCTGCCCGCGCGGCTCACCGGCCTCATGCTGCTGGCCGCCGGCCGCACCCGCCCCACGGCCGGCTGGTGGCGCGACGCCCGCGCCACCCCCTCGCCCAATGGCGGCTGGTGCATGGGGGCGCTGGCGCGCGCGCTGGGCGTGCGGCTGACCAAGCCCGGCGTGTACGTGCTCAACCCCGAGGGCCGCGCCGCCACCCCGGCCGACACCCCCCGCGCGCTGGCCTGGGCTGGCCGCGTGGCCTGGGTGGCTGCCGTGCTGGCTGCGGCGGGCCTGGCCTGGGGCGGCGCACGGTGAGGCCGCACGGCGGCCCCGATGCCCACGGCCCCGCGCGCTGGGACTTTTCCACCAACGCCAACGCCGCCGGCCCTTGCCCTGCGGCCCTGGCCGCCGTGCAGGCGGCCGACTGCACGCGCTACCCCGACCCGGCGCACACGGCGGTGCGCACCGCGCTGGCCGCGCTGCATGGTGTGGCGCCGTGGCGGGTCGTCATCGCTGCCAGCGGCAGCGAGGCCATCCAGCGGCTGACGGCGGTCAGCGCCCGGCTGGCCCCCGGCCCGGTGGCCGTGCCGGCGCATGCCTATGGCGACTACGCGGCGGCCGCCACCGCCTGGGGCCGCGCGCTGGGCAGCGCAGGCGCCACGCTGCACTGGTGGGCCGACCCCAGCAGCCCGCATGGGCAGGATGCGGCGCCCGTGCCGTTCGATGGTTGGGGCGCGCTGGACTGCGCCTACGCCCCGCTGCGGCTGGACGGCGAAAGCCCCTGGCGCACGGCCGACCGCGATGCGGTGTTCCAGCTCTGGACGCCCAACAAAGCCCTGGGCCTGACCGGCGTGCGCGGCGCCTACCTGATTGCCCCCGCCGCCCCGCACTGGCAGCCGGCCGTGGCCGCGCTGGAGGCTGCGGCCCCCTCATGGCCGTTGGGCGCCCACGGCGTGGCCTTGCTGACGGCCTGGGCGCAGGCCGACGTGCAGGCCTGGGTGCGCGCCAGCCTCACGCCGCTGCGCGCCTGGCGCGCTGCCCAGACGGCGTGGCTGGACGCCATGGGCATCGCCCACCAACCCAGCGCCGCGCCTTACCGGCTGGTGCGCGTTGAGGCCGCCCCGCTGCGCGCCCACGGCATCGCGCTGCGCGACGCCACCTCATTCGGCCTGCCCGGTTGGTCGCGCCTGGCCGTGCAGCCGCCCGAGGCCCAAGCCGCGCTCGAAACCGCCTGGCGTTTCATGGCACCCACTTCCCGCCCCGCACCACTCCAACCCGGTATCGGCGTGGATCCGGCTTTGCCGGTCCACAGCCGAGCGCCCCCTCGGGGGGCAGCGACCGGGAGGAAGCGTGGGGGCCTCATGATTTGGGGGGTCAGCAGCCATGCGGGCAAGAGCTGGCTGGCGACGGCGCTGTGCCGGCTGGCGGCGCGGCGCGGCATAGCCGTGGTGCCGTTCAAGGCCCAGAACATGAGCAACCACGCGCGCGTGGTGGAGGGCCTTCATGGTGGCTGGGGCGAGATCGGCGCCGCCCAGTACTTCCAGGCGCTGGCGGCCGGCGTGGCGCCGCACGTGGACATGAACCCCGTGCTGCTCAAACCCGAGGCCGACACGGCCAGCCAGGTCATCGTCCATGGTGAGGTGGATGCCCGCCTCACGCGCCTGCCCTGGCGCGCGCGCAGCCGCGAACTGGCGGCCCATGCGCGCGCCAGCCTGGCGCGGCTGCAGGCCCGCCACGAGCTGATCATCATCGAGGGCGCCGGCTCGCCGGCCGAGATCAATCTGGCTGACACCGACTACGTCAACCTGGAAACCGCCCGCTGGGCCGACGCCCACGCGCTGATGGTGGCCGACATCGACCGCGGCGGCGCCTTTGCCCACGCCTACGGCAGCTGGGCGCTGCTGCCTGACGACTTGCGCGGGCGGCTCACTGGCTTCGTCTTCAACAAGTTCAGGGGCGACGCCAGCCTGCTGGCACCCGGCCCCGAGTTGCTGCAAGCGCGCACCGGCGTGCCGCTGGTGGGCGTGCTGCCCATGTGGCGCGAGCACGGTCTGCCGCAGGAAGACGGCGTGTTCGACGCCACCGGCCAGGGCGGCGGCGCGCGGCGCATCGCCGTCGTCTGCTACCCGCATGCCAGCAACCTCGACGAGTTCGAGCCGCTGGCCCACCTGGCTGGCTGGCACCTGGCCTGGGCGCGCGACGCCGGGGCGCTGGCCGGGGCCGAGGTCGTCATCCTGCCCGGCTCCAAACAGGTCAGCGGCGACCTGGCCTGGCTGCGCGCGCAAGGCCTGGCCGCGCCGCTGGCCGCCCACGCAGCCGCCGGCCGGCCGCTGCTGGGCATCTGCGGCGGCTTGCAGATGCTGGGCCGCTCACTGGCCGACCCGCAAGGCATTGATGGCCGGCCCGGCACCAGCGAAGGCCTGGGCCTGCTGCCGCTGCACACCCGCTACGACGCCCACAAGCGCGTGCGCCGCGCCCCGCTGCGGCTGGGCGCCACCCAGGGCGCCTGGGCGGCCGTGGCCGGCGTGGTGGCCGACGCCTACGAAATCCACCACGGCGTCACCGACGCAGTGGGCGAGGGCGCCCAGGCCGTGCTGTGGGACGAACGCCAGACGCCGCTGGGCTGGCAGCAAGGCAGCGTGTTGGGCCTCTACGCCCACGGCCTCATCGAATCCCCCATCTGGCTGCGCGCCTGGCTGGGCGCCGAGGTGCGCACGCTGGATGCCACGTTTGACAGGCTGGCGGATCTGGTGGAGGCGCATCTGGATGCGGGGTGGGTGGGGCGGTGGTTGTGAGCAAGGCTTGAACCGGTTGGATCTGTCCATTCAAGATGAAATCGACAAGGAGCAATGGAGTGAGTTGTTTTGGAAACATGTTTGCTGGTGGTACGGCGGCATTGCTGCTGAGCCTTTCCCTGACCGCCCGAGCCGACGAGGCGGAGTTTCCTGCCAACGGTGATGTGATGGGCCTGCACCTGTACAGCGTGCACAGCCACCCGGGGTTTGAGGACGTGACGCCCGGTGCTTACTACCGGTGGGCCAATGGGATACAAGTGGGTGCGCTGCGCAACAGCTACCGCAAGACCAGTGTTTATGGTGGCTACCTGCTGTCATTCGACGACGCCAGGCGCTTTGGCCTCTTCGTGGGGGCGATCTCGGGCTACGAGGACGCCAACGGCAAGGACGTGGTGCCGCTTGTGGCGCCGCAGGTGGGGCTTGAGCTGAGCCCCGGCGTCTGGGCGCGGTTGGCCTGGTTCATCAATCCGGGAGCCAACGAGGCCCAGGCGTTCCATTTTTCGCTTGAGCGGCAATTCGGGGTCACGTCGCGGTCTACCGCACCGGCCGAAAACCCGGTGGGCGGCGTGCGGGCGCTGATCGGTGTGGGGTTGAGCAGCGGCGGTGACAAGCTGGTGCAGTTGACTTATGAGGGTGCCACCACCCAGCACCTTTCGACGGGTGGGCGCTTCATGGCCTATGCCGGTGGCGAATGGCGAGCCTCTGAACGGGTGGACGTGCAGGCCACGGTGGGCTATCACCTTTCAGACACCACGCCGCTGCCCGATACCGGTTTGCGCTTCGCGCGGGTGCCGGTCAATCTGGTGGGTTATTACCGGTTGTCCGACGCCTGGCGTCTGGGCGTGGGCGTTGAGTATGCGGCGCGCCCCCGGGTGTCGGGTACCGGTGCGGCCAATGGGGTGCGGCGCAACTACCAAGGCAGTGTTGGCGCGGTGGTGGAGACCGAGTACCTGTTCATGCCGCAGATGGGGGTCAAGCTGCGCTATGCCGACCATCGTTTCACGCCCGAGGGCGGTGGCGACACGGCCGGTGGCCGCTACGGCGCGCTGATGCTGACCTATTACTTCTGACTCAAGCGCCGCGCAGCGCAAATCCCTCGAACCCCGCCCTTAGCGCCGCCACCTGCTCAGCCACCATCGGCCAGCCCGGCGTGGTGCCCGCCGCCGTGCGGCAGGCCTGCACGGCCCAGTGGCGCACGCCGCGCTGGCGCAGGGCGTCGGCGATGGCGTGCAGGGCGTCCAGGTCGTAGAGGCCGGCGTGCCAGGTGGTGCGGCATTCAAAGGGCACGCCGCTGGCCAGCAGAACGTCCAGTGCGGCCCAGGCGCGCCCGCCGCTGCCGGGGGTGGCCGTGATGGCGTCGTAATGAGCGGGTGCGGCCTTGATGTCCAGCCCCACCCAGTCCAGTTGCGGGGCCAGCGCGGCCAGGCGCTGGGGGTACATGCCGCCGGTGTGCAGGGCCACGGCAAAGCCCAGCCCTCGCACGGCCTCGATGGCGGCGGGCAGGGTGGCTTGCAGCGTGGGCTCGCCGCCCGAGAAGACCACGCCGTCGAGCAGGCCGCGGCGGCGCTGCAAAAAGGCCAGGGCCTCGGTCCAGGGCAGGGCGGGCGGGGCGGTGGCGTCCAGCAGGCCGGGGTTGTGGCAGTAGCCGCAGCGCCAGGGGCAGCCCTGGCAGTACAGCACGGCGGCCAGCCGGCCGGGGAAGTCGATGGTGGTCAGCGGCGTGAGGCCGCCCAGGCGCAGCGGGTCAGCCGGCGTGGCAGGGGGCACGGCTGGGCTCGGCAAAGAACTGGCGCTGGGCGTGTTCGCCCTGTTTGCCGACGTTGAAGCTGGCCACGGGGCGGTGGTAGCCCATGACGCGGGTCCAGACTTCGCAGGGCTGGCGCTCGGCGTCGGTCAGCGAGATGGCTTCGGTGGTGTGGGTGGGGGTCATGCAGGTCTCCAGGGTCGGGGTGGTGAATCGGTTCAGGCGGTGGCCAGTTGGGCGCGTTTGGCGGCCAGGCGCTCGGTGTCGCAGTGCGGGCAGTAGGGGTGTTCGCCCGCCAGGTAGCCGTGGGTGGGGCAGATGGAGAAGGTGGGGGTGATGGTGATGTAGGGCAGCCGGAAGCGGGTCAGCGCGCGCCGCACCAGCTCGCGGCAGGCGTCGCCGCTGGAGAGGCGCTCGCCCATGTACAGGTGCAGCACGGTGCCACCGGTGTATTTGGACTGCAGCACCTCTTGCCGCGCCAGCGCCTCGAAGGGGTCGTCGGTGAAGCCCACCGGCAGCTGCGAGGAGTTGGTGTAGTAGGGCTTGTCGGGGGTGCCAGCCTGCAGGATGTCGGGCCAGCGCTTGGCGTCTTCGCGGGCGAAGCGGTAGGTGGTGCCTTCGGCCGGCGTGGCCTCCAGGTTGTAGAGGTGGCCGGTTTCTTCTTGCAGCGCAACGATGCGGGCGCGCACGTGGTCGAGCAGGCGCACGGCGAAGGCGTGGCCCCAGTCGGTGGTGATGTCGTGGGCGCCGCGCGTGAAGTTGCGCACCATCTCGTTGATGCCGTTGACGCCCAGGGTGGAGAAGTGGTTGCGCAGCGTGCCCAGGTAGCGCTTGGTGTAGGGGAAGAGCCCCTGGTCCATCAGGCGCTGGATGAGCTTGCGCTTGACTTCGAGGCTCTGGCTGCTGAGGTCCAGCAGGTGGTCGAGCGCGGCGTAGAGGGCGGGCTCGTCGCCGGCATGCAGGTGGCCCAGGCGGGCGCAATTGACGGTGACCACGCCCACGCTGCCGGTTTGCTCGGCGCTGCCAAAAAGGCCGTTGCCGCGCTTGAGCAGCTCGCGCAGGTCCAACTGCAGCCGGCAGCACATGGAGCGCACCATGTGCGGCTGCAGCTCGGAGTTGATGAAGTTCTGGAAGTAGGGCAGGCCGTATTTGGCCGTCATTTCAAACAGCAGCCGGGCGTTGTCGCTGTCCCAGGGGAAGTCGGCGGTGATGTTGTAGGTGGGGATGGGGAAGGTGAACACGCGGCCCTTGGCGTCGCCGGTGGTCATGACGTCGATGTAGGCGCGGTTGATGAGGTCCATCTCGGCCTGCAACTCGCCATAGCAGAAGGGCATTTCCTGGCCGCCGATGACGGGCACCTGCTCACGCAGGTCTTCGGGGCAGACCCAGTCGAAGGTGAGGTTGGTGAACGGCGTCTGGGTGCCCCAGCGCGAGGGCACGTTGAGGTTGTAGATCAGCTCCTGGATGCACTGGCGCACGGCGGCGTAGTCCATGCCGTCCTGGCGCACGAAGGGCGCCATATAGGTGTCGAACGAGGAGAAGGCCTGGGCGCCGGCCCATTCGTTTTGCAGCGTGCCCAGGAAGTTGACGATCTGCCCCACGGCCGAGGACATGTGTTTGGGTGGGCCGGCTTCGACCTTGCCGGGCACGCCGTTGAGCCCTTCGTGCAGCAGGGTGCGCAGCGACCAGCCGGCGCAGTAACCACTGAGCATGTCCAGGTCGTGGATATGAATGTCGCCCTCGCGGTGGGCCTGGCCGATTTCGGGTGCGTAGACGTGCGACAGCCAGTAGTTGGCGGTGACCTTGCCGGCCACGTTGAGGATGAGCCCACCCAGCGAATAGCCCTGATTGGCGTTGGCGTTGACGCGCCAGTCGGCGCGGGTCAGGTATTCGTTGATGGACGACTCGACGTCCACCATGGTTTGCCGGTCGGCGCGCAGCGTGGCGTGGCGCTGGCGGTGGGCCATGTAGGCGCGCGCGGTGGCCACGTGGCCGGCGGCGATCAGCACCTGTTCCACCACGTCCTGGATGCGCTCGATGGGCAGGGCCTCGCCCGGCCAGCGGTGGGCCAGCAGCCGCGTGGCCTGGGTGGTCAACTGGTCGGCCAGCAGATCGTCGAACGCGCCGGTGGCCGCACCCGCCCGGGCCAGCGCATGCTGGATGCGGCTGGCGTCAAAAGGCACGCGCTGGCCGTCGCGGCGGATGACCTGGCAAGGCGGGGCAAAGAGGGTGGCAGCGGACATGGGTGCAATCCTGAAACACTAGATGTAGTGTTCATGATGCGTGCCAAACGCTATATGTAGTATGACCCAGATCAAGAAACGGGGCGCGTGAGGGGGCAATCGGTGCCGGGCTGCGGGTTTTCCTGGGGGCGTGGCAGATCGTGGCTATAATTGAGTTGTTTAGTCGGATTAGCCACAGCCAGGAGGATAGCCGTGCGACTCACCACCAAAGGCCGCTTTGCCGTTACTGCCATGATCGATCTGGGCTTGCGCGGTGGCGCCAGCCCGGTGGCCTTGGCGGCCATCAGCCAGCGTCAGCGCATTTCGCTGTCGTACCTGGAGCAGCTCTTCGGCAAGCTGCGCCGCCATGAACTGGTCAACAGCACGCGCGGGCCGGGCGGCGGCTACACCCTGGGCCGCAAGGCCGAGAGCATCAGCGTGGCCGACATCATCACGGCGGTGGACGAGCCCATCGATGCCACCGGCTGCGGCGGCAAGGAAGACTGCATGGGCGAGGGCACCGGGCCTTGCATGACGCATGAGCTATGGACCAATTTGAACGCCAAAATGATCGAGTACCTGGAAGGGATTTCGCTGGCCCAGTTGGTGGCCCAGCAGATCGCCAAAGGTGTGCTGGAGCAGGACGACGCGGGGCAGCGGGTGGCCCCGCCCGCGCCGAAGCCGATCAAAATCACCGCGCCCAACTCCGTGTTTGCCCTGGGCGATACGTTGACCAAATGACCATGAGCAGCATGACCCCGCACTACCCCATCTACATGGACTACGGCGCCACGACACCGTGCGATCCGCGCGTGGTGGATGCCATGATTCCGTGGCTGCGCGAGCATTTCGGCAACCCGGCCTCGCGCTCGCATGCCTGGGGCTGGGAGGCCGAGGAGGCGGTGGAGAACGCCCGCCGCGAGGTGGCGGCGCTGATCAACGCCGACCCGCGCGAAATCGTCTGGACCTCGGGCGCCACCGAGTCCGACAACCTGGCCATCAAGGGCGCCGCCCATTTCTACCAGGCGCGGGGCAAGCACCTGGTGACGGTCAAGACCGAGCACAAGGCGGTGCTGGACACCATGCGCGAGCTGGAGCGCCAGGGCTTCGAGGTCACCTATCTGGATGTGCTGCCCAGCGGCCTGATCGACTTCGAGGCGTTCAAGGCGGCACTGCGGCCGGACACCATCCTGGCCTCGGTGATGCTGGTCAACAACGAGATCGGCGTGGTGCAGGACATTCCCCGCCTGGGCGCCCTGTGCCGCGAGCGCGGCGTCATCCTGCACGTGGACGCGGCCCAGGCCACGGGCAAGGTGCCCATCGACGTGACCACGCTGCCGGTGGATTTGATGAGCCTGGCCTCGCACAAGACCTATGGCCCCAAAGGCATCGGCGCGCTGTACGTGCGGCGCAAGCCGCGCGTGCGGCTGGAGGCGCAGATGCACGGCGGCGGCCACGAGCGCGGCCTGCGTTCGGGCACGCTGGCCACGCACCAGATCGTGGGCATGGGCGAGGCCTTCCGCATCGCCCGCGAGGAGATGGCCAGCGAGTTGCCGCGCATCCGGGCGCTGCACGAGCGGCTGGTCAAAGGGCTGACCGCCATCGAGCAGACCTTCGTCAATGGCGACCTGACCCAGCGCGTGCCGCACAACCTGAACATCTCGTTCAACTACGTGGAGGGCGAGTCGCTGATCATGGGCGTCAAGAACCTGGCGGTGTCGTCGGGCTCGGCCTGCACCTCGGCCAGCCTGGAGCCCAGCTACGTGCTGCGGGCACTGGGTCGCTCCGACGAGCTGGCCCACTCCAGCCTGCGCCTGACCATAGGCCGCTTCACCACCGAGGCCGAGATCGACGAGGCCGTCGCCACGCTGACCGACCGCGTGGCCAAGCTGCGCGAGTTGTCGCCGCTGTGGGACATGTACAAAGACGGCATCGATCTGACCACCATTCAGTGGGCGGCGCATTGAACAGGCCCGCCAGCCGGGCGTATCGGTACGGGCCCTGGCACGCATAGCAAAGAACAAGGAGCAATGACATGGCATACAGCGACAAAGTCATCGACCACTACGAAAACCCCCGCAACGTCGGCGCCTTTGGCAAGGACGATGCCGACGTGGGCACCGGCATGGTGGGCGCACCCGCCTGCGGCGATGTGATGAAGCTGCAAATCAAGGTCAACCCGGCCACCGGGCTGATCGAGGACGCGCGCTTCAAGACCTACGGCTGCGGCTCGGCCATCGCCTCCAGCTCGCTGGTGACCGAGTGGGTCAAGGGCAAGTCCCTGGACGAGGCCATGGTCATCAAGAACACGGCCATCGCCGAGGAACTGGCCTTGCCGCCGGTGAAGATCCACTGCTCCATCCTGGCCGAAGACGCCATCAAGGCGGCGGTGCAGGACTACCGCCAACGCCACGCCGCCCAGGCCTGAGCGCGCCATGGCAGTCACCCTGACCGAAGCCGCAGCGCGGCATGTGAGCAAGTACATCGCCCGGCGCGGCAAGGGCGTCGGCGTGCGCCTGGGCGTCAAGACCACCGGCTGCTCGGGCCTGGCCTACAAGCTCGAGTACGCCGACGAGGTGGCGCCCGAGGACCACACCTTCGAGAGCCACGGCGTGACGGTGCTCATCGACCCCAAAAGCCTGCCCTACCTGGACGGCACCGAACTGGACTTCGCGCGCGAGGGGTTGAACGAGGGCTTCAAGTTCAGGAACCCGCGCGAGAAGGATCGCTGCGGCTGCGGCGAGTCGTTCCGGGTGTGAAGCTCGACGACGACGACTTCACGCTGCTGGGCGTGCCGCCGCGCTTCGCCCAGGACATGGGGCAACTGGCCCAAGCCTGGCGAGCGCTGCAAGCGCGCGTCCATCCCGACCGTTTCGCCGCCGATGGCCCCGCCGCCCAGCGCCTGGCGCTGCAATGGGCCGCGCGCGTCAACGAGGCCTATGCCCGGCTCAAGGAGCCGCTGGCGCGCGGCGCCTACCTGGCCGCGCTGCGCGGCGCGCCGGTGGACGCCGAGCGCAACACCGCCATGCCGCCGGCGTTCCTGATGCAGCAAATGGCCTGGCGCGAGGCACTGGACGAGCAGGCCGATCTGGCCGCGCTGCAAGCCGAGGTGGCGCTGGCGGAAAATACCCGGCTGGCTGCGCTGGCCACTGCCTTGGACGGCCCCGCGCCCGACGCTGCGCAAGCGGCGGCCGAGGTGCGCGCGCTGCTGTTCATCAAGCGCTTCAAGGCGGACATCGCCCGCCGCCTCTATCCCGAATGAGTCTGCTGCAAATCTCCGAGCCGGGCCAGAGCCCCGACCCGCACCAGCGTCGCCTGGCCGTGGGCATCGACCTGGGTACCACCCATTCGCTGGTGGCCGCGCGCCGCCATGGCGTGCCCGAATGCCTGCCCGACGGCGCCGGCCGCGTGCTGCTGCCCTCGGTGGTGCGCTACCTGGAGGGTGGCGCGCGCCAGATCGGCCATGCCGCACTGGCGGCCCAGCCCGAAGACCCTGAGCACACCATCGCTTCGGCCAAACGCTACATGGCGCGCCCGCGCGCCGACGCGCCCGGGCTTGAAAAGCTGCCCTACACCGTGGTGGATGGCCCCGGCATGCTGGCGTTTGCCACCCGCCAGGGCCCCAAGACGCCGGTGGAGGTGGCCGCCGAGATTCTGGCCACGCTGCGCCAGCGCGCCGAAGACACGCTGGACGGCGAGTTGACGGGTGCCGTCATCACCGTGCCGGCCTACTTCGACGACGCCCAGCGCCAGGCCACCAAAGACGCCGCCCAGCTGGCCGGCCTGCATGTGCTGCGCCTCATCAACGAGCCCACCGCCGCCGCCGTGGCCTATGGCCTGGACAGCGGGCGCGAGGGGCTGTATGCCGTCTACGACCTGGGCGGCGGCACGTTCGACGTCTCGCTGCTGCGCCTGGCGCGCGGTGTGTTCGAGGTGGTGGCCACCGGCGGCGACACCGCGCTGGGCGGCGACGACGTGGATCACGCCGTGGCCGACTGGGCGCTGGCCCAGGGCTTGAGCGCCGATGGCCTGGCCGCGCGCGCCCGGCTGCTGGCCGCCGCCCGCAGCGCCAAAGAAAAACTCAGCCATGCCGACGCTGCCACGCTGAAGCTGGACGGCCAGGCACTGACGCTGGATCGCGCCACCTTCGACGCGCTGCTGCAACCCATTCTGGCGCGCACCCTGATCGTGGTGCGCCGCGTGCTGCGCGATGCCCAGGCCACGCCCGCCGACGTGGAGGGCGTGGTGCTGGTGGGCGGCGCCACGCGGATGCCGGCGCTGCGCGCGGCCGTGGGCGCACTCTTCGGCCGCCCGCCGCTGGTGGACGTCAACCCCGACGAGGTGGTGGCCCTGGGTGCCGCCATCCAGGCCGACGCGCTGGCGGGCAACACACCCGACGGCCCGCTGCTGCTGGACGTGATTCCGCTGTCGCTGGGCCTGGAGACCATGGGCGGCCTGGTCGAGCGGGTGATCGACCGCAACACCACCATTCCGGTGGCCAAGGCGCAGGAGTTCACGACCTTCAAGGATGGCCAGACGGCCATGGCCATTCACGTGGTGCAGGGCGAGCGCGAGCTGGTGGCCGAGTGCCGCTCGCTGGCGCGTTTCGAGCTGCGCGGCATCCCGCCCATGGTGGCCGGCGCGGCGCGCATCCGCGTGACCTTCCAGGTCGATGCCGACGGGTTGCTCAGCGTCAGCGCCCGCGAGCAGACCTCGGGCGTGGAGGCGGCGGTGCAGGTCAAACCCAGCTATGGGCTGGCCGACGCCGACATTGCTCGCATGTTGCAAGAAGGCTTTGCCAGCGCCGAGGCCGACATGCACGCCCGCACGCTGACCGAGGCCCGGGTCGAGGCCCAGCGCATGGCCGAAGCCACCCGCGCCGCGCTGGTGGCCGATGGCGATCTGCTCTCTGGCGACGAACAGGCCGAACTGGACGCTGTGCTCACCGCCATGGATGCGGCGGCACGTGGTGACGACGCCCAGCACATCACCGCGGCCGTGGCCGCCGTGGCCCAGGGTAGCGAGGAGTTCGCCGCTCGCCGCATGAACCGAGGCATCCGCGCCGCCTTGAGTGGCCGCCATCTGGACGACATCTGATGCCCACCATCACCGTATTGCCCCACGCCCAACTCGCGCCCGAAGGCGACGTGATCGAAGCCGCCAGCGGCACCTCCATCTGCGAGGCGCTGCTGGACGCGGGCATCGCCATCGAGCATGCCTGCGAGATGAGCTGCGCGTGCACCACCTGCCACGTCATCGTGCGCGAGGGCTACCGCTCGCTGGGCGAGCCCGATGAGATCGAGGAAGACCTGCTGGACAAGGCCTGGGGCCTGACGCCCACCTCGCGCCTGTCATGCCAGGCCCTGCTGGCCGATGCCGACGTGACGGTGGAGCTGCCCAAGTACACCATCAACCACGCGCGTGAAAACCACTGAGCCACTGGTTCTGGCGTTCGAGTCCTCGTGCGACGAAACCGGCGTCGCACTGGTGCGCGGCGGTGAGCGGCCCGTGCTGCTGGCGCAGGCGCTGCACACCCAGGTGGCGCTGCATGCCGACTATGGCGGCGTGGTGCCCGAGCTGGCCTCGCGCGACCACGTGCGCCGCGTGCTGCCGCTGGCGCGGCAGGTGCTGGCCGATGCCGACGCCAGGCTGACCGACGTGGACGTGGTGGCCTACACGCGCGGCCCCGGCCTGGCCGGCGCGCTGCTGGTGGGCGCCGGCGTGGCCGTGGCGCTGGCTGCGGCGCTGGACAAGCCCGTGCTGCCCGTGCATCACCTGGAAGGTCATTTGCTGTCGCCGTTTCTGTCGGCCGACGCACCCGAGTTTCCGTTCGTGGCGCTGTTGGTCTCGGGTGGCCATACGCAGCTGATGCGCGTGGACGGCGTCGGGCACTACACCTTGCTGGGCGAAACCATCGACGACGCCGCGGGCGAGGCCTTCGACAAGGCAGCCAAGTTGCTGGGCCTGGGCTATCCGGGCGGCCCGGCGCTGGCCCGGCTGGCCGAGGGGGGCGACGACCGCGCATTTGCCTTGCCCCGGCCACTGCTGCATCAGCGCAACCTGGACTTCTCGTTCGCCGGCCTCAAGACGGCCGTGGCGGTGGCGCTCAAGAAGCTGGGCGGGGCGCCGACCGAGGGCGACAAGATGAACCTGGCGGCCAGCACCCAGGCGGCCATCGTCGAGGTGCTGGTCAAGAAAAGCCTGGCCGCGTTGCAGGCCACGGGCCTCAACCGCCTGGTGGTGGCTGGCGGCGTGGGCGCCAACACCTTGCTGCGCGAGCAACTGAATGCCGCCGCCGTCCGCCGTGGCCTGCGCGTGCACTACCCTGAGCTGGCGCTGTGCACCGACAACGGCGCCATGATTGCGCTGGCCGCCGCCATGCGGCTGCATGCGGGGCAGGCCCTGCTGCGCCGCGACCACGCCATTGACGTGCAGCCGCGCTGGGACTTGAGCGCGGCATGAAAAAACCCGCCGCAGCGGGTTGGTGGGTCAAAGGCTGAGCCTGGCTCAGTTCATGGCGACGCGGGACGCGCCCTGGCGATAGCTCTGGAACGAGGTGTCCATGCGGGTGATCTGGCCCGCCGAGAACGTGTTCATGCAGCTGTCGTAGGTGTAGTCCATGAAGTTGGTGATGGGATCCAGACCGGGTTTGGCGGCGCAGGAGTCGCGGCCCACCGGGCAGCCATAGGCGGGGGACTTCTCGGACGAGGTGTCGGCCACCTGGTCGCCCTTGGCCTTGCAGCCACCCTGGAAGGTGTGCCACAGGCCCATCCAGTGACCCACTTCGTGGGTGCCGGTGTCGCCCTCGTTGTAGTTGGTGGCGGTGCCGCCGGGCACGCTGCTGTAGAGGATGACGACGCCGTCGCTGCTCTTGGCGCCGGCGTAGTTCCAGGGGAAGGTGGCCCAGCCCAACACGCCACCGCTGGGGTTGGCGGAGTACAGGTTCAGCGCGGCGCCAGTGCCCTGGCGCAGCGCAGTCTTGGCGGCCTTCTCGGCAGCCGAACCGGGCGACATGGCGTACCAGGTGGCGTTGGTGGTGCGGTCGGTGCTCACCAGCTGGAACTGGTAGCCGGTGTTGGCGAAGGAGGCGTTCAGCACGCTGATCTGGGCATCGATCTGCGAGGCCGGGATGTCGCCGTTGGCGATGCCGGAGCCTTTGTTGATGACGTGGAAGTAGACCGGGATGATGGTCGGGTTGGCCACCGACAGCGTGCGCGGACGGGCTTCCATGGTGCTGGCGAAAGCGGCCAGTTCGGCGTCGACGGCCATTTGCTCGGCCGCAGTGGGCGTGTGCGCGCCACAGGAGCGACCGTCTTCGCCCGCGATGGCGGGGAAGGCAAACGTAGCGGCCGCAGCCAGAGCAATCAGGGATGAGGAGAAGGTTTTCATCTGCGAGGGGGTTTGTGACGCGGATCGAGGTTGTCCGCAGGCCGGACTGTAAGAATCCGGCGCGCTTGCGGTGGCAGGGAAAACACCCATCTGTCGATTTTTTTCCACGTTGACAGGCTTCATTTATGGGGGGTCCTGCGCGGCGGCTTACGGCTGGTCACTGTGAGCAACATGGTGTTGCGATTGCGCCCGGTGCGGGTGACCACAGGCTGATTGTGGTTATCAGGTGGGCCGGTGCCGCCAGGCGCATGGCGTACAATCTTCGGGTTGCGGTCGCTGGTGCGGCCTGCAACAGCAGCACGGCGCGGGTCGGTTTCACCCGCGTTCGCAAGTCCCAACCTCGAAACCGTGGCCTACACATTCTGGCGGCGTCAGCCGTGCGGCGCGGTTTCACCTAGCTCCACAGGAAATCGCATGTCCGTTCAAGACATCAACAAGGCCGAGATCGTCAAAACCCATGCCCGCGCGGCGACCGACACCGGTTCGCCCGAGGTGCAGGTGGCCTTGATCACCGCTCGCATCAACGAACTCACCCCCCACTTCAAGCTGCACGCCAAAGACCATCACGGCCGCCGCGGTCTGCTGAAGCTGGTCAACCAGCGCAAGCGCCTGCTGGCCTACCTGAAGGCCAAGGACGCCGACCGCTACACGGCGCTGATCCAGAAACTGGGCCTGCGCAAGTAAACACCATGGCCAGCCTGCGCGATCGCGTCGCCCAGGCTGGCTTCACTTTTGGCAGGGGTTGCCGCATGGCGCTGCTGTGTGTCATTCCATCGATCCGGCTGGGCCCGGATCGCTGGAATGGCATCGCGCCGCAAGCCGCTCTTGCTTTCGTCCCCACGAACCAAGGAGAAACGCAATGACGATGTTCAACAAGGTAACCAAGTCCTTCCAATGGGGTCCGCATCAGGTGCGGATGGAAACCGGCGAAATCGCCCGCCAGGCTACCGGCGCTGTGCTGGTCGATATCGAAGACACCGTGGTGCTGGCCACTGTGGTGGCCCGCACGGAAGCCAAGGCGGGGCAGGATTTCTTCCCGCTGACCGTGGACTACATCGAGAAGACCTACGCGGCCGGCAAGATCCCCGGCAGCTTCTTCAAGCGCGAAGGTCGTCCCAGCGAGCTGGAGACGCTGACCAGCCGCCTGATCGACCGCCCCATCCGTCCGCTGTTCCCGGAAGGCTTTTTCAACGAGGTGCAGGTGGTCGTCCACGTGCTGTCACTGAACCCCGAGGTGCAGGCCGATATCGCCGCCCTGATTGCCACCAGCGCCGCGCTGGCGGTGTCGGGCATGCCGTTCCAGGGCCCCATCGGCGCCGCGCGCGTGGGCTATGTGAACGGCGAGTACGTGCTCAACCCCGGCAAGACGCAACTGGCCGAGTCCAAGATGGACCTGGTGGTGGCGGGCACCGAGGCGGCCGTGTTGATGGTGGAGTCCGAGGCGCAGCAATTGACCGAAGAGGTGATGCTGGGCGCCGTGGTCTTCGGCCATGAGCAAGGCAAGGTGGCCATCAACGCCATTCACGAACTGGTGCGTGACGCCGGCAAGCCCGCCTGGGCCTGGACGGCACCGGCCAAGAACGAGCCCTTCATTGCCCAGGTCACGGGCCTGGCCGAGGACAAGCTGCGCGCGGCTTACCAGATCCGCTCCAAGCAGGCGCGCACCCAGGCTTGCCGCTCGGTGTATGCCGAGGTCAAGGCCGCGCTGACCGAAGCCGGCGCCGCGTTCGACGGCGTGGAAGTGGACGGTCTGCTGTTCGAGATCGAGGCGCGCATCGTGCGCGGCCAGATCCTGGCCGGCGAGCCGCGCATCGACGGCCGCGACACCCGCACCGTGCGCCCCATCGAGATCCGCAATGGCCTGCTGCCCCGCGTTCACGGCTCGGCCCTGTTCACGCGCGGCGAGACGCAGGCGCTGGTGGCCGCCACGCTGGGCACCGACCGCGACGCGCAGAAGATTGACGCGCTGGCCGGCGAGTTCTCCGAGCCCTTCATGCTGCACTACAACATGCCCCCGTTCGCCACCGGCGAGACGGGCCGCGTGGGCAGCCCCAAGCGGCGCGAGATCGGTCATGGCCGGCTGGCCAAGCGGGCGCTGGTGGCGGTGCTGCCGGACAAGGCCGACTTCCCCTACTCGATGCGCGTGGTCAGCGAGATCACCGAGTCCAACGGCTCGTCCAGCATGGCCTCGGTCTGCGGCGGCTGCCTGGCGCTGATGGACGCAGGCGTGCCCATGAAGGCCCACGTGGCCGGCATCGCCATGGGTCTGATCAAGGAAGACAACCGCTTTGCCGTGTTGACCGACATCCTGGGCGATGAAGATCACCTGGGCGACATGGACTTCAAGGTGGCCGGCACCACGCAAGGCGTGACCGCGCTGCAGATGGACATCAAGATCCAGGGCATCACCAAGGAAATCATGCAGGTGGCGCTGGCCCAGGCCAAGGAAGCCCGTCTGCACATCCTGGGCAAAATGCAGCAGGCCATGGGCGAGGCCAAGGCCGAGGTCAGCCAGTTTGCGCCGCGCCTGTACACGATGAAGATCAACCCCGAGAAGATCCGCGACGTGATCGGCAAGGGCGGCGCCACCATCCGCGCGCTGACCGAAGAGACCGGCACCACCATCGACATCGGCGAAGACGGCACCATCACCATCGCCTCCACCGATGCGGGCAAGGCCGAGATGGCCAAGAAGCGCATCGAAGAGATCACGGCCGAGGCCGAAGTGGGCAAGGTCTACGAAGGCGCGGTGACCAAGATCCTGGACTTCGGTGCACTGGTCAACGTGCTGCCCGGCAAGGACGGCCTGCTGCACATCAGCCAGATCGCCCACCAGCGCGTGGAGCGGGTCGAGGACTTCCTCAAGGAAGGCCAGATGGTGCAGGTCAAGGTGCTGGAGACCGACGAGAAGGGCCGCATCAAGCTCAGCATGAAGGCGCTGCTGCCGCGTCCCGAGGGCATGCCCGAGGAGGAGCCGCGGTTCGACCGCCCGCGCCGTGACCGCAACGACCGTGGCGATCGGGGTGACCGCCCCCGCCGCGAGCCGCGCGAGTACCGCGAGCCCCGTGAGCCCCGTGAGCCGCGCGAGCCGCGTGACCAACAGGACGGCGCACCGCCGGCCACCGACGGCGGCCACGAACCCCAGCAAGGCTGATGCAAGCCATTGCCATCACCGCACCCGGCGGCCCTGAGGCGCTGGCGCTCGACGAGCGGCCGCTGCCCCAGCCAGGGCCAGGCGAGTTGCGCATCCGCGTGGCCGCGTCGGGCGTCAACCGCCCCGACGTGTTGCAACGCAAGGGGGCGTACCCGCCGCCGCCCGGCGCCAGCGATCTGCCCGGCCTCGAAGTGGCCGGATGGATCGACGCCGGCGACGAGGCGGAGTTGCAGCAGGCCGGCTTCAAGCGCGGCGATGCGGTCTGTGCACTGGTGGCCGGTGGCGGCTACGCGCAGTTCTGCGTGGCGCCCATTGCCCAATGCCTGCCCGTGCCGGCTGGCTGGTCCACGCTGGATGCGGCCGGCCTGCCCGAGACGGCGTTCACCGTCTGGCACAACGTGTTCGAGCGCGGGGCGCTGGAGGCGGGCCAGACGCTGCTGGTGCATGGCGGCACCAGCGGCATCGGCGTGGCCGCCATCCAGATGGCCAAGGCCATGGGGGCGCGGGTCATGGTCACTGCGGGCAGCGCCGAAAAATGCGCCGCCTGCCTGGCGCTGGGTGCCGATGTGGCCATCAACTACCGCGAGGTCGATTTCGTTGCCGCCGTGCGAGCGGCGACGGATGGGCGCGGCGTGGACGTGATTCTGGACATGGTGGCTGGCGACTACGTCGCGCGCGACGTGCAATGCCTGGCCGAAGACGGTCGGCTGGTCATCATCGCCGTGCAGGGCGGCACCCAGGCGGCGTTCGACGCCGGGCTGGTACTGCGCCGCCGCCTGACATTGACCGGCTCCACCATGCGGGCGCGGTCGGTGGCGTTCAAGGCCGGTGTTGCGCAGGCACTGCGCGAGCGGGTGTGGCCGCTGATCGAGGCGGGCCGCATCCGGCCCGTCACCGCACGGGTGTTCGAGGCGGCCGATGCGGCCGCTGCCCATGCGTATATGGAGTCCGGCGCACACGTAGGGAAAATCCTGCTGCGCTGGCACAGACAAAGGAGTGATGAGTGATGCGACGCAAACTCGTGGTGGGCAACTGGAAGATGCACGGCAGCCACAAGGCCAATGCCGAGCTGCTGGCGGGCATCACCGGTGCGCGCCCATTCGGCTGTGACGTGGCGGTGTGCGTGCCGTTTCCCTATCTGTCCGAGACGGCGGTGACGCTGGCCAGCACGGACCTGCGCTGGGGTGCGCAGGACTGCTCAGCCCACGAGCAGGGCGCTTACACCGGCGAGGTGTCGGTGCCCATGCTGGCCGAGTTCGGCTGCCGCTACGTCATCGTCGGCCACTCGGAGCGGCGCGCCTACCACGGCGAGTCTGACCAGTTGGTGGCCGACAAGGCCAAGGCCGCGCTGGCCCGGGGCGTGACGCCCATCGTCTGCGTGGGCGAGACCCTGGCCGAGCGCGAGGCAGGCCAGACCGAGGCGGTAGTCAAGCGCCAGCTCTCGGCCGTCATCCACACGCTGGCCCACTGCGCCAGCGAGATGGTGGTGGCCTATGAGCCGGTTTGGGCCATTGGCACCGGCAAGGTGGCCACGCCCGAGCAGGCACAGGCCGTGCACGCGGTGCTGCGGGCCCAGTTGCGCGCAGCCACGCCCCAGGCCGACCAGATGACGCTGCTCTACGGCGGCAGCGTCAAACCCGACAACGCGGCCACGCTGTTTGCGCAGGCCGACATCGACGGTGGGCTGATTGGTGGCGCGGCGCTCAAGGCGAGCGACTTCGTTGCCATCTGCCGCGCCGCCGAATGACGACTCAACTGGAGAAATTTCAATGGTGTGGATGAATCTGTTGCTGGCGCTGCAAATCCTGTCAGCGCTCGCCATGATTGGCCTGGTGCTGGTGCAGCACGGCAAGGGCGCCGACATGGGCGCATCGTTCGGCTCGGGGGCTTCGGGCAGCTTGTTTGGCGCCACGGGCAGCGCCAACTTCCTGTCGCGCGCCACGGCGGCTTGTGCCACGCTGTTTTTCGTGGCCACGCTGGGGCTGGCCTTCCTGTCGCATACGCCGCGTGCGGCGCTGACCGACGGGGGCAGTGTGCTCGACCGCGCGGCGCCCGCGCAGACCGCGCCCAGCGCACCGGCAACGCCGCAAATCCCGACTGCGGCGGCCTCGGCTCCGTAAAGGCCCTGTGAAACAAGGCTAGAATCCAAGGCTGTTTCGAGAGCCAAACCTCATGCGATCGAAACCCCTGATGTGATGTGCGGAAGGGGCGTTGCACCCCAGCCCTGCAACACACGAGCCGACGTGGTGAAATTGGTAGACACGCTATCTTGAGGGGGTAGTGGCGAAAGCTGTGCGAGTTCGAGTCTCGCCGTCGGCACCAACATCAAAGACAACCGCAGCACACATCATGGATTTGCAAGCCTACCTTCCGGTTCTGCTCTTCATCTTGGTCGGAATTGGGGTTGGCGTAGCACCCCAGGTGCTGGGTTTCCTGCTGGGCCCCAACCGGCCCGATGCAGCCAAGGATTCCCCCTACGAGTGCGGCTTCGAGGCCTTCGAAGACGCGCGCATGAAGTTCGACGTGCGCTATTACCTCGTGGCCATTCTGTTCATTCTGTTCGACCTGGAAATCGCATTCCTCTTTCCCTGGGCGGTGTCGCTGCGCGACATTGGCATGCCCGGGTTTTGGGCCATGATGATGTTCCTGGCCATCCTGGTCGTCGGTTTCGTCTACGAATGGAAGAAGGGCGCTATCGACTGGGAATAATCCCCCTCGTGGCACCCGGACGCAGCAGGGCAGCAAGCAGCCCTCGCGTCGTTAACCAAGGCACCCCATGGGCATTGAAGGCGTACTCAAAGAAGGCTTCATCACCACCTCGGTCGATAGCCTCATCAACTGGTCCAAGACCGGCTCGCTGTGGCCGATGACGTTCGGCCTGGCCTGCTGTGCGGTCGAAATGATGCATGCCGGTGCGGCGCGCTACGACATCGACCGTTTTGGCATGCTGTTTCGTCCCAGCCCGCGCCAGTCCGATCTGATGATTGTGGCGGGCACGCTGTGCAACAAGATGGGCCCTGCGCTGCGCAAGGTCTATGACCAGATGGCCGAGCCGCGCTGGGTGCTGTCCATGGGCTCGTGCGCCAACGGTGGTGGCTACTACCACTACAGCTACTCGGTGGTGCGCGGTTGCGACCGCATCGTGCCGGTGGACGTCTACGTGCCGGGCTGCCCACCCACGGCCGAGGCCTTGCTGTACGGCATCTTGCAGTTGCAAGCCAAGATCCGCCGCGAAAACACCATCGCCCGCACCTGAGCCGCCCATGACCCAGAAACTCGATCAACTCCAAGCCGCGCTCACCGCCGTGCTGGGTGAGCGCATCCGCGATCTGAAACGTGAACTCGGCGAGATCACCATCACGGTGGCCGCCGCCGACCTCGTTGCCTGCGCCCAAACGCTGCGCGACCACACCGATCTGGCCTTCGAGCAACTGATCGACCTCGCTGGCATGGACATGTCCGGCTGGAAGGACGCCCCGCACGAGGGGCTGCGCTACGTCAGCGTCATCCACCTGCTGTCGGTGGCCAAGAACTGGCGTTTGCGCGTCAAGACCTTTGCGCCCGATGACGAGGTGCCCGTGCTGCCTTCGGTCACACCCATCTGGAGCAGCGCCAACTGGTTCGAGCGCGAGGCCTTCGACATGGTGGGCATCATCTACGAGGGTCACGACGATTTGCGTCGCATCCTCACCGACTACGGTTTCATCGGCCACCCGCTGCGCAAAGACTTCCCGGTGTCGGGCCACGTCGAGATGCGCTACGACGAGGAAACCCGCCGCGTGGTCTACCAGCCGGTGACCATCGAGCCGCGCGAGATCACGCCGCGCGTGATCCGTGAAGACCACTACGGCGGACTCTGAGCATGGCTGAGATCAAGAACTACACCCTCAACTTCGGTCCTCAACATCCTGCAGCCCACGGTGTGCTGCGGCTGGTTTTGGAGCTGGATGGCGAGGTCATCCAGCGCGCCGATCCGCACATCGGTCTGCTGCACCGCGCCACCGAGAAGCTGGCCGAGCAAAAGACCTACATCCAGGCGCTGCCCTACATGGACCGGCTGGACTACGTCTCGATGATGTGCAACGAGCACGCCTACTGCCTGGCCATCGAGAAGATGCTGGGTCTGGAGGTGCCGCTGCGCGCGCAGTACATCCGCGTGATGTTCTCCGAGATCACCCGCATCCTCAACCACCTGCTGTGGATAGGCGCGCACGGGCTGGATTGCGGCGCCATGAACATCCTGATCTACGCCTTCCGCGAGCGCGAGGATCTGTTCGACATGTACGAGGCGGTGTCGGGCGCGCGCATGCACGCCGCCTACTTCCGTCCGGGCGGCGTCTACCGCGACCTGCCGGACACCATGCCGCAATACCAGGTCAGCAAAATCCACAACGCGCGGGCCATCCAGGCCATGAACGCCAACCGCCAGGGTTCGCTGCTGGACTTCATCGACGACTTCTGCGCGCGCTTTCCCGGCCACGTCGACGACTACGAAACCCTGTTGACCGACAACCGCATCTGGAAGCAGCGCACCGTCGGCATCGGCGTGGTCACGCCCGAGCGGGCACTGAACCTGGGCTTTACCGGCCCCATGCTGCGCGGTTCAGGCATTGCCTGGGACTTGCGCAAGAAGCAGCCCTACGACGTCTACGCCCAGATGGATTTCGACGTGCCGGTGGGCGTGCAGGGTGACACCTACGACCGCTATCTGGTGCGCGTGGCCGAGATGCGCCAGGCCAATCGCATCATCAAGCAATGCGTGGACTGGCTGCGCGCCAACCCGGGCCCGGTCATCACCGACAACCACAAGGTGGCGCCGCCGTCGCGCGTGCAGATGAAGAGCAGCATGGAGGAGTTGATCCACCACTTCAAGCTGTTCTCCGAGGGGTTCCGCGTGCCCGAAGGCGAGGCCTATGCGGCCGTCGAACACCCCAAGGGCGAGTTCGGCATCTACCTCGTCAGCGATGGTGCCAACAAGCCGTACCGGCTCAAGATTCGCGCCCCTGGCTTTGCCCATCTGGCAGCCATGGATGAGATGTCGCGCGGTCACATGATCGCCGACGCGGTGGCCGTCATCGGCACCATGGATATCGTGTTTGGAGAGATCGACCGATGAGTCAATCCCCGCTGTCCGCCGCCACGCTGGAGCGCTTCGCGCACGAGGTGGCCAAATACCCGAAAGAGCAGGCGCAGTCCGCCGTGATGGCCTGCCTGGCCATCGTCCAGCAGGAGCTGGGCTGGGTCTCGCCCGAGTCCGAGGCGCAGATCGCCGCTTACCTGGGCATGCCCGAGATGGCCGTGCACGAGGTCACGACCTTCTACAACATGTACAACCAGCAGCCGCAGGGCCGCTACAAGCTCAACGTCTGCACCAACCTGCCGTGCCAGTTGCGCCATGGCCAGGGGGCTTTGGAGCACCTGTGCCACAAGCTGGGCGTGGAGGCCGGTGGCACCACCGCCGACGGCCTCTTCACCGTGGCCCAGTGCGAATGCCTGGGCGCTTGCGCCGACGCGCCGGTGATGCTGGTCAACGACCGCCAGATGCTCAGCTACATGAGCCCCGAGCGGCTCGACGAATTGGTCGAGACGCTGCAGGCTGACGCAAGGAAGGCAGGCTGACGCATGGCGCTCGATCTCTCGCGCTTTCAAGCCACCGGCACCGAAACCTGTTTTCATGGCCGCCACATCAACCCCCAGATCTACGCCGGCCTCGACGGCCGCAACTGGCGTCTGGCCGACTACCAGGCCCGCGGCGGCTACACGGCGCTGCGCCGCATCCTGGGCCTGGACGGCCAGGAGGCGCTGACGCCCGATCAGGTCATCGCCGAGGTCAAGGCCTCGGGCCTGCGCGGGCGTGGCGGTGCGGGCTTCCCCACCGGGCTCAAGTGGAGCTTCATGCCCCGCATCTACCCGGGGCAGAAGTACCTGGTCTGCAACTCCGACGAGGGCGAGCCGGGCACCTGCAAAGACCGCGACATCCTGCGCTACAACCCCCACATCGTCATCGAAGGCATGGCCATCGCCGCCTATGCGATGGGCATCACGCAGGGCTACAACTACATCCACGGCGAGATCTTCGAGGTCTACGAGCGCTTCGAGGAGGCCTTGGCCGAGGCCCGCGCGGCGGGTCTGCTGGGCAACCAGATTCTGGGCAGCGGCTTCAGCTTCGACCTGCATGCCCACCACGGCTTCGGCGCCTACATCTGCGGCGAGGAGACGGCGCTGCTCGAATCCATCGAGGGCAAAAAAGGCCAGCCGCGTTTCAAGCCGCCGTTCCCGGCCAGCTTCGGCCTTTACGGCAAGCCCACCACCATCAACAACACCGAGACTTTTGCCGCGGTGCCCTGGATCATCAACCACGGTGGTCAGGCCTATCTGGAATGTGGCAAGCCCAACAACGGCGGCACCAAGATCTTCTCCATGGTGGGCGACGTGGAGCGGCCCGGCAACTACGAGATCCCCATGGGCACCCCGTTTGCCCAGCTGCTGGAGCTGGCCGGCGGCGTCAAGGGCGGCAAGCTCAAGGCGGTGATTCCCGGCGGCTCGTCGGCCCCGGTGCTGCCGGCCGACGTGATGATGGCCTGCACCATGGACTACGACAGCATTGCCAAGGCCGGCTCCATGCTGGGCTCGGGCGCGGTCATTGTCATGAACGACACCCGCTGCATGGTGGATAGCCTGCTGCGCCTGTCGTACTTCTACATGCACGAGTCGTGTGGCCAGTGCACCCCCTGCCGCGAAGGCACGGGCTGGCTGTGGCGGCTGGTGCAGCGCATCGAGCATGGCCACGGTCGCCCGGAGGATCTGGAGCTGCTGGACAACGTGGCCGAGAACATCATGGGGCGCACCATCTGTGCCCTGGGTGATGCAGCGGCCATGCCCGTGCGCGGCATGATCAAGCACTTCCGCGACGAATTCGTCCACCACATCGAGCACAAGACCTGCACGGTCGGTGCTCACGTCTGAGCGCGCGCAATATGGTTGACATCCAACTCGACGGCAAACAGGTCAGCGTGCCCGAAGGCAGCATGGTGATGCATGCGGCCGATGCGGCGGGCACCTACATCCCGCATTTCTGCTACCACAAGAAGCTCTCCATTGCGGCCAACTGCCGCATGTGTCTGGTTGACATCGAGAAAGCCCCCAAACCCATGCCCGCCTGCGCCACGCCCGTGACGCAAGGCATGGTGGTGCGCACCCAGAGCGAGCGGGCCAAGAAGGCCCAGGCCTCGGTGATGGAGTTTTTGCTCATCAACCATCCGCTGGACTGCCCCATCTGCGACCAGGGCGGCGAGTGCCAGCTGCAGGATCTGGCCGTGGGCTACGGCAAGGGTGCCTCGCGCTACACCGAAGAAAAGCGCGTCGTCTTCCACAAGAACGTGGGCCCGCTGATCTCCATGGAGGAGATGAGCCGCTGCATCCAGTGCACGCGCTGCGTGCGCTTCGGCCAGGAGATTGCCGGGGCCATGGAGCTGGGCATGCAAAACCGCGGCGAGCACTCCGAGATTGCCACCTTTGTGGGCAAGACGGTGGACTCCGAGCTCTCGGGCAACATGATCGACGTCTGCCCGGTCGGCGCGCTGACCAGCAAGCCCTTCCGCTACAGCGCCCGCACCTGGGAGCTGGCACGCCGCACCAGCATCAGCCCGCATGACGGCGTGGGCGCCAACCTCGTGGTGCAGGTCAAGAACCACCGCGTGATGCGGGTGGTGCCGCAAGAGAACGAAGCCGTCAACGAATGCTGGCTGGCCGACCGCGACCGCTTCAGCTACGAGGCGCTGAACAGCCCCGAGCGCCTGACCACCCCGATGATCAAGCAGGGCGGCCAGTGGCAGGCCGTGGACTGGGCCACCGCGCTGGACTACGTGGCCGATGGCCTGCAGCGCGTCAAGGCCGAGTTCGGTGCCGAAGGCATCGGTGCGCTGGCCTCGCCGCACAGCACGTTTGAGGAGCTGCACCTGCTGGCCAAGCTGGTGCGTGGCCTGGGCAGCGAGCACATCGACCACCGCCTGCGCCACGCTGATGCGCGCGCTGCCGGCAGCGCCCGGGGCGCCCGCTGGCTGGGCCGCAGCGTGGCCTCGCTGACCACGCTGGATCGTGCCCTGGTCATCGGCGCCAACCCGCGCAAAGACCAGCCCCTGCTGGGCCAGCGCCTGCGCCAGGCGGTGCGCCATGGTGCGCAGGTGATGCGTCTGGATGCCGCCCAGGAGGACTGGGCCATGCCCGTGGCCACCAGCCTCGTGGCCGCGCCGCAGCACTGGGTCAACGTGCTGGCTGCCGTGGCGGTGGCCGTGGCCAACCGCCAGGGCAGCGACGCGCCGGTGCCGGCCGAGGCCGAAGACGCCAGCGACGCCGTCACCCGCGCCGCCGCCAACGCCATGGCCGAGGCGCTGCTGTCGGGCAAGGACAAGGCCGTGTTGCTGGGCAATGCGGCCGCGCATCACCCGCAGGCGGCCGAATTGCTGTCGCTGGCCAACTGGATTGCCGAAGCCACCGGTGCCAGCGTGGGCTACCTGGGCGAGGCAGCCAACAGCGTGGGCGCTCAGTGGGCCGGCGTGCAACCGGGCCCCGGTGGCAAGAACGCCGCGCAGATGCTGGCTGCGCCCATGCAAGGCCTGTTGCTGCTGAACGTGGAGCCGGGCGCCGATGGCGGCAATGCCGCTGCGGCCCAGGCCGCGCTGCAAGGCAGCGGCCTCGTCGTGGCGCTGACGCCGTTCAAGGACGCCCAGGTCGAGAACGCCGACGTGTTGCTGCCCATTGCCCCGTTCACCGAGACGGCCGGCACCTTCGTCAACATCGAGGGCCGCGTGCAGAGCTTCCACGGCGTGGTGCGCCCGCTGGGCGACACCCGTCCGGCCTGGAAGGTGTTGCGCGTGCTGGGCAATCTGCTGGGCCTGGCTGGCTTTGAGCAGGACAGCGTGGAAGAGGTCCGCGCCGAGGCGCTGGCCGGGCTGGGCACCGAGGCGCAGCGCGCCGCGCGCCTGTCCAACGCCTGCCAGGAGCCGGTGGCGCTGACCGACGCCGAAGGCGGCCTGCACCGCATGGGCAGCGTCAACCTCTATGGGGCCGATGCGCTGGTGCGCCGGGCCGAGGCGCTGCAACGCACGGCCGATGCCCGGGCTGCGCGTGTGGTGGGCTTGCCTACGGCGCTGTGGCAACAGATGAACCTCACCCCAGGTGCCAAGGTGCGCGTGCGCCAGGGCGGTGCCGAGGCCGTGCTCGTTGCGCGCGAGGAGCCCACGCTGGCCGCTGATGCCGTGCGCGTGCCGGCCGGTGTGCTGGGGGCGCTGTTCGGCCCCATCACGGTGGAGGCGGTTTAAAGCCGGAGCCTGAGAACATGATTGACACCTTCAACCAGGGCGGCCTGCACCTGATGGGCGACGTGTGGTGGCCAGTAGTCTGGTCACTGATCAAGATCATCGTGGTGGTGGCACCGCTGATGGTCTGCGTGGCCTATCTGACACTGTGGGAGCGCAAAGGCATCGGCTTCTCGCAGATCCGCCCCGGCCCCAACCGCGTCGGCCCATTCGGCCTGCTCACGCCCATTGCCGATGCGGTCAAACTGATCTTCAAGGAGATCATCCGTCCTACGGCCGCCAGCAAAGGGCTGTTCTTCCTGGGCCCGGTGATGACCATCATGCCGGCGCTGGTGGCTTGGGCGGTGATTCCGTTCGGCCCCGAGGTCGCGCTGGCCAACGTCAACGCCGGCCTGCTGTTCCTCGCGGCAGTCACCTCGCTGGAGGTCTACGGCGTCATCATTGCCGGTTGGGCGTCCAACTCCAAATACGCCTTCCTGGGCGCCATGCGCGCCTCGGCGCAGATGGTCAGCTATGAAATCGCCATGGGCTTTGCGCTGGTGGTGGTGCTGATGGTCTCGGGCAGCATGAACATGTCGGCCATCGTGACCAGCCAGGGCAGTGGGCACATGGCGGCCATGGGCCTGAACTTCCTGTCGTGGAACTGGCTGCCGCTGCTGCCCATCTTCTTCGTCTACTTCATCTCGGGGCTGGCAGAGACCAATCGCCACCCGTTCGACGTGGTCGAGGGCGAGTCGGAGATCGTGGCCGGTCACATGATCGAGTATTCGGGCATGTCGTTCGCCATGTTCTTCCTGGCCGAATACGCCAACATGATCCTGGTGTCGACGCTGACGGTGCTGCTGTTCCTCGGTGGCTGGCTGCCCCCGTTCGCATTCCTGGACTTCATCCCCGGCTGGATCTGGCTGGGCATCAAGGTGTTCTGCGTGGTTTCGATGTTCCTGTGGGTGCGTGCTTCGTTCCCGCGCTATCGCTACGACCAGATCATGCGCCTGGGCTGGAAGATCTTCATCCCGGTCACGCTGGTGTGGTTGCTGGTGGTGGCGGTGTGGATCAAGTCCCCGCTGAACATCTGGCCCTGACGAGACAAAGGCAAGCTGCAATGGCCGCTCCCCTGAAAGACTTCTTCTCCAGCTTTTTGCTGCTGGAGCTGTGGAAGGGTTTTGCCGTCACCGGCAAGCACTTCTTCTCCCGCAACATCACGGTGCAGTTCCCTGAGGAAAAGACGCCGCTGTCGCCGCGCTTTCGTGGCCTGCACGCGCTGCGCCGCTATGAGAACGGCGAAGAGCGCTGCATCGCCTGCAAGCTGTGCGAGGCCGTCTGCCCGGCCATGGCCATCACCATCGAGGCGGGCGAGCGTGCCGGCGATGGCACCCGCCGCACCACGCGCTACGACATCGACCTGACCAAGTGCATCTTCTGCGGCTTTTGCGAAGAGAGCTGCCCGGTGGACTCCATCGTCGAGACGCACATCTTCGAGTACCACGGCGAGAAGCGCGGTGACCTGTACTTCACCAAAGACATGCTGCTGGCCGTGGGGGATCGCTACGAGGCCGAGATCGCCCAGCGCAAGGAGGCTGACGCCAAGTACCGCTGACGCGGTGCCTGGGCGCAATACACCATGAACATGACCTCCCTCCTGTTTTTCATCTTTGCCACCGTGCTGCTGGCCGCCGGCTTCAAGGTCATCACCGCACGCAACACCGTGCATGCGGCGTTGTACCTGGTGCTGACCTTTGTCAACGCGGCCTTCGTCTGGATGCTGCTGCATGCCGAGTTCCTGGCCATCGCGCTGGTGCTGGTCTATGTGGGCGCGGTGATGGTGCTGTTCCTCTTCGTCGTCATGATGCTGGACGTGGACCGCGAGAAGGTGCGCGAGCGCTTCTGGTCGGCCTTCCCGGTGGCGGCCTTCGTGGGCGTGCTCATCGCGCTGGAGATGGCGCTGGTGATGAAGAGCGGCTTCAACCTGCCGCTGGCCAAGCCGCTGCCGCCCGAGGTGCTGGCGCAAGGCAACACCCGCGCGCTGGGCATCCTGATGTACACCGAATACCTCTACCCGCTGCAGGTGGCGGCCATGGTGTTGCTGGTGGCCATGGTGGCTGCCGTGGCGCTGACGCTGCGCGGCCGCAAGGACAGCCGCTCGCAAAAGCCGGCCGAGCAGGTGCGCGTCAAGGCCGCCGATCGCATGCGGCTGGTGCAGATGCCGGCCACCGTGGAGCAGCCCAGCGCACCGCCCGCTGCCGAGCAAGGAGACAAGGCATGACCTCCGGCATCACCCTCTACCACTACCTGACGCTGGGCGGCTTTTTGTTTGCCCTGTCGGTGGTGGGCATCTTCATGAACCGGCGCAACCTGATCGTGCTGTTGATGGCCATCGAGCTGATGCTGCTGGCGGTCAACATGAACTTCGTCGCCTTCTCGCACTACCTGGGCGATCTGCACGGCCAGGTGTTCGTGTTCTTCATCCTCACCGTGGCGGCGGCCGAGTCGGCCATCGGCCTGGCAATCCTCGTCGTGCTCTTCCGCAACCGCGCCACCATTGCGGTGGACAAGCTCGATACCTTGAAGGGCTGATCCGATGGCCGTCGAACTCACCCAAAACCTGCTGCTGACGGTGCCCCTGGCACCGCTGGTGGGCTCGCTGGTGGCCGGCCTGGCCGGCCAGGCCGTGGGCCGCCGTGGCGCGCACCTCATCACCATCGCCGGTGTCACCCTCTCGTTCATCATCTCGGTGCTGGTGTTGCAGGCCGTCATGGGCGGCGCGAGCTTCAACCAGACCATCTACGAGTGGATGAACATCGGTGGCCTCAAGATGGAGGTGGGCTTCCTCGTCGATGGCCTGACCGCCATGATGATGTGCGTGGTCACCTTCGTGTCGCTGATGGTGCACATCTACACCATAGGCTATATGGAGGAAGACCCGGGCTACACGCGCTTCTTCTCCTACATCTCGCTGTTCACCTTCAGCATGCTGATGCTGGTGATGAGCAACAACATGCTCCAGCTGTTCTTCGGCTGGGAGGCCGTGGGCCTGGTGTCCTACCTGCTGATCGGCTTCTGGTTCAAGAAGCCCACGGCCATCTTCGCCAACATGAAGGCCTTTCTGGTCAACCGCGTGGGCGACTTCGGCTTCATCCTGGGTATCGGCCTGCTGCTGGCCTACAGCGGCTCGCTGAACTATGGCGAGGTGTTCGCCAAGGGCAGCGAGATGGCGGCCATGACCTTCCCGGGTACCGACTGGGGGCTGTTGACCGTGGCCTGCGTCTGCCTGTTCATCGGCGCCATGGGCAAGAGTGCGCAGTTCCCGCTGCACGTGTGGCTGCCCGACTCCATGGAAGGCCCCACGCCCATCTCCGCGCTGATCCACGCCGCCACCATGGTGACGGCCGGCATCTTCATGGTGGCCCGCATGTCGCCGCTGTTCGAGCTGTCGGACGCGGCGCTGAACTTCGTGCTGGTCATTGGCGCCATCACCGCGCTGTTCATGGGTTTTCTGGGCATCATCCAGAACGACATCAAGCGCGTGGTGGCCTATTCCACGCTGTCGCAGCTGGGCTATATGACGGTGGCGCTGGGCGTGTCGGCCTACCAGGTGGCGGTGTTCCACCTGATGACGCACGCCTTCTTCAAGGCGCTGCTGTTCCTGGCGGCCGGCTCGGTCATCATCGGCATGCACCACGATCAGGACATCCGCAACATGGGTGGCCTGCGCAAATACATGCCCATCACCTGGATCACCTCCCTGCTGGGTTCGCTGGCGCTGATCGGCACGCCGCTGTTCTCGGGCTTCTACTCCAAGGACAGCATCATCGAGGCCGTGCACTTCAGCCACCTGCCGGGCGCCCATTTCGCGGCGTTCGCGGTGACGGCCGGGGTGTTCATCACCGCGTTCTACTCCTTCCGCATGTACTTCCTGGTCTTCCATGGCCAGGAGCGCTTCCACCACAAGCCCTTCCCCGGTGAGCACGATCACCATGGTGATGGCCATGCCCACACGCCGCACGAATCGCCCTGGGTGGTCACGCTGCCGCTGGTGCTGCTGGCGGTGCCCTCGGTGGTGATCGGCTACTTCACCATTGAGCCCATGCTGTTCGGTGACTTCTTCAAGAGCGCCATCGTGGTCAACACGGCGGCCCATCCGGCCATGGCCGGCCTTGAGGAGATGTTCCACGGTGCCATGGGTATGGCCCTGCACGCCTTCTCCACGGCACCGTTCTGGCTGGCGCTGGCGGGCGTGGTCACGGCCTATGTGTTCTACCTGGTCAAGCCCGAGATCCCGGCCACGCTGGCGCGCGTCTTTGCGCCCATCGTCAACGTGCTCGAGAACAAGTACTACATGGACTGGATCAACGAACACATCTTCGCGGCCGGCGCGCGCAAACTGGGCGTGGGGTTGTGGAAGGGGGCCGATGCCGGCCTGATCGACGGGCTGGTGGTCAACGGCTCGGCACGGGCCGTGGGCGTGGTGGCTGGCTGGACGCGGGCACTGCAAAACGGCGTGCTGTCGTGGTACGCGCTGGCCATGGCCCTGGGTGTGTTTGGTCTGATGACCTGGCAGTTGTGGCCGTATCTGATGAGCCGCTTGGGTCAATAAAAATACAGGCGGAGAAAAATACGATGCTGTTGAGTCTTGCCATCTGGTTGCCGATCGCGTTCGGCGCCTTGCTGCTCATCGTTGGCCGCAGCGGCAACGTGTCGCTGGTGCGCTGGCTGGCGCTTGTCGGCTCGCTGCTGGGGTTGGTCGTCACGCTGCCGCTGATCACCGGCTTTGACACCACCACGGCGCTGATGCAGTTCCAGGAAAACTGGTTCTGGATCGAGCGCTTCAACGTGCGCTACCACCTGGGCGTGGACGGCATCTCGATGTGGTTCGTGCCGCTGACGGCCTTCATCACCGTCATCGTGGTCATTGCCGGCTGGGAGGTCATCACCGACCGGCCGCACCAGTACATGGGCGCCTTCCTCATCCTCTCGGGGCTGATGATCGGTGTCTTCTCGGCGCTGGACGGGCTGCTGTTCTACGTCTTCTTCGAGGCCACGCTGATCCCGATGTACATCATCATCGGCATCTGGGGCGGGCCGCGCCGCGTCTATGCGGCGTTCAAGTTCTTCCTCTACACGCTGCTGGGTTCGCTGTTGATGATGGTGGCGCTGGCCTACCTGTACTTCAAATCGGGCGGCAGCTTCGCCATCCTGGACTGGCATCGCCTGCCGCTGCCGATGAACGCACAGACGCTGCTGTTCTTCGCCTTCCTGGCCGCGTTCTCGGTCAAGGTGCCGATGTGGCCGGTCCACACCTGGCTGCCCGACGCCCACGTCGAGGCGCCCACCGGCGGCTCGGTGGTGTTGGCGGCCATCATGCTCAAACTGGGGGCCTACGGCTTCCTGCGGCTGTCCATGCCCATCGCGCCGGATGCCGCGCACGAGTACGCCTGGTTCATCATCACGCTCAGCCTGGTGGCCGTCATCTACATCGGCATGGTGGCGCTGGTGCAGCAGGACATGAAAAAGCTCGTGGCCTACTCGTCCATCGCCCACATGGGCTTTGTCACGCTGGGCTTCTTCCTCTTCAACGAGCTGGGTGTCTCGGGCGGCATCGTGCAGATGATTTCGCACGGCTTCGTCTCGGGTGCCATGTTCCTGTGCATCGGCGTGCTCTACGACCGCGTGCACTCGCGGGAGATTGCCGACTACGGCGGCGTGGTCAACACCATGCCCAAGTTCGCCGCCTTCGCGCTGCTGTTTGCCATGGCCAACTGCGGCCTGCCGGGCACGGCCGGTTTCGTGGGCGAGTGGATGGTCATCCTGGGCGCCGTGGGCGTCAACTTCTGGATCGGCATGCTGGCCGCCACCGCGCTGATCTTTGGCGCTGCCTACACCCTGTGGATGTACAAGCGGGTCTACTTCGGTGAGGTGCGCCACGAGCACGTGCGCACCCTCACCGACATCAACGCCCGCGAGTTCCTGATGCTGGCCCTGCTGGCAGCGGCCGTGCTCTACATGGGCCTGTATCCCAAGCCTTTCACCGATGTGATGCATGTGTCGGTCACCGAACTGCTGCGCCACGTCGCGACGTCCAAATTGCCCTGAAGGCGCCCACCATGACTGTGATGAACTGGGTTGTTGTCTATCCTGAGCTGATGCTGCTGGTCGCCGCCTGCGCGATCCTCATCATCGATGTGCTGACCTCCGCACCTGGCGGCAAGACCACGCTGTGGCTGACGCAGGCGGCCATGGGCGCCTATGCCCTCATGCACGTGCTGGCGCTGCAGGACGGGCTGGCTGTGGGCGGCGCTGCCGCCAGCCAGTACGGCATGCAGGGGCTGGTGGTCTCCGACCCCATGGGCCAGTTGCTGGCGGCCTGCGCGGCGCTGGCCATGATGGCCACGCTGGCCTATGCCCAGCCCTACATCGGCAGCCGCGAGTTGCGCAAGGGCGAGTTCTACACGCTGTCGCTGTTCATGCTGCTGGGCATCGGCGTGATGATTTCGGCCAACCACCTGCTGGTGATCTACGTCGGCCTGGAGTTGATGAGCCTCTCGCTCTACGCGCTGGTGGCGCTGCGGCGCGACCATGCGTCCGCCACCGAGGCGGCGATGAAGTACTTCGTGCTGGGCGCGCTGGCCTCGGGCTTTCTGCTCTACGGCATGTCCATGCTCTACGGTGCCACCGGCTCGCTGCGGCTGGCCGAAATCTTCGCGGCCATTCAGTCCGGCGGCATCACCCCCATGGTGTTGACCTTTGGCGTGGTCTTCATCGTCGCCGGCCTCGCGTTCAAGCTGGGCGTGGTGCCCTTTCACATGTGGGTGCCCGACGTCTACCAGGGCGCACCCACGGCCATCACGCTGATGGTGGCTGGCGCGCCCAAGCTGGCGGCGTTTGCCATCACCATGCGGCTGCTGGTTGACGGCCTTTCGGGCATGGCCCACGACTGGCAGCAGATGCTGATCGTGCTGGCCGTGCTGTCCATGGCCCTGGGCAACCTGGCGGCCATTGCCCAGCGCAACCTGAAGCGCATGCTGGCCTACTCCACCATTGCGCAACTGGGCTTCATGCTGCTGGGCTTCACCCCTACGGTGATCGCCACCAACACCTTGAGCGCGGCCAACGGCTACAGCTCGGCCATGTTCTACGCCATCAGCTACGTGCTGACCACGCTGGGCACCTTCGGCCTCATCATGCTGCTGTCGCGTCAAGGCTTTGAGAGCGAAGAGATCACCGACCTGGCCGGCCTGGCCAAGCGCAGCCCCTGGATGGCTGCCGTCATGGCCATCTTCATGTTCTCGCTGGCCGGCATTCCGCCGCTGGTGGGCTTCTATGCCAAGTTCGCCATCGTGCAGGCGCTGGTGACCACGGGGCAGGGCAGCTACATTGCGGTGGCGGTGGTGGCCGTGCTGCTGTCGCTGATCGGCGCGTTTTACTACCTGCGCATCGTCAAAGTCATGTACTTCGACGCGCCCCCGGTGGGTGCCCAGGTCCCGGTCGCCCATGGTGGCGTCAGCCTGCTGCTGGCTGCCAACGGCGCTGCGGCCCTGGCGCTGGGCCTGGCGCCGGGCTGGCTGATGGCGCTGTGCGTGGACGCCATCTACATGACGATGCACGGATGACGCCCGGCGTCGCCGTCTGGCTGACCATTGCACTGGCCGTGGTGGCGGCCAACCTGCCGTTTTTGAACGAGCGCCTGCTGCTGGTGGGCCCGCGTCGCGCGCCCAAGGCCTTTGGCTGGCGGCTGCTGGAGTGGCTGCTGCTGGGCGCCGCCGCCATGGGCGTGGGCGTGGCGCTGGAGAGCCATCTGGGCCAGCGCAGCCCCCAGGGCTGGGAGTTCTACGCCGCCTGGGTCTGCCTGCTGGCCACGCTGGCCTTTCCAGGCTTTGTCTGGCGCTACCTGCGGCGCGGCTGATGGATGACCACGCCCACCTGATCGAGCAACAAGTCGGCCGCGAGGTCATTCTCGACGGCAATTTTCTGCACGTGCGCCGCGACACCGTGCGCCTGCCCACGGGTGAGTTGGCCACGCGTGAATACGTGGTCCACCCCGGCGCGGTCATGGTCGTACCGCTGGCCGATGACGGCCAGCTGGTCGTTGCCCGCCAGTGGCGCCACCCACTGGGCCGTGTGCTGCTGGAGTTTCCGGCCGGCAAGATCGACGCGGGCGAGGGCGCGCTGGCCACCGCACGGCGCGAGCTGCGCGAGGAAACCGGCTACACCGCCCGCGAGTGGGCACGGGCCTGCGTCATCCACAACGCCGCCGCCTACGCCACCGAGGCCATCGAGATCTGGTTTGCGCGTGGCCTGCAGGCCGGCGCCCAGCAGCTCGACGTGGGCGAGCACATCGACGTGGGCCTGATGGCCGCCGACGAATTGGATGCCCTGGCTGCGCGCGGCGAGTTGACCGACGCCAAGACATTGATCGGCCTGCTGTGGCTGCAACGCTGGCGCGCGGGCGATTGGCCGCTACAGTGGCAGGCGTGAAGGTTCTCGATCTCGTCTGCCCCCACGGCCACACCTTTGAAGGCTGGTTCGCCAGCGAGGCCGACTACGCCGGCCAGCAGCAGCGCGGCCTGCTCGTCTGCCCCATCTGCGATGCCGGCGACATCCGCAAGCGGCCCAGCGCGCCGCGCCTGAACCTGGGCCATGCTGCGGCGCCGGCCGAACCGACGCCGGCGGCGCAACCCGCCACCGATGCGCCCATGTCGCCCTCGGCCATCAAGGCCATCGTCCACGAGGTGGTGCAGCAGGTGCTGGCCCGCACCGAGGACGTGGGCGAGCGCTTTGCCGACGAGGCGCGCCGCATCCACCACGGCCAGGCCCCCGAGCGCGGCATCCGCGGCCAGGCCTCGGCCGCCGAGCGCGAGGCGCTGGCGGACGAGGGCATCGAGGTCATGGCCTTGCCCGTGTGGCGTCCCGCCAGGCACTGACGGCCGCCGCCAGCCAGTCGGGCAAGGTTGCCGCCGCCAGCGCAGGCAGCCCCAGCACCGCACCGGCCGCCGCCAGCGCCAGCTGGGGCTGGGTGAGGTCCAGCGGCGCGGCCCCGTTCTGTTTGGACAGCTTGCACCCATCGGCCGCCAGCACCAGCGGCGTGTGCCGGTAGGCCGGCGTCGGCAGTCCCAGCGCGCGCTGCAGCAGCATCTGGCGCGGCGTGTTGTCGGCCAGGTCCTCGCCGCGCACCACGTGGGTGATGCCCTGGGCCGCATCGTCCACCACCACGGCCAACTGGTAGGCCCAAAGCCCATCGGCGCGGCGGATCACGAAGTCGCCTACCGCACGGGCGACGTCCTGCTCCTGTGCGCCCAGCCGCGCATCGTGCCAGCGCAGCGGGCCATCCGGCACCCGCAGGCGCCAGGCCCGCGCCGGCTTGCCGTGCAGGCCGTTGCGGCAGGTGCCGGGGTAGGGGCCGTCGCCCACCGCCTTGCGGCTGCAGCCGCAGGGGTAGGCCAGGCCTGCGTGCTGCAGGGCTGCCAGCGCCTGGGCATAGGCCTCACTGCGCGCCGATTGCCACCAGGGCGGCTCGTCCGGTGCGAGGCCCAGGGCCGCCAGCTGAGCCAGGATCCCATCGGCTGCACCCGCCACGCAGCGCGGCGTGTCCACGTCCTCGATGCGCACCAGCCAGCGCCCGCCATGGGCGCGCGCATCCAGCCACGAAGCCAGTGCCGCCGCCAGCGAGCCCGCATGCAGCAAACCCGTGGGCGAGGGCGCGAAACGGCCCACATAGGGGCTGGTGCCTGCGCCACAATGCGCGGGCATGAATGCTTCCTGGATCACAAGCGACATCTTGTCTTCGATAGGCCTCATGGACGTGCTGGCGCTGGTGTGCCTGTTCACGGCCTGGGTGGGCTACACGATTTTCGCCCACCGCCGCAGCCACGGATTCCCCTCGCTGCTGGGCAGCACCAACCGTGAGCGGCGACAGTGGATGTGGCGCGCCACCGGGCGCGACAACCGGCTGTTCGACGGCGCGGTGGTGCAAAACCTCTCCACCAGCCCGTCGTTTTTCGCCTCCACCACCATCCTCATCATCGGTGGCCTGGTGGCCGTGCTGGGCGCTTCCAACCAGGCCGAAGCCTTCATGCGCGACCTGCCGTTTGCCGCCCGCACCTCCATGCTGCTGTTCGACCTCAAGCTGGTCGTCATGCTGGGCATGTTCGTCTTTGCCTTTTTCCGCTTCACCTGGAGCATGCGCCAGTACGGCTTTGGCACCTTGCTGCTGGCCAGCGCGCCGCTGGCCGAAGACCCTTACTGGACAGACGCCACCCGCGACGCCTTTGCCGAGCGTGCGGGCCGCGTCGTGGGGCTGGCTGCCGAGAGTTTCAACGACGGCCTGCGCACCTATTACATGTCGTTCGCCGTCATGGCCTGGTTCATCTCACCCGTGGCCGCCATCGTGGCCACCGTCTGCGTGGTGTGGGTGCTCTATCAGCGCGAGTTCCAGTCCGAGATGCTGGCGCTGCTCAACCGCTGAGACCAGCCGGCAGCGGTCGGCGCCCCCCAGGCAATCGGGCCGGCGCCACCGGCTGCTTCGCCCAGCCACTGCTGCAGCGACGTCACGGTGCGCGCCGCATCTTCCTCCTGCGGCCAATGGCCCAGCCCCGGCCAGACGGCCCAGCGGGCCTGCGGCAACTGGTTGCCCAGGGTCGCACGTCGCGCCGGGGTCAGCGGTGTGACCGCATCGGCCTCACCCCAGGCCAGCAGCACCGGCATGTCGGTGGGCAGTGCGGGTTGCGGCGCACCCAGTTGGGCCAGCAGCAGTGGCAAGGCGGCGCTGTTGCCGCTGCGGCGGGTCAGCTCGAAAAGGCGGTCGGTCTGCACGGCCGACACGCTGCCCGCCGGCCCCAGCAACTCATCCCATTGCACCTGGATCAGGGCGCGGGGCAGCAGTTCGGTGGAGATGCTGGCCCAGCCCGGCAGCCGCGCCAGCCGCCACAGCGGTGGCCAATGTGCCGGCCGGCCCGGGTTGATCAGCATCAGGCCACGCACCGCATGCGGATCGGCCACGGCGATGGCCCAGGCCACGTCAGCCCCGGCGCCCTGGCCCACCAGCACATAGCGCCGCACCTTGGCCTGGGCCAACAGCGCGCGCACGCGCTGCGCCTGGGCGGCGGGGCGGTAGTCGCCATCCGGTGCGGGGCCCGAGAGGCCGCTGCCCGGCACGTCCAGCGTGAGCACGCGGTGACGCGGGGTCAGCGCCCGCACCCAGCCTTCCCAGACATGCAGGCTGGCGCCAGCGTCGTGCAACAGCACCAGCGGCGTCGGGTCGCCGGTGCGGCCCTGGTCGCGCCAGTGCAACAGTTGGCCCTCCAACTCGGCAAACTCCGAGGGCGACGGGGCCCAGGTGGCCACCAGCGTCTCCACCGGTCGCTCGGGCGCCCGCATCAGCGGCAGCGACAGGGCGCTGACCATCAGCGCCAGTCCGGCCAGTCGCAACGCCCAGGCGCCGGCTGCCATGCTCACGCGTGCAGTGCTTTGTAGAACATGGTCACGGCCAGCCCCACCAGCACCACCGCAAAGCCCCGCTTGAGCTGGGCCACGTTCAGCGCATGGGCCAGCCGCACGCCCAGCGGCGCCGTCCACATGCTGGTGGCCATGATGAGCACCAGCGCCGGCAGGTACAGGTAGCCGAACGCCCCCGGCAGTGCCGGCGGCAGCCGCCAGCCGCCGATCACATAACCCGCCGTGGCCGCCAGCGCAATGGGAAAACCCAGCGCGGCGCTCGTGCCCACCGCCTGGTGCACCGGCACGTTGCGCCAGACCAGAAACGGCACCGTCAGAAACCCGCCGCCGGCACCCACCAGGCCCGACACCAGGCCGATGACCCCACCGGCCGAGGCCAGCCCCAGCGGCCCCGGCGTGCTGCGCGAGGGCTTGGGCTTGCGGTCCAGCGCCATCTGCAGCGCCGAGAACAGCAAAAAGCCCGCAAACACAAAACCCAGCACCTTGCCCTTGAGCAGCGCAAACACCCCGGCGCCGGCCACCAGCCCGCCCAGGACCACGCCCGGCGCCATGCCGGCCACCACCGGCCAGCGCACCGCGCCGCGCGCATGGTGGGCGCGCAGGCTGGACAGCGACGTCACCGTGATGGTGGCCATGGCCGTGGCAATGGCCATCTTCATGGCCATTGCCGTGGGCACGCCGCGATGCTCCAGCATCAGCGTCAGAAACGGCACCATGATCATGCCGCCGCCTATGCCCAGCAGGCCGGCCAGCACGCCCACCACGCTGCCCAGCGCCAGCAGCTCCAGCACCAGCGGCCAGGTGACGGCGTCCAGCAGCATCACCAGGCAGCCCCGCCTGCAGCCCCGGTCAGGTGTCTCATGCGACCCGATCGAGCACGGCCCGCCATTCGGAGGCCGTCACCGGCGTGATGGACAGCCGGTTGCCTCGCCGCAGGATCACCATCTC
This sequence comes from Pseudomonadota bacterium, assembly GCA_020161145.1. Lineage (GTDB taxonomy): Bacteria > Pseudomonadota > Gammaproteobacteria > Burkholderiales > Burkholderiaceae_C > Ideonella. The sequence goes on from JAIUPQ010000001.1 coordinate 813,992, forward strand.
GGCCAACTCGGGCATGCCGCGCAACTCGGCCAGCGGCAGCAGCCGCGTCTTGCGCGCCAGCGCCACGTCCACCAGCCACCAGCGCGGCGCCTCGGGCGTGGCGCGGGCGTCGAAATAAGGGCTCTCGGGGTCGAACTGCGTCGGGTCGGGGTAGGGCGTGCTGGCCACCTTGGCCAGGCCTGCAATGCCCGGCTCGGGGCAGGACGAGTGGTAGTACAGCACGTCGTCACCCACGCGCATCGCGTCGCGCATGTAGTTGCGTGCCAGATGGTTGCGCACGCCCGTCCACGGCACCTGCTGACCGGGCCGCGCCGCCAGATCGTCGATCGAGCACTCGGTGGGTTCGATCTTCATCAACCAGGCGTTGGGCATCGGGGGAGGGTGCGTCGGGCAGTGGACAAGAAAGGAGGTGTTCGCCACAAACCTTGGGCCGCATTCCTGAACCCAGGGGATTCAGGTGGGCGAGGTCAGCAGTGCTTCGGGTTCATCTGACGCGAGACGATCACACCAACTCTGCGATGTTCCAAGCCCAGGCTCGCGAGAGCATCGGTTCAAGGAACTATAGAACCCGCGTGAGTGTGGCGAACGGTTTGATTCTGCCACCATGGCGGCCACCGTGGCCTTTTTAGAATCGAGGCTGCCTTCACGATTTGCCGAAAGCCGTTCATGTCCACTGCACCCGCCGGATTCACCGCCAACCTCGTCCACGCCGACCGCCGGGGGGGTGTCATGCACGGCGGCGTGCGCAAGCCCGTGCACACCTCGGTGCAATACGGCTTCGAGCGGGTCGAAGACCTGATCGACGTCTTCCAGGGCAAGGTCAAGGGCGTGCACGTCTACACCCGTCAGAGCTCGCCCACGGTGGCGGCGCTGGAGGCCAAGATCAACCAGATGGAAGGTGGCGTGGGCACCATCTGTTTTGCCACCGGCATGGCAGCGGTCACGGCCGTGTTCTTCAGCCTGCTCAAGGCCGGCGACCACCTGGTGTGCAGCCATTTCGTCTTTGGCAACACCAACAGCTTGTGCGGCACTTTGACTGGTCTGGGCGTGCAGGTGACGCGGGTGGACCCCACCGATGCGGCCGCCGTGGCCGCCGCCATGCAGCCCAACACGCGCATGGTCTTCGTCGAAAGCCTGGCCAACCCCGGCACGCAAATCCCCGACTTCGAGGGCATTGCCGCCATCTGCCAGGCCCATGCGGCGCTGTTCGTGGTGGACAACACCGTCACCTCGCCGTGGTTGTTCCAGCCGGGCACCGTGGGGGCCGATCTGGTCATCAACGCCCTGAGCAAATCCATCGCCGGCCACGGCGTGGCCATGGGTGGCTCGGTGACCGACACCGGCCGCTTCGACTGGCGCGGCTACCCCCACATCTTTGCGCCCTATCGCCAGGGCGACCCCGCCCAATGGGGCCTGACCCAGGTGCGCCGCAAAGGCCTGCGCGACATGGGCGGCGCCATGATGGGCCAGGCCGCGCACGACGTGGCCACGGGCGCCGAAACGCTGGCGCTGCGCGTCGACCACAGCAGCGCCACCGCGCTGGCGCTGGCGCAGATGCTGGAGGCTCACCCAGCCGTGGCCCGCGTCTGCTACCCCGGTCTGCCCAGCCACCCGCAGCACGCGCGGGCGCAGGCCTTGTTCAAGGCCGGCGCCTGGTTGCTGAGCTTCGAGCTGCGCGACGCCGCCCAGACCAACGCCGTCATCAACCGGCTGCAACTGGCCATCCCCGCCACCGGCCTGGCCGACACGCGCACCCTGGTGATTCCGGTGGCCCCCACCATCTTCTGGGAGGCCGGCCCCGAGGTGCGGGCGCGCATGGACATCGCCGACGGCCTGGTCCGCGTCTCGGTGGGGCTGGAAGACGCGGCCGACCTGCTGGCCGATTTCTCACAGGCACTGCAAGGAGCATGACATGACCTTCACCCTCACCAGCACCGACCTCGTTGAAGGCGCCACCCTGGGCCTGGCCCAGGTGCACGGCGGGCTGGGCGGCGGCAACCGCTCGCCGCAACTGGCCTGGCAGGGCGAGCCCGCCGGCACCCAGAGCTTTGCCATCACCTGCTACGACCCCGACGCCCCCACCGGCAGCGGCTGGTGGCATTGGCTGCTGGTCAACCTGCCGCCCGGCCTGCACGCGCTGGCGGCCGGTGCGCCCATGCCGGCCGGCGCCCAGAGTGGCCGCAACGACTACGGCGAGACCGGCTTCGGCGGCGCCTACCCGCCCAAGGGCGACGCACCGCACCGCTACATCTTCACCGTCTGGGCGCTGGACGTGCCCCGGCTGGAGCTGCCCGAGCTGCCCAGCGGCGCCATGGTGGGCTTCAACCTCCACGCCCACGCGCTGGCCAAGGCCACGCTGACGGGGCGCTGGGGGCACTAGGGGTTTTCACCTGGCCCTGTCGGGTTTGGGTGGGTCCGTTGCGTCTGTTGCAGTGAACGGGGTGTCATGGGGACACGCCGATCAGCGGCAAGGAGACGCACATGAGCCCGAGCGAGACGAACACCGGGATGGCCGGGGCAGCCGGCATTCGCTTTGACCTCGCGGATTTCGAGGTCATGGACATCGCACTCGGACAGATGCCCGAGCTGCGCCAATGCGCGCAGTGGCTCAAGCGCTTGCGCACCGCTGGCCTCGGCTTTCCCCTCACCTCGGCCAACACCCTGGCCCCGGTGTTTGCGGCCGACGGCGAACCCGTGGCGCTGTACCTGCACGACGCCTGGTTTCCCATTCGCAACGAGAGCGACTTTGTGGGCCGGGTCTATATGGCGCTGCTGCGCTGCCGCCACGAGCGCAACCTGCGCCGCGTGCACAGCGTGGCGCCCGTGGTGCTGATCCGCGCTTCACAACTTACGGAGTCTGCATCCAACCAACCCATCGGAGTCGCCGCATGAATGCCGTCGCCATGCCCTCTGTCGTCAGTGCCCAGCCCATCGTCTGCGCGGCGCAGGTCTGGACCCGGGTCTTCGAGGGGCCGGTGCTGCCCGGCTTCATCTTCGTGGCCGCCAGCGAGCCGCTGGCGCGGGTGCGTTTTGAGGTGCATTCGGCGGCCGCACCGTTCGAGCGCCACGGCGTGCTGTCGCTGGACGAGGGCGCGCGGCCGATCTACATCGGCCTGACCCCTTATGCCGAGCTGCGCGTGTGGTGCCCGGTGGATTGCCGCATTACCATCGTCTGAGCGGCCCATGGATCACCCCGGGCGTTGGTGGGCGAGGGTGCCCGGCCGCATCGTCTGTCCTGTTTCAGAAAAGGCTGATGCCCATGCCACCAGCGCCCACGGCGGCTGTGACCGAAATGGCCGAGTTGCTTGCGCGAGTCAATGCCGAGGAACCCGGTGCGCAAGACGCCTTGTTTGCGGCAGCCTACCCCGAGCTGCGGCGGCTGGCCCAATCGCGGCTGCAACGCGGCGGCCGCTCCACCTTGCTGAACACCACCGTGCTGGTGCACGAGAGCTACCTGCGGGCGGTGGAGAGCGGCGGCCTCAAACCGGCCAGCCGCAGTGCCTTCTTTGCCTATGCCGCACGCACCATGCGCTCAGTGGTCATCGACGGGCTGCGCCAGCGCCAGGCACAGCGGCGCGGCGGCGGCGCCACCCATCTGGCGCTCACCACCGGCCTGGAGGCGCACCTGGGTGCACCCGAGGACGAGGTGCTGCGCGTGGACGAGGCGCTGCAGGCCCTGGCGGCCGAGGCACCCCGGCTGGCCCAGGTGGTGGAGATGCGCTACTTTGGTGGCTACACCGAAGCCCTGATTGCCCAGGCCCTGGGCGTGACCGAACGCACCGTGCAGCGGGACTGGGAGAAGGCCCGCCTGCTGCTGATGGCGCTGCTGAAGTAAGGCCATGACACTCTCTGCCGCGCGTCTGGCCCATCTGCACGGGTTGCTGGACGTGGCCCTGGATGTGCCGCTCGCCGAGCGCGAGGACTGGCTGGCACGCCTGCCGCCCCAGGACGCCGAGGCGCTGCGCGAACTGCTGGCCGAGCACGACCGGCGAGAGGCCGACTGCGCCTTCCTGCAAGGCGGCCTGCCGCCGCTCGACGCCGCTGCGGGCGAAGAGGCCGATGCCGGCGTGCAGCCCGGCGACCGCATCGGCCCTTACCGGCTGCTGGAAGCCCTGGGGCGCGGCGGCATGGGCTGGGTGTGGCTGGCCCAGCGCGCCGACGGCATCTTCGAGCGCGAGGTGGCGCTCAAGCTGCCCCGGCTGCTGCGCGGCCCCGATCTGGCCGGGCGCATGGCCCGCGAGCGCCAGATTGGGGCGCTGCTGGAGCACCAGAACATCGCCCGGCTCTACGACGCCGGCGTGACCGATGACGGGCGACCCTACCTCGTCATGGAGCGCATCAAAGGCCAGCCCATCGTGGCCTGGTGCGAGGCCAAAGGCGCCACCACCGCCCAGCGGCTGGCACTGATGCAGCAGGCCTGCGCGGGTGTCGCGCACGCCCACCAACACCTCGTCGTGCACCGCGACATCAAGCCCAGCAACCTGCTGGTGACCGAGGCCGGCGAGGTCAAGTTGCTGGACTTTGGCATCGCCAGCCTGCTCGACGACGCCAGCGACGGCGGCGCCTCGCTCACGCCTCACTATGCCGCGCCCGAACAGGCGCAGGGCGGCGTCAGCACCGCGCTGGACATCTATGCGCTGGGTGTGGTGCTGCTGGAGTTGCTCAGCGGCCAGACGCGCCAGCGCGACGTGCGCCAACTCACCGCGCTGGATCCCAGCCTGCGCGCCGTGCTGGCGCGGGCGCTGCAACCCGATCCGGCCCAGCGCTACGCCACGGTCACCCAACTGGCCGACGACCTGGCCCGTGTCCAGCGCGCGCGGCCCGTGCAGGCCGGCCCGCTGCCGCGCCGCTGGCGCGCTCACCTGTTCGTGCGCCGCCATGGGCCGGCGCTGCTGGCCGCTGCGGCGTTCGTCGTCGTGCTGGGCTCGTCGCTGGCCTATTACATCGTCCTCAGCCGCGAAGAGCAGGCCCAGCGCCTGCGCGCCGAGCAGCTCAAGGTCTTCATGCTCGATGTGCTGCATGACAGCCTGCCCCTGGCCGCCGATGCCGCCACCGCGCGGCCGCTGGTGGCCCAGATCGAAGCCGCCGCCAAGCGCGCCCGCGTCGCCTTCCCTGACCAGCCGCTGCTGCAAGGCGAGGTGCTGTACGAGCTGGGTCTGTTGTTGATGGACATGCAGCGCCTGCCCGACTCCCTGGCGCTGTACCGCGAGGCCGAAGGCGTGCTGGCGGCCCATGCGCCGGCGGACGACGCCAAGCTGCTGATGGTGCGCGCCGAAATCGCCAAGCGGCTGGGCGATGGCAGTCAGCCGCGCAGCAACTGGGCCGTGGCCGACGCCATGGCCCAGGACGTGCTGACCCGCTGCCCGCCCCAGCGCACCGACTGCGCCCCCGCCCGCGTCGATGCCCTCAGGGCCCGCATGCAGGTGGCCGCCCGCGCGGGCGACGACCCGCGTGCCCTGAAGCTGGCCGAGCAGGTGCTGCAAGCGCACCGGCAGGCCTGGGGCCACAACGACCCCGGGCTGCTGGTGATCCTGTGCGACCTGACGCTGGCCTACTACGCCAACGGCCGCATCCTGGATGCCGACCGCACCATCCGCGAGGCCGAGCGGCTGGTGGCGGGCACCGAGCTGCGCGCCATCGACGCCTATGTGCTGGCGCGCAATGTGGCCGTGGTGGACTACGAGATGGGCCGCTGGGAAACGGCGCGGCAGGGCTATGCGCGCCTGCTGGCCCAGGCCGACAACACCGAGTCGCAACTGCGTGCGCGGCGCGGGTTGGCGCGCGCGCTGACCGCCCAGGGCCGCTATGCCCAGGCACGGGATGCCGCGCAACAGGCCGTGGACGAGGCCCAGCAGACCGAACAGGACTGGGATGAGGCCGCCGGCCAGTTGGAGCTGGCTGCCGCCGCCATCGGCCTGCGCCAGCCCGCTGCTGCCCGCACGGCCCTGGCCGTCGCCCAGGCCCGCATGGATGCCATGCAGGTGGTGCCCACCAGCTACCTGCGGCGGCGCGCAGAGCGGCTGGCGCTGCTGGCCGAATTGAGCGTCGGCGAGCGCGACCGTGCCCAGGCGGTGGCCGGCCCGGTGCGCGCCGCCGCCCACCAGGGTCCCAACGTGGGTGACGACCAGCGCATGCAGATGGCCTACGACTTCGACGCGCTGGGCCTGCTGGCCCGGCAGGGCGGCCAGCCCGGCGAGGCCGCCGAGGCCCATGGGCAGGCCGCTGCGCTGTGGCAGCGCCTGCTGCCAGCCGGCCACCCCCTGGCCTTGCGCAACCGGGCGCTGGCGGCCCTGGCCGCCGCCGAGGCCAGCGACAGCCCGGCGGCGCCCAGCGCGGCGAGGCCGTGGCGCGCTTCCTGGCCGTGCTGCCGGCCGACTCCGCCATCCGCGCCGAAGTGCCTGCTGCCGATGCGCCCGGCACGGCCTGGCATGGGGTCATACTGGGGGTGTACTGAGTGCCCCCCAACCTGCCGCTGCGCGTCAGGCCCCCCGAGGGGGTCAAGACAACTCGGGAGCGGCCCTTCGTTTTCTTGGGAGCACCCCCAGGCCCGAAACGGGTCGCCGTCAAGAGGAGAGCCCCGCCATGAGTGAAGAGATCAACAGTTTGCTGCTGACTGACCAGCACGTGCTGACTGAAGCCAACCTGGGGCTGCTCAGGCGTGTTCAACCACGGGATTTAGGTTGAAACCAGCCACCGAAGATCTCGCGGCTCGACGGCCGGTGTGGGAGGCCTTGTCCGACCTGTTCCTGGATACCGACACCTCGCTATCCCGCGCGTGGCGCGTTCAGCAGCTGGCCCACTCGCCTTATACGATTGCAGAGTTACAGGCCATCCTCGTCGACGAGGTCTACCCGATCTGCCGGGCCAATCTGCTGTCCGTGGCAGGCGAATGGTCGGGCTTTGACCTCGCATGGCTGGAGGGCCGCATTCTTCGTCGCCTGTCGTCAAGGTTCAGGTGTTTGCACGGACTCAACCTCGGCCGGCTGACCGTGCCGGCGTCAACGGAGTGGCGCGCAACCCGGCAGGCGGTCGTTTTGGCGCGCGCGGCAGACACAGCGAGCGCGGCCGAATGAAGGCCCTTGGGTCGGCACGATTGGCGCGTCGCAGGATGGGCGCCATGTGGCATCGCCATCTTGCTGCGCTTGGTCCTTGCCAAAGCGTTGGTTGGTTTCATGGCCACCGCACGAGCACCTCGGAGCGGGATGATGTCGTCTGTTTGGTAGCCCTCAGATGACGCGTTCCACCGGTTTTCGTCAGCGCACCAACCGACAGCTTCAAGTCATCTTGCGGTGGCTTGGCTGCCTCGGATTTTTTGAGTTCGCCAACAGCCTCATCTTGTTTTGCGCATTCCCAATCGGTGGGGGTGTGTTTCACGCCATGTTTGCGTATACCCAGGCTGGACGAGAGGGCGTGGCCATACAGGCGTTTGGACTTCTCGTGGCATCGTCGCTCGGCTGCAACTTCATACTTCAGTATTTCAGAGCGGGTGTGCCTTGGTGGGGCTTGGCGGGCCTCAGTGCTTTTGCTGGGTCACACTTCTGGTTGGAAGTGTCCATTTGGTCGCCCGTATCGCCTGCGTTTGGACAACTTGTCTTGGTGCTGGCTTGGTGCCTTCCTGTGGCCTGTCTGATCTCTAGTCTTGGCGTTCATTGGGCAGTTCACCGGGTTGGCGATTCATGAGGGCTTCCGATGGCATCCTTGAGAGCATCCCCCGACACAAGGCAGCCATGAAACCCCACACCCCGCCCCCGCCCGTCCACGCCACTGACCTGCCCATCCACACCCCCAACACCGGCTACCCGCCGCCGTTCGCGGCGCGCATGACGGGGCGTGACCGGCGGGTGCTGGGCGACCGGTTCGGGCTGGATGATTTCGGCGTCAACCACGTGACGCTGGCGCCCGGCACCTCATCCGCCTTGCGCCACTGGCACACGCTGGAAGACGAATTCATCTACGTGCTGGAAGGCGAGGTGATGCTGCACACCGATGGCGGCCTGACGCGGCTGACGGCGGGCATGTGCGCCGGCTTCAAGGCTGGTGAAGCCAATGGCCATAGGCTGGTCAACGCCTCATCCACGCCGGCCAGCTACCTGGAGGTGGGCGCCCGCAAGCCGGCCGACGAATGCCGCTATCCGGACGACGATCTGGACGGCGTGGTGGTGGACGGCCAATGGCGCTTCCAGCACAAGGACGGGCGGCCTTACCCTAAGCCCGGCAGTTGACCCTAAACCCGGCAGTTGACCGCTTGCCTGCGCAGGCAACGCCCATGCTGACGACGGTTTGCGCACACGAGCTGGCGGCGTCAGGGCAAGGCGTGCGCTATCCGAAACGCGTGCCCACCTGCTCGGTGATCCAGTCGATGAAGGCGCCCAGCCGCGCGCTCTTGTGGCGATTGGAGGGGTACAGCAGGTGGTAGGCCACCACGGGCTGCGGCCAGTCGTCCAGCACCGCAACCAGCCTGCCCGCGTCGATATGCGGCTGCATCAACGGGCGGATCTCCTGTCCGATGCCCAGTCCCGCGAGAAGCAGATTGATGTGGCCGGTGCTTTCATTGGCCAGGACCGAGAAGGCGCGAATCTCTCTCGTCCCGCTCGGGGTTCGCACGGTGATGGGAGCCGGCCGCGACGTGGCGGCGAAGAAGTAGCCGACCAGGTCGTGGGCCAGCAGGTCGTCAATGGACTGCGGGGTGCCTTTGCGGCGCAGATAGGCCGGCGATGCACAAAGCGACGTCTGCGCGGTGAACAGGCGCCGGGAGATCAAGGTGGTGTCTTCAAGTTCGCCGACGCGAATGGCGCAATCGACCCCTTCGCCCACGATGTCCACGACTCGATCGGAGATGCCGATCTCGAGTACGAGGTCCGGATGGCGTTGGCGGAAATCGGGGAGTCTGTCGATCAGGAACAGGTTGGCGAACGAAGACGTCACGTCGATGCGCAAGCGCCCTCCAGGATGGGCGTGCCGCCCACGCAGACGGTTGTCCGCTTCGTCCAGATCCACGATCAGGCCAGAGACGGCGGCGTGGTAGTGCGCGCCCTCGGCCGTCAGGGTGACGGCTCTGGTGGTGCGCTGGACCAACTTGATGCCGAGGTGCTGCTCAAGGTCCGAGACCAGCTTGCTGACGGTCGAGCGCGGCAGGGAAAGCTGGTTCGCGACCTTGGTGAACGATCCGGTTTCGGCCAGGCGCACGAAGACGCGAATCGCCAGCAATTGGTTCATCTGCTGCTCCATTGGAGGACGGTCGCCTCCGATGATAGGGGTGGCCATGGCCTCTGTTCACACACCCAACTTGAGCCCGAGTTCAAGCGCCATCTTCAGTTCTTCGCACATGAACCAGAGCTCGGTCATCTTGCCGTCTGGCCCGAAACGAGCGATGCCGATTTCTTCCCAACTGATGGTGCGCCCCGTGGCGGGCATGCCCACGAAGGTGCCCGTGTGGGTCACGGTCATCTTGTAGTGGATCATGGCCATGTTGCCCTCGCCGACGATGTCCATCACTTCAACCGGCTGCATGTGAAGCGCATCGGACAGGGGCTTCCAGCCCGCCTTGAGCCACTGCAGGAAGTTGCCCTTTTCGGGGATGGCGTCGCCCCGGGCGACGAAGAGATTGGCAAAGCCTGCCCGGCGCGTGACGCAGTCGGGGGAAACCAGGGCTTCCATCTGGTCGAAGCGCCCGTTGGGCATGGCGTCCTGGAGCAGCGCACGCAGGTTTTCCTTGTTGCGGGCGACGGTGTCGATGGCGGTCATTTCTATAGCTCCTGTCAGGGGAAGTCCGGCACAGCCGGCGTGTTGAGGAGAACAGCAGATGCGGACAGAGGGCGCCGCCAGAAGGGCGGCATCGTGAAATGCGTGTCCATGGGCCTGCACAATGCGCGCCCGGCGGGGGCGAGGCGCTAAAGCCACCCCTGCTGCCGCGCCAGCCGGTAGGCCTCGATGCGGTTGCCCACGCCCAGTTTGCCGATGGCCTCAGACAGGTAGTTGCGCACCGTGCCCTGCGACAGGTGCAGCTGGGTGGCGATGTCGCCGGCGCTCAAGCCCTCGCCGGCCAGGCGCAGCACCTGGCGCTCGCGGTCGGTCAGCGGGTCGCTCTCGCCCCAGGCCGCCACGGCCAGTTCGGGGTCGATGGCGCGGCCGCCGGCCGCCACCCGGCGCAGCGCGGCGGCCAGGTGCTCGGCCGGCGCGTCCTTGAGCACATAGCCGCGCACGCCGGCATCCAGCGCGCGACGCAGAAAGCCGGCGCGGGCAAACGTGGTGACGATGACCACCTTGACCGGCAGCGCCTGCTGCTGGATGCGCTGGGCCAGCTCCAGGCCGCTGAGGCGGGGCATTTCGATGTCGGTGAGCACGATGTCGCAGGGCTGCTGCTGCAGCGCCTGCCAGGCGGCCTCGCCGTCGGCGGCGGTGGTGACGGCGAAGTCACCCTCCAGCCCCAGCAGCGCCGCCAGCGCGCCGCGCACCAGCGCCTGGTCTTCGGCCAGCAGCACGCGGATCACGGCTGCGGCTCCAGCGGCAGGCGGGCCGCCAGCCGCGTGCCGCGCCCGGGCTGGGCCTGCACGTCGAGCTGACCGCCCAGCGCCTCGATGCGCTCGCGCATGCCGCGCAGGCCGTGGCCAGGGCGGATGGGCCGGCCGCAGCCGTCGTCGTCCACCTGCAGCACGGCCGCGCCGTCCTCATGCATCAGGCGCACCGCCACGCTGCGGGCCTGGGCGTGCCGCTGCACATTGGTGGCCGCCTCGCGCAGCGTCAGGGCCAGCACCGATTCGGCCTCGGCGGGCAGCGCCACGGCGTCCAGCCGGGCGCTCAGGGTCAGGCCCTCGGCCTCCAGCAGCAGCCGGGCCGAGGCCAGCTCGCCGGCGATGGCGGTGTGGCGGATGCCGCTGACCGCGCTGCGCACCTGGCTCAGCGCCTCCCGGGCGATGTGGGCCACCGCCTGCATCTCGGCCTCGGCGGCCGGGGCGTCGCGCAGCGCCAGCTTGCTGGCCAGCTCGGCCTTGAGCGCCACCAGCGACAAGGTGTGGCCCAGCAGGTCGTGCAGGTCGCGGCCGATGCGCTCGCGCTCGGCCACGGCGGCAATGCGGCGCACCTCGTCCTGCGTGAGTTTCAGCTCGGCGCGCTTGCGGTCGCGCTCCACCTGGTGCTGCGTCGAGAAGAACACCGACACCCCGACGGCGATGGTGATGAGGGCCATGATCCACACCACATCGCCTGGCGCACCCAGCCACCGCACCCAGGCCACGAAGCCGGCCAGCATGGCCGCCAGCAGCGCCAGCCGCCAGCGCGGCGGCAGGGTCAGCGCGCCGCTGAGCGAGGCCGCGTAAATCACATAGGTGTTGGCATAGGTGTTGAACGCCACCAGCGCGCAGGCCAGCGCAAAGATGCCCAGCACGGCGGCCAGTTGCCAGCCGCCCTCGCGCCGCCAGGCCAGCGCGTACAGCGGCAGGAACAGCACGATGGAGGCCAGCGTGGCCCCCAGGTGAAAGGGCATGGCCACGCCCGCGAACACCCGCAGCGCCAGCGGCATGAACAGAAACAGCAGAAAGCCCAGACTGGCCAGCGGCGCCCAGCCATGGCCATGCGCGTCCGGCACGATGGCGCGGCGCAGGTGGAGCAGGGCGGTGTGGGGCATGGGCGCGATGGTAGGGCTCAGTCCAGCCGCACATCGTCCAGATCGAAGCGCAGCGGGCCGGGCTGGCTGGCCACCACGCCGATGGCCTGCACCTGCGACAGATCGATGCCGGGCAGGTCGGCCCAGCGCAGCTGCACATGCCGCCAGTCCGTCCCCACCTCAAGCGGGTGCACCAGTGGCGCCCCGCTGCCGCTGAGCACGATCAGCGCATAGGCGTTCGGCGTGCCGCGCAGGGTCAGGCTGATGCCTTGGCGGCCGCGCAGGTCCACCGGTTGCATGGGCGTCGGGCCGAGCGAGAACGAGGCGCCGGCCCAGGGGTAGGGCGCCCCGGCCACCACCTCACCTTCGGTGCGCATGGCGCCGCGCGAGCCCTGGGCGCCGCCGGCCAGCCAGTGGCTGGTGGCGTGGGAGCGGCCGCCCATGATGCGGTCGCCCGCTGCCCGCCAGCCGCTGCCCAGTTGGGTGGTCAGCTCGCCGCCCTCGAAGTCGGACACGAGGTGGGCGCCGTCGGGCAGGCGGGGGGCGGTGCGCGCTGGTGCGTCGGCGGTCAGCGCGTGGCCGTTCTTCCAGACGCCGACGATGCGGCGCGTGGCCGTGATGTCGGCGCTGGGGTCGCCCGCCACCAGCAGCAGGTCGGCGCGCAGGCCGGGCGCGATGCGGCCCCGGTCCGCCAGCCCGAAGCGGGCGGCCGGCCGTGCGGTGGCCGCGCGCAGCGCCTCGGTGGGTGAGAGCCCCGCGCGCACCAGCAGCGCCAGCTCGCCGTGCAGGCTGGCGCCGTGGGCGGTGCCGGGGTTGCCGGCGTCGGTGCCGGCCAGCACCTCGACCCCGGCCGCATGCAGGCGACGCACGGTCTCAAGGGCGTGCTCCAGCGCCTGCGGCTGCGGCGGCAGGCCGGGCGGGAAGGTGGCGCGCAGCGTGGCCTTCTGGGCCTCGGTCAGCCGCGCCTGCAGCGCCGGATCGGCGGCCAGCCGGGCGCCTTCATCGCTGCGCTGCATGCCGGCAATCACCGACAGCGTGGGCACCATGAAGGCCCGGTGCGTGCGCATGGCCGCCACCAGCGCGGGGCTGGCCGGCTGGTCGATGAAGGCGTGGGCCAGCCCGTCCACGCCGCTGGCGACGGCGTGCAGCGCGTCGTCCTGGGCGCCGACGTGGGCGAGGGACAGCTTGCCGTGGCGGCGGGCGGCGGCAATGGCCGCCTCGATCTGGGCCGGCGCCAGCGTGGGCATGCGGCGGCTGCCGCCATAGGCGTGCAGGTCGTCGATCATCAGCTTGATGAAGTCGCTGCCCTCGGCGATGCGCGCCTGCACGAAGGCGTCGGCATCGCCGCCAGCCTCAAGCGTGGGCACGGCAAAGCCGTATTCGGTGCCGTGGCCACCGGGCACGGTCACGGCGGCACCCGACGACCAGACGTCGGCCTCGTCGGTGGCGGCCAGCGCGTCGCGGTGCGTGCGCCGGGCCGCGAGGCTGGGCACCGCGCCCATCATCTCCAGCTCGGTGGTGACGCCCAGCCGCAGCGCGTCGCGCTGGGCGTCGCCCCAGTTGTGGGTGTGGGCGTCGATCAGGCCCGGCAGCAGCGTCTGGCCCTGGCCGTCGATGACCGGCAGGCCGGCCGGGATGGCGGCGTCGGGTGCCACGGTGGCGATGCGGCCGTCCTGCACCACCACGGTGGTGCGGGCCATCACGCGCTCGCCGTCGAACACGCGCACGTCGCGAATGGCCAGGCTGGCAGTTGGGGCCGCAGCCTGCGCAGGGCTGCGCGGCAGCCACCAGGCCACACCGCCCAGCACCAGCGCCAGCAGGGCCAGCGCAGCGGCTTCACGCAGGCGCCTCATGCTTCGGCCCCTGCGAGCCGGGCGCGGGCCAGCAGCATGAACACCGCCGTCACCAGCGCCAGCACCCCCAGGTGCAGCCCGATGGGCTGGCCGGCGTCCTGGCCCACCACCTTCAGCGTCAGTTGCGACAGGTGGTAGGCCGGCCACAGGGGCGCCAGTTGCGTCAGCACGCCGGGCAGCAGGGTCAGTGGCATCCACAGGCCCGACAGGAACGCCATGGGCAGAAAGACCAGGTTGACCACGGCCGGCGCGCTGTGGCCCGTGGTCACCGTGCCGATGTACAGGCCCAGCGCGGCAAACGGCACGGTGCCCAGCAGGTTGATCAGCACCAGCAGCAACGCCTGCTGCGGCGCCAGCCGCACGCCGGCCAACGTCACCGCCAGGGCCAGCAAGCCCAGGCTGATCAGCAGGCCGAACAGCAGCGCCATGCCCGTCTTGGCCGCCAGGTAGGCGCCGGCCGGCAGGGGCAGCGCGCGCTTGAGCCGCAGCAGCCCGTTGCCGCGCTCCACGGCCACCTGCACGCCAAAGCCGAACAGCGCCGCGCCCATCACGCCGAACACGCCGTAGGTGGCCAGCAGGTAGGTGCCGGCCTGGGCGCTGCCGCGGTTGAGCAAGACGGCGAACATCAGATAGAACACCAGCGGAAACGCCAGCGCGGGCAGCGCAAAGCTGGGCATGCGCAGCGTGCGCAGGCATTCGTTGCGGGTCTCCAGCCAGTAGATGCGGGGCGTGTTCATGCGGGGGCCACCTCGGTTCGGGTCAGGGCCAGGAAGGCATCGGCCAGGCCGGCGCGGGTCACCTCCAGGTCGGTGAGGGCGGGGTCGGCGGCCAGCAGCGGGGGCAGCACCCGCACGGCGTCGTGGGTGGTCAGCAGCAACTCGTCCCCTTCGCGCAAGGCCTCGATGACGCCGGGCCATTGCGCCACCACCCCTGCCGCCAGCGTGCTGCGGCAGCGGATGCGCTGGCGCGCCACCCGGGCGCGGATGGCGGCCACGCTGCCCTCGGCCACGGCGCGGCCCTGGGCGATGACCAGCACCCGGTCGGCCAGCGCCTCGGCCTCTTCCAGGTAGTGGGTGGTCAGCAGTACGGCGGTGCCGGCGGCGCGCAGCGCGGCGATGGCCTGCCACAAGGTCTGGCGGGCCTCGATGTCCAGGCCCGTGGTGGGTTCGTCCAGAAACAGCAGCGCCGGGTCGCCGCAGACCGCCAGCGCAAATTGCACGCGCCGCTGCTGGCCGCCCGAGAGCCGGCCACAGCGCCGCGCCAGCAGGCCGTCCAGCCCAGCCATGGCCACGCAGCGCGCCAGCGGCAACGGCGCGGGGTAGCAGGCGCGGGTGGCCTCCAGCAACTCGCCCACGGTGCTGTGCTCGGGCAGCGCGGCCGCCTGCAGCATCACGCCCACGCGGCGCCGCGCGGCCAGCGTGCGCGGCGGCTGGCCAAACAGCAGGGCGCTGCCGGCGTCGGGCGCCACCAGGCCCAGCAGCAGGGCGATGGCCGTGCTCTTGCCGGCGCCGTTGGCGCCCAGCAGCGCCAGCACCTGGCCGCGCGCCAGCGTCAGGTCCAGATCGGCCAGGGCCAGCGTGGCGCCATAGCGCTTGCGCGCGGCGGCCAGCCGGGCCACGGGTTCGGCCGTGGCCGGGGGTGGAGGGGAGGTGGTGAGCGACATCGTGGGCAAGGACGGGTGGTCGATGCCCTCAGTGTGCGCAGCCCGGCTGGGGCGCGGTAGTCGCAGCGGTCAGGTGGGTGGCATGACAGCTGTCATGCGCCAGCCTGCACAATCAGCCAAAACGCCCTCCAGGATCGCACCGGCATGTTTGATCGTCGCACCCTCAAGCTTTTGGCCGCATTCGTGTGCGGCTACTTCCTGCTGCTGGTGCCGGGTGCCATCTGGCCGGCCTATCTGGATACGCCTATGGGCATTCTGGTGATGGCCCCGCTGCTTTGCTGCTACCTGTTGGCCTACCTGGGGGTGCCCGGTCTGCTGCAGAACAACGGCGCTTGCGGTTGGGGCTGGTGTGCCCCGACCGCCCTGGGGTGGTTGGTTTCTGTGATGGTGTGTCTGGTCGGGCTGTGGCTGCTGGCGTGGCTGCTGGCACCCAGCACTGCCGAGCCGCAGGCCGACCCCTGATGCCAGTGGGCTGGCGGGTGTGGGCCCCAACGCCTAGTCGAAGATCTCGCTCAGCCACGACTTGCGGCGGTAGCCGCCATGGTGTTTGCCGTAGTCGGAGTCCTGGAAATCGGGCCGCCGGCGGGGATCGGGGGCGGCGGTGCGCGGGGCGCTGGTGGCCTGGCCCGGGTTCTGGCCGGCGCTGAGCTGAATGAGTTTGTCCAGTTCGCCCCGGTCCAGCCAGACGCCGCGGCAGCTCGGGCAATAGTCGATCTCGACGCCCTGGCGTTCGCTCATCAGCAGGGTCGTGTCAGGGCAGGCGGGGCATTTCATCGGGTCTCCTTGGGGGTGCCGCGCGGTTGCGCGGTCGTGGTTGGAGGCCGTGGTGGTGCCAAGGTTCCCGCCAAACGCAAACCGCCGCGATGTTGCCTGCGCGGTCGCAGCGGTCAGAATCGGGCACGCGGCGGTGGCCGCTGCGTGCCCCCGATCACAGGAGGAATCCATGCAAGGTCATTGCCTGTGCGGCGCCGTCCGCATCACATCCCCCGACACCCGGGAAGTCGGCTCCTGCCACTGCGGCTTTTGCCGCCGCTGGGGCGGCGGGCCGTCGCTGATGGCGCATTGCGGGCGCGACGTGCAGTTCGAGGGCGGCGCGCACATCAGCGTCTTTGCCTCCTCGCAATGGGCCGAGCGGGCGTTTTGCGGCACCTGTGGCACCCACCTGTACTACAAGCTGCTGCCCACGGGCGAGTACTTCGTGCCGGCGGGGGTGTTCGAGTCCAATGACTTCGAGCTGAGCGCGCAGATCTATGTGGACAACAAGCCCGACTACTACGCGTTTGCCAACGTCACGCCCATGCTGACCGAGGCGCAGGTGCTTGCGCAGTTTGCGCCGCCGGAAGGCGGCGCGGCGGGCTGAGCGGCGGCAGGTGCCGGCATCGCCATAGCGCGCCTGGCCGTCCTGTTGCGGCGCGGGCCATGCCGGTCAAGGCCACGAGGATCACAGCGATACCGCGCGCGCCAGCAGCGCCGCGCTGGACGGGCATAGTTGCGCCGCCTGTCGCGTCGCCAGGATCGCCGCCGGGGCGGCGCTGCGTTCGACCGGTTTGAAGCCGGCGCGTTCGAAGAACGGGGCGGCCGTCGTGGTCAGCAACCAGGCGGCGCGGCCCCCTTCATCGAAGGCGCGGCGCAGCAGCAGCGCGAGGATGCCGCCGCCGATGCCGCCATGGCGGGCGTGTGGCCGCACGACCAGGGAGCGCACCAGCACATCGCGGCCCACGCGCTCGAAGCCGGCGTAGCCCACGTGTTCCCCCGATGCCGTGGCATAGGCAAAAAAGCGGCGCCCCGGCTCGGTCAGGTCGTCCGTGGGCAGGCCGGCCTCTTGCAGCGCGCCGCTCAGACCCGCGTCGCTGCCGTCGATGGGCGCATCCACCAGAGGCGGCGCGCCGTCTTCCTTGCGCACGTCGCTCGCCGGCCGCGTCGGCAGCAGGGCCATCACCAGGTCCGAGGGCCGGCACAGGCGCACGCCCAGGTCCGACACCACGATGGGGCGATTGATGAGGATGGGGTGCGCCAGCATCTGGTCGATCAATTCGTCATCGCTCCAATGCGCGGCGTCCAGGCCCAGCGCCTGGTAAGGGGTGCCCTTGACGCGCAACACGTCCCGCACGCCCAGGCCCATGCGCGCGATCAGCGCCTTCAAGGTCTCGCGGGTGGGCGGCGTCTTCACGTAGTCGATGACCTGGGGTTCGATGCCGCTGGCCCGGATGATCGCCAGCGCGTTGCGAGAGGTGCCGCAATCCGGGTGATGGAAGATCGACATGGCGCTCATGCAAGCCTCTTGTGAAGGGTGAAGGGGGCATCGTTGGCGCCTGCCAGGTTGTCTGGCGGCAGCACCAGCACGGGGGCAAATCCCCCACCGGGTGTCCTCAGGTTGGTGGTCTGGCCCGCGTAGGTTCGCGCCGCCAGCAGCAGGATGCGCCCGCGATAGGCGTAGGCCCTGACGTCCATCTTGAGCCGGGTCGGCACGCCATCGATGGCGACCACGCGCTCGCTGGGCGGCACCAGCGCCTGGGCCACGAACCCGCCTGCGGTGATGTGCGCCCAGCTCTTGCGGGTCAGCTTGTCGCCCCGGTAGGCGGCCTTGCCGCCGTAGCCCGCCATGGGCTTGAAAAACCACTGGCGGCGGTCGCGCCAGAGGGCATCCGCATTGGCAGGCTGGACGGTCTGGGCAACGGGAACCACGGCCCGCAGCACGGCGCGGTCGGCCTCGCTGCCGCCCCAGCGGGCCATCTGCGCATCGTCACCCAGCCAGACCAGGTTGCGTTTGTCGGCCTGCATGGCGTGTGCCCGGGGATGCGGCGTCAGCACCACCGCGCCCGCCCGGTAGGCATGGCGCAGCGCGGCATGCGAGGGCTCAGACAGGGTGAAATCGGTGAGCCGGTTGTAGGCCAGGTCGATCGGCCGTCCGGCGGGAAACGCCGGATGCCACAAGGCACCGTCGCGCCATTCGAGTTCACGCGGATCGGCCACCACGGCCTGGATGCCGTGACGCTCGAACAAGCGTCGGGCCAGCTCGAACTCGGGGGCCAGGTACTGCTGTTGCGGATCGTCATCGATCACCACCGCGGTGCGCCAGGGCTGCGCTCCCCGCTGCGACTGCCATTCGGCGCGGAACATGTCGATGAAGGCCTGGGCGAGGTCGGTGCGGCCCAACCCCTGGTCCATGGCCGCGCTGCAGGGGGTGTGTGCGTCGGCCAGGGCGGCATTGAGCAGGGCGCCGCCTGCGTTGGTGTTGATCTCGATCAGGCGTGGGCCGTCCGCTGCCAGGTGGAAGTCGTAGCCCATGAACACGCCGGAAGGGCCGAAATCCGGCGCCAGCGCGTCCGTGCCCTGTGCGCGCACGGCCACCGCCTGCTGGTAGCCCGGTAGGCCGGTGATGCGCGTCAACGCCGCGACGGCCTGAGCGATGGCATCCCGGGTGGGTGTGCTGATGAACACCACTGTTTCCGAAAACAGGTGGGGATGGCTGTCGGCCAGCGACGTGGGCAGGCTTTGGTGCAGCCGCTGCGCGTCGAGCGTGCGGCATGCGCAAGAGAGGTTGAGGTGTTCGGCCAGGTTCATGGTGGCTTTCATGACGTCGCAGACGGCGCAGACGGCGCGCGCTCGTACCAGCCGCGCGAGCGGTTGGCCACGCGCACCACCAGCAACATCGCCGGCACCTCGATCAACACGCCGACCACGGTGGCCAGCGCGGCGCCGGAATGAAAGCCGAACAGGCTGATGGCGGCCGCCACCGCCAGCTCGAAGAAATTGCTCGCACCGATCAGCGCCGATGGGCAGGCGATGGCGTGGCGCTCGCCCACCTTGCGATTGAGCCAGTAGGCCAGGCCTGAGTTGAAAAACACCTGGATCAGGATGGGCACCGCCAGCATGGCGATCACCAGCGGCTGCTGCACGATGGCCTGGCCTTGAAAGGCAAACAACAGCACCAGCGTCAGCAGCAAGGCCGCGATCGACAGGGGGCTGATGCGCGCCAGCACGGCGTCGAATGCGGCCTGGCCGCGCCGCCGCAGCGCGCGCCGCCACACCTGCGCAAGGCAGACGGGGATGACGATGTAGAGCACCACCGAGACCAGCAGCGTGTCCCACGGCACGGTGATTGCGGACAGGCCCAGCAGCAGCCCGACGAGGGGCGCGAAGGCGAACACCATGATGGTGTCGTTCAGCGCCACCTGCGACAGCGTGAACACCGGGTCGCCGCCGGTCAACCGGCTCCAGACGAACACCATCGCCGTGCAGGGCGCGGCGGCCAGCAGAATCAGGCCCGCAACGTAGCTGTCGAGTTGGTCGGCCGGCAGCCAGTCGGCAAAGACCTGGCGGATGAACAACCAGGCCAGCAGCGCCATCGAGAACGGTTTGACCGCCCAGTTGATGAACAGCGTCACGCCGATGCCGCGCCAGTGTTGGCGAATCTGGCCGAGGGCACCGAAATCCACCTTGAGCAGCATCGGGATCACCATGACCCAGATCAGCAGGCCCACCGGCAGGTTGACCTGCGCCACCTCCATGCGGCCGATGGCCTGGAACACCCCGGGCGCCGCCTGGCCCAAGGCCATGCCGGCGACGATGCACAGCACCACCCACACCGTCAGATAGCGCTCGAAGGCGCTCATGGGCGCCGGCGCAGGCGCCTGCCCCGCTGGCAAGGACTCGCTCGTCGCATTCATCTTGCCGATCCCCCTGCACGCCGATGGCGCCCAACGCATGCCGCACCGAGCGGCGGCAGTGGCAGATCGGCGCGGCGGTTCAGGTCATCGGCACGCAGGTGGATGTGAAAGTACTTGATGGTGGCGTCCTTTCAGCACGCGGTGCAGGCAGGGGGAGCGTCGTTGGCCTCGCACACGCCGCCCTGGCAGCAGTGCTCGGTCAGGTAACCGAGCAGCCTTTGCATGTGGGCGAAGTCGGCGCGGTAGATCAGGTTGCGGCCCTGCTGTTGGATCGTGACCAGACCGGCATGGGCCAGCCCCTTCAGATGGAAGGACAAGGTGTTGCGGGCCACGTCGAGCTGATCGGCCAACAGGCTCGGCGTGAGCCCTTCGGGGCCGGCGATGACCAAGGCGCGAAACACGCGCAGCCGCTGGGTGTGGGCCAGGGCGCTCAGGGCGGATATGGCGTGGGCCTCGTTCATGATTCGATAATACATCACTTGTTGAACCATCTGCGCGCAACCTATGGCCATCCGCGTGTGGGTGGGCCAGCCTGCCTATGATGCGAAGCGCAAGTCGCTCCAACGCCCCAACCCAGGTTCAAACCCATGCCCCTCATTGCCAACGCCGTGGTCGCCCTGGTGGCCCTGCTGCACCTCTACATCCTGGTGCTGGAGATGTTTTTGTGGGCCAGGCCAGCCGGCCGGCGCGCGTTCGGGTTGACCCCCGAGTTTGCCGAGCAGACCAAAGTGCTGGCCGCCAACCAGGGCCTGTACAACGGCTTTCTGGCCGCAGGCCTGCTCTGGGGGTTGGCCTTGGGGCCGGAGGGCCACGCCATCAAGGTCTTCTTCCTGCTGTGCGTGCTGGTCGCCGGGCTCTATGGCGCCGCCACGGCCAACCGGCGCATCCTGTTCATCCAGGCGGTGCCGGCGGCTGTGGGGCTGGTGTTGCTGGCGCTGGGGTAGGGCGGTGTGGACTGAGCAGGGCAGATGAACACGGCCACAAAACCATCACCGTATCGATGGAGAACCGCTGTCCGGCGGAACCTTCCGTGGTTTCTCATTGACTTGGGCATCGCAGGCAAAGGAATGGACTGTGAGGCGGCAGGCGGCGGTCACGCTTGGTACAACTTGGATGACGAACACAGTGGCTGCTATCACTGCAAGGTGATCCAGGCTGGTCGCCTTTGGCACCGCTCGGATAGAGCGGATGTCTGACCTTCATTCAGCCTGAACGCACGCCGCAAGCGGGCATAGTCCAACCCTTTGCCACATCTCGCCCCCCATTCGTGCCCCCGCAACTTCTCGAACAAGCCCTTCCCGTCACGCTCATCTGCCTGGTGACGTTCTTGTTTTTCGTGCTCGAGCGCGTTCGGCCCGGAAGGGAGCTACCCGTCGTGCCCGGCTGGTACCTGCGCGCCGCACTCATGAACGTGATGCAGATCACCCTGATCGGCGTGGGCGGCCTGGTCTGGAACCGCTACTTTCGCGAGCACGCGTTGTTGAACCTCGGGTACTGGCACAGCCCTATCCTGGAAGGCGCGTTCTATTGGTTTGTCGGGACGTTCATCTTCTACTGGTGGCACCGGCTGCGGCATGCCAAGGGTTTCTGGCTGGTGTTCCATCAGGTCCACCACAGCCCCAGCCGCATCGAGGTGCTGACGTCGTTCTACAAGCACCCCATCGAGATCGCCGCCGACTCCATCCTGGCCGGCCTGCTGATCTACGGCGTGTTCGGCGGTTCCGCCCTCGCGGGCGCCTGGACCTCGTTCTTCGGCGCGGTGGGCGAGTATTTCTATCACTCGAACATCCGCACGCCGCATTGGCTGGGCTGGGTCATCCAGCGGCCCGAGCACCACTCCATCCATCATCAACTGGATGTGCACAAATACAATTTTGGTGACCTCACGATCTGGGATCGCCTGTTCGGCACCTTCAAGGACACCGTGGATTTCACGCCGCGCTGTGGCTTTCCGGGGCGTGCCGAGGAGCGCCTGGCCGACATGCTGCGTTTCCAGGATGTCTACGACTACTCGGCCAGCGCCACGCGCCCGTCCGCTTGAGATGACTGCGCCACCCGTGCTACAACAAACATTCGCCCCCCTGAGGAGATGCCCCCCATGAACCTGCCCACCCGCGTCACGCTGGTCGAAGTCGGCCCCCGCGACGGCCTGCAAAACGAGAAGCAACCCGTGCCCACCGAGGTCAAGGTGGAGTTGATTCAACGCCTGCAGGCCGCCGGCCTCAAGGAGATTGAGGCCACCAGCTTCGTCAGCCCCAAATGGGTGCCGCAGATGGCCGACGGCGCGGCGGTGATGGCCGGCATCCGGCGCCAGCCGGGCGTGCGCTACTCGGTGCTGACACCCAACATGAAGGGCTGGGAGGCGGCCATCGCCACCCGGCCCGACGAGATCGTGGTCTTTGGCTCGGCCAGCGAGACCTTCAGCCAGAAGAACATCAACTGCTCCATCGCCGAGTCCATGGAGCGCTTCGCCCCCGTGGTGGCGGCCGCGCGCGAGGCCGGTGTCAAGGTGCGCGCGGCCATCTCCTGCGCCGTGGGCTGCCCCTATGAAGGCCCCATCGCGCCCGAGAAGGTGGGCTATGTGGCGGGGCTGATGAAAGACATCGGCGTGCAGCACGCGGGCGTGGCCGACACCATCGGCGTGGGCACGCCGCGCAAGGTGCAGGCGGCGCTGGAGCAGGCGCTCAAGTACTTTCCGGTGGCCGAGGTCAGCGGCCATTACCACGACACCTACGGCATGGCGCTGGCCAATGTGATGGCCAGCCTGGAACTGGGCATTGCCACCTTCGACACCAGCGTCTCGGGCCTGGGCGGCTGCCCCTACGCCAAGGGCGCCACCGGCAACGTGGCCACCGAGGACGTGGTCTATCTGCTGCATGGCCAGGGCATTGAGACCGGCATCGACCTGGACGCGCTGATCGATGCCGGCGTCTTCGTGCGCGGCGCGCTGGGCCAGCCCACGGGCTCGCGGGTGGCGCGCGCGCTGTTGGCCAAACGGACGAGTTGAGATCATGGGCAAGCTGCTCAAGTGGTTGGCCATTGGCCTGGTGGCGCTGGTGGCGGTGCTGACCGTCGGCGGTCTGATGCTGCCGCGCACGTTCGAGGTGCAGCGCAGTGCGCTGATGCAGGCGCCGCCCGAGCGCATCTACCCGCAGATCGCCACGCCGCGCCACTGGCCGGAGTGGAGTGTGTGGAACCGGCGCGACCCGGCCATGCAGATCGCGTACAGCGGCCCCGAGCAGGGCGCGGGCGCGGTGTGGAGCTGGAAGAGCAAGAGCCAGGGCGACGGCACCATGACGCTGACGGCCGCCGAGCCGCCGCACCGCGTGGCCTACGACCTGTACTTCCCCGACTTCGACACCACCTCCACCGGCGAGCTGGTGCTGGCACCCGAGGCCGGCGGCACGCGCGTGACCTGGACGATGACGGGCGACATGGGCGCCAACCCCCTGTACCACTGGATGCCGCTGGTGATGGGCGGCGCCATGCGCGCCGACTTCGACGCAGGCCTGGCCAATCTCAAGGCCTTGGTCGAGTCGGGGCCATGAGCGATGTCCCATCGCCCACCACCTGTCCCAATTGCAATGCCAACGGCCCGGCGGTGGCGCAGGCCCGCTACTGTCCGATGTGCGGCCAGGCCCGTGAGCTGCATCCGCCCACGCTGACCGAGTTTGCCCACGAGTTCGTCACGCACTATGTGGCGCTGGAGGGGGCGCTGTGGCGCACGCTGCTGCTGCTGTTGCGCCGGCCGGGGCAGTTGACGCTGGAGTGGCTGGAAGGCCGGCGCCAGCGCTGGATCAATCCGCTGCGGCTGTACCTGACGCTGAGCTTCGTCTACTTTCTCACCAGTGCTTTTTTGGCACCGGGGCACATGCTGGCGCCAGACGCGGCGGCCCCGGCGCCGACCGAGGCGGCCACCGCCGGTGACGCCACCGGCGATGGTGACGACTGGCTGAGCCGCGAACTGGAGGCCACGCTGACAGACACCACCCGCAGCGCCCGGCTGGATCATCGGATCAAGGCGGCATTGCCCTACACCGTGTTTGCGCTGGTGCCGGTGTTTGCCGGTGGGGTGGCGCTGGTGCAAAGGCGGCGGCGCATGGCCTATGGCGTCCACGTGGTGTTTGCGCTGCACGTGCATGCATTTGCCTTTCTGACCGGCTGGCTGGGCCTGGCCGCAGCGCGCCTGGGCGATGCGGCGTGGTCGGCGTGGTTGGCGGTGCTCGTCGTCTACCTGACGCTGGCCATGCGCCGGGTGTATGGCGGCGGGCTGGTTGGCGCCGGCCTGCGCGCGGTGGCGGTGATGCTGCTGCACGCGTTGGTGACGCTGACGACCACGGTGGTGCTGATCCTGGGTCTGGTGATGACCTGATACGGCTTCGCAACCAAGGCGCTGACTTCGTTGCGTCGCCTTGCCGTGCTACATGAGGCCGGGCGCTCCTCGGCGCGCCTGCCTGCGGGTTACTGCGGCGGCCTCCCCGGCGCCAGCCACACCTCGATCACCCCGGGCGAGGGCTTGAGCCGGGGCGACAGCGGCTCCACGCGCCAGCCCTGGGGCTTGGCCAGGGTCTGGGCACAGGCCAGGCCGGCCGGGTCGTGGTGGCGCACGGTGCTGGCCGCAATCGGCTCGGGGGGCGGGCGGCCGATGTCGCGCGCGGTGCGCACCACGTTTTCCACGGCGGGCACGGTGGCCCCCAGTTTCTGCCAGGTGGCGGCCCAGGCCAGGGCCTGTTTGCGCTGGCCTTCGCTGTAGATCTGCACGTAGATGGTGCGGCCGCTGCACGGCAGGGCGGCAGGCACCGGTGCCGGCGCGGCGGTGCCGCCGACGGGTGGCGGGGGCGCCGGCATGGGTACGGGCATGGGCATGGGCAGTGGGGTGGGCAGGGCCTGCGGCGGCGGCGCCGGCTGGGCGGGTGGCTCCGGCAGGGGCTGGGGCTGCTGGGGCTGGTGGGTCACGGCCAGCGTGCAGCCGGCAGCCGGCCAGCGCTGGGCGGTCAGGTCGGGGCGTGGGCTGTCGCGCTGGTACAGCGGGGCGCTCTTGGTCTCGTACTGGTCTTCGGCGTACTCGGTCAGCGCGCGGCCGGGGTCGCAAGGGTGGCGCAGCCAGTACGGAGCGGCCTCGGTGTAGCGGTGGATGCCGTACTGGTAGGGCGACTGGCGCAGCCGCTGCGCCGGGCGCAGATCGGGCGCCAGACTCAGGCAGGTGGGGATCTGGCCGTCGTGCGCGGCACGCGGGATGCCCACCTCACGCAAGGCCTCGCACGAGGCCGGGCGCTCGGCGGCGGGCAGGTCGGTGCAGGCCTGCCAGGCCTCGGCCACGATGCGGCCCGCCAGCGGCGAGTCGGTGAACCAGCTGGCCTCGCCGCCGGGGCACAAGGTGTCGGCGGTATGCACCAGCGCGGCGGCCAGCCGGCCGCGCTCGGGGGCGCCGCCGGGCAGGGCGGCCCACAGCGTGGCCAGCTCCTTGAGCGCCGCGCGCTGCTGGGTGGCGGCCTGGGTGCCGGTGTTGCGCCAGGCATCCAGGCCTTGCCAGACGGCCACGCCGGTGGTGACCACGGCGCCCAGGCCCAGGGTGGACTTGACCACGGTGCGCCCGTTGAGCCAGCCGGGCAGGCGCACGCTGGGCGGTGGGGCAGTGGGCGCGGCGGCGGCGGCCGCCAGCGCGGTGGCCACGGCACCGTGGTCGGCTTCCATATAGGCCATGGGGTTGGCCAGCAGGCGCTCCAGCAGCGGGCCGCTGAGCAGGCTGCCCAGCGCCAGGCCCAACTGGTGGTAGCTCTCCCATTGCGCCTCGGAGAAGAACTGATCGGCCGTGGTCTGCTGCGGGAAGGTGGGGTTGGCGTCGTGGTAGTTCAGGATGTCGATGGCCAGGCCCGCGTTCAGGCTGGGCTTGACGATGACCATCAGCCCGCTGGGCGTGGCGTCGCCGGGGTAGCGGATGCGGGCCAGTGCCAGGCTGGCGTCGCTGGTGGCCGAGGCCAGATCGGACAGCGAGCCGAAGCCGGGCAGGGCCGCGCGGTCGGTGGGCCGCTGGAAGATGAGTTCGGTGCGCAGGTCGATGCGTGCCTTGCGGGCCAGGTTTTCCAGGTCGCCGAACTGGTAGTCGGGGTCGGCCCCGCAGTCGGCCACCACGATGAGGTTGGCACGCTGGGCCAGCAAGGGGTAGGCGCCGGTGTTTTCAAAGTGGCCGCCGTCGGTGAGGAACCAGCGCTCGGTGGCGGCGCCGCCGAACTGCGCGGTCAGCTCGCTCCACATGGCGCGCGACTTGGCCAGCAGACCGCAGCGCCGCTCGGCCTCACGCTGCCACCAATAACCCAGCCGCAGACCGGCCAGCATGGTCAGCACGGCCACGCCGCCGCGCGTCAGGTTGCCCAGGCCGGGGGCCACGGCGGCGCCCGAGATGGCCGTCCAGCCGCCCACCGTGGGCTGCTCGTGGTCGGCAGGGGGCAATGGCGCCCAATCTTCCTGCGCCACCCGCGTGTGGCCGGTGGAGGCCACCACCAGCGGCAGGCCCCGGCGGTCGCGGTTGAAGATGCGGCCGCGTGGATCCAGGGTCTGGTTGATGCAGACGTTGACCAGGTGGATGGGGCCGCCATGCGCCTGCGGCCGGTATTCGGCCCAGGGCCGGTCGTCACCCTTGGTCACCTCGTGGATGCTGGGGCGGCTGGACGCCATGGCGCCTTGTGCATCGGCGGTGGGGGCCAGCGCGCCCAGCGGGTCGATCGGCGAGGGGTCGGCGGGGTCGCGGTAGCGGTAGGGGTTGCCGGCCCCCAGGTAGCTGCGCACCAGGCGTGCGGTGTAGAAGCCGTGCAGCGAGGAGCGGTTCAGAAAGTCCACGTTGCGCCCGGTGAGCAGCAGGTAGGTCACCACGGGCACGAACAGCAGCAGCCAGGTGGCGGTACTGGCCCAGGGCGCCAGCGCGGTGGCGGCGCCGCTGGCGTCGGGCTCCAGCCACAGGGCGCTGAACACCACGCGGTAGACCAGGGCGATCCAGCCGCTGGCCACCAGGGCCAGCAGCGCGTAGCCGGCAAAGTGGGCCAGCGTCAGCAGCAGGCCCATGCCCATGCGGCCGGGGCGCATGTCGCGCACCAGCGGCAGGGCGGCACGCAAGGCGGCCACCGCCAGGGTCAGGCCGACGCCCAGGCTCAGCAGTTGCCGCGCCTCGAAGGCCCAGAACCAGGCCAGCCGGTCCAGCAACCCCAGACCCAGCAGCAGGGCGCTGGCCCGGATCCAGAACGCCAGCTTGCGGGTCACGCGGTTGCGCGCGATGCCCATGCGCAGGCTGTCGCCCACGGTGGCAGCGGGTTTGCCGTCCACCGGGCGGTTGATGGTGTGGCGGGCCAGCACCAGGGCCAGCGCCAGGATCAGGCCTTGCACGCCCACGGCGGCCCAGACCAGGTAGCGTGAGGCCGCCTCCATACCCGGATCGGGCTGCATGGCCCAGGCGAGGTAGCCGCCGCTGGCCGCCACCAGCACCACCAGCACCACCACGAAGACGGCGAGGCTGATCCGTGCCATGGCTTGCAGCGCCCAGTAGGCGGCCCCCCAGGTGGCAGCGATGAACAGCGTCAGCGGCAGCAGCACCCAGGGTGCGGCCCACCAGGTGGGCAGCCAGCGCATGGCGGTGAAGAAGCCGCCCGGTGCCTGCGGATCGGTGGCCACCCAGTAGCCGGCCTGGTGCAGCAGCCACCACAGGCCGGCGTCAAAGGCTGCCAGCAGCAGGCCCGCCAGCACGGCCACCAGGCCCAACTCCACGTGCACGCCCAGCCAGTTGCGCAGATACAGCGAGCCGGCGTGGAGCAGGTCGCGCCCGCCGGTGGGGATCAGGTAGCGGCCGTTGGCACGCAGCCACCAGGCAAAGCCATGCGCCTTGCTGTCGCCCAGCGCGGCTTCGACGCGGCGGGCGTCATCGGCGTTGGCGGCCCGGCTGAACAGCGCGCCCAGCATGGCGCCGATGTAGCCGCCGCCCGAGACGGTGGAGAGCAGGTCGAAGCGCAGCAGCAACCGCTGGCGCGCCAGCGCGGTCAGCAGGCCCAGGCAGAAGGTGGCGCTGCGGATGCCGCCGCCCGACAGGGCCAGGCCCCACAGGCCGCCTTGCTCGGGCAGCTCCAGCGCCTGGCGCCGCTGCTGGGCTGCGGCGTCGAGCAGGGTGCGGCGTCGGGCCTCGATGCGGTCTTGCGCGTCGGCGCGGGGGGGCGCTGGCGCTGCCGGCGTGGATGCTGTGTCCTCCATGACCACCTCCACCTGAATTGTTGTCAGAGGTGGCAGGGTAATCCTGCGGCCGGGTGGAGGGAATCCCCCCTAGGAAGGATCAGGCCGGGGGTGCGATCTGCTCGGCGTAGTCGCTGAGCTGCTCCAGGATGGCCTGGCCGCGCGCGTCGGCGGTTTCGTACAGCGCGTCGATGCGCTCGGCGTACCGGGCCAGCGTGAGGCTGCCGCCCGCACCGTGGTGCAGCCGCGCGGCGCGCCATTCGGCCCAGCGTTCGCGCTCGGCCTCGGTCAGCAGCGCGGCATGGTGGCGGGCGCGCCAGCGAAAGGCCAGCTCGTCCAGGCGGGCGTCGTCAAAGCTCATCGCGCGGCCAGGCTCGCGGCGCTGCCGGTCCAGCCGCTGGCGGTCGGCGCGGCCGATGAAGCCGTCGTACAGCGCCTCGTCCACGTCGCGCGGGCCGAGGGCCTCGCGCCGGTAGACGTCGGGCCAGATGCCGGCCAGCAGCGGCGTCACGCGCCGCGCCTCGGGCACGCGCGCCAGCTGGGCGCTCAGGTCGATGCCGGCGGCGGCCGCCTGGGCGTCGCTGAGCACGCGCAGGTTGGCCACCACCACCGGCGAGCGGTTGGCATGGATGGTCTTGATGGGCAGCCGCGTCACGCCCTCGGGCAGGTCTTCGCTGCGGGTGTAGAGGCGGGTGCGGATGTCGGCGGCGTTGAGGGATTCCAGCTCGGCCGGATCGTGCGCCAGATCCCAGACGATGAGTTCGTTGGCGTTGGTCGGGTGCATGGCCAGCGGCCACACCAGCGCCAGGTGGTTGCGGGCGCTGCCGTACATGGCTGAGGCATGCAGAAACGGCCGGTCCTGGCCGATCTCCTGCCATACCGCGTGCTTGGAGCGCAGCGTCAGGCAGAAGTCCCAGAGCCTGGGCTGGGCCGCCCGCACGGCGCGGGCCAGGGCGATGGTGGCGCGCACGTCGCTGACGGCGTCGTGGGCGGCCTCGTGGGCCAGGCCGTTGGCGGCGGTCAGGTGTTCGAGCCTGAACGAGGGCAGGCCGTCTTCGTCGCGGCGCGGCCAGGCCAGGCCTTGCGGCCGCAGCGCGTGCATGGCGCGCACGGTGTCGAGCAAGTCCCAGCGCGCATTGCCATGCTGCCATTCGCGGGCGTAGGGGTCTTGCAGGTTGCGCCACAGCAGGTGGCGCGTGACCTCGTCGTCGAAGCGCAGCGTGTTGTAGCCCACGCCGATGGTGTCCGGCTCGGCCAGCGCGGCCAGGATGGCGTCGGCAAACGCGGGCTCGGGCACGCCGTGCGCCAGGCAGTGCTGAGGCGTGATGCCGGTGAGCAGGCAGGCTTCGGGCTCGGGCAGGAAGTCGGGCGTGGGCTGGCAGTACAGCGCCAGCGGGGCACCGATTTCATTCAGCTCGGCGTCGGTGCGGATGCCGGCGAACTGCGCGGGCCGGTCGCGCCGCGGGTTGACGCCGAAGGTTTCGTAGTCGTGCCAGAAAAAACTCATGGGCGCGGCAGTTGCAGCGGGCCGCCCTGCTGGGCCAGCAAGGCTTCGATGGCGGGCGCCAGTGCGCCCAGGCGCTCGTCGAGCACGTCGCGCACGGTGTCCACGAAGACCTGGGTCTGGCGCTCGATCTCGATGTTGAGCGCATCGCCCGGCTGCTTGCTGCCGAAGCTGGTCATGCGCAGCGTCTCGGGAATCAGCCAGACCTCGAACCAGCCGGCCTGGCGGTCGGCCTCGGCCACGGTGAGGCTGGCGCCATTGATGGCGATATAGCCCTTGGCAAAGATGTAGCGCATCCAGGGCGCTGGCACGCCGATGCGCAGCACGTGGTTGTTGTCGGGCTGGCGCACGGCCAGCACGGTGCCTTGCACGTCCACGTGGCCCGAGAGCGGGTGGCCGCCGATCTCGGCACCGTCCCGCGCGGCCCGCTCGACGTTGAGGGCGCTGCCGGGCACGAAGCGGCCCAGCGTGGTCAGGCCCAGCGTCTGCTGCATGACGTCGAAGGTGGCCTCGTCGCCATGGGTGGCGGTGACGGTGAGGCAGACGCCGTCACAGGCCACGCTGGCGCCCACGGCCAGATCCTGGGTGAAGCCTGGCGGCAGCGCCAGCGTCAGCGTGCGCAGGCCGGGCAGGTCGGTGAGGGCGGCGACGCGGGCCAGGCCCTGGACGATGCCGGTGAACATCAGGAAACCTCCTTGGGTTGGCGGGCGATCACGCGCCGGGCCCAGTCGCCCACCAGGGCCAGGATGCGGCGCTGGGCGCTCAACGGGGTGACGATGTGGTCCACGTCCAGCAACAGGTCGGTGGTGACTTCGGCCATGAAGGGCTGGCCGGCAAAGGCCTCGTGCAACTGGCGCGGGTGGTTGACCTCGAACAGGCCGCTGCCCGAATACCAGATGGCCACCTCCACACCGCGCGCCGTCAGCGCATTGAGGGTGGCGGCAAAGGCGGCCGGTGGCGGGGTGATGGGCACGCTGTCGCCGGCAAACATGTCGGGTGCGGCCTGCACATTGCCGGTGGCGCGGCGCACGCGGCCATGCAGCTTGTCGCCCAGCTTGGCGGGCCACTGCGCCAGCGGCGTGCGGCGCCAGTCCAGCCACTGGTAGCGCAGCCGCGCGGCGCCGGTGACGTAGGCAAAGCCGTCGAACATGGCCAGGCCCACCAGGCGCGGCTCGGCCTCGGCCAGCAGGTAGCCGTTGACGGCGCCAGAGCAGATGCCGAACTGCATGAAGCGGGCAAAGCCGCGCTGGGCGGTGAGCCAATCCATGGCGGCCTGCTGGTCGCGCACGACCTGGGTCCTGAAGCCGCCGACCGATGTGGTGGCCGAGGGGCTCTCGCCCAGGCCCGAGATGTCGAACCGAAGGCTGGTGACGCCTTGCCCGGCCAGGGCTCGGGCCAGCTTGACGTTGACGCGGTTGGGGCCAATGCGCTCACCCACGCCGGTGTTGGTCAGCAGGCAGGCCACGCTGGCGGCCGGCGTGGCCAGCGGCTCGCACAAGATGCCGACCAGCCGGCCTTGCGGGCCGAAGCAGGCCACGGATTCGCGGTAGGAGGCCGTCACCTCGGTGGCGCCCGGTTGCCCGGGGCCACTGATCGCCCCTTCGGGGGGCGGCGAGTCATGGCGGGCGTGGGGGCTGCTCACTTCAGGCACCGTTGGAGCAGCGCTTGCAGCACCGGCGCGGGCACCAGCGGGGTGCCACTGCCGTCCATGGCGGCCCAGGGCAGCGACTGCGGCAGGCTCTGGTGGCTGACCGTGCCCGCCGGCTGGGCGGCCAGCCAGGACGCGAGGCCGGCGGTCTCGCCGTGGGTGAGCACGTCGGCGTGGCAGCCGGCGGGCAGGGGCAGATCGGCCGGCCGCAAGGCCTGCAGCTCGGCCGCAAACGCGGGCGAGAGGCCAAAGCCCATGACTTCGCCCGCCAGTGGATCGGGTACGGCCTGCAACAGCGCGCTTTGCAGCACGTTGGTGGGCGGAAAGCGCTCGCCCAGGTTGTGCAGGTGGGCCTGATGCCAGGTGTGCATCAAGGCCGCGCCATCGAGCACGGGGTCCAGCAACACCAGTTCATGGGTCAGCGCCGGCCCGGCCTGCAAGGCCACGGTGGCGCCCAGCCGCACCCCCACCCAGACCATGCGCTCGGGCTGGGCGCGGGCCAGCAGCTCGGCATGGGCCAGGGCGGCGTCCTGACGCCAGGCGCTCAGATTGGCCTCGTCGTCGGCGCCGGCCGAATCGCCGCAGCCCGACCAGTCGAAGCGCATCGCGTCGACGCCCTGCATGGCCAGGCGCTCGGCCAGCACCCGCAGCAAGCGATAGGCACGGCTGGTTTCCTGTCCATAAGAGGTGAGCAATAGCACGCCAAGACGGCGGCGCTGGCCTTGCGCGGGGTGCCAGGCACCATAGTGCTGGCGCTCGGCGGGGCCAAAGAAAAAAGGCTGCATCCGTCTGCCTAAGGGCCTCCCAAGGCCAGTGAGAGCACCAAACACCCTGGATTGTATGTGTCGGTATACAGGCGCAGGCCCTGTACGTCGGTGAGGGTGTCCCAGCCGGTGTGCAGCATTGCCGGGCTGCGCGAGAGGCCGACGCCCCAGCACTTGAGGCAGGCCTCTTTGCGCGTCCACAGCCGCACAAAGGCCGCCAGCCGCTGGTCTTCGGGCAGGGCCAGCCAGGCCGCGTGCTCAGCGGCCGTCATCACCTGGGCGGCCATGCCGGCCAGCTCGGCCATGGGCCGTGGCACCTCGATGTCCAGCCCCACGGGCGGGCCGGCGCTGAGCGCCACCCAGGCGTGGCCGGGGCAGTGGCTGAGGCTGAACTCGGGGCCGCCACGGGCCGCAGGCTTGCCGTGCGGGCCCTGGGTGTAGACCAGGGCAGCGGGCGCCTCGGGCGCCAGCACCCGCCGCAGCGCGGCGTGCAGGGCCACGTAGGCGGCCGCGTCGCCGGGCCGCACAAAGCGCTGGGCGCGGGCACGCTGGGCGCTGTCCAGCAGCGCCAGATCGGCGAGGGCGTCGATGCTGACGGTGGGCAGGGCGTGCAGGGTGACGCCGTCCACCCAGCCGTCAGCGGGTGCGGCGGCCAAACAGGCGGCCCAGCAGGCTGGGTGAGTCGGGGGCGGGCGCCGGTTCAGGCGCGGGCTCAGCGGCCGGGGGCTGTGCCAGTTGGGCCAGCCCTTCGAACACGTAGCGGCGCGGGTCGGTGCGCCAGCCCAGCGCCTGTTCGGCAGCGGCGATGGCGTTCATGGCCTGCAGCGAGTCGCCCCCCAGGTCGAAGAAGTTGTGCGTGCGGCGGATGGCACTCACGTCGAGGTGCAACAGCTTGGACCAGATGGTGGCCAGCTCGGTCTCGGTGGCCGACAGCGGCTCGGCCGGCGGTGCCCCGACGGGCGCCGGGGCCGGGCTGGTGGAGGGTACCGCGCCGAGTCGGCGCACCACGAGCGCCTCGGGATCGTCGCCGCCCACCAGCGCGGCGACGTGCTGGTTGGGGTCTTCGGCCATGCGGCGCAGCAGCGCCAGGTAGCGGTCGCGCACGGCGCGGGCGGTCTCGGCCTTGTAGATGTCCCGGTTGTAGACGATGCCGCCCTCCATGCCGCGCGGCAAGTCCATCACCCACAGGCCCAGATCCTGGGTGGCGCCGCGCTGGAACACGAGCTGGTTGCGCTGCGTGAGGCCGCCCCAGTGGCGGTTGCGCAGGCGCGCGTCCTGGTAGGAGAAGAGCGATTGGTAGAGCCCGGCCTCCAGGCTGCGCGCGCTCAACTCGGGTTCGCGCGCCAGCCGCTCGAACGGCACGTCCTGGTGCAGCAGGGCAGCGAGCTGTTCCTCTTTGACGGACGCCATCAGACTCAGCATCGACTGGTCGCGCTCGACGCGGATGGGCAGCGGCAGCAGGTTGTTGAAAAAGCCCATCACGGGCTCCAGCTCGGCCGCCGGGCGGCCGCGCACCGGGATGCCGACCACCACGTCGTGGGTGTCGATGGCGTCGGCCAGCATGGCGGCGTAGACGGCCAGCATCAGCATGGACAAGGTGGCGCCGCTGCCCTGGGCGATCTGCTGCAGGCGGTCCACCAGCTCGGGCTCGATGCGGATCCACTCGGCTGCACCTTCGCCGGTGATGCCGGCGCCGCGCGGCATGTCGGTGGCCGGCGCCCGCAGCGGCGGCACACGGGCAAAGCGCTGTTTCCAGTAGCCGACCTGCCGCGCGGCGTCCTCGCCTTGCAGCCAGCCCTGATGCCATTCAGCGAAGTCGCCATAGGTGACGGGCAACGGCTCGATCTGCGGCTGGCGGCCTTCGACCAGTGCCCCGTAGAGGGCGGCCATCTCGTCGTACAGCAGGTCGAACGACCAGCCGTCCCAGATGATGTGATGGGTCATGAACAGCAGCGCGTGGTCGCGCTCGCTGAGCTTGTACAGCGCCGTGCGCAGCAGTGGGGCCTGGAAGATGTCCATGGGCTCGTCCACCTCGGCCTGCAGGCGGCGCGCCAACTCGTCCTCGCGCTCGGCCTCGGGCACGGCGCTGAGGTCGATGTAAGGCATGTGGATCTCGACGCTGTCCAGCACCGTCTGGCGCGCCTGACTGCCGCCGCTGATGACGGTGCGCAGCACCGGCTGGCGCTGCGTCATCAACACCAGGGCGCGGCGCAGCAAGGCCACGTCCATGGGGCCCGCGAGGCGGTGCACCGAGGGCGTGTTGTAGGTCACGCGCTCGGGGTGCAACTCGTGCAGAAACAGCACGCGCTGCTGCATCACCGTCAGCGGCGCCTCTTTGCGGCCGGGCTGGCTGGGCACCATCAGACGCTTGGCGCCTTGTTCACGGGCCTGGTTGACCACCACCACCAGCTTCTCGGCCGTGGGGGCCTGGAACAGCGTGGTCAGCGGCAGGTGCAGATCGAAGATGCGGTTGAGCTGGCTGACCAGCCGCGCCGCCAGCAGCGAGTGGCCGCCCAGTGCGAAAAAGTCTTCGGTGGCGCCCACGCCGGGCAGGCTGAGCACGGTTTCCATCGCATCGACGATGGCTTCTTCAGTGGCATTGCGCGGCGCAACGTATTCGGCCACGTGGGCGCGCTCGGCTGGCTCGGGCAGGGCTTTGCGGTCGATCTTGCCGTTGGGCAGCAGCGGCAGGGCCTCCAGCCAGACGATCTGGTGCGGCACCATGTAGGCCGGCAGCCGCGCGGCCAGGTGGGCAGCCAGCGCATGCTCTTCGGCGGCCACGGCGGCCGGCGCGGCCAGGTAGGCCACCAGCCGCACGTCGCCCGGCATGGGCTCATGGGCGACGACGACGGTGCGGCTGACGCCTGGGTAGCTGGCGCAGGCGGCCTCGACCTCGCCCAATTCGATGCGAAAGCCGCGCACCTTGATTTGAAAGTCCACCCGGCCCTGGTGTTCGATCAGGCCGTCGCCGCGCCAGCGGCCACGGTCGCCGGTGCGGTAGAGGCGGCCAGCGCCGAACGGGCTTTGCACGAAGCGCTCGGCCGTCAGCTCAGGCCGGTTCAGGTAGCCGTGGGCCAGGCCCAGGCCGCCTATCCACAGCTCGCCGGGCACGCCTTGCGGGCAAGGCTGCATGGCCTCGCCCAGCACCCAGACGGTGTTGTTGGCAATGGGGGTGCCGATGCTCATGCCGCCAGCCAGCAGCGCGCTGCGCTCGATGCGCCAGGCGGTGGACCAGACGGTGGTCTCGGTGGGGCCGTAGACGTTCCACACGACCAGGTCGCGCTCCAGCATGTCCAGCGCCAGGTCGATGGGCACGCTTTCGCCGCCGATCAAGGCCTTGAACCCACGGCGACCCAGCCAGCCGGCCTCCAGCAGCGCGCGCCAGCGGCCGGGCGTGGCCTGCATGACGCTGACGCCGTCGGTCTCGATCAGCGTGCGCAGGGCGTCGCCGTCCATGCCGGTTTCGTGGCTGACCACCACCACCGTGCCACCGGTGTGCAGCGGCAGCAGCAGCTCCAGCACGGCGATGTCGAACGACAGCGTGGTGACGGCGGCCAGCCGGTCGGCGGGCGTGAGGTCCACCACGTCCTGCATGGCCGCCAGCATGTTGGCCACGGCGCGGTGGGGGACCTCTACGCCCTTGGGCTTGCCGGTGGAGCCGGAGGTGTAGAGCACGTAGGCGGCGTCCTCGCCGCTGGCCACGTCGGCCACGGGCGCCAGCGGGGCGCTGCGCCAGGCATCGCCCGCCCCCAGCACCAGCAGCCGCTGCCCGGCCTGCTGGCTCCATTGCATGGGCACGGCCGCCTGCGAGGCCGGGCTGGCCACGATCAGCGCCAGCGCGGCATCCTCGGCGTAATAGGCCAGGCGCGCGGGGGGGTAGCTGGGGTCCAGCGGCACATAGGCGGCGCCGGCCCGCCAGCAGGCCAGCACGGCCACCACCATGTCGGCGTCGCGCGGCAGCGCCAGGCCCACACGCTGGCCGCGCTGGACGCCGCGCGCCTGCAACTGGGCGGCCAGGGCTTGGGACTGGGCATCGAGCTGGCCATAGCTGAGCTGGGTAGCGCCAGCCCGCACGGCGATGCGCTCGGGGGCTTGCCGGGCATGGGCGGCAAAGCCGGCATGCGCCAGCGCGTGCGCCACAGTGCGCGGCGGCGGCTGCAAGGCCTGCAGGCGGGCCATCTCCTCGGCATCGACCCAGCCTAGCGCGGCCAGCGGCGTGTCGCCAGCGGCCAGCGCCGAGCGCATCAGCTGCTGCCAGGCAGCCAGCCAGCGGCGCACCGAGGCGCCGTCGAAGAGGTCGGTGTTGTACTGGACCTCGATGCGCAGGCCGCCATCCAGCGGCACGGCGTTGACGAAGCATTCGAAGGCTTCGTAGGCGCGTGGCACGGTGTAGGCGCGCACGGCCAGGCCGTCGTAGGTGTCGGCACCGGCCACGCCCACGGGGTCGAGGTTGAACAGCACGCTGACCAGCGGTGCGCGGCTGGCGTCGCGCGTCAGCGGCAATTCGCGCAGCAGGCTGCCGTAGGTCAGGTGGGGGTGATCCAGCGCGTCCAGCAGCGTGCTGCTGGTCTGGCGGGCGTAGGTGTCGAACGGCAGCGTGCCATCGACCGGGGTGCGCACCGGCAGCGTGTAGACGGCGTGGCCCACGGCCTGGGGCAGGTCGGCCACCGCCTGGCCGGCCATGGGCACGCCGACGATGACCTCGTCCTGCCCGGCCAGCCGGGCCAGCGTGGCCGCAAAGCCGGCGAAGCACAGGCCGAACAGGCTCTGGCCTTGCGCCCGGGCGCGGGCGCGCAGCGCGTCCACCAGCTCGGCCGGCCAGTCCACGTCGAGGCGGCGCGCGGCGTAGCTGCGCAGCGGCGGGCGGGGGCGGTCGGTGGGCAGGTCCAGCACCGGCAGCGAGCCGCCGCCAAAGTGCTGCACCCACCATTGCAGGTCGGCCGCGTGGCGGGCGCTGCCTTCGGCGCTGCGCTGCCAGTCGGCAAACGCCTGGTGCGGGGTGGCGGGGGCCGGGCCGGCGCCGTGGCCGCGCGCGGCGCTGTAGAGGTGGCCCAGGTCGGCAATCAGCACGCCCCAGGACCAGCCATCGGCCATCAGGTGGTGGGTGGCCAGCACCAGCTCGTGCGTGGCGTCGCCGGTTTGCAGCCAGTGCGCGCGCAGGCGTGCGCCGGCCATGAGGTTGAAGCGCGTGGTCACGGCCTCGGTGTAGGCGCCGGCCACGGCGGTGCCGCGCGCCGCGTCGGTCAGGCCGCGCAGGTCGCTGTAGGCCAGCACCACCGGCTCGGGT
The DNA here is from genome assembly GCA_020161145.1 of Pseudomonadota bacterium. Lineage (GTDB taxonomy): Bacteria > Pseudomonadota > Gammaproteobacteria > Burkholderiales > Burkholderiaceae_C > Ideonella. The sequence goes on from JAIUPQ010000001.1 coordinate 851,194, forward strand.
TGGCCCAGCAGCACCTGGCTGCCGTCGGCGCTGAAGTGGCTGTGCAGCGATTCATGGCGGGCCACCAGCGCATTCAGGGCCTGGCCCATGGCGGCGGCGTCCAGCGTGCCGCCGATGCGCAAGGCCACGGCCTCGTTGTAGGCCAGCGAGGTTTCAGGTGAGAGCTGATCGGCCAGCCAGATTTCGCGCTGCCCTTCGGTGGCCGGTGTGGCGCGGGCAATGGGGCCGCCCGCGAAAGGATCGAAATCGTCGGTATCCAGGGACATGAGTTGGCAGCGCTCTGAGGCTTATGGGGTGTATTTGATGTACTTGCCGGCGCGCGCCGGGTCGGGCACGTACCAGGCCGGGTTGCCGGCAGGGTCGCGCCCCAGGCGGGCGTCGTGCACCGGCGGGTTGTTGGCGTCCAGCGCGTCTGGTGTGCCGCCAGGCAGCAGGCCGGCTTCCTGCAATTCGCCCACGCTGGCCTGGAAGGCCGCCACGATGGCGGCCACGTCGGCCGGCGTGTGGGCGGTGGTCAGGAAGCAGGGGAAGTTGTCCAGCAGGTGGATGCCGCGGCTGCGCATCATGGCGAACAGCAGGTCTTGCAGCGGGTGGTCTTCGAGCCAGGTCACACGCCACAGCGAGGCGAAGTGGCGGATTTCGATGGGGGCGCCCACGATCCGGCAGTGCGCGTTCATCTGCGCGACCATGGCGGCGGTGGTGGCGTTCAGCTGGGTCTGCATGGCCTCGCCCTGGGCCTTGAAATGCAGCAGCGCGGCCTTGGCGGCGGCCAGCGCCAGCGGGTGGCGCACGAAGGTGCCGGCAAAGTAGGTGACGCCCACCGTGGGGATGGAGTCGTCGCCGTACTGCCACTGGCCGCCGTCGAGTGCGTCCATGTAGGCGCGCTTGCCGGCAATGACGCCCACCGGAAAACCACCGCCCACGACCTTGCCGTAGGTGCACAGGTCGGCGTCCACGCCGAACACGGCGCGCGCGCCGCGCAGGTGGCTGCGAAAGCCGGTGATGACCTCGTCGAAGATCAGGCAGCTGCCGCTGGCCTGGGTGGCCTCGCGCAGCGCGTGCAGGAACTCGCGTGGCTGCCAGTCAGGGCGGCGGCTTTGCACCGGCTCGACCAGCACGGCGGCGATGTCGTCGCCATGCTCGCGGATGTAGGCCAGCGCCTCGGGCGTGCCGTAGTCGAGCACGCGGATGTCGCCAAACATGCCGCGCATGATGCCGGGCGCGGCCGGGATGCCGTGGGCTTCACGGCCGGCGCGCACCAGCACCTCGTCGAAGGTGCCGTGGTAGGAACCCGTGAACGACACCACGGTGTTGCGGCCGGTGACCGTGCGGGCGATGCGGATGGCGGCCATCACCGCCTCGGAGCCGGTGTTGCACAGGCCGGCGCGGTCGTGGCCGGTCAGTTCGCACACCAGGGCCGCCACCTCGCCGGCCAGCGGGTGCTGGGGGCCGATCTCGTAGCCCAGCTCCAGTTGCTGGCGCACCGCCTCTTGCACGAAGTCCGGCTGCCAGCCAAAGAGGTTCATGCCAAAGCCCGACAGCACGTCGATGTACTCGTTGCCGTCCAGATCCCACATCCGGCAGCCCTTGGAGCGGCCGATGACGATCTGGTAGGTGATCTCCTTGAGCACCGGCCGAAAGCCGTTGACCACGCGCGGGTCGGCCATGTGCGGGCGGTGCTGACGGGTGTAGGCCTTGCTGGCCGCCGTGCGGTCGGTGTAGCGGCGAACGAAGGCGGTCAGCCGCGCCTGCTGACGCTCGGTCAGCGCCTGCGGCTGGGTGTGGATGCGGGCGATGGCGCCGAAGGCCTTCTTGACGTCGTAGCGCTGGGGCTCGGCAGCCGGCTCGGTCGCCGCCTGTGCCGGTGCAGGCGCGGCCTGGGGTGGCGTGGCCGGCGCCGCCATGGGCGCGCCGCCCAGCAGCGCCAGTTGCTGCTGCATCAGTTGCATCTGCTGGGCGATGACGGCTTGCAGCAGCGCATCGCCGCCGTCCATGGGGGCCAGCGGAGCCAGCGTGGGGAGCGCCTGCGGTGCGGGTGCGATTGCGGTGGGCGCCGCCGGCGCGGGTGCGGCCGCGTCGGGCGGCAACTGGGTGTCCAGATAGGCGGCCAGCTCGGCCACGCTGCGGTGCGACTCCATCAACTGGCGGAAGGTCACCGGCACCTTGAAGGTCTTCTTGATCTGGATGGCGGCCTGCGTCAGCGTCAGCGAGTCCAGCCCCAGCTCCAGAAAGCTGGTTTCGTGGGCAACGCCCGCCAAGTCGGTGCCGGCCACGTCCTCGAACAAGGCCAGCAGGCGGCGGGTCAGGTCAGACTGGCGTGGCGTGGGCATGGTGGGCTGCAACGTAGGACATATACCCTTACATTGTCGCAAGCCCAGCCTGTCTGTACACCCACCAGAAGAGGGGGGTGTGACCTTTGGCGCGGCTTGGGCCGCTTCAGGCCGTCAGTCGGGCGAGTTGGGCCTGGACCGAGGCCAGTTCGACCTCGAACCGCGTCTGGCGCTCGCGCTCCTGGGCCACCACGGCGGGAGGGGCGCGATCCACGAAACTGGCATTGCCCAGCTTGGCGGCGGTCTTGGCGATTTCGCCGGTCAGGCGCTCGGCCTCTTTGGCCAGGCGCACGCGCTCGGCGGCCACGTCGATCTCGACCTTGAGCGCCAGGCGCATGTCGCCCTGCACCACCACCGGGGCCAGCGCGGTGGCGGCGTCGAAGGCGGCGGCATCGGCCGTGGCCTCCACGCCCGAGAGCTTGGCCAGTGCCTGCACATAAGGCGCGGCCTGCTGCACGAAGGCGACGGCCGGGCCGCTGGCGTGCACCAGCAGCGGCACGCGCTGGGCGGGTGAGAGGCCCATCTCGCTGCGCAGCGCGCGGCATTGGCCGGTGAGGGCCTGCAGCCGGGCCACGAAGGCGTCGGCCTCGGCGTCTGCCGTGCCGCCTTGCGGGTAGGGCGCGCGGGCGATGCCGGTGGCGGTGTCCTGGCCGGCCACCGGGGCCACGGTCTGCCACAGCTCGGCGGTGATGAAGGGAATCACCGGGTGGGCCAGGCGCAGCACGGCCTCGAGCACGGCGATCAGCGTGCGCCGCGTGGCCCGCTGCTGCTCGGGTGTGCCGGTCTGCAACTGCACCTTGGCCAGCTCCAGGTACCAGTCGCAATACTGGTCCCAGACGAACTGATAGAGCGCGGCGGCCACCAGGTCGAGCCGGAAGGCGGCAAAGCCCTCGGCCACGGCGGCCTGGGTGCGGGCGAACTCGCCCTCGATCCAGCGATCGATGGCGCTGCCGGGCTCGTCGGTGCCAATGGCCTGGCCTTCGACGTTCATCAGCACGAAGCGGGTGGCGTTCCACAGCTTGTTGCAGAAGTTGCGGTAGCCCTCGCAGCGCTTGGTGTCGAAGTTGATCTGGCGGCCCAGGCTGGCGTAGCTGGCCATGGTGAAGCGCAGCGCGTCGGCGCCGTAGGCGGGCATGCCCTCGGGGAACTCCTTGCGCACGCGCGCGGCCACCTTGGGCGCCAGCTCGGGTTTGCGCAGACCGGTGGTGGATTTGCGCACCAGCTCGTCCAGCGCGCAGCCCTGGATCAGGTCCACCGGGTCGATGACGTTGCCCTCGCTTTTGCTCATCTTGTTGCCGTGGGCGTCATAGACCAGGCCGTGGATGTAGACGTGCTTGAAGGGCACCTTGCCGGTGAAGTGCAGCGTCATCATGATCATCCGGGCGACCCAGAAGAAGATGATGTCAAAGCCGGTGACCAGCACGGTGGAGGGCAAAAAGAGGTCTTGCTCGATGGTCTTGGCCGGCCAGCCCAGGGTGGAGAACGGGAACTGCGCGGCCGAATACCAGGTGTCGAGCACGTCGGGGTCGCGGGTCAGCGTCTTGCCCCCGGCCTGGGCCTGGGCCTCGGCCTCGCTGCGGGCGACATAGACGCGGCCGTCTTCGTCGTACCAGGCCGGAATCTGGTGGCCCCACCAGAGCTGGCGGCTGATGGTCCAGTCCTGGATGTGGCTCATCCAGTGGTCCCAGGTGCTGACCCAGTTGCCGGGCACGAACTGCACGTCGCCGCGCTGCACGGCCTGGATGGCGCGGCCGGCCAGCGATTCGCCGTCGGCACCCGGCTTGGTCATGGCCATGAACCACTGGTCGGTCAGCATGGGCTCCACGACCTGGCCGCTGCGCGCGCAGCGCGGCACCATCAGCTTGTGCTTTTTGGTCTCGACCAGAAAGCCTTGCGCATCCAGGTCGGCCACCACGCGCTTGCGCGCCACGAAACGGTCCAGGCCCCGGTAGGCCTCGGGGGCGTTGTCGTTGAGCGTGGCGTCGAGGTTGAGCACGCCAATGACGGGCAGGCCGTGGCGCTGGCCCACGGCGTAGTCGTTGTGGTCGTGGGCGGGCGTGACCTTGACCACGCCGGTACCGAAGTCCTTGTCCACGTAGGCGTCGGCAATGACCGGGATGATGCGGCCCACCAGCGGCAGCGTGACGGTCTTGCCCACCAGGGCGGCATAGCGCGCGTCGTCGGGGTGCACCATCAGCGCCACGTCGCCCAGCATGGTCTCGGGCCGGGTGGTGGCCACCACCAGATCGCCCGAGCCATCGGTCAGCGGGTAGCGGATGTGCCAGAGGAAGCCGTCTTCCTCGTGGCTCTCGGTCTCCAGGTCGGACACCGCCGAGCGCAGGCCCGGATCCCAGTTGACCAGCTTCTTGGCGCGGTAGATCAAACCCTCTTCATAGAGGCGCACAAAGGTTTCGATGACCACCCTGGACTGGGTTTCGTCCATGGTGAAGTACTCGCGGCCCCAGTCCACGGTGTCGCCCAGGCGGCGCATCTGACCGGTGATGGTGTTGCCGCTGTGCTCTTTCCATTGCCAGACCTTGTCGATGAAGGCGGCGCGGCCCAGGTCGTGGCGCGACTGGCCCTGCTCCTGCAACTGGCGCTCGACGACGATTTGCGTGGCGATGCCGGCGTGGTCGGTGCCCGGCAGCCACAGCGTGTTCTCGCCCCGCATCCGGTGGTAGCGCACCAGCGCGTCCATGATGGTGTGGTTGAAGCCGTGGCCCATGTGCAGCGTGCCGGTGACGTTGGGCGGCGGCAGCTGGATGGAAAACGAGGGCTTGCTCGCGTCCAGCGTAGGTTGGCCGATCTCGGGGCGCGCCCACTCGGGCGCCCAGCGGGCTTCGATGGCGGCGGGGTCGAAGGATTTGGCGAGTTCGGTCATGGCGCGGCGCGGGCCCCGGGGCAAAACCTTGAATTGTAGGAGTGGGGCGCAGCCCGGCGGTCAGCCCGCCTTGGCCTGTTCGACCAGCAGCCGCGCCAGGTCGGCCGCGCTGGCCAGGTCGGCGCAGCGGTAGGCAAAGCGGCCCTGGGGATCGAAGAAAACGACCTCGCCGCTGTGGCGGTCGTTGCCGGTGCGGCGGGCGCCCAGAAAGTCCAGCAGCAGGTCGCCGTGGCGCGGACCGGGTACGGCGGCCCGCCAGGGCAGGGGGCTTTTGGCGTCGCCGCCGCTGCGCGTCAGCCACGCGGCCAGCGCGGCCGGCGTGTCGGTCAGCGGGCTGATGCTGACCGACAGCAGCGCCAGCAGGCGGGTTTCCTGCGGTGGCCGGTGCTGCGCCAGGCGCCGCTGCAAGGCCGCAAAGACGGCGCCCTGCACCGGGCAGGTGCTGCTGCAACTGGTGTACATCAGCTGCAGCGCCGTCCAGCGTCCGCGCAGCAGGTCGGCCAACGTGGTGGCCTGGCCGCTGCTGGTGGTCAGCGCCAGCGTGGGCGGGGCTGAGCGGGGCGTGATCGGGCCCAGCCCCTCATGGGCCCAGGCGGTGGAGGCGGGCCATGCTGGCGTCAGGGCCAACAGGGCTTGGCGGCGGTTCATCATTGACGTGACAAAAAGGTCCACAAGGCAGTGCAGTCGGCGTCGGCGGCGGTGTACAGCGGCATGGCGCGCGTCAGCGTGACCTGGGCCGGGTCCACGCCTTCGCGCAGGGCGCGGCACAGGGTGCGCTCGTCATAGACGCTGGGCGGCCCGCCGCGGCGCGCCTGGGCGGTGGTCAGGGTGGCGCTGCTCAGCAGCGGCCCGATGCGGTCGGCACCTTCGCCGTGGCAGTTGATGCAGCGGGCGGCCTGCACGGGCAGCGGGTCGGCATGGCCGGCCAGCCGCGCAGGCAGCGCGGCCTGGCCGGTGAACAGCGCCTCGCCCTGGTGCCGCCAGTACAGTTGCTGCGCAATGGCAAAAGTGCCCAGACCCACCACGCCCAGCAGGACGCGCCACGTTCGCCGGCGTCGCATACCCGCGACGCTCAATTGAACAGCGCGGAGGCCGGCACCACCTCGCTGGCGCTGGCGCCGGGTTTGCGCCACAGCAGTTGCATGGCGGTGCCGCCGTAGCTTTCGAAGTACTCCAGCTTGATGCTGACGCGCTGCCCCGCCGCCAGGGTGATGGCCGCCGCCGTGTCGGTGGTGGGGCCGTGCAGCGTCCAGTTGTCGATGACCAACTGGCCGTTGATCCACAGCCGCACACCGTCGTCGGAGACGGTCTGGAGGACGTAGCTGCCGGCGGCCTCGGCCTGCACGGTGCCCGTCCAGCGCGCCGAGAAGTGGTCGGTGGGCACGCCGGGGCCGGGGCTGCCGCCGCCCCAGTTGAAGTTGACGGCCTCCGCGCGGGTCAGCAGCGGCGTGCCCGCCAGCGCCTCGCCGGTGAAGTACTGGCCGATCAGGCCGGCGCCGTCCCGAGACAGGGCCGACATCGGCACCGCCTCGCTGGTGCTGGCGCCGGGCTTGCGCCACAGCAGCTGCATGGTGGCGCCGCCGGTGCGCTCGAAGTACTCCAGCTTGATGCTGACGCGCTGCCCCGCCGCCAGGGTGATGGCCGCCGCCGTGTCGGTGGTGGGGCCGTGCAGCGTCCAGTTGTCGATGACCAACTGACCGTTGATCCACAGCCGCACACCGTCGTCGGAGACGGTCTGGAAGACGTAGCTGCCGGCGGCCTCGGCCTGTACGTTGCCCGTCCAGCGCGCCGAGAAGTAGTCGGCCGGCACGCCGGCGCCAGGGCTGGCGCCACCCCAACCGAAGTTGACGGCCTCGATGCGGGTCAGCACCGGCTGGCCCGCCAGGGCCTCGCCCGTGAAGTACTCGCCGACCAGACCCGTGTTGACGGGAAGGGGCGCGGCCGGCTCCTCGCGGCCGATCTGCTGCACGTAGTCGGTCACCTGGGTGAGTTGGGTGGCGCTGAGGCTGACGTTGGTGTGCGCGGCAATGGCGCCGGCCACGCTGGCGGCCGAGCCGTCGTGCAGGTACGGGCCGGTGGCCCAGACGTCGCGCAGCGTGGGCACGTCCAGCCCCGTGAGCGGGCCACCCAGGCGCTGGCCGCTGGTGGGCTTGAGGGTGCCCACGTTGACCAGCGTGCCGCCCGCACTGTTGGTGAAGGCGCTGCCGCTGTGGCAGCTGCTGCAGTTGCTGGCGAACACGGTGCGGCCGGCCAGGGCGCTGGCGGTCAGCGTGCCGTCGGCGTTGCGCAGCGGGCTGGGCGCGGCGGTGGTCAGGCTGTTCACGTAGGTGGCCAGGGCGTCCAGGTCGGCGCTGACGCCGGCCTTGGGGGTGCCCAGCGGCTGGCTGCGCGAGCCGACGAAGAAGTCGGCGTTGCTCATCAGCCCGGTGCCCAGCGAGAAGTTGCGGATCTGGCCCTCGAAGTCCTGCACCTCGTCGAAGTTGCCCGTCCAGTGCAGGCGGCCCTGGCCCGCATGGCCCACCAGCGCAATGGTGTTGCGCAGGCCTTCGCCGGCATGGGCCATGTCCCAGATGCGGCCATCGGCGCCGCCGCCTTCGTGGCAGGTGGCGCAGCTCATGTAGCCGTCGCGCGCCAGGCGGGGGTCGCGGGCGTCGTAGAAGAGCTGCTTGCCCCGCAGCACGTTGGCCGCCAGGGCCTCGGTGGCCACGCTGGCCGTGGTGTTCACCAGCGGCATGCGGCTCTGGCCTTGCTGCACCAGCGGGCGCAGGTCATAGGTGCCCACGCTGCGCGCCATGAAGTTCTGCACGTACAGCGTCAGCCCGTCGGCCGAGACGGCGACGCCTTGCGGCGCAAAACCGGTGTCGGTGCGGAAGACCTCGCGGCTGCGCAGGGGGTCGATGACCGCCACCTGGCGGCTGGTCTCCAGCGTCACGAACAAATAGCTGCCCGTGGGGTGGAAGGCGGCCGCGCTGGCCAGGCTGGCGTTGTCGTGGTCGATGCGGGCCGCCAGGTCGTCGCTGGTGCGGCCGTCCAGCGTGATGCGTGAGGTGGCGGCGCGCACGGTGTTCTCGAAGTTCAGATCCAGCCCATCGCGCTGGCGCCCGCGCAAGATGTTGTCCTGCTTGCCCGGCACCCAGGCGAACTGGCCGCTGGGGGCGATGACGGGGGCGCCCAGGTAGTTGGGCACGCCGCGGCCGCTGACGGTGGTGTCGGGCGCGCTGCTGTGCTGCAGCCGCACGCTGCGCCGCAAGGCCAGGGTGCCCGCGTCCAGCACGCGCACCTCGCCGCCGCCGTCGGTGCCCGGGCGGGCGGTGGCCTCACCGGTCTGCGGTGCGGTGACGAAGCGGCTCACCAGCAAGTCGGTGCCGGCGGCGTTCAGGGCCAGCTGCCGCACCTCGGGCATGACGCCGGCACGGGCCTGGATGCTGCCCGTGGCGGTCAGGCGCATGACCTCACCCACCGCAGAGAGGCTGACGTAGACGCTGCCATTGGCCGCCGCGACCACGCCAAACGGCTGGGAGGCGCGGGGCAAGGCCACGGTCTGCACCACGCTGAGGGTGGTGGGGTTGATGACGCTGAGCGAGGCGCTGTCCTGGTTGGCCACCCAGATGCGGCCATCGGGCGCCACGGTCAGCGTGCGTGGCCGCTGGCCCACGGCGATTTCGGCCACGCGGGTCTGCATGGCGGTGTCGATGACGGCCACCGAGTTGTTGTCGGGGTTGACCGTCCACAGACGGCTGCCACTCAAGGCCAGCGTGCCACTGCTGCGGCCGGCCTGGCCGGTGGCGCCCTGAACGGCTTGCCAGAAGGTGATGACGCTGATGCGGCCGTCGGCATCGCGTGCGGTCAAGGTCACCCAGTACAGGCCGGGGTTGGCGTAGGTGTGGCCACCCAGCGGGCTGTCGCTCCAGTCGCTGGTGGCGCCATCGCCGTAGTCCCAGCGGTAGCTGTAGGTGCCGCTGGAGCTGGGGGTGCCGTCCCACTGCGCCGCCGTGCCGGCGGCCACGATGGGGGCCTGGATGCCGCCGCTCCATTGGGCCCGTGCGCTGTCCACGGTCAGCGTGAAACGTGCCACGCTGTTGCCGCCACGGCCATCGCTGGCGGCCAGCGTGACGTCGTAGCTGCCCGCGACCGACGCGGTGCCGCTGATCTGCCAGCCGCCCTGGGGCGTGGTGCTCAGCGACAGGCCGGGAGGCAGGCCGCCGGCCGTCAGGGTGACGGTGTCGCCGTCGGGGTCGCTGGTGGGCACGGGCAGTTGGGCCGCCACGTCTTGCTCGACGCGGATGACCGCTGGTGCCAGTACGACGGGCGGCTGGTTGTCGGCGCGTTGGCCGAAGACCTCGACCTCGGCCAGTTGCAGGTAGTTGGTGCCGGGCAGTTGCACCCGCACGTAGCGCCCGCGGGCACCGGTGGCGGCCACGGTGGTGACCGCCGCCGTGATGCCGCTGGGGGAGACTTTCCAGACCAGGGGGTCGGCCAGCAGGTCGGCGTAGGTGCGGCCGGCCATGGGGGTGTCCGACACCAGCACGCGGGCGCCGGCCAGGCGCTCGGCGCAGCAGTCGGTGCGGTTCCAGATGCGCACGGCCGTCAGGGCGTGGCTGTAGCTCAGGTCCACCTCCCACCAGGCGTTGGCGTCGAGGTTGGTGACCGCCATGGTGCGGGCACCGTAGTTGCCGTTGGTGTTGCCGTCCACGGCGCGGGACGCCGGGTTGCCGCCTTCCCAGATGCTGGACTGCGAAGCCACCTTGCCCAGGGCCACGTTGCCGAAGTAGACGGTTTTTTCGTCCCGCTGGCCGCCCAGGCGCGCGAAGTCGCCCGTGGCGACGGCCGTACCCCAGTTGACCCCGTCGGCCGACAGCCAGACGCGGTAGGTCGTGATGATGCCGTTGACGTAGGGCGGCTGGGGCGGCAGTTGCCGCAAGCCGGTCACGAGCTGGGGGCGCCCCATGTCGATGGTGATCTGATGTGGCAGCGGGGCATTGCCGTTGACCCAGGCGGTGTGCCAGAGGGTGCTCGCCTGGCCGTCCAGCACGGCGCTGGCGGGGTGGTTGCCATCCTGGCTGTCGGTGCTGGCCGTCCAGCCGGTGCGGGGCAAGTTCTGCCCGTCGGCGCCCAGCAGGTTGATTTCCGCCACGCTGCTCCAGGGGTTGCCGTTGAGCTCGCCCAGCGCCTCCAGGCGCACGTAGCGCGGCTGGAACTGCGCGGCGGCGTTGACCGACCAGATGAAGTCGCTGGCCACCGTCACGTCGCCGTTGGCGCCGCCGCTGGCCGTGGCCAGCAGCGTCACGCGCCAGGTGCCGGCGCTGGTGGGCTGGCCGCTCAGGCGGCCGCTGGCCGGATCCACCGCGAGGCCGGGTGGCAGGTTGTTCGCCGCGACCCGCAGCGTGGTGCCGGCCGGGGTGGTGAGGGTGGGCTGAACCAGTGCCGTGGCACCGACGGATCCGGTGGCGTCGTCGATGGGGGTGATGGTGGGCGCGCCGTCGCGCACCACGCGCACGATGCGGGCCACCGAGGGCACGCCGGCATCGGTCATGGCGAACAGCATCCAGTCGCCCGGCAGGGCCAGGCCGGGGTGGCGCGGCACGTCCACCGCGTAGCGGCCGCCGCCCAGCGCACGAAAGCTCAGGGGCAGGCGGCGCTGGTCGTTGTTGACGGTGTGGGTGGTGGACGAGGCGCGCACCATGGCCAGCGAGGCGATGGGGGTGTCGGTGGTGATCTCCACCGTCTGGCCGTAGGCCCAGCGCGCCGGCACGCTCTGGATGGCCGGTCGCGTGGCCGGAGTGCCATCGGCATTGAGCAGGTAGCTGGGGGTGTAGACCTGCACATCCGGGTGGTTGGCCGCACAGCCGGCGCCGCACAGGCCACCGCCGCTGGAGAGCACGCGGCCGTCGGGCAGCAGCAAGGCCACGCTGTGGTAGTTGCGCGGCACCTGCATGGCGGCCAGCGGCGTGAACTGCTCGGTGGCCGGATCCCACAGCTCGGGCGTCAGCACCGAGTTGTTGTCCGAGAAGCCGACGGCATAGGTCTGGCCGCCCACCACCATCACCTGGCCGTTGGGCAGCACCACGCTGTTGTGGTACGCGCGGCGGTAGGCCATGGGGTTGATCTTGCGCACACGCGCGCCGTTGTCCACGTCGATCACGTAGCTGTTGGCGTTGGACTCGACGTGTTGGTAGGTGCGGCTGCCGCCGACCTTGAGCAGCATGCCGGCGTCGTACATGACGAGGTTGCCGCTGATCGAAGACTCGTCGTCGCTGCGCAGGCCGGCGTTGGTGATCTGGCCGTCGCCGGTGGGGTTGATCCAGTGCATGGACGGGCCTGGCCCGGCGTGGAAGACCTTGCCGTTGGCGGCCGGCACCAGCATCATGTGGCTGTCCATGGCGAAGTTCTGGCCCACGTCGGCCACCAGGAACGGATCCACGGGCACACCGGGCAGGCGGCTCCAGGTGCCATTGGGGCTCCAGACTTCGGCATGCTTGCCGCCCAGGCCGCCCGACCACGAACCACCCAGGGTCAGCACGCGCCCGTCGGGCAGCAAGGTGTTGGCCTGGTAGCCGCGCGGAATGTTCATGTTGCCGCTGGGCGACCAGACCCCGGTGGCGGGGTCGAACAAGCTGGTCTTGGCGGCGGTCAGCCCGCCGTTCACCAACAGCCGCCCGTCGGCCAGGTTGGTGGTGCCAGGGCAGAACATGTTGTGGCCCGTCTCGGTGACGGTGCGCTCGGTCACCGTGCCGGTGGCGGGGTCAAAGGTGGCGAAGTAGGTGCGACCGGTGGCCGAGTTGAAGCTGAATTTCTCCTCGGCCGACCACAGCAGCACCTTGCCGTCGGGCAGGTTGGCGGCAGCGGCGGGCACCAGCGGCAGCGTGTAGACGGGTGACCAGTACCCCACGCTGGGCGGCGTCACGTTCTGTGTGGCCAAAGCCTGGCGACGGGTGGGATCCGTTGCCGCCGCTTTGGCATCTGGCTCGTCACTGCCGCCGCCGCAAGCGGCCAGCAGCGTGGTCAATATGAGGGCGGCAAGCGATGCCGGCACGGCGTGGCGAGCGTGTGACATAGGGGTACTTCCTGACAATGTGATCCGTTTGTAACACTTTGAATCTAAAGACCCTGCTTTGAACATCCCCAAAAGCGGGCAGACGTGATGAATTGCCTCCCCCAAATTAGGGGGGCGTGGCGGGGTTGCGTCAGCGCGGCGGCGTTTGGGGGCGTCGGTGGGCCCGGGCTGCGCTGCCACCTAGACTCCCGCCATGCCGCCTTCCTCCGCGTCCGCCGCCCATCGCTGGCTGCCCTGGCTGGCAGCCGTGGCGTTTTTTCTGCAGACGCTGGACGGCACCATCCTCAACACTGCGCTGCCGGGCATGGCCCGGGCCCTGGGCGTGGCGCCGCTGGCCTTGCAGCCGGTGGTGGTGGCCTATCTGCTGACGGCGACGGTGTGCATTCCCGCCTCGGGCTGGCTGGCCGACCGCTTCGGCACGCGGCGGGTGTTCATGGCGGCGCTGGCCTTGTTTGGCCTGGGCTCGCTGGCGGCAGCGTTGGCGCCCAGCGTGCCGGCGCTGGTGGCGGCGCGGGTGGTGCAAGGGGCGGGCGGGGCGCTGATGCTGCCGGTGGCGCGCCTGGCGGTGCTGCGCACCTTTCCGCGTGAGGAGCTGATCAAGGTGTTGTCGCTGGTGGCCATGGCGGGCCTGGTGGGGCCGCTGCTGGGGCCGCCGCTGGGCGGCATGCTGGTGCAGTGGGCGTCGTGGCGCTGGATCTTCGCCGTCAACCTGCCGGTGGTGGTGCTGGGTCTGTGGCTGGCGCGCCGGCACATGCCCGACCGGCGCCACGACGCCGGCCGCTTCGATGCGCGGGGTTTCGGGCTGTTTGCCACCGCCGTGGTGGGGCTGACGGTGGGGTTGGGGGAGGGCGGGCTGCCCCGGCCGGGGTGGCTGGCGGCAGCGGCGCTGGCGCTGGCGCTGTTCGTCTGGCACACGCGGCGGGCGCAGCGGCCGCTGTTTGCGCCCTCGCTGCTGCGCGTGCGCAGTTTTGCGGTGGGGCTGTCGGGCAACCTCTGGGCGCGGCTGGGCAGTGGCGCCATGCCGTTCGTCATTCCGCTGTACCTGCAGCTGAGCCTGGGCTGGCCGCCGGCGCGGGCCGGGCTGGCGCTGGTGCCGGTGGTGCTGGGCGCCATGGCGGCCAAGGTGGTGGCGCCGTCGCTGGTGCGCCGGCTGGGTTACCGCCGCGTGCTGGTGGGCAATACGCTGACGCTGGCGGCGCTGATTGCCTTGTTTGCGGCGGTAGGCTCCGCCACGCCCACGCCGCTGCTGCTGACGCTGCTGGCCGCGTTCGGCCTGGTCAACTCCATGCAGTTCTCGGCCATGAACACGGTGACGCTGATGGAGCTGGATGCGGCCCAGGCGGGCGGCGGCAATGCGCTGCTGTCGGTGGTCATGCAGCTGTCGGCCAGCCTGGGCGTGAGCAGTGCGACGCTGCTGCTGGGCGCGTTTGGCGGCCTGGCCGCGCCGGGTGCGTTTGCCGCCACCTTTGTGGCGCTGGCCTTGCTGGCGGCGGGCTCGGCGACGGTGTTTGGCCGCCTGCCCGCCGATGCGGCGCCGCTGCGTCAATAGATCAGTTGCGCGGCCCAGTCCACGTAGTCGGTGCGCGGCGCAAAGCGCACGGTGAAGCGCTCGTAGGGGCCGATGCGGCTGCTCCACAGCCACAAGGTCTGGTTGGCGGCGCCGCCATTCCAGGCCTGGACGTAGTAGTCGGCGGCCCGGGCCCAGTCCTTGAAGGCCACGGTGTCGCCGTCGCGCAGGCAGCCGCTCTTGCGCGTCTGGTTGATGAGGCGCAGCTCGGGCGCGGCGTTCAGGGGGCCGTCTTCGGTGTGGTACTGGTATTGCGTGGCGGCGGCGCTGCTCCAGCGCCAGAAGTGGCCCGGGCGGTCGGCGCGCTCGATGCGCACGTACTGGCCGCTCTGGATGCAGCCGCTGTCGCGCATGGCGAAGTTGTTGGAGAGGTTGTAGTAGGCGCGGCCCTGGCTGTCTTCGGCCCGCGCGGCGTTGCTGCGCAGCCAGCCGTCGTCGGCGGCATCGCTTTGCACGTAGCGCTGGTGGCCTTCGCTCCACAGCGTGGCGTCGCGCACGCTGCCCTGGCGCGGCACGTAAGAGCGGGTGGGCGTGGCGGCGTTGGCGCGGGCGAAGGCCAGCACCGGGTAGTGGTCCGAGTAGTCGGTGTAGGCGTAGGTGCGGCCCACGCCGGAGGCCTGCACCGTCCACTGCGGCGAGGGCGGGTCGATGGTGAGGTTCTGCCACACGGTGGGCTGGCGGTGGTCGCGGTCGATCAGCACGTAGTCCAGGTACTCCACCGGGTCGCCCGTGCGGGCGCCGTAGCGCTCCAGCGCCAGGCCGTTGCCCTGGGTGTCGAAGGTGTCCGGCATGCCCACGTAGCGCGGTTCGGTGGCGCCCAGCGCGGCCAGGGCGGCCTGGTAGTGGGCGGTGTCCCGCTTGTTGACGTTGAGGTCGCCCGCCGTCATCACCACCTCGTGGGCGGGAATGCCCTGGGCGGTGATCCAGGCCTTGATTTCGGCCAGTTGGGCCAGGCGCACGCGGCCATGGCCGCCCGCCGCGTCGCAGCCCCAGCTGGTCTCGGATTGCAGGTGGGTGGCCAGCACGTGGTAGGGCTGGCCGGCCACGTCGATGCGGGCATAGGCAAAGCCTTTGAGCGCGAACTGGTCGTCGCCGCAGCCGGCGGTGTTGAACAGGTATTGCACCTGGCGCGTGATGGGGTAGCGGCTGGCGATGCGCACGCCGCCGTTGGTAACGGCGCTGGCGTCCCAGTGGCCTTCGGTGGCGTCCCAGCCGCTGCGCGTCTGGCCCACCACCGGGGTCTGATGCGGGAAGCGCGCCAGTGTGCGCTTGCGCAGGCGGGCGGCGGCGGCGTTGTCGAACACCTCCTGAAAGGCCACCACGTCCTGGTCGGCCAGGAAGGCGGCCTTGGCGATCAGGTTGGCGCGCTGCATCTGGCCGTAGTTGGGGAAGGCGGCCTGGGGCAGCAGCATCACGTTCCAGGACGCGAGGCGCAGGTCGTCGGGGTAGGCAGCGTGGGCAGGCAGGCAGCAGGCCAGCGCCAGCGAGGCAAGCAGGGTGCGGGTCATGGTCAGGTTGGGCGGGTCAGCAAAACGGGCATTCTGGACGGCACGGGCGCGGCCGCGTGAACCCCATCCCTAGAATTGAAACCATGCACACCACCGACTCCGCCTTGCTGCGCGGCCTCAACCCCGAACAGCGGGCCGCCGTGACGGCGCCCAGCGGCAATGTGCTGGTGCTGGCCGGCGCCGGCTCGGGCAAGACCCGCGTGCTGACCACCCGCATTGCCTGGCTGCTGCACACCGGCCAGATCTCGCCCGGCGGGGTGCTGGCCGTGACCTTCACCAACAAGGCCGCCAAGGAGATGCTGACGCGGCTGGCCGCCATGCTGCCGGTGGCCACGCGCGGCATGTGGATTGGCACCTTCCACGGCCTGTGCAACCGCTTTTTGCGCGCGCACTGGAAGCTGGCCGGGCTGCCGCAGGGGTTCCAGATTCTGGACAGCGGCGACCAGCTCTCGGCCGTCAAGCGCGTCATCAAGGGCATGAACCTGGACGAGGCCCGTTTCGTGCCGCGCCAGGTGGCCTGGTTCATCTCGGGCAGCAAGGAAGAGGGGCTGCGGCCCAAGGACGTGGTGGTGCACGACCCCCACACGGCGCGGCTGGTGGAGGTCTTCACGGCCTACGAAGACCAGTGCCAGCGCGAGGGCGTGGTCGATTTTGCGGAGCTGATGCTGCGCACCTATGAGCTGATGCGCGACCACGCGCCGCTGCGCGAGCACTACCAGCACCGCTTCGGTCACATCCTGGTGGACGAGTTTCAGGACACCAACCGGCTGCAATATGCCTGGCTCAAGCTGTTTGCCGGCCCCGGCGCCAGCGTGATGGCGGTGGGTGACGACGACCAGAGCATCTACGCGTTTCGCGGCGCGCAAGTGGGCAACATGGCCGACTTCGAGCGCGAGTTCCGCGTGCAGCGGGTCATCAAGCTGGAGACCAACTACCGCAGCCACGGCCACATCCTGGACGCGGCCAACGGCCTGATCGCCCACAACAGCCGCCGCCTGGGCAAAAACCTGCGCACCGAGGCCGGCCCGGGCGAGCCGGTGCGCGTGCACGAGGCCGTCAGCGACTTCCAGGAGGCGGCCTGGATCCTCGACGAGGTGCAGCAGTTGCACCGCGCGGGTCTGGCGCGCCGCGAGATCGCGCTGCTCTACCGCAGCAACGCCCAGTCGCGCGTGCTGGAGACGGCGCTGTTCAATGCCGGCATTCCGTACCGCGTCTATGGTGGGCTGCGCTTTTTCGAGCGCGCCGAGGTCAAGCACGCGCTGGCCTACCTGCGCCTCGTTGAGAACCCCAACGACGACACCAGCTTTGCCCGCGTGGTCAACTTCCCCACGCGCGGCATCGGCGCGCGCACGCTGGAGCAGCTGCAGGACGCCGCCCGCGCCAGCGGCCGCAGCCTGTGGCAGAGCGTCTCGGCCGTGGGTGGGCGCGGCGGGGCCAGCCTGGGCGGCTTCGTGGCCTTGATCGAGCGGCTGCAAACGGACACACGCGGCCTGCGCCTGCGCGACATCATCGAGCAGATGCTGGCCGCCAGCGGCCTCATCGACTTCTACCGCAGCGAGCGCGAGGGCGCCGAGCGCATCGAAAACCTGGAGGAACTGGTCAACGCCGCCGAGGCCTTCGTCACCCAGGAGGGCTTTGGCCGCGACGCCGTGGCCTTGCCGGTGGACGAGCTGGGCGCCGGCCCGGGCCTTGCGCCCGACGCCGACACCGGCGAGATCCAGAGCCCGCTGGCCGCCTTCCTGACCCACGCCGCGCTGGAGGCCGGCGACAACCAGGCCCAGGCCGGCGAAGACGCGGTGCAGTTGATGACCATCCACGCCGCCAAAGGGCTGGAATTCGACGCCGTGTTTCTCTCCGGCCTGGAAGATGGGCTCTTTCCGCACGAGAACGCACTCACCGCCCAGGATGGGCTGGAGGAGGAGCGCCGGCTGATGTACGTGGCCATCACCCGAGCGCGCCAGCGGCTGTACCTGAGCTTCAGTCAAACCCGACTGCTGCACGGCCAGACCCGCTACCATGTGCGCAGCCGTTTTCTGGAAGAGTTGCCCGAGGGCACGCTCAAATGGCTGTCACCACGTCACAGCCCGTCGGCCTGGCACAGCGCCGCGCCCGCCGCCTGGGCTACCGCCCCGGCGCCGCCGCCGCCTGCGCCGGCCCATCCCGGCCATGGGTTTCGGGTAGGCCAGGCGGTGTTTCACAACAAGTTCGGCGAGGGCGTCATCGTCACGCTGGAAGGCCAGGGCGACGACGCGCGCGCCCAGGTGCGGTTTGGTCGCCACGGCAGCAAGTGGCTGGCGCTGGCACTGGCCAAGCTCACCGTCATCGCATGAAGCGGGCCCGATGGTCGGACCTGATCAGGTGGATCGGGCTGGCCTTCATCCTGGGCCTGCCGGCTCAGGCGCAGGCGGCAGCCGCCGAATCGGCCGAAATCGTTCAGCTGCGCCGGCTGGCGCCCCTGATCATGGACGATCCAGGGCAGGCCGAGCCCTCGCTGCGGGCCATGGCGGCCCGCATGGCGGCGACCGAGCCCGAGCGCTGGCGGCTGTACTGGGCCCAGGCGCGGGTCGCCGCCGCGCTGGGCCAGGGCGAGGCCGTGGAGCGCCTGAGCCAGCAGGTGCCGGCGGCTGGCGGCCCGACTGCCGCAGGGGCTTGCGCGCTGGGGCTGTACCAGCGTCAATACGTCTCGGCACGCAAGGCCGTGCAGACGCTGGAGCCGGCACTGGCCGAAGAGGCCGCCGCCAACCTGGACCCAGAGGTGCGGGTGCCCTGCGAGTTGGGCCTGGCGCGAGCCTACGCCGCCCGGGGCCAGTCGGGGCTGTCGCTGCGCCACGCCCGCACCGCCATGGTGACGGCCGACACCCAACCCGACGCGCTGCCGCTGCGGGCGCTGGCACGCTCCAACCTGGCCCGTTTTCTGTACGCCACCGACGACGGCGAGCGGGCGCTGTTCTACAGCGACGAAGCCATCGTCCTGGCCCGCCAGAGCGGGTTGGCCACGGTGCTGGCCCAGGTGCTGCTCGACCGCTCCACCCTGACGCCCCACGAGCCCGCCTACGCCAACCTGCGCCAGCAGTTGCGCCAGGAGGCGCTGCGCCTGTGGCGCGAGGCGCGCAGTGCCCGCGGCATCGGTGTGGCGCAGCTCAACCTGGCAGACGATGCCTTGCAGGCGGGCGACTACGTCCGGGCCGAAGCCAATGCCCGTGCGGCGGTGGCGGTGGCCGAGCGGAGTCAGCTGGGGCCTGATCTGAGCGCGATGGCCCACCACAACCTGGGCCTGGCGCTGATCGGCCAGGGCAACACGCGCGGCGGCGTGGCGCTGTCGCGGCAGGCCATTGCCGAGCTGCAGCGCATCGAGGCCACCCAGCGGGTGGCGGATCTGCTCTACGAGCTGGCCACCCAGCTGGAGCGCGCCGGCCACGATGCCAAGGCCTATGCCGTCGTCATGGACTACCGCCCCGTGCACGACCGCATCGTCACCGAAGACCGCCAGGAGGCCGTGGCCGACCTGCAGGCCCAGCTCGAAGCCGACGTGCTGCACGCCCGCCAGCAGGCCCAGCGCGATGAGGCCGCGCTGCGCGCCGAGCGCGAGCGGCTGGCCGATTTGCGCCAGCGCACCGTGCTGGTGGTGGCCGCCGTGCTCTCGCTGGTGGCCTTGCTGGCGGCGGCCCGCTACCGCGTCTTGCGCCATGCCATGCGCCGACGCCAGCGCGAACACGCCGCGCTGGCGCAGCTGGCAACGCAAGACGCACTGACCGGCCTGGCCAACCGCCAGCACGCGCTGGATCGCATGGGGGCCATGGGCGTGCGGGCGCAAGGCGGGCTGATGCTGATCGACGTGGATCGCTTCAAGCGCATCAATGACCGGCATGGCCACGCGGCTGGCGATGCCGTTCTGGTGGAGTTGGCCCAGCGCCTGCGGCGCGCCGTGCGCACGGACGACCTGGTGGCGCGCTGGGGTGGTGAGGAATTCCTGGTCCTCGTGGCCGAGCCGGCGCGCGCTGGCGCCACGGCGGCTCTGGCGGCGCGGCTGCTGGCCGACGTGGCGGGCGAGCCCGTCACCAGCGCGGTGGCGCAGACGCCGCTGGCCATCAGCGTCTCCATTGGCCTGGCCGATTGGCCGACACCCGCCGATGCCCGGTCACCCACGTGGGACGCGGCGCTGGCCAGCATCGATGCCGCCCTCTATGGCGCCAAGCTGCTGGGCCGCAACCGTGCCGTGGTGGTGTTTCGGCCCCTGGCCATGCCGGCCGACGCCGCGGCCGCACAGGCGGCCCTGGCGCGTGGCGACTGGGGCCACCTCGATGGCAAGGTCGTCCGGTGAGCGGCTGGACCGTCCCGCGGCAACGCCGCCGACGCACGACCGTGCGGGCCGTGCTGCTGGGGCTGGTGTGGGCCGTCCTGCTCGGGGCCGGCGCCGCGACGGCCGGGCCTGCCGATCTGAATGCCTTGCAACAGTGGTCCGACCGTTGGATCGATCGCGGCTTTGACTGGCCCGACCAGGCCCTGGCCGAGGTGGCGCGCCAGGCGCGTGAACCCGTGCCGGTCGGGGTGGATGACGCCGACTGGTGGCGCGTGGTCTGGCGCACCCAGGCCCTGGTGGCCGCCCGCAGTGCGCCGCGCCACAAGCCCAAGGCGCAGGCGGCGCTGGCGCAGATGCTGACACTGGCCGACGCCAAGAGCCCGCTGACGCTGCTGGAGGCCGACGTGGCGCGCGCCACGCTGGTGGAGAACACCGACATGGTGCAGGAGTTGGCCCATGCCCAGGCCGCCGCCCGCAGCTACGAGCTGCTGTGCGCGGTGTCGCAGCCGCTGCCGGGCTGCGACACCGCCCTGGCCTGGCGGCTTTACAACCGCATTGCGTTGCGGCTGTGGTCGCAAGGCCGCCCGGCGCAGGCCGCCGCCGCAGGGGAGCTGGGCCTGGCTGCGGCGCAGCAGCTGGGCGACGTGGACAAGCAGGTGCAGTCGCTGGGCGTGCAGGCCCTGCTGTTGTACGACCTGCGCGACAGTGCCGGCGCCACCCGCTGCATGGAGCGGTTGGCCGCGCTGGCGGCGCCTTACCCCCGCACCCGGGTGGACATGATGCGCCTGGTGGCGCAGGCCACCTATGTGCGGCATGCGCAACTGCCCGCGCGTGTGCAGGTCAACCAGATCTGGCGCCAGGCTGCCGAGCTGGCGCGGCGGCTGGAGATGCCGCGCTGGGAGGTGTTCGCGCTGCTCAACCTGGCCGACGAGTGGATGTACCGGCGCCAATGGGCCGAGGCCGTGCCCGTCATCGACCAGGCGCTGGTGCGGCTGCAGCGCCTGGACGACACCCGTCTGCTGCGCACCGCCCACCACAACCGCGGTGTCGCCCGGCTGCATGCGGGCGACCGGGCGGGCGGCGTGGCCGACCTGGAGGCCACGCTGGATGAACTCTCCCGCGCCGAGGCCTGGGGCGACGTGCGCATCCACCTGCGTGAATACGCCGACGCCTTGGCCGAGCTGGGCGACCCCCGTGCCGCGATGGTGGTCTGGCACCGCGAACTGGCCCTGGACGAGCACGCCGAGGCCCAGGCCCGCCAGCACGCGCTGGCTGCGGTGCGCCACCGCTACGCCGCCGACGTGGCCGAGGACGAGTTGGCTCGCCTCACGCGCCAGAACCAGTTGTCGGCTGCCCGCGAGGACAGCCTGCGCCAGCGGCAATGGCTGTGGCTGTCCAGCTCCTCACTGGCCGTGCTGGTGCTGGTGGCGCTGGCCGCCGCGTTCAAGCGCCTGCGCGACGTGGGCAACCAGATGGCGGGCAGCGAGGCCTCACTGCGGCTGCAAAGCGAGCGCGACGCGCTCACCGGCCTGCCCAACCGGCGCCACCTGACCCGACGGCTGGGTGAGCCGGGCCAGCCCTTCACGGGCGCGCTGTTGCTGCTGGACATCGACCACTTCAAGCGCGTCAACGATCGCCATGGCCATGCTGCGGGCGACGCCGCGTTGGCGGCTGTGGCCCAGCGCCTGCAGGGCGTGCTGCGCGAGCACGACCTGGTGGGGCGCTGGGGCGGCGAGGAGTTTCTCGTCCACACGCCAACCGGCGCGCCCGAGGCGCTGGCCCAGCGGCTGGCGCAAGCCGTGTCCGACGAGCCCGTGCAACTGCCCAACGGCACGGTGTTGCCGCTGCGCATCTCGATGGGTTGGGCCCTCTTTCCGTTGCCAGGCCAGTCGGTCGAGCTGGACGGCCCGGCGGCGCTGCGGCTGGTGGACGCCGCCCTCTACGCGGCCAAGGCGGGCGGGCGCGACCGCACGGTGGGCGTGACCGGCGCCCGCATCGACACGCTGGCCGATCTGGAAACCCTGGTCACCGACTGGGACGGCGCACTGGCCGATGGCCGGCTGCAGGTCGCAGACAGCGCTTAAACCTAAACCCCCTCGTCCGGCGTGCCGAAGCAGTCCACGTAGCTGGGGTAGAGCGAGGCGTAGAAGGCCATTGTCACCAGCAGCGACAGCGGCAGCAGCAGCCAGGGCCCCACGGCCGTGCCCAGTATGCCCAGCAGCAGGCCGCCGACCAGGCTGACGCCCAGCGTCACCGCCGTCCAGCCCAGGCCGTAGAGCACATAGGCGCCGCGTGCCCGCCACAGCGCCAGCGTGCTGGAGAACAGCGCCTGGGCCGCACCCTGGCCGCCCCAGACCACCAGCGCCGGTGCGTGCCAGAACGGCACCGCCAGCAGCGTGATCAGCAGCGTGCGCAGCACGAAGCCCTCGAACAGCCCGCCACCCGCCAGCAGCTCGGCCATCTGCTCGGGGTTGGGCTGGGCAGTGACCGCCTGCATCACCTCGTAGAAGCGGCCGCCGTCCAGCGCATCGGCCAGCGCCACCAGCGCCAGCGTGGCCACGGCATAGGCCAGGCACAGCACCGCCAGCGGCCTGCGCGTGGCCCGCTGCTGCCACGGCGCCAGGTACAGCGCCGGGGTGATGGGGCGGCCCGCCTGCACCTCGCGCGTGCCCATGGTGAAGGCCAGGCTGAACAGCGGCAGCGCGGCCAGCAGCACCACGCTGCCCACCACCGGCACCAGCGACAGCACCGCGGCCGCCACCAGAAAGACCAGGCACAGCAGGGTATAGCCCGGCAGGTGGGCGAACAGGCTCGCCAGTCCCGCCTTGACCCAGGCGGGGCCGCGCTGGGCGGGCACCGTCAGCAGCTTTACGCCCATGCGCCCTCCTGCGGATGCCAGGGTTGTTCCACGCACTGGCGCAGCACACGCTCCAGTTGCGCCGGGTCTTTGGGTCTGAGCAGGCTGGCCTCGCGTGGCATGTGCCAGTCGGCCAGCCGCGAGAGCCAAAAGCGCAGTGCGGCCAGCCGCCGCATCGAGGGCAGCAGCCGCCACTCCAGACCAGTCACGGGCTGGCCCAGCCGGGCGCGCGCTTCGGCATAGCCAGCGGTCAGTGCCTGTGCCAGCGCCTCGTTGAGGCGGCCGCTCGTCATGTCCACGCACCAGTCGTTCAGGCACACGGCCAGGTCGAACAACCAGTGGTCCACGCCGGCAAAGTAGAAGTCGATGACGCCGCTGATGGCGCCGCTCTCGAACAGCACGTTGTCGCGGAACATGTCGGCATGCACCGGCCCCTGTGGCAGCGCGGCGGCCTCGGCCGAGGCCAGCAACAGGCGCTGGTGGGTGACCTCCGCCTGCAGTAGGGCGGCCTGAGCGGGCGTCAGCCAGGGCTGCACGGCCGTGGCGGTGGCCTCACGCCAGTCTGCGCCGCGCGCATTGGGCTGGGCCAGCGCAAAGTCCACCGCATGCATGTGCAGCAGGGCGGCCATGGCACCAGCCGCGTGGCAGTGGGCGGCATCGGGGGCGACCACGTCGCGCCCGCCCAGCCGCTGCACCAGCGCCGCCGGCTTGCCGGCCACGGTGTGTACCAGATGGCCGGCCGCGTCGGCACAGGGCGCCGGCACTGGCAGGCCTTGCTGGGCCAGATGGCGCATCAGGCCCAGGTAGAACGGCAGCTCGGCGTGCGAGAGGCGCTCGAACAGCGTCAACACCCAGCGCCCACCGCAGGCGGTGACGAAGTAGTTGGTGTTTTCGATGCCGGCCTCAATGGGCGAGAGGGCCTGCAGAGGCCCCAGGTGCAGGTGGTCGAGCAGGGCCTGGGCGGCGGCTTCGGAGACTTCGGTGTAGACGGCCATGCGTCGGCGGCAAACGGGGCAGAAAAGGGCTGGCAGGCAGTGTAACCAAGGCCCCGCGCTACAGTGGCCGCCCATGCGTGCCCTCACAACCGCTTTCATCGTGGCCTGCGGCTTGCTGGCGCTGCCGGCGCGGGCCGACGAGGCCGCTGCCGAGCGCCTGGCTCACACCGACGCGGCCATTGCGCTGTGCCGCGAGATCCAGCCCCAGGACGCGGCGCGGTTTGCGCGCCTGCACGAGGCGCCCTACACCTGCACCCCGCAAGACGCGCAGACCCGCCAGCGGCTGCGTGCCTTGCCCGTCTACCGTGAAACCTATGACCGCGTGATGCGCGAGGTGGTGGCGCCGCTGACGCGCCAGCAGGCGCAAGACTTCTGCCAGGCCCAGCTGGACGCGCACTGCGCGCCCTGACGCAAGCCCGCGAGCGAGCCCCGACAATGGCGCGATGAATGCGCCCGACCACCCCACGCTGCTGCTGATCGACGGCTCCAGCTACCTCTACCGCGCCTACCACGCGCTGCCCGATCTGCGCGGGCCGGATGGCCAGCCCACGGGCGCCATCCACGGCATGGTGGCCATGCTGGGCAAGCTGCGCGAGGAGGTGGGAGCGGGCCATGCGGCCTGCGTCTTCGACGCCTCGGGCCCCACCTTCCGCGACGGCTGGTACCCCGAGTACAAGGCCACCCGCTCGCCCATGCCGCCCGATTTGCGGGCGCAGATCGGACCCATCCACGAGGTGGTGCGGCTGCTGGGCTGGCCGGTGCTGGAGGTGGGCGGTGTGGAGGCCGACGACGTGATCGGCACCCTGGCCCGCGTGGGCGAGGCCAGCGGCCACCGGGTGCTCATCTCCACCGGCGACAAAGACCTGGCGCAACTGGTGACGCCTGCCGTCACGCTGGTCAACACCATGAGCGGCGAGCGCCTGGACGAGGCCGGCGTGGCGGCCAAGTTCGGCGTCGCGCCCGATCGCATCATCGACTACCTGGCCTTGATGGGCGACACCGTGGACAACGTGCCCGGCGTGGCCAAGGTGGGGCCCAAGACCGCCGCCAAATGGCTGGCCGAGCATGGCTCGCTGGACGGGGTGATGGCGGCCGCGCCCACCATGAAGGGTGCGGCGGGCGAGAACCTGCGTCAGGCGCTGGACTGGCTGCCCATGGGGCGGCAGCTGGTCACCGTCAAGACCGACTGCGACCTGGCCGCCACCGTGCCCGGCTGGCCCGGCCTGGACGCGCTGGCGCTGCGCGCCCCCGAGGCGGGCGACCTGATGGCCTTCTACCGCGCCAACGGCTTTCGCACCCTGCTGCGCGAGCTGGAGGTGGCACAGGAGGACACGCCGCCACCACCGCCCGCCGATCTGGCGCGCGTCTACGACACCGTCACCACCCGCGCCGCGCTGGATGCCTGGCTGGCCCGGCTGATGGCCGCGCCGCTGGCCGCCATCGACACCGAGACCGACTCGCTCGACGCGCTGAATGCCCGCATCGTCGGCATCTCGTTTGCCGTGGAGCCGGGCCGCGCCGCCTACGTGCCCACCGGCCACAGCTACGCCGGCGCGCCAGAGCAACTGCCGCTGGACGAGGTGCTGGCCGTGCTCAAGCCCTGGCTGGAAGACCCCGGCCGCCCCAAGGTGGGCCAGAACGTCAAGTACGACTGGCACGTGCTGGCCAACCACGGCATTGCCGTGCAGGGCTACGCCCACGACACCTTGCTGCAAAGCTATGTGCTCGAAGCCCACAAGCCGCACGGCCTGGAGAGCCTGGCCCTGCGCCACCTGGGGCGGCGCGGCCTGTCGTATGAAGACCTGTGCGGCAAGGGCGTGAACCAGATTCCGTTCGCCCAGGTGGACGTGGAGCGCGCCACCATCTACAGCGGCGAGGACAGCGAAATGTGCCTGCAGGTGCACCAGCTGCTGTGGCCGCAGATCGAGGCGCAGGACGGCCTGGCGCGCACCTACGCGCTGGAGATGGCCTGCTGGCCCGTGCTGGCGCGCATGGAGCGCACCGGCGTGCTGCTGGACCGGGAGCGCCTCGTGCGCCAGAGCCACGAGCTGGGCCAGCGGCTGATGCAGCTGGAGGCCGAGGCCCACGCGCTGGCCGGCCAGCCCTTCAACCTGGGTTCGCCCAAGCAGATCGGCGAGATTCTCTTCACCCGTCTGGGCCTGCCGGTGAAGAAAAAGACGGCCAGCGGTGCCCCCTCCACCGACGAAGAGGTCTTGCAGGAGCTGGCCGTCGACTACCCGCTGCCGGCCAAGCTGCTGGAGCACCGCACCCTGGCCAAGCTCAAAGGCACGTACACCGACAAGCTGCCGCAGATGATCAACCCCGCCACCGGCCGCGTGCACACCACCTATGCGCAGGCGGTGGCCGTCACCGGGCGGCTGGCCAGCAACGACCCCAACCTGCAGAACATCCCCATCCGCACGGCCGAAGGGCGGCGGGTGCGCGAGGCTTTCATTGCGCCGCCCGGCCACGTGCTGATGAGTGCCGACTACTCGCAGATCGAGCTGCGCATCATGGCCCACCTGTCCGAAGACCCGGCGCTGCTGCGTGCCTTTGCACAGGGGCTGGACGTGCACCGCGCCACGGCCGCCGAGGTGTTTGGCATTGCGCCCGAGGCCGTCAGCGCCGAGCAGCGCCGCTACGCCAAGACCATCAACTTCGGCCTCATCTACGGCATGGGCGCCTTTGGCCTGGCGCAAAGCCTGGGCATCGAGCAGCAGGCGGCCCGCAGCTACATCGAGCGCTATTTCGACCGCTTTGCCGGCGTCAAAGCCTATATGGAGCGCACCAAGGCCGAGGCGCGGGCCAAAGGCTACGTGGAGACGCTGTTCGGCCGCCGCATCACGCTGCCCGACATCAACGGCGGCAGCGGCCCGCGCAAGGCCGGCGCCGAGCGGCAGGCCATCAACGCCCCCATGCAGGGCACGGCGGCCGACCTGATCAAGCTGGCCATGCTGGCCGTGCAGCAGGCGCTGGTGGACGAAGGCCGCGCCACGCGCCTGCTGCTGCAGGTGCACGACGAGCTGGTGCTGGAAGTGCCCCAGGCCGAGCAGGCCTGGGCACGCGAAGCCTTGCCGCGCCTGATGGCCGGCGTGGCCAGCCTGCGCGTGCCGCTGGTGGCCGAGGTGGGCGAGGGCAGCAACTGGGATGAGGCCCACTGACCCGGCCCACGGCGGCGGGTGTGTAACGAGCTGTGCCCGTTTGGCGCCGCCCGCCAGGGCGGTACAGCCCAAAGTGGGGAGGGCACCGGCGCGCCGCTAGTGTTTTCGCCGAGGGGAAAGGTCGCCCATGTTTGGCATCATGCCGGCCATGGCCAATCCGTTGCATGTGCTCTGCCTCGCGCCCAAGGCGCCCGATCTCGTCACCAGTGGCTTCGGCCCCTTCGTGATACAGGACTGCAACAGCCTGGACGAGGTGGCGACGCAGATGAAGCTGCAACCCTGCGATGCGCTGTGGCTGGACCTGACCGCCGTGGGCGGTGCCGAGCGCCTGGCGCAGTGGCCCGGCCTGTCGGCCGCGCTGGTGGACACCACCGTGGTGGTGGTGGCGCCCGAGCCCACCTGGGCCTTGTGCCAGCGCCTGCTGCAGTTGGGCGTGCGCGACGTGGTGTCGGCCCGCGAGGCGGCGGGTGATGGCTGCGGCCGGCTGCTGCGGCTGGCCATCGAGCGCCACCGGGCCGATGTGGCCACGCGCCGCGCCTATGGCATCGACCTGGCCACCGGCCTGCCCAACGCCACGCAGTTGCTGGAGCACATGAGCCACCTGCTGGCCTTGCGCGAGCGCGAGCCGGCGGCCATGGCGCTGATCCTGATCCAGATCGAGGGCGCCCAGCCCCTGGCCCAGTCGCTGGGCATGGAGGCCGGCAACGTGCTGCGGCGCAAAATTGCCGTGCGTCTGCGCGCCAGCCTGCGCGCCAGCGACGTGGTGGCGGCGCTGGGCGAGGGCGTCTATGCTGTGCTGCTGGCCTGGATGGACACTGCAGACGACGGCCGCCACGTGCTGGCCAAGCTGCTGGCCGCCATCAGCCAGCCGCAGCAGGTGGCGGGCCAGACCGTGCCCCTGCGCGCACGCGGTGCGGTGGCGCTCTACCCCACCCAGGGCCGCGACGCCCAGACCTTGCTGCGCAGCGCCGCCGCCGAGTTGGGCGACGACGCCATGGGCCGCCTGATGTGGCGTGACAACGCCGCCAACGAGGCCATGTAAGCTTCATTTTTTATGGAAGGAGGGACGCCATGAGCAAGCCCAGAGTCGTCGTGCACATTGGCACGCCCAAGACCGGCACCACCACGGTGCAGACTGCGCTGCATCTGGCCGGCAAGGAGATGCTGAAAAAAGGCGGCATGCTGTACGCCGGCACCGGCCGCGCCAAGCACAAAAACCGCCATGTCTCCGTCGTGCGCGCCGCCATGGCCGGCGAGGAAGAGGCGCGCGAAGAGTTCGAGGCCCTGCACAAGGAGTTTGCCGAGTCGGGTGCGCAGCGCCTGTTCATCACCGACGAGGGCTTGTCGCTCAAGCCGCGCGTGGCCCGCTTCTTCGAGCAGTTCCGCGAGGCCGGTTACGAGGTGCAGGTGGTCTGCTACCTGCGGCGCTGGGACTATTTTGCCGAGTCGTTCTTCAACCAGGTCATCCGCGTCAAGGACTTCAAAGGCATTCCGCCCATCGACGAGTTCTGGCGCGACGAGCAAGTCATCACCAAGATGGACTACCCGCGCCTGCTGGCGCCGTGGGCCGAGGTGGCCGACGTGATGACCGTGCGCAACTTCCACGACGACGTCAAGGCCGAAGGTGGGCTGATCGCCGCCTTCCAGCGCGCTGTGGGGCTGGAGATGCTGGGCACGCTGGAGGCCGACGTCAAGAACGCCTCGCGCGACGTGCGGGTGATGATTCTGCTGTGCATGCTGGGCGACGTGGGCGAGGTGCAGGAGTTGCGCCAGATGGCCACCACGGCCATCAACTCCACCAACCGGCTGCTGGACACCGGCGTGCTCAGCCCCGTCAAGTACGTGCTGGGCCACCGCGAGCGCAAAGTGGTGGTGGACACGCTGCGCGAGCGCTTTGCGGCGGCGCTGAAAGCGCAGTACGACATCGAATTTGACGACACCATGCCCAAGGGCGAGCAGATGGAGCCCGTGCGCGAGCCCGATCCGCAGTTCCTGATGGCGCTGATGGGCGAGCTGCCGCTGGTGGACCTGCTCAAGCTGCGCCAGTTGCTGGCCAAACGGGTGGCGGCCCTGGTGTCGCGCGGCCCGCAGGCCTCGCTGGTCACCACCCCGGTCGGCCCCATGGACGCGCGCGTCTCGTTCGACGAATGGCTGGCCAGCATCGACGAGGCCGCGCTGTGGACGGCTACGTTGGGTGAGGGGCAGTTGGCGCCGGTGTAGAACCGGCTGCCGCTCAGTCGATGCGTTGATGCCGTAGCCAACCGCTCATGCCTCATCCTGCCCCGGCGGCGTTCATGCGCTTCGCCACCCTCGATCCGGTGGCGCTTGAGCGCCGCATCCGGGACATGCAGATGAAGCTATCCCAGGCGCAATCGCGTGGCGACGAGTGCGCCATCCTGGACCACGCGGCCGACCTGGGAGGCCTGCTCACAACGGCGGGTGACGAGGCCGCCGCGCTGACGCTGCTGCGCGAGCACGAATCGCTGGCCGACGCGCACCGCACCGTCGAACAGAGCGCCTGGTACTGGAATGCGCTGGCCACTGCAATGCAATATGTCGGTCAACGTGAAGGCGCAGAAGGCTGCTTTGCCAAGGCGGTTGCCGTGGCCCAGGAGAGCGGCTGGAAGCGCATCGAGGCCATGGCGCTTCACCATTGGGGGCGCAACCTGGTGGAGCAAGGCCGTCTGGATGAGGCCGAATCCCGCTTCACGCAGGCACTGGCCATCCGGGAGGCGCGGGGCGAGCCCATGCAGACGTCGTCCCGCGCCGCGTTGGTTGGGCTTGCCAGGCTTCGTGCGGTGGGCGAGGTCTAACAACCTCGTCCACCAGGTCTTCGGGCGTCGCAGGTCTGCGTGCAGGTGCCGATGCGCCGGGCGCCTTACTTGTGCACATCCCCCAGACACAGGTACTTCACTTCGAGGTAGTCCTCGATGCCCTGGCGGGCGCCTTCGCGGCCCAGGCCCGATTGCTTGATGCCGCCGAAGGGCACTTCGGCGGCCGACAGGATGCCGGTGTTGATGCCCACCATGCCGTATTCCAGCGCCTCGGCCACGCGCAGCACGCGGCCGATGTCGCGGCTGTAGAAGTAGCTGGCCAGGCCAAACTCGGTGGCGTTGGCCGCCGCAACGGCCTCGGCCTCGGTCTCGAAGCGGAACACCGGCGCCAGCGGGCCGAAGGTTTCCTCGCGCGCGACGCGCATGTCGGCGGTCACGTCGGCCAGCACGGTGGGCGTGAAGAAGCGCTCGTCCTGCCGCGCGCCGCCGGTGACCACGCGGGCACCCTTGGCCACGGCGTCGGCCACGTGGGCCTCGACCTTCTCCAGCCCCGCCGCGTCGATCAGCGGCCCCTGCACCACGCCGGGCTCGAAGCCGTTGCCCACCTTCATGGCGGCGGCCTTGGCGGCCAGCTTGGCGACGAAGGCGTCGTAGATCGAGGCCTGCACGTAGAAGCGGTTGGTGCAGACGCAGGTCTGGCCGGCGTTGCGGTATTTGCTGACGGCGGCGCCTTCGACGGCCGAATCGAGGTCGGCGTCGTCAAAGACGATGAAGGGCGCGTTGCCGCCCAGCTCCAGCGAGAGCTTCTTGATGGTCGGCGCGCACTGCGCGGCCAGGATGCGGCCCACCTCGGTGGAGCCGGTGAACGACAGGTGGCGCACCACATCGCTGGTGCACAGCACCTTGCCCACCTCGATGGACTGCTCGGCATCGGCCGTGACCACGTTGAACACACCGGCCGGCATGCCGGCGCGCTGGGCCAGCTCGGCGCAGGCCAGCGCCGAGAGCGGCGTCTGCTCGGCCGGCTTGATGACCACGGTGCAGCCGGCCGCCAGCGCGGGCGCCACCTTGCGGGTGATCATGGCGTTGGGGAAGTTCCAGGGCGTGATGGCGGCGCACACGCCAATGGGCTGCTTGAGCACCATAAAGCGTTTGGTCGGGTCGGTGGCCGGGATGGTCTCGCCGTAGACGCGCTTGCCTTCCTCGGCAAACCACTCGATGAAGCTGGCGCCGTAGGCGATCTCGCCCTTGGCCTCGGCCAGCGGCTTGCCCTGCTCGGCGGTCATGATGCGGGCCAGGTCGTCGGCGTGCTGCTGCATCAGCGCAAACCATTTCATCAGGATGCCGGCGCGCTCCTTGGCCGTCTTGGCGCGCCAGGTGGGCCAGGCCTTGTTGGCCGCCACGATGGCATGGTGAGCGGCCTCGCCGCCCAGGTTGGCGACCTGGGCCAGTTCCTGCCCGGTGGCCGGGTCGGTCACCGCGAAGCGGGC
This sequence comes from Pseudomonadota bacterium, assembly GCA_020161145.1. Classification (GTDB taxonomy): domain Bacteria; phylum Pseudomonadota; class Gammaproteobacteria; order Burkholderiales; family Burkholderiaceae_C; genus Ideonella. Next base: position 882,111 of record JAIUPQ010000001.1, read on the forward strand.
CGTGCCCGCCACCCATTCACCGCCGATCAGTGCGTCGGTCTTGAAAAGGCCGGCATCGGCCAGCAGCGCCAGGGGAGAGTTCATACGGTCTTCCATTCCGATTCAAAGTCAACGCTCAATACCTCAACCGCCGCGATCCAACCCGGCGGCTGCCGTGGAACCGGCTCTGCCGGGCCACTGGCAGCGCCCCCTTGAGGGGGCCGGCGCAGCCGGTAGGGGGTGGTGGGAGGATTCAAGCTCCTGCGGCGACAAAGGCGTCGGCCATGATGGCCATGCCTTCATCGAGCACGGCGTCGCTGGCGGTCAGTGGCACCAGGATGCGCAGCACGTTGGCGTAGGTGCCGCAGGACAGCAGCACCAGCCCGCGCTGGATGGCCTCGGCGCAGATGCGCTTGGTCAGCTCGGCCGCGGGCTTGCTGCGGTCGCCGCCGTCGAACAGCTCCACCGCCACCATGGCGCCCAGGCCGCGCACGTCCTGGATGCACACATGCTTGGCCGCCAGCTTCTTGAGGCTGGCCGTCAGGCGCTCGCCCACGGCGCGGCTGCGGGCCAGCAGGTCTTCCTGCTCGAACACGTCCAGCACGGCCAGCGCCGCCGCGCAGGCCGGCGCGTGGCCGGCGTAGGTGCTGCCCAGGCCGCCCACGGCCGGGGCGTCCAGCACCTCGGCGCGGCCGATGATGGCGGCCAGCGGGAAGCCGCCGGCCATGGACTTGGCCATGGTGATGATGTCGGGCGCCACGTCCCATTGCTCGGCCGCCAGCCAGGTGCCGGTGCGGCCGGCGCCGGTCTGCACCTCGTCGGCGATCAGCAGGATGCCGTGGGTGTCGCAGAGCTTGCGCAGGCCGTTGATGAAGTCTTTGGGCGCCACGTAGAAGCCGCCTTCGCCCTGCACGGGCTCCAGGATGATGGCCGCCACGCGGGCCGGCTCCACGTCGTACTTGAACAGCGCCTCGACCGAGGCCAGCGCGTCGGCCGTGCTGACGCCGTGCAGGGGCGTGGGGAATTTGGCGTGGAAGACCTCGGCCGGCATGGGGCCGAAGCCGGCCTTGTAGGGCGCGACCTTGCCGGTCAGCGCCATGCCCATCAGCGTGCGGCCGTGGAAGGCGCCGCCGAAGGCGATGATGGCCGAACGCTTGGTGTAGGCACGCGCCACCTTGACGGCGTTCTCTACCGCCTCGGCGCCGGTGGACATGAAGAAGGCCTTCTTGGCAAAGCTGCCCGGGGCCTTGGCGATCAGGCGCTCGGCCAGCTCCACATAGGGCTCGTAGGCCAGCACCTGGAAGGCGGTGTGGTGGACTTTGTCCATCTGCGCCTTGACGGCCGCCACCACCTTGGGGTGGCGGTGGCCGGTGTTGAGCACGGCGATGCCGCCGCAGAAGTCGATGTAGCGCTTGCCTTCGACGTCCCAGACTTCGGCGTTCTCGGCGCGCTCGACGAAGATTTCATAGGTCTGGCCCAGGCCGGCGGGCAGGGCGGCACGGCGGCGCGCCATCAGGGCGGCGTTGGTTTTGGCGGTCACGGGGTTGTCGCGGTGCATTGCAGGCTCCTGGGTTCTGGGTGAATACCCGAGAATGTACGCCGCCCCGCGCCGGGCGCCATGTACACCCCGCCCAGTACAGCCTCCGACCGATGCAACTCGACCCCACCGCCACCACGCCGCTCGTCACCCAGATCGTGCAGGGGCTGGCGGCCGAGATCGCGGCGGGCAGTCGGGCGGCGGGGGCCAGGCTGCCCTCGATCCGGCAGTTTGCGCAGGCGCATGGCGTCAGCGTGTTCACCGTCGTCGAGGCCTATGACCGGCTGGTGGCGCAAGGGCTGCTGCAGGCCCGCCCACAGGCGGGCTTTTTCGTGCGGGCGCGGGCGGCCCAGCCCAGCGAGCCGCCGCCGCAAGGCTTTGATGCCCAGTGGTATCTGCACAAGATCTTCGAGCACCGCCACCTGGCCATCAAACCCGGCTGCGGCTGGCTGCCGCCGGAATGGCTGTATGAAGACGGCCTGCGCCGGGCGCTGCGGGCGCTGGCCGCTGAGCCGGCACCGGGCAGCGGCTATGGCGACCCCAAAGGCCACCCGCCGCTGCGGGCGCGGCTGGCGGAAGAGTTGGGCTGTACCCCGGCCCAGGTGCTGCTGACCCAGGGCTCCAGCCAGGGGCTGGACGTGGCCGTGCGCCGGCTGGTGCGCCCGGGTGACGCCGTGCTGGTGGACGACCCCGGCTACGCCAACCTGTTGCTGGCGCTGCGGCTGCAGGGGGCCGTGCTGCTGGGCGTGCCACGCACGGCAGAAGGCTGGGATCTGGATGTGCTGGCCGGCCACCTGAGTGCCCACCGCCCGCGCGTCTTTTTCACCCAGCCCCGGCTGCCCAGCCCCACCGGCGCCAGCGCCACGCTGGCCCAGCGCCAGCGCCTGCTGCAGCTGGCCGAAGCGCACGACCTGACGCTGGTGGAGAACGACATCTATGTGGACCTGGACCCCGCGCCACTGCCCTCGCTGGGCGAGCTGGACGGGCTGGCGCGGGTGGTGCGGCTGGGCAGCTATTCCAAGACCGTCTCGCCCGGCGTGCGCGTGGGCTGGCTGGCGGCGCCGGCCGATCTGGCGGACGACTTTGCCCGGCTCAAGATGCTGGCCGGGCTGACCTCGGCCGAGCTGGGCGAGCGGCTGGTGCTCAGCGTGCTGCAAAGCGGCGGCTGGCAACGCCACCTGAAGGCCTTGCGCCAGCGGCTGGCCCAGGCGCACGAGCGGGTGGCGGCGGCGCTCGCGGCGCGCGGCTTCACGCTGTTCGCCCAGCCCGGCGGCGGCATGTTTCTATGGGCGCGCCATGCGGCGCTGCCCGATGCGCTGCCGCTGTCCAACGCCGCCGCCCGCGAGGGCATCATGCTGGGGCCGGGCCATCTGTTCACGCCCGACCTGCGCACCTCACCCTGGCTGCGCTTCAACGTGGCGTGGTGCGAGGACGAGCGGCTGTGGCGCTTCGTTGATGACGCGCTCAACCGCCCCCGCGCTTAAAGCTCAAGCCCGCGCAGATAGTCTCTGAAGCCGGCGCCCAGTTGCGGATGCTGCAAGGCCAGCTCCACGTTGGCCTGCAAAAAGCCGTCCTTGGAGCCGCAGTCGAAGCGCTTGCCCTCGTAGCGGTAGGCAAACACCTTCTCGCGCTTGAGCAAGGTGGCGATGCCGTCGGTGAGCTGGATCTCGCCGCCGGCACCGGGCTTCTGGGTGGACAGCACGCGGAAGATGCCCGGCGTCAGCAGGTAGCGGCCGGCCACGGCCAGGCGCGACGGGGCGTCTTTGGGCTGGGGCTTTTCGACGATCTCGGTTACATCCAGCAGCCGCTCGTGGATGGGCACGCCGGCCACGATGCCATAGCGGCGCACCTGGTCTTCGGGCACCTCCTGCACGGCCAGCACGCTGGCGCGCCACTCGGCGTACTGCTCCACCATCTGCGCCAGCACCGGTGGCTGGCCCACCATCAAGTCGTCGGCCAGCAGCACGGCAAAGGGCTCGCCCACCACCACCGACTGCGCGCACAGCACGGCATGGCCCAGGCCCAGCGCCTTGGGCTGGCGGATGTAGATGCACTCCATGTCGTCGGGCTTGACGGCATGCACCAGGGCCAGCAGGTCGTCCTTGCCGGCGTGCTCCAGCTCGTGCTCCAGCTCGTAGGCGGTGTCGAAGTGGTCGGGGATGGCGCGCTTGTTGCGGCCATTGACAAAGATCATCTGGCGGATGCCGGCCGCGTAGGCCTCTTCAACGGCGTACTGGATCAGCGGTTTGTCCACCACCGGCAGCATCTCCTTGGGCTGCGCCTTGGTGGCGGGCAGAAAGCGGGTGCCCAGACCGGCGACGGGGAAGACGGCTTTGCGGATATTCATCGTGTGACAGGTTCTTTCATGGAAGTTCAGGTGGATTGTCAGCCGCCCAGGGTGAAGGCAAATGTGCTGCCCAGCTCAGGCGCACTGCGCGCCACCAGCGTGCCGCCGTGGCGCTCGATCAGCCGTGCTGCGATGGCCAAGCCCACGCCGTTGCCAGGGTAGTTTGCGCTGTGCAGCCGCGAAAACAGCTTGAACAGCCGCCCCTCGGCCGCCGCCATGTCGAAACCCACACCGTTGTCGCGCACGAACCACGCCTGGCCGTCGTGGCCGATCTGGATGTGCGGCTCGGGCCGGCCGGCGCTGAACTTGATGGCGTTGCCGATCAGCTGCGCCATGACCTGGCGCAGCAGGCCCACGTCGCCCCGGGCGTTGGGCATGGGGTCGATCTGGATGGTGATGCCGTGCTCGGCGATGGCGGTGGCGCGCTCGCTGACGCAGTGGCGCACCACGGCGCCCATGGGCACGTGGCCACGGGTCAGCGGCTCGCGCGCGCTGCGGGCAAAGCTCAGCAGGTCGCGGATCAGGCCTTCGGCGCGGTAGACCGAGCCGCGCATCAGCGTCAGCAGGTGCAGGCCCGGGCCGCCCAGCGCGGTGCCGTGCTCGCGACTGAGCACCTGGGCCAGGCCGTCGATGGCATGCAGGGGGGCGCGCAAGTCGCTGGAGATACTCTCGGCATAGGCCTCCAGCTCTTTGTTGGCCTGGGCCAGCTCGTCGGTGCGGGCCTGCACGCGCAGCTCCAGCGAGGCGGCCAACTCGCGCATCTCGTGCTCGATGCGTCGCCAGGCCGTCAAGTCGGTGTTGGTGCCGGCCATGCGCATGGGGGCGCCCTGGTCGTCGCGCAACACCACGCCGCGCGCCACGATGGGCACGGGGCGGCCATCGGCGTGGCTCAGGTGGCATTCGACCTCGAAGCGCTCGTCGCGGGTTTGCTGCAGCAAGGTGTCCAGCCAGGCCGCCATGGGTTCGCGCTCCTCGGGCACGAGGGCGTCCACCATCTGCGCCATCTGCAGTTGCGGCTGCGGCTTGTGGCCGATCATGGCCCACCAGCGGGCGGAGGCGTAGGCCTGGCGGGTGCGCAGGTCGATGTCCCAGGCGCCGTCGTTGCTGCCTTGCAGAATCAGCGCCAGCCGCTGCTCGGACGCCAGCAGCCGCGCGTGTTCGCGCGCCGAGGCGGCCCTGTGAAAGGCGTTCTCCAGCGTCAGCGGCAGCAGCGCCAGGTGGTTGTCGTCCTTGGCCAGGTAGTCGGTGGCGCCGTCGCGCAGCGCCTGCGCGGCCACCGCATGGTTGCCCTGGCCGGTCAGCAGCACCACGGGGATGTCCAGCCGCCGGGTCTCGCGCACGGCGTGGAGCAGCTCCAGCCCGTTGTCGCCGGGCAGTTGGTAGTCGGTCAGCACCACGTCGTAGGCGCAGGGCTGGCCGGGCCCGCTGGGCAGGCGGCTGAGCGCGTCGTCGGCGCGGTTGACGTGGTGCAGCCGCAGGTGCATGGCGTGCCGCGCCAGATGGCGCTGGGTGAGGTCGGCGTCCATGGCGTCGCTCTCCACGTACAGCACGTCCAGCAGGCGGTCGTGGCGCCGGCTGCCCTGCATCCGGCGCGCATGGGCCTGGCGCAGTGCGGCGGGCAGGGCGGCCAGGTTGGTGCCGCGTTTGCGCAGGTAGTCGTCGGCACCCAGGCGCAGCAGCGCCAGCACGTCCTGGGCGTCGCCGATGTCGCTGCGCACCACGACGGCGGTGGCCGCCATGCGCCGGCGCAGCGCCAGGATGGGGCCGTGCACGCTGCCGTCGGCCAGCTTCAGCTCGGTCAGCAGCACGTCGGGGTCGCCCTGCACCAGGCGGGCCTCGGCCTCGGCCAGCGTGGTGGCGCTCTCGACGCGCAGGTCGGGTTCGCGCGCCAGCGCTTCGCGGGTCAGCGCGGCATCGGCCAGGTGGCCGTCCAGCAACAGCACGCGCAGCAACGGGGGTGGGGTCACTTCGCTCATCAGATGGACCTCCGTGGTGCGTGCGCGAGGAATGGCGCTTGGGTGCGACCCGGCATGCTCACCGGACTACCCTTCGCACTGCGTGCTGCGGGATTCGCACTTGGGAGCGGCCCGGCGTGCTCACCGGACTCCCCTTCGCACTGCGTGCTTCGGGATTCGCACTTGGGAGCGGCCCGGCGTGCTCATGCCTGTGCCGCCGGCAGGTACAGCGTGAAGGTGGCGCCGTGGCCGGCGCTGCTGTGGGCTTGCACGGTGCCGCCCATGCGCTCCATGGCCTTGCGCACAATGGCCAGGCCCACGCCCGTACCGGGGTAGTCCTCGGCCGGGTGCAGGCGCTGGAAGATCTCGAAGATGCGGTCGTGGTGCTTCATCTGGAAGCCCACGCCGTGATCGCGCACGGCAATGGCCACCTGGCCTTGCTGCACCTGGGTGCTGACCTGAATCACCGGCGGGCGGTCGCGCGGCGTGAACTTGACGGCGTTGTCCAGCACGTTGCGCAGGGCCATGGTCAGCGCGCTGGCGTCGCCCCTGGCCTGGCTGGACGCGGGCACGTCCAGCTCGACGTGCAGGCTCTGCTGGGGGTAGGCGTCGCGCACCTCGCCCACCACCGCCTCGATCAGGGGCCCAAGCGCCAGGGGCGCCAGCGCCATCGGGGCGCGCTCCGCGCAGGAGTAGGCCATCAAGTCGTCGATCAACGCCCCCATCTGCAGGGTGCCCTTGCGGATGTGGCCCAGAAACTGGCGTCCCTCGTCGTTCAGCGCCGTGCCATGGCTTTGCAGCAGCAGCCGGCTGTAGGCCTCGACGCCGCGCAGCGGCGCCTTGAGATCGTGCGAGACCGAATAGGTGAAGGACTCGAGCTCCTGGTTGGCGCGGGCCAGGTGGTCGGCCGAGGCGCCCAGCTCGCTGTTGATGCGCTTGAGCTCCGTGACGTCGGTGACGCTGACCAGGGCGGTGGCGTCACCGCCCGGTGACAGGTCGGGCAGGGCCACGGTGACCTGCAGCGTGGCCGGCCGGCCGTCGGGGCCTCGCTGGGTGCGCCGGGCGGTGTAGACCGCGTGGCCGGCCCAGATGGCATCCAGCTCGTCGATGAACCAGGCCAGCGATTGTGGCGAATCGAAGACGGCGGCCAGCGAATCATCGCCGGGCTGGGCCATGCGGGCGTCGTCCCAGGCCCGGGCCTGGGCGTTGCGGCTGACCACGCGCACCCCTTGCAGGCAGGCCCGCACGAACGACGGGTGGGCGGCGAAGTAGGCGGGCCCGTCCACCACGCCCCGGGCCCGCAGGCCTGCCAGCAGGTCGCGGGTCACGGTCCAGTCCTCTTCGACGATGGACACCGGCGCCCGCTCCAGGATGGCCCGCAGACGGGCTTCGCTGGGCGAGGGGCAGGCGGCCGGAGCGTCGAAACTGGCCAAAGGATCCACGGAATCGGACATGGCAGCAGCGGGTCGGTGAGGCAGTGGCGCCTCAGTCAGTATGCCCCCATGCGGGGGGATGCGCAAAAGCCGTCTTCGTACAATCCCGCGATGCCGTTTGTCCATTTGCGCACCCATTCCGAATACTCAGTCGTGGACGGCAGCCTGCGCATCGATGATGCGGTTGCCGCCGCCCGCGCCGACGGCCAGATGGCCCTGGCCATCAGCGATCTGGGCAACCTGTTCGGCGCCGTCAAGCACTATCAGGCCTGCCGCAGGAAAGGCATCAAGCCACTGATTGGCGCCGACCTGTGGCTGACGCCGCCAGCCGGCGCCAAGACCGCCCAGCGCATCCTGGTGCTGGTGCAGAACACCCAGGGCTACCTCAACCTCAGCGAGTTGCTGGCGCGCGCCTGGACGCAAGGGGTGCAGCGCAACCAGGCCTGGGTGAGCTGGGACTGGCTGGCCGAGCTGGGCGAGGGCTTGATCGCCCTGTGCGGCGCGCAGGACGGCCCGGTGGGCCAGGCGCTGCTGCAGGGCGATGCCGCCACGGCGCGCGCGCAGGCGCAGCGGCTGGCCGACCTGCTGCCCGGCCGCTTCTATCTGGAGGTGCAGCGCGCCGGCCAGCCGCGCCAGGACATGCTGGTGCGCGCCACCGCCCGCCTGGCGGCCGAGCTGGGCCTGCCGCTGGTGGCCACGCATCCGGTGCAATTCCTCGCGCCCGATGATTTCGAGGCGCACGAGGCGCGGGTGTGCGTGGCCGACGGCGAGACGCTGGCCAACCCGCGCCGCGTGCGCCGCTTCACGCGCGAGCAGTACTTCAAGAGCCAGGCCCAGATGGAGGCGCTGTTTGCCGACCTGCCGGCGGCGGTGGCCAACACGGTCCAGATCGCCGCGCGCTGCAGCCTCACGCTGGTGCTGGGCAAGCCACGCCTGCCCGACTTCCCCACGCCGCAGCAGGCCGATGGCACGCCCACGCCCATTGCCGACTTTTTCACCGACGAGGCGCGGCTGGGGCTGGAAAAGCGCCTGCTGGCGCGCTACCCCGATGCGGCCCGCCGCGATGCCGAGCGCCCGCGCTACCTGGAGCGGCTCGCGTTCGAGACCGCCACCATCCTCAAAATGGGGTTCCCGGGCTACTTCCTCATCGTCTCGGACTTCATCCAGTGGGCCAAGGCCAACGGCTGCCCGGTGGGGCCGGGGCGGGGCTCGGGCGCGGGCTCGCTGGTGGCCTATGCGCTCTTCATCACCGACCTCGACCCGCTGCAATACAACCTGCTGTTCGAGCGTTTTTTGAACCCCGAGCGGGTGTCGATGCCCGACTTCGACGTGGACTTCTGCCAGGGCAACCGCGACCGCGTCATCGACTACGTCAAAGACCGCTACGGCCGCCAGGCGGTCAGCCAGATCGCCACCTTCGGCACCATGGCCGCCAAGGCGGCGCTGCGCGACATCGGCCGCGTGCTGGGCATGGGCTTTGGCCACGTGGACTCCATCGCCAAGCTCATCCCTGCGCCGCCGGGCAAGACGGTGACGCTGGCCAAAGTGCCCGAGCAGCCCGACCCCAAGCTGATCTACGCCCGCCTGGAGGCGCCCGAGCTGGAGCAGCGCGAGGCCGCCGAGGACGAGGTGGCCGAGTTGCTGGCGCTGGCGGCGCGCGTGGAAGGGCTGGTGCGCAACATCGGCATGCACGCTGGCGGCGTGCTGATCGCGCCGGGCAAGATCACCGACTTCTGCCCGCTCTACCAGCAGCCGGGCAGCGACTCGGTGGTCAGCCAGTTCGACAAGGATGACGTGGAGGCCGCCGGCCTGGTCAAGTTCGACTTTCTGGGCCTGGCCACGCTGACCATCCTGGAGCTGGCCAAGGCATTCATCAACCAGCCCGGCTTTGCCTACGAGGACCTGCCGCTGGATGACCCGAGGGTCTACAAGCTCTTCTCCGACGGCCTGACCGAGGCCGTGTTCCAGTTTGAATCGCGCGGCATGCAGGGCATGCTGCGCGACGCCCGGCCCAGCCGCATCGAAGACCTGTTCGCCCTCAACGCCTTGTACCGGCCGGGGCCCATGGACCTGATCCCCAGCTTCGTCGCGCGCAAGCATGGGCGCGAGCCGGTGGAGTACCCGCACCCGCTGGTCGAGCCCGTGCTGGCCGAGACCTACGGCATCATGGTCTACCAGGAGCAGGTCATGCAGGTGGCCCAGATCCTGGGCGGCTACTCGCTGGGCGGCGCCGACCTGCTGCGCCGCGCCATGGGCAAGAAAAAAGCCGACGAGATGGCCACGCACCGCGCCATCTTTGCCGAGGGCGCGGCCAGAAACGGCATCGACAAGGCCCGCGCGGACGACATCTTCGACCTGATGGAGAAGTTCGCGGGCTACGGCTTCAACAAGTCGCACGCCGCCGCCTACTCGCTGCTGGCCTACCACACGGCCTGGGTCAAGGTGCACCACCCGGCGGCCTTCTTTGCCGCCAACATGACGGTGGAAATCAGCGACACCGACAAGCTCAAGGTGTTGCTGGCCGACGCGGTCAAGCACTTCGGCCTGGCCTTTGATGCGCCCAACGTCAATGAAGGCGTCTACCGTTTCGAGCCCGTGGGTGGCAAGCGCATCCGCTACGGCCTGGGCGCCATCAAGGGCACGGGGCAGGGCGCCATCGACACCATTGCCGCCGCGCGCGAGGCGGACGGTCCGTTCAGGAGCCTGTTCGACTTCTGTGCCCGCGTGGACAAAGGCCGCGTCAACAAGCGCGTGGTGGAGGCCTTGATCAAGGCCGGCGCCTTCGACGGCCTGCACGCCGACCGCGCCCGCACCCTGGCCAGCGTGGGCCTGGCGTTCGACTGGGCCGACACCCAGGCCGCGCATGCCCAGCAGGGCGGCCTCTTCGACATGCTGGGTGAAGGCGCCCACGGCTCGCACACCCAGGAGCCGCCGCTGGCGGCGGCCGAGCCCTGGAGCGTGCGCGAGCGGCTGATGCTGGAGAAGACCGCGCTGGGCTTTTACCTGTCGGGCCACCTGTTCGACGAAGACGAGGCCGAGGTGCGGCGCTTTTGCCCGCGCCGCATCGGCGACCTGATCGATTCGCGCGAGCCGCAACTGCTGGCCGGCATCGTGGGCGAGCTGCGCGTGGTCAACGGCCAGCGCGGCCGCGTGGGCATCTTCAAGCTGGACGACAAGAGCGAGCCCATCGAGGCCGTGATCCAGGGCGAGCTGATGGACGCCCACCGCGAGCAGTTGCGCGAGGACGAGCTCATCGTCGTGCAGGGCAAGGTGCAGCCCGACCGCTTCTCGGGTGGCCTGCGGCTCAACGTTGCCCAGGTGTGGGATCTGGCCGGTGCGCGCGCGCGCTTTGGCCGCTGGCTGGCCGCGCGGGTCGAGGCCGAGGCGGCGCTGGCGGCCATGCAGGAGGTGCTGGCTCGCCACCCGGCGCGGCTGATCGAGGGCGAGGCGGGCGAGCCCGCCATCCGGGCCGGCCTGCGGGTGCGGCTGGCGGTGCAGCGCGATGGCGCCGTGGCCGAAATCGACCTGGGCGAGGCCGCGCGGTTCTGGCCCAGCGACGAGGCCCTCAAGCGCTGGCGGGCGCTGGCCGCCAGCGGGGCGGCCGAGATTGTGTTTACCTGACCCGCAGGGCGGCCGTCAGCCGCGCTTCTCGGCAGCGGTGGCGCAGGCGATGCAGCGCACCGCCCAGGGCTCGACGGTCAGCCGCTCGTAGGCGATGTCCACGCCGCAGTCCACGCACACGCCGTAGCTGCCATCGTCCATGCGCAGCAGGGCGGTATCGATCAGGTTGAGCTCGCGCTCCTCGAGGGCGGTGAGCGCGGCGGCAATATCGCGCTCGGGCAGGCGCTGGGCGGCGTCGTCGCCGTCCTGTGTCAGCACGTCATGGGCGTGGTCGGCAGCGGTCTGGCCATGCCGGTGCGCCGCCAGTTGGGATCGCAGGGCCTCCCGGCGCTGCATCAGCAGGGCGCGCAAGGCGGCCAACTGGCTGGGGCTCAGGGGGGTGGCGATGCTCATGACGGCGGTCTCCTTGGTGAAGTCTCGTGTCACGCGCCATGGTGGGGCCGGAGCGCGGTGCGCGCCCCGCAGACCGTCAGGCGCCCTTGGCGTTCACCCGCTCGGCCACCATGTTCACGAACTCGGGCAGCGTGATCTCGATACTGGGGTCATCCTCGAGCTGGATGGCGAACGCCTCTTCCACATCGCCCAGGATGCTGACCAGCGCCACCGAATCCAGATTCAGATCCTGAAACGTATTGGCGGCCGCCACATCGTCGAGCGTCTTGCCCACACAGTACTGCAGCACGATGTCGTGCACGCCTTGCTTGATCTCTTCGAGGCTCTGCGCCATATCCATCTCTCCTCTGATTGGAAACACCATTCTATGGTTCGCCCCACTGCGCCCCGCAGTCCACCACCCAAACCCAGCAACCGCCGCGGATCCGGCTTCGCCGGTCCGCCAGCGGTGCCCCCTTGAGGGGGCGCGATCTGTGATCGCGTAGGGGGTGGGCGTCAGACCTGCATGTTCATGACCTCGGTATAGGCCTGCACCATCCGGTTGCGCACCGACAGCGCGGCCTGGAAGCCGATCTGGGACTTCTGCATCGCCACCATGGTGCTCTCCAGGCTGACCGTGGAGCTGCCGAGCTGGAATTCGCGCTGCAGGCGCTGGGCGTCCAGCTGGCTGTCGCTGACCTGGCGCAGGGCGCCGGTCATGGCGGTGCGAAAGCTCTCGCCCTCGGGCGCAGCGGCGGCGGGCTTGGCCAGCGGTGAGCCGTCGGGTGCCAGGCCCGCACGGGCGGCGGCACGCGCGAAGTCGAACGGTTGCAGCTTCAGGTCCATGGCCGTCACTGTAGGCAGTGCGGGCGCCACCCCATCGACGGAAGATGCCCGGGCTTTAGGCTTTTTTTGCGTCCATGTGGTCGGCGGCCCCGCGCCAACAATGGCGTTGTCATGGATCAGACCGCCGCAGTACCCATCCCCCTCGTCCCCCAAACACCGTCCAGCGGACCGCTGGACCGGTTCAGGGCCATGCCCATGGGGGCGCGCATGCGCCTGGGCGTGGGCCTGGCCGCCCTGCTGGCCGTGCTGGTGGCCCTGGTGCTGTGGGTCAACCGGGGCGACTGGAAGGTGCTCTACGCCAGCCTGCCCGACAAAGAGGCCGGCGCCATCGTCGCCCAGTTGTCGCAGATGAACGTGCCTTACAAGTACGGCGAGGTGGGCGGCGCCATCCTGGTGCCCGCCGACCGCGTGCACGAGGTGCGCATGCGGCTGGCCACCGCCGGACTGCCCAAGGCGGCCGGGGCAGGCAACGAGTTGCTGGACAACCCGCGCCTGGGCCAGACCGACCGCCAGGAGCGGCTGATGATGCAACGCGCGCTGGAGGGCGAACTGGCCCGCACCATCAGCAAGCTCGACAGCGTGGAGGATGCCCGCGTGCACCTGGCGCTGCCCAACCAGAACGGGTTCTTCCGCGAGCAGCAAAAGCCCAGCGCCAGTGTGGTGCTGACGCTGCATCCGGGTTTGACGCTGGAGCGCAGCCAGATTGCCGGCATCGTGCACCTGGTCTCGTCCAGCGTGCCCGAGCTGGCGGCCAAGTCGGTCAGCGTCATCGACCAGCGCGGCGCGCTGCTCTCCAGCAGCGACGACGGCGGCGGCAAGTCGCTGGACGAGCAGCAGCTGCAGTACGTGGCCCAGATCGAGGGCAACTACCTCAAGCGCGTGCAGGACATCCTCTCGCCCGTGGTGGGCGCGGCCAACCTGCGCGCCACCGTCACCGCCGATGTGGACTTCACGCAGAGCGAGGCCACCAGCGAGCAGTTCCGCCCCAACCAGGGCGGTGAGCCGCAGGCCATCCGCAGCCAGCAGACCAGCGAATCCGGCGGCCCTGGCAGCCCCATGCCCAGCGGCGTGCCGGGGGCCATGAGCAACCAGCCGCCCACGCCCGCATCGGCCCCCATCAACGGCCAGGCGCAGGCGCTGCAGGGCGCGCAAATGGGCGGCGGCGCTGGCGGCGGCGCCAGCCGGCGCGAGGCCACCACCAACTTCGAGGTGGACAAGACGGTGCGCGTGACGCGCAACGCCGTGGGCACCGTGCGCCGGCTGAACGCGGCCGTGGTGGTCAACCACCGCACCAACCCCGATCCCAAGGCCAAGAACGCCACCGCACCGCTGTCGCAGGAGGAGCTGGACAAGCTCACCACGCTGGTGCAGGAGGCCATTGGTTACAGCAAGGAGCGCGGCGACTCGGTCAAGGTGGTCAACGCGCCGTTCCAGAAAGAGCCCGAGGCCGAGCCCGTCGAGGTGCCGCTGTTCAAGCAGCCCTGGCTGACCGATCTGCTGCGCAGCGCCGTGGCGCCCACCGCGCTGGCGCTGGTGGCGCTGGGGCTGATTTTTGGCGTGCTGCGCCCGGCCATTCGCCAGCTCGCACCGCCGCCGCTGCCCGAGCCGGCGCCCGGCACGGCGGGGGCGGGCGGTGCGCCGCTGCTGGACGCCGTGGTCGACGACGCCCAGGAACTGCCCGCCGGCGGCGAGCTGCCGGCCCTCGAGGCGCCGCGCACCAATGAAAAGCTCGAAGCTGCCCGCCGCCTGGCCCGCGAGAACCCCGCGGCCGTGGCCAACATCATGCGCGAATGGGTCAATGAAGAGGCACCCCGATGAGTCAAGGAGGCGTTGAGAGCGCGGCCATTTTGCTGATGTCGCTGGGTGAGGAAGAGGCGGCGGAGATCTTTCGCCACCTGGGCCACAAAGAGGTGCAAAGCCTGGGCGAGACCATCGCCAAGCTGCGCGTGGTGCCCCGCGAGCGGCTGGAGACCGTGCTCGAGCGCTTCGTGGCCACCGCCGCCGACCAGCACATGCTGGTGCCCGACAACGACGAGTACGTCAAGAGCGTGCTGCGCAAGGCACTGGGCGACGACAAGGCCAACCTGCTGCTCGACCGGATCCTGCAGGGCAGCGACGTCTCGGGCATCGAGAGCCTCAAGTGGATGGACCCCACCTCGGTGGCCGAGCTGCTGCGCCATGAACATCCGCAGATCGTGGCCGCCATCCTGGCCCACCTGGACCAGGACCAGTCCTCCAGCATCCTGAAGAACTTCACCGAGCGCCAGCGCAACGAGGTGCTGATCCGCATCGCCACGCTGGACGGCATCCAGCCCATTGCGCTGCGCGACCTCAACGAGGTGATGAGCAAGGTGTTGTCGGGGGGCGACCGCCACCACCGCACGGTGCTGGGCGGCGTCAAGACCACGGCCGAGATCATCAACATGATGGGCAGCTCGGTGGAAACCTCGGTGCTCGACTACATCCGTGAGGCCGATGCCGATCTGGCGCAGAAGATCATGGACAACATGTTCACCTTCGAAGACCTGCTGGGCGTGGACGACCGCGGCTTCCAGGCCTTGCTCAAAGAGGTGCAGACCGAGTCGCTGCTGATCTCGCTCAAGGGCGCCACGCCCGAGCTGCGCGAGAAGGTGTTCAAGAACATGTCCAGCCGCGCCGCCGAGTCGCTGCGCGAAGACCTGGAGTCGCGCGGTCCGGTGCGCGTCTCCGAGGTCGAATCCGAGCAAAAGGAAATGCTCAAGATTGTGCGCCGTCTGGTGGACGAGGGCCAGATCATGTTGACCTCGGGTGGCGGCGATGACTTCGTCTAAGGCACCGCCCCGGGCCACCCCCTACAGCCGCTTCATCCCGCGCGAGGAGCTGGCCGACTTCGCCGCCTGGCAGCCCGGTGCCGTCCACGCCCCGGCCAAACCCTCGGCCGAGCCCGCCCCGCCGCCGCCGCCCACGCCCGAGGAGCTGCTGGCCAAGGTGCCGGCGCGCCTGACCGCTGCGCGTGACGCCGGCTACCACGACGGCCACCGCGACGGCCTGGCCGCGCTGGACGCCGCCAAGCGCCAGTTTGCGCTGCACACCAGCGCCCAGATGCAGCAGCTGATGGCCTCGTGGAGCGTGCAGCTCGATGCCCTGGAGGCGCAGATGGCGCTGGCCGTCACCGACGTGGCCATGCGGCTGGCGCGCCAGGTGCTGCGCAGCGAGCTGACGCAGACCCCCGAGCACGTGACCACCGTGGCCCGCGAGGCCGTGGCCGCCGTCATGCTCAGTGCCCGCCATCTGCGCGTGGCGCTGCACCCCGACGACTTGCCGCTGGTGCAGGCTGGCGCCGAGACCGACCTGGCGGCACGCGGCGTGGTGCTGCACGCCGATGGCAGCCTGGCGCGCGGAGGCTGCGTGGTCAGCAGCGACATCGGCCAGGTCGATGCCCGGATCGAGCCGCGCTGGCAGCAGGCGGCCCAGGCCATGGGCAGCGCGTTGCCCTGGATGGGCGAAGCCGAGGAGGCCGCGCCATGATGGACACCGCCCAGCGCAGCGCGCGCTGGCAGCGCTACCTCGCTGACCTTACCGCCTACGCCGAGCTGCCCCAGCCGCTGGAGATGCAGGGCGTGCTGGTGCGCGTCACCGGCCTGGTGCTGGAAGCCGCCGGCGTGCGCGTGCCCGTGGGCGCCGCCTGCGCCGTCACCATGCCCGGCGAGGCGCCGGTCAAGGCCGAGGTGGTGGGCTTCAACGGCGACCGCGCCTACCTGATGGCCAGTGGCGACGTGCAAGGCCTGGCCAGCGGCGCCCGCGTCACGCCGCTGCCGGCGGCGCAGACGCCGCCGCGCTTTGGCTGCGACAACCAGCCCTGGCGCCGCAGCGTGGACCGCGGCCTGCACCTGCCCATGGGCAATGGCTTGCTGGGCCGCGTTGTCGATGCCCAGGGCCTGCCGCTGGACCGCGAAGGACCGCTGGCCGACGTGCGGGATGAGCCCATGATGCGCCGCCCCATCAACGCCATGGACCGCGCCCCGGTGCGCGAGCCGCTGGACACCGGCGTGCGCGCCATCAACGCCATGCTCACCGTGGGCCGGGGCCAGCGCATCGGCCTGTTTGCCGGCACCGGTGTGGGCAAGTCGGTGCTGCTGGGCATGATGGCCCGCTACACCCAGGCCGACGTCATCGTCGTGGGGCTGGTGGGCGAGCGGGGCCGCGAGGTCAAGGAATTCGTCGAAGACATCCTGAGCGACGATGCCCGCGCGCGCAGCGTCGTTGTGGCCGCGCCGGCCGATGCGCCGCCGCTGGTGCGCATGCAGGGTGCCGCCTACGCCACCGCCGTGGCCGAGCATTTCCGCGACCAGGGCCGCCACGTGCTGCTGCTGATGGACTCGCTGACCCGCTATGCCATGGCCCAGCGCGAGATCGCCCTGGCCATTGGCGAGCCGCCGGCCACCAAAGGCTATCCGCCCTCGTGTTTTGCCAAGCTGCCGCAGCTCGTCGAGCGCAGCGGCAACGGCCTGGCGGGCGTGGGCTCCATCACCGCCTTCTACACCGTGCTGACCGAAGGCGATGACCCGCAAGACCCCATAGCCGACGCCGCGCGCGGCATTCTGGACGGCCACATCGTGCTGTCGCGCGAGCTGGCCGAAAGCGGCCACTTTCCCGCCATCGACGTGGAGCGCTCCATCTCGCGCGTGATGACCAGCGTCACCACCCGCGAGCACCAGCTGGCCGCCCGCCAGGCGCGCCACTGGCTGGCGCGCCACAACCGCGCCAAAGACCTGATTGCGCTGGGCGCCTACGTGCCCGGTGGCGATGCCGACCTGGACGCCTCGGTGCGCGTGGCGCCGCAGCTCACCGCGCTGCTGCGCCAGGACATGCACGAGCGCGCCGACTTACCCCATGCCCAAGCCGCCTTGCTGGCGCTGGACCCTGACCGATGAGCAAGAGCCGCCTCACCACACTGGCCACCTTGATGCAGCAGCAAAAGCAGCAGCGCGACACCGCGCGCGGCCACCTGGAGCAGGCCCGCGAGCGCGCACTGGCCGCCCAGCGCCAGGCCGATGACCTGACCGACTACCACAAGGCTTTTCACGCCCGCTGGGGTGCCCAGCCCGGCCAGCGGCTGGACATGGGCGTGCTGCGTGCCTACCAGGACTTCGGCCAGCGGCTGGACCACGCCATCGGCCTGCAGCAAGGCGCTTGCCGGGGCCATGACGCCCGCGTGGACCAGGCCCGCGCCCAACTGACCCAGCGCGAAACCCGGCTGGCCACCACCGAGCGGCTGATCGAGCGCACCGAAACCAGCCTGGCCCACGCCGAAGACCGCCGCGAGCAGCGGCGCGCGGACGAGGCCGCCGCGCAGCGGCTGCTGCACCATCGCAAGGAGTACCCCACATGACCGCCGCCACGCCCGCCACGCACACGCCCAAGGCCGCCGTGGCCGCGCGCCCGCCCGCAGGGGGCCGGGCTGCGGACGCATCGGGCGCATCCGGTGCCGACTTCGCCAGCCTGCTGGCTGGCGAGCTGGAGGGCGGCGCACCCCAGGCGCCCACGGTCAAAGCGCCCGCACCTGCCACCCCCGAGGCCCCGGCTGCCGCCGCGCCCCAGGTGCCGCCGCAGGCGCAGGCACAGCCCACGCCGCCGCCGGCCACCACACCGGTGCCGCCCGCGGTGGCCGCGGCCCCGACCGAGCCGCCGCAGGACGATGCCGCAGCCGCGCCGGCCCTGCCCTTGGGGGCCGGTGCGCCGCGCAGCATGCCCACGGAAGGCGCCGACCCCGAACTGGCCCCCGTGGCCCGCGCGCACGGCCCGGCCCCAGGCAGCGTGCCCGCCGACGCCGCCCAGCCTCTGGACCCCGGCCACAGCGCGGGATCCCCCATTGCCGCCGAGAGCGACGGCGCGGCCGAAGCCGCCGGTGCCTACACGCTGCAGGGCGCGCAATGGCAGGCGGCCCCCGAGGCCGCGTCGGCCGTCGTGCCCATCATCCCCAGCGCCGAGGGGGCGCTGCCCAGCCTGGTGGCGCCCGCCGACCCCACGCTGACGGCCGTCAGCAGCGAGCCAGCCGCACCGGCGGCAGCCTATCAGGCGCACCTGCCGCAGACGCCGGGCAGCGAGGCCTTCACCCAGGCCCTGGGCCAGCAGCTGCGCACCTGGCTGAAAAACGGCGTGGCCCACGCGCGCCTGTCGCTGAACCCGGCCGACCTGGGGCCCATCGACGTGCGCATTGCGGTGGCCGGTGGCCAGGCGCAGGTGGACTTGCTGGCCGGCGTGGCCGCCACCCGCGAGGCACTGGCGCAGGCGCTGCCGCTGTTGACGGCCCAGCTCGAAGGCGCTGAGCTGGCCTTGTCGGCCGGCACCCGCCAGGGCGGCCGCGAGGGGCCGCGTGAAGGCGCGCCTCAAGGCGGCCCCAACGCCGCCGCCGCAGGCCTGCCGCGTGCGGGCGAGGCGGCCTTGACCCAGGGGCTGGCGGCCCTCGGCCGGCCGGTGATGGCGGGGCGCGGGCTGGTCGATCTGTACGCCTGAAATTAGGGGCTTTTTCCCCCCATCGCGGCAGGGGCCGGCCTTGAACAATGGGCGCATACCGATCCGGAGTTCGCCCCCATGTCCGACGCCAAGCCCGCCGCCGAGGCCGCCCCCAAAGGCGGCAAGAAAAAGCTCATCATGATTGTGTTGATCGTGGTGGTGCTGCTGGCCGCCGCAGGCGGCGGCGCGCTGTTCTTCCTCAAGAAAAAGCAGGCCGAGGCGGAAGAGGAGGGGGGCGACGGCCACGCCAAGACCGAGAAGGTCGAGAAGAAAAAGAAAAAAGCCCAGGACGAGCACCCGCCGGTGTTCGTGCCGCTGGATCCGTTCGTGGTCAACCTGGCCGACCGCGATGCCGACCGCTACCTGCAGCTCGGCGTGACGCTGCAGGTCGAGGATGCCAAGGTGGGCGACCAGATCAAGGGCTACATGCCCGCTGTGCGCAACAACATCCTGCTGCTGCTGGCGCGCAAGACGGCCAAAGACCTGGGCGATGCCGAGGGCCGCGAGAAGCTGGCCGACGAGGTGCGCCTGGCTGCCGTGCGCGGCATGGGCGTGGACGCCGACGAGTCCGACCTGGAGCCGCAGGTCGAGGGCAAGGGCAAGCGCCGCCGCGACCCCACCGAGGACTGGCCCGTTCAGGCGGTGCAGTTCTCCAGCCTGTTGATCCAGTAAGCGCCGGGCCAGGGCAGTCCATGAACCAGCAAATCCTGTCGCAAGACGAGGTCGATGCGCTGCTGCAGGGCATCACCGGCGAGAGCCAGAAGCTCGAGCCCGAAGAGAAGGCCAAAGGGGGCATCAGCAACTACGACCTCTCCAGCCAGGAGCGGATCGTGCGTGGGCGCATGCCCACCATGGAGATCATCAACGAGCGGTTTGCGCGCAACGTGCGCGTGGGCCTGTTCAACATGATCCGCAAAAGCCCCGAGGTGTCCATCGGCGGCATCAAGGTGCAGAAGTACAGCGCCTTCCTGCGCGAGATCATGGTGCCCACCAACCTCAACATCGTGCAGGTGCGGCCGCTGCGCGGCTCGGGCCTGGTGGTGTGCGACCCGGCACTGGTGTTCGCCATCATCGATGCGCTGTTTGGCGGTGTGGGCAAGTTCCACACCCGCATCGAGGGGCGCGACTTCTCGGCCACCGAGCAGCGCGTCATCGGCCGTTTGGTCAGCTGCATCATCACCGAGTTCGGCAAGGCCTGGCAGGGCATCTATCCGCTGGAGCTGGAGTACCAGCGCTCGGAGATGCAGCCCCAGTTCGCCGCCATTGCCACGCCCAGCGAAATCGTGGTGTGCACCTCGTATTCGCTGGAGATCGGCGACGCCTCCGGCACCATCCACATCTGCATTCCCTACTCGACGCTGGAGCCCATCCGCGACGTTCTGTACTCCACCATCCAGGGCGACTCGGTGGAGCCCGATCACCGCTGGGTCAAGCTGCTGACCGAGCAGGTGCAGTCGGCCCAGGTCAACCTGGTGGCCGAGTTGGCCCGCACCGGCACCACGGTGGAGCAGGTGCTGGCGCTCAAGCCCGGCGACTTCATCGAACTGGACCTGGCCCCGGTGATCGAGGCCAAGGTGGATGGCGTGCCCGTGCTGGCGGCCCATTACGGCACCTCGGAAGGCCGCTACGCGCTGCGCGTGGAGCACTTGATTTCCAGCACCCAGCAAAGCTGGATCGGAGAGAAAAAAGATGTCAGCTGAAGACCAACCCCAAGCCAGCGAAGAGCCCCAGGACGACATGGCCGATGCCTGGGCAGCCGCCCTGGCCGAGTCCAAACCGACCGAATCGGCCAGCGAAGTGGCCGGCCCCGCCGAGACCGTGGCCCCGGCCGCCTTCACCAACTTTGGTGGCGGCGGCGGGGGTGGCGGCAATGCGGCGGCTGGCAACGACATCAACATGATTCTGGACATCCCGGTGCAACTCACCGTGGAGCTGGGTCGCACGCGCATCCCCATTAAGAACATCCTGCAACTGGCCCAGGGCTCGGTGGTGGAGCTGGAGACGCTGGCGGGCGAACCCATGGACGTGCTGGTCAACGGCTACCTGATCGCCCAGGGCGAGGTGGTGGTGGTCAACGACAAGTTCGGCATTCGCCTCACGGACATCGTCACGCCCAGTGAGCGGATGCGGCGCTTGTCCCGGATGTAGACAACAAATCATTGCCATGCCCAATCTGTGGACTTCTTTGCTGGCGTTGGTGGCGGTGGTGGCGGCGATTCCGCTGTCGCTGTGGCTGCTGCGGCGCAGCGGCATGGCCGGCGGGCGGCCCACCGACTTGCTGCACACGGTGGCGCAACTGCCGCTGTCGGCCTCGCAGCGCGTGACGGTGGTGGAGCTGCGCTACGGCCACACCGCGCGCTGGCTGGTGCTGGGCGTCAGCGCCGGGCGCATCGACGCGCTGGCCACGCTGGACGCCCCACCCGACGTGCCACCCGACGTGCTGCAACCCCAGGCCGGCACCGTGGACCAGCTCATTGCGCGCTGGCGCGGCGGGGCGCAGCTGTGAAACGCCGCCTCGTATTGGCCTTGGCGCTGCTGGCGCCCACGCTGGCCCTGGCCGCCGACGGCCCCACGCTGCCGCTGCTGATCGGGCAGGGCGGGGGCGGGCAGTTCTCGGTGCCCATCCAGACGCTGCTGTTCTTCACCGCGCTGTCGTTTCTGCCGGCCGTGCTGCTGCTGATGACGGGTTTCACCCGCATCGTCATCGTGCTGTCGCTGCTGCGCCAGGCCATGGGCACCCAGGCCGCGCCGCCCAACCAGGTCATCATCGGCCTGTCGCTGTTTCTGACCTTCTTCGTCATGAGCCCCACGCTGGACGCCGTCTACGACCAGGCCTGGAAGCCTTACTCAGACAACAGCATCGGCTTTGACGAGGCGCTGACCCGGGCCCAGGTGCCCATGCGCAGCTTCATGCTCAAGCAGACCCGCCAGAGCGACGTGGCGCTGTTTGCCCGCCTGGCCAAACTGCCCGAAAGCGTCAAGGGCGAGGACGTGCCGTTTCGCGTGCTGGTGCCGGCCTTCGTCACCAGCGAGCTCAAGACCGCCTTCCAGATCGGCTTTCTGATCTTCATCCCCTTCCTCATCATCGACATGATCGTGGCCAGCGTGCTGATGAGCCTGGGCATGATGATGCTCTCGCCCGTGCTGGTGGCGCTGCCGTTCAAGCTCATGCTCTTCGTGCTGGCCGATGGCTGGAACCTGCTGCTGGGCTCGCTCGCGGCATCGTTCGTCACGTGACGAGGCGCTGATGGAACCGCAAGTTGTCTTCACCATTGCCCAGCAGGCCATCTACACGCTGCTGCTGGTGGCCGGGCCGCTGCTGGTGGTCATCCTCGCCGTGGGCGTGGTGGTCAGCATCTTCCAGGCCGCCACCCAGATCAACGAGGCCACGCTGTCGTTCGTGCCCAAGCTGCTGGCCGCCATCGTGGTGGCCGCGCTGATGGGGCCGTGGATGCTGTCGGTGCTGGTGGACTATCTGCGCAGCATGCTGATCTCCATCGCAACCGCAGCGGCATGATCCTCCCCCCCCCTACGCGATCACAGATCGGCCTTGCCGGCCGCGCCGCAGCGGGGACGCTGCGGCCCTTCGCCAGGCATACCCTGTCCGTAGGGACAGGGCATGTCCGGGCTCAGCCCCCCCAAGGGGGCCGAACGGGACGGACAAACAGTCCCTGCGGACTGCTTGTCGCCAGTGAGGGCCAGCCGGCTTGCAAGCCGGCTGGCACCGCCAGCGGCCCGGCAAAGCCGGTTCCGCGGCGGTCGCTTGGTTGGGTGGTGCGCTGTCGAGGGATGCTGGGCTGTTACCGGGGCTGGATGTGATCTCAGTCACCGAGGCGCAGTTGCTGGCGTGGATCACGCCGGTGCTGTGGCCCTTCCTGCGCGTGCTGGCCATGTTGCAGGCGTTGCCGGTGCTGGGCCAGCGCAACGTGCCGGCGCGGGTCAAGGTGGGGCTGGCCTTCTTCATTGCCTATTGCGCCCAGGCCGTGATGCCGCCCATCGAGCCGGTGCCGCTGGACTCGGCGCTGGCCGTGCTGCTGGTGGTGCAGCAGGTGTTGATCGGCCTCTCACTGGGTTTTGCCGTGCGCGTGGTGTTTGCCGCCATGGAGTTTGCCGGCGAGGTCATCGGCCTGCAGATGGGCATGAACTTTGCCGGCTTCTTCGACCCGCTGATGGGCAGCCAGAGCACCGCGCTGGGCCGCTTCTTCGCCACGCTGGCGGCCTTTGTCTTCATCGTGCTGGGCGGCCACCTGCTGGCCATCCAGGCCATCGTGCAAAGCCTCACCGCCTTCCCCGTGGGCCCCGAGCCGTTCGCCTTCCTGCGCGAGGCCAAGCCCCACCTGTGGGGCGCGCAGATCTTCAGCCTGGGCCTGTGGATTGCGCTGCCCATGATTGCCATGCTGCTGTTCATCAACGTGGTGCTGGGCGTCATCGCCCGCGTCACCCCCCAGACCCACATCTTCGCCATCGGCTTTCCCATCACCATGCTCACCGGGCTGCTGGGGCTGGTGCTGATGCTGCCGCTGCTGGAGGCGCCATTCACGCAGGCCATCGGGCGGATGTTGGCGTTGTTTGGGTAGACGCGTTGGCATCGCCCGCGCACGTCGGGTACGTCGTCGCGGTCGCCGCCGGTCACGGCAGACCCCATGCCCGACGAGGTGATAGGCTAGCCCCAGGCCGCCACCCGTGTCTGCTTGTGTTTCCCGGCCCTTGTGAAGGTGGCCTGCGACGCAAGCGCTGTCGTCCACCCCGATTCGACCGGGCGCGCCTGGATGGGCGCCCGAGCCCACCCGAAAGCGGCGAACCTGCCAGGGCGCCGCTGGGCCCGCTCGATGGGGGGAGCAGGTCATGGCCTCCTGGCCTGACCACGGGGCGGATGCGCTGTCCGGAGGGCGTTGTGTTTTGCCATGGGCCGTCACACCCGCGATCCGCGCAACCATCGACAAAGGAGTCCACCATGACCACCGCCATCATCGGCATCGGCAACATCGGCACCCGCGTGGTGACCAACCTCGTTCGCGGGGGTGAGAAAGTCATCGCCGCAGACCGCACGCTCGACAGGGCCGAACAGCTCGCCAGTGAACTGGGCAGCAACGTGACGGTCATGCCGGTTGCCCAGGCCATCCAGCAGGCCGATGTGATCATTCTGGCGATCTACTTCGACGCCGAGCAACAGCTGATTGCCGAATACGCTGCGGCGCTTGACGGAAAAATCGTGGTCGATCCGTCCAATCCGATCGGACCGGATGGCAAGGGCGGCTTCAACAAAATCATCCCGGCAGACCAGTCGTCAGGCCAGATCATTGCCGCGCTGTTGCCGGCTGGCGCCCGGTTCGTCAAGGCCTTTGGCACGCTCACGGCCAAGTCGCTGGGCGAGGCGGCGTGGCGCGCGCCCGATCTGGCGGCGCTGTTCTATGCCACCGACGACCAGGATGCAGGAGACGTGGTGGCCAAACTCATCGAGGCCAGCGGCTATGCGCCGGTGCCCATCGGCGGCGCCGACCAGTCCATTCGCATCGAAGTGGGCGGCGACCTGCACGAGGTGGGGGGGCTGGGCAAGCCGGTGTCCGCCCAGGAAGCCGCCGCAAAAATCTGAAGTGACGTGTTGGGTTGGGGCGCGGGCCGTCCGGGATGCAACACCATCGCAAGTGTTTTCGCAAAGGAGCGTCCGATGAAAGCAGGTGACCAAACAATGGCGTTCAGTTTTGCCGGCAAGACGGTGCTCATCACCGGCGCGGCAACTGGTATCGGCCGGGCAACGGCGCTGGCGTTTGCCGGCGCGGGGGCGGCCGTGGTCATTGGCGACGTGGATGCGCGTGCCGAAGCCACGGCGGGTGAGATCGTTGCGGCGGGCGGCAGGGCCGTGTTCCAGAAGACGGACGTGGGCGACAGCGGGCAGGTCAAGGCGCTGGTCGACCGGGCGGTCACGGCGTTCGGTTCGCTGGACATTGCCTTCAACAACGCCGGCTTGCTGCCGCCCACGGCGCCTTTGGCTGAACAGACCGAGGCCGACTGGGACCGCATCCTGCGCGTCGATCTCACCGGGGTGTTTCTGTGCTTGAAGCACCAACTGGCCCATATGGCCAAAGTCGGTCGGGGCGCCATCGTCAACACCACATCGGTTGCCGGCCTGATTGCCGACCCGGGCATGGCGCCTTACGTTGCGGCCAAGCACGCCGTCACCGGGTTGACCAAGGCTGCCGCCCTTGACTATGCAACGCAGGGTATCCGCGTCAACGCCATCGCGCCTGGCCTGGTGCGCACGCCGATGATCGAGCGCTGGCTGGCCGACCCTGTGCTGCGCGACCGGGTTCTGGCCGACTCACCGATTGGCCGCGTGGCCGAGCCGGAAGAGATCGCGGGTCTTGTGCTGTTCCTCGCGTCGGACCACGCCAGCATCATCACCGGGGCCATCTATCCGGTAGATGGCGCGCGCACGGCGCATTGAGGGCGTGGGGCGACGCCGGTCAGATGGCTAGGTCGGATGACGGCGTTGCCGACATGAGCACCGTGCTCACGTCATGGAGGTGATGTCGGCGATGGAATTGTTGGTGGCAGATCGCGCAAATCATTCACGATCTTCAGGCGCGGCTGAACCTGACGCAGATATTATCCCAACTTAAACCAATGAATATTGCTGATGTCGAGCTTCAAGTTTGAACCGGCCCCCTATTCCAAGAGAAAAATCATGCGGCAACGATTGATTATATTTCTGGTCGGATTTCTTATGATCGTTGTGGTGCTGGGGGCGGTATATTGCAACTACGCACTGCAGGCAATTTTGGATTCATACGAGTCAAAGGTCATCCTTGCTAAGTCGGCGATTGTTTCAATGGAGCGATGGCCAAGCTCAGTGATTAATCCAATCGAAGTATTAAGAAGCTATGTGATGAGTGTTGACGGTATAGATCGAGCGATCGGGAAGGAAATGGGTCGCATCATGTGGATGCAGATTATTGTCTTTGTGGCGGCTTTTGGACTTGGCGGGTTGATAACTTTTTGCTTGTGCAGAGTCGCGCACAAGGCAGTGTGCGATTTGCCAATGCCTTGATATTATCCAATGAATATTTCACTCGAGAATTGATGCTTTGGGGTGGATCTGTATAAAACAAGGTGATGTGAATATTTTATCGACATTCGTTGACGCGCCTTCTTAATATCCTGAGTGGGTTCCGTCAAAAAATAATTTCCAACCACCGTTATCCATGAAGCCTTGCATGAAAATCCAGGGCCGGGGAAATGCGGGTGTAGATGGGGCGAGAGAGACAAAATGTGGTTGCGAAAGCTGGTTATAGTTGGCGCTATAGTCATATGTCGCCCTGTGTTGGCAGTCGAGATCGATTGTGCATTTGTGAAGAATGTCAGGTTCTCTTCAATTGACTGGCCGCCTAGTAAGGGGTTGCCTTCAGATAGCGCAACCTATTTCTCCTCGCCCGTAACAATTCACCAGTTGGTTCCGGGCAGTGGTACGGCGCTTGTTTTTCGCTCATTCTTGGATGGAAATCCGGAAACCCATGATGCGGCCCAGTACTGGAAGGTGACAATCATGTTGCCCGACTTGGGGGCGGGAAGGCGCTACTCCGCGCCACTGGCAGATTGGTCCGCAAGAGCTTCACGCGGCGGAAGTGCATGGCTTGGCAATGGCTCTGGTTTTGTCAGTACCCAATCTAGCGGGCATGTGAAGGCGGATTGGATGAGCTCTGACGAATTGAATATCAATCTAGTGGCTGGATTCGTCACCCAGCTTGTTGCCGATCCAACTATTGCCAGCCAACTCAGGTTGGTTGGTAAATTCAAATTGCAGGGTCTGCGAGCTGATGAGCTAACCCCATGGATGGGCGCGGTCGCTGGCTCAAATGACCGACGACTGACATACAGAGTTGGCGAGCCCAGTGCGCGTTGTAATTGGTTTATTGAAGAGGCTCCTTTGTTGGGTGGAATCATTCCCCGTTGAGGTGAGATTTAGTGGCCGGCAATCGGCAGGTGCGTCCAACAGTTGTTTCTAACATCCACTTTAACTGGTGCTGCAATTGATGCCGTTAAATCAGAAGATGGGGGCTGCGGCTGTGAAAAGTAAGTAAATAGACAATCACGTGATCCTTGGTGTGGCGATTGCTACTCGGTACTGCTTTTTCTGCAGGAGGTCGTGCCGCCGCTGATTTGTTGATGGATGGCTTTCCATCGTTTGCATTTTTAATTAATGGTATTTTTGGTTTGGCGGTGATCTTTGGCTTTTGATTTCTTGCTTATTCCAAAAATATCAAGAACGAGATTGAATATCTGATTGATTGGTTTTGATGTCGAGCGGATATTCACTTTTAATACAGAATGTCGATTTCCCACTAATCTCTTGATGGGTAGAGTTGACAATGACGGCGGGTGTGGAAAATGAAACCTTGTCTTCGCCTCATCACGGTGACACTTTCCGGGTTGGTGCTGATCTTTGTGTTGGCCGGTGCTGTCTACTGGCTTCGAGACTTGCTTGAGGCCAATGGCTATTCGGTGTCGAATGGGGTCTTTCTGGTTACCCTTTTTGCAGTGCTTGGAGCCGGTTTCGGGGCCTCAAGCAAGGCAGTACTTCGAGTTGCGAAAGCGCTCGATAGTCGGCAATCGGCCGACGACAGGTAGCCGGTCAAGCACATCGATCAGGGCAGGGTGAGCAGGGCGCCATCGCCGCGCCGCCGCCCCATCTGACGGAATTACCCCCTCCCACCCCCTCTGTTCCGGCTCAAGTGCCGCCCCCATCCGGGCAGCATGTGAGCCCATATGGCCGATTCCGCCCAAGACCGCAACCTGCCTGCGAGTGAACGCAGGAAGACCCGTGCCCGCTCGGAGGGGCAGGTGCCGCGCTCGCGCGATCTGGGGCACTTCGCCGCGCTGGCGCTGGCGGGAGGCTTGCTGCTGGTGGCTGGCGCGCCGCTGGCGGGCTGGCTGCAAGACGGGCTGGCCGGTGCGCTGACGTTCGACCGCCGTGCGGTGGCCGACCCGAACGCCATGCTGGACCAGTTGGGCCACCAGATGGCGCTGGGGCTGGCGGTGGTGGTGCCGGTGGGCGTGCTGATGATGGTGGCCGGAGTGGCCAGCGCGGTGCTGTCGGGGGGGTGGAACTTCTCGGTCAAGGCCATGACGCCCGACCTGACCAAGCTCGACCCCATAGCCGGCCTGGGCCGGTTGTTTGCCAAGGAAAGCTGGGTCCAGGTGGGCAAGAGCTGGTTGCTGGCGCTGCTGATTGCGGCGGTGGGCGGGTTTTTTCTGTGGCAACGGTTCGATGTGTTCGTGCACCTGCTGGCGCTGCCCATGGCGCAGGCCACGGCCGTGATGGCGGCCGAGATTGCGCAGGGCTTTGGCTACCTGCTGCTGCTGCTGGCGGCGTTTGCGCTGGTGGACGTGCCGCTGCAGCGCTTCTTCTGGGAAAAGCGCCTGCGCATGACGCAGCAAGAGGCCAAGCAGGAACACAAGGACGCCGAGGGCTCGGCCGAGGTCAAGGCCAAGATCAAGCAAAAGCAGCGCGAGGCGGCGCGCCGCCGGATGATGGCGGCCGTGCCCACGGCCGACCTGGTGGTGATGAACCCCACCCACTACGCCGTGGCACTCAAGTACGACGAGGTCCGCATGGGCGCGCCGCGCGTGGTGGCCAAGGGCACCGACGCGCTGGCGCTGCGCATTCGCGATCTGGCCCGCGAGCATGCGGTGCCGGTGCTGGAGGCGCCGCCGCTGGCGCGCGCGCTCTACACCCACGTGGAGCTGGAGGCCGAGGTGCCGGCCGCGCTGTTCGCCGCCGTGGCAGCGGTGCTGGCCTGGGTCTACCAGTTGCGCCAGGCGCCCGGGCACGCCCTGGCGGCGCCGCAGGTCAGCGTGCCGGCCGAGCTGGATCCGCTGACCGCAAAAGGTGATGGCCGGTGAGCACTTTTTTGAACCAATGGTTTGGCCGCCACGCGGGCCTGGCGCAGGCGCTGATGGTGCCGGTGTTCGTGGTGCTGGTGCTGGCCATGATGGTGCTGCCGCTGCCGCCGTTTGCGCTGGACGTGCTGTTCACCTTCAACATCGCGCTGGCGCTGATGGTGATGATGGTCTCGTCGCACATGGTGCGGCCGCTGGACTTCACGGCCTTCCCCACGGTGCTGCTGATCACCACGCTGCTGCGGCTGTCGCTGAACGTGGCCTCCACCCGCGTGGTGCTGATGGAGGGCCACAACGGCCCGGGCGCGGCGGGGCAGGTGATCGAGGCGTTCGGCCACTTCCTGATCGGCGGCAACTTTGCCGTGGGCCTGATCGTGTTTGCCATTCTGGTGGTCATCAACTTCATCGTGGTGACCAAGGGTGCCGAGCGCATTGCCGAGGTGGGGGCGCGCTTCACGCTGGACGCCATGCCCGGCAAGCAGATGGCCATCGATGCCGACCTGAACGCCGGCCTCATCGATGAGAAAGAGGCCAAGCGCCGCCGCCAGGAGGTGGGCGAGGAGGCCGACTTCTTCGGCTCCATGGACGGTGCCAGCAAGTTCGTGCGCGGTGACGCGGTGGCGGGCATGCTGATTTTGCTGATCAACATCGTGGGCGGCTTCATCATCGGCGTGGCCCAGCACGGCCTGTCGGCCAGCGAGGCCGCCAACAGCTACATCCTGCTGGCCGTGGGCGACGCGCTGGTGGCGCAGATTCCGGCGCTGCTGATTTCGGTGGCCGCCGCCATGGTGGTCTCGCGCGTGGGCAGCGAGAGCGCCATCGGCACCCAGCTGGGTGCCCAGGTGTTCAACTCGCCCAAGGTGCTGGGCGTCAGCGCCGGCATCATTGCGCTGCTGGGCCTGATTCCGGGCATGCCCAACGTGGTCTTCCTGCTGATGGCGGCCGGCCTGGGCGGCTATGCCCGCTGGCTGGCGCGGCGCCAGGCGGCGCAGGCCGCGGCGCCGGCGCCCACCGAAGAGGCCAAACCCGCCGCCGACGGCGAGGCCAGCTGGGACGACCTGCAACCCGTGGACGCACTGGGCCTGGAGGTGGGCTACCGGCTGATCACGCTGGTCGATCGCCAGCGCGGGGGCGATCTGCTGGCGCGCATCAAGGGCGTGCGCAAGAAGTTTGCCCAGGACGTGGGCTTCCTGCCGCCCACCGTGCACATCCGCGACAACCTCGACCTCAAGCCCAGCGCCTACCGCGTCACGCTGCGCGGCGCCATCATCGGCGAGGGCGAGGCCTTTCCCGGCATGTTGATGGCCATCAACCCTGGCGGCAGCGCGCCGCAGTTGCCCGGCACCGCCACCACCGACCCCGCCTTTGGCCTGCCGGCCGTGTGGATAGAGGAGCGGCTGCGCGAGCAGGCGCAGATGGCCGGCTTTACGGTGGTTGATTGCTCGACCGTCGTGGCCACCCATCTTTCACACTTGATGCAGGTGAACGCGGCGCGTCTGCTGGGCCGGACTGAAACCCAGCAGCTCATCGAGCATATCGGCCGCGTCATCCCGAAGTTGATTGATGACGTGGTGCCAAAGATGGTGGGTGTATCCGTGTTCCAGAAGGTGTTGCAGTTGCTGCTGGAAGAGGGCGTGGCCATCCGCGACCTGCGCTCCATCATCGAGGGGCTGGCCGACCATGCCGCCGCCATCACCGACCCGGCCCAGCTGGCGCAGGTGCTGCGCATCCACCTGGCGCCGGCCATCGTGCAGCAGATCTACGGCCCGGCCCACGAGCTGGACGTCATTGCGCTGGAGCCCGGCCTGGAGCGCATGGTGGCGCAAGCCTTGCAATCCCCCAACGGCCCCGCGCTGGACCCCGGCGTGGCCGACCACCTCACCCGTGAAGCCGCCGGCAGCGCCGAGCGCCAGGAGAGCCTGGGCCACCCGGCCTGCCTGCTGGTGCCCGACGCGCTGCGCGCCCCGCTGGCGCGCCTCTTGAAGCGCGCCGCGCCGCGCCTCAAGGTGCTGGCGCACAGCGAGATTCCCGACACCCATTCCATCCGCATCGGCGCCATCATCGGCGGCGCGCCAGCCCTCGGAGGCCACGCATGAATCCCGTCAAGCGCTTTACCGCCCGCAGCTCGCGCGAAGCCTTCGCGCTGGTGCGCCAGACCTTTGGCGAGGACGCCGTGGTGCTGTCCACTCGCCCCGCCAACGGCGGCGTCGAAGTGCTGGCCATGGCCGCCGACGCGGTGGACCAGATGGCCCAGCCCGCCGCGGCCGCGCCGCGCCGGCCGTCGCTGGCCGAGCGCGTCGAGCGGCGCGAGCACGACCAGCGCCAGGCCCGCCTGCCCAGCGCCGAGGCCGAGGCCGACGTGGGCCGCGACGTGGAGCAGCTTGCCATGAGCACCTTGTCGTTCCAGGACTATGTGCGCGAGCGCATGCTGCGCCGCCGCCAGGCCGCGCTGGAAGGCCAGGCCGCCGCCCCGGCGCGCCAGGATCCCGCCATGCCGGCGTTTGCCCAGGCCACCCCGCAGCGGCCCGCCACGCCCATGGCCGCCCCGCCCGAGGTGGCGCTGCACGACGCCCCGATCGAGGCGCCCACCTACAGCCCGCCGCCCGTCCGCCGCGCGCCCACGGCCGCCGTGCTGACCGAGCCGGCCACGCACACCGAGCAAATCGAAATGATGAACGAGCTGCGCGCCATGAAGGGGCTGATCGAAGCCCGCTTCGGCGCGCTGGCCTTCATGGAAAAACTCCAGCGCCACCCCGGCGAGGCCATGCTGGTGCAGCGCCTGCTGGACGTGGGCTTCTCTCCCGGCCTGGTGCGCAAGCTGGTGGACGCCATGCCCCAGCCGCTGCCCGCCGTCACGCCCGACGAGCTGGCCTGGGCCACCGCCGTGCTGGAGCGCAACATCCTGGCCGGCGAGCACGAACCCTCGCTGGAATCGCAGGGCGGCGTCTATGCGCTGATCGGCTCCACCGGCGTGGGCAAGACCACCAGCACCGCCAAGCTGGCGGCGGCCTTCGCCACCCAGTACGGTGCGGCCAACCTGGGCCTGATCACGCTGGACGCCTACCGCGTCGGCGCGCAGGAGCAACTGCGGGCCTATGGCCGCATCCTGGGCGTGCCCGTGCACACCGCGCACGACCGCGCCTCGCTCGAAGACCTGCTGGAGCTGCTGTCGGCCAAGCGCATGGTGCTCATCGACACCGCCGGCATGGCCCAGCGCGATGCCCGCACCCGCGAGCTGCTGGACATGCTCTCGCACCCCAGCATCCAGCGCCTGCTGGTGGTGGACGCCGCAGCCCAGGGCGAGACCATCGACGACGTGGTCACCAACTGGCGCGCCGCGCAGTGCAAAGGCGTCATCCTCAGCAAGCTGGACGAGGCCGTCAAGCTGGCCCCGGCGCTGGACGCCGTCATCCGCCACAAACTCAAGGTGCTGGGCGTGGCCAACGGCCAGCGCGTGCCTGAAGACTGGCACCGCCTGTCGGCCAGCGCGCTGCTGCAGCAGGCGCTGCGCGGCGGCGGCGCGCCCGCCTACCGCCTGCATGCCGACGACGTGCAACTGGTGTTTGCCGCCCCCGGCGTGAACGCGGGCGCCGGTGCGTTTGCCCATGCCTGAGCGGCCCATGCGCACCGCCATCCACCCCACCGACCAGGCCGCCGGCCTGCGCCGCCTGTTTGCCGACCAGCAGCGCCGCTGCCTGGTGCCGGTGGCCGCCAACCTGGAGCTGGACGACAGCCCCTACTGGCTTGAAGCGCTGGCGCGCGCGTTTGCCAACCTGGGGGCGCGCGTGCTGGTGGTGGACGCGGGCGAACTGGCACCCACGCCCAGCGAACTCATCGACATCGACCTGGCCACCTGCATGGTGCCCGTGCACCCCGGCGTGGTCTACCTGGCCGCGCGCGGCGCCGCGCGCCGCCACGTGGACGCGCGCGGCAGCAGCGCCGGCTGGCTGGCCCAGGTGCAGGACGCCGCGCCCTGGGCCGACTGCGTGCTGCTGCACGCCAGTGCCCGCGAGCTGGCACGCCTGCTGCCCGAAGGGCAGGGCGGCGCCGCCGTGGTGCCCGTGGTGCTGGCCGGCCACGACGCCGAAAGCCTGACCGAGGCCTACGCCGCCATGAAGCAGTTGCAGCAGCGCTGCGGCTGCGTGGTGTTCGACGCCGTCATCGGCGCGGCCAGCCCGGCGCCGCGCCGCGCCCGCCAGGTGATCGAGCGCCTGGGCAGCTGTGCCGACAGCTTTCTGTCGGCCGTGCTGCGCCACAGCGCCCAGCTCGACACGCGCGACGCGGCTGCCATGCCCGCCGCACTCACCGAGCTGGCCACCCTGCATCTGGCGCCCACCGTGCTGGACGTCCACGAATCCGCATTCGCTCCGTTTTGTTGAAAGCCTCTGCCATGTACACCGCCCAAGGCCGTCTCGATACCCACGCGATGCTCAAGCAGTACAGCCCGCTGGTGCGCCGCCTGGCCCACCAGATGATTGCCAAGTTGCCGCCCAATGTGGAGCTGGACGACCTGGTGCAGGTGGGCATGATCGGCCTGCACGACGCCATGGGCCGTTTCGACGCCGCGCAAGGCGTGCAGTTCGAGACCTTCGCCACCCAGCGCATCCGCGGCGCCATGCTCGACGAGTTGCGCGGCACCGACTGGATGAGCCGGGGCGACCGGCGCCAGCAGCGCGAGATCGAGTCGGCCGTGCGCAAGGTCGAGCAGCGCGTGGGCCGCCCCGCGCTGGAGAGCGAGATCGCCGCCGAAATGGGCATCTCGCTCGCCCAGTACCACGACGTGCTGACCAAGGTGCGCGGCACCCAGCTGGTCTACCTGGAGGACATGACCGGCGACGAGGCCGGCGACGACTTCCTGGACCGCCACGTCACCCACGAGGACGCCAATCCGCTGGCCCAGCTTGAAGACTGGCGCATGCGCGAGGCCGTGGTCAACGCCATCAAGACCCTGCCCGAGCGCGAGCAGTACGTGATGAGCATGTACTACGAGCACGACATGAATCTCAAAGAGATTGCCGCCGTGCTGGGCGTCACCGAAAGCCGCGTCTGCCAGCTGCACAGCCAGTCCATCGCAAGGCTGCGCGTGAAGATGCGCGCGTGGTAGTTGCCCTGGGGCGCGCCCGCAGGGCGGCCCCGCGCCAACTTGAGCGTTCAGGCCGAACTGCGGGCAATCCTGCCCCGTAATCGGCGCTTTGCCACCTGGGCTGCACGCCCAATATGGCGCCTTCATACAGCCCACATCCGGTCCCGGTGCCGTCCGTGCACCCGACCGGTCTTTGTGATCCAGATCGAGACTGACACCCTGTCCAACTCCTGGTGCATCGCGACGGTCCCTGATCAACCTCCCTCTATTTCATCAGGACAGACCTCATGCTTACGCTCAAGAAGTACTTTGGCATTACCACCGCCGCCATCGTGGCGTGCGGCGCCTTGCTGTCGGCCTCGCTGTACAACTACAGCACGGCATCGGGCCACTTGCGGGCCGCGCAAGACACCCGCTACCGCTCGTATCTGCTGGCCGACGAACTGCGCCAGAGCTCAGACGACCTGACCCGCCTGGCCCGCACCTTCGTCATCACCGGCGATGCGCGCTGGGAGCAGCAGTACTTCGAGGTGCTGGACATCCGCAACGGCAAGAAGCCGCGCCCCGCCGAGTACGAAAAAATTTACTGGGACTTCCGCGCCGCAGGCACCCAGCCGTCGCGCGGCACGGGCGAGACCGTGTCGCTGGAGACGCTGATGAAGCAGGCCGGCTTTACCGAGGGAGAGTTCGCCAAGCTGCAGGAGGCTGCCGCCAACTCCAACGCGCTGGTGACCACCGAGACCGTGGCCATGAACATGGTCAAAGGCCTGTACGACGATGGCACCGGCCAGTTCACCGTGCACCGCGAGCCCGATTTTGTCCAGGCGCGCGAGATGATGCACAGCCTCAAATACCACCAGGACAAGGCCCGGATCATGAAGCCGGTGGACGAATTCCTGACCCAGGTCGATCGGCGCACGCAGACCGCGATCGACACCACCTCGGCCACCGCCTCGGCCTGGTTCATGGGGGTGGTGGGCATGGCGTTGCTGCTGGCCATCTCGTCGGTGGGCCTGATGTGGCGGATCGCCTGCTGGATAGGCAGGCGGCTGGCGCGGGCCGTGCAGATGGCGCTGGCCGTGGCACAGGGCGACCTGACGGTGCGGCGCACGGCCGACGCGGCGCCCGACGTCATCGGCGATGTGGCCCGCGCGCTGGATCAGATGGCCGACAACCTGGCGCGCACGGTCTCGGCCGTGCGGCAGGGCTCCGACAGCGTGGCCACCGCCAGCACCCAGATTGCCCAGGGCAACATGGACCTGAGCCAGCGCACCGAACACCAGGCCTCGGCGCTGGAGGAAACGGCGGCCACCATGGATGAGTTGGCCTCCACCGTGCGCACCAATGCCGACAACGCCCGCCAGGCCAACCAGCTGGCGCTGAGCGCCTCGCACACCGCCCTTGAAGGTGGCCGCGTGGTGGGCGAGGTCGTCGGCACCATGCGGGGCATTTCCGAGTCGTCCAAGAAGATCGCCGACATCATCGGCGTCATCGACGGCATCGCCTTCCAGACCAACATCCTGGCGCTGAATGCGGCGGTGGAAGCGGCCCGCGCCGGCGAGCAGGGGCGCGGCTTTGCCGTGGTGGCCGGCGAGGTGCGCTCGCTGGCCCAGCGCTCGGCCGAGGCCGCCAAAGAGATCAAGACCTTGATCATGACCAGCGTGAGCCAGGTCGACCAAGGCACCGCCCTGGTCGATCAGGCGGGCGCCACCATGGACGAAATCGTGGCCGGCATCAAGCGCGTGTCGGACATCGTGGGCGACATCAGCATGGCCAGCGAAGAGCAAAGCCGAGGCGTCAGCCAGGTCGGTGAGGCCGTCTCGCAGATGGACCAGGCCACCCAGCAAAACGCGGCGCTGGTGGAGCAAAGCGCGGCGGCGGCCGACAGCCTCAAGACGCAGGCCCAGCAACTGGTGCAGGCCGTGGCCATCTTCAAGGTGGCCGCCTGATCGACCCCCCTACGCGGTCACAGATCGGCCTTGCCGCCCGTGAGGACCAACCGGCCTGCGAGCCGGTTGGCCCTGTCAGTGGACCGGCCAAGCCGGATCCACGGCAGTCGGCTGGGTTGGGGCGGCGCCCCGTAGCGAAGTGCGCCAGCGACTTAAACGATAATAATTCTCATTACGAAGGCAACGCGCCTGCGTCGTGAGGCCTGGGGCGACCAGGGGCTGTGCCAATCGGGTGCCGAACGCTCATGACCACGTGGGCGCAGAAGGTTCTCGATTGCACATGACGACAGCGATTCTGGCCGCCCTGCTGGGCGGCGCGGGGGCGTGGGGGCTGTACCTGGCCTCGCCCCAACAACAATGGCGGGCTCAAGGGCACTGGCCCCGGGCCAGGTGGCCGGCGGTGGTGGCGCTGGCGGCCTCGCTGGCGCTGCTGCTGAGCCTGATGGGGCCTGCCGCCGCCTGCTTCACCTGGCTGACGCTGGTGATGCTGGTGGGCTCGGCGGCACCGTTTGCCGGCGCCTGGCGGGCGCGCAGCCGGGGGTGTGCCCATGGCTGAGGCGCGCGTCCGTCTGCAAAGCGCCCACTGGCTGGGCAAGACCAGCGCGGCCGTGCTGCTGGGGCCGGTGATTGCGCTGGGCCTCAGTGGCCTGTTTGCCTGGCTGGGGCCGGGCGGCATGCCGGGGGGCGATGGCAAGCTGCAATTCACCATGTGGCTGGTGGCGCCCATCTGGGTGGCCGTGCTGTGCGCCGTGCACCTGTTTCGCAGCGGCTGGCGGGCCTGGCTGGGGCTGGGCCTGATGGCGGCCGCCGCGATGGGGGCGCTGGCCTTGACGCGCGTGGCGCTGGGGGCGCCATGAAGGTGCGCGGCGACATCTTGCGCGTCTACAAAGACGTGCACATCTGGGTCGGCATCCTGTCCAGCCTGATGCTATTCGTGGCCTTCTATGCCGGCGCGCTGACGGTGTTCGAGCCGGCGCTGGTGCGCTGGGCGGCACCGCCCACCCAACTGGCCCCTCCACCGCCGCTGGGGGCGGCGCAGGGCTTGATGCAGGCCGTGCTGGCCCGCCACCCCGAGGCGGCGGCCGACCTGACGCTGGTGGTGACGCCCACGCCCGAGCAGCCGGCGCGGGTGATCTGGCGTGAGCGCGGCGCCACGCGGGGGCAGAGCACCACCTTTGGCGCCAGCCTGGCGCCCGATGGCAGCCTGCAGGTCGAGCGCCTGGCGCCGGCCCCGGTGGCGGGTTTCATCGACGCGCTGCACCAGCGCGTGGGCCTGCCGCTGGCCGATGGGCTGGCGCGCACGGTGATGGGGGTGGTGGCGCTGCTCTATGCGGTGGCGCTGGTGTCGGGCGTGGTGCTGGTGTTGCCCACGCTGGCGCGCGACCTCTTTGCGCTGCGCATCGGCGCCAACCTCAAGCGGATGTGGCTGGACGTGCACAACGCACTGGGCATCGTCAGCCTGCCGTTCCACCTCGTCATGGCGCTGACCAGCGTGGTGTTCGCCTTCCACGACCCCATCTACGAGGCCCAGGGCAAGCTGGTCTATGGCGGCGACATGCCCTGGGAGGCACCGCACCCGGTGCCGTCATCACCCGCGCCGCTGCTGGCGCCCGAGGCACTGCTGCACACGGTGCAGGCGCAACTGCCCGGCCTGACGGTGACCCACCTGAGCTGGCACCAGACGCCCCAAGGCATGCGGGCGCTCGTCACCGGACAGGACAGCCGCTGGGGCACGCGCCAGCGCACCCACATGAGCACGCCGGTCGACCCCTATACCGGCGCCGTGGACGCGCACGAGCTGCCCAGCCACATGGCCGGCTACGACGCGGCGGTCAACGCCTTCTTCATGCTGCACTTCGGCAGCTTTGGCGGCGACGCGGTGCGGCTGATGTACCTGCTGCTGGGGCTGGCGGGGGCGGTGGTGTTCTACAGCGGCAACCTGCTGTGGATCGAGTCGCGTCGCAAATCGCGGCGGGCCGGCCAGCCGCCGCCGCAGGCCCGCAACGCCGAGTGGCTGGCCCGCCTCACGGTGGGCGTGAGCCTGGGCTGCGCGGCCGGCGTGTCGGCCACGCTGGCCGCCGCCCGGTGGTTGCCGCAGCAGGTGGCGGCACCCGCAGCCTGGCATGAGGGCATCTACCACGCCGTCTTTGTGGCCGCCGTGGTGTGGGCGCTGGCGCGCGGTGCGGCGCGCGCGGCGCCGGCCCTGCTGGCGCTGTGCACGGTGTTCACGCTATGCATTCCGCTGGCCAGTGCGCTGGGCGCCTGGAGCCTGGCGGGTGCCTGGCGCCACCCCGGCGCCGGCGTGGCGGTGGATCTGGCCGCGCTGGCCTTCGCCGCCGTGTTCGCGGTGCTGGCCCGCGCCGCACACCGGCGTGCGGTGCGGGGCCGCCGCGACAGCGTCTGGGCAGCATCCCCAGCCGCATCATGGTGATACGATTGCGAATCATTTGCATTCAAACTGGAGTGATTCTGATGCGAGCTTGGAATGCGCGGGCAGTTGCCGCGTGCGCAATGGGTTGGGCAGGGGTGTACGGGGCGGCGCTGGCCGAAGAAGGCGCGGCGCGCCCTGAGCGTCCGGTTGAAGAGGCGCCGGCCGCCGACACGGTGGTCATCACGGCCTCGCGCCTGCCCGGCGAGACGCGGCCCACCTGGCAAGCCATCCAGCGCAGCACGGTGCTGGACATGAAAGACATCCTGGTGCAGCAGCCGGGCCTGTCGGTCAGCGGCGGCTCGGGCGCCTCGCAGCAGTGGTATGTGCGCGGCCTGGGCGAGAACGAGCTGACCTTCACCGTGGACGGCGCGGGCCAGAGCACCCAGGTGTTTCACCACCAGAGCCGCTTCATGTTCGACCCGGCGCTGCTCAAGACCATCCAGATCGACAAGGGCGCCGGCGCGGCCAGCGCCGGCATCGGCGTGACGGGCGGCGCCATCCGCATGACCACGGTGGACGCCACCGACCTGCTGGCCGAGGGGCAGACGGTGGGTGCACGCGTCAGCCTGGGGGCGCACAGCAACGAAGGCTGGTCGGGCTCGCTGGCCGGCTATGGGCGCGTGGGCGCATTCGATGCGCTGCTGGTGGTCAACCGCGTGGATGACCGCGCCTACGACGACGGCGACGGCCAGAGCGTGCCGTATTCGGCCGTGCAACAAGATGCCTATCTGGCCAAGCTGGGCTGGACGCTGGCCGACGGCCACCGGCTGGTGCTGAGCCAGCGCCGCGAGGCGCAGCAGGGCGCCCGCCCGCTGCGGCTCAACGTGCTGGGCCTGGCCGGCCTGCCGCCGTTCGACAGCGACCTGACCCAGACCACCACCAACCTCGAATACGAAGGGGCCGACCTGGGCTTTCTGACGCAGGTCAGGGCCAACGTCTTCGACATGCAGGTGGACGACCAGCGCAATGCCGCCGGCCCCATGCCCACCACCGGCTTTGCCAGCCTGCTGCCGGCCCGCAGCCGGGCCGAGCTGCACAGCAGCGGCGCCAACCTGGAGCTGGCCAGCGACTGGGGCGACCACCGCCTGCTCTACGGCTACAACCTGCGCCGCGAGGAGATTCGCAACCCCGGTGCCACGGTGGGGCGCGGGCGCGAGGACAAGACCGACCAGGGCGTCTATGTGGAGGG
Organism: Pseudomonadota bacterium; assembly: GCA_020161145.1. Lineage (GTDB taxonomy): Bacteria > Pseudomonadota > Gammaproteobacteria > Burkholderiales > Burkholderiaceae_C > Ideonella. The sequence continues at coordinate 921,245 of JAIUPQ010000001.1, forward strand.
CATCTGGTCGTTCGAGCCGGTGACGCTGACCACCGGCCTGCGCTACGACCGCTACCGCATGACCAACACCAGCAGCCAGCAGGCTGAAGACGGCGTCTGGAACCCCAGCCTGGCGGCGGTGTGGGCGGTCTCGCCCCGGCTGGATCTGACGGCGCGCGCCGCCCAGGCCAGCCGCAGCCCGCGCCTGCACGAGGCCTATGTGCTGGGCCTGCCCTGGGGCGACACCTACCGGCTGGCGGACGACATCAAGCCCGAGCGCGCCTTCAGCCGCGAGCTGGGGCTGGACTGGCACGATGGCCCGCTGAGCGCCACGGCCACGGTGTTCAAACAGACCATCCGCGACTACCTGGGCAGCCGCTACGACGCCGCCACCGACATCACCACCCAGGCCAACATCGGCCGGCTGGAAAGCCCCGGCTACGAGTTGGCCGTGGCCTGGCAGCAGGACGGCCTGGCGCTGCGCCTGGGCACCACCTACAGCGAGCCGCGTGTCAACGGGCGCTACGAGCAGTCCACGCTGGACAACGTGCCCACCGGCCGCCAGTGGCTGAGCGCGGTCAGCTACCGCTTTGCCGCGCCGCGCGTGACCGTGTCATGGCGCGGGCGCTACCAGCAGCGCCTCTCGGTGCCGCTGTACGACGACACCACCGGTGCGGTCAGCGGGCACGACGCCAAGCCCGGCTACGGCGTGCACGATGTCAGCATCACCTGGCAGCCGCTGGCCACCGACGTGCTGAACCTGAACCTGGCCATCCAGAACGTGGGCAACAAGCGCTACCTGAGCCAGACCAACTTCTGCTACACCAACCAGACGGCCTGCCTACCCGAGCCGGGCCGCGACGTGCGGCTGTCGGCCAACTACAAGTTCTGAGTGCCCACGGGGCTGGGCTGAACCCAGCCCGCTTTCGACGGCTGGGCTCAGCCCGCCATCTGCTGGTACTCGAAGTACTTCTGACCACCGAAGGCGATGGTGCCCATCAACACGGTGGTGCCGATCAGCAGCGCGGCGATGACGGCCAGCACCGGGCCCCAGCGGGTGGGCTGCAGCGGCTGGCCCCAGCGCTCGGCCCAGCGCTCGTCGGGCGTCAGGCCCATGACGATGGCCTGCAGGCAGGCCAGCGAAATCATGCCGCCCAGCACCGGCACGAGCAGCCAGGCGAGCTGGTCGTCGACGCCCAGCGTGCGCATGCGCAGCGCGCCCAGCAGGCCCACCAGCGTGGGCGGCAGGTGCAGCCAGGCCAGCGCGTCGCGCGGCCCGAACAGGTAAAAGCGGTGGGCCCCCAGCGGGCCGGCCAGCAGCGCCAGCCAGGTGGCGTAGGTCTTGGACTTCATGAGCGGGCGATCAGGTGACGGCGGCCTTGTGCGTGAAGCGCGGCTCTTGCCAGACGCGGCTGTGCAGCGTGTCGGCCAGGAGGTGGGCGGCGTCGAAGGCGTCGACAAAGCGGGTGTACAGCGGTGTGAAGCCAAAGCGCAGCAGGTGGGGCTCACCGCCCGCGCCGGCACGGAAGTCGCCGATGACGCCGCGCGCGATCAAGGCCTGCATGACGGCGTAGCCGTCGATGTCGGCCGGGCAGGCCAGCGCCACCTGGCTGCCGCGCTGGGCCGGCGCTTCGGGCGTCACCAGCGTCAGCGGCAGGGCGCGGGTCTGTTCGATGAACAGCTGCGTCAGCGCCAGCGACTTGGCGCGCAGCGCCGCCATGCCGCCCAGCGGCTCGGCCGCCAGCAGGGTCTGCACGCCGCACTCCAGCGCGGCCAGCGCCACCACGGGCGGCGTGCCGCACAAAAACCGCGCCATGCCGGCGGCAGGCTGGTAGCCGGTCTCGAAGGTGAAGGGGTGGGCGTGACCCATCCAGCCCGTCAGCGGCTGCTGCGCGGTGGCGTGGCGGGCGTGCACCCAGACGAAGGCGGGGGCGCCGGGGCCGCCGTTCAGGTATTTGTAGCCGCAGCCAATGGCGAAGTCGGCACCCGCGCCGTTCAGGTCCACCGGCACGGCGCCCACCGAGTGGCACAAGTCCCAGAGGGCCAGCGCGCCCGCGCGGTGGGCGGCGGCGGTCAGGGCGGCCATGTCGTGCATGGCGCCGCTGCGGTAGTTGACGTGGGTGAGCATCAGCACGGCCACGTCGCTGCCCAGGCGCTGGGCGATGGCCTCGCCTTCCAGCAGCTCCAGCGTGCAGCCGAACTGCGCGGCCAGCGACTGGGCGATGTAGAGGTCGGTGGGGAAGTTGCTGCGCTCGGAGACGATGACGCGCCGGCCGTCGCGGGCGTTGGCCGTCAGCGCGGCGTGCAACACCTTGTAGAGGTTGATGGAGGTGGAGTCGGCCGCCACCACCTCGCCCGGCGCGGCGCCGATCAGCCGCGCAATCTGGTCGCCCACGCGCTGGGGCAGGTCGATCCAGCCGGCCTGGTTCCAGGAGCGGATCAGGCCGTGGCCCCATTCCTGGCTGACCACCTCGGCCACGCGGGGCGCGGCGGCGCGCGGCAACACGCCCAGCGAGTTGCCGTCCAGGTAGATCTCGCCCTCGGGCAACGCGAACTGGGCGCGCAGCGGGGCCAGGGTGTCGGCGGCGTCCAGCGCCAGGGCTTGGGTTCTAGCCATGAAGACTCCTCAGAATGGCCCGCACGGGCGAGGCATCGGCCTGCATCCATTTGAGCGGCAGGGCAATGAGTTCGTAGTCGCCCGCGGGCACGTCGTCGAGCAGCAGGTTTTCCAGCACGCGCAGGCCGCGCCGGCGCAGCACCTGGTGGGCGTCCAGGGTTTTGCTGGCGGCCGGGTCCACGCTGGCCGAGTCGGTGCCCACCAGTTGCACGCCGGCATCGGCCAGGGCCTCGATCAGCGCGGGCTCCAGCCCGGGCAGGTCGGCATCGAACGCCTGCGGCTGGCGCGCATAGCAGCGCAGCAGCAGGCGCGGCGGCAGGCCGGGCAGGGCGTGCGCCACGTCGGCCAGCCGCACCAGCGGGCGCGCGTGCAGCACGTGCACCACGCGGCAGGGGCCCAGATAGGGATCGAGGCCGACGGCACCGATGGCGGCGCCGGCCGGGTCGTAGTGCAGCGGCGCATCGGCATGCGCGCCCACGTGCGGCGAGTGCGTGACGGCGCTGACGTTGACCGGGCAGCCGGGGGCGATCTGCGCCACCCACTGCTGTGCATAGGGCGTGTCGCCGGGGAAGACCGGGCTGGCCGGGTCCACGGGCGGCGAGATGTCCCAGATGTGGGTCATGCGCCGATGCGTCCGAGCAGCAAAAATTCCATCAGCGCTTTTTGCACGTGCATTCTGTTTTCTGCTTCATCCCATACAACCGACTGCGGGCCGTCGATCACCTCGGCGGTGACTTCCTCGCCGCGGTGGGCGGGCAGGCAGTGCATGAACAGGGCATCGGGCGCGGCCAGCGCCATCATGGCGGCGTCCACCCGCCAGTTGGCGAAGGCGTCGCGGCGGGCGGCGTTCTCGGCTTCGTAGCCCATGCTGGTCCAGACGTCGGTGGTGACCAGGTGGGCGCCGCGGCAGGCGTCGCGCGGGTCGGCAAAGAGGCGGTAGCAATCGGCGTTCTTGAGGCCGGCCAGCGCGGGGTTGACCTCGTAGCCCACGGGCGAGCTGACATGCAGCGTAAAGCCCAGCAGGTCGGCCGCCTGCAGCCAGGTGGTGGCCATGTTGTTGCCGTCGCCCACCCAGGCCACGGTCTTGCCGCGCAGGGCGCCCAGGTCGTGGCCGCGCAGGCCCAGCGGGGCGCGGTGCTCCAGCCAGGTGAAGAGGTCGGCCATGATCTGGCAGGGGTGGTATTCGTTGGTCAGGCCGTTGATGACCGGCACGCGCGAATGGGCGGCGAAGGCCTGGAGCTTGGTTTGCTCGAAGGTGCGGATCATCACCAGATCGACCATGCGGCTGATGACGCGGGCCGAGTCCTCGAACGGCTCGTCGCGGCCAAACTGGCTGTCGCCGCTGGTCAGGTGCACCACCGAGCCGCCCATCTGGTACATGCCGGTCTCGAAGCTGACGCGGGTGCGGGTGCTGGCCTTCTCGAAGATCAGTGCCAGCGTGCGGTCGGCCAGCGGCTGGTATTTTTCGTAGTTCTTGAAGCGCTGTTTGATGATGCGGGCGCGGTCAAACAGGTAGGCGTAGTCCTCCGCGCTGAAGTCGGTGAACTGCAAATAGTGGGTCAACGGGGCTTTCATGGCGGTGCTGGCTGCGCAAGGATCAAGCAATGATTGTGAAGGAAAATGGCGGATTGACCTGCCTGCTGCATGACTTCTGACGCCCCCCAGCCCCGCGAGTACTTCATCGTCGGCCTGACCGCCGACGGCAAACCCTTCCGCCCCAGCGACTGGGCCGAGCGTCTGGCCGGCGCCATGTCGTCCTTCGGTCCCGATGGCGAGCAATCGCGCCGCCCCAGCCCCTTCATCTGCTACTCGCCCTACTGCGTGCCCCAGCTCTACCAAGGCGTGCGCAGCGTGCTGGTCAGCCAGGCGCTGGAGGCGGTGGAGCCCAGGGCCTGGGAGTTCGTGATGGCGTTCGCGCGTGACAACGGCCTGCAGGTGGTTGAGCACACCGGCGAGGTGGACAAGCCATGAGCGGCGGCCCCAGCGTCCAGTGGTTCCCGGGCCATATGCATGCCACGCGCAAGGCGCTGGCCGAGCGGCTGCCGCTGATCGACGTGGTGATCGAGATGCTGGACGCGCGCCTGCCTGGCTCCAGCGCCAACCCGCTGCTGGCCGAGGCCACCCAGGGCAAGGCGGCGTTGAAGATTCTGAACAAGCAAGACCTGGCCGACCCGCTGCTGACCGCCCGTTGGCTGGACCACTACAACGCCATGCCAGCCACCCAGGCCATTGCGCTGGACGCCGGTGAGCGCAAGCCGGCACGGGCGCTGGTGGCCGCCTGCCAGGCGGCGGCCCCGGGCCGGGGCACGCTGGACAAGCCGCTGCGCGTGCTGATCTGCGGCGTGCCCAACGTGGGCAAGAGCACGCTGATCAACACCTTGACGGGCAAGCGCTCGGCCAAGACGGGCGACGAGGCCGGCATCACCAAGACCGAGCAGCCCATAGCTCTGGCGCCCGGCATCACGCTTTACGACACGCCCGGCATCCTCTGGCCGCGCATTGCCGTGCCGCAAAGCGGTGCCCACCTGGCCGCCAGCGGCGCCGTGGGCCGCAATGCCTACGACGAAGAAAGCGTGGCGCTGGACCTGCTGGCCAGCATCAAGCGCCGGGCACCGGGCTGCCTGATGCAGCGCTACCAGATCGAGGACGCGGCCGCGCAGACCGACGACGCGCTGCTGGCCGCCATCGCCCGCCGCCGGGGTGCGCTGGGTCCGGGTGGCCGCACCGAGAACCACAAGGCGGCCGAGATCCTGCTCAACGACTTCCGCATGGGCGAGCTGGGCGGCGTGACGCTGGAGACGCCCGAGGAGCTGGCCCAGTGGCAGGCCGAGGCCGCCGCCGCCGATGCGGTGCGCGACGCCGAGCGCGAGGCCCGCCGCCGCCAGCGAGCGGCGGGGCGGCGCAAGCGCTGAAGGGCGCTGCAGGCAAGGCGTCATCACGCCGCAACCAAGCCGCAGAAGCTCAGGCGCCGCGTACCAACGGCTGTTCAGCGCCATCAGTTCCAGCAGTGCGCTCGAACGCCATCACCCAATTGGTTTCCCAGCTTTGCCCATCGTCGGCAGAGAACGCCTGCTCCCAACGCGCCTGATCGGTGCCCAGCCGCCGCCAGCGAAAGCGCACGCGAATCGGTCGCCCGTCGAAGTCGTCTTCGCCTTCGAACAGCCCCTCGTCGCCGGCAAAGCGCCCAACCACCGGTGGACTCAACCGGTTCGTCGTCGCATCGATGCCGCCGCCTTCGTTCGTCACCCAGTAGATGCTCCAGAGGTTGGTTGCCGGATTGAAGATGCGCAGCGACATGCCCACCCAGCCCGGGCGCCACGCTTCGGCAACCAGGGTGTCGAAGTTGATGACGCCGCCGGGCAGTTGCTGCACGGACGATGTGGCGGCAAAGGTCTCCCAGTCGCTGCTGCCTTGCAGACGTGCTTTCAGGCGGCGCTGATGCGTGCGCCAGGTGCCGATCAGGAAGTCGAAGTCGCGGATGGCGCTGGTCGTCGCGGGGGTTTCGGTCGTCACAGGTTGGCTCCAGGGTGGGTATCGATAGCCGATCATGGCACCGGTAATATGACAACGTCTGTCGTGATTTCTTGCCGCGATGAGATCCAGCCGCCTGTTGTCCATCCTGATGCTGTTGCAGACGCGTGGCCGCGTCACGGCCAGCGCGCTGGCGCGTGCGCTCGAAGTCTCCGAGCGAACCATCCTGCGTGACATCGATGAGCTTTCCGCCGCCGGCGTGCCGCTGTGGGGCGAGCGTGGGCGCCAGGGCGGGTTCCAGTTGCGTGCAGGCTGGACCACGCAACTCACCGGCATGACCGAGGCCGAGGCCAACGCGCTGCTGCTGGCTGGCATGCCGGCATCGGCCACCGACCTGGGGCTGGGCGAGGCCGCGATGTCGGCGCAGCTCAAGCTGCTGGCCAGCGTGCCTGAGCCGCTGCGGCAGGGTGCGGCCACGGTGGCCGAGCGCCTGCATATCGATCCACTGGACTGGTACCGCGCGACCGACACGCCAGCGTTTCTTCGTGAGGCGGCCGACGCCGTGTGGCACGGCAAGCGCGTCCAGATCGCCTACACAAGCTGGCGCGGCACCTCGCGCCGCCATCTCGAACCGTTGGGGCTGGTGCTCAAAGCGGGTGCGTGGTACCTGGCTGCACGCGAGGTGAACAAGGCCGCTGTGTGCACCTACCGCCTGGCGAGCGTGCAGGCCATGGCCGTCAGCAAGACGGGCTTTCAGCGCCCGCGCGCGTTCGATCTGGCGGGCTATTGGCGTGAGTCGTCGGCACGCTTCGAGTCCGAACTGCACCCGCTTCAGGCGCAGGTGCTCCTGTCGCCACGTGCGATGGTGTGGCTCGCTCACGCGCGCAGCCGGTTCACGCGGCTGTCCGAGTTGCCCGCCCATGTGGCCGTGCCCGATGGCTGGCAGTGCGTCTGCATCCCCATCGAATCCATCGAGCAAGGGGCTCGGCAGGTGTTGGGCTACGGGGCAGAGGCCGAGGTCATCACGCCGCAAGCGCTGCGCGATGAAGTGGCCCATCTGGCGGCACGCACGCTGGAGCGTCATGCTTCACAGCGGCCCGTGGCGGCGGGCTTCAACGCGCGGTGACCGTCTCCATTAGCATGCGGCGCATGTCCCAACCCGCGCGCCCCCGCGCCACGCTGCCATGAACGCCATCGATACCGCTGCGCTGTGGTCCACGCTGGGGGATGTGTGGGCGCATGGCTATCGCGGCTTTGACGTCATGCGCGCGGTGCTGGCGTTGGGCGGGCTGGCGGTGGCGCTGCTGCTGCGCCGCCCGTTCGCGCGGTTGGCCGTGCGCGCTCTGCACCGGGCAACGGTGCGGCGGCGCCCGGATACGACAGCAGTGGCCGGCGCGCCGGCGCAACTCCCGTCACCGGCCAAGGTGGCGGTGGACGCACTCGTGGGGCCGTTGCAACTGGTGCCCGTCATCGTCGCGGTGCTGCTGATTGCCGAATTCGCCGTTGACGGCGCGCGGCCCAAGCTGCTGCTGCAGGACGTGGGCCGCTCGCTCGTGGTGCTGGCGGTGTTCTGGGCGCTGTTGGCCGTGGTCGGCCCGCTGCTCGCGCACGCGCGTGGCCGCGCGGCGGCCTTTAGCCCGGCGATGCTGGATTGGACGGTGCACATTGCGCGCATCGTGCTGATCGGCATCGGTGCGGCGACCATCCTCGAGATCTGGGGCATCCACATCGGGCCGGTGCTGGCCGGCTTCGGGCTCGTGGGGGCGGCCGTCGCCCTGGGCGCGCAAGACCTGTTCAAGAACCTGTTCGCAGGCATCTTCATCATCGCCGAGCGGCGGTTCGCCAATGGCGACTGGATACGCGGCAACGGCGGCATCGAGGGCACGGTGGAGATGATCGGCCTGCGCACCACGCGCGTGCGGCGGTTTGATCTGGCACCGGTCTACGTGCCCAACACCCAGCTCGCCGACGACGCGGTGATCAACTACTCACAGATGACGCACTACCGCATCTCCTGGACGGTGGGCCTGACCTACGGCACGTCGGTTGACCAGTTGCGGCAGATCCGCGACCGCATCGAGGCCTACCTGCTGGCCAGCCCCGACTTTGTGTGCCCGCCCGAGGCGCCGGTGATCGTGCGCATCGACAGCTTTGGCGACTCGGCGATCAACCTGATGCTCTATACCTTCACCCGCACCACCGACTGGGGCGAGTGGCTGCGCATCAAGGAGGCGCTGGCGCTGTTCATCAAGACGCTGGTCGCCGAGGTCGGCTCGGACTTTGCGTTTCCGAGCCAGTCGATCTACGTCGAGACCCTGCCCACGGGCACTGAGCTGTACCCGATGGCGCCGCCCGGGGCAACGCCGCCGCGGGCACCCTCGGCGCCGGCTGCGGGCTGAGCGCGCGTCGGCATCCACCGGCACGATCCATGCAAAGCAGCGAGCTCATCAAGGCGTTCGCCGCGTTCTTCGCGATCATGAACCCGTTCGTCACCTTGCCGATTTTTCTGGCGCTGACGAATGGCTTGCCCGTCGAGCAGCAGCGCCGCCTGGCCGTGCGGGTGGGGCTGTTCACGGCGGCGATGTGCGCCGTGATCTTCATCGCCGGCCATCAGATCATCGGCCTCTTCGGCGTCAGCGTCGATCAGTTCCGCATCGCTGGCGGCCTGGTGCTGGCGCACATCGCCTGGTCCATGCTCAACGGCGCCGAGGTCGCGTCGCATCACGGCACCGCCGACGAGCGCCAGCAGATGACCGACCTGAGCGGGCTGGCGTTCTACCCCCTGACGTTTCCGATGATCGTCGGCCCCGGCACGATGGCCACGCTCATCATCTACGGCGCCCACGCGCGCTCCATCGAGGCGTCGCTCGAAGTGGCCGCAGCCGTCGCGCTGGTGGTCGGCCTGGGCTTCGTTGTGCTGTACTTCGCGGCCGCGCTGGGCAAGCTGCTGGGCGACAGCGCACGCGTCATCACCACGCGCCTGATGGGCATGATCCTGCTGGCCATCGCGGTGGGCATGGTCGTCGCCGGGCTGCAGGCGGTGCTGCCGGGGCTGGCACACGCGAGCCCATGACGTGATCTCGGGGTGGGTATCGGGTGCCGTCCAGTAGGCGTCCCGTTTGCTTTGTGATGCGGCCAAAGAAAAAGGCCTGCACTCGCGTGCAGGCCTTTGATCTTTTTTGGTTTTCTTTGGCTCCCCGACCTGGGCTCGAACCAGGGACCTACGGATTAACAGTCGGGCCAGAACGCCACAAAACAATGCCAATCGAGAGGGGTTGAACGTACGCTTTCCCAGTGGAAGGAAGGAGACCGTAGGGAGTTTAGCGAAGTTGAGCGTAGGCAAAAAGAACGGGTTGCTGTACCGCTGGTGTACCGAAGCTGCACCGTAGCCCTATGAGGCTGCCGGCTCTGCCGGATAGATCTGGTTCAAGATTTCCGCCACCAGTTCCAACGTGCCCAGAACCTGACGGGTCAACATCGGACTACCGTGGGCCAGTTGGTTGCGAAGGCTCGGCAGGCCGTCGCTAAGGATGGCCACGAGATCCCATTGCTGATCCTGCGGCGCAACCTCAACCGGCGCGTCGTCGTCGATTTCCATGCGCTGCAGTCCTTGATCGATCATGGTCTGGATGGCGTCCAGGGATCGTCGTTCGCGTGCTAGCTGCTCGGCCGCCTGGTGCCAGCGTCGAAAACCATCGTTGCGGACCAGACCTTGGTCGATGGCATAGCGCAGCATGCCTGCCAGCATGGGCTGCTTCTGCTTCGCCCGCTGATATCGCTCCGGCAGCCGTGTCGGCATACGCTCGCGCAGGCCGAACTCCAGCGTTGTCAGCGCTTGGGTGGCGGCGACCATGTAGAACCGATAGACGTGCCAGGCGTAGAGGTACAGATTCCTGGCGGTCTCGAACTGAATGGCAATCGGTTCGGGGACGGCAGGGCTGAGTTGCACTGTGGCGATCTCCGCATGATGCGCGGCCAAGGACAACGCCGCCTGGCCGGCGAACATGCCGGTTCGAGGGTCGGGGGCCATCGCAGACGCAGGGTCACGCAGAGCCTCGGCCGGGTTGAGGTGCGGGCCAGTCATGCGGCCTCCGCCTCGGCGAAGTGCGCAGCCCCGTGGTCTTGCTCAGACGCCAAATTCGACCATAGGGGCATCAGCTTCACCGTGATCGTGATGCTGCCGACCACGCCCGCAGCCTGGAGCTTGAACACCGGGGGCTGCAAGAAATTTTCGGTGTCAGACGGCTGCGGGTACGCCAGCTCGAGCGACGTACACCCGTAGCGCATGGCGTAGACCAGCAGCTGGTAAACGTCAGCTTCATCCACGCCGAAGTCCGCCGCGTGCGGGTTCAACCGCTTCCACTTCGCATCGATGACACGGTCAATGCCTGCGGCAGCACCGTCGTCGCCGACGTGCCAAACCGTGATGTCTGGCTTCAGCGTGAACGCATCGACCTGGCCGTGGGTTGCCAGCGGCAGTGGCGGCCCTTGCAGGTGCACGATGCGGTCCGGGCCGGCACCAACCTCCTCCAGCCGGGCCGCGTGCGCCTCAAAGAGCTTGTTCATGTCGAACAGCAGGCCTGGCGCTTGCGATACCCCAGCGCTCAATGCCGGGCTGGCCATGGCCAGCAGCCATTCGCACCAAGTCAGCAACGGGCCGTAGCGGTGTGTCGTGCGGTCGCTGGGCAAGCGCGCCACGTCGGCCGCTGACATCTTCACGGCCGAAACGCCGGCATACCGGGAGTGCGTCTCGAACCACATCCGCTGTGTGCTGGCTCTGCTTGCCCACGGCCGGCACACTTCCAGCGTGGCGCGGACCGCGCGGTTGTAGGCGTTGTCAGCGGTGAACTCGTCGTACTCGCAGTGAAGCAGGTGCGGCCGTGCAAGGTTGCGCCGGATGTGCCCGTGGGCCTGGAAGCGCCCCTTGACGACGGGAACGTCGTCCGCATGCACCACATAGCGGCTCAACAGGCCATGCCGGGCCTGATCGAGCGCGCAGTGCAGGAAGGACTGTATGAAGATGTCAAGGAGCGGCGCGTGCACGGCCTGCTGAGGCACTGGGCCGATCTTGGTGATGGCGACCTGCCGAGCGCTGTGCAGCATGGCCAGGAGGGCAGCGCGCGCGCGTTCCAGTTCGTCGGGCGTCCGGACATCGGCCATGCCCACCTTGGGCAGTACCTCCACCAAGCAGGTTGGCAAGCGGACGATGCCGCAGTATTGCGCGAGCTTGATGCCGCCCGACAGCCGCTGGCAGAAGCCCCGGCGCAGGTCATTCAGTCGCAGCAGTGCCTGAGCCTCGGCGTCCGAAAACCATGGAAAAGTGTCCGCAACCCCGCCCGGCTGATCGCCACCCGCGATGATGGGGACGACTTCGTGCTCCAGAACGGTGACGGTGCGCGGGCCGCCCATTGCATCACCCCGCACTATTCGTGGTGCCGGCACCTTCGGTCGGGGTATCACCGGTAGACGCTGGCGGCGGCGCAGCGACCGGCGCCGCACCGTACAGGCCCATGATGTGGGCCTCGTTCCAGGTGCTGGGCTCTCCCACCGAGAAGGCTGGTCGCGCTTCAGTGCCGACAGCCTGTTTGGCGCCGGGGAAAAGCTCTGATGGCGAAAGCGACCGGGACTTGAAAAAGACGCTGTCCTTGCCGTTGCCCGTCAGGACGAGGCGAACCTTCTCCATGTCCTCGAAGTAGTATTCCTGCAGCAAAGGGATCACGCGCTGCGCCAGCACCTGCTGCAACTCGACGAGCGAGTTGACGCCCATGAAGACTGCGTGGCCAATGGCGTGGTCGCGGTCCAACAGGTACTCAAGCCGGTCGTTCAGGCGCTGGAGCAAAGCGGGCAGGTCAATGGCCCCCACCATGGCGGGCTCGATGCGCTTGGGCTCCGGTGGGCACTCCTGGAAGCGGAAGCGCCGACGTAGGGCGATGTCCATCATGGCGATGGACCGGTCGGCCGTGTTCATCGTGGCCACGATGTTCAGGTTGTCGGGCACGCCGAAGCGCGCGGAAAGACCCGGCAGCGTGACCCAGGCACCCGCCTCGTTGACCTTGCTGCCGGCAATTACGCGCTTGCTGGGCTCGATCAGCGTGATCAGTTCGCCGAAGACCTTGGCGACGTTGGCGCGGTTGATCTCGTCGATGAAGAGGGTGAACTGCTGCGTCGGGTTGGCATGAGCCTTCTCGCAGAGCATCAGGAACGGCCCCTTCTGAAAGATGACGGCCACCCCGGAACCATCTTTGGCGGCCACCGGTCGCAAGCCACCGATGAAGTCCTCGTAGGCGTAGCTGGGGTGGAAGGCTACGAACGCGAAGTCCTCGCCTTTGTCGAAGGCCTCCTTCATGCGCGCCTGCATCTCGTAGGTCTTGCCCGTGCCGGGCGGCCCGTACAGGATCAGGTTGTCTGCCAGGCGCAGCGTTGGTTGGGCATTGGTTGCTGCTTCTACGTCGTACTCCGGGTCTGGCTCATGCGCGGACAGCGGAGCAGGATCGGTCGTGTCGTCGGGGCTGCCAGCAGCCTTGTTTGCGACCTTGCCTGGATGGACCCCTTGTTGCTTGATGAGCGTGCCGACCGGCAGTTCGTAGTAGTCCACCGAGCCGGGGTGCTGTACCTCCAGGCGCTTGCGCAGGTCCTGTAGGGCGGTGTCCATTGCGGGGCGGCTTTCGCCCAGTGCTGGCGTCCAAATCTTGTGGGCCCGTGCCACCTGGTACTTGTTGCCCTGGCTGAAGATGCGCTCGAAGGCATCAGGGAACAGCACATGGCACAGCGTGTGATACAGCTGCCGCCCTTTGCCGGAGGGGACGCTGTCCAGCCACGCCGCGAAGGCCTGAGCGTCGTTCAACAAGGCTTCGCGTTCGCTGCGAGGCTTGGTCACGAAGGCGGAGAACGCCTCCACGGCGAACACGATCTCCATCCACAGGTACTGGTTGTATCCAGGACCGGCGCTGCCCAGGCCGGACAACACCGGCGCTGCCAGGAACGGGGACGCCGAAGGGAACGGCGCGGCCGGCTTCATGTTCCAAATGCGTTCCAGCGTTTTCGCCTTCGTCGGCGCCCGCAGGTTGGTAGGGCCAAGCTGCACGATCCAGAACACCTCGGCCATCAGCGCCACGTCCAGCGCCTGACATGTGGCCAGCTGGCTGGCCAGCTTGTCGTAAAAGCCGCCGTCGCCCACGTCGGGCTGCTTGACGTAGTTGTCGATCAGGGCCTGGAAGTGCTCGGCTGTCCACAGCGTCTGGCCGTCCAGGAACAGGGACTCCTGGTTCAGCAGGCAGCGCTGCTTGAACTTGTCAGCAGCGTCGAAGACCTGAGCGGCGTTGGGGAAGTGCGGGTTGAATCTGCTCATGTTGGTTTCGCGCGCGAAAGTTCAGGCGATGGCTAAGTGTCCCATCCCGGATGATCATAAGGACGCTTATGGAACAGGTGAGGATGGGATTTGTACCAGTTCTTCATGGTCTGGATGGGCGTAAGGCTTTGCAGGGCTGACTGAGGCAGCTGATGGTTGTAGAGCTGCACATAGCGATGCAAGGTCTGTTGCAAGTCCTCGGCGCTGTTGAAGCGGTGCGTCTTGAGCACATC
>JAIUPQ010000004.1 GCA_020161145.1 Pseudomonadota bacterium
CGCGCTTGCGGGTCTTCTTGGTCGTCAGCTCAAGGCCCAGGCTGGTTTGCTTCATGGCACCATCTTGCCCTCTCACGCCTGCGCGCGGTACCAGGGGTTGCTCGGGTTTGTGCAGAGTGTCCCTAAGCGAATTAAGCGATCCGAAGGCCCGCTTACGCAGATTGAATTCGACATGTTCAACGCACGGCGAAAACGAATAATATTTGGTTTTACAGGGATATTTTCTCTTGCGATATTCTTGGGCGTAAACGACAAATTATTGCAGTTGAAGATCCCCGTGGGAGCAATTTTTGTGTGTGGTGCGTCGATTATGCTTTGGACGTTGATTCAGATGCTCAAATTCAAATGCCCGCGCTGCAACACTACGCCCATGACAACGCGGACATCGCTAGGTGGTGGTGGGGTGGAGATTGGCGGCTACGTAGCCTTGCGTCCGAAGAAATGTCACAAGTGCGGCGTGTTGTTTGAGCCGCCCAAATGAAAGTGGGCTTCGGGGTTCAAGGCTTCGCAGCATTGGTATGCAACTACACCCCGGGCGGAGTTCACCATGTCAAATGATGAGAATGTGGACTGGAGTAAACCGATTCCCGACATGGAAGTAAATCTCGACGATCTTAAGGGCGCGGAGATGGGGGCGGCCAACGAAGGTGTGAGCTGGCTCGTGGAGGATGTGCAAAAGTGGCCCTCAAACAATAGGTAATTTTAAATAGCGACTTATGAACCTTGATCGAGAGAATTGGCGCAGTGTGACAGGGGCCTTGTGCAAGGGGTTTTTGATTTTCTGGTTGTATTTCGCTAGCCTTATCTATCTTTTTGCACTTGTGGTGGCACCAGTTATTTCATTTTTTCGATTTGGTTCATTTGCACTGCCCCAGTGGGTTACGCCGGTCAAACTTATTCTTGCCCCAATAATTTGTTCGTCAATATATGTTGTGATAATTACCATTGCCACCGTTCTTGGATTTCGGCCCAAAGGGGACTGAGGCATGCGTTCACGGGCGCACGGGGTCAGGTGTCGCCTTTTTGCCGGCGACTTTGCCGCGCCTGAGCCCCTGTGCATGTGCGCCTTGGGCAAAAGGCAAGACCTGACCCCGTGAGCGCTTGACCCCGTGAGCGCTGACCCCGTGAGCGCTTGACCCCGTGAGCGCTCCGAGGTGATAGGTTCCATATGATCAAGACAATCGATGATGCTGCAAGCGATTTCATCGCTCGCTTACCTGAATCAAGACGTAAGGAGTTGCGCGACACAGTTTTGCTATCTCAATGTGCGGAGCACTGGCATTGGTTTCAGGAAGTCATCGACTGCTACGACCTCAAGAACCCCGATAGTCCAGTCGTTCGTGATATTCGAAATCGTTTCGGCGACGTCGATGGGATGGCTAGTTTTATGTTCAGTCGAGCCAGCGATTCGATTCTGGAAGCGGATCGCCTTCTAAGCCTGATACAAGCACAGCTTCAACAAACGCAGGGCTGATGTGCAGGGTTCCGGTCAAGCGAGCGCTGGTACAACGCGGCGGGAGGGAGCCGCAGGGTCAGGTCTTGCCTGTTGCCCTAGGCGCACGCACACGGGGGCTCAGGCGCTGCAAAGTCGCTGGCAAAAGACAAGACCTGACCCCGTGAGCGCCGACGATGGCCGTCGACCACATCCTGCCGGTAAAGGATATTATTGGACTGCCAGGCTTTAAGTCGTTGACTCAACAGCAGATGGAAAACATCCTGCAAGATAAAATAGGAGCAGGAAATCTGCAGCCCATGCCGACGTCGTTGAACGCGTCGAAGGGCGGGAGAGTTCCTGGTGATCCGTGGGAGTTGTACAAAGGCCAACCCTTGAACAAAGACTACGTGCAGACGCTCGTCCGCGAGCAAGTTGAAATTCGTCAGCGGATAATTGATCAGATACGTGCTTATCAACAGATTAATCAGGGCGGGGGACATTGATGCTTGATAAGAAGGCTTGGCAGCATATTTGCCGATCATCTGGGGAGATTCCCCAGGCATGCTTAGCTTCTGGCGTGAGGCGAGAGATCGTCAGCGCGCTTGGCTCATCTGTAGGGCTGATGTTCCCCCGCTTTGCGAAATGTTTTCCGTTGACGGTGAATGCGATGGAGACGTACTGGTCCACTCCCGTCCTAGCCTTCTACCAGTTCAAAATGAGGTGGTTCGCGAGTCTTGCGCTTGAGCAGCCGGAGCAAAATCTCTTTTTCGACCTCGGGAACTCTGCGTACGCAGTTGAGGGCGAAGAATTTGAACGAGACCACGCGATGCTCCCTGACGCCTGGAAGGAACTGTACAGGTGGTTCTGGTCGTTCGGGATTACGTCGGATGATCAACTGAGCTTGTATTGGACCAACACCCCCTTTAGCTTCTCGTCTCGTCTTGATCTCATTAGCTATCAAAAGCATTTTGGCGGCAAGAGGGCCGCAGCGATAGCCTTTGAACGCAACATCGGTACAGACCAATTGCGGTGCTGGCTTGTGACTGACGCAGGTGATGCGCTATGGCTTGACGAGCAGCGTTGTGACAAGGCGATTTACCACGTACATCGAGGTGATTATGGGAATGCCTTCGTCTTGTCTGATCCCGGCGCTACATTGGACCGATACATGGCACACGTGATAGCTGGCGCACGACCAGATGACTTCGACTTCCGAGAGAACGGCCTCCGCATTAGTCGGCCGACTCCAACTTGAAATGCGACACCCTGTCTCCGGTAACGTGATGCCGCAATGAGAACGCACCACGCTCAACTGACCCTGACAGTTCAGCCACCGACACATGTTCCAACACCACTGCATTCATCGCCACTCCTTCACTGCTTCATGCTGCCGCATAGGCGCGCAGGGTGCGCGCATCGCGCCGACCAGGTACAGCGGCTTTTCGCCTACATCGGGCACCAGTTCGCCATTGACGCGAATGCGCTCCCCCTTCAAGTTACCCTGCACAAGGCGCGGCAGGTCTTGCTGCGGCGTCGGATAGCCCAGTGTCACTGCGAAAGCCCTGAGCCTGTCCGAATTTGTGTGCGCAACGTGGCCGGTTGATTTGCCTTCTGTCCGGCCAAGCAGCGCCCCACTTCCTTCCAAGCGGCGCTGCCCGCCCCCTCACCCCCCCACCACCCGGTAATACCCCAGCCGCCTCGCCCAATCCTTCCACCGCTGGCCGGCCTCGTACTCAGCCCGCGTCAGCGGCTCGAACGGCTGCGGCGGCAAGTGGGTGGCGATGCGGGTGGGCGCGGGCAGTGCGCCGCTGGCCACCAGGCCGGGTACCCACCATTTGGCGGCGCCGCCGCCGTGGAAGCATTTGATCTGCGCCCAGCGCTCGCGGTGCAACTGGCGCTCGCCGGAGGCGCCCAGCTTGCGCGCCAGTCGGCCGCCGTGGGTGTTGCGCCAGCAGTGCCAGTGTTCGGGCGGCAGGTAGCCGCCGCCTTCGCGCTGGGCCAGTGCGGCCCAGATGATGGCCTCGATGTGCATGGCGCGCGGCAGGGCGGTCCCGCCCAGGCGGGCGATGAGGTCATCGAGCCAGGCCAGGTCCCAGTTGTGGCGGGCCTGGGCGACGCCAATGTCCACGTGGTGGGCCAGGGCCACGCCCTGGTCGTAGGCGCGGCGCACCACCTCGGGCGGCAGCAGGCAACTGGGCGGCTGCCACATCAGCAGCACGCCGCGCGCGGGCGTGGGGTCGAAGGTGAAGGCGTTGGGGAAGTAGAGGTCGGGGTCGAGGATGAGCATTTCCTCGCCCGGCGCGGCCAGCAGCAGTGGGTCGGTCAGCTTGCGCCAGCAGGGGTGGCCGAAGCGGAAGGCGCGCAGGTGCGGCCAGTCGGCCCAGGCGGTCTCGGCGATGGCGTCCAGCTCGGCCTGGGCGTGCACGCTGACCTGGTGGCGGGCGGGCACGTCGATCTCGGCCACGGCGGCGGCGATGGCGGCGCGGTCGGCCTCGGCGTCGGTGATCAGGTGCAGGTCCAGCGCGTCTTCACAGCGGGCCAGCAGCGAGGCGATGGCCAGGCGGGCGTAGGGCAGGCTGCCGGCGCCCAGCACGCAGTAGGCGCGGCGGCGAGTGGGTGGGGTGGGGTCGGACATGGCGCGGGCAGTATAGGCAGCGCCCCGGTGTCAGTCGCCCGAGGCGGTGAGGCGCTCGCGCAAAGCGCGCAATCGTTCGCGTGGATCCACTTTGGGCTGGTTCTCCTCCAGCTTCATCTCGGCAATGAAGCGGCTGGGGATGCCGGCCACGGTTTCGCGCCCTTTCTTGCGCCGCCGCAGCGTGGTGACCACCAGGCTGCGCTGGGCACGGGTGATGCCCACGTACATCAGCCGGCGCTCTTCCTCCAGCCGCTCGGGGGTCATCTGCTCGTCGTCGGACTTGAACGGCAGCACGCCTTCGTTGCAGCCGGCCAGCACCACGTGAGGCCACTCCAGGCCCTTGGCGGCGTGCAAGGTGGTGAGGGTGACCACGTCTTGCTCGCCACCGCGCTCGGCCAGGCTGAGGATGACGCTGATGGTCTGGGCCACGTCGAGCACGCTTTGCGGGTCGCGCTCGTCGTCGCCGGCGCAGCGGCGGGTGATCCAGTCCACAAAGTCGAGCACGTTGGCCCAGCGTGCGCTGGCCTGGCGCTCGGTGTCGGCGCTGTCGAACAGGTGTTGCTCGTAGCCGATGTCGGTCAGCCAGGCCAGCAGCAGCGCGCGCGCGGCCTCGCCGCCCACGGCGTGGCGAGCGCGGTACTCCAGGTCGGCCACGCTGCGGCCAAATTCGTGCAGGCCAGCCAGGGCTTTGCCGCCCAGCACGGCGGGCAGGCTTTGCGCAAACAGGGCGTCGTAGAGGCTGGACTTCCACTGCGCCGCAAACTCGCCCAGCTTGCCCAGCGTGGTGTGGCCGATGCCGCGCTTGGGCGTGGTGACGGCGCGCAGGAAGGCGGGGTCGTCGTTCTGGTTGACCAGCAGGCGCAGCCAGGCGCACAGGTCTTTGATTTCGGTGCGGTCGAAGAAGCTCTGGCCGCCCGAGACCTGGTAAGGGATTTGCGCGGTGCGCAGCTTTTGCTCAAAGACCTTGGCCTGGAAGTTGGTGCGGTAGAGCACGGCAAAGTCCTTCCAGGTCAGGCGCCCGTCCTGGCCGCGCAGCGCCTGGATGCGGGCCACGGCGCGCTCGGCCTCGTGCTCTTCGCCGTCGCAGACCAGCACCTGCACGGGCTCACCCTCGCCCAGGTCGCTCCACAGCGTTTTTTCAAACAGCTTGGGGTTGCGGGCGATGACGGCGTTGGCCGCGCGCAGGATGGCGCTGGTGGAGCGGTAGTTCTGCTCCAGCGGAATCACCTTGAGCGCGGGGAAGTCCTGCGGCAACCGGCGCAGGTTGTCCAGCGTGGCGCCGCGCCAGCCGTAGATGCTCTGGTCGTCGTCGCCCACGGCGGTGAAGCGGGCGGTCTCGCCCACCAGCAGCTTGAGCAACTCGTACTGCACGGCGTTGGTGTCCTGGTACTCGTCCACCAGCACGTGGCCAAACTGGCGCTGCCATTTGGCGCGCACCTCGGCGTGCTCGCGCAGCAGCTTGAGCGGCAGCGTGATGAGGTCGTCGAAGTCCACCGCCTGGTAAGCCGCCAGCCGTTCTTCGTAGGCGGCCATCACGCGCGCGGCCTGGCGCTGCACGTCGTTTTCAGCCACGGCCTGGGCAGCGGGGCTGGCCAGGCCCTGGTTCTTCCAGCCGCTGATGGCCCATTGCCATTGGCGGGCCAGTGCGTTGTCGGTGCAGGCGCCGGCTTCGCGCAGCACGCCCAGCACGTCGTCGGCATCGAGGATGGAGAAATTGGGCTTGAGGCCCAGCGCCTGCCCGTCTTCACGCAGCAGGCGCACGCCCAGCGCGTGGAAGGTGGCAATGGCCAGGTCTTTGGCGCCGCGCGGGCCCACCAGCGTCTTGGCGCGCTCGCGCATCTCCTGCGCGGCCTTGTTGGTGAAGGTGATGGCGGCCACGCGCGCGGGCGCCAGGCCCGTCTGCAACAGGCGTGCAATCTTGTAGGTGATGACCCGCGTCTTGCCCGAGCCCGCGCCGGCCAGCACCAGACAGGGGCCGTCCAGGTGGTGCACGGCGGCCATCTGGGCCGCGTTCATGGTCTGGGCATCGAGCATGGGCGAGCGTGAAAAAAGCGGCGGATCGTAGCGCAGGCCGTCCCCACAAGGGCGAAGGTGGCTTTGTAAAATCAACGGTTCGGGCGGCATTGTCCGGCCCACCAACTGAAGGGAGAACGTGATGCGTACGGGATCGATGGCGACGGGTCTTTTGGCGCTGGCCTTGGTGGCGCCTGCCTTGGCGGCGCCCCAGCAGGGCACACCGGCGGCGGCGCAGCGCGCCGTGGCCACACCGCAGAGCCAGCAATACCGCATTGGTGCCGGCGACACGCTGCGCATCACCGTCTACCAAAGCCCCGACCTCAGCCTGGAGACCAAGGTCACCGATGCGGGCGTCATCAGCTACCCACTCCTGGGCAGCCTGCGCGTGGCGGGCCTGTCGGTAGACGAGGCCGAGAAGGCGCTGGCGCAGGCCTTGGTCAAGGGGGACTTCATCAAGAATCCCCAGGTCATCATCGTGGTGACCAATGTGCGCGCCAACCAGGTCAACGTGCTGGGCCAGGTGGGCAAGCCGGGCCGCTACCCGCTGGACATCGCCGGCATGCGGCTGACCGAGGTGCTGGCGCTGGCCGGTGGGGTGACCGCCGTGGGCTCCGACACCCTGGTGCTGGTGGGTCAGCGCGAGGGCAAGGCCTGGCGCCACGAGGTGGACTTGCCGCGCCTGTTTGCTGCGGGTGGCCTGGCCGAGGACGTGGTGGTGTTGCCCGGCGACGCGCTGTGGGTGGAGCGGGCGCCGCAAATCTATGTGTATGGCGAGGTGCAGCGCCCCGGTCAGGTGCGGCTGGAGCGGGGCATGACGGTGATGCAGGCGCTGGCCGCGGCCGGGGGCAAGACCCAGCGCGGCACCGAGCGCGGCCTGCGCGTCAGCCGGCGCGGCCCCGATGGCCATCTGCAGGCCCTGGAGCCCGCCATGGACGAGCAACTGCGCGAAGGCGACGTGGTCTACATCCGTGAGAGTCTGTTCTGATGAACCTGGGACATTGGTTGGCCGTGCTGCGCGCCCGCTGGGTGGTGGTGGCGGTGGTGTTCGTGCTGGTGACGGCGGCGGCCACCGTGGTGGCCTTGCGCCAACCCAAGCAGTACGCCGCCACGGCGGTGCTGCTGTTCGAGGCGCGCCCCGATCCGGTCAGCACCATGCTGTACGGCGGCGGGCCTTCGATGGCCCAGATCAACACCCAGCTGGAGGTGATGCGCAGCGACCGCGTGGCCCAGCGGGTGGCCGAGCAGCTCAAGCTGGCCGACGACCCCGAGGTGCAAGCGCGCTGGCGGTCCGCCACGTCGGAGCGCCAGCCTTTTGAGGGCTGGGTGGTGGAGTTTTTGCGCAAAGGGCTGTCGGTGGCCGTGCAACCGGGCAGCAGCGTGGTCAACGTCACCTACACCGGCGGCACGGGCGAGCAGGCGGCGGCGGTGGCCAATGCGTTCGTGCAGGCGTATTTGCAGGCGGCGGTCGATCTGCGGGTGGAGCCGGCCAAACAGTACAACGCGTTTTTCAGCCAGCAGGTCAAGGAAAGCCGCGATGCGCTGGAGAGTGCCCAATCCGCCTTGGCCAAGTTCCAGCGCGACCACGGCATCCTGATTGCCGAGGGCAAAGACCTGGACGAAGTGCGGCTGGACCAGTTGACCGAGGAGGCGGTGACGCTGCCGTCGGGCGGCGGTGGCCGCTTGGCGGACGGGCAAGGCAGCGCAGCGGTGACGGCGGCGCGGGCCGAGCTCTCGCGCGCCGAGGCCAAGGCGGCCGAGTTGTCGCGCCGCTTTGGCGAGAACCACCCCCAGGTGCAGGATGGGCGGGCGGCCGTGGTCGAGGCGCGCAATCAGCTGGCGGCCGAGACGGCGCGGGCCCGGGGTCAGGCGACGGCGCGCGCGCAGGCCAGCGCGGGTCGGGCCGCCCAGGTCAATGCGGCCATCGAACAGCAGCGCGAGAAGCTGCTCAAGCTCAAGGAAGTGCGTGACCAGGCCACCGTGCTGGTGCGCGATGTGGACAGCGCACAAAAAGCCTATGACGCCGTGCTGGCGCGCTACAACCAGACCAGTCTGGAGAGCCAGAACCGCCAGAGCAACGCCACCATCATCAGCGAGGCCTCGCCGCCGGCCTGGCCCAGCTCGCCGCGCCGGATCACCACGCTGCTGATCGGCATGCTGGGGGCGCTGATGGCGGGTGTGGTGGCTGCGCTGGGGTGGGAGCAGCTCGACCGGCGCGTGCGCACGGTGGGTGACCTGTCGGCCACCATGGGCTTGCCGGTGATTGGCATCATGCCGTCGCCCATTGCCGGACGCAGCGACCAGCGCTGGCTGGCGGTCAAACAAAAATGGATGATTTCCGGGCGTCAGTTGCCCGCTCCGGCCAACGACGCCAACTGATGCCCTCATGACTCTTCCGCCAGATCACTCCTCCCAAGACCCCGACGACGCCCACCACGACCCGCTGCTCGGCGCGCTGGACCTGAGCGCGGAGCTGCCGCCGACCATTGGCGAGCTGATCGGCCAGGCGCGCGATCTGGACGCCGACACCCTGGAGCGCATTGCCCGTTACCAGCGCGAGCATGGGGTCAAGTTCGGCGAAGCCGCCATCGCCATGGGCCTGGCCCGCGAGGAAGATGTGCTGCATGCGCTGTCGCGGCAGTTCGGCTATGCCTATGCCCATGCCGAAGACGAGGTGCGCGGCCTCAGCCCCGAGCTGGTGATGCTGCAGCAGCCCTTTGGTCATCAGGCCGAGGCCTTCCGCGCCACCCGCAGCCAGATCCTGCTGCGCGGCGGCGAGGGCGAGCAGACGGCGCGCAAGCGCCCGCTGGCCATCGTCAGCCCCGGCACGGGCGACGGCAAAACCTTCTTCTGCGCCAACCTGAGCGTGGCGCTGGCCCAGTTGGGCGGGCGGGTGCTGGTCATCGATGCCGACCTGCGCGGTGCGCGCATGCACCAGATCTTCAATCTCGACAACCGGGTGGGCCTGTCCAACGTGTTGTCGGGTCGCCAGGCCATGGGCGCGGTCAAGGCCGTGCGGGGCGTGCCCAACCTCTATGTGCTGCCGGTGGGCATCCAGCCGCCCAACCCGCTGGAGCTGGTGGCCGGCCAGGCCTTCGGGCGGCTGCTGCGCGAGGTGGCCACCCGCTTTGACCACGTGGTGGTGGATACCCCGGCCACCATGTTCGGCAGCGATGGCGTGGTCATTGCGGCGCGCTGCGGCTCGGCCCTCATCGTCACGCGCCGTGACGTGGGCAAGGTGGCGGCGGCGCGGGAACTGGTGGGCGCCCTGCAGACGGGGCGTGTTCTTGTGGCCGGCGTGGTGATGAACGAGTTCTGACGCCAGGGCGTGGTATCCATCACGCAAACAGGCGGGGAAAGATACTTCAGCTTACCTCCGGTCTCACCTTTTACGGGCATGCAGCGTGTCGAGCCTTGATGGCAGCATTTCCGAAGTCGAAAAAGTGGGCGCGGCAGCCTGAGGCTGTCGTCGGCGGCGGCACCGTTTTGTCGCCTACGACGCTACGAAACGCCCCCAGGGCGACTCGCCCAGACACCCGAATCGGAACCCTTCACATGACCACCTTGCGCTCCTCACGCACAGCGTTTGCCCTGAGCGGCCTGCTGGCGGCCGTCGCCGCCCAGGCCACCACCACCGGCAGCGGTGCGGCCCTCAACGTCTCGGCCTACGAGTACTACAGCTCCACCAAGCCCACCGTCGATCTGATGAAAAAAAGCTCGGAGTGGCTGACCCAATGCAACCCCTATGAGCCCGGCAATTGTTCGGGCTTTTCCAACGGTGCTGGCAATTGGGACACGCTGGAGCAGGCCAAGCTCGATCTGGACGAGAACGGCTGGGTCAAGAGCCTGCCGGCGGCCAATGCCAAAGATGTCAAGTACCGCTACGTCACCACCCTGGTGGTGCCTGCGGGGGCGCCGGCGGGCAAGTACATCGTGCGCTACGACGGCGAGGGCACGCTGGCCTATGGGGGTGCCGGCAGCAAGCTCGCGGCCGAGTCCCGAGCCGGCCGCGATGTGGTGGAGATTCCGGCCAACAGTGGCAGCCCCACCTGGGTCAGCGTGATGAGCACCAAGGCGGGCAACCACTTGCGCAATGTCCGTATGTTCGAGCCCGGCGGCGTGTGTGGCACCGACTGGATCGTCCCTGTGGCCGACGCCAGCGCCTGCACCGGCAAGGGGGCCTTCCTGCCCTACGAGAACTTCCCGGCCAGCCAGATCTTCCATCCCAAGTTCCTGGCTGACCTGCTGGGGTTTCGCACGGTCCGCTTCCTCGACTGGCTGGGGCCCATGACCAACCCGTCGGTCAAGTGGGCCGACCGCACGCGCTACTACCACCGCACCTGGGCCGGCTCGCCCACAGGCACGCCTTACCGCGCCATCTTCCAGTTGATGCGCCAGGTCCGTGCCAACCCCTGGATCACGCTGCCACCTTATCTGGACGATGAATACGCCCGGCGGTTTGGCCAGTTTGCCGCCAAGCAGCTGAGCCCGGATGCCACGCTCTACCTCGAGTACGCCAACGAGCCCTGGAACTTTGCCTTCCAGACCAGCCACTGGATGATGGATCAGGCGCTCAAGCTGTGGACGCCCTCGCCGGGCACCGATGCCTACATGCTGCAGGCCAACTGGTATGCCAAGCGCAGCGCCGAGGTGTGCCAGATCGTCAAGGCCGAGTTCGGCGCCGCCGCCAACCGCGTCAAGTGCGTGCAGAACGCCCAGGCCGCCAACAGCTGGATGACCGACTACACCTTGCAATGCCCGGTGGCGGCCAAGACGCTGGGCACCAGCTGCGACAAGCGCTTCGACGTGGTGGCCATCGCCCCCTATTTCGGCGACTACATCAACGACCCCGCCTACCGCGCGACCATCACCTCCTGGTACCGCGAGCCCGATGGCGGCGTGGGCAAGCTGTTCCAGGAGCTGACGGGCACCGACGATGCCGGCAAGGCCGTCACGCCGCCGCTGTTCGGCAAAGGCACCGAGGCACCCAAAGGCGCGCTGGCGCGCTCGGCGGGCTGGATGGCCGAAAGCAGCAAGGTGGCTGCGGCACGGGGTTTGTCGCTGGTGGCCTATGAGGGTGGCCAGCATCTGGTCGGCGGCGGCGATGCCGCCTACGGCGAGCTGATCAGCAAGGCCAACCGCGACCCGCGCATGGGCAAGGCCTATCAGCGCATGATGAACGATTGGCAGGCTGCGGGCGGCCAGACCTTTGCCTACTACTCCTACGTGGGGGCCGCCAGCCGGTATGGCGCCTGGGGCCTCAAGGCCACGCAGGAAGACGACAAATCGGTCAAATGGCAGACCGTGCTGCCGGTGCGCGATGGCCGCTGCTGGTGGAGGGATTGCGCGGTCCAGCCCTGAGCACAGACCGGCGCGGCGAATGGGTACCTTGGGGTACCCATTTTTCGTGATGCGCGTCACCTGGGGCATGGCTTGGCCGTGCACGGGCGTCGGTGTGATGCTCCAATGCGTGTCTGGACCGCAGGCCACCCCTGCCGGATCCGCTTTCAACGCATGACTGTCACTGCCGCTCTCGCCTCCCCCCCTGTCAGATCGCCTGCGCCCGTTGTGGCGATGAGGCTCTCCGTGTTGCTGGTCAGCTACAACACGCAAGGGCTGCTGGACCGCTGCCTGGGAGCGTTGGACGCCGCCCGCACGCAGATGGAGGGGGCCAGCGAGGTCATCGTTGTGGACAACGCCTCGCACGATGGCTCGGTGGCCCATCTGGCCGCCCATCATGCGGACGTGCAGGTCATCGTCTCGCCCACCAACGTGGGGTTCGGCCGCGCCAACAACCTGGCGTTGGCGGCGGCGCGCGGCGACTACATCCTGCTGCTGAACACCGATGCCTTCGTCGAGCCCGACGCCTTGAGCCGCACGCTGGCGTTCATGGACGCCCACCCTGACGTGGGCGTGCTGGGCGTGCGCCTGGTGGCCGCCGATGGCCACCTGCAGCCCAGCTGCCGCTACTTCCCCACGCCCTGGAACGAGGCCGTGCAGCGCATGGGCCTGCAACGCTGGTTTCCCCGCACCCGGCTGGTGGACGACATGAGCTGGGATCACGCCAGCGTGCGCGATTGCGACTGGGTCACGGGCTGCTTCTATCTGGTGCGGCGCCAGACCATCGATGCCGTGGGCTTGTTCGATCCGCGCTACTTCCTCTACAACGAGGAGGTCGACCACTGCATGGCCGTGCGCCAGGCGGGCTGGCGCGTGGTGTACTTCCCGGACACCACCGTGGTGCACCTGGGCGGTGAGAGCGCGCAGTCGCTGGCGACGCTGAACCAGGCCACGCGCCAGGTCAGCACCATCCAGCTGGAGAGCAGCCTGCTCTATCACCGCAAACACGGGGGCTGGCCTGGTCTGGCGCTGCACCTGGGGTTGCAAACGGGCATGGACCTGGCTGGCGCCGTCAAAGACGGGCTGCGCGGGCGTGGCAGCGCCCAGGTGCGCAGCCATCTGCATCACCTGTCGCTGCTCTGGGCCACCGCCTGGCGCACGCGCGGCGGTCGTCGGCCCACGCGCTGATCTCAGCGGCTGCACCATGTCCGACGTCGATACCTCACCCCCTCAGGCTGCGCGTGCCAGCCTCTCGCAGCGTGTGCTGCGGGCCGGCAGCTGGGTGCTGGCCGGCCATGTGCTGAGCCAGATATTGCGCCTGGGCAGCAACCTGATCCTGGCGCGGCTGCTGGCCCCAGACGATTTCGGGCTGATGCAGGTGGGCTACATGGTGCTCACCGGCCTGCACCTGTTTTCGGACATGGGGCTGTGGCAGAGCGTGGTGCGCAGCCCGCATGGTGAAGAGCCGCGGTTTTTGCACACCGCCTGGACGGTGCATGTGGTGCGCGGCTTCATCCTGGCCGTCGTGACGCTGCTGCTGGCGCTGGCGCTGTACGTTGCCGACGCGCAGGGCTGGACACCGCCAGACACGGTCTACAACGACCCCCGCCTGCCCTGGGTCATTGCCGCGTTCGCCGCCATGGCCATCGTCATCGGGCTGGGCTCCATGCGCGCCAGCCTGGCGGAGCGGCATTTGCAGCAGCGGCTGCTGGCCCGCAACGAGTTGGTGGCCCAGGTCCTCACACTGACCGCCATGGTGGCCGTGGCCTGGTACACGCGCTCGTTCGTCGCGCTGGTGGTGGGCGCGCTGCTGTCGGCTGGCATCAAGACCTGGATGTCGCATTACTGGCTGCCCGGGCCACCCGACAAGCTGGGCATCGACCGGCCGGCGCTGCATGAGTTGATCCAGTTCGGCAAGTGGGTCTTCGTCAGCTCCATCGTCGGCTACCTGGCCAGCAACGCCGACCGTCTGTTGCTGGGCCTGCTGATCGATGGCACCTCGTTTGGCCTGTATTCGGTGGCCTTCCAGTTCGCCAACGTGATGCAGGTGGTGGGCGGAATGCTGGGCGCCAAGCTGGCCTTCTCGGCACTCTCCGAGGTGCACCGCGAGCGCGACCACGACCTGCCGCGCGTGCTGGTGCGGCTGCAATGGGCGTACGACGCCCTCATCGTCACGGGCGCCGCCATGCTGGCCGTCGCGGGGCCCACGGTGGTGGGGTTGCTCTACGACCACCGCTATGACGCCGCCGGCTGGATGCTCAGCGCGCTGGCCGTCAGCGTCATTGGCGGGCGCACGCAAATCGTTGAGCACCTGTGCAACGCCATCGGGCGGCCCAGCTACAACACCTGGCAAAGCGGGCTGCGGCTGGTGGGCACGGTGGGCTGCATCCTCATCGGCCATCAGATCGGCGGCCTGCATGGTGCGGTCTGGGGCGTGGCGGTCGGGCAGTTTGTGCCCTGGCCGCTGGCCTGGTGGATCCGCCACCACCACGGCATGGGCGTGTGGCGCAGCGACTGGTTGCTGCTGCCCACGCTGGGGCTGGGCCTGGGGCTGGGCTGGGCTTTGGTGGCCTTGATAGGCATCATCAAGGCATGAACCACATCAAGGGGCTCATCGTCATGCTGGTGGCCGGGCTGATCGCAGCCTGGTTGCTGCGCGGGCCACTGCGGCCCTGGCTGGATGACCGGCGCTACCGCCTGATCTGGGTGGCGCTGCTGGCCACCACGGCGGCGGTGTTCCTGGCCGGCCATGTGGGCCTGCTGATGCTGGCGCTGGCGGTGGTGGCGGTGGTCATCCCGGGCCAGCTCGGGCTGGGGGTGGCGGGCACGGTGGGGCTGTATCTGGCGCTGTCGGCCATCACGCCGCAGCTGACGCTGTCGATGTCGGGGCTGGGGCCCATCAACCAGTTGCTGGATCTGCCGATTCCGCGGGCGCTGTCGCTGCTGATGCTGGTGCCACTGGCGTTCCGGGTGGCGGCCACACCGCCATCGACCGAGCTGCCGGCCATCAACTGGCGCATGGCGGATCTGGCGGTGGTGGCCTATGAGCTGCTGGGTGTGGTGCTGGAGGGGCGTACGGCCTCGGCCACCCACATGGTGCGGCTGACGCTGATCAGCATACTGGACATCCTGCTGCCCTATTACGTGGTCAGCCGGGGCGTCACCAGTTGGGCACAGGTGCGGGCGCTGCTGGCGGTGTTCTGCGCCGCCATGGGGTTGGTGGTGGCGGCCACCTTCGTGGAACAACTGCTGCGCTGGCCCATGTACAGCGACCTGCAGCATGTCTACGGCCAACGCTGGGTGGCGACCTGGATTCTGGAGCGCGGTGGCCTGCTGCGCGTGCGGGCGATGACGCCGCAGCCGCTGCTGCTGGGCTATCTGCTGCTGTTCGCGCTGGCCTACTGGCTGGCGCTGATGGGCACGCGCTGGCGCGAGCGCCGCAACCTGCTGGCCACGGCGGCGTTGGTGGTGGCGCTGTACTTCACCGTCTCGCGCGGGCCGCTGATGTCCGGGGCGCTGCTGCTGCTGTCGTTGCTGGCGCTGCGCTGGATGCGGCCGACGCTGTATGGCTGGCTGTTGACGGCGGCCACCATCGCCTTCGCCACCATGGTCGTCATGGGCTGGGACGATGCGCTGGTGCAGGCGCTCAAGCAACTGCTGGGCGACGCGGAGGGCCAGGATGGCTCCATCGACTACCGCAAGCTGCTGCTGGAGACCTCGCTGGTGCTGATTGCCCACAACCCCTGGCTGGGCGCATCGGACTACTACCTCTACATGGAGCACCTGCGCCAGGGCGAGGGCATCATCGACCTGGTCAACACCTATGTGCACATTGCACTGGCGCAGGGGCTGATTGGCCTCGCGCTGTTCCTCATGCCGTACGTGGTCATGATCCGCCGGCTGCTGGGGCGGCTGGAGCAGGCGCGGGGCGATGACGCCATGGTCGCGCGGGCGCTGATCTCGGTGACCGTGGCGGCGCTGTTCATGCTGTTCACGGCCTCGTACTACTGGATGATGCCGCAGCTCAACATCACGTTGGTGGCGCTGGGCCTGGCCTGCAGCCGGCTGCCGGTGGAGACGGTGCCGGCCGAGCCCGAGCCGCCGCACACCATGGATGCGCCCTGGAGCCCTGACGAAGCCATGCTGGATTGGCCCCCCCGATGACGGCCGGCCCAGACCTCAGCCGCCTGGTCGGCGTGGTGGCCATCGGCCGCAACGAGGGCGAACGCCTGCGCCGCTGCCTGGCCAGCGTGCCGGCCGGTGTGGCGCGGGTCTATGTGGACTCGGGCTCCAGCGACGACTCCGTGGCCTGGGCCCAGGCCCAGGGCGTGGCCGTGGTGGCGCTGGACATGCGCATCCCGTTCACCGCCGCGCGCGCGCGCAACGCTGGCCTGGAGCGGTTGGTGGCCGAGGCGCCTGACCTGCGCTACGTGCAGTTCGTCGATGGCGATTCCGAGCTGGCGCCGGCCTGGCTGACCACCGCCGTCACCCATCTGGAGGCCCAGCCCGAGGTGGTGGCCGTGGGTGGCCGTCTGCGTGAGCGCCACCCCGAGGCCACGCTGTACAACCGGCTGTGCGACGCCGAATGGGACACCCCCGTGGGCGAGGCCGAGGCCTTCGGCGGCAACGCCTGCCTGCGCGTGGCGCCGCTGCGCGCGGCGGGTGGCTTTCGCATCGGCCTGATTGCCGGCGAAGAGCCCGAGCTGGCGCTGCGCCTGCGCCGGGCGGGCGGGCTCATCCACCGGCTGCCCGTGGACATGGGCTGGCACGACGCCGCCATCACCCGCCTGGGCCAATGGTGGCAGCGCAACCGCCGCGTCGGCCATGCATTCGCCGAAGGCGCCGCGCTCCATGGCAGCGGCCCCGAGCGCTTTTGTGTGCGCGCCACCCGGCGCGCGCTGGGCTGGGGCGCCGTGCTGCCGCTGACGACGGTGGTTCTGGCCCTGGCCGTGCATCCGGCGTGGCTGGCGTTGGCGCTGGCCTACCCGTTGCAGATGCTGCGCATCGCGCGGCGGCTGCCGCGCCACGACGGCGGGCTCGATTGGGCACGGGCCGGCCTGCTGGTGCTGGGCCATGTGCCCGCCGCGCAAGGCGTGTTCGACTACCACTGGCGGCGATGGCGCAAGCGATCGCCGGAGTTGATTGAGTACAAGTAGCAAGCCGCGCCGCGTGGCCTATCTGGTCAACGAGTACCCCAAGGTCAGCCACGCCTTCATCCGCCGCGAAATCCTGGCCGTGGAGGCGGCGGGCGTCGAGGTGCTGCGCTTTGCGGCGCGGGGCTGGGACGCCGTGCTGGTGGATGCCGATGACCAGGCCGAACGCCGCCGCACCACCTACCTGCTGCAAGAGGGGCTAGGGCCATTGCTTGCCGCCACCGCGCGTGCGGCGCTGACCCGCCCGAGGGCCTTCGCCCGGGCGCTGGCAGCGGCCTGGCGGCTGGCGCGCCGGGCCGATCGGCCGCTGCCCTACCACCTGGTCTACCTGGCCCAGGGCTGCGCGCTGCACGCCGCGCTGCAGCGCGCGGGCGTGCGCCACGTGCATGCCCATTTCGGCACCAATTCCGCCGAGGTGGCGCTGCTGTGCGCTGCGTTGGGCGGCGTGCGCTACAGCTTCACGGTGCACGGCCCCGAGGAGTTCGACAAGCCCGAGGCGCTGCATCTGGCCCAGAAGGTGCAGCGCGCGGCCTTCGTCGCGGCCATCAGCCAGTTCGGGCGCAGCCAGATCTGGCGCGGCATGGCGCCCGCCGGTTGGGCCAAGGTGAACGTGGTGCACTGCGCGCTGGGGCCGGAGAGCTTTGTGCCCGCCGAACAGATTCAGGCCCAGGCCAACCACAAGCTGGTGTGCGTGGGCCGGCTGTGTCCGCAAAAAGCCCAGGTGCTGTTGATCGATGCCGTGGCGGCGCTGCGCGGGCGCGGCATCCCGGCGGAGCTGGTGCTCGCGGGCGACGGCGAGATGCGCGCCGACGTGGAGGCCCGCATCGCAGCGCTGGGCGTGGGCCCCTGGGTGCAGATCACCGGCTGGGTCGACGCCCAGCGGGTGCGCCAGGAACTGCTGGGTGCCCGCGCGCTGGCGCTGCCCAGCTTTGCCGAAGGGCTGCCCGTGGTGCTGATGGAGGCCATGGCGCTGGGCCGCCCGGTGGTGACCAGCGCCATCGCCGGCATCCCGGAGTTGGTGCAGGACGGCGTGCACGGCTGGCTGGTGCCGGCGGGCGACCTGACGGCGCTGACCGATGCGCTGGCCGCCTGCCTGAGCGCCAGCCCCGAAACCCTGACCCGCATGGGCGTTGCCGGCCAGGCGCGCGTGGCGCAGCGCCATGCGGTGGCCACCAGCGCCGCGCGGTTGGTGGCGGCGTTCGAGAAGGCGGGCGCATGGTGACGGTGCTGGTGCTCCTGGCTGCGCTGCCGTTGGCGCTGGCGGTGGGGGTCTGGCTGGCCCAGGTGCTGCTGGGGCGGCGCTGGGCGGCGGCGGCCACGCCTGATGACGGCGGGCCGCGGCCACGCCTCGCGGTATTGATCCCGGCCCACGACGAGGCCGGCGGCATTGCCGCCACCCTGGCCACGCTGACGCCGCAACTGCGCCCCGGCGACCGGCTGCTGGTGGTGGCCGACCACTGCAACGACGCCACCGCCGACGTGGCGCGCGCCCAGGGTGCCGAGGTGACCGTGCGCCAGGGTGCGGCCGAGCGCGGCAAAGGTCATGCACTGGCCTACGGCGCCGCCCACCTGGCGGCTGGCATGGCGCCCGAAGTGCTGGTCGTCGTCGATGCCGACTGCCGGCTGGAGGCCGGTTCGCTGACCGCGCTGGCGCGCGCGGCGGCCACCCACGGGGGACCGGTGCAGGCGCTCTACCTGATGCACCAGCCGCCCGGTGGCGAAGGCCTGGGTGCGCGCGTGGCCACGTTTGCCTGGCGCGTCAAGAACGGCTTGCGGCCCAGCGGCTGGCAGCGGCTGGGCTGGCCTTGCCAGTTGACCGGCTCGGGCATGGCCTGGCCGTTTGCACGGGTGGCCCCGGCCCAGTTGGCCAGCGCCAGCGTGGTGGAAGACATGCAACTGGGCCTGCAACTGGCCGCCGCCGGCCATGCGCCGCGCTGGTGCCCCGAGGCCCGCGTGCACAGCGAGTTCCCCAGCGACCCGGCGGCGGTGCAGACCCAGCGCACGCGCTGGGAGCATGGCCATCTGGGCCTGCTGCAGCACACGGCGCTGCCGCTGCTGGGCCGCGCCTGGGGCCGCCGCGACGCCGGCCTGGCGGCGCTGGCGCTGGATCTGGCGGTGCCGCCGCTGGCCTTGCTGGGGGTGCTGACCGGCGCCCTGGCGGCGCTGGCGCTGGTGTTGTGGGGGCTGGGCTGGGTGAGTGGGGTGGCTCCGCTGGCGCTGGGCGCCCTGCTGGCGCTGTTGGTGCTGGGCGTGGTGCGGGCCTGGTGGCTGTGCGGACGCGACCTGCTGGGCGTGGGTGACCTGCTGCGCGCGCCGCTGGTGTTGCTGGCCAAGCTGCCGCTGTACCTGCGCTACCTGACCCGCCGCCAAACGCGCTGGGTGCGCACCAAACGAGACCGATGAAACCCTCCTGGACCTTGCTCAACGCCCGCGTGGACGACCTCGCGCTGCCGGCGCTGCTGGATCACCTGGCCGCGCACGGCGGCGTGGTGCACACCATCAACCTCGACCATTACTGGCATCTGCAGCGCGATGCGGCGTTTGCCGCCGCCTACCGCGCGGCCGACGTGGTCACCTGCGACAGCCACTATGTGCAGGCCGCACTGCGCTGGCTGGGGCGGCCGCTGGCACACCGCATCACCGGCTCCGACCTGGTGCCCGCGCTGTGCCATGACGCGGCCCAGACGGGCCGCTGGCGGGTGTTCTTGCTGGGGGCCAGGCCGGGGGTGGCGGATCGCGCCATGGCCGCCATCAATGCCCGCGAGGGCCAGCGGGTGGTGGTGGGCGCGCTGGGGCCGTCGATGCGCTTTGTGCAGGATGAGGCCGAGATCGATGCCGCGCTGGCGGCCATCACCGCCAGCGGCGCCAACGTGTTGTGCGTGGGGTTGGGGGCGCCCAAACAGGAAATCTGGATGGCGCACGTGCGTGACCGATTGCCCGGGGTACGGGTTTTGATGGGGGTCGGTGCAACGATTGATTACGAATCCGGGGCATTGCGTCGCGCGCCACCGTCATGGTCGCGGTGGAAAATGGAATGGTTGTACCGGGTTCTGACCGAGCCGGGTCGCTATGCTTTGCGCTACGCGCGGTGTACGGCGTTTTTCCGGTGGGTGCTGCAGGAAAGGCTGGGTCTTTACCGCGATCCGTTTGCAAACAGATAGGAAGGTTTTCGATGAAGATAGATGCCCAACCGGTGGTCATGGCCGGTGGCAGTGGCACGCGGCTTTGGCCGCTGTCGCGTGCCGGTTGCCCCAAGCAGTTTCTTGTGCTGTCGGGTGACCAGAGTTTGTTTCAACAGGCAACGCAGCGCCTGCTGAATGCCCGTGCCGCCGATATCGAGATGGCCGCGCCGCTGATCGTGGGCAACGCCGAGCACCGGTTCGTTGCGCTGGAACAGTTGCGTGAAATGGGCCAGACCGAGCCCTGGCTGGTGCTGGAGCCAGCCGGCCGCAACACCGCGCCGGCGCTGACGCTGGCCGCGCTGCAGGCGAGCGAGGGCGGGGCCGATCCGGTGCTGGTGGTGACGCCCGCCGATCAGACCGTGGCCGACGGGACCGTGTTCACCACCGCCGTGCAGCGTGCGGTGCGCGAGGCGGCCGATGGCGCCATCGTGATTCTGGGCGTCGCGCCCGATCGGCCGGAGACCGGCTACGGCTACATCCGCTGCGACGTGGATGTCTTCACCGTGGCCGAGTTCAAGGAAAAGCCCGATGCCCAGACGGCCGCGCGCTACGTGGCCGACGGCCACTACTACTGGAACAGCGGCATGTTCGTGCTGCGTGCCTCCACCTGGCTCAAGGCGCTGGCGCACTTCGAGCCGGCCATGCTCAAGGCCGTGGAGACGGCCTGGGCCGGCCGCAAGGTGGATGGCCGCTTCGTGCGCCCGGACGGCGAGGCGTTTGCCGCCGTACCCAGCGAATCGGTGGACTACGCCGTCATCGAGCGCTGCCCCGGCAGCCGTTTCCCCATCCGCATGGTGCCCCTGAACGCCGGCTGGAACGACCTGGGCGCCTGGGACGCGGTCTGGCAGGCCGGCACGCCCGACGAGCGCGGCAACGTCACCCGCGGCGATGCGCTGCTGCAGGACTGCGCCGGCACGCTGGTGCACAGCAGCGGCCGTCTGGTGGCCGGTGTGGGCCTGACCGACGTGGTGGTGGTGGAGACCGCCGACGCCGTGCTGGTGGCCGACCGCTCGCGCAGCCAGGAGGTCAAGGCCATCGTCAAGCGCCTGAGCGATCAGGGCCGTGGCGAGCATCTGCTGCATCGCAAGGTCGAGCGGCCCTGGGGCTGGTACGACAGCATCGACATGGGCCCGCGCTTCCAGGTCAAGCGCATCGTCGTCAAGCCGGGTGCGGCGCTGTCGCTGCAGATGCACCACCACCGCGCCGAACACTGGATCGTGGTCAGCGGCACCGCCCTGGTCACGCGCGGCAGGGACAAGATCATGCTGAGCGAAAACCAGAGCACCTACATCCCGCTGGGCGAAACCCACCGGCTGGAGAACCCGGGCAAGGTCGAGCTGGAAATCATTGAAGTGCAGTCTGGCAGTTACCTGGGCGAGGACGACATCGTGCGCTTCGAGGATACCTACGGGCGCAGCACCTGATGCTGAGCGAACAGCGGCACCTGCGCCAACGCTTTTTGGCCGCACCGCCGTCGGTGGCGTCGGCGGTGGCGGCGGTGCTGGAGCCGTTGGTGGCTGCCCTGTGCCTGGTGGTGCTGCTGCTGCTGCACCACCGACCGCTGGATGCGCCGCCAGTGACCTTGCTGGTGTTGACGCTGGTGTTGATGTTTCCCGGCATCAACCGCTTCGGTCGCACCGGCGTCGGCGTCTTTCTCGACATCATGCTGTCGTGGTTCGGCGTGGTGGCCGTGCTGCTGCTGGCGGGCTACGTCACACGCAGCATCGACCTCTTCCCCGTGGACCTGCTGTATGCCTGGGTGGTCATCACGCCGGTGCTGCAATGGGCCTTCGTGGCTTTGGGCACGCGCATCATGCGCTCACGCCAGGCCCAGCAGCACGCTCCGGTGGTCATCGTGGGCGCCGGGCCGCAAGGGGTGCGCATGGCGCAGGTGCTGGCCGATCGGCCCGATCTGGGGCGCCGGCTGGCGGGCATCTTCGATGACCGCTCCGCCAGCCGCTTCAACCTGCCGGCGGGTCTGGTGCTGGCCGGCAACCTGTCGCAGTTGCCGGAGTTCATTGAGCGCCACGGCGTCAAAGACGTCTACATCACCCTGCCGCTGCTCAAGCAGGAGCGCATCCAGCGGCTGATGGCAGCGCTGCAGAACACCACGGCCTCGCTGCACCTGGTGCCGGACGTGTTCGGGTTGAACATCATCCAGGGCCGGCTCGAAGACCTGGGCGGCCTGCCCATCGTGGGCCTGACGCTGACGCCGTTCACTGGCCTCAACGGCATGCTCAAACGGGGCAGCGACGTGGTGCTGGCGGGGTTCATCCTGCTGTTGATCGCGCCGCTGCTGGCGGTGGT
Source organism: Pseudomonadota bacterium (assembly GCA_020161145.1). GTDB lineage: Bacteria > Pseudomonadota > Gammaproteobacteria > Burkholderiales > Burkholderiaceae_C > Ideonella. Next base: position 22,066 of record JAIUPQ010000004.1, read on the forward strand.
CGCCATTGGCGTGCGCCTCTCATCGCCCGGGCCCATCATCTTTCGTCAGCGGCGCACGGGATTGGATGGCGAGATCATCGAGGTCTACAAGTTCCGTTCGATGACGGTGCAGGAGAACGGGCCCGAAGTGCGCCAGGCCACCCGGGACGATCCCCGCGTCACGCGCTTCGGCGCCTTCATCCGCCGCACCTCCATCGACGAGTTGCCGCAGTTCATCAACGTCTTGCAGGGGCGCATGAGCATCGTCGGGCCGCGGCCGCACGCCGTGGCCCACAACCTGGCCTATCGCGAGTACGTGGCCGCCTACATGGCCCGCCACAAGGTCAAGCCCGGCATCACCGGCTGGGCCCAGGTCAACGGCTGCCGGGGCGAGATCTCTGCGGTCGAGGACATCAGCCGCCGCGTCGAATACGATCTGGAATACCTGCGCAACTGGTCGTTGGCGCTGGACTTCCTGATCATTGCGCGCACCGTCCGGCTGGTGTTCAAAGACCAGCGCGCCTATTGACACCCCGAGGGAGAGACCCGTGATCAAGCATTCCACCGCGTTCGTTCTGGCTGGCCTGCTGACGGCGACCTTGAGCGCACAGGCCGTCGAGCAACAGGCGGCGATCGTCGACAAGGCCGAAGAGGCGACGCCGGCCTGGGTGCTGGGCGTGACACAGGACTTTCTGCACAGCAGCAACGTGGCCAAGACGCCCGATGGGACGGAGGTCGCCGACTGGATTTCGACCACCGGGCTGGAAGGGCGGCTGACGCTGCCCTTCGGGCTGCAGACTCTGCATGGCCTGGCCCGGGTGTCGGCGCTGCGCCATCGCGAGCGCGACTCGCTGGACGCCAACCCCTATCGCCTGGCGGCCACTCTGGACTGGTCGGCCGGCCGCGACAGTGGCCTGCGGGGCAACCTGGGCGCCGAGGTCGAGCGCAAGCTCTACATCTATGACCAGACCGGCGCCCTCGCGGCCATGGAGCGCAACTCGCAAGTCTTTGCCCGGGCGCAGTACGGCCTGACGCCCGATTGGGCGTTGATCGGTGGTTTGAATCTGCAGCGGCGCGACCTGTCGCTGGACGAATTGGTGGCGCTGGATCAGCGCCAGTCGGCCGTCGAGGCGGGCGTGCGCAACCAGCCCAGCCCGGATCTGGACTGGCGCCTCAACCTGCGCTACACCGACGGCCGCTATCCCGAGCGCCTGCTAGGCCAGGCCGATGACTACCGCCGCAGCGACCTGGAGGGGGGCGTCAACTGGAGCTGGACGTCCACGCTCAACCTCAACGCCGTGCTGGGCTGGGGCCGTGAGCGCCACAGCCTGCAAGGGGTGGACGACATCAGCCTGTGGTACGGCTCGGCCACCTTGAATTGGCAGCCGACGGCCAAGCTGAAGTGGCAGGTGAAGCTGGAGCGCAACAGCGACACGGGCATGCGCACCTCGGCCGGGCTGGGCGGTGGTGATCCCAGCCTGCCCGTGCCGACGCCCGACGCCCTGAGCAATGCCAGTGTGGCCACGGGTCTGGCGGTGGGCGCGTCGTGGGCGGCGACCGCCAAGGTCAGTTTGGATGGCCGCGTCAGCACCGTGCGGCGCAACCTCAGCGCCACCTTGAACGGCACGCCGACCGATGGCAGCGACCGGGTCAACAGCATGGCTCTGGGCGTGCGCTACACGCCGCAGCCTTCGCTTGAACTGGGTTGCAGGGTGCTGCGCGAGCGGCGCCGCATTGGTGGTGCCGACAGCGCCAACCTGACCTTTCCCTATGAGGACACCAGTTGGGGGTGCTGGGGCAAATTCTGGTTCGGCACGGTGTGACCCTAGAAACGGCAGTTGACCGCTGGTAGCCGCTGGCCGGGCCACATGGGTGCTGGCTGTGTGGCCCACGGCTCGCCCCACCGCTTGGGTGAGCGCGCGCTACGCACCCGATTGCACGGCGCGGCAGCGCGCTGGCGGTGTTGCTCGTCCTCGCGGGCATCAGCCCGCAGCGTCCTCGCGCCTTGCCAGCCCGCCGCCGCACCGCACACTCGGGCGCGTCCAACTGCCGTTTCTAGGGTGACACCGGGCCCGCGTTGCTGATGGGGATGGCACAAATAGCCAACTTCGTCACAGGGTGATCAGCCCTAATTGACAAAGGGTAACGAATTGGTGTCATGATCGGGTTGTAGCGATTTGTTTCGCTGTGTCACATGGTGTAGCGCCTCGCTCACCTTGCGGAAACCACCCCGATGTCCATGCCTTTCAAGTCCTTGTTGGTTGCTGGCGCGCTGGTCCTGATCCCGTATCACGGGGGGCCTCTGGCTTCGTGGACCTGCCCGTGGCTGCGGCCACGCCGCAAAAGGAGTTGGTTCAGGTTGCGACGAAGGCCGTGGTGGTGGATGGGGCCAACCAAGGGGGCGGCCAGGGGGTCAATCCCTGGGCGCTGGCTGGCCTGCTGTTTGCGGTGATGGCGCTGGGCGTCGCGCGGCGCCGCCACAGCTGAAGCCCACGCGTCAACTCTGGATCATCCGCCGGCTGCGCGCGATGGCCAGCAACATGCCCACCGCAATGCCCAGGGTCACCATGGCCGTGCCGCCGTAGCTGACGAAGGGCAGCGGCACACCCACCACGGGCAGGATGCCGCTGACCATGCCGATGTTGACGAACACATAGGTGAAAAAACTCAGCGAGAGTGCCCCGGCCAGCAATCGCGTGAACACCGTGGGCGCCTGATGGGCAATGGCCAGGCCACGCAGGATCAGGAAAGCGAAGGCGCCCAGCAGGCCCAGCGAGCCCAGCAGGCCGAACTCCTCGGCATAGGCGGCAAAGATGAAATCGGTGGTGTGCTCGGGCACGAAATCCAGATGCGCCTGCGTGCCCTGCAGATAGCCTTTGCCGGCCAGGCCGCCCGAGCCGATGGCGATCATGCCCTGGATGATGTGAAAGCCCTTGCCCAGCGGGTCGGACATGGGGTCGAGCAGGGTGCAGACCCGGTGGCGCTGATACTCGTGCAGCAGCGGCCATTCGATGCCGGGCTGGCAGATGATGTCGCCGGTAAGGATCAAGGCGCCTATGCCCAGCGCGCCCGCAGTCAATATGGGCAGGATCAGCCACCAGGACAGGCCGGCAAAAAAGATCACGTACAACCCCGCCGCCAGCACCAGCAGCGAGGTGCCCAGATCGGGCTGCTTCATGATGAGCGCGGTCGGCAGCGCCAGCAACAGCGTGGCCAGGCCAAAGTCCAGCGCCTTGAGCTGCCCTTCGCGGCGCTGGAACCACCAGGCCAGCATCAGCGGCATGGCGATTTTCATCATCTCGCTGGGCTGGATGACCACGCCCACGTTGAGCCAGCGCGTGGCGCCTTTGCGCGTGATGCCGAACGCCAGCACGGCCACCAGCAGCGCCACCCCCACCGCATAGGCCGGCACCGCCAGCCGCTGCAACTGCTGCGGCGGCACCTGGGCGACGATGAACATCACGGCCACCGCCAGCCCCATGTTGCGCAGGTGGTCGGCCATGCGGCCGTCATAGCCCAGACCGGCCGAATGCATGATGACGGCGGACAGGCCCAGCAGCAGCGCCACCGCCAGCATCAGCCAGGGGTCCAGGCCGCGCAACGGGCGCAGCAGCAGCCGCCACAGCGGCGGCCTGGGGTTGAGGCGGCTCATCGAACGGCCTCCGAGGCAACTTCGGCAGGGGCGGCGGCCGAGGCGGCCCCTGGCGCGGCGATCTGCACGTTGCTGGCCTGGGCCAGCGGCACCGGCGGGCGGATGGGGGCCATGGCACTGGCGGCGCGCACGGCGGCGATGTCGTCGTCGCCGGGGTAGAGGCCGCTGACCCAGAAGTCGAACACCCGCCGGGCAATGGGCGCGGCAGCGGCCGAGCCCCAGCCCGCGTTCTCGACGATGACGGCCAGCGCGATCGTGGGCGCCTGCTGCGGCGCATAGGCCACGTACAGCGAGTGGTCGCGCAGGTGTTCGGCCACGCGGTTGGCGCTGTACTTCTGGCCGCCGCGCAGGCCCACGGCCTGGGCCGTGCCGGTCTTGCCGCCGCTGGCATAGGGCGCGCCGGCAAACACGCGCGCGCTGGTGCCGGCCACGGTGACGCCATGCATGGCGTCGGTGATGACGGCCACGTCGTCCGGCTTGTAGGCAATCGGCTCCAGCGATTGCGCCGACAGCTGGCGGTGCGTGCCCGACACCACGTCGACCACCTCGCGCACCAGCCGGGGCTCGTAGCGCTGGCCACCGGCCACCAGCGTGGCCATGGCGTTGGCCAGTTGCAGCATGGTGAAGTTGTTGTAGCCCTGGCCTATGCCCAGCGAAATGGTCTCGCCCGCATACCAGCGTTGCTGCTCGGGCCGTTTGTAGGTGCGGCGCTTCCAGTCGGTGGAGGGCAGCACGCCGGTGACCTCGCCGTCCAGGTCGATGCCGGTCTTGCGGCCAAAGCCCAGGGGCTCCAGCTGGTCGTGGATCAGATCGACCCCCATCTCGTTGGCCAGCGAATAGAAGTACACGTTGGACGAGCTGACGATGGCGGCCCGCATGTCCTTGGGCCCCGGGCGGTCGCTCTCGGGGCTGCCGAAGACGCGCCCGCCGAAGCTGTAGGTGAGGTTGTCCATGATGACCGTGCTGGCGCTGCGCTTGCCGCTGTTCAGCGCGGCCATGGCCATGAAGGGCTTGTAGGTGGAGCCCGGCGGGTAGGTGCCCCGCAGCGCCCGATTCAGCAGCGGTTTGTCGATGGACTCGTTGAGCGCCTTCCAGGAGTCGAAATCGATGCCATCGACGAAGAGGTTGGGATCGAACGTGGGCTTGGAGACGAAGGCCAGCACCTCGCCGCTGCGCGGATCCAGCGCCACCAGCGCGCCGCGCCGATCGCCGTAGAGCTGCTCGACCAGCGCCTGCAGCCGGATGTCGATGGACAGCACCAGCGTGTTGCCCGGCGTGGCCGGCTGGCTGCCCAGCTTGCGCACGGCCCGCCCGCCCGCCGAGGTCTCCACGTGCTCAAAGCCGGTGCGGCCATGCAGGTCGCGCTCGTAGCGCTGCTCCAGCCCCAGTTTGCCGATGTAGTCGGTGCCGCGGTAGTTGGCCTGGTCTTCGTCGGGCCAGTCCGCCATGGCCTCTTTCTCGGCCTGGTTGATGCGGCCGATGTAGCCGATCAGGTGGCTGGCCAGCTCGCCGTAAGGGTAGTAGCGAAACAGCCTGGCCTTGACCTCGACGCCGGGAAAGTGAAAGCGCCGTGCGGTGAATCGGGCCACCTCGTCGTCGCTGAGCTTGGTGCGGATGGGGATGGACTCGAAGTTCTTGCTCTCACTGCGCAGCTTTTTGTAGCGCCGGCGGTCGCGGGGCTCGATGGTGAGGATGCGGGCCAGCTCGTCGATCACCGTGTCGGCGTCGTCCGCCAGCCGTGAGGGCGTGATCTCCAGCGTATAGGCCGTGTAGTTGGTGGCCAGCACGATGCCGTTGCGGTCCACGATGCGGCCCCGGTTGGGCACCACCGGCACCACCGCCGTGCGGTTGGTCTCGGCCCGCCCGGCCAGCTCATCGTGCCGCACCACCTGCAGCACCACCAGGCGCGCGGCCAGCAGGCCAAAGCACAGCAGCACCAGCAACGCCGCCGCCCACACCCGCAGGTTGAAGCGGTACAGCTCGCGCTGGAGGTTGCGGATCTCGACCATGGGCTACAGCGGCCGGTTGGCGTCGCGGTCGGGTGCGCGGCGCTGCGGCGCCAGCAGCAGCAGCGTCGCCAGCGGCCACAGCAACGTCTCAGCCAACGGTGCCAGCAGGTAAGGCCAACCTGGCCAGGCATCGCCCACGGCCAGCCGCACCAGCAGCGCCACCAGGTGCATGACCACGAAGCCGGGCAGCACCTGCAGCATCTGCCCAGCCATGCCAAACCACAGGATGCGCCGCGACAGCGCCACCGCGCCGTAGCTCATCAGGCAGTACGCCAGCGCGTGCTGGCCCAGCAGTGCGCCGTGGTGCACATCGGTCAGCACGCCCAGCACAAAGGCGGTGACGATGCCGACGTAGCGTGGCTGGTGCACCGTCCAGAACACCAGGGTCACGGCCAGCACGTCGGGCAGGGCGGGCTGGCGGCCCCAAGGCAGCCAGCTGATGGCCAGTGCGGCCAGCAGCGAACCCCAGATGAACACCGGGTTGGCCGGCAGCAGCAGTTGGCGCGCACCGCGCGGCATGATCATGGCGCCGCTCCTGACGCCGCGCCAGAGGCGGCGGCCTCGGCGGCCGAGGCCGCCACCGGCGGCAGCAGCGCCGACAGCGGCTGCAGCACCAGCACCTGACGCACGGCGTCGGGCGGTGCGGCGGGTGCCAGCACGATGCGGGCAAAGCCGGTGTCGGCCTGGCGGTCGATCTGGGCGATGCGGCCGACCGCGAGGCCGGCCGGGAAGACGCCGTCGATGCCGCTGGTGATCAGGGCATCACCCTCCCGCACGTCGGCATTGGCGGCCACGAAACGCAACTCCATGGCGGCGCCAGGCCAGGCCCCGTAGGCCAGGTGGCGCTGCTGGGTGCGGGTGTTGAGCACGGCGACGGCGGCGTTCTTGTCCACCAGCAACGTCACCTCGCTGGACAACGGATAGACCTGCGTGACCTGCCCCAGCACACCGCGCTCGTCGATGACCGGCGAGCCCAGTTGCACACCTTGGCGTGCGCCCCGGTCCAGCATCAGCTTGCGCGTGAAGGCATCGGGTGATTCGTACAGCACCTGGGCCGCCAGCGTGGGCACGGGCGTGGCCGGCGCCAACGCCAGCAGCGCGCGCAGTTTGGTGTTCTCGGCCGCCAACTGCTGTGCCCGCGCCATCTCGGCGGCCTGGCGCACCAGGGCCTGGCGGGCGGCGTGTTCGGCCGCCTGGGCGGCTTGCAGACCGCGCAGGTAGTCACCGGCGTTGTCGGCCGCGCGGCTGGGCGCATTCAGCGTCTGCACCACCGGCAGCATCAGCGTGGCCACGGCGGCGCGCAGTGGCCGCACGATGGCAAAGCGCCGGTCGGCCACCATCAGCAGCACGGCCAGCGCGGCGCACAGCACCAGTTGGGTCAGTGCGGGCAGGCCCTGGCGGAAGAACGGCGGCGGTGAGCGATCCAGCGTACCCAGCGGCATGGGATCCGGCTCCCGAACGGCGTTCGGCGTGGGTTATTCGGAGGTGAAGATGGGGCCCAGGCGCTCCATGCGCTCCAGGGCGATGCCGCAGCCGCGCACCACGCAGGTCAGCGGGTCCTCGGCCACCAGCACCGGCAGGCCGGTTTCTTCCTTGAGCAGGCGGTCGAGGTCGCGCAGCAGCGCGCCGCCGCCGGTCAGCATCATGCCGCGCTCGGAGATGTCGGCGCCCAACTCGGGCGGCGTCTGCTCCAGCGCGTTCTTGACGGCCGAGACGATCTGGTTGAGCGGGTCGGTCAGCGCTTCGAGGATTTCGTTGCTGCTGATGGTGAAGCTGCGCGGCACGCCCTCGGAGAGGTTGCGGCCCTTGACCTCCATCTCCATCACCTCGGAGCCCGGGAAGGCGCTGCCGATCTGCTTTTTGATGGACTCGGCCGTGGGCTCGCCGATCAGCATGCCGTAGTTGCGGCGGATGTAGTTGATGATGGCCTCGTCGAACTTGTCGCCGCCCACGCGCACGCTGCCTTTGTAGACCATGCCGCCCAGGCTGATGACGCCCACCTCGGTGGTGCCGCCGCCGATGTCCACCACCATGGAGCCCGAGGCCTCGCTGACCGGCAGGCCGGCACCGATGGCGGCGGCCATGGGCTCCTCGATCAGGTAGACCTCGCTGGCGCCCGCGCCCAGCGCCGACTCGCGGATGGCGCGGCGCTCGACCTGGGTGGAGCCGCAGGGCACGCAGATGATGATGCGCGGCGAGGGCTTGAGCACCGAGCGCGGATGCACCATCTTGATGAACTGCTTGAGCATCTGCTCGGTGACGGTGAAGTCGGCAATGACGCCGTCCTTCATGGGCCGGATGGCCTCGATGTTGCCGGGCACCCGGCCCAGCATGGCCTTGGCCTCGTGGCCCACGGCCTGGATGGTCTTCTTGCCGCTGGGGCCACCCTCGTGGCGGATGGCGACCACCGAGGGTTCGTCCAGCACGATGTTGCGGCCACGCACGTAGATCAGCGTGTTGGCGGTACCCAGGTCGATGGCAAGATCAGTCGAAAAAGCGCGGCGCAGAGAAGCGAACATGAGGCGGCAAAAAGGGGCGGGAGGCGCACGCCCGCGCGCGAAGGCACCAGCGTGGAGGATGGAAATTAACTGGCGATAATAACCGATTGGCCTCAATTGGCCGTGGAAACCCTAGGTAAAACACCCATGACCCTGACCCCAGAGGACGTGCGCCGCGTGGCCCGACTGGCGCGGCTGGAACTGCCTGCCGACGCGGCCGAACCGCTTCGGGCCCAACTCAATGGCTTCTTCGATCTGGTGCAGCAGATGCGCGCGGTGGACACGGCCGGGGTGGCGCCGCTGTACACGCCGCTGTCGGCCATTCAGCCGGTGACGCTGCGCTTGCGTGAGGACGCCGCTGCCGAGGCCATCGACCGCGCCGCCAACCAGCGCAGCGCCCCGGCGGTGGAAGACGGCCTGTATCTGGTGCCGAGGGTGATCGAATGAGTCTGCACGACATGGGCGTGGCCGACCTGGCCCGCGCGCTGGCGGCCCGCCAGACCTCCAGCGTCGAGGTCACCCGCCATCTGCTGGCGCGGGCCGAGGCCGCCGCCTGCCTGGGCACCTACCTGCATCTGGACACCGAAGGGGCGTTGACGGCCGCCGCCGCCGCCGACGCCCGCCGCGCGGCCGGCGACGCCGCGCCGCTGCTGGGCGTGCCCATCGCCCACAAAGACGTCATCGTCACCCAAGGCATGCCCACCACCGCCGGCTCGCGCATGCTGGCCGGCTACCGCAGCCCGTTTGATGCCACCGTGGTGGCCCGGCTGGCCGAGGCCGGCGCCATCAGCCTGGGCAAGCTCAACTGCGACGAGTTCGCCATGGGCTCGGCCAACGAAAACAGCGCCTACGGCCCGGTGCGCAACCCCTGGGATACCGCCCGCGTGCCCGGCGGCTCCTCGGGCGGCTCGGCTGCCGCCGTGGCCGCGCGGCTGCTGCCCGGCGCCACCGGCACCGACACCGGCGGCTCCATCCGCCAGCCGGCCAGCTTTTGCGGCGTCACCGGCATCAAGCCCACCTACGGCGTGTGCTCGCGCTGGGGGCTGATCGCCTTCGCCTCCAGCCTGGACCAGGCCGGCCCGCTGGCGCGCTCGGCCGAAGACTGTGCGCTGCTGCTGTCGGCCATGAGCGGCTTTGATGCGCGCGACGCCACCAGCGTCAACCAGCCGCCGCAGGACTACACCGCCGCGCTGCGCACGGCGGAGGGCGCCCAGCCCCTGGCCGGCCTGCGCGTGGGCCTGCCGCGCGAGTGGTTTCCGGCCGGCCTGGCCAGTGACGTGGATGCGGCCGTGCGCGCCGCACTGGCCGAGTTGCAGCGCCTGGGCGCCACGCTGGTGGACGTCAGCCTGCCGCGCACCGAGCTGGCCATTCCCGTCTACTACATCATTGCCCCGGCCGAGGCCAGCTCCAACCTGGCGCGCTTCGATGGCGTGCGCTACGGCCACCGCAGCGCCCAGGCCGACGACTTGATGGACTTGTACGTGCGCTCGCGCAGCGAAGGCCTGGGACCCGAGGTGCAGCGGCGCATCCTGATCGGCACCTACGTGCTCTCGCACGGCTATTACGACGCCTACTACCTGCAGGCGCAAAAGCTGCGGCGGCTGATTGCCGACGACTTCCAGCATGCGTTCACCCAGTGCGACGTCATCGCCGGCCCCGTGGCGCCCACCGTGGCCTGGCCGCTGGGCGCGCAGCAGGACGACCCGCTGGCCGCCTACCTGGCCGACATCTTCACGCTGCCCGCCAGCCTGGCCGGCCTGCCCGGCATGAGCGTGCCGGCCGGCTTTGGCGCCGGCGGCCTGCCCGTGGGCCTGCAGCTGGTGGGCAACTACTTCCAGGAAGGGCGGCTGCTGCACACCGCGCACGCGCTGCAGCAGGCCACCGATTGGCATCGGCGCGCGCCGACCGGACTCTGACCATGACCACACTCATCCGCGGCTACGAAGTCGTCATCGGGCTGGAAAACCACGTCCAGCTCTCCACCGTCTCCAAGATCTTCAGCGGCGCGCCCACGGCGTTTGGCGCCGCGCCCAACACCCAGGCCGCGCCCGTCGATCTGGCGCTGCCGGGCACGCTGCCGGTGCTCAACCGGGGTGCGGTGGCGCGGGCCATTCGCTTCGGCCTGGCGGTGGGCGCGCGCATTGCGCCGCAGTCCATCTTTGCGCGCAAGAACTACTTCTACCCCGACCTGCCCAAGGGCTACCAGATCAGCCAGTTCGAGATTCCGGTGGTGCAGGGCGGCAGCGTGCGCTTTCGCGTCGGCGAGGCCGACAAGACGGTGCGCCTGACCCGCGCGCACCTGGAGGAAGACGCCGGCAAAAGCCTGCACGAGGACTACCACGGCATGTCGGGCATCGACCTCAACCGCGCCGGCACGCCGCTGCTGGAGATCGTCTCCGAGCCCGACATCCGCAGCGCCGAAGAAGCCGCCGCCTACGCCCGAACCCTGCATGCGCTGGTGATGTGGCTGGACATCTGCGACGGCAACATGCAGGAGGGCTCGTTCCGCTGCGACGTCAACGTCTCGGTGCGCAAACCCGGGGCGCCGCTGGGCACGCGCCGCGAGATCAAGAACCTCAACAGCTTTCGTTACGTCGTCGATGCGGTCAACTACGAGGTGGGCTGGCAGATCGATGAACTGGAAGACGGCCGCGCCATCCAGCAGGCCACTGTGCTGTGGGATCCGGCGCTGGGCGAGACCCGCGCCATGCGCAGCAAAGAGGATTCGGCCGACTACCGCTACTTCCCCGACCCCGACCTGCCCCCGCTGGCCATCGACGAGGCCTGGGTGGCGACCGTGCGGGCGGAGCTGCCCGAGTTGCCGGCGGCCATGGCCGCGCGCTTCGAGACGGCCGATGGCCTCTCGCCCTACGACGCACAGATGATGACGGCCGGCCTGGCCACGGCGCGCTACTACGAGGCCGCCAAGGCGGCGGGCGCGCCGGCCAAGCCGGCGGCCAACTGGATCATGGGCGAAATCGGCAAGCGCCTCAATGCCGAGGAGCGCAGCATCGACGCCGCGCCGGTGGCGCCGGCGCAGCTGGCGGCGCTGATCGCGCGCATCCAGGACGGCACCATCTCCAACAACGCTGCGCGCCAGGTGTTCGACGCGCTGTGGCAGGGCGAGGCGGTGGACGTGGACGCCGTCATTGCCGCCAGGGGCTTGAAGCAGATGAACGACACCGGTGCGCTGACCGCCATCGTGGCCGAGGTCATCGCCGCCAACGGCAAGTCGGTGGACGAGTTCCGCGCCGGCAAGGACAAGGCCTTCAACGCCCTGGTGGGCCAGGTGATGAAGGCCAGCAAGGGCAAGGCCAACCCGGCCCAGGCCGCCGAGTTGCTGCGCGCGGCGCTGGACGGCTGACGGGCGCACGCCGCAATCAGGGGCGCATGAAGCCCAGATTGCGATCGGCAGGGGCCCAGGTCGACAGGTTGGGCAGGATGGCCGCCAACTCGGCGTCGCTGACGCCCAGCCAGGTGCCCAACGTGGCGGCGTATTGGTCCACGCCCAGGGCGGGCAGCAACTGGCCGCTGTCCAGCATGTCGGGGCTGGCAAACGTGCCGGGCTGCGTCGGGTCGGGCCCGCTGTAGGTCGGGAAGCGCCCGTAGATGTCGCCGCCTTTGACGGCGCCGCCCATGACGAACTGGTGGCCGCCCCAGCCGTGGTCGCAGCCGTCGCCGTTGCTGGTCAGGGCGCGGCCGAATTCGCTCATCGTGAAGGTGGTCACCTGGTCGTCCACCCCCATTTGCCTGAGCGTGTCGTCGAAGTAGGTCAGGGCCTGCGCCAGTTGCGCCAGCAGCGGTGCGTGGCGCGTCGGCTGGGTGGCGTGCGTGTCCCAGCCCCCCAGGCCAACGAAGAAGACTTGCCGCCCCATGCCCAGCGCGTCGCGCACGGCGATGGTGCGCGCCACGGCCTGGAGCTGGTGGGCGAGCGGGTTGTAGAGGTCGGCGCGGGTCACCGGATCGCGGTACTTGAGCAGCGGGTCGGTCAGCGCATCGGCGCGCGAGCCCCACGGGCCGGCATCGGGCGCCGGGTAGATGCCGCCCAGCACATCGGTGGCTGCGAAGCTGCGTTGCGACACGGCCGCATGCTCGCGCTCGATCAACCGGTTGTCGCGAGCCGTGCTCATGATGGCTCGCATGTGTGCCAACACCTCGGCGGAGCCGTACACCGTGGCCGCGCCGGTCGGGTCGCTGATGCGCACCGGCCCCGTGCTGGAAAGCTGGTAGGCGCGCGTACTTTGCCCGGGCAGCCACACGGCACTGCCGTAGATGCTGATGGCGCTGAACATGGGCTGCGTGTTGTCCGCGATCAGGCCGTCCATGAAGCGTCCGCCCCAGCCGCGTGTCGTGCCCTCGGCGCCCCCCGATTGCCAGACCGATTGCTGGTCGTTGTGTGAGCCCAGTTTGGCCGGCCGCCTGGCGGTGCTGTGGTGGTAATCGGCCTTGGTGGTCTGCGCGTCGATCAGGTGGCCCACGTTGGCCACCACCCCCAGGCGCTGCTGGTTGAACAGCTCACGCAGGCCGGCGAGGCTGGGGTGCAGCGCGAAGCTGCGGCTGGCCTGCGGGGTCGCCGGGACGATGGGCAGCACGCCGCCCAGCTTCTGATGCAGCGTGCCGCTGACCTTGGCGGGCGTGCCCGGCGGCGCCAGCGCGATGCCGGTGCTGGCGTTGCCCCGCTCGTTGCCGTAGGCCGACCACGATGGTGCGTCGGTGGCCAGCACGGTATTGAACGGGTCGTTGCCACCGAACAGGAAGATGCAGACCAGGGCTTTGTAGTCGGTCGCGCCCACGGCGCTGGCCCGGCGCATGGCCGACAAACCCAGCCCCAGGCTGGCCAGCGCGCCGCTGCGGCGCAAGCAGTCACGACGGGTCAGCATGGCGGGCCTCATTTCTGAACCAGGAATTCGGGGCTGACCAGGGTCAGCAAGATGGCGGTCTGCACGCGGCGTTTCTTGGCGTTTTCGCGCGCCACGGCGTTGCTGTCGTCTGGGCGCTGGGGCGGCATGGTGTGGTCCTGCACCGCATGCAGCACCTCGGCCCGCAGGGCGGCGGAGGGCGCCATGGGCAGCAGCTTGTCGAACACCTGCCGCACCAGCGCGGGCGGGTCCTCGGCCAGTGCCATCTCGCCGCCGTAGTCGGGCTGCATGTCCGGGCGCGTGCCTTGGTTGTCGGGCCCGCGCGGGCCGACGCCGTTCTGCACCCCGGCCAGCATGAAGTTGGCGTAGCCGGCCACGCTGGTCTCGGTGGTGATCTGCATCACGGGCAGCGTCATCTGGCGCTGCTCGGCCTCGCCGCCAGCGGGGACGTAGCCGGGGCGATAGAAATTGAACACCGACGGCGCCGACAGCGGCGTCTGGTTCAGTGCGGTGGCCGCGTCACTGGTCGGCGCGATCAGCACCTGGCCGCTGTCGGAGGTGGCGTCGAACGCGCGCAGCCAGGCCGTCAGGCGCAGCACCGGTTCGCGCACCTTGCCGTAGCGCTCACCGGCAGCCAGGCGGGCACTGCGGGCCTCCTTGTCGGTGAGGATGGCGCGCACCACCGCCGCCATGTCGCCGCGCACACCCAGGCCGTTGTTGTCGAACCGGGCGGCCACGCGCCGCACATAGGCCGGGCTCGGGGCGCTGGTGACCAGGCGCTGGATCAACTGGCGACCGATGAACGGCCCGACGTTGGGGTGGTGGTAGAGCGTGTCCAGCGCCGTCTTGAGGCTGGCCGGCGGATCGGCCACCGGCTGCGCCGGCACCTCGACGCCGAGGAAGGACTTGGCGGCGGTGGCGTGGAACTGCACATAGCCCTGCATCGGCGTGCCTTGGCGGTCGGGGTCGATGTAAGCCGGCTGGGTGCCCCAAAAGCGCAGGGTGTGCGTGTCGGGGCCGGCCCAGGACCAGCCGGTGAACACCGCCGCCATGCCGGCCACGTCGGTCTGGTCATAGGTGGCGATGGGGCTGCCACCGGACAGTTGAGGCGTGCCGTCGGGATTGAGCCGGGTCAGGCCGATGGAGAACAGCTGCATCACCTCGCGGGCGAAATTCTGGTCGGGCTGGCGGCCGGACGCGGCGTCAAAGGGTTGGTTCTTGATGTGCGACAGGTAGATGCCCATGGCCGGGTGCCGCGCCACGTCCTCGATCAAGGTGCGGAAGTTGCCGAAGGCGTTGCGGCCCAGCATGTCGTAGTACGAAGCCGCCATCTCGGCCTGCGGGCCACCGATCTCGTTGAGCGAGATGACGAAGATCTGCGACAGCGCGAACGTGACGCGCTGGCGCAGCTGGTCGTCGGCATAGAGCGCCTGGTGGTAGATGGATGAGATCAATTCGTTGTTGCCGGCCCCGGCGCCGGCCGCCAACCAGCGCGGGCGGTGGTAGTCGGCGGCGGGCAGCGCCAGTTGCTGGTCGATCCACTTCTTGGTGCCCAGCGACTGCACGCTGGCCAGCGTGCTGGCGGTGGGGCCGAAACTGGCCTGGTTCAGCAGCCGCATGGCATCGGTGCGGGTGGCGCCGGCCTCGGGTGCCAGCGCCAGGGCGCTGCGGTGGACGTCCTGGTTCAGGGCGGTGAGGGTATCCGGATCGTCGCGGCCGCCGCCGCAGGCGGCCAGCAGCAGCACGGTGGCCGCGGTCACCGCGCGCGGCAGGTGAGGCAAGGGCAGGGGTTTCATCGTCGGGTGTCCTCATGACGGGCCGCAGCCCGCCGTCACATCAATCGGGCGCCAGGCGCCAAGGGCAAGCGTGCGGATGCCGGACCACCGGCTCAGGGCTTGCAGACGCAGCAGGCGGCATTGCGCTGATACGTGTTGCCCCCGTTCACGCAGAGCGCGCCGGTGGCGCTGCACGAGCCGGACGACGAATTGGCCTGGCACTGTGTGGCCCTGACCTTGCTGATGAGCGAACCCACCTCGCAGCTGCAATCCCCATCACCCAGGCTGCAAGAGCCGCTCGAGCAGATGGCGACAGACTGCACGGCAGGGCCGGCCGGCCCCTGGGGACCCTGTATGCCCTGCGGCCCGATCGGCCCGATCGGCCCTATGGGTCCGGTCGGCCCGACCGGACCCATGAAGCCAGTGTCGCCCTTGATGCCTTGCGGCCCCTGCGCACCGGTAGCGCCCTGTGGCCCCGTGGCGCCTTGTGGTCCGGTGGCACCTGTTGCACCGGTTGCACCGGTTGCACCCGTGGCACCCGTGTAGCCCATCGGGCCTTGTGGGCCTTGCGGGCCCGGGTCGCCCGGGTTCCCTTGCGGCCCGGCCAGCGGCGTGCTGTAGTACCAGATCTGGCCGGACACAGGCGTGCCGTCGATGGCGAAGGTGGTCACCAGCAACTTGTTGTCGCCCTTGGGGCACACGCCCGGGTTGCCCGCGCAGCGCACGGTCAGGCTGGTTGCGGAGGTGCCGCGCAGCACCATGTCGCGCGTGCCCAGCGTGACCTTGGTGTCACCGCTGTCCTTCAGGCCCGTCCCCTTGATGGTCAGCAGTTCATGGCCGGCCGGATTGGTGGACTGTGTCACCGACGTGATGTCCACCGGCGCGGCCCAGGCGCCTGATGCCGCGCAGGCCCACGCCGCGACCCATCCTCTCCAAGCAGCTTTCATGGTTCGGTCTCCCTGTGATGCGGGGCCGACGGGCGCCGCTGCAGCCCACTCTAGAAACTGCCCGCCTGCCCGCCATCCACCGCAAGTCCTGAATTGGTAACAACAGGCTCAGGATTTACCCGGGGCCAGCCGCAACAGCAGCTCGATGCGGTTGGCAACGCCCAACTGAGCGTAGATGGCGGTCACGTGGTTCTTGATCGTGGCCTCGCTCAGATGCAGCGCCTCGGCGATGCGGCGGTTGGGCCAGCCGCGCAGCACGGCGTCCAGCACCTGCTGCTGGCGCTGCGTGAGGCCCAGCTCGGCGCTGCGCGTGGGCGGCGCCGCGTCGGCCGGGAACCAGTGCAGCCCCGCAAGCAGCGCCTGCACGGCAGCGGCGAAGATGTCGGGCGGTTCGTGCTTGTGGACGAAGCCGTCGGCGCCGGCCGTGCGTGCGGCCTGCCAGACGGCGGGGTCCACGTCGCCGCTGATCATCAGCACGCGGGTGTGCGGGTGGTGGCGGCGCCAGGCGATCAGGACATCGAGCGGCGCTTGGCCGGCCAGCCAGTGGTCCAGCACCAGCAGCACGGGCGCAGGGTCTGCCAGGCCGGGCGGCAGGCTGGCGTGCACCTGCACGGTGGTCATGCGGCAATGGGCCTGGAGGTAGGTGGCAATGCCGCTGGCTACCAGAGGGTGGTCATCGACCACCCAGGCCAGGGCGGGCGCGGGGGGCGGGGACATTGGCATGGGGCCATTGTCCGTGGCGGCCCGCGTGGCTGGCGGGCTACAGGCTCGGGCTGGTTTGCAGGGCGACCATCCGCTGCGGCGCCATCACCACCTGGTTGCGGCCTTGCGCCTTGGCGCGGTAGAGCGCGCTGTCGGCGTCGGCCAGCCAATCGGCCACGCTGGCGTGGGTGGGGCGCAATTCGCTGCCGCCGACGCTGATGGAGACCCGCAACTGCGGCAGCTCGCGCACCCGCAGCGCGGCCACATGCTGGCGGATGCGCTCGGCAATGGCGGCGGCGTCATGGGCATTGGCGTCGCGCAGCAGCACGGCCAGTTCGTCGCCACCATAGCGGCCGGCAGCGTCCTGGATGCGCAGGCTGCGCCGAACGGCCATGGCCACGGCGCGGATGACTTCGTCACCCACCAGATGGCCGTGCCGGTCGTTGATCGATTTGAAGTGGTCGATGTCCACCATCAGGGCCGTCGCCGCCGCGCCCTCTTGCAGCGCGGCATCGGCCAGCTCCAGCCAGTGCGCGCGGCTGGCCAGGGCGGTGTGGGCGTCCAGCCGGTGCAGCTCCTGCAACTCACGGTTCTGGCTTGCCGCCAGGCGCAGCTGATGGCGGTTGGACAGGCTGACCGCCAGCGTGTGCACCACGAACAGCGGCAGTGTGGACGCGACGATCAGCGTGGACACCTCCCACAGCGGCTCGGGGCGCAGCCACGCGGTGGTGGCCAGCATGGGCACGACCAGCCACGGCAGTGAGTCCAGGATCAAGCCCCGCCGGCCGATGCTGAACTTGTCAGACAGGTTGATGGTGACCATGATGACGCTGGTCAGCGGGTTGAAGTGCACCAGCGGCACGAGGACGCCCACGAGGGCCGTGTCCACCATCACGTTGCGCATCTCGGCCTGCGCGCGGTCACTGCTGGTGAGGGCATGCACCAGCGCCACGTGCGGCCAGACCAGGCAGGCGGTACCCATCAGCAACCAATGCAGCAGCGGTGCCTGGGTGATGTGGAGCACGCCGCCCACCGCCAGCGCGGTCAGGCCGAACCCGAGCACGCGCAGCGGGTAGAGCCGGCGGTACAGGTTGTGCTTGCTGAAGGCGGCCATCCGGAGTGACTCAGATGATGGTCAGGTGCTCGGTGCCTGCCGCCAGGTCGGGCTGTTTGCTGCGCTGACCGTGGAGCTTGACCTGCAGCCGCAAGTCGTTGACCGAGTCGGCCTGGCGCAAGGCATCGTCCAGGCTGATCTGGCCGGCCTCGAAGAGGTCGAACAAGGCTTGATCGAAGGTCTGCATGCCGTGCTCGCGCGAGCGCTTCATCAGCTCCTTCATTTCGGAGATTTCGCCCTTCTCGATGAGGTCGGCCATCAGGGGCGTGTTGAGCAGGATTTCCACCGCCGCTGCGCGACCTTTGGTCGTTTCGCGCGGCACCAGCCGCTGCGAGATGATGGCCTTGAGGTTGAGCGACATGTCCATCAGCACCTGCGGCTGACGGTCTTCGGGGAAGAGGTTGAGGATGCGCTCCACGGTCTGGTTGGTGTTGTTGGCGTGCAGCGTGGCCATGCACAGGTGGCCGGTTTCGGCAAAGGCCAGGGCCAGCTCCATGGTTTTGGCGTCGCGGATTTCGCCCATCATGATGACGTCGGGCGCCTGACGCAGCACGTTCTTCAGCGCCACCTCCCAGTCGTCGGTGTCCAGCCCCACCTCGCGCTGGGTGACGATGCTGTTCTTGTGCGGGTGCAGGAATTCGACCGGGTCTTCGATGGTGAAGATGTGGTCTTGCGCGTTTTCGTTGCGCCAGTCGAGCATGGCCGCCAGCGAGGTGCTCTTGCCCGAGCCCGTGGCCCCCACCATGATGACCAGCCCGCGCTTGGACATCACGACGTCCTTGAGCAGTTGCGGCAGCCCCAGGCCATCGATGGTGGGCAGCTGCGCCGGAATCACCCGCAGCACCAGGCCCACATGGCCTTGCTGCAGGAAGGCGCTGGCGCGAAAGCGGCCCACCCCGGCAGGCGAGACGGCAAAGTTGCACTCCTTGGTGCGCTCGAACTCGGACGACTGCTTGTCGTTCATCAGCGCCCGCGCCAGCGCCATGGTGTGGGCCGGCGTCAGCGGTTGCGGCGAGACCTTGGTGATCTTGCCGTCGATCTTCATGGCCGGCGGAAACTCGGCCGTCAGGAACAGATCGGACCCCTTGCGCGACACCAGCAGGCGCAACAGATCGAAAACGAATTTGGCGGCTTGATCGCGTTCCATCTCAGTGGCGCCCGCCTGCCAGAAGGCACAGAGCGCGCCCTCGGGGGGCAGCGAGCAAAAGCGAGAGTGGGGGTTGTTTCATGTCTCAGCTTTCTACGTTGGCGTGCCCCCTTCTCGCCAAACCCGCGGTGCGGGCCCGGCGGCGCTCCTGCGGATGGGAGCGTGTGCCGCGATGGCCTGGGGGGCAGGCTGACTACCCGGGGAAGTTCTCTGGAATCTTGGCCTTGCTGCGCGCCTCGGCCGGCGAGATGATTTGCTTGCGCACCAGATCGGCCAGATTCTGGTCCAGCGTTTGCATGCCCAGATTCTGGCCGGTCTGGATGGTGGAGTACATCTGCGCGATCTTGTTTTCGCGAATCAGGTTGCGGATGGCGGGCGTGCCCAGCATGATTTCGTGGGCCGCCACGCGGCCATTGCCGTCGCGGGTTTTGCACAGCGTCTGCGAAATCACGCCGATCAGCGATTCCGACAGCATGGAGCGCACCATCTCCTTCTCTGCCGCCGGGAAGACATCCACCACGCGGTCGATGGTCTTGGCCGCACTGGAGGTGTGCAAGGTGCCGAACACCAGGTGGCCGGTCTCGGCGGCCGACAGGGCCAGGCGGATGGTTTCCAGGTCGCGCAGCTCGCCCACCAGAATGGCGTCGGGATCTTCGCGCAGCGCCGCACGCAGCGCATTGGCAAAGCTGTGCGTGTGGGGGCCGACCTCACGCTGGTTGACCAGGCACTTCTTGCTCTCGTGCACGAACTCGATGGGGTCTTCCAGCGTCAGGATGTGGCCGAACTCATGCTCGTTGAGGTGGTCCACCATGGCCGCCAGCGTGGTGGATTTGCCCGAGCCCGTGGGGCCCGTCACCAGCACCAGGCCGCGCGGCTTGAGCGCCAACTCGGCAAAGACCTTGGGGCAGCGCAGCTGCTCCAGCGTCAGGATCTTGGAGGGGATGGTGCGGAACACCGCCCCCGCGCCGCGGTTCTGGTTGAAGGCGTTGACCCGAAAGCGCGCCAGGCCCTGCACCTCGAAGCTGAAGTCGCACTCCAGCGTTTCTTCGAAGGTCTTGCGCTGGGCGTCGTTCATGATGTCGTACACCATCGCGTGCACCTGCTGGTGCGTCATGGCCTCGACGTTGATGCGCCGCACGTCCCCATGCACGCGGATCATCGGCGGCAGGCCGGCCGACAGGTGCAGGTCGGAGGCGTTGTTCTTGACCGAGAAGGCCAGCAGCTGGGTGATGTCCATGTAAGCTCAGGGTCGATGACGACCGCCACCATTTTGAATCAGCTCGATTGTGTGCGCCTGCGCATCGCCCGTGCGGCCACAAATGCAGGCAGAAACCCGACAGATGTAGCACTTTTGGCGGTCAGTAAGACCCAGTCGGCCGACGCGGTGCGGGCCGCCCACACCGCCGGCCAGCGCGCATTCGGCGAAAACTATGTGCAGGAAGCGGTGACCAAGATGGATGCGCTGGCCGATCTGGCCGGCCACATCGAATGGCATCTCATCGGCCCGCTGCAGGCCAACAAGACGCGCGTGGTGGCCGAGCGTTTCGACTGGGTGCAGTCGGTGGACCGGCTGCGCATCGCCCAGCGGCTGTCGGACCAGCGCCCGGCGTGGCTGGCCCCACTGAACATCTGCATCCAGGTCAACATCAGTGGTGAGGCCAGCAAGAGCGGGGCCGAGCCGACCGAGGTGCCCGCGCTGGCCCAGGCCATTGCCGCGCTGCCGCGCCTGGCCTTGCGCGGCTTGATGGCGGTGCCCGCGCCAGGCAGCGGCGCCGCGCCGCACCGCGCACTGCGCGAGCTGGCGCACAGCCTGGGCCTGGCCACCTTGTCCATGGGCATGAGCGACGACCTGGAACTGGCCATTGCCGAGGGCAGCACCCTGGTGCGCGTGGGCACGGCCATCTTTGGCGCCCGCGCGCCGCAGCCGCCCTCCCTACAATCCGGGTAACCCCTAGGTCAACCGCGAAGGCCCGCCGTGTCTGCCACCATCCTCCAAACCCTTCCTGCTGGCGAGCGCGTCGGCATTGCCTTTTCGGGGGGGTTGGACACCTCCGCCGCCGTCAGCTGGATGCGCGAGAAAGGGGCCGTCCCCTGCGCCTACACGGCCCACCTGGGTCAGCCCGACGAAACCGACTACGACGCCATCCCCCGCCGGGCCAAAGCCTATGGCGCCGAGATTGCCCGCCTGATCGATTGCCGCCCCCAGCTGGTGGCCGAGGGCCTGGCCGCCATGCAGTGCGGTGCCTTCCACATCCGCACCGGCGGCGCCACCTACTTCAACACCACCCCGCTCGGGCGCGCCGTCACCGGCACGGCGCTGGTGGCCGCCATGCGCGAGGACGATGTGCACATCTGGGGCGACGGCTCCACCCACAAGGGCAACGACATCGAGCGCTTCTACCGCTACGGCTTGCTGGTCAACCCCGGGCTGCGCATCTACAAACCCTGGCTGGACCAGCGCTTCATCGACGAGCTGGGCGGCCGCACGGAGATGAGCGAGTACCTGATCGCGCGCGGCCACGACTACAAGATGAGCGTGGAGAAAGCCTACTCCACCGACGCCAACATGCTGGGCGCCACACACGAGGCCAAGGACCTGGAATTCCTGAACAAAGGCATGGAAATCGTCCAGCCCATCATGGGCGTGGCGTTCTGGCGCGACGACGTGGCCGTGGCGCGCGAGGAAGTCAGCATTCGCTTTGAGGAAGGCGTGCCCGTGGCCCTCAACGGCCAGACCTTCCCGGATGCCGTGGCCTTGATGGCCGAGGCCAATCGCATCGGCGGGCGCCACGGCCTGGGCATGAGCGACCAGATCGAGAACCGCATCATCGAGGCCAAGAGCCGCGGCATCTACGAGGCGCCTGGCATGGCGCTGCTGCACATCGCCTACGAGCGGCTGGTCACCGGCATCCACAACGAAGACACCCTGGCCCAGTACCGCGAAAGCGGCGCCCGGCTGGGCCGGCTGCTCTACCAGGGCCGCTGGTTCGACTCGCAAAGCCTGATGCTGCGCGAGGCCGCCCAGCGCTGGGTGGCGCGCGTGGTCACGGGCACCGTCACGCTGGCATTGCGCCGGGGTAATGACTACACTCTGCTGGACACCGAGAGTCCCAATCTCACGTATCACCCGCAGAGGTTGACCATGGAGAAGGGCGATGCGGCCTTCAGCCCGGCCGATCGCATTGGCCAGCTGACGATGCGCAATCTGGACATTGCCGATACCCGAGTCAAACTCGGCGTGTATGCCCAGGTCGGGCTGTTGGGGGATGGCGACGGCGGGCTGCCGCGCCTGACGCCCTGATTCAGCGCCGGAACTCCCCCGTAATTCCAGCCGCTACCGGGGTGCGGCGGTTTCGACAATCGGGCACACATGAATTGGCCCAAACAGATTCAGTCGCGTCTGACCCATGCCCGTGCCTGGGGCTTGGCGCTGCTTGTTTTTGTGGGGTGCATGCTGCTGACGGTGGTGGCCCAGCATGCAGTGCGCCGCGCCATCGACCATTCGGAGCAGGTCACGCACAGTCGTGAGGCTGACCGGCTCAGCGCCGAGATTTCGCGTCGGCTGATCGCTCCCGTCCTGCTGTTGCGCAGCACTCGCAGCCTGTACGCCACGGTGCCCGACATCTCGCGCGAGGCCTTCTCCACCTACGTGCGCCAGCGCGATCTGAACCGCGACCAACCGGGCGTGCGCGGTGTGGGCTGGGTGCGGGCCGTGCCGCGCGCGCAGCTCGAGGCCTACGTGGCCGCGCAGCGTGCCAGCGGCGCACCCAACTTCGCCATCCGGGTGCTGTCACCCGAGCAGAGCGACCCGCTGCTGGTCGTCGAGCGGGTCGAGCCGCCGCTGCGCAACGCCGTGGCCATGGGGCTGGATGTCGCCTCTGAGAACACGCGCCTGACGGCGGCGCTGCGTGCGGCCGACACCGGGGATGACGCACTGACGGACGTCATCGCCCTGGTGCAGGACGGGCTGCACCGCCCGGGTTTTCACCTGTACAGCCCGCTTTACCGTCAGGTGCAGCCCGATGGCTCGGTGCGGCTGGAAGCCAGCCTGCCGCAGGCCTCGGCCGCACAGCGCCGCGCCAGCCTGGCGGGCCTGGTCTACGTGCCGCTGGTGGCCGCCGAGTGGCTGGAGGGGGTGAGCGAGGCGAGCAGCCACATGCTGGACTTCGACCTGCTGGTGCATGCGCCCGGCGTCGCTCAAGGCAAACTGGCCTATGCCGAACGCAATGGCCGCTGGGAGTCCGCCCCCGCCGCGTTGGGCGACGCCGCCGACGTGCGGGATATCGTCATCGCCGGTGTGACCATGCGCCTGCTGGCGCGGCCCACCCAGGCCGCGTTGGCGGCCATCGACTACCGCCCGGTCCTGGCCACGCAGATCGTCGGCCTGATGGCCAGCATGGGCATGGCCATCATCACCTGGCTGGTGATGCTGACGCGCCACCAGACGCAAAGTGCGCTGCGCGACAGCCAGGCCTTGCTGGACCGGGCCGGGCGCATCGCCAGCGTGGGCGGCTGGTCTTTCCTGCCTCCGGGGCAGGTGTTTGAATGGACGGCCGAAACCCGCCGCATCTTCGACTTCCCGCCCGGCCACCAGCCCAGGCTGGAAGATGTGCTGGCGTTGATTCACGAGGACGACCGTCCGTCGGTGCGCATCGGGCTCAAGCGGGCGCTGGCCGGCATTGGCGGCTGGGACACCGAGGTGCGCGCCCGCACCGTGGGGGGCACGCCGCTGTGGATCCGCATCATCGGCGAGCCCATGAAAGACACGCAGGGGCTGCGCGTGGTGGGCGCCATGCAGGACGTCAGCAGCCGCCGGGCCCTGCAGGACGAGCTGCAGCGGCACAACGAGCTGCTGCAGGGCGCCATCGATGCGCTGGACGAGGCCTTTGTGCTCTATGACGCCCGCGACCGGCTGGTGCTGTGCAACGAGAAATACCGCGAGGTCTATCCGCTGGCGTCGCCCGCCATGGTCAGGGGCGCGCGGTTCGAGGACATCATCCGGTTTGGCGCCGAGCGCGGCGAGTACGTCGATGCCAAGGGGCGCATCGAGGATTGGGTGGCCGAGCGCCTGGCCGCCCACCGCCAGAAAGACGGCAAAACCATGCTGCAGCGCCTGAGCAGCGGCCGCGTGCTGCGCGTCAAGGAACGCCACCTGCCCGACGGCCACACGGTGGGCTTTCGCATCGACGTGACCGACTTGCAGCGCGCCACCGACGAGGCGCGCGCGGCGTCCGAGGCCAAGAGCCGCTTCATGGCCAATCTCAGCCATGAAATTCGCACGCCCATGAACGCCATCCTGGGCCTGCTGACGCTGTTGCAGCGCACCGAGTTGCTCGAAGTCCAGCGCGGCTACACGCGCAAGATCGAAGGCTCGGCACGCTGGATGCTGCAGCTGCTCAACGACATCCTCGACTTCGCCAAGGCCGAGGCCGGCAAGACCGTGCTCGAGGCCAAGGCCTTCCGCCTGGACAAGCTGCTGCAGGAGCTGTCGGTCATTGCCCACGGCAACGTGGGCGACAGCGGGCTGGCCGTGCGGTTCGACCTTGACCCCAACCTGCCGGCTGGCGTGGTGGGCGATGCGCTGCGCGTGCAGCAGGTGCTCACCAACCTGGTGGGCAACGCCATCAAGTTCACCCCGCATGGGGAAGTCTGCGTGCGGGTGCGTGTCACCGACCGCACGGCCGACAAGGTGGCCCTGACCTTTGCCGTGCGCGACACCGGCATTGGCATTGCGCCCGAGCACCAGGAACAGATCTTCTCGGGCTTTACCCAGGCCGAGTCCACCATCACGCGGCGCTTTGGCGGCACCGGACTGGGCCTGTCGATCAGCAAGCGGCTGGTGGAGTCCATGGGCGGCAAGCTCACCTTGCTGTCGGCCGTGGGCAAGGGCTCGACCTTTGCCTTCACGTTGAGCCTGCCCCTGGCCGACGCGGCTGATTTGCCCACCCCGGCGCCCGAACCTGCGCCGCCCCTGCCGGGCGGTGGCGAGCGCCTGTCGGGTATGGCCGTGCTGTTGGTCGAAGACAACCCCAACAACCAACTCGTGGCCCGCGAGCTGCTGCAGTCCGAGGGCGCCAGGATCCAGGTGGCCGAGAACGGACGGCAGGCGCTGGACCTGCTGCGGGGGGGGCAACGTTTCGACGTGGTGCTGATGGATCTGCAAATGCCGGTCATGGACGGCCTGACGGCCACCCGCGAGCTGCGCAAGACCTGGGCCTCCGACGTATTGCCGGTGATCGCCATGACGGCCAACGCCGCCAGCACCGACCGCGAGGACTGCCTGGCTGCAGGCATGAACGACCACGTGGGCAAGCCGTTCGAGCTGGATGTGCTGGTGGACACCTTGCTGCGGCGCACCGGCCGCGTGGCGGCCACCGCTGCCGTGCCTGACCCCACGGCCGGCGTGCCCGAGCCGCCTGCCGGCGGCGGTGACCTGAACGCGGCGCTGCGCCGCTTCGGGGGCAATCGGGCCATCTACCACCAGGCGCTGGCCCAGTTCCTGGCCCAGTCCGAGGCCGAGTGCGCCAACTGGCTGCCGCTGCGCCAGAGCGGGCACAAGGCCGAGGCGGCGCGCCTGCTGCACAGCGCCAAAGGGCTGGCCGGCACGGTGGGCGCCACCCCGCTGGCGCGCATCCTGGCCGACCTGGAGACCGGTCTGGCGGCGCAGACCCTGGACGACCAGGCGGTCCATGCGGCGTGGGGCAAGGCCCTTGATGACGCCACGCCCCAACTGCGCAGCTGGCTCGCCGAGACGGCCCCGGCGCCCCCTTCTGTGTCCAGGCCCATCGACCCTACGGCCGTCCAGGCCGCCTTGCAGTCGCTGCGTGTGCTGCTTGAGCAAGATGACATGGATGCCCTGACTGCGCTCGAAGCGCTGCAACAAGCGTATCCCGCCTCCAACACCAAGCTTGCGGAGTTGCACAAGGCGGTCATGCGGCTGGACTTCCGCCGCGCCATCCGCTTGTGTGACGACCTACTGGAAAGCACCCCTGCATGAACTCACTCGATCTCTCTCCTGTGGCCCAGCTGGCGGCCCTGGCAGCCAAGAAGCCTTGCGTCCTGGTCGTCGATGACCAGCCCGTCAACATTCAGGCCCTGCATGCCGTCTTCGTCGGCGACTACCGGGTGCTGATGGCCACCAGTGGCGAGCAGGCCTTGAAGCTGGCCCACGAGCGCCAACCCGACCTGATCCTGCTGGACGTGGCCATGCCGGGCATGGACGGCCATACCGTGTGCCAGCAGCTCAAGATCGACGCCGCCACGGCCGCCATCCCCATCATCTTCGTCACCGCCCAGACGGGCGCCGAGGAAGAGGAGGAAGGCCTGTCGCTGGGCGCGGTGGACTTCATCACCAAGCCGTTCAACCCGACCGTCGTGCGCGCTCGCGTGCGCACCCACATCACGCTCAAGCACCAGTCCGATCTGCTGCGGCAGATGGCCTTCGTCGATGGCCTCACCGGCCTGGCCAACCGGCGCGCATTCGACGAGCGCCTGACCATGGAAACCGCCCGTGCCCGTCGCAGCGGCGAGGCGCTGGCCGTGGCCATGATCGACGTCGATCACTTCAAGCTCTACAACGACCACTACGGCCACCAGCAAGGTGACGGCTGCCTGGTCAGCGTGGCGCGGGCCGTGCGTCATGCGCTGTTGCGGCCCGCCGATCTGGCGGCGCGCTGGGGCGGCGAAGAGTTCGCCTGCATACTGCCCGGTACCGACGAAGCGGGGGCCCAGTTGATGGGCGAGCGCCTGCGCGACGCGGTGCAGAGGCTGGCGATCGCGCACGAAACCTCGCCCGTGGCGTCCAGCGTCACCGTCAGCATTGGCATCGCCGTCATCCCGCCGCGCCGGCCCAACGCCACCTTCTCGGGTGCGCCGCCGGTGGTCGAGCCCAGCCGGCTGATCGCCCAGGCCGATCGCCTGCTCTACCACGCCAAGCAAGAGGGCCGCAATCGCGTCAGCGTGGGGCCGCTGTAGCGCGTGCCGCGCGGCCGTTCATCGCCGCCAGCGACCATTCGTGCGGCGTGGCCGGCACGCCGTCGCAAGGCGCTGGCCGCGCAGCCACCCGCTTCCTAAAGTGCAGTCATCGCCAACGCATGACTGCCTTTCAGGAGCCCACCATGAACACCCCCACCACCCGCCTGCACACCCTGTGCGCCTCGCTGTCCCTGGTTGCCACGCTGATCACCTTCGGCGGCGTCGAAGCCATGGCCCGCCACGCCGCGCCGGATGCCGCGGCCACCACGCTGGCGGCCAAGGTCACCGTTGCCGCGGTCAAGGCCTGATGGCCGAGGCCTACTCGCCGTCCGGCTTGCGTCGCGTGGGCGGCTTGCGCCGCAACCACAGCAGCAGCACCACCAGCGCCAGCGGCAGGATGGGCGCGGCATAGCGCAGATCCTGCCGTGTTTCGGGCGTGAGGCCACCGTACCAGCGCGCCGCCAGCTCATAGACGCCGGCCAGCACGGCCAGCGTCAGCAGCGTGGCCAGCACCGCATAGGCCAGCAGCTTCAGATGAGGGGGTTTGTCGTCGGGTTTCATCGGGTCTTGCGGCGCAGGCGCCACGCCAGCAGCGCAGCCAGGATGATGCCGTACACCGCCACCTCGCCCCAGCGGCCCTTGGCCGCCCGCATCCAGTAAAAATGCAGCACGGCCAGCGGCGCCACGACGTAGGCCAACCGGTGCAGCCGCTTCCAGCGCGCCGGCCCCAGCCGCCGCACGGCCGCATTGAACGACGTGGCCGCCAGCGGCAGCAGCAGCAGCCAGGCCAGCGTGCCCACCAGGATGAAGGGTCGCTTGGCGATATCGGCCAGCACGGCCGCCAGATCCAGCTCCTGGTCGAAGACCAGATAGGCCGACCAATGCAGCGTGGCATAGATGAACACCGCCACGCCGATGGCGCGGCGGTGGCGCTGCAGGCCGGCATAGCCGGTGGCTTCACGCAGCGGCGTCAGCGCCAGCACCAGCACCAGCAGGCGCAGCGTCCAGTCGCCCAGGCCGCGGATCAGCGCCTCGGCCGGATTGGCGCCCAGTTGATCCAGCATGGCCTGCGCCAGCAACACCAGCGCAGGCAAGGCCAGCAGGGGCCACACCACGGCCTTGGGCGGAGAACGCATGCGGGCCGGGGTCAGAAGTGGGTGCGCAAATCCAGGCCGCTGTACAGCGACGCCACCTGGTCGGCGTAGCCGTTGAAGGGCAGGGTGGGCAGGCGCTTGGCAAACAGGCCGCTGCCGATGCGCCGCTCGCTGGCCTGGCTCCAGCGCGGGTGGGCCACGGCCGGGTTGACGTTGGCAAAGAAGCCGTACTCGCGCGGCGCCAGGCGCTGCCAGGTGCTGACCGGCTGCGCCTCGACCAGCCGGATGGCCACCAGCGACTTGGCGCTCTTGAAGCCGTATTTCCACGGCACCACCAGGCGCAGCGGCGCGCCGTTCTGCGCCAGCAGCCGCTCGCCATAGAGGCCGAAGGCCAGCAGCGTCAGCGGATGCAGCACCTCATCGAGCCGCAGCCCCTCGGTGTAGGGAAAGTCCAGCACGCGCTGTTTGACACCGGGCATTTGCGCCGGGTCGGCCTTGGAGACGAAGACCACGTGCTTGGCGCTGCCCTGCGGCTCGGCCGCCTTGATCAGGGCCGCCAGTGAATAGCCGACCCACGGAATGACCATGCTCCAGCCCTCGACACAGCGCAGCCGGTACAGGCGCTCCTCCATGGGCGCCAGCCGCAGCAACTCGTCCAGCCCCCAGGTGCGGGGCTTGCCGACCAGGCCCTCCACGCGCAGCGTCCAGGGCTCGGTCTTGAAGTCCTTGGCCAACTCGGCCGGGTCGGCCTTGTCGGTGCCGAACTCGTAGAAGTTGTTGTAGCTGATGACGTCGCGCTTGGGTGTGGGCGTGTCGCTGGCATGGGCGCCGGGCACGCTGCTGCGCGCTGCAGGCAGTGCCGGTGCGCCCCAGGCCGGCAGGGCGCTGGCGCCCAGCAAGGCCACCACCTGCCGGCGCGCGTGCCAGATGCGTTCGGGGGTGATGTCAGAGGGGCGCATGGGCTTCACAGCTCGCCGTAGGAATGCAGCCCCGAGAGGAACATGTTGACGCCCAGGAAGGCAAAGCTGGTGATGCCCAGCCCCACCAGTGCCCACCACGCCGAGGCGGCGCCGCGCAACCCCTTCATCAGCCGCATGTGCAGCCAGGCCGCGTAGTTGAGCCAGACGATCAGCGCCCAGGTCTCCTTGGGGTCCCAGCTCCAGTAGCCGCCCCAGGCGTCGGCGGCCCAGAAGGCGCCCAGCACGGTGGCGATGGTGAAGAAGGCAAAGCCCACGGCGATGGCCTTGTACATCACGTCGTCCAGCACCTCAAAGCTGGGCAGGCGTGCGGCGATGCGCCGGCGCGCGGCCAGGATGCCGCCCACCACCAGCGCCGAGACGCCGAAATAGACCAGCCAGTAGGCGGCCGAGCCGCTGGCGGCGCTGGCCGAGCGGAACACCAGCGGCTCGAAGCACAGCGCCACGCCCAGCAGCCACAGCGGCGCCAGCTTCCACCACGACACCTCGCCGGCATGCTGCTTGATCAGGTAGGCAAAGCCCATCATGGCCGCCAGGGCGAAGGTGCCGTAGCCGATGAAGTTGGCCGGCACGTGCAGCTTCATCCACCAGCTTTGCAGCGCGGGCACCAGCGGCTGGATCTCCTGCGCGCCGCGCGCCACCGTGTACCAGGCCAGAAACCCCACCGCCGCGCTGACCACCAGCATGGCAAAGGCGCCCAGTTGGCGCGTTTTGTACTGCGCCTCGTAGTAGAGCCAGAACAGCGCCGTCAGCCAGCAAAACAGCACGAAGACTTCGTACAGGTTGCTGACCGGGATGTGGCCGATGTCGGGTGCGATCTGGTGGCTCTCGAACCAGCGCACCATGGTGCCGGTCAGCGCCATGAAGACGGCCACCCAGGCCAGGCGCGAGCCGATCTTCAGCGCCGCGCTTTCGTTGCCCTCGCGGCCCGCGATGAAGCCGATCCAGTAAAACACCGTGCTCATGATGAAGAGCACGCCCATCCACAAAATGGCGCTCTGGCTGGACAGGAAGTACTTGAGCAGGAAGTTCTGATCGCCCCAGCTCAGGTCGGCGCCAAAGCCATCGCTGTGACGCAGGTAGATGCCGATGGCCAGCAGCGCGGCGGCCGTCACCGCCGCCATCAACCCCTGCAGCGGGCGCCAGAACCAGCCCAGCAGCACCAGCGCCGGGATGGTGCCCACCAGGATGGCGCGCTCGTAGCCGTCCATGGCGTACAGGTAGTGCACATAGGCCCAGGCGCCACCCGCCACCACGGCCAGGGCAAAGAGCCAGTCCGTCCATTGCAGCCGACCCCAGGGGCGGGGCTTGTGCAGGGCAAGGGTGGTGGTGTTCATGGGGCAGGGTCTCCGAGCAGGGCGCGGCGGGTGGCGTCGAACTGGCGGTCGGCGTCCAGCGTGCGGCGGGTGACGGACAAGGCCGTGGTCAGGCGGGTGCGGCCCTCGCCGGCGTCGGCCAGCCACACCCACAGCCGCATGTCACGGACGTAGAGCATGGCAAAGACGCCGATGATGAGCAAGATGGCCCCCAGATAGACCATGGTCTTGCCCGGCGCGCGGGCCACCTGGAAGACGCTGGCCTGCACGTGGTCGAAGCCGTCGAGCTGGTAGACCATGGGGGCCGGATAGAAAAAGCTGTCCGACAGGCTCATCAGGGCCTGGGTCATGAAGGCCTGCATGGCCGGCTCCGCAGCGGCGCGGGGTGGCAGGCCTTCGGCGGCGCGGGCCACGCCGTCCAGCTCCATCAAGGCGCCGCCCAGCACCCGCAGCAGCACCTCGGAGATGCGGCTGCGCTGGTCCTCGGGCACGGTGGACTCGATGAACTGCGACAGCGCCACCAGCCCGCCCGGCGCGGCGGCGTCCTTGAGCCCGCTGGGCAGCGGGTGGCGCGCGCCGGCAAAGAGGGCCAGCACGCTGGCGGCGGTGGCGTGCAGCTGCTCGCGCATCGTGCCCTCGGCCGCGTTGGCGCGGGCATAGCGCGCCGCAGCGGCCTCGCGCGAGGGAGCGTCCAGCAGCGCTTTGCGCAGCCGCTGCCAGCCGGCGATGCCGCCTTGCTCGTCGGCCGGTATGCGCAGGTAGCGGAACGGCTCGGCCAGGTCCTCGCGCACCCCGAAGAGGAACACCGACTGGCCGTCGAGCAGCATGGGCTGCATGTAGTTGTGGAACTCGCGGCGCTGGCCGGCGCCGTCCACCAGCTTGTAGGTGATGGCCGGACCCACGTTGCGCATGCCGTGGTCGCCGGGCTTGCCGGCGCTGGCGCCCAGGTGTTCGCGCAGCGTGCCCACCAGATCGACCTTGCGCACGTCGGTGGCGGCGTCTGCCGCTTCGGCGGCGCCCAGGTTCTCGACGTTGATGACCTTGAGCGCCGTGATCTCGATGCCCAGGCGGCTCTCACCCACCCGCACCTCGTTGCTGTCGCCCACCCGCAGCGTCAGGTCGGGCGCGCTGCCGCCCGTGGCCAGCATCAGCGGCTTGAGGCGCACGGTGGAGCCGCCGTCGTCAAAGCTGCTCTGGTAGAGCGCCACGCCCTTGTGCCGCGCCGGCTCGTTGACCTTGATGGTCATGGGCGTGGGTGGGCTGCCGTCGTGGTCGTGGATGACCACCTCGCTGGCGAACAGCTTGGGCATGCCGGTGTCGTAGTACTCGACGATGAAGCGCTTGAGCTCCACATCGAAAGGCAGGTCTTGCAGGATGATGCCGTCGGTCAGTTGCAGCACGGCGGTGCCGGCCGTCTTGCCCTCGGGCACGAAGAGGTTGCCGCGAAAAGTGGGGTTGCTCGCCGGCAGCCGGTAGCGGTCGGGCACGGTGCCGGCCAGGCTCTGGCCGGTGAACAACTGCTTGTCGCCCAGCGCCATCTGCAGCTTGACCATCAGGTCGCCGTCCGAGAGGCCGCCCAGGCAGATCAGCACCACGGCGCTGTGGGCGGCCAGATAGCCCAGTTTGTTGGCGCGGCCTTTGCGGGCGGCCACCATGGCGCCACCCTCGCGCTGCTGCACGCGGGCCTGCCAGCCGCCCTGGCCCAGCACCTGCGCCACGTGGGCCAGGGCCGCGTGGCGCGGCAGCGCCAACTCGCCGCTGGCCTTGTGGTGGAAGGCCAGCAGCGCCTGCTCGCGCACGCCCTCTTTCCAGGCATGCCAGTCGCGCCAGATCTTGGGCAGGTTGCGCGCAATGCACAGGCTGGTGGAGACGACCAGAAACGCCAGGATGGTCAGGAACCAGGGCGTGCTGTAGACGTTGTACAGCCCCAGTCGGCCATAGACCTCGGCCCAGAAGGGCCCGAACTGGTTGACGTAGTTGTTGGCCGGCTCGGCCTGTTTGATGACGGTGCCGATGACCGAGGCGATGCAGATGACGGTCAACAGCGCAATGGCAAAGCGCATCGAGGCCAGCAACTCGAACGCATGGCGCCCGAGGCGGCGCAGGCGGGAGGGGTTGCTCATGCGCGGGTCATCCGGGATGCAAAAAGGCCAGCCCGAAGCTGGCCTTTGTCAGATACAAGGGCCAAGCAAACCTCAGTGCAGGCCCGCGATGTAGTCGGAGACGGCCTTGATCTCGACGTCGCTCATGCGCGCGGCAATGGGCACCATCTGGACGGAGTTCTTGCGCGTGCCGGCCCGAAAGCCCTTGAGCTGGGCGTCGGTGTAGTCGGCGTGCTGGCCCGACAGGCGCGGGTATTGCGAGGGGATGCCGGCGCCCGTGGGGCCGTGGCAGCCGGCGCAGGCCGGCACATGCTTGTCCATGATGCCGCCGCGGTAGATCTTCTCGCCCAGCAGCACCAGGTCTTTTTCCTTGGCGAAACCGGGTTTGGCGCTCTTGCTGGCGTAGAAGGCAGCCACGTTGGCCATGTCGGCCTCGTTCAGCCCGGCCACCATGCCGCTCATGATGGCGTTGGCGCGCACGCCCGACTTGAACTCGTGCAACTGCTTGGACAGGTATTCGGGAATCTGGCCCGCGATGATGGGGTTGGCCGGGGCGCCGCGCGAGCCGTCCGAGGTGTGGCAGGCCGCGCAGACCTGGGCGGCGATCTCGCCACCCCGCGCCAGATCGGGCTTGGCCTTGGCGGGCGCCGCCTCGTTGGCTTGGGCGCCGAGGCAGAGGAGGGCGGCGATCAGGCTGGCAGCAAGGGCGTGGGTCTTCATCGTTCGGCCTAGGCTAAAGCTGTGGGGGGATCAAAACGCGCGATTTTACAATGCCGAATGACCGCCGCATCCAGCCCCAAATTGCCGTCCCCCGAGCAGCGCGCCGCGCTGGCCTGGGCACACACGGCCCGCTTCCTCACCACCGCCAGCGAGCTGGGCCAATTGCCGCAGGGTGACCTGCCGGAGTTGGCCTTCGTTGGCCGCAGCAACGCCGGCAAATCCAGCGCCATCAATGCGCTGGCCCAGCGCCGCCAGCTCGCGTTCGCCTCCAAGACGCCGGGGCGCACCCAGCACATCAACCTGTTCGCACTGGGCCCGCTGGACGCGCCCGACGCCTACCTGGCCGACCTGCCCGGCTATGGCTATGCCAGCGTCGCGCGCGGCGCCAAACTGCGCTGGCAGCAGGTGATGGCCGACTACCTGGCCATGCGGCGCAACCTGGGCGGCCTGGTGCTGCTGGTGGACAGCCGGCTGGGCCTGACGCCGCTGGACCGGCAGTTGCTGGATTTCGTGGCCCAGCGCGTGGGCACGGGCGAGGTCAAGCTGCTGGTCGCACTGACCAAGGCCGACAAGCTCAACCGCCGCGAGCAAACGACCGCCGTCGCGGCCGCCACCGTCGCGCTGGAAGACATCGCCACCGAAACCGCCGACATCGGCATCCTGCTGTTCTCGGCGCCCAAGCAACAAGGCGTGGGTGACCTGGCGCTGACGCTGCGCGGCTGGCTGGCCCCCGCCGCCCCGGCCGCTACTGCCGACCCTATCTGA
Organism: Pseudomonadota bacterium; assembly: GCA_020161145.1. GTDB lineage: Bacteria > Pseudomonadota > Gammaproteobacteria > Burkholderiales > Burkholderiaceae_C > Ideonella. Next base: position 55,696 of record JAIUPQ010000004.1, read on the forward strand.
AGACCAGCACCGGGCGCTGGCAGTGGGTCAGCACCTTTTGCGTGGTGCTGCCCAGCAGCACGGCCGCCAGGCCGCGGCGGCCATGCGAGCCCATGACGATGAGGTCGCAGCCCAGCTCCCGCGCGGTGGCGATCACCGCCTCGTGCGGCTGGGCGCAGACGGTGATGCGGCTCTCGCAGGGCACGCCCAGCGCGCGGGCGCGCGTCTCGATGGCGTCCAGCACCTCGCGCGCCTGGTCGCGCGCCTGCTGCTCGTATTGCGCGGTGGCCGCGCCCACCATGTCGGGCGCGTAGGCAAACAGATCGAAGGGCTGGATCACGTGCAACGCGGTCACGTGCGCGTGGTGCTCGTGCGCCAGCGTCAACGCGCCATCGGCGGCGCGCTCGGCTGCCTCGGAGCCGTCGGAGGGCAGCAGCAGGTGTTTGAACATGGGGTTTCTCCTGGGCTGACGGGAGGCCTCGTGTAAGCTACCCGCCCACTGGCTTTCTACCACCACCATCGCCTCATGTCTGCGCTTTCTCCTCTGTTGCCGCCCTTGCTCATCGCCGCAGCCCTGCTGGCTGGCTGCAGTCTGTGGGGTGGCGAGCACAGCGCCGAGGCAGCCAGCAAGATCTACCAGGCCGAGCGTTTCCAGAGCGACGAGACGTTCTCGCGCCTCTTCGACGCCAGCGTGACCGACACCTGCGAGGCCGCGCGCCGTGCGCTGCTGAGCCAGGGCTACATCATCACGGACACGGTGGCCGGCAAGGTCGCCGCCGTCAAGCGCTTTCAGCCCGAGGGCGAGCGCCATGTGGAGTTGAGCTTCACCGTGGTCTGCGTGCCCGAGGGCGCGGATGGGCGCATTGCCACCGCCTACGCCTCGGCGCAGCAGGACAACTACGTGGTCAAGAAGAGCAGCAACGCCACCAGCATCGGCGTGTCGGCCATCGGCTCGATCTCGGTGCCGCTGTCGGCCCAGCTCGACGGGGTGGTCAAGGTGGGCTCCGAGACCATTCCGGCCGGCCCGTTCTACGATCGCTTTTTTGCACTGATGCAGCGCATGCTGCGCGATCAGGGCGCACTGGGGGCGGACGCCCCGCCCAGCGCACCCGCCAGCATGCCCACCGTCACGGCCGACCGATGAACAGCATCAGCCCCGCGTCGCCGCGCGGGGCAAAGACCAGCGCCAGGTACATGGGGCCGATGTTGGTGTCGGCACCCAGATAGAGGCTGGCACCGCCACGCCAGGAGCCCAGGTCGAGGTTGGCCTGGTCGCTGCGGCGCCAGGCCTGGCCCGCCTCCAGCGAGGCGCCGGCAAACAGGGCGCGCGCAAACACCGGCGGGTTGGCCAGCCGCATGTACCAGGCCACGCGGGCCAGCGCCACCGCGTCGCCGGCGATCTGCCCGGGCCGGTAGCCCGACAGCTGCTGGAACCCCCCCAGGCTGTAGGCGCCGATCAACTCGTCGGTGGGCATGTCGGCCAGTTGCACGCGGCCATGCAGGTTCAGCGTGTGCGGCCCCCAGGTGCGGGCCCAGGTGGCCTGCGTCTCCAGCCGCAGCACGTGGCCGGTGTGGTTGCCGTAGCGGTGGCCACCCCAGGCCTCCGCCTCCACACGGTAGCCGCTTTGCGGGAAGTTGGCGTAGTCCAGCTGATCCACCAGCAGCCGCGCGCGCAGCGCCACCTCGCGCCACAGCTCGGAGTCGGTGGGCCCGGTGTAGGCGGCCGACAGCAGCAGCGGCTCATAGTGCGCCAGCCGCGCCGCCACGCCCAGCCGCATCTCGGCCCAGGCGCCCCACGGGCGGCCGATGTCCAGCGTGACGCGGCCCTCGGTGCGGCGCACCTGACCCACCTCCTCCTCGCCGTCGGCGGCGTAGAGGGACTGCGCCTCCCGCTGGACGCGCATGCTGGAGGCCACGAACCAATCGGCTTCGGCCTCGCCCGGCGGCAGCAGCGCCGGCGCCGCGCCGCCCAGTGGCTGGTACAGCTCGCTGTACAGCGTGGGCTGGGAGCCGATCTGCAGGAAGTTGCGCCACTCGGTGCCGCTGGGTGTGAGCCAGTGGCGGTTGTGGCTGAACTTGAGGTTGAACAGGCTGTTGCCCTGCAAGTCGGTGAACAAATCCAACCCCACCCGCAGGTAGTTGGGGCCCCAGGGCTTGTCCTCGGCGTCCAGCACCAGGCCCAGGCCGTCCGGCCCGCGCACCAGCCGGTAGTCGGTGCGCACGTAGTCACCCGTGGCGGCCAGTTGGCGCGTGTCGGCGGCGGCGGTGGCGGGGTTGAACAGCTCGCCCGGGCGTGACCGCAAGAGGCCCAGCAGCCGTGCCGGGTTGGTCACCTCGGTGCCCTCGATGGCCACGTAGTCCAGCACCGGCGGGGTGGCGGTGGGCAGGCGCCGCTCGGTGGCGAGTTGCGCGTAGGCGGCGGGTGTCAGCGCCAGCCGGGCCAGTTGCGGCGCTGCGGCCTCGGTGGCCGCATGGCCCAGGGTCACGAAGCGCGCGGCCTGGGCAAAGTCGCCCGAGGTCAACTTGCCCAGGTCGGGAGTGATCAGCACATCGCTGGGCATCAGCGTGGCCAGGCTGCGCTGCACGTTCTGCTCGGTCAGGATGTTGATCATCTGCGTGGTCAGGCCCAGCGCCGAGGACAGCGTCTCGCGCCCCGCCAGCGGCGTGCCCACGTTGACCGCGATGACCACGTCCGCGCCCAGCTTGCGGGCCACGTCGATGGGCACGTTGTTGACCAGGCCGCCATCGCCCAGCACGCGGCCATCGACCTCGATGGAGGCAAACACCCCCGGCACGCTCATGCTGGCGCGCATGGCCGAGGCCAGGTCGCCGCCGGCCAGCACCACCTGGGCGCCGGTCTCCATGTCGGTGGCCACCGCCCGGTAGGGGATGGGCAGTTGGTCGAAGTCGGTGATGGCGGCAGCCGGCAGCGTGTAGCGGCGGATCAGCGATTCCAGCCCCCGGCTGGAGATGGTGCCCTGCGGCAGTCGCACCTGGCCGTCGCGGATGCCCAGCTCCACCCCGGCGGCGATCTCGAAGTCCTCTTCCTTGCGACGCGGCGGCACGTCGGCCCGGCGCACGCGCTGCTCGAACACGTGATCCCAGTCCACCTGCGCCAGCGCCGCCTCGATTTCGTCGGGGCTCATGCCGCGCGCCAGCAGGCCGCCCACCACCGCGCCCATGGAGGTGCCGGCCACCACGTCCACCGGAATGCGCTGGGCCTGCAACGCCCGCAGCACGCCCACGTGGGCCAGGCCGCGCGCGCCCCCGCCCGACAGCACCAGGCCCACGCGCGGGCGCGCGGCCGCCTCCCCCGGGATGGCGGCAATCGGGGTGGCGTGCGCGGCCGCCATGCCTAGGCACAGGGCGAGCAGACGGAGGAGGCGCTTCATGGGCGCGCATTGTCTGCGCAGGGCTGGGGGCAATCGATCGCCGCTATGCTGTCCCTTTGGCCGCGCAGCGCGCAACAGGCATCCCACCCTGAGACCGGAGGAAACCCATGCACCCCTTTGCCAAGACCCTCAAGCCCTTCCAGACCGCCTCCGGCAAAACCCTGAAGGCCTGGTCGCTGCCGGCGCTGGCGCGCCAATACCCCGGCGTCAAGCGGCTGCCGCAGGCGCTGCGCATCGTGCTGGAGAGCGTGCTGCGCCATTGCGATGGCCAGCGCATCACCGCCGACCACGTGCGGCAACTGGCCACCTGGAGCGCCACTGCGCCGCGCACCGACGAAATCCCCTTCGTCGTCTCGCGCGTGGTGCTGCAGGACTTCACCGGCGTGCCCCTGCTGGCCGACCTGGCAGCCATGCGCAACGTGGCCGCGCGCATGGGCCGCTCGCCCAGGCGCATCGAGCCGCTGGTGCCGGTGGACCTGGTGGTGGACCACAGCGTGATGATCGACCACTTCGCCTCCAGCAAGGCGCTGGACCTCAACATGAAGCTGGAGTTCCAGCGCAACCGCGAGCGCTACGAGTTCATGAAGTGGGGCATGCAGGCCTTCGAGACCTTTGGCGTCGTGCCGCCGGGCTTCGGCATCGTGCACCAGGTCAACCTGGAATACCTGGCGCGCGGCGTGCACCGCAGCAAGGACGGCGTGGCCTACCCCGACACCCTGGTGGGCACCGACAGCCACACCACCATGATCAACGGCATTGGCGTGGTGGGCTGGGGCGTGGGCGGCATCGAGGCCGAGGCCGCCATGCTGGGTCAGCCCGTCTATTTCCTGACGCCCGATGTGGTCGGGTTCGAGCTGACCGGCCGGCTGCGCGAGGGCGTCACCGCCACCGACCTGGTGCTCACCGTCACCGAAATCCTGCGCCGCGAGAAGGTGGTGGGCCAGTTCGTCGAGTTCTGCGGCGAGGGCACCCGCTCGCTCAGCGTGCCCGACCGCGCCACCATCGCCAACATGGCGCCCGAATACGGCGCCACGCTGGGCTTTTTCCCGGTGGACGGCAAGACCGTTGACTACTTCAAGGGCACCGGCCGCAGCAAGGCCGAGATCGACGCCTTCGAGGCCTACTTCCGCGCCCAGCAGCTGTTCGGCGTGCCCGATGCGGCCGACATCGACTACTCGCGCCTGATCCGGCTCGACCTGGGCAGCGTGGCGCCCAGCCTGGCCGGCCCCAAGCGGCCGCAGGACCGCATCGAAATCGGCCACGTCCAGAGCCGCTTCGCCGAACTGTTCAGCGCCCCGGTGGGCGACAGTGGCTTCAACCTGCCGGCCGAGCGGCTGACGCAGCGCGTGCCGGTGGTGCGCAGCGTGGGCGAGCCGGCGCGCGACCAGCCGGCCGTGCGCGCGGGCGCGCCACGCGACGTGGAGGAGATGGTGGCCAACAAGGACACGCTGGCCGCCTCGCGCCCGGGCAGCGACGGGGCCGCGCTGGCCCCCACGCTAGGCCATGGCGACGTGCTGATTGCCGCCATCACCAGCTGTACCAACACCAGCAACCCCGGCGTCATGATGGCCGCCGGCCTGCTGGCCAAAAAAGCCGTGGAGGCCGGGCTGAAGGTGGCGCCGCACATCAAGACCTCGCTGGCGCCGGGCTCGCGCATCGTCACCGAGTACCTGACCAAGGCCGGCCTGCTGCCCTACCTTGAGAAGCTGGGCTTTGCCGTGGCCGCCTACGGCTGCACCACCTGCATCGGCAACGCGGGCGATCTGCGGCCCGAGTTCAACGACACCATCCAGCGCAACGACCTGGTCTGCGCCGCGGTGCTGTCGGGCAACCGCAACTTCGAGGCCCGCATCCACCCCAACCTCAAGGCCAACTTCCTGGCCAGCCCGCCGCTGGTGGTGGCCTATGCGCTGGCCGGCACCATGCAGACCGACTTGATGACCCAGCCGCTGGGCCGGGGCAAGGGCGGGCGCGAGATCTACCTGGGCGACATCTGGCCCACCAGCGAGGAGGTGCAGGCGCTGATGCGCTTTGCCATGAACGGCAGCGCCTTCAGGGCCAACTACGCCAAGGTGCGGCGCGAACCCGGGCCGCTGTGGACGCGCATCAAAGGCGTGGCGGGCGAGGTCTACACCTGGCCCGACAGCACCTACATCGCCGAGCCGCCGTTCTTCGACGACTTCGCCATGGCGCTGCCCGCGCCCACCCGCGGTGTGGCCAGCGCCCGCATCATGGCCTTGTTCGGCGACAGCATCACCACCGACCACATCTCACCGGCCGGCAGCTTCAAGGACGCGAGCCCGGCCGGCCGCTACCTGATGGGCAAGGGCGTGTTGCCGCCCGACTTCAACAGCTACGGCTCCCGGCGCGGCAACCACGAGGTCATGATGCGCGGCACGTTTGCCAACGTGCGCATCAAAAACCTGATGCTGGCGCCGCGCGCCGACGGCAGCCGCATCGAAGGCGGCTACACGCTGCACCAGCCCGGCGGCGAGCAGATGCCCATCTACGACGCCGCCATGCGCTACGTGGCCGACGGCGTGCCCACCGTGGTGTTTGCCGGCGAGGAATACGGCACCGGCTCCAGCCGCGACTGGGCCGCCAAAGGCACCCAGTTGCTGGGCATCAATGCCGTGGTGGCCAGGAGCTTCGAGCGCATCCACCGCAGCAACCTGGTGGGCATGGGCGTGCTGCCGCTGCAGTTCAAGCCCGGCGACTCCTGGCAAAGCCTGGGCCTGACGGGCGATGAGTTGATCGACATCGCCATCGACCCCGACCTGCGCCCGCAGTCGGACGCCACGCTGGTCATCCGGGCTGCCGACGGCAGCCGCCGCCGCGAGGTGACGCTGACGCTGCGCGTGGACACCCCCATCGAGGCCGACTACCTGCGCCACGGCGGCATCCTGCCCTACGTGCTGCGGCAGTTGCTGGCGGGGTGAAGGCGGCGGCCGCGCGCCGCCTTGGACAGCCTTACCAGCGCGCCGGCACGCCCTGGGTGCCGGCCAGCACCGGCGCCAGCGCGCCGCTGGCCACCAGGGCCGCCGCGCGCTCCATGTCGGGCGCCAGGTAGTGGTCGGTGGGCATGGGGGGCACCTGGGCGCGCAGCAGCGCGTGGGCCTGCTCCAGCGGCGCCGAGCTCTTGAGCGGGCGCAGGAACTCGATGGCCTGGGCGGCGGCCAGCCACTCCACGGCCAGGATGTGCGTCACGTTGCGCACCATGGCCTGCAGGCGCCGCGCGGCGAAGGTGGCCATGCTGACGTGGTCTTCCTGGTTGGCGCTGGTGGGCAGGCTGTCCACGCTGGCCGGGTGGGCCAGCGACTTGTTCTCGCTGGCCAGCGCGGCGGCCGTCACGTGGGCAATCATGAAGCCGCTGTTGAGGCCGGCGTTGGCGGTCAGGAAGGCCGGCAGGCGCGAGACGCCCGTGTCGATCAGCATGGCGATGCGCCGCTCGGCGATGGCGCCCACCTCGGCAATGGCCACGGCCATGGCGTCGGCGGCCAGGGCCACCGGCTCGGCGTGGAAGTTGCCGCCCGAAATCATGGCGCCGTCGTTGACCAGCACCAGCGGGTTGTCGGTGACCGCATTGGCCTCGCGCAGCAGCACGGTGGCGCAGTGGCGCAACTGGTCCAGGCAGGCCCCCACCACCTGCGGCTGGCAGCGCAGGCAGTACGGGTCCTGCACACGGTCGTCGCCCTCGGCGTGGCTGGCGCGGATGGGGCTGCCCGCCAGCAGCGCGCGGTAGACGGCGGCCACGTCGATCTGGCCCGGCTGGCCGCGCAGCGCGTGGATGCGGGCGTCGAACGGGCCGTCGCTGCCGCGTGCGGCGTCCACCGTCAGCGCGCCGATGACCAGTGCGCTGTCCAGCACCGGCTCAAAGGCAAACAGCGCGTGCAGGGCCAGCGCCGTGCTGGTCTGCGTGCCGTTGATCAGCGCCAGGCCCTCTTTGGCCTCCAGCGCCAGCGGCGCCAGGCCGGCCGCCTGCAGCACCTCGCGCGCCGGGCGGCGGGCGCCGTCCACCAGAAACTCGCCCTCGCCCAGCAGCGCCAGCGTCATGTGCGACAGCGGCGCCAGGTCGCCCGAGGCGCCCACCGAGCCCTGGCTGGGCACGTAAGGCACCAGGCCGGCGTTGAAGGCTGCCAGCAGCGCGTCCACCACCACCTGGCGCACGCCCGAGGCGCCGCGCGCCAGGCTGGCCGCCTTGGTGGCCAGCATCAGCCGCACCACTGGCGGCGACAGCGGCTCGCCCACGCCCACGCTGTGCGAGCGGATCAGGTTGAGCTGCAATAGCGCCAGGTCTTCGCGGCTGATACGCTGGTTGGCCAGCTTGCCAAAGCCGGTGTTGACGCCGTAGACGGCGGCATCGCCACTGGCCGCGGCCTGCACGATGGCGGCGCTGGCCGCGATGGCGGCCCGGGCTTCGGGCACCAGCGCCAGCTGCACGCCGCCGGCGTGGATGGCGCGCAGCTGCTCGCGCGTGATCGCGCCGGGGGTGAGGGTCAACGAGGTCATGACGGAATCCTTGTGGTGATCGGAGGTGAAAGATGAAAAGCGTGTGCACGCAGGGTATCTGTGCGGCGATGCTGGCCTGGGCGCCGCTGGTGCTGGCCGCCGACGTGCCGCCCCACAGCGCCGTGGCGGCGCCCGAATGGACGGCGCTGTTCGACGCCCCCTTCGGTGCCGCACCCGGCTGGGCCGGTGCCGACGGCGTCTACAGCCTGCCGCTGGACGGCGACGAGCGCATGGGCCAGGGCGGCGCGGCACGCCGCCATTTGATCTGGTTTTCGGACACGTTCGTGGGCGGCGTGGCGGCCGACCGCAGCCGCCTGGCGGGCACGGTGATGGTCAACAACACCACGGCCTTGCTCACCGGCAGCCAGCCCGACCCGGCGCGCCTGCAATTCAACGTGCGCCGCGACGCCCACGGCGCTGCGCAGGCCATGGTCGTGCCCAAGGCCAGCGAGCGCTGGTACTGGCCCAACGACGGCGTGACGGTGGGCGGCAAGACCTACACCTATGCGCTGCGGATGAAGGCCGGCGGCAGCGGGGCCTTCGCCTTCGAGGTCGATGGCATCGACCTGCTGGCCGCCCGCGCCGCCGACGCCGTGCCGTATGCCGGCGGCTACGCGCAGCGCCCACTGCCGCTCTATGCCCCCGCCACGGCCACCCGTGGCGAGACCACCTACGGCATGGCCACGCTGGCGCTGACACGTGCCGCGCGCGCGCCCAGCCCCGATGGCTGGGTCTACGTCTACGGCCTGCGCAACGACAACCTGAACAAGAAGCTGCTGGTGGCCCGCGTGGCGCCCAAACAGGTGGCCCAGGCCAGCGCCTACCGCTTCTGGACCGGCAGCGACTGGAGCGCCGACATCCGCGCCAGCGCATCCATTGCCGGCCGGCTGAGTTCGGAGTTCAGCGTGCAGCCGCTGGCCGACGGGCGTTTTCTGCTCATCCACCAATGGGATGCGCTGGGCGCCACCATCGTGGCACGCTACGCCGACAGCCCCAGCGGCCCGTTCGGCCCGGCCATCACCATCTGGACCTGCCCCGAAGCCACGCTGACGCCCAACACCTATGTCTACGGTGCCAAAGGCCATCCCAACCTGTCGCAGGCCGGCGAGTTGCTGATCAGCTACCACGTCAACACCTTCGATTTCTGGGAGAACTTCGGCCCGGGCGGCGCCGACATCTACCGCCCACGCTTCATCAAGCTGCCGCTGCCCTGAATCAGGCTTTGAGCATGGGCTTCAGCCCCTGCTTGCGTGTGAGGGCGCCGGGGATCAGAACGAGTGGATTCATTTCTCGCTCTTTTCTTCGGTTTCGGATTGCCGGGCCTGATCGGATTGAATGTCTTGGGTAAGGCGAATGGCGGCTCCAACGCGGGCGGCCTGCCGAACGAAGAAGAACCCGGCTAGCCAGCAGGCAGGGCCAAGAAGGGAGCCCATGAATGCAAGATCCCATTTCCCTAATCTAACTGCATCGGGGATGGTCGCAAATATGGTGAGGCCACCCATTCCAACCAATAATGCGGCCACAATAAAATAAGCGGTCCGCAAAGTATTTGATCCCTTTTTGAGAGATACGATCCCGCTGTAGCGATCAACGTCAAGGTAGGCCAGCCCTTCGGTGGCTTGTTGAAGGGCGATGGCTTGCGATGGGTTAGTAGGACGCAATAAAAATCGGATAGTCGGCGCGGATAGTCCTGAAGAACCCGTCGCCGCCGCTATTCCACTTTCAATCAGCATCGGATGCATTTGCTCAATGCCACCTGCCTCGAAAAATTTCATGAATTTCTCATGGCGATCATCAAAATATTTTGACTCTAGATTTTTAACGTGGTGACGTATTTTCACAATTCCAATATAACTACCGATGGCGGTGGGAATGACCCAGCGCGCAAGGTTTTGGAGAAAATTGGGTAGATTTTCGATGCTCATTGGATGCGTCCTTACCCCAGCATGGGCAGCTTCAGCCCCTGCTCGCGCGCGCAGCGCTGGGCGATGTCGTAGCCCGCGTCGGCGTGGCGCATCACGCCGGTGCCGGGGTCGTTCCACAGCACGCGCTCGACGCGCCTGGCCGCCGCGTCGGTGCCGTCGCAGACGATGACCACACCCGAGTGCTGGGAGTAGCCCATGCCCACGCCGCCGCCGTGGTGCAGGCTGACCCAGGTGGCGCCGCCGGCGGTGTTGAGCAAGGCGTTGAGCAGCGGCCAGTCGCTGACGGCGTCCGAGCCGTCCTGCATGGCCTCGGTCTCGCGGTTGGGGCTGGCCACCGAGCCGGAGTCCAGGTGGTCGCGGCCGATGACGATGGGGCCTTTGAGCTCGCCCGACTTGACCATCTCGTTGAAGGCCAGGCCGGCGCGGTGGCGCTCGCCCAGGCCGATCCAGCAGATGCGCGCGGGCAGGCCCTGGAAGGCGATGCGCTCGGCGGCCATGTCCAGCCAGCGGTGCAGGTGGGCGTCCTCGGGGAACAGCTCCTTCATCTTGGCGTCGGTCTTGCGGATGTCTTCGGGGTCGCCCGACAGCGCCACCCAGCGGAACGGGCCCTTGCCCTGGCAGAACAGCGGCCGCACGTAGGCGGGCACGAAGCCGGGGAAGTCGAAGGCGTTCTTGACGCCCTCGTCCAGCGCCACCTGGCGGATGTTGTTGCCGTAGTCCACGGTGGGGATGCCCATGGCGTGGAAGTCCAGCATGGCCTGCACGTGCACCGCGCAGCCCTTGGCGGCGGCGGCGCGCAGGCTGGCGTGCTGGCTGGGGTCTTGCTGCGCGGCCTGCCACTGCGGCACCGACCAGCCCGGCGGCAGGTAGCCGTGGATCAGGTCGTGGGCGCTGGTCTGGTCGGTGACCAGGTCCGGCTTGACCCCGCGCTTGACCAGCTCAGGCAGGATGTCGGCCGCGTTGCCCAGCAGGGCGATGGAAATCGCCTTGCCCTCGGCCGTGTACCTGGCAATGCGGGCCAGCGCGTCGTCCAGGTCTTTGGCCTGCTCGTCCACATAGCGCGAGCGCAGCCGGAAGTCGATGCGGCTTTGCTGGCACTCGATGTTGAGCGAGCAAAAGCCGGCGAATGTGGCCGCCAGCGGCTGGGCGCCGCCCATGCCGCCCAGGCCGGCGGTGAGCACCCATTTGCCCTTGGCGCTGCCGCCGAAATGCTGTTTGGCGGCCTCGGCAAACGTCTCGTAGGTGCCTTGCACGATGCCCTGGCTGCCGATGTAAATCCACGAGCCGGCCGTCATCTGGCCGTACATCATCAAACCCTTGCGGTCGAGTTCGTGGAAGTGCTCCCAGGTGGCCCACTTGGGCACCAGGTTGGAGTTGGCGATCAGCACGCGCGGCGCGTCGGCATGGGTCTTGAACACGCCCACCGGCTTGCCGGACTGCACCAGCAGCGTCTCGTCGTCCTCCAGCTCGCGCAGGCTGGCCAGGATCTGTTCGAAGCAGTCCCAGTTGCGCGCCGCCTTGCCGATGCCGCCGTAGACCACCAGCGCGTCGGGGTTCTCGGCCACGGCCGGGTCGAGGTTGTTCTGCAGCATGCGGTAGGCGGCTTCGGTCAGCCAGCTCTTGCAGTGCAGTTCAGGGCCGATGGGGGATTTGACGGGGCGGGCGGTTGCGGTCACAGGCGGTCTCCTTGGCTTGGAAGGCCCGCACTTTAACTTGTCTAGACAAGTTCATGCAAGCGGGTTTTTCACCACCCCCGCGTCCTCAGGTCATGAAGCCCACGTCCCGCGCGCCGCCAAACGCCGCCAGCGCGGGCAGCACCTCGGTCAGCTGGCCCTCGTCCAGCCCCCACCAGCGCAGCAGCGTGGCGGCGTATTGCGCCACGCCGGTGGTGGGCAGCCAGCGGCCCTGGCGCTCCCAGGGTTGCTCGCCGATGTCGTCGGGGCCGCCCAGCGCCAGCTCGGGGTGTTGGCCATAGGTGGCGCCGCCGCGCACGCCACCGCCGAAAACCAGTTGCAGATTGCCCCAGGCGTGGTCGGTGCCTAGCGACTGGTTGGGGGCAAAGGTGCGGCCGAAGTCCGAGGTGGTGAACAGCGTCACCGCATCGGCGAGGCCGATGGCCTGCATGGCCGCATCGAAGGCGGCCACGGCTTGCGCCAGCTCGCCCAGCAGGTCGGCGTGCAGGCCGGCCAGCACGTCGTCGCGATCGACTTGCTGGGCGTGGGTGTCGAAGCGGTTCATCTGGGTGTAGAACAGCTGGCGGGCATCGCCGATCAGGTCGCGCGCGGCCACCATCTTGGCGACCTGGTAGAGCTGGCGGCCCAGCGGCGAGGCGATGCGGCCGTCCTGCACCAGCGGCGCAAAAGCGCTGTCCACCGCAGCGAACAGGGGCAGATCGCCGGGCTTGGCGGCCACCGCGTCGCCCAGCAACGCCGAGATGGCAAAGGCCTCGCGCTGCGACTGGGCCAGCGCCTCGGCCACCGGGTTGGCCTGCGCCTGGCCGTACAGCGTGCGCAGCGCGGCGGCGCGGGCCGAGGCGGCGGCGTCGCGCTGGCGCCAGGCCTCGTTGCCCAGTTCGTAGACGCCGAACTTGTTGCCCGGGTCGGGCAGCACCAGCGCCTGGCGCAACCCGGCGTTGCCAAAGCGCGTGTTGCCGGCGCAGGAGATGACGGGCTGGCGGCTGTGCACGGCGTCGCTGGCGCGGCCGCCCCAGCCGCTGACCACGTCGGCGCGCACGTCGGCGCTGGCCCACAGGTGCTGCTGGTCGTTGTGCGACAGCAGGTTGTCGGGCACCAGCGCCGAGTTGGCCGGCATGGCGCGGAACTGGGCCTTGGTCAGCGGCTGCACCAGCGGCCCGACGTTGAACACCGGCGCCAGCCGCCCGCCCTGCCACAGCGGCAGCAGCGGCGCCAGCGCCGGATGCAGGCCGTAGTCGGTGCCGGCCAGTGCCCGCAGTTGCGCCTGCGGCAGCGCCAGCGGGCCGCGCACGCCGGCGTATTGGGCGTAGCGGCCGCCGTCGGTGGGCACCACGGTGTTGAGGCCGTCGTTGCCGCCGTCCAGGTGGATGCAGACCAGCGCGCGGTAGCCGCCGGTGCCGGCGGCGCGGGCACGGCCGCTGCCCAGGGTCAGCGGCAGGGCGGCGCCCAGGCCGCCCAGCGCACCCAGGGCCAGCGTGCTGCGGCGCAGGAAGTGGCGGCGGGCGGGGCAGGTCAAGGCAACAGGGTTCATGGCAACAGGCTCACTGCACGTGGAAGGCGGGGCTGGCAAACACCAGAAAGGCGGCTTGCTGCACGCGGGCGCGGCGCCACTGGGCTTCGTCGCCGCTGGCGGGCACGGCGGCCACGGCGGCCACGATGGGGTCGCGCGCGCTGGCCGGCAGCACGGCGCCGGTGGCCAGCCGCGCCAGGCGGTCCACCAGCGCGGCCGGGTCCTGTGCGTCGGCCTGCCAGGCGGTCAGATCGACGCGGGTGCCGGTGGCGCCGGGCACGTCCTGCGAGGCGGCGGAGCCGTTCCACATGAACAGGTAGGTCAGGTAGTTGAGCCGCGCCAGCCCGGTGTTGGCGTTGAGGATGCCGAACTCGGGCGCCCGCAGCCCGCTGCCGGGCAGCCGGTAGTCGGGCGGGTAGTAGTTGAAGACCGAGGGCGAGGCAAAGATGCGCTGGCGCACCAGCTCGCCCCACCAGTGGGTCAGCGCCTCGCCGTCGGTCTGGCCGTGCAGCGCGCGCAGCACGTGGGCGAACACCACGGCGGGCTCGCGCAGCTTGCCGTCCTGCACGCCGCGTGTGGCCGGGGTGCGGGCCTCGGTGTCCAGCAGCACGGCGGCCACGGTGGCGGCCAGATCGCCCGCCTGGCCGGTGCCGAAGGCCTGGCCATCGGCCGTGTGGCGGCCGGCGCTGAAGGCCTGGCCCACGCGCTGCACATAGCCGGCGCTGGGGTTGCTGGTGACCAGCTGGGCGATCAGGTGGCGGGCCAGGAAAGGCGGCAGGTTGGGGTGGGCCATCACGCTGTCCAGCACGCGCTCCAGCGCCTCGGGCGCGGCGGTGCCGGCCGGCACGGTGACGCCGGAGAGCAGCGTGCGCTCGCTGGCGTCGCGCAGGCTGGTCAGCGGCACCATGTCGCCCTCGAGGTAGCGGCAGTTGGCGCCGCGCGGCCAGCAGCGGCCGTTGCTGCTCATGCCGCCGACCGGATAGGTCCAGCCGGTCAGCGCGTAGGCGTAGGCGCGCACGGTGTCGGTGCCGTAGGTGGGCTGGCAGCTGCCGCCCGCCCAGTCGCCGCCCGGGGTCAGCGCGCAAGGGCCGATGGTGAACAGCTGCAGCAGCTCGCGGGCGAAGTTCTCGTTGGGGGCCACCTTGTCGTTGTTGACGTGGCCCAGGTAGTCGCCCATCACGGGCGACAGCGCCACGCGGCGCAGCACGTCGCGGTAGTTGCCGAAGGCGCCCTCCAGCAGCTGGTTCTGGTAGCGGCGCAGGCCGTAGGTGCCACTGACCTCGCGCGAGCTGACCACCAGCAGTTGCGACAGGGCGAACGCCACGCGCTGGCGCAACGGGTCGGGGCTGGCCACGGCGTGGCGGTAGAAGTCCCAGGTCACCGGGTCGCCCGACAGCCAGTCGCGCCGGCAGGTGGGGCTGGCGTGGGCGGGGTCGTTGCAGAAGTCGTTGCCGGTATAGCCCTGGTGCACGGCGCCGGTGCCACCCAGCGTGTAGCGCGAGACGGGCTGGCGCATCTGCCCGGCCACCCAGGCGGCGGCGGTCTGGCCGGTCATGGCCGTCAGCTCGGCCTCGTTGGCGCCAAAGCTGGCTTGCAGCGCCAACCGGTGGGCCTCGGGGGCGGTCAGCGTGACGGCCGTGGGTGGCGGTGGAGGCGGAGGCGGTGGTGGCGGCGGAGGCGTGCCGCCGGGCGGCGGGTCGGTGCCGGTGGGCGGGTCGCTGGCGGCGCCGCCACCGCCACAGCCCATCAGGGCGGCGGCCAGCGCCAGGGCAGGCAGCCAGCGCAGGAGGGGGGTCGGCGCGGGGGCGGGGTGGGGGTTCACGGTGGGGTCTGGTTCCGAGCGTCCGCAACGGGGACGGCCTACCCGATATCGGCCGGTTGAGCCCATGCTTGACGCCCCCGATGTGAGCCGCTGCAACGCCGCGCCGGCGGCCTGGGTAGCATGGCGGCATGGCCACCCCGTCCCGCCCCGCCGCGCCGCCGCCGCCTTATCAGCGCGTCAAACAACATGTCAAAGAAGGGTTGGCGCGCGGCGCCTGGCCAGCCGGCACGGCCCTGCCCAGCGAGGCCGAGCTGGTGGCGCAGTTCGGCGTCAGCCGCATGACGGTGAACCGCGCGCTGCGCGAGCTGCAAACCGAAGGCCTCATCCAGCGCGTGCAGGGCGTGGGCAGCTTTGCCGCGCCGCTGCACAAGGTGGCCTCCACGCTGCGGCTGCGCGATGTGCACGAAGAGATCGAGGCGCGTGGCCACCACCACATGGTGCGCGTGGTCAGCCAGGGCGCCGAGCCGGCGCCGCCCGCCGTGGCCGAGCCGCTGGGCGTTCCAGCGGGCAGCACGGTGTTCCACGTCGTGCTGCTGCACCACGAGAACGGCACCCCGCTGCAGGTGGAAGACCGCTGGGTCAACCCGGCCCTGGTGCCCGACTTCCTGGCCAACGACTTCAGCCAGACCACGCCCACCCAGGTGCTGTTTGCCCGCACCGTGCTGCATGCCGCGCAGTATGCTATCGAGGCGCTGCCTGCCGGCCGCGCGGAGGCGGCCCTGCTGGGCATGGAGCCCGGCGCCCCCTGTCTGGTCGTCTCGCGCCGCACCGAGGCGCGCGGCGGTGTCATCACCATTGCGCGGCTGACCCACCCGGGGGCGCGCTACCTGCTGCAAGGATCTTTTCAGCCATGAACACCCCCGGTTCCGACGCGGCTGCCCACGCCCGCGCCATCGTCACCCCCGAGTTGGTGCGCGCCTATGCCGAGGACGGCGTGGTCTGCCTGCGCGGCATCCTGCGCCCGCCCGAGGTGGCGCAGCTGGAGCGCGGCATCGCCGCCAACCTGGCCGCGCCCAGCCCGCGCGCCAAGGTGGCCAGCCGGCCCGACGACCCGGGGCAGTTCATCGAAGACTTCTGCAACTGGCAGGCCAATGCCGACTACGCCGCCGTCATCGGCGCCAGCGCGCTGGCCCATGCCGCCGCGTTGCTGATGCAAAGCGCCTCCGTGCGGCTCTATCACGACCACATGCTGACCAAGTCGGCTGGCACACAGCAGACCACGCCCTGGCACCAGGACCAGCCCTATTACAACGTCGAAGGGCGGCAGAACGCCAGCTTCTGGGTCCCGGTGGATGCGGTGCCGCGCGAGGCCACGCTGGAGTTCGTCGCCGGCTCGCACCGGGGCCCCTGGCTGATGCCGCGCAGCTTCATGTCCAACGAGGCCAAGTGGTTCCCCGAGGGCTCGCTGGCCGACCTGCCGGACGTGGAAGGCCAGCGTGCGGCCTTCGACATCCGGGGCTGGGCCATGGAGCCGGGCGATGCGGTGTGCTTCCACATGCTGACGCTGCACGCCAGCCGGGGCAGCGCTACGCGGCGGCGCGTCTGGAGCCTGCGCCTGCTGGGCGACGACATGCGCCACGCGCCGCGCCATTGGGTCACCTCGCCGGCCTTCCCCGGTCTGGCCGACGAACTGGCGGCCGGCGCGCCGCTGGACCATCCGCTCTTTCCGCTGCTGGTGACCGCATGAACCTCCATGCACTGGCCGACACCGCGCCGCAACCCTGGGCCAACGGCGGCGGCGTCACGCGCGAGCTGCTGGCCTGGCCCACCGCCGCCGCCTGGCAGGTGCGCGTGAGCGTGGCCGACATTGGCCAGGATGGCCCCTTCAGCGCCTACCCGGGCGTGACGCGCTGGTTTGCGGTGCTGGAGGGCGGGGGCGTGGCGCTGCACCTGCCCGCCGGCACCCGGCGGCTGACCACGGCCGATGCCGCGCTGTGCTTTGACGGTGCCGATGCGCCCGGCTGCACGCTGCTGGACGGCCCCACCCGCGACCTCAACCTGATGCTGCGCGGCGTGGACTCGGGCGGCCTGCAGGCGGCGGGCGCGGCCGATTGGGTCAGCCCGCGCCCCCACCGCGCCGTGTTCACCACCGCTGCGGCCACGCTGCACACGCCGCAGGGCAGCCATGCCCTGCCGACCATGAGCCTGGCCTGGCTGGCGGATGCCGCCCACCAACCCTGGCGCCTGACCGGTCAGGGAGGCCAGGGCCGCGCCTGGTGGCTGGACTGGGCTTTCAGATAATGGCATCCGTCCCCCGGGGGCACGGCCCTCGGCGTCTCACCTGAACCGGCGCGCCCATGTCCGACTCCACCTCACTGCACGCCCTCACCCAGGCCCGCCTGGCCACCCTGGCCGGCGATGCCGGCTGGGGGCTGATCGACGACGGCGCCCTGCTGTGGCGCGGCGAGACCCTGCTGTGGGTGGGCGAGCGCGCCGGCCTGGCGACGGCCATCGCCGCCCACGGCGGCGAGGCCCAGGTGGCCGATGCCGGCGGCGCGCTGGTCACGCCGGGCCTCGTCGATGCCCACACCCATCTGGTCTACGGCGGCGACCGCTCGGCCGAGTTCGAGCTGCGGCTGGAGGGCGCCAGCTACGAGGCCATTGCCCGCGCTGGCGGCGGCATCCGCTCCACCGTGGCCGCCACCCGCGCGGCCAGCGAGGACGCGCTGTTTGCGCTGGCCGCCCGCCGCGCCCGCGCGCTGATCGCCGACGGCGTCACCACGCTGGAGATCAAGTCGGGCTATGGCCTCTCGGCCGAGGACGAGGCCCGCTGCCTGCGCGTGGCGCGGCGCATCGGGCGTGAGCTGCCGCTGACGGTGCGCACCACCTCGCTGGGCGCGCATGCGCTGCCGCCCGAGTTCGAGGGCCGGGCCGACGACTACGTCAGTGCCGTCATCGGGTGGCTGCCGGATCAGCAGGCGGCGGGACTGGTCGATGCGGTGGATGCGTTCTGCGAGGGCATCGGCTTCACGCCGGCCCAGACCGAGCGCGTCTTTCAGGCCGCGCGGGCGCAGGGGCTGCCCGTCAAGCTGCACGCCGAGCAGCTGTCCAACCTCGAAGGCGCGGCGCTGGCGGCGCGCTACGGCGCGCTGTCGGCCGACCACCTGGAGTGGCTCAGCGACACCGGCATTGCCGCCATGAAGGCATCGGGGACCGTGGCCATGCTGCTGCCGGGCGCCTTCTACGCGCTGCGCGAAACCAGGCTGCCGCCCATCGCCGCGCTGCGGGCGGCCGGCGTGCCCATGGCGGTGGCCACCGACCACAACCCCGGCACCTCGCCCACGCTGTCGCTGCGGCTGATGCTGAGCATGGCCTGCACGCTGTTTCGCCTCACGCCCGAAGAGGCGCTGCGCGGCGCCACCGTCCACGCCGCGCGCGCGCTGGGCCTGGCCGACCGGGGCCGGCTCGCGGCCGGCCAGCGCGCCGACCTGGCGCTGTGGGACGTGGGCCACCCGCGCGAGCTGGCCTACCTGTTCGGCCACAACCCGCTGATCGGCCGCATCCACGGGGGCCGCGATGACGCCTGAGTTCTGGCTGCACCGCTGGGCCGCCGGCCAGACCGGCTGGCACCACGCCGCGCCGCAGCCGGCGCTGTGCGCCCATTGGCAGCGGCTGGCGCTGCGGCCCGGCGCACCCGTCTTCGTGCCGCTGTGCGGGGCCTCGGCCGACCTGGTCTGGCTGGCCGACCAAGGCCATCAGGTGCTGGGCGTGGAACTGGCCGAGGTGGCCGTGCAGCGCTTTTTTGCCGGGCAGGGGCTGGTGCCGGAAGTCGAAGGCAACCGCTGGCGCGCCGGCCCCTACACGCTGTGGTGCGGCGACTTGTTTGCGCTGCCGCCATCGCTGTGGGCCGGCTGCGCTGCCGTCTACGACCGTGCTGCCTGGGTCGCCCTGCCGCCTATCGAGCGCGCTGCCTATGCCCAGGCCGTCTTCGGGCCGCTGGCGCCCGGCGCGCAAGCCTTGTTGCTGACGCTGGACTACGACCAGACGCAGCGCGCCGGCCCGCCGTTTGCCATGCCCGACGCCGAGGTGCTGGGCCACCTGGCCGGCGCCTGGCAGATCGAGCGCCTGGCGCGCGAAGACGTGCTGGCGCAAGAGCCCAAGTTCGCGCAGGCCGGCGTCACCGCACTGCACGAGTCCGTCTTCCACCTCACCCGCACCGCGCCATGACCCACACCCTCTACCCCGGCCGGGTGCCGCTGCTGGTCAGCCTGCCGCACTGTGGCACCGCCATCCCGCAGGATCTGCATGCCGCCTACGTGCCCGAGGCCCTCGCCGTGCCCGACACCGACTGGCATCTGGCCGAGGTCTACGCCTTTGCCCGCGAGCTGGGCGCCAGCGTCATCGTGCCCACCACCTCGCGCTACGTCATCGACCTCAATCGCCCCGGCGACAACGCGCCCATGTACCCCGGCGCCAACAACACCGAGCTGTGCCCCACGCGCAGCTTCACCGGCGCGCCGCTGTACCGCGACGGGCGCGCGCCCGATGCGGCCGAGATCGAGCGCCGCCGCGCCACCTGCTGGCAGCCTTACCACGACGCCTTGCAGGGCGAGCTGCAGCGGCTGCGCGCCGCCCATGGCCGCGCCGTGCTGTGGGACGGCCACAGCATCCAGAGCGCGCTGCCCTGGCTGTTCGAGGGTCGCCTGCCCGACCTCAACCTGGGCACCGCCAGCGGCGCCAGTTGCGCGCCCGAGCTGCGCGAGCGGCTGGCCGCCGTGCTGGCCGCCCAAAGCGCCTACAGCCAGGTGGTGGACGGCCGCTTCAAGGGCGGCCACATCACCCGCCACTACGGCCAGCCGCAGGCCGGCATCCACGCCGTGCAGATGGAAATGGTCTTTGCCGCCTACATGACCGAAGAGGCCCCGCCCTGGCCGCTGGACGCGGCCAAGGTGGCGCGGCTGCAAGGCGTGCTGCGGGCGCTGCTGACCGAGTGCCTGGATTGGGCGAAGGCCGCTAAAGCCTGACATGCACACCTTGAGCGCCGCCGGACTGGTGCTGGAGCCGCTGTGCGAGCGGCATGCGGCGCTGATGTGGCCGTTGCTGTCGGATGCGAGGCTGCACATCCATCTGGACGAGTCTGCGCCGGCCTCGCTGGACGCGCTGCAACAGCGCTACCGCCGCTGGGAGGCCCATCGCGTCTCGCCCGACGGCCAGGCGCACTGGTTGAACTGGGTGATGCGCGTGCAAGACCATGCCGTCGGTTGGCTGCAGGCCACCGTGCAGCAGGACGGCAGCGCCTGGGTGGCTTACGTGGTGGGCACCGCGCACCAAGGCCAGGGCCTGGCCCGGCGCGGCGTGCAGGCGCTGCTGGACCATCTGCGCCGCGACCACCGCTGCACCCGCGCCCTGGCCCAGGTGGAGGCGGCCAACGGCCCCTCGATTGCCTTGCTGCAGGCGCTGGGGTTTGAGCCGATGGCTGTGGCGCCCCATCCGCTGACGCCGACGGAGCGGGTCTATGAACGACGCCTGGAATCTCCTCATGCCTGATCTGCCGACCGACCGCTTGGCCTGGCATCAAGGCACCCCGTGTGCACCAACCCACCCATCACCATGACCACTCTGTACTGGACCCCTCACGCCTGGCTGCAAGGCCAGTGGCAACCCGACGTGCTGCTGGAAGCGGGCGCCGATGGCCGCTGGGCGGGCATCACGCCGCACACGCCTTGCCCCGAGCAGGCCCGGCGCCTGGCCGGCCCCGTGCTGCCGCCGCTGGTCAACGCCCACAGCCACGCCTTTCAGCGCGCGTTCGCGGGCCTGGCCGAGCGGCGCGCGTCGGTCAGCGACGACTTCTGGAGCTGGCGCGACCGCATGTACGGCGTGGCGCTGCGCATCACGCCAGCTCAGCTGCGCGCCATTGCCGCCCAGCTTTACCTGGAGCTGCTGCGCGGTGGCTACACCCAGACCTGCGAGTTCCACTACCTGCACCACCGCGAGGACGGCAGCCCCTATGCCGACCCGCTGGCCATGAGCTGGGCGCTGGCCGATGCCGCCGCCGACACCGGCATGGGCTTGACGGTGCTGCCCGTGCTCTACGCCCACGCCGGTTTTGCGCAGCCCCAGTTGCGTGACGACCAGCGCCGCTTCAAAACCGATGCCGACTGGGTCTGGCGCGCCAGCCAGGCCATCAACGCCGCTGCCCGCCCGCGCGTGCAGGCCGGCGTGGCGCTGCACTCGCTGCGCGCCGCGCATGCGGCGGACATCACCGCGCTGCGCGCCCTGGTGGGCGATGCCGAGGTGCCCATCCACATCCACATCAGCGAGCAGCCGCAGGAGGTGGCCGACTGCCTGGCCGCCCACGGCCAGCGGCCCATGCAGTGGCTGGCCCACCACCACCCGCTGGATGCGCGCTGGCAACTCGTCCACGCCACCCACAGCACGCCGGGCGAGATTGCCCAGGTGGCCGCCAGCGGCGCCGGCGTGGTCATCTGCCCCGGCACCGAAGCCAATCTGGGCGATGGCGTGGCCGACCTGCCGGGCTGGCTGGCGGCGGGGGTGCCACTGACCATAGGCTCCGACAGCCACGCCACGCGCGCCGTGATGGAGGAGTTGCGCTGGCTGGACTACGGCCAGCGCCTGGTGCTGGGCCGCCGCAACGTGGCCGCCGACCCGCCCGCCCAGCCTTCAACCGCTGCGCGCCTCTTTGACGCCATGCTGGCCGGCAGCGCCCGTGCGGCGGGGCTCTCAAGCTGGGGCTTGCAGCCGGGCGCCCGCGCCGACGCGCTGGTGCTGGACACGGCGGCCGACGGCCTGCTGGGCGTGCCCACCGACCACCTACTGGACGCCGCCGTCTTCAGCGCCGACCCGCGCCCTTATGCGGCGGTGCTGGTGGGCGGCGAGGTGGTGTTGGAGCATGGCCGCCATGGGCGGCAAGCGGCGATCGCGAGCGAGTTCGAGGGGGTGATGCGGGCGCTGTTTGGCTGAAAGCCGGCTCACACGGAGCACTCCCTCCTGAAGGGTTCCAGTCCATTGGGGCGCGACGGTCAGCCACGCTGCATCCTGCTGCTAGGTGTCCTTGGGTGATGCTTGCTCAGGATGTGTGCGCTGCACCGGCACATGCAGGTTTGTGAACAAAACAAGGCAGGCGCCCAGGCAGAGCGAAAGCAGCGAAAACACCACGGTGCCTATCCACACGAGCGACCCGTTCATCGCTTGCGCGGTTTCCAGGCGACTGAACAAGAGTTTCAACTCCATGTGCTGTTGTTGGACGATCTTGAACATGCCATCCGTGTCAGCGGTGTTGGCCTGGAAGGGCGCAGCTTGTTGGCTGACCAGCTCAGCGCTGGCTGGCTGAAAGTCTGAAATATCTCCTGTGCTGTTCACCAGGTAGATCAGCAACGCGCCGTGTCCGGCACAGTACATGCAAATCAGAAAGGCGCCGGCGAGCGTCCAGCGGACGCAAGCGATATGCAAGCGCTGTTTCATGCGGCCTACCTCCCCACCAACGCCCGCTCGGCGTTGATCTGGCGCGGTATCTCGTGGCGAGGCAAGCTCAGCGCCTGTGTTGGTGCCGCGCCCAGGTCAGCCCAGGTGGGTCTTGAAGAAGGGGATCAGCTTCTCCAGCGCCTCGCCCACCGGCCCGGGCTGGTCGTACAGCTCGTAGTGCGTCGTGCCTTTGACGACCACCAGCTCCTTGTGCTTGGAGGCGGCGCGGCCGTAGATTTCCTGGCCGTCG
The DNA here is from genome assembly GCA_020161145.1 of Pseudomonadota bacterium. Taxonomy (GTDB): domain Bacteria; phylum Pseudomonadota; class Gammaproteobacteria; order Burkholderiales; family Burkholderiaceae_C; genus Ideonella. The sequence continues at coordinate 78,199 of JAIUPQ010000004.1, forward strand.
CGGTAGGCGCCGAAGCCGCCGGGCTGCTCGCCCATCACCACGATCATGGGCGCGGTCAGCAGCGTCTCGGCCAGGTGGAAGGCGTCCCAGCCCACGGCGGTGGCGCGGTGCGAGAACAGCGCCCGGGTGCCGGCGCCGTCGTTGGCGCAGCGGTTGCGGTAGTAGTCGGTGGCGCCCAGCACATCGACGTCGGTGATGCCCGCCTGCTGGGCCTCTTTGAGCGACGCGGGCACGAACATGTCCGTCTGCGCCTTGCCGCCGCGCGCCTCGGCGGTGCGCTGCTTGCCCATGGCGTCCAGCGCGGCTATGGGGTCGTAGCCGCTGAAGCCTTCGCGGCACAGGCGGCCGAAGTTGACGCCGGTGATGCTGGCCAGCGCCTTGATGCGGCGCTCGGTCATGGTGACGTTGATGGCGTAGCCACCGCCGCCGCAAATGCCCAGCACGCCGATGCGCTCGGCGTCCACATAGGGCAGCGTCGTCAGGTAGTCGACCACGTGGCGGAAGTCCTCCACCGCCAGGGCTGGGTCTTCGATGTAGCGCGGCTCGCCGCCGCTGGCGCCCTGGGTGCTGCGGTCGAAGGCGATGACGACAAAGCCGGCTTCGGCCAGCGCCTTGCCATAGACGTTGCCCGAGGTCTGCTCTTTGCAGCTGCCGATGGGGTGGGCGCTGATGATGGCCGGGTAGGTCTTCTTGTCGTCGAAGCCGGGCGGAAACTGGATGTCGGCGGCAATGTCCCAGTACATGTCGGCGTTGCGGATGGAAACGGTCTGCATGGGGTGCTCCGGGTGAAGGCAAAGGGGTGTGCGGGTGACTATAAGCTTGCAGGATGCTGACGCCAGGCCCGCCATCGCGGGTACAGTGCCGCGCCACGGCAGCCCTGTGCAAAGGATGTTCGATGCCCCCTGATGCCCCGATCTCTCCCCTGACGCCACGCGGGTGGGCGATGCACGTCGGCCTGGTGGCGGTGGCGGCGCTGCTGGCGGGTTGCACGGCCATGGCGCCCATCAATCCGCCCCTCGACGCGGTGCAGCCGCAGGACGGCTACCGGATATCGACGCTGCTGTCGCGCGAGCGCGGCAAGGAGCTCAACACGCTGGTGCTGCTGGCGTTCTCGGGCGGCGGCACGCGGGCGGCGGCGCTGTCGTATGGCGTGCTGGAAGAGTTGCGCCGCTACAAGGTGATCCGCGAGCGCGGCGAGCACACGCTGCTGCAGGAGGTGGACATGATCTCAGGCGTGTCCGGCGGCAGCTTCACCGCGCTGGCCTACGCCTGGATGGGCGAGCGGATGTTCGATCAGTACGAACACCGCTTTCTCAAGCGCGACGTGCAGGGCGAGCTGATCGGCCGCCTGCTCAGCCCCAAGTACTGGCCCGACCTGATGAGCGACCGCTGGGGCCGCTCGGAGATGGCGGCCGACTACTACGACGACATCTTGTTCGACGGTGCCACCTTCAACGACTTGCGTGCACTCAAGACCCCGGCCGTGCTGGTGTCGGGCACCGACATCTCCACCGGCGCGCGCTTCGAGTTTTCGCAAGAGACGTTCGACCTGCTGTGCAGCGACGTGGGCGCGGTGCGGCTGGCGCGGGCGGCGGCCACCTCGTCGGCGGTGCCGGTGTTGTTGACGCCGGTGACCTTTCGCAACTATGGCGGGCGCTGTGGGTCGGCCCTGCCCAGTTGGGCTGCCGAGGTGGCCGACCCCGACAACCCGGTTCGGCCCGCTGGCCGCGCGCTGCTGCGCTACCGCGACATCAAGAGCCTGCAGGACAGCGAGAACCGCCCCTATCTGCACGTCATCGACGGCGGGGTGTCCGACAACCTGGGCTTGCGCGGCATCCTGGAGGCCTTCGAGGAGCTGGAGGTCAGCCCCACCTTCCGCCGCGAGACGGGGTTCGACCGCATCCGCCACATCCTGATCATCGTCGTCAACTCGCGCTCGGCGCCCGAGTCCGCCTGGGACCGCTCGCCCACGCCGCCGGGCATGGTGGACCAGTTGCTGCAATCGTCCAGCGTGCCCATCGACCACTACAGCTACGAGTCGGTGGAGTTGCTCAAGGACACGGTGTTCCGCTGGAAGACCCGCCGCGAGCTGGCCATGGTGCAGCTGCGCCTGAGCGGCGCCACCGAGGCCGAGGCGCGTGAGGCCGTGCCCGAGGTGACCTTCAATGCCATCGACATCAGCTTCGACGCCATCGCCGACCCCGAGGAGCGGCGCTACTTCATGACCCTGCCCACCACCTTCGTGTTGCCGCCCGAGGACGTGGACCGGCTGCGCGAGATCGGTGGCCGCCTGCTGCGCGAGTCGGCCGGATTCCAGATCCTGATCAAGCGGGGCATCCGCAAGGCGGAGCCGCCAGGCGTGCCGCCCTGACGGGCTCAGCCCGCCGCGGCCAGGTCGTCCGGCGTGTTGAGGTTGGCGAACGCCGCCGAGTCGTCGAACGGCACCACCGCCAGCCGCTGGCGCGCCAGCCAGTGGCGGATGGCGCGCCGGTCGCTGGCCAGATAGGCCGCCAGGCTGGGCGCCAGTTGTGGCCGCAGCAGCGCAAACGTGGGCTGCCAGCCCTCGCCCGTGGTCGCCACGGCCGCGTCGGCGCCCTGAGCCAGGGCGGCCGCATGCAGCCGCGCCACCAGATCCAGCGGCAAGGCGGGGGCATCGCAGGGCACCGTGGCCAGCCACGGCGTGGTGCAGGCGCCCAGCGCGGCCAGCCAGCCGCCCAGCGGCCCCTGGCCCGGCGTGGCATCGGCCAGCACGCGGGCCGCAGGCGCCAGCGCCGCATAGGCGGCGGCATGGCGGTTGGCGCTGATCAGCAGCGGCCCCACCTGCGGCGCCAGCCGCGCCAGCACGTGGGCCGCCAGCGGTTGGCCGTGCAGCCGCACCAGCCCCTTGTCGGCACCGCCCATGCGGCTGCCCGCGCCGCCGGCCAGCAGCAGGCCGGTGAAGGTCGGCCCGGTCACCTCAGGAGCTGACCTGGATGGGCGGGAACTTGCTCGAATAGTCTTTGGGCAGCCCCGCCACCGCCAGCGCCACCTGCTCGGCCAGCGCGCGGTAGCTGGCCGCTGCCGGGCTGTCGGGCGCGGCGGCCACGATGGGGGTGCCGGCATCGGCCTGCTCGCGCACGGCGCGCACCAGCGGCAGCCGCCCCAGCAGTGGCACGTGGGCGGCCTCGGCCAGCCGCTCGCCGCCGCCCGTGCCAAAGAGGGCGTCTTCATGGCCGCAATTCGGGCAGCAATAGAACGCCATGTTCTCCACCACGCCCAGCACCGGCACGTTGACCTTGCCGAACATGGCCAGGCCTTTGCGCGCGTCGGCCAGCGCCACGTCTTGCGGTGTGGTGACGATGACGGCGCCGGTCAGCGGCACGCGCTGGGCCAGCGTGATCTGGATGTCACCCGTACCCGGCGGCAGGTCCACCAGCAGGTAGTCCAGCTCGCCCCAGTTGGTCTGCTTGAGCAACTGGTCCAGCGCCTGCGTGGCCATGGGGCCGCGCCAGACCACGGCGTCGTCGGGCTTGACCAGAAAACCGATGGAGGCCACCTTCAGGCCGTGGGCTGCCAGCGGCTCCATGGTCTTGCCGTCCAGGCTCTCGGGGCGGCCGGCCACGCCCAGCATCATGGGCATGCTGGGGCCGTAGATGTCGGCGTCCATCACGCCCACCCGCGCGCCCTCGGCGGCCAGCGCCAGCGCCAGATTGGCGGTGACCGTGCTCTTGCCCACGCCGCCCTTGCCCGAGGCCACGGCCACGATGTTGGCCACCCCCGGCAGCAGCGGCAGGCCGCGTTGGGCCTGGTGGGCGATGACTTTGCTGCGCACCGTCACCTCGGCCGCCGCCGCGCCGGCGGCACGCAAGGCGTCGCTGGCGGCGGCCTGCAGCGCCGCGTGGCGGCTTTGCGCCGGGTGGGCCAGCGTGAGGGTGGCGTGCACGGTGCCACCGTCGATGCGCACGGCAGCGCTGGCATGAGGCGGCAGCAGGGATTCGAGTGCGGCGCGCGCGGCGGCTTCGGTCAGGGCCATGGGATGATCGCCAAGTCAAAAGCCCAGTTTAAAACCGTGGCCTCAGCCCCGCCGCCCTTCAACCCCGCCACCAGCCCCGATCCCGTGCCCTCGCCCTGCGTGGGCGTTTGCCGCATCGACGCCGCCAGCGGGCTGTGCGAGGGCTGCTGGCGCACGCTCGATGAGATCGCCGCCTGGGCCAGCCTGGGTGACGGGGCGCGCCGCGCCGTCTGGCAGCGCCTGCCGGCGCGGCAGTGGCCTCAATCCTCTTAAAACCCTACGATGCCTGGCATGCCAGCCGCTCAGTCGCCGGGCCCCGCCGTGGCCCACCTCAATGCCGCCGCCCGGGTGGCGCTGGCCGGGCAGCCTGCCGAGGCCTTGCGCCTGGCCCAGGCGGCCGAGACCCAGGCGCTGGCCGATGGCGACCAGCCCGGCCTGGCCACGGCCTTGCTGCTGCAAGGCCGCGCCCACATGGCGGCGCAGGCACCGCTGGCGCAGACCTTGCCCCCGCTGGAGCGCGCCGCCCTGCTGTACCAGGGCCTGGGCGATCTGGCCGGCGAGGCGCGCACCGTCAACCTGCAGGCCCTGGCCCATGCCGGCGGCGACGATCTGGAGGCGGCGCTGCGCTGCCACCACCGCGGCATCACGCTGCGCCAGCGGCTGGGCGACAAGGCCGGCGAGGCGGGGCTGCTGGCCAACATCGGGGCGCTGCTGCGCGAGCATGGCCAGTACGCCGAGGCCCTCAAATACCTGTTGATGGCGCAGGAGGTGGCGCAACAGGCGGGCGACGCACGTGCCGTGGCCCATGCGCTGGCCCACACCGGCACCGTGCTGGATGCGCTGGACGACACCCCGCGCGCGCTGGAGCATTTGCTGCGGGCCCAGCGGCTGGCCGAGGGCGTGGCCGACCCGGCGCTGGCCGCCGCCGTGCACACCAGCCTGGGCCGGCTGCTGGCCCGTAGCGGCCAGCCGGCCGAAGGCCAGCGCCACCTGACGCGGGCGCTGACCCAGGCCCGCGCCAGCGCGCAGCCGGCCGTCACCGCGCAGGCGCTGCTGGGCCTGGGCCTGGTGCAGCAGCAGGCCGGTGCGCTGCCCGGTGCCGAGCGCGTGCTGCTGGAGGCCTTGACGCTGGCTCAGCGGGCCGGCCGCCGCGCGGCGCAGGCCGAGGCGCTGCTGGCGCTGGCGCGCAACCACTGGCTGCAAGACCAGGGCGAGACGGCGCTGCGCCTGCTGGACGACGCGCTGGCGCTGCTGCAGCCGCTGCCGCCCGACCACCTGGCCGGGCGCCTGCATGAGCTGTTGTCGGCCATCCATGAGCAGCGTGGGGCGCATGCCGAGGCGCTGTACCACTACAAGGCCTTCCATGCGGGCCAGCAGCGGCTGCGCGGCCAGGACACCCAGCGCCGCGCGCGGGCCTTGCTGGCGCGCACCGAGCTGGACGCGGCCCAGCGCAGCGCCCATGCGCTGGCCGATGAACTGGATGCCGCCCGCGCCAGCGGCCGCGAGCAGCAGGCGCTGCTGGACCAGCTGGCGGCCCAGTCCGAGCTGCTGCGCCAACTGGCCCGCGAGGACGGCCTCACAGGCCTCGCCAACCGCCGCTGGCTGGATACGCAACTGGCGCACGAGGCCGAGCGGGCGCGCCGCTATCGCCATCCGCTCAGCGTGGCCATGATCGACGTCGATCACTTCAAGCGCATCAACGACCGCTGCTCGCACCGTGTGGGCGACGAGGTGTTGCGCCGCCTGGCCGGCCTGCTGCGCGGCGCCTGCCGGCAGGTGGACGTGGTGGGCCGCTACGGCGGCGAGGAGTTCGTGCTGTTGCTACCCGAGACGCCGCTGATGGCGGCCTCGGCGGTGTGCGAGAAGCTGCGCCAGCGCATTGCCGCGCTCCATGTCGGCGACCTGCACCCCGATCTGGTGCAGGTCACCGCCAGCATCGGCCTGGCCGGCGCCGAGGGCGCGGCCGTGCAGGCCGAGGCGCTGGTGCAGGCCGCCGATGCCCAGCTCTACCGCGCCAAGGCCGAGGGCCGCAACCGCGTTTGCGTGGACCGGGCTAGCGGCTGAGCCGCCGCACGCGTGGCTCGGGGTCGGGGGTGGCGCCGGCTTGCAGCGCGGCCGCCAGGGCGTCCACGTCTGGCCCGGCGCCCTGGCGCGGGCCGGTGGCGGCCTTGAGGATGGTCAGGCCGTTGCCGCCTTCGGCCATGTAGCTGTTGACCACCACGCGCAGCGGCTGGCGCGGCGCCACGGGCCGGCCGTTCAGGCGCAGCTCGCGCACGCGCTGGCCGGCCGGCGCCCCGGGCGCCCAGGTGTAGCGCAGCGAACGTGAGACGTGCAGCAGGCGCTCGGGGTTTTGCGCTTCGAGCAAGGCCTTGAGTTGGGCGCCGGTGAGGGTGAGCACCACCAGGCTGTTGCCAAACGGCTGGGCGGTGAAGACCTGGCCGTAGGTCACCTGGCATGGCGTCTGGCCGGCGCAGCGCAGATCGGCACGCAGGCCGCCAGGGTTCATCAGCGCGAGGTCGGCGCCCAGGTGGGCGGCGGCCTGCTGCTGGGCATCGGCCACCAGCCGGCCCAGGGTGCCACGGGCCTCGTCGGCGTCGCCGCGCTCGAAAGGCGCCTCCAGGGGCGCGAGCGCGAGCGTGGCCAGTGGTGCGGCGGCGGCCACCCAGGCGGCCACCTGGCGGGCCACGGCGGCATCGGGGCGGGCGGCGGCCAGCGGGGCGCGCCAAGGCAGCGGCGTGGCGGCGAGCACGGCCTCGCGCAGGGCGGCCGGTGTCTCGGGGCGCAGCACGGGCAGGTTGATGGCCTGCACCCGGGTGGCGCGGCCGGTGGCGGGGTTCAGCGTCAGATCGAGCACCGAGATGCCGCGCCCATACGAGGTGGCCTGCACCACGGGCCGGCCGGCCACGGTACAGCGGTAGCCCTGATGGGTGTGGGCCGAGAGCACGGCGGCGTAAGCGGGGGTCAGTTGCTCGGCGATGGGGGCCATGGCGCCGCGCAGGCCGCCGGCGCAGCCGTTCCAGTCGCCACCGTCGGTGTGGCCGCCTTCATGCACCAGCGCCAGCACGGTGTGCACGCCGCGGCGCGCCAGCGCGGCGGCTTCCCGGTTCAGTGCGGTGGCTTCGTCCTCGAAGCGCAGGTCTTTGATGCCACTGGGGCGGACGATGCCGGGCGTGGTGCGGGTGATGGCGCCCACCACGCCCACGCGCACGCCGCCCACGTCGGTCACCCAGGAGGGGGCCAGGCCGGCGCCCTGGACGTTGGCGCCCAGCAGCGCAAACGGCATGCCACGGTAGGCGGGCGCCGGCGCGGCGCAGCTTTGCGTGGGGGTGCGCGTGGCGTCGGCGGGCGCGCAGCCGCCGCGCTGCAGGCGGCGCAGCTCGGTCAGGCCCGCGTCGAACTCGTGGTTGCCGACGGCGGCCACCTGCACGCCGAGGGCAGCGGCCACGGCGATGGTGGACTCGTGGCGAAACAGCGTGCTCTCCAGCGGCGCGGCACCGATCAGATCGCCGCTGGCGAGCACCAGGCAATGCGGCGCGGCGCTGCACAGGGCGCGCACCAGGCCGGCCAGAGCCGCAGCACTGCCCAGTGGCACGCGCTCGGTTTCGCTGCCCCCCGTGAGTTGGCCCAGCGGCAGTGAGAGGCCGTCACCGGCCAGGTGGCCGTGCCAGTCGTTGAGGGCCACCACGCGCAAGGCCACCGCCTCGGCGGCTGGCGCCGTGCCGGCGGTCAGCAGCGCGGCGGCCAGCAGCAGCGCGCGCATGGTGCTCAGCTTTTGTCGTCGCCCTGCTTGCCGCTCAGGGCCGCCAGCCAGGCTTGCTGCATGGCGCTCTGGCCGGGCGCCTGCGGTGCTGGGCGAGGGGCAGGGGCGCCCGGGCGCGGTGCACCGCGGTCGGCGCGCGGCGCGTCGCCGCGTGGCCCGTGGTCGCGCCGGGGTGGGCGCTGGCTGTCACGGGGCGGGCGGCGCGGGCGATCGCCTTCCGGGGCGCGGCCGCGCTCGGCGGTGCGCTCGCTGGGGCGCTCATTGGGGCGCTCCGCTTGGGGCGGGCGCGGGCCGTGGTCGCGGCGCGGGGCGCCGTCGCGGCGGGGCGGACGCGGCGGTGGTGGGTTGGCGGCGCGGCGCTGGGCGCGCTGTTCGGCCTCGGTGCGGGCCTGGGCCAGCGCGGCCTGCATCTGCGCGGGGCTGAGGTTGTGGGCGGCGGCCAGTTCGTCCACGCTTTGCTTGTCGCTGGCGCGCAGCCAGTCGATGCGCTGGCGGTAGGCGGCCTGCTCGGCGGCGCGCTTTTCATCGCGGCGGGCGCGGCGCACGGCCAGCTCGGCCTCGGCGGCCTCGCGGTGTTCGGCCGCAATCTCGCCGGCCGGCTGACCTTCGAGGTCGTAGCGGTGCGGCTCACGCGTCAGGGCGATCAGGTAGGCCGTGGTGCGCGTATGGCGGCGGAAAAAGGCGGTGAGCTGGGCCTTGCTGAAGACGTCGGGTGCGGCGGCCTGGATGTCGGTCTGGATGTGCAGCTTGACCGGCTTGGGGTGCGGCCCGCCAAACAGCGCCGGGAAGCGGGCGATCAATGCCGGGCCGCAGTCGGCCTTGGGCTCAGGCGCGGTGTCGCTCTCAGGCGCGGCCTCGGGCAGGGGCGGCGTGGCGGCGAGATCGACGACGGCGGGCTCGGGCGGCTGCGGCGCATCGGGGATGGGGGCCGTCTCGGGAGGGGTCGGGTTCATGCATCCAGTGGCCGCGCGATGGCGCGGTCGGCCACAAAAAAAAGAGGTGGCGAATTTTGCCTGCTCGGCGCGACTTTGTCGCCCGCAGGCGGTGCCAGGGGCTGGCAGCGTTTCCCCGGGGTATGGGGGTTCGAGCCCCCTGCGATACTCGAACGCACGCAGCGCCCTGACCGCACAACATGCGGGCGAGGCGTGCCGCGCATCAGCCTTGCGCGCGCACATCCCAACCCCGGCTTGGCCGGCGGGGCATCTCTTTCGCATCGCGTTTGGCCCGCAGGTGGCTGCGGGTCTGGAGCCCCGCATGTCGCAAACACCCATCCCCTCAACCGCGCCAGCCCTGCCGCTGCGGCTGCATGTGCCCGAGCCTTCTGCCCGGCCCGGCGACGAGACGGATTTTTCCTATCTGCACCTGAGCGAGGCCGGCGCCGTGCGCCGCCCCGCCGTGGACGCCAAGGCGGCCAGCACGGCAGACATCGCCTACGCGCTGGTGCGCGTGCTGACCCCCGATGGCGAGGCCGTGGGGCCGTGGGCGCCCGATCTGCCGCCCGAGGTGCTGCGCCAGGCGCTGCGCGACATGATCAAGACGCGCGCCTTCGACGCCCGCATGACGCTGGCCCAGCGCCAGAAGAAGACTTCGTTCTACATGCAGTGCCTGGGTGAAGAGGCCATCGCCATCGGCCAGCGGCTGGCGCTGCAGGACGGCGACATGTACTTCCCCACCTACCGCCAACAGGGGCTGCTGCTGGCCAACCCCGAGGTGTCGATGGTGGAGATGGTCTGCCAGCTGCTGTCCAACGAGCGCGACCCGCTCAAGGGCCGGCAGTTGCCGGTGATGTACTCCATCAAGCGGGCCGGGTTCTTCTCCATCAGCGGCAACCTGGCCACGCAGTTCATCCAGGGCGTGGGCTGGGCCATGGCCTCGGCCATCAAGGGCGACACCAGGATTGCCTCGGCCTGGATTGGCGACGGCTCCACGGCCGAGAGCGACTTCCACACCGCGCTGACGTTTGCCCACGTGTACCGCGCGCCGGTCATCCTCAACGTGGTCAACAACCAGTGGGCCATCTCCACCTTCCAGGCCATTGCCGGCGGCGAGGGCACGACGTTTGCCGCGCGCGGCGTGGGCTGTGGCATTGCCTCGCTGCGGGTGGACGGCAATGACTTTCTGGCCGTCTACGCAGCTAGCCGCTGGGCGGCCGAACGCGCGCGCGGCGGCCATGGGCCGGCGCTGATCGAGTGGGTGACCTACCGCGGCGGGCCGCATTCCACGTCGGACGACCCCAGCAAATACCGCCCGGCCGACGACTGGCAGCGCTTCCCGCTGGGCGACCCCATCAGCCGGCTGGCCACCTACCTGACCAAACGCGGCCTGTGGTCGGACGCCGAGCACGAGGCCACACGCGAGGCCATGGAGGCCGAGGTGCTGGCCGCACTCAAGGAGGCCGAGCAATACGGCTCGCTGCTGGACGGCCGCGGCCCCAGCGATGCGCTGATGTTCGAGGACGTGTACGAAGAGATGCCGGCCCATTTGCGCCAGCAACGCCAGGAACTGGGGGTTTGATGATGCTGAGCCGCACCATGTATCAGGAACAGGAAGAGATGGCCGCTGCCGGCCCGCTGGTGGCCATGACCATGATCCAGGCCATCCGCTCGGCGCTGGACATCATGCTGGGGCGCGACGACGACGTGGTCGTCTTCGGCCAGGACGTGGGCTACTTCGGCGGCGTGTTCCGCTGCACCGATGGCCTGCAGACCAAGTACGGCAAGCAGCGGGTGTTCGATGCGCCCATCTCCGAGAGCGGCATCATCGGCGCCGCCGTGGGCATGGGCGCCTATGGCCTGCGGCCGGTGCCCGAGATCCAGTTTGCCGACTACTTCTATCCGGCCTGCGACCAGATCGTCTCCGAGGCCGCGCGCATGCGCTACCGCTCGGCCGGCGACTTCATCGCGCCGCTGACCATCCGCATGCCTTGTGGCGGCGGCATCTATGGCGGGCAGACGCACAGCCAGAGCCCCGAGGCGTTCTTCACCCACGTCTGCGGCTTGCGCACCGTGATGCCCAGCAACCCGGTGGACGCCAAAGGGCTGTTGATTGCCGCCATCGAGAGCAACGACCCGGTGATCTTCCTGGAGCCCAAGCGGCTCTATAACGGCCCCTTCGACGGCTACCACGACCGCCCGGTGGTGCCGTGGAGCAAACACCCCAAGGGCCAGGTGCCCGAGGGCTATTACCGCGTGCCACTGACCAGCGCCGCCGTGGCCAGGCCGGGCACCGAGGTGACGGTGCTGGCCTACGGCACCATGGTCTATGTGGCCCAGGCCGCCGCCGAGGCGGCCGGTGTGGATGCCGAGGTGATCGACCTGCGCAGCCTGTGGCCGGTGGATCTGGAAACCATCACCGAGTCGGTGCGGCGCACGCGCCGCTGCGTGGTGGTGCACGAGGCCACCAAGACCAGCGGCTTTGGTGCCGAGTTGTCGGCGCTGGTGCAGGAGCATTGCTTCTACCACCTGGAGGCGCCGGTGCTGCGCGTGGCGGGCTGGGACACGCCCTACCCGCACGCCCAGGAATGGGCTTACTTCCCCGGTCCCGCGCGCGTGGCCGCTGCGCTCAAAAAAGTCATGGAAGGTTGAATCATGGGATTGCATGTGGTGAAGATGCCCGACATCGGTGAGGGCATTGCCGAGGTGGAACTGGTGGCCTGGCATGTGGCCGTGGGTGACACGGTCAAGGAAGACCAGGGCCTGGCCGACGTGATGACCGACAAGGCCTCGGTGGAGATCCCCTCGCCGGTGGCGGGCAAGGTGGTGTCGCTGGGCGGCGCCGTGGGCGAGGTGATGGCCGTGGGCTCGGCGCTGATTGCCATCGAGGTGGCCGGTGCGGGCAACGTGACCGGTGACGCGGCCAGCGCCATGGCAGCCAAGGCCGCGCCTGCGGCCGCACCGGCCGCGCCGGCTCCTGCGCCGAAGGCCGAGGCCAAGGCGGCGCCCAGCCCGGCGCCCAAGCCGGCCCCTGCGCCAGCGCCCAAGGCGGCGCCGGCACCGTCCGCGAGCCGGCCCGAGCGCGCCGTCCACCCGGAGGGCCGGCCGCTGGCCTCGCCCGCCGTGCGCCAGCGGGCGCTGAACGAGGGCATCCGGCTGGAGCTGGTGGCCCCCACGGGCAGCGCCGGCCAGGTCACGCACGACGACCTGGACGCCTACCTGGCCCAGGACGCCGCCAGCGATGGCGGCCGGCGCAGCAGCAGCTATGTGCGCCGCACCGACGAGACCCAGGTGCCCGTCATTGGCCTGCGGCGCAAGATCGCCCAGCGCATGCAGGAGGCCAAGCGCCGCATTCCGCACTTCACCTACGTGGAGGCCTGCGACGTCACCGAGCTGGAGGCGCTGCGCAAGCAACTCAATGACCGCTATGGCAAGTCGCGCGGCAAGCTGACGCTGATCCCGTTCATTGCCCGTGCGCTGGTGCTGGCGCTGCGTGAGTTTCCGCAGATCAATGCCCGCTACGACGACGAGGCCGACGTGGTCACGCGCTACGGCGCCGTCCACCTGGGCATGGCCGCGCAGACGCCCGGCGGGCTGATGGTGCCGGTGATCCGCCACGCCGAGGCCATGACGCTGTGGGAGGTGGGTGCCGAGGTCACCCGGCTGGCCGAGGCCGCGCGCAGTGGCAAGGCCACGCGCGATGAGCTGCAGGGCTCCACCATCACGCTGACCAGCCTGGGGCCGCTGGGCGGCATCGTCACCACCCCGGTCATCAACATGCCCGAGGTGGGCATCGTGGGCGTCAACCGCATCATCGAAACGCCGGTCTTCGTCCACGGCCTGGTCACCGCACGGCTGATGATGAACCTCTCGTCCTCATTCGACCACCGCGTGGTGGACGGTATGGACGCGGCGCAGTTCATCCAGTTGGTGCGCGCCTACCTCGAAACCCCCTCACTGCTTTTCATCGACGCCGCATGAATACCTTGCACACCCAACTGCTCATCATCGGCGGCGGCCCTGGCGGTTACGTGGCCGCCATCCGCGCCGGTCAGGCCGGGCTCAAAACGGTGCTGGTGGAAGCCCAGGCCCTGGGCGGCACCTGCCTGAACGTGGGCTGCATCCCTTCCAAGGCGCTGCTGCATGCGGCCGAACAGTTCGAGACCGCCACCCATGCGGCGGCCGAAGGCGGCAACGCCCTGGGCATCCGCGTGCAAAGCCCGGTGCTGGATCTGGCCAAGACCATGGTCTGGAAGGACGGCATCGTCGCCAAGCTGACCGGCGGCGTGGCCCATCTGGTCAAGAAGCAAAAGGTGGAGGTGTTGGCCGCCACCGCGCGCATCGTCGATGGCAAGACCGTCATCGCCACGGCGGCCGACGGCAGCCAAACCAAGATCAGCTGCGACCACCTGCTGCTGGCCACCGGCTCCACGCCGGTGCAGATTCCCGGCCTGCCGTTTGGCGGCGACATCCTCTCCAGCACCGAGGCGCTGGCGCTGACGGCGGTGCCCGCGCACCTGGCCGTGGTGGGCGGCGGCTACATCGGGCTGGAGCTGGGCACCGCCTACGCCAAGCTGGGCGCCAAGGTCACTGTGGTGGAGGCGCAAGACCGCGTGCTGCCCGCCTACGACGCCGAGTTGGTCAAGCCTGTGGTCAAGTCGCTGGCCAGGCTGGGCATCACCGTGCTGACCGGCGCCAAGGCCCAGGGCTTTGCCAACGGCCAGTTGACCGTGCAACTGGCTGATGACGCTACCCAGACCGTGCAGGCCGACAAGGTGCTGGTGGCCGTGGGCCGCAAGACCATGACCGAAGGGCTGAACCTGGAGGCGCTGCAACTGACCATGGGCCCCGGCCACAGCGTGGTCGTCGATGCCCAGTGCAAGACCTCGATGACCGGCGTCTACGCCATTGGCGACTTGACCGGCGAGCCCATGCTGGCCCACCGCGCCATGGCCCAGGGCGAGGTGGCGGTGGACGCCATCGCCGGCAAGAAGGTGGCCTTCCAGCCGCAGGTGATTCCGGCCGTCTGCTTCACCGACCCCGAGGTGGTGGTGGTGGGCCTTTCACCCGAGCAGGCCAAGGCGCAGGGTATTGCGGTCAAGACGGCCAGCTTCCCCTTTGCCGGCAACGGCCGCGCCATGACGCTGGAAGCGGGCCTGGACGGCTTCATCCGCGTGGTGGCTAGAGAGGACAACCACCGCATCCTGGGCTGGCAGGCCGTGGGCACGGGCGTCAGCGAGCTGTGCAGCACGTTTGCCCACTCGATTGAGATGAACGAGCGGCTGGAAGACGTGGCCCACATCATCCACGCCCACCCCACGTTGGGCGAGGTGGTGCAGGAGGCGGCGCACAAGGGGTTGGGGCGGGCGCTGCACGGGTGAGGGGGGTGGGGCTACACCCCGCTGACCACCGCATCCAATGCGTCCCGCAACTCGCCAGCATGCCCGGCCAATGAAGCAAGTGGCTGACGCAGCAGGCGGGCGTTCAATGGCGCTGCCAGATGGGGCAGCAGACTGACGCGACGCCCTTCTATCGTGAACTGTGGTGACAGCCGGCGGGGCGCCGCGGGGGCGTCGCTGACACGCAGCGCCAGCGGCACGACCTGCCGGGTCGTCAGGTCGGACAGCAGATTGCTCTGCATGTCCACCACGTAAGGGATCTGGTTGCGGGAGCTGACGCTGGGGTTGGGGTAGACGTCGTACTGCGCCATGGCGGGCTACCAAACTTTGACGTCGTCATTCCAGATGCCGTGATCCTCCACCAGCTTGCGCTGCTCGGTCAGCCAGTCTGCATACTGTTGTGCAAACTGGCGCCGTTCATCGGTTGCTGGACTGGGGGCACTCAGGCGTTGGTAGGCCTCGTAGGAAAGCAGCACGGTGTCGGGTCGGCCAGCTTTTTCCACGATAACCGGTGCCTGTTTGGCTTGGCGGCACAGGACGCCAAATTGGTTCTTGGCTTGGGTGGCGGTGTAGTGCATGGCGAGTCTCCGTGCGACGGAAATTGGCCATTTTAGCCATTCCATCGGGCGAGACGGGCTTCTCAAGGCGCCGCTGGGCACGGCGCCTTTGGGGGTACTCAGTACGGATCCGCAAACCGCAACACCGTCGCCAAATCCATCCCCCGCACGATGTCGTTGGAGTGGTAGAGCAGCCCCCAGTCGTCGATGGCCGAGCGGTCGGCGAAGACGCACAGGGCGATGGGGTCGTCCCCGCGCTTGGCGGCCCAGCCGCCGCCGCTGCCGTTGCTGCCGACCTGGATGGCGCCGCCCAGTTGGCGGCAGTACAGCCAGGCCGGGTTGCCAAAGCCTATGCCGTCCCAGGGCACTTTGGCGTAGTAGGCCAGCGTGGCCATGGTGGGTGCGCGGCTCATCAGCGTGGCGTTGAACAAGGTGATGCGCGAGCCGTCATCGGCCGTGTAGGTGCAGCCCAAGGCGCCGCCGCCGTAGGGCACCCATTGCTCGGGCGCGGCGTTGGTGTTGGCCCAGGCGCGCAGTGCCTGCACCTGGCCGCCGGTCTGGGTGCAGTGGCGGGTGTCCAGTTCGTTGACGGCGGCGTGGGGCACGTCGGGCGCAGCCAGGGCGGCCAGCGGAAAGGCCAGCGACAGGATGGCGAGGCCGCGTTGGGCAAAGGTGGGCATGGGGTGTCTCCTTGTAGGGGAATGGGTGCCCCATGGTGGGCAGGGGGGTCGGGCTTGTCACTGCTGGTTTGCCCGCTCCGTACAAGCGCCAGGCCTTTGATCTGCATCAACCTCGGCGTTGGTGCCAACCGACACCACGGCCCGGCGGCCGGTGCTACCTTGCCACGCACTATCTCCAACCGACGCTGAGGAACCCCATGCCCAAGACCCTGATTGAACCTTTTCGCATCAAGTCCATCGAGCCCATCAAGATGACCACACGCGCGCAGCGCGAGCAGTTGCTGGAGGCGGCCAGGCTCAATGTGTTTTTGCTGCGCGCCGAGGACGTGCTGATCGACTGGTTGACCGACTCCGGCACGGGCGCCATGTCGTCGCGCCAATGGGGCGCGGTGATGGAGGGCGACGAGAGCTATGCCGGCGCGCGCAGCTTTTACCGCCTGGAGCGCGTGGTGCAGGAGCTGACCGGCATGGCCCATTTCGTGCCGACGCACCAGGGCCGGGCGGCCGAGAAGGTGCTCTTCGGTGCGGTGTGCGAGCGCGGCCAACTGGTGCCTAACAACTGCCATTTCGACACCACGCGCGCCAACCTGGAGTACCTGGGCGTGGAGGCGCAAGACCTGGTGATTGCCGAGGGTTTGCAGCCCAGCCTGGTGCACCCGTTCAAGGGCAATATCGACCTGGCGCGGGTGGCGGCGCTGCTGGAGACCGAGGGCGCGCGCATTCCGTTCGGCATGCTCACGGTCACCAACAACACGGGCGGCGGGCAGCCGGTGTCCATGGCCAATATCCGCGACTATGCGGCGCTGCTCAAACGCCATGGCAAGCCGCTGGTGATGGACGTGTGTCGCTTTGCCGAGAACGCCATGTTCATCAAGATGCGCGAGCCGGGCTATGCGCAGGTCAGCATCCGCGCCATCGTGCAGGAGATGTTCTCGTATGCCGATGGCTGCACCATGAGCGCCAAGAAGGACGGCATGGTCAACATGGGCGGCTTCATCGCGCTGCGCGACGATCGCTGGATCGAGCCGGTGCGCAACGGGCTGATTCTGGCCGAGGGCTTTCCCACCTACGGCGGCCTGGCCGGGCGCGACCTGGAGGCGCTGGCCGTGGGGCTGGAGGAGGGCATCGACGAGGACTACCTGCGCTACCGCCTGCGCACGGCCGAATACCTGGGCGAGCGGCTGGAAGCGGCCGGCGTGGGCTTCATGAAGCCCACCGGCGGCCACGCGGTCTACATCGATGCGCGCACGGTGCTGCCGCAGATGCCGGTGGCCCAGTACCCGGCCTGGGCGCTGTGCAATGCGCTGTACCTGGAGGGGGGCATTCGCGGTGTGGAGGTGGGCTCGGTGATGTTCGGCAAGCGGCTGGCCGACGGCACCGAGACCTTCCATGCGATGGAGCTGGTGCGGCTGGCGTTTCCGCGCCGCATGTACACGCAGTCGCACTTCGACTACGCGGCCGAGGTCATCGCCGAGGTCAAGGCCAAGGCCGCCGCCATTCGCGGCGTGCGCATCACCAAGCAGCCCAGGCTGCTGCGGCACTTCACGGCCGAGTTCGCCTGGGCTTCTTGATGCCTTACGCCACCGGCTCGAAGCGCCCGAGGAAGAAGCGCAGCACGTCGGGCTCGTAGGTGAAGCGCAGGCCGCGCACGTCGCGGGCGTGCTCGGCCACCTCGATCACGCTCTCGGCCACCACGTCCATGTGGGCCTGGGTGTAGACGCGGCGCGGGATGGTCAGTCGCACCAACTCCAGCCGGGGCATGTGGTCGCGGCCCTCGGCGTCGCGCCCGGCCGAGACCACGCCGCGCTCCATGGCGCGCACGCCCGAGTCCACGTACAGCGCGGCGGCCAGGGCCTGGGCCGGGTACTGCGCCTGCGGGACGTGCGGCAGGATGCGTTTGGCGTCGAGGAAGACGGCGTGGCCGCCCACGGGACGCACGATGGGCACGCCGGCGTCTTCCAGCTTCTTGCCCAGGTATTCGACCTGGCCCACGCGCGCCTTGATGTGGTTGTCGTCGATGCTCTCGCGGATGCCGATGGCCATGGCCTCCATGTCGCGCCCGGCCAGGCCGCCGTAGGTGTGCAGGCCTTCGTAGACGACGATCATGTCGCAGGCGCGGCGGTAGAGGTCGTCGTCGTTCATGGCCAGAAAGCCGCCGATGTTGACCAGGGCGTCTTTCTTGGCGCTCATGGTGGCGGCGTCGGTCTGGGCGCAGATTTCGTGGACGATGGAGGCCACGCTGCGGTGGGCGTAACCGGCCTCGCGCTGCTGGATGAAGTAGGCGTTCTCGGCCACGCGCGTCATGTCGTGCACCAGCCGCACGCCGTGCTTGTCGCACCAGGCCCGCAAGGCCTTGATGTTGGCCATGGAGACGGGCTGGCCGCCGGCCATGTTGACGCAGGTGGCCAGGCTGACGTAGGGGATGCGCTCGGCGCCCACGCGGGCCACCAGCGCGTCGAGCTTGGCGATGTCCACGTTGCCCTTGAACAGGCCTTCGTGCTGGGCGTCGTGGGCTTCATCGACGATGACGTCCACGAAGGTGCCGCCGGCCAGCTCCTGGTGCAGCCGCGTGGTGGTGAAGTACATGTTGCCCGGCACGTAGTCGCCGGGCTTGATCAGCAGCCGCGAGAGGATGTGTTCGGCGCCGCGCCCCTGGTGCGTGGGCACCGTGTGGCGGTAGCTGTAGCACTCGCGCACGGTGGCTTCGAGGTGGTAGAAGTTGGCGCTGCCGGCGTAGGCCTCGTCGCCCAGCATCATGCCGGCCCATTGGCGGTCGCTCATGGCGGAGACGCCGGAGTCGGTCAGCAGGTCGATGTAGACGTCTTGCGACTTGAGCAGGAAGGTGTTGTAGCCGGCCTCGGCGATGGCGCGCTGGCGCTCCTCGGCGGTGGTGGTCTTGAGCAGCTCCACCATCTTGATCTTGAACGGTTCGGCCCAGGAGCGTTGGCGGCGGGTGGTGGCGGGTTGCACCATGATGTTTCTCCACAGAACGGTAGGCGGCACGCACGGCGGCGTGCCGATGTATCGCGTCTGTGAAACCATGGGATGAACCGCAGCACCACAGACGGGCTGCGGCGTTTCATCCCTTGCCGAGGCAAGTGGCCGTGGCGGGAGTTTAGGCGGCGGGTGGCAGGCGGGCCTTGTTCTGCGTCAAGTTTTGCGCCGCCGCTACCCCCGGCTTACGGCTTGAGGTGCTGGCCGAAGAAGCGCTCCATGGCGCCGTAGAACTCGAAGCGGTTCTCCTCGTTGGCAAAGCCGTGGCCTTCGTTGTCCTTGACCATGTACTCGACGGCCACGCCGCGTTTCCGCAGCGCCTCGACCATCTGGTCGCTCTCGGCCTGTTTGACGCGCGGATCCTTGGCGCCCTGGACGACCAGCAGCGGCGTCTTGATCTTGTCGGCGTGGAGTGCGGGCGAGGTGGCTTCCAGCCGCTTTTTCTGCACCGGATCGTTGGGGTCGCCCACCATGGCATATAGCTGCTGGCGCCAGCTCTCCCAGTAGGGCGGAATGGAGCCCATGAAGGTCAGCAGGTTGGAGACGCCCACGTAGTCCACGGCGGCGGCGTAGAGGTCGGGTGTGGTGGTGATGCCGGCCAGGGTGGCGTAGCCGCCGTAGCTGCCGCCGTAGATGCCCAGGCGCTTGGGGTCGGCAATGCCCTGGGCCACCAGCCAGCGGGCGCCGTCGGTGATGTCGTCCTGCATGGCCAGGCCCCATTGGCCGAAGCTGGCCTCCCAGAAGGTGCGGCCATAGCCGGTGGAGCCGCGGAAGTTCATCTGCAGCACGCAATAGCCCCGGTTGGCCAGAAACTGCACCTCGGGTTTGAAGCCCAAGGAATCGCGGGCCCAGGGGCCGCCGTGCGGGTTGACGATGCAGGCCAGGTTCTTGGGCGTGCGGCCCACGGGCAGCGTCAGGTAGCCGGTGATGACCAGGCCGTCGCGGGCGGTGTAGCTGATGGGTTTCATTTGCGCCATCTGCGCCTCGGGCAGCCTGGCGTTGATGACGGCCAGCTGGGTCAGCTCACCGCGCTGGCTGTCGTACAGGTAGCGCACGCCAGGGGTGCGGTCGCTGGAGGCGGAGACGATGTGGCGGTCCTCGGCCCGGGTGCTGGCTTGCAGGTCGATGCGGTAGCCGGGCAGGCGCTTTTCCAGATCGTGGTAGAGCCGCTCGGTTTGCGCGTCGAAGTAGTGCTGCTGCCGCTTGGCACCCTCATATTGGGCCTCGGTCAGCACCTTGCGCGCGCGGGAGTAGTTGGCGTAGGTGAGGTCGTTGCCCGGTGGCTGGAAGATCACTTCTTCAGCGCCAGGCTGGGTGGGGTCTACACGCACCAGGGACAGCAGGTCGCGGCCGCGGTTGGAGCTGAGGTAGAGGCGCTGGTTGTCGAAATCGAAAAAGAGCGGTGCCACCGTGGTCTTGTAGTCGGTCTCGATGATGGGTTTGAACGCGTCTTCTTCGCTGGCGCGCCACAGCAGCTGCTTTTGCGTGCCCACGGTGGCGTAGGCGGCGCGCAGGCGGCCGGCGTGGTCGGTCAGCCAGTAGTCGATGGTGCCGGGGTTGGTGGCCACCAGCGTCTCCTTGCCGCTGCGCACGTGCACGCGGTAGACGTCGAAGGTCTTCTTGTCGCGCCGGTTGTGCATCAGCAGCAGGTGTTCGGGGTCATCCTCGAGCACATCGACGACGCCGGCGCGCACGCCGTCGTAAGGGGTGAGGTCGGTGATCTGGCCGTCTTTGGGGTTGACGGCGATGACGTGGTAGTTCTCGTCACCGCCAAAGTCCTTGGCGTAGAGCAGCGTGTCGCCGCCTTTCCAGAAGTAGCCGTCGACGTCGCGGGCGCTCTCGAAGCTGAGCTGGCGCGGCTGGCCCTGGCGCCGGGCGCCGTCCAGCGCCTGCACGAAGACGTTGAGGCGGGGCGTGGCCCCTGCGGCAGCCGGGGCCGGCTCCATCCAGGACAGCCAGCGGCCGTCGCCGCTGAGCTGGAAGTTGCTCTGGGGCGGGTTGGCGAAGAAGTCGCGCAGCGGGAGGTTGGGGGGCTGCGGGGTGTCGGCGGCCCACGCGGCAGGGGGCGGGGCCAGCAGCAGGGCGGCGCAGGCGGGGGCAAGCAGATGCCAGGACTTCATCGGGTCTCCTTGAAAAGGGGGTGAGGCCGCGATGGTGTGCCGGACGGGGTGTGGGGTCGTGCGCGAAGCGACCGATTGCAGGCTGGGCGGTACAGGCTGCGCGCAGGCAAGAAAAAAGGGGCTGCGTGAGCAGCCCCTTGGGTCTTGAAGGCAGGCGGCTTGGCGCCGGACTTACATCATGCCGTCCATGCCACCCATACCACCCATGCCGCCGCCCGGCATGGCGGGCGCGTCGGCCTTGGGCGACTCGGCGATCATGCACTCGGTGGTCAGCATCAGGCTGGCCACGGACGCGGCGTTCTGCAGCGCGGTGCGGGTCACCTTGGTCGGGTCCAGGATGCCCATGTCGATCATGTCGCCATAGGTGTCGTTGGCGGCATTGAAGCCATGGTTGCCCTTGGCGGCCAGCACGGCGTTGACGACCACGCTGGGTTCGCCACCGGCGTTGGCCACGATTTCGCGCAGCGGGGCCTCGATGGCCTTGAGCACCAGCGCAATGCCGTGGTCCTGGTCGGTGTTGTCACCCTTGATGGTGCCAGCGGTCTGACGGGCACGCAGCAGGGCCACGCCGCCGCCGGCGACGATGCCTTCTTCCACGGCCGCACGGGTGGCGTGCAGGGCGTCTTCAACGCGGGCCTTCTTCTCCTTCATCTCGACTTCGGTGGCAGCACCGACCTTGATGACGGCCACGCCGCCGGCCAGCTTGGCCACGCGCTCCTGCAGCTTCTCGCGGTCGTAGTCGCTGGTGGCTTCTTCGATCTGGATGCGGATCTGCTTGACGCGCGCTTCGATGATGTCGGCGGTGCCGGCGCCATCGATGAGGGTGGTGTTTTCCTTGCCCACTTCGACGCGCTTGGCTTGGCCCAGATCGGCCAGCGTGACCTTCTCCAGCGACAGGCCCACTTCTTCAGCGATGACCTTGCCGCCCGTCAGGATGGCGATGTCTTCCAGCATGGCCTTGCGGCGGTCACCAAAGCCCGGGGCCTTGACGGCGACGACCTTGAGGATGCCGCGGATGGTGTTGACCACCAGGGTGGCCAGCGCCTCGCCGTCCACGTCCTCAGCGATGATCAGCAGCGGGCGGCCGGCCTTGGCCACGGCTTCCAGCGTGGGCAGCAGGTCGCGGATGTTGCTGATCTTCTTGTCGTACAGCAGCACGAACGGGTTGTCCAGCAGCGCGACTTGCTTCTCGGGGTTGTTGATGAAGTAGGGGCTGAGGTAGCCGCGGTCGAACTGCATGCCTTCGACGACGTCCAGCTCGTTGTCCAGGCTCTTGCCGTCTTCGACGGTGATGACGCCTTCCTTGCCCACTTTGTCCATGGCGTCGGCAATGATCTTGCCGATGGACTCGTCGGAGTTGGCCGAGATCGAGCCGACCTGGGCGATTTCCTTGCTGGTGGTGGTGGGCTTGCTGGCCTTCTTGAGCTCTTCAACCAGAGCGGCCACGGCACGGTCGATGCCGCGCTTCAAGTCCATGGGGTTCATGCCGGCGGCCACGTACTTCATGCCTTCGCGCACGATGGCCTGGGCCAGCACGGTGGCGGTGGTGGTGCCGTCACCGGCGTTGTCGCTGGTCTTGGAAGCGACTTCCTTGACCATTTGCGCGCCCATGTTCTGGAGCTTGTCCTTGAGCTCGATTTCCTTGGCGACGGACACACCGTCCTTGGTCACCGTGGGGGCGCCGAAGGAGCGCTCCAGCACCACGTTACGGCCCTTGGGGCCCAGGGTCACCTTGACCGCGTTGGCCAGGATGTTCACGCCTTCAACCATGCGGTGGCGCGCATCCGCGCCGAAAACCACGTCTTTAGCAGCCATGTTTGATTTCTCCGAATTTCGCTAGGGAAGGGGGCTCGATCCGGGTGGCCCGGATGGCAGCAACCCCCTCGAGGTGGTCTGGGCCACGGCCCAGGCCAGGGGGCTTACTTTTGAACCACGGCGAAGAGGTCTTCTTCGCGCATCACCAGCAGCTCGTCGCCATCGACCTTGACGGCCTGGCCCGAGTACTTGCCGAACAGCACGCGGTCGCCCACCGCCACGTTCAGGGCAACGAAATCGCCTTTGTCGTTGCGCTTGCCCGGGCCGACAGCCAGCACTTCACCCTGGTCGGGCTTTTCGGCGGCGTTGTCGGGGATGACGATGCCCGAGGCGGTCTTGGTTTCGTTTTCCAGGCGCTTGACGATCACGCGATCGTGCAGGGGACGCAGTTTCATGGGTTCTCCTTGAGGGAAAAAGCACGCCGCAGCGAAGGCTGCGGCGCAGACGGTTCGATCGGGCCCGATCAGGGTGCTGTTAGCACTCAATCGACCCGAGTGCTAACAATTATAGGGGTGCCTCAGGCGATTTCAAGAGGCGCTGGTGCCATCAGGTGGCTGCGGGCGGCGAGGCGTCGTCGGCCTCATCGGGCGCGGCGCCGACGCGGTAGTGCTCACTGGCCCAGGCGCCAAAGTCCAGCCCCTGGCAGCGGGCGCTGCAAAAAGGCCGGTAGGGGTTGTCGGCGGCGTACCAGGTGGCTTCGCCGCAAGCGGGGCAGGCGACCTGGATGCGGCGTGCAGCGGCGCTGGAGTCGGGGGGCGCCGTCATGCGCACAGCGCCAAATCCATGGTGATGTCGGCGTCGGTGGCCGGGCGCAGGCGGCCATCGGCCGGGTCGGGGCGCATCAGGCGCACGCCCACCATCAGGCGGTGGCCGGTGATTTCGGGCACCAGGCCGGTGTCGCCATCCAGGCGCAGGCGCAGCAGCTGGTAGGTTTTGCCCGGGGCCAGGCTTTGCTGGTATTGGCCGGCAGTGGCGACGATGCGCTGGGGCATGCCGGTGTCGCGCAACAGGTGCAGCATCAGGCGCAGTGCATGGGCCAGCGGGGTCAGCTCGGTCAGCCACCGTTGCAGGTCGGCGCGGCGCTGGTCGGCGGGGTGTTGCTGCCAGGCGTAGTAGCCGGGCAGGTCGAACTCGCAAGTGCCGGCCGGGATGTGGATGCGGCTGCGGATGCCCATCAGCCATTCGTTGCTGGTCAGTCCCTGGCCCGCCTTGCCGGTGGTCTGGTTGAGGGCGTCAAACGCCGCGTCGATGCGGGCGACCACGTCATCGAGTGCATCCTCGCTGACGCCAGGGTGGCCGCGGTAGGCCTGAAATTGGGCCTTGTGGCGCTCCAGCTCCTTGAGCAAATCGCTCTTGAGGTCGGCGCGGGCGGCCACGTCGAGGATGTCGAACAGCGTGGCGAGCGCGAAATGGTGGTCGATGGCGTCGTCGCGCGCCACCAGCGTGTCCAGCCGGCCGACAAGCTGCTCCAGCCGCAGCAGCGTGCGCACGCTTTCGTTCAGCGGGTATTCGTAGAGGACCAAGGCGCGCTCAACCCCATGTGATCGTTGTGCAGCGGCGATTGTTTCACAGCACGGGCAGCGCCCAGGCCTGCCAGACGCGATCGACCTCGGCGCGCAAGGCCTCCAGGGTGATGGCGTGGTTGACGATGACGGCATCGGCCACGGCGCGGCGCTGGGCGTTGCTGGCCTGCTGGGCGATGACGCGACGCACGTCCGCCTCGGTCCAGCCGGAGCGGGCCATGACGCGGCGCACCTGCTCGTCGGGAGGGCACTCCACCACCAGCACCTTGTCCACCCGATCCGCCCAGTGGCCGGACTCCACCAGCAGCGGCACATCAAACACCACCGGCCAGCCGGGGCGTGCCTGCATCAGCTGCCGGGCGTCAGCCAAAGCTTGCGTCAGGATCAGGGGGTGGAGGATGGCCTCCAGCCGCTGGCGTGCCTGGGCGGCGTCGGGGCCGGCGAAGACGACGGTGCGCATGTGGGCGCGATCCAGTGCGCCGTCACGGTCTATGGCTGCGGCGCCAAAGGCGTCGGCGATGGCCGGCAGCGCGGCGCCACCAGGGGCGGTCAGGGCACGGGCCAGGGCGTCGGTGTCGACAATGCCGGCACCCAGGTCGGCCAGCATCCGGGCCACGGTGGACTTGCCGCTGCCGATGCCGCCCGTCAGGCCGATGGTGGTTACAGCCCCAGCCATGCGTTGACGCGGCCCGTGCCGAGCAGCATCACTGCGATGCCGCCGCCAGCCAGGAAGGGGCCGAACGGCACGTAGCCGCCCTCCCGCAGGCCCCCGCTGAACTTGAGGCCCAGGCCGACGACCGTGCCGACGATGGACGAGGCCAGGATGATGGGCAGCAAGGCGGGCCAGCCCAGCCAGGCGCCCAGCGCGGCCAGCAGTTTGAAGTCACCGGCGCCCATGCCTTCCTTGCCCGTGACCAGCTTGAACAGCCAGTACACGGACCACAAGGCCAGGAAGCCGGCCACCGCACCCCAAAGTGCGCTTGCCAGCGGCACGCCGCTCCAGCCCAGGGCGGCTGCCACCAGGCCGGCCCACAGCAGCGGCTGGTTCAACACGTCGGGCAGCAAGGTGGTGTCCCAGTCAATGGCCGAAAGGGTGACCAGCACCGCCAGCACGCCGCACCACAGCAGCGCCGTGGGGGTGGCGCCGAAGCGCCAGCCGGCCAGCGCGAACAGCACGCCAGTCAGCAGCTCGACGAGGGGATAGCGCACCGAAATGGGCGCGGCGCAGCCGGCACAGCGGCCTTTGAGGCGCAGCCAGCCCAGCAGCGGCACGTTCTCATGCCAGGCAATGGCGCGGTTGCAATGCGGACAGGCCGAGCCGGGAAAGGCCAGGTTGAACCGCGCAAGGGCGGCGAGCTGGCCTTCGATGCGCTGAGCCAGCGCACCCGCCTCCTTGGGTGCGTCGGCACCGAAGGTCTGACGCCAACCCTCGCCGTCACCCAGGTAGCCAGCGACTTCGCCCCAGTCGCCGCGCGCCATCATGCGCGGCAATCGGTACACCACCACGTTCAAAAAACTGCCGACCACCAGGCCGATGAGGCCTAGCGCCCAGGGTGAAGCAAACCAGGCCCAGAGACTATCCGCCATCAGACGACCTGGCCAATCTTGAAGATGGGCAGGTACATGGAGACCACGATGCCACCGATCAAGGTGCCCAGGAAGACGATGATGATGGGCTCCATCAGGCTGGACAGGCCTTTGACCATGTCGTCCACCTCGCCCTCATAGAAGTCGGCCGCCTTGCTCAGCATCGCGTCCAGCGAGCCGGACTCCTCGCCGATGGAGGCCATCTGCAACACCATGGTGGGAAAGACGTTGGTGGACGTCATGGCGGTGGTCAAGGCGGTGCCTGAGGCGACGTCGCGCTGAATCTGCTCGGTGGCATCGGCGTAGACGACGTTGCCGGCTGTGCCGCCCACCGAGTCGAGCGCGTCCACCAGTGGCACACCGGCCGCGAACATGGTGGACAGGGTGCTGGTCCAGCGCGCGATGATGGACTTGCGCACCAACTCACCAAAGACGGGCACGCGCAGCAACAGGCGATCCATGAACCGCTGCATATTCTCTGACCGCCGCCAGGTGCGCATGAACATGTAGCCACCGCCAAAGAGGGCACCGAAGATCAGCCACCAGTATTCGACGAAGAACTCGCTGATGGCCATGACGATCAAGGTGGGCGTGGGCAGGTCGGCGCCAAACGACTCAAAAACGCTCTTGAAGGCCGGAATGACGAACACCATGATGACCGCCACCACAATAAATGCCACGATCAGCACGGAAGTGGGGTACATCAATGCCGATTTGACCTTCTGTTTGATGGCCAGGTTTTTTTCCTGGTAGATCGCCAGGCGGGTCAGCAACTCCTCCAGGATACCGCCTGCCTCACCGGCCTCGACCAGGTTGCAATACAGGTTGTCGAAGTACTGCGGGTGGCGACGAAACGCCTGTGACAGGCTGGTGCCGGTCTCGACGTCGGTGCGGATGTCGGTCAGCAGCTTGGTCAGGCGGGGGTTGGGGGCGCCGCGGGCCACGATGTCGAAGGACTGCAGCAGGGGCACGCCGGCCTTCATCATGGTCGCCAGTTGGCGGGTGAAGACGGCAATATCCTTGGCTTTGATGGACTTTCCGCCTTTGGAGCGGCGGCGTTTGATCTTGGTGACCAATATGCCCTGACGCCGCAGGCTGGCGGTGACGGCCGATTCGCCAGCCGAGCGCTGCTCACCGCGCACGACCTTGCCGTTGCGGTCCTTGCCCTCCCACTCGAAGATGAATTCCTTGACGGCCTTGGTGGCGGCAGTGGCGATGGCCATGCGTCTGTTCCTCGTGTCAGTCGTTGGTCGCGGAGATCACTTCCTCCAGCGTGGTGACGCCCAATCGCACCTTGAGCAGGCCCGATTGGCGCAAGTCGCGCACCCCCTCGCGTCGGGCCTGGGCAGCAATGTCAAGTGAGCCACCCTGCGCCAGGATGATGCGCTGGATCTCCTCTGAGATCGGCATGGCCTGGTACAAACCTAAGCGCCCGCGATAGCCGTTGTTGCAGGCCGAGCAACCCACGGCACGATAGGGTTTCCAACTGCCATCCAGGTCGGCCTCGGTGAACCCGGCGTCCAGCAGTGATTCGGTAGGGTAGTCGGCCGGCTGCTTGCAGGTCTCGCACAGCCGCCGCACCAATCGCTGCGCAGTGATCAGCAGCACACTGGATGCGATGTTGAAGGGCGCCACGCCCATGTTCAGCAGGCGCGTCAGCGTCGATGGCGCATCGTTGGTGTGCAGCGTCGAAAGCACCAGGTGGCCAGTCTGTGCCGCCTTGATGGCGATGTCGGCCGTCTCCAGGTCGCGAATTTCGCCCACCATGATGACGTCTGGATCCTGGCGCAGGAACGACTTCAGTGCGATCGAAAAAGTCAGTCCGGCCTTCTCGTTGACGTTGACCTGGTTGATGCCGGGTAGGTTGATTTCCGCTGGATCTTCGACCGTGGAAATGTTGGAGCCCGGCTGATTGAGGATGTTCAGGCAGGTGTAGAGCGACACGGTCTTGCCCGACCCTGTGGGGCCGGTGACCAACACCATGCCGTAAGGTCGATGGACGGCGACGAGCAGGCGATCCTTCTCGGCCTTCTCGTACCCCAGGGCCTCGATGCCCAATTTGGCGCTGGAGGGGTCCAGGATCCGGATGACGATCTTCTCGCCAAACAGGGTTGGCAGCGTACTGACGCGAAAATCGATAGATTTGCTGCCAAATCTGAGCTTCATACGGCCATCTTGTGGCACGCGCTTCTCGGCGATGTCCAGCTTGGAGATCACTTTGATGCGCGAGGCCAACTTGTCTTTGATGGCCAGCGGGGGTTGAGAGATTTCGCGCAGTTCACCATCAATGCGAAAGCGGACGCGGTAAATTTGTTCGTAGGGCTCAAAATGCAAGTCGGATGCGCGCATGTTGATCGCATCGATCAACATCTTCTGCAAAAATCGTACAACAGGCGCGTCCTCGACCTCGACGGAGGTGTCCTCGTTGGGAGACGAGACTTCCTCGTCGGTGACGTCGAATTCAAACTCCGTGCTGGCGATCGCCTCCAGCGTCTGGGCGACGCTGGCGGTCTGGGTCTCCAGTTGGCGGGTGAGTTTGTCGTACTCCACCAGCACCCAGTCGGGCACCAGTTGGGTGGCAAATTTGATGCGCTCGGCGGCCTCCAGGTCGGTCGGGTCGGCGCAGGCCAGAAACAGTCGACCGCCTCGCCGTGACAGCGGCAGCACGCGGTACTGGGCCAGCAACTTGGCGTCCAGCAGGCCGCGTGGCATCAGTTGGGGATTGACGGCGTCCAGATCCAGCAGGGGGATGGCCAAACGCTGCGACAGCGTGTGGGCCAAGGCCTGCGGCGTCATGACTTTGGCGTCCATCAACTCGGTGACGAAGCTCGCGCGCTTGTCGCGCGCCTGCCGCGTCAACGCCTGCGCCTGACTGCTGCTCAGCTGTCCGGCCAGCACCAACACCCGAGCGGCACCGGTCAAGGTGTCGGGCGGCGTCTCGGCGAGCGGGTCTGCGGGTGGCAAGGCGGGGGGGGCGACAGAGGCCATGGGGTAGGCGATGATGACCGGTATGGTCGCCGCCGGGCGACCGGAAATGTGTCGCTCAGGCAGTGTTGTTCTGAATCTGGCGACACTGTTGCATTGTGCCAACGTCAGGTTGCGCTATGTCACGGTTGGCAACAGACCGAATCCAAACAAAAGCCCGCTTGGGCCAAAGCCAAAGCGGGCTGATGTGATGGGCAACTGGTCGGGGTGAGAGGATTCGAACCTCCGGCCTCTACGTCCCGAACGTAGCGCTCTACCAGGCTAAGCTACACCCCGTGTACTCGATCGGCCAGCGCGGCCACTGCTGTGACCCCACTGCGACCACCAACTGCGACTCACTGCGAGCTAGTATGTCCGGGCAACCGACGAAACCGCTAATTCTAGCAGGGCTTCGCGCGCCTGGGTAGGGGGTAGTGCATGCAGCAAGGCCTGGCGTGCCACCTCGGCTTCGGCGCGTGCGGCCTCCAAGGTGGCGGCAATGGCGCCTGTGGCCTGGACGATGGCGATGATCTCGGCCAGGTGTTCGCTGTCGCCTTGCTCGATGGCGCGGCGGATGGTGGCGGCCTCCTCGGCACTGCCATGCGTCATGGCCAGCAGCAGGGGCAGCGTGGGCTTGCCTTCGCGCAGATCGTCTCCCGCGTTTTTGCCCAGATTCGCTGCCTGGCCGGTGTAGTCAAGTGCGTCGTCCACCAACTGGAATGCCGTGCCCAGCGCACGACCATAGTCGGCGCAAGCCGTCTCGACAGCGGGCGGCGCGCCCGCCAGCACGGCGCCCAGGCGGGCGCTGGCCTCGAACAACTTGGCCGTCTTGAAGCGGATGACGCGAAGGTAGTTCGCGATGGTGACGTCGGCGTCGTGCACGTTCATCAACTGCAAGACTTCGCCTTCGGCAATGACGTTGGTGGCGTCCGCCAGCACGTCCAGCACGCGCATCCGGTTCACGCCCACCATCATCTGGAAGGCGCGCGAGTAGAGGAAGTCGCCGACCAGTACGCTGGCGGCGTTGCCGAACAAGGCGTTGGCGGTCTGGCGGCCGCGCCGCAGCAGCGATTCGTCGACCACGTCGTCGTGCAACAAGGTGGCGGTGTGGATGAACTCAACAGTGGCCGCCAACTCGTACTGCTCGGGCCCATCAAAGTTCAGTGCCTGGGCCGTCAACAGCACCAGACGCGGGCGAATGCGCTTGCCGCCCGCACTGACGATGTAATGGCCGATCTGTTCGATCAACGCCACGTCGGAGGTCAACCGCGCGCGGATCACCTCATCCACCCGGGCCATGGCCGCATGCATCGGATCGGCAAGGTTCTGGGAGGCGTCAGGCATGGGTGAGCGGGTGTGGGCTGTGTGGCAAATTCCGCATTATAAGAGTCTTGGCAAACCCAGCGTGGTTATGCTATGATTCCATACTTCGCCTTTTGGGCGAGGTGGGTGGCATGGCGCGCCATGCTGGTTCAAGAACACAAACCGACGAAGGTTTCATATGTACGCGGTCATAAAAACCGGTGGCAAGCAATACAAGGTTGCTGCCGGCGAGAAGATCAAGGTAGAACAGATTGCTGCGGACGTGGGCCAAGAGGTGGTGATCGAAGAGGTGTTGGCGCTGGGCTCCGGGGCCGACCTCACGATTGGCACCCCGCTGGTCAGTGGCGCCAAGGTGACGGCTACCGTCATCGCTCAAGGTCGCCATGACAAGGTGCGCATCTTCAAGATGCGTCGCCGCAAGCACTACCAGAAGCATGGCGGCCATCGCCAGCACTACACCGAGTTGCAGATCAACGCGGTCAACGCCTAAGCGCAAGGAGTAACGACTCATGGCACAGAAAAAAGGCGGCGGCTCCACACGCAACGGTCGCGATTCCCAGCCCAAGATGCTGGGTGTCAAGGCATTCGGTGGTCAGGCCGTTTCGGCCGGCTCCATCATCGTGCGTCAGCGTGGCACCAAGTTCCACGCCGGCAGCAACGTCGGCATGGGCCGTGACCACACGCTGTTCGCGTTGGTCGATGGCACGGTGTCGTTCGGTGTGCAGGGCGCGCTGAATCGCCACATGGTCAATGTGACGCCGGCCTGACCGCCCAGCGACACGCGTCACCAACCAGCAACCCGCCCTTGTGGCGGGTTTTGTTTTTTCAGGTTGGCAGCAGGTGCTCCAGTGCATAGAGTGCCGGTAGGGTCTCGCGCTCGCGCACCAGGTGGACGCTGGTGCCATCCACCAGCACCTCGGCCGGGCGCGGGCGGCTGTTGTAGTTGCTGGCCATGCTCATGCCGTAGGCGCCCGCAGTCAGCACCGCCAGCACGTCACCTGGCTGTACGGCCAAGTCGCGGTCGCGGGCCAGCCAGTCACCGCTTTCACATACTGGCCCCACCACGTCCCAGCGCGCCGGGGGCGTGGCCGTCTTCACGCAGGGGCTCACGTCCATCCAGGCCTCGTACATCGCAGGGCGTGCGAGGTCATTCATCGCTGCATCCACGATGCAGAAATTCTTCTCCGCGCCGGGTTTGGTGTGGATCACGCGCGCGAGCAGCACGCCGGCCGGGCCGACCAGTGAGCGACCCGGCTCCAATTCCAGTGTGAGGCCATGGTGACCGCGGGCATCAAGGCGTTCGCGCAGACCGCCAACGAGTGCTTGAGGCGAGGGCGGGTCGTCGGTGGCCGAATAGGCGATACCCAAGCCGCCGCCCATGTCCAGGTGGCTCAGCCGAATGCCTTCAGCAGCCAGTGCATCGACGAGGTCCAGCACCCGGTCGAGTGCGTCCAGGTAGGGCGCCAGGCGCGTGATCTGTGAGCCGATGTGGCAGGCAATGCCCTGCACCGCCAACCCTGGCAGCGTGGTGGCCAGTCGGTACAGCCGCAGCGCGTCGGCGTGCGGCACGCCAAACTTGTTGCTCTTGAGCCCGGTTGAAATATAGGGGTGGGTGCCGGCGTCGATGTCGGGGTTGACGCGCAAGGCAATGGGCGCTGCCAGGCCGCTTGCGCTGGCGATGCGGCTGACCTGATGCAACTCGGCTTCGCTCTCCACGTTGATGCAGCGAATGCCAGCCCGCAGCGCCTGCAGCACCTCGGCGTCGGCCTTGCCTACGCCCGAAAACACACAATCGGCGGCCTTGCCACCGGCTGCCAGCACGCGCTGCAACTCACCGCCGGAGACCACGTCGAATCCCAGCCCCTGCTGGACAAAGGTTTGCAGCACGGCCAGATTGCTGTTGGCCTTGACCGCGTACGCCAGCCGGTGGCGCTGGCCAGCCAGTGCGCGCTGGTAGCCGGCCGCCGCCGTGCGCATGGCACCGCGCGAGTAGACGTACAGTGGGGTGCCGAAGCGTTCGGCCAGGGCGGCCAGTGGCTGGTCTTCAAGACACAACTGGGCGTCCCGCCAGGTGAGAAAAGGGTTGCC
Source organism: Pseudomonadota bacterium (assembly GCA_020161145.1). GTDB lineage: Bacteria > Pseudomonadota > Gammaproteobacteria > Burkholderiales > Burkholderiaceae_C > Ideonella. The sequence goes on from JAIUPQ010000004.1 coordinate 109,932, forward strand.
TTGCAACGCACTCATGGCGCCGAGGCGCCCGATGCCGGCACCGAGGCCGATGGCGCCGCTGCCGGGGGATGAACCAGCGGCCCTTTTTGTCCGCAACCCATGGCCATCAGCAGCCCCACTACACTCATCAGCGTTCGCACTCTCATGCGCCAAAGTGTAATGTCCACGTCCCCACGCCCTGCTGACATCCTGACCGACGCCGATTACTTCGCCCGCGCCCATGCCGTGCTGGATGCCGTGGAAACCCAGGTGGATGCGTGGCTGGACGCCGACACGGTGGACATCGATACCCATCGCACCGGCGGGCTGCTGGAGTTGACGCTGCCCGGTGGCAGCAAGCTGATTCTCAACACCCAGCCGCCGCTACAGGAAATCTGGCTGGCGGCGCGCGGCGGTGGTTTTCATTTCCGTTGGGCCGGCGGGCAATGGGTGGACACGCGCGACGGCGTGATCTTCTGGCAGCGGCTGTCCGAGCACGCCAGCGCCCAGGCGGGCCTGGCGCTGGTGTTTGCGGCCAACTGAGGCCGCTTTTAGCGGAACAAGTCCAGGATGCTCTTCTTCTCTGCATCCGTGGGTGGCGGCGGCACATTGGCGGCGGGCAGGGTTTCTTCAACGATGCTCTGCACGCCTTCGCCGTGGGCGTATTCCTCGTAATACCAGTCGCCCACCTGCGCCACGCCCGGTGGCGCCGTTTTTTCCGCCACCGGCACACCGGCCAGTGCCGTGCCCATGTAGTCGATCCACACGGGCAGTGAGAGGCCACCGCCGGTTTCGCGGTCGCCCAGTTTGCGGGGGTTGTCGTAGCCTATCCAGACGGCCGCCACGCGGGAGGGGCCGAAGCCCACGAACCAGGCATCCATGGCATCGTTGGTCGTGCCGGTCTTGCCGTAGAGGTCGGGCCGCTTGAGGGTGGCCTGGGCGCGTGCGGCGGTGCCAGAGCGGGCCACTTCCTGCAGCAGGCTGTCCATGATGAAGGCATTGCGCGCGTCGATGGCGCGCTGGGCCTCGGTGGGCGCGGCCAACTGGGTCTCGTACAGCAGCTTGCCCTGCGTGTCGGTGACGCGGGCGATCAGCACCGGCGCCATGCGGTAGCCGCCGTTGGCAAACACGCTGTAGCCCACGGCCATCTGCATGGGGGTGACCGAGCCGGCGCCCAGCGCCATGGTCAGATAGGGCTCGTGCCGTTCACGGTCAAAGCCAAAACGGGTCACCCAGTCGCGGCCATACCCCACGCCGATGGCTTGCAGCACGCGGATGGACACCATGTTCTTGGACTTGGCCAGCGCGCGGCGCAGCGGCATGGGCCCTTCGAACTTGCCGTCGTAGTTCTTGGGCTCCCAGGGTTGGCTGCCAGTGGCGCCCGCGCTGAAGAACAGCGGGCCATCGTTGACGATGGTGGCCGGGCCGAAGCCTTTTTCCAGGGCGGCTGAATAGATGAAGGGCTTGAATGCCGAGCCCGGCTGACGCCAGGCCTGGGTGGCGTGGTTGAACTTGTTGCGGCCGAAGTCGAAGCCACCCACCATGGCGGCGATGGCGCCGGTCTCGGGTTGCATGGCCACGAGCGCCCCCTCCACCTCCGGCAGTTGGGTCAGCGCCCAGTCTTTGCCCACCCGCATGGCCCGCACCACCGAGCCGCGCCGGATCTGCCGTCCGGCGGCAGCATTGGCGGCCAACCCGGACGTCACGGGCTTCAGCCCATCGCCTTGAATGGTGAGCTGCTCGCCCGATTGCAGGGCGACCACCACCTTGCGGGGCCCGGCTTCCAGCACCACGGCGGCGCGCAGGTCGTCGTTATCCGGGTGGTCGGCCAGGGCCTCGGCGATGCGGGCATCCAGCAGCGCCGGGTCGGCCGGCAGATCGACGTGGCCCTCGGGCCCGCGATACACCTGACGCAGTTCGTAGTCCATCAGCCCCTTGCGCAGCGCGCGGTAGGCCGCCAGTTGCTCCTTGGCTCGCACCGTGAGTTGCACCTGCAGGCCGCGGGTGTAGGTCTCGTCGCCATATTGGTTGTAGATCATCTGCCGGGCCATCTCGGCCACGTACTCGCCGTGGTAGGGCAGCGTGGTCTGCCGGCGGTAGCTGAGCACCTCGGCCTTGGCCGTTGCATGCTCGGCCGGCGTGATGAAGCGGTTGTCCAGCATGCGGTCGATGATGTACTGCTGGCGGATGGTGGCCCGGCGCGGGTTGGCGATGGGGTTGTAGGCCGACGGCGCCTTGGGCAGGCCGGCCAGCATGGCGGCCTCGGCGATGCTGACCTGCTGCAGCGGCTTGCCGAAGTAAATCTCGCTGGCGGCAGCAAAACCATGCGCGCGCTGGCCCAGGAAGATCTGGTTCATGTACAGCTCGAGAATCTGCTCCTTGGTCAGGGCGTGTTCAATCTTCAGTGCCAGCAGCACCTCGTAGAGTTTGCGCGTCAGGGTTTTTTCGGTGGAGAGGTAGAAATTGCGCGCTACCTGCATGGTGATGGTGGAGGCGCCCTGGCTGCCCACCGAGCCGAATTGCGCCAGGCCGGCACGCAGCACGCCCCAGTAGTCCACCCCGCCATGCTCGTAAAAGCGAGCATCCTCGATGGCCAGCACGGCGTTCTGCATCACCTTGGGAATCTGGGCAATGGGCATGAATTGACGCCGCTCGTCGCCGAATTCGCCCAGCAACTCGCCCTCGGCCGAATAGACCCGCAGCGGCAGCTTGGGCTGGTAGTCGGCAATGGCTTCCAGATCGGGCAGGTTGTGGCTGGCGACCGCCAGGCCCACCACGATGCCGATGGCGCCGATGAGCACCAGGGCTGCCACACCGCCGACCAGGCCGAGCAGAATGCGCAGCCATACCGGACGGACGGAGGATGAAGGCTTGGCAGGGGTTTGGGCGTCGCTCATGAAGACCTTGGCATACAACCGGGTGATTATAAAAAGCGGGCTTGCCCACTGTGGCGGCCCGGCTGCAATCTGTGTGAATGCACCGCGATTGACTATCGTTTCGAAGCGTAAGGGTCAAACCGCACTGCTAGCATGACTTGGCTGATTACATGAACGGCGCATCGGGCGCCCATTGGGAGTGGCCGACATGGGTTTGTTGGATCGATTGCTGGGCACCAGACACCCCCAGATCCTGGGCCTGGACATCAGCTCGTCAGGCGCCAAACTGGTGGAACTGGGGCAAGATAACAGTGGCGCCACGGTGCTGGAGCGCATGGCGCTGGAGCCCTTTGAGAAGGGCTGGATCGTTGATGGCCAGATCGAAAAATTCGATGAGGTGGCCGATGCCGTGCGCCGCCTGGTGGCCAAAAGCGGCACCCGCACCCGTCAAGTGGCCATGGCCATGCCACAGTCTACGGTCATCACCAAAAAGATTGTGCTGCCGGCTGGCCTGCGCGAAGAGGAGATGGAGGTGCAGGTCGAGAACGAGGCCCACCAGTACATCCCGTTCTCGCTGGACGAAGTGAGCCTGGACTTCTGCGTCATCGGCCCCAATGCGCAAAGCGCCACCGAGGTGGACGTGTTGATCGCAGCCTCGCGCAAAGACCGTGTGCAGGACCGCCAAGGTCTGGCCGAAGCGGCAGGCCTGGTGCCGGTCGTGCTTGATATCGAGTCCTACGCCGCGCGGCTGGCCATGACGCGCCTGCTGGCCGCGCTGCCCGACGCCAGCGCGCTGCCGCTGGTGGCGCTGTTCGACATTGGTGCCGACACCACCAGCCTCAAGGTGTTGCGCGGCGAAGAAATGCTCTACGACCGTGACCAGTCATTCGGCGGCGCCCAACTCACCCAGCTGATTTCGCGTCAGTACGGTTTCTCACACGAAGAAGCCGAGCAAAAGAAACTCAACGGTGACCTGCCCGACGACTACGCGACCAGCTTGCTGGCGCCGTTCGTGGACAGTCTGGCCCATGAAATCGGCCGCGCGCTGCAGTACTTCTTTACCAGCACGCCGCACCACAAAGTCGATCATGTGATGCTGGCCGGTGGCACGGCGGCCATGAGCGGCCTGCCAGACCGCGTGATGGAGGTGACCGGCTTCGACTGCAAAGTCGTCAACCCGTTCGAGCACATGGTGATTGCCCCCAGCGTGCGCGCCACCAAGTTGCGCGCCGAGGCGCCGTCCTATCTGACGGCGTGCGGGCTGGCCATGCGGAGGTTCGTCCAGTGATATTGATCAACCTGCTCCCGCACCGGGAGCTTCGCCGTCAGGAGCGCCGCCGCGCGTTCTTCACGGCCACCGGCCTGGCGGCCTTGATGGGTGCGGGCTGTTTCGTGCTCTGGTACGCCGTGGTGCAGCAACAGACGGCCGCGCAAGTCGATCGCAACCAGTTTCTGAGCAGCGAGATCAAGCAACTCGACAGCCAGATTGCCGAGATCGCCTCGCTGCGCGAGGAGATTGAAGCGCTGAACGCCCGCCAGCGCGCCGTTGAAGACCTGCAGACCGACCGCAACGTCCCCGTCTACCTGCTCAACGAGCTGGCTCGCCAGACCCCACAAGGCGTCTACCTGACGAGCATCAAGCAGACCGGCAACACCGTCAACATCACCGGTTTGTCGCAGACCAACGAGCGGGTCTCCGAGCTGCTGCGCAACACCGCCTACAACTCCCCGTGGCTGGAGCGGCCGGATCTGGTGGAGATCAAGACCGCGACCGCGCGTGACCTGCAACGGCGGCTGTTCGAGTTCTCCATGCGCGTCGATATCAAGCGGCCGCAACCGCCGGCCGATAAGGCGAGTGATGCCAAGCCGGGCCGCAAGGCCGCGGCAAAGGGATAACACATGGCCGACGACAACCCCAAGCCCACACTGAGTGACCAACTGCGCCTGGCGCAGGCTCAGTTCCAGGGCATCAACCCCAAAGAGCCGGGCCAGTGGCCCATCGTGCCCAAGGTCGCGGCCTGGGCCGGTGTGGCCGTGAGCGTGATCGTCCTGGGTTGGTTTGCGCTGATCAGCAGTGCGACCGACGAATTGACTGCGGCGCAGGCCGAAGAACCCAAGCTCAAGAGCGAGTACCGCGACAAGCTGACCCAGGCCGTCAATCTGGAGGCGCTCAAGAAGCAAAAGGCCGAGGTCGAGGTCTACGTGGCCCAACTCGAAAAACAGCTGCCCGGCAAGGCCGAAATGGATGCACTGCTGTCCGATATCAACCAGGCCGGCCTCGGGCGCGGTCTGCAGTTCGAGCTGTTCCGCCCCGGCCAGGTGGTGGTCAAGGACTACTACGCGGAGCTGCCCATTGCGGTCAAGGTATCGGGTCACTACAACGACATCGGCGCGTTCGCTGGCGACATCGCCAACCTGTCGCGCATCGTCACGCTGCATGACCTGGCCATCATGCCGCCGGCCAAGGACGCCAGCGGCAACCTGCAGATGGAGGCCACGGCGCGCACCTACCGCTACCTGGACCCCAGCGAGGTGGCCGAGGCCAAGCGGGCGGCCAGTGAAAAACGCAAAGCGGCGGGAGGGAAGGCCAAATGACCCGTTTGCCCTCTCGTTACCTGACCACCCTGGCGGCGCTGATGGCGGTGCTGCTGGCCGGCTGCGGCGATCGGCACGATGAACTGCGCCAATGGATCGCCGCCGAGCGCGCGGCCACCAAACCCAATGTCAAGGCCATCAGCGAGCCCAAGCGGTTTGTGCCTGAGTCCTACCAGCAGACCAGTGCAGAGCCCTTCAGCAGTGCCAAGCTGCTCACGGGCACCAGCGTGCGCGGCAAGGACGCGCCGCTGCTGAACGCCGAAATGGAGCGCCGCAAAGAGCCGCTGGAGTCCTACCCGCTGGAAGCCATCACCATGGTGGGCAGCCTCACCCGTGCCGGCCAGGCCCGTGCCTTGGTGCGGGCGGAAGGCGGACTCTTTGACATCAAGGTGGGTGACCACGTGGGCCAGAACTTTGGTCGCGTGATGCGCATCACCGAATCCGACATCACGCTGCGCGAAATCGTGCAGGACGCCGTGGGTGAGTGGACGCAACGCACCACCACCTTGCAGCTTCAGGAGCAAGCGCCATGAACCAAGGCTTTCGTTTCAACCTGCCTGCAGCCTGTGTGGCGCTGGTGCTGGCTGGTCTGGGCGCGACTCCGGCCTGGGCCGAGCCGCTGATCCAGGCCATCACCGCCGCCCAGCAAGCCGGCGCGGACGTGGTGCGCGTGCAGCTGTCGGAGCCGCTTGCAGCGCCGCCTACCGGCTTTGCCGTGCAATCGCCGGCCCGCGTGGCCATCGACCTGCCGGGCGTGGTCAACGCCATGGGCAAGAACAGCGTGGAGTTCAACCAGGGCAATCTGCGCGAGGTGCGCGTGGCCAGCAGCGGCGAGCGCACACGGCTGGTGATGAACCTGCGCCAGGCTGCCACCTATCAGACGGCCATGGAGGGCAACACGCTGGTCATCACGCTGGCTGGCCCCGCGCCGTCGGCCGGGCCTGCCGAGACCTTTGCCGTGGCGCAGAACGAGGATGCGCTGGCCCTGCAGGCCATCGATTTTCGCCGTGGCCAGGATGGTGCCGGCCGGGTCGTGGTCACACTGGCCAGCACCCAGCAAGGCGTCAATCTGCGGCAACAGGGCAAGAGCCTGATCATCGAGTTCCCGCGCTCCAGCCTGCCTGAGCGGCTGCGCCGGCGGCTGGACGTCACCGACTTCGGCTCGCCCGTGCAAAGCCTGACTGCCTCCCAGGCGGGAGACCGCGTGCGCATCGCCGTCGATGCCGTGGGCAACTGGGAACACAGTGCCTACCAGACCGACAACCAGTTCGTGCTGGAAGTGCGGCCGGTCAAGACCGATCCGAACAAGCTGGTGCAAGGCCCCGGCTACCAGGGCGAGAAGCTGTCGCTGAACTTCCAGAACATCGACGTGCGCGCCCTGCTGCAGGTCATCGCCGACTTTTCCAAGTTCAACGTCGTCACCAGCGAAACCGTGGCCGGCAACCTCACGCTGCGGCTCAAGGATGTGCCCTGGGACCACGCGCTGGACATCATCCTGCAGGCCAAGGGCCTGGGCGTCAAAAAGAACGGCAACGTGCTGTGGGTGGCCCCCAAGGAAGAGCTGGCCGTCAAGGAGCAAAGCGAGTTGGAGGCGCGCAAGAAACTCACCGAGCTGGAGCCGCTGCGCACCCAGGCCTTCCAGCTCAACTACACCCGCGCCGAAGACGTCTCGCGGATGTTGAACGGGCAAACTCAGAGGGCCGCCGGGGCGGGGGGCACCTCGGTTTCGACGCGCCTGCTGTCTGCGCGTGGCTCGGTTACCTACGAGCAGCGCACCAATCAGCTCTTCGTCACCGACGTGCCCACCACACTGGAAGACGTCTCCAGCATGATCGCCAAGATCGACGTGCCGGTGCGCCAGGTGATGATCGAGGCGCGCATCGTCGAGGCCGACGACACCTTCGGCCGCACCCTGGGCGTCAAGCTGGGCAGCTCCGACATGCGCGGCCTGCGCGGCGGCACGCCCGGCTACGGGGTGGGTGGCAACAACTACATCACCGTGGGTGGCAACTACAGCAACGTGGGTGTGCAGACGCTGCAAACACCCAATACGGCCACCAGCTACAACGACACCCAGTTCGTCAACCTGCCGGCGCCCGTCACCGGCTTCAGCGAGGCGGCGGCCACGCTGGCGTTCTCGCTGTTCAGCGCCTCGGCCAACCGCTTTTTGAACCTGGAGCTGTCGGCCCTGGAGGCCGAGGGCAAGGGCAAGATCGTCTCCAGCCCGCGCGTGGTCACGGCCGACCAGGTCAAGGCGCTGATCTCGCAGGGTGAGCAGATCCCGTATCAGGTGGCCACCAGCAGCGGCGCCACGTCCATCCAGTTCAAGGACGCCACCCTCAAGCTGGAGGTCACGCCGCAGATCACACCCGACGGCGGCGTCATCCTCGACGTCGATGTGGCCAAGGACAGCCGCGGCGCCAGCACGCCGGCCGGCCCCGCCATCGACAAGAAGCAGATCACCACCAAAGTCATGGTGGAGAACGGTGGCACCGTGGTCATCGGCGGCATCTACATCCAGGACGAGCGCGACGAGGTCAACAAAGTCCCCTTCCTGGGCGACGTGCCCTATCTGGGCAATCTGTTCAAGAACAAGGTGCGCTCCAGCCGGCGCACCGAGTTGCTGGTTTTTATCACCCCCAAGGTGGTGACCGAGCGGGCCATCACGGCGCGCTGACACATCCAAAAGCAGGAGAGATTCATCATGATGCGCACATTCAAGGCCTGGGCCGCTGCGCTGTTCACGGGCGCCTTGTTGGCAGCCTGCGGCGGCGGTGGCGGTGACGCCGGCACGCCGCCGTTTGGCGGTGGCAACCCTGGTACCGGCACCGACACCACCGTCACCTACGTGGTCGCGGTCAGCGTGCAGCGTGGCACCACGGCCATCAACACCATCACCAGCACCGAGACGGTGAAGGCCGTGGCGCGCGTCACCGACAACTACGGCAAAGTCGTACCCGGCGTGGTGGTGTCATTCAGCGAGGAAGTGGCCTCGTTGTTGAAGTTCGCGCCCAGTTCGGCCACGGCGCTCACCGGCACCGATGGCACCGCCAGCGTGGACATCTCATCCAACACCACCGCCGACATCGGTGCCACCGAGGTACACGCTGCCGTGAACCTGGGCGATGCCGCCTACACCGGCATGGCCACGCTGCAGATTCAGGCCGGCTCCGTGGACAACACGCCGGTCCGGCCCGCCGCCATCAATTTCATGAGCGTCAGTCCAGCCGACAAAGCCATCGTCATCAAGGGCGCGGGCGGTAGCGGCCGCTCGGAATCGGCGACGCTGACCTTCCAGGTGGTGGACGTCAGCAACACCCCCATCCAGAACGCCCGCGTGGCCTTCAGCATCACCCCCGCAGGTGTGGTCACGCTGAACATCCCCACAGGCCTCAGCGATGCCAATGGCATGGTCACCACCACCGTGCAGTCGGGCAGCCAGCCGGCCACCGTGACTGTGATCGCCTCGGCCATGGACGCGCCCGACGTCACGGTGCAGTCCGATCAACTCCTGGTCAGCAACGGCAAGGTGCTACCAGAAGGCTTCGAGATCGTCGCCGAAAAGTACAACCTGGACTACTGGAGATCAGGTGACAAAACCAAAATCATTGCCTTTGTGCGGGACGCTTCCGGCAACCCGGTGCCCGATGGCGTGGCGGTGTCCTTCACCACCGACTACGGCGTGGTCGCCAGCTCCGAGCTGGGTGGCTGCGTGACCACCAATGGCGAGTGTTCTGTGGACTACAAGGTACAGGATCCACGTTCGCCCAATGGCATCGCCACGGTCGTTGCCCGGGTACGCCAGGGTCAGTCGGACGAATCGGCAGCCGCGTTGCCAATCAACATGGCCGGCGGCCCCGGCGACCTGATGCTCACCGATGAGAGCCGCGTGCCGGTCGAGACCATGGTGCTGAACGGCTGCAAGCAGACCTTTGAATACCTCCTTGCAGACGGTTTTGGCCACAGCCCTGCCGCCGACACCCTGGTGGAGCCAAGTTCCGCAACGTCCGAAGTTGGCGTCACCATCAAGGCGGGCTCGCCAGTGCTCGATGCAGGCGACTTTCAACCGGTGGGCGTGGTCGTCGAGGTGGACCTGACCAGCACCCGGCTCTCGCCGCAGTGCGTGGTGGGTGCAACCGTCAAGGAGGCTGGCTTCGTCAGCCTGAAGTTCACCACCCCAGCGGCCAAGCGGGTCACCCTCAAGCGCCTGCGTCTGTTCTACCCGCAACTCTGACCGTGCCCGACGACCCCACGCTCTCCATCGCGCTCGTGGGCCTACCTGGCAGCGGCAAGTCCACCGTGGGGCGCCAGCTGGCGCGCTACCTGGGCCTGGCGGCGGTGGACACCGACGCGTTGATTGAACAGCGCGTCGGCATGAGCGTCAAAGACTATTTCGCCGCCGAGGGCGAAGCGCGGTTTCGCGACCAGGAGCAGGCCGTGATGGCCGAGGTGGCTGCCCAGCCGGGCCTGGTCATCTCGACTGGCGGCGGCGCCCTGCTGCGCGCCGCCAACCGCGAGGCCTTGCGCCGCCCTGGCATGCACGTGGTCTACCTGCGCTGCGCGCCCGAAGAACTGGCGCGCCGCCTGCGCCAGGACAGCCGCCGGCCGCTGCTGCAGGGCGGCGACGCGCTGGGCAAGTTGCGCGAGATGGCCCGCGTGCGCGATCCGCTGTACCGCGAGGTGGCCGAGTTCGTCATCGATGCCGGGCGCGGGGCCTCCGCCAACCGGCTGCTCAATCTCGTCATCATGCAACTGGAGCTGGCTGGCTTCGGCCCGCCGCCGCGCCCGGCCACATAAACTCGGCGGCATGACTGCCGCCGCCGTGCCCGTGCAGGTGCCCGTTGAACTGGGTGACCGCCGCTACACCATCTGGATCGCCCCTGGCCTGCTGCATGAGCCCGCCGCCTGGCAGGGGCTGCCCCGCGCCGCCACGGCCCTCATCGTCAGCAACGACGTGGTGGCCCCGCTGTATGCCGATGCCCTGGCCGCCGCGTTGGCGTCGCACTATGGTCAGGTCGGCCGGGTGCAACTGCCCGACGGCGAGGCCCACAAGGACTGGCCTGCGCTCAACCGCATCTTCGACACCTTGCTGGCCGACGCCGCCGACCGCGACACCGTGCTCTTCGCCCTGGGCGGCGGTGTGGTGGGCGACATGACCGGTTTTGCCGCCGCCTGCTACATGCGCGGCGTGCCCCTTGTGCAAGTGCCCACCACGCTGCTGGCGCAGGTGGACTCCTCGGTGGGGGGCAAGACCGCCATCAACCACCCGCTGGGCAAGAACATGATCGGCGCCTTCCACCAGCCCGCACGCGTGGTGTGCGACCTGGCCACGCTGGCCACCTTGCCGGCGCGCGAGATCTCGGCCGGCCTGGCCGAGGTCATCAAATACGGCCCCATCGCCGATGCGGCCTTCTTCGACTGGCTGGAGACCCACCTCGACGCCGTGCGGGCGCTGGAGCCGGCCGCGCTGACCCACGCCGTGCAGCGCTCGTGCGAGGTCAAGGCCCGCATCGTCGCGGCTGACGAACGCGAGGCAGGCCAGCGCGCCTGGCTCAACTTCGGCCACACCTTCGGCCATGCCATTGAGGCCGGCATGGGCTGGGGCGCCTGGCTGCACGGCGAGGCCGTGGGCGCGGGCATGTGCATGGCGGCCGAGCTGTCGCGCCGGCTGGGCCTGATCGACGCCGCCACCGTGGCCCGCATCATCGCGCTCGTCGCCCGCGCCGGCCTGCCCACGCGGGGCCCGGCGCTGCGCGAGCTGACCATAGCCGCCCATCTGCATCACATGCGCGTGGACAAAAAAGCCCAGGCCGGCGCGCTGCGCTTCGTCGTGCTCACTGAGCTGGGCGCCGCGCGGCTGCAAGCCGTGGACGAAGCCCTGGTGCGCGAGACCCTGGCCGCCTGTTGTGACTGACCTCGCGTCCTACGCCGCCCACCCCGAGGCCAGCCGGGGCCGGCGCGTGCCCGAGCCGGCCGCCCCCACGCGCAACGCCTTCCAGCGTGACCGCGACCGCATCGTCCACAGCACCGCGTTCCGGCGCCTGGTCTACAAGACCCAGGTCTTTCTCAGCCATGAAGGCGACCACCACCGCACCCGCCTCACGCACTCGCTGGAGGTGGCGCAACTGGGCCGCTCCATCGCGCGCAGCCTGGGCCTGTCGGAAGATCTGGTCGAGGCCCTGGCCCTGGCCCACGACCTGGGCCACACCCCGTTTGGCCATGCCGGCCAGCACGCCCTCAATGCCGCCTTGCGTGGCCATGGCGGCTTCGAGCACAACCTGCAAAGCCTGCGCGTGGTGGACAAGCTCGAGCAGCGCTACCCCGGCTGGGATGGCCTCAACCTCAGCTTCGAAACCCGCGAAGGCATCGTCAAGCGCTGCCCGCCCGAGTTGGCGCGCGAGTTGGCTGCGCACGAGCCGGCCAGCATCTGGCAGCGGTTTCTGGATGGCGGCTCACCCAGCCTTGAAGCGCAACTGACCAACCTGGCCGACGAAATCGCCTACAACGCTCACGACGTGGACGATGGCGTGCGCTCGGGCCTGCTCACGCTGGACATGTTGCGCGAGGTGCCGCTGATCGAGCGCTTCCGCGCCGAGGTGTTGCGCGACCACCCCACGTTGGCCCAGGACGCACCGCGCCGGCTGTTGGCCGAGCTGATCCGGCGCATGCTCTCGGCCCAGGTCTACGACGTCATCGACACCACCCGCCTCCGGCTGGCTGAGGCCGGGCCCGACAGCGTGGACGCCGTCCGCGCCATGCCCCGGCTGGTGGGCTTCGGCGACACCATGCGGGCGCAAAGCGCCGAGCTCAAGCGCTTTCTGTTTCGCTCGCTGTACCGCCACCCCCAGGTCATGCAGACCAACGCGGCGGCCCAGACCATCGTGACCGAACTCTTCGCCGCCTACCAGGCGCTGGGCGAGCATGGTGGTCAGCCCCGGGCCATCGCCGACTACATCGCCGGCATGACCGACCGCTTCGCCATCCGCGAGCACGAGCGGCTGACCGGGCAGCGGTTGCTGCCGCTCTAAGCGTGCATGGCCCGAACCGCCCGCCTCGTCATCCCCGGCCTGGCCCATCTGGTGCGGTTGCAGGCCCACGAGGGCGTACAGCCCTTGCCCGGCGAGGCCGACCGCCAGCGGCTGGTGGCCGACCTGCGTGAAGTGGCCGCCCAGTGCCGCATCCCCATCTGCGCCTACGCGCTGCTGCCGCACGCCGTCTGGTGGCTGGCCGTGCCGCCCGACGCCACCGCGCTGGGCCTGTTGACCCAAGGCGTGGGCCGGCGTTACGTGGCCTGGCACAACCGCCGCCATGGCCGTCGTGGCACCTTGTGGAGTGGGCGTTTCCACGCCTGTGCAGTCGAAGCGGGCGCTCACCTCACGTTTGCCATGCAATGGCTGGAAGGGCAGGCCCTGGCGGCCGGTGAGGCCATCGAGGCCCCGGATGCGGGCTGGAGCAGCCTGGGCCACCACCTGGGCTGGCGCCGCGACGCCTGGCTGGCCGAACCCGCCGAGTGGTGGGCGCTGGGCAACACGCCGTTCGAGCGCGAGCAAGCCTGGCGTGCCGCGCTGGCCCAGGGCGTGTCACCGGCCGAAGCGCGTCGGCTGGCCGCAGCGGTGCAGCAAAACCGGGCCTACGGCGGGCGCGAATTTCTGGCCGCGCTGGCCCGCACGGTCGGGCGTGCACTGACACCGCAACCACGCGGTCGCCCCAGGCGGCGCGCCGATGATATGTCCCCAATTAAATTGACGGGCGACGCATAGCTGCACATATTGGGGTCTGACCCCATTTATTAGCGCTTGTCGCAGTGCAGCATGTGACTTAGGCTGCACGGGTTGCCCAGCCAGGAGAGCGTCCCGTGTCCGCCCAACCCCAGCCTGTCGTCCTGCCCTCTGCCGGCCCGGCCCAGACCCCCAGCGCCATCCAGTGCGCCGCCGCCCAAGCCGGGCTGTACGCCGGCCAGGAGCACGATGCCTGCGGCGTGGGCTTTGTCGCCCACATCAAAGGCCAGCGCAGCCACGCCATCATTGAGCAAGGCCTGCAAATCCTCGCCAACCTCGACCACCGCGGGGCCGTGGGCGCCGACAAGCTGATGGGCGACGGCGCCGGTGTGCTGATCCAGGTGCCCGACGCGCTGCTGCGCGAAGACATGGCTGCCCAGGGCGTGGCGCTGCCACCGCCAGGCGACTACGGCGTGGGCATGGTCTTCCTGCCCAAGGAGGCCGCCTCGCGCATGGCCTGCGAGCAGCAGTTGGAGCGTGCCATCAAGGATGCCGGCCAGGTGCTGCTGGGCTGGCGCGACGTGCCGGTGGACCGCGAGATGCCCATGTCGCCCACGGTGCGCGCCACCGAGCCGGTGATCCGCCAGGTCTTCATCGGCCGTGGCCCCGACGTGCTGGTGCCCGACGCGCTGGAGCGCAAGCTCTACGTCATCCGCAAGACCGCCTCGGCCGCCATCCTGCGGCTCAAGCTCACCCACAGCCGCGAGTACTACGTGCCCAGCATGAGCTGCCGCACCGTCATCTACAAAGGGCTGTTGCTGGCGCATCAGGTGGGCCAGTACTACCGCGACCTGCAGGATCCCCGCGCCACATCGGCGCTGGCGCTGGTGCACCAGCGCTTCTCGACCAACACCTTCCCCGAGTGGCCGCTGGCCCACCCGTACCGGATGGTGGCGCACAACGGCGAGATCAACACCGTGCGCGGCAACTTCAACTGGATGCGTGCGCGCCAGGGCGTGATGACCTCGCCGGTGCTGGGGGACGATCTCAAAAAGCTCTACCCCATCACCTTCCGCGGCCAGAGCGACACCGCCACCTTTGACAACACGCTGGAGCTGCTGACCATGGCCGGCTACCCGCTGGCGCACGCGGCCATGATGATGATTCCCGAGGCCTGGGAGCAGCACGCCGGCATGGAGCCCAACCGCCGCGCGTTCTATGAGTACCACGCGGCCATGCTGGAGCCCTGGGATGGCCCGGCCGCCATGGTCTTTACCGATGGCAAGCAGATCGGCGCTACGCTGGACCGCAACGGCCTGCGTCCGGCGCGCTACATCGTCACCGACGACGACCTGGTGGTCATGGCCTCCGAGGCTGGCGTGCTGCCCATCCCCGAGCGCAAGATCGTCCAGAAGTGGCGGCTGCAGCCGGGCAAGATGTTCCTCATCGACCTGGAGCAGGGCCGCATCGTCGGCGACGAGGCGCTCAAGGCGCAGTACGCCGGCGCGCGGCCGTACCGGCAGTGGATAGAAAACGTGCGCGTGCGCCTGGCCGAGCTGCCGCTGCCCGAGGGCCGGCCGGCCGCCAGCGGCCTGCCGCTGTTGCAGCGCCAGCAGGCCTTCGGCTACACCGAAGAAGACCTGAAGTTCCAGCTGCTGCCCATGGCCAAGAGCGGCGAGGAAGCCATCGGCTCCATGGGCAACGACTCGCCGCTGGCCGTGCTGTCGGACCAGAACAAGCCGCTGGCCAGCTACTTCAAGCAGCTGTTTGCGCAAGTGACCAACCCGCCGATCGACCCGATCCGCGAGGCCATCGTCATGAGCCTGAACAGCTTCATCGGCCCGCGCCCCAACCTGCTGGACATCAACGCCGTCAACCCCGCGCTGCGGCTGGAGGTCAGCCAGCCGGTGCTGTCGGAGGGCGACATGGCGCGGCTGCGCGGCATCGAGGCGCGCACCGGCGGCAAGTTCCGCAGCTACGAGCTGGACATCACCTACCCACTGGCCTGGGGCAAAGAGGGCGTCGAGGCCAAGCTGGCCTCGCTGTGCGCCGAGTGCGAGGACGCGCTGGCCAGCGGCCACAACATCATCATCGTCACCGACCGCAAGATCAGCCCCGATCAGGTCGCCATCCCCGCGCTGCTGGCGCTCTCGGCCATGCATCACCACCTGGTGCGTGCCGGGCTGCGCACCCAGGCCGGGCTGGTGGTGGAGTCGGGCAGCGTGCGCGAGGTGCACCACTTTGCCGTGCTGGCCGGCTTCGGTGCCGAGGCCGTCCACCCCTATCTGGCGTTGGAGACGCTGGCCGCCGAGGCCGCTGCGCTGGGCGTCACGCCGGAAAAGGCCCAGGCCAACTACGTCAAGGCCGTGGGCAAAGGCTTGTCCAAGGTGATGTCCAAAATGGGCGTCTCCACCTACATGTCGTACTGCGGGGCCCAGTTGTTCGAAGCCATCGGCCTCTCGCGCCCCATGGTGGACAAGTACTTCCGCGGCACCGCCAGCCAGGTGGGCGGCATTGGCGTCTTCGAGGTGGCCGAAGAGGCGCTGCGCCACCACCGCGCCGCCTTTGGCGCGCATGCCGCCTTCCAGGATGTGCTGGATGCCGGTGGCGAGTACGGCTGGCGCACGCGCGGTGAGCCGCACATGTGGAGCCCCGATGCCATCGCCAAACTCCAGCACGCCACGCGCTCGGGCCAGTACGCCACCTACAAGGAGTACGCCCAACTCATCAACGACCAGAGCCAGCGCGCCATGACGCTGCGTGGCCTGTTCGAGTTCAAGCTCGACCCCGCGCAAGCGATTCCGCTGGAGGCCGTAGAGCCCGCCGCCCAGATCGTCAAGCGCTTTGCCACCGGCGCCATGTCGCTGGGCTCCATCTCCACCGAGGCCCACACCCTGCTGGCCATCGCCATGAACCGCATCGGCGGCAAGAGCAACACCGGTGAAGGCGGCGAAGATCCGGCGCGCTACCGCGCCGAAATGAAAGGCATCCCCATCGCCGACGGCACACGGCTGGCCGACGTGCTGGGCGCCGGCCGCGTGATGACCGACCAGCCACTTCAGGCCGGCGACAGCCTGCGCAGCCGCATCAAGCAGGTGGCCTCGGGCCGCTTTGGCGTGACCACCGAGTACCTGGTCAGCGCCGACCAGATCCAGATCAAGATGGCGCAAGGCGCCAAGCCGGGCGAGGGCGGCCAGTTGCCTGGCGGCAAGGTTTCCGAGTACATCGGCGCGCTGCGCTACTCGGTGCCCGGCGTGGGGCTGATCTCGCCGCCGCCGCACCACGACATCTACTCCATCGAAGACCTGGCCCAGCTCATTCACGACTTGAAGAACGTCAATCCCGGCGCCAGCATCAGCGTCAAGCTGGTGGCCGAGGTGGGCGTGGGCACCATTGCCGCGGGCGTGGCCAAGTGCAAGGCCGACCACATCGTCATCGCCGGCCACGACGGTGGCACCGGCGCCAGCCCCTGGAGCAGCATCAAGCACGCCGGCGCGCCGTGGGAGCTGGGCCTGGCGGAGACGCAGCAGACGCTGGTCATGAACGGCTTGCGCAGCCGCGTGCGCGTGCAGGCCGACGGCCAGATGAAGACCGGCCGCGATGTGGCCATCGGCGCGCTGCTGGGGGCCGACGAATTCGGTTTCGCCACCGCGCCGCTGGTCACGGCGGGCTGCATCATGATGCGCAAATGCCACCTCAACACCTGTCCGGTGGGCGTGGCCACGCAAGACCCGGTGCTGCGCGCCAGGTTCAGCGGCAAGCCCGAGCACGTCATCAACTACTTCTTCTTCGTCGCCGAAGAGGTGCGCCAGATCATGGCCCAGCTGGGCTTTCGCACCTTTGACGAGATGATCGGGCGCGCCGACCTGCTGCAGATGCGCACCGCCATCACCCACTGGAAAGCGCGCGGGCTGGACTTCTCGCGGGTGCTGCACACCCCTCACGCCGGCATCTGGGACGGCCTGCCGCGCCGCCATGCCGAGGGGCAGGACCATGGCCTGGCGCGCGCGCTGGACCACAAACTCATCGCCAAGAGCGAGAGCGCGCTGGCCGGCGGCGAGCCGGTGCAGTTCATGCAGCCGGTGCGCAACGTCAACCGCACCGTGGGCGCCATGCTGTCGGGCGAGCTGATCCGCCGCCACCCCGAGGGCCTGCCCGATGAATCCATTCACGTGCAGATGGAGGGCGCGGGCGGCCAGAGCTTTGGCGCCTTCCTGGCCCAGGGCATCACGCTGTACCTGATTGGCGAGGCCAACGACTACACCGGCAAAGGCCTGTCGGGCGGGCGCGTGGTGGTGCGCCCCAGCATCGACTTCCGGGGCGATGCGGCGCGCAACATCATCGTGGGCAACACGGCGCTGTATGGCGCCACGCGCGGCGAGGCCTTCTTTCGCGGCGTGGCGGGCGAGCGCTTTGCGGTGCGCCTTTCGGGCGCCACGGCCGTGGTCGAAGGCACGGGCGACCACGGCTGCGAGTACATGACCGGCGGCACCGTGGCGGTGCTGGGCGCGACCGGCCGCAACTTTGCCGCTGGCATGAGCGGCGGCGTCGCCTACGTCTACGACGAGGACGGCCGCTTCGCCCAGCGCTGCAACACCGACATGGTCACGCTGACCCCGCTGCAGACCGAGGCCGAACAGGCTGCCACCAGCCACGCCGGCCTGTGGCATGGCGGCCAGGCCGACGAGGCCCAGTTGCGGCGGCTGATCGAGGCCCATCTGCAATGGACAGGCAGCCAGCGCGCACGCGACCTGCTGGACCATTGGGCCGCCTCGCGCGCCAAGTTCGTCAAGGTCTTTCCCAACGAATACCGCCGCGCGCTGGCCGAGCTGCATGCCCAGCAGGCGGCGCTGGCCACCGAGCCGGCGGCCGAGCAGGCCGAGGCCGCCACCTAACGCAACAGGAGTCGCATCACATGGGCAACCCCACCGGTTTCATGGAGCTGGCGCGCGTCGGCGAGCGTTACGAGCCCGTGACCCAGCGCCTGGCGCATTACCGTGAGTTCGTCATCAGCCTTGAAGAGGGCGAAGCCAGGCAGCAGGGCGCACGCTGCATGGACTGCGGCACGCCGTTTTGCAACCACGGCTGCCCGGTCAACAACCTCATCCCGGACTTCAACGACCTGGTCTACCGGGGGCAGTGGCGCCGCGCCAGCGATCGCTTGCACGCCACCAACAACTTCCCCGAGTTCACCGGCCGCATCTGCCCCGCGCCCTGCGAGGCCGCCTGCACGCTGAACATCAACAGCGATGCCGTGGGCATCAAGTCCATCGAGCGCGCCATCATCGAGCGTGCCTGGGCCGAGGGCTGGGTGGCGCCGCAGCCGCCCGTGCAGGCCACGGGCAAGCGCGTGGCCGTCGTGGGTTCGGGCCCGGCGGGCCTGGCGGCGGCGCAGCAGCTGGCACGCGCCGGCCACGCCGTCACCGTCTATGAAAAGAACGACCGCATCGGCGGCCTGCTGCGCTACGGCATCCCCGACTTCAAGCTCGACAAGGGGCAGATCGACCGCCGCATGGCGCAGCTACAGGCCGAGGGCGTCACCTTCGAGACGGGCGTGCTGGTGGGCGAGTGGCCCGAGGCCAGCCCGGTGCAGAACCTGGCCAAACGCACGGTCAGCGCGCAGGCGCTGCGCGAGCAGTACCACGCCGTGTTGCTGACGGGCGGCGCCGAGCAGCCACGCGACCTGCCAGTGCCCGGCCGCGACCTGGCCGGCGTGCACTTCGCCATGGAGTTCCTGCCGCAGCAAAACCGCGTCAATGCCGGCGACAAGCTCAAGAAGCAGATTCGCGCCGAGGGCAAGCACGTCATCGTCATCGGCGGGGGCGATACCGGCAGCGACTGCGTCGGCACCAGCCGCCGCCAGGGCGCGGCCAGCGTCACCCAGTTCGAGGTGCTGCCGCAGCCGCCCGAGCAAGAGGACAAGCCGCTGACCTGGCCGTACTGGCCGCTCAAGCTGCGCACCTCGTCCAGCCACGACGAGGGCTGCACGCGCGAGTTCGCCATCGCCACCCAGGCCTTCACGGGCGACAAGGGCAAGGTCAGCGGCCTGCGCACCATCCGCATGGAGATGGCCGGCGGCAAGCTGCGCGAGGTGGCGGGCAGCGA
Source organism: Pseudomonadota bacterium (assembly GCA_020161145.1). Classification (GTDB taxonomy): domain Bacteria; phylum Pseudomonadota; class Gammaproteobacteria; order Burkholderiales; family Burkholderiaceae_C; genus Ideonella. Next base: position 129,205 of record JAIUPQ010000004.1, read on the forward strand.
GCAGACCTTCAAGGCCGACCTGGTGCTGCTGGCCATGGGCTTCGTCAGCCCCGTGGCCTCGGTGCTGGAGGCCTTCGGCGTGACGCCGGATGCGCGCGGCAACGCCCGCGCCACCACCGACGGCCCCGGCTGCTACGCCACCAGCGTGCGCGGCGTCTTTGCGGCAGGCGACATGCGGCGCGGCCAGAGCCTGGTGGTCTGGGCCATCCGCGAGGGCCGCCAGGCCGCGCGCGAAGTGGATGCCTTTCTGATGGGGACGAGCGTGCTGCCGCGTTGAAGCGCTGGAGCGCGGGTATCCGGGTCTACCCTAGAATCGCCCGTCGCCCGCCCCTTGGCGGGCTGCCGCCTTGATTGCATGACATCACCCTTCATCGAGTTCGACCACGTCAGCTTTGGCTATGACGCCAGCCGCACCATCCTGAATGACGTCTCGCTGCGCTTCGCGCGCGGCCAGGTGACCGTCATCATGGGCGGCTCGGGCAGTGGCAAGACCACGCTGCTGCGGCTGCTGGGCGGCTTGAGCAGCGGCTACCAGGGCCAGATCCGCGTCGGCGGCCAGGTGCTGGATGCCGCCGACCGCGAACAGCTCTACGCGCTGCGCCGCCGCTCGGGCATGCTGTTCCAGTTCGGTGCGCTGTTCACCGACCTGGACGTGTTCGACAACGTGGCCTTTCCACTGCGCGAGCACTCGGGCCTGCCCGAGTCCATGATCCGCGACCTCGTGCTGATGAAGCTGCAAGCCGTGGGCTTGCGCGGCGCGGCGCGGCTGGGCATCTCGCAGCTGTCGGGCGGCATGGCGCGGCGCGTGGCGCTGGCGCGCGCGGTGGCGCTGGACCCCGAGATCATCATGGCCGACGAGCCGTTCGCGGGGCTGGATCCCATCTCCATGGGTGTCACGGCCGACCTGCTGCGCAGCCTCACCCACGCCATCGGGGCCACCACGCTGCTGGTCTCGCACGACGTGGCCAAGTGCTTCCAGATCGCCGACTACGCCTACTTGCTGTCGTCGCGCGGCACGGTGGTGGCACACGGCACGCCGGCCCAGATGCAGGCCAGCACCGACCCTGAGGTGCGCCAGTTCATCCTGGGCGAGCCCGACGGGCCGGTGCGCTTCCATTTCCCGGCGCCCAGCGTGGCCGACGACCTGGGGGTGGCGGCATGACGGCGCTGGCAAATGGCTTGCAACGCATCGGCGCGGCCACCCTGCGCTGGCTGGGCAGCCTGGGCCATGCGGCCACCTTCTTTCTGGACCTGCTGCGCTTCGTGCCTGGCGCGCTGGCGCGGCCGGCACTGGTGGCGGCCCAGCTCTATGCGGTGGGCAACCGCTCGCTGGTCATCATCATGGCCTCGGGCCTGGCGGTGGGCTTCGTGCTGGCGCTGCAGATGTATTACGCGCTGGTCACCTACGGCGCGGCCGAGTCGCTGGGCCTGATCGTCAACCTGGCGCTGGTGCGCGAGCTGGGGCCGGTGGTCACGGCGCTGCTGTTCGCGGGCCGCGCGGGCACCTCGCTGACCGCCGAAATCGGCCTGATGAAGGCCGGCGAACAGCTGGCGGCCATGGAGATGATGGCGGTCGATCCGCGTGCCCGCGTGCTGGCGCCCCGGCTGGTCGCCGGCATCGTGGCCATGCCGCTGCTGGCCGCGCTGTTCTCGGCCGTGGGCATCATCGGCGCCTGGGTGGTGGCGGTGCTGCTGATCGGCGTCGATGGCGGCAACTTCTGGTCGCTGATGCAGTCCCAGGTGGATGTCTGGCGCGACGTCGGCAACGGCCTCATCAAGGCCTTTGCCTTCGGCATCATTGCCACGGGCGTCGCCCTCTACCAGGGCTGGGAGGCGCTGGCCACGCCCGAGGGCGTCTCGCGGGCCACCACCCGCACCGTGGTGGTGGCCTCGCTGGGCGTGCTGGCGATGGACTTCATCCTCACGGCGCTGATGTTCACGACGCCATGAGGATAGACCACCCCCTACGCGATCACAGATCGCGCCCCCTCGAGGGGGCACCGCTGGCGGACCGGCAAAGCCGGATCCGCGGCGGTCACCTGGTTGGGGTGGCGGCCTGGATAGAGATGAGGCATCTGACGGGTGCAGACAAGGACAAAAGATGAACAAACAACGGATGGAGCTGCTGGTCGGCGTGTTTGTGGTGCTGGGTGCGCTGGCGCTGGTGTTTCTGGCGCTCAAGGCGGCCAATCTGGGCAAGTTCTCGGGCGGCGCCACCTACACGCTGCAGGCGCGGTTCGACAACATCGGCGGCCTCAAGCCCCGTGCGCCGGTGCGCTCGGCCGGCGTGGTGGTCGGCCGCGTCACCGGCATCAAGCTGGACGCCCACACCTTCCAGGGTGTGGTGACCATGGAGGTCAGCCAGGGGCTGGAGTTCCCCAAGGACTCGTCGGCCAAGATCCTCACCTCGGGCCTGCTGGGTGACCAGTACATCGGCCTGGAGCCGGGGGGCGACACCGTCAACCTCGCCGCTGGCGACACCATCTCGCGCACCCAGTCGGCGGTGGTGCTGGAGAACCTGATCGGTCAGTTGGTGTTTGACAAGGCCGCCGACGCCGGTGGCGGCGGGGGTACCCCATGAAGCCGCGCCTAGGGGCTGCGAGGCTGGCGGCGCTCACGCTGGCGCTGGCCGCGCCGGCCTGGGCCCAGGACGACCCGCGCGACCCCTGGGAGCCGTTCAACCGCAAGGTCGAGGCCTTCAACACGGCGGTGGACGACGCCGCCTTCAAACCCCTGGCCGAGGGCTACCGCAAGGTGTTGCCCGACCCTGTGCGCACCGGCGTGGGCAATTTCTTCGGCAACCTGGTCGATGCCTGGTCGGTGGTCAACCACCTGCTGCAGGGCAAGGTGGTCAGCGCCGCGCAGATGACGTTGCGCGTGGCCAGCAACACCGTGTTCGGGCTGGGGGGCGTGCTGGATCCGGCCACCGAGTTCGGGCTGGAAAAGCAGAGCGAAGACCTGGGCCAGACCCTGGGCCATTGGGGCGTGCCGACCGGCCCCTACCTGGTGCTGCCGCTGCTGGGCCCGGCCAACGTGCGCGATGGCGTGGCGCGGCCCGTGGATGTGTACGCCGTCGGCCTGGGGGCCTGGGGCGCCGAGCCGGCCGTGGCCTGGGGCACCTCGGGGCTGGAGTTGGTGCACCTGCGCTCGGAGCTGTTGTCGGCCACCAACCTGCTGGACGATATCGCGCTGGACCGCTATGCCTTCGTCCGCGACGCCTACCTGGCGCGCCGGCGCAACCTGGTCTGGGACGGCAACCCACCCGAAGAAGACGACGGCGATGACGCCGCCGTGGACGAGGTGCCGCCCGAGGCGCCTGCTGTACCCGCCTCGGCCGCTTCCGCCGCCGCGCCCGCCGAGACACCGGCTTCAGCCGCCTCGGCACCCCAGTAAGCCAAACGGCCGCGCCATGCGTTGTGGCAGGCCCAGTTTGAAGGAATTCTGATGACCATTGCCCAACTGACCCGCCGCCTGGCTGCTTTTGCGGCCGCCGCCACGCTGGGTGCCGCCGCGCTGGCCGCCACCGCGCCCGACGTGCTGATCCAGCAGCTGTCCACCGAGGTCATCGACACCGTCAAGGGCGACAAAGCCATCCAGGGGGGCGATCTGACCAAGATCAACGCCCTGGTGGACACCAAAGTCATGCCCCTGGTGGACTTCGAGCGCATGACCGCCTCGGCCGTGGGCCGCCACTGGCGCACCGCCACACCGGCCCAGCGCGAGCGCCTGCAGGCCGAGTTCAAGGCCTTGCTGGTGCGCACCTACTCGGGCGCGCTGGCCCAGGTCAAAGACCAGACCGTGGCCATGCGCCCCTTCCGAACCGCGCCCGACGCCACTGAAGTGGTGGTGCGCACCGAAATCAAGGGCCGGGGCGATCCCATCCAGCTCGACTACCGACTGGCCAAGAGCGGCGACAGCTGGAAGGTCTACGACTTCAACGTGCTGGGCGTCTGGCTGGTCGATCAGTACCGCAGCAGCTTCAATCAAGAGGTCAATGCCAACGGCATCGACGGCCTGATTGCCAAGCTGGCGGAGCGGAACAAGAAATGACCCACCCCCTACGCGATCACAGATCGCGCCCCCTCAAGGGGGCACCGCTGGCGGACCGGCGGAGCCGGATCCGCGGCGGTTGCTGGGTTGGAGGGTGGCATGCGTGAGATCGTTTCGGAGGCGGTCCGGTTGGTTTTGCCGGAGCGGGTGACGCTGGCGGATGCCAATCAGGTGCTGAGCGCGCTGCAGGCGGCGTTGCCGCCTGGGGGCGCGGCGGTGGTGGTGGATGCCACGCCGTTGCAGGAGCTGGACTCGGCGGTGCTGGCGGTGCTGCTGGCGCTGCGGCGGCTGCCCCAGATGCAGGGGCGCGCGCTGCAGGTGGATGGCGCACCCGAGCGGCTGGTGGAGCTGGCGCAGCTCTACGGGGTTGCGGAATTGTTGGGGATGCGGTGAGCCTGGGCTGATCCCTACAATGAGCCGCAACATTTCGCCGTTGCGCCCATGAATCAGCTCGAACAGCTCAAAGCCCTGACCACCGTCGTTGCCGACACCGGCAATTTCAAGCAGTTGGCGCAGTACGCGCCGCGCGACGCCACCACCAACCCTTCGCTCATTCTCAAAGCGGTGCAGCAGCCGGACTACGCGCCGCTGCTGCGCGCGGTGGTGGCGGCGCATCCGGACGCGGCGCTGGACGAACAGGTCGATCGTGTGCTGGTGCGCTTCGGCTGCGAAATCCTCTGCCTCGTGCCGGGCCGCGTCTCCACCGAGGTCGATGCCCGCCTGTCGTTCGACACCGGCGCCACCGTCGCGCGGGCGCGTCGGCTGATGGCGCTGTATGCCGCCGAGGGTATCGCGCCAGAGCGCGTGCTCATCAAGATCGCCGCCACCTGGGAAGGCATTGCCGCCGCGCGTGAGCTCGAGCGCAGCGGCATCCGCTGCAACCTCACGCTGCTGTTCGCCCCCTGCCAGGCGGTGGCCTGCGGCGACGCCGGTGTGCGGCTGATCTCGCCCTTCGTGGGCCGCATCTACGACTGGTACAAGAAGCAGGCCGGCGCCGCCTGGGACGAGGCCGCCATGGCTGGCGCGGCCGACCCCGGCGTGCGCTCGGTGCGCCAGATCTACACCTATTACAAGCGCCACGGCATCGCCACCGAGGTCATGGGCGCCAGCTTTCGCAACGTGGGCCAGATCCTGGCGCTGGCGGGCTGCGACCTGCTGACCATCAGCCCCGAGTTGCTGGCCGCCTTGCAAGCCAGCGAGGCGCCCGTCACCCCGGCGCTGGACGCCGCGGCGGCACGCACCGCCGATGTGCCCCGCGTGCACTACGACGAAGCTGCCTTCCGCTGGGCCCTGAACCAGGACGCCATGGCCACCGACAAGCTGGCCGAGGGCATCCGCGCGTTTGCGGCCGATGCCGACAAACTGGACGAACTGATCCGCGCATGACGCGTTGCGACCAGACCTCAGCCTGGGCGGCGCTGGCCGGCCACTACGCGTCGCCGCATGGCGTGGGCCTGGATCTGCGCGAGCGCTTCGCCGAGGACCCCGACCGCGCCACGCGCTTCACGCTGCACGCGCCCGAGGTCACCGCCGATCTGTCCAAAAACCTCTGGGACCTGGCCACCCAGCGCCTGCTGGTGGAGCTGGCGCTGGCGCGCGGCCTGCCTGCCCAGCGCGACGCCCTGCTGCGCGGCGACATGGTCAACGCCACCGAGGGCCGCGCTGCGCTGCACACCGCGCTGCGCGCCCCGCCCGGCACCGGGCCGCACAGCGCCACCGTGCAGCGCGAGCTGGACGCCATGCTGGCCTACGCCGAGCAGGTGCGCAGCGAGGGCGCATTCACCGACGTGGTGCACATCGGCATCGGCGGCTCCGACCTGGGTCCGCAGATGGTCACCCGCGCGCTGCAACCCTATGCCCAGGATGGGCCGCGGCTGCACTTCGTCTCCAACCTGGACGGCCACCACCTGGCCGGCGTGCTGGCGCGGCTGGACGCGGCACGCACGCTGTTCATCATCGGCTCCAAGACCTTCACCACCCAGGAGACCCGGGCCAACGCCGAGGCCGCGCGGGCCTGGTTCACGGCCCAGGGGGGGCAGGACGTGGCGCGGCATTTCGTCGCCGTCACGGCCAGCCCCGAGACCGCACGCGCCTTCGGCATCACCCGCACCTTTGCCTTCGAGGACTGGGTGGGCGGGCGCTTCTCGCTGTGGAGCACCATGGGCCTGCCGGTGGCCATCGCCGTGGGCGCCGCGAACTTTCGCGAGCTGCTGGCCGGCGCGCATGCCATGGACATGCACTTTGCCACCGCGCCGCTGGCGGCCAACCTGCCGGTGCAACTGGGCTTGCTCGATGTCTGGTACCGCAACTTCCACCGGCTGGCCAGCCGCAGCATCGCGCCCTACCACCAGGGCCTGGCGCGGCTGCCGGCCTATTTGCAGCAACTCGAGATGGAGTCCAACGGCAAGTGCGTGGACGCCCAGGGCCAGCCGCTGACACTGGCCACCAGCCCCGTGGTCTGGGGCCAGGCCGGCACCAACGGCCAGCATGCTTTTTTCCAGATGCTGCACCAGGGCAGCGACGTGATTCCGGTGGAATTCATCCTCGTGCGCACGCCGCGCTTTGCCGGGGTGGACATGGATGGCCCGCTGGGCCGGCAACTGGCTGCGCAGCACACCCAGTTGCTGGCCAACGGCCTGGCCCAGGCCCAGGCGCTGATGCTGGGCAAGACCGCCGAGGCGGCGGCGGCAGAGGCCGTACCCACTGCCGCGCCCGGCATGGCGCCGGCCGTGCTGGCTGCCCACCGCACTTTCCCCGGCAACCGGCCCAGCACCGTGCTGCTGCTGGACGAGCTCTCGCCGCGCGCGCTGGGCGCGTTGCTGGCGCTGTATGAGCACCGCGTCTTCACCAGCGGCGCCATCTGGGGCATCAACAGCTTCGACCAGTGGGGGGTGGAACTGGGCAAGGCGCTGTGCGGCGCGCTGCTGCCGCGCCTGGCCAGCGGCGACGTCAGCGGACTGGATGGCTCCACCGCCGCGCTGTTGCAGCGGCTACGAGCCTGAACGTCCCCGCGCGCGCCGCCACTGGCGGTCGCTGCTGAAGCCGGCCAGCGTCAGCGCCCGCGCCGTGGGCCAACCGGCGGCCAGCGCCTCGCGCATGAACACACTGCGCACCTGCTCCACATAGTCGCGCGGCGTGCAGCCCACATGCTGGGCAAACAGGCGCGTCAGGTGGCGCGGCGTGACATGGGCCTCGGTGGCCAGGCGGGCCAGGCTCCAGGCTTCGGCCGGCCGTTGCCCCACGGCGCTTTGCACCCGGTGCAGGGCGGGGTGCAGATGGCAACGATGGGCCAGCAGCGGGGAGCGCTCGGGGTCACCGGCACCGCGGCGATGGAACACCACCAGCATCTGCGCCACCTCGGCGGCCAGCGCCTCGCCGGCGTGGCCCGCAATGCCATGCAGCGCCAGGTCGATGCCGGCCGTCACGCCGGCCGAGCTGAGCAGGTTGCCGTCGTCCACGAAGACCCGGTCAGCCAGCACGCAGGCGCCCGGCGCCAGCCGGGCCAGATCGTCCAGCAGGTCGTGGTGGGTGGTGGTGTGGCGGCCGGCCAGCAGGCCGGCGTCGGCGGCCAGCAGCGCGCCCGAGCAGACGGTGAACAGCCGGTGGCCGGCCTTGGGGTCGGCCAGGGCTGGTGCCAGCACGCGGCCCAACCAGGCGCGTGCGGCCAGCCAGGGGCGCTGAGCGCGGATCACGGCGCTGGCCTCACCGGGGCGGCCCAGCAGAAAAATCCACGAGGGGCGCGTGAGCGTGGCCGGCAGCGGCGCCAGCCCGCTGAGTTGCAACCCCACTGAGGACGTCACCTCGGGCTGCGGGCCGACATGATGCAGCCGCCACAGCGGCGCGCGGCCCTGCCGTGCCAGCGCCTGGTTGGCCAGGCGCAAGGCCTCGGCCGGGCCGGCCAGGTCCAGCAGCAAGGTGTCCGGCAGCACGACGAACCAGACGTCCACCGGCGTGGCCGGCGCGGGGCTCAGCGCGCGGGCGGCCATGGGCGGTTCATTCGGCGCGCGCCAGTGCCTCGGGCACCGTCACCAGGGTGGCGAAGCGGCCGGCCAGCACGGTGGCGGTGCGCTCCATGATCTGCGCCGCGTCCAGGCGGCCACCCGACGGCGTGGTCATGTCGAAGGTCAGCGTCGCCTCGGTGCAGAAGTCCACCGTCCAGCCCTCGTCGCTGGCGTGGCGGGTGGTGGTCTCGCAGCATTGTTCGGTGCGGATGCCGGCGACGATCAGCCGGCCTATGTGTTGCTCGCGCAGCCACACCGGCAAGAGGGTGCCGACCAGTGCGCTGTGGCGCTGCTTGTGCACCGTCAGTGCGGGCTGGAAGGGCCGCAGGCCGTCCAGCGGCCGCACCAGGCCGCTGGCGGGGGCGAAGGGGTTGTCCGGCGTGTCGGGGCCTTCGGTGTGCAGCACGCGGACGATGGGCAGGCCGGCGGCCTCGCAGCCGGCGATCAAGGCGTTGCAGTGGGTCAGAAACGGTCGGGCCGAGTCGGCCTGCCAATAGGGGCGGGCGGTGAAGCTTTGCTGAACGTCGATCAGCAGCAGGGCGGTGCGGGACATGGCGGGGGCACGAGGTGCATGGCAGTCAAGAGGAGGCCATCGTCGCGCCGTCGCCGCCTGGTGACAAGGCCGCCGGGGGACGGTTTGCGGTCAAAAACGGACGGCCGGGCTTCAGCGTGGCGCCAGCCCGCGCTGCACCAGCCGCACCCACAGCGCAGCGCCGGTGGGGATGACACCGTCGTTGAAGTCGTAGTGGGGGTTGTGCAGCGTGCAGGGCCCCAGGTCGTGATCGATGGCGGCATCGCCCGCGCGGTGGCCGCCGTCGCCGTTGCCGATGACGAAGTAGGCGCCCGGCTTTTCCAGCAGAAAGTAGCTGAAGTCCTCGGCGCCCATGGTGGGATCGAAGGTGTGGGTGCGGCTGGCGCCGACCACTTCCTGCATCACCGTGCGCACGAAGTCGGCTTCGGCGTCGTGGTTGACGGTGGGCGGGTAGTTGCGGTGGAACTCGAAGTGCGCGGTGGCGCCAAAGGCGGCGGCGGTGTGCTGGGCGATCTCGCCCATGCGTCGCTCAATCAGGTCCAGCACCGGCATGGTGAAGGTGCGCACCGTGCCCTGGATCACGCAGTGGTCGGGCACCACGTTGGTGGCCTCGCCGGTGTGGATCATGGTCACCGAGATCACGGCCGCATCGGTGGGCTTTTTGTTGCGCGTGACGATGGTCTGGAAGGCCTGCACCATCTGGCAGGCCACCGGCACCGGGTCGATGCCGTTGTGCGGCAGCGCCGCGTGCGCGCCCTTGCCGGTGACGGTGATCTTGAACTCGTTGCTGGACGCCATGGCCGGCCCACGGCACACCGCGAGGTCACCCGCCGGCAGGCCGGGCCAGTTGTGCATGCCGAACACGGCGTCCATGGGAAAGCGCTGGAACAGGCCGTCCTTGATCATCTCGCGCGCGCCGCCCCCGCCTTCCTCGGCCGGCTGGAAGATCAGGTAGACGGTGCCGTCGAAGTCGGGGTGGGCGGCCAGATGCTGAGCCGCCGCCAGCAGCATGGCGGTGTGGCCGTCGTGGCCGCAGGCGTGCATCTTGCCTGGCGTGCGGCTGGCGTGGGCAAAGGTGTTGTGCTCGGTCATGGGCAGCGCGTCCATGTCGGCACGCAGGCCGATGGCCCGCTCGCTGCGGCCCGCCGTGCCGCGAATCACGCCCACCACGCCGGTGGTGCCCAGGCCCCGGTGGTGCGCGATGCCCCATTCGGCCAGCTTGGCCGCCACCAGGTCGCTGGTGCGCACCTCCTCAAAGCACAGCTCGGGGTGGGCGTGGATGTCGCGGCGGATGGCGGCGATGGCCGGCGCGCCGGGGGTCAGGGTGTCGATCAGGGACATGGTGAACAACTCCGCAGGGCTTTTGATGTTAGTCACAATCCTGCCATGCACACCGTTCACGCCGCCTGCCCCCACGATTGCCCCGACACCTGTGCGATGAGCGTCACCACCGAGGGCGAGCGCATCGTGCGCATCCAGGGCCGTGCCGATCACCCCAGCACGGCCGGCGTGCTGTGCACCAAGGTCAGCCGCTACGCCGAGCGCACCGACCACCCCGAGCGCGTGCTCACGCCGCTCAAGCGCGTGGGCCGCAAGGGTGAGGGGCGCTTCGAGCCGGTGAGCTGGGATGAGGCGCTGGACGCCATCGCGGCCCGGCTCCAGGCCTTGCCGCCCGAGGCCGTGCTGCCTTACAGCTACGCCGGCACCATGGGCCTGGTGCAGGGCGATGGCATGGCGGCGCGCTTCTTCCACCGGCTGGGGGCGTCGCTGCTGGATCGCACCATCTGTGCCTCGGCCGGCGCGCTGGCGCTCAAGCAAAGCTATGGCGCCTCGGTGGGCATGCACCTCGAGGCGTTTGCGCAAAGCCGGCTGATCCTGATCTGGGGCAGCAACGCCATCGGCGCCAACCTGCATTTCTGGCGCGTCGCCCAGGAGGCCAAGCGCGCCGGGGCCAGGCTGGTCGCCATCGACCCGCGCCGCAGCGAGACGGCCGAGAAATGCCACCAGCACATCGCGCTGCGGCCGGGCACCGACGGCGCGCTGGCGCTGGGCCTGATGCACGAGCTCATCGTTCACGACTGGCTGGACCACGACTACCTGGCGCGCCACGTCGAGGGCTGGCCCGCGCTGCGCGAGCGGGCCTTGCAATGGCCACCCGCCCGTGTGGCCGCCACCTGCGGCCTGACCGAGGCCGAGGTGCAAGACCTGGCGCGCGACTACGCCCACACCCGGCCGGCCGCCATCCGCCTCAACTACGGCATGCAGCGCGTGCACGGTGGTGGCAACGCGGTGCGGCTGATCACGCTGCTGCCCTGCCTGACGGGTGCCTGGCGCGAGGCGGGTGGCGGGCTGTTGCTGTCGGCCTCGGGCTGGGCCAAGCGCGTGGTGCGCGCCGACTGGTTGCAGCGCCCCGACCTGCTGGCCGGCCGCACGCCGCGCACGCTCAACATGAGCGCTCTGGCCGACTGGCTGCAGCGCGACGCCGCGCCCGATTTCGGCCCCCGTGTGCAGGCCCTCATCGTCTACAACGCCAATCCCATGGCCGTGCTGCCCGACAGCCGCCGCGTGGCCCAGGCGCTGGCGCGCGAGGACTTGTTCACCGTGGTGCTGGAGCATTTCCTGACCGACACCGCCGACCACGCCGACTACGTGCTGCCGGCCACCACCCAGCTCGAACACTGGGATGCCCACACCAGCTATGGCCACACCTCAGTGCTGCTCAACGAGCCGGCCATCGCGCCGCGCGGCCAGGCGCGCAGCAACGCCGAGGTCTTTCGCCAACTGGCCGCCCGCATGGGCTACACCGACGCCTGTTTTGCCGACAGCGACGAGGCCATGGCCCGCGGCGCCTTCAGCGCCGAAGTGGACGCGGCCGAGCTGGCCCGCCAGGGCTGGTTCCAGTTGCCGCTGCCCGCACAGCCGTTTGCCGACGGCGGCTTTTTCACGCCCAGCGGCAAGGCCGTGGCCTGCAACGCCGACGTGCCTTTGCCCGACCACGTGCCCAACCACGAATGCGCCGAGGCCACGCCTGCGCTGGCCGCGCGCTACCCGCTGGCGCTGATCACGCCGCCCTCGCGGCATTTCCTGAACTCCACCTTCGTCAACGTCAAAAGCCTGCGCGACATGGAGGGCGAGCCACAGGTGGAAATCCACCCCCACGACGCGGCCGCGCGCGGCATCGCCGACGGCCAGCACGTGCGCGTCTTCAACGACCGCGGCGAATACCACGGTGTGGCCCGCGTCGGCAACCGCGCCCGGCCCGGCGTGGTCAACGCCCTGGGCGTGTGGTGGCGCAAGATGGGCTGGGCGGGCACCAACGTCAATGAGCTGACCCATGGCGGCCTCACCGACCTGGGCGGCGCCCCCAGCTTCCACGACGCGCTGGTGGACGTGGCGCCGCTGTGAGCCGACTGGCGCTCGCGCTGGCCGCCGGGCTGCTGGCGGGCTGTGGCCAGATCAGCTACCTGGCCCAGGCGGCGCAAGGTCATCTGGCGCTGCTGCAGGCTGCGCGCCCCATCCCCGACTGGCTGGCCGACCCGGCCACGCCCGCGCCGCTGCGCGAGCGGCTGGCGCGCGCGCAAGCCATGCGCGACTTTGCCGTGCGCGAGCTGCATCTGCCCGACAACGACAGCTACCGCCGCTACGCCGATCTGGGCCGCAGCGCCGCCGTCTGGAACGTGGTGGCCGCACCCGAGCTCTCGCTGGAGCTGGTGCGCAGCTGCTTCCCCCTCGTCGGTTGCATCGGTTACCGGGGTTATTACAGCGAGGTTGACGCGCAGGCCGAGGGCCAGCGGCTGGCGGGCGAGGGCTACGAGATCAGCGTCTACCCGGTGCCTGCCTACTCCACGCTGGGCTATGCCAACTGGCTGGGAGGCGATCCGCTGTTGAACACCTTTGCGCTGGGCAGCGAGGACGAGCTGGCCCGGCTGATGTTCCACGAACTGGCTCACCAGGTGGCCTATGCGCCGGGCGATACCGCGTTCAACGAGTCCTTTGCCACGGCGGTCGAGCGCCTGGGCCTGGCCCACTGGCGCGCGGCGCAGGGGCAGGGGCAGGCCATCACAGCGCCGGTGCAGGACGCGCGGCGGCTGGCGCTGCGCGCGCTGCTGCTGCGCAGCCGTGAGGCCTTGGGCCGGCTCTATGCCAGCGAGGTCAGCGACGCGGACAAGCGCATGGGCAAGGCCCGCATCATGGCCACGCTGCACAGCGACTACGCCGAGCTGAAAGCGCAGTGGGGCGGCTGGGCCGGCTGGGATCCCTACATCGCGCGGCAAAACAACGCCACGCTGGCGCTGCAAGGGGCTTACGACGACCAGGTGCCGGCTTTCGAGGCGCTGTTCGTGCGTGAGGGGCGGGACTTCACGCGCTTTTATGCCGAGGTGCAGCGGTTGGCCGAGTGGCCAGCCGCCGAACGCCAGAGGCGGTGGCCGCCATGAGCGACATCCACGTCCATCGCACGCATGCACTGGGCCTGGCTCACGCCCGCAAGCTGCTGTGCCGCTGGCAGCCGCTGGCCGAAGACAAACTCTCGATGCGCTGCACACTGAAGGACGACGGCGAAGTCGCCACCCTGGCGTTCACCCGTATGGGCGCGCAAGGCACCTTCCGCGCCACTGCCCGTGCTTTCGAGATCGATTGCAATCTGGGGCTGATCTTCAAGCCGCTGCGCGGCCAGTTCCAGAAGCTCACCGAGGAGTACCTCGATGGCGCCATCGCCAAAGAGGTTGCCAAGGTGGCCGCCAAGGGGGCGCCGTGAGGCGCACCCAGGTCGGGGCATCTTGGACAAATGAGCCCAATTGGGTTAAATTAATTGCTCATTTTGTCGGATCTCTACCATGGCCGCCTTGACCTCTGCCCCATCGCCCCGCGTGCCCCTGGTGCAGCCCCTGGGTGCGATGGAGGTGCGCTTTATCGATGAGGGCATGGGCTACGACACGCTCTACGACGCCGGCCTGGCTGACCGCATTGGCTTGGTGCGCCAGGGGTTGCCGGCCAAGGTGTTGACACGGATGGCCGGCGACATGGCCATCCCGCGCGAGCGGCTCTATGCGTGGCTGGGCATTGCCCGCACCACGGCCAATCGCAAGGTGCAGGCCGGTGAGTTGTTGAGCCAGGACGACAGCGAGCGCGCACTGGGCATCGCCCGCCTGGTGGGCCAGGTGCAGACCGTGGTCGCCCAGTCCGGTGCAGCCGAGGGTTTCGACGCCGCGCGCTGGACGGCGCAGTGGCTGGACGAACCCAATGCGGCGCTGAACGGCGAAACGCCCGGTTCGTTCATGGACACCGCCGACGGCCGCACGCTGGTGGCCAGCCTTGTGGCCCAGATGCAGACGGGCGCCTACGCTTGAGGTCGCTCTGGCGCATTGCCGCCGACACGCCCGATTACGAAGCCCACGACCTCAGCGGCAAAGGCGCTGAAGTGTCCGGAGGCCGCTGGAACCGCGTGGGCGTGCCGCTGGTGTACGCCTCCACCTCGCGCGCGCTGGCCTGCCTGGAGACGGTCGTCCACCTTGCCCGCCACCCGCTGCCGCTGAACCGCTACCTGGTCGAACTGCACGTGCCCGACGCCGCCTGGGACGCGGCTGCAGTCGTGGCCCCCGAGGCCTTGGTCGGCTGGGACGCCCAGCCGGTGGGCAAGGCCTCGCTGGATTGGGGCAGCGCGTGGGCCACCGGTCGCAGCAGCCTGGTGGCGCGCGTGCCGTCGGTGGTGGTGCCCGAGGAACACAACGTGCTGCTCAACCCGGCCCATCCGGACGCGCGGCGAGTGCGGGCGGTCAAGGTGCGACGGTGGGTGTATGACGGGCGGTTGTGATGCGGGGCTCTCCGGTCTGGTTTTCGGAGCCATGCGTGTCGACCGCCGCATCCACCCACTCCACCCAATGCATCACCGGCAGTTGGGTGCCCGCCTGCAGATGCTGGATGCAGCCCACGTTGGCGCTGAGGATGACCTGGGGCGTCAGGGTTTGCAGATGCCCCAGCTTGCGCGTGCGCAGGCGTTCGGACAGCTCGGGCTGCAAGACCGAGTAGGTGCCGGCCGAGCCGCAGCACAGGTGGCTCTCTAGCGGCACGCGCACCTCGGCGCCCAGTTGCGCCAGCGCGGCCTCCACCACGCCCCGCGTGCGCTGGCCGTGCTGCAGTGAGCACGGCGGGTGCCAGGCGACCACGGGGCCGTCGGTTGCGGGCTTGAACGCGGCCACGATGTCGGGCAGAAAGTGCGACACGTCCACCGCCAGCGCGGCGATGCGTCGGGCGCGCTCGGCATACTCGGGCTCGCTGTGCAGCAGGTGGGGCCAGTCGGCGATCTGCGTGCCGCAGCCCGAGGCGTTGCTGACGATGGCCTCGACCTGTTCCTGCACCACATAAGGCCACCAGGCCTCGACGTTGCGGCGCGCATCGGCGCGGGCGCCTTCGGCGTCCGACAGGTGCTCGCGCAGCGCGCCGCAGCAGCCGGCCTCGTCGCTGACCACCACCTGGATGCCGGCCGCATCCAGCACGCGGGCGGTGGCGCTGTTGATGTTGGGCGCCAGCGCCGGCTGCACGCAGCCCATCAGCAGCAGCACCTTGCGCGGATGCTCGCGCGTGGGCCAGCGGTGGGCGTCGCCGCCCGGGCCGGCCGGTGGCACATGGTGTTTGAGCGCGGGCGGCAGCAGCGGCCGCAGCGCGCGGCCCAGTTTGAGGGCCGGGCCGAACAGCGGTGAGGTCAGCCCTTCTTTGAGCGCCCAGCGCTGTGCGCGCTCGGCGGCCGGGCGCGGCACCCGCGCGTCCACCAGGCGGCGGCCGTGGGTGACGAGCTGGCCGTATTGCACGCCGCTGGGGCAGGTGGTTTCGCAGGCGCGGCAGGTCAGGCAGCGGTCGAGATGGGCCTGGGTCTGGCGCGTGGGCGGCTGGCCTTCCAGCATCTGGCGGATCAGGTCGATGCGGCCACGCGGGCTGTCGTTCTCGTTGCCCAGCTCCTGGAAGGTAGGGCAGGTGGCGGTGCAAAAGCCGCAGTGCACGCAGGCCCCGATCAGGTGCTGCGCGGCCTGGGCGTCGGTGTCGCCGTGGAACTCGGGGGCGAGGGTGGTGTGCATCAGGTCAACCGCTGGGTATGGAACACGCCGTGGGGGTCGAACGCCGCCTGCACGGCCTGCTGCAAGGCCGTGGGCGCGGGTGGGGTGTGGCCCCACCACAGCCGGGCGTGGCCTTGGGCGGCGCGCACGGCGGCGTGCACGGCCTCCGGCGGCGCACTGGTCAGCAGCCAGCGCTGGGCGCCATGCCATTCCACCAGCATGTCGCCGGGCAACGCCAGCGCTGGCGTGGCGGGCGGCAGCGCCAGCCGCCACAAGCGGGCGTGGCCGGCGGCGTCTTCAAGCCGGGCGTGGGTGAAGAACTCGTCGTGCTGATCGCGCAGGCCTTGCCAGAAGCCTTGCGCGGCCTCGAAGGCAATGGGCTCGCCGCCGTGGCGGGCCAGTTGCGCCAGCGCGGCCGCCACGGCGGCGCGGGCGCCGCGCAGGCGCACGGCCAGCGTGCCCTGCCACCAGGCGCTGGCGTTCAGTGGCAGCGGCTGGCTGGCCCAGTCGGCCAGCTGCGCCAGCGCCGCGTCCTGCGGCAGCGCAAAGCGCAGCGTGGCTTCGGCCGGGGCCAGGGGCACCACGCGCAGGCTGGCTTCGGTGATGACGCCGATGGCGCCCCAGGAGCCGGCCAGCAGCCGTGCCACGTCGTAGCCAGCCACGTTTTTGATGACGGTGCCGCCAAAGCGCAGGGCCTCGCCCCGGCCATTGACCATGCGCACACCCAGCAGGTGGTCGCGCAGGCTGCCGGCGGCCACGCGTGCGGGGCCGGCCAGGCCGGCCGCGACCATGCCGCCCACGGTGCCGCTGTGCGGCGCCGGCGCCAGGCGCGGCGGCTCGAAGGCCAGCGCCTGGCCTCGCGTGGCCAGCAGGTCTTCCACCTCGGCCAGCGGCGTGCCGGCGCGGGCGGTGATGACCAGTTCGCTGGGCTGGTAGTCGGTGATGCCGCTGGCGCTGACCAGCAGCGTCTCGCCACCGTGCGGCCCGCCCAGCGCATGCTTGCTGGCATGGCCGCGCACGGCCAGCCGCGTGCCGCTGGCGGCGGCGTCCTGGATGGCGGCGATGACGTCCTTCAAAACCGCTCCAGCTCGGGGTGGGGCAGCTCGCCGCCGCGCACCAGTTGGCGGCCGAACTCGGCGCAGCGCGCCAATGTGGGCAGCACCTTGCCGGGGTTGAGCAGGCCGTCCGGGTCGAACGCGGCCTTGAGGGCGGCCATCTGCGCGCGCTCGGCGTCACTGAATTGCAGGCACATGGCGCCCAGCTTCTCCACGCCCACGCCATGCTCACCGGTGATGGTGCCACCCAGCGCCAGCGCCGTTTGCAAAATGTCGTCGCCCAGCGCCTGGGCGCGCTGGAGCTCGTCGGCGTCGGCCGCGTTGAAGAGGATCAGCGGGTGCAGGTTGCCGTCGCCGGCATGAAAGACGTTGAGGCAGCGCAGCCCGCGCCGCTCGGCCAGCTGGGCGATGGTGAGCAGCATCTGCGCCAGGTGGCGGCGCGGGATGGTGGCGTCCATGCACAGGTAGTCGGGGCTGAGCCGGCCCGAGGCGGGGAAGGCGTTCTTGCGCCCGCTCCAAAAGCGCAGGCGCTGGGCTTCGCTGTCGCTGGCGACGACGCGGGTGCAGCCGCAGCGGTGCAGCACTTCGCTCATGCGGGTGATTTCTTCCTCGACCTCTTCGGGCGTGCCGTCGCTCTCGCACAGCAGCACGGCGGCGGCGTCCAGGTCGTAGCCGGCGTGGACATAGGCCTCGGCCACGGCGGTCATGGGGCCGTCCATCATCTCCAGCCCGGCCGGGATGATGCCGGCCCCGATGAGGGATGCCACGGCCTCGGCCGCATGCTCCAAGCGCGCAAAGCTGGCCAGGATGCAGCGCGCCACCTGTGGGCGCGGCGCCAGCGCCACCGTCACCTCGGTGACCACGGCCAGCATGCCCTCGCTGCCCACCACCAGGGGCAGCAGGTCCAGCCCCGGGGCGTCCAGCGCGCGGGCGCCAAATTCGGCACGCTCGCCGGCCGCCGTCCAGCCGCGCAGCTGGCGCACGTTGTGCAGCGTCAGGCCGTATTTGAGGCAGTGCACGCCGCCGGCGTTCTCGGCCACGTTGCCGCCAATGGTGCAGGCGATCTGGCTGGACGGGTCGGGCGCGTAGAACAGGCCCAGCGGCGCGGCGGCCTCGCTGATGGCCAGGTTGCGCACGCCGCATTGCACGGTGGCGCTGCGGCTGGCGCGGTCCACGGCCAGGATGCGGTTGAGCCGCGCCAGCGCCAGCGTGACGCCGCGCGCATGCGGCATGGCGCCACCCGACAAGCCGGTGCCCGCGCCCCGCGCCACCACGGGCACGCCGAGCGCGTGGCACACGCGCAGCACGGCGCCCACCTGTTCATCGGTTTCGGGCAAGGCCACGGCCAGCGGGCGCTGGCGAAACGCGGTCAGGCCGTCGCAGGTGTAAGGGGCGGTGGTGTCGGTGCGCCAGAGCACGCCGTCCGGCGGCAGCACGCGCTGCAGCGCGCGCACCACGGCGGCCTGGTCGGGGACGGTCATGCGATGGTCAGGGCCGCTTGCGCGGGGCGGCCTTCTTGGCGGCGGCCTTGGCCGGCACCGCAGCGGCCTTTTTGGCGCCGGGCTCCGGCTGCACGGCCTGCTGGGCCAGTTGGCTGAACTGGGTGGTCAGCGCCTGCCACCACTGCATGGGGTCCACCATGCCGGTGGCGGCGGCCTGGGCGGCCGCCGAGGGGGTGGTGTCGGCATCGGCCTTGGCGGCGGGCTTGGGCGGTGCAGGCGTGGGCTTGGGGGGCGCTTTGGCCTCGGGTTTGGCGGCCGCCTTGGTCGCAGGGGTGACGGCATCGCGCAGCCCGGTCATGGAGACGTTCATGGCCTGCAACGCCGACAGCGTCATGCGCTGCACCTCCAGCGTCTGGATGGTGGTGGCGATGAGTTTGGCGTTCTGCTCCAGCCAGAACTGCACGGTGCGCAACTCGTCGATGCGCTTGTCCAGCTCGGCCGGATCCAGCGTGGGCGTGGCCCATTGCTGCAACGCCGTCAGATTGGACAGGCCGGGCAGGGCGTTGCTGGACTGCTTGCCCAGCTGCTGGAGGAAGTCGAAACCGGGAATGGTGAACGGACTGGTGCTCATCGGCAGGTCTCCTCGCGTGGGGTGGCGACGAGGTCGATTATGTGCGGCGTATGCCGCCCATCCGCTTGCCGCTGCAGGCGCTGCTGCCTCGGGCATCATCTGGCCGTCATGTCTGTACGCCGTCGTCTAGGGTTGGTCGGGTTGGTGGTGGCCGTGGTGCTGGCCCACGGCGGATTGCTGGCGCCACCGCCCACCTGGCCGGGGCGCCACGGCCAGGCCGAGGCGCCGCCCCCCATGCAGGTGCGCACGGTGGTGGCCGAGGCACCCACGCCCACGCCCGCAGCACGGCCATCCGCCACGGTGGCTGCTCGGCAGGCCCCAACGCCGCCGCCCGTGGCTCCTGTGGCAGCACCTGCCACGCCGTCTGCTGCGCTGGCCGCCACCGCGCTGACGGGCGCGCCACCCCCAGAGGCCGTGGCGCCACCGGCCGAGCTGCACCTGCGCTACCAGGTGATGCAGGGCGAGGCCGTCGGCGAGGGTGAGCTGGTCTACGCCCAGGATGCGGACGGCGGCTACACGCTGGCGCTGTGGGCCCAGGTGCCGGGCCTGAAGCCGCTGGACTGGCGCAGCCGGGGTCAGGTGGGCGCGGCTGGCCTGACGCCACTGCGGCTGGAGGAGCGCCAACGTGGCCGCACGGTGCGCGCCGTCAATTTCCAGCGCGACAAAGGGCTGATCAGCTACTCCGGGCCCACCCGCACCGACGCCTTGCGGCCGGGCGCGCAAGACCGGTTGTCGCTGCTGCTGCAACTGCCGGCGCTGGTGCGGGCCACGCCGGGGCGCAGCGAGTGGGCCGTGCAGGTGGCCCTGCCCGGCGGCAGCGCCGAGGTCTGGCACCTGGCCCAGCGCGAGGAGCCCGGCGCCACGGTGCTGACGCGCGAGCCCGAGCGGCCTTACGACTGGCGGCTGGAGTTGACGCTGCCCACCGACGCGCCGCAGTGGCCGCTGCGCATGGTCTGGACGCTGGTGCCGGGCGGCACGCCCATCGTGTGGTCCATCGCGCCGCCGCCTGCGGCCTCGGCCGCGCCCGATTGACCCGGCGCAATGTCGGCACGGTGGGGCGGCGCTACGATGCGATGTCTGCCATTGCCCTGACCGGAGGATGCCCATGTCAACCCAGCCGATTCGCCACATCGTGGCCCATGTGAACGACGCCAAGGTCTCGCGCGAGGTGCTGCTGCTGGGCGTGACGCTGGCGCGCCAGCATGACGCCTCGCTCACCGCCGTGATGGGGGTGGAGCAGGTCATTCCTTCGGCCTACGTGAACGCCACCACGGCGGCCATGGCGCAGCAGCTGCTTGAAGAGCACCTGAGCGCGCTGCGCCTGCAGGTCGAGGCCATGCTGGCCCAACTGGAGGCCGAGACGGGTTGCGCCGTGCGGCTGCAGATTGCGCATGGCGAGGCGGTGCCGGTGCTCAAGGCCCAGGCCCAGGTGGCCGACCTGTTGCTGGTCGGCCAGCGGGATCCCGAGGGCGCGGGCGGCATGGACCGCACCGGCGCCGCCAACCTGATGATGGACGCCGGCTGCCCCATGGTTTGCGTGCCGCACATCGGCTGGCCGCGGCCGCAAGGGGGCGGTGCGGCCGAGCGGGTGTTGGTGGCGTGGTCGCCCACCAGCGAAAGTGCCCGGGCCTTGCGCGACGCACTGCCGCTGCTGGCGCGCGCGCGCCACGTGGAGCTCATCATGTTTGTGGACGGCGACACCGTCTCGGACCAGGCGGCCAAGGCCCAGCTGGAGCCGGTGCGCGAGCATCTGGCCCGCCATGGGGTGAAGGCCGAGCTGGTGGTGCGCCAGTCGCGCGAACCCTCACTGGGCGAGCGGCTGCGGCGCGGCTGGATTCCCGATGTGTCGGTGGCCGAGGCCTTGCTGTCGCACGCGGCCGACATGAACGCCGACCTCATCGTCATGGGCGGCTACGGCCACTCGCGCGCCTGGCAGGCGGTGCTGGGCGGTGTCACCCGCTCGATGCTGGAGACGATGACGGTGCCGGTGCTCTTTTCCCACTGAAACAGACCCACCCCCTACGCGATCACAGATCGCGCCCCCTCAAGGGGGCACTGCTGGTGGACCGGCAGAGCCGGATCCACGGCAGTCGGCTGGGTGAAAGGCGGCGCGGCGTGCGTGGGGGTGTCTTGTCCCCGGGGCTTACGCCACCATCGCCGCGCGGAGTTTTTTCATGGCGGCGGCTTCGATCTGGCGGATGCGTTCGGCGCTGACGCCGTATTCGGCGGCCAGCTCGTGCAGCGTCATGCCGCCTGAGCCGTCGTCGGCCACGTTCAGCCAGCGCTGCTCGACGATGCGGCGGCTGCGGGCATCCAGCGTTTGCAACGCGGTGGTCAGGCCCGTGCTGGCCAGCTCGTCGCGGGCGCGGGCCTCCAGCACGCGGGTGGGCTCGCTGGCTTCGTCGGCCAGGTAGGCGGCAGGGGCGAAGGCGGCGGCGTCTTCGCCATCGTCGGGGCCGGGCTCCAGCGCCACCTCACCGCCGGCCAGCCGGGTTTCCATCTCCACCACGTCTTGCGGGCGCACGCCCAGGTCGCGCGCCACGGTGTCGATTTCTTCGGGCGTCAGCGCGCTGCGCCAGGCCTCGCTGTCGGCCGCCTGGCTCTTGATGCCTTGCTTGATGCTGCGCAGATTGAAGAACAGCTTGCGCTGCGCCTTGGTGGTGGCCACCTTGACGATGCGCCAGTTCTTCAGGATGTACTCGTGGATCTCGGCCTTGATCCAGTGCAGCGCGTAGCTGACCAGCCGCACGCCCTGTTCGGGGTCGAACCGCTTGACGGCCTTCATCAGGCCTACGTTGCCTTCCTGGATCAGGTCGCCATGGGGCAGGCCGTAGCCCAGGTACTGGCGGGCCACCGACACCACCAGACGCAGGTGCGACAGCACCAGTTGCCCTGCGGCCTGCACGTCACCCGCATCGCGCAACTGGCGGGCCAGATCGGCCTCCTGGGCGGCGCTGAGCATGGGCAGCCGGTAAACCGACGTGACATAGGCCTGCAGATTGCCCACCGAGGGCACCATGGCCCAAGGGTCGCGTACGGCAACGGTGCCCGTGGAGGGGGCGGTAGCGGGAATGACGTTCATGGCGGTGATGGACTCGCTCCTGACGCAAAAGTTCCTGAATATTAGCACTCGTGTGGTGAGAGTGCTAACGCCTGCCATGGTCTTTTGGTGGACCGATTCAGGGGATCAACATTCACTTCATCAAACTGTCGCAAGTCTTTGCTTTAAAACGGCTTTTGACCTCAACGAAGAGTCGTAAGTGATTGATTTCATTGTGTTTTTTGACCAAAAGCGGTTGACCGCCCCCGGATCGCGAGGTAAAGTGGGATTTAGTGGATGAGAGTGGGGCAAAGTGGCTTCGTTGAGCTTTATCGGCACGGTTGCGCTGACGCTGGATGGCAAAGGCCGTCTGAGCGTCCCGGCGCGCCACCGCGATGCCTTGCGCACGCTGGCCGACAACGCCCTGGTGGTCACCAAACACCCCGATGGCTGTCTGCTGGTTTTTCCCCGGCCCAGCTGGCAGCCGTTTCACGACAAGGTGGTGGCCCTGCCCATGGAGGCCCAGCGCTGGAAGCGCATGTTTGTGGGCGGCGCCAGCGAGGTGGACATCGATGGCGCCTCGCGGGCGCTGATCGACCCGGGGCTGCGCGCCTACGCCGGCCTGGAGCGCGACGTCAAACTGGTGGGCATGGGCCCCTACTTTGAGCTGTGGGACGCCCAGCGCTTCGAGGCCGACGAGGCCAAGCTCGACAGCAACGACATGCCCGACTCCATCAAGGGGCTGTTGTGACCGCTGCCGCCCCGGTGCATATCCCCGTCCTGCTGGCCGAGGCCAGCGCCGCCGTGCTGGCCGGTGCGCCCGCGCAGGGCGCCGTGCTGGTCGATGGCACGTTTGGCCGTGGCGGCCACAGCCGCGCGCTGCTGGCTGCGCTGCCGGCCGATGCGCGGCTGGTGGTGTTCGACAAAGACCCGCAGGCCATTGCGGTGGCGCACGCGCTGGCCGGCGCCGATGCCCGCGTGACCGTCTGCCATACCAGCTTTGCCGACATGGCGACCGAGCTGGCCCGGTTGGGCATTGCCCAGGTGCATGGCGTGCTGCTGGATCTGGGCATCTCCTCGCCGCAGATCGACACGCCCGAGCGGGGGTTCAGCTTTCGTTTCGACGCGCCGCTGGACATGCGCATGGACACCACGCGTGGCGAGACCGCCGCCGATTTCCTGGCCGGTGCCGATGAGCGCCAGATTGCAAAGGTGATACGCGACTATGGGGAAGAACGGTTTGCTGTACCGATTGCAAAGGCGCTTGTTGCTGGCCGCCAGCAAGGCCAGCCCGTGCGCACGACGGGCGAGCTTGCCCGCCTCGTGGCGGGCGCGGTCAAGACCCGCGAGCCGGGTCAAGACCCCGCCACCCGCACGTTTCAGGCTCTTCGGATTCACGTCAACGCCGAACTCGCGGACCTGGAGCAGGGGCTAGCCGCCGCGCTGGCGCTGCTGGCGCCGGGCGGGCGGCTGGCGGTCATCAGCTTTCATTCGCTGGAAGACCGGCCCGTCAAAACCTTCATCGCGCGCGAGAGCCGCGCCGAGGTCGATCGGCGTGCGCCGTTCGCGCCGCCGCGCCGGCCGCTGCGGCTGCGCGCCATCGCCCGCGTCAAGCCCGGCGAGGCCGAGGTGCGCGCCAACCCGCGCGCGCGCTCGGCTATTTTGCGGGTGGCGGAGCGGCTGGCATGAGGACGCTGCCCGTGCTGCTGCTGGTGGCCGTCGTCGGCTCGGGCCTGTACCTGGTGCAGGTCAGCTACGAGGCGCGCCAGTTGTTCGACCGGCTGGAAAAGGCCAAGGCGCGCCAGACCCAGCTGGACGCCGACGCCGCCCGCCTGGAGGCTGAGCGCCAGGCCGCCGCCACCACGCTGCGCGTGGAGCGCACCGCGCGCGAGAAGCTGGGCATGAAGCAGGCACGCCCCGACACCACGCTCTACCTCACCGTGCCCGCCGTGCCGGCTGCGGCCGTATCGGGCGGGGGGCATTGAACATGGCCCGCCGCTCGTCTGGCGCCAGCTCGGTGCGCGCCGTCAACTACGCCACCAGCCCGCTGCTGGCATCCAAGACGCCGCAGTGGCGCAGCCGTTTCCTGGTCATGCTGCTGGGCCTGTCGTCGCTGGCGCTGGCCGGGCGGGCGCTGTATGTCCAGGTGGTCAACGCCGAGTTTTTCCTGCAGCGCGGCGAGGAGCGCTACGCCGCCAAACTGCCGCTGCCGGCCAACCGCGGCCGCATCCTCGATCGCAACGGCCAGGTGCTGGCGGTCAGCCTGGGTGCGCCCACGGTCACGGCCGACCCCCGCGTCTTCAAGGCCAGCAGCGGCCAGCGCCGCGAGCTGGCGGCGCTGCTGGGCATGAAGCCGGCCGAGCTGGACAAGCGCCTGGCCGACGCCTCGGCCTACGTGGTGCTGCGCCGCCAGGTCAGCGAGGCGACGGCGCGCGAGATCCGCGCGCTGGGCGTCAAAGGCCTCGCCTTCGAGCCCGGCTACGTGCGCCGCTACCCCGAGAACGAGGCCGCCGCCCACGTGGTGGGTTTCACCGGCCAGAACGACATGGGGCAGGAAGGCATCGAGCTGGCGCTGGAGCGGCAGCTCGAAGGCAGCGGCGGCCAGCGCATGGTGGTGCGCGACCGGCTGGGCCGCATCGTCGAAGACCTGGGCGAGCCGCAGGGCCCGCGCGACGGCGACGACGTGCAGCTGACCATCGACGCCAAGGTGCAGGCCATGGCCTACCAGCGCATTCGCGACGCCGTGCAGCAGCACAAGGCCAAGGCCGGCAGCGTGGTGGTGCTGGACGCGCAGACCGGTGAAATCCTGGCCCTGGCCAACTACCCCAGCTACCAGCCCGAAGACCGCCGCAACCTCACCGGCGCCCAGTTGCGCAACCGAGCCATCACCGACGTCTTCGAGCCTGGCTCCACCGTCAAGCCCTTCGTCGTCGCCAAGGCCCTCGAAAACCGCCTGGTGCGCCCCGAGACGGTGCTGGACACGCGGCCGTTCCGCGTCGGCCCGCTGCTGGTCAACGACGGCAACCACGGCCGCCCGCAGATGAGCGTGGCCCAGGTGGTGCAAAAGAGCAGCAACGTGGGCACGGTGCACCTGGCGCAGCGCCTGTCGGACCAGGAGATGGGCGAGATGTACGCCGACCTGGGCTTTGGCAGCAAGCCGCAGATCGGCTTTCCCGGCGCCGCCAACGGCCGCCTGCGGCAGTGGAAGAGCTGGCGCCCGGTGGAGAAGGCCACCATCGCCTACGGCTACGGTGTCTCGGCCTCGCTGCTGCAGATTGCCCGCGCCTACACCGCGCTGGCCCACGACGGCATGCTGATGCCCGTGTCCCTGATCAAGGGCCAGCAGCCGCCGGCCGGCGTGCGCGTCTATTCGGCCGAGACCGCTCGCACCATGCGCCAGATGCTGCGCGGCACGGTCAGCAAAGAGGGCACGGCCCCGCTGGCCCAGCCGGTGGGCTATTCGGCCGGCGGCAAGACCGGCACGGCCGAGAAGATCGAAGGCCGCAGCTACGTCAAGAACAAGCACCGCGCGTGGTTCACCGGCCTCTCGCCCATCGAGCGGCCGCGCGTCATCGTCTCGGTCATGGTCGATGAGCCCAGCGGCGTCTTCTTTGGCGGCCTGGTGGCCGCGCCCGTTTTCAAGTCGGTCGTCGAGCAGGCGCTGCGCACGCTGGGTGAGCCGCCCGACCTCGACATCGCCCCGCCCGTGGTGTCTTCGGCCGATGTGATGGCCGCCGCCGAGGCCGAGGTGCGCCCGTGAGAAAGACCTTGCCATGCCTTTGACGCAACTCAAAAGCCCCGCCGCCGCTGCCCGCTGGCTGGCCTCGTGGGTGGGCGGCACGCTGCGCACCGACAGCCGCGACGTCCAACCCGGTGACGGCTTCATCGCCTGGCCCGGCCATGCCCGCGACGGCCGTCAGTTCGTTGCGCAGGCGCTGGACAGCGGTGCCGCCACCGCGCTGGTGGAGCAGCAAGGCGTGGCCGCCTTCGGCTTCGAGAACGCCCGCGTGGCCGCACTGCCCGGCCTCAAGGCCGCCGCCGGCCTGATCGCCGACGCTTACTTCGACCAGCCCAGCCAGCAGCTCACCGTCGTGGCCACCACCGGCACCAACGGCAAGACCTCCACCGCGTGGTGGACGGCGCAGGCGCTGACGGCGCTGGGCCAGCGCTGCGGCGTCGTCGGCACGCTGGGCATTGGCGAGCCGCCCAGCGGCGATGGCCAGCGGCCGGCTGCCATTCAGTACACCGGCCTGACCACGCCCGATCCGGTGCGGCTGCAACGCGGCTTTCGCGCCATGGTGGACGCCGGTTTTGCCGCCTGCGCCATCGAGGCGTCGTCGCATGGCATCGAAGAGCACCGCCTGACCGGCACCGCCATCGACGTGGCCATCTTCACCAACTTCACCCAGGACCACCTGGACTACCACGGCAGCATGGAGGCCTATTGGGCCGCCAAGCGCAAGCTGTTCGCCTGGCCCGGCCTGGGCGCTGCCGTCATCAACGTGGACGATGCCCAGGGCGCGATGCTGGTGGCCCATCTGGCCGACCAGGCCGAGGGCGATGAAGGGGGCGACCCGCTGGCCGTCTGGACCATCTCGGTGGGTGGCGCCGCGCGCCTGCAGGCCCAGGACGTGCGCTACGAAGCCGGTGGCCTGGCCTTCACCGTGGTCGAAGGCCCGCACCGGGCCGAGCTGGCCACGCGGCTGATCGGCGACTACAACGTCAGCAACCTGCTGGGCGTCATCGGCGCCCTGCGCGCGCTGGGCGTGTCGCTGGTCGATGCGGCCTGGGCTGCGCAAGACGTCTCGCCGGTGCCGGGGCGCATGCAGCGCATCGCGCAAGACGGCGGCCCCGAGGTGGTGGTGGACTACGCCCACACCCCCGACGCGCTGGACAAGGCGCTGGCCGCGCTGCGGCCGCTGGCCACCGCGCGCGGTGGCCAGTTGCACGTGGTCTTTGGCTGCGGTGGCGATCGCGACCCCGGCAAGCGCCCGCAGATGGGTCGCATCGCCGCCGAGCACGCCGACACCGTGCTGCTGACCAGCGACAACCCGCGCACCGAGTCGCCCATCGCCATCGTCCAGCAGATCGCCGTGGGCGCGCCGGGCGCGCGCATCGAGATCGACCGCGCCGCCGCCATAGCCCAGGCCGTGCGCGAGGCCGCACCGGCTGACGTGGTGCTGATCGCCGGCAAAGGCCACGAGGACTATCAAGAGGTCATGGGCCAGCGCCATCCGTTCGACGACGCCGTGCAAGCCGCTGCGGCGCTGGAGGCGCGGGCATGAGCGCGCCGGGCCGCTCCCAAGCGCGAATCCCGCAGCACGCCGTGCGGAGGGTCGTCCAATGACGCGCACGCTGCGCGAGCTGCACGCCCTGCTGCCGGGCAGCCGGCTGGTGGGTGACGGCGACACCG
Organism: Pseudomonadota bacterium; assembly: GCA_020161145.1. Taxonomy (GTDB): domain Bacteria; phylum Pseudomonadota; class Gammaproteobacteria; order Burkholderiales; family Burkholderiaceae_C; genus Ideonella. The sequence continues at coordinate 156,418 of JAIUPQ010000004.1, forward strand.
TGGTGGGCCGTGTCCATACCGACAGCCGCACGCTGCAACCAGGCGACCTCTTCGTCGCGCTGCGCGGCGAGCGCTTCGACGGCCACGACTTTCTGCCCAACCTGACCCAGCCCGCACTGGCCGAGCACGGCCTGGCCCACGGCATCGAGGTGGCCAACAGCCTGGCCGCCCTGCAGCAACTGGCCACTGGCTGGCGCGCCCGGCTCTCGCCCGCGCTGATTGCCGTGGTGGGCAGCAACGGCAAGACCACGCTGACGCAGATGATCGGCGCCATCCTGCACGCCGCCCACGGCGAGGCGGCGCTGGCCACGGCGGGCAACCTGAACAACCACATCGGTGTGCCGCTGACCGTGCTGCGGTTGACCGCCGCCACGCGGGCGGCGGTGGTGGAGCTGGGCATGAACCACCCGGGCGAAATCGCCCAGCTGGCCGCCATCGCCCAGCCCACGGTCACCGTGGTCAGCAACGCCCAGCGCGAGCACATGGAGTTCATGCACAGCGTGGACGCCGTGGCCGAGGAGAACGGCCAGGCCATTGCCGCGCTGGCGGCAGGCGGCGTGGCCGTCATCCCGGTGGCCGACGCCCACACCCCCATCTGGCGCCGGCTGGCCGGTGCGCGCCGCATCGTCACCTTCGGCCCCGGCGGCGACGTGCAGGGGCAGGCGCAGTGGCAAGGCGACCATTGGCAACTGCAGTTGCACACGCCGCAGGGCGCGGCCGAGGCGGCGCTGCACATCGCCGGCCGCCACAACGTGCGCAACGCGCTGGCCGCGGCCGCAGCGGCCCATGCGGCGGGCCTGCCGCTGGCGGCCATCGCGGCGGGCCTGGCGGCCTTCCGGCCCGTCAAAGGGCGCTCGCAAGTGGTGGCCCTGCGCGGCGGCCGCACGCTGGTGGACGACAGCTACAACGCCAACCCCGACTCGGTGCGCGCGGCCATCGCCGTGCTGGCCGACCTGCCGGCGCCGCAATGGCTGGTGCTGGGCGACATGGGCGAGGTGGGCGACCAGGGCCCGGCCTTCCATGCCGAAGTGGGCGCCTGCGCCCGCGAAGCCGGCATCGGCACGCTGTGGTGCGCCGGTGCGGCCACCGCCGCCACCGCCACCGCCTATGGCGAGGGCGCGCGGCACTTCGCCACCACCGAGGCGCTGCTGGCCGCGCTGGCCGCAGCGCCGGTCTTTGCCTCGGCCCTGGTCAAGGGCTCGCGCTTCATGGGCATGGAGCGGGTGGTGGCGGCGCTGCAGGCGCAGGAGGCCACGCCATGCTGTTGAGCCTGTCGCAGTGGCTGATGCAGCTGGATCCGCAGCATCTGGGCTTTTTGCGCGTCTTCCAGTACCTGACCTTCCGCGCCGTGCTGGGCGCGCTGACGGCGCTGCTCATCGGCCTGGTGTTCGGCCCCTGGGTCATCCGCCGCCTGATGGAGCTCAAGATCGGCCAGCCCGTGCGCGGCTACGGCATGCAGTCGCACCTGGTCAAGGCCGGCACGCCCACCATGGGCGGCGCGCTCATCCTGCTGGGGGTGGGCGTCTCCACGCTGCTGTGGGCCGACTGGGGCAACCGCTTCGTCTGGATCGTCATGCTGGTGACGCTGGGCTTCGGCGCCATCGGCTGGTCGGACGACTGGCGCAAGGTGGTGCGCAAAGACCCCGAGGGCATGCCCTCGCGCGAGAAGTTCTTCTGGCAGTCGCTGATCGGCCTGCTGGCCGCCGCCTACCTGGCCTTTGCCGTCTCCGAGAGCTCCAACCTGCGTGTGCTGGAGCTGTTTGCGCGCTGGGTGCAAAGCGGCCTGTCCACCGACTTGCCGCCCAAGGCCGACCTGATGGTGCCGTTCTTCAAGACCATCAGCTACCCGCTGGGCGTGCTGGGCTTCATCGGGCTGGCCTATTTCGTCATCGTGGGCGCCAGCAACGCCGTCAACCTCACCGACGGGCTGGACGGCCTGGCCATCATGCCGGTGGTGCTGGTGGCGGCCGTGCTGGGCATCTTTGCCTATGTCACCGGCAACGCCGTGTACTCGCGCTACCTGCTGTTCCCCTACATTCCCGGCGCGGGCGAGCTGATGATCGTCTGTGCCTCCATTGCCGGTGCGGGCCTGGCCTTCTTGTGGTTCAACGCCCATCCGGCCCAGGTCTTCATGGGCGACGTGGGCGCGCTGGCGCTGGGCGGCGCGCTGGGCACCATCGCCGTCATCACGCGCCAGGAAATCCTGCTGGGCGTGATGGGCGGCATCTTCGTGGTGGAGGCCCTTTCGGTCATGCTGCAAGTGGGCTGGTTCAAGTACACCAAGCGCCGCTGGGGCGAGGGCCGGCGCCTGTTCAAGATGGCGCCGCTGCACCACCACTTCGAGAAATCGGGCTGGACGGAGACGCAGGTCGTCATCCGCTTCTGGATCATCACCATGCTGCTGTGCCTGATTGCGCTGGCCAGCCTCAAACTCCGATGAGCACGCTCGCCAACGCCTCCGTGCTGGTGCTGGGTCTGGGCGACTCGGGCCTGGCCATGGCGCGCTGGTGCCTGCGGTGCGGCGCCGCGCGCGTGCGCGTCTGGGACTCGCGCGCACACCCGCCGCAGGCGGCGGCGCTGGCCGAGTTGCCGGGCGCCGAGCGCGTGGCCGAGCCCGCGCTCGAGGACGCCACCTGGGTGCTCAAGAGCCCGGGCCTGGCGCCGCACGAGGCCGCCATTGCGCCGCTGCTGGCCGCCGCCCCGCGTGTGGCCGGCGAGCTGGATCTGTTTGCGCTGGCCCTGGCCGACCTGGCTGCAACCGGCCAGGCGCCGCAAGTCGTCGCCATCACCGGCACCAACGGCAAGACCACCACCACCGCGCTGACGGGCGAACTGGTGCGCGCCGCCGGCCGCCGCGTGGCCGTGGCCGGCAACATCGGCCCCACGTTGCTGGACACCTTGACCGCCGCGCTGGACGGCCCCGAAGACGCGCGCCCCGAGGTCTGGGTGCTGGAGCTGTCCAGCTTCCAGCTGCATGGTGTGCAGGGGTTCGACCCCACGGCCGCCGTGGTGCTCAACATCACCCAGGACCACCTGGACTGGCATGGCAGCCTGGACGCCTACGCCGCCGACAAGGCCCGCATCTACGGCCCGCACACCGCCTGGGTGGTCAACCGCGACGACGCCCGGGTGCTGGCCATGTTGCCGCCGCCCCAAGAGGTGCGCCAGCGCGGCCGGCCCACCCGCCTGGTGCCCCACCCGGCGCTGCGCTTTGGTGGCGACGCACCGCAGGCCGCCGGCGATTTCGGCATCGTCGATGAAGCCGGCATGACCTGGCTGGTGCGGGCCCTGCCTGACAGCGAGCCGGGCGAGCTGACCCTGCAGCGCCTGATGCCGGCCGATGCGCTGCGCATCCGCGGCCGCCACAACGCCAGCAACGCGCTGGCCGCGCTGGCGCTGGCCGTGGCCATTGGTTGCCCGCTGGCGCCCATGCTGCATGCGCTGCGCGACTACGCGGGCGAGCCGCACCGCGTGCAGTGGCTGGGCCAGGTGGCCGGCGTGGATGTGTTCGACGACAGCAAAGGCACCAACGTGGGCGCCACCGTGGCTGCGCTCACCGGCCTGGGCGCCGAGCGCAGCGGGCAGCGGCTGGTCGTCATCCTGGGTGGCGACGGCAAAGGCCAGGACTTCACCCCGCTGGCCGCGCCGCTGGCCGCCCACGCCAAGGCCGTGGCCTTGATCGGCCGCGACGCCGAGGCCATTGCCGCCGTGCTGCCGCCGGGCCTGGTGGTTCAGCGCCACGCCACGCTGGAGGCCGCCGTGGCCTGGGCCTTCACCCAGGCCGCCGAGGGCGACGCGCTGCTGCTCAGCCCGGCCTGCGCCAGCATGGACATGTTCAAGAACTATGCGCACCGCGCCGAGGTGTTCGTCGCGGCGGTGGCCGAGGTGGCAAGCGAACGCGGGGAGGTGTTCCTATGAGCACTACCCTCGCCGGTGCCAAGGACTGGCTGGCCGATCTCTGGTCGCGCGGCCGCGACGCGCGCCTGCCCATTCGCGACGCGCTCAACGTCGGCAATGGCCGGCCCGAGCCCGTCAGCGGCGTGGACCTGGTCATGGTCTGGGTCGTGGCCGGCCTGCTGGCGCTGGGGCTGGTGATGGTCTATTCGGCCTCGGTGGCGCTGCCCGACAACCCCAAGTTCAGCGCCTACTCGCCCACCTATTTCCTGATGCGCCAGGCGGTGGCCATCGCCGTGGCCGTGGTGGCGGCGCTGGTCACGCTGCGCGTGCCCGTGGCCGTGTGGGAGCGCTGGGCGCCGTGGCTGTTCGTCGTCACGCTGCTGCTGCTGGCCATCGTGCTGGTGCCCGGCGTGGGCAAGGGCGTCAACGGCGCCCGCCGCTGGCTGCCGCTGGGCCTGATGAACTTCCAGCCCAGCGAGCTGGCCAAGCTGGCCATGGCCATGTACGCCGCCAGCTACATGGTGCGCAAGATGGAGGTCAAGGAGAAGTTCTTCACCGCCGTCTGGCCCATGGCCGTGGCGCTGGCCGTGGTGGGCTTGCTGCTGCTGGCCGAGCCCGACATGGGCGCCTTCATGGTGATTGCCGCCATCGCGCTGGGCATCCTGTTCCTGGGCGGCGTCAACGGCCGCATGTTCCTGCTCAGCGTCGCGGTGCTGGTGGGGGCCTTCGTGCTGATGATTGCGCTGTCCGAGTTCCGCCGCCAACGCATCTTTGCCTACCTCGACCCCTGGAACCCCGAGTACGCCCAGGGCAAGGCCTACCAGCTGACGCACTCGCTGATTGCCTTTGGCCGTGGCGAGTGGCTGGGCCAGGGGCTGGGCAACTCGGTGGAGAAGCTGCACTACCTGCCCGAGGCGCACACCGACTTCCTGCTGGCCGTCATCGGCGAGGAGCTGGGCTTTGTGACCGTGCTGCTGGTCGTCTTCGCCTTCTTCTGGCTGTCGCGCCGCATCTTCGTCATCGGCCGCCGCGCCATCGCGCTGGACCGCATCTTTGCCGGCCTGATGACCCAGGGCATCGGCATCTGGTTTGGCGGCCAGAGCTTCATCAACATGGGCGTCAACCTGGGCCTGCTGCCCACCAAGGGCTTGACGCTGCCGCTGCTGAGCTACGGCGGCTCGGGCGTGGTGATGAACCTGGTGGCGCTCGCCATCGTGCTGCGAGTCGAACAGGAGAACAGGCAGTTGATGCGAGGGGGGCGTGCATGAGTACGGTCGCCGTGCGCGATGGCTTCGATCACGTCGGGTTGTTGGCCGAGGTCAAACAGCGCGTGCGCGGCGCACAGACAGGCGCTGTGCTGGCGGTCAATGCAGCGTTGATCCGTCTGTATTGGGACATTGGAGCGCTGATTGCGCTGCGTCAGCAGGCTGAGGGCTGGGGTGCGGGCGTGATCCCCCGGCTGGCGCGCAATCTGCACAACGAGTTGCCTGAGGAGAAGGGATTTTCCGAGCGCAACATCAAGCTGATGGTGCAGTTCCATCGCACCTACCCTGCGCTGTTCGATCTGCCTTCAAACGGGCAACCGGTGGTTGCCCATTCGGAGCGGTCAATTGGGCAACTGCCGGTTGCCCAAATCCCCTGGGCGCACAACGTCGCATTGATGCAGCGTGTCAAAGACGACACTCAGCGCCGTTGGTATGCGCAGGCCACGCTGGACAATGGCTGGAGCCGCAGCACGCTATTGGCTCAGATCGATGCTGCAGCGCACACGCGCCAGGGTCGAGGCGTCAGCAACTTCGCGTCACGCCTGCCAGCGCCAGAGTCTGATCTGGTGCAGCAGACACTCAAAGACCCGTATCTGTTCGACTTCCTGACGCTGGCGGACTCCTTCCAGGAGCGCGAGCTGGAGGTCGGCCTGGTGGCGCATCTGGAGCGCTTCCTGCTGGAATTGGGGCGCGGGTTCGCCTTTGTGGGGCGTCAACATCGACTGGACGTGCAGGGCCGCGACTTCTATATCGACCTGCTTTTCTACCACCTGCATCTGCACCGCTATGTGGTGATTGAGCTCAAGCGTGGGCCGTTCAAACCCGAGTACGCGGGCAAGATGAACTTCTATTGCAGCGTGGTCGATGACCATTTGCGCCACGGCGACGATGCGCCCACCATCGGCCTCATCCTGTGCCAGGAGCCGGACCGCGTGCTGGCCGAGTACGCGTTGCGCGGCATGAGCGCGCCGATTGGCGTATCGGCGTTTGAGCTGACACGGGCACTCCCGCGTGAACTGGTTGCCAGCCTGCCCAGCATTGAGGCCATCGAAGAAGAGCTGGCGCAGATGGGGGGCCGCGCATGAGCACGCCGGGCCGGTCCCAAGTGCGAATCCCTCGGCATGCCGTGCGGAGGGTCGTCCCATGAGCCGCCACCTCGTCATCGCCGCCGCCGGCACCGGCGGCCATGTGATGCCCGGGCTGGCCGTGGCGCGCGTGATGCAGGCGCGCGGCTGGTCGGTGTCGTGGCTGGGCACCGAGGGCGGGCTGGAAAACACCTTGGTGCCGCCCAGCGGCATCGAGATGGACCGCCTGGCGTTTGCCGGCATGCGCGGCAAAGGCCTGGGCCATGCGCTCAAGGGCGCGGCGCAGATGGGCCGTGCGGTGGGCGCGTCGCGGCGGGTGTTGAAGACGCGCCGTGCCAGCGCCCTGCTGGGCATGGGCGGCTACGTCTGCGTGCCGGCCGGGCTGGGGGCGTGGCTGGGCGGCGTGCCGCTGGTGCTGATGAACGCCGACGCGGCCTGGTTGATGAGCAACAAGCTGCTGGCGCCGCTGGCCGCACGCGTGGCCTTCGGCTTTGATGGCGAGGCGGCGCGCGAGGCCCGGCGCGGCGTGGTCACCGGCAACCCGGTGCGCGCCGAGATCGAGGCCATGGCCGCACCGGCGGCGCGCTTTGCCGGCCGCGAAGGGCCGCTCTCGGTGTTGGTGGTGGGCGGCAGCCTGGGCGCTCAGGTGCTCAACGAAACCGTGCCGGCGGCGCTGTCGCAGATGGCGCCCGAGGCGCGCCCGCGCATCACCCACCAGACCGGCGCGGCCCACATCGAATCGGTGCGCGCGCGCTACGCCACGCTGGGCCTGACCGGCGAGGGCGTGGAGGTGTTGCCCTTCATCGACGACATGGCGGCGCGCCTGGCCGCCTGCGACCTGGTGGTTTGTCGCGCGGGCGCCATCACGGTCAGCGAGCTGGGCGTGGCCGGCGTGGCCAGCGTGCTGGTGCCGCTGGTGGTGGGCACCACGGCGCACCAGCGCGACAACGCGCAGTGGATGGCCGAGCGCCATGCGGCGCTGCACCTGCCACAGGCCGAGTTCAGCCCCGCTGCGCTGGCCGGCCTGCTGGCCACGCTGACGCGCGAGCGCCTGCTGGGCATGGCCGAACAGGCGCGGCTGCTGGGCCGCCGCAACGCGGCAGGCCAGGTGGCGGATGAGATCGAAAGGATGGCTGCATGAAACACGCGGTCAAACATATTCACTTTGTGGGGATCGGCGGCTCCGGCATGAGCGGCATTGCCGAAATCCTGCACAACCTGGGTTTCGTGGTGTCGGGCTCGGACCAGGCGGCGACAGCCGTCACGCGCCGGCTGGCGGGGCTGGGCATCCGCGTGCACCAAGGCCACGCGGCCGGGCACATCGCCGGGGCTGAGGCGGTGGTGGTGTCCACGGCGGTCAAGGCCGACAACCCCGAGGTGGTGGCCGCACGCGAGCGCCGCGTGCCGGTGGTGCCGCGCGCCGTCATGCTGGCCGAGCTGATGCGGCTCAAGTCGGGCATCGCCATCGCGGGCACGCATGGCAAGACCACCACCACCTCGCTGGTGACCAGCGTGCTGGCCGAGGCGGGGCTGGACCCCACCTTCGTCATCGGCGGGCGGCTGAGTGCGGCGGGCGCGCATTCGCGGCTGGGTTCGGGCGCGTTCATCGTCGTCGAGGCCGACGAGTCCGACGCCAGCTTCCTCAACCTGCTGCCCGTGCTCTCGGTGGTCACCAACATCGATGCCGACCACATGGACACCTATGGCCACGACGTGGAGCGGCTGCGTGGGGCGTTCGTCGATTTCCTGCACCGCATGCCGTTCTATGGCGCGGCCATCGTCTGCGGCGACGATGCCGGCGTGCAGGCCGTGCTGCCGCAGATCGCGCGGCCGCTGATCACCTACGGCTTCGGCGACGACGTGCAGGTGCGCGCCGTCAACGTGCAGGCGCTGGCCGGCGGCCAGATGCGCTTCACCTGCCAGCGCCGCAACGGTCAGGTCATGCCCGATCTGGACGTGACGCTGGCGCTGCCCGGCGAGCACAACGTGAAAAACGCGCTGGCCGCCATTGCCGTGGCCACCGAGCTGGAGCTACCCGACGCCCCGGTGGTGCGCGCGCTGGCCCAGTTCAGCGGCGTGGACCGGCGCTTCCAGCGCTATGGCGAGGTGCAGGGCGCGGGCGGCGTGTTCACGCTGATCGACGACTACGGCCACCACCCGGTGGAGATGGCGGCGGTGATTGCGGCCGCGCGCGGGGCCTTCCCGGGCCGGCGGCTGGTGCTGGCCTTCCAGCCCCACCGCTACAGCCGCACGCGCGATTGCTTTGAGGATTTCGTCAAGGTCATGGGCGGTGCCGACCTGGTGCTGCTGACCGAGGTCTACAGCGCCGGCGAGGCGCCGATTCCGCAGGCCGATGGCCGCGCGCTGATGCGCGCGCTGCGGCTGGCGGGGCAGGCCGAGCCGCTGTTCGTCGAAGAGGTGGCCGAGTTGCCGGCCCGCATCCTGGCCACGGCCCGCGAGGGCGACGTGGTCATCACCATGGGCGCCGGCTCCATGGGCGGCGTGCCGGCGCGGGTGGTGGAGCTGAGCGCATGAATATCAACCAACCCAACCCCAAGACCCTGGGCAAGGTGGCCGTGCTGATGGGCGGTACCTCGGCCGAGCGGCCGGTCTCGCTGATGTCCGGCCCCGGTGTGCTGGAGGCGCTGCGCAGCCTGGGCGTGGACGCGCATGCGTTCGACCCGGCCGAGCGCGCGCTGGACGAACTCCAGCGCGAGGGCTTTGCCCGCGCCTTCATCGCGCTGCATGGGCGCGGCGGCGAGGACGGCACCGTGCAGGGTGCGCTGGAGCTGCTGGGCATCCCCTACACCGGCTCGGGCGTCATGGCCTCGGCGCTGGCCATGGACAAGGTCATGACCAAGCGCATCTGGCAGTTCGAGGGCCTGCCCACGCCGCCGTGGCGGCTGGTGCGCGCCGACGCGCCGCGCGCGGCGCACATGGCGCTGCCCGACGAGCTGGGCCTGCCGCTCATCGTCAAGCCGGTGCGCGAGGGCTCGTCGTTCGGCGTCAGCAAGGTGGCCGGCTACAGCGACGTGGCGGCCGCCGTGGCCACCGCGGCCGCATTCGATGCCGAGGTGTTGTGCGAGACCTGCATCGTCGGCGAAGAGGTCACCTGCCCGGTGCTGGGCCAGGGCGACGACGCCGTCGCGCTGCCGGTGATCCGCATCGGCGCGCCCGAGGGCAACTACGACTTCGAGCACAAATACGTCAGCAACGACACGGTCTACGAGATCTTGAAGGACAGCGCCGAGACGCGCGAGATCCAGCGCCTGACGCTGGCCGCCTACCGGCTGCTGGGCTGCCGGGGCTGGGGTCGGGCCGATCTGATGATCCGCGCCGCCGACCGGCAGCCCTTCCTGCTGGAGATGAACACCTCGCCGGGCATGACCAGCCACTCGCTGGTGCCCAAGAGCGCCGCCCACATCGGGCTGGCCTACCCCCAGCTGTGCCTGCATCTGCTGGCCGGCGCCACGCTGGATCGCGCCCGATGAGCCTGGCCACCCGCCTCGACCGCCGCGCCCGCGCCGGGGTGCCGCCGCCGGTGGCCGTGCCGCTGCCGCTGGACGTGCGCGCCATGCAGGCCGCCACGCGACTGGTGTGGGTCGGCCTGGTGCTGCTGCTGCTGGCGGGTGGTCTGCTGTGGCTGGCGCAGCGGCCGGCCATGACCATCAGCCGCATCAGCCTGCAGGGCGACCATGCCCACTTGTCGCGCACCGAGGTGCTGACCAGCGTGGTGCCGCAGCTCAAGGGCCAGTTCCTGACCATGAACCTGGCCGCCGCCCAGGCGGCCTTTGAAGGCCTGCCCTGGGTGCGCCGCGCCGAGGTGCGCCGCGTCTGGCCGGGCCGGCTGGTGGTCACGCTGCAGGAGCATGTGCCGGTGGCGCTGTGGCAGCAGGGCGAGGACGAGCAGGGCGGCGACGAAAAACTGGTCAACAGCCAGGGCGAGATCTTCGACGCCAACCTGGGTGAACTCAGCGAGGAAGACCTGCCGGTGCTGGAGGGCCCGACGGCCGAGTCGGCGCGGCTGCTGGCCACCTGGCAGCGGCTGGCGCCGCTGTTCGGGCCGCTGGGCGACGAGCTGGTGCGGCTGCGGCTGTCGGATCGGGGCTCGTGGCTGGCGGTGCTGGCCAGTGGGGCCCAGGTGCAACTGGGGCGCGGTGAGGCCGAGGTGTTGACCGCGCGCGCGGCCCGCTTCGTGGCCACCGTGGGGGCGGCGGTGGCGCGCCAGCAGGCGGCGGGCTGGGCCAGTGCCGATTTGCGGCACGCCGACGGGTATGCGTTGCGGTTCAAGGCCGCAGCAAGGGTGGAGTGAGGGCAAGATGGCAAGGGAATACAAGGATCTGGTCGTCGGCCTGGACATCGGCACCGCCAAGGTGATGGTGGTGGTGGCCGAGGTGGTGGGGGGCGAGCTGCGGGTGGCCGGGCTGGGGCTGGCGGCCTCGCACGGGCTCAAGCGCGGCGTGGTGGTCAACATCGACGCCACCGTGCAGAGCATCCAGCAGGCGCTCAAAGAGGCCGAGATGATGGCCGCCTGCAAGATCGAGCGGGTCTACACCGGCATCAGCGGTGGTCACATCCGGGGCCAGAACTCCACCGGCATGGTCATCGTGCGCGACAACCGCGAGGTCACGCCCACCGACGTGGCCCGCGTCATCGAGACGGCCAAGGCCATCAACATCCCCAACGACCAGCGGCTGCTGCTGGTGGAGTCGCAGGAATTCATCATCGACGGCCACGAGGTCAAAGAGCCCATCGGCATGAGCGGCTCGCGGCTGGAGGTCAAGGTGCACATCGCCACCGGCGCCCAGAGCGCGGCCGAGAACATCATCAAATGCGTGCGCCGCTGCGGGCTGGAGGTGGAGCAGCTGGCGCTGGCGCCCACCGCCTCGGCCGCCGCGGTGCTGACGGCAGACGAGAAAGAGCTGGGCGTGGCCGTGGTGGACATCGGCGCCGGCACCACCGACGTGGCCATCTTCACCGGCGGGGCCATCCGCCACACGGCCGTGATTCCCATCGCGGGCGACCTCATCACCAGCGACATTGCCATGGCGCTGCGCACCCCCACCAAGGACGCCGAGGAGATCAAGGTCGATCACGGCGTGGCCAAGCAGCTGCTGGCCGATGCGCACGAGCAGGTGGAAGTGCCCGGCCTGGGCGACCGTGCGCCGCGCATGCTGTCGCGCCAGGCGCTGGCCGGCGTCATCGAGCCGCGCGTCGAAGAGATCTTCTCGCTGGTGCACCAGGTCATCCGCGAGTCGGGCTACGAAGAGCTGCTGTCCAGCGGCATCGTGCTCACCGGCGGCTCGGCGCTGATGCCGGGCATGGTCGAGCTGGGCGAGGACATCTTTCTCAAACCGGTGCGCAAGGGGCTGCCGCAATACGGCGGCACCTTGAGCGACATGGTGGCCAACCCGCGTGCGGCCACCGTCATGGGCTTGCTGGACGAGGCCCGTTTCGCCCACGCGCGCGGCCGCCGCGCCGCGCTGCAGGCGGGCACGGCCGCCACCTTTTTCGGCCGGGCGCGCGATTGGCTGCTCGGCAATTTCTGACCTTCACCGCACCTTCAGTTTTCTTTCGTTCTTTTCTTTTTTTCACGCACGGCAACTGCGACTTTCTCCAAGGAGACCATCATGGGCATCGAGATGATTGAACAATTCGACCAAGGCACACAAATCAAGGTCATCGGCGTGGGCGGCGGCGGCGGCAACGCCGTCGAGCACATGATGAGCCAGGGCGTGCAGGGCGTGGAGTTCATCTGCGCCAACACCGACGCCCAGGCACTCGCCCGCAGCGAGGCCGGGCAACTGGTGCAACTGGGCCATTCGGGCCTGGGCGCCGGCTCCAAGCCCGAGATCGGCAAGCAAGCCGGCGAAGAGGCGGTGGAGACCATCAAGAACGCCATCGCGGGCGCGCACATGCTGTTCATCACGGCCGGCATGGGTGGGGGCACCGGCACGGGTGCGGCGCCCGTCATCGCCCGCGTGGCGCGGGAGATGGGCATCCTCACCGTGGGCGTGGTCACCAAACCCTTCGAATTTGAAGGCGGCCGCCGCTGCAAGCAGGCCGACGCCGGCGTGGCCGAGCTGGAGGCCAATGTGGACAGCCTCATCGTCGTGCTCAACGAGAAGCTGCTCGAGGTGCTGGGCGACGACGTGACGCAGGACCAGGCCTTTGGCCATGCCAACGACGTGCTCAAGAACGCCGTGGGCGGCATCAGCGACATCATCCACCGCGACGCCTTCATCAACGTGGACTTCGAAGACGTCAAGACGGTGATGAGCGAGCCGGGCAAGGCCATGATGGGCACCGCCTCGGCCAGCGGCCCCGATCGCGCCAAGAAGGCGGCCGAGGGCGCCGTGGCCTGCCCGCTGCTGGAGGGGATCGACCTGTCCGGCGCGCGCGGCGTGCTGGTGCTGATCGCTGCGTCGCGTGGCAGCTTCAAGCTGATGGAGTCGCGCACGGCCATGAACGCCATCCGCACCTACGCCGCCGAAGACGCCCACGTCATCTACGGCGCGGCCTACGACGAAAGCCTGGGCGACCAGATGCGCGTCACCGTCATCGCCACCGGCCTGTCGGGCGCGGCCCGCCGCCAGCAGCCGCCGCTGACCGTGGTACAGACCACGCCCATGGAGCAGGCGATGCGCCGCACCGGCACCGACAACCTGCCGGTGGGCGCCGCCGGCATGGGTGGCCTGGGTGCCATGGCCGCCATGGGCTCGCCCATGGGCGAGGCGCGCGGTGGCCTGCCCACCAGCTACGCCGAGTACGACCAGCCCAAGGTCTGGCGCTCGGGCCGCACCCACGCGGCGGCCAAGGTCGAGGCGCTGTCCAGCAACGGCATGGATGAGATCGAGATTCCGGCCTTTCTGCGTCGTCAGGCCGACTGACGAAACCACCCCCTACGTGATCACAGATCAGCCTTGCAGGCCGCGTCGCAGCGAGGACGCTGCGACTCTTCGCCAGGCACGCCCTGTCCGCAGGGACAGGGCCTGTCCGGGCTCAGCCCCCTCAAGGGGGCCGAACGGGACGGACAAACAGTCCCTGCGGACTGTTTGCCGCCAGTGAGGGCCAGCCGGCATGCAAGCCGGCTGGCACTGCCAGTGGACCGGCGAAGCCGGATCCACGGCAGTCGCTGGGCTGGGTGGTGGCGTGCGTGGGGGTGAGCGTGATAGGGCAAGAACCGTGCGTTTCAGCGCGCCTGCCGCCGCCGCCGCCGCTGCCAGTGCACCCGCAGCGCCCAGGTCCAGGAGATGGTGAAGTAGACCAGCACCCCGGCGCTGCTGGCCAGCACGGCCAGGCCCAGCACCAGCGGCTTGCCCACGCCGGTGACGGTGGCCCGCCACTGCTGCCACCAGCTCAGGTCGGGTGGTGGCGCGGGCAGCGCCTGGGGTGGCGGCGTCTGGGGTTCGCCCAGCAGCGCGTTGCCCAGCCGCCAGGCGGCGTAGTAGACGGGGGCGAAGGTCACCGGGTTGGTCACCAGCGTGCTGGCGACGGCAGCGGGCACGTTGGCGCGCAGCAGCACGGCAGCGGCCACGGACATGGGGATTTGCGCCACCGGAATCAGCAGGCCGAAGAACAGGCCCAGGGCCACGCCCAGCGCCAGCGCGCGTCGGCGCAAATGCCACAGGCCGGGCTCGAACAAGCGCGGCCCCAGCCAGCGCAGCCAGCGGTTGGCGGCGAGCTGCTCGCGCGTGGGCACGAAGCGCTTGATCATGAGGCGGCGGCCTCGACCACCATCTGCAGCCGCTGCTGGCCCTGGAATTCATCCAGGCTGATGCGGTAGGCCAGCCGCACGCGCTCGGGCAGCGGTTCGGTGTGGCCGAACCAGATGGCGTCGCGCAACTGCCCGGCGTGGCGCACGCGCAGCTTGAGGTGGCGCTCACCCACCAGGCGCTGGCCGATGACCTGAACCTCGTCGCAAAAAACCGGCGCGTCAAAGCCGTTGCCCCAGACCTGGGCGTCGAGTTCGGCCACGGTGGCGGGCGTCCAGTACTCGGGGGCCAGTGGTCCGTCGGTCAGCACGCGCCGCGCCAGCGTCTCGGGCGCCAGCCATTCGGCAGCCACCTGCTGGATGGCGGCGGTGAAGGTGGCCAGGTCGGCCTCGGCCAGCGTGCAGCCGGCGGCCATGGCATGGCCGCCGAACTTGACGAGCACGCCGGGGTGGCGCTTGGCCACCAGGTCCAGCGCGTCGCGCAGGTGAAAGCCGGCGATGGAGCGACCCGAGCCCTTGAGCGCGCCGTCCTGCCCGCGTGCGAAGACGAAGGTGGGCCGGTGCAGCCGCTCCTTGACGCGGCCGGCGACGATGCCCACCACGCCTTCGTGGAAGGTGGGGTCGAACAGCACCACGGCGGGGCTGTCGCCGCCGGCGTCCAGCCTGGCCAGCTGGGCCTCGGCGGCGTCCTTCATGCCGGCCTCGACGCTGCGGCGCTCGCGGTTGATGACGTCCAGTTGCGCGGCCAGCGCCGTGGCCTCGCCCGCATCGTCGGTGAGCAGGCAGGCGATGCCCAGCCGCATGTCGGCCAGGCGGCCGGCGGCGTTCAGGCGCGGGCCCAGCGCAAAGCCGAAATCGGCGGCGCTGGCGCGCGCGGCCTGCCGGCCGGCGGCGCCGAACAGTGCGGCCACGCCCGGTTGCATGTGGCCGGCGCGGATGCGCCGCAGGCCTTGCGCCACCAGGCGGCGGTTGTTGTCGTCGAGCCGGGCCACGTCGGCCACGGTGCCCAGGGCAACCAGGTCGAGCAGGTCGTCGAGCCGCACCGGCGCGGCCAGTGCGCCGGCGTCGCGCAGCCGCGCACGCAGCGCCAGCAGCACGTAGAACATCACGCCCACGCCGGCCAGCGCCTTGCTCTCGAACCCGCAGCCCGGCTGGTTGGGGTTGACGATGGCCTGGGCCTCGGGCAGCGGGCCTTCGGCCGGCAGGTGGTGGTCGGTGATCAGCACCTGCAGGCCGCGCGCGCGGGCATGGGTCACGCCGGCATGGCTGGCGATGCCGTTGTCCACGGTGACCAGCAGCTCGGCGGCGCCGCTGGCCAGGGCCAGGTCAACGATGGCCGGCGTCAGGCCATAGCCGTGCACGGCGCGGTCGGGCACCACGTAGCGCAGCCGATCGGGGGCAAAGCCCAGCCGGGCCAGGCCGCGCAGCGCCACGGCGCAGGCGGTGGCGCCGTCGCAGTCGTAGTCGGCCACCACGCAGACGGTGTGGTCGGCGTCGCGGGCGGCGTGCAGCAGGGCGGCGGCCTCGGCCGTGCCTTTGAGGGTGGCCGGTGCCAGCAGATGGGCCAGGGCGTCGTCCAGTTGGGCGGTGTGCTGCACGCCCCTGGCGGCAAACAGCCGCGCCAGCAAGGGGGGCACACCGCCTTGCTCCAGGGCGAACGCGGTGCGCGGGTTGGGGTCGCGGGCCAGCAAGGTGGTCATAGCGTGGTCAGCAGTTGGGTCAGCGGCGTGCGCGGCGGCCGCAGGGCGGTCAGCAGGCGTTGCCAGGGTGAGGGCGGTGGCGCCGGGATGAGGCTGACGGCGCTGCGCTCGCCACACAGGGTCAGCGTGGCCTGGGGCGGCAGCGCCGCGATGGGGCCGGCGTCCAGCGCCACCCAGGCGGCGCACCAGGCGGTGAAGTCGTTGGCCAGCGCGGGGTCGGTGAGGCGCTCGTCCAGCAAGGGCTGGGGTGTGGCGGCCACGGCAGCGGGTGCGCCGGTGCCGCTGAGCCACACGGAGTTGACGGGCGCCAGGCCCGCCGCCTCGCGCGCGGCGTTGACGGGGTGGGTGTGCAGCAGCATCTGCATCTCGGCCTGCAGGCGACGCACCGGGCGCGCGGCGGGCGGGGCGTTGAGCCAGGGGTCCACGTTGCGGCCGGCGGCGCGCGTCAGTGCGGCGGTGGGCAACTGGGCCAGGCTGGGGTGGGCCAGCCGCCAGCGGGTGGGGGTGTCGGCGCTCAGCCGCCAGTCGCCGTCGCACAGGGTTTGCAGCGTGGCCAACAGCGCCAGCGCGTCGTCGGGCGCCAGCGCCAGCAGCGCGGGGGGCAGCAAGGTGACCTGGTCGG
Source organism: Pseudomonadota bacterium (assembly GCA_020161145.1). Classification (GTDB taxonomy): domain Bacteria; phylum Pseudomonadota; class Gammaproteobacteria; order Burkholderiales; family Burkholderiaceae_C; genus Ideonella. The sequence goes on from JAIUPQ010000004.1 coordinate 172,701, forward strand.
CACCGGCCTGCCAGTGCACGGGGGTAAGCCAGCCGCAGGGCTCGGCCTGGCCTTCGGCGGCGAAGGGCAGCAGCCCGTCTACCAGCGGCCAGCCGCGCGCCCGGGCCAGCATGCGCTCATGCGGGGGTGAGAGGCTGAGCAGGTCGCCCTCGTCGCGTGCCAGCCGCGCCCGGGCCAGCCGCGCGGCGGTGTGCGGCAGCGGCGGCAACTGGCCCAGTGCCGGCGCGAAGGCATGCGGCGCGGCAAAGGCGATGACGAGGTGGTCGGCGGCGCTCAATCGGGCGAGGTAAGGGGGGCAATTGCCGCTGTTCCTGGGGCAATGGCCTTGCGGTCTGCGGGGATGATCCAAGACCTCTTTTTTGAAATGGGTTTCATTCTTGATTGCCGAGGGAACAGAACGTCATGCGCCATAACCAGCCCACCAACACCCATGAGTACATCCTGCCGCCGGACCAGACGCTGGTCTCCGTCACCGACCTGAAGGGCCGTATTGTCTATTGCAACCAGGCCTTCATCGAGGCCAGCGGCTACAGGCAGGCGGAGTTGCTGGGCCAGCCCCACAACCTCGTGCGCCACCCCGATATGCCGCAGGAGGCGTTTCGCGATCTGTGGGCCACGCTGTCCTCGAACCGGCCCTGGAGCGCCCTGGTCAAGAACCGGCGCAAGGACGGCGGCTTTTATTGGGTCAAGGCCCATGCCGTGCCCATGCGTGAGGGCGACCAGGTGGTTGGCTACCTGTCGGTGCGCACGGCACCGGCGCGTGAGGCCGTGCACCGGGCGGCCGCCCTCTACGCCGCCATGCTGGCGCAGGAGCAAGCCGGCCGGCTGCAACTGGTGCTGCGTGGCGGGGAGGTGCGGTCGCTGACGCTGGCTGGCCGGCTGCGGGCGATGCGCCGGCAGTCGCAGACGGCGCTGGGCGGTTCGCTGCGCGCGGGGTCGCTGGGGGCCACGGTGGGCCTGTCGCTGGTGGCCGGCAAGCTCCTGCCCTGGGGTGGGGCGCTGGCCGTGGCGATGCCGGCGGCGCTGGCGCTGGGGCTGTTGGTGCAGCGCGTGGAAGAGCGGCGCGCACTGGCCGTGGCCGCCGATGCGGTGCGGCTGGCGTCGGGCGACCTGACCCATGAGCCCAAGGTGGATGCGGCGGGGGCGCTGCGGCTGATCCAGGCCTCGCTGGGGCAGTTGGCGGTCAACGCCCGCACCCTGATCGGCGACAGCCGCGAGGACATGTTGCAGGTGGCGGCCGCCGCGCGCGACATCGCCCATGGCAACCAGGACTTGTCCCAGCGCACCGACGCGCAGGCCGGTGCGCTGCACCAGACGATGACGGCCATGGAGCAGATCCGCTCCACCACGCTCCACTGCGCCCAGGCTGCCGAGGAAGGCGTGCGCAAGGCCGACGGCACCGACTCGGTGGCGCGCGAGAGCCACCAGGCGGTGCAAGAGGTGGCGCAGGCCATGGCCGGCATCCGGGAGTCGTCTGCACGCATCGGCGAGATCATCCAGGTGGTCGAGGGCGTGGCCTTCCAGACCAATCTGCTGGCGTTGAACGCGGCGGTGGAGGCGGCCCGCGCCGGCGAGGCCGGCAAGGGCTTTGCCGTGGTGGCGGCCGAGGTGCGCGCGCTGGCTGCGCGCACCAGCGGCGCCGCGCGCGAGATCAAAAACCTGGTGATGGAGTCGGCCACCCGCGTGGCGCGCGGCGGCCAGCACAGCGACGAGGCCAGCCGGCGCATGCAAGGGGCGCTGGGCGCCGTGGGCGAGGTGCGCAGCGCGCTGGGCGAGATCAGCGCCGCCGCCGGGCAGCAGCGCGTGGGCATTGGTGAGGTCAACATCGCCATTGCCGAGCTGGAGGACGTGACGCGCAAGAACGCCGGGCTGGTCGAGCAGCTCGCCGGCACCGCCCAGCGCCTGGACGAGCAGGTGGCCCAGGCCACGCAGACCATGCGGCTGTTCCGCATCCGCGCCGACGAGCCCTCGATGGTGGGCGACGCGGTGGCCTTGCGGCGGGCGATGAAAGCGGCCTGAGCGCCCCGCGCCACAGGCGGCGCGGGGTAGCATGCGCCCCCATGACCGACCTTCCCTATGAGTGGCAAATTGGCTGGCGCTACACCCGCGCCGGCCGGGCGGGCCGGCGCAACGGCTTCATCTCGTTCATTTCGCTGATGTCGGTGATCGGCATCGCGCTGGGCGTGGCCGCGCTCATCATCGTGCTCAGCGTGATGAACGGCTTTCAAAAAGACGTGCGCGACCGCATGCTGGCCGCCATTGCCCACATCCAGGTGAGCGAGCGCAGCGGCGCCGCCCTGCCCGACTGGCAGGCCGTGGCCGCCGCCGCCGGGCAAGACCCTGCGGTGCGCGCCGCCGCGCCCTATGTGGAGGCGCAGACGCTGGTGGCGCGGGGCGATTTGATGCGCGGCACGGTGTTGCGCGGCATCTCGCCGGCCGACGAGCCCGCCGTCACCGACATGGCGGCGCAACTGAAAAAGGACGGCACGCTGGACCAGCTCACCCCCGGGGGCTGGCGCATCGTGCTGGGCCGTGAGCTGGCGCTGGCGCTGGGCGCCACCCAGGTGGGCGACCAGGTCACCGTCATGGCCCCGGGTGGCCAGATGACGCCCGCCGGCACGGTGCCGCAGCTCAAGACCTTTACCGTGGCGGGCATCTTCAGCGTGGGCCACTTCGAGTACGACAGCGCGCTGGCGCTGATCCACCTGGACGATGCCGCCCGTCTGCTGCGCACCGGCGGCGCCACTGGCGTGCAACTGCGCATCGCCGACGTGCACGCCGCGCGCGAGGTGGGCCAGCGCCTGGCGCTGGCGCTGGGCCCCGAGGTGGTGGTGCGCGACTGGACGCGGGCCAACCCGGTCTGGTACGACGCGGTGCAGATCGAAAAGCGCATGATGGGCATCATCCTCACCCTCATCGTGGCCGTGGCCGCGTTCAACCTGGTCACCACGCTGGTGATGACGGTGACCGACAAGCGCGCCGACATCGCCATCCTGCGCACGCTGGGCGCCAGCCCGCGCAGCATCACCGCCATCTTCATCGTGCAAGGCGCCATGGCCGGCTTCATCGGCACGCTGGCGGGCACGGCGCTGGGCCTGGCGGTGGCCTACAACATCGACGTCATCGTGCCCTTCATCGAGCGCCTGCTGCACACCAGCTTCCTGCCCAGCAGCATCTACGTCATCAGCCACATGCCCAGCCAGCCGCTGGCCAGCGACATCGTGCCCATCGTGCTGATCTCGCTGACGCTGGCCTTGCTCGCCACCATCTACCCCAGCTGGCGCGCCAGCCGCATCAACCCGGTGGAGGCGCTGCGCCATGAGTGAGGTCATCCTCGAAGCCACGGCGCTGACCAAGCGCTACGCAGAGGGCGCGCTGCAGGTGGACGTGCTGGGCGGTGTCGATCTGCGCGTGGCGGCGGGCCAGACGCTGGCCATCGTCGGCGCCTCGGGCTCGGGCAAGAGCACGCTGCTGCACCTGCTGGGCGGGCTGGACGCGCCCACCCGGGGCCAGGTGGCGCTGATGGGCCGCCGCTGGAGCGACATGGGCGCAGCCGAGCAGGGCCGCTGGCGCAACCAGCACCTGGGCTTCGTCTACCAGTTCCACCACCTGCTGCCCGAGTTCACCGCGCTGGACAACGTGGCCATGCCGCTGCGCATCCGCCGCCAGGGTGAGGTGGAGGCCCACGCCGCCGCCGAAGCGGCACTGGCCCAGGTGGGCCTGGCCGCGCGCCTGCACCACCGGCCGTCCGAACTCTCGGGCGGCGAGCGCCAGCGTGTGGCCATTGCCCGCGCGCTGGTCAGCCAGCCGCGCTGCGTGCTGGCCGACGAGCCCACCGGCAACCTCGACAAAGGCAACGCCGAGCGGGTGTTCGACCTGCTGCTGACCCTGGCGCGCGAGCGCGGGCTGGCGCTGGTGCTGGTCACCCACGACCACGATCTGGCCGCACGCTGTGCAAGCCACGTCAAGCTGGAGCAAGGCCGCATTGTGGGTTGACACCCACTGCCACCTGGACGCGCCGGAGTTTGCCGGTGCGGCGGCGGCCGTGGTCGCTCGTGCCCGCGCGGCGGGCGTGACGCAGATGGTGCTGCCCGCCGTGCACGGCGCCAGCGGCGAGGCCGTGCGGGCACTGGCCCATGCGCTGGACCTGCACTACGCGCTGGGCATCCATCCGCTCTACGTGCGCCAGGCCGCAGACGACGCGCTGGCGGCGCTGACCGCCCAACTGGCCACCCACCGGGCCGACCCGCGCCTGGTGGCCGTGGGTGAGATCGGCCTGGATTTTTTTGTGCCGGGGCACGACGTGGCGCGCCAGACCGCGTTCTACGTGGCCCAGCTCAAGCTGGCCCGCGACGCCGGCCTGCCCGTCATCCTGCATGTGCGCAAAAGCGCCGACGCGCTGCTGGCCGCGCTGCGTCGCGTGCCGGTGGTGGGGGGCATTGCCCACGCCTTCAACGGCTCGCTGCAGCAGGCCACACAGTTCATCGAGCGCGGCTTTGCGCTGGGCTTTGGCGGCGCGCTGGCCTATGAGCGCGCGCTGCACCTGCGCCGGCTGGCGCAGGCCGTGCCGGCCAGCGCGCTGGTGCTGGAGACCGACGCGCCGGACATTCCGCCGCCCTGGCTCTACGCCACGGCCGAGGCGCGCGCGCAAGGCGCCCACACCCAGCCCAACGAGCCGGCCGAGTTGCCGCGCATCGCCCAGACGCTGGCCGGGTTGCGGGGCCTGGCGCTGCCGGATCTGGCGGCCCTGACCACGGCCAATGCACGGCGGGTGCTGCCGGGGTTGGCGGGGTAGCGGTCAATGAGGGTGGCCCCAGGCCACCCAGGCGTTGCGCCCGTCCACCTCCACCTGCACGCGGCGGCCAAACGGCAGGCAGATCTTGGTGGGCACGTGGCCAAACGGCAGGCCGGTGATGAAGGGCACGCCCGGACAGGCGGCGCGCACCTGGGCCAGCGCGGTCTTCAAGGTGTAGCCCTTGTCCAGCGGCGAGGGTTTCCAGTCGCTGAAGGCGCCCAGCAGCACGGCTTTTTGCGCGCCCAGAATGCCGGCCTGGGCCAGTTGCAGCAGCATGCGCTCGACGCGGTAGGGGTGCTCGGCCACGTCTTCCAGCAGCAGCACGCCGCCCTTGATGCGCGGCAGATGGGGTGTGCCCAGCAGCGAGCACAGCACGCTGAGGTTGCCGCCCCACAGCGTGCCGCGTGCGCTGGCGCCCGAGAGGCCGGCCTCGGTGCGAAAGCCCACGCCTTCGAGCAGGCCCGTCATGGCCTCGACGAAACAGCCGGCGGTGGTTTCGTCCAGCCGGTCGGCGTGGCAGAAATCGTCGCAGGCCAAGGGGCCGCACCAGGTGTCGCCGCCGCCATGGGCCAGCAAGCCCATCTGCAGCGCCGTCAGGTCGCTGTAGCCCACCCAGCGCGTGCCGCGCTCGATGCTGGCGCGGATGCGCGCCCAGTCGATGGCGGGCAGCAGCCGCGTCAGGCCGTAGCCGCCGCGCGTGGCCAGGGCCACGTCGGGCGCGGCGTCGGCGATGCGGTGCAGCGCGGCCAGGCGCTCCTCGTCGTTGCCGGCAAAGCGCTGGGCCTTGCGCGAGGCGGCCTCGTCCACCTGCACGGCAAAGCCCCAGCCTTGCAGCCGCTTGCGGGCGCGGCGCAGGCGGGCCGCATCGGCCAGCACGCCCGAGGGGCTGAACAGGGTGAGGGCCAGGCCAGGCACGCTGGCGGCCAGTTCGGTGTCGATGGGGTTCATGCGGTTTTCTGCGCCGCGCGGCGCTGAGCAAAGAAGTCTTTGAGGATCTGGCCACAGGCCGAGGCCTGCACGCCACCGAGGAGGGTCGTCTGGTGGTTGAGGCGGGGCTCGTCGAACAAACTGAGCACCGAGCCGGCGGCGCCGGTCTTGGGGTCTGGCGCGCCAAACACCACCCGCCGCACACGTGCATGCAGCAACGCCATGGCACACATCGCGCAAGGCTCCAACGTGATGAACACCTCACAGTCCGGCAGCCGGTAGTTGCCCACCGCCCGCGCCGCCGCACGCAGCGCCACCATCTCCGCATGGGCGGACGGGTCGCTGGTGGTGATGGGCTGGTTGTGCCCGGTGGCGATGACCACACCGTCCTTGATCACGATGGCACCCACGGGCACTTCCCCGGCCTGCCAGGCCAGCCGCGCCTGCGCCAACGCGAGCAACATCACGTCGTCGTCAGTCACAACTCACCTGCATGGCACGGCCCAACCCAGTGGCGTGCGCGGATCCGGCTCAGCCGGTCCGTTGCGCGAGCCCCCACGGGTGGGGTGAGCTCGCGCACCATCCAGCGCACTGCGCGCTGGATGGTGGCTGGCGAACGCCGCTGGGCTTGCAAGCCCAGCGGCAGCGACGAGAGGAGCGTGGGGGCCAACAATCACCCCCCGATGTAATGCATCTCAATGCGCTGCTCCGGCACCTGCCCCTGGCCGCGCAGCTCGGAATAGCGGTCGTCGCGCGCCTGCCAGAAGGCGGTCAGGTGGGCGGCCAGCTCGGCGTCGCTGGCGCCGCCGCGCAGCAGGGCGCGCAAGTCGTTGCCCTGGCTGGCGAACAGGCAGCCATAGAGGCGGCCCAGCGCCGACAGCCGCACGCGGTTGCAGTCGTGGCAGAAGGCGCGCGTGACGCTGGCGATGAAGCCCACCTCGCCGCCGCCGTCGGCATAGCGCCAGCGCCGGGCCGTCTCGCCGGGGGCTTGCGCGTCCAGCGGCTCCAGCGGCCATTGCGCGTGCAGGCGCTCGCGCACGGCGTCGGCCGGCAGCACCTGGTCCATGCGCCAGCCGTTGGTGGTGCCCACGTCCATGAACTCGATGAAGCGCAGCACCGCCTGCGTGCCCCAGCGCGCGCGCACATGGGCCGCCAGCGGCACGATTTCGTGGTCGTTGACGCCGCGCTGCACCACCATGTTGAGCTTGATGGGGCCAAAGCCGGCGGCCAGGGCGGCGTCGATGCCGTCCAGCACCTGGGCCACCGGCACGCCCACGTCGTTGATGCGCTGGAAGAGGGCGTCGTCCAGCGCGTCCACGCTGACGGTCAGCCGGGTGAGGCCGGCCGCACGCAGCGCCGGGGCCTGGCGGGCCAGCAAGGTGCCGTTGGTGGTCAGGGCGATGTCGGGCGCGCGGCCGGCGTGGGTGCGCAGTGCAGCGAGCTGGGCCACCAGCTCGGGCAGGCCTTTGCGCAGCAGCGGCTCGCCGCCGGTCAGGCGCAGCTTGTGCACGCCCAGGCTGACGAAGGCGGCCGCGACGCGGGCGGTTTCCTCGTGGCGCAACAGGTCGGCGTGGGGCAGAAAGCGGTGCGTCTGGCTGAACACGCTCTTGGGCATGCAGTAGCCGCAGCGGAAGTTGCAGCGGTCGGTCACCGAGATGCGCAGGTCGCGCAGCGCACGGCCACGCGCGTCACGCAACGGCGTGGGGGGTGCTGCCAAGGTATTGCCCGTCATGGGGCAATATTGTCAGCGCAGTTGCGGGCTCTGGATCGGCGCCGTGGCCGTCAAGGGCACGACGGGGATGGGCAGCAGCGGGGCATCGGGCGGCGGCCCGGCGTCGTTCTCGGGCGCGCGGCGGGCGCCGTTGAAGCGCTTGGCCCAGTAGCTGGCGTTCATGTCGTCCACCCGCACGTGGCTGCCGGTGCGCGGCGAGTGGATGAACTTGCCGTCGCCCACGTAGATGCCGACGTGGGAGAAGGTGCGGCGCATGGTGTTGAAAAACACCAGGTCGCCCGGGCGCAGGTCGTCGCGGTTGATGCCGATCAGGCTGGACAGCCGCGCCTGCTCATCGGCCCGGCGCGGCAGCACCAGGCCCAGGCTTTTCTCGAAGATGTGGCGGGTGAAGCCCGAGCAGTCGAAGCCGGTTTCCTCGCTGGTGCCGCCGCGCTTGTAGCGCACGCCGATGAAGTTCATGGCCGTGAGCACCATGTCCGAGGCCTTGTCGCGCACCTGCTCCAGCAGCGGCGCGCCTTCCAGCGCCAAGCCGCGCTCCTGCAGCAGGCGCATCACGGCATCGGACGGGGAGGTGGGGGTGTCAGGGGCGGCCCGGACGGCGGGTGCCGTCGCCGCGATCGACAACCCCAGCAACAGGGAGACGAGTGTCTTTTTCGGCACCGCGCGACTTTAGGTGGGGTGTCACAAAACTGTCAAGGCGAAATCGGCCGGTAAAAGCCAGCTATTTCCGTCAACTACAGAATTTCAGAGGCGAAGTCCGCCAATCGCGAGCGCTCGCCGCGGGCCAGTGTGATGTGGCCGGCATGCGGCCAGCCCTTGAAACGGTCCACCACATAGGTCAGGCCCGACGAGCCTTCGGTCAGGTAAGGCGTGTCGATCTGGCTCAGGTTGCCCAGGCAGACGATTTTGGTGCCGGGGCCGGCGCGGGTGATCAGCGTCTTCATCTGCTTGGGCGTGAGGTTCTGCGCCTCGTCGATGATGACGAACTTGGACAGAAAGGTGCGCCCGCGCATGAAGTTCAGGCTCTTGATCTTGATTTTGCTGCGCACCAGGTCGTTGGTGGCGGCGCGGCCCCAGTCGCCGGCCGAGCTGTCGCTCTTGGCCAGAAACTCCAGGTTGTCGTCCAGCGCGCCCATCCAGGGGCTCATCTTTTCTTCTTCGTTGCCCGGCAGGAAGCCGATGTCCTCGCCCACGGGCACGGTGACGCGGGTGACGATGATTTCGCCGTAGCGCCGCTCGTCCAGCACCTGGCTCAGCGCGGCGGCCAGCGTCATCAGCGTCTTGCCGGTGCCGGCGGTGCCGGTGAGGGTGACGAAGTCGCAGTCCGGGTCCATCAAGAGGTTGAGCGCGAAGTTCTGCTCGCGGTTGCGCGCGGTCACGCCCCAGACGGCGTTCTTGATGTGGGTGTAGTCGCGCAGCGTCTTGAGCACGGCCGTCTTGCCGCCGTGCTCGACCACCCGGACATACAGCGGCGTCTCGCCCGGCGCCTCCAGGTAGACGAACTGGTTGATCAGCAGCGAGGGCACCAGCGGACCGGCGATGCGGTAGTAGGTGTGGCCGCCCTGCTGCCAGCTCTCCATGCCCTTGGCATGTTTGGTCCAGAAGTCGGCCGGCAGTGCCTGCAGGCCGGTGTAGAGCAGGTCGCCGTCTTCCAGCGTGCGGTCGTTGAAATAGTCCTCGGCGGCCAGGCCCAGCGCCCGCGCCTTGATGCGCATGTTGATGTCTTTGGACACCAGCACCACGTCGCGCCCCGGGTGCTGGGCGCGCAGCGATTGCACGACGCCCAGAATCTGGTTGTCGGCCTTGCCCTGGGGCAGGCCGGCCGGCAGTTGCGTGGGCAGCAGCGTGGTCTGGAAGTACAGCTTGCCACCGGCCTCGCGGTGGCCGGTCTTGGTCAGCGCAATGCCGTCGGCCGGGTCGCCGTCGGCAGCCAGCGCGTCCAGCTCGCGGCTGACCTGGCGCACGTTGCGCGCCACCTCGGTCATGCCTTTCTTGTGCCCGTCCAGCTCTTCGAGCGTGATCATGGGCAGGTAGATGTCGTGCTCGTCGAAGCGGAACAGCGACATCGGGTCGTGCATCAGCACGTTGGTGTCCAGCACGAACAGCTTGGCCGGGCCGCTGGCCTTGCGGGCGGGCTTGCGCGGCGGGGTGGGCTCGGGCTTGGCGGCCCCGGCGGATTTGGTGGCCTTGGCTGTCTGGCCCGTTGGTGCCACAGGCGCCGGGACAGGCGGTTTCATCAGCAGCGCGGGCATGGCCGGCTGGGGGGTCTTGGCGGGCGCGGCAGCCGGTGCGGCCACCACGGCCGGCGCGGCCACGGCCACGGGTTTGACGCTGGCCGCGTAGGCCGAATCAGGCAGGCGGGCGGCGCGACCGCCGGGGGCTTTGGGCAGAGGCATGGGGCGAATTCAAAAGCAAAAAAGCCGCACCCCGTACAGGGGGCGGCTCGTGGCAGGCAACAGCGGGGAAGCGGTCACGCCCTAGTTCAGGGCCTTGACGGCCTTGAGGACTTCTTCGACGTGGCCCGCGACCTTGATGCCGCGCCACTCCTGGCGCAGCACGCCATCGGGGCCGATCAGAAAGGTCGAGCGCTCGATGCCCTTGACCTTCTTGCCGTACATGATCTTGTTCTTGACCACGCCGAACAGGTGGCAGAGCTTCTCTTCGGTGTCGGCAATCAGCTCGAACGGCAGGTCGAGCTTGGCCTTGAAGGCCTCGTGCGAGGCCATGTTGTCGCGCGAGACACCAAACACCACGGCATTGGCTTTGACGAAGTGCTTGTGCTGCTCGCGGAACTGCGTGGCTTCGGTGGTACAACCGGGCGTGTTGTCCTTGGGGTAGAAGAACAGCACGATGGTCTTGCCGGCATAGGCCGCTGGCGTGAACGTCACGCCACCGGTGGCCTGGCCTTCGAGATCGGGGATGGACTTGTTCAATGAGGGCGTCATGGGCAGGCTGCGAGCGCTGAAACAGCCGGCGATTATAAATCGCCAGGGGCACTGCCCTCGACAATGAACGCCCCCACCACCCGCCGCCCTTCGCTGGCCAGCACGTTGAAGGTGCGCGCGGCAGCGGCGGTGGTCATGCACTCGACGCCGATGCGCGCACCGATGAGCGCGCGCAACTCGCGCGGCGCCACGAAGGCCTGCCGCTCGCCGGTGCCGATCAGCAGCAACTCGGGCTTCAGGGCCAGCACGGGCGCCAGCGCGTCGGCCGTCACCTCGGCCACGGCGGCCACGGGCCAGGCCAGCGCTTCGCCCGCCCAGGGCACGATGAGGCTGCCCGCAAACGGCGTCTGATGCACCCAGATGCGGTGGGCCTCCAGGCGGGCGATGGCGTTGGCGCCGGGCAGCGAGTCGGGCTGGAATTTCATATGCGATGATCATTCTCCCACCCCCTTTTTCCGGCGGCGCCGACCCCTTGACGCGCCGCCGGCTGTTTGTATGAGGCTCATCACCCAATCCCGCAAGCTTGCCGGCGTGTGCTATGACATCCGTGGCCCGGTGCTGGACAAGGCGCGGCAGATGGAGGAGGAGGGGCAGCGCATCATCAAGCTCAACATCGGCAACGTGGCCGCCTTCGGGCTGCTGCCGCCCGATGAAATCGTGCAGGACATGATCCGCAACCTGCCTTCGCCCGAGGCGGCCGGCTACACCGACAGCAAGGGGTTGTTTGCGCCGCGCAAGGCGGTGGTGCATGAGTGCCAGCAAAAAGGCATCGCCGGCGTGACGGTGGACGACGTCTATCTGGGCAATGGCGTGTCGGAGCTGATCGTGCTGGCGCTGCAGGCGCTGCTGGACGACGGCGACGAGGTGCTGCTGCCCTCGCCCGACTACCCGCTGTACACGGCGGCGGTGGTGCTGGCCAGCGGCACGCCGGTGCACTACCGCTGTGACGAGGCCAATGGCTGGCTGCCCGATGTGGCCGATTTGCGCGCCCGCGTGACGCCGCGCACCCGTGCCCTGGTCATCATCAACCCCAACAACCCCACGGGTGCGCTCTACCCGCCCGAGGTGCTGACCGAGATGCTGGCCGTGGCGCGCGAGCACGGCCTCGTGGTCATGGCCGACGAGATTTACGACAAAACCCTCTACGACGGCGCCCGTCACACCAGCGTGGCCGCGCTGGCTGACGACGTGCTGGTGCTGACGTTTTCCGGCCTGTCCAAGAACTGGCGCGCCTGTGGCTACCGTGCCGGCTGGATGATCGTCTCGGGTGACAAGGCGCCGGCCCGCGACTACATCGCCGGGCTCAACATGCTGGCCTCGCTGCGGCTGTGCTCCAACACGCCCGGCCAGCTCGCCATCCAGACCGCGCTGGGCGGCTACCAGAGCATCGAGGCGCTGGTGGGCCCGGGGGGGCGGCTGGCGCACCAGCGCGAGGTGGCCTACGAGCTGCTGACGCAGATCCCGGGCGTCAGCGTGGTCAAGCCGCAGGCCGCGCTCTACTTCTTCGTGCGGCTGGATCCGGCCATCTACCCCATCGCCGACGATGAGCGCTTTGCCTACGAGCTGCTGGCCGAAGAGAAGGTGCTGATCGTCCAGGGCACGGGCTTCAACTGGCCCATGCCCGACCACTTTCGCATCACGTTCCTGCCGAACGTCGATGACTTGCGCGAAGCCATTGCGCGCATCGCCCGCTTTCTGGGCAAATACCGCGAACGACATCCAAGCTGAGGGACTTTGTTGGACATGAAACCGATCCAAATTGGGCTGCTGGGCCTGGGCACCGTGGGCAGCGGCGTTTTTCACGTGCTGACGCGCAACCAGGCCGAGATTCAGCGGCGTGCCGGGCGGGGCATCGCCTTGACGGTGGCCGCGCGGCGTGACCTGGCGGCGGCGCGCGCCATCGTGGGCGACGCGGTGCGGCTGGTGACCGACCCCATGGCGGTGGCGCGCGATCCGGCCATCGAAATCGTCGTCGAGTGCATTGGCGGCACCGGCATTGCGCGCGACGCCGTGATGGCCGCCATCGACAGCGGCAAGCACGTGGTCACCGCCAACAAGGCGCTGCTGGCGCTGCACGGCAACGAGATCTTCGCCGCCGCCCACGCCAAAGGCGTGATGGTGGCCTTCGAGGCGGCGGTGGCCGGGGGCATTCCCATCATCAAGGCCTTGCGCGAAGGGCTGACGGCCAACCGCATCGAATGGGTGGCCGGCATCGTCAACGGCACCACCAACTTCATCCTCACCGAGATGCGCGAGAAGGGCCTGCCCTTCGCCACCGTGCTGGCCGAGGCCCAGCGCCTGGGCTATGCCGAGGCCGACCCCGCGTTCGACATCGACGGCATCGACGCCGGCCACAAAACGGCCATCATGAGCGCCATCGCCTTCGGCGTGCCGGTGCAGTTCGACCGCGCCCACGTCGAGGGCATCCGCCAGCTGGAGGCCATCGACATCCGCTACGCCGAGAAGCTGGGCTACCGCATCAAGCTGCTGGGCATCACGCGGCGGCGGCCCGACGGCATCGAGCTGCGCGTGCACCCCACGCTGGTGCCCATGAAGCGGTTGATCGCCAGCGTCGAAGGGGCCATGAACGCGGTGCTGGTGCAGGGCGACGCCGTGGGCACCACGCTGTACTACGGCAAGGGCGCAGGCGCCGAGCCCACCGCCTCGGCCGTGGTGGCCGACCTGGTGGACGTGACCCGCCTGGCCACCGCCGACCCCGACCACCGCGTGCCCCATCTGGCTTTCCAGCCCGGTGCGCTGTCCGATCTGCCGGTGCTGCCCATTGCCGAGGCGCGCACCGCGTTCTACCTGCGCCTGGCCGTGGCCGACGAGGCCGGCGTGCTGGCCGCCATCACCGGCGTGCTGGCCCAGCATGGCATCTCCATCGACGGCATGCTGCAGCGCGAAAGTGCCGAGGGCGAACGCCAGACCGACATCGTCATCCTGACCCACGTCACGCGCGAAGGCGCCATGCGCGCGGCCATGACCGAGCTGCAGGCGCTGCCCACCGTGGTGGCACCCATCGTCAGCCTGCGCAAGGAAGAGCTGGCCTAAACGCCGCCCCGCTGCGGCCCCACCCAGATCGCCCGGAAGTCGTTGACGTTGGTGAACGTGGGCGCGCCGGGCAGCAGGTCGCCCAGCGCGGCAAACAAGCGGTGGGCGTCGTGGCGGGCCAGGTGGTCGGCCGCATCCAGCCCCAGCGCGCGGGCGCGGGCCAAGGTGGTGGGTGTGATGACAGCGCCGGCGCCACTGGCGTGACCGTCGATGCCGTCGGTGTCGGCCGCCAGCGCCCAGATGTGCGGTGCGCCGCCCAGCGCCAGGGCCAGCGCCAGCAGGTATTCGGTGTTGCGTCCGCCGTGGCCGCCGGTCTCGCCGCCGCGCAGCGTCACCGTGGTTTCACCACCCGACAGCAGCAGCACGGGCGTGCGCTGGGCCAGCGCCAGCGCGGCATGGGCGCGGCCCAGTTCGCGCGCCTCGCCTTCCAGGGCGTCGCCCAGCACCCGGACCGTCGCGCCCCAGGTGCGCGCCAGCTCGGCACTGGCGGCCAGCGCGTCGGCGGCGCGGGCCAGCACGTGGACGCGGTGGCCGGCAAACACGGGGTCGCCTGGCTTGGGCGTCTCGCTGAGCGCGGCCGGTACGGCCAGGCCCAGGCCCGTGAGCACGGCGGCCGCATCGGCTACGGTGCTGGGGTCGGGCAGCGTGGGTCCGCTGGCAATGGCCTCGGGCGCGTCGCCCGGCACGTCGCTGACCAGCAGCGTGCACACCGGTGCGGGCGCACAGGCCAGCGCCAGCCGCCCGCCCTTGACGGCCGACAGGTGTTTGCGCACCACATTCATCTGCGCAATGGGCGCGCCGCTGCGCAGCAAGGTCGTGTTCAAGGCCTGCTTGTCGGCCAGACTGAAGCCGGGCGCGGGGGCGGACAGCAGCGCCGAGCCCCCACCCGAGATCAGCGCGATGACCCGATCGTCGGCCGTGAGCCGCTGCGCGGCGGTCTGCGCCAGCAGCGCCTGGGTGGCCGCCGCGCCGGCCGCATCAGGCACCGGGTGCGCGCCCTGGCGGATGGCAATGCGGCCCTGGCCCGCACCCGGCGGCAGCGGGCCGTGCGGGGCGATGACCAGGCCAGCCAGCGGTGCGTCCGCCGGCCAGGCGGCCTCCAGCGCCAGCGCCATGGCGGCGCTGGCCTTGCCGGCGCCCACGACCCAGGTGCGGCCGGCCGGTGGCGGCAGCAGCTGCGCCGCCAGCCCATGGGCCGGCTGGGCCCGCGCAACGGCGGTGGCGTAGAGGGCGCGCAAGGCGGCGGGCGGGCTTGACAGCATTGCTACGATCGACGGGCAACACAAGGGCTCACATGATATTGACGTACATCGTCGCCGCCACGCTGGTTTCGGGCACGCTCTCGGTGCTGCTCGCGGCCACGCTGACGGCGCCCGTGCTGGGGCGGCTGGTCAAGCATCTGGTCAGCCTGTCCACGGGCGTGCTGCTGGCCACGGCGCTGCTGCACATGCTGCCCGAGGCGTTCGAGTTGCACACGGCCGAGCCCTCGGCGCTGTTTGGCATGCTGCTGGCCGGCATCCTGTTTTTCTTCCTGCTGGAGAAGGCCGAGCTGTACCGCCACACGCACCACCACGAGGGCGATGGGCACCACCACCACCACCATTTCGACGTCGAGCAGGCGGGGCGCGGGGGCATGGTCGTGCTGGTGGGCGACAGCATCCACAACTTCTGCGACGGCGTCATCATCGCCGGCGCCTTTCTGGTCAGCCCCGAGCTGGGCCTGACCACGGCCGTGGCCATCCTGCTGCACGAAATTCCGCAAGAAGTGGGCGACACGCTGGTGCTGGTCAGCGCCGGTTTTTCGCTCAAGCGGGCGCTGGCCTACAACGCGCTGTCGGGGCTGGCGGCGGTGGCCGGCGGGGTCATCGGCTACTTCGTCATGGGACGGCTGGAGGCGCTGTTCCCCTACTTCATGGTGGTGGCCGCTGCCAGCCTGATCTACGTGGCGGTGGCCGACCTGATTCCGCAGATGCAGCGCCGCCTGCCGTGGCGCGAACTGCTGGCTCAGGTGGCCTGGATAGGGGCGGGCGTGCTGCTGATCTGGGCCAACCGCGCGCTGATGCATGGCAGCGGGCATGGGCACTGAAGCCAGGGGTTGGCTGGGTGCCGACTCGCAGGCCTCGCCCCGTTAGCCCAGCGCCTTGGCAACCACCCGGTTCTCGATGACCTCGCCGTCGATCAGGTACTCGGTTGGGCCGAGGTCAAGGTAGCCGCACGCCTGGTAAAAGCCCAGCGCGCGGGTGTTGCCCGACCAGAGGAGAGGGTCAGCCACAGCGTGGTGGCGCCGTGGCTGCGTGCGGTGGCCTCGGCCTCGGCGATCAACTGCCTGCCCATGCCCTGGCCGGTGAACGGCTCCTGCACGTAAAGGCGCAGCAACTCGCACGGCCGGTCGCTGTGGACATGCTCGTGCATGGCGCCCTGCACCGCATGGGCAAAACCCACCAGATGGCGCCCTTGCTCGGCGACGATGAGCTGTGATGTGGGGTCACCCAGCCAGGTGCCGAACCGCCGCGGTGTGAACGTCTCCAGCACATCGCGCGCCAGGCCGTCATGGATGCCCTGGGTGGCGTAGGTGTCCAGATACACCTGCATGGCCAGGACGCTCAGGCGCAGCGCATCGGTCGGCGTTGCCACCCGCAGCGTCGTGGCCGTCACGCCCGCCGCTGCAGCCACGGGCTGGCGCGGTAGCGGGCGCCGCCGTAGCAGGCGTCCAGCTCGTGCAGCACCGCCAGCACGCCGGCCACGCTCCAGCCGGCCAGCCACTCGAAGGGGCCCGCCGGGTAGTTGACGCCCAGCTTCATGGCGGCATCGGCGCCGGCCTCGTCGCAGACGCCTTGCTGCACGGCGTCAGCCGCCTCGTTGATCAGCATGGCGATGGTGCGGGCGGCCACGAGGCCCGGGGCGTCTTCCATGCGCAGCGGGTGGTGACCCAGCCGCGTCAGCCAGGCGCCGGCCCGCAGTTGCCAGTCGGGGTTGGCGCCAGGGGCCACGGCATAGGCCAGGGCGCTGCCGTCCTTGAGGACGAAGGGGCGGTCGAACACGGCCACGTCGGGCGTGCCCAGTTGCTGCGCCACGGTGCGGGCGGGGCGGCCGTCGGTGAGCTGCAGGCGGGCGCCGTCGATGCGCAGGCCGATCCAGTCGCTGGTCTGGTCGCGCGCCGGTCCCCAGCCCTGCGGGGCCAGGGCGGCCGTGGCGGCGGCGGCCAGCGCATCGGCGATGGGGCCGCTGCCGTGCACGATGACCTCGCCGGCCACCAGGGCGGCCTCGGGCGCGGGCGGCAGCGCGGGCGCGCCTTCGGGGTAGCAGTAGAAACCGCGGCCCGTCTTGCGGCCCAACAGACCGCCATCAACCAGATCGCGCTGCACCGGCGAAGGCACGAAGCGGGCGTCGTAAAAGAAGGCCTCGTAGACCGAGCGGGTGACGGCAAAGTTGGTGTCGTGGCCGATGAGGTCGGTCAGCTCGCACGGGCCCATGCGAAAGCCGGCGGCGCGCAGGCAGGCGTCCAGCACCTCGGGCGGCGCGGCGCGCTCGAGCAGCAGCGCCAGCGTCTCGGCGTAGTAGGGGCGGGCGATGCGGTTGACGATGAAGCCCGGCGTGGAGGCGGCGTGCACCGGTGTTTTGCCCCAGGCGGCGGCGCGTTCAAAAACGGCCTGGGCCACCTCTGGCGCGGTGCGCAGGCCGCTGACCACCTCGACCAGCTTCATCAGCGCCACGGGGTTGAAGAAGTGCATGCCCACCAGCCGCTCGGGCGCGGGCAGGCCCTGGGCCAGCGCGGTGACGCTGATGGACGAGGTGTTGGTGGCAATCACCGCGTCCGGACCCAGCAACGTCTGCAACTGCACGAACAGCGCCCGCTTGGGCTCGACCTGCTCGACGATGGCTTCGATGGCCAGGCGGGCGCTGGCGGCCTCTTCGAGCTGGTTGATGGGCGTGATGCGGGCCAGCGTGGCCGCTGCCTCGTCCGCCGTCAGCTTGCCTTTGGCCACCAGGGTGGTGAAGGTCTCGCCCAGCTTGGCGTGGGCGCTGGCGGCGGCGCCCGCGCGGGCGTCGTGCAAAAACACGCGGTGGCCGGCCTGGGCTGCCACCTGGGCGATGCCGGCGCCCATGATGCCGGCGCCGACGACGACGACGGGTGCGCCCGCCAGATTCAGGGTGCCGCTCATTGCCCGCCCTCCATCCAGTTGGGTGGGCGCTTGGCCAGGAAGGCGGCAAAGCCCTCGCGCGCCTCGTCGGTGCCGCGCACGCGGGCAATGGTCTGGGCGGTCAGCTCCTGCACCTCGGCAGTGATGGGGCCGACCTCAAGCTGGCCGAACAAGGCCTTGATCTCGCGGTGCGCAGTGGGGCCGCCCACGCGCAGGTCGGCCAGCACGCCGTCAACGGCGGTGTCCAGCTCGCCCAGCGCCACCACCTGCTGCACCATGCCCATGGCCAGCGCCTCGACGGCGCCGATGCGGGTGGTGGTCAGCGCCAGCCGCTGCGCCTGGCGCTTGCCCACGGCGTTGATGACGTAGGGGCCGATGACCGAGGGCAGGATGCCGAACTTGGCCTCGCTGACGGCAAAGCTGGCGTTGTCGGCCGCCACGGCGATGTCGCAGGCGCAGGTCAGGCCCACGCCGCCGCCCAGCGCCGCGCCCTGCACGCGCGCCACGGTGGGTTTGGGGCAGGCGTACAGGCGTGCCAGCATGGCGGCAAAGCGGCGGGCATCGGCCAGGTTCCAGTCCAGCGTGGCGGTGCTGGCGCGCTGCATCCATTGCAGGTCGGCACCAGCCGAGAAGTGCTTGCCGTCGCCGGCCAGCACGATGATGCGCACGGCCGGATCGGCCTCGGCCGCCGCGACGGCGGCCTCCAGCTCGCCGATCATGGCCTCGTCGAAGGCATTGAAGACGGCTGGGCGGTTCATGGTGAGCTGGCGCACGCCGGGTGCGCGCCAGCTGGTCTGGATGTTGCTCATGGTGGGGTTGTCTCTTTCTCTTTCTCTATCCGCGAAGACGCTGCACGCGCAGCACGTTGGGGGTGCGCTTGAGGGCGCGCAGCACCTCGGCCAGATGCTGGCGATCGCGCACGGAAATGGTCAGGCGCAGGTCGGCCGCTTCGCCGCCCGCGCTGTCGTTCATGGCGATGTGGGTGATGTCGACCTGGGCCTTGGCCACGGCCATGGCCATTTGCGCCAGCATGCCTTTGCGGTTGCGCACCAGCACCTGGATCATGGCGTCGAACAGGCGCACGGGCTGCGGCGCCCACTCCAACGTGACCCAGCGCTCGGGGTCGCGCTCAAAGAGGCGCTGGCCGGTGCGGCATTCCTTGGTGTGGACGGCCAGGCCTTCGCCCCGGCCCATGTAGCCCAGGATGGCGTCGCCTGGAATCGGGTGGCAGCACGGCGCCATGCGCACCGAGGCGCCTTCGCTGCCGTCGATGACCAGCGCCTGGGCGGCGGCCTCGCGCTCGGCCAGCTCGCGGAAATGGCTGATGGACAGGGTCACCGCATCGGGCGTGGTGGCCAGGTCGGCGGCGTCGCCGCCAGCCAGGATGGCGGCGGCGCGCTTGGCCACGATGGGGGCGATCTTGCGGCCCACGCCCAGGTCCACCAGCAACTCGTCGATGCTCTGGTTGCCGCTCCAGCGCAGCAGTTCGGGCCACAGGGTGCCGGGGGTGTCCGGCGCCTCGGGGCTGCCGGGCAGCGGCGGCAGCGTCAGACCCTCGGCGCGCATGGCCTGGATCAGCAGGCGCAGGCCCAGGGCATAGGAGTCGTCGGTGGCCAGGGTTTTGAGGAAGTTGCGGATCTTGGAGCGGGCCCGTCCCGTGCGCACCATGTTGAGCCAGGCGGGGGTGGGGCGGCCGGCCGGGTCGGTGAGCACCTCCACCACGTCGCCCGAGTGCAGCTCGGCGTCCAGCGCGGCCGGCTCGCCATTGACGCGGGCAGCCACCGTGTGGTTGCCCACGTCGGAGTGGATGGCGTAGGCGAAATCCACCGGCGTGGCGCCGCGCGGCAAGGCCATGATCTTGCTCTTGGGCGTGAAGACGTAGACCGCATCGGGTTCGAGGTCGATCTTGACGTGCTCCAGGAACTCGGCCGCGTCGCGCGTTTCGTGCTGGATGTCCATCAGCGACTTCAGCCACAGCGAGCCCAGCCGCTGCGCCACGTGGCTGGACGAGGCGTTCTTGCCGGCCTTGTACAGCCAGTGCGCGGCCACGCCGGTTTCGGCCACGGCGTGCATTTCCTCGGTGCGGATCTGCATCTCCACCGGCGTGCCCACCGGGCTGATGACGGTGGTGTGCAGCGACTTGTAGCCGTTGGGCTTGGGGATGGCGATGTAGTCTTTGAAGCGGCCGGGAATGGGCTTGTACAGCTGGTGCAGCGCGCCCAGCGCCAGATAGCACTCGGGCAGCGTGCTGACGATGATGCGGATGCCGAAGAGGTCGTTGACGTCGGCAAAGCCGGCGTGCTTCTCGCGCATCTTGCTGTAGATGGAGTAGACGGTTTTCTCGCGCCCGGCCAGCACCACCTTGAGCTTGGCCTCCTGGAAGGCGGCCTGGACCTCGGTATAGACGCGGGCCACGATGTCGCGCCGATGGCCGCGCGCGGCCGCCAGCGCCTTGTCGATGGTGGCGTGGCGCCAGGGGTGGGCGCCGGCAAAGGCCAGCTCCTGCAGCTCGCGGTAAATCAGGTTCAGACCCAGCCGGTGGGCAATGGGGGCGTAGATCTCCAGCGTCTCGCTGGCAACGCGGATGCGCTTGTGCGGCGCCACCGCACCCAGCGTGCGCATGTTGTGCAGCCGGTCGGCCAGCTTGATGAGGATGACGCGCACGTCGCGCGACATGGCCAGCAGCATCTTGCGAAACGACTCCGCCTGGCCCTCTTCGCGGGTGGAGAACCGCAGCTTGTCCAGCTTGGTCAGTCCATCGACCAGGTCGGCCGTGGGCGCTCCGAAGCGCTCGATCAAGGTGTTCTTGTCCGCGCCGCAGTCTTCGATCACGTCGTGCAGCAGCGCGGCCATCAGCGCGTGGGCATCGAGCCGCCAGTCGGCGACGATGCCGGCCACGGCCAGCGGATGGGTGATGTAGGGCTCGCCCGAGGCGCGCGTCTGGCCCAGATGGGCCTCGTCGGCAAAGCGGTAGGCCTCATGCACCTGCCGCTGGTCGGCCTTGCTGAGGTAGCCCAGCTTGGCCGCCAGCCCGCCATAAGTGGTGACGTTGGGCAGCGGCGCCGGCACCGCCGGCAGCACCGGCCGCGCACGGCTTTGCAGCGCGGACGGCAGCAGGTCGGCGGCGAAGGAACGGATGCCCATGCGCCGAATTTACCTTTGAAAGCAAAACGGGCGCTTCACGCGCCCGTAAGACTATTGGTTGCCTTTGACCGTGGGTTCAGGTCGGCACGCGGCGCAGCATTTCGGTGCCCACTTCGCCGGCGGCGATCTCGCGCAGCGCCGTCACGCCCGGCTTGTTCTTGGACTCGACCTTGGGCGTGTGGCCCTGGCTGAGCATGCGGGCACGGTAAGTGGCCGACAGCACGAGCTGAAAGCGGTTGGGGATTCTGTCCAGGCAGTCTTCGACGGTGATGCGGGCCATGGGGTGGTGGGCGTCCTAGTTGAGGTCAAGCGCTGCGAAGGTGGCCGCCTGGCGGCGGGCTTGCGCGGCGTAGGTGAGGCGCTGCGCCCGCACGATGGTTTGCAAATCGGCAAGCGCGTCTTCAAACGAACCGTTGATTATCACATAGTCGAAGCGCGGTGCCTGTGCCACCTCCTGGCGCGCATTGGCCATGCGCTGGGCAATCACCGCTGGGGCATCCTCGCCCCGGCCGGTGAGGCGCCGCTGCAGCTCGGCCCAGCTGGGCGGCAGGATGAAGACCAGCACGGCGTGCGCAAAGATCCGTTTGATCTGCAGCGCGCCCTGGAAGTCGATCTCCAGCAGCACGTCTTCGCCCGCGCCCAGCCGCGCCGCAATGGCGGCGCGCGAGGTGCCATAGCCATTGCCATGCACCTGGGCCCACTCGATGAAGGCGCCCTGGGCCACCATGCGCTCGAACGTGGGCGTGTCCACGAAGTGGTATTCGCGCCCGTCCACCTCTTGCCCGCGCGGCGCGCGCGTGGTGTGCGAGATCGACAGGTGCAACTGCCCGTCCTGCGCCAGCAACTGCTTGACCAGGCTGGACTTGCCGGCCCCGCTGGGGGCGGCGACGACGAAAAGGCTGCCGGGGGTGGAGAGGGTATTCATTCAATGTACGGCGTCTGCTGGCGGATACCTGGCGGCAGGCCGGGTGAAGTCGGCAACGAGCTTGTCATGTCATTCCTGCGTAGCCCGAAAGTATCGCCGCTTCGGATCTTGTGGGCTGGAGCCGATCTCCCGAATCAGGCCACGCTCCACCAGGCTGGCCAGGCGGGTGCGGGCCGCGCGCGGGGTGCGCGCGATCTGCGCCGCGATCTCGCGGGTGGACAGTCCGTCTCCTTCCGACAAGGCGTCCAGGATCGCCTGATCCATGTCGCCCAGCCTTGGCGCCTGCTCGCGCGTGGTGTGCAGCGTGACCCGAAAGCGCGAACCCACCTCTTCCAGCATCGGAGCTGGCAAGCCGGCGTCGCGGCAGGCCGCGCTCATGCGTTGGATGCCGCTGCCCCATTGCTCGATCAGGCCCAGCTCCTGGAACACGCGACCTATGACGCGGTTGCGCAGCTTCGAAACGCCACGTCGCAGGTCGCCTACCGTCAGGCCTGGCGGCAGCAGGCCGGGACTCTCGATCTCTACCCGGTCGTCGAAGATGGCCACCCGGATCGGCGCGCCACGCTGCGCATAGTCGGCGTGCACCACGGCGTTGACAACGGCTTCGCGCAGCGCCACCGGCGGCAGGCTCCAGGTGTCGGTGCGCCGCATGACACCGATGTCGTAGCCATGCAGGCCATGTTTCTGAACAAACTCGATGGCAGCTTGAACCAAATGGGGCAAGGCGCCATGCAGCGCCGCCGAATCGACGATGCGGGCCTTGTCGAGGCCGGCAAACCGTCCAGCCTGAACCCAGGCGTCGGGGAATTGGGCACGCCGAACGTCAGGGCTGCGTCCGAACAGCAGAATGCCACCAACAGTGGGCACTTTCCGGCCTTGATGGGGTACCAGCAGGCGCAGTGTCTCCATGTCGGTCTTCTTCAGCTTGCGCATGGGCGCAAAGCACTCTGAAGCCGCTCTGAAGTCCAGCGCTTCAGAGTCCAGCTCCGGTATGGCCTGCTCGTCAAAGGACTTGCCCAGGCTGGTGCGTTGCAACTCGGCGACCAACTCATCGTCTGCGCGCCGGTTCGTGGATCCGACCCGCACGACGACACCGGTCTCGAGCCCAGCTGCCCTCAGATAGTGAGGCCGGGTCGGGCTTGGATACACCTGAACGGCCAGCACATGCGTGCTGCGCCAAGGTAGCACTTCGATATCAGGCACCAGGCGCGGGGCGATCCCGTCACTGAGCACACTGGCAAGGCGCTCCTCCAGCGTTCCGCACATCTCTGGCTACAGACAGCGGAGAAATTTCCAGCGTCAGGCGCTCTTCGAGGAAGTGATTCGACAACTTGCCGCCTGACCTCAGTTGGAAGACGCGGCACGCAAAGCCGTCGAGTTACCTGCGACCGCGCCGCTGGTCGGGCGATTCGAGGCGGTTCGAGTGGCGCCGCCTGCCCTCGCACATCGCGTACAGGAGCGGCAAGCCTATTACCCGTCTGCCTTGGTGCAGCGCGACTACCTGATGCATGAGGCCAGCAACCAGAGTCTGGGTCTGGCAGGCGAGGAGTTCGTCGTGGACTACGAACGGTGGCGACCCATTCAACGGGGGTGTGAACACCTGGCGGCCAGAATCGAGCACACGTCAAAGGTGCGTGGCGACGGTGCGGGGTACGACGTCCTCTCGTTCGAAGAAGACGGTCGCGAGCGGTTCATCGAAGTCAAGACGACGGCCTATGCGAAAGAGACCCCTTTTTCATCAGTGACCGCGAACTTCGGTTCGCGAACTCGCATGAGCTGGCGTTTTGCTTGTATCGGGTCTTTGAGTTCAGACGGACGCCGCGAATGTTCGCGCTGAGGGGGCAACTGGATGGCCAATGTCGGCTGGACCCAACGACTTACATGGCCTCGTTCGCGTAGGCCTGCAAGCCCGCGCAGGGCCAGGCTCTGCAAGTCGAATCGTCACGCGTTCACTGTTTTTTTGCGCCCAAGGTTGGGTGTATTCAGCAACACAGATCGGACGCCTTGAAACCCTATTCGATGTTCTGCACCTGCTCGCGCATCTGCTCGATCAGCACCTTCATGTCCACGCTGACGGCGGTCAGCTCCAGGGCGGCGGACTTGCTGCCCAGGGTGTTGGCCTCGCGGTGCGGCAATGTGCACGGTTGCCTTTCCGCTGCGCACCACGAAGACCTCGTCGACCTCGACATCGGTGCTCACGCTGGGCGAAATCTCCCACAGACCGATGTCCGCACCGGCGACGCCATCCACTCGGCGCGGCCCGACACGTGCCAAGCCCGAGACGGTCGACTAGGCAGGCTGCATGCGCTCGTCCAGCGGGAGGTTCAAGGCGTCGATGACGCGGTTGTGCGAAAGGGACATATTCGTTGCGGCGCGTGGCTGTGCGATGGTCAGGAGTCGAAGCCCAGGCCGAGCGCATCGGCGGTGCGCAGCAGCAATCCTCGCCTGCCCTGTCGATGATCGGCGCGGTCCAGCGCACGCCGCATCGTCTGCACGGTGGCGTAGGCAATGGGCTCGGGAGGGAAGGGGATCGGCATCTCGCGCACCATGCGCAGTCTCGTGCGCTTGGTGTCCAGGCCCGCCAGGCGATCCAGCAGGACTTCGGCGGCGAAGCGGGTGGCGCCGACGCCCAGGCCAGTGAAGCCGGCGGCATACGCTACCCGGCCCCGCAAGGCTTGCGCGTAGAACGCGCAAAAGCGCGTGGACGTGTCGATGGCGCCAGCCCAGCGGTGCGAGAACCGCAGACCCTCGAGTTGCGGGAATGTGGTGAAGAAGTGGCTTGCCAGTCGCTGGAACGAGGCCGGCCGCTGCTCGTGCCCAGCATCGACCCGGCCGCCGTAGTGGTAGATCGCGTCGTAGCCGCCGAAGAGGATGCGCTGGTCGCGGGTGATGCGGTAGTAGTGAAACTGGTTGGCCATGTCGGTCAACCCCTGGCGGTTCGACCAGCCGATGGCCGCGAGCTGCGCAGCGCTCAGCGGCTCGGTCATGAGCACGTAGTCGTACACGGGTATGGTGTGCAGGCGCCAGCGCCGCAGCAGCGATGGGAAGGCGTTGGTCGCCAGCACCACTTGCTTCGCCCACACCTGTCCTTGCTCGCACGCGACGACGACATGACTGCGCTCATTGCGTATGCCACTGGCAGCGGTGTGCTCGAAGAACTCGACGCCCAGTCTGGCCGCGGCCGCAGCCAGCCCGGTCGCCAGCTTGCCCGGATGCAGCATCGCGCAGCCCTCGCGGTCCCACGCTCCGGCCAGGAAGATGGGCGAGTTCACTTCGGCGCGCACGCTGCCCTGGTCGAGGAAGCCGGGCTCACCGCGGATCCAGTCGACCTGGTGGGGCTCTACGGCCACGGTGAGCACGCCGCTGCGTTCGTAGTCGCAGTCGACGTCGTAGCGCTGCAGCGTCCGCTCGATGGCATCCAGATTGGCCTGTCCCATCGCGGCGAGTTGTTGCATCTCTTGCGGCCAGCGCCGCAGGCCGTTCGCCTCCCCGTGGGTCAGCGTCGCCTCGCAGAAGCCGCCGTTGCGTCCGGAGGCCGCCCAGCCGAGTTGCTGGGACTCGACCAGGACGACGCGCCGTTGCGGGTCGCGTTCCTTGGCGATCAGTGCGGCCCACAGACCGAGGAAGCCACCGCCGACGACGGCGAGATCGGCCTGCACCTCGCTCAACAGGGCCGGGTGCTGGGGCTTGGAAGGCAGGTCGTCCAGCCAGAACGGGCGATTGACTGTGCCCGACAGCGCATGGGCCACGACGGCGGGCTGCGGGGGCTGGCGTTCGAAGATGGTGGTAGGCATTGAACCTCGGCGGTGGCGGATCAAGCCTGCGCGTACCAACCCACCGGGCCGGGGTGCAGGTTGATGTTGACCTGCTTGACTTGCTGGTACTCCAGCAAGCCATTGACACCGAGGTCGCGGCCGTAGCCGCTCATCTTGTAGCCACCCCAAGGGGCTTCGTTGAACGTCGGGTTGTAGCAGTTGATCCAGGTGATACCGGCGCGCAATTCCTTCATCACGCGCAGTGCTCGGGCACCGTCACTGGTGAACACGCCGCCGGCCAAGCCGTAGCGGGTATCGTTGGCCATCGTGATTGCCTCCTGCTCGGTGCGGAAGGTTTGGATCGAGACCGCCGGGCCAAACACCTCCTCGCGCACGATTTCCATGTCGGGTGTGCAGCCGTCGATCACGGTGGGCTCGACGAAGTAGCCGCGCTCACAGCCGTCAGCCACATGACGCCGGCCGCCGCAGACCACGCGGGCGCCGGATGCCCGGGCGCGGTCGATGAAGCCCAGCACCTTGTCGAGTTGGGCCTGCGAGACGATGGCACCGATGTCCGGATTGGTCAGCCCTGGGCCGATCCGCATGCCGCGCGCGCGTTGCGCCAGTCGCTCGACGAAGCGATCTTTCAGACTCTCTTCGATGAGGATGCGCGAGCCAGCCGAGCACACCTGGCCCTGATTGAAGAACACGCCGATCATGGCCCACTCGACGGCGCCTTCGAAGTCGGCATCGGCAAAGATGATGTTGGGCGACTTGCCGCCGAGTTCGAGCCCGACCTTCTTCAGGTTTCCCACGGCCTGCGTCGCGATGACCTGGCCGGTGCGCGTGCTGCCGGTGAAGGTGATCATGTCGACCTGATCGCTGGCGGCCAGTTCCTGGCCTGCGGCGGGGCCCGTGCCCAGCACGAGGTTGGCGGTGCCGGGAGGCAGCCCCACCTTCTCGAAGATCTTGAAAAGCTCGATGGCTGAAAGTGGCGTCAGCTCGCTGGGCTTGAGCACCACGCTGTTGCCGGCGGCCAACGCCGGGGCCAGCTTCCAGGTGGCCATCAGCAGCGGGTAGTTCCACGGTGTGATCAGGCCGCACACCCCCACGGGCTCGTGCATCGCGTAGGCGTGCATCTCACCAAAACCGTCGGGCACCTCGTACACGCCGCCCTGCGGCTTGCCGATGAGGCCCGCGTAGTACCGGAAGCAGGCCACCGCGTCGTCGACATCTGCCTGGGCTTCGCGCAGCGGCTTTCCGTTGTCCAGGCAGTCGACCTCGGCCAGACGCCCAGCATCGGCCTGAATGACATCGGCAACCTTGTACAGCAGCGCGGCGCGCTTTGCGCCGCTCATCCGGCGCCAGGTTCCTATCTCGTAAAACGCGCGTCGTGCTGCGGCGATGGCCAGTCGCGTGTCCTCGACGGTGCTGTCGGCCACCTGCGCCAGTACGCTGCCGTCGGCCGGATTGATCACGTTGCGTAAGGTCCCTGCCGTTGCAGGGCGCCAAGCGCCATCAATGAAGTTCATCGCTGGAGACATTTTGTGCACCTCAATCGTTGCGTCGCGGTGATCACGCCGACACCTGGCCCAGACCGGGAGTCATGCCAGTGAGCTTTCGGTGAGCCCACGCGCACAGGAGCAGACTCACGCTCAGTGGCACGACAAACCCCGCCAGCATGTGTTGCTGCCCAAAGCCCAAGGAGAGCAAAGCGGCTCCGCCTAGCGGCCCCAAGGCTTGCCCCAGGCCCTGTGCGGCAGGAACGAGTGCGGCAGCGCGCCCCGTGCGGTCGATCGCACCGAGCGATGTCTGCTGGAAGAGCGTGACCAGGGCCCAGGTCGTGCCGCCGAGTGTCACCCGAATCACGTAGTCGACAGAATCCCGCAAAGGCACCACCCAAGCCAGCATGACCGCCGCGCACAGCGCCATGGCCAGGAGCAGCGGCGCCTGTTGCCCGAACTTCGTAGAGGCGCGCCAGGCGAAGAGGCAAGCGGTGGCGGCGACCAGGCTCGCGCTGGCGAAGGCCAGGCTCACTGTCACTGCTGGCATTCCTGCTTCATGGGCCACGCTCTCTGCATAGGACCAACTCACTCCAGGTCCCGTCTGGAACAGCGTGACCGCAAACAGTGCCAGCAGACCGAGCTGGCGAAGCGGTGGTTCGCTGGAGCGATTCGGACCGGCTTTGCCGGCGTTCCGCTGCTCAGGGACGAGAACCGGTATCCAGGGCAGTGCCAAGACGGCAAGAGCAACCAGGGCAAGCACAGTTACGAGTGCGGCTTGAAATCCCCACTTCTCCGTGAGCAGCGGAATGCCGGCCAGTTCCAGTGCGCCGACGATGACGCCGGCCGCGTTCAGGATGCCGACGTTGCGCACTGGTGCAGACGAGCGCGTCAGTACGGCAACAGCGACGGAGTAGCTCATGCCGCATCCAAAGCCGCTCAGGGCTCTCAATAGACAAGCCGGTCCAATGGTCGTCACGATGAATGTGGTCATCGTCGCCGCCAGCAACAGCGACACGCCCAGCGACGCCAAGATCCTGGTTGAGACGAAACGCATGGCCCAGGCGGTCGTGCAGGATCCCAGCAACATGCCGGCCAGCTCAGCGGATCCCAGCCACCCGACCTCGGTCTCGCCGAAGCCGAGCGAACGCGCCATCGTCGCCAGAATGACCGGCAAGGCGTTGAAGACAGCGCCGGCTCCCACGCTGACCACCGTGCAGCCGAGCACGGTTCGAGCGTGGTCGAGATCGGCGATGCCGAGATGCGTGGATTCAGTGTTCATGTTGGCGGGTCGATCAAGCGGCATGCACGTTCTCTGCAGCTATGGGCAGCGTCTCGCGGCCCACGGGCTTCTCTGGCCCTGTCAGCAGGGAGGGCGATGGCCCGCCCACGGGGATATGGCTTCAAACGCCGCAGCCGCTCGCAGCACGGCGAGGTCACGCCCGTGGCCGGCCGCGATTTGCAGGCCCACGGGGAGGCCATCGCGCGTGAAGCCGGCTGGTACCGTGATAGCGGGATAGCCCGCGTGGCTGATGGCCTCGGTGAAGCGCTGGTTCTCCATTGCGGGCTCGCGCGTCTTGATGCCGTCCAGTTCGAGCGGCCCACCGGCCGGCCCGGGGTGCTTGAAGGCGGCACAAGGCGTGGTCGGCCAAACGAGCAGGTCGTAGCGCTCGAAGACTTTGGCGAACGTGTTGTGGATTTGAGTCCGGACGTCTGTCTGCGTGCGGACGTAGGTCAGCAGGTCGATGCCTGCGCCACGATCGGCCAGCGTCCGCACCACCGCAGGGATCTGCTGCGGATCGGCGTAAGGCAGGAGCTTGTCCTGGACGAGCGCGGCGACGGCCGGACCCCAGAAGTTCAAGAAGTACTCATACGGGTCGGGGAGTTCAAGGTCGATGCGATCTACCCGGGCGCCGAGATCACGCTCGAACCTCGAGACGGCGGCGGTGACGACCCGAGAGACCTCGGCCTCCACCGGGCCGCTGCGCAGGTCCGGGCAGAAGGCGATGCGCAGCCCGTGCACGCAGGCGTCAGCGATCCCGGCCAGGTAGTCGTCCGGCCGCTCCTGGATCGACACCGCATCGTAGGGGTCCGGTCCCGCCACCAGGCCGAGCATCCAGGCGCAGTCCTTGACGGTACGCGTGATCGGGCCGACCACGGTGACGGTGTCGTAGTTGCCCTGTTCGCCGCCCATCGGAATGCGGCCCGGTGATGGCTTGAGGCCGACGACGCCGCACAGGGCAGAAGGAACGCGGATCGAACCGCCACCGTCACTGCCAGTGGCCAGTGGTCCGAACCCGGCAGCCACTGCGGCGGCCGCGCCGCCGCTCGACCCGCCGGTCGTGCGGCTCACGTCCCATGGGTTGTTCGTAACGCCCGTCAACAGACTCTCGGTGACGCTGTGGAGCCCAAACTCCGGCGACGTCGTCTTGCCGAGCAAAATGGCGCCATGGGCCTTCAGGCGGGCCCAGATCGGTGCATCCGATTCGGGCACGTGGTCGGCGAACACCTGCGATCCGTACGTCGTCCTGATGCCGGCGGTGTCCTCGAGGTCCTTCACCGTCACCGGCACGCCGTGCAACGCCGGCAGTCGGTCGGCCGGCGTGCGCATCAGCGCCGCCTCTGCGGCGCGGGCCTCCTCCATCGCTTCCTCTGCGCGCAGCGTCACGAAGGCGTTGATTCGAGGTTCCAGTCGCTCGATTCGTTGGACAAAGGCGCTCATCAACTCGACCGGCGAGAGCTCGCGGCGGCGTATGGCGGCGGCCAGATCGACGGCGGCCGTGAAGCAGAGCGTGTCGGTCTCTTGGGAGGGTGGGTTCATGGTGCTGCCCAAAGTGAACTGGGGGAAGTGGGGGGCGAGTGCCTGCCGCGTTCAGCGCCAGACGCGTTCGACGGCGTCGTAGGCTCCAGTACGCAGATCCTCGACGCCCTTGATCAGCCGATGTTTCGCGACCTTCTCGGAGGGCGTATACGGGAGGTCATCCACGTAGGCGATGTATCGAGGGATCTTGAACTTCGCCAGACGGGCCGCGCAGTGCGCGAGCACGGCTTCGGGCGGCAGTGCAGAGGCGTCCACACCCTCGTGCAGCATGAGATAGACCTTGACCTCTTCGTCGCGCGCGTCGTCGGGGACGGGCACGGCCGCGACGTCTTCGACCTGATCGAGCTCCCGCAAAACCTGCTCCACCTCGGTGGCAGAGATGTTCTCGCCACTGCGCTTGATCATGTCCTTGAGGCGCCCCAGGATGCGGTAGTAGCCGCGCTCGTCCTGCATGAACACGTCGCCGGTTCGGAACCAGCCGTCGACGAAGGAGGCTGCGTTCGCCTGCGGGCGCTTGTAGTAGCCGTCGAAGATGCCGGCGCCGCGGATCCACAGCTCCCCAGGTTGGCCTCTGGGAACGTCTTGCCCGTCCTCGCCGACGATCCTCGCCTCGCGCCACGGACCGGGAAGGCCGCAGGTGCCCAGGGCGGCCTCGTCGGACACTTCGCTCGGAACGCTCAGCCCAAGGCCGATCTCGGTCATGCCGTACGCCTCGCTGAACCGGGCGCCGAAGCGCCGCTGACCTTCCTTCAGCATCTCCGCGCTGAAGTGATAGGCCAGGAACACCTTGACCTGGTGGTCCTTCTCAGCCGGGCTCTCCTGCAGCTTGAGCAGCGGATCGGGGAACCACGCCAGGTTGCTGCCACGTTCCTTGAGCCAGCCCATGAAGTGCCGCACGCTCATGCGCCGCGTGTAGTCGACATGCGCGCCGCCGTAGAGCCCGGCCAGCAGCATCCACTGCGGGTCGATGTAGTGGAAGGGGTGGTCGGACAGGATGCGGCGAATCCCGAGCTGCTTCCAGTAGAGCATCGGGGTGCATCCGGCCTGGATCCAGAAGCGGTGGCTCTGCATGACGCCTTTGGGAAGGCCCGTCGTTCCGGACGTGTACTGGATGTTCAGCAGATCGTCGGCGCGAGGCCCTTCGGGCGGTACGAAGTCGTCGCTGCCTGCGCGGAGCAGTTCATGGAAGTTGTTGGGCCCGTCGGCCGCGTCCTCCGTGGCTCCCACGGCAATCAGCACGGGCTTGACCCTGTCCGCCCATGATGCGTCATCGAGGCGTTCCCGATACGCCGAGTCGATCACGAGAAACGAGACATCTGCATCCTCGACGAGAAACTGGAGTTCCCTCGCCGTGTAGCTGGTGATCACAGGCACCATCACCGCGCCCAGGGTGGCCAGGGCCAGCCAGGTCACGGGGTACTCGATGCGGTTGGGCAGCATCACGGCGACGTGTGTGCCGTGACGTACGCCCAAGCGCCACAGGCTGTCGGCCATTCGCCGCACGGAGCAGGCCAGCTCGGAGAAGGTGAGCTGCTTTCCGTCCTCGATGAAATGGATGGCCTCGGCGTCACCGAACCGCTGTTCTGCCCGCCACAGGAGCTCGGGGACGGTGGCTGGGAGTTCCGTCGATTCGACGGCGTGCCTTCCGGCACGATAGGCCGCGAACTGCTCGGCCAATGCGTTCTGGTCTGCGATGCTCATGGGTTCTGGGGGAAGCTGTCCCAAAGGTGTGAAAAGAGGGCGAGCGATTCACTGCGGCTCAACCCTCCTCGTGCCGCTGCAATCATCTCGGCCCGAAGGCCGGACTGGGGATGGGTGGCCATGGCCTCGGCCTCCGCCAGGGCGACTTCGAGGAGTTGCTCATCGTCGACAACCTCGTTCACCAGGCCGCAGGCGGCGGCCTGCTCCCCGCTCATTGGATCGCCGGTCAGCGCCAGCCGCATGGCCACGGTCGGTGGAATCTGCTGCGCCAGACGCGTCAGTGCGGCGGCCCCGCCGTACCCGTAGCGAATCTCGGGAAAGCCGAACCGCGCATCACGAGTCGCGAAGCGCACGTCGGTGAGCATCAGCAGGTAGACGAGCCCCTGCCCGACGCAGTGGCCGCGCACGGCGGCCACCACCGGCTTGGTGCGCGGCATCGTCATGACGAGCTCTTCCCAATCCGGCTCCTCGCCGAAATCGTCGTTGATCGTCTTGAGATCGTCCCCGGCGCTGAACGATGTGCCTGCCTGGCTGGTCAGCACGGCCACCTTCAAGCTGTCGTCGCGCCTGAACCGCAGCAGGTGCCGATACAGCTGCTCGTGCATCTCCCTCGTGAGGATGTTGAGTCTGCCGTTGCGCAAGCTGATGACAGCGGTTCCGCCTCGAGTTTCGAAGTCGATCATGGTTTGCATGCAAAAGACAACATAGGTGTTTGGATATCCTGGCGTGTCGCGACTGAGATGGTCTCAGGGTTAGTCCGCATTTTGTCAACATGATAGTTGGGCAATCATTCATTGTCAACTGTTGTGTTGATTTATCCGGGGCCGGATACGCCGGCTGACCATGACCAGCGACCTGTTCGCCGGTCTTCACTGCCGCGAAGGAGAACTACTTGAAGCTGAAGCACCGTCACCCATCGTGTCGTCGCGACCCGGTCATGGGGGCTTTCCGCTGGAAGCTGGCGCCGCTGTCGCTGGCCACGTTGCTGCTACAGACGGCAGCCCTTGCGCAGCAGGCTGCGGGCGCGGAAGAGCCGAAGAAGGAGGATGCGCCTCAGGCCTCTGCGGAAGCCAAACCCGCCACGCCGGTGCTCCAGCAGGTGGTGATCACTTCGGAGAAGCGCTCGTCCACGGTGTTCAAGACGCCGCTCAGCGTGACCGCCGTCACGGGTGACGAAATCGCCGATCGCGGCGCGAATTCGGTCAATGACCTGATTCGCGGTATGCCGGGCGTCGCCGTCAAGGGCGGAGGCCCCGGCAAGAGCGAGCTGGTCCTTCGAGGTCTGGCGTCCAGTGGGGGGGTCTCGCCTACGGTCGGCTTCTATCTGAACGAGATACCGGTGACCACACCGTCCCAGGCATCACTGGGGCACACGGGTGTTGACCCAGACCTCTACGATCTGGAGCGCGTCGAGGTGCTTCGTGGTCCCCAGGGAACGCTGTATGGGGCGAGCTCGCTTGGCGGGACCGTGCGTCTGATCACCACGCCACCCAGCCTGAGGAACTTCTTGGGGAGTGCTCAGCTGCAGGTGTTGACGACCGAGGGTGGCGGCTTCAGCACCGGCGCGAGCGGCATGTTGAACATGCCTCTTGAGAAGGACGTTGCGGCGTTGCGTGTGGTCGCAACCCGCAAGCACGACAGCGGTTGGATCGATCGGGTCGTGGTACCCCATTTCCCATTGCCCACCGTGCCGGATCCGGTGCTGGAGCTGTCAGGTACGGTGCGCGGAAATCCTGCCGGGCTGCCAGGTAACCGAGTGATCAAGGACGTGAACGCCACGGATTTGACCGGTGTGCGTGCCGAACTGCTGATCAAGCCCTCGAAATCGCTCTCGATCACGCCGATGGTCTTTCATCAGCAGATCAAGCAGGGCGGCGCCGACACGTACGACAGCGTTCCTGGGGGGCTTGCACACTACCAGCCGCTGGATGTGCCCGAGTCGTACAAGGACACTTTCACGATCGCGAGTCTGACCGTGAATTGGGACATGGGTCCGGCAAGTCTGATGTCGGCAACGGCCTACAGCAACCGGAAGAGTCGCAAGGTGGAGGACGTCAGCGAAGTGCTGCAGAACAGATTCTCCCTCCCGGGGTTCGACACCGCCAGCGGCGGAATGGGGGCAGCAACCGCCTCCGAGGACAACCCGACGCGCCAGTTCACGCAGGAGGTGCGTGTCTCGTCCAAGGGTGATGGGCCCCTGAGCTGGCTGGTCGGGGGCTTTTACAGCCGGATCCGGTCGAGCGGAGATGCGGCGAGCGTGGTGCCGGGTTTGGCCGACTTCGCGGGGACTACCAATCTGTTCCATCAGAGCCTGAGCGACGCGTTGACGCAGAAGGCGCTCTTCGGCAGCGCCACGTATCAGTTTTCGCCGGAGATCCGTTTGACCACAGGTCTTCGGCGCTTCAGCTCGAAGAGTGACTCCAAGTCCGTGAGCAGCGGTTTGTTCAGCGTCACGGAGTCGGATGCCGTTGAGGTCAGCACCAGCAACGCGAAGGCGAGCGGCTTCAACCCGATGGCCAACCTCTCGTACAGCCCGAGCAACAACCAGATGTTCTACCTTCTGGCCGCAAAGGGGTTCCGGGATGGTGCCGCGCAGCGATCGGTTCCGACGACCGGCCGGAACGCAGCCTGCGCGGCCAACCTCGCGGATCTGGGACTGACTGCCTCGCCGGTCCGATACGGCCCCGACACCGTGTGGAGCTACGAAGCGGGGAGCAAGAGTCGCCTTGCTGGCGGGGCGGTGCTGTTCAACTTGGCGGCTTACACACAGACGTGGAGGAAGGTCCAGCAAATTGTGGGCCTTGACTGCGGTTGGGGGTACACCGACAACTCCGGCGACGCGCGCGTGAGCGGTATGGAGTACGAGCTGGCGGCGCGGCTGGGCGGTGGATTCACCGTGCAGCACAGTTTGGGCTACACGCGTGCCCGCTTCACGGCCGACCATGCGCCCACTGGCACGAAGAAGGGTGACCGCCTGTTGAATGTGCCGGAATGGACGTCCAGCCTTTCTCTCCAGTACGACCAGGAGATCAGTGAAGCGTACTCGTTCCACGGCCGGCTCGACGCCAGCTACACCGGGCCGTCGGACACTCAGGGCTTCACCAGGAAGCGCCTGCCGGGCTACACCACGCTGAACCTGAGGGCCGGTATCGATGCCGATGCCTGGAGTCTGAGCCTTTTCGTCCGCAACCTGACCAACCGTCGTGTGGCACTAGCCCTTGAGCCGGGACTGCTGGCCAACACGCCGGTCCTCGACCGTGTCACCAGCAATCGGCCTCGGACCGTGGGTGTCGAGTACTCGGCTCGGTTTTGAGGGGCAACATCAATGTCCAAGGCGCTGCGCAAGCACCAGGGAGAGCAAGAGCATGTTTGAACTCCTGCACGTTGCGGAGGCAGAGGAGCTGTCGGCCCGTGCCGAACCGTGTCATGTTCGCATGCGCGATGGTGTGAGGCTGGCGACCGACGTCTATTTGCCCGACCATCCCTCGCGTCATCCGGCCATCCTTGTGCGGACGCCGTATGACAAGTGCAGCCGGTACACGGCACTGAAGTTCCAGGCCGACTACTACACCGCACAGGGTTATGTTTTCGTGGTGCAGGACGTTCGTGGCAAGTTCCGCTCGGAGGGCGAAACGGTTCCGTATTACCACGACGTGGCCGACGCTTATGACACGATCGAGTGGATCGTCGCACAGCCTTGGTCGAACGGGAGGGTGGGCCTGACCGGTGACTCCTACTACGGATTCACCGCGTGGGCGGGTGTGGCATGCGGGCATGCGGCCGTCCGCGCAGCCATCCCGAAGGTGACTGGAGTCAACATGGGGGCGAGCCATGTCGCCTCCTGCTGGCGTCAGGAAGTGCCCAACCTTCTCGGGCTCAACGATCTGATCCAGATCTGGACCGATCGACGCGGGTATCTCGTGTCGCTCGACTACGCTGCGGGGCACCCGCTGGAACTTGCCGAGATCGCTCGCTCGAAGCTCGGCGTCTCGTCAGGCGTCGAACACCTCAAGCGCTGGGCGACGGGCAACGGCGACTGGTTCTCGCCGTATGGTGCGAGACACCCCTACCACACCACCCACGTGCCGATTTTGCACTGGGTGAGTTGGTACGACCCGGGCCTGGCGCCTGCCGGGATGGCCGACTGGCGCGCGCTGCGCAGCAACCCGAGCATGCGTCACCTTCACTTCCTCCGCGCAGCGTCAGCCGATCATGGCGGCTTCCTGTTGGAAGATGTCGATGGTGGCGACTCTTTGAACCCCTATCTCGACGACGCGGCAATGCACCGGAGGCTCGCGCGCGAAACGGCCGAGGAGATGGCCTTCTTCGATGTCCATCTGAAGGGGATCGCGCCGGTCCTGCCACAGGCGCGTGTGCGGTGGCATTTGGGGCACGCCGGGTGGCGCGAGTCACAGGATTGGGGCGAAGGCTCGCAGTGGCAGACGCAGACCTACTACCTCGATCGGCGGGCCGGAGGTGCCGGCTCCCTGGCCTTGACAAGACCGGTCGGTACAGGGACGGCCGCGTGGGTTCACGATCCGGCGAATCCCGTCACGTCGACGAGTTCGATCGAAGAAGCGTGGTACTTCCTCGCGGCC
Organism: Pseudomonadota bacterium; assembly: GCA_020161145.1. Taxonomy (GTDB): domain Bacteria; phylum Pseudomonadota; class Gammaproteobacteria; order Burkholderiales; family Burkholderiaceae_C; genus Ideonella. Next base: position 208,742 of record JAIUPQ010000004.1, read on the forward strand.
TACCCCGACGAGCGCGAGCAGGCGAGCCGCGACGACGTTCTGACGTTCACCAGTGAAGCACTGACGTCCCCTGCGGACGTCGCGGGCCAGCCGGTGGTGAACCTGGTCATGGAAACGACCGCAGCTGCAGGCCACTTGTTCGTCAAGTTGCAGGATGTCTTCCCGGACGGCACGACGCGCCAGGTGTCGCGAGGCCAGATGGTGTGCTCCGGCGGTCGCTCCGGTCAGGTCTCGCTGCGCCTGAACGATGTGGCCTACCGGTTTGGCGAAGGCCATCGGATTCAACTCCAAATGCAGTCCAGCGACTACCCGCACTTCCTGGTGCATCCCGGCACGAACGAGAATCCCTGGCTCGCCAAGACGCTCCTGCGTTCGGTGCAGCGCGTTGTGATCGGCGGTAGCGCGGCGGCGTCCTTGTCTCTGCCGATCTACGCGCCGCTCTGAGAGCCGGCCACGGCGACATTCCGGGGCACAATCGCCCCGCGTTCAGGTTGGGGAACAGCTTCGGGCTATGGGCAGGAAGAACAAGTCAGCGGAAAAGCGTGAACAGATTGTTGCCGCGTTCTGTGACTGCGCGGTCGACCTGGGGATCGAGAAGGCCTCCATGGGTGAGGTGGCGGCACGGGTGGGCATCGATCGCAGCACGATGCACTACTACTTCAAGACGCGCGAGCAGTTGGTCATCGAGGCGGCAAAATACATCACTCGCTTCTACACCGAGCGCATTGCGGCCACCATGGCCACGCTCGATCCTCGGAACAAGTCCCACGCTCTGGTCGAGTCCCTGTTCTCCGCTGCGGTGCACGATGAGCGCAAGTCCTCATTGCTCGACGAACTCGGCGCTCTCGGGAATCGCGAGCCCTTCTTCCGCGAGCAGGTGAAGTCGGTCTACTCGGGCATTGAAACCGAAGTGTCCCGCGTGCTTGACGAGACACTCCCGGCAGCCATCCCGCCGAAGGAACGCCGCCTGCTGGCGCAAGCCCTCATGCAGTTGTCCGAAGGGGTCACGGTGTTCGTGGCCCTGGACTTCAATCGGACTTGGCGTCTGGCCGCGCGGCAGGCGGGACTGCAACTGCTCGACAACCTATTGACGAAGTACGCGCCCGAGGGGTAACAGGACGAGGGTTCGACAGGTTCGCGCTCCGGGACTGCTTCGGAACATGGCGGGTTCGTCTTCGAGCCCGCCCAAAAAACCCGCCAGACCAGAAAGCTTGCGCTTGCCTGGGACGCTGTGCTGCGGCATGAATGAGATTTCCATTGGAAATCAACAGCTTGGGCGGTCGATTCGGGGGCATGACACCCCCGAAGCGTCACTCAATGTTCTGCACCTGCTCGCGCATCTGCTCGATCAGCACCTTCATGTCCACGCTGACGGCGGTCAGCTCCAGCGCGGCGGATTTGCTGCCCAGGGTGTTGGCCTCGCGGTGCAACTCCTGAATCAGGAAGTCCAGCCGCTTGCCCAACTCGCCTCCTTTGGTCAGCAGGTGGTCGATTTCGGCGAGGTGGGCTTCGAGGCGGGTCAACTCCTCGGCCACGTCGATGCGGATGGCGAAGGCGGCGGCCTCGGCCAGCGCGCGCTCGTGGGCGGCGTCGGCGTTCACGCCGCCGCTGCCGGCACTGGCCAGTGCCTCCTGCCAGCGCTCCAGAAAGCGCGCCTGCTGGCGCGCCACGGCGGCGGGCAGCAGGGGTTGGGCCTTGGTGGCCAGGGTGCGCAGCGCGGCCAGGCGCTCGCGCAGCATGGCGCTGAGCTTGTCGCCTTCGCGCGCGCGCGCCTCGCGCAGCGCGGCGATGGCCTGGGCGGCGGCGCGCTGGGCCAGGGCGTCGCGGGCGTCGTCGTCGGGCTGGGCGTCGGCCGTCGGTGCCGAGCGCGCCAGTTGCAGCACCTCGGCCACCGAGAGTGGGGGCGCGGCGGGCAGCGTGGCGGCAATGGCGGCCTGCACCTCGGCCAGTTGGGCCAGCCAGGCCGGCGGCGGGCTGACCAGCGAGCTGGCGTCGCCCTGAACCAGGGCCAACCGCAACTCGACCTTGCCGCGCTTGAGGCCGCCAGCCAGTTGCTCGCGCAGCAGCGGCTCCAGATGGCGCAATTCGTCCGGCAGGCGCAGCGACACATCCAGAAAGCGGCCATTGACGCTGCGCAGCTCGGCGGCCACACGCACGGCGGGTCTGTTTTCCAGGGCCAGCGCAGCGCTGGCATAACCGGTCATGCTGTAGACTGCCATCGCCTTTTTTTCCACCTTCCCAACGAGCCCGCCATTATGTCAAAGCCCAAACCAGCCGCCTTGCCTGCGGGTACGGTGGTGGGGGGCTACCACATCGTGCGCAAACTGGCGGCGGGGGGGTTTGGCGTGGTGTATTTGGCGCAGGACCCGCAGCAACAGTGGGTGGCGCTCAAAGAGTATCTGCCAGCCTCGCTGGCCGAGCGCGCCTCGGGCGAACTGGCGCCGCGCGTCAAGCCCGACAAACTGCCGCTGTATCGGCTGGGGCTCAAGAGTTTCTTCGAGGAAGGCCGCTCGCTGGCCCAGATTGCCCACCCCAGTGTGGTGTCGGTGCTGAATTTCTTTCGCGAGAACGAAACCGTCTATATGGTGATGAACTACCTGCAGGGCGATACCTTGCAGGATTTCGTCATCACCGCGCGCGATCTCAAACGCGAGAAGGTGCTGCGCGAATCCACCATCCGTTCGCTGTTCGATGAAATCCTGCGCGGCCTGCGCATCGTGCACCAGCACAAGATGCTGCACCTGGACATCAAGCCGGCCAACATCTTCATCACCAACGACAACCGGGCGGTGATGCTGGACTTCGGCGCCGCGCGCGAGGTGCTGACCAAAGAGGGTGATTTCGTGCGGCCCATGTACACGCCCGGCTTCGCCGCGCCCGAGATGTACCGCCGCGACGGCGCGCTGGGCCCCTGGACGGACATCTACGCCATCGGCGCGTGCCTCTATGCCTGCATGCACGGCTACCCCCCCAGCGATGCCCCCACCCGCATCGACAAAGACCGGCTCGACGCCACCCTGGCACGCATGCGCAGCACCTACTCCGACAACCTGCTGGAGGTGACGCAGTGGTGCATGGCGCTGGATCCGCTGTCGCGGCCGCAATCGGTGTTCGCGCTGCATAAAGAGCTGGCACACGAGTCCGAGCGGCGCTACTCCACGCTCAGCCTGGCCGACCGCATCAAGCTGCAACTGGAATCGCTCAAAGGGGGTGCCCGATGAGGTTTGGCCTCTACCAGCTCAGCCGCAAAGGTGGGCGCGCCAAGAACGAAGACCGCATGGGCTATTGCTACACGCGGGCTTCGGGCCTCTTTGCGGTGGCCGATGGCATGGGCGGTCACCCCGAGGGCGAGGTGGCGGCGCAGATGGCGCTGCAAACCCTGGCGGCCAGCTTCCAGCGCGACGCCCGGCCGGCGCTGGCGCAGCCGGTGGCCCACCTCGAAGACGCGCTGCTGGCGGCCCATCACCAACTGCTGCGCTACGCCACCGAGCGCGCGCTCATCGACACGCCGCGCACCACCGCCGTGGCGTGCGTGATCCAGAACCAGACCGTGCATTGGGCCTATTGCGGCGACTCGCGCCTCTATCTGGTGCGCCATGGCCGGCTGCTGGTGCACACCCGCGACCACTCCTACAGCCAGTTGCAGGAAAGCCTCTCGCGGCTGGCCGTGCCCGGCGGGCAGCCCGTCAACCGCTCGGTGCTGTTCACCTGCCTGGGCAGCCCCGGGCGGCCCATCATCGACATCGGCGGCCCCATCACGCTGCAAACCGGCGACCGCCTGCTGCTGTGCAGCGATGGCCTTTGGGCCACGCTGAAGGACGAGGAAATCGTGAGCGGCCTGTCGCAGCGCACGCTTGCCGAGGCCGTGCCGGCGCTGGTCGACGAGGCGCTGCGGCGCGGTGGCGCGCGGGCCGACAACACCACCGCGCTGGCCATCGAATGGGAGGCCCAGCACGCGGCCACCCCTGCGCGCGACGACCTCGACGACGACAGCTTCGCCTCCACCATCCAGGCCAGCCTGGAGACCGATTCGGTGGCGCTCGATGAAGCCGACATCGAGCGCTCCATCCGTGAGATCAACGAGGCCATTGCGCGCAGCCACACGCGGCGCGGCCGAACCTGAATGAAGAAAGCAGACCGATGACCGATACCTCCACGCCGCGCCAGGGGCGCGCCGCCGATGCGCTGCGGCCCGTGCGCATCACGCGCCACTACACCATCCATGCCGAAGGCGCGGTGCTGGTCGAGTTCGGCCACACCAAGGTGCTGTGTACCGCCAGCGTCGAGGCCCGCGTGCCGCCGCACAAGAAGGGCAGCGGCGAAGGCTGGGTCACCGCCGAATACGGCATGCTGCCGCGCGCCACCCACACCCGCGGCGCGCGCGAGGCCGCCAAAGGCAAGCAAAGCGGCCGCACGCAGGAGATCCAGCGCCTGATCGGCCGCAGCCTGCGCGCGGTGTTCGACCTCGCTGCCCTGGGCGAGCGCACGCTCACGCTGGACTGCGACGTGCTGCAGGCCGATGGCGGCACGCGCACGGCCGCCATCACCGGCGCCTTCGTGGCCGCGCACGACGCCGTGGCCACCTTGCTGGCCAGTGGCGAGCTGGCCGCTTCGCCCATCTGCGACCATGTGGCCGCCGTCTCGGTGGGCATCGTCGGCGGGCAGCCCCGGCTGGATCTGGAATACGTCGAAGACAGCACCGCCGAGACCGACATGAACGTGGTCATGACCGGCAGCGGCGGCTTCATCGAGGTGCAAGGCACCGCCGAGGGCGCCCCGTTCACGCCGGCCGAGCTGAACGCCATGCTGGCGCTGGCCACGCGCGGCGTGGCCGAGCTGGTGGCCGCGCAGCGCGCGGCGCTGGCGGCGTGAGGCTGGTCCTCGCGTCCAACAACGCGGCCAAGCTGGCCGAGCTGTCGACCGTGCTGGCGCCACTGGGCGTGCAACTGCTGGCGCAGGGCATGCTGGGCGTGACCGAGGCCGAGGAACCCCACGCCACCTTCATCGAGAACGCGCTGGCCAAGGCCCGCCATGCGGCGCAGGCCAGCGGGCTGGCGGCCGTGGCCGACGACTCCGGGCTGGTCGTGCGTGCCCTGGGTGGCCTGCCCGGCGTGGTCAGCAGCCACTACGCGCCTTGTGCGCGCGCACCGGGCGAAGACCGCGAAGCCTTCCGGGCGCGGCAGGACGCCGCCAACAACGCCCACTTGCTGGCCGAGCTGGCCAGCCAGGCCGACCGCGCCGCGCATTTCACCTGCGTGCTGGTGGCCGTGCGCCACGCGGGCGACCCCGAGCCGCTGGTGGCCAGCGGCCATTGGGGTGGCCGCATCCTGCAGGCGCCGCAGGGCGGCGGCGGCTTTGGTTACGACCCGCTGCTGGGCCTGGCCGATGGCCGCAGTGCCGCCCAGCTGAGCCGGGACGAGAAAAATGCCGTCAGCCACCGCGCCCAGGCCGCCGCGGCGCTGGTGGACCTGCTGCGCGCCCGGTGGCTGTGAGCGAGACCGCCGAGCAGCGCCTGACGCGCTACCTGCGCCCTGGCACGCTGCAGATCGCCGAGCCGCCACCGCTGGCGCTGTACATCCACCTGCCGTGGTGCCTCAAGAAATGCCCGTATTGCGATTTCAATTCGCATGAGGTGATGCCTGCCCATACCCTCGGCCGCCCGGCCAAGCCGGGGCCACGCCTGGGGTTGGGTGAGGAAACGGAGCGGGCGTATCTGGATGCGTTGTACGCAGACCTGGAAGGCAGCCTGCCGCTGGTTTGGGGGCGGCCGGTGCACAGCGTGTTCATTGGCGGGGGCACGCCCAGCCTGTTCTCGCCGGAGGCCATCGGGCGCTTGCTGGAGCGGGTGCGGTTGCTGCTGCCGCTGCTGCCGGGGGCCGAGGTCACGCTGGAGGCCAACCCGGGCACGTTTGAGCGCGAGCGCTTTCGCGCCTTTCGCGCGGCCGGGGTCACCCGGCTGTCGCTGGGCGTGCAGAGCTTCAACGACACCATGCTCCAGCGCATCGGCCGCGTGCACGACCGCGCCCAGGCGCTGGCCGCCGCCGAGGAAGCCGCCACCGCGTTCGACACCTTCAACCTCGACCTGATGTATGCGCTGCCCGGCCAGACCCTGGCCGACCTGGAGGCCGACCTGGCCACCGCGCTGGCGCTGGCGCCGCCGCATCTGTCGGTCTACCACCTGACGCTGGAGCCCAATACGGTGTTCGCCAGCCGGCCGCCGCCTGGGCTGCCCGGCGACGATGCGGCTGCGCAGATGCTGGATGCAATCACCGCGCGCACGGCCGCTGGAGGGCTGGCGCGCTACGAGGTCTCGGCCTTTGCCCGGCCCGGCCACCGCAGCCGCCACAACCTCAACTACTGGCAGTTTGGCGACTACCTGGGCCTGGGCGCGGGCGCCCATGGCAAGCTCAGCTACGCCCACCGCGTGGTGCGCCAGGTGCGCTGGCGCGAACCGGCAGCCTATCTGCGCGAGGCCTTGCGCGGCCAGGCCATCTCCAACGACGAAGAGGTCAGCCGCCGTGCGCTGCCGTTCGAGTTCATGCTCAACGCCCTGCGGCTGCGCGAGGGCTTTGCCGAGCGGCTCTTCACCGAGCGCACCGGTCTGCCGCCCTCAGCCATGGCCGCGCCGCTGGCCACCGCCCAGGCGCGCGGGCTGATGGAGCAGGTGGATGGACATTGGCGCTGCACCGACAAGGGCTTTGACTTCCTGTCCGACGTGCAGGCGCTGTTTCTGGCCTAGGTTCAGCCAAAGTCCACCATCAACTCGGTGGCCAGTGCTTCCAGCGCCGCGCGCACGTCGCTGGGCTCCAGGCCCGGGGGCAGGTGCAGCAGGATGCGGGCCTTGAACATGGCCTCGCCGCTGAACGAGCCAATCATGTGCTCGGTGTCCAGCGCGGCGATGTTGACCTCGCGCCCGGCCAGCGTGCGCGAGATGTCACGCACGATGCCGGGCCGGTCCTGCCCCAGCACCTCCAGCCGCAGCATGCGGGCGGCGCTGCGGGGGGCGTGAGCCTGGCCCTGAACCACCTGCAGGCTCAGCGCGTCGCCGCCCAGCGCACGCAATGCGGCCGTCAGGGCGTCGGCCTGGGCGCTGGCCACCGCCACCTGCACGATGCCGGCAAACTGCCCGGCCAGTTGCACCATGCGCGCATCCAGCCAGTTGCCGCCGCCCGCCGCAATGGCCTGCGAGAGGTGGTTGACCAGGCCCGGACGATCGGGCCCCACGAAGGTGACGACGAGTTGGGTGGTGGACATGGGTTCTCCTGCAGAGGCTGAAGGGATCAACGGTCGGTGAACTGCGGTGCGCGTTTTTCCCGGAACGCCGTCACGCCTTCGACGAAGTCGTGGCTGTGGCCGCGCTCGCGCTGCACGCGGGCTTCCATCGACAGCGCGGCGGCCATGTCCATGTCGGCGGCATCGTCCAGCGCACGGCGCGTGGCCGCCAGCGCCTGGGTGGGCAGGGCCGCCAGCTTGTGGGCCAGTGCCAGCGCGGCGGCGGGCAGGGCCTCATCGTCCACGCATTGCCAGATCAGGCCCCAGCGCTCGGCCTGCTCGGCGCTGAGCTTGTCGCCCGTCAGCGCCAGGCCCAGCGCGCGGGCCCGGCCGGCCAGGCGCGGCAGCAGCCAGGTGCCGCCGCAGTCGGGTATCAGCGCGATCTTGGCAAAGGCCTGGATGAAACTGGCCGAGCGCGCGGCCAGCGCGATGTCGCAGCCCAGCGCCAGGTTGGCGCCGGCGCCGGCGGCCACGCCGTTGACCTGGGCAATCACCGGCACCGGCAGGGCGCGGATGCGCAGCGCCAGCGGCTTGTAGCTGGCCTCCACCACCGCGCCCACGTCTACGCGCCCGTCCGCGCCGGGAGCCAGCGCGGGGTCGTTCAAGTCCTGCCCGGCGCAAAAGCCGCGGCCGGCACCGGTCAGGATGAGGGCGCGCACCGTCTCGGTGGCGGCCGCCGCGTCCAGCGCGTCGCGCAGCTGGCCGTGCATCTCGGCGGTAAAGCTGTTCAATGCGGCGGGACGGTTCAAGGTCAGGGTACGCACGGGGCCGTCGTCGGCCACCAGCACCAGCGCGTCGGGCATGTCATCCTCCATTGGGGGGTGGTGGGCGGCAAAGGGTTTGCCGATGTTCTGGGGCATGATCTTCCCATGACTGTTCACCCCAACCCCCTGCTGGCGCCGTGGACGGCGCCATTTGGCCTGCCGCCGTTCGACGCCATCCGCGCGTGCCATTTCGAGCCCGCGCTGCACGAGGCCATGCGCCAGCACCTGGCTGAGCTGGATGCCATCGCCGCACAAGGCGAGCCCCCCACCTTCGACAACACCGCCGCCGCGCTGGACCGCGCCGGCGCGCTGCTGGAGCGCGTGCGCGACGTGCTGGACGTGCTCAATGCCTCCACGGCCACCCCCGAGCTGCAGGCGGTAGAGCTGGCCATGGCCGCGCCACTGGCTGCCCATGACAGCGCGGTGATGATGCACGCGGGCGTTTTTGCGCGGCTGGATGCCGTGTACCAGGACCGCGCCGCACTGGCGCCCGAGGCGCGCCGGCTGGTCGAGCGCCTGCACCTGGATCGCGTGCGCGCGGGCGCCTGCTTCGGGCCCGCCGAGCAGGCGCGCTATGCGCAGCTGATGCAGGAGCTGGCCGAGCTGACCACCCGTTTTGCGCAGAACGTGCTGGCCGACGAGGCCGCGTTCGAGCGCGTGCTGGGACCTGACGATCTGGCCGGTCTGCCCGCCTTCGTGCTCGATGCCGCCGAGGCTGCCGCCGCTCAGCGCGGCCACGCGCCCGGGACGCGGGTGGTCACGCTGGCGCGCTCGCTGATCGAGCCGGTGCTCACGTTTGCCGAACGGCCCGAACTGCGCGAGGCCATCTGGCGCGCCTGGCAGGGGCGGGGCGAGCAGGCCGGCCCGCACGACAACCGGCCCATTGCGCAAGCCATCCTCACGCGCCGGCTGGAGCAGGCCCGGCTGCATGGCCACACCAGCTACGCCGACTATGCGCTGGCCGACTCCATGGCCAGCGAGCAGGCGGCCGTGGGCCGGCTGCTGGGCGAGGTCTGGCGCCGGGCCTTGCCCCAGGCCGAGCGCGAGCGCCAGGCCTTGATCGCCATGATGCGCAGCCACGGCCTGGCGGGCGAACCTGCGCCCTGGGACTGGCGCTACTGGTCGGACAAGGTGCGCCAGGCGCGCTACGCGGTGGACGAGACGCAGATCAAGCCGTATTTCGAGCTGAGCCGCATCACCGACGCCGCCTTCGACTGTGCGCAGCGGCTGTTCGGCATCACGCTGGTGCCGCGCACCGATGTGCCGCTCTACCACCCCGACGTGCGGGCCTACGAAGTCAAGGACGCAGCCGGTGCCAGCCTGGGCGTTTTTCTGCACGACAACTTTGCCCGCCCGGGCAAGCGCTCGGGTGCGTGGATGAGCGCGCTGGCGCTGCAATCGGCCAACCGCGCGCAGCCGGTGCGCATCATCCTGAACAACAACAACTTTGCGCGCGGCACGCCCACGCTGCTGTCACTGGACGACGCGCGCACGCTGTTCCATGAGTTCGGCCATGGCCTGCACGGCCTGTTGTCGCAGGTGACCTACCACCGGCTGGCGGCCACCCAGGTGGCGCAAGACTTTGTGGAGTTGCCCTCGCAACTCTTCGAGCACTGGCTGACCGAGCCCGAGGTCCTGCGTCGCCATGCCCGCCATTGGCAAACCGGCGAGCCGCTGCCAGCGGCGCTGCTGGACAAGCTGCAGGCGGCCAAGCTGTGGGGCCAGGCCTATGCCACCGTGGCCTACACCGGCAGCGCGCTGGTGGACTTGCAGCTGCACGCCCAGACCGACGCAGCGGCCGCCGCCGACGTGGTCGGCTTCGAGCGCGAGACGCTGGCCCAGCTGGGCATGCCGCCGGCCATTGGCGTGCGCCACCGGCTGCCGCATTTCCTGCACCTGTTCGGGGGCGACGACTACGCCTCGGCCTACTACGTCTACCTGTGGGCCGAGGTGCTGGACGCCGACGCGTTCAATGCCTTCGTCGAGGCCGGCGATGCGTTCGACCCTGCCACCGCCGAGCGGCTGCGCCGCTGCATTTACGCGGCCGGCAACACCAGGGCGCCGGCCGAGGCCTATCAGGCCTTCCGAGGCCGGGCGGCCCAGTTGGAGCCTTTGCTGGCGAAGCGCGGCCTGCTCACCGGGGCGGAAACGGCGCCGTGACGGACGTGAGGGCGGCTCTGGGGGTGGGGAGCCGCGCCATGTGGCAACAAGCGCAGCCTCAACGGCCGCTCAAGGCTCGTACTTGTTGCTCGCCGATGCCCGGATGGGATGGGTGTCGCAGATGAGGTCGAGGTGCGCGACCTTCTCACCACCCGGCTCGAACGTGAGGAGGTCCATCACCTTGAACGTGATGAGCGTGCCATCGCGAACCGTCCAGTCGTATTGGAAGTAAGCCGTGGCGTGATGCTGCCCGGCCGTGCTGAGAAAGATGTCAATCGGCGTGATGACGTTCCGCGCTGAAGCGCCCGCCAGCCTGTCGAAGAACGGGCCGGCCGCCATGTCTCCCAGGAGCGGCGACTTCACCTTGGCATTGGGGGTGAACAGGCTTTTGACCGTGGCGTTGCCGCTGTGCCCGAGGGCGTTCATGTAGGCTTGCAGGACGCGAACATAAGGGGTGCATGGGTGCGCTGCCTTTCAGGCGTTCAGGAAGACTTGATCGGGCCGATGGGCTCGCGGCCGTCGCCGTCGACCTCGGTCGGCGCTGGCTCAATGCACGCCGGGATAGACGATCACGCCGTCAGGCCGAACCACCGCGCCAGAGCTCAGACGAGCCGGTTCCACCTGGCCGCGCCCCATGATGTTGAAGACGGTTTCGTCGTTGGCGAGCAAATAATCGGCAACGATGCGGCGGTGGCATCGCCACCACAGCGCCTCCGAGCACATGACCACGCAGCGCCTCTGGTGTCCTTGCTCAAGCAGGTGTTCAAGGCCCGCGTGAAACGGCGCAGACAGAGCGTAATCGGCATAGTTGTGAAAGCTCTCATGGGTCCAGAAGCCGTTGATGTCGCGGGGAAGGTCTTTTGCCTTTGCGCGCAGGCCGCCAAGCGCCGCCACATGTTCGTAGCCGATCTCAGAGGCTGCCAGCGAGCCAGGTAATGTGTCGGCGTTGAACTGCGGATTGGCCCTGGACATGGGAATCTTCCGCACGTCAATGACGCGTTCGATGCGCTGCTCGCGCAACAAGTCCACAAACGTTTCAATGCTGTGGTTGGAGTGCCCGATGGTGAAGATGGGCGGCATCGAAGGCTTCGTCAGGCGTATTCGAGAACGCTGCCTCGGTGGGCGGCGATGTGGTCAGTCTTGTCGCTCTTGATCTCGTACTGGGGGTCGCTCTGCGTGGCGTGGTGGACGTGACCTTTGTAGTCGAAATCGGTGGTGTGGATGGCGATGATGATGCCCGACACCCGGCCGGCTTCGGAGTTCCAGCTCACATGATCGCCAATCTGGTAGCGCGTGGTCATCTCATGGGCTCCTCGTTACCTCCCGCTGTCGGGCCGCGCTCTTGCAGCCCGACCTTGCAGCGGCATCAGAGCTTTGAATTTGACCGAAAGTGCGCCGGATGAAAAGAGGGGTTATCTCAAGCCCCTTTTTCTGTCGCCGTGCGCCACCTCTGTCACCCACGGCGTCGTTGCGAAACTTCGCAGCCAGCGCGCGCAGATCCAGTTCATGGTCAACCCGGTGATCCAGCGCAAAGTCTGCCGGGGATGACAGCTGATGGCCGTGCCGCGCCAGTGGTGACGCCCGAGCAGGCGGAGATTGCCCGGCTGCGAGCCGAGGTGGTGCGGCTGAAGATGGAGCGCGATATCGAAAAAAAGCCTCGGCGTACTTTGCGCAGGACGTGCTGCAAGGTACGCCTGGATACGCTCGGTGAAGGGGCGCTGGCCGATCACACTGATGTGCGAGGTGCTGGAGGTCAGCCCCAGCGGGTACTTCAGCTGGAGTGCGGCTGAACGCCGACCTGCAGGAGGCCCCAGACGTGGCCACAGCGACGAGGCACTGCTGGCGCACATCCGGGCCATCCACGAGCAACTGCGAGCCGGGTACGGCCGGCCGCCATTCATCCTCAGCGCCACCACCGGGCCTTTCCCACAAACGGATCAGATCGCGGCTTCGCGCGATCCATCCTTGCTCGTTAGCCGTCACTGCCGCGCCGGGGTTGATATGTCTGGGGAAGCGCTGATAGCATTCGATCCCTTCACGTACCACCCGGTCCAGCTTAGGAGGTTGTCGGCATGAATCATGTTCGACAGCTCTGCGTTTGCGCAAGGACTGGCCCTTGGCCTGGGGATGTTTGTCTGCCCCGGCCCGAAGGATCTGGTCATTCTCCGGCAAGCCCTGCTTCGCCGTCCCACTGCGGAGTTGCTGGCCGCTGGCGTGGGCAGTGACGCGCTCCTGATACTCGTTGGGATGGCGGGCGTTTCGGCGGCACTTCGGGAGGCACCGCAACTGCAGCAAGCGGCAATGTGGGCCGGCGTTGCGCTACTGGTCTGGCACGGAGCGCTGGCATCGTGGCGCGCAGTTGCTGGCCCAGCGCAGCAAGCAGCACCATCCGTCGTGGGCGGACTGGATGGGCGCCCGGCGCTGCTGCTCGCTTCGTTCGTGAATCCCCTTGCGTGGCTGGACACCGTTCTTGTGATTGGAACTGCAGGGGCACTGTTGCCGAGCGCGGCCCAAGCGAGCTACGTCGGTGGAGCGGTCACTGCTTCCGCAGCGTGGTTTGCTTCGTTGATCTTTGGCGCCCGAAACGCGGCGCGCTGGATGACGCAGCCGCGATCTTGGCAAGTGTTGGATGCGTTCGCCGCGGCAGCGATGATCGGCCTCGCGACGTACATCGGCAGTGGCCTTGTGTGACGGCTAACGTCCGCTTGAAGGAGGGGCTTGCGTCACCGATTTATTTCTCGAGGAAGCCGAGTTTGGCTGATCCCTTTACCTCAACCTTTTGGCCGACAACCGTCTTGCTAGTTGCTTCTTCAACCCAAACTGCAGAGTAAGTCTCACCAAACTCTCCACGTACGACGTAGATCGCATTAGGTTCGGGAATGAACTCTACCGTACCTTTGACTTGGTAAACAGTGCTGGTCAGCGCTTGAATCGGTGCGGCGAAGACAGTCCTTCCCCTTACTCCAACCTTTATCGGCTTGCTCGCGACAATTGGTCTGCCAAATTGCACAGTAGTCAATGCAAATCCTCTGCCTTGGCTGGCTTGTTGCGATCGCCTTATCGCGTTATCTACGTCTTTGCCGTCGAGCTGTTCCGCGACGAACATGTCGGACTTTGAGTCGCTATGGATAACCACTGAGTCGTCCAGCCTAGCTTGCGGGCCAGAGTAGCTTTCAGGTATCGACGGCGCGACAGTTGCACACCCCGACAGGACAAGAATCGACAGGACGATGGAAAGACGACGACCGATCAAGATGGACTCCTTAGTAGTGGCCGGATGCCGATTGTGACGCAAACCAGGCCTGGTGGCCCGCTGCTGGCGCTCCGGGTGAGCGAGGGGCATCGCTCTTCAGAAGGAACTATTGCTTCTTTTCAATCTCCGGGGCAGACGCCGCCATCGCGGGCGGTACTGGTAGACCCTCTTTCTCATCTCGGCGATCAAACGTCACTGACTTACCAAACATCAACTGCATCCACGTTGGATACGTATAGGCTGTTCCGCGATTGTGATCAACGATCATTCCAATGCCTCCACCAAGCAGGATGTTGCCAAACATTCCACCGTTCACCCTGGATGTCGCTCTAGCCAAAGCTTCCGGATTTGTTGGGTGCTTGCAGACAATTTCGAGATTTTTATTTGATCTTCGGACGTTTGCGATGTCGCCTGACTTGACCGTGGTGGAGGCTTTGTCATTGGTAAGAGTACAATCTGCTCCGGTTACGAGTTCGCCGGCTTCTGACTTTGTCTCGATCTTTATTGGATGAGTTGTATCGTTTACGACTGATGCACAGCCCGAGAACAAAACTGCAGTCGATGCGACGAGAAAAACAGACTTCATGAATTCCATCCATGGTTTTGCATGTGAGTACGTGCCGACCAAGTCGACGAAGCGATTCTGACATGGCGAGGGCCGCAGAATGTCGCACGCGATGCCTAACAGTCAGCGTTTGTCTGCCGCCGCACTGTGCTGGCGAAGCGGCCGAGCGGAGCGACCCTGGCAAGCCATGGCAGAACGGGGCCGACGAGCGCTTCAACGGTAAGCTCCGCGACGAATGCCCATCGCTCGAATGGTTCAGATCGCGCAAGGAGGTCGCCGTCATCATCGAAGCCTGGCGCCGGCACTACAACACCGTGCGCCCCCATAGCAGCCTGACTACCTGACCCCCGCACGAGTTCAAGCTGCACAATCCCACTCACCCCAACCGAGCCGTCTTACAGGAATAACTGGCTCGAAAAAACCGAGCAGGTCAATCTAGTCTGCCGCCTGCGCCCACATTACCGGGCTGCGCAGCGCACCCCACAGGAGCTGCAAATTGGTTCGAAGGCTGCCCGCTTGGTCTTCTGCAAACGTCAGCAATTTGTCCAACGCGGCACGATTAAGGTAGTGTCCGTTGAAGAATAGGCCTGCAATTTGTTGGGTGCTACGGATATCGGCGAGCGGATTGGCATCCAGCAGGACCATGTCGGCAACCTTGCCCACCTCGATGGATCCGTATTCCTGAGCCTTGCCGCTGAACCGCGCTGCGTCAATGGTTGCACTGCGCAACGCGTCTATCGGGGCCAAGCCGGTGCGCACAAGCTCGGCAAGTTCATCGTGGATTGCAAACCCAGGGAAAACGTAGGTGTCGCCAGAATCGGTTCCAGCCACGATCCGAACGCCCGCTTTGTGGGCCTTGTGCACGTTGTCCATCGCAAGCCGATACAGCTCTGCATCCACGTCGCGACCCGATGCATGCTTGGCATGCGCCACAGCGCTATCAGCATCCCATTGCCATAGCCCTGACCAAAAGAGGAACGGGATATAGCGCTGGCGCGGGTCCTCGCGGAAATCTGGCTTGCTGGCCAGCGCGGTCATGCGGAGCACCTGCAGGGTTGGTGTCCACCAGGTTTCGGATGCTGCCATTTCAGCCATGAGTTCGGCGCAGCGCACGGGATCATGCTCGTCAATGAACCGGGCGCGCATGTCGGTGGTGTAAGCAGCCATCGGATTCGGCAAGGCTCGAAACTCGGCGGCACCCCGATAGCATTCAAACAAGAAAATGCGGGGGTGCTCGACACTGTGCTGGCCGGCGGCTAGCGCCGTTCTGAGTGGAACCCGCACGGGCAGATGTCCCGCCACCAACAGCCCCTGCTTTGAAGCTTCTACGGCAAGTGCCCCGTATGCCGCCACCGAGACATTGGTGTAGGTCTTCAGCACATCGACGCCATCGTTGGCATGATGCGCTACAAGTGTTTGGGCTTCGTCCGCGTTTCGCGCCA
This sequence comes from Pseudomonadota bacterium, assembly GCA_020161145.1. Lineage (GTDB taxonomy): Bacteria > Pseudomonadota > Gammaproteobacteria > Burkholderiales > Burkholderiaceae_C > Ideonella. Next base: position 224,198 of record JAIUPQ010000004.1, read on the forward strand.
TGAAGAATACAGGTGCGGCAGCGGGCACGCCTTGCTCGCCGTTGATTGCAAAACTGCTTCGCATGATGTAGCGGGGCGCGAGGTGACTGTGATTCTGCAGTCCCGCTCGCCAGCGTTCGATGTCCTCGCCGCACGCGACGAAGCTATCAGGAAGGGCTGGGCATCCCCACATTTCGCGCACGCCAGTCACGCCATTGGCAATAAAGAGGGGATGTGTGTATTGCGGTGAAATTTTGAGCGAATGGACGTGCATGTCCCACAGACCCGGGATCAAGTACTTTCCAGTGCCATCCACAACGAAGAGGTCGCGCTGCACGATTTCGGGGGGACTCGCGCCGATGGAGCTAATGCGCCCGTTGCGGACAACGACATCACGGCCAGGAACGATTCGGTTGTTGACCACATCAACTATCGCGACATTCCTGATGGCGAATTCGCCGGTGATACCGGGTTGCGGCATTGGGGGCAACGGCCAGTTCAGCAATGCCACCAGCACGACCGAGAGTGCGATGGTTAGCCCGACGAGGGTTGCAAGCAGTTTTCTGATCAAGCGCGGCCCTCAGTTGAAGTGAACCATCGCAAGGCATCGTGGTGAGTCCTACCGCAGAGTTAACCGGCTCGCGGAGGCCAGGCTGCCTTGCCGTAGCGAGTCCGGTTGAGCGACATGTTAGGCCTCAGCGTGGGCTCGCATCCAGCTTCTTCTGCATGGTGTGCTTTGCGACACCATTGGCAAAGCCTTCGGTACGAAGCACCTCTGTGTAGCCGAGCGCGCCATAGAGAGCCGGCGCTTGAAAGGTGAACGTGTCAAGGTAGACGAGTTGGCAACCTCGGCGCTTGGCTTCCGCCTCAAAGGACCGCATCAGTTCAGTACCCAGGCCTTTGCCTCGCTGCACATCCGCGACCCACAGTTGCTGAAGCTCGCAACAGAGACCCCAGGTCCTACCGATTGCGCCGCCGCCAACGTTTCCGCTTTCGTCCGCTGCGATCACGTGCAGTGGCCGAACGTCGCTGAGTGGCCCAACCGCGACGTTGTATTCGCTGAGGCCTTCGTCTACGGCAGCGATTGCTGCTTCCGAGGCAGGTGACTGAACAGAAATGCGGAGTTGGCGTGACATGGATCTCTGGGGCCTAACGTGTTCTGGGGCGCACGCCACCGCACCCTAACACCGAGTGTGCGCCACAACGTCGGCCGCCCCAGGCTTCGAACAATCCAGCCCCTATGCGGGCCGGCATGGTCGACCGGATGTCCATGCATCATATGGCGGTGGCTTTCTGGCGCACCTATGCCAGCCCAGCCCGCACACCGACAGGCAGCCCCGGATAAACAAGGTGGCTGCGCGGGCAGCGCCCACAGGGTCGCCTGCCGTGCGCCCGCCCGCCCGTCCGCCAGCGGCGGCACCGGGTGCGGGATGCATGAGTGGCCTGCATGCGCAGACCGCTCTGGCCGCACGCGAGGTGCGGCTCAGGGTCAGGACCGAAACCGATCAGGCCTTGCGCGGCCGGCCAGCCCAGCTGTTGCCACCCTTGTTGGCGAAACGCGGCCGGCCCGCAGGCGCCGAGGCGCCGCCGTGACCACCGGGGTGGCCTTGATAGCCGCCGTGGTCGCCGCCCGGCCGGCCGCGCGCGTCACCGTGGGCGTGGCGCGCCAGCGGTTGACCGTGAACCGGCTTGCCGTGGTGGTGGTGGGTGGGGTGCGGGCTGGGTGCGCGGTGTTCGCGTCCGCCGCCCCAGCCGCCGCCAAAGCCCTGACCATGACCGTGGCCCTGGCCGTGACCATGGCCACCGCCAAAGCTGCGCGGGCCACGGCCGGCCGGACGGGCCGGTTTGCGGTCGAACAGCTCGGGCGCCGGGCGCCGGGGCTCCAGGCCTTCGACCATGCCCACCGGAATGGGCTGCGTGGTGTAGTGCTGGATGCGGCGGATCATGGACACGTCGCGGCGCTCGGCCAGTGTGACGGCACGGCCTGAGCGGCCGGCGCGGCCGGTGCGGCCGATGCGGTGCACGTAGTCTTCGGCCTTCAGCGGCATGCCGTAGTTGATGACGTGGGTGATGGTGGGCACGTCGATGCCGCGCGCCGCCACGTCGGTGGCCACCAGGATGCGCAGCTTGCGGGCGCGCAGCATGCCCAGCACCCGGTTGCGCCGGCCTTGCGGCATGCCGCCGTGCAGCGCGGCCACCGAGTGGCCCATCTGGCCCAGGTGATCGGCCAGGCGGTCGGCATCGATCTGCGTGCTGGTGAAGACCACGGCCTGGTTCAGGTCGCGCTCGGCCAGCAGGCGCTCCAGCAGCTCATGCTTGTGCTGCAGGTCGTCGGCCCACAGCAGTTGCTGCTCGATGTGGGCGTGGCTTTCGGTGGGCGCCGAGACGGCGATGGTCTGCACCGCGCCGGGCTGCAGGCGGCCGGCGAGCTGGCCCACGGCGCCGTCGAAGGTGGCGCTGGCCATCAGCGTCTGGCGTTTGGTGGGCAGGGCCTGGGCGATGTGCTCGATGTCTTCGATGAAGCCCATGTCCAGCATGCGGTCGGCTTCGTCCAGCACCAGCATTTCCACGTTGGCCAGCACGGCCTTGCCGCTGGCCATGTGGTCCATCAGCCGGCCGGGGGTGGCGATGAGGATGTCCAGCGGGGCGCGCAGCGCGTTGAGCTGGGCGCCATAGGGCACGCCACCCACCACGCTGGCCACGGCCAGCCAGGGCACGTAGCGGCCGTAGTCGCTGGCGGCCTTGGCCACCTGCATGGCCAGCTCACGGGTGGGCACCAGCACCAGCACGCGCGGGCCGCGTACTTCGCCGCGGCGGGGTTTTTGCGAGGGGTCCTGGCGGGCGGCCAGCACGCGCATCAGCGCGGGCAGCACGAACGAGGCCGTCTTGCCGCTGCCGGTGGCCGAGCACACGCGCAGGTCTTGCCCGGCGATGGCGGCCGGAATGGCCTGGGCCTGAACGGGCGTGGGTTCCTTGTAGCCGGCAACTTGAACAGCGCGCAGCAGGGCTTCATCGAGCCCGAGGGTGTCGAACGACATGGTGGTTCTTTCTTGAACGCAAGGCAGCGGCGCCTGGCCAGAGAGGCCACAGACGGCTGCGGTAGGAGGCATCGCCACCGACCGCAACAAAAGCTGGTATCGCGTGCTCGGCTGGGTGCCCGTGTGGGGCTTGCCGCGCAGCAAGAAAGGTCAGAGGGGATGAGCGAAAGCGCGCATTCTAGGTGAAATCCCCAATGCGTGCAACACCCATCCCCGTGCAGGGGTTGACCTACGCCATCACGGCGCGTCGCGCCACGACAGCATGAAGTTGCTGACCGTCTGCGTGATGCGGGTGGCGCTGTTGGTGCCCAGCGTGTCCTGGCCATAGGCATGGACGGCAATGCCGCAATCGCCCTGGCAGATGCCCGAGCCGTCGGCCTGCACCACCGGGCCGCCGCTCATGCCGCCGGCCGTGTCGGCCTTGTAGCGGGTTTTGTAGGTTTCGGAGTACTCGATGCGGGCGGCCGCGCCCCAGGCGGTGCCTCTTTGCTTGTCGCCGGGGTAGCCCAGCACCAGTATGGGCACGCCGGCCTGCGAGGCCGTTGTCCAGTACCAGCCGAACCAGCCCGTGCTGTTGCCCACCGTGCAGTTGAGCTTGACGGCGCCGTAGTCGCTGGTCTCGCTGCCCAACACCGTCCAGCCGGTTTGCGAATACAGCGTGCGTGCCGAGCAGCCGCCAAACGGGTTGTTCTTGCCGTTGCGGGCCGGGTAGAACATGACGTTGGACGACCATGCCCCCCAACTGCCGCCCGAGTGCACGCAGTGGCCGGCGGTCATCACCGTGTTGTTGCCGATCAGCCAGCCGGTGCAGGTGTAGCTGCCGCCGTTCTGGGTGAAGGTCAACTGCCCTACCGACTGGTAGGGAAAGTACGACTCCTTGGGCGAGTAGCGAAAGCGCCGATCGGCCCCAAGCACCGTTTCGGGCGCGGGGGCGTCCTTGGCGTAGTAGGGCACGGCGGGTTTGAAGTCGCGCATGAAGCGGGCGTACTCGGCGTCCGTCATGGTGAATGGCGCCACCTCGGTCTGCAGGCCGGCCACCTCCACGGCGCGGACATCGGGCCGGAACGGCGCACTGCCTCGTGCGCTGCTCTCGGGCACTTGCTGCACGACGCCGGTGTTCGACACCGACAGCATGGGTTCGGCGGCCCGGGATGCGCCGGCCAGGCCCAGGATGGCCAGCGCCGTGGCGGCCATGACCAGCCGGCCCTGGCGATAGGTGGATGTAGGCATGAAAAAGTCTCCCTCGGGCCGTCGGCCCTTTGTGTGCCCGCCAGAAGCAGCAGGTGAGGGCATTGTTCTGACGGCGGGCGCAGCCGGCCATCCCCCTGATGGTGTCCCTCTTTGAAGGGACGGGCGACGACGGTCCGTCGCCTCACCGTGCATCTCGTCGCATGGCGCTTGCGTCGGTAGAAGGGCCGGTCATGATGGCCGCGCCAAGGTCGACAACCGAGGGAGAGCTATGACCGCTGCAACCCATGCGCCGCTGGATACGCGGCTCCAACTGGCCGCACTCTGGACGTCCACGTTGGCCTGCTATGTCTATGGCGACTATTTCTTGATGTACGTCCCCGGCAAGCTGGCCGCCATGCAGGCCGGTCAGATGGGGCCACTGGGTGCGGTGAGCCAGACCGTGCTGCTGGGGGTGACGGTGCTGATGCTCATTCCCAGCCTGATGGTGGCCGGCAGCGTGCTGCTGCCACCGCGCACCAACCGCTGGGCCAACGTGGTGGCGGGCCTGGCCTACACCGCGCTGATGGCGTTGATCGCCACCACCACCGAATGGCATTTCTATCGGCTCTTTGCGGTGGTCGAGTGCCTGCTGACGGGCACCATCGTGGTCCTGGCCTGGCGTTGGCGCGGGGGCGTGCGATGAACCCGGTCGCAGCCCAGACCCGGCTGGCCGGGGTGCTTTATGCGGTGGTGATCGCCACCGGCCTGTTCAGCCTGGCCTATGTGCCCGCCCAGGTGCCGCTGGGTGACGCGGCCAGCGCGCAGGAGTTGCTGGCGCGCGTGCGGGCCGGCGAGACGCTGCTGCGCTGGGGGGTGGCGGCCGATCTGGTGCAGCAGGTGGCGTATGCACTGCTGGCGCTCGCGTTGGCGCGGCGGCTGCGCGACGCGGGGCCGGAGTTGGCGCGGGTCATGGTCGTGCTGGTGGTGGTGGGCGTGCCGATGGCCTTGCTGAGCCTGACCGGGCGGCTTGAGCTGCTGGCCCTGGCGCAGCCCGGCGGCATGGGGTTGTCGCCCGACGCCCAGGCCGGTGCGGTGGCTTCGGCGTGGCGCACCGCCCGCGCGGGCATGCAAGTGGTTCAGTTGTTCTGGGGCCTATGGCTGGCACCGCTGGCGGTGCTGCTGTGGCGCACGCGCGCGGTGCCGCGCGTGCTGGCGCTGTGTCTGGCGCTGGGCTGCGCGGGGTATGTGCTGCGGGTGTTCGTGGGCGTGCTGGCGCCCCAATCGATTGACCTGGTCACGGGGTGGGCCACCCTGCTGCCCGCCTCGGTGGGCGAGATCGGCACCGGGCTGTGGCTGTTGCTGGCGCCGGTTTCGCGGCGGGGCGGTCGATCCGGCGTCAGCTTCTGACCCCGCTTACGGGGTGTCGCGCCAATACGTCATGAGGTTGCTCACGGTCTGCGTGATGCGGGTGCCGCTGTTGGTGCCCAGCGTGTCCTGGCCGTAGGCGTGCACGGCAATGCCGCAGTCACCCTGGCACACGCCCGAGCCGTCGGCCTGCACCACCACACCGCCACTCATGCCGCCGGCCGTGTCGGCTTTGTAGCGGGTCTTCTTGGCCTCGGAGAACTCGACGCGGGCGGCGGCAGCCCAGGCCGTACCGGATTGCTTGTCGCCGGGGTAGCCCAGCAACAGCATCGGCAGGCCGGCTTGCGAGGCCGTGGTCCACCACCAGCCGAGCGAGCCGGTGGTGTTGCCGATGGTGCAATTGAGCTTGATGGCGCCGTAGTCGTCGCCCTCGCTGCCCGACACCGTCCAGCCGGTTTGTGAATACAGCGTGCGCGCCGAGCAGCCGCCAAACGGGCTCTTGCTGCCATTGCGGCCCGGATAGAACTTCACATTGGTGGACCAGGCGCCACCGCTGCCGCCCGAATGCACGCAGTGGCCGGCCGTCATCACGGTGTTGCTGCCGATCAGCCAGCCCGAGCAGATGTAGTTGCTACCGTTCTGTGTGAACGTGACCTGCCCCACCGCCCGATAGGGGTAGCCCGACTCCTTGGGCGAGTAGCGCAGGCGCCGGTCAGCGCCCAGCACTGTCTCGGGCACGGCGCGATCCCGGGCGTAGTAGGGCACGGCCGGCTTGTAGTCGCTCAGAAAGCGGGCGTATTCGGCGTCGCTCATGGTGAAGGCCGGTATCTCGGCCTGGCTGTCGGCGCGCGCGCCGGGGTCGGTCTGGCCCTGAAAGCCCGAAAAGCCGCGTGTGCTGCTCGGGGCCACCACCTGACTGACGCCAGTGTCGGACACCGACAGGACCAACTCGGCGGCCGAGGCACCACCGACCAGCGCCAAGGCGCCCAGCGCGCCGGCGGTCAATGCCAGGCGAACCTGGATCATGGTTTCGCGTTGCATACAAGTCTCCCTCAACCCTTGTGGGGTTTGCTCATGCCTGCCAGAAGCAGCAGGTGGAGGCATTGTGGAAACCGGCGCTCCGCTCGACCATCCCCCTGAAGGTGTCCCTCCGTGGGGGGACGGGCCTGCCGCCGTTCGGTGCCGACGTCCCTGAGCCCGGCACGCCCAGGATCACGCTCAGCCCGGCACGCCCAGGATCACGCTGGAGGCCTTGAACAGCGCGGTGGCCGCCACGCCTTCGGCCAGGCCCAGCGCTTCGGCGCTGGCCTGGGTGACGATGGCCGAGACGGTCAGGCCGCCGGGCAGCGCCAGGGTCACGTCGGTGTTGACGGCCCCCGGCTGCACGCGGGTGACGGTGCCGCGCAACTGGTTGCGGGTGGACAGCCGCACGCCCTCGGGCTCGCCCGCCAGCAGCATGATGGAAGAGGCCTTGACCAGCGCGTAGGCGGTGGCGCCGGGCGTCAGGCCCAGCAGGGCCGTGCTCTCGCGGGTGATGGTGGCCACGAGGGTACTGCCACCCGCTACGGTGAGCGTGACCTCGTCGTTGATGGCGCCGGGCACGATCTGGCTGACCTGGCCGAGGAACTGGTTGCGGGCACTGGTTCGCATTTGCATCCTTTGCAACAGCAGCAAGTCGTCGGCTGCCTCGCCCATTTGGGCGGTGAACGCGCGGTGCGCGGCGTCCAACTGCATGAAATGGGTCAGCAACTGCTGGCCGCGTGGGGTCAGACGGGCGCCCCCACCGCCTTTGCCGCCGACGACGCGCTCGACCAACGGTGTGCCGGCCAGGTTGTGCAGCGCCGCCACCGCATCCCACGCGCCCTTGTAGCTCATGCCGATGGCCTTGGCGGCATGGGTGATGGAGCCGTGCTCGGCAATGGCGGCCAGCAGCGCCATGCGGCGGCTGCCGTCCAGGGGCCATCCGGGTGCGGTCATGCGATGGCCTCTACCAGGCGCCCGCCATCCAGCCGCAGCACGCAGTCGCCAAACGCCTGCGCGTCGTCGGGGTCGTGGCTGATCAGCAGCATGGGCACCGCCAGGCGCTGCTGCAGCGCCGCCAGCTCGATGCGCATCTGCGCGCGCAGTGGCGCGTCCAGCGCCGCAAAAGGCTCGTCCAGCAGCAGCGCGGCGGGCTCGGTGGCCAGCGCGCGCGCCAGTGCCGTGCGCTGGCGTTGGCCACCCGAGAGCTGGTGCGGGTAATGGTCGGCGCGGGTCTCCAGCTGCATGGCCGCCAGCCAATGCGCGACGGCCGGCTGATGGGCGCTGCGTGGCGGGTTGCGCCAGCCGCGCGTCAGGCCGAAGGCGATGTTCTGGCGCACCGTCAGATGGGGCAGCAGTGCGTAGTCCTGAAAGACGTAGCCCACACGCCGCGCCTGCGGCGGCAGGGCAATGCCTTGCGCGCCATCGAACAGCGTGCGGCCCGCCAGTCGGATGTGGCCATGGTTGGGTCGCAGCAGACCGGCAATGGCCTTGAGCAGCAGGCTTTTGCCTGCGCCCGAAGGGCCCAGCACCACGGCCCTCGGTGCGCTCAGCTGCACCTTCACGTCCAGCGTGAACGCCTGGGCGCCGTGGCCCAGATGGTGGTGCACGTCCAGCTCCAGCCACATCAGCGCACCGCCTGCATGGCGTGGCCCGGCGCCAGCCGCTTGGCCAGCAGCAGGGCGGTGATGCAGACCGCGCAGGTCAGCAGCACCAGGTGCGAGGCCAGATCGTCCTGCCCGGCCTGCACGGCCTCATAGATGGCGATGGCCAGCGTCTGCGTCTGGCCGGGGATGGAGCCGGCCACCATCAACGTGGCACCGAACTCGCCCAGCGCCCGCGCAAACGCCAGCAGCGTGCCGGCCAGAATGCCGCGCCAGGCCAGCGGCAGCGTCACCCGCCAGAACAGCGCCACCTCGCCCACGCCCAGCACGCGGGCGGCGTCCTCCATCTGCGCGCTGACGGCCTCGAACGCGGCGCGCGCCGGCTTGAACACCAGCGGAAACGCCACCAGCGTGGCGGCAATGGCCGCGCCTTGCCAGGTGAAGATCAGGTTGATGCCGAATCGGGCCTCCAGCCAGCCGCCGATGGGCCCGCGCCGGCCCAGCAGCACCAGCAGGTAATAGCCCAGCACCGTGGGCGGCAGCACCATGGGCAGCGTCAGCAGCGTGTCCAGCAGTTCGCGGCCCACGAAACGCCGGCGCGCCAGCAGCCAGCCCAGCGCCACGCCCAGCATCAGTGCGCAGGCGGTGGCCACCAGCGCCACCTTCAACGACAGCTGCAGCGCGGGCCAGGTGGCGGTCGCCATCGGCCGATCAGGGCGCCGAGAAGCCGTGGCGGGCCAGCACCGTCTGCCCGTCGGCGCTGCGCACATAGGCCACGAAACGCCGGGCCGCCTCGGCCTCGCGGCTGGCCTTGGCGCTGGCAATCGGGTAGATGATGGGCTGGGCCAGCGGCACGGTCTGGCGCACGGCGACCTTGTCCTTCATCAGCGCGGCGTCGGTGGCGTAGACCATGCCGGCCTCGACCTCGCCGCGCGCCACGTAGTCCAGCGCCTGGCGCACGTTCTGGGTGTGGATGGTCTTGGGTGTGAGTGCCGTCCACAGGCCCGCCGCCTCCAGCGCGGCCCGGGCATAACGGCCGGCCGGCACGCTGGCGGGGTTGCCGATGGCCAGGCGCTTGATGGCCGGCCCTTGCAGGTCGGCCAGTCTGGTCAGCGCGAGCCGGCTGTCTGCGGGGACGATGAGCACCAGCGTGTTGCGGGCAAAGTCGACGCGATCCGTGCGCGCCACCAGGTCTTGCTGCTCGGCCTGGTTCATCGTCGCCTCGTCGGCCGTGGCCAGCACGTCCACCGGCGCACCCTTGGCCATCTGTGCCAGCAGCGCGCCCGAGGCGCCGAAGTTCAGCTTCACCTTGTCCCCCGGGCGGGCCGCCTCATAGCCTTTGGCGATGTCGGTGAACGCCTGCGTCAGGCTGGCAGCGGCCGAGACGGTCAACTCGGCCGCCTGGGCGGCCAGCACGGTGGTGGCCAGCAGGGCGGCGATCATCAGGCGGCCGGATGCAGACATGGCAGACCTCGGGTTATCGGTGTATATACGACTATATACCGATCGGTTTGTCCGTCAGTCCCAGCGCCACATCCAGATGGCATCCACGCTGCTGTCGTCCGAGCCCGCGTTCAGGCGCAGCGTGAAGCGACGGGCCACGCGGTAGATCAGCTGCCAGGTGCCGCTGGCCTTGTTGACGCTGTGCTCGTAGCCGATGTACCAGCGCTGCGAGAGCTGGCGGCCCAGCGAGACCACGGTGTCGCGCACGCTGCCGTCGTCGTTCTGGCTGACGCCGAAGTCGGTGAGGCCCAGGTTGCGCATCATGGCGTCGGTCAGGCCTTCCTCCTCGCCCGAGAGGATGGCCATGGCGGCGCGTTGCAGCAAGGCGGTGTCGGCCTGGCCCAGGCCTTCGGGCGCGCGGCCCAGCATCAGCCACGAGAGCTTGTCCATGTCGCTCATCTCGGGCTCGCTGACCAGGCGCACCTGCGGGCTGTCGGGCCGCCCGCCGACGGCCACACCGACCAGGATGTCGAGGTTGGGCCGCACGGCCAGGATGTCCAACCGTGGCGTCATGATGGGGCCCGAGAAAATGACCTCACCGCGCTGGATCACCAGCCGCTGGCCATAGGCCGCATAGAGGCCGCCCTGGGTGCGCACGGTGCCGCGCAGCTCGGGGCGGCCCTCGGGGCTGGTCAGCACCAGATCGCCCGCCAGGCCGGTGTCGATGCCGCGCCCCTTGAGGCGCAGCTTCTGGCCCAGATGCAGGTTCAGCTTCAGGGCCAGCGCACGGGCGGCCGCGCTGGGCGCCGCGGTGGTGTCGACGGCAGGCGCCGGGTCGTTCGCGCCCACCACGGTGATGTCGCTGGCCAGCGTGGGGCCGCCGCCCTGGCTGATGTCGATCAAGCCCTCGTCCACGCCCACCTCGCCTTCGACGGCGATGCGGTTGGCGTCCGCCACCACCGTGGCCTGGCCGCTGACGATGACGCGGCGGTCGATGCGGCCCAGCGCCTGGAAGCGGCTCAGCGTCGCCTGCAGGTGAGCCATGGGCCGCTCGCCCAGCGTGGCGTCGCCGGTGAGTGCGAGCGTGCCGTCGCCGCCCTTGAAGGCAAAGCGGCGGATGTCGGCTCGCGCACCCTCGAAGCCGATGTCGATCTGGCCCTCGGTCAGCGCCACGCCTTCGAGCAGGTTGCGCACGGCCACGTTGCGGCCGGTGAGCTGGCCGCTGACCTGGGGCGCGCCGAAGCGGCCGTCGAACTGGGCCGTGGCGGCCAACTCGCCATCCACCCGCCAGCCCGGTGGCAGCCACGGTGCCCAGGCGGCCAGTTGCTCGATGCGCATCTGCAGCACGCCCGACAGCGGCGCCTCGGCGTGCGGCCAGGGCTGGCTGGCGGTGGTCTGCACGGCCAGCACGCCGGCCAGCTCGCCCAGCCGCTCGCCGGACAGCGAAGGGACGAACTGCCAGCGGCCGTCGTGGGCGGCCAGCGCCAGCCGCAGCGACGACAGGCCCAGCGACCGGGCGGCGCCCTGCGGCGCACGCGGGTCAGTGGCCAGCGCCAGGTCGCCGCTCTGGCGCTCGAAGACCACATCGGCATCGAAGCGCTGGGCCTGCGTCAGGCGGATGTGGCCACCCAATTGCAGATCGCCCCGCCAGCCCTGCCCCGGCTGGGCGCGGGCCAGCAGCGGGGTCAGGGCAAAGCCCTCCACGTCGGCGTCCACCGCCCAGCGCGCGGGCGTCCAGCCCGCTTCGCGCCAGACGAGGGCCGTGCCGGGCAGTTGCAGCCGGCCCGGCTGGACGCTGGCGGCCTGCAGACCGGCGGCCGTCCAGGCGGCCTGCAGCGCCAGGTCGCGGCCGGCCAGCCAGGCCGCGCCGCCCCCCTGACCACCCAGCGTCAACGTCTCCACGCGGCCCTGCCAGCGGCCGGCCTGCCACCAGGGCTGGCCTTGGGCGGCGGTGGCCGTCCAGGTGCCAGCCAGCGCCAGATTGAGCCGGCTGCCGCCGCCGCTGGGGACGGCCAGCAACTCGTCCACCCACTCAGGCGGGCGCAGCGGGCTGGCACCGTCCAGCGTCAGCCGGTGCTGGCCCAGGCTGCCCGTCACGTCCAGTGCCAGGTGGGACAGCCGCGTGGCCTCGCCCTGGGTCAGGTCGGCTGCCGTGAGCTTGAGCGCCAGCGGGGCGGCCAGATCCAGGCTGCCCTGGCCTTGCCATTGCGCCTGCCCCAGGTTGGCGCTGGCGGTGTGCAGCGTGCGGATCTCGCCCTGGGTCTGCCAGGCCACGGGCTGGCCGTCCAGCAGATGGGCCAGGCTGAGGCTGGCGTGCGCCTCGCCCTGGGTGGGCGCCCAGGCGGCGGCGGCCGGCGCCAGCCGGGCCAGCGGTGCCCAGTCCGCCAGGTGGGGGGCCTCCAGCGCCAGCCGCAGCGGCTGGTTGGCGGGCAGTTGCAGAGTGAGCCGGTTGCGGCCGGCCTGCAGCGTGCCGTCGCCCTGGGTGGCGGGGCCGGCCAGCTGGGCCGCCAGCCGGCCTTGCAGCGGCACGCCGGCCAGCAGGCTGTCTTGCAGCTCGGCCTGCACGCTGCCGCGCAGCGCCTGCCAGGCGGCCTGCGGGTCGGTGGGCAGGGTGGCCAGGCTGCCTTCGCTGCGCAGCGTCAGGTGCAGCCGGTGCGGGCCGGCGCGCCAGGCGCTGCCGGGCTCGCCGGGCCACCACAGCGCGGGGTCGAATTCGCGCAGGGCGCCATCGACCTGCCATTGCCAGGGCCGGCCGGGGCCGAACACGGGGCCATTGACGCGGCCTTGCAGGCTGGCTTGCGCGGCGCCGGTCTCGGCCTGGACGGTGGTCAGCGTCAAGCCCCCGGCGCCGGCGCTGGCGTCCAGCGTCAGCGCCACCGGCGTGGCCTCGGGGCCGATCAGCTGGCCACGCAGCCGCGTCTGCACGCCGGCCTGCCAGGCGCCGGCCGGGTAGGTGGTCAGGTCGCGGGCGGTCAGCGTCAGCGGGCCACCCAGCCGCATGGCCGGGGCGCGCTCATCGAGCAGGGCCGGCTGCACGTCGGTGGCGGTCAGGGCGAGCTGTACGGTGTGGCGCTCGCCGTCCAGCTGGATGCGGCCAGCGCCCTCGATGCGGCCGGCCACCAGTTCGATGGCCAGGCGCGAGAGGGTCAGCTCACGCAGCGGCGTGGGCGTGCCGCCAACCTCCAGTGCCAGGCTGCGCACGGGCAGGGCGCCCTGGTCCCAGCGGCCGGGGGCGGCGTTGCGGGCGGCGAGCTTGACCGCCGCAGGCTGGTCCAGCCCGGCCGTGCGCACGCTGGCGTCCACGTCCAGCTGGGTGCGCGGCGCACCGTCGGCCAGCGCGGCCAGATCCAGCGCCTGGCTGGTCAGGTTGAAGTCGCCCAATGGCCAGGCGGCGAAGGGTTTGATCGCGCCCGCTGCGTGCAGCGCCATGCCGCGGCCTTCGAGGTCGGCCTGCAGCGCCAGTTGGGCCAGCGGGCCGCTGAGGTGGGCGCTGGCGGCAATGGGCAGCGCATCCTCGTTGCGGCTGTGCAGGTTGAGCCGGGCCTCGGTGGACAGCGGGGCGTCGCTGCCCAGCGTCAGCTGGCCATCGAGCTTGAGCAGCCGGGTCTGCAAGGCCGCCTGCAGCCGGTGCCGGGCGCCACCGTCGGCCCCCAGATCGAGGTTGAGCTGCACCTCGGTCAGGGGCTCCACCGTGTTGACCAGCAGCCGCTGGACAGTGACGGCCGGGATGCGCAGCGCCAGGGGCAGGCGCAACTGCGTCGGCGGGCCGCTGGATGGCGTGGCTTCGTGGGGCTTGGACTGCCAGCGCAGCAGATCGGCGTGCAGGCTGCCGGCCTGCACGCGCAGCCACAGGCCGGGCTCGGGCCGCCAGGCCAGGGCCAGGCCATCGAGGCGCAGGCCTTGCAACGTCAGCGTGCCGGCGCCCAGATCCAGCTGCAGCCGCGCCGCGCCCAGCGTGCCCTGGCCGGGCGCCCCTTGCCAGTCTTCGATCGTCAGCCCGGGCACGTGCGCCAGCGCCCAGCGGCTGCCGGCCTCGCTGTGCCAGACCCAGGCCGCCAGGCCGGCGCCCAGGGCCAGCACCAGCGCCAGCAGCGCGGCCAGTGCCAGCGCCACCCGGTGGCCGGTGCGGCGGGGTGGGGCGGGCGAGGGCGGTGGGGTGTCGGTGGTCACAGGCTTAGAACGTCAGACCCACGCTCAGGTGCAGACGCCATCGGTGCACGCGCTCGCCGTAGGCCAGATCGACCTTCAGCGGGCCGATGGGGCTGCGCACGCGCAGGCCGCCGCCGATGCCGACGGCGGGCTTGAGCTCGCTCAAGCTGTCGCCCGCGTTGCCGGCATCGACGAAGGCGGCCCAGAGGATGGCGGGCGTGTCTTCGAACAGGGGGCGGGCGATCTCGGCGCTGGCGGTCAGCAGGTAGAGGCCCCCCGTTTGCACGCCGCCGTCGGCACTGGGCGAGAGCGAGCGCCAGCCGTAGCCGCGCACGGACTCGTCGCCGCCGGCGCGGAACAGCTGCGAGTCGGGCGGCACCACGCCGTCTTTGGCGATGATGGCGCCGGCCTCCAGCCGGCCCTGGGCGTACCACTTGCCGTTGGCGGTGGCCAGTGGCCAGAACCCGGTGACGCGGCCATAGACGCGGCCGAACAGCCCCCGCTTGGAGACGTTGCCGTCGGCCAGGCCAGCGCCCACCTGGGTGTTCAGCGCCCAGCCGTCGGTGGGCTGGGTCTGGCTGTCCAGCCGCCGCCAGATGTGCTGCACATGGGCGGAGACGGCCCGCGAGCGCTCGCAGCCATAGCCGTCGGTGCACAGGCGCGAGTCCTCGACCTCGGCGTAGACCAGGCGGTCGTGCTCGGGCAGCTCGCGCGAGCGGCCCAGCCGCAGCCGCGCCGACTGGGTCACCTCGCCATCCACGTCCAGCCGCTCCAGCGTGCCGCCCAGCACCCAGCGGCTGAAGCTGGCGTCGGTGTGGGTGGCCAGTTCGCCCTCCCACGATTGCTGGGTCTGGCCCAGCAGCAACTTCTGGCGCGACGTCAGCGGCTGGCCAAACACCCGCCTGTGGCTGTATTCCAGCGTGCCGTTCAAGCCCAGGTTGGCGGCGTAGCCCACGCCGGTGGTGGCCGATTGCAGCGGCGCCTCGCGCACGTTGACCTGCACCGGCACGGCGTCGGCCAGCGTCACGTCGGGCTCCATCAGCACGCTGATCTGGTCGTAGAGGCCCGTCTTGAGCAGCCGCGCCTGGTAGTCGAGCAGCCGCGTCTCGGTCAGCGCGTCGCCGCGCTTGAAGCCGGCCAGCGCCTGCACGGCGGCGGCATCGTGGTGGTTGGTGCCGGTGACGGTGATCTCGCCGGCCTGGAACAGCGGTCCGCTGTCGGCCACCAGGTAGATGCGCACCCGGTGGGTGGTGGCGTCCACCTGGGCGCCGGTGCCGGACCAGGTGGCGGCGGCATAGCCCTGGGCGCGCAGCTTGGTCAGGATGGCGGCCTTGGCGTCGCCCCAGACGGCATTGCGGAACAAGGCGTTCTCGGGCAGCAGCCAGTCGGCAAAGAGGCCGTCGCGCAGCGCCCGGGCGGCGGGATCGCCCGCGTTGGCGGCCTCGGCCAGTGCGCCATGCACCTCAAACGTGAGGCGGCCCACGCGGGCGCGGTCGCCCGGGGTGACGGTCACCACCACGCGCGGCGGGCCTTCGCCATCGAGGTTGTCCCAGGTGGCGGTGGCCAGCGCGTCGAACCAGCCCTCGGTCTGGGCCAGCGCCCGCGCCTCGGCCGGGGCGGCACTGGCCAGCCGGGCCCATTCGGCGTTGGACAGCAGCCGCGCCTCGGGCGAGCGGATGGCGCGGGCCAGCTCCAGGTACTGCTCCAGCAGGCCTTTGAGCGGCTCGGGCGCCCGCACGTCCAGCACCGGCGGCGTGCCGGCATCGGGGGCGCTGGTGGCCAGGCCCAGCTCGGTGTCGGTGATGACGGGCTGGGGCGGTGCCAGGCTCTCCTTGAGGCTGGTCAGCGCCGCGCAGCCGCTCAGCGCCAGCGCCATCAACAGCGTCAGCAGCAGCCTCATTTGGACAGCGTGCGCATGGCGTCGGCCATGCCGCTCAGGGTCAGCGGGTACATGCGCCCGTGCACCAGGTCGCGGATCAGGGTGATGCTCTGGCGGTAGTCCCAGACGGCGGCCGGCTCGGGGTTGATCCAGGCATGGCGGGGAAAGGCCTGGGTCAGGCGCTGCAGCCACACGGCGCCAGGCTCGGGGTTGTGGTACTCGACGCTGCCGCCCGGGTGCAGGATTTCGTAGGGGCTCATGGTGGCGTCGCCGACGAGGATCAGCCGCCAGTCGCGGTTGTAGGTGTGCAGCAGGTCCAGCGTGGGCGTGCGCTGGCTGTGGCGGCGGGCGTTGTGGCGCCACAGGTGGTCGTAGACGCAGTTGTGGAAGTAGAAGAACTCCAGGTGGCGGAACTCGCTGCGCGCGGCCGAGAACAGCTCCTCGGCGCGGTGCACGTGCTCGTCCATGGTGCCGCCCACGTCCATCAGCAGCAGCACCTTGACGCGGTTGCGCCGCTCGGGGCGCAGCCGGATGTCCAGCATGCCGGCGTTGGCGGCGGTGGCGGTGATGGTGTCGTCCAGCGCCAGCTCTTCGGCCGCGCCTTCGCGGGCAAAACGGCGCAACCGCCGCAGCGCCACCTTGAGGTTGCGCGTGCCCAGTTCGCGTTCACCGTCGTAGTCGCGGTACTGGCGTTGCTCCCAGACCTTGACGGCGCTTTTTTGCCCACCCGGCCCGCCGATGCGGA
This sequence comes from Pseudomonadota bacterium, assembly GCA_020161145.1. Classification (GTDB taxonomy): domain Bacteria; phylum Pseudomonadota; class Gammaproteobacteria; order Burkholderiales; family Burkholderiaceae_C; genus Ideonella. Next base: position 240,590 of record JAIUPQ010000004.1, read on the forward strand.
TGCCGCGCGGGTTGAAGCCGCCATGGCCGAAGGGGCTGGTGCCGCCGGTGCCTATCCACTTGCTGCCACCGTCGTGGCGCTCGGTCTGCTCGGCCAGCCGGCGGGCCAGCTCCTGCATCAACTCGTCCCAGCCCAGCGCTTCGAGCCTGGCCTTTTCTTCGGGCGTGAAGTGGCGCTCGAGCGCGTCCTGGAGCCAGTCGGCGGGCACCATCTTGAGCGCGTCCAGCGGCGCGGGCAGGCCGGCGGTGAAGGTGGCGAAGGCGCGGTCGAACTTGTCATAGAGCGCCTCGTCCTTGACCAGCGTCAGCCGGGCCAGGTGGTAGAAGTCGGTCAGCGAGCCGCCGCCCAGGCCGGCCTTCAGCGCTTCGAGCAGCGTCAGGTGCTCGCGCACCGAAACCGGCACGCTGGCCGATCTCAGGTGCGCAAAGAAGCGGATCAACACGGCGCGGCCTACTTGTCGGGTTTGACGTCGTGTCGCGCCAGCCAGTCGAAGAACTCGCGGTACCAGCGCTTGTTGTTGGCCGGCTTCAGGATCCAGTGGTTCTCGTCGGGGTACCACAGCAGGCGCGCCGGGATGCCTTGGGCCTTCAAGGTGTTGTAGTAGGCCAGCCCTTGCGCATCGGGCACGCGGTAGTCCTTGGCGCCGTGGATGACCAGCGTGGGGGTGGTCAGGCCCGCCGCAAAAGCCTGCGGGTTCTGGCTCTGCACGCGGGCCATGTCGTCCCAGTACCAGGCGCCCAGTTCCTTGACGTGCCACATCCAGGCGTCGTCGGCGAACATGGCCACCCAGTCCCAGCAGCCGGCGTGGCAGACGTAGGCGGCGTAGCGGCTCTTGGGCAGGTGGCCGTTCATCCAGGCCACCATGTAGCCGCCGTAGCTGCCGCCGCTGGCGAAGAGGCGGCGCGGGTCGGCCCAGGGTTGGGCGGCCAGCCAGTCGGTGGTGGCCTCCACGTCCTGCAACTCCAGCTCGCCCAGCCGGCCCACGATGCTGGCCTTGAAGGCGTGGCCAAAGCTGCTGGAGCCGTGGTAGTTGACGTTGGCCACCACATAGCCCTGGGCGGCAAAGACGGCGTAGTTCCAGCGCCAGTGCCAGGTGTCGCCGGGGGCGGTGTGCGGGCCGCCGTGGATGGTGTGCAGGACGGGGTGGCGGCGGCGGGCGTTGAAGCCCGGCGGGTAATGCAGCCACACCTGCACCGGCTCGCCCTGGGCGCCGGTGAGGGCGATGGCCTCGGAGCGGCCCAGCTTGAGCCGCGCCAGGCGGCGCGCGTTGTGGGCATCGAGCCGCGCGCGGCGTGGCCAGTCGCCGGCCTCGGCCTGGGCCGTGTGGGCGAAGAGCTGCGGCGGGTGCGCCGCCGCATCGATCAGCGTGACGACTTGATCGCCCACGGCGTCGAAGGCGGCCACGGTGCCGCCCTCGACGCGGCGGGTGATGGTGGCCTGTTTGCGCCCGTGCAGCGTGGCCTGCCACAGGTGGCGGCGGCCTTCGTCCTCGGCGGCAAAGAGGATGTGGCTGCCGTCATCGGCCCACACCAGTGGCGCGGCGACCTCGCGGTCCCATTGGTCGCTGACCAACTGCCAGCCGCGGGCGTCGGCGATGACCAGATGCTCGGGTGCGGTGTAGGCCTGGCCCAGCTGGCTGGCCAGCATGGCCACGCGCTTGCCGTCGGGGCTGTAGCGCGGCGCGGCAAAGTGCCAGTCGGCATGCTGGGCCAGGGTGCGGGCCTTGCCGCTGGCCAGTTCGATCTCGACGACGACGTCGCGGTGCAGCAGCCCCTGCTCGGCGCCGGGGTCGAAGCCGAAGGCGATGCGGCTGCCGTCGGGCGCGATGTCGAAGCAGTTGGCATCGGGGTCGCGCGCCGTGAGCTGGTAAGGCGTGCCGTGAAACAGGCTGTGCGCCTTGCCGCTGGCCACGTCCATCACCCACAGGTGCACCTGCCGGCCCTGCGGCAGGTTGTCGTCCCAGTGGCGGTACAGCGCGGCCTCGGTGGCGTAGGCGCTGAGGCCGTTGGCCTTGTCCCTGGCCTCGTGCTTGAGGCGGCGGCTCAAGGCCTTGGTGCGCTTGGCCTCGGGCCAGACCCAGCTGGCCAGGGCGATGCGCTGGCCGTCGGCAAACCACTTGAAGGCGATGACGCCCGTGGGCATCTGGCCCACGCGGCGGGCCTCGCCGCCGTCGGGCGCGATGGTGTAGAGCTGCGGCGTCTCGTCGCCCTCGCGCCTGGCCACGAAGGCGATGGCGTCGCCGCGCGGCGACCAGCGCGGCTGGCCGTCCTTGGGGCCATGGGTCAGCCGGCGCGGGCGCCCGCCCAGCAGCGAGTACAGCCACAGCTCGCTGTGCGGCGTGCCCTTGGGGTTGCGGTAGTGGGTGACCGCCGCCACGGCCTGGGCGCCGTCGGGCGCCAGGCTGGGCGCACCCACGCGCTTCATGGCCCAGAGGTCGTCGACGGTGATGGGGCGCTGCGTCATGGGGCTCACCAGATGGTCAGGCGGTCGGCCGGCGCGCGCCACATGGTGTCACCCTCCTTGGTGCCCCAGGTCTGGTGGAAGCTGTCCATGTTCAGGTGCGGGGCCACTGCGCGGAACTGGCCCGGCGCGTGCGAGTCGGTGCGCAGCTTGTTGGCCAGCGCCTGCGGCCGCATCTGGTTGCGCCAGCCGCGCGTCCAGGCCATGTAAAAGCGCTGGTCCTGGCTCAGGCCGTCGATCAGCGCGGGCTGGGGGTGTTTGGCCAGGTACAGCGCCAGGGCGTCGCGGGCAATGGCCACGCCGCCCAGGTCGGCCAGGTTCTCGCCCAGCGTCAGCTTGCCGTTGATGTGCTCGCCGGGGGCCACCTCGGCGGCGCCGGCCTGGGCCACCAGCTTGGCGGTCAGGGCGTCGAAGCGCTGGCGGTCTTCGGCCGTCCACCAGTTGTTGAGATTGCCCTCGCCGTCGAACTGCGAGCCCATGTCGTCGAAGCCGTGGGTGATCTCATGGCCGATGACGCCGCCGATGGCGCCAAAGTTGCTGGCCGCATCGGCCGTCCAGTCGAAGAAGGGCGCCTGCAGGATGCCGGCCGGGAAGACGATCTCGTTGCCCATGGGGTTGTAGTAGGCGTTGACGATCTGCGGCGGCATATGCCATTCGCTGCGGTCCACCGGCTGGCCGATCTTGGCCACGTTGCGCTGGTGGTTCCAGGCGGCATGGCGCTGCAGGTTGGCGTACAGCGTGCCGCCCTGGGCCGGCGCCTGCAGCGCCAGCGCGCTGTAGTCGCGCCACTTGGCGGGGTAGCCGATCTTGACGTCGAAGGTGGCCAGCTTGGCGCGGGCCTGCACCTTGGTGGCCGGGCTCATCCAGGCGAGCTGGTCGATGCGCTGGCCGTAGGCGGTCAGCAGCAGTTGCACCAGCTCGTCCATCTCGGTCTTGGCCTTGGGCGGGAAATAAGCCTGCACCCAGTAGCGGCCAAAGGCCTCGCCCAGCGTTTGGTTGATGGTCTCCAGCGCCCGCTTGGGCAGCGCGCGCTGCACCTTCTGGCCTTTGAGCGTCTGGCCGTAGAAGGCGAAGTGGGTGGCCTCCAGCTCCGTGGACAGCACAGGCATGGCGCCGGCCAGCAGGCGGTAGCGCAGATAGGTCTTGATCAGCGGCAGGCGCTCGGCCGAGACCAGCTGGTCGATGGCTTTGGCCCAGCGCAGATCGGCCACGATGACCTGTTGGGCTTTCACGCCGGTGGCCTGCAGGTAGTCGGCCAGCGCCAGGTTGCGGCTGAGGCCGCCCAACTCGGCGATGGTGCGGGGGTTGTAGTAGTTCTGCGGGTCGCGCTCCTCGACCACGGTCAGCATCTGCTTGGCGATCTCGGTCTCGTAGGCCACGATTCGGGCGGCGGCGGTGGCCGCATCGGGCGTGCCCATGGCGGTCAACACCCGTGCGACAAAGGCCTGGTAGTCGGCCAGCACCTTGCGGTTGGCCTCGGAGTCGGTCTGGTAGTAGTCCTTGCCCAGGCCCAGCTCGCCGGGGCCGACGTAGGCCGCGTTGACCTTGGAGTTCTTCATGTCCGGGTAGGCCTGCCAGCCGAACAGCGGGTTGTCGCCGGTGGGCGTGGCGGCCACCAGGTAGCGCTGCAGATCGGCCAGGCTGGCGATGGCGTCGATCTGCGCCAGTTGCGGCGCCAGCGGCGCGATGCCGGCCTTGTCGCGGGCGGCCGTGTCCATGTAGCTGGCGTACAGCGCGGTGACGAGCCGGGCCTCGTGCGGCGCGGCCTGGGTGTCGACCTTGCCGCTGCGCATCTGCTCCAGCAGGGCCAGCGAGCGGGTTTCGTTGCCCTCGCCGATTTCGTCGAACACGCCCCAGCTGGTCTTGTCGTCCGGGATCTGGGTGCGGGCCATCCAGCCACCGTTGACGTAGCCGTAGAAATCGGCCCGCGGTGAGGTCTGGGCGTTCATGCCGGCCACCAGTGAGTCTTTGGTGGCGGTGTTCTTGGCCGGGCCAGCGGCACAGGCGGCCAACAGGGCGGCCAGGGCCAGCGGCAACAGGCGAAATGCGGTCATCAGGATGTCTCCTTGTGGTTCGGTAGTGAGGCCCCCAGGGCTGGGCTAGACCCAGCCCGCCCCCCGTGGGGGGCAAGAGAACTTGGGGCGGCCCGGCGTTCTCTTGAGAGGAATTCTAGAAGTCGGTCGCGGGCTGCCGGCCACTCGGCGGCGGTGAGGCTGTACATCACCGTGTCGCGCACGCTGCCGTCGCGGCGCAGCGCGTGGTGGCGCAGCACGCCGTCCTTGTGGGCACCCAGGCGCTCGATGGCGCGCTGGCTGGCCAGGTTCAGCACGTCGGTGCGCCAGCCCACGAGCTGGGCGCCCAGGGTGTCAAACGCATGCTGCATCAGCAGCAGCTTGCAGGTGGTGTTGACGGCGCTGCGCTGCACGCGCCGGGCATACCAGGTCCAGCCGATCTCCAGCCGGGCGATGGCGGGCACGATGTCGTGGTAGCTGGTGCTGCCCAGCACCGCGCCGCTGGTGGCGTCCAGCACCGCAAAGGCCAGCCGGTTGGGTGTGGCCAGGGCTTGCGCGATGTAGGCGGCCTCGTCGCCCGGCGCGGGCACGCTGGTCACGTGCAGGCGCCACAGCGCGCCGTCGGCGGCGGCCGCCGCAAGGCCTGCCGCGTGGTCAGGCGCCAGCGGCACGAGGCGCACGGGGCCCCGCGCCAGGGTGGTGGGCACCACGTTCATCGGTGGTTGCGCTGCATCATCAGCAGGCGCTCGAACAGGTGCACGTCCTGCTCGTTCTTCAGCAGCGCGCCCACCAGCGGCGGCACCTCGCGCAGCGGCTGGCCGGCACCCAGGTGTTCGGGGCCGATGCGCTCGGCCAGCAGCAGCCGGATCCAGTCGATCAGCTCGGAGGTGGAGGGTTTTTTCTTCAGCCCGGGCAGGGCGCGCACATCGAAAAAGCGCTGCAGGGCGGCGCCCAGCAGGTCGCTGGCCAGGCCCGGAAAGTGCACGTCCACGATGCGCTGCATGGTGTCGGCGTCCGGGAAGGCGATGTAGTGGAAAAAGCAGCGACGCAAAAAGGCGTCGGGCAGGTCTTTCTCGTTGTTGGAGGTGATGAACACCAGCGGCCGGTGGCGGGCGCGGATGGTCTGGCGCGTCTCGTAGCAGTGGAACTCCATGCGGTCGAGTTCGCGCAGCAAGTCGTTGGGGAATTCGATGTCGGCCTTGTCGATCTCGTCGATCAGCAAGGCCACCGGCTGCTCGGCCTCGAAGGCCTGCCAGAGCACGCCTTTGACGATGTAGTTGGCGATGTCGTGCACGCGCGCATCGCCCAGCTGGCTGTCGCGCAGGCGGCTGACGGCGTCGTATTCATACAGGCCTTGCTGGGCCTTGGTGGTGCTCTTGATGTGCCACTCCAGCAGTGGCAGGCCCATGGCGCGAGCCGCTTGTTCGGCCAGCATGGTCTTGCCGGTGCCGGGCTCGCCCTTGACCAGCAGCGGGCGCTGCAGGGTGGCGGCGGCGTTGACGGCCAGCATCAACTCGGGGGTGGCGACATAGCCGTCGCTGCCGGTGAATTTCATGACGAATGGGCTTGAAGAGAAGTCGTTTTCAGTATAGGCGCCACCCTATAATCGCGCCCCGCAAAGGAGACAAACCCGATGAAGAAGACGAGCTGGATCGTGGGCTTGGCATTGGCCGGCACTCTGGGCGCAGCCACCGCAGCCGACATCAAGGGCGATGCCCAGGCTGGCGCACAGAAAAACGCCATGTGCATCGGCTGCCACGGCATCCCGGGCTATCACGCCAGCTTTCCGCGGGTCTACAAGGTGCCGATGATTTCGGGCCAGAAGGCCGACTACATCGCCGCCGCGCTCACCGCCTACCGCAAGGGCGACCGCCGCCATCCCAGCATGCGGGGCATTGCCGGCTCGCTGAGCGACCAGGACATCGCCGATCTGGCCGCCTACTACAGCCAGCATGGCCACAGCGACACCGCCGCCGCGCCGCCTGATGCCGCGCTGCCCTCCGCGCTGCAGGACAAGCTCGCCATCTGCGTGACCTGCCACGGCGCCAACTTCTCCACCCCCACCACGCCGGGGGCGCCGCGGCTGGCCGGCCAGCACGCCGACTACCTGGCCGTGGCCATGCGCAACTACCAGGCCCCTGGGGCCATGGTGGGCAACAACAATGCCATCATGGCGCCCATGGTCAAAGATCTGCAACCGGCCGACATCCGGGCCATTGCCGACTACCTGGGCGGTCTGCCTGGGGAGTTGCACACCATTCCGGAGTCGCGCTTGCGTCGCTGACCCGTCCGGGGGCTAAAGCTGAAGGCCCCAATGGCCGAAGGCAGTGTGTCGCTCTGGCCTTGGTGCCGACCCTGCCATGCCCTTTTTTCCTTCGTCCAGTCTGCAAACCCGTTTGCTGACCGCCATGGCTGCGGTGGTGGGCGTGTTTGCGCTGGTGGCGGGCACGCTGCTGTTCATGGCGACCTACCAGCAGGCGCTGGACGAGAGCCACGACGTGCTCGTCGGACTGGGCGCCTCGGTGGAGCGCACGGCCGCCATAGGCGCCTACGCCGGTGACACCTTGCTGGTGCAGGAGGTGGCGGACGGCCTGGTGCGCAATCCGCTGGTGGCCCAGGTCAGGGCCGACGCCGGCAAGCTCAAGGTGCGGGCCGGCACCGCGCTCGCCGACGAAGGGCGGGCCATCGTCGTGCCGCTCGATAACCCCTTCGATGCCAGCGAACGCCTGGGCCAGCTCGTGCTGCTGCCCGACGCGGTGGCGCTGCGCTCCGCCGCCATGCGGCGCGCCGCGACCCTCAGTGCGCTGCTGGTGGCTCAAGGGCTGGTCATGGGCTTGTTGCTGCACGTGCTGGTGCGGCGCATGGTCACCGGGCCACTGAGCCGGCTGGCCCAGTGCATGCGCGCCATCAGCCCGGGCACGTCGGCGCGCATCGAGGTCTTTCACCACCATCAGGACGATGAGATTGGCGTGCTGCGAACCTGCGGCAACCAATTGCTCGACGACGCGCAGGCGGCGCTGGTCGGCGAGCGCGAGTTGCGGGCCGAGGTCGAACAGATGGGGGCGCAGTACCGCCGCATCTTCGACGCCAGCAGCGCCGGCATCTTCGTGCTGGACGGGCAGGGCCGGCTCATCGACTGCAATCCCACCGTGGGTCGGCTGCTGAGCCGCTCCGGGATCAAGCCCGACAAGGGCGTCGATTTCTTCTCGCTGTGCTTCAAAGACGTGGCGGCGGCGCAGCAGCTGACGCGGCACTCGCGCGAGCGCCGGCGCGCCATGGCCGGCGATCTGGCGCTGCGCGGCGACGACGGCAACCCGACCTGGGTGCATTGCCTGCTGACCACCACCGAGCGGCTGTACGAGGACGGCGTGCGCAGCCAGACGTTGATCGAGGGGGTGATGTACGACGTCACCGCGCGGCTCCACGCCGAGGCCGCCGTGCGCCACCGCGCCGACCACGACGCCCTGACCGGCCTGCTCAACCGCGCTGCGCTGGCGCACCGGGTCGAGGGCACCTGCCTGGCCCATCTGGCCGTGCTCTACCTGGACCTGGACGGCTTCAAGCAGGTCAACGACACCTGGGGCCATACCGCAGGCGACGAGACGCTGCGCATCTGTGCCCAGCGCATCCAGCAGGTGGTGCGGCGCGACACCGACTGGATCGCCCGCATCGGCGGCGACGAGTTCCTGGTCGTCATGCCGGGCGTGCAGCCCGCCAGCCCCGTGTTGGCCGCCACCGCGCGCGCGCTGGTGCAGGCGCTGGCCGAGCCGCTGACCCTGCCCGACCTGACCGACACGCCCAGCGTGGCCGTCAGCATCGGCGTGGCCTGCATGCCCATGCACGGCCACACGTGGGACGAGGTTGTCGAGGCGGCCGACCAGGCCATGTATGCCGTCAAGCAACACGGCAAGAACGGGGTCTGCATGGCCTGGCCTGGCATCGATCTGGCGCAGCAGCCGACACTCGCCCCCCTCACTGTTTTGACTGCATTGATCTGAGCGCCATGTTGAAGCGAATTCCTCTGCAAGACGTGCGCCTGGGCATGTACCTTCACTCGTTGGAGGGCGCATGGCTCAACCACCCGTTCTGGCGCACCCGGTTCCTGATCGACGACCCCGAGGTGCTGACCAAGCTGCATGCCGCCAACGTGGAGGGCGTGTGGATCGACGTGAGCAAGGGCAAGGACGTGGCCGACCCGGCCGGTGGCCTGCCCAAGGCCGCGCCGCCGACGGTGCCTGCCGGGCCGCAGGCGGCGCCGGTGCAGGCGCCGGCTGCGCCCGCCGACACCTGCACGCTGCAAGATGAGCTGGCGCGCGCCAAGGTGCTGTTCGAGCACAGCCGGGGCCAGATGGAGTCGATGTTCAACGAGGCGCGCCTGGGCCGCGTCGTCTCCAACGAAGCCTGTCAGCAACTGGTGGGCGACATCACCGACTCGGTGTTCCGCCAATCGCAGGCGCTGCTCAGCCTGGCGCGCATCAAGACCGCCGACGACTACACCTACATGCACTCGGTGGCGGTGTGCGCGCTGATGGTGGCGCTGGGGCGCGAGCTGGGGCTGGACAGGGCCGACTGCGAGGCCGCCGGCAACGCCGGCCTGTTCCACGACCTGGGCAAGGCGCAGATGCCGCTGGCGGTCCTGAACAAGCCCGGCAAGCTCACCGACGCCGAGTTCGCCATCATCAAGACCCACCCCCAGGCCGGCTACGACCTGATGGTGCAAACGGAGGGCGCACCGCCGCGCACGCTGGACGTGGTGCTGCACCACCACGAGAAGTTCGACGGCTCGGGCTACCCGCACGGCCTGGCCGGCGAGGCCATCAGCCCGTTTGCGCGCATGGGCGCGATCTGCGACGTCTATGACGCCATCACCTCCAACCGCTGCTACAAGCCGGGCTGGGACCCGGCCGAATCCATCGCCCGCATGGCCAGTTGGCAAGGCCATTTCGATCCGGTGATCTTCAAGGCCTTCGTCAAAAGCCTGGGCATCTATCCGGTGGGCTCGCTGGTGCGGCTCAGGTCGGGCCGGCTGGCGGTGGTGGCGCAGGTCTTCCCCGAGGCGCTGACCAAGCCGCTGGTCAAGGCGTTCTACTCCACCTCGGGCAACATGCCCATCGCCGTGCGGGAGATGGACTTGCGCCGCAGCAACGACCACATCGTCGGGCGCGAGCAGCCCGAGGCCTGGGGCTTCAAGAACCTGGACGCGATCTGGCAGGGGACGGTGTAGGCGCGTCCTTGCTGCGCAAGGCCTGGAGCACCAGGTCGGCGGTGGCGCGGATGTGCCATTCCAGGGCCAGCGCGGCCCGCAGCTCGTTGCCGGTCATGGCGCCGTCGTAGATTTCGCGGTGCTCGGCGTGCACGTCACGCTGGGTGCCGGGCAGGTTGATGGCGTAGCGGCGGTAACGCTCACCCTGGCGCGCCAGCGTGCTCAGCAGCCGCACCGTCCAGGGCGACGCGTGGCCGGCCAGCAAGGCCACGTGAAAGCGGGTGTTCTGCCGCTCCCAGGCCGCGGCCTGGGCCGGCTGCAGCGGCTGCTCCAGCAGCGACAGCTCGTGCCAGGCCTGCTGCAGCTGCTCGCGCCAGCCGCTGCCACCCGCGCGGATGGACAGGCGCAGCGCGTCGATCTCGATGTGGATGCGCAGCCGGGTCAGATCGGCCAGATCGGCCGCCGCGATGGGCGCCACGCTAAAACCGCGCTGGCCCTGGACGTCCACCAGCGCGTCGCTGACCAGGCGGGTGAGGGCCTCGCGCAGCGTGCCGGCGCTCACACCGTAGCGGGTCTTCAAGTGCTCGACGCGCAGCTTCTCGCCCGGGGCGAGCTGGCCGCTGATGATGTCGTCACGCAGCTGCGTGTAGGCGCGCTCAATCAGGGTGAGGCAGGGCGGACTCGGGTCGCTGGGGCTGTGGACGGGGCGCTTGGCCATGGGTTCTCAAGAAAATGAAGGGCCGCTCCCGGGTTTTCTTGACCCCCTTCGGGGGCCTGACGCGCAGCGGCAGGTTGGGGGGTGCTCAGGACTGGGGATTGCGCAGCTTGTTCAGACGGTAACTCAACTGCGGCCGCGTCAGGCCCAGCAGGCGGGCGGCGGCAGCCAGATTGCCCTGGCTGCGGGCCACGGCCTCCTCGATCAAGGTGGCTTCCAGCGCGTGCAGATCGAGGGGGTCTGCCAGCAGCGCCTGCACCAGCCTGGGGTCGCAGGCCGGGGCCTGGGCGGCGTACAGGCGGCCCGAGGGCGCCAGCGTATGGCCGGCCACCTCCAGCGCGTCCAGCGCATCCTGCGCCAACAGGTGGGCGGCATCGATGGGCTCGCCTGCCGTGGCCAGGATGACGGCGCGCTCGATCAGGTTCTCCATCTCGCGCACATTGCCCGGCCAGTCGTGCCGGCGCAGCGCATGCAGGGCGCGATCGGTGAAGCCGGCCAGATGCTTGTCATGCCGGGCGATGTAGCGCGCCAGCAGGTGCAGCGCCAGCGGCTCGATGTCGTCCGGGCGCTCGCGCAGCGGCGGCACGCGGATGGGGTAGACGTTGAGGCGGTAGTACAGGTCTTGCCGGAAGCGGCCGGCCTGCACGGCTGCGGCCAGATCGACGTGGGTGGCGGTGATCACGCGCACGTCCACCTGGCGCGGCCTTGCGCTGCCCAGGCGCTCGATCTGGCCGTCCTGCAGCACGCGCAGCAGCTTGGCCTGAGCCGCCAGCGGCAGCTCGCCCAGCTCGTCGAGGAACAGCGTGCCGCCATCGGCGCGCTCGAAGCGGCCTGCGCGTGCCGCGTCGGCGCCCGTGTAGGCGCCGCGCTCGGCGCCGAACAGCTCCGACTCGATCAGATCGCCCGGCAGCGCCGCGCAGTTGACGGCCACAAACGGCTGGGCCGAACGCGCCGAGAGCGCATGCAGCGCACGCGCGAAGCGCTCCTTGCCCACGCCGGTCTCGCCCGTCAACAGCACCGACACCTGGGTCGCGGCCGCCTTGCGCAGCAGCAACGCCGCCGCCTTGAAGGCCTGCGACTGCCCGATCAGCGGCCCCAGCGCATCGGCCGGTGGCTCGGCCGAAGCCGCGTGATCGGCCTCGGGCGGCAATGGCGGGCCACCGGCCGGGGGCAGGGCTTCGGGTGCGTAGTCGCTGGCCATCAGGTCGCCGTCCTCCCAGTCGGCTTGTGGGCGACCCTCGATCAGGCAGTGGTCGCTGCCGCAGGCGGCGCATTGCATTTCCTTGTACAGCACGGGCCGGCCCATGAAGGCGCTGGTGTAGCCCGAGGCATAGCCCATCAACGACCAGCACACCGGCTCGATCTGCGGGCCTTGGGCGCGCACATGGGTTTCCACCTCCCAGGAGTGGTCCCAGCGAAAGCGGCCGAGGTAGTGGCCGCTGGCCAGATCCAGCTCCAGATGCTCGTAGGTGACCTTGGCCGCCCCTTCCAGCATGTGCAGCTGCGGCCCCACGGCAAACATGGCAAAGCTGCTGGCGTCGGCGCGCACCTGGCGCGCCAGCGCCGCATCGCGCGCACCGGCGGCATAGCCGGTGCGCAGCAGCAGCCGGCGCGTGGCCGCCGGCCCCACGGCGCGCATCAGTTCGCTGCGCAGCGTGCCCAGCGCCGCCGCATGCACCAGCAGCATGCGCTGACCGGCCAGCCAGATGCGGCCATCGTTTGCCGCGAACTGCACCATGCGGCGCAGGTCGGCGTCGGAGGGCATGGGCGTGTACTTGGGTTGGGCCATGGTCAGAGGTCTTGGGCAAATTATCGATAACAAGGCGGCGTGGTGGGTGAAGGTGCGGGTTTCCGATGGGGACGTCGAACTTCATCAAATCATCACATTCAGCCCGTTGGCTCGCCTATTTCGTCATATTTTGAAGGTGTAGCGCTCGAATTGGCCTAGGGTTGACCCCGAGACGATGGTTGTGACGTGTTGGTGGGCCTTGGCTTTGCACAGGGAATACCCTTTAATTATCGATATTTTAGCCCTGGCTGCCCCTTGCTGGCACGGAGGCTGCAATGACTGGGGCATGAACGCTGCACCCCCCTTGGTCGACCTGCCCCCGGACTGGGACGTCCGGCGCCGCTACGTGCGCCTCACGCAGACCCACCCCAACGGCATGGTGACGTTCGAGTTCGCCGTGGGCGAGCCTGGCCTGTTCGTCGAGATGGTGATGCCGCGCGCGGCGTTCGACTGTTTCTGTGCCGACCAGGGCGTCGTGCCCACCCACGGTGGCCTGCCCGCGCCGACCGCCGATCGCGCGGACCTGGCCTGGGGCTGGCACCTGCGCGACGTGCGTGCGCGCTCGGGCAACCACCCCACCTGACCCCACCCCACCCCGAGGAGACCACCCGCCATGCAGATCGACCTTCGCACCGTCAGCATCACGCCGCTGAGGCAGACCTTCAGCCACGTGGCCGACCGCCTGGGGGCCGACAAGGCCGCCTCGCGCTACATCGAGGCCACGATGGACGTGCAGCCGACCGTCAACTACCACTACCGCCCCACCTGGGATCCGGCGCACGAGCTGTTCGACGCGGCGCGCACCCAGATCGTGATGCGCGACTGGTATGCCCTCAAAGACCCGCGCCAGTACTACTACGGCGCCTACACCCAGGCCCGGGCGCGGATGCAGGAGACGGCCGAGGCCGACTTCACCTTCGTCGAGGAGCGGGGCCTGGCGGACCGCTACGACGACGCCGCCCGCCGCACGGCGCTGGACTTCTACGTGCCGCTGCGCCACGTGGCCTGGGGCGCCAACATGAATGGCGCCGCCATGTGCGCCTACGGCTATGGCACGGCCATCACCCAGCCTTGCCTGTACGCGGCCATGGACCAGCTCGGCATGGCGCAATACCTGACGCGGCTGGGACTGCTGCTGGGCAGCCAGGGCGAGCTGGAGGCGGGCAAGCAGGCCTGGCTGGCGGCGCCGGCCTGGCAGCCGCTGCGCCGCTACGTGGAAGACACGCTGGTGCTCAAGGACTGGTTCGAGCTGTTTGTGGCGCAAAGCGTGGTGCTGGACGGGCTGCTGTTTGGTCTGGCCTACAAGGAAGTGGACACCGAGCTGTCCCACCAGGCCGGGCCGGTGGTGTCCATGCTGACGCGCTTTCAGGCCGAGTGGTTCCAGGAGCACACCAAATGGGTGGACACCGTGGTCAAGGCGGTGGCCGCAGAGAGCGAGGCCAACCGCGCGCTGCTGGCCGGCTGGGTGGTGCACTGGCGTGCGCGCGCTCGCGAGGCGCTCGAGCCGATGGCGCAACTGGCGCTGGAGACCGGGGCCGCCCAGGCCGCGCTCGATCGCGTCGCCGCCGTCCTGGATGCCCGTCTGGCCAAGGCCGGACTCGCCGTTTGATGACCAGGGAGAGCGCCATGCCCAACGTATTCATCGCCTTTCAGCGCAACGAAGAGACCCGTCCCATCGTCGAGGCCATCGTGGCCGACAACCCCGCCGCCGTCGTCAATGAGCAGCCCGCGATGGTCAAGATCGATGCCCCCGGCCGGCTGGTCATCCGGCGCACCACGATCGAGGACGAAATCGGTCGCGACTTCGATCTGCAGGAGCTGCAGATCAACCTCATCACCCTGACCGGCCACATCGACGAAACCGAAGACGAGTTCGTCCTCAGCTGGAACCCATAAGGAGCCCCATCACATGGACATGAAAGCCAGCAAAAAGCTCAGCCTCAAGGACCGCTACAACCTGATGACGCGCGACCTGGCCTGGACGCCCACCTACCAGGCGGTGCAGGACGTGTTTCCGTACACGCAATACGAGGGCATCAAGATCCACGACTGGGACCAGTTCGAAGACCCCTTTCGCATGACGATGGATGCGTACTGGAAATACCAGGCCGAGAAGGAGCGCAAGCTCTACGCCATCATCGACGCGTTCACGCAGAACAACGGCCACCTGGGGGTGACCGACGCGCGCTACATCAACGCGCTCAAGCTCTTCCTCACCGGCGTCACCCCGCTGGAGTACATGGCCCACCGCGGCTTTGCCCACGTCGGCCGCCAGTTCCCCGGTGCCGGCCCGCGCGTGGCCTGCCTGATGCAGAGCGTGGACGAGATCCGCCATGCGCAGACCCAGATCCACAGCCTGAGCAACTACAACAAGCACTACAACGGCTTTCAGAACTGGCGCCATCAGCACGACCGCGTCTGGTACCTGTCGGTGCCCAAGAGCTTCTTCGACGACGCCGTCACCGCCGGCCCGTTCGAGTTCATGGTGGCCATCGGCTTCGCGTTCGAGTACGTGCTGACCAACCTGCTGTTCGTGCCCTTCATCTCGGGCGCGGCCTACAACGGCGACATGGGCGCCATGGCCTTCGGCTTCTCGGCCCAGAGCGACGAATCGCGCCACATGACGCTGGGCCTGGAGATCATCAAGTTCATCCTCGAACAAGACCCGGACAACCTGCCCATCGTCCAGGCCTGGCTCGACAAATGGTTCTGGCGCGGCTACCGCGTGCTGACCCTGGTGGCCATGATGATGGACTACATGCTGCCCAAGCGCGTGATGAGCTGGAAGGAGGCCTGGGAGGTCTACGCCGAGCAGAACGGCGGGGCCTTGTTCAACGACCTGGCCCGCTACGGCGTCAAGGTGCCCAAAGGCTGGGAGCAGGCCTGCAAGGACAAAGACCACCTCAGCCACCAGGCCTGGAACACCTTCTACAACTACGGCGCTGCCGCCGCGTTCCACACCTGGGTGCCCAGCGAGGCCGACATGAAGTGGCTGAGCGAGAAATACCCCGACACCTTCGACCAGCACTACCGCCCGCTGTGGGAGCACTACGCCCGCGAACAGGCCGAAGGCCGCCGCTTTTACAACGGCACGCTGCCCATGCTGTGCCAGGTCTGCCAGGTGCCCATGATGTTCACCGAACCGGACGACCCGACGAAGATTGCCTACCGCGAGAGCGACTGGCGCGGCAACACCTACCACTTCTGCTCCGACGGCTGCAAAAGCATCTTCGACCATGAGCCCGAGAAGTACGTGCAGAGCTGGTTGCCCGTGCACCAGATCTACCAGGGCAATTGCTTCACCGCCGACGCCGACCCCAGCCAGCCCGACTTCGACCCCCTGGCCGACGTGCTGCGTTGGTACAAGCTGGCGTTCGGCCAAGACAACCTCGACTACGCCGACTCGCAAGACAAGCGGAACTTCGAGGCCTGGCGTTCGCAAGCCACCAGCAACTGAGTACAGGAGCCGCCGCCATGACCGTCAAATCCGTCGCCCCCTACGACTTCCCGCCCCAGGACACGGTGGACCAGTTCCCCGCGCCGCTGCTGTACATCGGCTGGGAAGACCACAAGATGTTCTGCGCGCCTTTTTGCGTACCCATGCCGCCCACCACGCTGTTTGGCGACCTGGTCAAGGGGGCGCTGCCCGGCTTCTTTGGCGCCCACCCGGACTTCGCCCGCATCGACTGGGACCAGGTGCAATGGATCAGATCGGGCCAGCCCTGGCAGCCGGATGCGGCCAAGTCCCTGGCCGACAACGGCCTGGGCCACAAAAGCCTGATCCGCTTTCGCACCCCCGGCCTCAAAGGCCTGGGCGGCAGCTCGCACTGAGGCCGCGAGGTGACGCGATGAGCTACCAACTCACCATCGAACCGCTGGGCCAGGTGCTGGAGGTGGAGGAGGGCCAGACCATCCTCGACGCCGCCCTGCGCGCCGGCATCTACCTGCCCCATGCCTGCTGCCACGGCCTGTGCGCCACCTGCAAGGTGCAGGTGGTGGACGGCGAGATCGAGCACGGCGAGGCCAGCAACTTTGCGCTGATGGACTATGAGCGCGACGAAGGCAAATGCCTGGCCTGCTGCGCCACGCTGGCCTCCGACGTGGTGGTCGAGGCCGAGATCGAAGAAGAGCCCGACGCGCGCAACCTGCCCGTGCAGGACTACGCCGGCGTGGTCGCCCGCATCGAGAGCCTCACCCCCACCATCAAAGGCGTGTGGATCACGCTGGACGCGCCCATCACCTTCCAGGCCGGGCAGTACATCAACCTGCACATCCCGGGCGAGGCCGCGCCGCGCGCCTTCTCCATCGCCAGCGCGCCGGGCCAGGCCCGTCAGATCGAGCTCAACGTGCGCCAGGTGCCTGGTGGCAAAGGCACCGGCTGGGTGCACCAGCAGCTGCGGGCCGGCGATGCGGTGCGCCTGTCGGGCCCTTATGGCCGCTTCTTCGTGCGCGCCACCGAGCACGACAAAGACGCGCTGGGCTATCTGTTTCTGGCCGGCGGCTCGGGCCTGTCCAGCCCGCGCTCCATGGTGCTGGATCTGCTGGCAGGTGGCTGCGACAAGCCCATCACCCTGGTCAACGGCGCGCGCTCGCAGGACGAGCTCTACCACCATGGCGAGTTCGAGCAGCTGGCCAGCGCCCACCCCAATTTCAACTACGTGGCCGCGCTCTCGGGCGAGCCCGAGGGCAGCGACTGGGCGGGCGCGCGCGGCTTTGTGCACGAGGCGGCCAAAGCGCATTTCGGCAACGACTTCAGGGGCCACAAAGCCTATCTGTGCGGCCCGCCCGTGATGATCGACGCCTGCATCACCACGCTGATGCAGGGCCGGCTGTTCGAGCGCGACATCTACACCGAGAAGTTCATCTCGGCGGCCGACGCGCAGCAGGTCCGCAGCCCGCTGTTCAAGAAGATTTGAACCGCCGTGGCCGCCTACACCATCACCATCGAGAACACCGGCGAGAGCTACCGCTGCGCCGACCACCGCAGCGTGCTCGAAGGCATGGAGGCGCTGGGCCGCAAAGGCATCCCCGTGGGCTGCCGTGGCGGTGGCTGCGGCGTGTGCAAGGTGCAGATCACGCAAGGCAGCTACGCCAGGCGGGTGATGAGCCGGGCGCACGTCAGCGCCGCCGAGGAGGCCAGCGGCTGCGTGCTGTCCTGCCGCGTCAAGCCCACCAGCGACCTGCGCCTGCGCGTCGTCGGCCCGCTGACCAAAACCGTCTGCGGCCCCCGCGCCGACGCGCCAACCCCAACCCGCAACCCCCAACCCACCCCTTGAGGAGACCGACATGGCCATGACTGGCGTACTGCGTCCCGGGCACGCCCAGATCCGCGTGCTGGACATCGACGAATCCATCGCCTGGTACACCGACGTGATGGGCCTGGTGCCCATGGGCCGCGATGCCCAGGGCCGGGCCTATTTCAAGACGCGCCAGGAGCGCGACCACCACAGCATCGTGCTGCGCCAGGCCGACCGCGCCGGGCTGGACTTCTTCGGCTTCAAGGTGCGCGATGCGCAAACCCTGCAGGCGCTGGAGGCCAAGCTCATCGCCTACGGCGTCAAGACCGAGCGCATCGCCGCCGGCGACATGCCGGGCACCGGCGAGCGGGTGCGCTTTCGGATTCCCACCGGCCACCACATCGAGCTCTACGCCGACAAGCAACACGTGGGCAATGCCACCGGCTGCGTCAACCCCGAGGTCGACGTGATCGACGGCCCCGGCATCTGCCCCATCCGCATGGACCACTGCCTGATCTACGGCGGCGACATCGACGGCAGCCGCGCCATCTTCGAAGACGTGCTGGGCTTCAACCTCGTCGAGCGCGTCAAGCTCGAAGACGGCGTCACCGACCTGGCCACCTGGCTGACCTGCAGCGCCAAGGCGCACGACATCGCCATGGTGCGCCACGGCGAAGACGACAAGCTGCACCACGTCTCCTTCCAGCTCGCCAGTTGGGAGCAGGTGCTGCGGGCGGCCGACATCATGAGCCGCAACCGCGTCTCCATCGACATCGGCCCCACCCGTCACGGCATCACCACCGGCACCACCATCTACTTCTTCGACCCGTCGGGCAACCGGCTCGAGACCTTCTGCGGCGGCTACGACCACTACCCCGACATGGAGCCCATCACCTGGACCTTCGACGAAGTGGGTGCCGGCATCTTCTATCACGACCGCAAGCTCAACCCGGCCTTCCTGGAGGTGGTCACGTGAGCCCCCGACCCCGGCCCCTCACCGCCTGGCACCCATGAACGCCCCGTCGCACCCCACCCATTCCGAGCAGGGCCGCTTCATCATGGCCAACGGCATCCGCACCCACGTCCACGACGTGGGCGAGGGCGCCCCCGTACTGCTGATCCACGGCTCGGGGCCGGGCGTCTCGGCCTGGGCCAACTGGCGGCTGGTGGTGCCGGCGCTGGCGCAGCAGGCGCGGGTCATTGCCCCCGACATGGTGGGCTTTGGCCAGACCGAGCGGCTGGACCTGAGCCGGCCCGGCGTGCGCTACGACATGGCCACCTGGGTGGCCCAGGCCCTGGGCGTGCTCGACACCCTGGGCCTGGCGCAGGCCGACGTGGTCGGCAACTCGTTTGGTGGCGCACTGGCGCTGGCCCTGGCCACCCGCCACCCCGAGCGCGTGCGCCGCCTCGTGTTGATGGGCAGCGTCGGGGTGCCGTTCACGCTCACACCGGGGCTGGACCAGGTCTGGGGCTACCAGCCCTCGCTGACCCGGATGCGGGCCTTGCTGGACGTCTTCGCCTACGACCGCGGGCTGGTCAACGACGAGCTGGCCCGGCTGCGCTACGAGGCCAGCATCCAGCCCGGCTACCAGGAATCGTTTGCGGCCATGTTCCCGGCGCCGCGCCAGCGCTGGGTGGACGCCATGTGCAGCCCCGAGGCGGCCATCCGCAGCCTGCCGCATCAGACATTGATCGTCCATGGCCGCGAGGACGCGGTCATCCCGCTGGCCAACGCCTGCACGCTGGTGCAGTGGATCGCGCGGGCTCAGCTGCACGTCTTTGGCCAGTGCGGGCACTGGACGCAGATCGAGCACGCCGCGCGCTTTGCGCAGCTGGTGGGCCAGTTTCTGGCCGAGGCCGATGCGCGCGAGCCGCTGCCGCTCGGTTGACCGGCTGGCGCCCCCTTTTTTTGATTCAAGGAAAACCCCGGCATGAGCCCTCCCAAAGTCAAATGTGCGTTGATCGGCCCCGGCAACATCGGCACCGACCTGCTGGCCAAGCTCCAGCGCAGCCCCGTGCTGGAGCCGGTGTGGATGGTGGGCATAGACCCCGACTCCGACGGCCTGCGGCGCGCCCGCGAGATGGGCATCAAGACCACCGCCGACGGCGTCGATGGCCTGGTGCCCCACATGAAGGCCGACGGCGTGCAAATCGTCTTCGACGCCACCAGCGCCTATGCGCATGCCGAGAACTCGCGCAAGGTCAACGCCCAGGGGGCGCTGATGATCGACCTCACGCCCGCCGCCATCGGCCCCTATTGCGTGCCGCCGGTCAACCTGAAGGCTCATGTCGGCAAGGCGCAGATGAACGTCAACATGGTCACCTGCGGCGGCCAGGCCACCATTCCCATGGTGGCGGCGGTCAGCCGCGTGCAGCCGGTGGCCTACGGTGAAATAGTGGCCACCGTGTCCAGCAAGTCGGCCGGGCCCGGCACGCGCAAGAACATCGACGAGTTCACCCGCACCACCGCCGGCGCCATCGAGCGCGTGGGCGGTGCCCGCCAAGGCAAGGCCATCATCATCATCAACCCCGCCGAGCCGCCGCTCATCATGCGCGACACCGTGCACTGCCTGACCGACGACAAGCCCGACGAGGCGGCCATCCGCCAGAGCATCGCGGACATGATCCGCGAGGTGCAGCATTACGTGCCGGGCTACCGGCTGGTCAACGGCCCGGTGTTCGATGGCAGGCGCGTCAGCATCTACCTCGAAGTCGAAGGCCTGGGCGACTACCTGCCCAAATACGCCGGCAACCTCGACATCATGACGGCCGCCGCCGCGCGCACCGCCGAGATGTTTGCCCAGGCCTGGCTGGCCGACGGCCGCGCGCCGCAAACCCTGTGAAGGAGCCCACCATGACCATCCCAGACCAGGCCATCGTCCTTCACGACATGACGCTGCGCGACGGCATGCACCCCAAGCGCCACCTGATGACGCTGGAGCAGATGAAGGCCGTGGCCCAGGGGCTGGACGCCGCCGGCATCCCGCTGATCGAGGTCACCCACGGCGACGGCCTGGGCGGGGCCTCGGTCAACTACGGCTTTCCGGCCCACTCGGACGAGGCCTACCTGGGCGCCGTCATCCCGCTGATGCAGCGGGCCAAGGTCTCGGCGCTGCTGATCCCCGGTATCGGCACCGTCGATCACCTGAAGATGGCGCACGAGCTGGGCGTGACCACCATCCGCGTGGCCACCCACTGCACCGAGGCCGACGTCAGCGAACAGCACATCACCCTGGCGCGCAAGATGGGCCTGGACACCGTGGGCTTTCTGATGATGAGCCACATGAACAGCGCCGAGGGCCTGGTGAGCCAGGCCCGGCTGATGGAGGGCTACGGCGCCAACTGCATCTACATCACCGACTCGGCGGGCCACATGCTGCCCAGCGACGTGACGGCCAAGCTGGGTGCGGTGCGCGCCGCGCTCAAGCCCGAGACCGAGCTGGGCTTTCACGGCCACCACAACCTGGCCATGGGCGTGGCCAACAGCCTGGCAGCCATCGAGGCGGGCGCCACGCGCATCGACGCCGCCGCCGCCGGCCTGGGTGCGGGCGCGGGCAACACGCCCATGGAGGTGCTGGTGGCGGTGTGTGACCGCATGGGCATCCGGACCGGCGTGGACGTGTTCAAGATCCAGGACGTGGCCGAAGACCTGGTGGTGCCGCTGATGGACTTTCCCATCCGCATCGACCGCGACGCGCTCACCCTGGGCTATGCCGGCGTCTACGGCTCCTTCCTGCTGTTTGCCAAGCGCGCCGAGAAGAAGTACGGCGTGCCCGCCCGCGAAATCCTCGTCGAGATGGGCCGCCGGGGCATGGTCGGCGGCCAGGAGGACATGATCGAGGACACCGCGCTGACGCTGTCGCGCCAGCGTGCCTGACGCCCAGCCCAACCCGGAGACCACCATGCCGTTTGCACAGATCTACATGATTGAAGGCCGCACCGAGGCGCAAAAGCGCGCGGTGATCGAGAAGGTCACCCAGGCGCTGCAGGAGGCCGTGGGTGCGCCCAAAGAGACCGTGCGCGTCTGGATCCACGACGTGCCCAAGGCCAACTGGGGCATTGCCGGCGTAACGGCCAAAGACCTGGGGCGCTAGGAGCGTGGGCGGCAGAGGGCATGCCTCGCGTTGGTCTTGCAAGGGGCTGATGGGTAGGCGCGGCGCGCCGCCCGCACTGCCCGTGCGGGCAAGCGTCGCAACACCCCCAGCGGCCCCTTGCAAGACCAACCCGAAGGGCCGGGGTGATTCGGGGCGCCATGCGGCGTTGTGCGCTCGTTGCGTACACCCGGTACGCGGCCTCGCGCACGCCTTGCCTGCCTCCCCGAATCACCCCGGCGCGAGGCATGCCCTCTGCCGCCCACGCTCCTAATCCCGCGTCGCGCGGGCCCGCACGGCGGCCAGGTAGGCCTGGCCGTCGGGCGGCAACCCGCTGCGCTGCGACGCCCAGATCATCTCGCCCAGACATTCCATGACCTCGTGATGGGCTTCATGCAGCGAGCCGCGCCGCGCGGCCAGCAACTCCACCGCCTGGCGGATGCCGTGGGGCTGGTCGATGCCCATCTGCTCGGTGATGGACAGGTGCATGGACAGGTGCAGGAATGGGTTGGTGCGGCCGTCCTCCACCGCATAGTCGCGCGCCAGCGCGGCGGCCTCGTCGGCCAGCTCCGCGTGGTACTCGGGGTGGGCATCGACCCAGGTGGCGGCCTGGGCCTCGATGGGCGTCAGCACCGCTCCCGTGCGCTGCTTGGCCAGCACGCCGCAGAAGAAACGGCGCACATCATGTTGGCTGGGCTGGTACATCTGCCGATTGTCCCTTGTTACCATCCCTATCAATAACGAAAGGGGGCCATGCCAGTCGTCGTCATCGCCAACCCCAAAAAGGGTGTCGGCAAGCGCACACTGGCCACGCAAGTGGCCGGCCGGTTCGCGCACGATCTGGTGCAGTGGGCGCCGCGGGCGCAGCGGCTTGACGTGGACGGAGGGCCGGCATGAAGGTCTTGCTCGTTGACCAGCAGCCGCTGATTCTGGCCGCGCTGCGGGCCATCATCGAAAGCATTTGTGCCGGGCTGCGCGTGTCCACCGCCACCGCCGCAGACCAGGCGCGCAGCGTGCTGGCGCGCGAGCCCGAGCACGATCTGGTGCTGCTCGACCTGGAACTGGACGACACCCCAGGCTTCACGTTGCTGGCCGAGTGGCGCGAGGCCTACCCCGAGCTGCCGGTGGTGGTGATGTCGCGCGCCGACCGGGCCGAGGACGTGGTGCAGGCCATCGACCTGGGCGCCATGGGCTTTCTGCCCAAGCGGCTGTCCACGGCCGCGCTGGCCGATGCGCTGCAACTGGTGCTGGCCGGCGGCATCTACGTGCCGCCCGTGGACACGGCCGCTGCGGCATCGGCGGCGGCCCACGCCCCGCAGGCGCCCCGCAGCGGCAGCGTGGCGCCGCTGGACGCCATCCCCTACGACAAGCTGGGCATCACGCCGCGACAGGCCGACGTGCTGGCCATGCTGCTGCAAGGCCGCTCGAACAAAGACATCGCGCGGCGGCTCGACCTCTCGGTGGAAACCGTCAAAGACCATGTGGGCGCCGTGCTGCGGGCGCTGGGTGTGACCTCGCGCACGCAGGCCGTGCTGGCCGTCAGCGAGCTGACGCAGCGCGCGGGCTGACCCGCCCCGCCCGACATGTCACCACCCATCGAGCGCTGGAGCCTGGGGACCAAACTGGCCCTGACCGGCATTCCCTTTTTGCTGCTGGGTCTGCTGGCCACCGCGCTGACGCTGTGGGTGTCGTGGCAGCTGGACGGCGGCGCCGCCGCCGTCAACGAGGCCGGCCGCATGCGCATGCAGGCCTATCGCCTGGCCTGGACCACCACCCAGATTGCCCCCCAGCCGACGCAGGCCCGCCATGTGGCCGAGTTCGACCGCAGCCTGGCGCTGCTGGCCCAGGGCGACCCCGAGCGCCCGCTGCTGATGCCCTGGGACGACACCGTGCGCCGCGACTTCGGGCAGGTCGAGCACGCCTGGCTGACGGTGCGCGCCCTGCACACCGGCCCACGCCTTGCCGACCGTGCCACGCTGGACGCGGCCACGGCCGAGCTGGTGGCGCGCATCGACGCGCTGGTCTCGGCCGTGGAGGTGCACCTGTCGCACTACACCTCGCTGCTGCACCTGCTGCAAGTGGGGCTGCTGGTGCTGGGCACGGTGGCCTCGTCGGTGCTGATGGCGCTGGGCTATCACTTCGTGCTTGAGCCGGTGGCCAGCCTGCGCAGCGCCGTGGGTGCGCTGCAATCGGGCCACCTGGGCGCGCGCGTGCAGCCCACCAGCAGCGACGAGCTGGGCGCCCTGGCCGTGGGCTTCAACGACATGGCCGAGCGCCTGCAAGCCTCGTACAGCGAGCTGGAGCAGCGCGTGCGCGCCAAGACCGCCGAGCTGCAGGAAAAGCGCGAGCGGCTGCAAACGCTGTATGACGTCAGCCTGCTGGTGGCCCACGCCAACGCCTTGCCCGAGCTGGCCCAGGGCTTTGCGCGGCGCGCGCGCCAGGCCTTGCACGCCGACGCCGTGGCGCTGCGCTGGACGGGCCAGCAGGCCGACCAGTTCGTGCTGCTGGCCAGCGACGGGCTGCCGCCCGGCATGGCCGAGGACGAGCACTGCATCCGCACCGGCGACTGCTATTGCGGCGCCAGCCGCACCGCCGGTGGTGCGCGCGTCATCCCCATCCAAAGCCTGGAGCCGCAGCGCCGCCAGGCCTGCAGCCAGGCCGGCTGGGCCAGCATCGTGGCCGTGCCCATCCACGCCAAAGAGCGGCTGCTGGGCGAGCTCAACCTGTTCTTCCATGCCCAGATCGGTCTGGCCGACGCCGACCGCGCCATGCTGGAGACGCTGACGGCTCACCTGGCCAGCGGCATGGAGACGCTGCGCCTGGGTGCGCTGGAGCGCGAGGCCGCCGTGGCCGAGGAGCGGGCGTTTCTGGCCAGCGAGCTGCACGACTCCATTGCCCAGTCGCTGGCCTTTCTGGGCATTCAGGCGCAGCTGATGCGCAAGGCGCTGGCCAGCGGTGACCAGGCCCGCATGGCGGCCACGCTGGCCGAGATCGAACTGGGGCTCAAGGAAAGCCATGGCGACGTGCGCGAGCTGCTGCTGCACTTTCGCACCCGCACCAACGCCGAAGACCTGGAGCATGCGCTGCACACCACGCTGTCCAAGTTCGAACACCAGAGCGGCCTGCCCGGCAGCCTGACCGTGCACGACCAGGGCCTGCCGCTGGCGCCCGACGTGCAGGTGCAGGCGTTGCACATCGTGCAGGAGGCGCTGTCCAACGTGCGCAAGCACGCCCACGCCAGCCAGGTCTGGCTGGAGGTGTGGAAGCAGCCGCACTGGCGCATTGCCGTGCGCGACGACGGCGCCGGCTTCGAGCCCGCCGCCGTGCGCGGCGCCAGCCACGTGGGGTTGCGCATCATGCGCGAGCGCGCCGAACGCCTGGGTGCCGAGCTGGCCGTCGATTCCGCCCTTGGCCAGGGCACCACCGTCACTTTGAGCTTGCCTGCATGAAGCCCATCCGCATCCTCGTCGTCGATGACCACACGCTGTTCCGCCGCGGCCTGACGGCGCTGCTCAGTGGCGACGACGGCCTGGCCGTGGTGGGCGACGCCGCCGACGCCGACCAGGCCCAGCGCCAGGCCGAGCAGCTCAAGCCCGACGTCATCCTGCTGGACAACCACCTGCCCGGCGTCAGCGGCGTGGCGGCGCTGCCGGCGCTGCGCGCCGCCTGCCCGCAGGCGCGCGTGCTGATGCTCACCGTCAGCGAAGACGCCACCGATCTGGCCGCTGCGCTGCGCGCGGGCGCCAGCGGCTACCTGCTCAAGACCATCGAGGGCGACGCGCTGTTTGCCGCCATCCGCCGCGCCATGCGCGGCGACAGCGTCATCGACGAGGGCATGACCGGCAAGCTGGTGGCCGCTTTTTTGCGGCCCGAAGCCCCGGCGGACGCACCGGCGCCAGCGCCCGCCAGCCCGCTGGACGCGTTGTCGCCCCGCGAGCGCGAAATCCTCGTCGCCGTGGGGCGCGGGGCCAGCAACAAAGAGGTGGCGCGCGACCTGGGCATTGCCGAGTCCACCGTCAAGATCCACGTGCAGCACCTGCTGCGCAAACTGGGCGTGGCCTCGCGGGTGCAACTGGCGGTGATTGCCAGCACCGAGGGCTTGATCCAGCCCTGAGTGCGGGCCGGCGCTGAGACAATCCGGCCCCATGAAAATCATTCGAGTCCGGGCCGGCAAGGAGCGCTCGCTGCTGCGCCGCCACCCGTGGGTATTTGCCGGCAGCGTGGCCGGCGGCAAGGCCGATGCCGGCGAGACCGTGCGTGTGGAGGCCGAGGGCGGCCGCTTCCTGGCCTGGGCGGCCTACAGCCCGGCCTCGCAGATCCGGCTGCGGGCCTGGAGTTTTGATGAGGCCGAGCGCATCGACGCCGCCTTCTTTGCACGCCGCATCGGCGCCGCGCTGGCGCTGCGCCAGCGGCTGGGCGTGGCCAGCGACGGCGTGCGGCTGATCCACGGCGAGGCCGACGGCCTGCCGGGGCTCATCGTTGACCGCTATGCCGATGTGCTCTCCTGCCAGTTCCTGGGCGCCGGCACCGAGCGCTGGAAGGACGTCATCGTGGACGCGCTGGTGCAGGCCAGCGGCTGCACGCGCATCTACGAGCGCTCGGACTCGGGCGTGCGCGGGCTCGAAGGGCTGGCCCCCGTCAAGGGCTGGCTGCGCGGCGAGGGCGCCACCGAGGTCACCATCCGCGAGCACGACTGGCGGCTGACGCTGGACGTGGCCGAAGGCCACAAGACCGGCTATTACCTGGACCAGCGCGACAACCGCGCGCTGCTGGCGCGGCTGGTGGCCCGCCACGGCTGCCGCCGCGTGCTCAACTGCTACAGCTACACCGGCGGCTTCAGCGTGGCGGCGCTGGCCGGTGGCGCCGAGGCCGTGACCAGCGTGGATTCATCCGGCCCCGCGCTGGCGCGTGCCGTGCAGCACGTGGCCCTCAACGGCCTGGACGCCGGCCGCCACACCGCGCTGGACGCCGACGTCAACGCCACGCTGCGCCAGTTGCTCAAGGACGGCGCCACGTTTGACGCCATCGTGCTGGATCCGCCCAAGTTCGCGCCCAGCGCCGCCCACGCCGAGCGCGCCAGCCGCGCCTACAAAGACATCAACCGCCTGGCGCTCAAGCTGCTGGCGCCGGGCGGGCTGCTGCTGACCTTCAGCTGCTCGGGCGGCATCGGCGCCGAGCTGTTCCACAAGATCGTGGCCGGCGCCGGTATCGATGCCCAGGTGGACGGCTACCTGCTGCAGCGCCTGGAGGCCGCGCCCGACCACCCCACCACGCTGGCCTTTCCCGAGGGTGAGTACCTCAAGGGGCTGGTGGTGGCGCGGATGGGGTAGCGGCCCGCCGGGCGCTATTGCATCACGATGGCGCCGCAGACCGATGTGGTGTCAAAACTCGCATCTGCTCCGTTGGGGGAAACCACCAGATCGATGGTGGTGCCCGTGGAGACGTTGAACGTTTGCGTCGGGAAGGTTGCCGAACTCCGTGGCAATGCCCGGGTGGCGTGCAGCGTGCCGCCGTACAGGGTGGAGCCGTTGACCTCGACGCGCCAGGTCACGCCGTTGCCACCGAGGTAGTCCAGATCCGCAATGCTTCCCTTGAAGCGGCCGGAGGTATACGAGCCCCCGTAGGGCTTGGCCGGCACCTCGAACCGGACCACGACATCTTTTGTGCCCCACCCGGGATGCACCATCAGGCAACGCCGTGGCACCGTGATGCCAGTGTCGGACTGCCAGTTCTGGTCGGTGATGTTGGCGTAAACGACAGGAATTCGATCAGGCTGGCGCTGAAAGCCCCAGCTGGGTGTGTGGCTGCAATAAGAGGGAAAGACGGGGGAGCAGTTGTAGGGAATCCAGACCAAATCTGGCAGCAGGGTCAGGGTCTGGTTGGCGCCACGTCGGTGGTAGCTCCACGGGCTGGAGATCCCGGCGTTGGCCGCCGGGAAGCTTTCCACGAAGCGGTAGGAGGCGGCGTGTGCGGTTGTTGCCAACAGGACGGCGACCAGCACCGGGATGCTGGCGCGGACGAAGCGCTGTGAGGCTTTGAGAGGGTGAGACATGGTCGTTTTCCTCCGCTGGGGTGACCGGGCTGCATGGGCATGCCCCGGGGTGAAGACCGGCCCGTGACGGGTCTGGTCACTGAGGTAGGCCGGTTGCGCCGACCGGAAGTGATACGGCGCCCACAGTATGAAGATGCGGGATCAGAGGGACAAGCCTCCACTCATGAAGATGCGCTTGCGCCGCCAGGGGATCGCCCGGTCGTTGGCCTTTCTGGGCATTCAGGCGCAGTTGACGCGCAAGGCGCTGGCCAGCGGCAACCAGGCCGGCATGGCAGCCACGCTGGCCGAGATCAAGCTGGGGCTCAAGGAAAGCCATGGCGACGTGCGCGAGTTGCTGCTGCACTTTCGCACCTGCACCAATGCCGAAGACCTGGAGCATGCGCTAAACACCACGCTGTCCAGGTGCGAGCGCCAGAGGGCCTACCCGGCAGCCTGACCGTGCACGACCAGGGCCTGCCGCGCCGCGCGGCCAGACCCACGTCAAGGACGGTGCCACGTTCGATGCCATCGTGCTGGACCCGCCCAAGTTCGCGCCCAGCGCCGCCCACGCCGAGCGCGCCAGCCGCGCCTACAAAGACATCAACCGCCTGGCGCTCAAGCTGCTGGCGCCGGGCGGGCTGCTGCTGACCTTCAGCTGCTCGGGCGGCATCGGCGCCGAGCTGTTCCACAAGATCGTGGCCGGCGCCGGCATCGATGCCCAGGTGGACGGCTACCTGCTGCAGCGCCTGGAGGCCGCGCCCGACCACCCCACCACGCTGGCCTTTCCCGAGGGCGAATACCTCAAGGGGCTGGTGGTGGCGCGGATGGGGTAGCGCCCGGCGGCGGCACCGCCGCCCCGAACTTGGCCCGCGCCACCGCGAAGAAGGTCTTGACGTTGCGCACGTTGGCGTCCTGCGTGAAGAGGCGCTGCACCAGCGCCGCATGGCCGGGCATGTCGGGCGTGTAGCTCACCAGCATGAAGTCGGGCCCCGGCGAGACGCGCCAGCACTGCTGCACCGCCGGCTCAGCCACCGCGCGCGCCTCGAATGCGGCCAGGTGCTCGGCGCCCTGGCGGTCCAGCGTCACCTCGCTGATGGCGGTCAAGCCCCGCGCCACCATGGCCGGCGCCAGCAGCGCCGTGGTGCGCGCAATCACGCCCACCTCGTGCAGCCGCCGCACCCGCCGCAGCGCCGTGGCCGGCGAGACGTGCGCCGCCTCGGCCAGCGCCTGGTTGGTGCGGCTTGCGTCGGCCTGCAGCAGCGTCAGCAGCCGCCAGTCCAGCGCGTCGAGTGAAATTGAACAGTCATTCATGACATTAAATGTACTGAAAATTTCATGCTTGCGTGTGATGGTTGAATAATTTCAAGCAGACATCAAATTTGCAAGCAACTGCCAATGACTCCCCACTAGCATGGCGGCCATTCATCTCCACCCCAAGGAGCCCACCCATGTGTGGCATCGTCGCGGCGGTCAGCGCCGACAACATCGTTCCCATCCTCGTCCAGGGCCTGCAGCGGCTGGAGTACCGGGGTTATGACTCCTGCGGCGTGGCCGTGCACCAGGGCGGCGAGCTGCGCCGCAGCCGCTCTACCGCGCGGGTGGCCGAGTTGCAGGCGCTGGTGGCCAGCGAGGGCATTGCCAGCGGCACCGGCATTGCCCACACGCGCTGGGCCACGCATGGCGCGCCGGTGGTGCACAACGCCCACCCGCACATCTCGCGCGGGCGGGTGGCGCTGGTGCACAACGGCATCATTGAAAACCACGAAGAGCTGCGCGCCGAATTGCAGGCCAAGGGCTATGTCTTCGAGAGCCAGACCGACACCGAGGTCATTGCCCACCTGATCGACCACCTCTACACCGGCGACCTGCTGGAGGCCGTGCAGCAGGCCACGCAGCGCCTGACCGGCGCGTTTGCCATTGCCGTCATGGCCCGCGACGAGCCCCAGCGCGTGGTGGGCGCCCGCCAGGGCTCGCCGCTGGTGCTGGGCCTGGGCGAGGGCGCCAACTACCTGGCCTCCGACGCCATGGCGCTGGCCGGCGTCACCGAGCGCATCGTCTACCTGGAAGAGGGCGACGTGGTGGACGTGCAGGCCGGCAAGCACTGGGTCAGCGCCGCCGATGCGGGCGGCAGCTTTCGCGCCGTGGCGCGCCCCGAGCGCCACGTGCAGGCCCACAGCGGCGCCGCCGACCTGGGCCCTTACCGCCACTACATGCAAAAGGAAATCTTCGAGCAGCCGCGCGCGCTGGCCGACACGCTGGAGGGCGTGGCCGGCATCACGCCCGAGCTGTTTGGCGACGGCGCCTACGGCGTCTTCAAGCAGATCGACCGCGTGCTCATCCTGGCCTGCGGCACCAGCTACTACGCCGGCAGCGCCGCCAAGTACTGGCTGGAGGCCATTGCCAAAATCCCCACCAGCGTGGAGATCGCCAGCGAGTACCGCTACCGCGCCAGCGTGCCCGACCCCCGCACCCTGGTGGTCACCATCAGCCAGAGCGGCGAAACCGCCGACACCCTGGCTGCGCTGCGCCACGCGCAAAAACTGGGCATGCCGCACAGCCTGACCATCTGCAACGTGGCCACCAGCGCCATGGTGCGCGAGTGCGAGCTGGCCTACATCACCCGCGCCGGCGTGGAAGTGGGCGTGGCCTCCACCAAGGCCTTCACCACCCAACTGGCCGCGCTGTACCTGCTGACCCTGACCCTGGCCCAGGTGCGCGGCCACCTGAGCGACGAGCAGGCCGACGCCCACCTCAAAGCCATGCGCCACCTGCCCGTGGCCTTGCAAGGCGTGCTGGCGCTGGAGCCCCAAGTCATCGCCTGGGCCGAGGCCTTTGCCCGCAAAGACCACGCCCTGTTCCTGGGCCGTGGCCTGCACTACCCCATTGCGCTCGAAGGCGCGCTCAAGCTCAAGGAGATCAGCTACATCCACGCCGAGGCCTACCCGGCGGGCGAGCTCAAACACGGCCCGCTGGCCCTGGTCACGGCGGACATGCCCGTGGTCACCGTGGCGCCCAAAGATGCGCTGCTGGAAAAGCTCAAGAGCAACATGCAGGAAGTGCGCGCACGCGGTGGCGAACTCTTCGTCATCGCCGATGCCAATACCCGGATTGAGCCGGGCGAAGGCATGCACGTCATCCGCCTGCCGGAAAACGACGGGCTGCTGTCACCCATCCTGCACACCGTGCCGCTGCAACTGCTGGCGTATCACACGGCGGTGGCAAGGGGGACGGATGTGGACAAGCCGCGCAACTTGGCGAAGTCGGTCACGGTCGAATGACCGTGGCCGGCTTCGCGGCGCCCGCAGGGCGCCGCGCGCCTGAGGCGCGCCAAGTTGCGCGGCTTGCGGCGCAGGCTCATATCGGCCGCAGGCCGATGTGAAGCCGCGAAGCGGCGGGCCGGAGCCACAAGCCGCGCTGCGTGCGGCGCAGGCTAACTTGGCACAGCCAAGTTAAGGCGCGAAGCGCCGGCCGGAGCCACAAGCCCAGAAACCTGGCCAAGAGCGTGACCGTCGAATGACGGTTGCGCTCTTGTGGCGCGCAGGCGCGCCGCCGCCAAAGGCGGCGTTGTCTGTAACTATGGCGTCGGAGGCATCGCATTTGAATCGGTGATCCGGCATCAGTCGACCGTCTCTAAGGCGCGGCAGCTACGGAATGCAAGGCAACGGCCAGCGCGGAATGAGCTGGCTTTTGCAAAGCTGCCGTTGGCAAAAAAAAAGCGCCTATGCGGCGCCATCTACGTTTTCGTGAGGCATGGGCCTCCCTACTAGAAAAACCTAGTTCGTCCGATAAGACGGGCCTCAATCATCGACAAGTCATCTGGCCGGTCAGTCAGCGTGCCTGACTGACGGCCGCGATCACTCCCAACCAAGCGAAGGCTAGGGCGAGTGATCGCCTGAGAAGCCGCAACCACCAACGGCGCGACCTCGTCCTCGGATGGCATCAGGCTTCCGAAGAGCTGAAGCTGCTCGGAGTCTTGGTCTTGATGCGTACCTGTAGGCATGATGATTTTCGTAGGTTGCTGAAGCACTAAGCGTCTGATGAGAGAAGACCGGAGAATTGTAGTTCCCGTAGGGCGAGTGCCTCAAGCGTTGTTACAGCTTCCAGGGTCACAGCTGTGACAGGAAAATTAGAACCAGATTTTAAAATCTTACCCGTTTCCTTATCTTTACGGCCATTGGGGCTTTCACTAAAGAGATCTAAAAATCTAGCTGGAGCGACACCATCAAACGGAACGATACGTACCTTAAGTCGGTCGCTCTCGGACTCGGTGATTGCATCTGCGTGAAGTCGTGTGGCGAGACTCTTTCGATACGGCTCAATGAAGCGGACCTCAGTGATTCCAGAAGCAATGATGTGCCGAGCGCACGAATGACACGGATAAGTTGTTACATACAACTTTCCACCCTTCAATCTACTACCAGATGAATGGCCGGCGTTCAATATCGCATGCATTTCTGCATGCACTGCTCTCGAAAATTCGATGAGTCCACGAACTTCCGAAGACCTTCGTAGCCTCGCTTTGACATCTGCCTCCTTTGATTCTTCCACAATGCCTTCTTTTATTAATGCATTGGTGAGGCGATTCGCAATCTCAGACTTCTCCTCGTCGTTAAAGCACTTCCCACCATCCTTGTTCCAGCAGCGATGATCGACATAACCACTTTCTCCTGGCCTACCGAATGATTCATATAGCCCACCAAAGGCACGAGGAACATCATTCCATCCCACAGAGAGAACTTCTCCAGCGTCGTCTGTGATGGCCGCACCGACCTGCCGAGACAAACATGCAGAGTTGCGAGCGGCAGAGTGAGCCTCATACATTGCGCGCTCATCGGCTGTGGGCGTTATAACCTTTACACCAAGTAGCAGATCAAGATAGCGCCCAAGGCTGGTTCGAATCTGATCATCAGTCCCATCATTAATGCGAAGGAAAAAATCTGCTCGAGGAAAAACGTCGCGGACACTTTGGCCATTCGCGAATTCCTCACCTGAATCCCGGTCTATCAGCTTATAAACGTCACTCTGGTCGCCCAGCTTGCGTTCCAGTTCCTGAGTGCGTAGCTCAATCGGGGAATACACGCTGATGACATGCAGCAGTCGACCATAGATGGACCTGAGTAATTCCAGCTCATCTATGTTTTTGATTGAATCGATGATGTGACAGTGGCGCACAACAGGAGTCGGCACTACAACCGGTTCTGGCGGCGCTACGCCATCAAGCGGCAATTGGTTGGAACTACGACTGGTGTCGCGCTCCGTCTCCCGTATCGTTGCAATTTGCCGAATTGACAATTGGGCAAGCACAGAGTTGCCGTACTTCTGCCGCATTGTGTTTCCCGCCTCAATCAAATCCTTAACCGACTTAGGATTTTTAGGTTTACCTATACTTCGTATGAAGTCGCTCAGTCGAATTTCGTCGACGCGCTTGTAGTCATGGGATTTTTTAAGCAGGTCTTTCAAAATTTCCGAAACCCGATGCAGCGGCGTTCCAAGTGGACCACATAAGGCGATCACGATTTCAGGGGTCATCGCTTCGTAGATTCGATCCTTTGCTACAAACCTGCCCCCTTCGTTTGAACTCGCTGCTGACGGCAATCTGGCAATCGTCGCTGATGTCACCACGCTCTTCCCCTTCTCTATTGCTATTGAACCACGTTGGTCTGGCTGACGATAGCGCCCCGGGCCATCCAGCGATGGCGTTGCTCGCGGTCTGATTCACCCCTGGGTTCGAAGGAACTCGGCATGGCGCGACCGGCTTCGTGCACAGCGTCGTTGTACATCCGGATGGCGACGGCGAGGACAGCTGGGGCAAGGCTCCCCTGACTGAGATCGCCGCCCGGTTTGGCGTGGCCGCGTTCACCCTGAGCTCAGCCGAGCACCAAGCCGTCGCCGCAAAGCTGCGGAAAAACTCGCCCGACCTATTTCAGACTACTCTTGACGACGCAAGGCAGATCATCGCGTCTAGCCGATAGCCCACCAGACCGCATCCATGAACACCATCCCCAACCACCCCCCCGAAGTCTGGCTCGCCGCCGGTATCCGCACCCCCTTCGCCAAGGTCGATGGCGCGCTGGCCGGGCACGATGCGCTGAGTCTCTCCGTGCCGGTGGCGCAAGCCATGCTCGCTCAATTGCAAGGCGGCCAGCCCGACTTCGCCGTGTGGGGCTGCGTGGCGCCCAACCTCACCTGGAGCAACCTCGCCCGCGAGGTGCTGATGGAAGCCGGCGCGCCGGCCACGATTCCGGCGTACGCCACGGTGATGGCCTGCTCGACCAGCATGATGGGCGCCTTCGAGGCGGCCGGCATGATCGACGACGCGCGCGGCCGATCGCTCGCCCTGGTGGGCGGCGCGGAAAGCATGAGCCGCGTACAGCTCGGCCTCGGGCAGAACCTCTCGGACTGGATGCGTGGCTTCCAGAAGGCGCGTTCGCTGGGCCAGAAGCTCTCGCATGCGACGGAGCTCCACTGGCGCGACGTGCAGCTCTACCTGCCCTCGGTCACCAACCGCACGACCGGCCTGAGCATGGGCGAACACACCGAGATCACGGCCAGGCAGTGGGGCATCGCCCGCGAGGACCAGGATCGCCTCGCGCTGGACAGCCACCAGCGCGCCGTGGCCGGCTGGGAGCGCGGCTTCTTCGACGACCTGGTGATTCCGCTCGACGGCGTGGCGCGTGACGGCATCCCGCGCAAGAGCACCTTGCTGGACAAGCTCGCGCGCCTGCCGCCGGCCTTTGACCGCACGAGCGGGCAGGGCACGCTCAGCGCGGGCAATTCCTCGCCGCTGACCGATGGCGCCGCAGCGCTGTGGGTGGGCTCGCAAAGCGGCATGGACAAGCTGCCCGCCACCGCGCACCGCGTGAAGCTGGTGGACTGGGAGATTGCCGCCGTGGACTTTCGCGTCGAAGGCCTGCTGATGGCGCCGGCCTTCGCCATCCCGCGCCTGCTGGCGCGCCACGGCCTGCGCTACGCGGACATCGCCCTCTGGGAGATCCACGAGGCCTTCACGGCGCAGGTGCTCTTTCACCTCAAGGCGCTGGAGGACGAAGCCTTCCTGCGCGAGAAGGTGGGCATCACAGACCCGGCCCGCTTCGGCCCCTTCCCGCGCGAGCGCATGAACCCCCATGGCGGCAGCGTGGCGCTGGGCCATCCCTTCGGTGCCACGGGGGCACGCATCCTCAGCCAGGCGATCAAGGAGACGGCGGCGCTGCCGTCGGGCAGTTTCACGATCGTCAGCATCTGTGCCGATGGCGGCCAGGGCAGCGTGGCCTTGCTGCAGGCGGTTTGAGGGGCTGGTGCTTAGATTCCGTTAAAGCGCCCGACTGGTTTTGGCTTCGCCGCTTGCCGCGCCTTTCGAATCCTTGTCCCTGCATCCGTGTGGCATGGATTGCGACGGCAGCCGCAGTCGCAGTTGAACCGCTCGGCATGGCCCATGCGGCGAATCGTCCAAGGGCCGTGACAGTTCATTCAAACAACTCAGCATGCGTGCCCGCCCGCACAAAGACGATCTGCTCGCTGGCGCCGCTGCCATCCAGGCGGTAAATCAGCAGAAAGTCGCCGCCCACATGGCATTCACGATGATCGGCCCAGCCGCCTGCAAGCGCATGGTCCAGCCACTCGGGGCCGAGCGGTGCATCGTTGGCAATCAGCAGCAGCATGGCCTGCTTGAGCTGCTTCATGTCGTAGCGGCCTGAGTGCGAAAGTCGCGTCCAGTCCTTGACGAATGCCTTGGTTCGGTCCGATGCCCTGGGCAGGCCCGCGCGCTTATCGCTTGGCGCCTTCTTCAAGGTCATCAACCAGTTCGTCAGCCGTTGCAAACCTCGCCTTACCCATGGCGCGCGCCTCTTCCATTGCGGCGCGAGTGCCGGCATTCGGCACCTTGAGTGCAAACGGCAGTTGCTGCTCTGCCGCGACGCGGGTCAGGAACACGCGAATCGCATCGGACACCGTCAGGCCCATGGCCGCCAGCGTCTCGGCTGCCTCTGTCTTGATGCGTTCGTCCACCCGCACGTGGACCATCGTGGTCGTTGCCATCTCGCATGCCTTGATTGCATAGATGTATACATTGTATCTCAGCGGGGTCGATTTCGATCGGGGCTACTGAGCACCCGCTGCACGCATGACTCCACCCCATCCCCAAAGCGCTCACGTCCCCCAAACCTGCTTCACCCCTACTCGCGTACCCCTGGCCCAATCCCCCCAACCGCTCTACTATGGCTTCGTGAGCCAACGCCGGGCCGCTCCCAAGTTGGCTCAACCCCCTCGGGGGGCGGCGGTGGGCGTTTGACACCGCCTGGGGGCACTCTCACCCAGCCGCAGTCCCCAACCAGCGGTCTGACGGCTGCATCCCCACCGGCAACGGTGCACCCACGCGGACACGAGGGAGGTCGTCATGGCCATCGAAGGCAAGACCATTGGGCTGGCGCTGTCGGGCGGCGGCTACCGCGCCACGCTGTTCGGGCTGGGCTCGCTCTGGCGGCTGAATGACGCCGGGCTGCTGGGCCGGCTGGACCGCATCACCAGCGTCTCGGGGGGCTCCATCCTGATGGGCGTGCTGGCCCACCGCTGGCGGCAGTTGCAGTTCATCGACGGGCGCGCCGACAACTTTGCCCAGGTGGTGGCCGAGCCCGTGCGGGCCTTCTGCGCCAAGACCATCGACGTGGGCGCGGGGCTGGCGGGGCTGCTGGTGCCATTCAAGACGGCGGGCGATTTTCTGGCCCACCGCTACGAGAAAGACCTGTTCGGCGAGGCGACCATCAAAGGCCTGCCGCCGGCGGCGGCGGACACGCCCAAGTTCATCTTCTACGCCACCAATTTGCAAACCGGCCGCAGTTTCCGCTTCCGGCAAGACATGGTGGCCGACTACCTGCTGGGCGTCTCGTACACCACCGATGTGCCGCTGGCTGTGGCGGTGGCGGCGTCCAGTGCCTTCCCGCCCATCTTCTCGCCCGTGGTGCTCAAGACCGACCCGGCGGCCTGGAGCGAGGGCGGCAAGCTGCCCAACCTGACCGCGCTGCGCAAGCGCATCGTGTTGGCCGACGGCGGTGTCTACGACAACATGGGGCTGGAGTCGCTGGTGGACAACGTGGACGTGGTGCTGGTCAGCGACGCCGGCGCGCCGTTCGAGGTGGAAGAAAAACCCCACGAAGACCACGTGCTGCAACTGGGCCGGGTGCGCGACATCCTCATCGACCAGACCCGCGCGCTGCGCAAACGCTGGCTGATTGCCGAGCTGGCGGCCGAGCGCAAGCGCGGCGCCTACTGGGGCATTGGCACGCAGTTGGCGGCCTACGGCAGCGCGCCGCGCATGACGGCCGATTCACCCATCAGCGACGCGCTGGAACACGTGCCCACCCGGCTGGCCGCGTTCGACGCCGAGCGGCAAGGGCATTTGATCAACTGGGGTTATGCGCTGTGCGACGTGTCGCTGCGGGCGCGGGTGGGCCTGCCCACGCCCATGGCGGCGGCCTGGCCGGTGCCTGAGTGGCCGCTGTGATGGACCGGGGCGCCCTGGCCGCATGGAGCCTGAACGTCGCCGACGACGGGTTCCCGCCCGCACTGGCGGCGCTGGGTGCGCTGGCCGCGCTGGCGCCGGCCACGCTGGGGCTGGCCCATGAGCCGCCCACGGGCTGGAATGCCCGCCGGCTGGCGGGCCTGCTGCGGGAGGCCGAAGACGCCGCAACCCGGGTGTGGCCCTGGCAGTTGCCGGATCTGGCGCCCGGCAGCGCCGGCCCGCAGTGGCGCGTGCGGGTGGCCGGGCAACGGGGCCTGTTCAGGGTGGCCGTGCCACCAGCCCACGTGCTGGCCGAGGTCTGGCAGGCGTTCATCGCGCATGGCGCCCCGCGCCTCGCCGTGCAGACCACGCCGGCCACGGCCGCCCAGGCCCTGGGGCTGGCCGGCCTGCTGACGCACGCCTCGGTGCAGGCGGCCGGCGTCTTCGTGGCCGCCACGCTGCGGCCCGAGGGGCGGCCCGATTGGCGCTGGCCCATGACGTTCGCCACGCTGCCCGGCGACCCATTGGCCGAGCCGCTGGCGGCCTACCAACAGCATGGGCAGCCGAACTGGCCCTTCCGCTTCAAGGCGGCCTCGCGCGAACTGGCTCGCTTTGAGGTGCTGGTCATTGGCGCCGGCGTCAGCGACGCGCTGATGCGGCTGCTGGCCAGCAAGCTGGCGCTGCGGTGCAGCCTGGTCATCGTGGCCGGCCTGGGCACCGACTCGCCCGCCGAGGCCGAGCCGCTGCTGCAGGCGCTGGTGGCCCGCCTCAGCGCCGAAGGCGCGGCCGTGGTGGATGCGGGCCACTCCGCCCACGCGTTTGCCGGGGTGTTGAACCAGTTCGCCTACGGGCTCACCCACAACAAGACCATCGACGTGGCGCTGCTGCAGGCCTTCGGGCCGGGCGTGTGGCTGCGGGCCGACCCGCGTCTGTTCAAGCGCGCGCAGCTGGACGCCGACATCGCCCGCGCGCAGCGGCGGCTGCGCCGGCTGGCGCCGGACACCGAGCTGGCGCTATCAGACCGCAGCTTCGAGCGTCTGGGCGTGCCTGCCGGCGCGGTGCACAGCGTCGGGCCTGCCCCAGTGGGTGCCGCGCCACCCGGGCCCGCCAGCGCTGCCGGGCCGGCGCAGATTGCCGAGGCCATCGAGGCGGCCAAGGGCCGCTACCAGTTCCATCGCGAAAGCGATGAGGCTTCGGCCGTGGCCGAACTCAACCGCAGCCTGGGCCGGCAAGAACGCGCTGCCGCCCGGCGCCAAGGTGCCACGCCGCGCCACGTGCAGCAGCGCAGCTTTTGCAAGGTGGACGGCCAGTTTGTAGAGACGCGCACCGGCTATGCGGTGGGCCAGCCGGTGATGGTGCACGTCCACATCGGCCCCCGGCGCGAGGGCGTGGTGGCGGCGCCCACGGCATTCCCGGAAGACAAGCTGCCGCCGCAGCGCGAGGCGCACCGGCTGCAAGTGGTCTTCTACGAACACCGCCAGTTCGACCAGCCGCTGCTGCGCGAGATCAGCCTGCCGCGCCAGGGCGACAGCAGCACGGCCTCGTTCGTGTTCACGCCGCGCGCGCACGGCGCTTTTGAAGGCCGGTTGTCGGTGCTGCACCGGGGGCGGGTGTTGCAAACGGTGCTGCTCAAGACCACCGTGGCCGCCACCGCGCAGGCGCGGGGCCAGGCGGCCATCACGCTGGAAGACGAAGCCCAGGTGCGCCATGACTGGTCCGACCTGGGCCGGCGCCGCCAGTTCGACCTGGCCCTGGTGGTCAACCACACGCCGGCCGGCGTGCCCACCGCCACCGGCGTGGCGGGCCAGCGGGCCTGGGCCACCAGCCTGGAAGGCCTGGACCAGCCCGTGCGCAAGCTCAACGATCTGATTTCCACGGTGGCCCACAGCACCGCCGACTACGGCGACGGGCTGGATCAGGGCGAGAACCCCGTGCTGCTGAACAAGCTGGCCCGCGTGGGCGCCAACCTGTATTCGCTGCTCTACCGCGACCAGCTCAAGCAACTGGCCACCGACGGCTTCGACGTGGGCGCCGAGGCGGTCAGCCACATCCAGGTCATCAGCGCCCGGCCCGACGCCGTGGTGCCGCTGGAGTTCATGTACGACTACAACGCGCCCGACCGCGATGCCCCCGTCTGCCCCCAGCACCGCCAGGCGCTGGAGGCGGGGCGCTGCCCGGCCACCTGTGAGCGGGCGGCCAAGCCCAGGGGCTACGTCTGCCCCATGGGGTTCTGGGGGCTCAAGAAAGTCATCGAGCGCCACCTGTTCGACCCCAAGGCCGCCACCCCGGCGGGCGCTCAGGTGGTGGTGCAGGTGGAGGCCCTGGACGGGCGCGACCGGCTGGTGCTGACCCAGGGTGCGCTGGTGGGCTACAGCCAGGAGGTGCAGGCGGCCGACGTGCAGGGGCTGATCGGCAAGCTCGCGGCCGCCTTCGGCGACGCCGCCGCGCCGGTCAAGGACTGGGACGAATGGGCGGCGGCCGTCAAGGCCCGCCAGCCGGCGCTGCTGGTGGCCTTCCCCCACAACGAGGGCAAAGAGGAAGACGTGCTGCTGGAGATCGGCGGCAACAAGCTCTACACCCTGGACTTGCCGGCCGACTACGTGCGGCCCAAGGGCGACGGGCCACCGCCGCTGGTGTTCCTGCTGGGCTGCGACGTGGCCGGCACGGCGCAAGACTTCTCCAGCCACATCCGCTACTTCCGCCAGGCCGGTGCGGCGGTGGTGGTCTCCACCATTGCCACCGTGTTCGGCGCGCATGCGGCGCGCGTGGGCGAGGCCATCGTCACCGGGCTGCTGCAGCCGCCGGCAGGCGAGTCGGCCCGGCTGGGTGAGGTCATCCGCGACGCCAAGCGCGCCGCGCTGCTGGCCAGCGTGCCCATGGCCTTGTGCGTGGTGGCCTTTGGCGACGCCGACTGGCGGCTGTGAACCACAACGGGAGGCCCCATGTCCGACCCCTTCATGCGCATCGACATGCTGCCCGCGCTGCACGGCGACTGCCTGCTGCTGAGCTGGGGCGACGCGCGGCGCACCCGCCGCCTGCTGATCGACGGCGGCCCCATCGGCGCCTACGACGCGCTCGAGCAGCGGCTGGCCGCCTTGCCGGCGGGCGACCGGCGCTTCGAGCTGATGGTGCTCAGCCACGTGGACACCGACCACGTCGATGGCCTGGTGCGCCTGCTGGCCAACCCCCGGCCGTGGCCGTTCACCGTCAAAGACGTGTGGTTCAACGGCTGGCGCCATCTGGAGCCGGCGCATGGCCTGCTGGGCGGCAAGCAGGGCGAGTACTTCAGCGCCCTGCTGGCGCGCCGGCTGGACGACGGCGCCTGGAACGGCGCCTTCGACGGCGCGGCCGTGGTCGTGCCCGATGACGGGCCGCTGCCCCAGCGCCGCCTGGCGGGTGACCTGACGCTGACGCTGCTGTCGCCCACGCCGGCCAAGCTGGCCAGGATGCGCAGCGCCTGGCGCAAAGACGTGGGCGACGCCATGGAGCCCGGCGACCTGGACGCCGCCTGGGCGCTGCTGGCCACGCAAAAGCGCTACCTGCCCGGCCAGGGGCTGCTGGGCGGAGCCGAGCAACTCGACCACCTGCTGGCCAGGCAGTCCAAGCCCGACAAGGCCGCGGCCAACGGCGCCAGCATCGCCTTTCTGGCCGAGTTTGGCGGCAAAAGCGCGCTGCTGCTGGCCGACGCCCACCCGGATGCCGTCTGCGCCTCGCTCCAACGCCTGCTGGCGGCGCGCGGGCAGCAGCGGCTGGCGGTGGATGCGGTCAAGGTGGCCCATCACGGCAGCAAAGGCAACACCACCGACGCGTTGATGGCCTTGATCGACAGCCCGCGTTTTTTGTTCAGCAGCAACGGCGCCCAGTTCGGCCACCCCGACCAGGAGGCCGTGCGCCGCGTCATTGGCCGCAGCGTGCACGCGCGTCCCACGCTGTACTTCAACTACACCAGCGACCACAACCGCGAGTGGGCATCGCCCGCGCTGCAGCGGGAGCTGGCCTACACCACGGTCTACGGCCCCGGCGAGGCAGGGCCGCTGGTGGTCGATCTGTAGCGCCGCGCCCGCGCGCCTGCGGCCATCTGATCTGGTTGAAATGCATAAAAACTGCCTATTGGCAATCAGAAGGCCCGTCCCGATCATCGGGGCATGGACCACACCCGCAAAGTCATCCCCTTGATCCCCGTGGCCGCCCTGCCGGGCGTGCAGGCTGCATCGCGTGTGCAGGCGCGCTCGGTGCGCGGCCGCTTCACGCAGTGGCGCTGGGCG
Organism: Pseudomonadota bacterium; assembly: GCA_020161145.1. Taxonomy (GTDB): domain Bacteria; phylum Pseudomonadota; class Gammaproteobacteria; order Burkholderiales; family Burkholderiaceae_C; genus Ideonella. Next base: position 281,886 of record JAIUPQ010000004.1, read on the forward strand.
TTCGTGTGGCTCACCCAACTGGTCTTCTACGGCCTGCCCTGGTTGAACTGGAACGGCCGGCAGGCGGTGCTGTTCGACCTGGCGTCGCAGCGCTTTGACCTGTTCGGCCAGGTGCTGTTTCCGCAAGACCTGATTTACCTGACGGGCCTGCTGGTGTTCAGCGCGCTGCTGCTGTTCTTTGCCACCACCGTGGCCGGCCGCGTCTGGTGCGGGTTTGCCTGCCCGCAGACGGTCTATACCCAGCTGTTCATGTGGATCGAGCACCGCTTCGAGGGCGACCGCATGGCCCGCCAGCGGCTCGATGCCGCGCCCTGGGGCCTTGAGAAGCTGCGCCGCCGGGGTGGCAAGAACCTGGCCTGGCTGGCGCTGTGCCTGGTCACGGGCTTCAGCCTGGTGGGCTGGTTCACGCCCGTGCGCGAGCTGGCGGCCTCGGCGCTGGCCTTGCGCCTGGGGCCGTGGGAGTTGTTCTGGGTGCTGTTCTACGGCGGCCTGACCTACCTGATGGCCGGCGTGCTGCGCGAGCGCATGTGCCAGCACGCCTGCCCCTACGGTCGCTTCCAGGGCTCGATGCTGGATGCCGCCACGCTGATCGTGGCCTATGACGTGCCGCGTGGCGAGCCGCGCGGGGCCCGCGCCCGGGGCAGCGATGCGCGCGCCCAGGGCCAGGGCGATTGCGTGGACTGCACGCTGTGCGTGCAGGTCTGCCCCGTGGGCATCGACATTCGCCAGGGCCTGCAGGCCGCCTGCATCAGTTGCGGCCTGTGCATCGACGCCTGCAACGGCGTGATGGACAAGCTGCGCGCCCCGCGCGGGCTGATCCGCTTTGCGCCCCTGCAGGCGGCGGGCGCGGCCACCTGGCGCCGCGCACTGCTGCGGCCCCGCGTGCTGGCCTATGGCGCGGCGCTGGCGGTGCTGGCCGTGGCCATGGGCTGGGCCTGGGCCGAGCGGCCCGAGCTGCGCGTCAATGCGCTGCGCGACCGCGCGGTGCTCTCGCGGCTGGCCGAGGACGGCAGCGTGGAAAACGTCTACCGCCTGCAGCTGATGAACGCCAGCCTGCAGCCGCGCCAGCTCACCGTGGCGGCCCAGGGTGTGGGTGAGTTGGCCGGTGTGCCGCTGCGGGTGGCCCCCGGCGCCGCCCTTGCCGTGGCGGCGGCCGAAGACCGCACCGCCGTGGTCACCGTGCGCATGCCGGCCGATGACGCGCTGCGCCTGGCCGAGCGCCGCACGCTGCCCATCCGCTTTCTGGTGCGCGATGGCAGCGGCCCAGGCGCGGCGGTGGCGCAGACGGACTCGACGTTTCTGCTGCGCTGAAAGGCTGAGCGGTGTCAGCCCGCCGCCCACTCGCCCAGCAGGCGCAGTGCGGCGTCCACCCGGGTGTCGCCGGGGTGGCCCACGTTCAGCCGCAGGTGGTGGGTGAAGCGCCGGTCGGCCGAGAAGAGCACGCCCGGCGCGGTGCTGATGCCTTGTGCCATGGCGCGGTGGTGCAGCGCCAGCGCATCCACGTGCGGCGGCAGCTCCAGCCACAAAAAGTAGCCGCCGGCCGGCTGCGTCACCCGCGTGCCGGACGGAAAGTGGCGCTCGATCACCCGCCGCGCGCGCTGCTGCTCGGTGGCCAACGCGGCGCGCAACTGGCGCAGGTGGCGGTCGTAGCCGCCCTGGGCCAGGTAGTCGGCAATCGCCAGCTGCGGTGGCAGCGAGGTGGCCAGCGTGCTCATCATCTTGAGCCGCTGCACGGCCGGTGCCCAGCGGCCGGCAGCCGCCCAGCCCACGCGGTAGCCCGGCGCCAGGCATTTGGAGAACGAGGCGCAGTGCAGCACCAGGCCCTGGGTGTCGAAGGCGCGCGCCGGGGGCGGGCGGCGCAGGTCGGCGTACAGCTCGCCATAGACGTCGTCTTCGATCAGCGGCACGCCGTGGCGCGCCAGCAGCGCCACCAGTGCCTGTTTGCGGGCGGGCGGCATCAGGGCGCCCAGCGGGTTGTGCAGCGTGGGCATGAACCAGCAGGCCGCCACGCGCTGGCGGGCCAGCAAGGCGGCCAGGGCGTCAACGTCCACACCCAGTTGGGGGTCGGTGGCCACCTCCACCGCGCGCAGGCCCAGGCGCTCCAGCGTCTGCAGGGCCGAGTAAAACGTGGGCGACTCCACCGCCACCACGTCGCCCGGTTGCGTCACCGCCTGCAGGCACAGGTTCAGCGCCTCCAGTGCGCCATGGGTGATGACCAGCTCGTCCTCGCCCAGCGCCACACCTTGCAGCGCATAGCGGCGGCGCAGCGCCTCGCGCAGCCCGGCGTCGCCCACCGTCAGCGCGCTGGTGATCTGGGTCGGCTTGAGGCGGCGCATGGCGCGGGCCCCGCTGCGCGCCAGCGCATCGAGCGGAAACAGGTGCGGGGCCGGAAACGCCGAGCCCAGCGGCACCACGTCCGGCTGGCGGGTGGACTCCAGCAGCTCGAAGGCCAGTGCGCTGACGGCCACGGCGGTGGCCTCGGCGCGCGGCACGGCGGCCCTGGGTACGCGCCGGGCCGGCGGCCGCTGCGGCCGCACGTAGTAGCCCGAGCGCGGCCGCGCTTCAATCAGGCCGCGCGCCTCCAGCACGCCGTAGGCCTGGAACACGGTAGAGGGGCTGATGCCGCGCTGCTGGCAGGTCTGGCGCACCGAGGGCAGGGCGTCGCCCGGCTTGAGCAGGCCGGCGGCGATGGCGTCGGCCATGTCGTCGGCCAGGTGCTCGTAGCGGGTGGGGCGGTTGCGGCCCATCAGTGCGGTGTGCACACCAGCGCGGTGGCCTCGTCCTGGCTCAGCGCACGCCCTTGCACGATCAGCGCCTGTGCGGCCGCTTCGCCCAGTGCGACGACGACTTGCTGGCGCACGGCGTCCAATGCCTCCCGGTCGTTGCGCACCAGCACGCCGCTGGTCACCTCGACATGGCCAACCAGCCGCGCCGCGCTGGCGGGGTCACCCCGCGCCAGCGCGAACTTGGGCAGGTCGTTGTGCGAGACCCGCACGCCAAAGCGCCGGTCGGCGGCCAGGGCGCGCGGCAGCAGGGCCAGCGCGTCGTCCAGCCGCGCCGTGGCGAGCAGGGCCAGGATCAGGCCTTCCAGCACCCACGGCATGTTGCCGTTGCGTTGGCCCTCGCCAGCGGCATCCAGCTCGGCCAGCAGCGCCTGCCCGCAGGCCGCTGCCTCGGCCGGCCGGCCACCCAGCACCAGCGCGTAGACGATGTTGCTCCGGGCGGTCACGGCGGCGCTGTGGTCGCCCAACCCGGCCGCGAGCCGCGCCTCTTCGAGCCGGCATTGCAGCAGCGCGTCGTGGTCTTTGCGCAGCAAGGCGGCCATGCCCAGCGCGCCCGCCACGCGCAAGCGCACCAGGGATGTGAGGTTCCAGCCTTCGCCGGTCAGGCTGCGCAGCAACGCACAGGCCTCGTCCAGTCGCGGCCCCGGCTCGGCCTGGCTGCGCATCCAGCCCATGGCGGTGCTGCGCAGCAGGTCGGGATCATCCAGCTCGCGCGCCAGCTCGACGGTATGGTGTGCGGTGGCCTCGGCTCGGGCATCGGCCGTGATGATGTAGATGCGCGTCAGGTTGTGCCACCACAGGGTGCGCAGCCGCGCCGGCAGCGCGGCCCCGGCGGCGGCGTGCATCTGCGGCGCCAGGCCCGCCAGCCATTGGCCGGCCTCGGTGCGCCAGACGCCGAAGGCGGCGAGGTCGAACGCCGCCAGCGCGATGCGCACGGCGGTTTCCAACTCGCAGGTGCTGGCCCAGGCGATGGCTTCACGTGCGTTGGCCATGTCGTCGTCGCGGGCCGGTATGGCGGGGTGCTGATCACGGGCCTGCTCCAGCCACGGCGCCAACGCCTGCGCGTGACGCCGCCGCACGGCCTCGTCCTCGCCGGCCGCCTCCAGCCGCTCCAGCGCATAGGCGCGCACCGTTTCCAGCAGCCGGTAATGCGGCGGCTCGCCGGCGCTGACGGCCAGCAGCGAGCGGTCGGCCAGTGCATCCAGCCCGTCGATCAAGGCCCAGCGCGTGGTGGGCTGCCCGGCCGCCAGCAGCGCCACCGCCAGCTCCAGCGTGAACTCGCCCGCCAGCACGCCCAGGGCGCGCAGCAGGCGCTGCTCGTCGGCGCTCAGCAGGCCGTAGCTCCAGTCCAGCGCCTGGTGCAGGCTGCGGTGGCGCGGCGTCGCGTCGCGCCGGCCGTGGGTGAGCAGCGCAAAGCGCTCGGCCAGCGCATCGTGCACGCCTTGCAGGCCCAGCGTCGGCACGCGCGCGGCGGCCATCACCAGCGCCAGCGGCAGGCCGTCAAGCTGGCGCGCAATGACCTGCAGCAGGGGCAAGGTTTCGGGGGTGACCCGGAAGCGGTGGTCGGCCGCAGCGATGCGTGCGGCCAGCAGCGCGGCCGCACCGTCGCCCAGATCGGCCTGCGTCACCGGGGCCAGCGTCAGGGGATCCAGCCGCTGCACCTGCTCGCCGCTGACGGCCAGCGGCAACTGGCTGGTCACCAGCAGGCGCAGGGCGGGCAGCATCTGCAGTGCGCCGACCAGCGCGGCGCAGGCCTCGATCAGGTGTTCGGCGTTGTCCAGCACCAGCAGCCGCTCGGCCGATGGGGGCAGCAGGTTGGCCAGCGCCTCCTGCAGATGGGTGGGCGTGTCGCCCTCAGGCAAGGGCACACCGAAGGCGCGGGCCACGGCGCCCGTGACCTGGGCGCCGTCGGTCAGTGGCGCCAGGTCCACCCACAGCGCCTGACCCTGCCAGCCGGCTGCGGCCAATCGCGCGAGGCTGGTCTTGCCCACGCCGGGGCCGCCGACCAGCGTCAGGCAGGACGAGGTCGCCAGCAACTCGATCAGAGCGGCGAGGTCGGCATCGCGGCCGATCAGGCGTGGCGTGGCGGCGGGCGGCGCAGCCGGCCTGGCCGCAACGGGCGCGGGCGCCTCGCCCGGTGCGGTGGCGGCCGCATGGACGCGGGCCGCGAAGCGGTAGCCGCGTCCGGGCACGGTGTCAATGGTCTCGCTGCCCAGCAGCTTGCGCAACTGACTGACCTGCACGTGCAGATTGGCTTCCTCCACCACCAGGCCGGGCCAGACGATGTCGAGCAACTGACTCTTGGTGTACAGATGGCCGGGCTGCGAGGCCAGGGCGGCCAGCAGGTCGAACGCCCGACCGACCAGTGGCAGGGGCTGGCCGTCGGCCAGCAGCCGCCGCTCGGCCGCCTCCAGCGTGTAGCGGCCATCGCCGCCAAAGCGCAGGCTGGGCGGCAATGGTGGCGGAGACGCCGGGGCTGGGGCAGCGTTGGGCACGGCGCGCGGCTTTCGTCTGCTCGTGGCGGGCCTCGATGGGCCGCCGCAGGGCCGACAAGCTTACCGCAACCGGCGCTGCCGCAGGGGCGTTTTGACCGGGCATGGGCCCACACCGCGCAAGCGGTCAGCCGCGGGCCGGCGTCTGGGTCTGGGCCATTTGCGCGGTGGCGGGCTGGGCGCTGTAGGTGGTCAGCGAGTCGATGCCGGCCAGGGTCAGCGTGACGGCCGCCAGGGCCAGGCCGAGCAGCGCACTGCGGGTGGTGGTGGAGGAGATGAAAGCGGGGCGTTGGGTGTTCATGGCGATGTCCTTGGAGAAGGTGTGAGGGGGCGGGGTGGGGGTTCAGCTGTGGGCGGGGACGGCGGTCTGGGCGATTTGCGCCGGGTGGACGGGCTGGGTGCTGTAGGCCGGCGCGATGTTGATGGCGGCCAAGGTCAACTTGAAAGCGACCAGGGTCAGGCAGAACAGGGCGTTGCGGGCGGTGGTGGAGGACACGAAATTGGGGTGCTGGTTTTTCATGACGATCTCCTTGTTGCGGGGTGGCCTGATGTTGTTGTGGCCTGGGTGCAACTGTGCGCGCCGGGGGTGGCCGGCGTCCTTAAGCGCGCCTAAAACTTGTGAGACGTGGTCTGAGACGATCTAAAAGCGGCGGCTGGCGCGTCGGCCATGGGACCGCCTCCCCCCGGTCGCACAATGGCGGCATGAGACTGCTGCACACCATGCTTCGCGTGGGCGATCTGGATCGCTCGATTGCCTTCTATACCCAGGTGCTGGGCATGAGCCTGCTGCGCCGCTCGGAGAATCCCGAGTACCGCTATTCGCTGGCCTTTCTGGGCTTTGACGGTGGCAACCCCGGCCAGGCCGAGATCGAGCTGACCTACAACTGGGGCACCACGCAGTACGAGCTGGGCACGGCGTTTGGCCACATTGCGCTGGGCGTGCCCGATGCCTATGCGGCCTGCGAGCGCATCAGGGCGGCCGGTGGCCAGGTCACCCGCGAGGCCGGCCCGGTCAAAGGCGGCAGCACGGTGATTGCCTTCGTCACCGACCCTGATGGCTACAAGATCGAACTGATCCAGCGCGCCGAGGGCGGCGTGGGGTTGGGCTGAGCGCCGCTACGGATAGGCGGCCAGCGTGGCGTCGATGAAGGCGCCGAAGGCGCGGCCCATCTTGACGTAGCCGCGGGTGTTGAGGTGGATCTCGTTGACCCAGTCGCCCGAGTCGCCGCGCGTGCCCGGCTGGGCGGGCACGATGGTGGTCATGGCGGCGGAGTCGAACACGTGGACGTCGGCCAGCGCATGGGGGCTGCCGCTGGCGGCGTCGGCCGCCAGCAGCAGTGCACGCAGGCGGCCGAACAGCTCGGCGGTGAGGGCGGGCCAGTCGGTCTCGGGAATGCCCATGCCCACCAACGCGGGGTAGAGCCAGCCCAGCGGCGCGCCCGGTGCGCCGGCCGGCCGCGCGGTGGGCACGGCGTAGGTGTGCAGGAACAGCGGCCGCCCGGCGCTGGGGCCCTGGTCGCGGCGCTGCACGATCAGGCTCAGGTTGGCGCGCAGGTAGTCGGCCAGCAGCGTCCAGCCGGGCTCGCTCAGGTAGCGTGCCGGCGGGCCGGGTGGGGCTTCGTCGGGCGTGAGCAGCAGCCGGCGCGCGGGCGGGATGGGCTGGCCGGTGGCGTCGCGCGCCGGCACCTGGCAGGCGTCGATCAAGTCGTTGCCGCCGGCTGAGAAAAGGATGGCGTCCCAGTAGCTGGCATAGCGCCGCACGCGCAGCAGGCGGTCGAACCAGACGTCGTGCACGCCGTCCACCATGCGCTGCAAGGTGTCGCCAGGGTAGGCGCAGCTGACGATGGCGGTGCTGGTGGGCAGGTCGATCTGGCCCAGCAGATTGGGGGCCCGCTCGAAGGTGAGCGAGCCGATGGTGAACCATGAATCGCCTTCGGCCAGCAGCCGGCGGCCGTATTCGGAGAGGGCGCTGTAAGGCGCCTGGTAGAGGTCCGGAACCATGGCGGCGCTCCCGTCGAGATGGGCCCGTCAGTATGCGCGCGAGTACCCTTGAACCAGTTCAAGGACAAGGGATTGCCCTAGGTGGACGATGGATATGGACCCAATCACACCCACCACCTGAGGAGGTTTCATGTTCCCGACTCGCATCCCCACGCGTCCCATACCCCGTCTGCTGGCCGTGGCCGCGCTGGCTGCCGTATTGCCGCTGGCCGCCGTCGCCCAGGACAAGCCGGACGACGAGACGCACAAGGATTTGTCGCCGGCCGAGGTCAAGTACCAGGCCGCCGGCTCGCCGCTGGTTGACGCGCCCATGCACCAGAGCACCAACCCCAAGGCGCCGCCGATGACGCAGGCCGAGTTCGACCTGGCGCGCAAGATTTACTTCGAGCGCTGCGCCGGCTGCCACGGCGTGCTGCGCAAGGGCGCCACCGGCAAGCCGCTGACGCCCGACGTGACGCTGCCCAAGGGCACCGACTACCTGAAGGTCTTCATCGCCTACGGCTCGCCCGCCGGTATGCCCAACTGGCAGACCAGCGGTGAGATGACCGAGAAGGAAGTGGACCTGATGGCCCGCTACATCCAGCACGACCCGCCGATGCCCCCGGAATTCGGCATGGCCGAGATGAAGCAGACCTGGAAGGTCATCATCCCGCCCGATCAGCGGCCCAAGAAGAAGATGAACAGCTACAACATCGAGAACATCTTCTCGACCACGCTGCGCGACACCGGCGAGGTGGCCATCATCGATGGCGACACCAAGCAGATCATCAACATCGTCAAGACCGGCTATGCGGTGCACATCTCGCGCCTGTCCAAGTCCGGCCGCTACCTGTTCGTGATCGGGCGCGACGCCAAGATCAACATGATCGACCTGTGGATGGCCAAGCCCGACAACGTGGCCGAGGTGCGCGTGGGCCTGGAGGCCCGCTCGGTGGAGACCAGCAAGTACAAGGGCTATGACGACAAGCTGGCCATTGCCGGCAGCTACTGGCCGCCCCAGTTCACCATCATGAACGGCGACACGCTGGAGCCGCTGAAGATCGTGGCCACCCGCGGCATGACGGTGGACACCCAGGAATACCACCCCGAGCCGCGCGTGGCCTCCATCGTGGCCAGCCACTTCAAGCCCGAGTTCGTGGTCAACGTCAAGGAGACCGGGCAGACGCTGCTGGTGGATTACTCCAACATCGACGCGCTCAAGGTCACCACCATCGGCACCGCGCGCTTCCTGCACGACGGCGGCCTGGACTCCAGCAAGCGCTACTTCATGGTGGCCGCCAACAACAGCAACAAGATTGCGGCGGTGGACCTGAAGGACGGCAAGCTGACCAAGCTGATCGATGTGGGCAAGATCCCGCACCCGGGACGCGGCGCCAACTTCGTGCACCCTAAGTACGGCCCGGTCTGGAGCACCGGCCACCTGGGTGACGAGACCATCGCCTTGATTGGCACCGACCCGGTCAAGCACCCGCAGAACGCCTGGAAGGTGGTGCAGACGCTCAAGGGCCAGGGCGGCGGTGCGCTGTTCATCAAGAGCCACCCCAAGAGCACCCACCTCTACAGCGACACGCCGCTGAACCCCGATCCCAAGATCAGCCAGTCGGTGGCCGTGTTCGACATCAAGAACCTCGACAAGGGCTACACCGTGTTGCCCATCGCCGAGTGGGCGGGTCTGAACGATGACGGGGCCAAGCGCGTCACCCAGCCCGAGTACAACAAGGCGGGCGACGAGGTGTGGTTTGCCGTGTGGAGCGCCAAGAACAAGCAAAGCGCGCTGGTCGTCGTCGACGACAAGACGCTCAAGCTCAAGACGGTCATCAAGGACCCGCGCCTGATCACGCCGACGGGGCACTTCAACGTCTACAACACCCAGCACGACGTTTATTGACTGAGGCCCCCAGGCTCCCTCTCGGTCGCCACCCCCCGAGGGGGCTCTTGCAGCGGACCGGCCAAGCCGGATCCGCGCAAGTTCCCAGGTTTGTTGGTGCCCTGCGGGGCGTAGGAGAGTAATGTGAAAGTTGTTGTGGGTTTGTCGCTTCTGATTGCGGCGTTCGGGGTCTCGGCGGCGACGCCGGATGAGGCCATGAACAAGGCGGGCTGCATGGCCTGCCATGCCAAGGACAAGAAGCTGGTCGGGCCGTCGTTCAAGGACATTGCGGCCAAGTACAAGGGCCAGGCGGATGCGCCGGCCAAGCTGTTCGACAAGGTGCGCAAGGGCGGCTCGGGGGTGTTCGGGCCCATTCCGATGTCGCCCAACGGGCCGGACAAGATTGGCGATGCCGATCTGAAGGCTGCCGTGGCGCAGATTCTGGCGGCGTGATGCACGCCTGGGCCGGCTGGGTGTTGATGGCGCTGGTCTCCAGCGCCTGGGCCCAGCCCGAGCCCGCGCGCCAGCACCAGCTGGTGCGCATGGTGCGCCAGGACTGCGGCTCCTGCCACGGCATGAGGCTCACCGGTGGCCTGGGCCCCGCGCTGACGCGCGAGGCGCTGGCCGGCAAGCCCACCGAGGGCCTGGCCGCCACCATTTTTTATGGCCGCCCCGGCACCCCCATGCCGCCGTGGCGCGCCTTGCTGACTGAGGACGAAGCCGCCTGGATCGCGCAGCGGCTCGCCCATGGCTTTCCCCAAGAGGAGACCCGATGAAACGACGCGATGCGCTGGGCGCCTTGACGGTCCTGGGTGCACTGCCCGCCCTGGCCGCGCTTGGCGGCTGTGCCAGCACCCCGGCCGTGGGCACGGGCGATCTGGGGCTGGTCATTCAACGTGCGCGCGGCGCCGTCAGCATCGTGGACACCACGCAGCGACGGGCGCTGGGCGAGGTCGCCGGCCTGGGTGACCTCTCGCATGCGGCGGCCGTCTTTGGCCGCGACGGGCTGCATGCCTACGTGTTCGGCCGCGACGGCGGGCTGACCCAGGTCAACCTGGTTGAGCGGCGCATCGTCGCCCGCGTGATGCAGGCCGGCAACAGCATCGGCGGCGCCATCAGCGCCGACGGCACGCTGGTGGCGGCGCAGAACTACACGCCCGGCGGCGTCAAGGTGTTCGACGCCCGCACGCTGGCGCTGGTGGCCGACCTGCCCGCCGCCTCGCGCGTGGTGGGCCTGGTGGACTTGCCTGGCCGGCGCTTTGCCTACAGCCTGTTCGACCGCGACGCCATCTGCATCGCCGACCTGTCCGATCCCGGCCGGCCGCAGGTCACCACGCTGGAAGGCATAGGCCGCCAGCCCTACGACGGCCTGGTCACGCCCGACGGCCGCCACTACATCGCCGGCCTGTTTGGCGAGGACGGCCTGGCGCTGGTCGACACCTGGGCCGAGCGGCCGCAGGCGCGGCGCATCCTGGCCGGTTACGGCCGGGGCGAGGCGCCGCTGCCGGTCTACAAGATGCCGCACCTGCGCGGCTGGGCCGTGGCCGGTCGCCACGCCTATCTGCCGGCCATAGGCCGCCACGAGGTGCTGGTGGTGGACACCGCGAGCTGGGAGGAAGTGGGCCGCATTGCCGTGGCCGGCCAGCCGGTGTTCGTCATCGCGCGGCCGGACGGGCGCCAGGTCTGGGTCAACTTCGCCGTGCCCGACTACAACCGCGTGCAGGTCATCGACACCCCCAGCCGGCAGGTGGTGCAGACGCTTTCGCCCGGCAAGGCCGTGCTGCACATGGAGTTCACGCCGCGCGGCGAGGCGGTCTGGATCAGCGCCCGCGACGACAACCGCGTGCGGGTGGTGGACACCCAGCGCTTTGCCACGCTGGCCGATTTGCCGGTGGATGCACCCAGCGGCATTTTCTTTACCAGCCGCGCCCACAGGACGGGGTTCTGATGGATGCCTTGCTCAACAACTGGCAGCACGACTTCCCCCTGGTGGCGCGGCCGTTCGAGGCCATTGCCGCCGCCACGGGCCGCAGCGCCGACGCCGTGATGGCCACCTATGCCGAGCACTTTGGCGCCGGCCGCATCAGCCGCATCGGCGGGGTGTTTGCCGGGCGCGCCGGAGGCGACGCCATGCTGGCCGCCATGGCCGTGCCGCCGGCCGATCTGGCGCGCGTGGCGGCCATCGTTTCGGCCCACCCCGGCGTCAACCACAACTATGAGCGCGAGCACCGCCACAACCTGTGGTTCGTGCTCACCGGCGCCAGCGCGGCGGCGGTGGATGCGGCACTGGCCGACCTGGAGGCACGCACCGGCCTGCCGGCACTGGCGCTGCGCATGGTGCGCCCCTATCACATCGACCTGGGGTTCGACCTGCACGGCCTGCATCGCACGGCGGCGCGCCAGCGCGCGCCTGGCGAGCCCGTGACCGAGGCCGACCGACCGCTGGCCGCCTGCGTCGAGGCCGGCCTGCCGCTGGTGCCTGAGCCTTACGCCGCCTGGGCCGCGCAGTGCGGGCGCAGCCCGGACCAGGTGCTGGCCTGCCTGGCGCGGTGGCTGCAGGCGGGCACGTTGCGGCGCTTTGGCGTCATCGTGCGCCACCACGAACTGGGCATTGCGGCCAACGCCATGAGCGTGTTCGATGTGGCCGACACCGATGTAGACGGGCTGGGCGAGCGCCTGGCCGCCCAGCCCGGCATCACGCTGGCCTACCGCCGCCAGCGCGCGCCCGGCTGGCGCTACAACCTCTACGCCATGAGCCACGGCCGCGACCGCGCGGCGGTGGCGGCTGTGATGGATGCGGCCATTGCCGCCTGCGGCCTGGCCGCGCTGCCGCAGGCGCGGCTGTTCTCGCGCCAGCGGTTCAAGCAGACCGGCGCGCGGCGCTTTCGGCCGCTGGAGGAGAAGGCCCATGCCCAGCCTTGAAGACCGTCGCCTGATCGCGGCGTTGCACGGTGGCTTTCCACTCGGCGATCGGCCTTATGCCGAAGTGGCCGCCGCCCATGGCCTGACCGAGGAGCAGTTGCTGGAGAAGCTGCGGGCCTGGCTGGCCCAGGGCGTGCTGACGCGCTTTGGCCCGCTGTTCCAGATCGAGCGCGCCGGGGGGCGCTTCCTGCTGGCCGCCATGACCGTGCCCGAGGCGCGCTTCGACGCCGTGGCGGCCCAGGTGGGCGCCTGGCCCGAAGTGGCCCACAACTACCGCCGCGAGCATGCGCTCAACATGTGGTTTGTGCTGGCCGCCGAAACCCATGCCCAGGCCGACGCCGTGCTGGCGCGCATAGAAGCCGACACGGGCTTGACGGTTTATGCCTTTCCCAAGGAAAAAGAGTATTTTGTCGAACTGAAATTGCCGCTGGAGGCCATCCATGCTGACTGAGTTCGACCGCGCGCTGATTGCCGCCACCCAGGGCGGCCTGCCGCTGGTGCCACGCCCTTACGAGGCCGTGGGGGCTCAGCTGGGCGTCTCGGGCGAGGCCGTGCGCGAGCGGCTGGCGCAGATGCTGGACGAGGGCCTGGTGCGCCGCATCGGCGCCGTGCCCAACCACTACAAACTGGGCTTTGTGGCCAACGGCATGAGCGTCTGGGACGTGGACGATGCCCGCGTGGACGAGCTGGGCGCGCAGATCGGCCGCCTGCCCGGGGTCAGCCACTGCTACCGCCGGCCGCGGCGCCTGCCCGTCTGGCGCTACAACCTGTTTGCCATGCTGCACGGCACCAGCCGCGAACAGGTGCGCGAAGAGGCCAAAGCCATTGCCGCGCTGCTGGGCGATGCCTGCAGCGCCCACGACATCTTGTTCTCCACAGCCATCCTCAAGAAAACCGGGCTGCGCCTGGTGGACTAGACAAGGGCAGCCATGTTTCGCATCACCCATTACCTGCGCGGCCTGGCCCAGCGCCAGCCGCGCCCCAGCATGCCCCCGCCGGCGCGCCCCACCGGGCCCGTCGTCATCTGGAACCTGATCCGCCGCTGCAACCTCACCTGCAAGCACTGCTATGCGTTGTCGGCCGACCACAACTACCCCGGTGAACTGAGTACCGCAGAGATCTACGCCGTGATGGATGACCTCAAGGGGTTTGGCGTGCCGGTGCTCATCCTCTCGGGCGGCGAGCCCCTGCTGCACCCCGATTGGGAGGCCATCGCCCGGCGCAGCAAAGCCATGGGCTTCTATACGGGCCTGTCCACCAACGGCACGCTGATCGACGCCGGCGTGGCCGCACGCATCGCCGACGTGGGTTTTGACTACGTGGGCATCAGCCTTGACGGCCTGCGTGAGACACACGACAAATTCCGCCGCCTCGATGGCGCCTTTGACGCCAGCCTGGCCGCCGTGCGCCACCTGCATGCGCAGAAGGTCAAGGTGGGCCTGCGCTACACCATGACGGCGCTCAATGCCCACGACCTCGGGCCGCTGCTGGACCTGATGCGCGCCGAAGGGGCGCAGAAGTTCTACTTCTCGCACCTCAACTACGCCGGTCGCGGCAACATCCACCGCGCCAAAGACGCCCACCACCGGGCCACGCGCGAGGCCATGGACCAGCTCTTTGCCCGCGCCTGGGAGGCGGTGCAGCAAGGCTACGACGAGGAATACGTCAGCGGCAACAACGACGCCGACGGCCCCTACCTGCTGCAATGGGTGGCGCAGTACCTGCCCCACCTCGACACCACCGCGCTGCGGCGCCGGCTGGTGGCCTGGGGCGGCAACAGCAGCGGCATCAACGTGGCCAACATCGACAACGAAGGCCGTGTCCACCCCGACACCATGTGGTGGCACCACAACCTGGGCAACGTGCGCGAGCGACCGTTCTCGGCCATCTGGCCCGACCTCACCGACCCGGTGATGGCCGGCCTCAAGCGCCAGCCGCGCCCGGTGGAAGGCCGCTGTGCCACCTGCGCCCATCTGATGATCTGCGGCGGCAACACCCGGGTGCGCGCCCAGCAGACCACCGGCAACCCGTGGGCGGAAGACCCGGGGTGTTATCTGACCGATGAAGAGATCCGTGCGCACCCGGCCGGGCTTGCCAGCCGGCTCCAGGGAGAGGGCGAGTCGGTGATGGCGGGCTAGGCGCGTGGGCGGCCCTGGGCATGCCTCGCGCGCCCAGACCTGAACGAAATCAAGGCTGCGCTCAGGCCTTGCACCTAGAGTGGCGGCCATGAGACGCACAAGAGCCGATAGGTGGCTGCAGGAGTGGGCCCATGCGTGAGCGGTTTGCGATGCTGGCCAAGCTGGTGCTGGCGCTGGGTGTGATGGCCATGGGTGTGGACATCGCCAAGGCGCAGCCGGTGGACGCCGCCAAGCTCTACCAGCAGCACTGCGCCGCCTGCCACGGCGCCACCCGCACCGGTGGCATGGGCCCGGCGCTGTTGCCCGAGAGTCTGGAGCGGCTGCGCCCGGCCGAGGCGCTGGCTGTCATCAAGGACGGCCGCGCGGCCACGCAGATGCCGGGCTTTGGCCAGACCCTGAATGAGGCCGAGGTGGCCGCCGTGGCGGCCTGGCTGCGCACGCCGGTGCTGCCCGCGCCGCAATGGGGCGAGGCCGACATCCGCGCCTCGCGCGTGGCGCTGGCGGGGGCCGAGCGGCTCGCGCCCAAGCCGCAATGGTCGGCCGACCCGATGAACGTCTTCATCGTGGTGGAAGGCGGCGACCACCACGTCAGCGTGGTCGATGGCGACCGCTTCACGGTGATGCATCGCTTTGCCAGCCGCTACGCGCTGCACGGCGGCCCCAAGTTCAGCCCCGAGGGGCGCTACGTGTACTTCGGCTCGCGCGACGGCTGGGTCAGCAAGTTCGACCTCTGGCACCTGAAGACCGTGGCCGAGGTGCGCGCCGGGCTGAACATGCGCAACGTGGCCGTCAGCAGCGACGGCCAGTGGGTGATGGCGGCCAACTACCTGCCCGGTGACGTGGTGCTGTTCGATGCCGACCTCAACCTGACGCGCATCTACCCGGCCGCCACGCTGGACGGCAAGCAGACCTCGCGCGTGTCGGCCGTCTACGACGCCGCGCCGCGGCGCAGCTTCATCGTGGCGCTCAAAGACATTCCGGAGTTGTGGGAGATTGCGTACGATCCCAAGGCCGAGCCCATCTACGACGGTCTGGTGCACGACTACAAGATGGGCGAGGGCATCGCCAAGCCCGGCTACCTGGGTGTGCGCCGCACGCCGCTGGATGCGCCGCTGGACGACTTTTTCTTTGACCAGCCCTACCGCCACGTGCTGGGCTCCACCCGCCCGCGGGCCGGGCAGGAGATCGCCAGTGCGCAAGTCATCAACCTGGACGCGCGTCGCAAGGTGGCCGACCTGCCACTGGCCGGCATGCCGCATCTGGGCTCGGGCATCACCTTCGACTGGCAGGGTCGCCGGGTGTTGGCCAGCCCCAACCTCAAGGGCAGCGGCATCGACGTCATCGACATGCAGGACTGGAAGCCCGTGGCCACCATCCCCACGCCGGGGCCGGGCTTTTTCATGCGCAGCCACGAGAAGAGCCGCTACGCCTGGACGGACTCCATGATGAGTCCCACCGCCAAGGACACGCTGACCATCATCGACAAGGCGACGCTCAAGCCCGTGGCCAGCGTGCGCGAGCCCGGCAAGACGCTGGCCCACATCGAGTTCACCCAGGATGGCAAGTACGCGCTGGCCAGCCTGTGGGAGCTGGACGGCGCGCTCATCGTCTACGACGCCGCCACCTTCAAAGAGGTCAAGCGCCTGCCCATGAGCAAGCCGGTGGGCAAGTACAACGTCTGGAACAAGATCTCGCGCAGCGAGGGCACCTCACATTGATGGTGATGTTGATAGTGCCCCCACGCTCCCTCCCGGTCGGTTGATGGTGCCCCCACGCTCCCTCCCGGTCGCTGCCCCCCAAGGGGGCTTCGGCAGTGGACCGGCGAAGCCGGATCCACGCCGACAGCTTGGTTGGGTGGGTGGCGTTGGTGAGTGAGGAGCGGCTGTCGGGCGATTTGGCGTTGTGGCTGGTGGTGCTGCTGGAGCTGGCCACCTTCGGGCTGGGCTTCGTGGCGTTTGCGGCCATGCGGGGGGCGCAGCCGGTGCTGTTTGCGGCCGGGCAGGCGCGGCTGGACGCGGGTGCCGGGGCGGTCAACACGGCGCTGTTGATTGCGGGCAGTTGGGCCTGCGCGCGCGGGGTGGCCGCAGGGCCGCAGCAGGCACGGCGCTGGTTGATGGGCGCCGTCGCAGCGGGGCTGGGCTTCATGGCGCTCAAAGGCGGCGAGTACGCGCGGCAAGCGCCGCATCTGGACGTGGAGGCCAGTGCCTTCGACGCGCTCTATGTGGGGCTGACGGGGTTCCATTTCTTGCACGTGCTGGCAGCCACCGTGGTGCTGGGCATCCTCGCCGTGCTGGGGCGGCGGGTGAGCCTGCACGCACTGGAAACCGGCGCGCTGTTGTGGCATCTGGTGGATTTGCTGTGGCTGGTGCTGTTTGCCCTGGTCTACCTGTGGCGATGAGCCCGCGCCGCATCAATGCCGTGGCGCTGGCGCTGCTGGCCGCCACGGCACTGGGCGCACTGCTCGCAGGCGGCTTGCCGTCGCCCAAACCGGCTTGGGCGGCCTGGGTGGTGGCCGCACTCTCCATTGCCAAGGGTGCGCTGGTGGCGCTGGTCTTCATGGGCCTGGCCCAGGCGCCGCCGCTGTGGCGGCGGCTGGTGCTGGGCTGGCTGGTGGGGGTGTGGCTGGCCATGGGTGTGGCCGGCTGGCTGGGTGCGGCCACCGCTTAGAGGCTGCATGTGGCCTTTGGCCCTGTATGGGCCGGATCCTTGTCCTTGGACAAGGCCTCTACGGCGCGCGGCGGCTACGATGAACTTACGATCTAAAAAAGGGGGTATCCAGCATGGAAATGACTGTCAATCTGACCGACTACCTGAACACCATGGTGACCAGCAAGGTGGCGTCCGGACTGTATGAATCACCCAGCGAGGTGGTGCGCGAGGCCTTGCGGCTGCTCGATGAGCGGGATCGCCTGCGTGTGGCCAAACTGACTGCGGCCAGCACGGCCATAGGCCCTGACGGCGAGCCCCTCAACCGGCAGCCACGCAACACACGCTGACGGTTCAGGTGTCGTCGGTAGGCGGCGCAGGGGGTGCAGGCGGCGTGGGGGGTGATGTGGCGGGGTCTTGCGCGTCTTCAGCGCGTGCATCCAGCCCCCACGTCAGCCAGTCCTCGCCAAACAGCTCGGCCGGATGCAGGGTGGCCACGGTGCCATTGCCGCACAGCAACGCGTCGGCGGGGCAATAGCGGTCGCAGCCCCAGCAGATGCGCTCGGGGTGGGCGGGGTTGATGGGGAATTTCTTGGCCATGTCGTCAGCGTGCGGTGTCGCGCCGCGCGCGCATGGCGCGCCCGATGCGATCCAGTTCGGCGTCGCCGAGCAGCCGCTGCGCCATGGGCAGCAACTCGGCGTCTTCGCGGGCGATGTGGCGCTCGTGGCAGTCGATGAAATCGGCGGCGTCGCCCGTGTGCCAGGCCGATGCGTCACCGGCCGCCAGCGGTTGCAGGCCGCGGCGCAGCCGCTGCCAGGCCGCTTCAAGCGCCCGGTGGTCGGCGGCCAGCGCCGCCGTCAACTCGCGCAGGCAGACCGCGTCCGAGCCGGCCATGGATTCGATCAACGCCGGAAACAGGTCTTGCTCTTCGTCCGCATGGTGATGCGGGGCGGCGAGGTCGAAGTAGCGCATCACGGCGATGGCAGCCTCCTGGGCCGCGGGGTCGGCGCCATGCTGCGCCAGGTGGGCGTCCAGGCGGCGCAACGTGGCGAGCTGGGCAGTCATGCGGCCATGGCAGGCCGCCAGCATCTCCAGCGGCACCTCGAAGCCCACGGCCGGCGCCCGGTGGCCTGGCAGGCTGGTGGCGTCAGCCACGGGCCACCCCACGTCGGCTGCGCGGCAACGCCACCGGCTGCGCGGCGGCGGGCACCAGATCGGCCAGCGTGCGGCCATCCAGTTCCTTGAAGTAGGCGCTCAGGGCGGAGTCGAGCACGCGCTTGAGGCGGCAGGAGGGGCTGAGCGTGCAGGCGTTGGTGGTGGGGTCGAAGCATTCCACCAGCCGGAAATCCGTTTCCGCCGCGCGCACCACGTCGCCGATGCGGATGCGCGCCGGATCCTGACGCAGCCGCAGCCCGCCGCCGCGCCCTCGCGTGGTGACCAGCACGCCCTGACCGGCCAGATCGGTGACGATCTTGGTCAGGTGGTTGCGCGACACCTGATGCTGCTCGGCCAGCTCGTTGATGGTCACTCGCCGCTCGCGGTGGGCCGCGCAATACATCAGCACGCGCAAGGTGTAGTCGGTGTAGTCGGCCAGCCGCATGCATGCCCCTTAATGCGCATACATTTTACCTCTTTAAGGTCATGTCGAGATAACATGCATTCGGTTTGACTCTTCTGCCGATCGCCCGGAGCGCCCCATGACCTTTGTCGTCACTGAAGCCTGCATCCGCTGCAAGTACACCGACTGTGTGGACGTGTGCCCGGTGGACGCGTTCCGTGAGGGCGCCAACTTCCTGGCCATCGATCCCGACGAGTGCATCGACTGCGCCGTCTGCGTACCCGAGTGTCCGGTGTCGGCCATCTATGCCGAAGAAGACGTGCCGGGTGACCAGCAGGACTTCATCCCCTTGAATGCCGAACTGGCGGCGCGCTGGAAGCCCATCACCCGCACCAAGCTGGCCCTGCCCGATGCAGATGCCTGGAGCGAGGTCAAGGACAAGCGCAGCGAGCTGGATCGCTCTTGAATCAGCCCTGCGTCAGATCGGTCAAACCCTACCTCACCAACGCCAACATCGTCACCGCAATGGCCTGACGAGACGTGGCGAAGGTCTTCTCCACAGCGGTCAGCGCCGCATCAATGACGCGCTTGCGCAAGGCGGGAGCCAGGGCAGGCGAGCCGGCCTGACTGACCCGCACCAGCAGCCGATTGGCCACCAGCTCCGCCTCACAGGCCAGCGCCTGCCCCGCATCCTGGGCCACCTCAAAGCGCACCCGGCGCGCCTGGCTGCGGGCAGCCGGCTGCGGCTCGGCCTCATCCACCACCATGGCCACAGGCGCACTGACCTCCTGATCGCGGCCAATCGAGCGGCCCCAGCGCAGCTGCAGCCGCCGATCACCCGCAGCCGAGCCCCCACTGGAGGCGCCCCCGCTGGCGCCCGCGCCCTCAGCCGCCAGCGCCCCCGTCGTCGCCAGCACCGCCTCGGCCCCCGGCGGCAGCGGCGGCAACTCGGGCGGTGGGGGCGGCGGCGGCGTCTGGCTTGGCGGCGCCTGCCCATTGAGCAGCCCCGACAGCGCCAAATGGCCCGGCGTCCACCCATTGCGCGCCGCCACCCAGGCATCGCGCCCCGTCAAATCCACCGCCCGCCTGA
>JAIUPQ010000005.1 GCA_020161145.1 Pseudomonadota bacterium
CACGCGCTTGCGGGTCTTCTTGGTCGTCAGCTCAAGGCCCAGGCTGGTTTGCTTCATGGCACCATCTTGCCCTCTCACGCCTGCGCGCGGTACCAGGGGTTGCTCGGGTTTGTGCAGAGTGTCCCTAGGGATACGTTTACTTCGCGCGTAACGTTGGCGGAAGTGACCTTGTATCGGCCGGGAGGCAGTTTGGAGAACTGAAACGAGCCGTCTTTGCCCACGGTGGCACTACGTGACACGCCCGTTTCTGTGTTGACGATAACTACGGACTCTCCTGATGTGGCCTGTCCGAAAATAGAGCCTTCGGCACTTTGTGCAAAGGCTGGCGAGGCGAAATTTAAATTACTTACAAGCGCAAGCCCAAGCGCATTCATCAGCGCGGACTGGCGAAAGGTTGGTTTACGTGTAATGCTACAAAAAAATGGACGATGGTTTTTCATGGAGCCTCATTTCTATTTAATGTATGTGAAAAAACACTTCACAAGCCCAACGGGCTGACATGGAGAGCGAAGATGGTGATATAAGAATCGCCAGTTTCATTAAAACGTGCTCGCAGCGCATAGCCAAGTGGGTTTTCCCCTTGTCGCTTGACTGCAACAAGATGAAAGTGAAACAGGCTTAGGCAACCTATCAACCAACGGAAGTCACCTCCATGCACCTACTCGTCATCGCCGACCCCCTGGACGGCTTCAAGACCTACAAAGACACCACCTACGCCATGCTGCGCGAGGCGGCGCGGCGGGGGCACCGGCTGGCCGCATGCGAGCCGCGCGACCTGCATTGGGTGAGCGGCGGGCGGGTCAGTGCCCGCCAGCGCGCGCTGACGCTGACGGGGGGTGACCACGCCTGGTACACGGCGGGCGAGCCGCAGGTTGCGGCGCTGGCTGACTTTGACGCCGTGCTGATGCGCAAAGACCCGCCGTTCGACAGCGAGTACTTCTACGCCACCCACTTGCTGTCGCGCGCGCAAGCCGAGGGCGCGCGCGTGGTCAACGATGCGCGGGCGCTGCGCGAACACCCCGAGAAGCTGGCCATCCTCGAGTTCCCCGAGCTTGCGCCGCCGACGCTGGTCACGCGCAGCGAGGCCGATGTGCGCGCCTTTCACGCCCAGATGGGCGACATCATCCTGAAGCCGCTGGACGGCATGGGCGGCGCCGGCATCTTCCGCGTCAAGGCCGATGGCCTGAACCTGGGCAGCGTCATCGAGACGCTGAATCGCCATGGGGCGCAAACACTGATGGTGCAGCGCTTCGAGCCCGCCATCGCCGATGGCGACAAGCGCGTGCTGGTCATCGCGGGCGAGCCGGTGCCGTTTGCGCTGGCGCGCATTCCGCAGGGCGGCGAGGTGCGCGGCAACCTGGCCGCCGGTGGGCGAGGCGAGGCGCGGCCGCTGACCGCACGCGACCGCGAGATTGCGCAGGCAGTGGCCGAGCGCCTGGCGCCGCGCGGGCTGTTGCTGCTGGGGTTGGACGTGATCGGCGAGCGGCTGACCGAAATCAACGTCACCAGCCCCACCGGTTTTCAGGAAATCACCAACCAGACCGGCTTCGACGTGGCGGCGCGGTTTGTGGACGCGCTGGAGGCCTTGGCGTAGCCCGCTCGCGCCAGCCGCGACAATCGCGGCATGGCCCTGCTGACCCTCTCTCAAGCCCATCTCGCCTACGGGCACGTGCCGCTGCTGGACGGCGTGGATTTCTCGCTGGAGGCCGGCGAGCGCGTGGGGCTGATCGGCCGCAACGGCGCCGGCAAATCGTCGCTGCTGAAGATCCTGGCCGGCATCGAGCGGCCCGATGACGGTGCGCTGCAATGCCAGGCCGGCGTGCGCACCGCCTATGTGTCGCAGGAGCCGGCCATGGCCGAGGACGCCACGGTGTTCGACGTGGTGGGCGAAGGCCTGGCCGAAGTGCGGGCCTTGCGCGCGCGCTTCGAGGCCGCCGCCCCCGGGGAAGACCTGAACGCCTTGCAAACCCGTATCGAGCAGCTGGATGGCTGGACCTGGGAGCAGCGGGTGGCCGAGACGCTGGATCACCTGGGCCTGCCGCCCGAGCGGGTGGTGGGCACGCTCTCGGGTGGGCTCAAAAAGCGTGTGGCGCTGGGGCGCGCGCTGGTGGCGGCGCCCGAGGTGCTGCTGCTGGACGAACCCACCAACCACCTGGATCTGGATGCCATCGTCTGGCTGGGCGACCTGCTGGCGGCCCGGCGCGGCGCGCTGGTGCTCATCACCCACGACCGTGCGTTTCTGGACCGGGTGACCACCCGCATCGTCGAGCTGGACCGGGGGCGGCTGCGCGGCTACCCCGGCAACTTCAGTGCGTTCGAGGCCACCAAAGCGCGCGAGCTGCAAGCCGAGGCGCTGGCCAACGCCCGTGCCGACAAGCTGCTGGCGCAGGAGGAAGTCTGGGTGCGCCAGGGCGTGGAGGCCCGTCGCACGCGCAGCGTCGCCCGCGTCCAGCGGCTGGAGCGGCTGCGGGCGGCGCGCCTGGCGCGGCGCGACGTGCTGGGTGGTGTACGCCTGGCGCTGGACGCCGGGGGCGCCAGTGGCAAGATCGTTGCCGAGCTCGACCGCGTGAGCAAGCGCTTTGGGGATGCGCCGCCCGTGGTGCAGGGGTTTTCCACCACCATCTTGCGTGGCGACAAGATCGGCCTGGTGGGCCCCAACGGGGCGGGCAAGACCACCTTGCTCAAACTCATCCTCGGCGAGTTGGAGCCGGACACCGGCAGCGTGTCTCGCGGCAGCCGCCTGCAGGTGGCGTACTTCGACCAGATGCGCGCTGCGCTGGACCTGCAGGCCACGCTGGCCGACACCATCAACCCCGGCAGCGAGTGGGTGGAGATCGGCCATGAGCGCAAGCATGTGATGAGCTATCTGGGCGACTTTCTGTTCTCGCCCGCCCGTGCCCACGCTCCCGTGCACAGTCTCTCGGGCGGCGAGCGCAACCGCCTGCTGCTGGCGCGGCTGTTTGCCCGTCCGGCCAACGTGCTGGTGCTGGACGAGCCCACCAACGACCTCGACATCGAAACCCTGGAGCTGCTGGAAAGCCTGTTGCAAGACTACGACGGCACGGTGTTTCTGGTCAGCCACGACCGGCGCTTCGTGGACAACGTGGTCACCAGCACCCTGGTCTGGGAGGGCGATCAGCGCCCCGGCCAGTGGCGCGAGTACGTCGGTGGCATCGAAGACTGGCTGGCCCAGCGCGCGCGCCTGCCTGAGGTGCCTGTCGCGGCGGCGGCCACGGCGGCGGTGCCGGCCGCCACGCCCGCGCCCGCCAAGATGCGTACCAAGCTCAGCTACAAGGAGCAGCGCGAATGGGACGCGCTACCCGGTCGCATCGAAGCCCTGGAAGCCGAACAGGCGCAGCTGGATGCCCGCCTGGCCGACCCCGCCTTCTTCACCGGTCCGCCCGACGAGGTGGCGCGCACGACCACCCGCCATGCGCAGATCGAGGATGAACTGATGGCGTTACTGGAGCGCTGGGCCGAGCTGGAGGGCCGCGGCGCGTAGCGCCTGCAGCGCCTGCACCTGCCGTGCAATCGGTGCGGGCACCGACAGGTGGCCATCCAGCATGGCCGCAGTGGTCGCGGCGGTGTGCGCCGCGTCGCAGGCCGCCAACCCCTCGGGTAGCGCGGCCAGCGAGCCGGTCTGGGCCGGTACCTCCAGGTCGTCGCGCGGCTGGCCGGCCAGGAACGCCCGCAGCTGAGGCTGGCGGCGCGCGTCGGCCACCGGCTCGCCTTCGGTGCCGCGCAACACCATCGCGTGGGCGCCGGCCAGTTGCAGATACGCCGCTGTGCTGAGCGCGTACTCGGGGTGGGTGTGGTTGACCACCCGCAGCGCCCCAGGCTGCGGCGCCAGCAGCTTGACCACGATGTGGGCGCTGTTGCGCAGCCCGATCACCTCGCGCCAGGCCAGCATCTGCGCCAGGCCCGGATGCAGCGCCGCAATGGGCATCCAGGCCGGCATGCGGTTGGCCCAGGCTGCGGCCACGGCGGCGGCATCGGTACAGACCGGCCAGCCCAGCGCGGCCGCCACCGCAAAACTGGTAACCCGGTCGGCGCCTGCCGGCGTGCCATGCACCAGCACCGGTATCCCCTCGCGCGCCAGCAGCGCCGCCAGCAGTGGCGTCAGGCACGGCAGTTTGCGCGCGCCGTTGTAGCTGGGCAAGGCCACCATGCCCGCTGCCTGCGGCAGCGGCGCCAGGCCTGCCTGGACGGCGTCCAGAAATCCCGCCAGTTCATCGGCTGATTCGCCCTTGATGCGCATGGCCGCCGCAAACGCCCCGCACGCCAATGGCGCCACATGGCCGGCCAGCAACTCGCTCATGGCCGCGCCAGCCTGGTCGCGGGTCAAATCCCGCGCGCCAGCCTTGCCGCGCCCCACCTCTTTCAGATACGCCGTGAATGCCGTCATGCCGCCATTATGAAAAAAGCCGCCGTGCGGTTGCACGGCGGCTTGTTCAGGCAAAGTGCCTCGGGTTTACGGACGGGCCACGGTCAGCGTCGGCGAGCTCCAGGTCTCCCAGTCGGCGGCGTTGCCCCACTTGCCCAGGGCCTTGAGCACGCGCAGGCGCACGGTGTAGTTGCCGTTGGGCACCGTCACCGATTGGCCTTGCTTGTTCACCACCTCGCCATCCCACTGCCAGGTGAAGAACTTGACCGCCGTTTCGTTGCGCGGCAGGTACTTGTCGCCGCCGAACGTGCCCACCACCTTGCCGGTGGCCTGATCCACGACCTCGTAGCCCAGCTTGCTCGACTGGTGATCCAGGTGCACCAGGAAGTAGGGCTGGTCGCCGGCTGCCATCGTGAAGGTGGCGCCGTCGGGCTGGTTGGTGTAGAAACCATCAATCACCTTGGCCAGCCAGGGGAAGCCGTTGGCCGTCGGGGTCAACACCACCTTGGCCTGGTAGTCACCCTTGAAGCCCGCGTAGGGCACGCGCGCCACGGGGGTCTCGCTGCCCGCAGGGGTCACCGTCAGGTAACCGCCGTACAGGCTGCCATCGGCCAGCCCTTCGGGGGCGGTGATGGTCACGCTGACCTGAGCCTTGCCGCCCGCCGGCACCGTCACGGTGTCGTGGTTGAACGCCACCCCGGCCGGCGCATCGAAGAACGCGTAGACGTAGGTGTTGGGGCCGGTCGCCAACGCGCTTTGGTGGCCCAGGGCGTAAGACTTGGGCTCGCTGGAGCGGTTGGAGATGGTCAGCTGGCGCGTGGCCGGACCGGCCTGGCTTTCACCCAGCGCGAGCTGGCTGGGGCCCACCAGCGTGGTGGCCTGGATGGCATCCACCACCTGAATGATGCCAGCGCCTTGCTGCTGCACCGTGTCGGTGTAGCCTGCGGTGGGGCTGCCGGCCCAGGCGGCGGGTTTGGCGGTGTTCTGGCCGCGCGCCATCAACTCCAGCGGGCGTTGACGCAGCGTGGGGTCGTTCTCCAGCATCAGCGCGGCGGCGCCTGCCACGTGCGGCGCAGCCATGGACGTGCCCGACAGCGTGGCGTAGCCGCCACCTTCCAGCGGATAGGTCGAGTAGATGGCACCACCAGGCGCGCCCAGGTTGGGCTTGAGCGTCAGGTCAGGTGCCAGGCCGAAGGAGCTGAAGCCGGACACCAGGCCGCCCGTCGGGGTCGGGAAGTCGCTCACGCGGTCGGACCAGGTCAGCGAGACGCTGCCCGAGGCCAGGCGGCTGTCGATCAGCGCGCCTTCGGTGTCGGAGATGGTGACCGTCGGCACCGTGATGGCCGGGGTGCCGGCCACGGTGGCGTTGATGCGGCCCGGCGCGTTGTTGTAAATCACCACGGCCGAGGCGCCAGCGGTCTGGGCGTTGAAGGCCTTGATGTAGAACGAGCAGCCACCGCGGCGCACCAGCGCGGCCGTGCCGGTGAGGCTGCCAGCCGGCAGGGGCGAGCAGGCGTCGGTCAGCGAGTCCACCGCGCCCGTGCGGGACATGGGCAGCGAGCCGCTGGTGGGCGGCAGGGGCGAGCCCGAGGCGGGGGCGTAGCCGATGGCGCTGCCATCGGGAGAGATGTTGAACTCGTTCAGCCGTGCCGACGCGTTGTCATACGAGGCCACGCTGACCACGTGCTTGCCCAGCGCCGGGGCGCTGCTGGCGTACAGGCCGAGGGTGCCCGAGTTGCCGGCCGAGGCGATGGTGATCACCCCATTGCGGGCCATGCGGTCCGCGCCGACAGCGGTGGGGTACTTGGGCCACTGGAACGAGGCGCCAATGCTCATGTTGACCACTTGCATGCCGTCGTTCTGGGCCATTTCCATGGCAGCCAGCATGACGTCGCCGGTGGTGCTGCCGACGCAGCCAAACACGCGGTAGGCGCCCAGCGTGGCATTGGGGGCCACGCCGATCAAGCCACCGCCGTTGGCGCCGACGATGCCGGCCACGTGGGTGCCATGGCCGCCGCAGTCATCGGGGTTGGCGTCGGGCACCGGCACGGGGTTGTAGGTCGGGCTGTTGGGGTCGGCGTTGAAGAGGTCGCCGACGAAGTCGTAGCCGAAGGGGATGCGCGCCGTGGGGAAGGCGGTGCTGCCCGGCGTGCCGTTGCCGCCGAAGGCGGGGTGGTCGATGTCGATACCGGTGTCGATGACGCCGACCTTGACACCTTGGCCGGTCAGGCCCAGTTCATTTTGGGCACGGTCGGCCTGGATCATGGAGATCGAGTTGATGGCCACGTTGGTGGCGGCCATGGCCTGGGCGCGTTCCACCGGCGTCGGCGCCGGAATCGTCACCACCGGGTACAGCGCGACCACTTGGGGCATGCGCTCGAGCTTGGCGCGGTTGGCGTCGGAGATTTCCACCGAGATGCCGTTGAACAGCGTGTTGAACGACTTGCGCAGCTTGTACTGAACGCCGGCGGCCTTGGCGGCCTTGGCAAAGGTGTCGTGATCGGCCTTGACGCGGCTGGCGGCCACCCCTTCGGTGGTGGGCATGCCCTTGAACTCGACGAACCACAAATTGTTGATGGTTTCGGCGGCGGTGACGGGCACGCTCTGCACGGCGGCCTGGGCGGATACGGCGCTCAGCGCGCACAGTGTGGCGGCGGCTAGGGCGACGGCGGAATGGTGAATGGTCTTCACGCAACAAACTCCTGTTGAGAACAAAACAGGCCTGCCGACCGTGTTGGGGCCGGCAGGGATGTAGCGGAATGTTGCGAGAAGACGTCGGCGGCGTCGATAGGGGTTCTCCATTCCCCTAGAGTTAGGGGGTGGTCTGAAGCGTGTAGCCCTCGGCGCCGCCGCCGTATAGCGTATGGGGATCCAGCGACTGCAGCGCCAGCCCCTGGCGCCACAGCCGCGCCAGTTCGGGGTTGGCGATGAAGGGGCGACCCACGGCCACCAGGTCGGCGCGGCCGCTGGCGATGGCGGCCTCGGCCATGGCGTGGTCGTAGCCGTTGTTCACCATCCAGGCACCAGGGAATTGCGCCCGCAGCGCGGCCCAGTCGAAGGCCTCGGCGCCGGGCGTGGTGCGCGCGCCGCCGGTCTGGCCCTCGACCACGTGCACGTAGGCCACGCCCGCAGCCGCCAGCGCCGCCACGGCGGCGCCATAAAGCGCTTGCGGGTCGCTGTCCAGGCCGCAATCGTTGACCGGCGAAATGGGCGAGAGCCGCACGCCAACCCGGCCTGCGCCGATCTGCGTGCAGCAGGCGCGCACCACCTCGTCCAGCAGGCGCACGCGGTGGGCGATGGGGCCGCCGTAGGCGCTGCCCAGCCGGTCGTTCACGCTGTCGCAGAGGAACTGCGCCAACAGGTAGCCGTTGGCGGCATGGATCTCAATGCCGTCAAATCCGGCGTCGCGGGCCGCCTGGGCGGCCCGCGCATAGTCGGCCACGATGGCCGGCAGCTCGTCGTCGCGCAGCGCGCGCGGGGCGCTGACCGGTACAAAGCCGTCGGCCACGAAGGTTTTGGCCTGGGCCTGACGCGCCGTGCTGGACACCGGGGCCGCGCCGCCAGGCAGCAAGCTGGTGTGGGAGATGCGGCCCACGTGCCACAGCTGCGCCACGATTAACCCGCCCGCCGCATGCACGGCCTGGGTGACCGGCCGCCACGCCGCCACCTGGGCGGTGCTGTGCAGGCCTGGCGTGTCCAGGTAGCCGTGGGCCATGGGGCTGATGGGCGTGGCCTCGCTGATGAGCAGGCCGGCGCCCGTGGCCGGGTTGGCCCGCTGGGCGTAGTAGGTGGCCATCAAGGCATTGGGCAACTGGGCCGTGGCGCGGTTGCGCGTCAGCGGTGCCATGACCAGCCGGGAGGCCAGCGCCAGATCGCCCACCTGGCAGGCGGAAAACAAGGTTGGTGTGTGCATGGTTGTGAGCGCCCCAGGTCCGGGCTTTGCCCGGCCCGCCCCCGTGGGGGTCAAGAAAACTTGGGGCGGCCCCGCATTTTCTCGTGAGCGCCGCTTCGTTTTCTTGAGAGCGCAGCCTCAATTACAGTGCGCCATGCTTGCCTACCGCCACGCCTTCCATGCCGGCAACCACGCCGACGTGCTCAAACACCTGGTGCTCATTCAGGTGCTGCGCTATCTGGCGGCCAAGGGCAAGCCGCTGCGCTATGTGGATACGCACGCCGGCGCGGGCGGCTACAAGCTCAAGGGCGGGCAGGCCCAGCAGACGGTCGAGTACCGCAGCGGCATCGGCGCGCTGTGGAGCCGTGCCGACCTGCCCGCGGCGCTGGCCGACTATGTGGCCCTGGTGCAGACCTTCAACCGTCCCGAGGGCGAGGCCGCCGTGACCGGCCAGACGCCGCCGCTGGCGCTCTACCCGGGCTCGCCATCGGTGGCCCGCATGCTGCTGCCGGCGGGTACGCCCATGCGCCTCTTCGAGACCCACCCGGCCGACGTGCGCACGCTGCAAGCCCACTTCGGCGGTGACCGCGCCGTGCAGGTGCTGCCCACGGACGGCTATGCCGGCCTGCTCGCCAACTGGCCGCCCACACCGCGGCGCGCGGTGGTGCTGATGGATCCCTCGTATGAGCTGCCGCGCGACTATGGCGCCGTGGTGGCCACGCTGCGCGAGGCCGTGGCCCGTTTCGCGCAAGGTGTCTACATCGTCTGGTATCCGCAGGTGGCCAAGGTGGAGGCGCGTGAGCTGGCGCGCCGCCTCACCGCGCTGGCACCGGCCGGCTGGCTGCACGCGCGGTTGTCGGTGGCGCCGCCGCAGGAAGGCGGGTTTGGTCTGCTGGGCAGCGGTGTCTTCGTGCTCAACCCGCCCTACACGCTGCATGCCACGCTGGCCGAATGCCTGCCTTACCTGAAGGCGCAGCTGGGCCAGCATGCGGGCGCCGACTTCCTGCTTGAGCACAAGGCCGACTGAGCATGCGCTGGCTCGCCGCCTGCCTTGTCGCCGCGTGCGCGTGGACGGCGCAGGCCCAGCCCATGACGCTGGCGGTGGACGCCACCGACCTGGCGCGCCGCATCCTGCGCGTGGAGCAGACCGTGGCGGTCGCGCCGGGCCCGCTGACGCTGCGCTACGCCCGCTACCTGCCCGGCGGCCACGGGCCTTATGGGCGGGTGGAGCAACTGGCCGGCCTGGTCATCACCACCGAGGCCGGCCAGCGCCTGCCGTGGCAGCGCCAGGCGGCCGATCCCTACGCCTTCACCCTCACCGTGCCCGACGGCGTGCAGCGCCTGACGCTGCGCTTTGCCCACCTCTCGCCGCTGAACGACGCCGTCGACCGCGTCGCCGTCACCCCCACGCTGCTGGGTGTGCAATGGGAGCAGGTGCTGCTGTACCCGGCGGACCCACCGGCGGCCGCGCAGCGTGTGCGCGCCCGGCTCACGCTGCCGCCCGGCTGGCAGGCCGCCACAGCGCTGCGGCCCGATGGTGAGGGTTTTGCCGAGGTGGCACTGGACACGCTGATCGACTCACCCGTGTTCGCTGGCCCGTTCATCCACCGCGAGCCGCTGGATGCGCCCGGCACATCCCATGCGGTGACACTGAACGTGCTGGCCGACACGCCAGCCACATTGCGCGCCACGCCCGCGCAATGGGCCGCGCACCGCGCCCTGGTGCGCCAGGCCGATGCCCTCTTCGGCGGCCAGCGGCCCTGGCGCCAGTACGACTTCCTGCTGGCGCTCTCGGACACCTTTGGCGGCATGGGCCTGGAACACCACGAGTCCAGCGAAAACGCCTTGCGTGCCGACTACTTCAGCGACTGGCCCGCCGCCATCCGGGGCCGCGAACTGCTGGCCCACGAGTACGTCCATGCCTGGAACGGCAAGGCCCATCGCCCGGCCGATCTGGTCACGCCCGACTACCACGCGCCCATGGGCACCTCGCTGCTGTGGGTGTACGAAGGGCTGACCGAGTACTGGGGCCATGTGCTGGCCGCGCGCGCTGGCCTGTCCACCCCCGAGCAGGCACGCGACCGCCTGGCCCAGCGCGTCGCCTACTACGCCGCCGCCCCGGGGCACCAGTGGCGCAACCTACAGGACACCACGCTGGACCCCGCCATCGGCCCCGGCCACCCCCATGCCTGGCCCGAGTGGCAGCGCGATGCCGACTACTACGTTGAAGGGCAGCTGCTGTGGCTGGAGGCCGACGCCACCGTGCGCGCGGCCAGTGGCGGCCGGCGGTCGCTGGACGACTTTGCCCGCACCTTCTTTGGCCGCCCGCCGCTGTGGCGTGCCGACGGCAGCCCCGGCCCGCGGCCCTACACCTTCGACGACATCGTGGCCGCCCTCCACGCCGTGCAACCGCTGGACTGGACCCACTGGCTGCGCAGCCGGCTGGATCGCGTGGGCGGCCCCGCCGCGCCCGATGCGCTGGCGCGCGCCGGCTGGCGCCTGGCCTGGGCCGACGAAGAAAGCGCCTTCCAGGCGGCCGAGCGCGGCGGCAGCGGTGAGTCGGGCACCGAGCGGCTGGCCGATTTCACCTACTCGCTGGGCTTCGCGCTGGTGCCCAGCAGTGGCAAGCTCGAACAAGTGCTGTGGGACGGCCCCGCGTTTGCCGCCGGCCTCGCGCCGGGCGCCACGCTGCTGGCCGTCAACGGCGTGGCCGCCACGCCGGTGCGGCTGAACGACGCGCTGCGCGCCAACCGCAGCGGCGCCGCGCCGCTGGTCTTGCTGGTGCGCGAGGGCGAGCGCTTTCGCAGCGTCACGCTGGACGTGCGCAGTGGCCCGCGCCACCCCCGGTTGGAGCGCCTGTCCGGCAGCACCGATTGGTTGGGTGCCATCCTGCGGGCAAGGCCCGACTGACGCCGCGCGGCGACTGGGGTACAAACAGAGGTTGTGCGCCAGAGCCGGTCAACGGTGATCCTGCCTGGGGCGAAGGGGGTTCGATGCGCATCCTGATAGCCGAAGATGACCAGGTCCTGGCCGATGGCCTGTTGCGCAGCTTGCGCGGCTCGGGCTATGCGGTAGACCGGGTCGAGACGGGCAGCGAGGCCGATGCGGCACTGGCCGCGCACGAGTTCGATCTGGTCATCCTCGATCTGGGCCTGCCCAAAATGCATGGGCTGGACGTGTTGCGGCGGCTGCGTGGCCGGGGCGCGGCGGTGCCCGTGCTCATCCTGACGGCGGCCGACTCGGTCGAGCAGCGCGTCAAAGGCCTGGATCTGGGCGCCGACGACTACATGGCCAAGCCGTTTTCGCTGCAAGAGCTGGAGGCGCGCGTGCGGGCGCTGACGCGGCGGGGCCTGGGCTCGGCCAGCAGCCTCATCAAGCACGGGCCGCTGTCGTTCGATGCGGCCGGGCGCGTGGCCTACATGAACGACCAGATGATCGATCTGTCGGCGCGCGAGATCGGCCTGCTGGAGGTGCTGCTGCAACGCGCCGGCCGCCTGGTCAGCAAAGACCAGCTGGTGGCGCGGCTGTGCGAATGGGGTGACGAGGTCAGCAACAACGCCATCGAGGTCTACGTGCACCGGCTGCGCAAGAAGATCGAGCATGGGCCGGTGCGCATCGCCACGGTGCGTGGCCTGGGCTATTGCCTGGAGAAAATCCCCTCGTGAGACGCCGCCGCGAGCCGCGCTCGCTGTTCGGCGAAATCCTCGACTGGATGCTGGTGCCGCTGCTGCTGCTGTGGCCCATGAGTGCGGCGCTGACCTGGCTGGTGGCGCAAGACATCGCGGCCAAACCGTATGACCGCGATCTGACGCGGCTGACCCAGCTGATCGCCCGCCAGCTCGCCACCGGCGCCGATGGCAGCCTGCGGCTGGCCGAATCCACCGCCAGCCTGTTGCGCGCGGACGAAGCCGGCACCGTCTGGGTCCAGGTGCTGGACGCCCAGGGCCAGTTGCTCAGCGGTGACCGCGAGGTGCCGTCGCCGCCGGCCGCTGCCCGCGCCGGCGAGGTGGTGCTGCGGGACGCCACCATCCACAACCAGCCGGTGCGGGTGGCGGCCCTGCGGCCCCTGGCCGCCGAGGCCGGCGTGGCCTGGGTGCAGGTGGCGCAAAGCCGCGACAAGCGCGACCGCCTGACCACCGAAATCATCAAAGGCGTGCTGCTGCCGCAGTACGTCATCCTGCCGCTGGCCGTGCTGCTGGTGTGGCTGGCGCTGGCGCGCGGCATCGCGCCGCTGACCCAGTTGCAGGCGCGCATCGCCGCGCGCGACAGCCACGACCTCTCCCCCATCGACGTGCGCGGCACGCCCGAGGAGGTGGTGCCGCTGGTCGAGGCCATCAACGGCCTGCTGGCGCGGCTGGACCAGTCGCTGGCCGCGCAAAAGCACTTCCTGGCCGACGCCGCCCATCAGCTCAAGACGCCGCTGGCCGGCCTGCGCACCCAGGCCGAGCTGGCCGAGCGCGACATTGACGCCGGCAACCACCTCGACAGCGTGCGCCATGGCCTGCGCCAGATCGCCCATTCCAGCCAGCGCGCCGCCCACATGGTCAACCAGTTGCTGGCCATGGCGCATGCCGAGAACGACGGCCAGTTGCCCGCGCAGCGCCAGGCCATCGACCTGGCCGAACTGGCCCGCGACGTGGTCAAAGGCGCCGTGCAGCAGGCGCTGGACAAGCGCATCGACCTGGGCTACGAAGGCCCGGCCGAGGGTGAGGCACCGCTGCCGCCGCTGGAGTGCCAGCCCGTGCTGTTGCGCGAGCTGGTGCGCAACCTGGTGGACAACGCACTGCGCTACACGCCACAAGAAGGCCGCGTCACTGTGCGCGTCACGCCTGACCCCTTTGGCCAGGTGTTGGTGCTGCAGGTGGAAGACGACGGCCCGGGCATTGCGCCGGCCGAGCGTGAGAAGGTGTTTGCGCCCTTCTACCGCGCGCTGGGCACGGCCGTGGACGGCTCGGGCCTGGGGCTGGCCATCGTGCGCGAGATCGCCGACGGCCATGGCGCCACGGTGACGCTGGCAGCCACGCGCAGCGACCCGCTGCGGCCGGGGCTGGCGGTCACCGTCAGGCTGCCGCTGTGACACAGCCAAGGAGAAGCAGGTGTTCTACGCTGCATCGTTCTCAACTACGCGCTGCTGGCGGGAGGCCTGGCCTCGCTGGTCATGCTGCGCGCGGATGCTCTACGGAATGTTGTTCTGGCGTCGCAGCCTGCCTTTGGATCGCCGCACGGTCATGACGTTGGGCCTGGGGTTGCTGAGCAATGTGGCCATCGACCGTGCGGCGCTGGCCTTGGGGTTTCTGGACGACGCTTCGTTCTGCTGACCAGCTACCGGGCGCGTCAGCTGCCGGACGCGCCGGCGTCGGTCAAGGCCTGCGCCGTTGCGGCCAGCGTGTGGGCGCTGAGGTCGGGCAAGGCCACGGACATGCGCGGTGCCGTGGCCTGCGAGCGCGCATACAGCGGGTCGTAGTGCAGCGCCAGCAGCTCTTCGACCAACCAGTCCAGCTCGCCTGCCATGGCCCAGCCGCGCCAGCGCGACAGGTTCTCCCGGCTCTGCACGCGGTGCAGGCTCTCCAGTGCGGCCAGCAGCGGTGCCGGGTCCTGGCCGAAGTGGGCGTAGTCCTCACGCAAAAAGCCGATGCGGGCCACGCGCGGCACGTCCAGCGCAATGCCGGGGCTGGCGCGCAGCCGCTCCCAGAACGGCGTGGGCAGGGTGATGCGGCCAATGCGCCGGCTCTCGGCCTCCACCCACAGCGGTGCGCCGGGCGGGTGGCGCATCAGCACCTGCGCCAACTGGGTCTCGAACGCCGTTTGTGCCGGCTGCGGCGCACCGGGCACGCCGCCCAGCACCGAGCCCTTGTGGCGAGCCAGGCCCTCCAGATCGAGCACCTGGGCGCCGGCGGCGACCAGGGCGTGCAGCAGCCGGGTCTTGCCGCTGCCGGTGGGGCCGGCGATGACGCGCAGGTCGAGCTGGGGCGACAGGGTCTCGATGCGCTCCATCACATGGCGCCGCCAGGTCTTGTAGCCGCCTTCGAGCTGCAAGGCCTGCCAGCCCACCAGGCGCATCCAGGTCACCATGGCACCTGAGCGCATGCCGCCGCGCCAGCAATAGACCAGCGGCCGCCAGTTGGCGGGCTTGTCGGCCCAGCGGCGCTCGGCGTGGCGGGCCAGGTTGGCGGCCATCAGCGCACCGCCCACGCGGCGCGCCTCGAATGCCCCCACCTGCTTGTAGAGCGTGCCCACGCGCTCGCGCTCGCCGTCGTAGAGGGCGGGCGCGTTGTGGGCGCCGGGGATGTGATCAAGGGCGTGCTCGGCGGGCGAGCGGGCATCGATCACCGCGTCCGCCTCGGCCAGTGCGGCGATGCCCACAGGGCGTGGCGCACTCATGGCAGGCTCCGTGGAGGAGTAGACATATTCTTATACTGGATTTGCATAGACAGGTCAGGCCACCCTAAGGGGCGACCTATACACTCATTTTCAACGGGTTCCCCATGCCCCCAAATCAACGGCCCTGTCCGCCCTGGAGGGCCGTTTTGCATGCTGGCGCCCTCCGCATTTTTTTGAGTCCTTTGGAGTTTCCATCATGAACCAACCCGTCACGTCGCGCCAAGCCGCGCAGGCGCCGGACTATGTGCGCCATCAGCGCCTGATCGATTGGGTGGCGCGCATGGCCGCGCTGACCCAACCCAAGGCCATTTACTGGTGCGACGGCAGTCAGCAGGAGTACGACCGGCTGTGCCAGCAACTGGTCGATGCCGGCACCTTCAAGAAGCTGGACCCCGTCAAGCGGCCCAACAGCTTCCTGGCCTGCTCCGACCCGTCGGACGTGGCGCGGGTCGAAGACCGCACCTTCATCTGCAGCAAGACCCGCGACGCCGCCGGCCCGACCAACCACTGGATGGAGCCGGCCGAGATGCGCGCCATCCTGGAGACCAGCGACAAGGCGCTGTTCAAGGGCGCCATGCGCGGCCGCACCATGTACGTGGTGCCGTTCAGCATGGGCCCGCTGGGCTCGCCCATTGCCCACATCGGCGTGGAGTTGTCCGACAGCCCCTATGTGGCCGTCAACATGCGCACCATGACCCGCATGGGCAAGGCCGCGCTGGAGGTGCTGGGCGAGGACGGCGAGTTCGTGCCCTGCATGCACACCGTGGGCAAGCCGCTGGCCGAGGGCGAGCAAGACGTGGCCTGGCCGTGCAACAACACCAAATACATCGTCCACTACCCCGAGACGCGCGAAATCTGGAGCTACGGCTCGGGCTACGGCGGCAACGCCTTGTTGGGCAAGAAGTGCTTTGCGCTGCGCATCGCCTCGACCATGGGCAAAGACCAGGGCTGGCTGGCCGAGCACATGCTGATCCTGGGGGTGACCAACCCGGCGGGCAAGAAATACCACGTGGCAGCGGCCTTCCCCAGCGCCTGCGGCAAGACCAACTTCGCCATGCTGATTCCGCCCAAGGAGCTGGGCAACTGGAAGGTCACCACCATCGGTGACGACATCGCCTGGATCAAGCCCGGCGCCGACGGCCGCCTCTACGCCATCAACCCCGAGGCGGGCTACTTCGGCGTGGCCCCCGGCACCAACGAGCAGACCAACCCCAACTGCATGGCCAGCCTGGACCACAGCGTCATCTTCACCAACGTGGCGCTGACCGACGACGGCGACGTCTGGTGGGAGGGCATGACCGACACCCCGCCGGCCCACGTCATCGACTGGCAGGGCAAGGACTGGACGCCGGAGATCGCCAAGCAGACCGGCGCCAAGGCCGCGCATCCCAACGCCCGCTTCACCGTCTCGGCCATCAACAACCCGGCGCTGGACGATGCCTGGGACGACGCCCGCGGCGTGGCCATCGATGCCTTCATCTTCGGCGGCCGCCGCTCCACCACCGTGCCGCTGGTGACCGAGGCGCGCAACTGGGTCGAAGGCGTCTACATGGCCGCCACCATGGGCAGCGAGACCACCGCCGCCGCCGCCGGCCAGCAAGGCGTGGTGCGGCGCGACCCGTTCGCCATGCTGCCCTTCATGGGCTACAACATGAGCGACTACTTCCAGCACTGGCTGAACCTGGGTGCCCGGCTGCAAAAGCAAGGCGCCACGCTGCCCAGAATCTACTGCGTCAACTGGTTCCGCAAGGGCGCGGACGGCAAGTTCGTCTGGCCCGGCTACGGCGACAACGCCCGCGTGCTCAAGTGGATGCTCGAGCGCGTGGACGGCACCGGCCAGGGCGTGGAGAACATCTTCGGCACCAGCCCGCGCTACGACGACCTGAGCTGGGACGGCCTGCCCTTCAGCCGCGAGCAGTTCGCCTCCGTCATCGGCATCGACAAGGCCGCCTGGCAGCAGGAGCTCAAGCTGCACGACGACCTGTTCGCCCAGCTCGCCCAGCGCCTGCCCACCGAACTCAAGGACACCAAGGCCCGCCTGGCCGAGCGCCTGGCCACGGTCTGAGCCACCTCACGCCATGAACAAAGCCGCCCTAGGGCGGCTTTGTTTTTGAGGAAGCGGGCGAAGCCTAGCGCGCATCCCTCACGCACTACCCCAACGCCAACCCAGCCGTCGGCGTGGATCCGGCTTCGCCGGTCCACTGCTGAAGCCCCCTCGGGGGGCAGCGACCGGGAGGGAGCGTGGGGGCCTAATGAACCCCGTGCATCAACTTCTTCATCCACGGCGTCAGCAGGATCAGCAGCACGCCCGCGCCCGCCGGGATCAGCGTGAAGATCAGGAAGAAGGTGGACATCGAGTAGGTTTCGGAGATGCGGTCGATGTAGCTGCCGGTGAGGCCGGCCAGCTTGTTGGCAATGGCCGCATTCAGGAACCAGATGCCGAACATCAGGCCCAGCAGCCGTGCCGGCGCCAGCTTGCTGATGTAGGACAGGCCCACCGGCGACAGGCACAGCTCGCCCATGGTGTGCAGCAGATAGGCCAGGATCAGGAACAGCATGCTGATCTGCGCCGTCTTGGCGCCGGGCGGAATGCCCGAGGCACCATAGGCCAGCGCCGCAAAGCCCAGGCCCATGGTGATCAGGCCGACGCCAAACTTGATGGGCCCGCTGGGGTTCCAGTGGCGCTCCCAGAGCTTGGAAAACAGCGGGGCCAGCACCACGATGAAGAACGAGTTGAGCACGCCAAACCAGCTGGCCGGCACCTCGGAGTTCTCCAGGCCAAATTCACGCCCCAGCATCCACAGCGACAGGCCCCAGATCAGCGCAAAAGCCACCGCCAGCAGCGCGTTGGACAGCAGATGTCGCCCCTGCATGCTGCGCACCAGCTGCACCAGCAGCCAGGTCAGGATGGCCGCCGGCACCAGCGTGATCAGCGAGTTGGCGATCTTGAACATCAGGCCGCTGGTGCCCGTCAGGCTGCGGTCGGTGTAATCGGCCGCAAAAATGGTCATCGAGCCCCCCGCCTGCTCGAAGGCAAACCAGAAGAAGATGGTGAAGAACGACAACACCAGGATGGCAGTGATGCGGTCGCGCACCACGTGCGCCTCGGGTTCGTTCTCCAGCTGCTCCACCGCGCGCGCGGCGGCCTTGTCGGGGGCCGCGCCGATGGCACCGAAGATGCCCTGCGCCAGATAGAACTGCCCGGCGCCCAGAATCATGAACACCGCCGCCAGGCCAAAGCCCAGGTGCCACGACACCCGCTCGCCCAGGTAGCCGCACAGCGAGATGCCGAAGAAGGCCCCGGCATTGACCCCCATGTAGAACAGCGTGTAGCCGCCGTCGCGCTTGCCCTCGTTGTCCTTGTCGTAGAGCTGGCCCACGATGGCCGAGATGTTGGGCTTGAACAGGCCCGTGCCCGCCACCACCAGGGCCAGGCCCAGGTAGAACGCGGCCGGCGTGCCGAAGAACAGCGCAATGTGGCCGGCGGCGATGATGAAGCCGCCCAGCACCACCGAGCGGCGGGTGCCCAGGTAGCGGTCGGCGATGTAGCCGCCCAGGATGGGCGTGATGTAGACGAACATCGTGTAGGTGCCGTACAGCGACGTGGCGTCGGCGCGGCTCCAGCCCCAGCCACCCTTGGCGGCCTCGGTGATCAGGAACAGCACCAGCAGGGCGCGCATGCCGTAGTACGAAAAGCGCTCCCACATCTCGGTGAAGAACAGCACGAAGAGCGCGTTGGGGTGGCCCAGCACCGTGGGCATTGCGTTGGGGGTGGTGGGTTTCAAACGGTGGTCTCCACGGCGAATCGGGGGAAGGCACCCAGCCCGCCGGTCGGCAGGCGCAAGGGAGGCTGGGCGCGCGGCATTCTCGCTGCTGGGGGCTGCTTGTGCGCCTTTCGCCACACCAATCGCGGGAAACCCCCAGGGTCTGGCAGGTATTGGTCTTGCAATACCGGACGCCAGGCCCCACATTCCCCTCATGAACCTGCTCTACAACTCCGACCACTATGTGGTGATGCAGATCGACTGGCCCGAAGGCGACGCGACGCAAGCGGAGCGTGGCGGCTACGAGATCGTGGACAAGTGGGCGCGCAAAGGCATCTTCATCGAAGGTGCGCTGGCCCAGCAGTTCCGCCAGGGCGTGGAGACGCTGGCCGCGCCGGGCGTCGATGAGGCCGGTCAGGTGCGCGGCGCGCCCGACGCCGACGTGATCGACGGCTATCTGGCTGGTTTCACCGAGATGGCCCAGCAAGTGGTGCGGATGCACTGAAAGTCCATCCCACCCCCTACGCGATCACAGATCGGCCTTGCAGGCCGCGTCGCAGCGGGGACGCTGCGACCCTTCGCCAGGCACGCCCTGTCCACAGGGACAGGGCATGTCCCGGCTCAACCCCCTCAAGGGGGCACCGCTGGCGGCCCGGCCAAGCCGGATCCGCGGCGGTCGCTGGGCTAGCCCAGATCTGCGAGGGCCGGCCGTGTAGAGCCGGCCAATGTGGGGTGCAACTTGTGCCTCAGGGCAAAGTCCAGCGTCACCAGCGCCGCATCGCGCGTCATGGCGCCGCCTTCGGCCAGTGCCAGCGCCTCGGCCACCGGCAGCAGCCGCTGCTCGGCCACCTCGCCATCCGGGTTGTGCGCGCGCCAGGTGGGCGGCAGGCACAGGTCGTAGGTGTACAGCCACTCGTTCTGAAAGCCCTCGGGCACGTCACAGGCCAGGGCCAGCACATTGCCCCGCGTCAGGCTGGCGCAGTCGTGGGGTGTCAGGCCAGCCTCTTCGCCCGCCTCGCGGATCAGCGCACCCGCTGGCGTCTGGCCATGGGCCACGCCGCCGCCCACCAGGTTGTCCAGCTTGCCGGGGTCGGTGGGCTTGCTCTCGGCGCGCCGGGCCACCCACAAGTGGGTGGGGCGGCCGTCGGCATCGGCCACATAGCCATTCAGGTGGGCGCCCCAAGTGCGGCTGCCCCATAGCCGCGCCGCCGCCCGTTCAATCACCGCCAGGGCGCGGCCGTCGCCAGCCCACAACGTGAACGGCTCGTCGCGCCAGCCCACGATTAACCCCGCCGCCCGCAGTGCCGGCTCCATGCGGGCCAGCCGTTGGGGCGCATGCAGCACCACGGCGGCCGCGCCCACGCCCAGCACCTCGGGCCAGGCGGCCAGGGCGGGCAGGTGGGCGCGGGCCACGCGGCCCACGGGCATGCCATCCGCCAGCACCAGGGGCACCCGCGGCACCGTGGCGTGCTGTGCGGCCGCGACGACGGTCTCCCAGCTCATCGGCGGGTCACCCAGATGTTGAGCAGCAGCCCGGCCAGCACCAGCGCAGCGGCGCCCAGCTTCCAACCGGGCAGGGATTCGCCCAGCAACGCGGCCGAGGCTGCCATGCCGAAGAGCGGCACCAGCAGCGCCAACGGCGCCACGGTGGCCGCCGGGTGGCGCACCAGCAGCCAGCTCCAGACGCCGTAGCCAAACAAGGTGTTGCCCACCGCCTGCCAGGCCACGGCGGCCCAGCCCACCCAGTCGGCGTGGGCCAGCGCCTGTGTGATCGCCGGCCCGCCGCCCTCGGTGAACCAGGCCAGCAGCCACAGCGGTGGCACGGCAAAGAGGCTGGACCAGACCACAAAGCCCAGCGCACTGACCCGGCCCGTGCCGCGCGCCACCAGATTGCCCAGCGCCCAGCACAGCGCGGCCACCAGCACCAGGGTCAGGCCCAGCAGGCTGGCGCCGTTGAGCCCGGCCCCGGTGGGGGTGTCCATGGCGTGCCAGCCTATCCACCCCATGCCTGCCGCAGCCAGCCCGAAGGCGGGCCATTGGGCGGGCCGGGGGTGTTCGCGGTGCAGCCACATCACCAGCGCGATGGTGAACAGCGCCTGCGTCTGCACCACCAGCGAGGCCAGGCCCGGCGAAATGTCGGCCTTCATGGCCAGAAACAGCAACCCGAACTGACCCACGCCGATCAGCAGCCCGAACGCCGCCAGCCGCCACCAGGCCACGGCCGGCCGCGCCATGAAGGCCAGCAGCGGCAGCGACGAGAGCGAGAAGCGCAGCGCCGCAAACAACATGGGGGAAAACTCGGCCAACCCCCAGCGGATGACCACGAAATTGCTGCCCCAGATCATGACCACGACCAGGGCGAGCAGCAAGTGGGAGACTGGCATGAGGCCGCAGTGTAGGGCCCCCACGATTGGCGGCCGTCCAGCCGCTATGCTGGACGCCTGTCCCAAGGAGGCCCAAACCATGAAGCTGTTTTCTCGCCGCTGGTGCGCCAGCGCGTCGTTGGGGCTGGCGTGCACGCTGGTGCCGCTGGTCACTGCCCAGGCCCAGCCCCAGCCCACCGCGCTGGTCGTGGCGCCCATTGCCTTCACCCAGCGCACGCTGGCCAACGGCATGCAGGTCATTGCCGTGCCCCGGCCGGGTGGCGGGCGGGTGTCCGTTCAGGTCTGGTACCGCGTGGGCGGCAAGGACGACCCGCAAGGTCGTTCGGGCTTTGCCCACTTGTTTGAACACCTGATGTTCAAGCGCACCAAACACCTGGCCAACGAACAGTTCGACCGCCTGACGGAAGACGTGGGCGGCCACAACAACGCCTTCACCGCCGAAGACGTGACCGCCTATTTCGAGACCGTGCCGGCCAACCACCTGCAGCGCCTGCTGTGGGCCGAGGCCGAGCGCATGGCCAACCTGGCTGTGGATGAAGGCAACTTCAAGAGCGAGCGCGACGTGGTCAAGGAGGAGTACCGCCAGCGCGTGCTGGCCAACCCCTATGGCCTGCTGTTCAACGCCATCGCGCCGGCCATGTTCGACGTCCATCCCTATCACCGTCCGGTGATCGGCAGCATCGAGGACCTGGACGCCGCCTCGGTCGACGACGTGCGGGCCTTCCACGCCACCTACTACCGGCCCGACAACGCCGTGCTCATCGTCGCCGGCGACTTCGAGCCGGCGCAGCTGGATGGCTGGGTCGATCGCTACTTCGGCCCGCTGGCCGCACCCAGGACGCCGCTGCCGCGCGTGACGCTGCAAGAGCCCGCCTGGACGACGGGCAAGACCCTGGCCGTCACGGCACCTGGCGTGCCGTTTCCGGCCGTGATGCTGATCTGGCAGGCGCCCAAGGCCTCGGGCAAGGACGCCGCCGCGCTGCAGGTGGCGCAGGCGCTGCTGGCGGGGGGCGCGTCGTCGCGCCTGCACGAGGCACTGGTCTATCGCCAGCAAATTGCCCAGGAGGCCTCGCTGGAGCTGTCGCTCAACGCCGACGCCGGCGGCCTGGCCGCGTTTGCCATCGCCGCCGGCCCGCGCCAGCCCGAGGCGCTGGTCCAGCCGCTGCTGGCCGAGATCGAGCGTCTGGCCAAGGAGCCCATTCCCCCAGCCGAGCTGGCCAAGGTGCGCACCCAGTTGGTCACCGCCGCCCTCAAGGAGCGAGAGACCAATGAAGGCACCGCCATGGCGCTGGGCTGGGCCGTCATCAAGTTCGGCGACCCCAAGGCCGCCGACACCGAGCTGGCCGCGCTGCAGGCCGTCACCGCCGACGACGTGCAGCGCGTGCTGCGCACCTACCTGCTGAGCAAGCCCTACCGCACGCTGACCTACACCCAAGCCGAACAGAAGGAGGGCACATGATGGTGCCGCGCATCTCGCTGTTGAGCGCCGCCCTGCTGGCGCTGTCCGCCCACGCCGCTGAGGACGCGCTGCCCGAACCCGGCCCCGCACGGCCGCTGGTGGTGCCTGCGTTCCAGGAGGCCACGCTGCCCAACGGGGTGCGCGTGGTGGTGGCCCCGCGCGCTGGCCTGCCGCTGGTCACCGTGGCGCTGCAACTGCGGGCCGGTGCGGCCATGGACCCACCCGGCAAGGCGGGCCTGGCTGAATTGACCGCGCAGTTGCGCACCAAGGGCGCCACGGTGGACGGCAAGCCGCTGCCCGCCACCGACCTGGCCGCCCGCGCCGAGGCGCTGGGCAGCGCGCTGGAATCCACCAGTGGCTGGCGCGGCAACGTGGTGGCCATGACCGTGACCACGCCGCAGATGGCCGAAGCCGCCAAGCTGGTGGCCGCCACCGTGCGCGCGCCGCTGCTGCAGGCGGCCGAGCTGGACCGGCTGCGCAGCCAGACCGCCGACGCCCTCACCGCCGCCCAGGCCGACCCCATGCAACTGGCCGGCTGGGTGGCTCGCCGTGCCGCCTGGGGCGCCAGCGTCTACGGCGGCACGCTGACGCCGACCAGCCTGGGGCGCATCCGGCTGGCCGACATCCGGGCCGCGCAGAGCGCCCAGAACCGCCCTGACCTGGCCACCCTGGTCGTCACCGGCGACGTGACGCTGGAGGCGGCCACCCGGCTCGCCCAAACCCTGTTGGGCGACTGGAAGGCGCCTCGTATGGCGCCGCCCCGGGCGCGCAACGAGGCAGCCGCGCCGCGCGCGCCGGCCACCACGGTGGTGGACTTTCCCGGTGCCGGCCAGAGCGGTGTCATCGTGATGGCGCCCAGCGTGGGCAGCGGCGCGCCCGAGCGCCACCTGGCCCGCGTGGCCACGGCCGTGCTGGGAGGTGGTTACTCGGCCCGCCTCAACAGCGAAGTGCGCATCAAGCGCGGCCTCAGCTACGGCGCCAACGCCTCACTGGCCGCACAGCCGGTGGGGGGCTTTGTCATCGCCGCCACCCAGACCAAGAACCCCACGGCAGCCGAAGCCGCACAAGTCATGCAGGGTGAGCTGCTGCGGCTGGGCCAGGACGCGCCGGGCGACGCCGAGCTGGCCGCGCGCAAGGCCGCGCTGATCGGCGGCATTGCCAGCGGCATCGAAACCAACGCCGGCCTGGCCACGCTGGCGCTGGCCAACGTGGCCGAGGGCCGGCCGCTGGACGACACCGCGCAATCGGTGCCGCTGCTGCAGGCCGTCACCGCCGAGCAGGTGCAGGCCTATGCCAAGGCGCATTGGACGGCGGCCAGTCTGCGCACCGTCGTCGTCGGCGACGTCAAGGAGGCGGGCAAGAGCCTGCCGGCGCTGGACCCCAAGGCGCTGCGGCTCAAGGCCAGCCAGGTCAAGCTGGATCAGGCCACACTGCGGTGAGCACGCTGCACGGCGCCTGCCATTGCGGTGCCGTGCGGCTGGCGATTCCGCGTGCGCCCGAGAAAGCCACCAACTGCAACTGCTCGATCTGCCGTCGGCTGGGTGCGCTGTGGGCGTACTACGAGGTCAGTGAGGTGACCATTGAGGGTGAGCCTGAGCAAACCACCAGCTACGTCTGGGGCGACCAGACGCTGCGCACCGTGCGCTGCCGGCACTGCGGCTGCGCCACGCACTGGTCGCCACTGCCGGGCCACGGCACGCGCATGGCCGTCAACATCCGCATGTTCGACCCCGAGGCCATAGGCGACGTGCGCATCCGGCGCTTCGACGGCGCGGACACCTGGCGTTATCTCGACCCCTGAGCCGGGTGAGCGGCGGTCAATGCCCGCCCTTGAACACCTCGCCGGCTTTGAGCCGGTAGGTCGTGCCGCAGTAAGGGCACTGGCCGTGGCCGGTGTGGACCACGTCCACGTAGACGCGCGGATGGTTGCTCCACAGCGGCATGGCCGGGTTGGGGCAGAACACCACGCCAGGGCCTTGCAGGTCTTTGGCCAGGAGTTCGACGGTGGCGGAGGCTTGGGCGGTGGAGGTGCTCATGGCGGGCGATTTTATTCAGGCCGCGCCCGGCCCGTGCGCAACTGATGGGCCCAGTGCGACAGGCCCTGGGCGATGGCACGTCGCGCGGCGGCCTCATGGTCGTAGGCCGTGGCGCGCAATTCGACCTGCCAGCCCTGCCCGGTGCGCGCAAGCACGGCCCAGCGCGCATGCGGGCTGCCGGTTTCCACCACATGCGGGTGGCCGTGGTCGTCGGCGTAG
The DNA here is from genome assembly GCA_020161145.1 of Pseudomonadota bacterium. GTDB lineage: Bacteria > Pseudomonadota > Gammaproteobacteria > Burkholderiales > Burkholderiaceae_C > Ideonella. The sequence continues at coordinate 24,520 of JAIUPQ010000005.1, forward strand.
GCCGGGCGGCCCACGCTGCCGGGGTTGACGATCAAGAGGCCATCCACCGCCACCGCGCGCGGCAGGTGGCTGTGGCCGCACAGCAGCACCTGGGCCTGTGGCCAGGGATCGATGCGCGCCCGGATTTCGGCCGGGCTGGCCAGGCGGCGGCCGGCCGCAGTGACGGTTTCCAGCAGGTACTGCACGTCGCTGGTGGGTGTGCCGTGGCAGCAGGCGATGGCGCCATCGTCCAGCACCAGTGCGGGCGGCAGCGCGGCCAGCCAGGCGCGGGCGGGGGCGTCCAGCGCGCGGGCGGCCAGGGTGTCCGCGTCCAGCGCCTCGCCCGCCGCAGCCAGCACCTGGCGCTCGTGGTTGCCGGCCAGCGTGGGCCAGCGGCGCGCCATCAGCCAGTGGGCGGTCTCCAGCGGCCACAGCGGGCCGGCCACGGTGTCGCCCAGGTTGACCACGGCCTTGATGCCGGCAGCGTCGATTTCGGCCGCCACGGCCTCCAGCGCCGGCAGGTTGCCGTGGATGTCGGAGACGACGGCCAGCCTCATGGCCGCACGGCGGCCAGCGCCTCGTCGATGCGCTCGACGGCGTGAATGGTCAGGCCCGCAATGGGCTTTTTGGGGGCGTTGGCCTTGGGCACCACGGCCACCGAAAAGCCCAGCTTGGCCGCTTCCTTGAGCCGCTCCTGTCCGCGCGGCGCGGGGCGCACCTCGCCGGCCAGGCCCACCTCGCCAAAAGCGAAGAAGCCGCGCGGCAGTGGCTGGCCGCGCAGGCTGCTCTGGATGGCCAGCAGCACGGCCAGGTCGGCCGCCGGCTCGCTGATGCGCACGCCGCCCACGGCGTTGACGAACACGTCCTGGTCGCTGGAGGCCACGCCTGCATGGCGGTGCAACACGGCCAGCAGCATGGCCAGGCGGTCGCGCTCCAGACCCACCGAGAGGCGTCGGGGGCTGGCGCCGCCGGCATCGACCAGGGCCTGGATCTCCACCAGCAGCGGCCGCGTGCCTTCCAGCGTGACCAGCACGCAGGCGCCGGCCACCGGCTCGCCGTGGGTGGACAAAAAAATGGCGCTGGGGTTGCCCACGCCGCGCAGGCCGCGCTCGGTCATGGCAAAGACGCCAATCTCATTGACGGCGCCAAAGCGGTTCTTGATGGTGCGCACCAGCCGGAAGCTCGAATGCGTGTCGCCCTCGAAGTACAGCACCGTGTCCACGATGTGCTCCAGCACGCGCGGGCCGGCCAGTTGGCCGTCTTTGGTGACGTGGCCCACCAGCACCAGCGCCATGCCGCGTGCCTTGGCCAGCCGCGTCAGCTGGGCCGCGCATTCGCGCACCTGGGCCACCGAGCCGGGGGCGCTGGAGAGGGTGTCGGAGTACAGCGTCTGGATGGAGTCGATGACGCAAAAGCGCGGGTTCTCGGCCTCGAGGGTGGCGGCGATCTGCTCCAGGTGGATCTCGGCCACCACCCGCACGCCCTGGCCGGCCAGGCCCAGCCGGCGCGCGCGCAGCGCCACCTGGGCGGCCGATTCCTCGCCCGTCACGTAGAGCACCGGCAGGCGCGTGGCCAGTGCCTCGGCGGCCTGCAGCAGCAGGGTGGATTTGCCGATGCCGGGGTCACCCCCGATCAGCGTCACGCCGCCCTCGACGATGCCGCCGCCTAGCGCGCGGTCCAGCTCGTCCACGCCGGTGGGCGTGCGCGCCACGTCGGCGGCCTCAATGTCGGCCAGTGTGGCCACCGGCTGTGGCGCCGCCAGCGCGGCAAAGCGCTTGGCCGGGCTGGCGGGAGCCGGTGCCGGGCCTTCGGTGAGTGTGTTCCAGGCCCGGCAATGCGGGCATTGACCCAGCCACTTGGGGCTGGTGCCGCCGCAGTCCGAACAGGTGTAGAGCGTCTTGCCGCGCATCAGCGCTTCAGGCGCTGCGGCCGAAGGCGGCCGTTGCCGTGCGCGTCGTCTGCTGCACCGCCTGCGCCACGTTGCGCAGCGCCAGCGTGTCGGCCTCGGGGCCCAACTGGGTTTGCAGCAGCTGCACCTGCTGGCCGTGGACGGCCTGCAGCGCGTCCAGTTGCTCCAGCACGGTGCGCATCAGCTGCGCCAGCTCCTGGGCATGGGCTTTGCGTTGCTCGTCGAGCTGGCGCTCCAGGCTGGTGCAGCGCTCACCCAGATCGAACGAGGATTCGGCGCCGTTGCCGACGGCCGCAGTCGGCGCGGCGGCGTGGGGTTCGGCCTCTTTGAGCTCACGCAGCTGGGTGGCCAACTGGCGATTCTGCTCGCGCAGGCGCTCAATCATGCGCACCACTGCCGGGTCCAGCGCCGCTTCGGGGCTGGGGCTGGTTTGGCGCAGATCCGGCGCCACGCTCATCAGCCGGCTGTGTTCGGTCGCGCGCTGACGCGCCTGTGCCGCGTTGCGACCCATGCGCCACGCGCCAAACGCGCCGCCGAGGATCAGCCCCGCCGCGGCACCGGTCAACAACTGCCAACCCCAAGCTGGTACGTCGATCATCGTTTGATTGTGACGCAGAATCTCCGCCGATGTCGCCGCGCACCGCCTACCGTTTTCTGGTCGTCACCTTGCTGGGTTTTGCTTCGGGGCTGCCGCTGGCGCTGACGGGCCAGGCCCTGCAGGCGTGGTTGTCCATGGAGGGGCTGGATGTGGCCACCATCGGCTTTCTGAGTCTGGTGGGCCTGCCCTACACCTTCAAGTTCCTCTGGGCGCCGCTGATGGACCGGTTCGACCTGCCGCTGCTGGGCCGGCGGCGCGGCTGGCTGGTGCTGTCGCAGCTGCTGCTGGCCGGCGCCCTGTGGCTGCTGGCCGCCACCCCGCCCACGGGCGCGCTGCAGGTGTTTGCGCTGCTGGCGGTGGCGGTGGCGTTTCTCTCGGCCACGCAAGACGTGGCCTACGACGCCTACCGCACCGACATGCTGCCCGCGCGCGAGCGCGGCATGGGCGCCTCGCTCAACGTCATGGGCTACCGGCTGGCCATGATCGTCTCGGGCGGCCTGGCGCTGATCTGGACCGATCCGGCCCAGGGCGGGGCCATGAGCTGGCCCGAGGTCTACCGGGGCATGGCGCTGGTCATGGTGGTGGCGGCCGGCTTCAGCCTCACCGCGCTGCCGCGCCTGCCCATGCCGGCCGTGGCGGCCACGCTGCCACGCCAGGAGCTCATCGGGTTTGGCGCCGTGCTGCTGGCCGTGGCCACGGGCTATGCGCTCACGCAGTGGGGCGTGGCGCCGGCCATGCGCGCGGCGCTGGCCTGGGCACTGGGTGCCGAGCCCAGCGCGCTGGCCCAGCGCTGGGCCGATCTGGCCACGCTGTTCGTGGGCCTGGCCGTGACGCTGCCGCTGGCCGCCTGGGCGGCGCGCCGGGCGCGTTTTGCCACCTTGCTCGACGGCCTCTCGGGCTACTTCAGCCAGCGCGGCGCAGGGTTGTTTCTGCTCTTCATCGTGCTCTACAAACTGGGCGATGCGTTTGCCGGTGCGTTGCTCACGCCTTTCTTGTTGCAGGCCATGCATTACGCCCCGGCCGAGGTGGGCGTGGTCAACAAGCTGCTGGGGCTGTGGCTGACCATCGTCGGCGCGCTGCTGGGCGGGGCGCTGATGCTGCGGCTGGGCCTGTGGCGGGCGCTGATGGCGTTCGGCCTGTTGCAGATGGTCAGCAACCTGGGCTTCTGGTGGCTGGCCAGCCAGGGCCAGGGCGCACTGGGCACGTTGACGCTGCCGGCGTTCGACCTGGTCATCGTCCATCTGGATAGGCCCACGGCCCTCGACGGCGGCCTGCTGATGGTGGTGACGCTGGAGAATCTCTCGGGCGGCATGGGTACGGCGGCCTTTCTGGCCTTTCTGATGAGCCTGACCCAGCAGCGCTTTTCGGCCACGCAGTTTGCGCTGCTCAGCGCCTTTGCCTCGGTGGGCCGCGTCTGGGTGGGGCCGCTGGCCGGCGTGCTGGCGGCGTCCATAGGCTGGCCGACGTTTTTCGTGGTGTCCACCATCGCCGCCGTGCCGGCGTTGGTCTTGCTCGTGTTCATGCGGCCCGCCGTGGCCGCGCTGGAGGTGCCTCGCGGTGCCCCGATCGACGACTGATGGAGTGCCGATGTTTCGCACCAACGCCGACTTGAGCCATCCCCCCACCTGCCCGTGTCGCCTGCATGGCCGCCGCCGCTGGCTGGGCGCTGCGGCCGCCGTGGCCGGCACCACGCTGCTGCCGGCGGCCGTGCTGGCGCAGCAGCAGGAAGGCGTGCAAGGCCAGGTGGGGCGCCGCTCGCGCTTCACGCAACTGGTGTCGGCCGAGCAGATCGAGGCCGCCGCCGACCAGCAATACCGGCAGATGCTGCAAGAGGCGCGGCAAAAGCGCGCGCTGGCCCCGGCCGACAACCCGCAGGTGCAGCGGCTGCGCGCCATTGCCGACCGCCTGATTCCGTTTGCGCCGGCCTGGAACGGCCGCGCCCGCCAGTGGCGCTGGGAGGTCAACCTGCTGGGCTCCAAGGAGCTGAACGCGTTTTGCATGCCCGGCGGCAAGATCGCCTTTTACTGGGGCATCTTGCAGCGGCTGCAGCTCAGCGACGCCGAGGTGGCCGCCATCATGGGCCACGAAATGGCCCACGCCCTGCGCGAGCACGCCCGCGAGCAGACCGGCAAGACGGCGGCCACGCGCATCGGCGCCGACGTGCTGACCTCGCTGCTGGGCCTGGGCGGCCTGGGCCAGGCCGCCATGGGCATGGGCGCGCAGCTGCTGACGCTGAAGTTCAGCCGCGAGGACGAAACCGAGGCCGACGTGGTGGGGCTGGACCTGGCCGCCCGCGCCGGCTACAACCCCGCCGCCGCCGTCACCCTGTGGCAGAAGATGATGCGCGCCAGCCAGGGCGCGCCGCCCGAATTCCTCTCCACCCACCCGGCCAGCAGCAGCCGCGTGCAGGACATCGAACGCACGCTGCCGCGCGTGGAAGCGCTCTACCAGCGGGCGCCCAAGCCACAAAGGGAATGGGGGCCGCCGGCGCAGGGGTGAGGAGTCTCAGCGGCTAGGGGCAGGACAGGATCACTTCTTTTACCGCCGAAACAACGCCCTCATCACCATCCGCACCAACTGCGCCACCACCGTGGCCAGGACGATTTGTTGCAGCGGGCGGCCACGGCCGCCGCGGCCGGCTCGGGGCATGCGAAACATGGTTCAGGTTCCTCCGACGTAGGGGTTGGTGCGGCGCTCGCGGCCGAAGGTGGATTCGGGGCCGTGGCCGGGGATGAAGACGGTGTCGTCGCCCATGGGCCACAGGCGCTGGGTGATGCTGGCGATCAGTTGGTCGTGGTCGCCCTGGGGGAAGTCGGTGCGGCCAATGGAGCCGGCGAACAGCACGTCGCCCACAAAGCAGCGCTGGCTTTCGGGGTGGTGGAAGACGACGTGCCCAGGCGTGTGGCCGGGGCAGTGGCGCACGTGGACGCGGGTCTGGCCCAGCGTCACTTCGTCGCCGTCGGCCAGCCAGCGGGTGGGGGTGAAGGTCTCGGCCCGGGGCAGGCCGAACATCTGGCCTTGCTGCGGCAGGCCGGCGATCCAGAACTGGTCGGCGGGGTGCGGGCCGATGATGGGCAGGTCCACCTCGCGGGCAATCTGCGCCACGGCGCCGGCGTGGTCAATGTGGGCGTGGGTGACCCACAGCGCGGTGAGGGTGACGCCCAGGCGGCGGGCTTCGGCCAGCAGCGCGGGCGCCTCGCCACCGGCATCGACGATGGCGCCTTCCATCGTCTGGTCGCACCAGACGATGGAGGCGTTTTGCTGAAAGGCGGTGACGGGGTGGGTGTGGTAGCGGAGCATGGGGCGAGGATAGCGCCCCTCGCCTCAAACAAACCCCAGGTTGCGCTTGCTCCCCCAGCGCGACAGGTTGGGCAGGATGAGGTCCAGCTCGCTGTCGGCCACGCCCAGCCAGCTGCCCAGCGTGGCGGCGTACTGGTCGGCGCTTTGCGCGGGCAGCAACTGGCCGCTGTCCAGCAGGTCGTCGCTGAGGAAGTGGCCCTGGCCGTCGGTGCCGCTGTAGGTGGGGAAACGCCCGTAGATGTCGCCGCCTTTGACGGCGCCGCCCATGACGAAGTGGTGGCTGCCCCAGCCGTGGTCGCAGCCGTCGCCGTTGCTGGTCAGCGCGCGGCCGAACTCGCTCATGGTGAAGGTGGTGACGCTGTCGTCCAGGCCCATGGCGCCCAGGGTGTCGTCGAAGTACTGCATGGCGTGGGCCAGTTGGGCCAGCAGCGGGGCGTGGCGGTCCTGCATGGTGTCGTGGGTGTCCCAGCCGCCCAGGCCGACGAAGAACACCTGCCGGCCCATGCCCAGCGTGCCCCGCACGGCCATGGTGCGGGCCACTGCCTGGAGCTGATGGGCCAGCGGGTTGTAGAGGTCGGCCTTGGTCGCCGGGTCGCGGTACTGCAGCAGCGGGTCTGTCAGCGGGTCGCTGCGCGAGCCCCAGGGGCCGGCGGTCACACCCGGGTAGATGCCGCCCAGCACATCCACGGCGGCGTAGCTGCGCTGCGAGACGGCGGCGTGCTCGCGCTCGATCAGGCGGTTGTCGCGCGTGGTGGTCATGATGCCCCGCATGCGCCGCAGCACCTCGGCCGAGCCGTAGACCGTGCCGTCATCGAGGCCCACGCGCACCGGCCCGCTGGGGGCGAGCTGGTAGGCGCGGGTCTGCTTGCCCGGCAGCCAGACGGCGTTGCCGTTGACGCTGATGGCGCTGAACATGGACTGGGTGTTGGCGCCAATCTGGCCGTCCATGAAGTGCCCGCCCCAGCCGCGGGTGGTGCCTTCGGCGCCGCCCGACTGCCAGACCGACTGCTGGTCGTTGTGCGAGCCCAGTTTGCTGGGCCGCATGGCGGTGGAGTTGTCATAGTCGCTCTTGACGGTGGGGCCCAGCAGGTTGCCGACGTTGGCGACGATGGCCAGGCGCTGGCGGTTGAACAGCGTCTGCAGGCTGGCGATGCTGGGGTGCAGCGCGAAGCTGCGACCGGCCTGGGGCGTGGCCGGCGTGATGGGCAGCACGCCACCCAGGCGCTGGTGCAGCGAGCCGCTGCCCTTGGCCTGCGTGCCGGGCGGTGCCAGGGCAATGCCGCCCACCACGTCGCCACGCTCGGCGCTGTAGGCCGACCAGGAGGCTTCATCGGTGGCCAGCACGGTGTTGTAGTGGTCGTTGCCGCCATACAAAAAAATGCACACCAGCGCCTTGTAGTCGCCGGCGCCCACGGCACTGGCCCGGTTCATGGCGGTCAGGCCCAGGCCCAGACCGGCGACGGCGCCGCCATGGCGCAGCAGTTCTCGACGAGACAGCATGGGAGACCTCATTTCTGGACGATGAATTCGGGGCTGACCAGGGTCAGCAGGATGGCGGTCTGGACGCGCCGGGCCTTGGCGTTGTCGCGTGCCAGGGCGTTGCTGTCGTCGGGTCGTTTGGGCGGCATGGTGTGCGCCTGTACGGCGGCCAGCACCTCGTTGCGCAGGGTGGCCGAGGGTGAACTGGGCAGCAGCTTGTCGAAGACCTGGGTGACCAGCGCTGGCGGATCCTCGGCCAGGGCGGTTTCGGCCGTGTAGTTGGGCTGCATGTCGGGGCGCTCGCCCAGGTTGTCTTCGCCGCGCGGACCGATGCCGCGCTGGACCACACCCATCATGTAGTTGGCATAGCCGGCAATGCTGGTCTCGTTGGTGATCTGCATCTCGGGCAGCGTCATGCGCGCCGCGTCGGCCTCGCCGCCGGCGGGGATGTAGCCGGGGCGGTAGAAGTTGAAGACCGATGGCGAGGACAGTGGTGTCTGGTTCAACTCGGTGGCGGCGTCGCTGGTGGGCGCGATCAGCACCTTGCCACTGTCGGAGGTGGCGTTGAAGGCCCGCAACCAGGCGGTGACGCGCAAGATGGGCTCGCGCACCTTGCCGTAGCGCTCGCCGCTGGCCACGCCGGCCCGGCGGGCCTCTTTGTCGTTGAGGACGGCGCGCAGCACCGCCTTCATGTCGCCGCGCACCCCGTTGCCGTTGTTGGCAAATTTGTTGGCCACGCGCTGCACGTAGGCGGGGCTGGGGTCGCTGGTGACCAGGCGCTGGATCAACTGGCGGCCGATGAAGGGGCCGACGTTGGCGTGTTTGAACAAGGTGTCGACGGCGATCTTGACGCTGGCGTCGGGGTCGGCCACTTTCTGGGCCGGCACCTGGGTGCCCAGAAACACCTTGGGCGTGATGGCGTGGTACTGCGGATAGCCCTGCATGGGGGTGCCGTAGCGGTTGGGGTCGGCGTAGGCGGGGTCGCCGCCGAAGAAGCGTGGCTTGGAGGTGTCGGGTCCGTACCAGGAAAAACCGGTGAACGTCGACGCGATGCCGGCCACGTCATCCTGGTCGTAGGTGGGGATGGGCAGGCCGCCAGAGAGCTTGGCCGTGCCGTCGGGGTTGAGTTGCACCAGACCGATGGAGAACAGCTGCATCACCTCGCGGGCGAAGTTCTGGTCGGGCTGACGGCCGGTTACCGGATCGGCCGGCTGGTTGCGCAGATGCGACAGGTATTTGCCCATCGCCGGGTGCATGGTCACGTCCTGCAGCAGGGTGCGGAAGTTGCCGAAGGCGTTGCGCCCCAGCATGTCGTAGTAGGAGGCGGCCATTTCGGCCTGGGTGCCCGAGACTTCGATCAGCGAGATGACGAAGATTTCGGACAGCGCCAGCTTGACGCGCTGGCGCAACTGGTCATCGGCGAACAGCGCCCGCTCGTAGATGGACGAGATCACCTCGTTGTTGCCGGCGGTGGCCTTGGGGTCACCCTTCTTGATGGCGGCATCGGCTGCCAGCCAGCGCGTGCGGTGCACGTCCTGGGCCGGCATGGCGAGCTGCTCATCAATCCACTTGGCGGTGCCCACCGACTGGATGCGAGACAAGGTGCTGGCGTTGGCGCCAAAGCTGGCCTGGTTGAGCAGGCGAAAGGCTTCGGTGCGCGTGGCGCCGGTGGCAGCAAGGGCGCTGCGGCGGGTGTCGGATTGGGAGAGGGCGGCGCTGTCGCTCTCGGGGTTCTGGCCGCCGCAGGCGGTCAGCAACCCGAGCAATGCGACAGTCGCCAATGCGCGCGTACGCGGCAAGGCGGCTGGGGTCATGGCAGTTTCCGGTTCGTTGTTGATCGTCGGTCGCAGTACTGCAAGGCCACGCCGACAACACGGACTCTAAGAGCGCCGCGCCCAACCCCGGTAACCAGTTCTTTCCACTCGGCCTGGGAAATCCCCAGGGTTTGTGCGCCCTCAGCGTGTGGTGAACGGGAAGAACACCGGCACCGCCACCAGGCACACCGCCATGAATACCAGTGCCAGCGGCACACCGGCGCGCAGGTAGTCGGCCAGCGTGTAGCGCCCCGGGCTCATCACCATCAGATTGGTCTGGTAACCGTAGGGTGTGGAAAAACTGCAACTGGCGCCGTAGAGCACGGCCATGACGAAGGGCATGGGACCCAGCCCCATTTGTTCAGCCACGCCCAGCGCCACCGGAAAGGTCAGCGCGGCGGCGGCGTTGTTGCTCATCAGCTCGGTCATGATCCAGGTCACCAGCAGCACCAGGGCCAGCGCGGCGTAAGGCCCCCAGGCCACGCCGCCGGCCAGCAGCGCGCCGGCCAGCACCTTGGCCGTGCCGGTGGCCATCATCACGTCCGAAATCACCAGCGCCGAGGCGATGATGAGGATGATGTCGTAAGGCATGTGCCGCCGCAGCTCGGCCGGCTTGACCAGCCGCAAGGCGAGAAAGACCGCCAGCAGCACCAGCAGGCCTTTGAGAAAACTCAGCACGCCCAGCGCCGACAGGCCGATGACGGCGACGAAACCAGCCAGCGCGAGGTTGGCCTTGCGCGGATCGATGAACTTTTGCACCTGGCGTTCGGAGACGACGACGAAGTTGCGGCTGAGGTTGTTGCGGGTCTGGAAGTCCTGGCCGGTGACCAGCACCAGCGCATCGCCCACCTCCAGCCGGATGGAGCCCAGCGAGCCGCCCAGCCGCTCGCCGCCCCGGCGCACGGCGACCACGGCGGCGTCGAACTGGGCGCGAAAGTCCACCTCGCGCAAGGTCTGTCGCGCCAGCGTGGACTGGGCGGAAATCACCACCTCCACCAGGTTGTCCAGTGGCAGGTCGCGGTCGTGGCCCACGGTGTGCAGGCCAGGAAAGCGCGCCAGCAGATCGATGCGGGTGACGTCGCCGGTGAAGACCAGCTCGTCACCGGCCTGGATGAAGCGGTCGGGCTCCACCGGGGCGATGACGTGGTCGCCGCGCACGATCTCGGTCAGGAACAGATGGCCCAGGTTGCGCAAGCCGGCCTCTTCCACGGTTTTGCCGATCAGCGGCGAGCCCTCGCGCACCTGGGCCTCCACGAAGTAATCGGCCGCGCTCTCGGGCTCGGTGGGATGGTCTTTGAGCAGATGCGGGTAGAGCAGCCACATGGTCAGTCCGCCCGCCAGCAGCAGCAGGCCGCCCACCGGCAGCAGGTCGAACATCTTGAGCTCGGGCAACTGGCTGCCGATCAGAAAGCTGTTGACCAGCAGGTTGGTAGAGGTGCCCACCAGCGTCAGCGTGCCGCCGATGGTGGCGGCAAAACACATGGGCAGCAGCACGCGCGAGGCCGCGTGATGCGGGTTGCCGCGCAGTGGCCCCATCAGCGAGGCCACCACGGCGGTGTTGTTCAGAAAGGCCGAGTAGATGGCGGTGGTGAAGTACAGCTTGGTCAGCGCCCACCGGTAGGGGCCGCGCACGAGCTTGTCGGCCATGGTCTCCAGCAGGCGGGACTTGTCCAGCACCACGGACAGCAGCATCAGCACCACCACGGTGATGAGGCCGTTGTTGGTCAGGTGTTTGAGGCTGGTGTCCAGGCTGGTGAAGCCCAGCAGGATGAAGGCGAAGGCCGTGCCGCTGAAGATGGCGGCGGGCGCCCAGCGCCCCCGCACCAGCATGACGACCAGGCCGAGCAGTCCGGTGAGGACGACGATCTGCTGCCAAGACATGGGCGGCACTCCTGAGGTCAATTCCAAGGGGCAAAAAAAAGCCGCCGCAGGCTGCGGCGGCTGGGGTCGAGGCCGCAGGCCCGGTCAGTCGATGATGCCCAGCACCTTGAGGCGGGCGATCACCTTGTCGGCTGCCTGCTCGGCCGTGCACTGCGTGGTGTCCACCCGCAGCTCGGGGTTCTCGGGCGCCTCATAGGGGCTGGAGATGCCGGTGAAGTTGGCGATCTCGCCGCGGCGGGCCTTTTTGTACAGGCCTTTGACGTCGCGGTCCTCGGCCACGGCCAGCGGCGTGTCCACGTGCACCTCGATGAACTCGCCTTCCTCCAGCATCGTGCGCGCCATGCCGCGCTCGGCGCGGAAGGGCGAGATGAAGGCCGTCAACACGACCAGGCCGGCGTCCACCATCAGCTTGGACACCTCGGCGACGCGGCGGATGTTCTCCACACGGTCGGCCTCGGTGAAGCCCAGATCCTTGTTCAGGCCGTGGCGGATGTTGTCGCCGTCCAGCAGGTAGGTGTGGCGACCGGCAGCGTGCAGCTTCTTTTCCACCAGGTTGGCGATGGTGGACTTGCCGGCGCCCGACAGGCCCGTGAACCACAGCACGGCCGGCTTCTGGCCCTTGGTGATGCCGCGCGCAGCCTTGTCCACGTCCACATGCTGCATGTGGATGTTGTGCGAGCGGCGCAGCGCAAAGTGCAGCATGCCGGCGCCGACGGTGTTGTTGGTCAGCCGGTTGATGAGGATGAAGCCGCCGGTGTCGCGGTTGGTCTTGTAGGCGTCGAAGGCAATGGGCCGGTCCAGCGCCAGATTGACCACGCCGATTTCATTGAGCTCCAGCTGCTTGGCGGCCAGGTGCTCCATGGTGTTGACGTTGACCTTGTACTTGGGCTCGGTCACCGTGGCCGAAACGGTCTGGGTGCCGATCTTCAGCAGGTAAGGGCGGCCCGGCAGCAGCGGCTCGTCGTGCATCCAGACGACGGTGGCCTCGAACTGGTCGGCCACTTCGGCAGGGCTGTCGGTGCCCGAGATGATGTCGCCGCGCGAGATGTCGATCTCGTCTTCCAGCGTGATGGTCACGCTCTCGCCGGCCACGGCCTGCGGGCGGTCGCCGTGGACGGTGACGATGCGCGCCACGGTGCTCTCGCGGCCCGAGGGCTGGGCGCGGATGCGGTCACCGGGCTTGACGACGCCGCTGGCGACCACGCCGCAGAACCCGCGAAAGTCCAGGTTGGGGCGGTTGACCCACTGCACCGGCAGGCGGAAGGCTTCTTTTTGCAGCCGGGTTTCGTCGATCTCGCAGGTCTCGAGAAAGCCCATCAGCGTCGGGCCGTGGTACCACGGTGTCTTCTCGCTGGGCTCGATCATGTTGTCGCCCTTGAGGCCCGACAACGGAATCGAGGTGATGTCCTCGAGGCCGATCTGCTTGGCGAACGCGCGGTACTCCTCGTCGATCTTCTTGAACGTGGCCTGCGAGTAGTCCACCAGGTCCATCTTGTTGATGGCCAGCACCACCTTGCGAATGCCGATCAGGCTGACCAGGTAGCTGTGGCGGCGCGTCTGCGTCAGCACGCCTTTGCGCGCGTCGATCAGGATGACCGCCACGTCGGCCGTGGAGGCGCCGGTGATCATGTTGCGCGTGTACTGCTCGTGGCCCGGGGTGTCGGCCACGATGAACTTGCGCCGGTCGGTCGAGAAGTAGCGGTAGGCCACGTCGATGGTGATGCCTTGCTCGCGCTCGGCCGCCAGGCCGTCCACCAGCAGCGCAAAGTCGATGTCGCCGCCCTGGGTGCCGAACTTCTTGGAGTCGTTCTCGATGGCGGCGAGCTGGTCTTCGAAGAGCATCTTCGATTCGTACAGCAGCCGGCCGATGACGGTGGACTTGCCGTCGTCCACCGAGCCGCAGGTGATGAAGCGCAGCAGCGATTTCTTCTCGTGCTGCTGCAGATACTGTTCGATGTCAGCCGAAATCAGGTCCGATACGTGGGCCATGATGATTCCTTATACGTGTTCCGTGTTAACCAAGCTGTTGCACGAATCCGGCTTCGCCGGTTCGTCGCAACGCGCCCCCTCGGGGGGCAGCGACGGGAGGAGCGTGGGGGCCTAAAAATACCCTTCCTGCTTCTTCTTCTCCATCGAGGCGGCCGTGTCGTGGTCAATCATGCGGCCCTGGCGCTCGCTGGTCTTGGTCAGCAGCATCTCCTGGATGATGGCCGTCAGGCTGTCGGCCTCGGACTCGACGGCGCCCGACAGCGGGTAGCAGCCCAGCGTGCGAAAGCGCACCTTCTTCATCATCGGCACCTCGCCGTCGCGCAGCGGAAAGCGGTCGTCGTCCACCATGATCAGCGTGCCGTCACGGTCCACCACCGGGCGCTCGGCCGCGAAGTACAGCGGCACGATGGGCACGTTCTCCAGCAGGATGTACTGCCAGATGTCCAGCTCGGTCCAGTTGGAAATCGGGAAGACGCGGATGGACTCGCCTTTTTGCTTGCGGCCGTTGTAGAGGCGCCAGAGTTCGGGGCGCTGGTTCTTCGGATCCCAGCGGTGCTGGGCCGAGCGGAACGAGAAGATGCGCTCCTTGGCGCGGCTCTTTTCCTCATCGCGGCGGGCGCCGCCGAAGGCCACGTCAAAGCCGTATTTGTCCAGCGCCTGCTTGAGGCCTTGCGTCTTCCACATGTCGGTGTGGATCTGCGAGCCGTGCTCAAAGGGGTTGACGCCCATGGCCTGGGCTTCGGGGTTGTGATAGACCAGCAAGTCCATGCCCAGCTCTTTGGCCATGCGATCGCGCATCTCGTACATGGCGCGGAACTTCCACGTCGTGTCCACGTGCAGCAGCGGGAACGGCGGCGGCGACGGGAAGAAGGCCTTCTTCGCCAGATGCAGCATCACCGCCGAGTCCTTGCCAATGGAGTACAGCATCACCGGGTTGTCGGCCTCGGCGACGACTTCGCGCATGATGTGGATGCTCTCGGCCTCCAGGCGCTGCAAGTGGGTCAGGTTCATGGTGGGTTCCGTTGTGAGTGGAGCAGGTGAAAGGGAAGTGAATCGGGGGAGGGGTGGCGCCGGCACATCGTCGGCCAGCGGCGGCGGCGCCAGGGGCGGTGGCTCGGCGGCGCGTCGCGCCGTGGGGGCCAGCGGGCAGTGCGCCAGCGTCAGTTGGGGATGTTCAGCCAGCCATGTTGTCACACGCGGCGCACGGCGCAAATCAGGCCCATGCAGAAAGAGCTGCCAGGACGCGGCATTGTTGGCAACGACCGCATCCAGCAAGGCCAGCGCCCCGGCCTCGGTGGCCAGATGGGGCACCGGCAACCAGCCCACGTCACCGCGTGGCGACTGCACCACCCACAGCCCGGCCGGCGCCGCCAGATCCGGGTGGGACAGCGCGCCGGCGCGCAGCAGGCGGGCGCCGCTGCTGCGGGCCACCGCCAGTGCAGGGCGCCAGACCGCGTCCAGCCAGGCACGGGCGGCGGGGGCGGTCTTGGCCTGGTTGAGCGGGCTTTGCAGCGCCAGCCCCCAGCGCTCCAGCAGCCGCGTGGTGGTGCGGGCGTCGAGTTGAATCCCGTGCCGGTCGGCGGCCAGGGCCTGTACGTGTTGGCGCTGCCACAAGCCGCCACCAGGCGGCGGTTGGGTCAGCGCCTGCCAACGCAGCAAGGCCTCTTGCGTGGCCGACAGCGCCCGGCCTTGGCCGACCGGGCGGCCACGCTCGGCCACCGCCACGGCCTGCCAGCCACCCGTCTTGAACGCCTGATAGGCCTTGATGATGGTCGGCACCGACAGGCCCGTGGCGGCACGCACCTGCGCCAGACTGTGCCCGTCCACCCGCAGCTGCACCGCGCGCAGACGGCGCGCGTTCAGTGTGGCAAGCTCACGGGTGACCGGCATTTCAATCGAGACACAAAATGTTTAAGCATCAGATTGTGCCATGGTGCCGGGCACAATGTTCGTTTTCCATTCGATTGCCAATGCCATGACCTCGACCACTCTTGCCGCGCCCGCCCTGCTCGATGCCCTGGTGCCGCTGATCCGCGACGCTGGCCGCGTCATCATGGACATCTACGCCACCGACTTCGATGTCACGCAAAAAGGCGATGACTCCCCGGTGACCCAGGCCGATCAGCGCGCCGAGGACGTGATCCTGGCCGGCCTGGCCCAGATCGCCCCGGGCGTGCCGGTGGTGGCCGAAGAGGCGGTGGCGGCGGGCAAGATCCCGGTGGTGGCCGAGCGCTTCTTCCTGGTCGATCCGCTGGATGGCACCAAGGAGTTCATCAGCCGCAACGGCGAGTTCACGGTCAACATCGCCCTGATCGAACAGGGCCGGCCCGTGCTGGGGCTGGTCTATGCGCCCGCCATCGGCCGCCTCTTTGGTGGCGTGGCCGGTCACGGCGCCTGGCTGGAAGAGGACGGCAAAGGCCGCCGTGCCATCCAGGCCCGCCAGGAGCCGGTCGCCGGCCTGACGGTGGTGGCCAGCCGCTCGCATGGCGACGAGACGGCGCTGGACGCCTTCCTGGCCGGGCGCAAGGTGGCCTCGCGCACCAACGCCGGCTCGTCGCTGAAGCTGTGCCTGGTGGCCGCCGGTGAGGCCGACGTCTATCCGCGCCTGGGCCGCACCATGGAGTGGGACATCGCCGCCGGTGACGCCGTGCTGCGCGCCGCCGGCGGCAAGGTGGTGGTGGTGGCCGACGGCCACGACCTGGGCTATGGCAAGCCCGGCTGGGACAACCCGCATTTCGCGGCCTGGGGTGCCTGACGCCGCGCGAGGGTCGCTGCGGTGACCTCCCCGCGGGTGGCCGTGCTGTACGGCCGTGGGCTGCATCAGCACGCCACCTTGCCCGCGCTGTTGGCCGAGTACACGCTGGTGCGGCCCCACGAGACGCGCTCGCGCGAGGCGGAGTTGGTGCTGGGCTGGGGCCGCAAACCCAGCGGCGAGCAGGCTGCGGCCTGGGCCGCTGCGCGCGGCCTGCCGCTGGTCCGTCTGGAAGACGGCTTTCTGCGTTCGGTGGGGCTGGGCCATCAGGAGCCTCCGCTGTCCATGGTGATGGACGACGTGGGCATCTACTACGACGCCAGCGCGGCCTCGCGGCTGGAGGCGCTGATCGCCACCCCGCAGGATGCCGCCCAGACCGCGCGCGCGCTGGCACTGGTGGCGGCCTGGCGTGAGGGACGCGTCTCCAAATACAACCACGCCCGCGAGGACGTCACCGCGCTGCCGCCCGGTGCCGTGCTGGTGGTGGACCAGACCTGCGGCGATGCCTCGGTGCGCCTGGGCTGCGCCGACAGCGCCACCTTCGACCGCATGCTGGAGGCCGCGCTGGACGAGCACCCCGGCGCGCCTGTGGTGCTCAAGACGCATCCGGACGTGGTGGCGGGCATCAAGCATGGTTGTTTTGGCCGCTTGAGCCGCGCCCAGCGCCAGCGCGTGCAGGTGCTGGCGCGCGATGTGCACCCACCCGGCTTGCTGGAACGCGCCGCAGCGGTCTACACCGTCAGCTCGCAGATGGGATTCGAGGCCCTGTTGTGGGGCCGGCCGGTGCGCTGCTTCGGCCTGCCGTTCTACGCCGGCTGGGGGTTGACGGCGGACGAGCAGCCCGCGCCCGCGCGGCGCCAGCCCGTGCCGCTGGCGCAACTGGTGCATGCGACGCTGATCCGCTATGCGCGCCAGATCGATGCCGAAACCTGGCAGCCGGCCACGCCCGAGGCGCTGCTGGCCTGGCTGGCGCTGCAGCGGCGCCAGCGTGAGCGCTATCCACCGCAGGTGCATGGCGTGGGCATCTCGCCCTGGAAGCGACCCATCGTGCGGCGTTTTTTTGCCGGCAGCGAGGTGCGCTTTGCCCGCCCCGGCCGGCCGCTGCCGCCGGGCGCGACGGTGGCGGTCTGGGGCCAGTTGGCGCCGCCACTGCCGGCCCAGGCCCAGGTGGTGCGGCTGGAAGATGGTTTCTTACGCTCGGTGGGCCTGGGCGCCGATCTGGTGCCGCCGCTGTCCTGGGTGATGGACGGGCTGGGCATGTATTACGACGCCCAGCGTCCCTCGGCGCTGGAGGCCTTGCTGGCGACCGCCCCGTTCGATGCGCCGCTGCTGGCGCGCGCGACCGCCTTGCGCGCACGCATCCTGGCGCTGGGCCTGTCCAAATACAACCTGGACGGCGCGCCGTGGCGCGCACAGGCCAACGGCCAACGCCGTGTGCTGGTCATCGGCCAGGTGGAAAGCGATGCCGCGCTGACCTGGGGCGCGCCGGGGCTGCGCCGCAACATCGACCTGCTGCGCGCGGTGCGCGCCCGCTGCCCGGATGCCTATCTGATCTACAAACCCCACCCCGATGTGGTGGCCCGGCTGCGCGCGCCCGGCCAGGGGGAGCGGACGGCCGCTGCGCATTGCGACGAAATCGTCACCGCCCCCATCGATGGCGTGCTGCGCCAGGTGGACGAGGTGCATGTGCTGACCTCGCTGGCCGGCTTCGAGGCCTTGCTGCGCGGCGTGCCGGTGGTGACCTGGGGTTGCCCGTTCTACGCCGGCTGGGGCTTGACGCGCGACGAGTTGCGGTCGCCCCGGCGTGGGCGGACCTTGACGCTGGACGCGCTGGTGGCGGGTGTGCTCATCCTCTATCCCACCTACCTGGGTCGTCGCAGTGGCCATTTCGCAACACCCGAGGCGGTGTTGGACGAACTGGCCCAGTGGCGCGAGGAGGGCGGCCGCAGCGGCCCCCGGCCGTGGCGTCGGGCTGCCTGGCGCTGGCTGCGTGGCGCCACCGAGGGCTGGCGGCGTGCACCATGACGCGAATGCAGCGGGGCGACCCGACAATGGCGGTGTGCCCGGGGGGCTATGCTTGCCAAGTAAGCCCAGGGACACCTGGGTAGCACGATCGGGTGTCAAGAAAGTACATGCCATGCAGGGCAGGCAGATGAGCGGCGAGTCGCACGGCCTCACGGACGTCCCCGTGGCTGAGGCGGGCTTGCCTGTGGCTGCCGCCACGGTGCCGGCGTCGTTCGAGTGGCTGCTGGCCTGCCGCCGCGTGCTGCTGCTGCAAGGGCCCATGGGGCCTTTTTTCAGCCACCTGGCGCAGCGGTTGCGCAGCCATGGCGCCAAGGTCTGGAAGGTCAACTTCAACGCCGGCGACGATCTGTTCTACGCCGAGGGTGACGTGATCCGCTTTCGCGAGACCCAGGCCCAATGGCCGGCGCGCCTCGGTGAGTTGGTGCGCACGCTGCACATCGATGCCATCGTGCTGTTTGGCCAGACGCGCTCCTGGCACGCCGAAGCCAGCGCGGTGGCCCAGCAACTGGGACTGGCGCTGTTCGTGTTCGAGGAAGGCTATGTGCGGCCCGACTACATCACGCTGGAACTGGGCGGGGTCAATGCCTACTCCACCATCAGCCAGGACGCCGCGTTTTACCGTCAACTGCCGCCCGACAACGTGGCGCCGCCCTTGCCCACCGGGCAGCGCTTTCGCCACGTGATGCGGGTGGCCATGCGCTACGCCTGGGCCACCTGGAGCGGGCGTCGCCGCTACCCCAACTACCGCCACCACCGCGACCTGTGCCCGCTGACCGAGGGGCCGCGCTGGTGGCGCGGGGCGGCGCGCAAATGGTGGTACCGGCTGGCGGAACGGCCGCACGCGCGCTGGGTGGTGACCCCGGCGGCACACAAGCACTACTTCCTGGTGCCGCTGCAGGTGCACAACGACAGCCAGATCCTGCATCACTCGCCGTTTGCCGACGTGGCCAGTTTCATCGAAGCGGTGCTGCAGTCGTTTGCCCGGCACGCACCGCCCGGCACCAGCCTGGTGGTCAAACACCATCCGCTGGATCGGCCGTACAACGACTACGCCGCCTTGTTGCGCCGGCGCGCGGCGGCGCTGGGGCTGACCGGCCGCGTGCGCTACGTGCACGATCTGCACCTGCCCACGCTCATCAAGGGCGCGCGGGGTGTGGTGACCATCAACAGCACCACCGGCCTGCAGGCGCTGTACCACGGCACGCCGGTGGTCACGCTGGGCCAATGCCTGTATGCCCTTCGGGGGTTGGTGCATCAGGGGCCACTGGATGCGTTCTGGGCGGCGCCGGGCACGGTGGATGACGCGCTGTTCCAGCGCTTTCGCAGCCACCTGATCCGGCAGACCCAGCTCAACGGCAGCTTCTATGCCAGCTGCCCGGCGCTGGATGAGCCCGAGACCGAGCCGCAGGCGACGACCTCAGCGCAGTTGCGCTCGGCCTGACAGCTGCTCAGCCGGCCAGCGCCACCAGCCGCTCGTACCAGCGCGGCGCGGGCGGCGGCCCCACCAGCGGCAGGCGCAGATAGGCTTCGGACTCGCTGCCATGGCGTTCCACGCGGGCGCCGGCCCGGCGCGCAATGCGCAGCATGGGCACGTTCTCGCTCAGGGCATGGATGAACAGCGTCTGCACACCCAGCGCCCGCGCATGGCGCGCCGCATGGGTGAACAGCAGCGCGCCCAGGCCGCGGCCGCGCGCACGGGCCTCCACTGACACGCCGAACTCGGCCATCAAGCCGGCATGCTGGCCGGCCGCCGTGGGTTGGGGCAGCAGTGCGAGGTGGGCGATGGCCACCGGCCGCAGCCGCCAGTTGAAGACGCCGAACACGAGGTCGCGGCGGAAGTCGAGATGGTCCACATAGGCCAGGATCTCGGTGTCGCTGGCGGCATGGCCGAAGCGCAGGTAGCGGTCGCGCGCGGGCAGCGCCAGCAAGTGGGCCGCAATCAGCGGCCGGTGCCGGGGGCCCAGTTGGTACAGCGGCATCCAGGCCGCAATGCGTCGCCACAGCGCCGCCAGCCACCCGTCGCGGGGCGGAGGCAGGGCGTCAACGGGGTGCGCCACCTCGGGGTGGCGGGCCGCCAGCTCCTGCAAGAAAGACGTGGACAGAACAGGCATGGTGCGCTCAGGGAAAACCCTGGGTCGCATCCTAAGGGATGTCGGCCCGCCCTATTCGCAGAGCAGCGGGGTGAAACCGCTTGAGCGTGAAAATTTGTTGCAATGCAACACACTACCCGCCGAGCACGGGCGCCAGCGCCCGGCGGGCGTCGTCAACGCGCAGCCCCATATGCCCTGCCCAGTCGGTGAGTTGGTCCTCACCTACGCGGCCAACGTTGAAATAGCGCGCATCGGGATGGGCCATGATGAAGCCGCTGACGCTGGCGGCGGGTGTCATGGCCAGGCTCTCGGTCAATGCCATGCCGATGGCCGGCGCATCCAGTGCGGCGAACAGCGCGCGCTTGACGGTGTGGTCGGGGCAGGCGGGGTAGCCAGGGGCGGGGCGGATGCCCCGGTAGCGCTCGGCGATCAGGTCGGCCACGGTGGCCGCCTCATCGGGCGCATAGCCCCAGAACTCGGTGCGCACGCGCTGGTGCAGGCGTTCGGCAAAGGCCTCGGCCAGGCGGTCGGCCAGGGCCTTGAGCATGATGGCGCTGTAGTCGTCGCCGGCGTCCTCAAACGCTTTGGCACGCGCCTCGGCGCCCACGCCTGCGGTGACGGCGAACAGACCGATGTGGTCGGGCTGCGTACCGAGTGGGGCGATCCAGTCGGCCAGGCAGCGGTTGGGGCGCTGCACGCCGTCCACCACCGGGCGCTCGCTCTGCTGGCGCAGCGGGCTCCAGCGCAGCAGTTCGTCGCGGCGGGTCTCGTCGCGCCAGACGACGATGGTGTCGTCGTCCACGCTGTTGGCCGGGTAGATGCCCAGCACGCCGTGCGCCTCCAGCCAGCGGCCGGCGATGAGTTTGTGCAGCATGGCCTGGCCGTCGGCCAGCACCTTGCGCGCGGCCTCGCCCACCACGGCGTCGTCCAGGATGGCGGGGTAGGGGCCGGCCAGATCCCAGGTCTGGAAGAACGGGCCCCAGTCGATCACGGCGGCCAGCTCAGCCAGGTCGTAGCGGGCGAATGCCCGCCGGCCCGTCCAGCGCGGCTGGGCCGGCTGCGGTGTCCAATCGACGGGCGTCTTGTTGGCCCTGGCGGCGGCCAGCGGTACCAGCGGCGTGGCCTTCTTGCCGGCGTGCAGGTGACGCACGCGGGCGTAATCGGCCGCCAGCGTGTCCAGAAAAGCACCGCGCCGCTCCTCGGACAGCAGCTCGCTGCAGGTGCCCACGGCGCGCGAGGCGTCGGGCACGTAGACCACCGGGCCGCTGTAGTGCGGCGCGATCTTGACGGCGGTGTGCACGCGGCTGGTGGTGGCGCCGCCAATCAGCAGCGGCGTCTGGCGTGTGCGGCACCAGTCGTCGCGCTGCATCTCGGCGGCCACGTGCTGCATCTCTTCGAGGCTGGGGGTGATGAGGCCCGACAGGCCGATCAGGTCGGCCCCCTCGCGCTGCGCCATGGCCAGCACGTCCTGGCAGGGCACCATCACGCCCATGTTGACCACGTCGAAGTTGTTGCACTGCAAGACCACGCTGACGATGTTCTTGCCGATGTCGTGCACGTCGCCCTTGACGGTGGCGATGACGATCTTGCCCTTGGACTGCACGCTGCCGCCGGCGGCCTCCAGCGCGGCCTTTTCGGCCTCGATGTAAGGCATCAGGTGGGCCACGGCGGCCTTCATCACGCGCGCGCTCTTGACCACCTGGGGCAGGAACATCTTGCCGGCACCAAAGAGGTCGCCCACCACGTTCATGCCGGCCATCAGCGGGCCTTCGATGACGTGCAGCGGCCGCCCGCCCTTGGCGGCAATGATTTGCCAGGCGGCCTCGGTGTCCTCGGTGATGAACTCGGTGATGCCGTGCACCAGGGCGTGGGTCAGGCGCTCGTCCAGCGTACCGGCGCGCCAGGCCAGGCGGGCGCTGTCGTCCTTGGCCGCGCCCTTGACGGCCTCGGCCACCTCCAGCAGGCGCTCGGTGGCGTCGGGGCGGCGGTTGAGCACCACGTCTTCCACGCGCTCGCGCAGCCCGGCCTCCAGGTCGTCGTAGACGCCGATCATGCCGGCGTTGACGATGCCCATGTCCATGCCGGCGGCGATGGCGTGGTAGAGGAAGACGGTGTGAATGGCCTCGCGCACCGGCTCGTTGCCGCGAAACGAGAAGCTGACGTTGGAGACGCCGCCCGAGACCTTGGCGCCGGGCAGGTGGGTCTTGATCCAGCGCGTGGCCTCGATGAAGTCCACCGCATAGCCGGCGTGCTCCTCGATGCCGGTGGCGATGGCGAAGATGTTGGGGTCGAAAATGATGTCTTCGGGCGGGAAGTCCACCTCATCGACCAGGATGCGGTAGGCCCGCGCGCAGATCTCGGTCTTGCGCGCCAGCGTGTCGGCCTGGCCTTGCTCGTCGAAGGCCATCACCACGGCGGCCGCGCCGTAGCGGCGCACCAGCTGCGCCTGACGCTTGAACTCGGCTTCGCCCTCTTTGAGCGAGATGGAGTTGACGATGCCCTTGCCCTGCACGCATTGCAGCCCGGCCTCGATCACGCTCCATTTGCTGGAGTCGATCATGATGGGCACGCGGGCGATGTCGGGTTCGCTGGCAATCAGGTTCAGAAAGCGCACCATGGCGGCCTGGCTGTCCAGCATGGCCTCGTCCATGTTGATGTCGATGACTTGCGCGCCGGCCTCCACCTGTTGGCGCGCCACGGCCAGCGCGGCCTCGTAGTCGCCGGCCAGCACCATGCGCGCAAACGCCTTGGAGCCCGTGACGTTGGTGCGCTCGCCGATGTTGACGAACAGCGAGTCGGCGTCGATGGAAACGGGCTCCAGGCCCGACAGCCGCAGCGGGGGAAGTGAAGGCATGGGGATCAACCGAGGGTGAGCGCGTGTGCAAAGCCGCTATTCTCGGCGGTTGTGTCCTTGCAAAGAGCCTCATATGCCGTTGAATCGCTCGCGCCTGAGTCTGCTGGGGGTGGCTGTCTTGCTGGCGGCCTGCGCCAGCCCCCGATCCAACGCACCGACGCCGGTGTGGACGCCGGCCCCCGCCAAACCGGCGCCCATGCCGGCCACGCGCGAGCCGGCGCCCGCCGTGGCCCAGCCGGTGCGCCCACCCGGCACCCCCGCGCCGGCCGCCAGCACGGTGCTGGACGCCGAGTACCGCTGGCTGCGTGAGCTGTTCGGCCCCACGCCGGTGCGGCTGGCCAAGAGCAACGATGGCAGCATCACGCTGGGCGTGCCCATGGCGCATGCCTTCGACGACGGCAGCAATGAACCCAAACCGGCGCTGCAGGCCGTGCTGGGCAAGCTGGCCGAGTCGATGGCGCGCCAGCCCCAGGCCACGCTGCTGACCCAGGTGCCGGGCCCTACCGTGCGGGCGCTGGCCTTGCGGGACACCTTGGCCGCCCAGGGTGTGCCGCCCGGGCGGGTGGCCAGCACCAGCGTGGCGGCCGACGCGGCCGAGCTGGTGTTGCGGCTGGTGCCTTAAGCCGCCGCGCCCTCGGCCAGCAGCGGCGAGAACAGCCGCTCGTGCCGCGCGCGTGGGCGCAGCCGGTCCACACGGCTGGCGATGGCGGCAATGTGCTCGGGCGTGGTGCCGCAGCAGCCGCCCACGATGTTGACCAGCCCGTCCCGGGCAAAGCCTTCCAGCAGCCGGCCGGTGACGTCGGGTGTCTCGTCAAACCCGGTGTCGCTCATGGGGTTGGGCAGGCCGGCGTTGGGGTAGCAGGAGATGTAGGTCTCGGGCGCCAGCCGGCTCAGCTCCTCGATGTAAGGCCGCATCAGCGCCCCGCCCAGCGCGCAGTTCAGGCCCACCGCCAGCGGCCGGGCGTGGCGCACCGAGTGCCAGAACGCACCCACCGTCTGGCCCGACAGCACGCGGCCCGAGGCGTCGGTCACCGTGCCGGAGATGATGACCGGCAGGCGCTCGCCCGTGGCTTCCATCAGCTCGTCGAGCGCAAAAATGGCTGCCTTGGCGTTGAGGGTGTCGAAGATGGTCTCGACCAGGAACAGATCGGCCCCGCCTTCCAGCAGCCCCTCGGCCTGCTCGCGGTAGGCGTCGCGCAGCTGGGCAAAGCTGGTGTTGCGTGCGCCGGGGTCGTTGACGTCGGGGCTGATGCTGGCCGTGCGCGGTGTGGGGCCCAGCGCGCCGGCCACGAAGCGCGGTTTGTCGGGTGTGCCGTAGGCATCGGCCGCCGCGCGGGCGATGCGCGCCGCCGCCACGTTCATCTCGCGCGCCAGATGGCCCAGGTCGTAGTCGGCCTGGGCCACCGAGGTGGCGCCAAAGGTGTTGGTCTCGATCAGGTCCGCCCCGGCGGCCAGGTACTGGCGGTGGATGTCCTCGATGACGTCGGGCCGCGTCAGCACCAGCAAGTCGTTGTTGCCCTTGAGCGGCTTGGCGTGAGCGGCCAGCGCGGGGCTGCGAAAGTCGGCCTCCTCCAGCTTGAAGCGCTGAATCATGGTGCCCATGGCGCCGTCGATCAGCACGATGCGCTGGCGCAGGATCTCGGGCAGCGCCTGGGCGCGGGTGTAGGGGCGGGGGGCGGCGGACATGGGGGGATTGTCTTACGCCGGATTGCGGATGCCCGCCGCCACATGGCCGGCCGGCACGTGGCTGGCCGCGTTCTCGATGTGGCCGGTCTGGTCGTCGAAGAAAAAGTCCGGCTCGAACTCGCGCAGGAACTCGCCCTTGGGCAGGCCGCCGAGGAACAAGGCCTCGTCGACCTCCACCTCCCAGTCCATCAGCGTGCGGATGGCGCGCTCGTGGGCCGGCGCGCCGCGCGCGGTCACCAGCGCGGTGCGCAGCCGCATGGGGCTGCCGGCGGCGTGGCTGCGCAGCAGGTGCAAGGCGTCGAGCAGCGGCTTGAACGGCCCCGGCGGCAGCGGCTTGCCGGCGCGTTTGACCTCGTGGCGCTGGAAGGCATCGAGCCCGTCTTTCTGGAAGACGCGCTCGGCCTCGTCGGAGAACAGCACGGCGTCGCCGTCGAAGGCGATGCGCATCTCGTGCGGATGTGCCGCCGAGGCCCGCGCCGCATGCGGCAGCACCCGCGCGGCCGGCGTGCCGGCGGCCAGCGCCGCGCGCACGTCCTCGTCGTTGGCCGACAAAAACAGGTGGGCGCGCAGCGGCTTGAGGTAATGCCACGGCGCCGCGCCGCGGGTGAACACGCCGCGCTCGATGGGCAGCCCGTCGCGCTTGGCCGAGCGGAACACGCGCAGCCCCGACATCGGGTCGTTGCGCGAGAGGATGACCACCTCCACGCGCGGCGCCCCGTCCGCATTGAAGGCCAGCAGCTTGCGCACCAGCGAATGCGCCACACCCGGCCGCGCCGGCACGTCCAGCCGCTCTTGCTGCAGCCGCATGTAGGCGCGGTCGTCCTTGGCCTCGAAGACCTGGTTTTCTTCCTCGAAGTCGAAGAGGGCGCGCGAGGAAATGGCCACCACCAGGCGGCCGTCGAGCGAGGCGCTCACTCCACCGCCTTGACCATCTCCTCCACCACCTTCTTGGCGTCGCCGAAGACCATCATGGTCTTGTCCATGTAGAAGAGTTCGTTGTCCAGCCCGGCGTAGCCCGAGGCCATGGAGCGCTTGTTGACGATGACGGTTTTGGCCTTGTAGGCCTCCAGGATGGGCATGCCGTAGATGGGGCTGCCCTTGACGTGGGCGGCCGGGTTGACCACGTCGTTGGCGCCCAGGATGATGGCCACGTCGGCCTGGCCGAATTCGGCGTTGATGTCTTCCATCTCGAACACCTGGTCGTAAGGCACTTCGGCCTCGGCCAGCAGCACGTTCATGTGGCCGGGCATGCGGCCGGCCACCGGGTGGATGGCGTATTTGACGGTGATGCCTTTGTCGGTGAGTTTTTGCGCCAGCTCTTTGACCGCGTGCTGGGCACGGGCCACGGCCAGGCCGTAGCCGGGCACGATGATGACGCTTTCGGCGTTGCCCAGCACGAAGGCGGCGTCGTCGGCCGAGCCGGTCTTGACGTTGCGCTGCGCGCCGCCGCCCGCTGCGGCCGTGCTGGTGTCGCCGCCGAAGCCGCCCAGGATGACGTTGAAGAACGAGCGGTTCATGGCCTTGCACATGATGTAGCTCAGGATGGCGCCCGATGAGCCCACCAGCGAGCCGGCAATGATCAGCATGGTGTTGTTGAGGCTGAAGCCGATGCCCGCCGCCGCCCAGCCCGAGTAGCTGTTGAGCATGCTGACCACCACCGGCATGTCGGCGCCGCCGATGGGGATGATGAGCAGCACGCCCAGCGCAAAGCCCAGCAGGGTGACCAGCGCGAAGTCCATCCAGCTCTGGCTGTGCCAGAAGCCGAAGATGAAGAAGGCGGCCGCCAGGCCCAGCGCCAGGTTGATCCAGTGCTGGCCGGGGAAGGTGACGGGGGCGCCCTGGAAGAGGCGGAACTTGTACTTGCCTGAGAGCTTGCCGAAGGCGATGACCGAGCCGCTGAAGGTGATGGCGCCGATGAAGCTGCCCAGGGCCAGCTCGATGCGGTTGCCGCCAGGCAGCGGCTCGCCGGGGGCCACGATGCCGAAGGCGGCCGGCTCGGCCACCACGGCGGTGGCGATGCACACGGCGGCCAGGCCGATCATGCTGTGCATGAAGGCCACCAGCTCGGGCATTTTGGTCATCTCGACCCGCTGCGCCATCATGGCGCCCACGCCGCCGCCCACCACCAGCGCGGCGATGACGTAAACCATGCCGCCGGCAAAGCTGACGTCGAGCTGGCCGGCCATCCGGTGGATCAGCGCCACCGTGGTGAGCACGGCCAGCGTCATGCCGGCCATGCCGAAGCGGTTGCCGCGGATGGAGGTGGTGGGGTGCGACAGCCCTTTGAGCGCCTGGATGAAGCAGACACTGGCCACCAGGTAGAGCAGGGCAATCAGGTTGAGGCTCATGACTGGCCCTCCGCTTTGGCCTTGGGGGCCTTCTTCTTGAACATCTCCAGCATGCGCCGGGTGACGAGGAAGCCGCCGAACACGTTGACGGCCGCCAGCGCCACGGCGGCCAGGCCCATGACCTTGGCCAGCGGGGTGACGGTGAGCGCCGCGGCCAGCATGGCGCCGACGATGACGATGGCCGAGATGGCGTTGGTCACCGCCATCAGCGGCGTGTGCAGCGCGGGCGTGACCGTCCACACCACGTGGTAGCCCACGTAGATGGCCAGCACGAAGATGGTCAGGTTGATGACGAGGTGGTCCATGGCTTATTCCCTCAACAGCTTGCCGCCCTGGGTCATCAGGCAGGCTTTGACGATGTCGTCTTCCAGATCGATGGTGACGCCCTCGGGTTTGAGCACCAGCTTCAGAAAGTCCAGCACGTTGCGCGCATAGAGCGCCGACGCATCGGCCGGCACCAGCGCCGGCAGGTTGGTCTCGCCAATCAGCGTGACGCCGTGGCGCACCACGGTGGCGTTGGCCTCGGTGAGCGCGCAGTTGCCGCCCACGCCGCCTTCGCCGCGGCCAGCGGCCATGTCCACCAGCACCGAGCCGGGCTTCATGGCCTGCACCATGTCTTCGCTGACCAGACGCGGCGCGGCGCGGCCGGGGATCAGGGCGGTGGTGATGACCACGTCGGCCATGGCCACGCGCTTGGCCACCTCCACCTGCTGGCGCGCCAGCCAGCTGGGCGGCATGGGCCGGGCGTAGCCGCCCACGCCCTCGGCGGCTTCTTTTTCTTCGGGGGTTTCGTAGGGCACGTCGATGAACTTGCCGCCCAGCGATTCGACCTGTTCCTTGACGCTGGGGCGCACGTCGCTGGCCTCGATGACGGCGCCCAGCCGCTTGGCCGTGGCAATGGCCTGCAGGCCGGCCACGCCCACACCCAGCACCACCACGCGCGCGGCCTTGATGGTGCCGGCGGCGGTCATCATCATGGGGAACAGGCGCGGGTAGTGGTTGGCCGCCAGCATCACGGCCTTGTAGCCGCCGATGTTGGCCTGGCTGGAGAGCACGTCCAGGCTTTGCGCGCGCGTGGTGCGCGGTGCGGCTTCCAGCGCAAACGCGGTGATGCCGGCGCCGGCCATGCGCGCCAGGCCATCGCGGTCGAAGGGCTCCAGCATGCCCACCAGCGTGGCGCCGGTCTGCATCTGCGCCAGCTCGCTGTGCAGCGGCGCGCGCACCTTGAGCACCAGCGGCGCGGCAAAGGCATCGGGGGCATTGACGATGTCGGCCCCGACGGCGGCGTAGGCGCTGTCTGGGGCGCTGGCGGCCTCACCGGCGCCGCTTTGCACGCGCACGCGATGCCCTTGGGCAATCAGCTTCTTGGCGGTTTCGGGGGTGACGGCCACGCGCGTTTCGCGCGGCGCGGTCTCCTGGGGGACTCCAATGTCCATGAGTGGGGCTCCTGCGTGCCGGGGACGTGTGTCGGCCCATGATACGGCGCACGGCGCCCCCGACTTACCCTCGCGGCCTTGCGGGGGGCTGGGCAGTACAATGAAAAGTTATCTTGATAAGGACTGCCCTGCCGTGTTCATCTCCGAAGCCTTTGCGCAAACCGCACCCGCCGCACCCGCCAGCGCCACCTCGTCGCTGATGCAGTTCCTGCCGCTGATCCTGATGTTCGTGGTGCTCTACTTCATCATGATCCGGCCCCAGATGAAGCGCCAGAAAGAGCACAAGGCGCTGATCGACGCCCTGGCCAAGGGCGACGAAGTCGTGCTGGCCAGTGGTCTGTATGGCCGCGTCACCCGGCTGGCCGAGGGTGTCGTCCACATCGAGATCGCCAGTGGCGTGGAAGTGCGCGTGCAGCGCGCCTCGGTGGTTCAGGTGCTGCCCAAGGGCACGCTGGACAAGTAAGCCCGCCAATCCCTCGTCGCCATGAACCGTTTTCCGCTTTGGAAGTACCTGCTGCTGGCCGTGGCGCTGGTGGGTGGGCTCATTTACACCTTGCCCAATTTCTACGGCGAGGCCCCGGCTGTGCAGGTGTCCAGCGCCAAGGCCACGCTGAAGGTGGGGCCCGATACCGCAGCGCGCGTGCAGCAGGCGCTCACGGCTGCGAACATCCAGGCCGACTACGTGCAGCTTGAGGGTCAATCGGTGCGCGCCCGTTTGGGCACCACCGACACCCAGATCAAGGCCAAGGACGCCATCGCCCACGCGTTGAACCCCGATGCGGCCGATGCCGGCTACATCGTGGCGCTCAACCTGGTGTCGCGCTCGCCGCAGTGGCTGACGCGACTGCATGCGCTGCCCATGTACCTGGGCCTGGATTTGCGCGGCGGCGTGCACTTCCTGATGCAGGTGGACATGCAGGCGGCGCTGACCAAGAAGGCCGAGAGCCTGACCAACGATGTGCGCTCGCTGCTGCGCGAAAAGAGCGTGCGCCACGCCGGCATCAGCCGCGAAGGCCAGGCCGTGCTGGTGGCATTCCGCGACGCCGCCACCCGCGATGCGGCTCGCGAAGTGCTGACGGCAGGCGAGGGCAATGAGGTGTTGTGGGCCGACGCGGCCACCGCCAACGGCGATCTGCAACTGCGTGGCACGCTGCGCCCCGAGGCCGCACGCAAGGTGCAGGATGCAGCGGTCAAGCAGAACATCACCACGTTGCACAACCGCGTCAACGAACTGGGCACGTCCGAGCCGGTGATCCAGCAGCAGGGCCAGGACCGCGTTGTGGTGCAACTGCCCGGCGTGCAGGACACGGCACGGGCCAAAGACATCATCGGCCGCACCGCAACCCTGGAGTTGCGCATGGTGGACGACAGCGCCGAAGCCCAGGCGGCCGCTGGCGGCGGCCCGGTGCCGTTCGGCTCGGAGCGCTTCGTCGAGCGTGGCGGTGGTCCGCTGATCGTCAAGCGCCAGGTCATTCTGACCGGCGACAACCTCAAGGATGCCCAACCCGGGTTCGACGAGCAGCAGCAGCCGGCCATCCATTTGACGGTGGACGGGCGGGGCGAGCGCATCATGCGCGACGTCTCGCGCGAGAACATCGGCAAGCGCATGGCCATCCTGCTCTTCGAGAAGGGCAAGGGCGAAGTCGTTACCGCGCCGGTGATCCGGGGTGAGCTGGGCGCACGGTTTCAGATTTCGGGCCGCATGACCACTGCCGAGGCGCAGGATCAGGCGCTGCTGTTGCGCGCCGGCTCGCTGGCCGCGCCCATGGAGATCATCGAGGAAGGCACCATCGGCCCCAGCCTGGGCGCCGACAACATCAAGATGGGCTTCTACAGCGTGATGTGGGGCTTTCTGGCCATCGCCGCCTTCATGTGCCTGTACTACCAGGTGTTTGGCCTGATTTCGGCGCTGGCGCTGGCCTTCAACCTGTTGCTGCTGGTGGCGGCGCTGTCGCTGGCGCAGGTGACGCTGACGCTGCCCGGCATGGCCGCCATTGCGCTGGCGCTGGGCATGGCCATCGACGCCAACGTGCTGATCAACGAGCGCATCCGCGAGGAGCTGCGTGCCGGCAGTGCGCCGCAGACGGCCATTCATGCTGGCTATGAGCGCGCCTGGGCCACCATCCTGGACTCCAACGTCACCACGCTGATTGCCGGCGCGGCCCTGCTGGCCTTTGGTTCGGGCCCCATCCGCGGCTTTGCGGTGGTGCACTGCCTGGGCATCCTGACCTCGATGTTCTCGGCCGTCTTCTTCTCGCGTGGCCTGGTCAACCTCTGGTACGGCCGCCGCAAGAAACTCCAGACCATTGCCATCGGGCAGATCTGGCGACCTGACAACCACAAGGCCTGAGGGGACCGGCGATGGAATTCTTCCGCATCAAGCGTGACATCCCATTCATGCGCCACGCGTTGGTGTTCAACGCGATTTCGCTGCTGACGTTCGTGGCTGCCGTGTTCTTCCTGGTCACCCGCGGGCTGCACCTGTCCAACGAGTTCACCGGCGGCGCCGTGCTGGAGGTCAAGTATGCGCAGGCGGCCGATCTGGCCAAAGTGCGCGATGCCGTGGCCACCTTCAACCTGGGCGACGTGCAGGTGCAGAACTACGGCACCAGCCGTGACGTGATGATCCGGCTGCCGGTGCCCGAGCGCCTCTCGTTGGGTGAGCTGGCCGATCAGGTGTTTGGCAAGCTCTGCGCCGCCGAGCACGGGCGCGTCATCGAGCAAAGCCTGGTCAGCGACAAGGGTGAGCAGATCAGCCGCCTGGCCTGCGCCGTGGGCGAGGGCGAGGCGCAGACCGAGCCGCTGGTGCGCTCGCGCAGCGAGGCCGTCAGCGCCTCGGTGGGTGACGAACTGGTGCACGACGGCCTCAAGGCGTTGGCCTTCGTGATCGTCGGGGTGGTGATCTACCTGTCCATTCGCTTCGAGTGGAAGTTTGCAGTGGCGGCCATCATCGCCAACCTGCACGACATCATCATCATCCTGGGCTTTTTCGCCTTCTTCCAGTGGGAGTTTTCACTCTCGGTGCTGGCGGCGGTGCTGGCGGTGCTGGGTTATTCGGTCAATGAATCGGTGGTCGTTTTCGACCGGATTCGCGAGGCCTTCCGCAAATACCGCAAGATGAGCACGCGCGAGGTCATCGACCACGCCATCACCAGCACCATGAGCCGCACCATCATCACCCACGGCTCGACCGAGATGATGGTGTTGTCCATGCTGCTGTTCGGGGGGCCCACGCTGCATTACTTTGCGGTGGCGCTGACCATTGGCATTTTGTTCGGCATCTATTCCTCCGTCTTCGTGGCAGCTGCCATCGCCATGTGGCTGGGCGTCAAACGGGAGGATCTGGTCAAGGCCGGTCGTGACGACGGCGAGGCGCCCGGTGGCGGCGCCAAGGGCCGGCAAGTCCAGGATCCCAACGCCGGCGCGGTCGTGTGATCTCTTGGACGGGCGGTGGTAGAGTGATTGATTACCCTGCCCCCCTGAGGAGCCGCCGCCGCCGTGGACGCACAACACCCTGCTGCCCGCCTCGTTGATGCCGTCAGGGCCCGCTTCGTGGCCCAACTGCTGCCCGCTGAGGCGGCCACGCAGCTGCAAGACGCATTGATGGACGCGGCCATCCACTTGTTGGATGCGCCGGCCGAGCGGGCCGTGGCCCAGGCCCGCTGGGACATGCTGCAGGTGCTCAAGCGCAGGGGTGGCCGCTGGCATGAGCTGCTGCAAAAACAGTGGGCCGAGCGTCTGGTTCCGCCGACCACGGTGACCGGTGGCGACACCGGCGGCCA
Source organism: Pseudomonadota bacterium (assembly GCA_020161145.1). Lineage (GTDB taxonomy): Bacteria > Pseudomonadota > Gammaproteobacteria > Burkholderiales > Burkholderiaceae_C > Ideonella. The sequence goes on from JAIUPQ010000005.1 coordinate 56,442, forward strand.
GTTCGGTACCACCCAGGCGGGCATGCTGGATCTGAGCCTGGTCGATGACGAAACCATCGCCTATGAGATTGCCGTTTCACGGCTGACGCTGGCCATTCAGGATCCCTGCACCTGGGAGTTTGCCGATCTGCGTGCGCGCATCGTGCAACTGCTCAAAACCAATGACCTGGACGAGCGCGATCTGCTGCGCCCACACATGCTGGCGCGCTCCATCATCAAGTCCTGGGCCCAGTTGGGCCTGTCCATGGCCTATTGGCGCGACTTCGAGGTTTTTTTGCACAAGCGCTGGGCCGAGCGTGCACAAGATGCCTACCACGAAGCCAACCGCTGGCTGATTGAGCAGGGTGTCCTGCCCGAAATCGACCTGCGCCCCTTCATTCGCAAAGCGGTGACGACGGTCAAACCGTCGGCCCCGCCTCCACCCGGTGGCGGGAGCGCCGGCCAGGGGGGGGGCGCTGCGGAGGCGGGTTTGTCGGGCTCGACGGTGGCCAGCGCCAGCGCGCTGGGCCCGGTGGCGCAGGCGGCGGCCACGCGCCCGGCGCCATTGGATCCGCTGCCGGCGTCAGGCGCTGCCGCCAGGGGCCCACTGGCCGGCCTGGCGCTGGGCGACTGGCTGGCGGCGAACGGCATTCCGAATGCCGGTGACATGGCGCCCTTCGCACAGGGCGCAACTGGCGGGGGAGCGGCCTCGGGAAGCGGCGCGGCCAGGCAAGCACAGGGCGAGCCAGGCGCTGCGAGCGCAGGCGGTGCAGGCAGAGGTGGGGGCGTAGGCGCTGCTGCAGGCCTTGGCGCCGGCACGGGGTCAGGCACTGGTTTCGGCTCAGGCTTGGACACGGGCCATGGCGCAGGCGCTGACACAGGCTCAAGCAAGGGCGCAGGTTCAGGCACGGGCACAGGCACAGGTTCGGATGTGAGTTCGGGCACCGGTACGGGTACCGGCACCGGCACAAGCTCTGGCGCTGGCTCTGGTGGCTCTGGCTCTGGCTCTGGCTCCGGCTCTGGCTCTGGCTCTGGCTCTGGCTCTGGCTCTGGCTCCGGCTCTGGCTCCGGCTCCGGCTCCGGCTCCGGCTCCGGCTCTGGCTCTGGCTCTGGCTCGGCCTCCAGCGGGGCTGTCCAGGGCGGCGGGCATGCCGGGGGCGGCACGCCCACCTGGGTCGACGAGACCCGGCTGATGACACGTCAGGCCGGCAGTGGCGAGGCCTCTGGTGGGGGTGTCCTGGCGGATATCGTCGAGCGTCATTTGCCGGGCTTCAAGGACACCGGTGGTGGCGGCGGCCGTGGCCCCTCAGCGCGGTTGGAGGCCGCGATGCAGGAGGCCCAGGCCCAGCTTCAGGCGCGCACCGGCAGGGCTTCGCGTGCCGCCACGTTGGGCGGCGGCGGTGTCACCGACCTCTCGCCCGAGGCGCTGGTCCAGCAGCTGCAAGAACGCCATGCTGCCCTCAAGGCCGCGGCCAGCACGCCCAGCGAGCGGGCCACCATCGAGTTGGTGGCGCTGATGTTTCAGAGCATCCTGACCGAAGAGCGGCTGCCGGCGGGCATCCGGGTCTGGTTTGCCCGGCTGCAGATGCCCACGCTGCGGGTGGCGTTGGCCGAGCCCGAGTTTTTCTCCAGCGAACAGCATCCGGCGCGGCGGCTGATCGATCGCATGGGTGGCTGTGTGATGGGCTTCGAGGGCACCCACAGCGAGCGCATCGGCCCCGCACTGGAGGCCGAGATCAAGCGCGTGGTGCAGGTGATCGAAGCCTTTCCCGACACGGGTCGGCGCGTCTTTCAGACGGTGCTCACCGAGTTCGAGCAGTTTCTGGAAACCTACTTCCGCGACCGCAGCGACAACACCCGTCGCGGCGTCTCGCTGGCGCAGCAGATCGAGCAGCGCCAGGCCCTGGCCGTGCAATACACCATCGAGCTGCGCAAGATGCTGGAAGGCGTGCCCGTGCCCGACGCGGTGCGCCAGTTCCTGTTCCAGATGTGGGCCGACGTGCTGGCCACGGTGGCGGTGCGCAACGGCAACCACAGCGACGCCATTCACGCCATCCGCGACGCGGCCTCGGAGCTGGTCTGGGCCGTCAGCGCCAAGACCCAGGCCGACGAGCGCCTGGACATGGTGCGCCGCACGCCGGTGCTGATGACCATGCTGCGCCAAGGCATGCATGGCGCGGGCGTGGTCGCGCAGCGTCAGCAAGATGCCTTGACCACGCTGCACGAACCCCTGGCGGCCGCCTTCAGTGCTCAGGCCACTGCCATCGATCCCAGCACGTTGGGCCAGTTGCAGCTGCGGCTGGCCACGCTTGAAGACATGCTGCCCGAGGATGGGTTGGCGCTGGATGAGAGCTGGGTGATGGACGAGGCGCTCTATGAGTACGAAGGCGTCGAGGTGGTGGCCGAGGGCGGCTCCATGCCCACCCCCGAGACCCTGGCCCGGGTCGAGCGCCTGCAGACGGGCGAATCGTTCCTGCTGGAGCGCGGCACGGGCCACCACGAGCCGTTGCGCCTGATCTGGCACGGCGCGCAGCGCCAGCTGTGGCTGTTCGTGGCGCCGCAAGGCTGCCTGCTGTTCCAGAAGGCGCGTCTGGCGGCCTATGTGCAGGCGGGTCTGATGCTGGCGGCGCAGGACGACACCTTGATGACCAAGGCCACGCGCGCGGCGCTGCGGCAGATCAAGCAGGATCCGGCGCGCCTGCTGGCGGCCTGATACGGCTTCGCAATCAAGGCGCTCACTTCGTTCCGTCGCCTTGTGATCACCTTGATTGCAGCCGTATGAGCCGTCAGTGGATGAGCCGGTCCTGGGGGGCGACGAAGAGCTCGTCAAGAATCAGGGCGTCGGGCTCCTGGCCCAGGCTCCACAACACCATCAGCACGATGATCTTCAGCTCGTGCAGCGGCAGCGGGTGGCCGCAGGCGCTGGCGCGCTCCAGCACCAGCTCACGCGCGGTGGGGGTCAGCACGCCGCTGGACTCCAGAAACGTGATGAAGCCCAGGGCCTCGTCGCCCAGCAGGCGGCGCTCGGCCGGCAGGTAGATGCGCACGCTGTGGGTGGTGGGGGCGGGCGCGCCGGGATCCTGGGCACCCAGCACCAGGCCATCCAGCCAGTGCAGCGCGTCCTCGATCTCCTCGCTCTCGAACCCCACGGCCGACAGCTTGCGTGACAGCAGCGCATGGTCGGGCGCCGCATCGGGGCGGCCATAGGTTTCGTAGAGGTAGACCAGCACGTCGAACATGGTGCCCGGATTATCCCGGATTCCCTGCCGCGCCGCCGATCAGCCGCGCCCTCGCCGCTGGTAGCTGCCGCCAGGTAGTCGGGCCACCTGGCCTTGCAACTCCAGCTCCAGCAGCCTGGCGGTGAGCTCGTGGGCGGGCCAACCGGTGCGGGCCACCAGGACGTCCAGATCCAGCGGGTCATGCCCCAACGCCGCCAGCAGGGGGTCGCATTGGGGTGCGGGTGCAGTCACTGCGGGCGCGGCGGCCAGCGGGGGTGCCGGCGCCAGCAGGTGCCCCAGTTCCTGCCAGACGTCGTCACCGGTCTCCACCAGCTTGGCGCCTTGTTTGATCAGCGCATGGCAGCCGCGCGACTGCGGGCTGTGGATGGAGCCAGGGATGGCAAACACCTCGCGCCCGATCTCGGCGGCCAGCCGCGCCGTGATCAGCGAACCCGACTGCGGAGCCGCCTCCACCACCAGCGTGCCCAGGCCAAGACCCGCGATCAGCCGGTTGCGCTTGGGGAAATTGGGCGCCAGTGGCGGCGTGCCGGGGGTGTACTCACTGAGGATGAGGCCGCCGCCGGCGCGGATGCGGGCCGCCAACGCGGCGTGGCGGCGGGGATAGACGATGTCCGGCCCGGTGCCGATGACGGCAATCGTGCCGCCAGGCCCTCGAAGCCCGCCTTCATGGGCGGCGCCGTCGATGCCCAGCGCCAGGCCCGAGACGATGGTCAAGCCCCGCTGGCTCAGATGGGCACCGAAGGCGCGGGCGTTGTCCAGGCCCTGCGCGGTGGCCGCACGGCTGCCGACCATGGCCAGCGCCGGGTTGGCGAGCCGCGACAGGTCGCCCTGGCCAAACAGCAACAGCGGTGGATCGGCGGTTTGCAGCAGCGCGGCCGGGTACACGGCGTCGCCCAAGGTGAAGACGTGGTGGTCGGGCGCCGCGTCCAGCCAGGCCAGACTGGCGGCCAGCACCGGCTCCAGGTCGGCCGGAGGCTTGGCCAGCGCGGCCGCAACGGTTTCGCCCACCTGGCCTCTCCAGGCGGCAGGGCCGGCCTCGAACAAGGTCTGCGGCAGGCCGAACGTCGCCAACAGGCGCCGGGCGCCCACATGGCCCAGGCCGGGCGTGAGGATGAGCCGCAGCCAGGCGGCCAGTTCGTCTGGCGGCGGACGCAGGGCCAAGCTCAGGGTGCCGAGAGCCGGTCACCCGGCTGCACGTCCAGCGCGGCCTGCACCACCAGGCCGTAGGCCACGCGGTCGAACACGCGGAAGACGAACAGCGTGCCTTTGCGTTCGTCCGGCAGCACCAACTGGGCGCCGTCGGCCGGATCCACGCGCGTCTGACCCTTGGTCCAGATGGCCAGCATGTGGCCGGGCTCCACGCCGTTGGCGCTGCCCCGGTTGATGCTGACGATTTGCGTCACGCCCGCATGCAGGCTGTCGCCATAGACGCTGATGATCTGGCCACTGGCATCGGCCGGCGCCGCGTGCGGGGCGTAAGCACCCACTTCGCGACTGATGGCTGGCGCCAGGCGGTCGCCAGCGTTGACCTCTTCGCGCAAGTCGCCCAGCACCACGGTGGCCGGAATGACGGTGGGGTTGCCCTCGGCGTCGCTGCCGCTGCCGCCCAGCCGGGACACGTCGGCATAGCCCACGTGGCGCGCCTCGTAACCCAGCACCTCGCCGGTGGCCGGATCGACCAGTGGCTTGGGGGTGCGGAAGATCTGCCATTGGCGCACATCGCCCACGTTGCCGCGCACGTAGGCCGCCTGGCCGCGGCCCATCAGCACGCGGGCCTCGGCACCGGCCACCACCACGGGCGCGTCGGCCAGTGCATCGGCGTCGAAGACCACGGCCTCGGTCAAAAACGGGGCCAACAGCCGGCGGGGCAGTGCCAGCAGCGGCGCATCGGTCAGTGCCTGCTCGCGCACACGCGGCGACAGCCGCTCGGTGCCGTCACCCACAGGCTGGCCCACCCGCAGCCGGGCGCGGCCATTGGCTTTTTCCAGCACCAGCATCTGGCCGGGGTAGATCAGATGAGGGTTGCGCACGGCGCCCAGGTTCATGCCCCACAGCTCGGGCCAGCGCCAGGGCGAGCGCAGGTAGAGCCTGGAGATATCCCACAGTGTGTCGCCCCGCTTGACGGTGTAGAGGTCGGGCGCGTCGGGCGCCAGTTCGGCCAGGGGCACGCCGGCTTGAGCCACCTGCTGGGCCGTGGTGCGTTGCTGCGGCGTGATGGGGTAGTCGGTGGCATAGGCCGGCGCCATCAAGGCGGCCAGCGCGAGCAAGGCAAGCGGCTTCTTCAACATGCGTCTCCCAGAGGCGGGGTGCCGGAAGGTGCAACAATTCCGGCTCTCGGGCGGCACTCTACTGCAAGGCTGCGCGCCGCAAGCCGTCCAATTGGACGGTGTTCCTCATCCAGCTATGCCTCTGCTCGACATCTTGCGCTACCCCGACCCCCGTCTGCACCGCGTCGCCAAACCGGTGGCCGCGGTGGACGGTCGCATCCGCCAGTTGGCGGCCGACATGATCGAGACCATGTACGCCGCCGACGGCATCGGCCTGGCCGCCACCCAGGTGGACGTGCACGAGCGCCTGCTGGTGATGGACACCTCCGAAGGCCGTGACACCCCGCGCGTGCTCATCAACCCGGAGCTGGTGGCCGCCAGCGATGAAATCGTCAGTGGCCAGGAGGGGTGTCTGTCGGTGCCGGCCGTCTACGACGACGTGCCGCGCCACGCCCGCGTCACCGTGCGGGCGCTGGGCCTCGATGGCCAGCCCTTCCAGTTCGATGCCCAAGGGCTGGAGGCCGTCTGCGTCCAGCACGAGATGGATCACCTGGTGGGCAAGGTTTTCGTCGAATACCTCTCGCCGCTCAAGCGCGAGCGCATCAAGACCCGGCTGCTCAAGCAGGCGCGCGAGCTGCTAAAGAAGTCGGCATGAAGGTGGCCTTTGCCGGCACGCCGGCCTTTGCGGCCGAGGCGCTGGCCGCCATCCATGCCGCCGGCTTTGCCGTGCCGCTGGTGCTGACCCAGCCCGACCGCCCCGCCGGCCGGGGCATGGCGCTGACGGCCAGCGCCGTCAAGCAAACGGCCCTGGCGTTGAACCTGCCCCTGGCGCAGCCGCAAGGGCTCAAGCTGGATGGCCGCTACGCCCAGGATGCCATCGCCGCTCAGGCCGCCCTGGCCGCCGCCGCACCCGACGTCATGGTGGTGGCCGCCTACGGCCTCATCCTGCCCCAGTGGGTGCTCGACCTGCCGCACCTGGGCTGCCTCAACATCCATGCCTCGCTGCTGCCGCGCTGGCGCGGCGCGGCGCCCATCCACCGCGCCATCGAGGCCGGCGACACCGAGACCGGCATCGCCATCATGCAGATGGACGCTGGCCTGGACACCGGCGCCGTCATCGCCACCGCGCGCGAGCCCATGGCGCCCACCGACACCACCGGCACGCTGCACGACCGCCTGGCCACGCTGGGCGCCCGGCTGGTGGTCGAGGTGCTGCGCGGCCTGGGCGACGCCCGCGCCGCCAGCACGCCCCAGCCGGCGGCCGGCGTCAGCTACGCCCACAAAATCGACAAGGCCGAGGCGGCCATCGTCTGGCAGGCGCCTGCGGCGCAGATCGAGCGGCGGCTGCGCGCCTTCTCGCCCGCACCCGGTCTTTACTTCACCCAGGGCGGCCAGCGCATCAAGCTGTGGGCCGCCGAGGTGGTGCCGCTGTCGGCCCCGCCCGGTACGCTGCTGGCCACGCCCACCGGCCTGGCCGTGGCTTGCGGCGAGGGCGCGTTGCGGCCGCTGCAACTGCAGCGGCCCGGCGGCCAGCGCGGGCCGGCCGCAGCCACCTGGCAGGCGCTGGGGCTGGTGGCCGGCGACGTGCTGGCGGCTTGAATCGGCGCGGATCGCCCTCAGTTACACGGCTCTGCCGCCTCTTTCGACCTGGAGTCCCTGCCGATGTTCAACCTGCTGAAAACCGCCGTTCTGATGGCCGCCATCACGGCCCTCTTCATGGCGCTGGGCCAGATGATCGGGGGCCGCCAGGGCATGATGCTGGCGCTGGCCGTCGCCGTGGCCATGAACTTCTTCAGCTACTGGTTCTCGGACAAGATGGTGCTGAAGATGTACAACGCGCGCCAGGTGGACGCCGCCAGCGCGCCGCAGTTCTACGCCATGGTGCAGGACCTGGCCCAGCGGGCGCAGCTGCCCATGCCCAAGGTCTACCTGATCGAGGAAGACGCGCCCAACGCCTTTGCCACCGGCCGCAACCCCGACCATGCCGCCGTGGCCGCCACCACGGGCCTGCTGCGGGCGCTGAGCGAGCGCGAGGTGCGCGGCGTGATGGCGCATGAACTGGCCCACGTCAAACACCGCGACATCCTGATCTCCACCGTCAGCGCCACCATGGCCGGCGCCATTTCCATGCTGGCCAACTTCGCCATGCTGTTTGGTGGGCGCGACGGCAATGGCCGCAGCAACCCCATTGCCAGCATCGCCGTGATGATCCTCGCGCCGCTGGCGGCCAGCCTGATCCAGATGGCCATCAGCCGCGCCCGCGAGTTCGAGGCCGACCGGGGCGGTGCCGAAATCTCGGGCGAGCCGCAGGCGCTGGCCGCCGCGCTGGAGAAGATCGGCCGCATCGCGCGCGGCGTGCCGCTGGAGGCGGCCGAGCGCCACCCCGAGACGGCGCAGATGATGATCATGAACCCGCTGTCGGCTGGTGGCCTGCGCGGCCTCTTCTCCACCCACCCCTCGACCGAGGAGCGCGTGGCCAAGCTGATGGCCATGGCGCGCGGCGGTTAAAGAAATCGGCCGGCCTGGTCGATACGACTGGGCATGTACCGCGTCTTCCTCATTCTGGTCAGCCTGCTGGCGCTGGCCGGCTGCGACCAACTCGGCATCGAGTCGGCCACGCAGATGGCCGAGCGCAAAACCGCCGAGGGCAAGGCCATTGGCGGCGCCTGCCGCCAGGGCGGGCGCGGCATCGAAGACTGCTACGTGCTGAACAAGAAAGCCGACAAGGCCGCCGTCTACGCCGGCTGGCGCGAGATGGACGACTACATGCGCGAGAACAAGCTCGACGCCATGGCGCCCACGCTCTCGCCCCAGGGCGCCGCTGCCCCCGAGCCGGCGGCCAGCAGCGAGGCCGCCGACGCGCACTGACGCCTCCGGCGTCGCTCACGCCAGGTGATCCAGCGGCAGCGCGCCACCGGTCTTGACTTCACCCAGCGCGAAGCTGGTGTGCAAATCCTTGACGTGGGGCAGCCGGAACAGCCGCTCGCGCACCCAGCGTGAGTAGGCGTCCAGGTCGGTAAACAGCGCCTGCAACTCGAACGTACCGGCGCCGCTGATGTAGTGGCAGTGCGTGACCTCGGGCAGCGCCGCCAGCGCCAGCTCCAGGGTGCGCACGGCATCGACATGGTGGCTGTCGGTGTCGATGCGCACAAAGGCCAGCACCCCCAGCCCGATCCGGCGCCGGTCGATCTCGGCCCGGTAGCCGGTGATGATGCCCAGCTGCTCCAGCCGCTTGACCCGCCGCCAGGTGGGCGCGCCCGACAGGCCGATGATGGCCGCCAGCTCGGCGTTGGATTGGCGTGCGTCGCGCTGCAGCGCGGCCAGCAGCGCCACGTCGTAGCGATCGAGTTGGGCGGGTTCGGCCGGCGCTGGCGGGGTTTTCCCTGGGTTTCGGGAATCAAGCAACTGTGTTTCTCCGGATTCTGATATTTGCCATCATTCTTGCGCCAGAGAGTTCATTCTGGCAATGAAAAGAACACACTTATCCCAACCTTGCTCCTACACTGCCCTCATTCATGCGGGCGGTGGATAGGCATCGCTCGCGCTGAGGAGACAACCACCCATGAATGCCCCCCTGCCCGATGCGGTGCGCCGCGCCATCGAGACCGTCACGCTGGATGACAAATACGCACAGCCCGAAGGCATGGCCTTCATGAGTGGGGTGCAGGCGCTGGTGCGGCTGCCCATGCTGCAGCGCGTGCGCGACGTGGCGGCGGGGCTCAACACCGGCGGCTTCGTCAGCGGCTACCGCGGTTCGCCGCTGGGTGGCTATGACCAGATGCTGATGCAGGCGCGCAAACACCTGGCCGCCCACCACGTCACCTTCCAGCCCGGCGTCAACGAGGAACTGGGCGCCACGGCGGTCTGGGGCACGCAGCAGCTGGATCTGTACCCGCAAAAAGCCAAATACGACGGCGTCTTCGGCATCTGGTACGGCAAAGGCCCGGGCGTGGACCGCTGCATCGACGTCTTCAAGCACGCCAACATGGCCGGCACCTCGCGCCACGGCGGCGTGATCGCCATCGCCGGTGACGACCACGTCAGCAAAAGCTCCACCGCCCCGCACCAGAGCGACCACGTGTTCAAGGCGGCCGGCTTCCCGGTCTTCTTCCCTTCCGACGTGCAAGGCATTCTGGACATGGGCCTGCACGCCTTCGCCATGAGCCGCTTTGCCGGCGTGTGGACGGGCATGAAGACCATCCAGGAGGTGGTGGAGTCGGCCACGCGGGTGGACGTCACGCCCGACCGCGTCAAGATCCTGCTGCCCGAGGACTTCCAGATGCCGCCCGGCGGCGTGCACATCCGCTGGCCCGACCCGCCGCTGGAGCAGGAAGCCCGGCTGATGGACTACAAGTGGTATGCGGCCCTGGCCTATGTGCGCGCCAACAAGCTCAACTACAACGTGGTGGCCACATCGCAGGACCGGCTGGGCATCATCGCCAGCGGCAAGGCCTACAACGACACGCGCCAGGCGCTGATCGACCTGGGCCTGTCGGACGACGTGCTGCGCCAGCTGGGCGTGCGCGTGCACAAGGTCAACGTGGTCTGGCCGCTGGAGGCCAGCATCACGCGCGACTTTGCCCAGGGGCTCAAGGAAATCCTGGTCGTCGAGGAAAAGCGCCAGGTCATCGAATACCAGATCAAGGAGCAGCTCTACAACTGGCGCGCCGACGTGCGGCCGCTGGTGCTGGGCAAGTTCGACGAGGAAGAAGGCGACATGACCGGCGGCGAATGGAGCCGCCCCAACCCCGCCGACGCCTGGCTGCTGCGCGCCAAGGCCGACCTGACCCCCGCCATCATCGCCAAGGCCATTGCCCGCCGGCTCAAGAAAATGGGCGTGCCGGAAGACGTGGCGGCACGCATGGATGCGCGCGTGGCCACCATCGAGGCCAAGGAGCGCGAGATCGCCACGCTGGAGATCACCACGGGCGATCGCGTGCCCTGGTTCTGCTCGGGCTGCCCGCACAACACCAGCACCCGCGTGCCCGAGGGCTCGCGCGCCGTGGCCGGCATCGGCTGCCACTACATGGTCAGCTGGATGCCCGGCCGCCAGACCAGCACCTTCACCCAGATGGGCGGTGAGGGCGTGCCCTGGGTGGGCCAGGCGCCGTTCACCGACGAGCCGCACATCTTCACCAACCTGGGCGACGGCACCTACTTCCACTCGGGCCTGCTGGCCATTCGCCAGAGCATTGCGGCCGGCGTCAACATCACCTACAAGATTCTGTACAACGACGCCGTGGCCATGACCGGCGGCCAGCGCGTGGGCGAGCGCCCCGAGGGCCACTCGGTGTTGCAAATCATGCAAAGCCTGCTGGCCGAAGGCGTGGCCAAGCTGGTCATCGTCACCGACAGCCCCGAGAAATACCAGGGCGTCGCGCTGGCACCCGGCGTCACCGTGCACCACCGCGACGAACTCGACCGCATCCAGCGCGAGTTCCGCGAGATCAAGGGCACCTCGGCCATCATCTACGACCAGACCTGCGCCACCGAGAAGCGCCGCCGCCGCAAGCGCGGCACCATGGCCGAGGCCGACAAGCGCGTCATCATCAACGAGCTGGTCTGCGAGGGCTGCGGCGACTGCTCGGTGCAGAGCAACTGCGTCAGCGTCGAGCCACTGGAGACCGAGTTCGGCCGCAAGCGCACCATCAACCAGAACTCCTGCAACAAGGACTTCTCCTGCGTCAAAGGCTTTTGCCCCAGCTTCGTCACCGTGGAGGGCGGCACGCTGAAGAAACCCACGGCCGCCAAGGCCAAGGGCTTTGCCATGCCCGACGTGCCCGAGCCCGCACTGCCGGACAGCCGCGAGGCCTGGGGCATCGTCGTGGCCGGCATTGGCGGCACCGGCGTCATCACCATCGGCCAGTTGCTGGGCATGGCGGCCCATCTGGAAGGCAAGGGCATCGTCACCCAGGACGCGGCCGGCCTCGCGCAAAAAGGCGGCGCCACCTGGAGCCACGTGCAGATTGCCGACACGCCTGAAGCCATTCACACCACCAAGGTGGATACGGCCAAGGCCGACCTCATCATCGGCTGCGAGGAAATCGTCGCCGCCGGCAAGCCCACGCTGACGGTGATGCACCCCGAGCGCACCTTCGTGGCGCTGAACAACCACCAGACGCCCACCTCCAACTTCGTGCTCGACGCCGACTGGCAGCACCCGGGCGGGCGCTGCGAGGAGGCCATTGCGGCGGCCGTCGGCCCGGCGCGGCTGGCCGCGTTCGACGCCGAGGAGGTCTCGGCCAAGCTGCTGGGCGACTCCATCTACACCAACCCGCTGATGCTGGGCTTTGCCTGGCAGCATGGCCGCATCCCGCTGACCCATGCCTCGCTGATGCGCGCCATCGAGCTCAACGGCGTGCAGATCGACAAGAACAAGGCCGCCTTCGAATGGGGCCGCCGCTGCGCCCACGACCTGGCCGCCGTGCAGGCGCTGTACACCACCGGCGAGGTCATCAAACTGGTGCGCCAGCCCTCGCTGGACGAAGTCATCGCCAAGCGCGAAGCCTTCCTGACCGACTACCAGGACGCCGCCTATGCGGCCGACTACCGCCGCTTCGTCGATCAGGTGCGCCAGGCCGAGACGCCGCTGGGCAGCACCCGCCTGAGCCTGGCCGTGGCGCGCTACCTGTTCAAGCTGATGGCCTACAAGGACGAGTACGAGGTCGCCCGCCTGCACACCAGCGCCGCCTTTGCCCAGAAGCTGGCCGACACCTTTGAAGGCAACTACACCGTCACCCACCACCTGGCGCCGCCCAAGCTCGCCAAGACCGACGAGCACGGCCATCTGATCAAGAAAGCCTACGGCCCCTGGGTGCGCAGCGCCTTCGGCCTGCTGGCCAAGATGAAGGGCTTGCGCGGCACCGCCTTCGATCCCTTCGGTCGCACCGAAGAGCGCAAGAGCGAACGCGCGCTGATTGAGCAGTACAAGGCCAGCATCAACCGCCTGCTGACCGGCCTGACCGCCGAGAAGCTGCCGCTGGCGGTGGAGATTGCCTCCATCCCCGAAGACATCCGCGGCTACGGCCACGTCAAGGAGCGCCACCTCGAAGCTGCCCGCACCCGCTGGCAGCAACTCGAAGCGCGCTGGGCGGCTGGCGGTGGCGCCTGACGACGACGGCGACTGGGCCGAGATCGCTCGCGACCTCAGCCCCACCGAGGCCCATTTGATGGCCGGCACGCTGCGGCGTGCCGGCATCACCGCCGAGGTGGCCGACGCCCACCTGGCGCAGGCGCATTCGCTGCTGGCCATTGCGATGGGCGGCACCCGCGTGCGGGTACCCGAGGCGCAACTGAACGCTGCGCGCGACCTGCTGGCCGCCGTGCAGGCCGGGGTGTTCGAGCTGGATGACGACTTCGACCCCGGCCCGCCACCGCAGGGCGCGTGAGTGATGAGCACCGCGCACATCACGTTCACCAAAGGAGCGGGCAAGTTCGACCAGATGACCGTCCATCGAGCGGACGGCGATGAGGTCGTCGCCTGCCCCAAGCAGCGCATCATTCCGCACGACATGGCGCACTACGCGGTTGAGCACACATTGGGCCGGCGCGGTTTTCTGAGCCGTGTCCGCGAGGGTGAGGTGGCCGCGTTCCGGATGCAGCCCGATGCCGAAAGCGACGCGGTCGAGCGGCTGGTGGAGGTGTTTCAGGGCGACGCCTGGTCGGGCGGCACGTCCGCGCCGCAAGACCTGCTGGACCTGTACCACGTCACCTGCGCGGCCAGGGCCTGTCAGCCGCTGGCCGTGACGCTGGCCGACCTCGCGGCGGTGCGCGCCGCCTTCCAGGCGCTGGATGCGCAGTGGCAGGCCCTGCCCGTGGGCCTGCCACTGGCGCTCTGACGCGCCGCTACTTCAACCCACCGCTCAGAAACTGCCGCAGCCGCTCACTTTGCGGTCGCACCAGAATCTCCTTGGGCTTGCCCTGCTCCTCGATCAGCCCCTGGTGCAGAAACACCGCGTGGCCGGCCACCTCGCGGGCGAACTCCATCTCGTGGGTGACCACCAGCATGGTGCGGCCCTCGGCGGCCAGCTCGCGCATGACCTTGAGCACCTCGCCCACCAGCTCGGGGTCCAGCGCACTGGTGGGTTCGTCGAACAGCATGACCTCGGGATCGACCGCCAGCGCGCGGGCAATGGCCACACGCTGCTGCTCGCCGCCCGAAAGCTGGGCCGGATGCACATCCTGCCGGTGCGCCAGGCCCACGCGGGCCAGCAGCGCCTGGCCGCGCTCGATGGCCTCGGCCTTGGGCTGGCCCAGCACGTGGATGGGCGCCTCGATCACGTTCTCCAGCGCCGTGCGGTGCTGCCAGAGGTTGAAGTTCTGGAACACGAAGGCCAGCCGCGCCCGCCAGCGCTGAAGCTGTCTGGCATCGGCCGCCATCAGGCTGCCATCACGGTCGCGCTTGAGGGCCAGTTCTTCGCTACCCAGCTTGAGCGAGCCCTCGTGCGGTTGCTCCAGCAGGTTCAGGCAGCGCAAAAACGTGCTCTTGCCCGAGCCGCTGGCGCCGATCAAGGCCACCACGTCGCCCTTGTGCGCGGTCAGCGAGATGCCGCGCAACACCTCGCGTTGGGCGTACTTCTTGTGGATGTTGTCGGCGGTGAGGGCAAGCGTCATGGTGGTCAGGCAGAAAGAAGCGTGCCGCTGCGCTGGGCCTCACGGCCCGCCACCTTGCCCAGCGTCATGCCGGCATGCGCAAAGCGGCGCAGGTCGCGCGCGAAAAAGAGGCCGTCCACCGGCGCGGCAAGCGTGGTGGTGAGGCCTTCGATGGGGTCGATCAGATCCACCAGCGGCGTGCCGGCCGCCACCGGCGTGCCCGGCGTGGCCAGAAACACCACCATGCCGCCATGCGGGGCGATCAGCGGCATGGAGCCGGCCAGCGGCGTGGCCTCGCAGCGCGCGGGCGGCGGCTCGGGCGCGGGGCCGGCCAGGGCGCCGATGGCGCTGAGGTAGTGGACGATGTGCTGCGCGTCGGCGGCAGCCAGATCGTGCCGCACGTCGGCCTCGCCACGCAGCTCGATGGTGGCGGCCAGGCAGGCAGCGGGCAGCGGGTTGGCGGCCGGCAGGCGCGCGGCCACGTCCACCCAGACCATGGAGCAGGCCTCGTCAAACGGCTCGCCACCCGAGTGCTCGGCCAGCAGCGCCACCTCGGCGCCCAGGTGGCGCGCCAGCAGCTCGCCGCGGCCGGCCCAGGTTTGCGGGGTGGTGTAGAGGTGCAGCACGGCCTCACCGTCGCAATGCAGATCCAGCACCACGTCGGCGTCGATGGCCAGGCCGAGCAGCGTGCGGCGCAGATGGGCCAGCGGGTTGCCGTTGGGCAGCGCGGCCACGGCGTCGCGCAGCGCGGCGCGCACGGTGGCCACGTTGTGCGCCGCGTCGCCAGTCAGCCGGCCTCCGACGGCGGTCAGCACGGCCGGTGCCAGGTCGGTGAACTGCCGGTTGAAGTTCTCGCCGCTGGCCACGTCGAAGCGGCCCTGGTAGCCGCGCAACACCCACTGGTGGGTGCCGATGGGGTTGGCCATGGGCACCAGCACGATCTCGCCCTGGATGTGGCCGGCCGCCTCGGCCGCGTCCAGATGCCGGCGCAGGTGGTGGGCCACCAGCATGCCGGGCACCTCATCGGCATGCAGCGAGCCCTGGATGTAGACCTTGGGCCCGCGCCCCGGCGTGCCGTAGTGCAGGCTGATCAACTGCTGCGTGGTGCCGGGGGTGGCGCTGTGAAGGGTATGGGTTTGGCGTTGCATCAGCGATGGGTCATGGGCGCGAGCCAGCGGCGCTCGGCAAAGCGAAACAGCGCCACCAGCACGAAGGTGATGACGAGGTAGAACACGGCTGCGGTCAGAAAGGCTTCGAACGGCAGGTAGAACTTGGCGTTCATCTCGCGCGCGGCGCCGGTGATGTCCATCAGCGTGACCACGCTGGCCAGCGCGGTGCCGTGCAGCATCAGCACCACCTCGTTGCCGTAGGCGGGCAGCGCGCGGCGAAAGGCTTGCGCCAGCACCACGCGGCGCAGCATCACCCAGCGGCTCATGCCCAGCGCCTTGGCGGCCTCGATTTCGCCCAGCGGCACGGCGCGCATGGCGCCGGCAATGATCTCGGTGGTGTAGGCGCAGGTGTTGATGGCGAATGCCGCCATGGCGCAGAACCAGGCCGACGACAGCAGCGGCCATAGCGCGCTGTCGCGCACGGCCTCAAACTGGGCCAGGCCGTAATAGAGCAGGAACAGCTGCACCAGCAGCGGCGTGCCACGGATCACGTAGGTGAACAGCCACACGGGGCGCGACACCCACGGCGAAGGCAGGCTGCGCAGCATGGCCAGCGGCAGCGCCCCGGCCAGGCCCAGCGCCAGCGCCAACACCAGCAGCTCCAGCGTCGTCAGCGTGCCCGCCCAGTACATGGGCAGGCTGTCGGTGATGGCTTGCCAGTCCATCAGAAGGTCGCCTTACGCACACCGACCGAGAAGCGCGTTTGCAGCCAGGCAAAACCGGCCTCCGAGAGGCTGGTGAAGGCCAGGTAGACCAGCGCCACCGCGCCGTAGAACAAAAAGGGCTCGCGGGTGATGCCGGCGGCCTGGCCGGCGCGGTTCATCAGATCGGCCAGGCCAATGACCGAGACGATGGAGGTGCTCTTGAGCATGACCAGCCAGTTGTTCGACAGCCCCGGCAGCGCATGGCGCAGCATCTGCGGAATGATGACGCGGCGCCAGGTTTGCGTGGGGGTCAGGCCGTAGGCCACGGCGGCCTCGCGCTGGCCGGCGGGCACGGCCAGCACGGCGCCGCGCAACACCTCGGTCAGGTAGGCACCGAAGATGAAGCCGATGGTGGCCACGCCGGCGACGAAGGGGTTGATGTCGATGTAGTCCCAGCCCAGGCGCTCGCCCAGCTGGTTGATCAGCATCTGGCCGCCGTAGAACACCAGCAGCATGGTGACCAGGTCGGGCACGGCGCGCACCAGCGTGGTGTAGAGCGTGGCCACGCCGCGCGCCACACGCGAGCGCGAGAGCTTGGCCGCCGCGCCCAGGAGACCCAGCAGCGCCGCAATGGCCAGCGAGCCCAGCGCCACGCCCAGGGTGACCAGGGCGCCCTGAAGCAGCGCGGGGGCGTAGCCGTGCAGCATTTACTGGCCGAATACGTCGAAGTCGAAGTACTTGGCCTCGATCTTCTTGTAGCTGCCGTCGGCGCGGATGGCGGCGATGGCGGCATTGAACTTCTGCACCAGCGCCGCATCGGCCTTGCGCACGGCGATGCCCGAGCCGGTACCGAAGTATTTGGGGTCGTCCACCGGCTGGCCCAGGAAGGCAAAACCCTTGCCGGCCGGGCGCTTCAAAAAGCCCAGGTCGGCGGCCACCGAGTCGATCAGCAGCACGTCCACGCGGCCGGCGGCCAGGTCGAGAAACGCCTCATCGGCCTTGCCGTAGCGCACGATCTGGCTGCCGGTGTAGATGGCCGTGGCGTAACGGTCCTGCGTGGTCGAGCGCTGCACGCCGATCTTCTTGCCCTTGAGCGCAGCCACCGAGATGTTGGGCGCCAGCGTGGCCTTGCCCACGATGCGCGCCGGGGTGTTGTAGTACTTGTTGGAGAACGCCACCTGGCGCTGGCGCTCTTCGGTGATGGACATGGACGAGATGATGGCGTCGAACTTGCGCGCCTGCAGTGCCGGGATCATGCCGTCCCATTCCTGCTGCACCAGCGTGCACTCGGCGCCCATGCGGGCGCACAGCGCCATGGTGATGTCCACGTCAAAGCCCTTGAGCTTGCCGTCGGTGCCGATCTCGGAGAACGGCGGATATGCCCCCTCGATGCCGATGCGCACCTTCTTCCAGTCGGGCGCCTGGGCATGGGCAAGGCCGGCCGCCAGGGCCAGCGCAGCAAGCAACGTACGGCGAAGCAACATCACAAACCTCCATTCATCGCAGACAGATCACGCACACCACAGCCCAACCCAGCACGCACCGCCGATCCGGCTTCGCCGGTCGACTGGTGCGGCCCCTTGAGGGGCGCGATCTGTGATCGCGTAGGGGTGGTCAAGGTTTCGGCCACGGGGTGAACAACGGACGAGCCATTTTGACGGGCTGCACATCCAGATAGATGTTGGCCACCGTGTAGTCCTCGCCGCCCTGGGCGTCGGTGTACCAGCCCATGCTGTCCTTGCCTTTGTAGAGGCGCAAAGCAAAGCCCAAATCGGCGCGGGCCTGGTCTTCAGGTGCCAGCGCGTCGAACGCCAGGCCTCTTATCTGGGTCAGCTTGCTGTCGATCAGGTAGGCCATGGCGTTGCTGATGATGCGCTCGCCCAGCATGTCCACGTAATAGGGCTCGACCTCGTATTCGGGCTTGTAGCTGGCGGCGTTGGGGTCCAGCTTCTGGCCATCGAGTTTCTCGAGGCTGGGGAAGATGCGGCTTTGCGCCAGGTCGTACTGATCGCCCGCGTCCAGGTAGGTCAGCCTCGCGCCGGTGAAGTTCAGTGCCGGCTGGCTGGCATCGACGTGGATGGCCGACAGGTCCACCAGCAGCGCCCCCTTGGCACCCATCACCTCCACCTGATCGCCATGCACCACGGCGGCGCTGTTTTCCTCAACGCCCAGGCCCAGTTTGTAGCCCTTGGCAATCATCAGCGGAATCATGCGGCCAAAGCGCCCTCGCTTGAGGAAGTGCTGGTCCACGAACACCTTGGGGCCGATGAAGCCCAGGCCCTCGTCGATCTCCTTGCCCGCGCGCAAGTCGCCCTTCATCACGTTGATGACGCTGTAGGCATCGCGGAACATGATCTGGCTCATGATGGCCGCGCCGGCCGAGGTGCCGGCCACCACGCCGCCGCGCCGGTACAGCGCCCAGATCGCATCCAGCATGGGCGTGGAGCGCCCGCCCGGGCGCAGCGTGTCCACGATGCGCTCCTGCGCGCCACCCGAGAAGAACACCCCTTGGGCGAGGTTGATCTCTTCGAGCAGCGCCGGGTCGCGCACGGCCTTGTCGAGGTCCACCCATTTGAAGGCCGGCGCCACCGGCAGCACCTCGGCCTGCGCGCCGCGCTTGACCAGCTGCTCGCTGATGCGCCGGCCGGTCTTGTCGGGGTTTTGCGACGCCGTGCCCAGCACCACCCACTTGGAGCCGCGCCCGCCCGACAAGGCCACCAGCCGACGCCAGATGTCGTCGTTGTCGTCCTGCAGCGCGCCGCCGATGACGACGGCATAGCCTTTGGCGGTATCGGGGGAAGGCATGGCGGGTGATGCAGCCCAGACGGGCGCGCCCAGCAGCAGTGCACAGGTCAGCAACAGGCTGCGACGCGACGGGAGCGTGGGGTGCATGGGCGGTGGCCGAAAGCAAAGCGCCGATGCTAGCCCAAGGCGCTGCGTGCCGAAAAGCCACAGTCTGGGGCGCTGCGGCAGGTCTCGATTGGCAAGCCGCGCTGCGCCCTATATCGTGCTGCGCGTGCCGCCTTGGCCCGCCACCGGAAGTAACCATGATCGCCAGACCGCTTGCGCTTCGCTTCGTTCCCCGCGTCATTGCCCTGGCCGCCACCCTGGCCGCCAGCGGTGCCTGGGCCCAAGAGGCCCCGCCCGCGCCGGAGGCGCCGGCCGCAGCGCCGCAGCGCGTCGTCATCACCGGTTCGGCCATCAAGCGCATCGACGCCGAGACGGCGCTGCCGGTGCAGGTGATCCGGCGCGAGGACATCGTCAAGGCGGGCCTGACCACCGCCGCCGAAATCATGGCCAAGCTGTCGGCCAACGCCAAAGGCCTGACCGACGGTGGCAGCATCTCCATCGGCGGCTACCACGACCAGACCGGCCTCAACAGCGTCAACCTGCGCGGCATCGGCACCAGCAGCACGCTGGTGCTGCTCAATGGCCGGCGCATGGCCAACTTCGCCTCGCCCGGTGACGACGCCGGGGTCGATCTGAACAACATCCCTGCCGCCGCCATCGAGCGCGTCGAGGTGCTGCTCGACGGCGCCTCGGCCCTCTACGGCACCGACGCCATCGGCGGCGTCGTCAACTTCATCACCCGCACCGACTTCGAGGGCGCCGAGGTCAACGCCTACGTGGGGGCCACGCAGGAAGGCGGCGCGGGCAAGCGCGAGTTCTCCATCGCAGCCGGCGTCGGCAATCTGGACGAAGACGGCTTCAACGTCTTTGGCGTCTTCGACGTGCAGCGCACCGGCGCGCTGAACGCCAACCAGCGCCAGTTCATCAGCGACCTGAAGATTCCCGAGCGGCTGCCCCACCTGCTGTCCAGCGCCACCAGCCCCGGCAACATCCGCCTGTCCAGCTCGCAGCGCAACCTGCTGCAGGACGAGGGTTTTTCCACCAACGGCAAAGACGTCATCGTCAACCGCACCATCAACCTGAGCGCGCCCGAGTGCAGCCCGCCGCACACGCTGTACCTGCCCAACGGCATCGGCGGCGTGGACGGCTGCACCTTCGACTACATGCGCGACGTGGAGCTCTACCCCAAGAGCGACAAGCTCAGCTTCCTGGGCCGCGGCGTGTTCAAGCTGAACAACGACCACCAGGCCTATGCCGAGCTGTCGGCGGCGCGGGCCAAGTCGTATTACGTGGGCACCTCCAACCGGGTGGATGCCGACATGGACGTCTCGCTGATCCCCGAGCTGGCGGCCACGGGCCTGGGCGCGCTGGACCCCGACGACGAAGACCGCATCATCACCGTGCGCACCCGCATCCTCGATGCCGGCCGCCGGGTCAGCGAGCTGACCAGCACCGGTACCCGCCTCGTCGCCGGTGTCATGGGCACGCTGGGCAGTTGGGACTACGACGTGGCGCTGAACCGCAGTGTCAACACCGTGAGCGACCGCGACAAACATGGCTACCTGCTCTACACCCCGCTGATGAAAGGCTATGCCGACGGCACGCTCAATCCCTTTGGCCCGCAGGACGCGGCTGGGCAGGCGTATCTGGACGACATCCAGGTCGATGAGGTGGTGCGCCGCGCGCGCGGCACCATGACCGGCATCGACGGCAAGCTCTCGACGACCTTGGGCCAAATGGCTGGCGGCCCCATGGGGCTGGCCGTGGGCACCGAGTTCCGCCGCGAATCGGCCTGGTTCCGTCCGTCGGCGCTGCTGGTCAGCGACGAAATCACCGGCGATGCCTCGCCCGGCGAAGGCCAGGAGACCGACAACGGCCGCAACGTGGCCGGCCTCTATGGCGAGCTGGCGCTGCCGGTGGCCAAGGGGCTGGAGTTGCAGGTGGCCGCCCGCTACGACCACTACCAGGGCGTGGGTGGCACCTTCAACCCCAAGGCCGGCATCCGCTGGCAGCCGGCCGCCGAGTGGGTGGTGCGCGGCTCGATGGGCACGGGCTTCAGGGCGCCCTCGCTGGCCGATCTCTACCGGCCGGCGCGGGGCAGCCAGACCTCGGTGCTGCCCGACCCGGTCTACTGCGCCACGGAAGACAACGACTTTTCCATCTGTGCCGACAACTGGGACACCCGCATCTACAGCAACCCCAACCTCAAGCCCGAGCGCAGCACGCAGTTCTCGGCTGGGGTCATCTTCCAGCCCACGGCCAACTGGAGCTTCAGCGCCGACTACTGGAACATCAAGAAGCGCGACATCATCAGCACCATCGGCGAGGACGTGATCCTGGCCAACCCCACCAAGTACGCCAACCTCATCCACCGCTACAACCAGGACGGCAACCCGTTCTGCGACTACGACCCCGACGACGTGGGCATTTGCTACATCGATCTGGTCAAGGAAAACCGCGGCCGCCTGCGCACCGCAGGGCTGGATCTGGTGGCCGAGTTGCGCGGCGTCAAGACCTAATGGGGCACCTGGGGCGCGCGCCTGGCCGGCACCGTGGTCTTGCAGTCCGAGCAGCAGACCGCGCCGGGCGACCCCTATGTCAGCAACCTGGGCCGCTTCGTCACCGACGGCGTGGTGCAGCGCTGGCGCCACCGCCTGACCATCGATTGGGAGCATGGCCCCTACAGCCTGATGCTGGGCAACAGCTACATGTCCAGCTACGACGACCAGAACTCGGCCATCGACACCGACTCCGGCAGCGTGGTGACCAAGAACCGCGTGGCCGCCTACTCGCTGTGGGATCTCTCCGGCGCCTGGGCCGTGACCCGCGAGCTCAAGCTGCGCGCCGGCGTGCAGAACCTGCTCAACACCTCGCCGCCGTTCTCCAACCAGGCCTATTACTTCATCAACGGCTACGACCCCAGCTACACCGATCCGCGCGGACGCTTTTACTACCTGAGCGCCACCTACCGCTTCAACTGAAGCGGTGCGGCGCAAAGGGTGATGTGCCCCATACGCTTGCAGGCGGGCGGCCCTGGATGCATGATGCCGGGATCAGTCCGGCCTCGTCAGTCATGACGGGGCCCGGCGTTCGGCCTGCACACGCGCCTGACCGGCGGGGGCTGCATGGGCCTCCACAGGCGTGGAGTTGAGAGGCTGCGGGTTGCGGGCGGCATCAGGCCACCCGCGCAAGCCCCGCGACCCGGCGGCAGCCGCGTCGGTGTAGAACAGGTCATCTGCATGCATTTCGCCCCTTTGGCCTTGGTACCGGTTGCGTTGCGCGCCGTGCTGTTGTGCGCGGTGGCGGCGAGCCTGGTCCAGCCACTGCGGGCCCAGCGTCCAGAGCCACCCCGCCCTGCGCCGGCATCGGCGCCCGCCGCGCAGGAGGTGTTGCTGCCGGCGCCGCAGGTCCAGGCGCTGGTGCCGCAGACGGTGACGCGCCACGCACTGGGTGAGGCGGTTTCGGTGCGCCTGGGGCAGCCCCTGAGCGGCTTGACCCTCAACCCCGGCATGGGGTTGCGGGTGGGCGTGGTCTCCAGCCTGACCATCGATGCCGACGGCATGATGTGGGTGGGCGGCAGCGCCGGCATCCAGCGCTTCGACGGTCGCAACCTCAGCGAGCCGCTGCGCCATCAGCAACGGGTGCAGCCGCAGGCCTCGGTGCGCGAACCCGAGCAGCCTCAGCAGCGCGGGCCCGATGCCGACGCCTTGCGCGACATTGAAATGCTGCACGCGCAGGGGCCGTGGCTGTACTACACCACGCAGGACGGCGTGTTTTCCTATTACCGGCCCACAGGGCTGTCGCGACAGATTGCCGACGACGGCAGCGGCTGGAAGGACGTGGAGCCGGAGGCCGGGGAGCGGCCCTATCGCGTCCGGCCGCAAACCCAGTGGTGCCTGGCCGGCCCCAACCGGCTGCTGGCCCTGTCCGAGGCGGCGCCCACGCGCCAGCTGCGCGACATCGATCTGGCCAGTGGCGCCGTGCGGCGGGTGGAGTTGCCGGGCGTCCCCAGCGACAGCGCCATCGTGATCACGCCGCTGTGCAACGCCACCTACCTCATCTGGGTGGATCACGGCCTGGGCAAGTTGCGACGCTACCGCCTGTCGGACGGTGCCTTGCGCGATATCGAATTGCCGCCCGACATGCTGCCCGAGCCCAGGGCGCGGGACGCCGGCTGGTCGCTGTTGGCCTGGTCGCTGGACGGCCAGCCGCTGCTGGGCACCAGCCAGGGCGTGGCACGGCTCGACTTTGCCGCCGCACGGCTGGTGCTCGATCCGGCGCTGTCGCAAGGGCTCAAGGGCTCGCGGCTCACGGGCTACGAGCGTGAGGTCTGGCGACTGAGCACCGGCACGTCCCGCCTGTGGGTCAGCCGCCGGGGCTCCGAGCTGTTCGAGGTGACCCCCGATGGGGCCGTGGCCTCGCACCGGCTGGGCTGGACGCAAGGCATCACCGAGTCGGGCGTCAGACCGATTTTTGGCCTGGTCACCACCGTCTATGGCACGCAGGAATGGATCTGGCTGCTGCAGGGCGAGAGCGTGGTGGGGTATATGCGCGACACCGCGCCGCAAATCGTCTCGACCACCGTGCACGCCGACGACGTCGGGCATTTCCGGGCCGACGTCTGGGGCGTGTGCGACGACGCGACGGGCCAGCGCTGGGTGATCAACTCACTGGGTCAGGTGGGGGTGCACGCGCTGCGCGGTCCCCAACGGCTGCATGTGCTGCCCGACGTGGTGGGTGTCAGCCAGGGGCGCTGCATGGGCGGATCGCTGTGGGCGCTGAGTCAGGGCGGGCTGGTGCAGTTGACGCGCGTGGCCGACACCGTCGAGGTGCGGCGTTTTCGGGCGCTGGACAACCTCGGCACCGGCACGCGGGTGCGCATGCAGCAGGTCGATGACGAGCGGCTGCTGCTGCTGACGCCGCAGCGCGTCCGGCTGCTGGACGTGCGCAAACAAGAGGTGCTGACGCAGGCGCTGCCCGGTTATTTCAAAGCCCTGATGGCGCCGCCATTGCCACGGCCGGGCCACCCTGATCAGGCACTGGTCAGCGGCCCGGGGGCTGACACCATGACGCTGGTGTCGCTGGACATGCGGCGCATCTGGCCGCTGCATCTGGCCGCGCCGTCCGAGCCGGCGGCGCTCGCACCGACGCGGGTGCCGCCCATGGAGCTGGCCGCCTGGGTTGACGAGGAGCGCCTGATCGCCGTGCGCCACGACGGCCAGAGCCGGGTGCTGTGGGTGTCGGACACGGGGCAGGTGGCGCGCGTGGAGCCCCTGCGCCTGTGGCCTTGGTGGCGTGGCCGTGTCGGCTATTGCGCCCTGCCCGGCTACGGTGGCAGCGCCATCTTGTCCACCACCCAGGGGCTGGCCCAGATCAGCCTGACGGCCGCGCAGGCCGACTACCTGACGCAGCGCGAAGGCGTGGCGTGGGACGACTTCAATGCCGATGCCTGCTCGCTGCGCGGCAGCCGGATGCTGTTCGGCGCCACCATGGGCTGGACCGAGGTCGATACCACCAGCCAGGTGAACAAAGACCAGTTGCCGGTGCCGATGCTGCTGATGGTGGGCGAGGGGCGCGAGCCCATGCGGGCCTGGGCGCCAGGGGTTGACGAGGTGTTGGCCATCGACGAGCAATCGGGCGTGCTGAGACTGGATATCGGCCTGGATCGCTTCAGCGGCCGGCATGACTTCGACCTGTACTACCGGCTCAAAGGGGTGGAGCCGGCCTGGCGGCGCAGCGCCGATGGCGGGCGGGTGGAGTTTGCCGGCCTGCGCGCGGGCGACTACGAGATCGAGTACGGCTTTGCCGACGACCTGGGCGACCCGGAGGCGGTGCGCAGCGTCACGCTGACGGTGCGCGCACCCTGGTGGCGCAGCAGCGCCATGCTCATCCTCGTCGCGCTGGCGCTGGCGGCCGTGCTGGCAGCCTGGTCGGTGCAGCAGCGGCGCAACCTGGCCCGCCTGGGCGCGTCGCGCCAGCAGCTCAGCCTGGCGCTGGAAGGCTCGGCCGGGGTGTTGTGGGATCGCTGCGAGGGACAGGTCTCGTGCACCGACGCACCCTGGCTGCAGCTGACCGCCAACGACCTCTCGGGCACCGTCGCCTCGTTCGAGGAGCGCATCCACCCCGAGGACTTGCCGCGCTACAAGGCGGCGGTGCAGCTGTGCGAAGCCCACCTCTCCGAAGGGTTGTTCATCGAATACCGGCTGCGCCATGCCAAGGGGCATTGGGTCTGGGTGCGCGATGCCGGGCGCGCGTTTGCCCGCCTGGGGCCGGACATGCCGGCACCGCGGCTGGTGGGCACGCTGCACGAAATCAGCCACGTCAAGCAGATCGAGGAAGACCTGCGTCGCATGGCCAGCACCGACGAGCTCACCGGCCTGCCCAACCGGCGCGAATGCAACCGCTTCATCGACGCCGCCATCTCGCGCACGCTGGCTCGCGGCACCTCGTTTTGCCTGCTGTTCCTCGACCTCAACCAGTTCAAGACCATCAACGACTCGCTGGGCCACAGCTTTGGTGACGCCTTGCTGCGCCGCGTGGCGTCCGACCTGACGCGGGCGCTGCCGCGCAAGGGCACGCTGTTCCGGCTGGGGGGCGATGAATTCGTGGTCTGCCTGCAGGAGTGCGACGTCGCCCAGGGCGAGCGGGTGGCGCAGACCCTGCTCGACGCGCTCAGTGGCATCCGCAACATCAACGGCGTGGACGTGCACGTCACAGGGGCGTTCGGCATCGCCGCCTGCCCGCAGCATGCCGATTCGCGCAAGGAGTTGCTGCAGTTTGCCGATGCGGCCATGTATGCGGCCAAGGCCAGCGGCCCGCACAGCTACATGGTGTTCGAGATGCAGGACGCATCGCGGCTGGTGCAGCGCGCCCACATCGAGGCCGCGCTGGCCCAAGGCCTGGCGCGCCGCGATTTCAGGGTGCTGTACCAGCCCATCTGCGACGCCCAGACCCGCCGGACCTGCCGCTACGAGGCGCTGCTGCGCTGGCAGCACCCGCAGTTCACGGAAGAGCCGCTGCAGCGGGTCATCGACATCCTGGAAACCAGCGGCCTGATCCGCAGCGTGGGCGCCTGGGTGCTGGACCAGGCCCTGGCCGACCACCACACGCTGTGTGCGCTCAACCCGGACGAGCCCGCGCTGGGCATTTGCGTCAACGTCTCGGTGCACCAGTTGCGCGATGCCGGCTTTGTGCAGGAAGTCGAGGCGGCCTGCCAGCGCCACGACGTGGCGCCCCATGCCCTGGAGATCGAGGTGACCGAGTCCGTGCTGGCCAGCACCCACGAATGCATCAGCCACACGCTGGGGCGCCTGCGTGCCCTGGGTGTGGGCGTGAGCATCGACGACTTCGGCGTGGGCTACTCATCGCTGAGCTATCTGCAATCGCTGCCGGCCACCACCTTGAAGATCGACAAGTCCTTCATCGATGGCATCGACAGCAACGAAGTCTCGCGCAAGCTGTGCATGTCGCTGATCTCCATGGCCCATGCGCTGGGGCTGCGCGTGGTGGCCGAGGGCGTGGAGCGCGAGGCCCAGCTGCGCGACCTGCAAAGTGGCGGCTGCGAGGAAGTCCAGGGCTACCTGTTCGCGCGCCCGATGGAGCTGGCGGCCATGCAGCAAAAGGCCAGCACCGCGCCCGCAGGCTAGGCCGCCACAACACCCGCCAGCGCGGCATGGCGCAGCGACCGCCACGCCAGTCGCGCGGCCTGACGGGGTCGCCAGGGGCTGACGAAGGCGCGGGCGCCGGCCGGCAGTTGCAGGCGCTGGCCAGGCTGCAGCACCCAGTCCTCGGCCTGGCCCGAGACGGTCAGCCAGATCGTGCCCTCCAGCGCTTCGACCTGACCCGCCAGGCTGGTCTGCAGCACCTCGCCGGCAGGCAGGGTGAAGGTGGTGTCGGCATTGAGTTGCATGGTGACTCTCCGGTTGCGGTGCCGCTATCTTCCGTGTCCCGAGGGTTGGGTGTCCAATGGCGATTGCGTTCACCATTGATGAGTCCTGAGCATGAATCAACGTCCGCTCGCGCTGGTCAGCCTGCGCACCTTCGAGGCCGTGGCGCGGCGCCTGTCGTTCAGCGGCGCAGCCGACGAGCTGCACCTGACGCAAAGCGCGGTCAGCCGCCAGATCCAGGCGCTGGAGGCCGAACTGGGCGCGCCGCTGTTCAGCCGCGCCACGCGCCGCGTGGAGTTGACCGTGGCCGGCCAGGCGTTGAGCAGCGCCGTGGTGCCGGCGCTGGCGCGCATCGACGCCGCCGTGACTGCGCTGCGCCAGCAGCGCGCGCGGCGCCACCTCACCGTCAGCACCTATGCCTCGTTCGCCACCAGCTGGCTGCTGCCGCGGCTGGCGGGGTTCCAGCAACAGCACCCCGACATCGACATCCGCATCTCCACCCAGGACCACCTGATCACGCTGGAAGAGCCCGACGTGGACGTGGCGCTGCGCCACCACTTCGACGCCACCGTGCCGCCCGGTGGCGAGCGCCTTTTTGGCTCGGTGCTGACCCCCGTGGTGGGGCCGCTGACGGCCCAGGGCGGCCCGCCGCTGAACCAGCCGGCCGACCTGGCCCGCCACACCTTGATCGAGCCCGACGACCCGCGCGATGCGGTCAACCACTACAGCTGGAGCTATTGGCTGGCCGCCCAGGGCCTGCCCGGCCTGATGCCCCAGCGCTGGCTGTACCTGCACTACACCCACCAGCAGGCGCAGGCCGCGGCTGCCGGCCAGGGCGTGGCGCTGGCGCACCTGGCGCTGGTGCACCAGACGCTGGATCGGGGCGAGCTGGTGGAGCCGTTCGGCGCGCCGGGCCGGCTGCGCCTGCCCGGCGCCCATTGGCTGGTGCTGCTGCCAGGGGCGCGGCTGCGGCCCGAGCTGCGCGCGTTCGCCCAGTGGCTGCGCGACGAGGCGGCGCTGACCCGGGCCCGGATTGATGCCGACCAGGCATGATCACCATGCGCCGGACTCACCCATGGACCGGCCGGCGTTGGCTACCATGCCGGCCATGATGAAACTGGTCATTGGCAACAAGAACTACTCGTCCTGGTCCATGCGGCCCTGGGTGTTGATGCGTGAATTCGGCCTGCCGTTCGAGGAAGTGCGGCTGCGCTTCGACAGCTTCGCCCCCGACTCGGCCTTCAAGAAGGCGGTGGCGCGCTACAGCCCCGTGGGCCGCGTGCCGGTGCTGGTGCTGGCGGATGGCCTGGCGGTGTGGGACACGCTGGCCATTGCCGAGACGCTGGCCGAGCAGTTTCCGGCGCTGCCGCTGTGGCCGCAGCAAGCCGGCCTGCGCGCCCGTGCCCGCAGCCTGTGCGCCGAAATGCATGCGGGCTTTGGCGCGCTGCGCGGGCATTGCGGCATGAACATCGAAGCCCGCCTGCCCGAGGTGGGGGCCCGGCTGCTGGCCGAGCACCCCGCGCTGCGCAGCGACCTGGCGCGGCTGGAGACGCTGTGGGGCGAGGCGCTGGCTGCGTCGGGTGGCCCGTTTCTGTTCGGTGCCTACGGCATCGTCGATGCGTTCTACGCCCCGGTGGCCACCCGGCTGCGCACCTACGGCCTGCCCGTGGCGGCCCCGGCCCAGGCCTATGCGGACCGGCTGCTGGCCACGGCCGGCGTGCGGGCCTGGGAGGCCGACGCGCTGGCCGAAGCCGACTTCCTGGCTTTTGAAGAGCCCTACCGTCAGGAACGCGGCGCCCGCTAGCCGCGCGCCACTTCGGCCAGCAGCGCCTGCGCGGCCAACTGGCCCAGGCGGTTGGATGCCAGCGGGCTGTCGCCGGTCAGCAGCTTGCGGTCCTGGTGGGTGGCGCCGCTGATGTCCTGGTTGACCAGCTCCACGCCCAAGGCCTGCAGCCGCTCGCCGAAGAACCACGTCAACTGGCCGGGCATGTAGCCCATGGCGGGCGTCTGGCGGTCCATGGCGTCGGGGAAGGCGCAGATGCGGTAGCCCTTGAGCGGGTAGTCGGCCGCCGCCCGACCCTCGCCGGCCGCCAGCAGCGCGGCCGGGCCGTGGCACAGCGAGATCAGGTGCTTGTCCTGTGCCAGCGCCCAGTCCAGCACGGCCTTGACGTCACGGCTGCCGGGCAGGCCGATCAGCGCACCGTGGCCGCCGGGGATGAAGACGGCCAGGTAGTCCGAATCAGCGCCCAGCCGCTGGGCCACCACCTCATCGAGCTTGAGCGGCTGGCGCAGCCTGGGCAGGTAGCGGGCGTAAAACGCCTGGACGGCTTCGTCCTGCTGCGGCATGGCCCACTGCTCCAGCTTGACGGCGTTGCCCGACAGCGTGGCGATGTCCATCTCGAAACCCGCCGCATCCAGGTGGATCATGGGCAACAGCATCTCGATGGGATGGTTGCCGGTGGAGAACAAGGTGCCGTTGGCCAGCGGCAGGTAGCGCTCGTCGGCCGCGATGACCAGCACCTTCCAGCGCCCGCCGGTGTAGCGGCCCGGGTAGCTGGCGCCGGCCAGGTCAGACCTGGGCGCCGTGAATTGGCTGAGCGAGTAAGGCGAGGGGAAGAACGCGCCGTACTCGGCCGGATCGGGGCGGGGGGCGTGGTCAGGGCTGGGGGTGTTCATCAAGAGGTCTCCTGGGGTTGGACTGCATTGGGGGTATCGAGCCACGGCGCCTGCCAGCCACCGCCCAGCGCCTGGATCAGGCCGATGGCCGCCTGCTGGCGCTGCAGCTGCAGCTGCATCACCGTGCGGCGCGACGTCAGCGTGCTGGCCTGGGCGGTGACCACGCTGGTGTAGTCGGCGAGGCCGGCCTCGTAGCTGTTCATGATGCGCTGCTCGGCGGCGGCCGCCGCATCGGCGGCGGTGCGCACATGCTCGATCTGCACCGCCAGCGTGGCCAGCGCCGTGAGCTGGTCTTCGACCTCGCCCATGGCGGTGAGGGCGGTCTGGCGGTAGCTGGCGCTGGCCGCCTGGTGGGCCGCCAGCGCCGCGTCCACGGCGGCGCTGCGCGCACCGGCGTCCAGCAGCGTCTGGGCCAGCGAGGCGCCCAGCGACCAGGCCAGTGTGGGCGTGGCGGCCAGGTCGGCCAGGCTGCCGGCGCTGCCGCCCAGGCCGACGCTGAGATTGAGGCCGGGAAACCAGGCGGCCCGCGCCACGCCGATGCCGGCGTTGGCGGCGGCCACGGCGCGCTCGGCGGCGGCCACGTCGGGGCGGCGCAGCAGCAGCGCGGCGGGCAGCTCGGGCGGCACCGCCGGCACCTGGGTCGCCCAGGTCGCCGGGGCCAGGTCGAACGCGGCCGGCGGCACGCCGACGAGCAGCGCCACGGCATGCTCCAGCTGGTCGCGACTGCCCTGCAAGGCCACGCGACTGGCCTGGGCGCTGGCCAGCGTGCTGTGGGCCTGCAGCAAGTCGGTGTGGGCGGCCACGCCCACGTCGTAGCGGTTGCCGGTGATGCGGGCGGCGCGCTGGTAGCCGACGAGGATGTCGTCCAGCAAGGCCAGCTCGGCATCGGCCGCACGCAGGGCGAAATAGCTGGTGGCCAGGCTGCCCTGGGCGGCCAGCCGGGCCGCCGCCAGGTCGGCCTGGCTGGCCTGCACGTTCGCGTCCTGGGCACGGGCGGTGTCGGCCAGCCGGCCCCAGAGGTCGGGCGCCCAGCTGGCCGAGAGGCCGGCCGAGGCCGAGCCGCCGGCCGGGCGGCCGCTGCGCTGGGTGCTGGCCTGGACGCCCAGCGTGGGCCACAGCGCTGCGTTGGCCTGGCGCGCCAGCGCATCGGCCTGGGCCACGTTGGCCAGCGCCTGCGCCAGGCTGGGGTTGTGCAACTCGACGCGCGCCATCAGCGCGTCCAGCTCGGTGTCGCCAAACAGCCGCCACCAGTGGCCCGTCTGCCAGTGGCGCAGCGCCTCGGTGCTGACCCAGCCGGCGGGTGCGGTGCTCTTCCAGCTGGCCGCCAGCGGCACCAGGGGCGGGGTCTGGGTGGGGGCCAGGCTGCAGGCGGCCAGCAGCGCGGCCCCCATGGCGGCGAGCCCGGTTGTGAGGCGAGGTCGTTCAAGGGTCACGGCGGCCGGTCCTTTGGTCATGCGGCGCTGGCTCGCGCCAGGTGGGCCTCGCCCGGGGTGCGGCGGCGCAGCCGGTCGAGCAGCACGTAGACGGCGGGCGTGGTCAGCAGGGTCAGCACCTGGCTGGCCAGCAGCCCGCCGACGATGGTCACGCCCAGCGGCTGGCGCAACTCGGCGCCCTGGCCAAAGCCGATGGCCAGCGGCAGCGCCCCCAGGCCGGCGGCCAGGGTGGTCATCACGATGGGCCGAAAGCGCAGCAGGCAGGCCTCGCGCACGGCCTGGGTGGCGCTCAGGCCGCGTGCGCGCTCGGCATCGAGCGCAAAGTCGATGATGAGGATGGCGTTCTTCTTGACGATGCCGATCAGCAGAAACACCCCGATCAGCGCCATGATGGAAAACTCCATCTTCAGCGCCAGCAGCGCCAGCACGGCGCCAAAGCCGGCGCTGGGCAGCGTGGTCAGCACGGTGATGGGGTGGATCAGGCTTTCGTACAAGATGCCCAGCACGATGTAGATGACGACGATGGCGGCCACGATCAGCAGCGTCTGCTGCGACTGCGTCTGCTGTGCGGCCGCCGCCGCGCCGGAGAACGCGCCACGCACGCTGTTGGGCATGCCGATGGCATCGACAGCGGCCAGCACGGCGGCACGGCCCTGCTCCAGCGAGACGCCGTCGGCCAGGTTGAACGAGAGGGTGTTGGACAACTCGCCGCCGTCGTGCCAGACGCCAGTGGGCACGGCGCGTTCGGCAAAGCTGGCAAAGGCCGCCAGCGGCACCAGCGTGGCCGGCGCGGTGGAGATGGCCTGCCCGGTGGACGCATTGCGCAGCCCGGGGTTGGCGGAGGTGCCTTCGGTGGCCGCGCTGTCGCTGCGGGGCACCCACACGTCGCGCAGCACCACCGGCGAGCGGCTGTGGGCTGGCGCCCATTCCATCACCACGGCGTACTGGTTGAGGTCGCTGTACATGGTGGCCACCTGGCGCTGGCCGAAGGCGTTGTAGAGCGCGGTGTCCACGGCGCTCAGGCTCACGCCCAGGCTGGCGGCCTGGTCGCGATCCACCCGCACAAAGGTCTCGACGCCGTTTTCGCTCAGGTCGTCGCCATCCACGTCGGTGAGCAGTGGCTCGCGCTTCATCTGCTCGGCCAGCTTCAGCGTCCAGGCGTTGAGGTCGGCCTGGTTGTCGCTCTTGAGGGTGTACTGGTAGGTGCTGTTGCTGCTGCGCCCGCCCATGCGCAGCTCCTGCACCGGGTTCAAAAACACGCGCAGCCCGGTGATGCGGCCCAGCGGCGCGCGCAGCCGGCTGATGACGTCGCGGGTGGCCTCGCCCTTGGGGCGCTCGCTGGCCGGCTTGAGCGCCATCGACAGAAAGCCGCCGCCCGAGCGCCCGCCACCGGCAAAGGCCACCACCGTGCCCACCGAGGGGTCGGCACGGATGATGTCCACGGCCTGCTGCAGCTTGTCGGCCATGGCGCTGGACGAAATGCTCTGGTCAGCACGCAGGCCGCCCATGATCTGACCGTTGTCCTGCTCAGGGAAAAAGCCTTTGGTGATGGCCGCGAACAGGTAGCCGTTGAGCCCGATGACCACCGCCAGCACCGCCACCACCAGCCAGGGCGAGGCCAGTGCCCAGTCCAGCGTGCGGGCGTAGCCGCCCAGCAGCCGGGTGCCACCCGCCTGCGCCTTGGCCGCCAGCCACCGGCGCAGCCGCCCGGCGGCGCTTTGGCGCGGTGCGCGGGCCGGTGCCTGGTGGCGCAGCAGCAGCGCGCACAGCATGGGCGTGGTGGTGAGCGAGATGACCAGCGAGATCATCACCGCCGCCGACAGCGTGACGGCGAACTCGCGAAACAGCCGCCCCACCTGATCGCCCATGAACAGCAGCGGAATGAACACCGCCACCAGCGAGACGCTGATGGTCAGCACCGTGAAGCCCACCTCGCGGGCGCCGTCCAGCACGGCTTGCAGGCGCGAACGCCCCCGCTCCAGGTGTCGGGCAATGTTTTCAAGCACGACGATGGCGTCGTCGACCACGAAGCCGGTGGCCACCGTCAGCGCCATCAGCGTCAGGTTGTTGAGCGAAAAACCCAGCAGGTACATCACGGCGAACGTGCCCAGCAGCGAGGTCACCGTGGCCACCGCCGGAATCAGCGCCGCCCGCACGGTACCCAGAAACAGGCCCACCACCAGCACCACCAGCCCCACGGCGATGACCAGCGTGATCTCCACCTCTTTGACCGACGCCCGCACCGAGCCGGTGCGATCGATGGCGGTGTGCAGCGTGATGTCGGGCGGCAGTTGGGCACGCAGCTGCGGCAGCACGGCCTCGATGGCGTTGGCGGTGGCGATCAGGTTGGCGTCGGGCTGCTGGGTGATGCTGACGACGACGGCGGGCTCGCCGTTGAACATGCCGCGCGTGCGGGTGTCCTGCACGCTGTCGGTGACCTCGGCCACCTGGGCCAGGCGCACCTCCTGGCCGTTGCGCATGGCGACGATGAGGTCGCGGTAGGCCGCCGCGCGCAACCCCGGCGGCGGGGTCAGCACCTGCAGCGCGCGGCCGTCGGCGCTGCGGCCCACCTCGACCACGCCCTTGGGCCGGTTGGCGTTGTTGGCCTGGATGGCCGCGCGCACGTCCTCGGAGGAGATGCCCAGCTCCTGCAGCACGAAGGGGTTGAGCGCCACCCGCACCGCCGGCAGTGAGCCGCCGCCCAGCTCCACGTCGCCCACACCCTTGATCTGCAGCAGCCGCTGGCTGACGATGTTGCTGACCGCGTCGTAGATCTGGCCCGGCGTGCGCGTCTGGGAGGTCAGCGCCAGAATCAGAAAAGGCTGCGCCGCCGGGTTGGCCTTGCGGTAGGTGGGGTTGCTGCGCAGGTTGGCGGGCAGGTCGGCCCGCGCGGCGTTGATGGCGGCCTGCACGTCGCGCGCGGCGCTGTCGATGTTGCGCTCCAGATCGAACTGCAACACCACGCGCGAGGAGCCGGTGCTGCTGCTGGAGGTCATTTCGTTGACGCCGGCAATGGTGCCCAGCGTGCGCTCCAGCGGCGTGGCCACGGTGCGCGCCATGTCGGCCGGGCTGGCGCCGGGCAGGTTGGCGCTGACGAAGATGACCGGAAAGTCCACCGCCGGCAGCCGCGCCACCGGCAGCGCGAAATAGGCCGCGATGCCGGCCAGCGCCAGGCCCAGCGTCAGCAGCACGGTGGCGATGGGCCGCTCGATGAACAGGCGCGAGAGGTTCACGGCGCCTCCCCGGCCCGCCCGGCACCGGCCGCCGCGCGGCGGCCGGCCAGCCGCTGGCCCAGGCGGTCGAACCACAGGTAGATGACCGGGGTGGTGAACAGCGTCAGCAGCTGCGACAGCACCAGCCCGCCAAAGATGGCCAGCCCCAGCGGCCGGCGCAGCTCGCCGCCGTCGCCCCAGCTCAGCATCAGCGGCACGGCGGCGGCCAGCGCGGCCAGCGTGGTCATCAGGATGGGCCGAAAGCGCAGCAGCGCGGCCTCGCGAATGGCCTCCTCGGGCGAGCGCCCCTGCTGGCGCTCGGCCTCGATGGCGAAGTCGATCATCATGATCGCGTTCTTCTTGACGATGCCGATCAGCAGCACCAGGCCGATGATGCCCACCACGTCCAGCGCATGGCCGGTGAGCCACAGGGCCAGCAAGGCGCCCACGCCGGCCGAGGGCAGGGTGGACAGGATGGTCAGCGGGTGGACGTAGCTCTCGTAGAGCACGCCCAGCACGATGTAGACGCAGACCACGGCGGCCAGGATCAGCCACAGCTGGTTGGCCAGCGCGCGCTCGTAGGCACCCGAGGCGCCGGTGAAGCGCAGCGTCAGCGCCTCGGGCAACCCCTCGGCTGCGGCGGCGGCGCGGATGGCCGTCACCGCCGCGCCCAGCGAGACGCCGGGCGCGGTGTCGAAGCCCACGGTGGCCGCCGGGTACTGGTTGGCACGCTGCACCTGCAGCGCCGCCGGCTCTTCCACCACCTGGGCAAAACTCGCCAGCGGCGTGGTGCTGCCGTCGCTGGTGCGCACCGGCAGGTCGCGCAGGGTGCGCAGGCTGGCGGCGTCGTCGCGCGCCGCCTCCAGGATGACGCGGTACTGGTTGGTCTCGGTGAAGATGGTGGAGACGATGCGCTGGCCGAAGGCGTTGTACAGCGTGTCGTCGAGCTGACTGGCCGTCACGCCCAGCCGCGCAGCGGTGTCGCGGTCCACCCGCACCATGGCCGCCAGGCCCGCGCCACCAGCGGCCGTGGTGGCGTGGCGCAGCTCGGGCAGGCTGGTCAGGCGGGCGGCCAGGCGCTGGGCCCAGGCGTTGACCTGGGCGGTGTTCACGCCCTCCACGTCGAAGCGGTAGGCGGTGGGGCCGCTGTCGGCGTCGATGGTCAGGTCCTGGGTGGGCTGCAAAAAGAGGGTGACGCCGGCCACCTGGTCGGCCACCTGCTGGCGCAGCCGCTGCATGATGGTGGCCTCGCTGTCGCCCAGCAGCGTGCGGGGCCGCAGATTGACCACCAGCCGGCCGGCCGCCAGCGTGCTGTTGTTGGCCGCATCCACCCCCACCACCGAGCTGACCGACTGCACCGCCGCATCGGCCAGCACCACCTGCGCCGCCGCGCCCTGCAGCGCGGCCATGCGCTCGAACGAGACGGTGCTGGCCGCCTGCACCTGGCCTTGCAGCTGGCCGGTACTCTGGATGGGGAACAGGTCTTTGGGCATGACCCAGTACAGCAACACCGTGACCACCAGCGTGGCCAGTGCCACCGCCAGCGTGGCGCCCTGGCGTGCCAGCACCCAACCCAGCGCCTGGTCGTAGCGGGTGATGACCGCGTCCAGGCGCGTCTGGAACCAGCGGCCCAGCCGGCCATGGGCCTGCTCCAGCGGCTCCAGCCAGCGCGCCGACAGCATGGGCACCAGCGTCAGCGACACCAGCGCCGAAAAGAGGATGGTGATGGCCAGCGTGACGGCGAACTCGCGAAACAGCCGGCCGATGACCTCCTGCATGAACAGCAGCGGAATCAGCACGGCAATCAGCGAGACGGTCAGCGAGATGATGGTGAAGCCGATCTGGCCGGCGCCGTCCATGGCGGCTTGGAGGGCGGATTTGCGAGGGAGGTTGTCGTGACCATGAGCCTGCGCCGGAACATCGCCCGGCATCGCCTGCGCGATGTTTTGGCTACGGCCGGACGCCTGGGCGTCCTTCACGTCGGCTGCGCCGACATGAGCCTGCGCCGGAACATAACCAGGCATCTGGCGATGCCTGGTTATGTTCTCAATCATCACGATGGCGTCGTCGACGACGAAGCCGGTGGCAATGGTCAGCGCCATCAGGCTCAGGTTGTTGAGTGAATAGCCCAGCAGGTACATGGCGCCTACGGTGCCGATCAGCGAAATGGGCACGGCAACGGAGGCGATCAGCGTGGCGCGCAGGCTGTGCAGAAACACGAAGATCACCAGCACCACCATGACCACCGCCAGCAGCAATTCCCACTCCACATGCGCGACCGAGGCGCGGATGCCCAGCGTGCGGTCGGACAGCACCTGCAGCTGCACGCTGCCGGGCAGGCTCTGCTGCAAGGCGGGCAGCTGGGCTTTGATGGCGTCCACCGTGGCGATGACGTTGGCGCCCGGCTGGCGCTGCACGTTGAGCACGATGGCCGGGTTCAGCGCGGCGGCCGCGTCGGTGCCCGCCTTGATGCCCGCCCACGCGCCCAGACGGTCGTTCTCGGCCCCCACGCTCACCTGGGCCACCTCTTTGAGTCGCACCGGTGCGCCGTCCACGTAGGCGACGACCAGCTCGCGGTAGTCGTCGATGGTCAGCAACTGGTCGTTGGCGTTGATGGTGTACTGGCGCAGCGGGCCGTCGAAGCTGCCCTTGGCCGAGCTGGTGTTGCCGCTGCTGATGGCGCTGCTGACCGAGTCCAGCCCCAGGCCCATGGCCGCCAGCGCCTCCAGATTGCCCTGCACGCGCACGGCGGGGCGCTGGCCGCCGGCCAGCGTGACCAGGCCCACGCCGCCGATCTGGCTGATCTTCAGTGCCAGCCGCGTGTTGACCATGTTCTGCACCTCGGGCAGCGGCAGGCTGTCCGAGGTGATGGCCAATTGCAGGATGGGCGCGTCGGCCGGGTTGACCTTGGCGTAGACGGGCGGTGCCGGCAGGTCGGCCGGCAGCAGCGAGTCGGCCGCGTTCATGGCGGCCTGCACCTGCTGCTCGGCGGCATCCATGTTGACGTTGAGCGCGAACTGCAGCGTCACCTGCGACACGCCCGCGCCGCTGGTGCTGCTCATGCGCTCCAGCCCCGCCATCTGGCCGAACTGGCGCTCCAGCGGCGCGGTGACGGTGCGGCTCATCACGTCGGGGCTGCCGCCGGGGTAGAGGGTCTGCACCTGGATGGTGGGGTAGTCCACCTGCGGCAGCGCCGCCAGCGGCACAAAGCGCAGCCCCACCAGGCCGGCCAGCACGATGGCCACCATGCACAGCGCCGTGGCCACCGGGCGCAGGATGAAAAGGCGCGAGGCGTTCATGCGGGGCGCGCCAAGGGGTTCAGTGGCCGCTGGCGCGGCGGGCGGCGGAGGCTGCAGAGGCGGCGGGCGCGCCGCCACCTGGCGCAGCACCCGCCAACTGCACGCGGCTGCCGTCCTTGACCCGGTCGCCCCCCTCGGTCACCACCTGCTCGCCGGCCTGCAGGCCGCTGGCGATGAGCACCTGCTCCACCGTGGTCAGGCCGCGCGTGACCGTGCGCATCTGGGCCACGCGCGCCGGGCTCACCACATAGACGTAGTCGCCCTTGGGCCCGGTGCGCACGGCGGTCACCGGCACCAGCACGCCGGCCGCCGTGCCCAGTTGCAGCCGCACGTTGACGAACTGGTTGGGGAACAGCTCGCCGCCGGCGTTGGCAAACCGGGCCTTGGCGCGCACCGTGCCGCTGGTGGTGTTGATCTGGTTGTCCAGCGTCAGGAAGCTGCCTTCGGCCAGCGGGTGGCCGCGGCCACGGTCCAGCGCCGTCACCGGCAACCGGCTGCGGCGCTGCGCTGCCAGCACGTCGGGCACGCGGTCCTGCGGCACGGCGAATACCACGTCGGTGGGGGTGATCTGGGTGATGGTGGCAATGCCGGTGGTGCTGCCCGAGCCCACCAGATTGCCCACGTCCACCGTGCGCAAGCCGATGCGTCCGGTGATGGGCGCGCGGATGCTGGAGAAGTCCACGTTGAGCTGGGCGGCGCGCTCACTGGCGCGGTCGGCCTCCACCGTGCCTTCGAGCTGCTGCACCAGCGCCGTCTGGGTGTCCACCTCCTGACGGGCGATGGAGTCCTGCTGCCACAGCCGCTCGTAGCGCGCCTGCGTCACGCGGGCGGCGGCGAGCTGGGCCTCGTCGCGGGCGCGCTGGCCACGCGCCTGCTCCAGCGCCTGCTGATAGGGCCGCGCATCCAGCCGCGCCAGCACCTGGCCTTTGCTCACCATCTGGCCTTCGGTGAACAACACCTCGGTCAGCACGCCCGATACCTGCGGCACCAGCGTGGCCGTGGCGGGCGGGGTCACCGTGCCCAATGCGTCGATCAGCACCGGCAACTCGCCCGCCGTGGCGCGCGCCGTGCCCACGGTGGTGCTGCCACCGCCACCCGGCCCGCCGCCACCCGGTCCGCCACCTGGCCCCGGCCCCGGCCCACCGCCGGGCCCGCCACCCGCTGCGCCCGCCGTCGGCGCCTTGGCGCGTTGCACCAGGGAGTAGGCACCGCCCACCAGGGCGGCCATCAGCAGCAGGGCCACGACGGTGCCGAGCCAGCGTCGGCGGGGAGCGGGGGGTGGGGATGCGGCGTCAGTCATGGGCATGGCAGGGAGGCGGGGCGGCCTGCCATGCGCACGGGCGCACGGCGCCGCCCAGGCGGGCGCATGGTGGCGTGCGCCAGGCGGACGCCGCGCAGGTGGGGGTCAGGGCTTGGCAGGGACGAACACGCCGCCCTGGACGCTGA
The DNA here is from genome assembly GCA_020161145.1 of Pseudomonadota bacterium. Lineage (GTDB taxonomy): Bacteria > Pseudomonadota > Gammaproteobacteria > Burkholderiales > Burkholderiaceae_C > Ideonella. The sequence continues at coordinate 95,134 of JAIUPQ010000005.1, forward strand.
GAATTTCACCCTGGGTCAGCGTCACGCGGTTGAACGTTTCGCTGGACAGCAGCGTGCCCCAGTCCTTTTGCTCGCGCCAGCGCGTCACCATGACGAACATCGGCTCGTTCTGCGGCCGCATGTTCTCCAGCAGCGAGCTGTACATCAGGCCCGGCTGCTGACGCGCCAGCGCCAGCAGCTGATCGGCGGCGGCGCGCACGTCGGCGCGCGTCTTGCCCGGTTTGGCGCCCAGCGACACCACGATGGTGTAGCCCGGCGCATCGGCGGCTGGCTCCTGGGCCCGCATGTTGGCGCAACCGGTGGCGGTGGCCAGCAGCAGCGCTGCTGCGGCAACGCCCACGGAGGAACGGATGATGGTGCTGCGAGTCAGCATGGCGGCATCTCCTGGTAAAAGTTCAAGGGGGGAAGAACGCCCCATGATGACATGTCGCCTGCACCTTGCGGACACCTGGCTGACACGTTGCCGACACACTTGCGGACGCGGCGGCCCCTGGCAAGGCCAGCTTTTGCGTCGGCGGCCCGTTGCGGGCATGATGAGGACCATGTCCAAGCTCCTCACCTCATGGGCCGCCGCGCTGCTGCTGGCGGCGCCCGCCGCCCAGGCCGCCCTCGCCGTGGGTGCGGCCGCGCCCTCCTTCACCGTCGAGGCCGCCACCGGCGGCAAAGCCCATCCCTTCGATCTGGCCGAGGCGCTCAAGCGCGGTCCGGTGGTCGTCTACTTCTATCCCAAGGCCTTCACCAGCGGCTGCACGCTGGAGGCCAAGCAGTTTGCCGACGCCATGCCGCAGTTCCAGGCGGCCGGGGTCAGTGTCATCGGCCTGTCCACCGACGACATCCCCACCCTCAAGCGCTTCAGCGAGGAAGCCTGCCGCAGCGCCTTTCCCGTGGGGGCCGACGCGAATGGCGCGGTCATGCGCGCCTACGACGCCAGGCTCGCGGTGCTGCCCAACACGGCCGATCGCATCTCCTACCTGGTGACGCCCGACGGCCGCGTGGCCGCCGTCCACGAAGCCATGGCGGCCAGTGGCCACGTGCCGGCCATGCTCAAGGCGGCGCAGGGGTGGCGGGCAAGCCAGCCGAGCCGTCCGTAACCGATGGACTGCGGCGTGCGCCGCCGTCCATCCTGAGGAAAGCGCCAAGACGGGCGCAGGGCGGGCATGGCTACCATCGCCCCATGAATGCACCCTCCCGTCCCCTGATCACCCGCCTGCTCGACGCCGTGGAGCGCGTGGGCAACAAGTTGCCCGACCCGGCGCTGCTGTTTCTGCTGCTGATGCTGCTGGCCTGGGGGCTGTCGTGGTGGCTGTCGGGTCTGAGCTTCACCGAGATCGATCCGCGCACCAAGCAGCCCATCGAGGTCAAGAACCTGCTCACCGGCACCAGCCTCACCGCGTTTCTGGCGCAGATGGTGCACACCTTCGTGAGCTTCCACCCGCTGGGCGTGGTGCTGGTGGCCATGCTGGGCCTGGGCGTGGCCGAGCACACGGGCTTCATCAATGCGGGGCTGCGCGGCCTGCTGGCCGTGACCTCGCGCAAGCTGCTGACGCCGGTGCTGGTGGCGGTGGGTGTGCTGTCCCACGTGGCGGCGGATGCGGGCTATGTGCTGGTGATTCCGCTGGGCGCGGTGATCTTCTACGCCGCCGGGCGCCACCCGCTGGCCGGTATTGCGGCGGCGTTCGTGGGGGTGTCGGGCGGGTTTTCGGCCACGTTCTTCGTGCCCTCCAGCCTGGATCCGCTGCTGGCCGGGCTGACGCAGGCGTCGGCGCGGCTGATCGACCCGGCGGTGGTGATCAACCCGCTGAACAACTACGTGTTCACCACCGTCTCGACCCTGTTGGTGGTGGCCATAGGCTGGGTGCTGACGGACAAGGTGATCGAACCCCGCCTGGCCGCAACGCCGGTGGACGGCGACGCCAGCGACATGCCCAAGATGACGGCGCTGTCGGCCGCCGAGAAGCGGGGCCTGGCCTGGGCGCTGGCGGCCATGGTGCTGGCGCTGGTGCTGGTGGTGCTGACGGCGTTGCCGGCGGGCTCGGCCTGGCGCGCGCCCCAAAGCGCACCCAGCGGTGCGGGCGAGCTGCTGGTGGCGACGGCGCCGCTGATGCAGTCCATCGTGGCGCTGATCTTTCTGCTGTTCCTGCTGCCGGGCGTGGTCTATGGCTATGTGGCGGGCACCGTCAGCAGCCATCGCGACATCATCCAGGGCATGAGCAAGGCCATGAGCGGCATGGGCTATTACATCGTCATGGCCTTCTTTGCGGCGCAGTTCATCTACGCCTTCGGGCAGAGCAACATCGGCGCGCTGCTGGCCATCAAGGGCGCCAACGGCCTGCAGGCCATGGCCTTGCCCACGGGGTTGACCATGGTGGGCATCGTGCTGCTGTCGTCGCTGGTCAACCTGGTGGTGGGCTCGGCCTCGGCCAAATGGGCGCTGATCGGCGCCATCATGGTGCCCATGCTGATGCAGCTGGGCATCTCGCCCGACTTCACCCAGGCGGCCTACCGGGTGGGTGACTCCAGCACCAACATCATCACGCCGCTGCTGCCCTACTTCCCGCTGATCGTGGTCTTTTGCCAGCGCTACGTCAAAGGCGCCGGCATCGGCACGCTGCTGGCGCTGATGCTGCCCTACTCGGTGGCGCTGCTGGTGCTGTGGACGACGATGCTGCTGGGCTTTTGGGCGCTGGGCGTGCCGCTGGGCCTGGGTGCGTCCTATGCCTATCCCTGAAGCTCGCGCACCAGAAAGTCGATGAAGGTGCGCACCTTGGCGCTCTGGTACTCGCGGTTCAGGTAGGCGGCGTACAGCGTCAGCGGCGGCCGGGGCTCATCCGGCAGCAGCGCCACCAGCCGGCCTTCGGCCAGTGCCTCGTCCACCAGCCAGGCGGGCAGATAGGCCACGCCCAGACCGGCCTCGGCCAGGCGGGCCAGCATCACGGTGTTGTTGCTGTCGGCGCTGGCCGTCAGCGGGCTGTCCACGCCGGTGTAGTTGGGCAGCACGCCCCGGTGGCCGGCCAGCTCGGCGGTGGTGCGCGGCGTGCCGTGGCGTGCCAGATAGGCGGGGCTGGCCACGAAGTGAAAGGCCACCGGCGTCAGGGGCCGCACGATGAGCTGGGGCTGAGGCTGGGCCGTGACGCGCAAGGCCAGATCCAGGCCCTCGGCCACCAGATCGACGTGGCGGTTCTCCAGGTGCAGCGACAGCACCACCAGCGGCTGCTCGACCTGGTAGCGGGCCATCAGCTGCGCAAAGCGCGGCGTGGCGCACCAGACGGGGGCCGTGAAGCGCAGCACGCCCTGGGCCGTGCGGCGGCCGCGCTGCGCGGCCGCGCGTGCCGTGGCCAGCGTGTCCAGCGCGTGGCCGGCCTCGCGCAGGTACTCGGCGCCGGCCTCGGTCAGCGCTAGGCGGCGGCTGCTGCGGTTGAGCAGGCGCACCTGCAGGTCGGCCTCCAGCCGGCTGACGTGCTTGCTGGCCATGGCCACGGACAGCCCTAACGCCTGGGCCGCCCGCGTGAAGCTGCCCAGCGTGGCCACCTGCCGAAAGACTTCGAGGCTTTGCAGACGGTCCATGTTTTCTCCTGAGGAAATGAAGGTTCAACGCAGAGCCCGTTGGTTTCCTGGGGGTTGATTTTCTACACTGGCGGCCGTTTTGTTTGACGCCACCTCCCATGACCCACCTGACTTCCCGACTGGCCTCTTTGCAACCCTATGCGCTGGCGTTGCTGCGCATCGTGGCCGGCTACACCTATTTGCTGCATGGCACGGCCAAGCTGTTTGGCCTGCCACACATCGAGCGGTTCGACGGACTGTCATGGCTGTCGCTGATGGGCGTGGCCGGCATGCTGGAGACGGTGGGCGGTACCCTGCTGGTGCTGGGCTTGTTCACCCGACCGGTGGCCTTCGTGCTCTCGGGCATGATGGCGGTGGCCTATTTCATGGCCCATGCCTCGGCCGGTACGGTGCTGTTGCCGCTGCTCAACGGCGGCGAGCCGGCGGTGCTGTTCTGCTTCGTGTTCTTGTACCTGGCCACGGCCGGTGGCGGCGCCTGGGCGCTGGATCGCGCGCGCCGCTGAATGCCCTCCTTTGTCCTGCACAAAAAGAAAGCGATTTCCCGACATGAAAACCCTGCTCATCGTCCGCTCGTCCGTCAACGGCGCGGCCAGCTTTTCCAACCGCCTGCTGGAGGCCTGGGTGGCCCATGCCCGCCAGCGCCTGGGCGAGGTGCGCGTGGTCGAGCGCGACCTGGCGGCCCATCCGGTGCCCCTGCTGACGCCCGAGACCGTGGCCGCCATCCGGGCCGGCGTGGTGGACACCCCGGCGCGCATCGAAGCCGACCGGCTGGCGCGTGAGCTGGTGGCCGAGTTGCAGGCCGCCGACGAGATCGCGCTGGGGCTGCCGCGCTACAACTTTCAGGCGCCGGCCGGCTTCAAGGCCTATATCGACACCATTGCCCGCCCGCGCATCACCTTCCGCTACGGCGAGAGCGGCCCCGAAGGGCTGCTGACCGACAAGCCCACCTATGCGCTGATGGCCAGCGGCGGGCTGTATCCGGCCGAGTCGGATCACTACGTGCCCTGGCTGCGTCAGGTGCTGGGGTTTCTGGGCCTCAAGGACTTGCGCGTCATCCAGGCCCAGGGCGTGGCCATGGACGCCGAAGGCGCGCTGGCCCGCGCCACGGCGGCCATCAACGCGACGACATGACGCACGCCGCGGCCACGATGTAGCTCGGTTGCGACACCGCCGAGCGGGCGTCACCAGGCGACCAAGGGTAAACCCCTGGAACATATGCCAGAATGCAAAAGGGATATCCGCAACCTCGGTCGCGGCCCGCGCGCCGTTGTATAGAGGCAACATTTTTAGCCGGCGTGACCAAGCTGTAATAAATGGCTGGTGCAATGCAAACCATCCAGTTCACTGTGTTTGAGGACATTTAAATGAAAAAGACACTCCTGGCTTCGGCCGTTCTGCTTGCTGCTGCGGCTCCCGCGCTGGCCCAATCTTCGGTGACCATCTACGGCGTGCTTGATCTGGGCGCACGCTCGATCAAGAACGACGGCTACAGCACCGACAACATGATTGCCAAGGACGGCTCGGGCGCCGCCAGCCGTCTGGGCTTCAAGGGCACCGAGGACCTGGGCGGCGGCCTGAAGGCCGAATTCGTGCTGGAGTCGGGCCTGACCGCCAACACCGGCACCGCCGGCGCCGGCTCGCGCTTCTGGGATCGCCAGGCCACGCTGAGCCTGTCCAGCGCCTCCTGGGGTGAAATCCGTCTGGGCCGCGCCAAGACCTCCAACCGCCTGGTCATCGACGCCTTCGACCCCTGGGGCTCGGTGGGCATGCCGGATGGAACCCGCATCTACTCGGCCCTGACCAGCGCCGCCGTCACCAACCGCGTCGACAACCAGATCGCCTACTTCACGCCCACCATGGGCGGTTTCTACGGCTCGGTGGACGCGTCGGAAGGCTCGTCCAACGGCAACAAGACCTACTCGGGTCGCCTGGGCTACAAGAAGGGCGCGCTGCACGTGGCCGGCGGCTACGGCGAGTCCGAGAACACCAATGGCCAGAAGTACAAGCTCGGCACCCTGGGCGGCAGCTACGACTTCGGTTTCGTGACCCCGTCGCTGTCGGTGTCGCAGGCCAAGTACATGGGCTACGAGCAGACCATCTACCAGATCGGCGCCACCGCGCCGCTGGCCGGCGGCACGCTGCGCGCGTCCTACGTCCAGAGCACCGTCAACACCGCTGCCGAGGCCTTCACCGGCGACGGCCAGTTGTTCGCCGTGGGCTACCTGTACCCGCTGTCCAAGCGCACCGCGCTGTACGGCACGGCCGCCTTCATCAAGAACGACGGTCGGGCCACCTACCGCCTGGGCGGCACGGGCATCACTGCGGGTGGCGATTCCACCGGCTTCGACGTGGGCATCCGCCACAGCTTCTAAGCACACCACCCCGGGCAGGTCACCTGCCCGCCGTGAACCGAACCGACGCCACCGCAAGGGGCGTCGGTTTTTTCATGGGCTGCTGCGATCGCTCGGTGCCGGTTGCGCATCGCGCACCGGCACCGCCACGCCGCACAACTCCACCCGACCGGGGGCGCGCACGGTCCAGCCGTCTTTGCGCTCGCGGCGCAGTTGGTTGAGGGCGGCGAAAGTGGGTGAGTCGGTGCGCAGCAGCTCCAGCCGGGGGCGCAGTGGAGGCGGCAGTTCGCTGGCCAGTTGCACCGCCGTGATGGCCGTGCGCAGCGTCGGGTCGGCGTAAAAACCCATCGGCGGTGGGCCCCGGCGCAAGGTGGCCAGCCACTCCATGCCCTGCACCACGCGGCCCACGACGGTGATGTTGCGATCCAGCGCGCGCGGCGCCTGGCCGATGACGGCGTAAAGCTGGGCGCCGGTGCTGCTGTCCGGCGCGTTGTCGCGGCCGGCCCCCACCATGCCGTAGCAGTGCGCCAGCCAGGCCACGTCGCCCGCGCGGGCCACCGGCATGCCGTCCACAAACCCCACCTGCGCCGCCCAGGGGTCGCCGTCGGGCAGGGCGGTGAAGGCCAGCCCGGCGGCGGGCCGCTCGAATTCGGCCGGCAGCTTGCCCTTGGCCTCGCCCAGCGGCTTGCGCGGCTCGCCGGGGATGTCCTCGCCCGGGTCGCCCCACTGGACGACGAAGTTGTCCTGGGCGCGCAAGATGGCCAGACCGTCCCAGTAGTGGCCGCGCGCCAGGGTGCGGATGTTGGCCACGTGGGCGGGGGCGAACTGCGGCGCCAGCTCGATCACCACCTGCCCCTGCGGCAGCGTCATCACCAAGGTGTTGTCGGGCGCCAGCGCCCGCCAGTGGGTGGCCGGCGCGGCGGCCAGCAGGGCGGCGGCCGAGCCGGGCGGCGGCGGCTCGTCGGCCGCCTGGGCGGTGGCGGCGCACAGCAGCGCCAGCGCGGTCAACAGCGGCTTCATGGCAGATCCTTAAGCAAGGGCGCGGCAGCGTCCTTGGGCGACAGCAGCGGCGCCATGCCCAGATCGGGCCAGGCAATGGCCAGGTCGGGGTCGTCCCAGCGCACGCTGCCCTCGGCCTCGGGGGCGTAGTAGTCGGTGGCCTTGTAGAGAAAGTCGGCGCTGTCGCTGAGCACCACGAAGCCGTGCGCGAGGCCGGGCGGAATCCACAGCTGGCGGTGGTTGTCCGCCGTCAGCTCCACGCCCACCCAGCGGCCGAACGTGGGGCTCTCGCGACGGATGTCCACCGCCACGTCGAACACCGCACCTGCCGTCACCCGCACCAGCTTGCCCTGGGCATGCGGCGCCCGCTGAAAGTGCAGGCCGCGCAGCACGCCGCGTGCGCTGCGCGAATGGTTGTCCTGCACAAAAGCCGTGGGGCTGCCGACGGCGGCGTCAAACAGGCGCTGCGAAAAACTCTCCAGGAAAAATCCGCGCGCGTCGCCGAATACCTTGGGTTCCACAATCAGTACGTCGGCGATGGCGGTGGTCTTTATTTGCATGGCAGCATGACGGTCAATGAACGAGCCCACATTGAACCGCACTTTGCCCGCGCGCTGCGAGGTGCTGGTCATCGGCGCCGGCCCGGCGGGCAGCGCCTGCGCGCAGATGCTGGCGCGCGCCGGACGCGACGTGCTGCTGGTGGATCGCCAGGACTTTCCGCGCGACAAGGTCTGCGGCGATGGCCTGATTCCCGATGCCCACCACGCGCTGACGCGCCTGGGCGTGCACGAGCCGGTCATGGCGCGGGCGCGGGTGGCCGACCACGTGCGCTGCGTAGGCCCGCGCGGCGGGCGCATCGACGTGCCCGGCCGACTGGCCGTGCTGCCCCGGCGCGAGTTGGATGCCATCTTGCTGGACGCCGCTCGGGCGGCGGGCGCACGCGTGGCCACGCCGTGGCGGTTTGAAGCGCCGCTGCAGGAGGGCGAGCGCGTCGTCGGGGCCTGGTTGCACGGCGCCGCCACGGCCGAGGTGCGCGCCGACTGGACGGTGTTGGCCACCGGCGCCGCCGCACAGCCGCTGCAGCGCATGGGCGCGTGCGTGCGCCAGACACCGTCGGCCATCGCGCTGCGTGGCCATGTGCGGCATGCGGCCATGGATGAAGGCTGGCGCACGCTGGACGTGGTCTGGCATCGCGCCTTCGCCGGTGGCTATGGCTGGATCTTTCCGGGCCCGGACGGCGTCTTCAACATCGGCGTGGGGGCGGCCGGCGCAGGTCAGACCCATTTGCGCGACCTGATGGCACGCTTTGCGGCCGTCTACGAGCCCGCGGGCCGGCTGCTGCGCGAGGGGCAATGGGTGGCGCCCGCCAAGGGCGCGCCGCTGCGCTGGTCGCTGACCGGCGCCCAACCGGTGCGGCCCGGCCTGCTGGTGGCCGGCGAGGCCGTGGGCAGCACCTATGCCTTCACCGGCGAAGGCATAGGCAAGGCGCTGGAGACCGGCATCCTGGCGGCCGAGGCGCTGGTGGCCGGTGGCGGCGATGCGGCCGTGCAGCGGCAGTACGCGGCCGCGCTGGCCGCCATCAAACCCCGGTTCGACCTGTACGAGCGCGCCCAGCGCATCAACCGCTACCCGTGGCTGGTGGACTTGCTGATCTGGCGGGCCAACCACACGCCGGCCCTGCAGCGCCGCATGGCCGGCGTGCTCGAAGAAACCGCCCATCTGGGCGACCCCCTGTCGCCGCGCGGCCTGATGCGGCTGATGTGGCCGAAGTGAGTGCCATGCTCCCTGTGACCTTGCGCGAGCTGCGCCGCCACGCCGTGGCGCGCAGCCTGTTTGCACCCACCACCTTGATGGACGCCATCGAGCGCCTGGGCGGCTTTGTGCAGGCCGACCCACTGCGCGCGCCGGCGCGGGCGCAAGACCTGACGCTGCGCCACCGCGTCAAAGGCTACCGCGCGGGCGATCTGGAGCGCCGCTACCCCCGGCTGCCGCTGCAGGAAGACTTCTTCATCAACTACGGCTTCGTGCTGCCCGCGCTGCGCGCCCTGATGCACCCGCGCACGGCCCGCAGCGTCTGGGACGGGGCGCGCTGGCGGCAGGCCCAGACCGTGCTGGATGAGGTGGCGCGGCTGGGCCAGGCCCACCCCGCCGACGTGGACGCCGCCTTGCAGCACGGCGCGGTGACCAACTGGTTTGGTGGCGCCAGCCGGCTGACCACCGAGCTGCTGGACGGTCTGCACTACCGCAGCCGGCTGGATGTGGTGCGGCGCGAAGGCGGCACCCGCTGCTATGGCCTGGCCGCGCCCTGGCAGCCCCACCCCGACCCGCAGGCGGCCATGGACGCCATGGCCGACGCGCTGGTGCAGACCTATGCGCCGCTGCCCTCGGCCAGCCTCTCGCAGCTCATCCACATGCTGGCCGGCGCCGCGCCGCAGTGGGACTCCTTGCGGCGCACCACCGCCGTGCGCGCGCGCCAGCGCCTGGCCAGCGCGCGGGTGGACGGCGAGGACTGGTACTGGCCTGCGCACGAAGACCCCCGCCGGGGCTGGCGCGTCGCGCGTGCCGTGCGGCTGCTGGCGCCGTTCGACCCCGTGGTCTGGGACCGCCGCCGCTTCGAGCGGCTGTGGGGCTGGGCCTACCGCTTCGAGGCCTACACCCCGGCCGCCAAGCGGGTGCGCGGCCACTATGCGCTGCCCCTGCTGTGGGGCGATGCGGTGATCGGCTGGGCCAATGCCCGCGTGACCGAAGGCCGGCTGCAGGTGCAGCCCGGTTTCGTTGCCGGTCACGCGCCGGCTGGCGCGGCGTTTGCGCAGGCTTACGATGCCGAAATCGCCCGCCTGGCGGTGTTTCTGGACGTGGCGGTTTGACGCCGCTCAACGCCCCGCGCAGCCAGGCGGCGCATCATCGTTGAGTCCTCCTTTTTGTTTCGACCTGGATTGCTCATGGCCACCAAGACGCCCGCCTCCCCCAAGACGCCTGCTCCCAAAGCCCCGCCGGCCCGTCGCGCCACGCGCAATGCGCGGCCACGGCTGGTGGCCGACGGTGACGTGCCCGCCCACCTCTCGCCGGTGGCGCTGCAAAACGAAATCGTCGCGCGCAAGCTGGACCGTGTGCATGCGGTGCAAGCGGCCGTGGCGACTGCCGTGCCCGACATCGGGGCCATGGTGGCCGGCGCCTCGCCCGACGACGTCAAGGCGCTGCGGCGGGCGCTGAGTGCGCGCGCGGCCGCCACCACCGCGGCCAAGGGCACCGCGCCCGACCTGGAGCTGTCGGCCGGCTGGCGCGAGGGGGCCTACCCCTACAAATACCTGATGTCGCGCAAGCACTACGAGCAGCAGAAATACCAGCTGCAGGTGGAACTGCTCAAGCTGCAGGCCTGGGTCAAGGAGACCGGTGCGCGCGTGGTCATCCTCTTCGAGGGGCGTGACGCGGCCGGCAAGGGCGGCACCATCAAGCGCTTCATGGAGCACCTCAACCCACGGGGTGCGCGCGTCGTGGCGCTGGAAAAGCCCAGCGAGGTCGAGCGCGGCCAGTGGTATTTCCAGCGCTACATCCAGCACCTGCCCACGGCGGGCGAGATCGTGATGTTCGACCGCTCCTGGTACAACCGCTCGGGCGTGGAGCGCGTGATGGGGTTTTGCACCGAGGCCGAGTACAACGAGTTTCTGCGCCAGGCGCCCGAGTTCGAGCGCCAGCTGGTGCGCTCGGGCGTGCACCTGTTCAAGTTCTGGTTCTCGGTCGAGCGGGCCGAGCAGCGACGCCGCTTCAAAGAGCGTGAGCAGCACCCGCTCAAGCAGTGGAAGCTCAGCCCCATCGACAAGGCCAGCCTCGACAAGTGGGAGGACTACACCCGCGCCAAAGAGGCCATGTTCCTGCACACCGACACCTCGGACGCCCCGTGGACGGTGATCAAGAGCAACTGCAAAAAGCGCGCCCGCCTCAACGCCATGCGCTACGTGCTGCACCGCCTGCCCTATCGGGGCCGCGACGCCGGCACGCTGGGCCCGGTGGACCCGCTGATCGTGGGCCGGCCCTCCATCGGCATCGGCGGCTACGACGACCAGTTGGCGCCGGCGGCGGCGGACTGACTTAAGCGCGCCGCACAGCGGCCGATAGAATGCGGGCTCCGGCTTCGAGGAGCGCTGCGAGAGCCCGGTCGCCTGACCGGGTCCCAGGCTCGAAGCCGTTGGCCGTCTGCCCAACCGCGCTCACTGAACGCCACCGCCGTGGCGTGCCGGTGAGGCGCGGTTTTTTCATGGCTGCGTCACTGGCTGCGCCCGGCAACCTGACTTTGGAGCTGCCATGAACGCCCGCCTGCCGCACGACCACCTGATCGCCGACCCCCTGCTTGCCGACTGGGGCCGCAAGGAAATTGCCATCGCCGAGACCGAGATGCCCGGCCTGATGGCCATCCGCGCCGAGTACGCGGCGCGCCAGCCGCTCAAGGGTGCGCGCATCGCCGGCAGCCTGCACATGACCATCCAGACGGCGGTGCTCATCGAGACGCTGCAAGCCCTGGGCGCCGAGGTGCGCTGGGCCTCGTGCAACATCTACTCCACGCAAGACCATGCCGCCGCCGCCATTGCGGCCACCGGCACGCCGGTGTTCGCCAAGAAGGGCGAGACGCTGACCGAGTACTGGGACTACACCCACCGCATCTTCGAGTTCGCCGGGCAAGGCCCCAACATGATCCTGGACGACGGCGGCGATGCCACGCTGCTGATGCACCTGGGCCAGCGGGCCGAAAAAGACCTGAGCGTGCTGGACAAGCCCGGCAGCGAGGAAGAGCGCGTGCTGTTTGCCGCCATCCGCGACAAGCTCAAGGCCGATGCCACCTGGTACAGCCGCATGAGCCGCGAAATCCTGGGCGTCACCGAAGAGACCACCACCGGCGTGCACCGCCTCAACGAGATGAGCGCGCGCGGCGAACTCAAGTTCCGCGCCATCAACGTCAACGACAGCGTCACCAAGAGCAAGTTCGACAACCTCTACGGCTGCCGCGAAAGCCTGGTCGACGGCATCAAGCGCGCCACCGACGTCATGGTGGCCGGCAAGGTGGCCGTGGTGGCCGGCTATGGCGACGTGGGCAAGGGCAGCGCCCAGGCGCTGCGCGCGCTGTCGGCCCAGGTCTGGGTCACCGAGATCGACCCCATCTGCGCGCTGCAGGCCGCCATGGAGGGCTTTCGCGTCGTCACCATGGAGTGGGCCGCCGACAAGGCCGACATCTTCGTCACCACCACCGGCAACCGCGACGTCATCCGCTACGAGCACATGGCGGCCATGCGGCACAACGCCATCGTCTGCAACATCGGCCACTTCGACAACGAAATCCAGGTCGCCGAGCTGGAGGCCAAATGCCAGTGGGAGGAGATCAAGCCGCAGGTCGACCACGTCATCTTCCCCGACGGCAAGCGCATCATCCTGCTGGCCCGTGGCCGGCTGGTCAACCTGGGCTGCGGCACCGGCCACCCCAGCTACGTGATGAGCTCCAGTTTTGCCAACCAGACGCTGGCGCAGATCGAGCTCTACGCCCACGCCGACGCCTACGACGTGGGCAAGGTCTACGTGCTGCCCAAGCACCTGGACGAAAAAGTCGCCCGCCTGCAATTGGCCACGCTCAACGCCCAGCTCACCGAACTGAGCGACGCCCAGGCCGCCTACATCGGCGTGCCCAGGCAGGGGCCGTACAAGCCGCAGGCTTACCGCTATTGAGCGCGGGCAGCCATGGGCACGGTTGATCCTTCACCGTTCACCCTGCCCTGGGCCGTGCTGTTCTGGGCCGTCTACATCTGGGCGTTCTACGTCGCCGAGGCGGCCGTGGTGCGCCACTCCAAGGCCACGCGGGCCGCCGCCCCGGTGCCCACGCAGGACGGGCTGAAGTGGATTGCGCTGGCCTCCACGGCGGCCGCTGTGGCCGCGCTGGGCCTGGCCTATGCCGGGGTGGGCGTGCCCGCGCAGCCGGCGGCCACGGTGCTGTTCGGCCTGGGCTTGGCGCTGATGCTGGCGGGCAGCGCGTTGCGGCGCCACTGTTTCCGGATGTTGGGCGCGGCCTTCACCTATGAGGTGCGGGTGGCACCCGGGCAGCACGTCGTTGACCTGGGCGCCTACCGATGGGTGCGCCATCCGGCCTATCTGGCCGGCCTCGTGATGACGCTTGGCTTTGGTTTGGCGACGACCAGCCTGGCGGCCGCCACCCTGGTGCTGGGGGTCACGCTCATCGTCTACCTGCGCCGCATCCGGGCCGAGGAGGCGGCGCTACTGGCCACGTTGGGCGACGACTACCGCCGCTATGCGGCCGGGCGCAAGCGACTGCTGCCTTTTATTTATTGACGCGCACGATGCGAGCCGACCAACTCCTCGCCGCCCGCGGCCTGGCACCCAGCCGCTCGGCCGCGCAGCGCCTGATTGCCGGCGGGGCCGTGCAGTGGCAGGGCGCGCAGGGCTGGCAAACCGTGGCCAAGGCCGGCGAGGTGCTGCCTGAGGGCGCCGAGCTGCGCCTCACGGATGACGCCGAGCTGCGCTGGGCCTCGCGCGGTGGGCTCAAGCTCGAAGGGGCGCTGGCCCGGACGGGGCTGTCCGTGGCCGGTTGTGACTGCCTGGACGTGGGCCAGAGCACCGGGGGCTTCACCGACGTGCTGCTGGCGCGCGGCGCCGTGCAGGTCACCGGCATCGACGTGGGCCACGGCCAGCTCCACCCGCGCCTGGCGGCCGATGCGCGGGTGACGGCGCTCGAAGGCGTGCATGTGCGCGCGCTGGGGCAGGCGCTGGGTGCGCGCCAGTTTGCCCGCATCGTCGGCGATCTGAGCTTCATCTCCATGCTGGGGGCGCTGCCGCACCTGGCGCCGCACCTGGCGCCGGGCGGGCAGGTGCTGCTGCTGATCAAGCCGCAGTTCGAGCTGGGGCCGGGCGCGGTGGGCAAAGGCGGTATCGTGCGGGATGACGCCGCCGTGGCGGCCCTGGTGGTCCGCGCGGGCGATGCCGCCCTGGCCCAGGGCTGGCAGGTGCACGACGTGTTCGACTCGCCCATCACCGGCGGCGACGGCAACAGAGAACTGTTTTTATGGGCCCAGCGATGATTCCCGTCAGCTTTGAGTTCTTTCCCCCCAACACCCCCGTGGGCGACGCCAAGCTCGCGCAGGTGGTGCAGGATCTGGCCGCCGTGCGGCCCCAGTACTTCAGCGTCACCTACGGTGCCGGTGGCGCCACGCGCGACAAGACGCTGGCCACGGTGCAGGCCATCGCCGCCCAAGGCCACGAGGCCGCGCCGCACATCTCCTGCATCGGCGCCACGCGCGAGGGCGTGGCGGCCACGCTGGCCACCTACCGCGCCCAGGGCATCCGGCGCCTGGTGGCGCTGCGCGGCGATCTGCCCAGCGGCACCGCCACGGCCGGCGAGTTCCGTTACGCGGCCGAGCTGGTGCGCTTCATCCGCGAGACGCAGGGCGAGGACTGGCACATCGAGGTGGCCGCCTACCCCGAATACCACCCGCAGCAGCGCTACGCCGCGCAAGACCTGCGGCACTTTGCCGCCAAGATGGCGGCCGGCGCCAGCGGGGCCATCACGCAGTTCTTCTTCAACGCCGACGCCTACTTCCACTTCGTCGATCAGGCGCGGCAGCTGGGCGTCACCCAGCCCATCGTGCCGGGCATCATGCCGTTTCACAACTACGCGCGCATCGCCCAGTTTGCGGCGCGCGACGGCATCGACATCCCGCGCTGGGTGGCGCTGAAGATGGAAGGCTATATGGACGACGCGGCCAGCATCCGTGCGTTCGGGCTGGAGGTGATCGGCGGCCTGTGCGAACGCCTGCTGGCGGGCGGCGTGCCGGGGCTGCACTTCTACACGCTCAACCAGTCGGCGCTGGCGCTGAGCCTGTGTGAGCGGCTGGGGTTCGTTGCCGGCACGCCACGAGCGGCTTGATCCAGATCAAGAAGCGCCGGCGAACCTAGGGTTTTCCTGGGCATGTTGCGTTGCCGCAAATGGACAACGGGCGCTGCCGCGTGCAATGGAGGCCTCAGCTTTTATACGGAGTGCTTCCATGCGCCAGACCCTGATCGCCCTTGCCGCCATTGCCGTGATGGCCCCCGCGTTTGCCCAGTCCGAGGACAGCGGCAACTGGATCGTGCGAGCCCGTGCCGTGCACCTGGACTCGGCCAACAAAGACAGCACCGGCCTGGGGCTGACCATCAACAACAAGTGGCTGCCCGAGGTGGACATCAGCTACTTCATCACGCCCAACATCGCGGCCGAGCTGATCCTGACGGTGCCGCAAAAGCAGACCGTCTACAGCAAGGGCGCGGCCATCGGTGAGTTCAAGCACCTGCCGCCCACGCTGACGCTGCAGTACCACTTCACCAACCTGGGCGTGGTGCGCCCCTACGTGGGCGCGGGCGTCAACTACACCCGCCTGTCGTCGGTCAACGTGCTGAACGGCGACGCCGACCTCAAGCGCAACAGCTGGGGCCTTGCCGCGCAAGTCGGCGTGGACATTCCGGTGGGCGATGGCTGGCTGCTCAACCTCGACCTCAAGAAGGTGCAGATCAAGACCACCGTCTCCGCGGGCGGCGCGGAGGCGGGCAAGTTCAAGGTCGATCCGCTGCTGCTCAGCGTGGGCGTGGGCAAGCGGTTCTGATCTTCAGACGGCCAGCGCGCCGGCCAGCCGCCAGCCTTGGCGCAGCGAGGCTGGCCAGCGGCCGTGCTGCAGCAAGTCCGCCACCGCCTGGGCCGAGTCGTCGCAGGCCAGGCCTTGCGCGGCCAGCCAGGCGGGGTCGTGGTAGGTGTGGCAGTAGCGCTCGCCGCCGTCGCACAGCAGCGTGACGATGGAGCCCACCTGGCCCTGCACGCGCATCTGCTCGGCGCAGGCCAGCGCGGCCAGCAGGTTGGTGCCGGTGGACGCGCCCACCGGCCGGCCCAGGTGGTCGGACAGCGCCCGCATGGCGGCCACGCTCCAGAGGTCGGGCAGCTTGACCATGGCGTCGATCACGCCGGGCACGAAGCTGGCCTCCACGCGCGGCCGGCCTATGCCCTCGATGCGTGAGCCCTGTTCGATGCGCAGGCTGGCGTCGCCGCTTTCGTAGTAATCGAAGAACACCGAGCGCTCGGCATCGGCCCCGCAGACCTGGGTGGGCAGGCAACCGTAGCGCGCGTAGCGGCCCATGGTGGCCAGCGTGCCGCCGGTGCCCGCCGAGCAGACGATCCAGGCCGGCGTGGGGTGCGGCTCGCAGCGCATCTGCGCAATGATGGACTCGGCGATGTTGTTGTTGCCGCGCCAGTCGGTGGCCCGCTCGGCGTAGGTGAACTGGTCCATGTAGTGGCCACCCAGTTCATCGGCCAGCCGCTGTGACTCGGCGTAGATCTGCGTCGGGTCATCCACCAGATGGCTGCGCCCGCCCTGGAACTCGATGGCCTTGATCTTCTCGCCCGAGACCGTGGCCGGCATCACCGCCACGAAGGGCAGGCCCAGCAGCCGCGCGAAATACGCCTCCGACACGGCGGTGGAGCCGCTGCTGGACTCCACCACCGTGGAGCCCTCGCGCAGCCAGCCGTTGCACAGCGCATAGAGAAACAGCGAGCGCGCCAGCCGGTGCTTGAGGCTGCCCGTGGGGTGGCTGGATTCGTCCTTGAGATAAAGGTCGATGCCGGGAAAGCCCGGCAGCGGCAGTGGCACCAGGTGGGTGTCGGCCGAGCGCTGGAAGTCGGCCTCGATGCGGCGGATGGCGGCGCGCACCCAGGTGTGGGCGGCGGGGACGGGCGTGGGCATGGCGGTGGCCGGGCGTCGGTCTTGTTGATGCAAAAAACCGAATCAGTGCTGAAGAATCTTGGACAGGAACTCCTGCGCCCGTGGCGCGCGCGCCGTGGGGTTGCCGAAGAACTCTTCCTTGGTGGTGTCCTCGACAATCTTGCCCGCGTCCATGAAGATGACGCGGTTGCTGACGCGCTTGGCAAAACCCATTTCGTGGGTGACCACCATCATGGTCATGCCTTCCTGCGCCAGCTTGACCATGACGTCCAGCACCTCGCCCACCATTTCGGGGTCCAGCGCGCTGGTGGGCTCGTCGAACAGCATGACGATGGGGTCCATGGACAGCGCCCGCGCGATGGCCACGCGCTGCTGCTGGCCGCCCGAGAGCTGGCCTGGGTATTTGTCCTTGTGGGCGATCAGGCCCACGCGCTCCAGCATCTTGAGGCCGCGCTGGATGGCTTCGTCCTTGCCCCGGTTGAGCACCTTGATCTGCGCCAGCGTCAGGTTCTCGGTCACCGACAGGTGGGGAAACAGCTCGAAGTGCTGGAACACCATGCCCACGCGCGAGCGTAGCTTGGGCAGGTCGGTCTTGGAGTCGGTGATGCTGATGCCATCGATCTTGACGTCGCCCTTCTGGATGGGCTCCAACGCGTTGACGGTCTTGATCAGGGTGGACTTGCCCGAGCCCGAGGGGCCGCAGACGACGACCACCTCACCCTTCTGGATGGCGGTGGTGCAGTCGGTCAGCACCTGGAAGCTGCCGTACCACTTGGAGACGTTGTCGATCTTGATCACGGCTCAATCCTCTAAAAAAATGCAACGTGGCTGATGGGCAGGCTGCCGGCAATGCAACAGCATAACCAGGTGACTGCCGTGGAGCCGGCTTTGCCGGGCCGCTGGCAGTGCCCCCTGAAAGGGGGCGCGATCTGTGATCGCGTAGGGGGTGAGGGGGTTCATCGAATGATGGCGATGTTTTTCTGCAGCCTGCGCACGGCGTAGCTCAGGCCAAAGCAGATGACGAAGTAGACGGCGGCGGCGACCAGATAGGTCTCCATCGGGCGGTTGAAGTTGCGCCCGGCCGTCTCGAAGCCCTTGAGCAGGTCGTAGGCACCGATGACGTAGACCAGCGAGGTGTCCTGGAACAGGATGATGGTCTGCGTCAGCAGCACCGGCAGCATGTTGCGCAAGGCCTGCGGCAGCACCACGAAGCGCATGGTCTGGCTGTAGGTCAGCCCCATGGCGTAGCCGGCCTGGGGCTGGCCAACGGGCACGCTCTGGATGCCGGCACGCATGATCTCGGCGAAGTAGGCCGCCTCGAACAGCGTGAAGGTGATGACGGCGGAGCGCTCGGCCCCCAGCGGCTGGCCGATCAACAGCGGGATCAGCAGGAAGAACCACAGGATCACCATGATCAGCGGCACGCTGCGCATGGTGTTGATGTAGGCCGCCGCCGCATTGGACAGCAGCTTGTGGGATGAGAGCCGCGCCAGCGCCAGCAACGTGCCCAGCACCAGCCCGCCCAACGCCGCGATGGCGGTGAGCGCGAGTGAGAACTGCAGGCCGGCCCAGACGTAGTCGGCCAGCACCTGGCCGTTGAGGAAAGCGAAGTCGAGGTTCATCGCGGCACCCCCGCCAGGCCCGGCACGCGCAGCTTGTGCTCGATGCCACGCGCCACGGCAAACACCAGCAGCGCCGAGATGGCGTACAGCACGGTGACCGCCAGGTAGATCTCCACGCCACGCGAGGTTTCCTCCTGCGCCTGGCGGGCAAACATGGTCAGCTCGGCCACCGAGACGGCGAACGCCACCGACGAGTTCTTGACGATGCTCATGCCCTCACTGGTCAACGGGGGGATGACGATGCGCAGCGCGCGCGGCAGCAGCACGTAGCGGTAGGCCTGGGGCAGCGTCAGGCCCAGTGCCAGCGCCGCATAGGTCTGGCCGCGCGGCAGGCTCTGGATGCCGGCCTTGACCTGCTCGGAGATGCGCGCCGAGGTGAAAAAGCCCAGGCCGAACACCACCAGCACAAAGCCGGGAATGGCCTTGAGCGAGGGCACCAGTTCGGGTGCCACGAAATACCAGAGAAACACCTGCACCAGCACCGGGATGTTGCGGAACAGCTCGGTCCACACGTCGCCCAGCAGCACCAGCCAGCGGTTGGGCGTGGTGCGCAAGATGCCCATCAGCGAGCCGGCCGCCAGCGCCAGCACCAGCGACAGCACCGAGACCGTCAGCGTCCAGCCCCAGGCCGACATCATCCAGTCCAGGTAGGTGATCTCGCCGCCCTGCCCAAAACAGCGCGGCGCGACGGTGCCCTCAATCGTGTCGCGGCAAAAGACTTGCCAGTCCCATTCCATGCCCACTCTCCCCAGCGTTATGCGAACCTCCATCCAACCCAGCGACTGCCGTGGATCCGGCTTCGCCGGTCCACTGGCAGGGCCCCCTTGAGGGGGCGCGATCTGCGATCGCGTAGGGGGTGGGCTTTACTTCTCGATGTAAGCCTCGGCCGGCTTGTCGTTGGGCGAGGCCAGCGCCGCCTTCAGCGCCGCGCTCATCGGCAGGTTGAGGTTGGCGTTGGTGGGCGGAATGGGCTTGGTGAACCATTTGTCGTAGGCCTTGGCCACGTCACCCGACTTCATGGCCGCCTTCAGGCTGTCGTCCACGGCCTTCTTGAAGGCCGCGTCGTCCTTGCGCAGCATGATGGCGATGGGCTCCACCGACAGCACCTCGCCGACGATCTTGAAATCGGCCGGGTTCTTGCTGCGGGCGATGGCGCCGGCCAGCAGCGAGCCGTCCATCACGAAGGCATCGGCGCGGCCGGTGTCCAGCAGCAAAAAGCTGTCGGCGTGGTCTTTGCCGAAGACCTCGCGGAAGTTGACGTTTTCGGCGCGCTTGTGGCGGCGCAGCGTCTGCACGGACGTGGTGCCGGTGGTGGTGGCCACCGTCTTGCCCGTCAGGTCGGCAATGCTCTTGATGCCCGAATTGGCCTTGACCGCGATGCGCACCTCTTCGACGAAAGTGGTTACGGCAAACGCCACGTCTCTTTGCCGCGCCTCGTTGTTGGTGGTGGAGCCGCACTCCAGGTCGACGGTGCCGTTCTGCACCAGCGGAATGCGGTTCTGCGAGGTGACCAGCTGGTATTTGACGTTGATGGTGCCGAGGCCCAGTTGCTTGCGCAGGCCGCTGACCACGCGCTCGCACAGTTCCACGTGATACCCCGTGTACTTGCCCGCACCCAGCGTGTACGACAGCGCCCCCGACGATTCGCGCACGCCCAGCGTGATGCTGCCCGAGTCCTTGATTTTCTTGAGGGTGTCCACCTGGGCCTGGACGGTGGTGGCAAGCAGGGCGAGGGTGGCGGCAGCAAGCAAGGCGCGCGTCATGACGGAACTCCTTTTGAGGCAGGTTGGGGTGCGATTGATTCTAGGGACGTGATCAGGTGCGCCCACAAGGCCTCGGCCGCCGGCTTGGCGGGGCGCGAGGCGGTGGGGCGTTCGCGGTAGATGCGAATCTCCATGGTCAGCATGTGCACGGCGTCACCCGCCGGCATCAGCCGGCCGGCACGCACGTCGCGCTGGGCGATGCTGCTGGGCAGAAAGGCCAGGCCATGACCTTCCAGCGCCATGGCCTTGAGGCCCTCGGCCATGTCGGTCTCATAGACCGGCTGCAGATGCGGCGGCTGCGGTGCCTGTTTGATGACTTGCTCGACCAGCCGCGCCAGGTAGGCGCCCGGCGCATAGCCCAGATAGGGCACGCGGGCACGCGCGGTGCCGGGCAGGCGGTGCAGCGGCTGCCCGCCCTCGCCGGTGCGGGCATAGGGGGCCAGCGTCTCGGTGCCCAGGGTCAGCATGTCGTAGCGGTCGGCCGGCAGCGCCAGCGGCTGGGTGGGGTGGTGGTAGGCCACCAGCAGGTCGCAAGCGCCCTCTGTGAAGCGCAGCACGGCGTCGTGCACGTTGAGCGCCATCAGCCGGCTGTTGACGTCGCCAAAGCGCTTGCGCAGCGTCATCAGCCACTGCGGAAAAAAGGTGAAGGCCAGGCTGTGCGGCGCCGCGAACTCGATCATGTCGTCGCCGCCGCGCTGGTGGCTGCGCATCATGGCGCGCGTGGCCTGCAAGGCGCCCAGGATGTCCAGCGCCTGGGCCAGGAACGTCTCGCCGGCAACCGTCAGGCGGGTGGGATAGCACGAGCGGTCCACCAGATCGATACCAGCCCAGGCCTCCAGCGCCTGGATGCGTCGCGAGAACGCCGGCTGCGTCACATGCCGCTGCTGCGCCGAGCGCGAGAAGCTGCGCGTCTCGGCCAGGCTGGCGAAGTCTTCAAGCCATTTGGTATCCATGCGGGGGTGAGGATAGCGCGCTGCAGCGTGGTGGCCCTGCGGGCAATCCCGCGTTGCGCGATGGGCTCAGGCCACCGCCGCGCGCCGCCCCGCCAGCCCCACCGCTTGCGCGGCCACGATGGCCAGCACCAGCAGCATGGCCGAGCCCACGAAGATGGCGCCCGGGCGGCCGCCGTCCAGCAGCAGGCCGAACAGCGGGGTGGCCAGCGCAAAGCCGGCGTCCAGGCCCGAATAGACCAGGCCGTAGACGCGGCCGGTGGCGCCGGGCGGCGTGGCGCGGCGGATCAGCAGGTCGCGCGAAGGGCCGGCCAGGCCGCTGCCGATGCCGGCCAGCGTCAAGGCCGCCAGCGCACCCAGCGGGGTCAGCCAGCCGGTGGCCACGCCCAGCAGCAGGGCGGCGGCGGCACTCATGGCGATGGCGATGTGGCGCTCCAGGTGGGCGCTGCGCGCGGCCCAAAAACCACCCAGCACCATGCCGCCGGCCGCGCCCAGCAGGTAGCCAGTGACGGCCAGCGCCATGCGCGCCACCGGCTGGTCGTACAGCAGGGCCAGCGCCGGCGCGCCAAACGACTGGATGGCCGCCAGCGCGGCGGTGCTGAAAAAGAAAAACGAAAAGCACAGCCAGATGCCGGGCAAGGCCAGAAACGCCAGCGGGTGGGCGACGCTCTGGGGCTGGGCCTTGGCGGCGCTGCGCTGTGCGGTGTGGTGGTCGTCCAGTGCGTCGCGCTGCCACCAGGCCAGCAGCCACACGGCAGCGGCCAGTGCGGCGGCGCAGAGATAGGCCAGGCGCCAGTGGCCACCCAGGGCAGTGGTCAGGCCCAGCAGCAGCACCGGAGCGGCCGCCCAGCCCAGGTTGCCGCTGATGCCGTGCACCGAGAACGCATGGGGCAGCCGCGCCGGCGCGATGCGGCGGTTGAGGATGGTGAAGTCGGCCGGGTGAAAGGGCGCATTGCCCAGGCCGGCCAGCGCCGCCGCCAGTTGCAAGCCGGCCAGCCCCTGGGCCTGCGAGGCGGCCAGGGCGGCGACCACGAAGCAGGCCAGTGCCGTCAGCAGCACCGGCCGCGCGCCGAAGCGATCGACGACGAAGCCGCTGGCCATTTGCCCCACGCCCGAGACGACGAAGAAGGTGGTGACCACCAGCCCGAGCTGGGCGTAGCTGAGGCCGAAGGTCTGCGTAAAGAGGGGGAACAGCGGCGGCAGCAGCAGGTGAAAGAAGTGCGAGGTGGCATGCACCAGCCCGACGAGGGCGATGGTGTGGGCGTCCTGGCGGGCGGTGGTGGTGGCGGTGGTCATGGTGTGGCGGCCACGCTGTGCTGCAGGTGCCACATCCGGGCGTAGGCGCCCCCTGCAGCCAGCAGTGCCGTGTGGCGGCCGCGCTCGATGATGCGCCCGCCGTCCATGACCAGAATGTCGTCGGCCTCGACGATGGTGGAGAGGCGGTGGGCGATGACCAGCGTCGTCTTGCCGCGCGCCAGCCGCGTCAGCTCGGCCTGGATGGCGCGCTCGTTGGCCGAGTCCAGCGCCGAGGTGGCCTCGTCGAAGATGAGGATGGGCGGGTTTTTCAGCAGCGTGCGGGCGATGGCCACCCGCTGCTTCTCGCCGCCCGAGAGCTTGAGCCCGCGCTCGCCCACCAGGGTGTCGTAGCCCCTGGGCTGGGCGACGATGAAGTCGTGGATGCGCGCGGCACGGGCGGCGGCCTCGATCTCGGGCTGGGTGGCGCCCTCGCGGCCATAGCCGATGTTGTAGGCCACGCTGTCGTTGAACAGCACGGTGTCTTGCGGCACCACGCCGATGGCGCGGCGCAGGCTGTCCTGCGTCACGCTGCGGATGTCCTGGCCGCCCACGGTGATGGCGCCGCCCTGCACGTCGTAGAAGCGGTACAGCAGCCGCGCCAGCGTGCTTTTGCCGGCGCCGCTGGGGCCCACCACGGCCACTGTGTGGCCGGCCGGAATCTCAAAGCTGACGCCTTGCAGGATGGGCCGCTCGGGCTCGTAGCCAAAGCGCACATCGTCGAACCGCACGGTGCCGGCGGGCTGGGCCAGCGCGGTGGCGCCGGGGGCATCGGCCACCTCCTGCTGCTTGTCCATCAGCGCAAAGAGCCGGTCCAGATCGACCATGCTTTGCTTGACCTCGCGGTAGAGCACGCCCAGAAAGTTCAGCGGGATGTACAGCTGCAGCAGCAGCGTGTTGACCAGCACCAGATCGCCCAGCGTCAGCTGGCCCGCCACCACGCCGCTGGTGGCCCGCCACAGCATGGCCAGCAGCGAGGCGGCGATGATGGCCTGCTGGCCGGTGTTGAGCAGCGACAGCGACGTCTGCGAGCGGATCTGCGCGCGCCGGTGGTCCTGCAGCACGGCGTCGTAGCGCGCGGCCTCCACGGCCTCGGCGTTGAAGTACTTGACCGTCTCGTAGTTCAGCAGCGCGTCCACCGCACGCGTGTGGGCGCGGGCGTTGAGCTCGTTCATCTGCCGCCGCCACTGCGTGCGCCACTCGGTCACGCTGATGGTGAAGGTGGCGTAGGCGGCCAGCGCCGTCAGCGTGATGGCCACATAGCCCCAGTCGAAGCGCGAACCCAGCAACACCAGCGCCAGCGTCAGCTCCACCAGCGTGGGCACGATGGTGTAGAGCGAGTACTGCACCAGCGACTGCAGCGATTGCACGCCGCGCTCGATGTCGCGCGTCATGCCGCCGGTCTGGCGCTCGAGGTGAAAGCGCAGCGACAGGCCGTGCAGGTGGTTGAACGTGGCCAGCGCGATCTGGCGCGAGATGCCGTGCGTGGCCTTGGCAAAGACCAGTTCGCGCAGCTCGGTGAACAACGAGGTGGACAGCCGCAGCAGCGCGTAGCCGATCAGCAGCGCCGCCGGCACCACCAGCACCGCGCGCACGTCCACCGCGCCGGGGGTGAGGCGATCGACCAGCTCCTTGAGCACCAGCGGCACGCCCAGGTTGGCGACCTTGGCCGCCACCAGCAGCGCCAGCGCCACCGCCAGCCGCCAGCGCCAGGGCCGCACATAAGGCCACAGCAGCTTCCACACCATCCAGTCGGGGCGGCCGGGAACGGGCAGGGGGCGGGAGGTGGAGGAGGCGCCGCGCATGGGCTTGGCAGTATCGGTTAACAATGCCGGCCATGGACCAAGACGAACCCCTCCTGCCGCCCGCCGACAAAGAGCTGGTGCTGCGCGTGCTGCCCATGCCGGCCGATGCCAACTACAACGGCGACATCTTTGGCGGCTGGATCATGTCGCAGATCGACCTGGGCGGTGCCGTGCTGCCCGCGCGGCATTCGGGCGGGCGCGTGACCACGGTGGCGGTGGACCAGTTCGTCTTCAAGCAGCCGGTGCGCATCGGCGATCTGCTCAGCATCTACTGCAAGATCGTTCGCGTCGGCCGCACCTCCATGACCATCGACGTGGAGGTCTGGGCCGAGCGCTTCTGGCAGCGCGACGAGACCGGCTGCAACGTGGTCATCAAGGTGACCGAGGCGGTGCTGACCTATGTGGCCATCGACCGCAACGGCAACAAGCGCCAGGTGCCGCCGCTGCCGGTATGAGCGTGGATCTGGCTGCGCTGCACGGCTGGGTGGGGCACAGCCAGACCGACGACGACACCGCCGCCTTGCGGCCCGCGCGGCTGCTGGCCGCCACGCTGGGACTGGATGGCGCGGCGCTGCAAGCCGGTGCTGCGTTGCCGCCGCTGTGGCATTGGCTGTACTTTCTGGAAGGCCTGCCGCCCGATCAACTGGGCCGCGACGGCCATCCGGCGCTGGGTGGCTTTTTGCCGCCGGTGCCGCTGCCCAACCGCATGTGGGCCGGTGGCCGGCTGCGCTGGCTGGCGCCGCTGCCGCTGGGCGCGGCGCTGACGCGGCGCTCACAGGTGCTGCGCATCGAGTCCAAGCAGGGTCGCAGCGGGCCGCTGGTGTTCGTGACGGTGCGCCACGACATCGCGGCCGATGGGCAGGCCGTGATCGAGGAAGAGCAGGATCTGGTCTATCGGCAGCCGGTGCCGGCTGCTGCCCTGGCGCCGGCGCCCGAGGCGGCGGACGGGGTCTTGCTGGAGACGCTGCGCACCGATGCCACGCTGCTGTTTCGTTACTCGGCGCTGACCTTCAACGGCCACCGCATCCACTACGACGTGGACTACTGCCGCGACGTCGAGGGCTATGCGGGGCTGGTGGTGCACGGGCCGCTGCAGGCCACCTGGCTGGCGGGCGTGGCCCAGCGCCACCTGGGCCGGCCGCTGACGCGCCTGACCTACCGGGCGCTGGCCCCGGCCACGGCGGGCATGACGCTGTCGGCCCGGCTTGGGCGCGAGGCCGACGACGGGTTGACGCTGGCCAGCGTCATGCCGGATGGTGCAGTGTCCATGCAGGCGAAAGCCGAGGCCTGACAATCACTACTTGCGCAGCCGCAAGGGGCGCGTAATACTGGATCTTCATCCATATGGGTATTGAACTTCTTCCCCCACTTTTGCGCGCGAACTACGAGGTTCATGAGCGCAAACATGCTTGCGCCATTCTCAAACAGGACTTCCCGGCCGAGTGGCGGGACATCTGTGAGGTGCTTGGTGGTTTTCGCCTTTTGCGCTCCTGGCTGACTGAGGGTGGGGGGAGCAAGTCCAAGGTGTCCAAGGACATTGATTCGGCGCTCTATTCGCGTGGGTGGGAGGAGAAGCAGTTCCGCACGGAGATCGTAGTAGACGGTATGCGCAGCGAGTCGCCCACACATCAGATCGATTGCTTCAAGAACCGTGTGGCGCTGGAGATTGAATGGAACAACAAAGATCCATTTTTCGACCGCGATCTGAACAACTTCCGTCTGCTGTTTGAGTTGCGAGCCGTCAGCGTGGGCGTGATCGTGACGCGCAGCGATGAGTTGCAACAGGTGTTTGCGGGACTGGGGCGGGCGTCCAGTTTTGGCGCCTCCACTACTCACATGTCCAAGCTGCTACCTCGCATTGAGGGCGGCGGCGGAGGTGGTTGCCCGGTGTTGGTGTTTGGCATTCGCAAGGAGTTATACGTTGAAGACTGAACTTGATGCAGGGGTTGATCTACTGGCCCGTACGGCGGGGCAGCGGTTTGCCACGGTGCTGGCCGATCCGCCTTGGCAGTTCCAGAATCGCACCGGCAAGGTGGCGCCCGAGCATCGGCGGCTGAATCGCTACAGCACGATGTCACTCGATGCCATCAAGCAACTCCCTGTGGTGGGCGCTTGCGCTGATACCGCGCACTTGTATCTCTGGGTTCCCAACGCCTTGCTGCCGGAGGGCCTTGCGGTGCTGGCGGCTTGGGGTTTCGAGTACAAAAGCAATCTGGTTTGGCACAAGGTGCGCAAGGATGGGGGGCCTGATGGAAGGGGCGTAGGGTTTTACTTCCGCAACGTGACCGAACTGATCCTGTTCGGTGTGCGTGGCAAGAGCATGCGCACGCTGGCGCCGGCGCGCAGCCAAGTCAATTTCATCGCCACCCAGAAGCGCGAGCACTCGCGTAAGCCGGACGAGGCTTACGAACTGATTGAGCGTTGCAGCCCTGGGCCTTATTTGGAACTGTTCGCGCGTGGCGCACGACCCGGGTGGACAGCTTGGGGCAATCAAGCTGAGGACTATTTCCCCACCTGGGAGACTTATCGCAATCACTCTCAGAGTGGACGAGAGGCCAGTCTGTTTGCCACATCTCAAGACATGGGCTTGGGTGTAGAGGCGCGCTGAATCTGGGCTGACAGGGGGCTGACACCACCTGGGGCAATCCCTGAAGCGGACATATTCCTCGGCTGCTTAAAGTGGGCTGGTCTTCGGTTCCACCCCCAAGGGAGTCCATTCATGTCCGCACCGCTTGCTTCCATTCTTCGTCGTACGGCCTTGGCCGCTGCCGGCGCTGCGCTGCTGGTTGCCGCCGCGCCTGCGCTGGCCCAGTCGCCCATCGTCATCAAGTTCAGCCACGTGGTGGCCGCCGACACGCCCAAGGGCAAGGCTGCCGAGTTTTTTGCCAAGCGCGCGGGTGAGTTGACCAAGGGCAAGGTCAAGGTCGAGGTCTATCCCAACAGCCAGCTCTACAAGGACAAGGAGGAGATGGAGGCGCTGCAGCTGGGCTCGGTGCAGATGCTGGCGCCCTCGCTGTCCAAGTTCGCGCCGCTGGGCGTGCGCGAGTTCGAGGTGTACGACCTGCCGTTCATCTTCGACAACTACGCTGAGCTGCACAAGGTCACCAACGGCCCGCTGGGCAAGAGCCTGCTGGACAAGCTGCAACCCAAGGGCATCACGGGCCTGGCTTATTGGGACAACGGCCTCAAGGTCTTCTCGGCCAACAAGCCGCTCAAGACCGTGGCCGACTTCAGGGGCCTGAAGATGCGCATCCAGTCGTCCAAGGTGCTGGACGCGCAGATGCGTGCGCTGGGCTCGCTGCCGCAGGTGATGGCCTTCTCCGAGGTCTACCAGGCGCTGCAGACGGGCGTGGTCGATGGCACCGAGAACCCGCCGTCCAACCTGTACACGCAGAAGATGCATGAGGTACAGAAGTACGTCAGCATCTCCGACCATGGCTACCTGGGCTATGCGGTGGTGGTCAACAAGCCGTTCTGGGACAAGCTGCCGGCCGACGTGCGCAAGCAGCTCGAGCAGGCCATGGCGGAGGCCACCAAGGTGGCCAACGACAGCGCGCTGGCGCTCAACAACGAGGCCATCGAGAAGGTCAAGACCAGTGGCAAGTCCACCGTCTACGTGATGACGCCGGCCGAGCGGCTGGCGCTGAAGAAGGCGCTGATGCCGGTGCACAAGCAGATGGAGTCGCGCATCGGCGCCGAGACCATCCAGTCCTTCTACAAGGAAACCGGGTTCGACCCGGCCAAGCTCTAAGCTCCGACCTCGGGGGGTGCTGCGATGAAGTGGCTCGACCGCTTGGAGGAGGTGCTGGTCATCTTGCTGATGGCCACCGC
Organism: Pseudomonadota bacterium; assembly: GCA_020161145.1. Taxonomy (GTDB): domain Bacteria; phylum Pseudomonadota; class Gammaproteobacteria; order Burkholderiales; family Burkholderiaceae_C; genus Ideonella. The sequence goes on from JAIUPQ010000005.1 coordinate 123,052, forward strand.
CACCCTCATCACGTTTGTGGCGGTCGTGCACCGCTACCTGTCCGGGTTCGACATCCCGGGCCTGCAAGACTGGCTGCTGGGCCTGAACATGGCCTGGGCCCAGGAGGCCACGATCTACCTCTTCGTCTGGATGGCCAAGTTCGGCGCCGCCTACGGCGTGCGCACCGGCATCCACGTGGGGGTGGACGTGGTCATCAACCGGCTCGAGCCACCCGTGCGCAGCAAGTTCATTCTGTTTGGGCTGTTGGCGGGGGCGCTGTTCACCGCCACCATCGCCACGCTGGGCGGGCAGTTCGTCTGGCACAACGGCATGAACTATGCGGTGCTGCACGACCTGCTGGGCCAGGATGTCGAGGGGCTGTTCGAAGGGCCGGTCACGCCCGACCTCGAATGGCCCACCTGGATCGTCTACCTCGCCATTCCGCTGGGCTCGGGGCTGATGTGTTTTCGCTTTTTGCAGGTGGCCTGGAACTTCTGGCACACCGGCGAGCTGCCGCACCACGACCATGGCCATGTGGACGGCCTGGATGAGGATGAAGCCGCTGCGCCCGATCTGCACCCGCAACCCACCGCCCCCGGAGGCCGCGCATGAACGGCATCATCATCTTTGGCCTGCTGGTGGTGCTGATGCTCACCGGCATGCCGATTTCCATCGCGCTGGGCCTCACCGTGCTGACCTTCATCTTCGGCTTCACCGAGGTGCCGCTGGCCTCGGTGGCGCTCAAGCTGTTCACCGGCATCGAGAAGTTCGAGATCATGGCCATCCCGTTCTTCATCCTGGCGGGCAACTTCCTGACCCACGGCGGGGTGGCGCGGCGCATGATCCGCTTTGCCACCTCCATGGTGGGCCACTGGTATGGCGGCCTGGGGCTGGCCGGCGTGCTGGCCTGCGCCCTCTTCGCGGCGGTGTCGGGCTCGTCGCCGGCCACCGTGGTGGCCATTGGCTCCATCCTGCTGCCGGCCATGGTCAAGGCCGGTTTTCCCAACCGCTTCGGTGCGGGCGTCATCACCACCTCGGGCGCGCTGGGCATCCTGATCCCGCCGTCCATCGTGATGGTGATGTATTCGGTCTCCACCAACACCTCGCTGGGCGCCCTCTTCATGGCCGGCGTGGTGCCGGGCATTGGCCTGGCGGCGGCGCTGGGCTTCACCACCTGGTACCGGGCGCGCAAACACAACTACCCGCGCATGGCCAAGGCCAGCTGGGGTGAGCGTGGGCGCGCGCTGCGCGAGTCGCTGTGGGGGTTGCTGCTCATCGTCATCGTCATGGGCGGCATCTACACCGGCTTGTTCACGCCCACTGAGGCGGCGGCCATGTCGGCCGTCTACGCCTTCTTCATCGCCGTCTTCGTCTACAAGGACATGGGCCTCAAAGACGTGCCGCGCGTGCTGCTGGCCTCGGCCAACATGAGCGCCATGCTGCTGTACATCATCACCAACGCGGTGCTGTTCAGCTTTGTGCTGGCCAACGAGAACATCCCGCAGCAACTGGCCGACTGGCTGGTGGGCATGGGCCTGGGCGCCATTGGCTTCCTGCTGGTGTGCAACATCTTGCTGCTGGCGGCGGGCAACTTCATGGAGCCCTCGTCCATCGTGCTCATCATGGCGCCCATCCTGTTCCCGGTGGCCATGAAGCTGGGCATCGATCCAGTGCATTTCGGCATCCTGATCGTCGTCAACATGGAGGTGGGCATGTGCCACCCGCCCGTGGGGCTCAACCTCTACGTGGCCTCGGGCATCACCAAAATGGGCATCACCGAGCTGACCGTCGCCGTCTGGCCGTGGCTGCTGACCATGCTGATGTTCCTGGTGGTGGTCACCTACTGGCCGGCGCTGTCGCTGGCCCTGCCGCGGGCGTTGGGCATGCTGTGAGTGCCCCCAGGGCCGGGCTGCGCCCGGCCCGGCCCGGCGTTTTCTCGTAAGGGAATCTCCTCATCCATCCAGTGGATGCAGGGCCGTGAGGTCATGCCTAGACTGAGCACTCCTTTGGTTGCTTCTCAGGAGTGTTCAGATGACCCGATTGACCCCTCTCGCGTTGGCGGCCGGTGTGTTGGTGGCGTTGCCCACCCAGGCCGCCATTGAGCGCACCGGCTATTACATCGCTCCGTTTGGGCTGGCGGATGGCCACCAGGTGGAGTGGAACACCACCAGCGGCGTGGCGCAGCGCACAGACGATGCCGGCGTGGCCACGGCCACGTTCACCCAGAATGCCGCGGGCGAGCGCACGCTGACGCTGGACGTGCCCCGTGCGCGCGACTACCTAACCATGGACGCCTGCGGGCAGGAGGCCACGGCGCGCGACGTCACCACGGCGTACACCTATGCCGTGGTGGGTGCGCCGCGTGCGCTGGACAACACCCGCCTGGCCACCGTGGGCTACACCTACTGGGTGACGGGCTGCACGGCCGGCACGCGCGTGGACTGGTCGGCCGTGCCCGCCACGTACGCGGGACGGCCGATGCGGGCGCGACTGCCGCTGTCGGACATCGGCCCGGGCACCCGCCTGACGGGTTTCAGCGAAGAGGCGGTGGCCCAAGACGCCTCGGGGCAGTTTCAACCGCTCTTCCCGTCGCAAGACACCGTGGTGTTCTCGGGGCTGCCCGGCACGGCCACGTTCGAGCGCAGCGGCCACAGCTACCCGGTGCGGCTGGATGCCAACGGCTGGCTGGTGTTCTCGCTGCCCGGCGGTGAGCGGGCCTACACCCGGATGTCGCTGGGCCTGCAGCGAGGCGGCGAGATCTGGCTCTACGCCGATCAGGCTGGCGACCAGGCACAGTGGATGCGGCAGACCACCATGGTCACGCCCCAGCCGGGGTCGTCGTTCGACACCGCACGGCAGGCGGCACGGTACTGGCTCAGCCCCATCGAATCATCGGATCCGGCATTGCGGTATTTCGGCTGGCAACTCAAGCCCGACCTCACCGGCTCCAGTTGCGGCGGGCCAGTGCTGGCCCCCGAATACTGCACCACGCCGCTGCTGTCGTGGCGCTACAGCGGTGACGTCACGATCGACCGCAGCTGGCGGGGTGGCACCCAGCTGCGTCAGCGCCACTGGCAGGCACTGGCGCGCCTGGGCAGTACCCAGTGGGTGATGGAGCGAGAGGACTTGTACAACCTCGACGGCAGCTATGCGGGGCCCTTCATCGCACCGCGCGTCATCGGCTACACCGACCTGGGCTTTGCCGGCGGTGCGGCCCTGTCGGTGGCACCCAAGCCCATGACGGTGCAGCCGCCTCGCCATGGGTTTGGCAGCCTTCCATAACCCGTGCCGGCCGGCCCCTTGACGTGGGCGTCTCAGGGGGCTGCCGCACCTTCGCGCATGGAGCCCGCCACCAGGTCGAAGCGGAACAGCCGGCATTCGATGGGGCCGTTCCACATGGGCAGGCGGCGGCTCTCCTTGAGCCGCATCAGGCCGGGCAGCTTCATCTCGGGTGTGAGCACATGCGCGGTCCAGCCGGCGTAGTGGCGTTTCCAGTGGGCGGCCAGGCGGGCGTAGAAGTCGCCCGCGTCCTGCGCCCCCTCGAAATGCTCGGCGCTGCGGGCCTGGCCTTGCCCTTTGGGGTTGATGCGCTCGCCGTAGGGCGGGTTGAGCAGCATGGTGCCTTGCGCAGCGGGCGCCGGGCGTTGCAATGCATCGGCGGTCTTGAAGGTGATGGCGTGGGCCACCCCGGCACGCTCGGCATTGCGGGCGGCAAAGTCGGTCATGCGGAACGCCACGTCGCCCGCCCAGACGGGCGCAGTGGGCGCGTGCACGGCCGCCTTGGCCTCGGCGCGCAACTGCTGCCAGCGCGCGCGCTGCGGCGCAAATGGCAGCAGGCGCTCGAAGGCGAAGCGGCGGGTCAGGCCCGGCGCCATGCCGCAGGCGATTTGCGCGGCCTCGATGGCGATGGTGCCGGCGCCGCACATGGGGTCGAGCAGGCCGCCATCGGCCTCGCGGCCCTGCCAGTCGGCGGCGGCCAGCATGGCGGCCGCCAGCGTTTCCTTGAGGGGCGCCTCGCCCTTGGCGTCGCGCCAGCCGCGCTTGAAGAGAGCCTCGCCAGAGAGGTCCACGCTGAGGGCAGCCTGCTCCGGGCCCAGGTGCAACACCAGCGACAGGTCGGGCCGGTGGGTGTCCACGCTGGGCCGGCTGCCGCGCGCCTCGCGCATCTGGTCGCAGACGGCGTCCTTGATGCGCAGCGCAGCAAAGTTCAGGCTGCGCAGCGGTGAGCGCCAGGCGCTGGCGTCCACGCGCAGCGTCTGCGCCGGCGTGATCCATTCGTGCCAGCGCAGGCGCAGTGCCAGATCGTAGAGGTCGTGCTCGTCGCGGTAGGGGCCGCTGGCCACCTGCCACAGCACGCGCTGGGCCAGGCGGCTGCCCAGGTTGAGGCGCATGGCGGCCTCGGCGTCGCCATCGACGAAGACGCCGCCACGGCCGGCCTCGATGGTCGTGCCCGCAGGCAGCAGGCGCTGGCATTCGGCGGCCAGCAACGGCTCGACGCCGGCGGCGCAGGGGAGAAACAAAGTGGTCACGGGACTAGAGTTGCTTGCGCAGGGTGGCGGGCATGATTTTCATGGCCTCGCGGTATTTGGCCACAGTGCGCCGCGCGACCTGGATGCCTTGCTGCTCCAGCATGTCGGCAATCTGGCTGTCCGACAAGGGCTTGAGCGGGTCTTCGGCGTCGATGAACTGCTTGATCAGGGCGCGCACGGCGGTGGAGGAGGCGTTGCCGCCGGCCTCGGTGGCCAGCGACGAGCCGAAGAAGTACTTGAGCTCGAACGTGCCCTGCGGCGTGGTCATGTATTTGGCCGTGGTCACGCGCGAGATGGTGGATTCGTGCAGGCCCAGTTCGTCGGCGATCTCGCGCAGCACCAAGGGCTTCATGGCGATGGCGCCGTGGGTGAAAAACCCCTTTTGCCGCTCGACGATGGCCTGGCTGACGCGCAAGATGGTGTCGAAGCGCTGCTGGATGTTGCGGATGAACCAGCGTGCCTCCTGCAGCCGCCCCGCCATGGGCGAGTGGCCCCGGCCCTGGCCGCGCAGCGCCTGGGCATAGGCCTCGTGGATGCGCAGCCGTGGCATGACCTCGGGGTTGAGGGCGGCCCGCCACTGGCGGCCCACCCGCTGGACGATGACGTCGGGGGTCAGGGCTTGCTGCTCGGTGGGGGTGAAGGGCCGCGCCGGTTTGGGCTCGCAGGCCATGATGAGGGCATGGGCCTGTTTGAGCAGTGCCTCGTCGGCGCCGGTCAGCTGAGTCAGCCGGCGCAGGTCGCGTTTGGCCAGCAAGTCCAGATGCCGGGTGGCAATCAGCAGGGCGGTGTCGCGGGCCGGCCCCGGGGGCTGGGTGGCCAGTTGCAGCGCCAGGCATTCGGCCAGGTCGGCCGCGCCCACGCCGGTGGGCTCCAGGCTTTGCAGCCAGCGCAGGCCGCAGCGCAACTGGTCGAGCAAGGCGTCGAACGCATCGGGGCTGGTGATGTCCAGGGCCTGCGCCAGGCGATCGGCAATGGACTCCAGCGGGTCGGCCAGGTAGCCGTTGTCGTCCAGCGACTCGATCAGTGCCAGCACCGAGGCGGCGTCTTCGTCGCCCAGCCGCATGCCGCTGAGTTGCTGGCGCAGATGCGCTTGCAGCGTGGGTGCGGCGGCGGTGCGGGCGTGAGGGTCCTGGTCGTCGTCGCCACCACTGCCGCCGGCCGTGGGCCAGTCGCCGCCCAGCGCCGGCTCGCCGCTGTCGTCCCAGTCGGTGGTGTCCGGGGCATCCTGGTCGGCCGCCGTCAGATCGGGCTCGTCGCTGCGCTCACGTTCACGTTCGCGCTCCTGCTCGCGCGGGCGCTCGCCGGGCGCGGCGACCGGGGCGTCCTCTTCGACGTCGGGCTCCAGGAAGGGGTTGGCTTCGAGCATCTGCTCGACTTCCTGGCTGAGCTCGACGGTGGACAGTTGCAGCAGCCGTATCGATTGCTGCAACTGCGGGGTCAGCGCCAGATGCTGGGTGAGGCGCACTTGCAGGGTCGGGCGCATCACATTCGGAAGTGTTCGCCGAGGTAGACCCGGCGCACGTCCGGGTTCTCGATGATTTGCTCGGGCCGGCCCTCGGCCAGCACGCGGCCCTCGCTGATGATGTAGGCGCGGTCGCAAATGCCCAGCGTCTCGCGCACGTTGTGGTCGGTGATCAGCACCCCGATGCCGCGCGCCTTGAGAAAGGAGACGATGCGCTGGATCTCCAGCACCGCGATGGGATCGACGCCGGCAAACGGCTCATCGAGCAGGATGAAGCGCGGCTGGGCCGCCAGCGCGCGGGCGATCTCCACCCGCCGCCGCTCGCCACCCGACAGCGCCGGGGCCGGCGAGTCTCGCAGGCCGGTGAGGCTGAGGTCGTGCAGCAGGCCATCAAGCTGGCGTTCAATCTCGGCCTTGGCCAGCGGCCGGCCATCGGCGCCGTATTGCAGCTCCAGCACGGCACGCACGTTCTCGTCCACCGTCAGCTTGCGGAAGATGGAGGCCTCTTGCGGCAGATAGCCCAGCCCCAGCCTTGCGCGCTCGTGGATGGGCAGGCGTTCGATGGAGCGGCCATCGATGGTGATGGTGCCGGCATCGCAGCGCACCAGCCCCACGGCCATGTAGAAGGTGGTGGTCTTGCCGGCGCCGTTGGGGCCCAGCAGGCCCACCACCTCGCCGCCGTGCACCGTCAGGTGCACCTCGCGCACCACGGTGCGGGTGCCGTAGGTCTTGCGCAGGCCCTGGGCCGACAGGCTGCTGGCGCGGGTCTCGCTCATGGGGCGCTGGCCGCCGAGGCGGGCGGCTCGGCCACGCGCGCACGGGGCTGGAACACCAGCTTGGCGCGCTGCGGCTCGCGGCCGGCCGGCGTGGCGCCTTCGCCCTCGAAGACCACGGTGTCGGATTTCTGGTCGTAGACGATGACGGGCGCCGTGGCCTCGTCACCGGCGCTGCCCGGGCGCTCCAGTCGCAGCTTGGCGCCGCCCACCAGCCGCACCCGCTCGCTGGCGCCGTCGTACTCGATGCGCTGGGCCTGGCCTGCCACCCATTCCTCGACCCGGTCGCGCTTCTGGCGGAAGGTGGCGGGGCCGCCCAGCGCCAGCGCGTGGTAATAGCCGCTCGCATCCTCGCGCACCTCGACGGTGGCGGCGGTCAGCCGCAGCGTGCCTTGGGTGGCCACCACGTTGCCGATGATGGTGGTGATCTTGCGCGCCAGATCGACCTTGGCGGCCTCTTTGCCGTCGCTGGTGACCTCCAGCGGCAGGTTGCGATCCGCCTGGGCCGCCCAAGCCCCGCCGGCCACCGCCGTCAGCAGGGCTGTCAAGGCCAACAGGCGACGCGCGAGGCGGGTACGGGTGGTTTTCATTGTTGCGGCACGGAACTTGCTGCCGCAGTGTACTCGCTGGAAATCAGCCCCGGCGCACCCGGCCCATCAGGTAATCGGCCACCGAGAAGGCCTGCTCGAAACCGCCGGCCATGGCGGCCGAGGTGTAGTAGCGGCCACCCACGCCGATGGCCGGCACGCCGTCGATGCGGTAGGCCTCGGTCAGTTGCGCGGCCTGGCGGGCCTTGGTGGTGACGCCGAACGACTTCATGGTCTGCACGAACTGGGCGCCGTCCAGCCCTTGCGCGGTGATGAAGGCCTGGACCTGGGCGTCGGTGTTGAGCGGCTGGCGCGCCACGTGAATGGCCTGGAACACCTTGCGGTGCAGGGCCTCCAGCTGGCCCTGGGCCTCCAGCGCGTAGAACACGCGCTGGTGGAACTGGTGCAGCGGCCCGAAACCCACCGGCACGCGGCGCAGCGCGGCGTCGGAGGGCAGGCGCTTGACCCAGCCCTCCAGCGGTGCCTCCATGGCAAAACAATGCGGGCAGCCGTACCAGAAGAACTCGATGAGCTCGACCTTGCCGGGCCCGGCGCTGGTGGGCACCGGTTGCGACAGCTTGACGTAGTGCTGGCCTTCTACCGGGGCCGCGCCCTGTGCGCGCAGCGCCAGCGGGGCGAGGCCGGTGGCCAGGGTCAGGGCGGCGGGGACATGCAGGCAAAGGCGTCGGCGGTTCATGGGCAGGCGTTCACAAAGGTTGAAGGATCACGGCTTGTCGCCGCGCACGATGGCGCTTTCAGCGCCCATGGCCTGGAGGCGCGCCTGTTGGCCTTGCGCCTCCTCACGGGTGTCAAACGGGCCAACGCGCACGCGGTGCACCGAGCGGCCCCCTTGTTCGACGGCAAAGGTGCGCGCCGAGATGCCTTGCATGGCCAGTTTGGCCCGCTGCTGCTCGGCGTCTTCCGCATTGGAATAGGCGCCAGCCTGGACGAAATACACGCTCACCGGCTTGGCCGCGACGATGGCCGAGGCCGGCTCGGGCACGGGCTTGCCGGCCAGGATGGCGGCCGGATCGCGGTCGGCGGGAGGCGGCGTCGGGACGGCGCCGGTGGCGGCAGCGGCCGATGCGGCTTCGGCGGCGCGCACGCCCGGCGGGGGCGTGATGGGCGCCGGCTTGCCGGCCAGGCCGGCGTTGGGGTCCCAGTTCTTGAGCTTTTCGACCTCGGCGGCCTGCTCCTCGGGCGAGCGGTGCTGCACCTTGTCCACAAAAGGCGTGGGGGCCTTGGCGATGTACAGCGCCACGCCCAGCGCCAGCGCCAGGCCGATGAGCAGGCCCACCACCACGCCCAGCACCATGCCGCCGCGCTCGCGGCGGCGCATCAGTTCAATGCACATGAAGGGGTTTCCTCGCGGAACATGGATTCGGGCGCCGACACGCCCAGCAGCGCCAGGGCGTTGGCGATCACGATGCGGGTGGCGTCGAGCAGGGCGAGGCGGGCGCGGGTCAGATCGGCGTCGTCCTGCCCCAGCACGCGCTCGGCGGCATAGAAGCTGTGCAGCGCGGCGGCCAGGTCGCGCAGGTAGAAGGCCACGTCATGGGGCGCCAGGTCGCGCGTGGCCTGGGCCAGCATCTCGGGGTAGGCGGCCAGCTTGACCATCAGCGCCAGCTCGGTGGGGGCCACCAGGCGGCCGAGTGCGGCTGTGTCGGGCGCAAGGCCTTGCTCGGCCCCGGCGCGCAAGATCGAGCACACGCGGGCGTGGGCGTACTGGACGTAGAACACGGGGTTCTCGTCGTTCTGCTTGAGCGCCAGATCGACGTCGAAGGTGAACTCGGTGTCGGCCTTGCGGCTGATGAGGAAAAAGCGCACGGCGTCGCGGCTGGTCCAGTCGATCAGGTCGCGCAGCGTGACGTAGCTGCCGGCGCGCTTGCTGATCTTGACCTCAGCGCCGCCCCGCAGCACCCGCACCATGGTGTTGAGCACGTAGTCGGGGTAGCCCTGGGGAATGCCCAGGCCCAGGCCTTGCAGGCCGGCGCGCACGCGGGCGATGGTGCCGTGATGGTCGGTGCCCTGGCAGTTGATGGCCTTGGCAAAACCGCGCTGCCACTTGGTCAGGTGGTAGGCCACGTCGGGCACGAAATAGGTGTTGCTGCCGTCCTGCTTGCGCATGACGCGGTCTTTGTCATCACCCCACTCGGTGGTGCGCAGCCACAGCGCGCCGTCCTGCTCGTAGGTCTTGCCGGCGGCCACCAGCCGCTGCACGGCCTCGGCCACGCGGCCCTCGGTGTACAGGCTGGACTCCAGGAAGTAGCTCTGGAAGGTGACGCCAAAGGCGCGCAGATCCAGGTCTTGTTCGCGGCGCAGATAGGCCACGGCGAAGTCGCGGACGCCGTCGAGGTCGCGCGGGTCGCCCGAGGCGGTGACGCGGCGGTCGTCGGCCAGCACCGTTTCGCGGGCGAGAAAGTCCTCGGCGATGTCGGCGATGTAGTCGCCGTTGTAGGCCGCCTCAGGCCACAGCGCATCGCCGGGCTTGAGCCCTTGCAGCCGCGCCTGCACGCTGGCGGCCAGGGTGGCGATCTGCACGCCGGCGTCGTTGTAATAGAACTCGCGCGTGACGTCCCAGCCCTGGGTCTCGAACAGGTGGGCCAGGCTGTCGCCCAGCGCGCCCTGGCGGGCGTGCCCCACGTGCAGCGGGCCGGTGGGGTTGGCGCTGACGAACTCCAGCATGACTTTGCGCCCATGTGCGGGCTGCCAGCCATAGCGCGCCCCGGCTTGCAGCACATCGGCCACCACCGCCTGCTTGGCCTCGGGTTTGAGGCGCAGGTTGATGAAGCCGGGGCCGGCGATATCCAGGGCCGCCACCCAGCGCGCCACTTCGGGCTGGGCCGTCAAGGCCTCCACCAGTTGCTGCGCCAGGGCGCGGGGATTGGCCTTGAGGGGGCGCGCCAGCGCCATGGCGGCGGTGATGGCCAGATCGCCATGGCTGGCCTGTTTGGGGGACTCGAAGGCGGCACTGGCGCCCGCGTCGGGCGCCACGGCGGCCAGCGCACGCGCCAGCGCCGTCAGCAGCTCTTGCTTGACTTGGATCATGATGAACTCATTCTATTTCCGGGCGTTGTTTGGTTCATGGCCGGCGCTTGCGGGCGGGCAAGATCAAGGGGTGAATGCCCCTTTGCCATCCGCCCCGATGGAGCGCACCGTCCCGCTGTCCCATACAGCCCCTGCGTTGCCGCTGCGCATCGGCCGCTACCGCGTGGTGCAGCGGCTGGGCGAGGGCGCCACCAGCGAGGTGTTTCTGGCCCATGACCCGGTGCAGGACCAGCCGGTGGCCATCAAGCGTGTGCGCAGCGGTCCCGGCCGCGGGGCGGTCGAGCAGCATTTCGCGGCCCACTTCTTTGCCGCCGAGGCCGCGCTGGTGGGCCGGCTCAAACACCCCAACGTGGTGCCGCTGCTGGATGCCGTGGACGATCCGCAGGGTGCCTACCTGGTGATGGACTATGTGCCGGGCACCACGCTGCGCACCTTCTGCCAGCCGGGCCGTCTGCTGTCGCTGGAGCAGGTGGTGGAGATCGGCTTCAAATGCGCGATGGCGCTGGGCTACCTCTATCGCCAGGGGGTGATCCACCGTGACGTCAAGCCGGCCAACATCCTGGCCGTGCTCGATGGCGAAGTGGTCACCGACGTCAAGATCAGCGACTTCGGCAGCGCCTTGCGCCTGGATGCCGAGCGCACCCAGATCCACCGGGTGGGCTCGCTGGCCTATATGTCGCCCGAGCAGCTGGACGGTGCCACCCTGGATGGCCGGGCCGACATGTATTCGCTGGCGGCCGTGCTGTACCACATGGTGGCCGGGCGCCCGCCGTTTGAGGCGCCCTGCGAGGCCGCGCTGCTCAAGCGCATTGCGCAAGACATCGCCATGCCGCTGACCGATTTGCGCGAGGACGTGAGTCCGGCGCTGGATGCCACGCTGAGGGTGGCATTGAACAAGGCCCGCAGCGACCGGCCGGCCAGCTGGGACGTGTTTGCCCAGTCGCTGGCCGCCCTGATCGCCAATGGCGACGTGCCGCGAGGCCAGATCCAGCGGGTGGCCGATTCCGAGCGCTTCAACCTGCTGCGCAGCCTGCGGTTCTTCGAGCGCTTCGACGACCTGGCGCTGTGGGAGGTGGTCCACCGTGCGCGCTGGCAGCGGCTGTTCCCCGGCCATTGCATCTACCGGGCGGGCGAGCAGGGCAACCAGTTCCACATCATCGCCACCGGCGTGGTCGAGGTGTTTCGCGGCGGCCAGCGTGTGGCCAGCCTCAAGAGCGGCACCTCGGTGGGTGAGATGGCCTACCTGGCGCCCAACCCCGAGCTGGGCACCCACAGCGCCGATGTGGTGGTGGCCGAGGCCACCACCACCATCAGCTTCACGCCGCAGTCGCTGGCCGCCCTGTCGGCCGCGACGCGCCACGCCTTCGATCAGGCCTTTATTCAGGTGTTGGTGCGCCGCCTGCATGCCGCGCACGAGGCGCTCGCGCACCCCCGCCGCATCATGTAGGTGGGTGGGGCACGATGCAGGTGCCGTCGGTGCACGCCGCGCCGTCCTGGCCCAGGGGAGGCAGCGGCGAGCGGCTGTCCTGCGCCTGACGCAGCGCGCGGCGAAACAGCTCAATGGGCTGGGCGCCTGAAATGGCCAGCCGTCCATCGATCACGAAGAACGGCACCCCGCTTACCTGCAAATCCTGCCGCGCGATCTGCTCGTCACGGCGCACCTCGGCGGCGTAGCGGTCCGAAGCCAGCACCGCGCTGACCTCGGCCGCAGGCAGCCCGATGGCCTCGCCGATGGCTTGCAGCGTGGCCCGGTCGCCGACGGACTGGCCCTCGGTGAAGTAGGCGCGCATCAACTGCTCTTGAGCCGCATCCCCCAAGCCCCGCGTGGCGGCGAAGTGGGCCAGGCGGTGGGCGTCAAAGGTGTTGCCGGGGCGGGCCTGCTGCCAGTTGAAGACGACGCCCAGCTCGGCGGCCTGGGTGGCGATCTGCTGCTGCGCCTGCTGGGCCTGCTCGCGACCCATGCCGTACTTGGTGGCAATCAGGTCCACCAGCGGCTGCGCGTGGCTGGCGGGGGCGTTGGGGTCGAGCTCGAAACTGTGCCAGACCACATTCAGGCTCAGGCCTTCTTCGCGCGCGGCGGCCTCCAGCCGGCGTTTGCCGAGGGTGCAAAACGGACAGACGATGTCCGACCAGACGTCAACTTGCAGGGGAGCGTTCATTTGTCACATCTGACGCTGCCGCCCGCCATTTCAAGGGGGCCAGGCCTGCGGTAACGTCGGCGCCGCCGCAGGTGCGGTGCTTTGATGGAGCGTCAAGATGAAGTCTTGGTTGATTGTCCCTGTGCTGGCCATGGTCACCTCACTGGCTCTGGCCGCAGACCCGGCTTCGGCCCCTGCCGCGGCGGCCAAGGCGCCTACGGCGCAGCAGAACAAGATGAAGACCTGCAACGCCGATGCCAAGACCAAAGACCTCAAGGGCGATGAGCGCAAGGCCTTCATGAAAGAGTGCCTGTCCGCCGGCAGCACGGCGTCGCAGCAGGACAAGATGAAGGCCTGCAACGCCGACGCCAAGACCAAGGATCTCAAGGGCGACGAGCGCAAGGCGTTCATGAAGGAGTGCCTCTCGGCCAAGTAAGACGAGCGGCGGATTGCCGTTTTACATTAGAGGCGGTGCTGCCGGTGGCTGCGCCGCTTTTTCATTTCAGGCGCACTTTTATGACCGCACGCACGACCCTGCATGGCTTGCAGGTGGACTCCGATCTCGCTCACTTCATCGACACCGAGGTGCTGCCCGGCACCGGCATCGCGCCGCAGGTGTTCTGGCCCGGCTTTGCGGCCATCGTGCATGAGTTGGCGCCGCGCAATGCCGAGTTGCTGGCCGAGCGCGACCGGCTGCAGACCGAGCTGGATGCCTGGCACCGGGCCCACCCCGGCCCTGTTGCCGATGCGGCGGCCTATCGCGCCTTTCTGACCCGCATCGGCTACCTGGTGCCGGTGCCGGCCGAGGTGCAGATCACCACGGCCCAGGTCGACAGTGAGCTGGCATTGCAGGCGGGGCCGCAGCTGGTGGTGCCCATCCTCAATGCCCGTTATGCGCTCAACGCCGCCAATGCGCGCTGGGGCAGCCTGTACGACGCGCTCTACGGCACCGACGCGCTGGAAGGCGTGGCGCCAGCCGCGCCCGGCGGCTACGACGCTGCACGCGGCGCCGCGGTCATCGCCTACGCCCGGCGCGTGCTGGATGCTGCCGCGCCGCTGGCCCAGGGCAGCCATGCCGATGCGCTGGCTTATGGGGTGGCAGCGGGCCAGTTGCGCGTCACCCTCAAGGGCGGCCGCCACACGGGCCTGGCCGACCCGGCCCAGTTCGTCGGCCATCAAGGGCCGGCCGATGCGCCCACGGCGGTGCTGCTGGTGCACCACGGCCTGCACCTGGAGGTGCAACTGGATCGCACCAGCCCCGTGGGGCGCCAGGACGCGGCCGGCGTGGCCGACGTGGTGCTGGAGGCGGCGCTCTCGACCATCCTCGACCTTGAAGACTCGGTGGCCGCCGTCGATGCCCAGGACAAGCTGCTGGGCTATCGCAACTGGCTGGGCATTCAGCGCGGCACGCTGACCGAGGTGGTGGTCAAGGGCGACCAGCGCATCACCCGGCGCCTGGCGGCGGATCGCCACTACACCGGCGCCGACGGCCTGCCCCTGACGCGGCATGGGCGCTCGCTGATGTTCGTGCGCAACGTCGGCCACCTGATGACCAACCCGGCCATCCTCTGGGGGCCTGATGGGCGCGAGATCCCCGAGGGCATCATGGACGCCGTCGTCACCACCGCCATTGCGCTGCACGACGTCAAGCACCTGGGTGAGGCCGGGGTGCGCAATTCGCGCGCCGGCAGCGTCTACATCGTCAAGCCCAAGATGCACGGCCCGGCCGAGGTGGCGTTTGCCAGCGAGCTGTTTGGCCGCGTCGAGCGCCTGCTGGGCCTGCCGCCCGCCACCGTCAAGCTGGGCATCATGGACGAGGAGCGCCGCACCAGCGTCAACCTCAAGGCCTGCATTGCGGCTGCCGCCGACCGGGTGGCCTTCATCAACACCGGCTTTCTGGACCGCACGGGCGACGAGATGCACACCGCCATGCAGGCCGGCCCCATGCTGCGCAAGGGCGACATGAAGACCAGCGCCTGGATTGCGGCTTACGAGCGCAGCAACGTGGCCGTGGGCCTGCAATGCGGCCTGGCCGGCCGCGCGCAGATCGGCAAGGGCATGTGGGCCATGCCCGATCTGATGGCGGCCATGCTCAAGCAGAAGATCGTTCACCCGCAGGCCGGCGCCAACACCGCCTGGGTGCCCAGCCCCACGGCGGCCACGCTGCACGCGCTGCACTACCACCAGGTGGATGTGGCGGCGGTGCAGGCGCGCCTGGCGGCCGAGCCGCCCGACGCCGAGGCGCTGCTGGCGGGCTTGCTGACCGTGCCCGTGGTGGCCCAGGCCACCTGGAGTGAGGCCGAGCGCCAGCAGGAGCTGGACAACAACGCCCAGGGCATCCTGGGCTACGTGGTGCGCTGGGTCGACCAGGGCGTGGGTTGCTCCAAAGTGCCCGACATCCATGACGTGGGCCTGATGGAAGACCGCGCCACGCTGCGCATCAGCAGCCAGCACATTGCCAACTGGCTGCGCCACGGGGTGGTGTCGGCCGAGCAGGTGCGCGCCACCTTCGCCCGCATGGCCCAGGTGGTCGATGGCCAGAATGCGGCCGATCCGCTGTACCGCCAACTGGCGCCCGGCAGCGCGGCGCTGCAGGCGGCGCTGGATCTGGTCTTCAAGGGCGAGCAGCAGCCCAGCGGCTACACCGAGCCGCTGCTGCATGCCTGGCGCACCCGGGTCAAGGCGGGTGCCGAGGCTGGGGCTTAGGCGCCTGCGGCCTCGCGCCGCGCCTTGGAGGTGGTCATCACCTGGGCCTCGCCCTCGATGACCACCTTGCCCTGAACGGTGCAGACCGTGGTCAGCGTGGCGCGCGCCTTGGCCGCGTCCACGGCCTGCACGGTGACCGTGGCGTGCACCGTGTCGCCGGGACGCACCGGCGCGCGAAACTTCATGCTCTGGCCGAGATAGACGGTGCCGGGGCCGGGCAGCCGGTTGGCCACGGCCGCCGAAATCACGCTGGCGGTCAAGAAGCCATGGGCGATGCGGCCACCGAACGCGGTGGTGGCGGCGAACTCCTCGTTGACGTGGATGGCGTTGTTGTCGCCCGAGACGCCCGCGAACAGCACGATATCGGCCTCGGTGATGGTCTTGGAAAACGTGGCCGTCATGCCGGGGTGCAAGTCCTCGATGTCGTAGCCGTTCATGTCGTTCATGGGGGTGCCTTTCGGTCAGGGGTGAAAGTGGATGGCTTGCCACGCCGATCGGGCGATCAGGGCACTGACCACCAGCAGAAACACGATGCGCACAAAGCCAGCACCCCGCGCCAGTGCCAGGCGTGTGCCCAACAGGCTGCCGACCACATTGGCCACGGCCAGCACGGCGGCCACCTGCCACCAGACGTGGCCCTGGCTGGTGAACAACGCCAGCGCTGCGACGTTGGTGGCGCTGTTGAGCAGCTTGGCGCCCGCGCTGGCGTGCAAAAAATCCCAGCCCAGCAGACGCACCATGGCAAAGACGAACAGGCTGCCGGTGCCGGGGCCGAAGAAGCCGTCGTAAAACCCCACCAGCGCGGCAATCAAGGCCAGCCAGGCGGTCTCTTGGCGGGGCGCCCAGCGCGGTGCGTGGGTGCGCCCCAGGTGTTTGTTGGCCAGCGTATAGATCAGCAGCACACCCAGCACCCAGGGCAGGGCTTGACGCAACAGCGCGCTGCTGACGTGGGTGACCGCCCAGGCCCCCAGGCTGCTGGCCGCCAGCGCCACCCCCATGGCCAGGCCCAGCCGCCGCCAGGGCAGGCGCACCCGGCGTGCAAACTGGCCGGCGGCCCAGGCCGTGCCCCAGACGGCCATGCCCTTGTTGGTGCCCAGCACCGTGGCGGCCGGGGCCTGCGGATAGGCGGTGAAGAGCGCCGGCAGCGACACCAGCCCACCCCCGCCGACGATGGCGTCGATGAAGCCTGCCAACAAGGCCGCCAGCGCCACAAAAACCAATTCCATAGGCCACCAAAAGAAGAAGGGCATCAGCAGCGGCCGATGCCCTTCCGGGGTGCTTGTCTCCTCGCACGCCTCGTTTATGGGATGGCACTCTAGCGGTGCGGCATCACCCTATTCATCCGGATTTACCCCCATCAGCGGGCCAGGTGGGTACCCAGCACGGGGAACAGCTGCATCAGCCCGTCGGACAGCAGTTCGACGGCCATGGCCGCCAGGATCAGGCCCATCAGCCGGGTCATCACGTTGATGCCCGTCTGGCCCAGCACCTTGGCGATGCGACCGGCGGCGCTGAACGCGAGGAATGCCGCCAGCCCGACCACCAGGCCGTAGCCGACCAAGGCCGTGTGCTGCCAGATGCCGCGCGCCTTGTCGGCGTAGATGATGATGGTGGAGATGGTGGCCGGCCCCGTCAGCAGCGGAATGGTCAGCGGCACGATGGCGACCGAGGCGCCGGCCTCCGCCTTGGCCTGGCCTTCGTCCACGTCTTCCCGGCGCACATCGGCCGGCTCGGCATTGAGCATCTGGATGGAGGACAGCAGCAACAACAACCCGCCGCCGACCTGGAACGACGCGATGCTGATGCCAAAGAAGCTGATGATCTTGCCCCCGGCAATGCTGGCCACGCCGATGACCACGAACGCGCTGATGGACGCCACGCGGATGGTGCGCGCCCGCTGCTCGCGCGACAAGCCCTGGGTGAAATGGATGAAGAACGGCACGATGCCGATGGGATTGACGATGGCCAGCAGCGCGATCAGGGGTTTGAGGAATTCCATAGCGGTCCGGATTGTGCGTGCATGGCGTGCAAATGGCGCAACCCCAGGGCCGCGCGAGGGCCATACCAGCTGATCAGTTCGCCATCGACCAGGCGTACGCGGGCCTGCGGCGCCAACGTTTGGGCACCGGGCAGGTCGGCGGCGGTGAAGCGGTAGGGCTCGCTCGACAGCCATATCTCGTCCACGTCCGCCAGCCAGGGCTCGCTGCCCTGCAACGAGGGGTAGCGCGCCGCGCCGGTGGCGCCGCCTTGCGCGTCGGGCCAGGTCTGCCAGCCCGCAGTGGCCAGCATGCGGGCGATGTAGGTGTCGCGCGCCACGGTCATCCAGGGCTCGCGCCAGATCAGGTAGAGCACGCGCCGCGCGGGCCTCGCTGCCGGCAGCGCCAGGGCCTCCAGCAGATCGGTGCGCAGGCGCTGCAAGGCGGTGGCATCGATCCAGGGACCAAAGGCGTCGGCCATTTGATCGAGCAGATCCAGGTTGTCTTGCGGCCCGCCCGGGTGGCTGACCAGCAGGTGCGGCACCCAGATGGCCAGCGCCTCGGCGTCTTCGCGGCGGTTTTCGTCCGGGTTGACCAGCACATGGGTGGGCGCCAGCTTGTGCAGCTTGGCGTGGTTGACGTCTTTGGTGCCGCCGACTTTGGGCACGCCCGCCACAGCAGCGGCCGGATGGATGCAGAACCCCGTGCGGGCCACCACCCAGGGCCCCAGCCCCAGCGCAAACAACAGCTCGGTGAGACTGGGCACCAGGCTGGCGATGCGCGGGGGCGGGAGATCGGGCATGTGTGATTTAAAAGCAACAAGCTAGGGTTATTCAGGGGTTGTGGTGGATTTCGCAACCCTCCAAAGGGTTTGATAATGCCCCAGCCGGGTAAAGTACCCGGTCGATTATTGCTGTGTTCGGACGCGGCGCCTGGCTGGAATGATGACGGTTCACGCGGGTTGAAGCTCCACATGGTTCTTGGTTATTGGACGAGGAGCTTCCCACATGGGAAACAAGTTGTATGTAGGCAATCTGGCCTACAGCGTGCGTGACGATTCGCTTGAGCAAGCGTTCGGCGCTTTCGGTGCGGTGACTTCCGCCAAGGTCATGATGGATCGCGACACCGGTCGCTCCAAGGGCTTTGGTTTTGTCGAAATGGGCTCGGATGCCGAGGCTCAGGCCGCCATCAGCGGCATGAATGGCCAAGCCCTTGAGGGGCGTCCGCTGGTGGTCAACGAGGCTCGTCCGCGTGAAGAGCGTCCCGGTGGCTTCCGCAGTGGCGGTGGCGGCGGTGGTTACGGCGGCGGTGGCGGCGGCTACGGCGGCGGCGGCGGTAGCCGCGGCGGCTACGGCGGTGGCGGTGGTGGCGGCGGTGGCCGCAGCCCCTACGGCGGTGGCGGCGGCGGCGGTGGTCGCAGCCCCTACGGCGGTGGTGGCCGCGGCGGCGACCGCGGTGGCTACTGACCGGGCTTGAATCCCTGATAAACCGCGCTTCGGCGCGGTTTTGTCATTCTTGGCGCCGCTGTTTGCGGCCCCGGCCGGCCGCCAGGCGGTCAAAGAGGGGGTTGGGCAGCACCCGCATCAATGCGGCCACGACGCCCATCTGCCAGGGAATGACGCGCCAGGAGTCCGCCCGGGCGATGGCCGTCACGGCGCGCTGGGCAAACGCCTCGGGTGTCATCAGAAACGGCATGGCGTAGCGGTTGGCCGCCGTCAGCGGGGTTCGGACATAGCCAGGCACCAGCGTGACCACGCGCACGCCGCTGCCCCGACATTCGCCGCGCAGGCTCTCCAGGTAGGCGATGGCGGCGGCCTTGCTGCCACAGTAGGCACCATGTCCGGGCAGGCCGCGCACGCCGGCCACACTGGTCACGCCCACCAGGGTACCGCTGGCTTGCGCTCGCATGGGCGCAAGAAACGGCTGGAAGGTGGCTGCCATGCCGATGGTGTTGGTGGCGAACACCTCGGCCATGACGGCGATGTCGGCCGCGTCGGCGGTATCCATGCCCACACTGATGCCGGCGTTGGCGATGACCACGCCCGGCAATCCGCATTCGGCGATGCAGGCACGGCCGGTGGCCATGATGGTGGCGCTGTCCTGCACGTCGGCCGCAGCGATCCAGGCGTCGTCGGCACCCAGGTCGCGGCTCAGTTGGGCGAGCGGCTCACGTCGTCGCGCCACCAAGGCCAATCGCCAGCCTCGTTGGTGGTATTGACCGGCCAGCGCCGCGCCAATACCGCTGGAGGCACCGGTCACGTAGACCAGCGGCTTCATGGCAGCGGACGAGGCTGGCCCGGGCGCAGCAGCAGCGCGCGCACCGGGCCGGCCAGGTTGAGGCGCTCGGTGGCGGCGTCGTAGTCGAGACCGGCCGCATCCACCCGGCTGCTGCCCCAGTCCACGGTGACGGGGGCATCGGTGTGGACGCGGTGGGTGTCGGTCCAGGCGCTGAGGCGCTCGCCGCGCAAGGTCAGCGGGCTGCCGTCGGGCGCCCGGCCATGAACTTGCGCGTTGCCCTGCAGCCGCACCTCGTGGCTGGCCGGCACCAGCAGGCCCAGGCTGGCGCTGGCGGTCAGTGGGCGGTTGTCCGGCAGGCGTGCATCCAGGGTGATGCGGTCGATCTCGATGGTGTCGGTGTCGGGAAAATGGCGCAGCTCTTCACCGGCCAAGGTGGCGGCGTGACGGCCATCGGCGTTGAACCGGTCGATGGTGAACCGCGCCAGCGTGTAATCGGGCGCATCGCGCAGCACGCGCTCGCTGGCGGGGCGTGAGGCGGGGCTGCTCTGGGCCAGCCACCAGGTGAAGGCGGCGGCCAGTGCCAGCACGATCATCGGCAGCCAGGTCAGCAGCAGGCCGGCCAGTCGCGGCAGCAGGCGGCGCGGCGTGGGCGGTGGCGGGGCGGGGGTTTCGTCGCCCGCCACCGGCTCGGTGCCGATGGCCACCTCATCAAGGTCAGGCAGGTGCAACTGGCGCGCGCGCATGGCGGTCAGCGTCCGTCCAGCGTGCCGGTTTGCGCAGCCAGCAGCGCGCCATAGCGCCCACTGCCCATCAGCAACAGGTCACAGAATTCGCGCGCGGCGCCCTGGCCGCCCCGCAGGGCGCTGACGTGGTGAGCCACGGCTTTGACGTCGGGATGGGCATTGGCCGGTGCCACGGCCAGCGCGGCGCGGGTGAGCAGCGGCAGATCGGGCCAGTCGTCGCCGATGGCGGCCACTTCAGGCCAATCCAGCGCCAGCGGGGCCAGCAGGCGTTGGGCGGCGGCCAGTTTGTCGTGCACGCCGAAGGCCGCCTGGGTCAGCCCCAGATCGGTCAACCGGCGGCGCACGGCGGGCGAGTCGCGGCCGGTGATGACGATGGGCGTGATGCCGGCCTGCATCAGCAGCTTGAGGCCATGGCCGTCCAGCGCGTGAAAGACCTTGACCTCTTCGCCGGCCGCGCTGATGTGCAGGCTGCCGTCGGTGAGCACGCCATCCACGTCGAAGAGCGCGGCGCGCAGGCCCAGGCCGCCGCCTTGGGCGCGCAGCAGCAACTCGGGGGCGAAGCGCGCGGCCATCAGATGACCTTGGCCCGCATCAAGTCGTTGATGTTGAGCGCGCCCACCAGCGCGCCGGCTTCGTCCACGACCAGCACGCTGGTGATGCGGTGGCGCTCCATCAGCGCGGCGGCGTCCACCGCCAACGCATCGGCGCGCACCGTTTTGGGTGCGCCGCGCATCACTTCGCGGGCATGCAGGGGTCGCAGGTCGGTGCCGGCGGCGATCAGCCGGCGCAGGTCGCCGTCGGTGAAGATGCCGGCCGGCTTGCGACCCTCGAGCTGTACGGCAAAGCCCAGGCCTTTGTCGCCCATCACGTGCATGACGTCGAGCGCGCCCATGTCGGCGGCCACCACGGGCAAGGCGTCGCCGCTGCGCATCAGGTCGTGCACGTGCATCAGCAGCTTGCGGCCCAGCGCGCCGCCGGGGTGGGAGCGGGCAAAGTCCTGCTCGTGAAAACCGCGCGCATCCAGCAGCGCCACCGCCAGTGCATCGCCCAGCGCCATCTGTGCCGCCGTGCTGGCGGTGGGGGCGAGGTTGAGCGGGCAGGCCTCGCGCTCGACCGCGCTCGAGAGGCGCACGTCGGCGTGGCGGCCCAGCGTGGAATCGGGGCGGCCAGTGATGGCGATGAGGGTGATGCCAATGCGCTTGAGCGCGGGCAGCACATCGACGATCTCCTGGCTCTCGCCGGCATTGGAGATCATCAGCACGACGTCGCCCGGTTGCACCATGCCCAGGTCGCCATGCGCGGCCTCGGCCGGGTGGACGAAAAACGCGGGCGTGCCGGTCGAGGCCAGCGTGGCGGCAATCTTGCGGCCGACGTGGCCGCTCTTGCCCATGCCCATGACGATGACGCGACCACGGGAGGCCAGCACCGCCGCCACGGCCTGCACAAAGGACTGATCGAGCTGGGCCTTGACGGCGTTCAAGGCGGCGGCCTCGATGTCCAGGGTATCGGCGGCGAGGCGCAGCGCGCGGTCAGGGTCTAGGGGTTGCGGGTCGATGGTCATGGGTATGCCTGAGAATCAAACCATTCTAGGGATCCTGTCGCGCACCCATGGCCACCACGCTTGAACTGGTCTTGCTCTACCTGCTGGCCGCAGTGGCCGGGGTGGTGCTGTGCCGTTCACTGCGGCTGCCGCCCATTCTGGGCTATCTGGCGGTGGGCGTCCTGATTGGCCCCCATGCGCTGGCGCTGGCCAAGGACTCGGCGGGTGTGCAGCACCTGGCGGAGTTTGGGGTGGTGTTCCTGATGTTCGTCATCGGCACCGAATTCAACCTGCCCAAGCTGATGGGGATGCGGCGGCTGGTGTTTGGACTGGGCCTGTCGCAGGTGGCCCTGACCACGCTGGGCGCGGTCACAGGCAACGCGCTGTTGACCGCCCTGTTTGCCTGGCTGGGGCAGCCTTGGGATCTGGGATGGCAGGGCGCGCTGGTGCTGGGCAGCGCGATGGCCATGTCCTCGACGGCCATCGTCGTCAAGCTGATGGCCGAGCGGCTGGAGCTGGAATCCGAGCACGGCCGGCGCGTGATGGCCATCTTGCTGTTCCAGGATCTGGCGGTGGTGCCGCTGATGGTGCTGATTCCGGCGCTCAACGCCGAGCCGGCCGAGCTGGCCCGCTCGCTGGGCCTGGCCTTGCTCAAGGGGACCGTGCTGGTGGGCCTGCTGCTGGTGGGCGGGCGCCAGCTGATGCGCCGCTGGCTCACGGTGCTGGCCCGGCGCAAGAGCGAGGAGCTGTTCATGCTCAACCTCTTGCTCGTCACCTTGGGCCTGGCTTGGCTGACCGAGCGGGCGGGGCTGTCCATGGCGCTGGGTGCCTTCATCGCCGGCATGCTGGTGGCCGAGACCGAATACAAGCACCAGGTGGAGGCCGACATCCGGCCCTTCCACGACGTGTTGCTGGGCCTGTTCTTCATCACCGTGGGCATGAAGCTGGACGGCGAGGCCGTCTTGCAGCACTGGCCGCTGGTGTTGCTGTTGACGGCAGTGCCCCTGAGCATCAAGGCGGCGCTGGTGGCCTTGCTGGCCTATGCGTTCAAGGCCATGCCCGGGGTGGCGCTGCGCACCGGCCTGTACCTGGCGCAGGCCGGTGAGTTCGGCTTCGTGCTGTTGGGGCTGGGGCTGGAGCAGGGGCTGCTCGATCCGCGCTGGACCAGCCCGGTGCTGGCCAGCATGGTGCTGTCCATGCTGATGACGCCGCTGGTCATCCAGTGGAGCGACCGCATCGTGATGCGGGTGGCGGCCAGCGACTGGCTGATGCAGTCGGTGGCGCTGACGGGCATTGCCAAAAAGGCCATGCAGGCCGACCTGCACATCATCATCTGCGGGTTCGGCCGCAGCGGCCAGAACCTGGCGCAGTTGCTGGAGCAGGAGGACATGCCTTACATGGCGCTGGATCTGGACCCTGACCGCGTCCGCCAGGCCGCAGCCGCTGGCCAGAGCGTGGTCTTTGGCGATGCCGCGCGCGTGGCCAGCCTGAAGGTGGCGGGCCTGGCCCGCGCCAGCGCCGTCGTCATCACCTACATCGATACGCCCTCGGCGCTGAAAATCCTGCACATCGTGCAGGAGCATGCGCCTCATGTGCCGGTGGTGGTGCGCACGCTGGATGATGCCGATCTGGAGCGCTTGCGTGCCGCCGGCGCCACCGAGGTCGTGCCCGAGGCCGTGGAGGGTTCGCTGATGCTGGCCAGCCACGCGCTGGCGCTGGTGGGGGTGCCCATGCGGCGCGTCATCCGGCTGGTGCAAGAGGCGCGCGATGCCCGCTACAACCTGCTGCGCGGCTACTTCCACGGTGCCGACGACGATCAGGGCAGCGAGCGCGACGCCATGCGGCTGCAAACCGTGGTGCTGGGTTCTGGTGCCGTCAGCCTGGGCGGCACCCTGGCCGAGCAGGATCTGGATGGCTTGCGCGTGCGGGTGGTGTCGATGCGCCAGGCCAGTGGCAAAAGCGTCACGGTACAAGGCCAGCACCAGCTGAAGGCCGGTGACACCCTCGTGTTGTCTGGCCTGCCCGAGGCCCTGGCACTGGCCGAAGCGCGGCTGATGGGCGGCAGCTGACGGGTTGGCGTCACGCCACCGGATAGCCGCGCTCGAGATTGGCGGCCATGCGCACCGCCATCACCGCACCGCAGGCGCGCAGCCATTTGCAGGCCGCCACCGGGTGGGTGTTGGCAAACACATCGAACGCCTCGCGCGTCAAAGCCCAGATCACGCAAGGTGCCATCGCATCCACCTGGGCCATGCGCGGCGTGTTGGCAAACAGCGCCGGCTCGCCCACGATGGCGCCGGCGCGCAAGATGGCGACCGGCCGGCGCACCGGGCTGGCCGTGGGCAAAAACACCTGCAGCACACCCGTCTCCAGCAGGTACATGACCCGGTCGCGTGCCAGATGGTGGATCAACGTCGTGCCGGCGCCCAACTCCTGCCGCGTCAGATGCGGCGTCAGCGCATCCCATGGCCCAGCCTGCCAATCCAGCACGAAGGGGTCGGCGGCATTGGGGGGCTGAAGGCTGGCGCGGGTCAATGCATCGAAAGCCATGGGGTCGTCCCTCGCGTGGCGCCCTAGGGCGAAGTCAGATGCCCACGCTGCTTGTTGTTGTGTTCGTTTTGTTGGAGGAGCCGTGCGCGCTCGACTGCGATGAGTTTCCGCTGGCGCGATCACGACGGCACCATCATAGTCACATTTCGCTACCAACTTGGCCAGCTCCCAGGGGGAGATGCAGGGGAAAACCCGTATAAAAAAGCACGATCGTTCGTGCAAAATAAGCCCATGTCTGCGCCCCTCGACCATCGCCCTGTCTCTGCTGCCGTGCGGCCGGGCGCGGCGGGGCGCGGTTCACGGGGGCCGGCCACGCGCGCGTTGATTGTGGACGCAGCCATGCGGCTGGCCGCGCGTGAAGGCCTGGAGGGCTTGTCCATCGGCGGGTTGGCGCTGGAAACCCAGATGAGCAAGTCGGGTGTGTTCGCGCACTTTGGCTCGCGCGAGGAATTGCAGCTGTCGGTGATTCGTGAGTACCACGCGCGCTTCGAGCGCGACGTATTCGCCCCGGCGCTGACCGCGCCGCGGGGTCTGCCGCGGCTGCGTGCACTCTTTGAGGCCTGGATGCGCCAGGTCGGCCCCGCGTTCAACGCCGGCTGCCTCTACATCAGCGGCGCCATCGAGTTCGACGACCGCCCCAGCCCTGTGCGCGATGCGCTGGAAGCCATGGTGCGCACCTGGCAGCAGACCTTGGCGCGCACCATTGCGCAGGCTGTCGCCGAAGGCCATTTGAACCCCGACACCGATGTGGGACAGTGGGTGTTCGAGGTCCACGGTCTTGCCCTATCGTTGCACCACGACGCCCGCTTCCTGCGTTCGCCCGATGCGGTGCACCATGCCCTGGCGGGGTTCGCGCGGCTGCTGCGGCACGACGCCACCCCGGCGGGCCTGGCGGCTGCGGCCGGCGCGCCTACGGCTACCCATTTGAAGTAAAGCCCCACCACAACCCCGGAGACCCCACATGCCCACCTATACCCCCCCGCTGCGTGACATGCATTTCGTGCTGCATGAGTTGTTCGACGTCACGGCCCAACTCAAGCAGCTGCCGCCGCATGGCGAGATCGATGCGGACACCATCAACGCCGTGCTGGAGGAGGGCGGCAAGTTCGCCGCCGAGGTCATCACGCCGCTGAACCTCTCAGGGGATTCCGAGGGCTGCACGCTGGACAAAGCCACGCACGAGGTGACCACGCCCAAGGGGTTCAAGGCGGCCTATCAGCAGTATGTGGAAGGCGGTTGGCCGGCGCTGTCCTGCGACACCGCCTACGGTGGCCAGGGCCTGCCGCATGTGGTCAACCAGTGTTTCTATGAAATGCTCAATGGCGCCAACCAGGCCTGGACCATGTATCCGGGCCTGTCGCATGGCGCCTACGAGGCCTTGCACGCCCATGGCACCGACGAGCAGAAGTCGCTCTACCTGCCGCATCTGACCAGCGGCGAATGGACGGGCACCATGTGCCTGACCGAGCCGCACTGCGGCACCGACCTGGGCATGCTGCGCAGCAAGGCCGAGCCCCAGGCCGACGGCAGCTACAAGATCACGGGCCAGAAGATCTTCATCTCGGCCGGCGAGCACGACATGGTGAGCAACATCGTGCACCTGGTGCTGGCGCGATTGCCGGGTGCGCCGGAGGGCAGCAAAGGCATTTCGCTGTTCCTCGTGCCCAAGTTCCTCGTCAACGCCGACGGCTCGCTGGGGGCGCGCAACACGGTGTTCTGCTCGGGGCTTGAACACAAGATGGGCATCCACGGCAACAGCACCTGCCAGATCACGCTGGAGGACGCTGTCGGCACCCTGGTGGGCGAGCCCAACAAGGGCTTGCAAGCCATGTTCGTGATGATGAACACCGCCCGCCTGGGTGTGGGCAACCAGTCGCTGGGCCTGACCGAGGTGGCGTATCAGAACGCCGTGGCCTATGCCAAGGAGCGGCTGCAGATGCGTGCGCTCTCGGGCCCCAAGGCGCCCAATCTGCCGGCCGACCCCATCATCGTTCACCCCGACGTGCGCCGCATGCTGCTGACGGCGCGCGCCTACGCCGAGGGCGGCCGTGCGCTGTCGGTCTACACCTCGCTGCAACTGGACATCTCGCTGGCCCACCCCGACGAGGCCGTGCGCAACGCCGCGGCCGACGAGGTGGCCATCCTCACGCCCATCGTCAAGGCCTTCATCACCGACAACGGCTGGAATGCCACCTCGCAGTGCATGCAGGTGTTCGGCGGCCACGGCTACATCCATGAAACCGGCATGGAGCAGTTCGTGCGCGATGCGCGCATCAACATGATTTACGAGGGCACCAACGCCATCCAGGCGCTGGATCTGCTGGGCCGCAAAGTGTTGGCCGACGGCGGCCACCGCATGCGCACCTTCGGCCAGAAGATCACCGCCTTCGTCGAGGAGTACGGCACGCGCGAGGACATGCAGGAGATGATCGAGCCCCTGTCCGACCTCGGCGCGCGCTTCACCAAGATGACCCAGGGCATCGGCATGAAGGCCATGGGCAATGCCGACGAGGTGGGCGCGGCCGCCACCGACTACCTGCGCGTGGCCGGCCATCTGGTGTTTGCCTACCTGTTTGCCCGCATGGCCGTGGTGGCCCTGGACAAGAAAGACTCGGGCGACCCCTTCTACCAGGCCAAGCTGGCCACCGCCGGCTTTTACTACGCCAAGCTGCTGCCCGAGGTGGTCAGCCTGATGCGCACGGGCCGCAGCGGTCTCAAGCCGCTGATGGCCATGGACGAATCCATGTTCTAACCCGAGGAGTGACTGTGATCATGCTGCGAACCCTCACCACCGCCGCGCTGCTGTTGTGCGCCGGTGCCGTATTGGCCCAGACCTCGCCCGTGGGCCTGTGGAAAACCATAGACGACAAGACCAAGCAGGAGAAATCGCTGGTGCGCATCAGCGAGGCCGGCGGCGTGCTGACCGGCAAGATCGAAAAGGTGCTCGACCCCACCAAGCAGGACGCCGTCTGCGAAAAATGCGAGGGCGAGCGCAAAGGCAAACCCATCATCGGCCTGCTCATCATCGACAGCGTCAAGAAGCGCGAGGGTGAGGCCTACTGGGACGGCGGCAGCATCCTCGACCCCAACAACGGCGAGACCTACAAAGTGCGGCTGACCCCCGCCGACGGTGGCAAGAAGCTGGACGTGCGCGGCTACATCGGCGCGCCGCTGCTGGGCCGCACCCAAACCTGGATCCGCATGGAGTGACCCCCTCATGAGCAACCCCTTCCTCGTTCGCAAAGTCGCCGTGCTGGGAGCCGGCGTCATGGGCGCGCAGATCGCTGCGCATTTCGCCAACACCGGCGTGCCGGTGGTGCTGTTCGATCTGGCCGCCAAAGAGGGCGACCCGAATGGCATCGTCCTCAAGGCCATCGCCAACCTCAAGAAGCTCAAGCCGGCGCCGCTGGGCGTGGCCGATCTGGCCGATCGCATCGGCGTGGCCAACTACGACCAGCACCTGGACCAGCTCGCGGGCTGCGACCTCATCATCGAGGCCATCGCCGAGCGCATGGACTGGAAGCTGGCGCTGTACGAGAAGATCGCCCCGCATGTGGCGCCCGGCGCCATCGTGGCCAGCAACACCTCGGGCCTGTCCATCACCAAGCTGGCCGCGGCCTTGCCGGCCGCCTTGCGGCCACGCTTTTGCGGCATCCACTTCTTCAACCCGCCGCGCTACATGGCGCTGGTGGAGCTCATCCCCACGCCCACCACCGAGCCGGCGGTGCTCGACCAGCTGGAGAGCTTCGTCACCAGCACGCTGGGCAAGAGCGTGGTGCGAGCCAAGGACACGCCCAACTTCATCGCCAACCGCGTGGGCATCGCCGGCATGCTGGCCACCATCCACGAAGCCGAGCAGTTTGGCCTCTCCTACGACGTGGTGGACGACCTCACCGGCAAGAAGCTGGGCCGCGCCTCCAGTGGCACCTTCCGCACCGCCGACGTGGTGGGCCTGGACACCTTGGCCCATGTGGTCAAGACCATGCAGGACAACCTGTCGGCCGACCCCTTCTACCCGCACTTCAAGGTGCCGGCCGTGGTGGCCGCGCTGATCGAGCAGGGTGCGCTGGGCCAGAAGGTCGGCGCCGGGTTCTACAAGAAAGAGGGCAAGGCCATCCTGCGTCTGGATCCGGCCAGCCGCAGCTACGTGCCCGCCGGCGGCAAGGCCGACGGCCTGGTCGAGCGCATCCTGAAAAAGCCCGCCGGCGAGCGCCTGCAGCTGCTGCGCGAATCGAGCAACCCCCAGGCGCAGTTCCTCTGGGCCATTCTGCGCGACGGCTTCCACTACGCCGCCGTCCACCTGCAGGACATTGCCGACACCGCACGCGACGTGGACTTCGCCATGCGCTGGGGCTTTGGCATGAAGCAGGGCCCGTTCGAGCTGTGGCAGGAGGCCGGCTGGAAGCAGGTGGCCCAGTGGATCCAGGACGACATCGCCGCCGGCAAAGCCCTCAGCAGCGCGCCGCTGCCCGCCTGGGTGTTCGACGGGCGCGACGGCGTGCACACGCCCGAGGGCTCCTGGTCGCCGGCCCAGGGCCGCTACGTGCCCCGCAGCGCCCTGCCCGTCTATGCGCGCCAGCTCTTTCCCGAGGGCGTGTACGGTGACGGCGCCGCCGCGCCGCTGCAAAGCGGCACCGAGGTCTACAGCGACGACGACATCCGCCTGTGGACGCCCGACGGCCAGGTGCTGGTGGCCAGCATCAAGGCCAAGCTGCACCTCATCAGCCCCAGTGTCACGGCGGGCCTGATGCGTGCCGTCGACACGGCCGAGCAGGGCTACAAAGGGCTGGTGGTCTGGTCGCCCGACGACATGTTCTCGGCCGGCGCCAACCTCGAAGCCTTGATGCCCGTCTTCATGGCCAAGGGCGGCAAGGGGATAGACCCCGAAGAGAAAAAACTCCAGGACCTGATGCTGCGCGTGCGCTACGCCCAGGTGCCCGTGGTGGCCGCCATGCGCGGCATCGCGCTGGGCGGTGGCTGCGAACTGGCCGTGCACTGCGCGCGCCGCGTCGCGGCCATGGAGACTTACGTCGGCCTGGTCGAAGTCGGCGTTGGCCTGATCCCCGGCGGTGGCGGCCTGACCTACATCGCCCGCCGCGCCGCCGAGCGCGCCGCGCAAATCGGCGCCACCGACTTGCTGCCCTTTGTGCGCGATGGCTTCCAGGCCGCCGCCATGGCCAGCGTGGGCACCAGCGCGCTGGAGTCACGCAAGCTGGGTTACCTCATCGAGGGTGACGTCATCGTGGCGCACAAGGACGAGCTGCTCCACGTGGCCATGGCCCAGGTGCAGGGCCTGCACGCCAGCGGCTGGCGCCCGCCGGTCAAGCAGCCGTTCGCGGCGGCTGGCCGCGACGCCATCGCCACCATCAAGGCCCAGCTGGTGGGCATGCGCGACGGCGCCTTCATCTCTGCCCACGACTACCGGCTGGCCACGGCCATCGCCGAGGTGGTCTGCGGCGGCGACGTGGCGGCCGGCACGCCCATCGACGAGGACTACCTGATGGCCATGGAGCGCCAGCGTTTTTGCGCGCTGCTGGACCACCCCAAGACCCAGGAGCGCATCATGGGCATGCTGGAGTCGGGCAAGCCCGTCAGGAATTGAGGCCCCCACGCTCCCTCCCGGTCGCTGCCCCCCGAGGGGGCGTCTGCGACCGACCGGCGAAGCCGGATCGGTGCAGAGACCTGGGACTGGGAGCTTGTTGTTGCAAGGAATCATCATGAGCAAACAGATTCAAGACGCATACATCGTGGCGGCCACGCGCACGCCCATTGGCAAATCGGGGCGCGGCGTGTTTCGCCAGATGCGCTCAGACGACCTGCTGATCACCGCCGTGCAGGCCGCACTGGCCCAGGTGCCTGGGCTCGACCCCAAGGCCATCGAGGACGCCATCATCGGCTGCTCCTTCCCCGAGGCCCAGCAGGGCATGAACATGGCCCGCATCGCCATGAAGCTGGCGGGGCTGCCCGACTCGGTGGGCGGCGTCACCATCAACCGCTTTTGCGCCTCGGGCCTGACGGCCATCCAGATGGCCGCCGACCGCATCCGCGTCGGTGAGGCCGAGGTCATGATTGCCGGCGGCGCCGAGTCCATGAGCCTGGTGCCCATGGGCGGCAACAACCCCTCGTTCAACCCGCGCGTGTTCGAGGGCGATGAGAACGTCGGCATCGCCTACGGCATGGGCCTGACCGCCGAGAAAGTGGCCCAGCAGTGGAAGGTCAGCCGCGAAGACCAGGACGCCTTCGCCCTGCAATCGCACCAGCGTGCCATCGCCGCCCAGAAGGCGGGTGAGTTCGCCGACGAAACCTGCCCCGTGGACGTGGCCCAGCGCACGCCCGATCTCGCCACCGGCACCGTCCACGTCACCACCCACCGCGTCACGCAGGACGAAGGCGCGCGCGCCGACACCACGCTCGAAGCGCTGGCCCGGCTGCGCCCCGTGTTCGCCACGCCCAAAGACCCCACTGGCAAGGCCACGGGCATGGGCAGCGTCACGGCCGGCAACAGCTCGCAGACCAGCGACGGCGCGGGCGCGCTGATCCTCGCCTCGGAGAAAGCCGTCAAGCAGTTCGGTCTCACGCCACTGGCGCGCTTCGTCAGCTTTGCCTCGCGCGGTGTGCCGCCCGAAATCATGGGCATCGGCCCCATCGAGGCCATCCCCGCCGCGCTGCGCGTGGCCGGCCTGGGACTGGACGCCATGGACTGGATCGAGCTCAACGAGGCCTTTGCCGCCCAGTCGCTGGCCGTCATCCGCACCTGCGGATTGAATCCGGCCAAGGTCAACCCCAATGGCGGCGCCATCGCCCTGGGCCATCCGCTGGGCGCCACGGGGGCCATCCGCGCCGCCACCACCATCCATGCGCTGCGCCGCCACAACCTGAAGTACGGCATGGTGACCATGTGCGTGGGCACCGGGCAGGGGTCGGCCGGCATTTTTGAACGCGTCTGATGGTGGTGTTGCCCCCAGGCTCCTCCCGTCGCCACCCCCCGAGGGGGCTCGTGCAGCGGACTGGCAAAGCCAGATCCGCGCACGGGGCTGGGCTGGGCCTTGTGTTTCGCAACGGTTTGAACGTGGGGTGTGTGTGAGCATCAAAACCTATGTCCAGGGCGGTGTCGCCACGATCGAGATTGCGCGGCCCGAGAAGAAGAATGCGCTGACCATGGCCATGTACACGGCCATGGCCGAGGCCATCCGTGCGGCCGAGGCCGACCCGGCGGTGCGCGCGCTGCTGATCACCGGCCAGCCCGGGGTTTTCACCTCGGGCAACGACCTCGAAGACTTCATGCAGCGCCCGCCTACCGGGCCCGAGGCGCCGGTGTTCCAGTTCATGCAGGCGCTGACCCATTGCACCAAGCCGGTGGTGGCCGCCGTCACCGGCGCGGCCGTGGGCATTGGCACCACCATGCTGCTGCACTGCGACCTGGTCTATGTGGCCGACGAGGCGCGGCTGGCCATGCCGTTCGTCAGCCTGGGCCTGGTGCCCGAATACGGCATCAGCCTGCTGTTGCCGCGGCTGGCCGGCCATGTCAAGGCGGCCGAGAAGCTGATGCTGGGCGAGCCCTTCGGCGCCGCCGAGGCCGTGGAGATGGGCATCGCCAACGCCGTGCTGCCGGCCAGCGAGGTGCTCAACCACGCGCGCCGCATGGCCGAGCGCTTCACGCAGCTGCCGCCCACGGCGGTGCGTGAAACCAAGCGCCTGCTGCGCGCCGGCACCCGCACCGCGCTGGACGCCACCATCCTGGCCGAGATCGACCTGTTTGCCCGTCAGTTGCGCAGCCCCGAGGCCCGCGAAGCCTTCCAGGCCTTCTTCGAGAAGCGCAAACCCGACTTCTCCACCTTCGCGTGATCGCCAAGCTCCTGCTCGCCCCGGTGCTGCTGCACCAGGGCCTGCGGGTGCGTGCCCACGCGCTGCGCCTGCCCGAGGCGGCGGGCCCTCGTGAAGGCATCGAAGGCGGTGCACACAACCCCGCGCTGCGGCTGCTGGTGGTGGGTGACTCTTCGGCCGCTGGCGTGGGCGTGGCCACCCAGGCGACCGCCCTGGCCCAGCCGCTGGCGCGCCACCTGGCCGGTCGGCTGGGCGCGCCCGTGGCCTGGCAGTTGCGCGCCACCACCGGCCACGACGCCGCCCAGGCGCTGGCCGCCTTGCGCCGGCAGCCCCCGGCGCCGGCCGACCTGATGGTCACCGCGCTGGGCGTCAACGACGTGCTGACCCAGACCCGCACCCACCGCTGGCTGGCCGCGCTGGATGCGCTGCACGCGGTGGCCGGCGTGCGCACCAGCCTGCACAGCGCCGTGCCGCCCATGGGCCGCTTCACGCTGCTGCCCCAGCCGCTGCGCTGGACGCTGGGCCGCGACGCCGCCCGGCTGGACACCGCGCTGGCCCGCCACGTGCGCGGCCGCCCCGGCCGCCACCATGTGCCGCTGCCCGCGCTGTACGGCGCCGCCGCCGACTGGCTGGCCGAAGATGGCTTTCACCCCGGCCCCGCCGGCTACCAGGCCTGGGCCGCGTGGCTGGCGGATGCGATCATGGCCACATGCCTGCCTTCGACACCACGCTGAGTTTCTTTGTCGCCGCCGTCCTGCTGGCCCTGGCGCCAGGGCCGGACAACCTCACCGTGCTGGCGCAGTCGCTGGCCCATGGCCGACGCGCCGCGTTCGCCTTCGCGCTGGGCTGCGTGGCCGGCGTGCTGGGCCATACCGCTGCGGTGGCTGCTGGCCTGGCCGCCGTCATCGCCACCTCGGCCACGGCTTTTGGGGTGCTCAAGGCGCTGGGCGCCGCCTACCTGCTCTATCTGGCCTGGCAGGCCTGGCGGGCGCCCGCCGACACCGGCGCGTTGGGCGGCACGCCGGCCGCGCCGCCCGCCGTGCTGTTCCGCCGGGGCGTGCTGATGAACCTGACCAACCCCAAGGTGCTGCTGTTCTTCCTGGCGCTGCTGCCGCAGTTCACCGACCCGGCACGCGGGCCGGTGGCCACGCAGGTGCTGTGGCTGGGGCTGGTGTTCATGGTGGCGGCGTTGCTGGTGTTCGGCGCCATCGCCTGGTTCGGCGCACGCCTGGGCGGCGTGCTGCGTGGCTCGGCGCGTGCCCAGCGGCTGCTCAACCGCGCGACGGCCGTGCTGTTCGCCGCACTGGCGCTGCGGCTGGTGACGGCGTCGCGGTAGACCATGCGTTGGCATACCTCATCTGCTGGCTGTCGTGCCGCACAACGAGACCCATCGCACTATGATGGCCGCATGGTGACTCAACCCATTCCCCATGTGGATCTGGCCGATCCCGACCAGGATCCGTCCGATGCCGAACTCGCTGCCCTGATGCGCGCCATGGCGGAGGAGGCCAAAGCCAAGGCTCAGGCACAGCAGCAGACCCGGCTGGCGCGCATCGCCCGCGCCAGCGGTGAAGTCGCGGCGCGATTTGGTGTGGCAGGGAAGCCGGCTGCCTTGACATGAGCCAGACCCGTCCGGCCCTCGTCGTAGTGGCCGGTCCCAACGGCTCCGGCAAGACGTCGCTGACCACGCAGGTCTTGCAGCATCATTGGCTTCAAGGCTGTGTCTACATCAACCCCGATGTGATTGCGCGTGACCGTTTTGGTGACTGGAACGCGCCGCATGCCGTGCTACAGGCTGCGCAATACGCCGAAGGCGAACGGGAGCGTTGCCTCGCCGGGCGCGTGGGTCTTGCATTCGAGAGCGTGCTGTCTGCGCCAGACAAGCTGGACTTCATCCAGCGAGCCAAGGGGGCAGGCTACTTCATCCGCTTTTTCTTCGTGGGCACGGCCAGCCCGGCCATCAACGCCTCGCGGGTGGCGCAGCGTGTGATGGAGGGCGGGCACGATGTGCCTATCACCAAAATCATCAGCCGCTACGACAAGTCACTGGCCAACTTTGGCACCGTGGCGGCCTGGGCGGATCGTGCCTATCTGTACGACAACTCGATCGACGGCGAGCCCGCCCAATTGTTGCTGCGCACCGTGGAAGGTCGCGTGGCTCGCCAGTATGTGCAGCCGCTGCCTGCCTGGGCTCAGGCCGTGACGGCCGCTTGGCCCCGCCCTGCATGAGGCCTTGCTATCCGATCGCGATAGGGGACGCGCTGGACGCCTCAAACCCTGCCAGAAACGCCTCCCCCTGCTCCAGCACGAAGTAGCGCAGCGCCTCGGCGGCGGGTGACAGCGTGCGCGCCGCCATGTGCACCACGTTCCAGGTGCGCATCACCGGCGTGCCCTCGACGGGGACGACCTCCAGCAAGCCCGTGCGGCGTTCCAGCTGCACCGTGTGCAACGAAAGGAAGGCCACGCCCATGCCGGCCATCACCGCCTGCTTGATGCTCTCGTTGCTGGGCATCTCCATGGCGATGCGCGGGGCCACGCGGGCCTCGTGCAGCAGCGCGTCCATCAGCGCGCGCGTGCCCGATGCCGGCTCGCGCGCAATCAGCGGGTACTGGGCCACGGCGGCCAGCGGCACGCCCTCCAGCCGCAGCAACGGGTGGCCGGGCGTCGCGACGAAGCCGTGCGGGTGGGCGCCGAAGGGCTCGGCCCGCGTGGCCAGCTCGCGCGGCGGGCGGCCCATGATGGCCAGATCCAGCTCGCCCTGGTGCAACAGGCCGGCCAGATGCTCGCGGTTGTGGCCCACCAGCAGCTTGAGCTCTACGCCCGGGTGCGCTTCGCGAAAGCGCGTCAACAGGGGCGGCACCAGGTATTTGGCCGTGCTGACCATGCCCACCGTCACCGCACCCCACTCGAGGTGGCGCAGCCGCGCCATCACGTCGCCGGCCTCCTTGAGCGTGGCCAGCAGGCGCTGGGCATAGACGGCAAAGTACTCGCCCGCCGTGGTCAGTGCGACCTTGCGGCCCTCGCGGTCAAACAGCGGCAGGCCCACCTGGTTCTCCAGCTCCTTGACCTGCATGGAAATGGCCGGTGCGGTCAGGTGCAGGCTCTCGGCCGCCCGCGCCATGCTGCCCAGGCGGGCCACCTCGGCAAACACGCGCAGTTGGCGAAACGTGGGATTCATCAGTATTAGCTTAACTCATTGCTAAGAATTTCTGACTTTTCATGAACGGTCAAGCTGCCTACAGTGGCCTCAACACCCGCTGCCAAGGAGCCCGCACCGTGAATGCCCCCGCCGACACCGCCGTCATCACCGACGCCAAGCAACGCTACAGCGCCGGCGTGCTCAAGTACCGCCAGATGGGGTACTGGGACGCCGACTACCAGCCCAAGGACACCGACACCATCTGCCTGTTCCGCATCACGCCGCAAGAGGGCGTGGATCCGGTGGAGGCCGCCGCCGCCGTGGCCGGCGAGTCGTCCACCGCCACCTGGACGGTGGTCTGGACCGACCGCCTGACCGCGTGCGACAGCTACCGCGCCAAGGCCTACAAGGTCGAGCCCGTGCCGGGCCAGCCGGGGCAGTATTTCGCCTGGGTGGCCTACGACCTCATCCTGTTCGAAGAGGGCTCCATCGCCAACATGACGGCCAGCCTGATCGGCAACGTGTTCTCGTTCAAGCCGCTGAAGGCGGCCCGGCTGGAGGACATCCGCATCCCGGTGGCCTACATCAAGACCTTCAAGGGTCCGCCCACGGGCCTGGTGGTCGAGCGCGAGCGGCTGGACAAGTTTGGCCGCCCGCTGCTGGGCGCCACCACCAAGCCCAAGCTGGGCCTGTCGGGCCGCAACTACGGCCGCGTCATCTACGAGGGTCTCAAGGGTGGCCTGGACTTCATGAAGGACGACGAGAACATCAACTCCCAGCCCTTCATGCACTGGCGCGACCGCTTTCTGTACGTGATGGACGGCGTCAACAAGGCCAGCGCCGCCACCGGCGAGGTCAAGGGCAGCTACCTGAACATCACCGCCGCCACCATGGAGGACATGTACGAGCGCGCCGAGTTTGCCAAGGAACTGGGCAGTGTGGTGGTCATGGTGGACCTGGTCATCGGCTGGACGGCCATCCAGAGCATCGCCAACTGGGCCCGCAAGCACGACATGATCGTCCACATGCACCGCGCCGGCCACGGCACCTACACGCGGCAGAAGTCGCACGGCGTGTCGTTCCGCGTCATCGCCAAGTGGCTGCGCCTGGCCGGCTGCGATCACCTGCACACCGGCACCGCCGTGGGCAAGCTCGAGGGCGATCCGCTGACCGTGCAGGGTTACTACAACGTCTGCCGCGACAGCTACACCCGGCAAGACCTCTCGCGCGGCCTCTTCTTCGATATGGACTGGGCCGACACCAAGAAAGTCATGCCGGTGGCCTCGGGCGGCATCCATGCCGGCCAGATGCACCAGCTGATCGACCTCTTCGGCGACGACGTCATCCTGCAGTTTGGCGGCGGCACCATCGGCCACCCCGCCGGCATCCAGGCCGGCGCCGTGGCCAACCGCGTGGCGCTGGAGTGCATGGTCAAGGCCCGCAACGAGGGCCGCGACATCAAGCAGGAAGGCCCGCAGATCCTCCAGGACGCGGCGCGCTTTTGCACCCCGCTCAAGCAGGCGCTGGAGACCTGGAAGGACGTCAGCTTCAACTACGCCTCCACCGACACCAGCGACTTCGTCGCCACACCCGCCACGGCCTGAAGGAGACCCTCGCCATGATGACCAACCCCACCGGCCGCCTGACCCAGGGCCAGTTCAGTTTTCTGCCCGACCTGACCGACGCCGAGATCACCGCCCAGATCGACTACGGCCTGGCCAAGGGCTACGCCTGGAGCGTGGAGTACACGGACGACCCGCATCCGCGCAACACCTACTGGGAGATGTACGGCATGCCCATGTTCGACCTGCACGACGCCGCCGGCGTGCTGGGCGAGCTGCGCGAATGCCGCAAGGCCTTTCCGAGCCACTACATCCGGCTGATGGCCTTCGACGCCACGCGTGGGGTCGAGACCATTGCCATGAGCTTCATCGTCAACCGGCCCGCGAACGAGCCCGGCTTTGGCCTGGCGCGCCAGGAGGTGGCTGGCCGCACCCTGCGCTACACCGTGCACAGCTACGCCACCGACGCGCCCGAATCGCAGCGCTACACCAACTGAAAGCCACCGCCGTGTACCGCCTTGCCCCGTCCATCCTCAGCGCCGACTTTGCCCGCCTGGGCGAGGAGGTGCGCGCCGTCATCGCTGCGGGCGCCGACTGGATCCACTTCGACGTGATGGACAACCACTACGTGCCCAACCTGACCATGGGCCCCATGGTGGCGCAGGCCATCAAGCCGCATTGCCGCACGGCCGACGGCACCCCGGTGCCGCTGGACGTGCACCTGATGGTCGAGCCCGTGGACGCGCTGGCCGAGGCCTTTGCCCAGGCCGGGGCCGACCTCATCAGCTTTCACCCCGAAGCCAGCCGGCACGTGGACCGCACGCTGCAGCTGATTCAGGCGGCGGGCTGCCAGGCCGGCCTGGTGTTCAACCCGGCCACGCCGCTGGCGGTGCTGGAGCACGTCATCGAGCGGGTGGACCTCATCCTCATCATGAGCGTCAACCCCGGCTTTGGCGGCCAGGCCTTCATCCCCTCGGCGCTGGACAAGATTGCGGCGGCGCGCCGGCTCATCGAGGCCAGCGGCAAAGCCATCCGGCTGGAAGTGGACGGCGGCATCAAGGTGGACAACATCCGCCGCGTGGCCGACGCCGGGGCCGACACCTTCGTGGCCGGCAGCGCCATCTTCGGCCACAGCGACTACGCCGCCGTCATCGGGCGCATGCGCGCGGAGCTGGCACGGTGAACACGCCGCTCTACCGCATTCCCGGTGCCGCCGCCCCGGCTGACGTGCCGGCGGCCGAGGCGACCGCCAGCCCCGAGGCGCCGCGCACCGTGGCCGGCGTGCTGGCGCAGTCGGGCATCGAGGCCGTGATGGACGAGCTGGACCGCGACCTCGTGGGCCTGGCGCCCGTCAAGCAGCGTGTTCGCGACATTGCCGCCCTGCTGGTCATCGACCGGCTGCGCGCGCGCTTCGAGCTGGCCGCCCAGGCGCCCAGCCTGCACATGTGCTTTACCGGCAACCCCGGCACCGGCAAGACCACCGTCGCCTTGCGCATGGCCAGTTTGTTGCACCGGCTGGGCTATGTGCGCAAAGGCCATCTGGTGGCCGTCACCCGCGACGACCTGGTGGGCCAGTACATCGGCCACACCGCGCCCAAGACCAAAGAGGTGCTGAAGAAAGCCTATGGTGGCGTGCTGTTCATCGACGAGGCCTACTACCTCTACCGCCCCGACAACGAACGCGACTACGGCCAGGAGGCCATCGAAATCCTGATGCAGGTGATGGAGAACCAGCGCGACGACCTGGTGGTCATCCTCGCCGGCTACAAGGGCCGCATGGACACCTTCTTCCAGTCCAACCCGGGCATGAGCAGCCGCATCGCCCACCACATCGACTTTCCCGACTACAGCGAGGACGAGTTGCTGGCCATCGCCGATCGCCTGCTGGCGCAGCAGCACTACCGGCTGGGCGAGGGCGCGCGCGAGACGCTGGCCCGTTACGTGCATCTGCGCATGCGCCAGCCCCACTTTGCCAACGCGCGCAGCGTGCGCAACGCGCTGGAGCGCGCGCGGCTGCGCCAGGCCAGCCGGCTGTTTGCCGACCGCGAGCGCGAGCTGACCCAAGACGACCTCACCACGCTGGAGGGCGCCGACATCGCCGCCAGCCGCGTGTTCACCGCATCCTGACTCCCAACCCCCCACTGCCATGCTAGCCAACCACCGCTCCACGCTCACGCAATACCTGATCGAGCAGCGCCGCCGCTACCCGCAGGCCAGCGGCGAGCTCAACGGCCTCATCCTCGACGTGGCCATCGCCTGCAAAGCCATCGCCGGCACCGTGGCGCTGGGCGAGCTGGGCGGCAATGCCCGCAGCCTGGAGGTCAACGTTCAGGGCGAGGTGCAAAAAGCGCTGGACGTGCTGGCCAACGAGGTCTTCATGCGCCGCTGCGAGTGGAGCGGCCAGCTGGCCGGCATGGCCTCCGAGGAAATGGAGGCGCCGCACCAGATCCCCGATGCCTACCCGCGCGGCAAATACCTGCTGGTGTTCGACCCGCTGGACGGCTCGTCCAACATCGACGTCAACCTCACCGTGGGCAGCATCTTCTCCATCCTGCGCGCGCCGGCCGACGTCATCGAGTCGGGCCGCGACGTGACCGAGGCCGACTTTCTGCAGCCGGGTGCGGCCCAGGTGGCGGCCGGCTACGCGCTCTACGGCCCCAGCACCATGTTCATGCTCACCGTGGGCAACGGCGTGGCCGGCTTCACGCTGGATCCAGCCGTGGGCGAGTTCATGCTGACCCACCCCGACGTGCACGTGCCCGAAGAGACGCGCGAGTTCGCCATCAACGCCTCCAACAGCCGCTTCTGGGAGCCGCCGGTCAAGCGCTACGTGGACGAATGCCTGGCCGGCGCCACCGGCCCGCGCGGCAAGGACTTCAACATGCGCTGGATCGCCAGCATGGTGGCCGAGGCCCACCGCATCCTGATGCGCGGAGGGGTGTTTCTCTATCCGCGCGACACCAAAGACCTGGCCAAGGCCGGCCGCCTGCGCCTGCTGTACGAGACCAACCCCATAGGCTGGCTCATCGAGCAGGCCGGCGGGCGGGTCTCCACCGGCCGCCAGCCCATGCTGGGCGTGCGGCCCACCGCCTTGCACCAGCGCATCGGCTGCGTGTTCGGCTCGCGGGCCGAGGTCGAGCGCATCGAGCGCTACCACCACGAACCCACGCCCGAGGTGCCGGTGTCGCCCTTGTTCGCCGAGCGCAGCCTGTTTAGATAGACCCACCCCCTACGCGATCACAGATCGCGCCCCCTCAAGGGGGCACCGCCAGCGGCCCGGCAAAGCCGGTTCCGCGGCGGTTGCTGGGGTGGGCACTGCTGTGCCACCAGCGGTTGAATTTTTGACTTTGTAGGTACTGCCATGTCTCATCTGCATCCCATCATTGCCATCACGGGCTCGTCAGGGGCCGGCACCACGTCGGTCACGCGCACGTTCGAGGCCATCTTTCGCCGCGAGGGGCTGGGCTCGGCCATCATCGAGGGCGACAGCTTTCACCGCTACGACCGCAAGGAAATGCGCGCCCGCCAGGCCGAGGCCGAGGCCGATGGCGACCAGCACTTCAGCCACTTCGGCCCCGAGAACAACCTGTTCGCCGAGCTGGAGGCGCTGTTTCGCGACTACGCCGCCACCGGCGGCGGCAAGCGGCGCAAATACCTGCACGACACCGGCGAGGCCGCGCCTTACAAGCAGGAGCCCGGCACCTTCACGCCCTGGGAGGACATCCCCGCCGGCACCGACCTGCTGTTCTACGAGGGTCTGCACGGCGCCGTGGTCACGCCCGAGGTCAACATCGCCCAATACCCCGACCTGCTGATCGGTGTCGTGCCGGTCATCAACCTGGAGTGGATCCAGAAGCTCTACCGCGACAAGCACGTGCGTGGCTACAGTGCCGAGGCCGTCACCGACACCATCCTGCGCCGCATGCCCGACTACGTGCACTACATCTGCCCGCAGTTCGCCCACACCCACGTCAACTTCCAGCGCGTGCCGGTGGTCGACACCAGCAACCCCTTCATCGCCCGCGACATCCCCACGGCCGACGAGAGCCTGTGCGTGATCCGCTTTGCCAACCCCAAAGGCATCGACTTTCCCTACCTGCTGAACATGATCGACAACAGCTGGATGAGCCGCGCCAACACCATCGTCGTGCCGGGCGGCAAGATGGAGCTGGCCATGCAACTGATCTTCACGCCGTTCATCTGGCGGATGATGGAGCGCCGCTCGCGGGCGCGCGGAGCACTCTGATGGCCTCCACCTCCACCGACCGCGCCCTCAGCCCCGGCCACGGCCGCACCAGCCGGCTGGCCAATGCGCTGCGCATGCTGGCCATCGACGCCGTGCAGGCCGCCAACTCGGGCCACCCCGGCGCACCCATGGGCATGGCCGAGATGGCCGAAGCGCTGTGGCTGCGCCACCTCAAGCACAACCCGGCCGACCCGCAGTGGTGGGACCGCGACCGCTTTGTGCTCAGCAACGGTCACGCCTCCATGCTGCTGTATGCGCTGCTGCACCTCAGCGGCTACGACTTGCCGCTGGATGAGCTCAAGCGCTTTCGCCAGTGGGGCAGCGCCACCCCCGGCCATCCCGAGGTGGGCCACACACCGGGCGTGGAGACCACCACCGGCCCGCTGGGCCAGGGCCTGACCAATGCGGTGGGCATGGCGCTGGCCGAAAAGTTGCTGGCCGACCGCTACAACTGCGATGGCCACACCGTGGTGGACCACCGCACCTGGGTCTTCCTGGGCGACGGCTGCCTGATGGAGGGCGTCAGCCAGGAGGCCATCTCGCTGGCCGGGGCCTGGCGGCTGGCCAAGCTCTGCGCGCTGTATGACGACAACGGCATCTCCATCGACGGGGCCGTCGCGCCCTGGTTTGCCGACGACACGCCGGCGCGCTTTCGCGCCAGTGGCTGGCACGTCATCGGCCCCGTGGACGGCCACGACGTGGCGGCGCTGGACGCCGCGCTGGACCAGGCGCGCACCAGCGAGCGGCCCACGCTCATCGTCTGCCGCACCACCATCGGCAACGGCTCGCCTGGTCGCGCCGGCACCGCCAAAGCCCACGGCGAGCCGTTGGGCGCCGACGAGATCGCGGCCACCCGCGCTAGACTGGACTGGCCCCATCCGCCGTTCGAGATTCCGGCCGACGTGCGCCAGGCCTGGTCTG
Source organism: Pseudomonadota bacterium (assembly GCA_020161145.1). Lineage (GTDB taxonomy): Bacteria > Pseudomonadota > Gammaproteobacteria > Burkholderiales > Burkholderiaceae_C > Ideonella. Next base: position 165,014 of record JAIUPQ010000005.1, read on the forward strand.
CCGCCAGCCGGGGCGCGGCGGCGCAGGCCGACTGGCAGCGGCGCTGGGACGCCTACGCCGCCGCCCACCCGCAAGACGCGGCCGAACTGGCGCGGCGCATGGGTGGCACGCTGCCGCGTGAGTTCGGCGTCCATTGGAGCGAGGTCGTCGCCGCCACCCAGATGCGGGCCGAGACCGTGGCCACCCGCAAGGCCAGCCAGCACGTCATTGCCGAGCTGGCGCCGCGCCTGCCCGAGCTGCTGGGCGGCTCGGCCGACCTGACCGGCTCCAACCTCACCGACTGGCCCGGCTGCGGCGCCGTGCGCGGCGGGCAGCGTGGCGGGCGCCACATCAACTACGGCGTGCGCGAGTTCGGCATGGCGGCGGTGATGAACGGCCTGGCGCTGCATGGTGGCTTCATCCCGTTTGGCGGCACCTTCCTGACCTTCAGCGACTACAGCCGCAACGCCATCCGCATGGCGGCGCTGATGGGCCAGCGTGTGATCCACGTGTTCACGCACGACTCCATCGGCCTGGGCGAGGACGGCCCCACCCACCAGCCGGTGGAGCACGTGGCCAGCCTGCGGCTGATGCCGGGTCTGGACGTCTGGCGCCCGGGCGACGCCACTGAGACCGCCGTGGCCTGGGGCGTGGCCGTGCAGAACGCCCACCGGCCCACGGCGCTGGTGCTGTCGCGCCAGAACCTGCCGGCCCAGCCGCGCACGCCCGACCAGTTGGCGGCCGTGGCGCGGGGCGGCTATGTGCTGGCCGACCGCGACGGCGCGCGCGCCGTGCTCATCGCCACCGGCTCCGAGCTGGCGCTGGCCATGGCCGCGCAGCGGCAGCTGGACGCGGCCGGCGTGCCGGTGCGCGTGGTGTCCATGCCGTCCACCACGGTGTTCGAGCGCCAGAGTGCCGAGTGGCGGGGCGTGGTGCTGCCGGCGGGCCTGCCGCGCGTGGCCGTGGAGGCCGGCACGCCGCGCGGCTGGGGCGATCTGGGCTGCGTGGCCGTGCTGGGGCTGGACCGCTTCGGCGCCTCGGCACCCGGCCCGCAGCTGATGGCCGAGCTGGGCTTCACGCCCGAGCGGCTGGCCGCGCTGGTGCGAGGCGTCCTCGCATGAGGTATGGCGCGCTGACCTTCGATCTGGACGGCACGCTGGTGGCGACGGCAGCCGAAATCGCCGTCGCCGTCAACCGCACGCTGGCCGGCAGCGGCCTGCCCACGCAGAGCGAGGCCGACATCGCGCGCCATGTGGGTGCCGGCCTGCATGCCACGCTGGACGGCGTGCTGACCGACCTCAGCGCCGAGTTGCCGCGCGCCCCGCTGTACGCCCGGCTGGACGTGCACTACGCCGTGGTGGCCGGCCGCTCGGCGCGGCCCTACCGCGGCGCCGCCGAGATGCTGGCCGCCTTGCGGAGCGAGGGCGTGCGGCTGGCCTGCGTGACCAACAAGGCGCATCGGTTTGCCCAGCAGGTGCTGGACGGCACGGGGCTGGCGCCGCTGCTGGACTATGTGATTGGCGGCGACTCGCTGCCCTACAAAAAGCCCGACGCGCGCGTGCTCACCCATGCGCTGCACGTGCTGGGCGCCACCCCTGCGCGCGCGGCACACGTGGGCGACTCGCTCACCGACACGGCGGCCGCCCGCAACGCCGGCGTGGCGGCCTGGGCCGTGCCCTGGGGCTATCGGGGCAACCACACGCTGGCCGAGCTGAACGCCGAGCGGGTGTTCGACGCCTTCGACGACCTCACCACTTTTGTACAGGCCGCCAATGCCGCCGCTTGAGGCCTTGCTCTGGGACGTGGACGGTACGCTGGCCGAGACCGAGCGCGATGGTCACCGCGTGGCCTTCAACATGGCGTTCACGCGGGCTGGCCTGGGCTGGCGCTGGGACGACGCGCGCTATGGCGCGCTGCTGCACGTCACGGGCGGGCGCGAGCGCCTGCTGGCCGACATGGCCAACCGCGCCGACGCGCCGGCCGCGCGCCCGGCCCGCGAGGACTTGGCGCGCACGCTGCATGCCAGCAAGAACGCCGCCTACGCCTGGCTGGTGGCGCAGGGCCGCATCACCGCGCGCGAAGGCGTGGTGGCCGTCATCGAGGCGGCGCATGCGGCCGGCCTGCGCCAGGCCATCGTCACCACCACCAGCCGCGTCAACGTAGAGGCCTTGCTGCCCCGACTGCTGGGCAGCCGCTGGGCCACGCGGTTTGCCACCGTGGTCTGCGGCGAAGACGTGGCGCGCAAAAAGCCGGCACCCGATGCCTACCAACTGGCACTGGCGCTGCTGCACCTGCCGCCCAGCCGCGCGCTGGCCATCGAGGATTCGCCCCCCGGTGTGGCCGCTGCCCGGGCGGCGGGACTGGCGGTGGCGCGTCGGCCCAGCCACTACTTTGCCGGCGAACCCACGCCCGCAGGGCCGCTCACGCTGGCGGCCCTGCGGGCAGGGTTTGAGCGCGGGGCGCTCAGTTGACGCGGATGGGGACGTAGGTCGCGTTGTTGCTGCTGTCCGAGTCGCTCAGCGCGTTGTCGTAGTTGATGATGGTGCCCAGCCAGTAGTTGGTGCCGCTGGTGAGGTTTTTGGGGATGGTGACCGTGCGCTTGATCGTGTACACGTTGTCGCGCGCCAGCGTCAGGCTGCTGGTGGACAGCCGGCGGTCGGCGGTGGTGATCCAGTCGTTGCTGGAGACATACCAGGCCACGTTGGGCGATTGCGTGGATTCGCCGCTGTTCTCATAGGTGAACTCGACGCGCACCTTCTGGCCTTTGCTGACCCTGTAGCCGGGCTCGCCGTTGACCGTGGTGGTGGGCAGCTCGACGCCGGTGGTGGCGTTGTAGGCCTGCACCCTTCGGTGCCAGGAGTACTGGCCGCTGGCATAGGCGTATTTCCAGTGGCTGACCGACAGCTCCTGGTAGTTGGCACCCCAGGGGCCATAGATGTAGGCCAGGCCGTCGGAGGCGTCCTCGCCCAGGTAGCCGCGCGCCGTGCTGGAGTTGGCATGCATGTGCGTGAAATCCGCGCCCATGATGTTGTACTCGTCGTTTTCGTGCATCAACCCGAAGGCGTGGCCGAACTCGTGCAGGCCCGTGGTCTGCATCTGGCGCAGGCTGCCGGTGTAGTAAATCAGGCTGCTCTTGACCTCGTCACCCGTCCACTGCCACGGGGCGCGGTAGTCGAAGATGATGTCGGTCTCGTCCAGGTGGTTGGTCACCAGGCCAAAGAGGCTGTAGCAGGTGCTCCACCAGTAGGTGAGCGCCGGTGCGCCCTGCAAGACGCTGTTGTCGACCGAGCCCCAGACCTCGTTCTCGCCGTTGTCCAGGCCCACGCTGCCGGCGTCGGAAACCAGCGAGAAATAGGCCTGGCTGGGGTTGGCGTTGAAGAAGATGCGCGAGCGCTCAAGGGTGTCGCGCCAGTAGCCGGTGGGAAAGCTGACGGTGCTGGCCTTGAACGTCTGGCCCGAGTTGGACCAGCGCACGGGTTGGTTGTAGCAGGTGTTGTTTTCAAAGGCCATCGCAGGGGCGGCGGCGGCGAGCGCGCAGGCCATGCCCAGCGCATGTAGGGTGCGTTTCATGATGATGTCTCCCTCGAGATGAATGAACGGCGGATTCAGCGGCGCGGGGCCACGTCGCGCGCGGCTTGTTGCCGGGCGGCTGCGGCATCGGCGGCATCGGCAGCGGACACCGCCGCTTCGACGGCGGGCGTCTGGGCGGGCACGGCGGGCCGGGTCGCCGGCGTTGCAATAACGGCCTGCGGGTCGGCGCTGCGGAAGGGGCCGGCGGCCTTCAGGGCCTGGGCATGCTGGCGCACGCTTTGCGCAAAGGCCTGCACGCCGACGCGCGTGGCGGCCGCCTGCGGCGCCGGTGCCTCGGCCTCACCCAGTACGCGGTCGGCCACCATGGGCTCATCCCCGCTCACGCCCATGACGATAGGGCGTGGCACGTATTGCGCGCGCGCCTCGGCCATGGACAGCCCCATGGTGGCCAGTTGCTGGCGGGCCTGGGGGTTTTGCATCAGCGCGTCGAAGCTGGGCCCCGGGTAGGTGACCGTGAGGAACTCGGCCGGCGCACGGCCTTGCGCATGAGGTGCTCCGGCCGTCAGGCCGGTCAGCGGTACACCGTGGCCGTTGTGCATCTGGCCGCCGCTGATGCGGAACCGCCCGTCGATGCACTTGGCCAGCGCGCAGCCGCGCTCACCGTTGCCGGCGACGAAGAGCACGTCTTCATCGCCGACCTGGAACACCGGGTAGTCGGAGAGGCTGAGCACGCGGCCCTGGCCATCGGGGCCGCCCACGAAGCGCAGCGTGATGGTCTGGCCGGGGTGCGCGCCGGCCAGTGGCGCCATCACCTCGAAGGTGACCAGGGCGTGTGGCAGGCGGTTCGGTGCGCCCGGCGTGGGGGTGGACAGCACGTAGTCCACCTGGCTGACGCGGGTATGCGCCACAAAAGTGGATTGGGCGGCCAGGCTGGACAGCGAGGCCGGTGCAGTGCGGGCAGGGCCTGCCGCGGCGGCGATACCCACGCCGCTCACAAGGCTCGCGGCGACCAGGGTCAGGCGAGCACGGTCAAGTGCGGTTTTCATCAGTGACTCCCTCAGGTTGGTGGACGGATGGGCCTGTATGGCCCACCGGCGTCACCCAAGCCTGGATGGAGATCAACCGATGCTCAGGTGCGCGAAGTCAGCTTAGGGCTGCATCGCGGCACCACCGTCCCTCCATCGGGGGGGGCGATGGGGGGCGGGTTTGGGGGGCGGGCCGGGCGCAGCCTGGCCCTGGGTGGGGGTACTCAGTACGTGGCCCGCGCCACACGCACCTTGCCGCCGTTGCTGACGATTTGCACGCGGTCGCCGACGGCAAAGGTCTCGCTGCCGCGCGCCTGCACGATGGCGCGCTCGTCGCCGCTGGGCAGGCGCACGGTGATTTCCAGCGCGTCCTCCTGGGTGCCCATACGCTCGATGGCGTTACCCGCCACGGCACCCGCCACGGCACCCAGCACGCCCACGGCGATGTTCTCGCGCTTGCCGCCCACGGTGGAGCCGGCGAGGCCGCCCAGCACGCCGCCGGTGGCCGCGCCCACGCCGCTCTGGCTGCCTTCAACCCGTACGGCGCGCACCCCCACCACGGTGCCTTGCTGGATGGTGGACATCCGCTGCGCATCCTGGCGCGAGATCACGTCGGGGCTGGTGGTGGAACAGGCGGCGAGGAGGGTGGTGAGGGCGAGGACGGGCAGGGTGTGTTTCATGGGGAAATCTCCGGAGTGCCTCGCACAACGCCATGCCCGTGGGCCGAGTTGACGCCGGGCCTCGCCAAAGGCGCCGCACGAAGGTCAGATCAATCTCAATCGCGCCAGTCGTCACCCGGCATGATGCGTTTCATGAAGGCATCGAACATGGGCACGGTGAATGCCGTGTCGCCGTGATTTGGGCTCCACACCATGCCTTTCTTGATGAGTGAGCTTCGGGTCGGGGCGAGGGTGGAGACCTTGGCCGCAAAGCAGGCCGCGACTTCGCCCGAACGATGTGGGCCTGGTCCTAGTTCCGCCATGGCGCGCAGGTATTGCTTTTCCTTGGGCGTGCATCGATCGAAGCGGACTCTGAAAAAACTCTCATCCAGCGCAGCGACCGCTTGAGCGGATGCCACCTGCACGTCGCGCAGCGTGATGGGCGACGCAGGCGCCGCAAGCCAGGTTCGGCTTCCCCACTCTTGCAAAAAGTAGGCATAGCCTTGAGTCAACTCCAGGATCCGATGGACGGCGTCCGCATCAATGGCGGCATCTTCGGTCTCAATCGGCACGGCAATCGCTTGACGCACCGCGTCCTGCGGCAGTGGTCCTATTTCAGGAAAGTCGAACAGACGTTCTGCATACGACTTTGCATTGCCCATTTGACCGCGCAACTGCGGCAGACCGGCCCCTACGAGAATGATGGGGAGTTGGCGCTGCTCAGTCCTGTGCATGGCGGTGATGAGGGCGGCCAACTGATTTTCTTCAACGTACTGGAGCTCATCGACAAACAGCGCCACGGCAGTCTCTGCGGCCCGCGCAGCGAGGCCGACCTGCTCAAAGAGCGCCTGCAAGTCATGTTCTAGATCGCCGTTGTCGGCCAGGCCGGGCTCGGCGTCAAAGTCAAAGCCGACTTCGATGTCGTTGTACGTGGCTTTGAGCTTGCCTGCGAAGCCAGCCAACGCCCGCAAACCCCGGATGGCGTAGTCTTTTGCGACCTCCAGCGTGCTCAAGCGCAGCAGGGCCTGGCGAAGTTGCGGGGCCAGAATCGAGGGCAAAGATCGGCCCTCTGGGGCCTCAATCCGGATGGTATGGATGCCGGCCGCTTCGGCGTCCTGGCTGATGCGATCTAGCAAGACGGTCTTGCCAACGCCCCGCAGTCCGACCAGCATGGCGCTCTTGGCTGGCCGGCCGAGGCGAGTGCGTTCTAAGCTGATCCGCAGCGACTCGCGCAGTTCGCTCCGACCGGCAAGTTCCGGCGGCGGGGTGCCTGCGCCAGGCGCAAAGGGGTTGCGTATGGGGTCCATATGCCGATGATACGGAAATTTGGAAAGTTATCAACTTTTGATAACTTCCCAAATTTCACTTGATTTGAAGACGACGCTCTGCGCACTTGCGGTCGTAGAGTGCCATAGCTAAGCCGAGGCTGCTAGCGCCGCGACTACTTGCCAATGCAAAACCGCCCAAAGATTTCGCCCAGCAAGTCGTCGGCGGTGAACTGGCCGGTGATGGCTTGCAGGGCCTCGTGGGCCAGGCGCAGCTCTTCGGCCAGCAGGTCCAGCGCGCCGTCGCCCTGGGCGGCCAGTGCGTCGGCGGCCTGCAGGTGGCCGCTGGCGGCGTCCAGTGCCTGCAGGTGGCGGGTGCGGGCAATGTAGACGCCTTCGGGCAGCGCCTGCCAGCCGGCGCGGGCCAGCAAGGTCTGGCGCAGCTCGGCCAGGCCTTCGCCGCTGCGGGTGGAGAGGCGCAGGTGGCCCGGCGGCACAGCCGCCGTGGGTGCCAGATCGGCCTTGTTGTGCAGATGCAGCACGCGGGCCGGGTCGGCGCCGACGAGGCGGGTGGCCAGGTCGGCCTCGGCGGCCTCGTAGGCGGGCTCGCCGGCACGGGTCAGGTCGTGCACGAAGAGCACGGCGTCGGCGCCTTCCACCGCCTCCCAGGTGCGGGCCATGCCGATGCGCTCGACCTCGTCGGCATCGCCCGCGTCGCGCAGGCCGGCGGTGTCCACCAGGTGGATGGGCACGCCGTCGATCTGCAGCGTCTCCTGCACGCGGTCGCGCGTGGTGCCGGCCACCGGGGTGACGATGGCCACCTCGGCACCGGCCAGGGCGTTGAGCAGCGAGCTTTTGCCCACGTTGGGCTGGCCGGCCAGCACCACGCGCAAGCCCTCGCGCAGCAGCTGGCCCTGACGCGCGCGCTGGCGCACGGCGGCCACACCGGCCTGCAGGCGGGCGAGCTGGCCGCGCGCGTCGGCGCGCTCCAGGAACTCGATCTCTTCTTCAGGGAAATCCAGTGTGGCCTCGACCAACAGCCGCAGCCGCACCAGACCCTGGGCCAGCGCGTCGACCTCGGCCGAGAACGCGCCGGCCAGCGCGCGGCTGGCGCTGCGCGCGGCGGCGCTGGTGCTGGCGTCGATGAGGTCGGCCACGGCCTCGGCCTGGGCCAGGTCGAGCTTGCCGTTCACAAAGGCGCGCTGGGTGAACTCGCCCGGCGTGGCCAGGCGCAGCCGCAGCGGCGCGCCGGCTTCGAGGCAGCGCGCCAGCAGCAGCGCCAGCACCACGGGGCCGCCGTGGGCTTGCAGCTCCAGCACGTCTTCGCCGGTGTAGGAATGGGGTGCGGGGAAGTACAGCGCCAGGCCCTGGTCGATGGCTTGGCCGTCGGCGGCCAACAAGGGGCCGTAGTGGGCGTGGCGGGGGGTGAGGTCGCGTCCGGTCAGGGCGCGGGCCAGCGGGGCCAGGTGGCGGCCACTGGCGCGCACGATGCCCACGGCGCCTCGGCCGGGGGCGGTGGCGATGGCGACGATGGGGTCGTCCAGCGCCGCCAGTGCCCTAGTGGCCATGTGGCGCGGAGGGGGGCGCAGGCGGGACAACTTCACCGCTGACCCTGTCGCCCCCAAAACCCCGCATGGCGTGTGCCCAGTGTTTCGGCAGCGCCAGCGGGTTGTGAAGGGGCGCCCGCGTGATTCGCGTCACGCCACGCCCAGCCGTTTGTTGATGACCCATTGCTGGGCGATGGACAGCAGGTTGTTGGTCAGCCAGTACAGCACCAGGCCGGCCGGGAAGATGAAGAACATCACGCTGAAGGCCAGCGGCATGATCCACATCATCTTGGCCTGCACCGGATCGGGCGGCGTGGGCTGCAGCCACTGCATCAGCAGCGACGACAGCGTCATCAAGATGGGCAGGATGTAATAAGGGTCTTTGGCCGAGAGGTCGGTGATCCAGCCCAGCCACGGCGCGCCGCGCATCTCCACGCTGGACAGCAACACCCAATACAGCGCAATGAACACCGGCATCTGCACCAGGATGGGCAGGCAGCCGCCCAGCGGGTTGATTTTTTCCTCGCGGTAGATGCGCATCATCTCCTGCTGCATCTCTTGCGGCTTGTCCTTCAGGCGCTCGCGCAGCGCCATGATGCGCGGGTTGACGGCGCGCATCTTGGCCATGGATTTGTAGGCCTTGGCGTTGAGGCCGAAGAAGGCGGCCTTGAGCAACACCACCAGCGCGATGATGGCCCAGCCCCAGTTGCCCAGCACACCGTGGATCTTGTCCAGCAGCCAGAACAGCGGCTTGGACAGGATGTGCACCCAGCCATAGTCCTTGACCAGCTCGAAGCCGGTGGCCATCTGTTCGAGCTTTTTCTCTTCCTGCGGGCCGATGAACAGCGTGTCGTGGTGGCTGTAGGTGGCCTGCGGCGCAATGGCGGGCAGCGGGTACACCATGGCGATGCGGTAGAGGTTGGGGCCTACCGTCTCGGTGCGGAACTCGCGCTGCGGGCCCGGCGTGACCTGGGTGGCACCGGGCTTGGGGTCGGCCGGCTGCAGCCAGGCCGACACAAAGTAATGCTGGACCATGGCCACCCAGCCGTCGTTGGCCCGGGTGACGTGCTTGGCCGGGTCGCTGCCGCGCTTTTCGATGTCTTTGAACTCCACCTTCTGGAACTTGCCCTCGGCGGTGTAGAGCGCCGGGCCGGTGAAGGTGAAGTAGAACGAGGAATGGTCGGGTGGCGGCGAGCCGTCGCGCATCAGCTGCACATAGAGCTGGGGCTGCACCGGGGCCGTGCCGACGTTGACCACGTCGTGCTGCACGGCGATGGCGTAGCTGCCGCGCTGCAAGGTGTAGGTCTTGACCAGCTTGACGCCGCCCACCGGGGCCGACTCGAAGCGAACCGTCAAGGTGTCTTGTCCATCAGCCAGCGTGCGCGGGCCGGGTACCGCCGTCAGCGTGGTGAAGTGGTTGGGCAGCGCGGCGCCGCCGGCGGCCGGCAACAGGCCGGTTTGCGCCAGGTAGACGCGCTGCGGGCTCTCGTCCAGCAGCATCACCGGGCGGTCGGCATGCTGGCTGTCGGGGTATTTCAGCAATTCGGCCTTGTCCACCTCACCACCGCGCGTGGAAAAGCCCAGGCGCAACACGTCGGTGGTGACGGTAAAGGTCTCGGCCGCCGCCGCAGCGGGGGCCGAGCCGGGCAGGGCGCCCGCCACCGCCGCCACTGCCGAGGCGGCCGGCGTTGCCGCCAGCGGCGGCGCACTGGCCGCCGGCTGGGCCACCGGCGCGCCAAACAGCGTGGGCTGGCCGTTGTGGCGGTTCCAGGCGTCCCACAGCATCACCAGCGACATGGCGAAGATGACCCAGAGCAAGGTGCGGCGGAAATCGGTCATGGTGAGGATGAAAGCTTGGAGAACAGTTTGGGTGGCGCCTCGGGCACGGGGTCGCAGCCGCCGTCGCACCAGGGGTGGCAGCGCAACAGCCGCGCGGCCGCGAGGTAGCTGCCGCCCAGTGCGCCATGGCGCGTCAGCGCCTCGGTGGCATAGGCCGAGCACGAGGGGGTGAAGCGGCAATTCGTGCCCAGCCAGGGGCGCAGCAGCATGCGGTAGCCCCACACCAGCGCCAGCAGCGTGCGCTGCGGCAGGCGGGCCATGGCCGCTGCCAGCGAACGCAGGGCAACGCTCACGCCGCCTCCGCGCGGCCGAACCGCGCCTCGGCGCGGCGCAGCAACTCGGCCAGATCCGCTTGCAGCAAGGCGGTCAAGGCACACGAGGCGGCGCTGGCAAAGGCTTTGCGGTCGATGGGGGTGCGCAGCCGCACCACCCACAGCCCCGCAGCCAAACGCGGCGCGTGGCGGGCCAGCGCGGCCCGCGCCTGGCGCTTGACCAGCGTGCGCGTCACCGCCCGGCGCGCATGGCGCTTGGGCACCACCAACCCCAGCCACTGATCGTCATCCACAGGCGCGTCCTGCGACGTGGACGAGTCTGTGGATAACTCGGTTGACAACGTGGGAGCAAGCTGTGCATCTGCGCGGTCGGCGCCTGCTTTGCCAGGCTGGCCTGGCGTGGCCGACAGATGGTGGGCGGCGAAATACGTGCTGCGGCAGCGCAGTGGCGAGGCCAGGACGCGCTCGAAATCGGCAGAACGCAACAGGCGCTGCATGGGGCCCAGGCAGGGTGGGCGCGGGGCAGGCAACAGCGCGCCCCGCAAGCCGGATCAGACCTGCGTCATTTTCTTGCGGCCCTTGGCGCGGCGCGCATTGATCACGGCACGGCCGCCGCGCGACTTCATGCGAACGAGGAAGCCGTGCGTGCGGGCGCGGCGGACTTTGGAGGGCTGATAGGTGCGCTTCATGGTGGTCTACGGTCTGGATTGGCAGGGCGTGACGGCGGGCGTGGAGCCCGTGTCTTGCTGCCTGGATGCCGGGCTGCCGCGTGCAACAGGGCACAAGGCGCAGGCCGGCGCGGGCAGCATCGGCAAGTCTCGCAGATGGTGCGAAACGGAAAACCTGCCATTCTAGATCAAGAAGCCGTACCCGCCAAGGCGCGCGGCGATGGGGTGGGTGCTGCCGGGCGCTGAAGGGAGTCGGGTCCATTGTGGATAACCCTGGCCGGCGGCGGCCGATGAGGGCTAGAATGCCGCCGCTCAATCCTATGTTTTCCACAATGAGTGTCGATCTTTGGCAGCGTGGTTGCGAGCAACTGGCTTGCGAGCTGCCCGAACCGCAGTTTTCCACCTGGATCAGCCCGCTGCCCCCGGCCGACATTGCCGATGCGGGCGACGACGGGCTGGTCGCTTCGCTGCGGGTGCCCAACCGCTTCAAGCTCGACTGGATCCGCACGCAATACGCCTCGCGCATCGAGTCGGTGCTGGCCGAACTGGCCGGCCGCCCGGTGCGGCTGGAGCTGGCCCTGGCGCCACGCGAGGCCTTGCCTGCCCGCACCGTTGCGGGCACGCCACTGCGGCCGGCCATCCTGCCTGGCCTCCCCGCCACAGCGGGCACGCCGGTGCTGGCGCCTGCGCCCACGCCCGCCCCCACCCACCGGCTCAACAGCGCCCACACCTTCGACACCCTGGTGGCCGGCCGCGCCAACCAGATGGCGCGCACGGCGGCGCTGCACGTGGCCGGCGCGCCGGGGCGCATGTACAACCCGCTGTTCATCTATGGCGGCGTGGGCCTGGGCAAGACCCACCTGATCCACGCCGTGGGCCACGCGCTGCTGGCCGACCGGCCCGATGCGCGGGTGCTCTACCTGCATGCCGAGCAGTTCATCTCCGACGTGGTCAAGAACTACCAGCGCAAGACGTTTGACGAGCTCAAGGCCAAATACCACTCGCTGGACCTGCTGCTGATCGACGACGTGCAGTTCTTTGCCGGCAAGGAGCGCACCCAGGAGGAGTTCTTCAACGCCTTCGAGGCGCTGCTGGCCAAGCGGGCGCACATCATCATGACCAGCGACACCTATCCCAAGGGGCTGGCCAACATCGACGAGCGCCTGACCTCGCGCTTCGACTCGGGGCTCACGGTGGCCATCGAGCCGCCCGAGCTGGAGATGCGCGTGGCCATCCTGCTGACCAAGGCGCGCAGCGAGGGTGCGGGGCTGCCCGAGGACGTGGCCTTCTTCATCGCCAAGAACGTGCGCGCCAACGTGCGCGAGCTGGAAGGGGCGCTGCGCAAGGTGCTGGCGTTTGCCAAGTTCTCGCAAAAAGAGATCTCGATTGCGCTGGCGCGCGAGGCGCTCAAAGACCTGCTGTCCATCCAGAACCGCCAGATCTCGGTCGAGAACATCCAGAAAACGGTGGCCGACTTCTACAAGATCAAGGTGGCCGACATGTACTCCAAGCGCCGCCCGGCCAGCATCGCGCGGCCGCGCCAGATCGCCATGTACCTGGCCAAGGAGCTGACGCAAAAAAGCCTGCCCGAGATCGGCGACCTCTTTGGCGGGCGCGACCACACCACCGTGCTGCACGCCGTGCGCAAAGTGGGCGGCGAGCGCCACAAGGACACCGAGCTGAACCAGCAGCTGCACGTGCTGGAGCAAACGCTCAAGGGCTGACGCCCCGCGCGCGGGGGTGGCCCGCATTCATCAGCGAAAATGCGCGGTTAATCGCTGCACCCCTCTCACGGAGACGCCATGATCGTGCTCAAAGCCCCCCAAAGCGACCTGCTGGCCGCGCTGCAAGCCGTGGCCGGCATCGTCGAGCGCCGCCACACACTGCCCGTGCTGGCCAATGTGTTGCTGCGCAAGCAGGGTGAGGCCATCGAGCTGACCACCAGCGACCTGGAGCTGCAGGTGCGCACCAGCGCCAACCTGGGCGGCGACGCCGGCACCTTCTCGACCACCGTGGGTGCGCGCAAGCTGATCGACATCCTGAAAAGCCTGCCGGCCGACCAGATGGTCTCGCTCACGGCCCAGGGCAGCAAACTGACGCTGCAAAGTGGCAAGAGCCGCTTCACGTTGCAGACGCTGCCGGCCGAAGACTTCCCGCTGGTCAGCGAGGCGGTGGACTTCGGGCCCGACATCGTCATCCCGCAAAAAACGCTCAAGCAGCTGATCAACCAGGTGCACATCGCCATGGCGGTGCACGACATCCGCTACTACCTCAACGGCATCCTGTTTGTGGCCGACGGCCGCCAGCTCACCCTGGTGGCCACCGACGGCAGCCGGCTGGCGCTGGCCCGCAGCGAGCTGGAGCATGAGGTGCCGCGCCAGGAGGTCATCCTGCCGCGCAAGACGGTGCTGGAGCTGATGCGCCTGCTGACCGCCGACGAGGGCGACCTCACCCTGCGCTTTGCCGCCAACCAGGCCAAGTTCAGCTTCTCGGGGCTGGAGTTCGTCACCAAGCTGGTCGAGGGCAAATACCCCGACTACAACCGCGTCATCCCCAAGCACAACACCAACGAAATCCGGCTGGGCCGCCAGCCGCTGCTGGCCTCGCTGCAGCGCGCCGCCATCCTGACCAGCGACAAATTCAAAGGCGTGCGCATGGCCGTGGAGCCGGGCAGCCTGCGCATCGTGGCCTCCAACGCCGAGCAGGAAGAGGCCAAGGAGGAGCTGGACATCGACTACGGTGGCCCGGCCATCGAGATTGGCTTCAACGTCAGCTACCTGACCGACGCGCTGGCCAACATGGCCGGCGACATGGTTGATCTGGCGCTGGGCGACGGCGCCTCGGCGGCGCTGTTCACCCTGCCGGAGGACGCCGGCTTCAAGTACGTGGTCATGCCCATGCGCATTTGAGGCCGGGCGGCCTCGCGCCGGCAGCGCGGCGCTGTGCCCACCGCTTGCCCGCCGGGCACAGCGCCCCCATATCCAGATTGAAAGCGGCCGCGCAGCGGCCTTTGTGCCCCATGAGTGATCCCACCCCTCCGACCGACCCGCAGCAACCCGCCAACCCCGCGCCCCTGCCGGCCGGCTACGGCGCTGACAGCATCCAGATCCTCGAAGGGCTGGAGGCCGTGCGCAAGCGCCCCGGCATGTACATCGGCGACACCTCCGACGGCACCGGCCTGCACCATCTGGTCTTCGAGGTGGTGGACAACTCCATCGACGAGGCGCTGGCCGGCTTTGCCGACGACATCGTCGTCACCATCCACTCGGACAACTCCATCTCCGTCATCGACAACGGCCGCGGCATCCCCACCGGCGTCAAGATGGACGACAAGCACGAGCCCAAGCGCTCGGCCGCCGAGATCGCGCTGACCGAGCTGCACGCCGGCGGCAAGTTCAACCAGAACAGCTACAAGGTCTCGGGCGGCCTGCACGGCGTGGGCGTCTCCTGCGTCAACGCGCTGTCCAAGTCGCTGCGCCTCATCGTGCGCCGCGACGGCCAGGTGCATGAAATCGACTTCAAGCGCGGCGTGGTGCAAAACCGCATGCTGGAGCAGTTGGGCGGCGTCGAGGTGAGCCCCATGCGCGTCACCGGCACCACCGACAAGCGCGGCACCGAGGTGCACTTCCTGCCTGACACCGACATCTTCCAGCAGAACAACGAGTTCCACTACGACATCCTGGCCAAGCGCTTGCGCGAGCTGTCCTTCCTCAACAACGGCGTGCGCATCCGGCTGGTGGATGAGCGCAACAACAAGGAAGACGACTTCGCCTACTCGGGCGGCGTCAAGGGCTTCGTCGAGTTCGTCAACAAGGGCAAGCGCGTCCTGCACCCCAACATCTTCCACGCCATGGGCGACAAGATGAGCGACCAGGCCACCAACGTGGGCGTGGAAGTGGCCATGCAGTGGAACGACACGTTCTCCGAGAACGTCCTGTGTTTCACCAACAACATCCCCCAGCGCGACGGCGGCACCCACCTGACGGGCCTGCGCGCCGCGATGACCCGGGTCATCAACAAATACATCGAAGACAACGAGCTGGCCAAAAAAGCCAAGGTCGACGTCACCGGCGACGACATGCGCGAAGGCCTGGCCTGCGTCATCAGCATCAAGGTGCCCGAGCCCAAGTTCTCCAGCCAGACCAAGGACAAACTCGTCTCCAGCGAGGTGCGCGGGCCGGTGGAAGATGTGGTGGCCAGCAAGCTGTCCGAGTGGCTGCTGGAGAACCCCAACGACGCCAAAACCGTCTGCGGCAAGATCGTGGACGCCGCCCGCGCCCGCGAAGCCGCGCGCAAGGCCAGAGAGGCCACCCGCAAAACCGTGATGAGCGGCATGGGCCTGCCCGGCAAGCTGGCCGACTGCCAGGAAAAAGACCCCGCGCTGTGCGAGATCTACCTGGTGGAGGGCGACTCCGCCGGCGGCAGCGCCAAGCAGGGGCGCGACCGCAAATTCCAGGCCATCCTGCCGCTGCGCGGCAAGATCCTGAACGTGGAGAAGGCCCGCTTTGAGAAGCTGCTCTCCAGCAACGAAATCCTCACCCTGATCGCCGCTTTAGGCACCGGCATCGGCAAAGGCATAGGCGGCGACGACTTCAACGCCGACAAGCTGCGCTACCACCGCATCATCGTCATGACCGACGCCGACGTGGACGGCGCCCACATCCGCACCCTGCTGCTGACCTTCTTCTACCGCCAGATGCCCGAGCTGGTCGAGCGCGGCCACATCTACATCGCCCAGCCGCCGCTGTACAAGGTCAAGGTGGGCAAGCACGAGCAATACCTCAAAGACGGCCACGAACTGGACGCTTACCTGCTGCGCGTGGCGCTGGATGGCGCCCGCGTGGAGCCCGGCGCCGGCCGCCCCGCCATCGACGGCGAGGCCTTGACCGCGCTGGCCCAGCAGTACGTGCAGGCCGAGGCCGTCATTGCCCGCCTCTCGGGCTGGATGGACGTGCAGGCGCTGCGCGCCATGGCCAGCGGCCTCGCGCTTGAACTGGACGACGCCGCCCAGGCTGCCGACAGCGCCCAGCGCCTCAAGGCCCAACTGGGCGAGGGCGCCGAAGTGGAGGCCGTCATCGACGCCCGCACCGACAAGCAACTGCTGCGCATCAGCCGCCGCCACCATGGCAACGTCAAGAGCAGCGTCATCAGCGCCGACTTCGTGCATGGCGCCGACTACGAACTGCTGGCCGGCGCCGGCCGCGCCTTTGCCGGCCTGCTCACCGAAGGCGCCGTCGTCGCCCGCGGTGAGGGCGACAAGCGCAAGGAACAGGCCGTGGCCGACTTCCGCGCCGCCATGGCCTGGCTGATGGCCCAGGCCGAATCGGCCGTGGGCCGCCAGCGCTACAAAGGCCTGGGCGAGATGAACCCCAGCCAGCTCTGGGAAACCACCATGGACCCCACCGTGCGCCGCCTGCTGCGCGTGCAAATCGAAGACGCCATCGAGGCCGATCGCGTGTTCACCATGCTGATGGGCGACGAGGTGGAGCCAAGGCGGGAGTTCATTGAGACGAATGCGCTGAGGGCGGCGAATATTGATGCGTGAGGGGTAAAGGGCGACGTTGCGCGGCGGTCGATCTGACCCAAGGGGCAAGCTCAGGAAGGTGTCATGAGTTTGCAGCAAGCAGACCAGAAGGTTTTGCAGGATCAAGGCCAAGGCTGGCTGCGAGAGCACGTGCTCCAGCTGTTGGTCATGAGCACTGCGTCCCTTACTGCAGGGAGCTACCTGGTTGGCCGTGCCGGTATCCAGGGGTGGTATGACGCTGCAGGCGTGCCATCACTTTGGTTTGTGTGGCCTTTCCAGGACATTGTCATTCGGGGCCTCGCCGATTCCTCCACATGGGTGGTTGTTGTGGGCGCCATCCTCGCCGTGGTGGCTTATTTCGTCGCCCTGGAGAGCATCTCAACGTGGCTATCGAAGAAGGCGGCGAACTGGAGGCGTCTTCGCGCACGCGGCGAAACGTTGGATAGGCTGGGGTTACGCAAGCGGTGGGCCCAGGAGGCTTGGCAGGCTCGGCACATGCACGACATTGCCGCAATCGGCGCCATGGAGCGGTGGCGCTTTCTTGGGAAGCGCGGTGCGTGTCGTGTTAGAGCTGCATTGCGACCGGGAGAGCGCTGGCAGTTGTCGAAACCCATGACCCTGGGGCTCGTGGCTGTCGGTGTGCTCATCAGCATGTTCGGTCTGTATGTGGCAGTCATCGTTCTTTTGTACGAACGCCCATACCGTATAGGTGCAGATCAATTTCGCAAGCAGTACGTGGCTGCGACGGGACGTCAGGCGCCAGCCCGGCGTCCTCCCGGTTGGAGGATGACAGGTCAATCGCCGACGAAGGTAGATGACGCATATGTGTCGTCCGGTAGGGAGCAGCTTGGCGGATACCCCTACGTCAGGCTGTCATCAAATGGGGCCGGCGGCAGCAACGCGCGCATTTGCGGCTGGCTGGTGCAGGCGGCGGAAGGAAGGGTTTTGCTGCTGACGTCCGATGGACTGTTGATGAAGAATTTCGGCGACGGGGCTTTCGAGTGGGATACCCAAAGCCCCGGCGGATGTAGATAGCGGAACGCACCGATCTGCGAGATGAAGTGTCTATTTGTGAGCGCATAATCGACACGTTTCGCCTTCATGTCGATTGCACGAACATTGTTCGTGCCTCGGCCTGATCTGACCTTCTCCAATCGCTCATGGCATTCGACCCTTCCCGTCCCTACAACGACCTACCGGCCCTCCCGCCCCAGGTTGATCTGGAGTCGCGGGCCGTTCTCAAGGCGTGCATTTCGGCGCGGGCCGCCGTCGCGGAGCTGAAGGCGGCCGGGCTGTTGATTCCGAACCAGGGGGTGCTGGTCAACTCGATTCCACTGCTCGAAGCACAGGCCAGCAGCGAGATCGAGAACATCGTGACCACCACGGATCAGATGTTCCTGTTTGATGGCGTGGGAGAGGGTGAGGCGGACCCGGCCACCAAGGAGGCCATGCGTTACCGAACCGCGTTGTGGGAGGGCTACCAGGCACTCAAGACGCGCCCGTTGTCGACGAACACGGCAGTGCAGATCTGCCGTGCGATCAAGGGCGTGGACATGGGCATTCGCAACACGCCCGGCACCACCCTGAGCAATGATCGCACCGGGCAAGTCATCTACACCCCACCAGAAGGTGAGGGGCTGTTGCGCGAAAAGCTGGCCAACTGGGAGCGGTGGCTGCATGGCACTTCGCCGGGCGCAGCGGAGATCGATCCGTTGGTGCGCATGGCGGCGGGCCATTACCAGTTTGAGGCCATTCATCCATTCACCGACGGCAACGGCCGCACCGGGCGCGTGCTCAATCTGCTCTACCTTGTTGAGCAGGGTTTGCTGGACATTCCGGTGCTGTACCTCAGCCGCCACATCTTGCGAAACAAGGCGGGCTATTACGGGGGGCTTCAGTCGGTCACGGTGCAAGGCGCCTGGGAGCCCTGGCTGCTCTACATGCTCAACGGGGTGACCGAGACGGCCCGATGGACCACGCACAAGATCATTGCCGTGCGCGGCCTGCTTGAAGAGACCTCACAGCGGATGCGAACAGAAGCCGGCACCGTCTACTCTCGCGAGCTGGCCGAGTTGGTGTTCGTGCGTCCGTATTGCCGGATCGCGCATGTCGTTGATGCCGGTCTGGCCAAGCGCCAGACCGCGAGTACCTACCTCAAGACGCTGGCGGCCGTCGGCATTCTGCGGGAGCACAAGGTCGGCCGGGAGAAGGTGTTCGTCAATCCGGCTTTCCTCAACCTGCTCAAGCAAGACTGATCGAGGTTCCCTGGGGCAGGATCACCCCACCAACCCACCCCCCGCCGCCCCCACCACCGCCGCCGTCAACCCATCCACCACCCCCGCCGCCGCCCGCGCGTGCTGCCAGTACAGGGCCACGTCCAGCGCCGCCTCCGGCACCAGCTCCACCAACTCGCCCGCCACCAGCTCGCGCGCAATCAAGGCCTCGGGGTGCAGGCCCCAGCCCATGCCGGCCACGGCGGCGGTCACGAAGGCGTGGGCCGAGGGCAGGGTGTGGCGCGGCAGCTCCACATGGCGGCGGCACAGGCGCTGGACCCAGCGGGCCTGCAACGTGTCCTTGGTGTTGAAGGCCAGGCTGGGTGCGGTGGCCAGGGCGGCGGCGGTGACGCCGCCGGCAAAGTGGCGCTGCACAAAGGCGGGGCTGGCGGCGGCGCGGTAGCGCATGGCGCCCAGCGGGCGGCTGTTGCAGCCGGCGGCCGGCGTGGCGGCAGCGGTGACGGCGGCCAGCACGGTGCCGCTGCGCAGCCACTCGGCGGTGTGGTCCTGGTCGTCCACGGTCACCTCCAGCAGCACCGGGTGGGTGGCGGCAAAGGTGGCCAGGGCCGGGGCGGCCCAGGTGGCCAGGCTGTCGGCGTTGACGGCAATGGGCAGTGGCACGCGCGCCGGGCCGTCGGGCGCCAGGGCCGGCAAGGCGGTGTGCAAGCCCTGCTCCAGCAGGCGCACCTGATCCACGTGCTGGCACAGGCGGCGCCCGGTGTCGGTGGCCCGGCAGGGCTGGCCGCGGATCACCAGGGCGCAGCCCACGCGCTCTTCCAGCGCGCGAATGCGCTGCGAGACGGCAGACGGGGTGACGTGCAGCGCGCCGGCCGCGCGCTCGAAGCTGCCTTCGCGCACCACGGCGGCCAGTGCAGACAGGGCGGCGTAGTCCAGCATCAGATTAGTTTCTCTTCATTCAGATTAGACAAGTTAGTTTGACTGCATCATGGCCGACTGGCAACCTGCACGCATGTTGACCCTAGCCACCCCCACCACCGCCCAGGCCCTGGCGGTTCTCACGCACGGCATGGTGCTGAGCCTGGGCCTGATCGTCGCCATCGGCGCCCAGAACGCGTTTGTGTTGCGCCAGGGGCTGCGGCGCGAGCAGGTGGGCAGCGTGGTGCTGTTCTGCGCGCTGGCCGATGCGGTGCTGATTGCGGCCGGGGTGCTGGGCATGGCGCAGGCGCTGGGGGAGCGCCCGGGCCTGGCGCGGGTGCTGGCGCTGGCGGGGGCGGTGTTCTTGGCCTATTACGGCTGGCTGGCGCTGCGGCGCGCCCGTCAGCCGGGGCAGTTGCAGGCGGCGCCGGGCGGTGCGGGCCTGGGCCGGGGCGCGGCGCTGGCGCAGGCGGCGGCGTTTACGCTGCTCAACCCTCATGTCTATCTGGACACGGTGCTGCTGGTGGGCAGCATCGGTGCCCAGCAGCCGGTGGCGCTGCGCGGCTGGTTCATTGCCGGAGCCGCCCTGGCCAGCGCGTTCTGGTTCGGGCTGCTGGGGTATGGTGCGCGCTGGCTGGCGCCCTGGTTTGCCCGGCCCAGGGCCTGGCAGGTGCTGGACAGCCTGATCGGGCTGACCATGCTGGTGTTGTCGGCCTTGCTGGTGCGGCACGCACTCCAAGGGGTTTGAGATGTACATCCGCAAGGCACACCAACTGACCGATCAAGAGGCCATCCACGGGCTGGTGGCGGCCTATCCGCTGGGCGCCTGGGTCTGCCAGGGTGCGGGTGGGCAGTTGATCGCCAACCACATTCCCTTTGTGCTGGACCGCAGCCTGGGGCCGCAGGGCACGCTGGTGGGGCATGTGTCGCGCGCCAACGGGGTCTGGCGCGAGCTGGCGGCGGGCCGCCCGTCGGTGGTGATGTTTCAGGGGCCACAGGCCTACATCACGCCGGGTTGGTATCCGGGCAAGGCGGCGCACGGCAAGGTGGTGCCCACCTGGAACTACGCCGTGGTGCATGCGCATGGCGTGGCCCGGGCGGTGGAAGACGCCGACTGGCTGCTGGTCATGCTGAACCGCCTCACCCAGGCGCAAGAGGCGGCGCAGGCCACGCCCTGGCAGGTGGCCGATGCGCCCAAACCGTATATCGACGCGCTGTTGCGCGGCATCGTGGGCATTGCGATCCCCGTGGATAGCCTGGAGGCCAAGCTCAAGGCCAGTCAGGACGAGGCGCCCGAGGACCGGCTGGGCACGGTGGCCGGGCTGGCGCAGATGCCCGGCGACACGGCCCGGTGCATGGGCGAGTGGGTGAAGCGGGCCGCCGATGCCGACGCGCTTTAGCCGCTACCTGCACAACCGCTGGCCCATCGCGCTGGTGGGGCTGGCGTTCATCGTCATCGGGGTTGGCGTGGCCGACTGGGGTGTCTGGGTGTCCCATGGCCGCATCGCCTCACACCCGCCCACCTCGGTGCTCGTCGGTCCGGCCACCCGCTGGGTGGCGGCCAGCCTGGTGTGTGCGGGCGTTGCGCTGCTGGGCGTGCTGTGGCCGCGCCGGGGTGTGGTGGCCGCGTGGATGGCGGTCTGGCTGGCGCTGGCCGTGGGGCTCAACTTTGTTGAGCCCGTGGTGTGCAAGCCAATCGACGCGCAGACCCGTTTGTGTCAATAGGTCATCGCTGTAACGATGGTTACGGCAAATAGCCGGCAGTTGCGGCATTGTTGGCAGGATTAGACCGCCCAACCCTTTGTTACGGCCAGGATACAGAAAGAGCCAAGTGAGGCTCCGATAGCGAGGGCACGCCGCCTGCCGGCCCCCCTTTCAGTCTCGGAGTCCCTCATGGTCCTGACCCACACCTCGTTCCGCCCCTCGAAGGGTTTCAAACTGGCCGCGCTGGCGTTTGCCGCGCTGCTGACGGCTTGCGGTGGCGGCAAGGAGTCGGCCGGTGACGAGCCCAGCGTGGCCGCCGACGGGCGCCGTGGGGCGCTGGCTGTCCAGCAACCCACCACCCGGGCCGACGCGTTCCGCCTGCTGACCCAGGCCACGTTCGGCCCCACGGCGGCCGACATCAGCCGCGTGCAGTCCATCGGCGCCACCGCCTGGATCAACGAACAACTGGCCATGCCGGCGCAAGACGTGCACCGCGCGCGCTGGCTGGCCACCGACGCCGAGGTCAAGAAGACCAATGCCGACGCCTCGGCCGGCACCAACGACATCACCTCGTCCATCTACCAGCAAGGCCTGCAGGCGCAAGACCAGTTGCGCCAGCGCGTCAAGCTGGCGCTGTCGGAGATCTTCGTTGTCTCCACCAACGAGCTGTCGTCGTACCGCGCCGAGGCGGCCGCCTCGTACTACGACATGCTGGGCCGCAACGCCTTGGGCAATTTCCGCAACCTGCTGGAGGGCGTGGCCACCCACCCGGCCATGGGCATCTACCTGTCGCACATGCACAACCAGCCGGCCGACCCCGCCACCGGCCGCCAGCCCGACCAGAACTTTGCCCGCGAGGTGATGCAGCTGTTCTCCATCGGTCTGGTGCAGCTCAACCCCGACGGTACGGCCAAGCTGGTGGGCGGCCAGCCGGTTGCCACCTACGAGCAGGACGACGTGGCCGGCATGGCCTCGGTGTTCACCGGCTGGTCGTGGGCCGGCCCCGACACCAGCAAGGGCCGCTTCTTTGGCGGCGGCGGCAACCCGGGCTATGTCGATGCCAACCGCTACGGCCTGCCCATGCAGGGCTATGCGCAATACCACGCCACCACGCTCAAGGAGTTTCTGGGCACCCAGGTGGCCCCGCAAGGCACGCCCAACCCGGGCGCCAGCGTCAAGGTGGCGCTGGACACCTTGTTCAACCACCCCAACGTGGGCCCTTTCATCGGCCGCCAACTGATTCAGCGCCTGGTCACCAGCGCCCCCAGCCCCGCCTACGTGGGCCGGGTGGCGGCGGCCTTTGACAACAACGGCAAGGGCGTGCGCGGCGACATGCAGGCCGTGGTGCGCGCCATCCTCACCGATGCCGAGGCGCGCGACCCCGCCATCGCCGGCGGCGAGCGCTACGGCAAGGTGCGCGAGCCCGTGCTGCGCCTGACGGCCTGGCTGCGCGCCTTCAACGCCAAGAGCGACAGCGGCCGCGTGCTGATGACGCCCACCGACGAGGCCTCCTACGGCCTCAACCAGACCCCGCTGCGCAGTGGGTCGGTGTTCAACTTCTACCGGCCCGGCTTTGTGCCGCCGGGCGGCGAGGCCGACGCGGCGCGCATGACGCTGCCCGAAATGCAGATCACCGACGAGGCCAGCATCGCCGGCTACGCCAACTACATGATGGGCGCGGTGCAGCGCGGCGTGGGCCCGCGCGGCCTCAACGGCATGGGCGCGCGGCCCGATCTGCAGCCCAACTACAAGGCCGAGATGGCCGCCGCCGAAGACCCCAGGAAGCTGGTCAACCTGGTGCTGCCCAAGCTGCTGCCCGCCATGCCCTCGGTCAGCCTGCAAAACCAGATCGTCGCCGCCGTTCAGGCCCAGACCATTCCGCCCAAGCGGGCCGACAACAGCAATGCCAAAGCGCGTGAGAACGCCATGGCCCGCCGCGTGCAGACCGCCATCCTGCTGACCCTGGTCAGCCCCGAATTCCTCGTCCAGAAATGAGCCCCGCCATGTTCAGCAACGCTTCTTCGATCTCCCGCCGTGAACTCCTGCGCCGCACCAGCGCGCTGGCCGTGGCCGGCCCCGCCGCCGGCGGCCTGGGCTTGAACCTGGCCGCCATGGGCAACGCCGCCGCCGCCCCCGCCACGGGCTACAAAGCCCTGGTCTGCATCTTCCTGTACGGTGGCAACGACCACTACAACACCGTGCTGGCCACCGACGGCAGCTCGTGGGAGGCCTACGGCGCCGAGCGCGGCAGCCCGGCAGAGGGCATCGCCCTGGCGGCGCCAGGCGTCTCGCCCAGCGGCAGCGGCACGCTGCACCAGCGCCTGGGCGGCGTGCTGCCCATCAACCCGGTCACGGCCCAGGCCGGCCGCAGCTTTGCGCTGCACCCCAGCGCCGGTGCGCTGCGCGACCTCTTTGGCAACAAGCGCCTGGCCGTGGTGTCCAACGTGGGCAACCTGCTGGGCCCCACCACCAAGGCCGACTACGTCAACCGCACGGCCCGCCGGCCGGGCAAGCTCGGCTCCCACAACGACCAGCAGTCGGTGTGGCAGAGCGGCGGCGTCGAAGGCGCCACGCGCGGCTGGGGTGGGCGCTACATGGACTTGCTGCTGGCGGGCAACCAGAGCGCCATGTTCAGCGCCGTCAGCATCAACGGCAACGCCGTCTGGCTGCCCGGCAAGACCACGCGGGCCTACCAGCTCGCGCCCACCGGCCCGGTGCGCGTGGGCGCGGGCGACGGCACCGTCTACGGCTCGGCGGCAGTGGCCGCGCGCATGCAGACCATCATGCAGTCCGCCCGCGACAACCGCCTGATCGAGCGCGAGCATGCCAGCGTCTCGCAGCGCAGCTACAGCGCCACCGCCCAGCTGGGGGGGCTCTACCCGGCGCCCAACGCCGGCCCCTGGGGCAGCAAAGACCAGGCCATGATCGACCCGCTGCTGCAATACCGCGACCCGGTGACGCGCCAGAACACCTTCAGCCCGCTGGCCCACCAGCTCCAGGCCGTGGCCCGCACCATAGCCGTGCGCAGCGCGCTGGGCATGAGCCGGCAGGTGTTTTTTGTGGGCCTGGGCGGCTGGGACACCCACGACGACATGGCCGAGCGCCATGCCATCCTGATGGCCCAGCTGGCGCATGGCATGCAGTACTTCGACCGCACGCTGACCCAGATGGGTGTGGACAAAGACGTGACCACCTTCACCATGAGCGAGTTCGGCCGCGCGCTGACCAGCAACGGCGACGGCTGTGACCACGGCTGGGGCAGCCACCATTTCGTCATGGGCGGCGCCGTCAAGGGCGGCGACATCTACGGGCGCTTCCCGGTCTACAGCAGCACCGACGGCCAGGGCCGCTTCCTCAGCGACGACTTGCTGGACAACGGCCAGTCGCTGCCCGCGCAGAGCGTGGACCAGTACGCGGCCACGCTGGGCAGCTGGTTCGGCGTCTCGGACAGCGACCTCAACCTGGTGCTGCCCAACCTGACCCAATGGCAGTCGTCCAAGCGCAACCTGGGCTTCATGGCATAGTTGTTGACAATCGGCGGCATATCGACAATCAATCCAATTGATATGCCACCGCATCTAACATAGAGGCTTCTGCACACCCCAAGGAGCCTCTTTCATGTCGCTGATCAACACCAAAGTCCAGCCGTTCACGGCCCAAGCCTTCCACAACGGCAAGTTTGAGGAAGTCACCGAGAAAAACCTGTCGAACGGCAAGAACTGGTCGGTCGTGATCTTCATGCCGGCCGCGTTCACCTTCAACTGCCCGACCGAGATCGAAGACGCCGCCGAGCACTACGCCGAGTTCCAGAAGGCCGGTGCCGAGGTCTACATCGTCACCACCGATACCCACTTCAGCCACAAGGTCTGGCACGAAACCAGCCCGGCCGTGGGCAAGGCCAAGTTCTTCCTGGTGGGCGACCCCACCCACAAGCTGACCCGCGCCTTTGACGTGCACATCGACGAAGAAGGCCTGGCGCTGCGCGGCACCTTCGTCATCGACCCCAGCGGCACCATCAAGACGCTGGAAGTGCACTCCAACGAGATCGCCCGCGACGTCACCGAGACCGTGCGCAAGCTCAAGGCCGCCCAGTACACCGCCAGCCACCCCGGCGAAGTCTGCCCGGCCAAGTGGAAAGACGGCGAGAAGACGCTCAAGCCCTCGCTGGATCTGGTCGGCAAGATCTAAGCCCCACAGCCACCGCGACACGCCGGACGGCGACAGGGCGTCTGCCCTGCCGTCCGGCTTTTTTACGCCCCCATGCCCAGAAAGCCCACCATGCTCGACGACGATCTGAAAGCCCAACTCGCTGCCTACCTGGAGCGCGTGACCCTGCCCTTCGAGATGGTGGCCTCACTGGACGCGGGAGAGAAATCCGCCGAGTTGCGCGAGCTGCTGCAGGACATTGCCGCCATGAGCGACAAGATCACGCTGCGGCTCGACGGCGACGACGCCCGCAAGCCCTCATTCACCGTGCAGCGCACGGGCAGCCAGACCAGCCTGCGCTTTGCCGCCATTCCGCTGGGCCACGAGTTCACCTCGCTGGTGCTGGCGCTGTTGTGGACGGGCGGCCATCCGCCCAAGATCGAGGCCGACACGCTGGAGCAGGTCAAGGCGCTGGACGTGGACCTCGACTTCGAGGTCTATATGAGCCTGTCCTGCCACAACTGCCCCGACGTGGTGCAGGCGGTGACGCTGATGGCCATCTACAACCCGCGCATCAAGGCCACCATCATCGACGGCGGCCTGTTCCAGAGCGAGATCGACGCGCGCGAAATCATGGGTGTGCCCGCGCTCTTCCTCAATGGCGAGATGATCCATTCGGGCCGCATCAGCGTCGAAGAGCTGCTGCAAAAAGTGGACACCGGCGCGGCCCGGCGCGAGGCCGCCAAGCTCAGCGCCCGCGCGCCCTACGACGTGCTCATCGTTGGCGGCGGCCCGGCCGGCGCAGCGGCGGCCGTTTACGCGGCGCGCAAAGGCATCCGCACCGGCCTCGTGGCCGAGCGCTTCGGCGGCCAGGTCAACGACACGCTGGAGATCGCCAACTACCCCGGCGTGCCCGAGACCGACGGCCCCAGATACGCCGCCGCGCTGGAGCAGCATGTGCGCGCCTACGAGGTGGACCTGATCAACAGCCAGCAGGTGGCCGAACTGGTGCCGGCGGCCGAGCCCGGCGGCCTGATCACCGTCAAGCTCGCCAACGGCGGCCAGTTGCAAGGCCGCACCGTCATCCTTGCCACCGGTGCGCGCTGGCGCAACGTGGGCGTGCCCGGCGAGCAGGAGTACAAGACCAAGGGCGTGGCCTACTGCCCCCACTGCGACGGCCCGCTGTTCAAGGGCAAGGACGTGGCCGTGATTGGCGGCGGCAACTCCGGCGTCGAGGCCGCCATCGACCTGGCCGGTCTGGTCAAGCATGTGCACGTGGTCGAGTTCATGCCCGAGCTCAAGGCCGACGCCGTGCTGGTCAGGAAGCTGCACAGCCTGCCCAACGTCACCGTGCACACCAACAAGCAGACCACCGAGATTCGCGGCGAGGGCGGCAAGGTCAGCGGTCTGGACTTCAAGTGCCGCAAAGCGGGCACCGAGACCCAGGTGCCGCTGGAAGGCGTGTTCGTGCAGATCGGCCTGGTGCCCAACACCGAGTGGCTGGGCAGCGTGGTCGAGCGCAGCCGGTTCGGTGAAATCGTCATCGACGCCCGGGGCGCCACCAACGTCCCCGGCGTGTTTGCGGCGGGCGACTGCACCATCGTGCCCTACAAGCAGATCGTCATCTCGGCCGGCGCCGGCGCGACGGCGGCGCTGTCGGCCTTCGACCACCTGATCCGCACCAGCGTGCCGGCGTAATACGGCCTCGCAATCAAGGCGCTAACTTCGTTGCATCGCCTTGCCGTGCTACAGCACTGTCTGCGGCTCCGCGCCTTGTTATCACCTTGATTGCGAAGCCGTATAAGCCCCTGACCTCAGGGCGTGGTGGGGCGGCTCGACCGCCTCAGCAGCCACACCAGCACCAGCAGCGGCGCCGCCAGCAGCACGCCCAGGCCCGACACCAGCAGCAGCGGCACGCCCAGGCCCAGCAGCAAGGCCAGGGCCACGCCCATCAGGCACAGCGGCACCGTCACCGACACCACCAACCCGGCCACGGCCAGCCCCACGCCCAGGGCCAGCCACTCGGCCCAGCCCAGTTGGTGCACGGTCATGGCCTGATTGCCGAACTCGAAGATGGCCGCATCGGCCGGGGCCAGCGTCCAGGCCAGCGCCAGACCCGCCGCCACGCACAGCAAGACAAAGCCTGCGGCCAGGCCGAACAGCCATTTGAGGCAGGTGGTGAAGATCTTCATCGGGGGGGCTCCTGTTGCGATGGCGCCCACTCTAGGTCGCACGCTTCAGGTCACCCAGCGGTTTGCGACGCGCCGTCGTGCGCGCCGACGGATGGCCGCTCCGGCCGATGGCCGCTTCAGGGCGCCTCGGGCAGCACCACCATGCCGTCGGCATCGGCGCACAGCCACTCGCCCGGGTGCAGCCAGAACCCATGCAGGTGCAGCGGCACGTCCGCCAGCCCTTGACCCTTGCGGTCGGTGGGCATGGGGCAGGCGGCCAGCGCGCGGATGAACAGGGGCACGGCCGCCAGTTCGGCCACGTCGCGCACGGCGCCATGCACCACGAGGCCGGCCCAGCCGTTTTGGTGCGCGGCCACGGCCAGGTTGCCGCCCACCAGCGCGCGGCGCAGGCTGGCGCCGCCATCCACCACCAGCACGCGGCCCTGGCCGGGCGACTGCACGGCCTCGCGCACGCGCGAGTTGTCGTCCAGGCATTGCACGGTGGCGATGCGACCCGCACCGGCCACCGCACCACCAAAGTCGCGGTAGACCGGCGGCAGCACGCGCAGCAGGCCGTCGGCGCGGTCTTTGTGGGCGTCGCAGAGGTCGCAGGTGCCCACGCGCTTAACCCGCCTGCACCCGCTGCGTCAGGTGGGCCAGGGCTTCTTCCACCTGGTCGATCAGCACCAGGCACAGATCGCCCGGGGTCAGCCGCTCCAGCGCGAGGTCGATGGCGGCGAACTCGCCCATCACCTCATCCACGCGCTGGGTGCGCGGGGCCCGCTCGAGGCCCTGGCGCAGCAGGCCCAGCACCTCGCCGTCGGCGCGGCCGCGCTGGCAGGCGTCCTGGTAGAGCACCACCTCGTCAAAGGCCTCACCCAGGATTTGCGTCATCTCACGGATGTCTTCGTCGCGGCGGTCGCCCGCCCCGCTGATGACCACGCTGCGGCGCTGGCCCGGCATGGCGGCCACGGCGGTCACCAAGGCGCGCATGGCGTCGGGGTTGTGGCCGTAGTCGGCAATGACGGTGGCGCCGCGATGCTCCATCACGTTGAAGCGGCCGGGCACGCCGTGGGTGTCGCTGGTGAAGCTGGCCAGGCCGGCGCGGATGGCGTCCCAGTGCAGGCCCACGCCCCAGGCAGCGGCCACGGCGGCCATGGCGTTTTCGACCTGGAACGGGATGCTGCCGCCGCGCGTCAGCGGCACGCCCTGCAGCGACACGCTGTCGCGCCACTGGCCTTCGGCGGCCACCAGATGGCCGTCGTCCACGTAGATGCAGCGTCCGCCCTGGGCGCGGTGGGTGACCAGCAGCGGGTGGTGGCGGTCGGCGGCAAAGAAGATCACGCCCCCGGTGGCGGCCGGCGCCATGGCCGCCACATGGGGGTCGGTGGCGTTGAGCACGGCGTAGCCGGTGGGCGCCACGTTCTGCACGATGACGCGCTTGAGCACGGCCAGCTCGTCCACCGTGGTGATGTAGTTCAGGCCCAGGTGGTCGCCGGCGCCGATGTTGGTGACCACCGCCACCTGGCAGCGGTCGAACCCCAGCCCTTCGCGCAGCACGCCGCCGCGCGCGGTCTCGAAAACGGCGGCATCCACGTCGGGGTGCAGCAGCACGTTGCGCGCGCTCCTGGGGCCCGAGCAGTCGCCGCTGTCGATCTGGCGGCCCGCCACGTGCACGCCATCGGTATTGGTCATGCCCACGCGCAGACCGCTGGCCGCAAACAGGTGGGCAATCAGGCGCGCCGTGGTGGTCTTGCCGTTGGTGCCGGTGACGGCCACCACCGGGATGCGCCCGTCGTCGCCGGCGGCGAACAGGTGGTCGATGGCTGCCTCGCCCACGGGCCGACCCTTGCCGAACGAGGGATTGAGGTGCATGCGCAGGCCCGGCGCGGCGTTGACTTCGACGATGCCGCCGCTTTGCTCCTCGAAGGGGCGCGACAGCGTCTCGCAGACGGCGTCCACGCCGCAGATGTCCAGCCCCACCATGCGCGCCGCGTCCACCGCACGGGCGGCCACGTCGGCGTGGACCTCGTCGGTCACGTCGGTGGCGGTGCCGCCGGTTGAGAGGTTGGCGTTGTTGCGCAAGATGATGCGGCGGCCCTTTTCGGGCACCGAGTCGGGCGTCTGGCCTTGCAGCTCCAGCCGCGCGATGGCGATGTCGTCGATGCGGATCTTGGTCAGCGAGGTGGCGTGGCCGTCACCTCGGCGTGGGTCCTGGTTGACCAGGTCCACCAGCTGGCGCACGGTGTGCACGCCGTCGCCCACCACCAGCGGCGGTTCGCGCCGCGCCGCAGCCACCAGCTTGTTGCCGATGACCAGCAGCCGAAAGTCGCTACCCGGCAAAAAGCGCTCGACCATCACCGTGCCATAGGCCTCTGCGGCACGGTAGGCGAACTCCAGGTGTTCGCGGCTGACGATGTTGACGGTGACGCCCTTGCCCTGGTTGCCGTCCTGCGGCTTGACCACCACGGGCAGGCCGATTTCGCGTGCGGCCTCCCAGGCGTCTTCCACGCTGGCCACCGGGCGGCCCAGCGGCACCGGCACGCCGGCGGCACGCAGCAGGTTTTTGCACAGGTCTTTGTCCTGCGCCAGCGATTCGGCAATGGCGCTGGTGGAGTCCACCTCGGCGGCCCAGATGCGGCGCGCGCGCGAGCCCCAGCCCAGTTGCACCAGCGAGCCGCTGGTCAGGCGCTTGAAGGGGATGCCGCGCGCCACCGCCGCCTGCACGATGCAGCCGGTGGACGGGCCCAGGCGCACGTCCTCGTCGAGCGCACGCAGCCGGGCCACCACGGCTTCGGCGTCGAACGGGGCGTCGGCGCGGGCCGCGGCAATCAACTGCTCGGCCGCTTCCAATGCGGCACGGCCCACCTCTTCTTCACCGAACTCCACCACCACCTGGTAGACACCGGCCTCCAGCGTGGGGGCGGTGCGGCTGAAGGTGACCTGGCTGCCGGCCTGGTTCTGCAGCGCCAGCGTCACCAGCTCCAGCATATGGGCCAGCGAAGTCTGGTCGGGCGGTCGGCGCAGCAGGCCCAGCTCGGGCAGCCGCGCGCGCAGCCGCTGCTCGAAGCCGGGCAGGGTGGTCAGCGACACCTCGTCGGCCGAGCAGGTTACGACGGCCTGCACCGCCGTCTGCCGGCTCCACAGATTGGGGCCCCTCAAAGCACGAATACGAGAAATATCCATATCAGTTCTTACTCAGCTGCGTGTAGTCCGCAATGCATGCCGCAACGCCAACCCAGCGACTGCCGTGGATCCGGCTTCGCCGGTCCACCAGCAGTGCCCCCTTGAGGGGGCGCGATCTGCGATCGCGTAGGGGGTGGTCCATATCAGGCGTCAGGGGCAAAGGTGTCGAGGCCGGCGGCGATCAGCTCGGGCGTGATGCCAAACGCCCAGGCCGCCGCCATGGCGGCCAGCAACGCCTGCATCCAGCCGCTGTCGCCGGGCCGGCCTTGCCGCTCGGCCAGTGCGGCCAGATTGAGCGGCCGGGCGTCCAGGCCCGGGGCATGCCAGCGGGCCACCCCGGCCTCCAGCAGCACCGCGCGGCCACCATGGGCCAGGTGCTGGGCCAGCTCGGGCGCCACGGGCTGTGCGGTGTCGGCAAAGAACACCACCTCGCCGTCGCACAACTCGGCCATCTCGGCGATGCGCATTTCGTTGCCGCTGAGCACGCCCACGCCTTCGGTCAGCACCACGTCGATCTGGGTGCGCAACACCTTGAACATGGGCTCGGCGTCGAACACGTCGTGGCGGGCCAGGTCGGCCCAGCCATCCAGGTCGGTGACCACGCCCACCTGGCAGCGGTCGTAGGGCAGGCCGTTGTCGAGGATGAGTTTGGGGCCGTTCTCGAACACCGCTGCCTGCGCATCGCGGTTCATCAGCACACGGTGGCTGGCCTCCCAGTACTGGCGGCCGGCCGGCTCGATGCGGCGGCTGCCCAGGTAGAGGCCGTCGGCGCAGGCCAGCGCCGTGGCCCGGCCCGAGAGGTGGATCAGCCAGGCCACGGCCCGCGCGATGGCG
Organism: Pseudomonadota bacterium; assembly: GCA_020161145.1. Lineage (GTDB taxonomy): Bacteria > Pseudomonadota > Gammaproteobacteria > Burkholderiales > Burkholderiaceae_C > Ideonella. The sequence continues at coordinate 196,513 of JAIUPQ010000005.1, forward strand.
GCGGTGTGCCGCGTGCCGGCCACGCCCACGATGGGGATGCGGCCCACGGCCGTGGCCGCTTCGTCGCTGGGGAACAGGTGCTCGACGATGGCCTGGCCCACCGGCCGGGGCTGGCCCTCGGCGGGCTTGAGGTGCATCAGCAACCCGGGCCCGGCATTGACCTCGACCACCGCGCCGCCCTGGGGTGCGAGCGGGCGGCCGATGTCGTCGGCCACCAGGTCGATGCCGGCGATGTCCAGCCCCAGCGCGCGGGCGGCCAGGCCGGCCAGAAACGCCACGTCGGGGTGCACCTCGTCGGTGCAGTCGATGGCCACGTTGCCATTGCGCTGCACCAGCACCTTGCGCCCGGCTTCGGGCACGCTGGCGGCCGTCAGGCCTTGCCGCTGCAGATCGAGCTGGATGACCTCGTCGGCATCGACGGCCAATCGCGCCAGCGGGAAGTCCTCGTTGACACCGCGGCGCGGATCGATGTTGATCTGCGCGTCGATCAGCTCGGCCACCGTGCGGCGGCCGTCGCCGGTGATCCAGGCGTCTTCGCCGCGCGCGGCGGCCACCAGCCGGCCGCCCACCACCAGCAGGCGGTGCTCGTGGCCGCGCACATAGCGCTCGACGATGACCTCGCTGCCGTGCAGCCGCGCCAGCTCGTAGGCCTTGTGCACGTCGGCCTCGGTGCGCAGGTCCAGTGCCACGCCGCGCCCGTGGTTGCCGTCGCTGGGCTTGACCACCACCGGCAGGCCGATGTCTTCGGCCGCGTCCCAGGCGGCGGCGGGGCTGTCCACCACCTGACCTTCGGGAATGGGCACGCCGCAGGCCTGCAACAAGGTTTTGGTCAGGTCTTTGTCGCTGGCGATGTTCTCGGCGATGGCGCCGGTCAGGTCGGTCTCGGCCGTCCAGATGCGGCGCTGGGCGCCGCCGTAGCCCAGTTGCACCAGGTTGCCGTCGTTGAGCCGGATGTGGGGGATGTGGCGGTCGGTGGCGGCGGCCACGATGCAGGCCGTCGAGGGGCCCAGGTAGCTGTCGTCGATGACCTCGCGCACGGCCGTCACGGCGGCCGCCACGTCAAACGGGCGGTCATTCAACACCGCCTCCAGCAGCGCATGGCCTTGCGCCAGGGCGGCGCGGCCGACGGCCTCGTCGCGGGCGCGGAACACCATGCGGTAGACGCCGCGCCGTGAGGTGCTGCGCGTCTGACCAAAACCCGTGGGCATGCCGGCCAGATTCAGCAGCTCGATGACGCAGTGCTCCAGGATGTGGCCGGCCCAGGTGCCCGCCTCCAGCCGCTGCAAAAAGCCGCCGCGCTCGCCCACGCCGCAATGGTGTTCGGCCAGCGCGGGCAGCAGCGCCAGCAGCCGCGCATTGAAGCCGGGCAAGGCATTGGATGGATGGTCTTCCAGTTGCCCCAGATCCAGCCAGACCTCCATGGCGGAGCGGTAGGTCCAGATGTTGGGGCCACGCAGAAAGGTGATGCGCTCAAGCGCAATGTGAAACGAGGGTTCGCTCATGACATTGATGATTGCATGAAAATGGGCTTCGCCGCCCGGAGACACTGCCGTTGACCACCGCCATCGCTGCCCCCCCATCCGCCCCGCCCGCATTGCCGCTGGCTGCCGACGAAGCCCTGCAGGCACGCTGCCCACTGGATCTGGATGGCGAGCTGCGCTTTGCCCCGGGTGAGTTGGTGCTGACCAGTCAGCGCCTGCTGCATTGGCAGGCGGGTGCCGCCGACTGGCAGGCGGTGACGCTGGTCGTGGGTGATGAACTGCGGCACACCGACCACGCCGGCGTGGGCACACTGACGCTGGTCTCGGACGGCGTGCGCCGCGCCACCTGGCACCACACGCTGGCCGTCAGCGTGCCGGTGCTGCGGCTGATCAAGCGCGCCGAGGTGGTGCTGGCCGCACTGGCCCACCCGGGCGACGCGCCGCTGGCGGCCGACGGGGTGGCGCGCTGCCCCTCATGCCAGGCCCCGCTGCCACCCGACAGCGACGAATGCGCGCTGTGCGACCGCGAGGCCGAGGCGCCACCCTCGACCTGGGTGCTGCTGCGCCTGGGCCGCTTTGCCAAGCCGTATTCGGGCATGTTGCTGAGCGGTTTTCTGTTGACGCTGGCCGCCACGGCGGCCGGACTGGTGCCGCCCTACCTGACCATTCCGCTGATGGACGACGTGCTGATCCCGTTCCAGAACGGCCAGCAGATCGAGGTCAGCAAGGTGCTGTGGCTGCTCAGCGGCCTGCTGGGCGCGGCGCTGGTGGCCTGGGCGCTGGGCTGGGCGCGCACCTGGATCCTGGCGCTGGTGTCCGAGCGCATTGCAGCCGACCTGCGCGTCACCGCCTTCGAGCACCTGCTGGGCCTGTCGCTGGACTACTTCGGCTCCAAGCGCACCGGCGACCTGCTGGCGCGCATCGGCTCGGAGACCGATCGCATCTCGGTGTTCCTGAGCCTGCATGCGCTGGACTTCGCCACCGACGTGCTGATGATCACCATGACGGCCATCATCCTGTTCTCCATCAACCCCTGGCTGGCGCTGGCCACGCTGGTGCCGCTGCCCTTCATCGCCTGGATGATCCACCTGGTGCGCGACCGGCTGCGCACCGGTTTCGAGAAGATCGACCGCGTCTGGGGCGACGTGACCAACGTGCTGGCCGACACCATTCCCGGCATCCGCGTGGTCAAGGCGTTTGCGCAGGAAAAGCGTGAAGCCGATCGCTTTCGCGACGCCAACCGCCAGAACCTGGAGGTCAACGACCGCCTGAACAAGACCTGGAGCCTCTTTACCCCCACCGTCACGCTGCTGACCGACCTGGGGCTGCTGGTGGTCTGGGGCTTTGGCATCTGGTTGATTGCCCACAGCCAGATCACCGTGGGTGTGCTGACGGCCTTCCTGGCCTACATCGGCCGCTTCTATGGCCGGCTCGACTCCATGAGTCGCATCGTCAGCGTCACCCAGAAAGCCGCTGCCGGTGCCAAGCGCATCTTCGACATCCTGGACCACCAGTCCAACGTGCCCGAACCCGCGCAGCCCGTGCCCACCGGCCAGTTGCGCGGCGGCATCCTGATGGAGGACATCGCGTTTCGCTATGGCAACCGGGGCGTCATCCAGGGGCTCAACCTCACCATCCGCCCCGGCGAGATGATTGGCCTGGTGGGCCACAGCGGCTCGGGCAAGAGCACGCTGGTCAACCTGATCTGCCGCTTCTACGACGTGACGGGCGGCGCCATCCGTGTCGATGGCACCGACATCCGCCGCTTCGGCGTGGCCGACTACCGCCGCCACATCGGCCTGGTGCTGCAAGAGCCCTTCCTCTTTTACGGCACGGTGGCCGAGAACATCGCCTACGGCAAGCCCGACGCCACGCGCGAGGAAATCGTCGCCGCCGCCCGCGCCGCGCACGCCCACGACTTCATCCTGCGCCTGCCGCAGGGCTACGACTCGCTGGTGGGCGAGCGCGGCCAGGGGCTGTCGGGCGGTGAGCGCCAGCGCATCAGCATCGCCCGCGCGCTGCTCATCAACCCGGCCCTGCTCATCCTCGACGAGGCCACCTCGGCGGTGGACACCGAGACCGAGAAGGAAATCCAGAAAGCGCTGGACAACCTGGTCAAGGGCCGCACCACCATCGCCATCGCCCACCGCCTCTCCACGCTGCGCAAGGCCGACCGGCTGGTGGTCATGGACCGTGGCCGCGTGGTCGAGGTCGGCCCGCACGACCAGCTCATCGCCGCGCGCGGCGCCTACTGGCGGCTGTACGAGGCCCAGGTTCGCCAGGGCGGCGACAGCGACGACGACTTGTTCGAGCGCGCCGGCGTGCTGCTGGCCGCCAACCTGCCCCAGCCCTCAGCCCACAGCACCAGCCTATGAGCCATACCCTGACCGAGAACGCGCTGGGCCAGTTGGTGCTCACCACCGCCGATGGCCATGCGCACGTGGGCGTGGTGCCGGTGCGCGCCTTTCCGCTGCACGAGCCCGAGCATCACCTGGCGCTGGTGGGCGAGGGCGGCAAGGAGCTGGTCTGGATTGCGGCGTTGGCCAGCCGCCCCCAGGCCGAGCAGGCCTTGCTGCGCCGGGCGCTGGCGGCCCGCGAGTACATGCCCGAAATCCGCCGCATCGTGGCCGTCTCCACCTTTGCCACGCCCAGCCGCTGGCAGGTCGAAACCGACCGTGGCCCGACCGAGCTGGTGCTCAAGGTGGAGGAAGACATCCGCCGCCTGGACGGGCGGCGGCGCCTGCTCATCACCAGCGACCTGGGGCTGGTGTTCCACATCCCCGATGCGACGGCGCTGGACCGGCAGTCGAAGAAGTTTCTGGAGCGGTTTCTGTAGTCGCGGCTCCCGCCGCCCGCGCTCAGCGCACCACCAGCACCGGCACCTTGCTGCTGGCCATCACCTTGTTGGTGACCGAGCCCATGACCAGGCCGGCCAGCGCGCCGTGGCCATGGGCGCCCATGACCAGCAGGTCGTAGCCGCCGGCATCGGCCAGCCTGGCGATGGTTTCGCCGGCCGAGCCCACCTTGACCACCGGCCTGGCCTCCACGCCGTGGCGGGCCAGGAACTTGACCACCGGGTTCAACACCTTGTCGGATTCCTCACGGTAATAGATCTCCACCGCCTCCTTGCCGGCGGCGGCGCGGGCGCGGGCGGGCAGTTGGGTGGGCACGGTCAGGGCCGTGAACTGGTGGCGGCCATCCAGCCAGTCGTGGGTGGCCAGGTAGGCCAGCATTTTCTTGGTGTAGGGGCTGCCATCGACGGCAAGCAGGATGTTCATCAGTCAAATCTCCAATCGGGTTGTGCCGAGTCTAGCTGTCGAAACCCCTGTTGCTCGGCGCATCACCGGCAGGCGACGCGCCCAGAATCAAGTCATGGTTTCCATGCAAGGCATCCCATCGGTGTTGATCGCCAAGAACGAGTCCTGGGTTCGCAAACAGGCTCAGGCCCTGGTTCGGCACCTGCCCGCCAATGTTGAGCGGGCCGATCTGATCCAGGTGGGTTTGATTGCGGTCGCCCAGGCGGCCGTGAGCTTCGAGTGGGAGGGCGACCGCGACTCGGACGCTGCCCAGGAGGCGTTTGTGCGCTATGCGCGCATGCGCGTCAAGGGTGCCATGCTCGACGAGCTGCGGCAGATGGACTTTCTGACGCGCGGCGAGCGGCGCAAGATCAAAGTGATCCAGATTGCCCGCGAGCGGCTGCGCGCCGAGCTGGGCCGCGAGCCCGGCCTGGGCGCGCTGGCGGCGCGCACCAAGCTGGGTCAGGATGAAATCAGCGAGTTGCTGCAGGCCGACCGCTATGGCCGCCACCAGCAATTGCTGGACGGCGATGGCGAAGACGACGACGGCCAGCGCCATCATCCGGCCACCGCGCAGGAAGAGGTCGAGGCGCGCGTGGACACCGCCATCGTCATGCGCCGGCTGGAGCAGTTCTTTGCCGGCCTGCCCCAGCGCGAGCGCCAGGTCATCGACGCCTACCTGGGCGTGGGCCTGTCGCCGGTGGAGCTGGCCCGCAACCTCAAGGTATCGCCCTCGCGCGTCTCGCAGATCTACCACTCGGTGGTCAAGCGCGTGGCCGAGCATCTGGGCAACGCGCCACCCCGCCAGCGCGCCACCGACCAGGCCCGCGCCAAGCCGGCCGAGGCCGACATGGCCACGCTGATGCGCCTGCGCGAGCAGGAATTGCGCCAAAGCGGCGAGGGCGATTGGGGCGAGATGGTGGAGCAGGTGCTGTCCCCCTCGCCGCAGCCGACGACGGCGGCCAAGCCGCGCAAGCGCCCGGCCGAGGAGCGCATCGTCGTGGACATGAACACCCGCTGGGGCTAGGAGCGTGGGCGGCGGCGACAATGCCGCGCATGATCCGACCCGTCCTTGCGGCCACGCTGGCCGCCACGTTCAGCCTCGCGGCCTGCGCCCAAACCCGCGACGAAACCTGCCTGACCAGCCTGCGTGAGGCCGCGCGCGCCCAAGGCATGGCCCGCGCCGATGCCGAGCGCTTGACGCGCGGCTGGACGCCCGAATGGGCCGTGCTCGACAACCTGGACAACCAGCCCGAGTTCAAGACCCCGATCTGGGACTACCTGGCCGCGCTGGTGGACGACCAACGCATCGCCGATGGCCGTGCCCAACTGGCCGCGCACAAGGCCACGCTGGCCGACATCGAGCAGCGCTTCGGCGTGGACGCCGCCACCGTGGTGGCCGTCTGGGGCGTGGAGAGCAACTTTGGCCAGGTGCTGGGCGGGCGGCCCATCGTGGCCTCGCTGGCGGCGCTGGCCTGCGAGGGGCGCCGCCAGAGCTACTTCCGGGGCGAATGGCTGGCCCTGGCCAAGTTGATGGCGACGGGCGATCTGGACACCAGCGGCCCCGAGGGCGCCACCGCCATCAAAGGCTCCTGGGCCGGCGCGTTTGGCCAGACCCAGTTCATGCCCTCCACCTACCAGCGGCTGGCCGTGGACTTCGATGCCGACGGCCGCCGCGACCTCATCACCAGCACGCCCGATGCACTGGCGTCCACCGCCAACTTCCTGGTCAAGGGCGGCTGGCGCATGGGCCAGCCCTGGGGCTACGAGGTCAGGCTGCCCGCCGGCTTCGACGCCGGCGACGCCGGCCGGCGCGACAAGCAGCCGCTGGCCACCTGGGCCGCACGCGGCGTGACGCCCGTGGCCGGCGGCAAGCTCACCGGCGACGGGCCGGCCGCGCTGCTGCTGCCGGCGGGGCGCGAGGGGCCGGCGTTTCTGGTCTTGCGCAACTTCGACGTGATCTACGGCTACAACGCCGCCGAGAGCTATGCGCTGGCCATCGCCCACCTGGCCGACCGGCTGCGCGGCGGCGGTCCCTTCGCGGCGCCCTGGCCCACCGACGACGCCGGCCTCTCGCGCGCCGAGCGGCGCGAGGTGCAGACGCTGCTGGCCGCCCGTGGCCATGCCGTGGGCGCGCCCGACGGCCTGATTGGCCCGGCCACGCGCGCAGCGGTGCGCACCGAGCAGCAGGCGCGCGGCTGGCCGCAGGATGGCCGGCCGGGGCAGAAGCTGCTGCGCACCCTGCGCGCCGAGCCGGCGCCTGCAGCGGCGTCGGCTACTGCGCCTTGAACAACCCCTGAAAGTGGCGCGACACCGGCAGCCGCTCGTCGCGGCCGCGCAGGGTGAGCGTCATCACGCCCTCATCCACGCGGTGGGCGGCGGCAATGCAGGCCTGGTTGACGATGACGCTGCGGTGCACCTGCCAGAACCGCTCGGCATCGAGCTGGGCCAGCAACTCCTTGAGCGGGGTGCGGATCAGCGCCTCACCGTCGCCGTCGGCGCCTGACCAGACCACCCGCGTGTAGCGTGCGTCGGCCTCGAAATACACCACGTCTTCGGTGCGGATCAGCCGCACCTCGCGGCCCACGCTGGCCTGGATGGTGCGCAGCGGCGCCGGCCGGCGGGTCTGGCTGGCCAACTGGCCCAGCAGCGCCTGCAGGGCGGCGGCGTCCACGCTGGCCGGCTGGGCCAGCCGGCTCTTGAGGCGCGCCACCGTCTGCGCCAGCCGCTGCGGCTCCACGGGCTTCATCACATAGTCCAGCGCCCCGGCTTCGAACGCGGCCAGCGCGTGGTCGCCATAGGCGGTGACGAACACCACCTGGGTCTGCCCGCCGCCCTGGGCGATGCGCCGCGCCACCTCGATGCCCGTGAGGCCGGGCATCTGGATGTCCAGCAGGCAGACGGTGGGCTCGTGGGCCAGCCAGGCGTCCCAGGCATCGACGCCGTTGGCGCATTCGGCCACCACGTCAAGCTCGGGCCAGACCTGGCGCAGCGCGGTCAGCAACTGGGCGCGGGGGGCTTCTTCGTCGTCGGCAATCAGGGCGGTGGGGGCGGTGGTCATGGTGTCCAGGTCAAGGTGGCGGTGCAGCCGCCGGTGGGTGGGTTGGTCAGCGTGAGCCGGCCGCGCACGGCGGCCAGCCGGGCGCGGGTGTTGGCCAGGCCGTAGTGGCCTTGGGGCGCGGCGCCGTCGTCCAGCAGCTCGGGCGGGGCGCCGGGGCCGTCATCGGCCACGGTGGCGATGAGCTGCGTGCCCGCGCGCCGCACGGCCAGGGTCACCTGGCCGCCGTGCAGCAGCGCCTGTACGCCATGCTCGATGGCGTTCTCCACCAGCGTCAGCAGCACACCGGGCGGCAGCGAGGCGGTGGCCAACTCGGGCGGGATGGTGACCCGCCAGGCCAGCCGCGTGCCCAGCCGCGCCTGCATCACGGTCAGGTACTGGCGCACCGCCTCGCCCTCTTCGGCCAGTGACAGGCTGTCGCGGTCGAACAGCGGCAAGGTGGCGCGCAGGTAGCCGGTCAGCGCATCCAGCAGCGGCGCGGCGCGCACGTCCTGGGTGGCCACCCACTGCTGCAACGTGGCCAGTGCGTTGAACAGAAAGTGCGGCTGGATCTGTGCCGTGGCCAGCCGACGCGTCAGGGCCAGTGCCTTGGCCTGCTCGTCGGCCTCGCGCAGCCGCGCCAGCACATGCTGATGGCGATGGAGGATGACGAACCACAGCGTGAGCACGCCCATCACCAGCAGGGCGGTCGTCAGCCCCAGGGTCTGTTTGGCGAGCAGGTCCCGGCTGTGCAGCAGGCCCAACCCGGCGCCCGTGAGCAGCGGCAGCAGGTAGTAGGTCTTGCGCACCCACGGGTGGCTGGGGTCGCGCCAGGCCACGGCCATGGCGGCCAGGAGCACCGCCGTCACCGCCAGCACCAGGGCCGAGGCGTACCAGGGGTTGCCGGGCCCCAGCACCCACAGCAGCGCACCCACCAACGGCAAGGCGTTGAGCAGCGCGACCAGCCGCAGCGTCAGGTTGAGCGGCTCGGGCCGGGCGCGGGCCAGCTCCTCGGCCGTGAAGCGGCGCTTGGGCAGCCCCATGGCCAGCAGGCGCCAGTCGATGCGGTTCATGACAGGTTCCCGATGGCGACGTGCGCCACGGCACCGCCCGTTGCCCCCGGCACCAACATGAAGGTGGCGCGGGAGCCGAACGCGGCGGCCAGCCGGGCGCGGGTGTTGGCCAGGCCCGTGCCCTCGACCCAGCCCTCGGGCAGGCCGGCGCCGTCGTCGGCCACCGTCAGGTGCAGGGCGCCGGCCTCGCGCCAGGCGCGCAGCGTCAGCGTGCCGCCCGCCACCTGGGGCGCCAGGCCGTGCTCGATGGCGTTCTCCACCAGCGTCAGCACCAGGCCGGGCGGCAGCTCGAACGCGGCGCTGTCTGCCGCCATGTCGATCTGTATGCGCAGCCGCCCGCCCAGCCTCGCCTGCTGCACGGCCAGGTAGTGCCGCACCCAGGCCAACTCGTCGGCCAGGGTCACCATGGGCCGGGTGAACAATGCGGTGGCGCCGCGCAAAAAAGCCGTCAAGTCCCGCAGCAGGCCGCCGGCGCGGGCGTCGCCCGAGTCCACCCAATGCTGGACGGCGGCCAGGGTGTTGAACAGAAAGTGCGGCTGGATCTGCGCCTGCAGCGCATGCAGCCGGGCTTCGGCCAGCGCCTGGGCTTGCTGGGCGGTGTGCAGCGCCAGGGCCAGGCGGTGGCGGCGCAGCGCAGCCACGCCCCAGCTCAGGGTGAGCAACGGCAGCACCACCGCCGCCGCCACCAGCAGGCCGCGAGCCAGCACGTCGGGAGCCGGCAAGGCCCAGGCATCCGGCCGGTGGCGCAGCCATGTGCCCACGGCCACCCCCAGCAGGGCGGCCACCGTGGCCCACAACAGCGTGCGCGCGCCGCGCCGCCAGGTGAATTCCTGCGGTTTGAGCCAGGCGGCCAGGCACAACAACAACGGGCCGACCCACAGCATGGTGGCGACGACCATGGCCGCGACCCAGGGCAGGCCCAGCGCCCACAGCAGGGCCGTGCTGGCGGCGATGGCGAGACACAGCACCAGCCAGGCGATCAGCCCCTGCCCGCTGTACAGCCACAGATCGATGCGCTGCGCCTCCGCCCGCAAGGCCGGCTCCATGCGGTCGTAGTGCGGCTGCGCCCAGGTGAAGTAGCGCCGCTGCAGCCAGTTGGGGTGGGGGTGAATCATGCGGCGCAGTGTAGGCAGCGGCCCCGCCGCGCCGGGGCGGCGGGCGGCGAATGGCCGGCTGGGCTACATGGGCAGCGGGTTGCCGGCCACGAACGCACGCAGCTCGCCCGGCGCAAACGCCGTCCAGGCTTCGCCCTCGGTCAGCGGTTCGGTGGCGATGATGGCCACGCGGTCCTGGGGCGTGGTGTGCTGGGCAAAGTCCACCTGCACGTCGTCGTCGCGCAGCGCGGCGTGGCTGAACGGGTGCCGGCGCACCAGCCAGTGCAGGTGGGTGCTGGCATGCGCCCACAGCGCCTGGCCGTTGGACAGCAGCATGTTGAAGGTGCCGTGGGCGTGCAGCACGGGCATCAGCTCGGCCAGGGTGCGCGTCATCTCGGCCACGTCGGGCACGCTGGCGTGGGACTTGGCCAGCTCCTGCATCAGCCAGCAGAACGCCTTTTCGCTGTCGGTGCCGCCCACCGGCCGGAAGGCGCCGTGCAGCCGGGGCTCGAAGCCTTTGAGGTCGCCGTTGTGGGCAAACAGCCAGTAGCGGCCCCACAGCTCGCGCACGAAGGGGTGGGTGTTGGGCAGCGTGACCTCGCCCTGCGTGGCCTTGCGGATGTGGGCGATCACATGCTCGCTGCGGATGGGGTAGTGCTTGATGAAGCCGGCCACCGGCGAGTCGCAGGCGCTGGCGGCATCGACGAACAGGCGCAGGCCCTTGCCCTCGAAGAAGCCCACGCCAAAGCCGTCCTTGTGCTCGGTGGCGCGGCAGGCCAGCCCCGTGAAGCTGAACATCACGTCGGTTGGCGTGTTGGCATTCATGCCCAGCAGTTGGCACATGTCAGCTCCCGATCAGTGCGCCAAGTCCATCATGCCGCCTCGCGCTGCGCCGCCGCCAGCACCGCATCGCTGACGCCGTGTTTGCGCAGGGCGTCCAGCAGCCGCTGTTGGCCCTGCGTCGCCAGTCGCGCCTCGTCGCGCCGCAAGCCCTCGCTGACGTAGGCTTTGAGCAGCGTCTGGTAGCCGGCAAACCCACGCTGCGGGGCGATGGCTTTCATGCTGTCCACCACGTCCACCGGCATCCGCAGCGTGATGCTGGTCATGGGGCGGTCTTTGGTCAGACGGGTTTTCAGACGGGCAGTCAACATAGCGTTGCTCCTCAAGGAGGCTGGCGCGGCGGGCCGAGATCAGACGGATGGCGTCGCCATCCTGCTCCAGATGGACCACGTAGAGCAGTCGCCCCGTGGCGTCAAAGCCGATGGCGGCCTCCCGCGCCTCATCGTGGCGCGAGGCATTCACCAGCACGAACATTGGATCGCCAAACACGGTGGCGGCGTCCTCAAACCGCACCTCGTGCTTGATCTGGTTGCGCCGGGCCTTGTCGGCATGCCACACAAAGGTGTTGCCGTCCAGCTCGTAGCGGATGTCCATGCCGTGATTGTCGCCTGTGTATGGACAAAGTCAATACACAACCCGCGCCGTACCGCTACGCCGCCGCAAACCCCTTGGGCACGGCCGCAATCAGCCGCTGGGTGTAGGCCTCGCGCGGGTTGGCCAGGATTTGCTCGGCGCTGGCCTGCTCGACCACCTGGCCGTTCTGCATCACCAGCACCTCATCCGAGATGAAGCGCACCACGGCCAGGTCGTGGCTGATGAAGATGTAGGCCAGCCCCAGCTCGTCCTGCAAATCCTTGAGCAGGTTGAGCACCTGGGCCTGCACCGAGACGTCCAGCGCGCTGACCGACTCGTCCAGCACCAGCACCTCGGGCTCCAGCGAGAGGCAGCGGGCGATGGCCACGCGCTGGCGCTGGCCGCCCGAGAACTCGTGCGGGTATTTGACGAAGGCGCGCTCGTCCAGCCCCACCTTGATGAGCAGCGCGCGCGCGCGGGCCTCGCGCTCGGCCTGGTTGGCGCCGATGCCGTGGATGGCCATGGGCTCGGTCAGCGCCTGGCCGATGGTGAAGCGCGGGTTCAGCGACGCATAGGGGTTCTGGAACACGATCTGGATGCGCCGGCGCATTTGCTGGCGCTCGGCGTCCGAGAGCGTGAGCAGGTTCTTGCCGTCGAACACCACCTCGCCGCCGGTGGGCTCGTGCAGGCGCAGCAGCGTCAGGCCCATGGTGGTCTTGCCCGAGCCCGACTCGCCCACCACGCCCAGCGTGTGGCCGCGCCGCAGCTCGAAGTTGACGTTCTGCACGGCTTTGTATTCGCGCTGGCCGAACAGCCCTTCGCGGATGAAAAAGCTCTTGGCCAGGCCCCGCACCTGCAGCACCACGGGGGCGGCCGGGTCTTTGGGCTTGGGCTCGCCTTGCGCGGCGCGGCCGGCGATGTGGTCGTCGATGACCATCAGCCGCGCCGGGTTGTCATCCAGGCTGGGCCGGCAGGCCATCAGCGCGCGGGTGTAGGGGTCCTGGGCGGCGGCAAAGATCTGCGCCGTGGGGCCGGCTTCGCGGATGATGCCGTGGCGCATCACCACCACCTGGTCGGCAATCTCGCCCACCAGGCCCAGGTCGTGGCTGATGAACAGCACCGACAGGCCGTGCGAATCTTTGAGCTTGGCCAGCAGCTCGATGATCTGACGCTGGATGGTCACGTCCAGCGCCGTGGTGGGCTCGTCGGCAATCAGCAGCTTGGGCTCGCAGGCCAGGGCAATGGCAATCATCACCCGCTGCTGCTGGCCGCCCGAGAGTTCATGCGGAAAGCTCTTGAGCCGCCGCTTGGGCTCCGGAATGCCGACCTCGGCCAGCAACTGTTCGGCGCGGTCCAGCGCGGCCTTGCCGCGCAAGCCCAGGTGCGCCTGCAGCGTCTCGACGATCTGGTCACCCACGGAGAACACCGGGTTCAGCGACGACATCGGGTCCTGGAACACGCAGGCAATCTCACCGCCGCGCAGCGCGCGCAGCTCGGCCGGGCTGAAGTCCAGCAGATCGCGTCCGCGCCACAGAATCTGGCCGCTGCGCCGCGCGTTGTCGGGCAGCAGGTTGACGATGGACATGGCCGTCACGCTCTTGCCCGAGCCCGACTCGCCCACCAGCGCCACGGTGCTGTTGTCGGGGATGTCGAAGCTCACGCCCTGCTCGCCCCGGCCCACGGCCTCGGCGTAGACGGGCTGGCCATCCACCTTGCCCATGCGGAAGGCCACTTTGAGGTCTTTGATCTGCAACAGCATCACTCGAGTCCCCGCAGCTTGGGGTCCAGCGCATCGCGCCAGGCGTCGGCCATCAGCGAGAAGGCGGTGACGAACACGGCCATGAACAGCGTGGCGGCCGCCAACTGCCACCAATAGCCCAGGATCAGCTCGGCCTGGGCCTCGGCCAGCATGGTGCCCCAGCTGACCTGGCTGACCGGCACGCCCAGGCCCAGGTAGGAGAGGATGACCTCGCTTTTGATGAAGCCCACCACCAGCAGGCTCATGCGCACCAGGATGACGTGGCTGACGTTGGGCAGGATGTGGCGGAACATGCGCGACGAGACGCTGGCGCCGATGGCCTCGGCCGCACGCACGTACTCGCGCTGGCGGTGCTTCATGAACTCGGCGCGCACCTGGCGGTACAGCCCCGTCCAGCCCACCAGGCCCAGAATCATCACCACGGTGCCGATGCCGCGCCCGAACACCGCCGCGAAGGCGAAGATCAGCAAGATGTCGGGGATGGAGGTGAAGACGTTGTAGACCCACTCCAGAAAATCGCCCACGCGGCCACCGAAGAAGCCCGAGACGGCGCCCAGCAGCGTGCCGATCAACGTGGCCACCACGGCCGCCAGCACGCCCACGAAGACCGAAATCTGCGTGCCCTTGATGGCTTTTTGCAGCACGTCGCGCCCCATGCGGTCGGCGCCCAGCGGCAGCGTCTGGGCTTTGACGGTCTCGGTGGTCTCGTAGCCCTTGGCGCGCTCGGCCCATTCGGCGTATTTGGGCGCCAGCGGGTCGATGTCCGAGATGTCCACATTGGGCGCACTGGCCGCCGGGCCCGGTGCGTCGGCCGTGGCCACGGCCGGCACCTCGGCGCGCGGGCCCAGGAAGGTGGGCGGCGCATTGGGCACGCCCACCTCGGCCTGCCAGTCCTTGGCCACCAGGCCCACGGCCGAGGCCGCAATCAGCACCAGGAAGGCGGCGACGATGACCATGCAGACCATGCCCACGCGGTCTTTCCTGTAGCGCCGCCAGGCTGCGGCCCAGACGCCTTCGGAGCGCTGCTCCATCGTCAGGGTGGCCGCCGTCATTTGAGGACCACCCGGGGGTCAACGACCTTGTACATCAGGTCGGTGCCCAGGTTGATGAACATGGTCAGCACGGCCAGGTAGATGGTCACGGCCTGGATGACGGGGTAGTCGCTGCGGTTGACCGCCAGCAACACCTCGCGGCCCAGGCCGGGGATGGAGAAGAACACCTCGATGAGGAAGGAGCCCACGAAGATGCCGGGCAGCATCAGGCCCACGTTGGTGAGGATGGGAATCATGGCGTTGCGCAGCACGTGCTTGAACAGCACGCGCGGCTCGCTCAGGCCCTTGGCCCGCGCGGTGCGCACGTAGTCCTGGCCCAGCTCGTCCAGAAAGAAGCTGCGGTACAGCCGCGTCTGCGGCGCAATGCCCACGGCCACCGCCAGCAGCACCGGCAGCGGCGCGTAGGTGACCAGGTTGGTCAGCGTGGAATCGCTCCAGCCCTGCACCGGAAACCAGCCCAGCCGGAAGCCGAACACGTACTGGCCGACGATGACGTAGACCAGAAACGAGATGGACAGCGCCACCGTGGTGGCAATCATCACCAGCCGGTCGGTCAGCGAGCCGCGCAGATAGGCCACGCCCAGCGCAATGGGCACGGCCAGCAGCACGTCGAGCAGGAGGATGGGCACCATCACCGTCAGCGTGGCCGGCAGCCGGGTGGCAAACAAGTGGCCCACCGCCTCACCGGTGGCCCAGCTCTTGCCCCAGTCGAAGGTGACGATCTGCTTGAGGAAGATGCCCAGTTGCACCCACCAAGGCTCGTTCAAACCCAACTGCTGGCGGATGGCGTCCACCTGCTCGGGCGTGGCATCGAGGCCGCCGAGGATTTCGGCCGGATCACCGCCAAAGAACTTGAAAAGCAAAAACACCAGCAGCACGACGCCCAGCAAAGTGGGCACCATTTGCCACAGGCGCCGGATCAGATACGCAGCCATGGTCTTATCGGTAACAGGCAATCCCAATGGGGCCGATTGGCGCAGATTAGTTCCGCGCCCCTTCTGGCGAGTTTCCCCGATGGTCAGCGGCAGGCAAGTCGGCTACCCTGCGCGCCGATGCGATTCCGTCTGTTGATTGCCGCCGCGCTGGCGCTGGGTACCCTGTTCTCGTTGGCCGGCTGCCAGCGACCGGCCCAGGCGCCCACCGGCGATGAGCGCGTGCTGCGCGTGGCCTTCCCCATTGCCGAGACGGGGTTCGACCCGGCCCAGGTGTCCGACCTGTACTCGCGCACCATCATCGTCAACATCTTCGAGGCGCCGCTGACCTACGACTACCTGGCGCGGCCGGTGCAGATCCGCCCGCTGACGGCGGCGGCCATGCCCGAAGTCTCCGACGACCACACCACCTGGACGCTGCGCATCCGCCCTGGCATCTACTTTGCCGACGACCCGGCGTTCAAAGGCCAGCGCCGCGAGCTGACGGCCGAGGACTACGTCTACACCATCAAGCGCGTTTACGACCCGGCGCTCAAAAGCCCCACCCTGCCGCAGATGCAGAC
Organism: Pseudomonadota bacterium; assembly: GCA_020161145.1. Taxonomy (GTDB): domain Bacteria; phylum Pseudomonadota; class Gammaproteobacteria; order Burkholderiales; family Burkholderiaceae_C; genus Ideonella. Next base: position 212,213 of record JAIUPQ010000005.1, read on the forward strand.
CTTCAAGCCGCTGGGGCTGACCGAGTTGCGCGAGCGCGCGCTCAAGAGCGGCCAGCCGTTCGACTACGCCGCGCCCGTGGCGGGCGTGCAGGCGCTGGACCGCTACACGCTGCGCATCCGGCTGGCGGCACCGGCACCGCGCTTCGTCACCCTGCTGGCCGACAGCGCGGTGGTTGGGGCCATGGCGCGCGAGGTGGTCGAGCATTACGGCGACACCATCATGCAGCACCCGGTGGGCACGGGGCCGTTCGTGCTGGCGCAGTGGCGGCGCTCGTCGCGCATGGTGCTGGCGCGCAACCCGGGCTTTCGCGACGAGCGGTACGACGCACGGCCGGCCGTCGATGACGCCGAGGGCCAGGCCATCCTGGCCCAGCTCAAAGGCCGGCGCCTGCCCATGCTGGACCGGGTGGAGGTCAGCATCGTCGAGGAATCCCAGCCGCGGCTGCTGGGCTTTTTGAACGGTGAGCACGACATGCTGGACCGCGTGCCGCCCGAGCTGGCGCCCAACGTGCTGCCGCAGGGCGAGTTGGCGCCCAACCTGGCCGCCCAGGGCATCCGCCAGGCCACGGTGGCGGCGGCCGACATCAGCTATTTCTTCTTCAACATGGCCGACCCGTTGGTGGGCGGCTACACGCCCGAGAAGGTGGCGCTGCGCCGCGCGTTTGCGCTGGCCTACGACGCCCAGGCCGAGATCCACCGCGTGCGCAACGGCCAGGCCATCCCGGCCGAGTCCATCGTCCCGCCCGGTGTGGTGGGCTACGACCCGGCGCTGCACACCGGCATGGCCGAGTACGACGTGGCCAAAGCCAACGGCCTGCTCGACACCTATGGCTACCGCGATGTCGACGGCGACGGCTGGCGCGAGCTGCCGGACGGCCAGCCGCTGCAACTGGTCTACGCCTCGCAGTCCGACCAGGCCTCGCGCGGGCTGCAAGAGTTGATCAACCAGGCGGCCAAGGCGCTGCGACTGCGGCTGACCTTCTCCATCGCCAAATGGCCCGAGCAGCTCAAGGCCTCGCGCGCCGGCAACCTGATGATGTGGGGCGTGGCCTGGAGCGCCACCACGCCCGATGCCAGCTACATGCTGGATTTGCTCTACGGCCCCAGCGCGGGCCAGAGCAACCATGCGCGGTTTGACCTGCCCGCCTACAACGCCCTCTTCGAGCGTCAGGCTGCGCTGCTGGACGGCCCCGAGCGCGAGGCGCTGATCCGCGACATGGCACGGCTGTCCGTGGCCTATATGCCCATGAAGATGACCAACCACCGGCTGCTGACCGACTTGCAACACCCCTGGGTGGTGGGCTACCGGCGCCATCCGTTTTTGCGCGAGAACTGGCGCTTCATGAGCATCGAAAAATGAGCCGCCTGCTTGTTGCTCTGGCGCTGCTGGCGGCGCTGGCCGGGCCGGTGCTGGCCCAGCAGCCCAAGGTGTTGCGCTATGCCTTTCGGGTCGCCGAAACGACGTTCGATCCGACGCAGATCTCGGACACCTATTCGCGCACCGTCACGCCGCACATCTTCGAGGCGCCCTACACCTACGACCACCTGGCGCGGCCGGCCAGGATCCGGCCGCTGACGGCGGTGGCCCTGCCCGAGGTCAGCGACGACTACAAGGTCTGGACGGTGAAGATCCGGCCTGGCATTTACTTCACCGATGACGCCGCCTTCAAGGGCCAGCGCCGCGAGCTGGTGGCGCAGGACTATGTGTATGCGCTGCTGCGCTTTGCCGACCCGGCCAGCAAAAGCCCCATGTGGGGTTATGTGGACACCATGGGCATCGAGGGGCTGGCCGCCGCGCGCCAGCGCGCGCTGGATGCCCAACAGCCCTTCGACTACGACAGCCCGGTGGCGGGCGTGCGGGCGCTGGACCGCTACACGCTGCAATACCGGCTGGCGCAGCCGCGGCCACGGTTTGTGTCGTTTCTGGCCGCCAGCGATCTGTTTGGTGCCGTCGCGCGCGAGGTGGTCGAGCATTACGGCGCGCAGATCGGCGCCCACCCGGTGGGCACCGGCCCCTTCGTGCTGGCGCAGTGGCGGCGGGCCTCGCAAATCGTGCTCGAGAAAAGCCCGGCCTACCGCGAGCGCGTCTACGACGCCGAACCGGCGGCGGACGATGCCGAGGGCCAGGCCATCCTGGCCCGGCTCAAGGGCCGGCGCATCCCCATGATCGACCGGGTGGAGATCGCCATCATCGAGGAAACCCAGCCGCGCTGGCTGTCCTTCCTCAACGGCCAGGCCGACCTGATCGAAGAGGTGCCGGACGACTTCATGGCCCAGGCCATGCCCGGCGGGCAGGTGGCGCCCTATCTGGCGGGCCAAGGCATCACCGCGCAGCGGCGCATCCGCCCCGACATCACCATGCACCTGTTCAACATGGAGGATCCGGTGCTGGGCGGCTACACGCCCGACAGGGTGGCGCTGCGCCGCGCCATCTCGCTGGGCACGGACGTGGCGCGCGAGATTGACGTGGTGCGGCGCGGCCAGGCCATCGCCGCGCAAAGCCTGGTCATGCCCCACGTCTATGGCTACGACCCGGCGTTCAAAAGCGAGATGAGTGCCTACAGCCCGGCCCGGGCCAAGGCGCTGCTGGACCTCTATGGCTACACCGACCGCGATGGCGACGGCTGGCGCGACCTGCCGGATGGCCAGTCGCTGGTGCTGGTGGTCAATTCATCGCCCGACCAGGCCTCGCGCCAGACGGCCGAGCTGTGGCGGCGCAACATGACGGTGCTGGGCATCCGCGTGCGCTTCGACATCAAGAAGTGGCCCGAGCAGCTGCGCGCCGCGCGGGCCGGCCAGTACATGATCTGGGGTGTGGCCAGCGCGGCCACCGAACCCGATGGCCAGACCGTGTTGCAGCGCTACGACGGCGCGCAATCGGGCGGGCAGAACCTGTCGCGCTTCAACCTGCCCGAGATGAACCGCATCTACCAGCAGATGTCCGCGCTGCCCGACGGGCCCGAGCGGCTGGCCTTGTTCGAGCAGGCCAAGCGCCTGGCCGTGGCCTACATGCCCATGCGTGCCATGGTGCACCGCTACGCCACGGCCATGCTGTGGCCGCAGGTGGTGGGCTACCGCAAGCCGCTGTTCTGGCAGGAGTGGTGGCATATGGTGGACGTGGCGCCAGCCAAGCCCTGAAGCCCCGGGGCGGCCCGCGCGGCGGGTTAACCTCGCGCGATGCTGACCCGCCTCTTCGCGCATTTCGAGCGCCGCATCGACGCCTGGCCCGACGCGCCACCGCCCCCGCTGCCCCCTACGTTCGCCCGCTTCATGTGGGCGTGCACCGAGGGCATGCGCGGCCACATCCTGGCCATGATGCTGCTGACGGCGGCCATCGGCGTCTTCGAGGCCGTGCTGTTTGGTTTTCTGGGCCGGGTGGTGGACTGGCTGGCCGGCGCCTCGCCCGCCACCTGGTGGGCTGAGCACCAGACGCCGCTGCTGCTGCTGGCGGGTGTGCTGCTGCTCAGCATCGCGCTGGTGACCTTGCAGGCCATCATCAAGTTCCAGACGCTGAACGCCAACTTCCCGATGCGGCTGCGCTGGCACTTCCACCGCCGCATGCTGGCGCAGAGCATGGGCTTTTACCAAGACGAGTTTGCCGGCCGCGTGGCCACCAAAGTCATGCAGACGGCGCTGGCCGTGCGCGACGTGGTGATGACCCTGACCGACATCCTGGTCTTCATCGTCATCTACTTTGCCACCTTGCTGGCGGTGGTGGGCAGCTTCGACTGGCGGATGCTGCTGCCCTTCATCGCCTGGCTGGCGCTCTATGTGCTGGCCATGCGCTACTTCGTGCCCAAGCTGTCGCGGGTGGGCCAGGCCCAGGCCGATGCGCGCTCGCTGATGGTGGGGCGCATCACCGATGCCTACACCAACATCGCCACCGTCAAGCTGTTCTCGCACAACCAGCGCGAGGCCAGCTACGCGCGCGGGGCCATGCAGGAGTTCATGGTCACGGCCTACGGGCAGATGCGGCTGGTCAGCCTGCTGGAAATCATCATCCACACGCTGAGCGTGGCGCTGGTGATGGGCACGGCCGGCATGGCGCTGTGGCTGTGGACGCAGGGCGACGTGGGCGTGGGCGCGGTGGCGGCGGCCAGCGCCATGGCGTTGCGGCTCAACGGCATTTCGCACTGGATCATGTGGGAGATGGCGTCGCTGTTCGAGAACATCGGCACCGTGCAGGACGGGGTCAACACGCTGTCGCGCACGCAGGCCGTGGTGGACGCACCGCAGGCGCCCGCGCTGGTGGTGCCCAAGGGCGAGGTGCGTTTCGAGGACGTGCTGTTCCGCTACGGCGGCGAGCGCACGGTGATCGACGGCCTCTCGCTGGTCATCCGCCCTGGCGAGAAGATTGGCCTGGTGGGTCGCTCGGGGGCGGGCAAGTCCACGGTGGTCAACCTGCTGCTGCGCTTTTACGACCTGGAGGGCGGGCGCATCCTGATCGATGGGCAGGACATTGCCGGCGTGACGCAGTCCAGCTTGCGCGCCCAGGTGGGCATGGTGACGCAAGACACCTCGCTGCTGCACCGCTCGGTGCGCGACAACCTGCTCTACGGCCGCCCCGACGCCAGCGAGGCGCAGATGGAGGCGGCCGCTGCGCGCGCCGAGGCGCTGGACTTCATTGGCACCCTGGCCGACCCCAAGGGCCGGCGTGGCTTCGATGCCCACGTGGGCGAGCGCGGCGTCAAGCTCTCGGGCGGCCAGCGCCAGCGCATCGCCATCGCCCGCGTGATGCTCAAGGACGCACCCATTCTGCTGCTGGACGAGGCCACCAGTGCGCTGGACAGCGAGGTGGAGGCGGCCATCCAGGAGAGCCTGTACCGGCTGATGGAGGGCAAGACGGTGGTGGCCATTGCGCACCGGCTCTCCACCATCGCGGCCATGGACCGGCTCATCGTCATGGACGCCGGCCGCATCGTCGAGCAGGGCACCCATGCCGAACTGCTGGCGCGCGGCGGTCTGTACGCCCGGCTGTGGGCGCACCAGAGCGGCGGCTTTCTGGGGGAGGACGCATGAAGGTCTACGGCATTCCGAACTGCGACACGGTCAGGAAGGCTCGCGCCTGGCTGGACGCGCAAGGCCTGGCCTACACCTTCCACGACTACAAAAAGCAGGGCGTGCCCGCCGAAGCGCTGGATGCGGCTGCCGCCGCGCTGGGCTGGGACGCCCTCGTCAACCGGCGCGGCACCACCTGGCGCAAGCTGGACGCGGCCACGCAGGCCATGGCCCCGGCGGCGCTGGCACAGGCCCACCCCAGTGTGATCCGCCGCCCGCTGGTGCAGTGGCCGGATGGCCGCTGGACGGTGGGCTTCGACGCCCAGGCCTGGGCTAGGCCAGCCTGAGCTGCCAGGCGCCGCTGCGTGCCCACTGGGCGGCTTCTTCGTCCAGCAAAAACCGTGTGCGCGGATGCGCGGCGGCCCAGCCGCGCGGCAGCCGCAGCGTGAACTGCGTGCCGCGGCGCGTCAGGCGCGGGGCGGTCACTGGGCGGTCTTCGCGGGCGTGGCAGAAGATGATGGCCAGGCGCAGCGCGAGCAGGGCGCGGACGAATTCGGCATCGGTCAGCGCATCGTCCAGCTTGCGCAGGCCGCCGCGCTGGCCCAACACCAGCTGCGCCACCTGGCGCAACTGGCTTTGGGAGAAGCCGGCGGCATCCACATGGGCCAGCAGGTAGGCGCTGTGGCGGTGGTGGTCGTGGTGCGAGACCATCATGCCGATTTCGTGCAGATCGGCTGCCCAGCGCAACTCGTCGAGGGCGTCGGCCGGGGCCTTGGGAGCGATCTGGGCGTACAGGGTCAAGGCCAGGTCACGCACGCGGCGGGCCTGGGCGTGGTCGGCGCCAAAGCGGTTTTGCAGCACCGCCACCGATTCGTCGCGCAGCCCCAGGTGGCTGGCGCGCTGGCGCGCCAGTTGGCGCTCGTGCAGATCGACCAGCACGCCCTGGCGCAGTGCCCCCTTGGCGGGCAGCAGGGTGTCGATGCGGAAATGCGTGGCCAGCGTGTAAAGGATGGCCAGGCCGCCGCCCAGCACCGGCCGCCGCTCGGGCTTGAGGCCGGGCAGCTCCAGCTTGTCGGCGTGGCCGGCGCGCAGGCACTGCTCGATCAGCCAGCGCAGCGCTTCCGGGGTGATGTGGCCGTCGGTCACGCCGCAGTCCATCAGCACATCGGAGACGGCGCCTGCCGTACCCGAGGCGCCCAGCGCCTCGTCCCAATGGGTGGGCGCAAATGGGGCCAGGGCCTCTTCCAGCTCGGCGCCGGCCGCGATCTGCGCCTGGCGAAAACCCTCTTCGGTGTAGCGGCCATCGGCAAAAAAGCGGGCCGACAGGCTGACGCTGCCCACGGCGAACGACTCGGCCACGCTGGGCGTGGGGCCGGCGCCCAGAATCAATTCGGTGGAGCGCCCGCCGATATCCACCACCAGGCGGCGCTTGCGCGAGGGTTGCAAATGGGCCACGCCGGTGTAGATCAGCCGCGCCTCCTCGCGCCCCGAAATCACTTCGATGGGGTAGCCCAGCGCCGCGCGCGCACGCTGCAGGAAGGCGTTGCGGTTGCGTGCCTCGCGCAGCGTCTGGGTGGCCACGGCCCGCACCCGCGCCGGTCGGTGCTCGTCCAGCGTCTGTGCAAACCGGGCCAGGCAGTCCAGGCCGCGCTGCATCGCCTCTTCGGTCAGCAGACCCTGGCTGTCCAGGCCCGCGCCCAGGCGCACCGTCTCTTTCAGATACAGGCGGCGCCGGTAGTGGCCGCCCTGCAAGGTGGCCAGCTCCAGCCGGATGCTGTTCGAGCCCATGTCGATGGCGGCCATCAGGTCGGATTGCAGGGCTTGGGGTGAGGGCATGGCAGGCATGGGTGGGGGCGGCGGCCCGCATTGTCACGTCCTTCGGTGCCCGCTCGGCGTCCCGAGCCCTTATTCGTGCTCGCCGGCACGGCGTGGCGGCGGCCGGCACAACTCTGTGCAGGAATTGGCATGAGGGGGAAAAGCCTGATGCAATTGATACAAACGGTTTCTACAATGGCCCTTAAGACCCTGAGAGGGGTGGATGTTGTATTGATTCTTGGGAGTTGCTGCCATGAGCTCTTACACCACTTCGACCTTTCGCCGGCCCTGCGCGCTGAGCGCCACGGCTTTGGCTGTGTTGCTGGCCGCCTGCGGCGGCGGCCATGAGGAATCCGGGCAGGCGGTGAGTCTGACCGAGCGGGCCGCGCCTGCCGCCGCGCTGTCGATTGAGGAGGAGAGCGCCGCGCTTCATGCGGCGGCGCCGGTGGACTGGGGCATGGGGCCGGGCGTGGCGTTGTCCACGCTGGGGCGCATGTCGGCGCTGTCGTATGACGGCCGGGCCCAGGCGCTGGAGGTGCAACCAGGCAACCCCACGGCGCACCTGACGGGTGTGTTTGGCGAGGCGTTCACCTGGCCCATCATCCCCGTGCACACCACGTTGCTGGCCGATGGCCGGGTGCTGAGTTTCGGTACCGACGAGACGGGCCAGCAAAGCGGCCTGCTGCGCTATGTGTTGTGGAACCCGGCACTGGGCACCGGACCCGATGCCATGCAGATGCTGGACAACACCACGGGCACCGACATTTTCTGTGCCGGCCAGGCCTTGATGCCCAACGGCAACGTGCTGCTGGTGGGGGGCGACCGCATCGTGGACGGCTATCGCAACTACGCCAACGAAGACGTCAACATCTTCAACCCCACCGACAGCTCGCTGACCAAGCAGTCTCCCATGGCCTACCAGCGCTGGTATGCCACCGTGGTCACCAACGCCCAGGGCGAACAGGTGGTGTTGGGCGGCCGTATGGACCGCAAGCCTGCGCAGAACGAGTCCATGACCAACCCCACCGTGGACACCTATGCCAGCATGCCTGAGGTCTATACCGAAGGGTTGGGGTTCCGCAGCCTGGCCACGGCGGTGGATGAGCAGGCCTATGGCTCCAAAGGCATTGCATCGTGGAGCTATCCACGTGCCTGGCTGGCACCCACGGGCAAGATTGTCGTCATCAACTCCCAGTCCGACATCTTCACGCTGGACACCACCGGCACGGGCACCATCCGCGCATTCAAGCGCAAGGCCATGCCGGAGGGCCGCTATACCCGCCCGGGCGTCATGTACCAGCCGGGCAAGATCCTGACGCTGCGCAACGACGGGGTGACTTACACGGTCGATGTGAACCGGCCCAAGGTGCTGACCATTGCCCCGACCGGCACCACCACCATCAACGGTGAGTACAGCAACGCCACCGTGCTGGCCGACGGCAAGGTCTGGGCCAACGGCGGCTCCAGCACGGGCAATACGCTGGCTGGCGCAGCCTATACGTCGCAGATGTGGGATCCGGCCACCGGCGCGTGGACCGATATGGCCACCGCCACCAAGGCACGGCTCTACCACTCGGTGGCCAAGCTGCTGCCCGATGGCTCCGTGCTGACTGGCGGGGGTGGCGCGCCCGGCCCGGTCACCAACATGAATGCGGAGATCTATTACCCGCCCTATCTGTTCAAGACGGATGGCAGCGGCGAGTGGGCGCCGCGGCCGCAGGTGTTGTCCGCGCCAGGCGCAGCCATGTGGGGTCAGACGGTGTCAGTTGAACTGGCCGCCGACACCACGGCCAACCGCGTGTCGCTGGTGCGCATGGGCTCGGTCACGCACGCCTTCGACAACGACCAGCGGTTCCAGGCGCTGACGTTTACCCAGACCGGCAGCACGCTGGGCGTGAAACTGCCGGCGTCGGGCAATGTGGCGCCCCCGGGGTTCTATATGCTGTTCGTGCTCGATGCCGCTGGCGTGCCCTCGGTGGCGCGCGTGATCCGCATCGGTTGAGCCCAACGCCGCTCGAGCGCCTGGCGGCGTACCGGGCGCCCCGGTGGCTGGTGGGCGGCCATGCCCAGACGTTGTGGGCGGCCACGGCGCCGATGTGGCAAGCCCCGTTGCCGTCCTGGCAGCGCACGCGCTGGCCGACGCCGGACGGTGACTTTGTCGACGTGGACTGGCTGGGCGGGGCGACCTCGTCGGGCCCGTTGCTGGTGCTGTTGCACGGGCTGGAAGGCTCGTCACGCAGCCCCTACGCGGCGCAATTGGCACGCCAGGCTGTGCAGCGAGGCTGGCGGCTGGCGGTGCCGCACTTCAGGGGTTGCTCAGGCGAGCCCAACCGCACCGCCCGCGCGTATCACGCTGGCGATGTGGTGGAGGTGGCATGGTTCTTGACCAGGCTGCGCGCGCACGCCCCGGGCGGGTTGTGGGTGGTGGGCGTGTCGTTGGGGGGCAACGCCTTGCTGCGCTGGGCCGCCGAGTACGGCGAAGCGGCTGCGCGCCAGGTGACGGCGTTGGCGGCGGTCTGCGCACCGCTGGATCTGGCCGCCTGCGGTGGTGCGTTGGCTCGGGGGCTGAGTCGCTGGCTCTACACGCCCTGGTTCTTGCGCACGATGAAGGCCAAGGCGGCGGTTCACGCCCGGCGCCATCCGGACTCGTTCGATGTGCGCCGGGCACTGGCTGCGCGCAGCCTGGCGGCGTTCGACGACGCCTTCACGGCGCCGCTGCACGGATTTGCCGGGGTGGCGGACTACTGGGCGCGAGCCTCGGCGGGGCCGCATCTGGCTGCCATCCGCGTGCCCGCGTTGGTGCTCAACCCGTTGAACGATCCGTTTGTGCCGACCGCCAGCCTGCCTCGGGTGACGGGGCCGTGGGTGCAGGCTTGCCGGCCCGCACATGGCGGGCATGTGGGTTTTGTGGGCGCCGGGCCATGGTCTTTTCTTTGCGATTGGCTGGTACAACCGGGGCATGGATGACATCGTCAAGGCTGCGATGGCCAAGTGGCCGCACGTGCCGGACTGCAGAGGCTGGCTGGCGCTGGATGCGCGCGGCAACTGGTACATGCGCGATGCCGGCACGCAGGCGGCGGGCGCGTTTCCGGCCGCCAAGGGCAGTCGCATCGATCACCTGCAACTGCGGGCCTTCATTGCCCGCAACTACGCGGCAGATGCGCAGGGCCAGTGGTATTTCCAGAATGGGCCACAGCGCGTCTATGTAGAGCTGGAGGCGGCGCCCTGGGTCTGGCGGGTGGAGGCCGACCATGCGCTCATCAGCCACACCGGGCTGGCGGCCCGCTACCGCAGCGCCTGGCTGGACGACAGCGGGCGGCTGTTCCTCGACACCGACCTGGGCCTGGGCCTGGTGCACAGCCTGGACATGGGCCTGGCGGCCGAGGCCGTCGAGGCGGGAGACTGGGTTTGCGGCGAGTTGCCCTTCGCGCAAATGCCGGCACGCTTTGGTTATTGCCTGAGTCCAGACGCAGAAAAGCCGCCCGCAGGCGGCTTGGCTTGAGGGCTGGCGACGGTTTATTCGGCGCCGCTGGCCGCAGCACTGGCGGCCGCCGGTGCCTTGGGTTCGTCGAACTTGGCGCCACCCTGGTTGGCCATATAGACCACGGCGCGGGAAATCTCGAAGTCCGAGAAGTCGCCGCCGCCTTGCGCACCCATGGCGCCCTTGCCGGCGACGGCCGAGTGGACCAGCGCGTCAAAGCCCTGGCCGATGCGCGGGCCCCAGGCGCCGGCATCACCCAGTTTGGGCGCGCCAGCGGCGCCCGTGGCGTGGCAGGCGGCGCATTGCCCCTGGAAGACCTGCTCGCCCGTGCGCAGGCTGGCGGCATCGCTGGTGCTGCGGATGGTCACCATGGCCACCGGTTGAATGCGCAGCGCCGTGGCTTCGGCGGCCAAGGCCTCGGTGCCGGCCGCCTTCTTGTCGCCGGTGGCCACGAAGTTGGCCATCAGGATGATGAGCACGATGGGCACGAGAAACGCCAGCACCACGGCCCAGATCAATTGCTTGGGCGTGCGGATCGGGCCTTCGTGGGGCAGGTCATGGGACAGGTCTTTGGCATCGCTCATGAAAGCCTCGCGGTCAGCTGGTGGACGGTTAGCAAAGCCAAGAATTATAGGGCTTGGCGCTGCTAGAATGCGCGCTTGCCACACGGCGCCCGTAGCTCAGTGGATAGAGTACTGGCCTCCGAAGCCAGGGGCCGCTGGTTCGATCCCAGCCGGGCGCGCCACACATCTTGTACAGGTTGGCGCTTATGACCGTGTTTCGTTGGCTTGCCTTGCTGTGTGCCCTGTTGCTGGTGGGTTGCGCCAGCCCGCTGCGGCAGTTGCCCTCGGGGGTTGATGGACCACCGCTGGAGCCGGCGCCCGACTTGCTGAACATCCCCGACGCGGTGCCGCGCATTGAGCCGCTGCGCGTGGGCGGGCCCAACAAGCCTTATGACGTGGCCGGCGTGCACTACGTGCCGATGACGCGTGACGAGCCGCTGGCGGAGACGGGGCTGGCGTCCTGGTATGGCCGCAAGTTCCATGGCCGCGCCACCGCCAGCGGCGAGCGTTATGACGTCTACGCGATGACGGCTGCCCACCCGACCATGCCGATTCCCAGCTATGCGCGGGTGCACAACCCGGCCAATGGACGCGAGGTCGTCGTGCGCGTCAACGACCGCGGGCCGTTCGCGGCGGGGCGCATCATCGATTTGTCGTACGCCGCCGCCGTCAAGCTGGGGGTGGCTCGCGGCGTGGCACCGGTGCGGGTAACCCGACTGACCCACGCCGACATCCTGGCGCAGGCGCCCAGCGAGGCGCCGGCGTTGGCCGAAGGGGCCGCTGCAACCGCGGGCGTGGCCGCACCCAAGGAGCTGACCGAGCAGGCACTGCCTGCCGCACCTGCGGCACCCGTTGAGCGCGCCTACACCCAGTCCGCCCGGGGCTTTTGGTTGCAGTTCGGTGCCTTCTCCCGGCAGGAGGGGGCGGTGGATCTGCGCCGCGACGTGGCGGCCCGGGCCGAATGGCTGGCGCCGCTGCTGACGCTGTTTGCCGATGGGCGGCTGCATCGGGTGCAGGCCGGCCCGTTTGCCAGTCGGGGTGAGGCCCAGGAGGCGGCCGCTCACGCCCAGCGGTCCGTGGCGCTGACGCCCATCGTCATCGAGCGTCGCTGATACCGCCGCCGCTGCAGCCTGTCACATGGGCGGCGCGTGGAAGGCGGGCGACAGCTAGAGTGGCCGCCATGGATGCTTCATCTTTTTCCGCTTCGTTGCGCCGCTTTGCCGACGCCAGCGTGCGCGCGTTCCACTGCTACGGCAACTGGCTGGTCGGCATCAGCTGGAAGCGCTTTTTCCTGCTGTCGCTGCTGTTGTTCCTGGCCGTGGTGGTGGTGCACGACGTGCCGCCGCTGTCCTGGCGCGTCGGTGGCGAGGTCAGGACGGTGCGGGCGCCCGAGATGCCCGATCCGCCCAAGCCGCCCGAGGCCACCGCATCCAGGGCGGCGCCTTCCAGGATGGAGGTGCGGCCGGACCAGGTGCAGATTTCGGTGGGGCCGCAGGGCGTGTGGATTCGGGCCGGTGAGCCGGCCTCGGCCGCGTCGGCGCCCGAGGCCGTAGCCAGCGGCGCGTCGGCCGGCGTCGTCGTGCAGGCGAGCGAGGGCGGCGTCAATGTGCACGTCGGGGTGCCGCCGGGGGCCGACGCCGAGCAGGTGCGCGAGGCCGTGCAGGATGCGCGCACCGCCGTGGTGGATGCACTGGAGGCCGTGCGCGATGCGCAGAATGCCGCGCACGACGCGCAGGAGGCGGCGCACGATGCCGTCTCGACCGTGGTCGTCGATGGCACGTCGCTGGGTCAGTACCTGATTCAGTTGGCCATGTTGTGGATCGTGGGCTCCATGATTCTGAAGATCACCTACAAGGGCCAGCTCAAGGCGCAGGTGCAGGCCGCGCAGGCTACCGAAACGGCCGAGGCCGAGGCGCTGCGCCGCCAGGTGGTGGAGGCGCGCATGGCGGCCATGCAGGCGCAGGTGGAGCCGCACTTTCTGTTCAACACGCTGGCGTCCATCGAGCATCTGATTGAAACCGATCCGCCGCGGGCCAGCCAGATGCAACGGCATTTGATCGCGCTGCTGCGGGCCTCCATGCCGTCCATGCGCGAGGCGCCCGACGCGCCGCGGCCGCTGGCCAGCGAGATGGCGCTGGTGCGGCCTTACGTGGAAATCCTGAAGATGCGCATGGACGAGCGGCTGGATGCGCACATCGACGTGCCCGAAGGTCTGCTGTCGGCCGAGTTCCCGACGCTGATGCTGCAAACCCTGGTCGAAAACGCCATTCGCCACGGCCTGGAGCCCAAGTCCGAGGGGGGGCAGTTGCGGGTGGCAGCGCAAATCGTGCACGGCAAGCTGGAGGTGGTGGTGGCGGACACCGGCGTGGGCTTCGGCGCGGCGGCCACCTCGGGCAGCGGCGTGGGCCTGGCCAACATCCGCGAGCGGTTGCAGCTGCGCTATGGCAATGAGGCGGCATTGGCCATCACGGCCAACACGCCCAGCGGCACGGTGGTGAGGCTGACGCTGCCCTACCGCAGTCTGGGCAACGGATAGAGTGCGCCCGATGAACACGACTCCTGCCCCCATTCGCGCCGTGCTGGCCGACGACGAACGCCTGATGCGCGATCAGTTGCGAGCCCGGCTGACCGAGGTCTGGCCCGAGCTGCACATCGTGGCCGAGGCGCGCAACGGCCAGGAGGCGGTGGCGCTGACCGCCGAGCACCGGCCCGATGTGGTGTTTCTGGACATCCGGATGCCGGGCATGACGGGCATCGAGGCCGCCCGCGACATCTTGCAACTGGACGTGGGTGACGACGGCCTGCTGCCCGAGATCGTCTTCATCACCGCCTACGACGAGTACGCCGTACAGGCTTTTGAGCAGGGCGCGGTGGACTATGTGCTCAAGCCCGCTGAGCGCGAGCGGCTGGCCGTGACCGCCGCGCGACTGCGTCAACGGCTGGCGGCGCGGCAGGACGAGGACGCGCCGGCCGCCGAGCCCCCGCCGCGCGTGCAGGCCGCGCTGCACCAACTGGCCGGGTCACCGTCCTACCTGGGTTGGATCCAGGCGTCGGTGGGCACCGCCATCCAGATGATTCCGGTCGATGAAGTGCTGTTCTTCATCAGCGACGAAAAATACACGCGGGTGCAGACGGCGCAGGTGGAGGCGCTGATCCGCAAGCCCATCAAGGAGCTGGTGCAGGAGCTGGACCCGGCGCTGTTCTGGCAGATCCATCGCTCCACGCTGGTGGCCGTCAAGGCCATTGCGGCGGTGACGCGCGATTTTCGAGGCCGCCAGATCGTTGGCATCAAAGGCCACGGCCAGAAGCTGGAAGTCAGCCGCAGCTACGTCCACCTCTTCAAAAGCATGTGATCGGCGGAACAGCGCCGAGATTGCCCTATAATCCTCAGGCTTTGCAGAAAGTTGCTGAGGATGAACGCAGGTTCAGACTGGGCCGACGACGACGCGAAGCCTGACCATCAGCCACTGAGTCGCGAAGCGGCGCAGGCGTTGATGGCCAAGGATCCGCCGGTCTCACCGTGGCGGGTGGTTGCCGTGCAAGCGGCAGTCGGGGTGCTGCTGGCTGCGGTGACGTGGCTGGTTGGCGGCCAAAGCGGTTGGGCGTGGTCGATGCTGTACGGATCGGCTGCGGTGGTGGTGCCGGGTGCCTTGATGGCGCGCGGCATGACCAGTCGACTCACCAGCATGAATGCAGGCGTTTCCGCCGTCAGCTTCATGTTGTGGGAGTTCGGTAAGATCGTTGTTTCGGTCGCCATGCTCGCGCTGGCGCCGAAGGTGGTGCCCGATCTGAGCTGGCCAGCGTTGCTGGTTGCTCTGATTGTCTGCATCAAAGTCTACTGGGTCGCGCTCGCCTGGCGGGGGCGACCAAAAAAATTGAACGAAAACGAGTCATAACCATCATGGCAGCAGAAGGTTCCGCCGCGCCCACCGCTGGTGAATACATCGTTCACCACCTGACCCACGCCAATGGTCGGCATGGCGAGATCCATGGTCCGTTCGATCTGTCGGTCTTCAATTACGACTCCATTTTCTTCTCCGTTGCGCTGGGCGTGCTGGGCTGCTTCATTCTGTGGCTGGCGGCGCGCAAAGCCACGTCGGGTGTGCCGGGGCGGTTTCAGGCGGCAGTCGAGTTGATGGTTGAAATGGTGGAGAACCAGGCCAAAGGCATCGTTCACAACGCCCAAAGCCGCAAGTTGGTGGCGCCGTTGGCGCTGACCGTGTTTGTCTGGATCTTCCTGATGAACGCCATGGACCTGCTGCCGGTGGACTTGCTGCCCTGGTTGTGGCAAACCGCAACGGGTGACAGCCATGCCTATCTGCGTGTCGTGCCGACGGCCGACCTGTCGGTGACCATGGGGCTCTCGCTGGGCGTGCTGGTGACCTGCCTGGCCTACAACGTCAAGATCAAAGGCCTGGGCGGCTGGGTGCACGAGCTGTTCTCGGCGCCGTTCGGAGCCAAGTGGTATCTGGCGCCGTTCAACTTCTTCATGCAGGTTGTCGAGTTTGTGGCCAAGACCGTCTCGCACGGGATGCGACTGTTCGGCAACATGTACGCGGGCGAGCTCATTTTCATGCTGATCGCACTGATGGGCGGCGCCATCGCCAGCGTCAGCCTGGGTACCGGCATCGGCCTGTTCATCGGCCACATCATCGCCGGCACGGCCTGGGCCATCTTCCACATCCTGATCATCACGCTACAGGCCTTCGTCTTCATGATGTTGGCACTGGTCTACATCGGTCAGGCACACGACGCGCACTGAGTGGCGCAACCGGTTTTCGTTTTTCCTTTCGTTTTTCCCTTCAACTTCATCTCTCTTGACTAGGAGTCATCATGGAAGTCATCAGCTTTGTTGCCCTGGCCGCTGGCCTGATCATCGGTCTGGGTGCCGTCGGCGCGTGTATCGGCATCGGCATCATGGGCAGCAAATACCTGGAATCGGCCGCGCGTCAGCCTGAACTGATGGGCGAGCTGCAAACCAAGATGTTCCTGCTGGCCGGTCTGATCGACGCGGCCTTCATCATCGGCACGGGTATCGCCCTGTGGTTCGCCACGGCCAACCCGTTCCTGGCCCAGCTCGCCCAGCTGGCCAAGTAATCCGGCCAGATTGAGTCGAGTTGAGGGGCCGGGGAGCATGCCGCCATCTGTGCTGCTCCCCGCGCTGAAGAATCCGTCACCGTTTGAGGCAAGCAAGTGAGCATCACCGGTACTCTCATCGTCCAGATGATCGTCTTTTTGATCCTGGTCTGGTTCACGATGAAATTCGTTTGGCCGCCTATCGTGACCGCGCTCGATGAGCGCGCGCGCAAGGTGGCCGAGGGCCTGTCGGCCGCCGACAAAGCCAAGGCCGAACTGACGCAGGCCAATCAGCGCGTCGAACAGCAGCTCTCCGCCGCCCGCGACGATGCAGCCAAGCGCCTGGCCGACGCCGAGCGCCTGGCCCAGCAGATCGTCGAGGACGCCAAGGCCCGCGCCAACGACGAGGGCAGCAAGATCGTCGCCGCCGCCCGTGCCGAGGCCGACCAGGCTGCTGTGCAGGCTCGCGAGTCGCTGCGCGAACAGGTGGCCGTGCTGGCCGTCAAGGGCGCTGAGCAAATCCTCAAGCGCGAGGTCAATCCCGGCGTCCACGCCGAGCTGCTGACCCGCCTGAAGACGGAACTCTGAGCACCATGGCTGAGCTTGCAACCATCGCCCGCCCGTACGCCGAAGCCTTGTACAAGGCCATCGGCGGCGACAACGCCAGTGCGCTGGCCGAGCAGTTGGAGGCCATCGCCCAGGTGGCTGGCCAGCCCGAGGTGTGGTCGTTCGCCGACAACCCCACGGTGCGCCCCGCACAGGTTGCCGAATTGGTGGCCGGTGTGGCGGGCCAGGCGCTGGCGCCCAAGGTGGCCAACCTGCTGGCCACTGTCATCGACAACGGCCGCCTGCGCGTGCTGCCCGAAGTGGCGGCGCAGTTCCGCTTGCTGGTCAACGGCGCGAGCGGCGTGTCGGACGCCACCGTCTTCAGCGCCTTCCCGCTGGACGCGACTCAGTTGGCAGACACGGTGGCCACGCTGGAGCGGCGCTTCGGACGCAAGCTGCGCGCCGAGGTGCAGATCGATGAGTCGCTCATCGGTGGCATCCGCGTGGTGGTTGGCGACGAGGTGCTGGACACCTCGATCAAGGCGCGTCTGGAGCAGATGAAGGCTGCACTGACCGCCTGACAGGCACAGGTACACGTATTTCCTGGTCGCAGGCCTTGTCTGCGGCCACGCATTTCGGAGCAAAGCAATGCAACTGAATCCCGCTGAAATTTCCGAGCTCATCAAGGCCCGCATCGAAGGCCTTGGCGCCGAAGCCAACATCCGCAACCAGGGCACCGTGGTGTCGGTGACCGACGGCATCGTGCGTGTGCATGGCCTGTCGGATGCCATGCAGGGCGAAATGCTCGAGTTTCCCGCCGGCAAGGACGGCCAACCCTCGTTCGGCCTGGCGCTGAACCTGGAGCGCGACTCGGTGGGCGCGGTGATTCTGGGTGAGTACGAGCACATCTCCGAAGGCGACACGGTCAAGACCACCGGCCGCATTCTGGAAGTGCCCGTAGGCCCCGAGCTGATTGGCCGCGTGGTCAACGCCCTGGGTCAGCCCATCGACGGCAAAGGCCCCATCAACGCCAAGATGACGGACGTGATCGAGAAGGTTGCGCCGGGCGTGATCGCGCGCAAGAGCGTGGACCAGCCGGTGCAAACCGGTCTGAAGTCCATCGACGCCATGGTGCCCATCGGCCGTGGCCAGCGCGAACTGATCATCGGCGACCGCCAGACCGGCAAAACGGCCGTGGCCATCGACGCCATCATCAACCAGAAGGGTCAGAACATGACCTGCGTCTACGTCGCCATCGGTCAGAAGGCGTCGTCGATCAAGAGTGTGGTGCGCGCCCTGGAGCAGGCCGGTGCGATGGACTACACCATCGTCGTCGCCGCCTCGGCGTCGGAGTCCGCCGCCATGCAGTACGTGTCGGCCTACTCGGGCTGCACCATGGGCGAGTACTTCCGCGACCGCGGCCAGGACGCGCTCATCGTCTATGACGATTTGTCCAAGCAGGCCGTGGCCTATCGCCAGGTCTCGCTGTTGCTGCGCCGCCCGCCAGGCCGTGAAGCCTTCCCCGGCGACGTGTTCTATCTGCACAGCCGCCTGCTGGAGCGCGCCGCCCGCGTCAACGCCGACTACGTCGAGGCCTTCACCAAGGGTGAGGTCAAGGGCAAGACGGGCTCGCTGACCGCGCTGCCCATCATCGAGACCCAGGCCGGTGACGTGTCGGCCTTCGTGCCCACCAACGTGATCTCCATCACCGACGGCCAGATCTTCCTGGAAACCAGCCTGTTCAACGCCGGCATCCGCCCCGCCATCAACGCCGGTATCTCGGTGTCGCGTGTGGGTGGTGCGGCCCAGACCAAGCTGATCAAGAACCTGTCGGGCGGCATCCGGACCGACCTGGCCCAGTACCGCGAACTGGCCGCGTTTGCCCAGTTCGCCTCTGACCTGGACGAAGCCACCCGCAAGCAGCTGGATCGCGGCGCCCGCGTCACCGAACTGCTCAAGCAGCCCCAGTACAGCCCGCTGCCCATCAGCCTGATGGCCGCCTCCCTGTTCGCGGCCAACAAGGGCTACCTGGACGACGTCGACGTCAAGAAGGTGCTGGCCTTTGAATCCGGCCTGCACCAGTACCTCAAGAGCAGCCACGCTGCGCTGCTGGCCAAGCTCGAGGCCGACAAGGCCATGGACAAGGCCGCCGAGGAAGAGCTGGCTGGTGCCATCGCCGCGTTCAAGAAGTCGTTTGCTTGAGCATGTTGGCTCCCACGCTGACACAGGAGGCCCGTCATGGCCGTAGGTAAAGAGATACGCGGCAAGATCAAGTCGGTGGAGAACACCCGCAAGATCACCAAGGCCATGGAAATGGTGGCCGCGTCCAAGATGCGCAAGGCGCAGGAGCGGATGCGCGCCGCGCGCCCGTACAGCGACAAGATCCGCAACATCGCTGCCAACCTGTCGCAGGCCAACCCCGAGTACCAGTCGCCTTACATGCGACCGGCTGACGGCAAGGGCGCGGTCGGTTTCATCGTCGTCACCACCGACAAAGGGCTGTGCGGCGGTCTGAACACCAACATCCTGCGCACGGTGACCAACCAGATGCGCGAGGTGCAGGACGCGGGCCGCAAGGTGCAGGCCGTGGCCATCGGCACCAAGGGCAACGGCTTTCTGAACCGCATCGGTGCCACGGTGGTGTCGCATGCGCTGGGCCTGGGCGACGCGCCGCAGCTGGACAAGCTCATTGGCCCGGTCAAGGTCATGCTCGATGACTTCGTGGCCGGCAAGGTGGACAAGGTCTACCTGTGCTACACCAAGTTCATCAACACGATGAAGCAGGAGCCGGTGGTCGAGCAGTTGCTGCCGCTGGCGGATGCCCGTCTGGCGCAGACGGCCGCCGAAGAGGCCGCCTACGGCTGGGACTACCTGTACGAGCCCGACGCGGCCACCGTCATCGACGAGCTGCTCAAGCGCTACGTCGAGGCCCTGATCTTCCAGGCCGTGGCCGAGAACATGGCCTCCGAGCAATCGGCGCGCATGGTGGCCATGAAGGCGGCCACCGACAACGCCGGCAACCTCATCAACGAGCTCAAGCTCATCTACAACAAGACGCGCCAGGCGGCGATCACGAAGGAACTCTCCGAGATCGTCAGCGGTGCTGCGGCAGTCTGATTTTTCTGCAAGATTGAAGGAACGAACAATGACTCAAGCCCAAGGCAAGATCGTTCAGTGCATCGGCGCCGTGGTGGACGTGGAGTTTCCGCGCGACCAGATGCCCAAGGTCTATGACGCGCTGAAGATGGACGGCTCGGCGCTGACGCTGGAAGTGCAGCAGCAGCTCGGTGACGGCATCGTGCGCACCATCGCGCTGGGTTCCAGCGACGGCCTGCGTCGCGGCCTGACCGTGGTCAATACCGGCAACCCCATCACCGTGCCCGTGGGTCAGGCCACCCTGGGCCGCATCATGGACGTGCTGGGCAACCCCATCGACGAGCGCGGCGAGGTGTCCAAGGCACAGACGGCGTCCATCCACCGCGCCGCGCCCACCTACGACGAGCTGGCGCCGTCGCAGGAGCTGCTGGAAACCGGCATCAAGGTGATCGACCTGATCTGCCCGTTCGCCAAGGGCGGCAAGGTGGGCCTGTTCGGCGGTGCCGGCGTGGGCAAGACCGTCAACATGATGGAGCTCATCAACAACATCGCCAAGGCCCACTCGGGTCTGTCGGTGTTTGCCGGCGTGGGTGAGCGCACCCGCGAGGGCAACGACTTCTATCACGAGATGGCCGACTCCGGCGTCGTCAACCTGGAAAGCCTGGCCGACTCCAAGGTGTCCATGGTCTACGGCCAGATGAACGAGCCCCCGGGCAACCGCCTGCGCGTGGCGCTGACCGGTCTGACCATCGCCGAGTCGTTCCGCGACGAAGGCCGTGACGTGCTGTTCTTCGTGGACAACATCTACCGCTACACCCTGGCCGGCACCGAAGTCTCGGCGCTGCTGGGCCGTATGCCCTCCGCCGTGGGCTACCAGCCCACGCTGGCCGAGGAGATGGGCAAGCTGCAGGAGCGCATCACCTCCACCAAGGTGGGCTCCATCACCTCCATCCAGGCCGTGTACGTGCCGGCGGACGACCTGACCGACCCGTCGCCCGCCACCACCTTCGCCCACCTGGACGCCACCGTCGTGCTGTCGCGTGACATCGCCGCGCTGGGCATCTACCCCGCCGTCGATCCGCTGGACAGCACGTCCCGCCAGGTCGACCCCAACGTCGTGGGTGAAGAGCACTACAGCACCACCCGTGCCGTGCAGGCCACGCTGCAGCGCTACAAAGAGCTGCGCGACATCATTGCCATTCTGGGCATGGACGAACTCTCGCCCGAGGACAAGCTGGCCGTGGCCCGCGCGCGCAAGATCCAGCGCTTCCTCTCGCAGCCCTTCCACGTGGCCGAGGTGTTCACCGGCTCGCCCGGCAAATACGTGCCGCTGAAGGAAACCATCCGCGGCTTCAAGATGATTGTGGCGGGCGAGTGCGACGCCCTGCCCGAGCAGGCCTTCTACATGGTCGGCACCATCGACGAGGCCTTCGAAAAGGCCAAGAAGATCCAGTAAGGAGGCTTGCTGATGGCAACCATTCACGTCGATGTGGTCAGTGCCGAGGAGAGCATCTTCTCGGGCGAGGCCAAGTTCGTCGCGCTGCCCGGTGAGAGTGGCGAGTTGGGCATCCTGCCGCGCCACACGCCGCTGATCACGCGGATCAAGCCGGGCGCCGTGCGCATCCAGCGTGCCGACAACGACCAGGAAGAATTTGTCTTCGTGGCCGGCGGCATCCTGGAGGTACAGCCCGGCAGCGTCACTGTGCTGGCCGACACCGCCATTCGTGGCAGCGATCTGGACGAGGCCAAGGCCAACGAGGCCAAGCGCCTGGCCGAAGAGGCCATCAAGAACGCCAAGAGCGACATCGACCTCGCGTTGGCGCAAAGCGAGTTTGCCGCCATGGCGGCCCAGCTCGTGGCCATCCAGAAGCTGCGCAAGAATCGCTGACCCGCCCGCCGGTTCAGCGCCAACCCGCCCGGAGCGATCCGCGGCGGGTTTTGTTTTGCAGGGAGTGGCCATGGCCAAGCAAGCAGATTTGTCGCTCAGCAAGAAAGACTATGCCAAGCGCATCGACGCGCTGCAACTCGAGCTCAGCGCCATGGCGCGCTGGGCGGCCTACACCGGCGAGCGCGTCCTCATCCTGCTCGAAGGCCGGGACACCGCTGGCAAAAGCGGCGTCATCAACGCCATCAGCGCCAAGCTCAACCCGCGTCAGTGCCACACCGTGGCACTGGGCAAACCCAGCGAGCGCGAGGCCACACAGTGGTATTTCCAGCGCTACGTGCCCCACCTGCCGGCGGCGGGCGAGATCATGCTGTTCGATCGCTCCTGGTACAACCGCGCTGGCGTCGAGGCCGTGATGGGCTATTGCACGCCAGCCCAGACCGAGGCGTTTCTCAAGCAGGCGCCGGTGTTCGAGCGCATGCTGGTGGCCGACGGCATCCGCCTCTTCAAGTACTGGCTGACCGTCGACCAGGCCGAGCAGGAGGCGCGCTTTGCCGAGCGGGCGGATGACCCCCTCAAGCGCTGGAAGCTCTCGCCCATCGACCTCAAGGCCCGCGAGCACTATGCCGCCTACGGCCAGGCGCGCGATCGCATGCTGGCCGCCACCCACACACCCGAAGCGCCGTGGACGCTGGTGGACTTCAACGACCAGCGCCAGGGCCGCCTGACGCTGATCCGCCACCTGCTGGATCACCTGCCCGACGTGGCGGTGCCTTGCCCGGACATCGTGCTGCCGGCACTGGGCCATGCTCCGCTGAAGGAGCGCTTCAAGGGGCCGCTCAAGCCCATTGCCGCGTAGCGGGAGCGCGGCGGTTGACCGCCTACAGCATCACCAGCGCATCCGGCAGCGCGTTGGCCTTGGCCTCGCCTTCGGCCAGCGGGCAGTGGCGGCGCAGCAGGGCGTCCACCTCGGCGATGGCCGCCGCCAGGCCGCCCTCGAAGCGGCCATCGGCCAGCGAAGCGCTCAGGCGCTCAGCGACGCCGCTCCATACCTCAGGGGGCACCTGACCGGTCAGGCCTCGGTCGGCCAGGATTTCGATCGCGTGGTCGGCCAGCAGCAGGTAGATCAGCACGCCGTTGTTGCCCGGCGTGTCCCAGACACGCAGCTTGCCGAACAGCGTGACCGCGCGGTCGCGCGCCGTCAGCCCACGTCGCAGGTAGCTGGCCGGCAGGCCACCTTCAATGGCCACGCACAGTTCGGCCGCATGCACGGCCTCGCTGGCGCGCACCTGGGCTTCGAGCCGGGCGGCGGCTTCGGCGGGCAGCTTGCGCCGCACGTCCTGCACGTCCAGCCAGCGGTGGCGCACCCAACGCGTCAGCCCGGGCTGTCGCAAATCCGTCGCCATCACCAATCTCCTGAGGCGCCGCCGCCACCAAAATCACCACCGCCACCGGAAGACCAGCCGCCGCCGCCACCACCGCCGCCCCAGCCGCCACCGCCGCCACCCCAGATGATGGGCGGCACGCCGCCGCCCCCGCGGCCGCGGCGGCCACCGGGCGCGCCCAGCATGCTGCCCACGCCCATGACGGCCACCAGAATCAGGGCCACCACGCCGGCACCCAGGGCAATGGCCACCGAGTGGGTCAGCAACCAGGCCAGCCCGCCCGTGGCGCCGGCGCTGGCCACGGTGCCCAGCTTGCGACCCAGAATGCCCGACAGCACGCTGCCGATGATGGGCACGCCGATGAAGAAGAACACCAGGGGCGAGAAATTGAGGCCGTCGCTGGCGCGCTGGCTGCTGCCGCCGCGCGGCTCGGGCAGCGGCAGGTGCTCGCCCCGGATGCGGGCCATCACCTGATCCGCCGCTGCCGACAGGCCCTCGGCAAACTTGCCCTCACGAAAGGCGGGCCGCACCGCGCGGTCGATGATCTGCCGCGCCGCCAGGTCAGGGATGGCGCCTTCCAGCGCCTTGGCCACCTCGATGCGCACGCGCCGGTCGTCCTTGGAGACGATGATGAGCACGCCATCGCCCACGTCGCGCCGGCCGATCTTCCAGGTGGACGCCACGCGGTAGGCAAAGGCTGCGATGTCTTCGGGCGCCGTATTGGGCACCGTCAGCACGGCAATCTGCGGCCCGGCCTCGGTCTCAAACGCGGCCAGCTTGGCCTCCAGGGCCGCACGCTCGTCCGCCGTCAGCAGCGCCGCCTCATCCGTCACGCGGGCGCTCAACTCGGGCACCGCGCGCAGATCCTGGGCGCCGGCCCAGGGCAGGGCCAGCGCCAGCAGCAGCGCGAGCAGCCAGCGCATCACCACCTCAGCGCGAGGCCGGTTGTGCCTGCTCGAAATTCACCGTCGGCGGCCGTGCGATCTCGGCCTCGTTCTGGACGGTGAAATTGGGCTTGACCGAATAGCCAAAAACCATGGCCGTCAGGTTGGTGGGGAACTGCCGCGCCAGCGTGTTGTAGCTCTGCACCGTCTGGATGTATTTGTTGCGGGCCACCGTGATGCGGTTTTCGGTGCCCTCCAGCGTCACCCGCAAGTCCTGGAACGCCTGGTTGGCCTTCAGGTTGGGGTAGTTCTCGGTGACCATCATCAGGCGCGACAGGGCGCGCGTCAGGTCGCCCTGGGCAGCCTGGAACTGCTCGAATGCGCGCGGATCGTTGATCAGCTCGGGCGTGGCCTGGATGGAGGTGGCCCGCGAGCGCGCCTCGATCACCTGGGTCAGCGTCGTCTGCTCGAAGTTGGCCTCGCCCTTGACGGTGGCCACGATGTTGGGCACCAGATCGGCCCGGCGCTGGTACTGGTTGAGCACCTCGGACCAGGCCGCCTTGACCTGCTCGTCCTCGGTCTGGAACTGGTTGTAGCCACAGCCGGTGAGCACGGCGGCCACGGCAAACAGCGCAAACACGCGCAGCAGACGGTTCATCACAAAGCCTCCTGAATGGGGGAATAACGGGCGCAATGGTAGCTGGGGTCAAACGGGATAATGCCAAGATGTTTGCCCCGCTCCAGAACGACACTTTTTTGCGCGCCTGCCTGCGCCAGCCGACCACCCACACCCCGCTCTGGCTGATGCGCCAGGCCGGCCGCTACCTGCCCGAGTACCGCGCCACGCGGGCCAAGGCGGGCAGTTTCATGGGGTTGGCGACGAACACCGACTACGCCACCGAGGTCACGCTGCAGCCGCTGGCCCGCTACGCGCTGGACGCTGCCATCTTGTTCTCCGACATCCTCACCGTGCCCGACGCCATGGGGCTGGGCCTGTCGTTCCAGTTGGGCGAAGGCCCGCGCTTCGCCCATCCGGTGCGAGATGAAGCGGCGGTTGCGAGGCTGGCCGTGCCGGACATGGCGCGGCTGCGCTATGTGTTCGACGCCGTCACCAGCATCCGCAAGGCCTTGAACGGGCGCGTGCCGCTGATCGGCTTTTCGGGCAGCCCCTGGACGCTGGCCTGCTACATGGTCGAGGGGGGCGGCAGCGACGACTACCGGTTGGTCAAGTCCATGCTTTACGCCCGGCCTGACCTGATGCACCGCATGCTCAGCATCAACGCCGACGCCGTGGCGCTCTACCTCAACACCCAGATCCAGGCCGGCGCCCAGGCCGTGATGGTGTTCGACTCCTGGGGCGGCGTGCTGGCCGACGGCGCGTTCCAGGACTTCTCGCTGGCGTACACCCGTCGCGTGGTGAGCCAACTCCAGCGCGAGGCCGGCGGTGTCCGCGTGCCCGTCATCGTCTTCACCAAGGGCGGCGGACCCTGGCTGGCCCAGATTGCCGACTGCGGCGCCGACGTGGTGGGGGTGGACTGGACGGTCAACCTCGCGGCCGCGCGCGCCCAGGTGGGCGCGCGCGTGGCGCTGCAAGGCAACCTCGACCCCAACGTGTTGTTTGCCCCGCCCGAGGTCGTGGCCACCGAAGCGCGCCGGGTGCTGGACGCCTTTGGCCCGCCCCAGCGCACCGACGGCGGCTGGGACGGCCACGTCTTCAACCTGGGCCATGGCATCAGCCAGTACACGCCGCCCGAACATGTGGCGGCCTTGGTCGAGGCCGTGCACAGCCACAGCCGCAGCCTGCGCAGGATGGCGGGTGAGTGAATGCTCAGGGCTTGACTTATCCCCAATTCCTTGACCTCACTGGGGACGCTCGTTTGCCATGCGATGCGGCACGGGCGGCCGTACCAAGCTATTGATTTGAAAAAAGATTTTGACCCCCATCCACTGCGCCATGCCCGGCGCAACCACGGTGGATCAAGCGCTTAGGCCGTTTTCTTCAGGGTTCCCCACAAAGTTATCCACAGGTCGGTGATGGGTAAAAAACTCTTTTAGATCAATTGGTTAACATAAATTTTTGATGTCAGTTGAAGTGTCACTTGAGCAAACTTATCCAAGTTCACCTCAGGTGCTGATCCCCCATGCCATTGCCGTGGCCGCGCCCCAGCATGCCGGCCTGGGCGACGTGCTGACCTGGGGGCATCCACAGGTGCTGCCGGCCGGCACGCTGGTGCGTGTGCCGCTGGGCGCACGCACCGTGCTGGGGTTGGTCTGGGACCACGCCGTGCCGGTGGCCGCCGATGTGGCCATCAAGCCGGTGGCGGACGTGCTGGGCCTGCCGGCGCTGCCCACCGCCTGGCGGGCGCTGGTGGCGTTTGCCGCCCGCTACTACCAGCGCAGCCTGGGCGAGCTGGCGTTGGCCGTGCTGCCACCCGAGCTGCGCAAGCTGGACGGCGCGGCCCTGGCCCGGCGTGCCCGGCGCAAGGCACGCACCGCACAAGAAGTGGCGCCGGCACCACGGCCCGACCCCAATGCCGAACAGCTGGCCGCCCTGGCCGCCCTCACCGAAGCCGGGCTGATGGCGCAGCCGCCCTGTCTGCTGCTGCACGGCGTCACCGGCAGCGGCAAGACCGAGGTGTATTTGCGCGCCGCCGAGGCCGCGCTGGCGGCGGGCCGCCAGGTGCTGGTGCTGGTGCCCGAAATCAACCTGACGCCGCAACTCGAAGCGCGCTTCGCCGGCCGGTTTGGCGCGCAGCGGTTGGTGGCGCTGCACAGCGGGCTCACCCCGGCGCGGCGGCTGGCGCACTGGCTGGCGGCGCTGGATGGCCGGGCCGATGTGGTGCTGGGCACGCGGCTGTCGGTGTTTGCGCCGCTGCCCCGGCTGGGCCTCATCGTCGTCGATGAAGAGCACGACCCCAGCTACAAGCAGCAAGACGGCGCGCGCTACTCGGCGCGCGACCTCGCCGTCTACCGTGGCCATCTCGAGCGCGTGCCCGTGGTGCTGGGCTCGGCCACCCCCTCGCTGGAAAGCTGGCGCCTGGCGCAGCAGGGCCGCTACCGGCTGCTGGCGCTGCACCAGCGCGTGGGGGCGGCGCCGCTGCCCACCGTGCGCGTGGTGGACATGACGCGGCAGCCCGCGCCACCGCCAGGCCAGCCGGCCGCCCCGCTGTCGGCCCCGCTGGTGGCCGCCGTCGCCGAGCGGCTGGCGCGGGGCGAACAAAGCCTGCTGTTTCTCAACCGGCGCGGCTATGCGCCGGTGCTGCAATGCGGCGCCTGCGGCTGGAAGAGCGACTGCCCGCATTGCAGCGCCTGGCGTGTATTCCACAAGGCCGACCGCAGCCTGCGCTGCCACCACTGCGGCTACAGCGTGCGCGTGCCGCGTGCCTGCCCCGACTGCGGCAACCTCGACATCCACCCGGTGGGCCGCGGCACCGAGCAACTCGCCGAGCAGGTCAGCGCCCTGTGGCCCGCCGCGCGCGTGGCTCGCATCGACGCCGACTCTACCCGCCTGGTGGGCGCGCTCGAAGCGCAACTGGCCGCCGTCCACGCCGGCGAGGTGGACATCCTGGTGGGCACCCAGATGGTCACCAAAGGCCACGACTTCCGGCGCATGACGCTGGTGGCGGCCGTCAACCCCGACGGGGCGCTGTATTCGGAGGACTTCCGCGCCCCCGAGCGCCTCTTTGCCACCTTGATGCAGGCCGCAGGCCGGGCCGGTCGCGCCGGCGAGGGGTCGGCCGAGATGTGGGTGCAGACCGCCAGCCCTGCTCACGCCCTCTACCGCGCGCTGGCCAGCCACGACTACGCGGCGTTCGCCAGTGCCCAGTTGGCCGAGCGTGAGATGGCCGGCCTGCCGCCCTACAGCCACCTGGCCTTGCTGCGCGTCGAGGCCAGGACGGCCGTCGCTGCCGAAGCCTTTGCCCGCGCCGCGCGCGGCGCCGCGCAGGACTGGCTGGCGGCCCACGGCGAACAGGGCGTGCGCGTCTACCCGCCGCTGCCGCCCGCCGTCGCCCGCGTCGCCGGGCTGGAGCGGCGCCAGATGCTGGTCGAGGCCGCCAGCCGCGCCGCGCTGCAAAAGCTGCTGGCGGCCTGGGGGCCCCTGCTGCCGGCGCTGCGCGGCAGCGGCGCCGAGCGCGTAGCGCGCTGGGCGTTGGACGTGGATCCGGCGGTGCTGTGAGGTGTGGCCGCGCCGCCCAAGGCGTCAGGCCACGCGCCGCAGCCGGGCCTTGCCCTTGACCGCAGCCCCCAGCGTGCCGCCGAACAAATCCTTGGGATCCTCCACCTCGGGGATGAGGTCGATCTGGCGTACGGCCTGCGGGTGCTCGGCAGCCAGGCGGTTGAGGTAGCGCAGCGCCGAGAAGTCCTCCAGCGCAAAGCCCACCGAGTCGAACAGCGTCACCTCTTCGGCCGTGCGGCGGGCGCTGACGCCGGTGCGCACCACGTCGGCGAACTCGGTCACCGCGAAGTCGTCCGGCATTTGCTGAATCTCGCCCTCGATGCGCGATTGCGGCTCGTACTCGACGAAGACGCGCACGTCGGGCCGCAGCAAGATGTCTTTGTGCAGCTCGGTCTTGCCTGGGCAATCACCGCCCACACCGTTGATGTGCATGCCCGGCTCGATCATGTCGGGCGTGAGGATGATGGCGTTGCGCTTGTCGGCCGTCACCGTGGTGACGATGTCGGCACCGCGCACGGCCTCGGCCACGCTGTCGGCGCGCGTCACGCGCAGATCGGCCAGCGTGGGCAACTGGGCCAGGTTGTGCATCAGCTTGGCGGTGGCGCCGCCGTCCACGTCGTAGAGCACCAGCTCGCGCACGCCCAGCATGTGGTGAAAGGCAATGGCCTGGAACTCGCTTTGCGAGCCGTTGCCGATCAGCGCCATGCGGCGGCAGTCGGGCCGCGCCATCCAGCGCGCGGCCAGCGCCGACATGGCGGCCGTGCGCAGCGCGGTGGTCAGCGTCAGCTCCGACAGCAGCACCGGCCGGCCCGTTTCCACATCGGCCAGCACACCAAAGGCCATCACGGTCAACAGCCCCAGGTCGGTGTTCTTGGGATGGCCGTTGACGTATTTGAAGCCGTACTGGGCGCCGTCGCTGGTGGGCATGAGCTCGATCACGCCCACGTCGGAGTGGCTGGCCAGCCGGGCCGATTTCTCGAACTGGTCCCAACGCCGGTAGTCGGCCTCGATTTCCTCGGCCAGTGCGGCGATGAAGGGCGCCACGCCCATGCGCTGCAGCAGTGTGCGCAAGCCGGCCACGCCGATGTAGTTCACCATGTGCTTTGCCTCGGGTGTTTCAAAGCGGTGATTGTGCCCGGCTGCCTATACTGCCGGTGACAAGACGCTCCAGGGTTGGCGATGCAAATTGACGCGGTACGCATCTGGGCCGGCGAGGCGCAGCCGGTGTTCATCTGTGGCATCGAGCGCTCGGGCACTTCGATGCTGCAACTGGCGCTGGCGCGGCATCCGGCGCTGTTCGCCGTGCCCGATGTGTACGAGACCTTCATGTTCGCCACGCCCGAGGCCATCTTGCGCGAGCCGGCGCCGGGCATGGCGGTGGCCTATCTGGGTGGCGAGCGGCAGCTGGAGTGGTTTCGCGCCCGCTACGCGGTGGCGGGGCTGGGCGACGACGATCTGATCCGCGCCTTCTTCCACTTTGCCGCCCACACGGTCTACCCCGGCCAGCGGCCGCTGGAGAAGACGCCCAGCCATGTGCGCCAACTGGCGCGCATCTTCAAGCTGTTTCCGCGCGCCCGGGTCATCGTCTGCACCCGCGACATGCCGGCCGTCGTGGCCAGCTACCGCAAGCGCATGGCCAGCGAACAGGCCATGGGCCTGCCTCGCGAGGTCTGGGGCTGGATGGACCGCAGCACCGAGGCCTTGATCACCCACTGCCTGACGGTGGCCGAGCAGGTGCGTGCCGCCGCGACGACCCATGGCGCGCAGATGTATGTGGCGCCTTATGCCTGGCTGACGGCCGATGCGCCTGCGGCCCTGGCGGCGTTGTGCGCGTTTGCGGGCCTTGCACCTTGCGACGCGCTGCTGGCGCCCAAGCCGCGCCAGCAAAGCCGCGTGGACAGCCTGCTGACCCGCCCCATCGGCCCCCGTGAGGCCAGCCCTGCGGACGGCGCGGCCGATGCGCATGAGCAGGCCGTGGTGCGCGCGCGCGCCACGGCCCTGCCGCCGCTGTGGGATACGCCGGGTTCGCTGCAGGCGCTGGTGGGCGTCAACCCCGCGTCGCCAACCACCGTGTGAAGGCCGCACGCTGTGCCGTGTACTCGGCGTCCAGCGCCGCCCGGCTGGCCCGGCCTGCCTCGCGCAGGTCGGTCAGCGCACGGCCATCGGCATAGGTGGCCAAGTGGGCCGCCATCTCGGCGGCGTCGGCCACCACCGGCAGCCGCCACAAATGGGTCAGGCCCTGGGCGCCAGCCGGTGTGGTCAACACCGGTTTGCCGTAGGTCAGGGGCTCCACGGTTTTGATCTTCAGGCCCGAGCCACCCACCATGGGGTTGATGGCGATGTCGATGGTGTCGTAGAAGTCCTCCAGCGCCGCCACATAGCCCAGCAAGGTGACGCCGGGTGCGGCCAGCAGGTGGCGGCAGACCCCGCCGGCCACGCGCAGCAGCGCACCGCGCGGGCTGGGGGCCGGCGTCCACTGCGCCAGAAACCGGTCCAGGCTGCGGATGTTCCAGTCGTTGCCGCTGCCCAGATAGCCCAGTGTCAGCGGCCGCCCCGCCGGGCGCGGCGCGAAGAACTGGCGTGCGAGCGGCTCCACATAGGGCAGGTAGTGCACGTGACGGTGGCCGCGCGCCGCGAAGGCCTCGCCCTCTTCGCGCTGGATGGCCAGCACGGTGTCGGCCTGCGCCAGCCCGGCGTCCTCCTCTTCGGCCGTGGTGCTGAACCACTGCGGCGCCAGGCCGGCGTCGCGGTAGCGCTGGGCGCGGTCGGTGAACACGTCGTGGGTGTCCAGCACCTTGATGACGCCCGGCCCGAAGGCCGCAAACAGGGGCGCGTTCCAGACGTAGTTGACGTGGACCAGCCGGTAACCGCGCAGGCGGTGCAGGTCGCGGGCGGCGGGCAGCAGGCCGGGGTCGAACCAGTCGGCCACGCGGCAGATGTGGCCGGGCCGCTCGATGGTGCGTTTTGCCCGCGAGGGCAGCACCAGCACGCGACCGAACTGCGCCAGCAGCGCGGCCGAGAGGCCCACGTCGATGCCCTCTTCCTCGTGGTAGAGCAAATCGACTTCCCAGCCCAGGCTGCGGTAGATGCGCAGCACCTGGTGGATGCGCCTGGCGTTGCCCTGGTCGGCTGGCACCAGCCGGTTGAAGGTGACCAGCAGGGCGCGTGGCGGGGTGGCGGTCAGCATGCCAGCTCCAGCGTCCATTGCACGCGCGGCAGGGCGCAAAAGCGGCCGGCGGGCAAGGCGGCGCGCGGCAGCGCCAGATGGGCCAGCGCGGGGGCGGGCAGAGGCGCCGGCGCGGCGGCCACGGTCAGCGTCTGGCCGTCGGCCAGTGGCGCCCAGGCCAGGGCAGGTTGGTGGGGGCCGCAGTGCAGCACGGCTGTGGCTGGGGGCAGCAGCGGGGGCAGGGGCGCCAGGGTCAGGCAGACCTCGGCCACGCCTTCATAGGGCAGCCAGAGGCTGGCCTTGCCGCTGGCGCTGAGCACGGCATGGCCTTGCTGGATGGCGTGGTGGGCGTGGCCTGGCTCGGTGCAGACCAGGGCCTGGGCGCCGTCGGCCACCAGGGTGAGCCGGGGGGCGCTGGGTGCGGGGGTGAAAGTCAGGCCATCTGCTGGCAAGGCGGTGGCCAGTCGCTGCGCTTCGGCCAGGCCCCAGCGCGCATCCAGCGGCAGGCCACTGGCCACCAACGTGGCCACCAGGTCGGCGCTGGCATGGGCGCGCAGGCCCGGCAGCGGCAGCAGGGGCAGCGCCGGATCCACGGCAGCCCAGCCGCCGGCATGGGGCAGGCCCATCAGCAGGCTGCGCGTGGGGGGCAGCAGCGCCGCCAGCGCGGCGGCCTCGGCCGGGTCGTCGGGCAGCCACAGCAGGCACAGGTCGGCGCGGGCCAGGTGCTCGGCCACCACCGCCGCATCGCGCAGGGGATGCAGCCGCTCGCGCGCGCTGGGGTGGCGCGGCGGCTGGCCCAGCGCCGGGACGTGAAAGTCCTGTCCGCGCAGCGGCGCGGTATGGATCCAAACCATCGGTGCCTGCCATTCGGCCAGCGGCCAGAGGCGCGGGGTGTCGCTGAGCACGACGACGCTGCCCACGTGATCGGGCCGGGTCAGGTGGGCGGCCAGCAAATCGGCCCAGACCTCGCGGCTGGCGGTCATGGGGGCGTTCCCAGCGCCTGTGCAGCGCGCTGCTGCGCGGCGTGGCAGTCGTCCAGCCAGACGCGCAGACGAGGGTAGAGGGCGGCGGGCGTCAGCGTGCGGGCGCTCAGCAAGGCGGCGGTGCGGCGCGCCTGGCGGGCCTCGGTGCCACCGGCCTCGGCCAGCAGCGTGGCCAGCGTCTCGGCCAATGCGGTGGCGGCCAAAGGGCCGACCGGGATGCGGTACAGCGAGGGCAGATCCAGCTCGGCGTAGGCGCCTGCGTCCACGGTCACCACGGCGGCGCCACTGGTGGCGGCGCGCGGCAGCAGGCCCGAGGACTCGCCATAGGTGGGGTGGCGCAGCACGCAGCAGATGTCGGCGCGGGCCAGCAGCAGGTCCAGTGCGTCGGCGTCCAGGTAGCCGGTGATCTGCGGCCCGTCGCCGGCCGGCCACAGGGCGGCGATGCGGGCGGCCAGGTCGTATTCCTCGGGCCGCGCCTGGCCGGCGAACACCAGTTTGAGTTGCGGGTGGGTGGCCACCAGCGCGTGATGGGCGACCAGCACCTCATAGAGCATTTTGTTGCCCGACAGAAAGCCCGGCACCAGCAGCAGCAGGTCGGTGGGCGCGATGCCCAGCGGCGCCAGCGCGGCGTGCAGGGCTGCGGGCGTGGGCTGTGCGGGTGGCTGGACGAAGTGCGGCACCTGGGTCAGCAGCGGGACGGGGTGCGGATACAGGGCGCCGGCCAGGCGCCGGGCGGCGTAGTGGCTGTGCACCAGCACACCATGCATGACACGGGTCAGGTCGCGCAGCAGCAGGCACTCCTGGTAGAGCAGGCCGGGTGAGGCGGTCAGGCGGCCATCGCGGCTGAGGAAGGGCGCCGGCACGGTGTGGCCCTCGGCGGCCAGGCGCGAGCCCATCAGCCGCTCGGTCCAGTTGCGGCGGTCGGCCACCTGGTGCAGGTAGAGCAGGGCCGGGTCGTGCAGCAGCAGCGCGCCAGCGAAGCGCGCCGTGTAGTCCAGCATGTAGGCGCAGTCGGTGTTGTTGCCCAGGTTGTAGAGCACCTGGTCGCTGGCCTGCGGCGGTTGGGCGAGGAAGGCCATTTCGTCGATGACGTGATGGCCTGGCAGTGCGGCCTGCGCAGCGGCCACGTGATCCATCTCGGCCACCAGCGTGAGGTCGAAGTCGGCCGCAAGCGCGGGCAGATAGGCCAGCAGGTAGTCGGCCAGGCCATTGGGCTGTGGCGGCAAGGGCGAGAAGACGAACAGCCGGCGCAGGCCCAAGCCGCTTACTCCACCCGCCGCGCGGCGGCCCATTCGCGCTCCAGGTTGGCGCGCTGCAAGGCCAGCATGTCGGTACACAGCCGCACGAGGTCGGCCTTGAGTTGGGCCATCTGACCGGCCTGGCCGCCGTCCTGGGCCAGCAGCAGGTGTTTGAGAAAGGCCACCTGCGCCTCCAGCGCGGCGACGCGGCGTTCGGTCTCGCCCACGCTGGCGGGGCCGATGTGCAAGGGGTAGCTGACCAGCGGCTGGCCTTCGGCGGTCAGCACCTGCACCTGGTTGTGGCCTTCGACCAGGCCTGCCTGGGCCAGCGGAATTTCGAACGTATGGGTCAGGCCATCAGCGGTACTGCTCAGCAACGCCAGCGCCGATGGGGCTGCGTCGTTGACGCGCACCAGCAGCGCCGGCGCGCCGGGGCCGTGGCGGTTGACGATGTCACCACGCAGCACGGTGCCGTCGGCCAGGCCACTGAAGCGCACGGTGTGGCGCTGGTCCAGCGGCAGGCCGTCGCTGAGTTGCAGCAGTTGCGGGGTGCCATCCAGCGCGGCCTCGAAGAAGGGCGCCTCGCCCATCTGCCGCAACGTCAGTTGCAGGGGCTGGCCACTGAGCATGCCCGGCAGCAGCCGGGCGGTGGGCAGGCGCAGCGCGAAGGCGGTGTCCTCGCGCGGCGGCCAGGGCAGGCCGGCCAGCGCCGGCTGCAGCGGCAACAGCGGCTGGTCGGCCACCACGCTGAGCACGCACAAGCCGTCCAGGCAGACCTCCACCAGCACATGGGCCTGATCCGCCTGAGTGGGCACGGCGTAGCCGACGATGCGGCCCTGGCCCCAGTCGATGCGGGCGGCGGCGGTCATGATGCTGGCTCGGCTGGGCGGGGCACCACGGTGAGCTGCATCTGCACGCGGCGGACTTCAAAGCTGCCGCGCGGCTGCGGTGTCAGCAACAGATGCAGGTCCAGCGCATTGAAGCGCAGCGGATCGAAGTCGGGGATGTCTACGGTCTGCACGCCAATCTGGTTGGCGTGCAGGTCGAGCCCGCGCTCCGTCCATTGGTTGCCCACGCGCCAGGCCACTTTGGTGTGGGTGGGCAGATAGGCCGGGGTGACGGCGGTGTCGGTGGTGATGCTCAACGTGGCCGCACCGGCCGGCATCTCCGCCAGCAGGCTGCTGGCGTCGCAGACCACCGAGATGAAGTTGCCGTCGAAATCGGCAAAGTCGATCAGCAGGCCGTAGCGCGAGTGGGCGTGGTGCGGCATGGGCTGCTGCACGATCTGCAGCAGCCCATGCTTGTGGTTGGCGTAATAGCGCCCGTCGGGTGAGAGGGCGCTGCCGGAGGGCGGATCCTGCATCACGCTGGCCGGGCCGGGTACGTGCAAAAAGGCCGGTGAGTAGTGGCCCAGCATGGCACTGCGCGGCGCGGTGGGCGAGGCCACGGTGGTCAGGAAACCGGGGCCTGAGGTCAACTCGCACAAGGTGTCGATCTTGTGGTTGATCTGGGCTTGCAGATCGCGCAGCTCGGCGGTCAACGCGTGAACCTTACGCAGCCGGGCGCCGTCCAGGGGCATGGTCATGCAGACCTCGGGTCAATAGGGCAGGGAAGGGGGCAACAGGTCATGATAGCGGCGTGCCCACAGGTATTATTTGGGCCACGCTGGGTGCGCCCTCTTTGGCAGGGTGGGCGGTCGGCGTGGCCTGCAACCAAAGGGAGCAATTGATGCGTGAAGTGGTCATCACCGGCATAGGCATGCGCACGCCGCTGGGCAACTCACTGGATGCGGCGCGCGCCGTGTTCGCCAGCGGCCGGCCCGTGGTGCGTGGCGAGACCGGTCCACTGGGCGAAGTGAGGGCGCTGGGCCGGCTGGCGGACGATCCGTTTGCCGACTTCCCGCGCGTGGACCGGATGATGGTTGACCCCGCCTCGCTGCTGACCATGCGGTGCTCGGACGACGCGATGGCCGACAGCGGGCTGGATCTGGCGATGGCCGACCGCAACCGCATCGGCGTCTTCGTCGGCTCCGGCCAGGGGGCATCGACCGCCACCATTGAAGGCACCATCGGCTACAAGGAGAAGAACCAGTTCCGGCCGTTCACCATCTTGCGCGGCCTGGCCAACGGCCTGGCCAATCACGTCAGCATGCGCCACCAGTTGTATGGTGAGTCGCTGGTCATCATGCTGGCCTGCGCGGCGTCCAACGCGGCCATCGGTGCAGCCTACCGGCAGATCCGCGATGGCTATATGGACGCCGCCCTGGCCGGCGGTGTCGAGGCGCCCCACCATGAGGTGGCGATCCGCGCCTGGGAAGCCATGCGGGTGCTGGCCAAGGTGGATCCAGAACACCCCGAGAGATCTTCGCGGCCCTTCGCCGGTGACCGCACCGGTCTGGTGCTGGGCGAGGGTTGCGTGCTGTACATGCTGGAAGAGGCCAGTCAGGCGCGCGCGCGCGGCGCGCGCATTTACGCGCGCATTGCCGGCTTTGGCGTCTCCAGCGACGGCGCCCACATCGCTCACCCCGAGGCCGAGGGTCAGGCCAAGGCGCTGACCGCCTGCCTGCGTGAGGCCGGCGCCGGGCCGGCCGACATCGGCTACATCAACGCCCACGGTACGGCCACCCCCACCGGCGATCCGGCCGAGGTGGAGTCCATCGGCAAGGTGCTGGGCAGTTATGCGCAGCAGGTGCCGGTCAGCTCCACCAAATCGCTGCATGGCCACCTGCTGGGGGCAGCCGGTGCCATCGAATTGCTGGCTCCCATCGTGGCGCTGCGCGACGGCGTCATCGCGCCCACGGCCAACCTGGACGTGCCCGATCCGGCATTCCACCTCGACTTCGTGCCCAACGTGCCCCGAACCGGGCAGAACGTGCAGGCGGCCATCTCCAGCAACTTTGCGTTCGGTGGCTCCAACGCCTGCTTGCTGCTGACGCGAGCATGAGTCTGGCACCGCGCCAGGTGGTGTGCGCGTTCCCGGCTGCGGTGCGGGCCAGTGAGCTGCTGGCCGGCAGCGCTGCGGACTTCGTCATCAACGCCTACCTGGCGCTGCAACACCAATGGCCGGATCGCGGCGGCTTTGACCACTACCTGCGCGTGCTGGGGCAACGTCCGCAGGCGCGCGCCGAGGTGCTGCGGGCCATTGCGGCCTCGCCCAACGCGGTGGCGCTGGGTGTGCGCTTCGAAGACGACCTGCCGCCTGAACACCGCCATGACGAGTCGGCGCCGCCGACTGCCGCTGGCGAGTTGGGCACCCGGCTTCGGCTGGCGCGCGCGGTGGCCGACATCGCCACCCTGCAGCACAGCGCGGGCCAGTTGCTGCCGCAGGCCGTGCACGAGGCCGTGCAAGCCATAGCCGATGCGCAGTTGACGCGCCTGGGTTTGCTGGAAAGCCGTCTGGCCGAACTGACCGAACGGCTGGATGCGGCGATGGCGCCGCCGCCAGCGGATCGCCGCCGCCCGGCGCGTCGCCCGCGTGATTGGCGCCAACTGCGCGCGCGCCAACTGGCGCTGGAGGCCGAGGTGATCGAGTTGCGTGCCCAACTGGGCGGCGCGCCTGGCTCGGCGGCGGCCGGCGCGGTGCTCAAGCAGGCCGTGCTGGCCCATGTGCTGGCCTACTTCGAGGCCGTGCCGCTGGCCACCCCGTCACCCGAGGCGCCCACGTGAACCCGCCCGGCCTGGTGCTGTTTTCGCCGCTGCCGCCGGCCACTTCGGGCATTGCCGACTACACCGCAGAATTGCTGCCGGCGCTTGCGGCGCTGCGGCCGCTGGTGGTGGTCTGCGAGCGGCCGCAAGCGGTCGCGATGGCCTTGCCCGCCGGCTGCACGCTGCGGGATCCGGCGGCCTACGCAGCCGAGCCGGCGCTGCACGGCCTGCCCCACATCTACCAGTTGGGCAACAACCGCGACCACGTGTTCGTCTATCAGGCGTTTCGGCAACGCCCTGGCGTGCTGGTGCAGCACGACTTCAATCTGCACTACCTGCTGGACGACACCACGCTGCTGCGCCGCGACGCGGCCGGCTACGCCGAGGTGCTGGCCGAGGAGTACGGCCCGCCCGGCCGCACGTTGGCGCATCTGCGCCAGTTGGGGCTGTTCTCCGAGTCGCAGAAGCTGGTGCTGGGCGTCAACACCCATTTGGCGCGCCAGGCGCCCGCCGTCATCGTGCACAGCCACTGGGTGCGCGAGCGCCTGCCGCCCGATGTGCAGGCCCGCACCACCGTGTTGCCCCACCACGGCGCGCCGCAGGCCCAGGCTTTTGCCCACCTCAGCCGCCGCGAGGCCCGCGCGCAGTTGGGCTTGCCGCAAGACCGGCGCGTGGTGCTGTCGCTGGGCTACATCACGCCGCCCAAACAGATTGACGCCACGCTGGCGGCGATGGCCTTGTTGGCCGCCAGGGGCGACGACGCCTTGTTCGTCATCGGCGGCGCGCGCAACCCGGGCTATGACATCGATGCCCAGGTGCAGGCGCGCGGCCTGGCGGGTCGCGTGCGCGTCACAGGTTTTCTGGACGAGACGACTTTTTTCACGTACATCGTGGCGGCCGACGTGCTGGTGAACCTGCGCCACCCGACGGTGGGCGAGAGTTCGGGTACGCTCGCACGCGCGATGGCGCTGGGGCTACCCGCCATCGTGCACAACTTCGGCCCGATGGCCGAGGTACCCGATGCCGCTGCACTCAAGGTGCCGTTGGAGCTGGGCGAGCCGCTGGCACTGGCAGCGGCCTTGGAGACGCTGCTGCAGGACGCCGCGCTGCGGCGGCGCCTGGGTGCTGCCGCGCGGCGTTACATGCGTCAGGCCTGCTCCGTGGAGCAAGCCGCTCGGCGCTATGTGGGGCTGGTGGATGAGGTCTATGGTGACGAAATGACGATGAGGGCCGCATGAGCGACACGCCGCACAACCCCTGGCCATCCCAGGCCGGCAAGGCGGATCTGGAGAACCTGTACCGCGGGTTTCTGGGCCGCGAGGCCGAAGCCGAAGTGCTGGCGCGCGTTCAGGCTCGTCCCATGCATGAGTTGGCGCACGAAATGGCGCAGAGCGACGATTGTCGCCACATGCTGATGACGCTGGGGCTGGGCAAAACCCCCATCCATCAGCACCTGATTCCGGTGGCGCGCAAGGAGTTCAGCCAATGGCTGACCACCCGCCTGGGCCAACCGGTGGCGGCCGATACGCCGCCCGAAGCGGTGCTGACGCCGGCGGCGTTGCTGACGCGGCTGTTCGCGGACCCGTTCGTGGCCGATCTGCTGCTGCGCAGCCACGGCAGTCTGTTTACCGAGGCGCAGGCCCAGTTGGCTGAGGCGCTGCGCGGCGGCGTGCACCGCTTTGCCGGCAAGATCGAATTTGCCAATCAGGCGCACATCAGCGGCTGGTTGACCGATGAGTACCAACCCGTCTCGGGCATGCAGATCGAGGTGCGGGCCGACGGACGGCTGGTGGGCACTGGCCAGGCGTTGGGCTATCGGCCCGACATCCATGCCCGCCTGGGCGGCGACGGCCTGGTGGGCTTTCGTGTGCACTGGAATCCGCAGCAACTGCCCCAGGGCCGCATCCACCTGACGCTGCATGCGGCCGCCACGGGCACCCGCGTGGGACCGGCCTACCCGTTCGACAACCACTTCGAGGCCCAGCTGTCGGTGGCCCAGTTGCTCAGCAAGGAGCTGGCGGCCATCCACGAGCGGCTTGACGCGCTGGCGGCCATGGTGCCGCAGGCGCTGAGCTACAGCGCCTTCACGCTGCCCCACTACGACCTCTACCGCCAGGTGCACCAGATTCCCACGGCGCCGACCGAAGGCACCGTGGAGCAAGGACCCTGGGGGGTGGTCATTGACGCCAGCCGCGCCTCACCCACCGCGCTGCGCGCCACCATGGAGGGGCTGTGGCAGCAGCACCATGAGCCGGATGCCGTGGGTATTTTGGTGGGCTCGGACGAGATCACCCGCGACGTGGCCTTGCTGGCGGCTGCCGACAGCGGCCTCACGGTGTTCGACGACTGGGCGGCTGTACCCGAGTGGCTGACCCGGCGCCTGCCGGGCGACGACGCCTGGGTGCTGCTGCTGTCGGCCGGCGACTACCTGGACAGTGAGGCCATGGGCTGGTGGCGTCACGGCGGGCTGGACGACGAGGCGGTGCTGGTCTACAGCGACGAAGACCTGCTGCTGGGTCGTGGCCAGCGGCTGCCCGAACGCCTGCCGCGCCATGCGGCACCGGTGTTCCGCGCCGCCTTCGATCCCGATGCCATGCTGGAGGCCAACGTCGTGGGCACCACGTTTGCCGTGCGCGTGGCGCCGCTGCTGGCCCACCTGGACGAGCGCATGCGCACCATCGGACCTGACCACAACGAGCATGTCCTGGCACGGGTGCGGCGGGAGGAATTGATCTGGGCGCTGTCCGCCCGAGGGCGGTTGACCCATGTGGCGCATTGCCTGTTCAGCCGCACCGAGGAGTCCGATGCGGCGCACGATCCGCGCCTGCTGCAGGCGTATGGCACGCAGGCCGAGCTTGCCCCTTATTTGCCGGCACCCTGGCGCAAGCGCATGTGGCGCCGCGTGGCCGATCCACTGATGCCCACCCACGGCGTGCGCCACGTGCGCTGGCGCCCGAGCAAGCCGCGGGTGGTCATCAGTGTGCTCATCCCCACGCGCGACCGTGGCGACCTGTTGCGCGATTGCGTGGACAGTCTGCGCCAGCGCGCCAACGCGCCCGAGGCACTGGACATCGTGGTGGCCGACAACGGCAGCACCGACCGCGAGACGCTGGCCTATCTGCGTGACGCCGAGGCCCAGGGGCGGCTGCGCACGCTGCGCATCGACGAGCCCTTCAACTGGAGCCGCCTCAACAACCAGATGGCCGCCGCCTCACGGGGCGAGTACCTGCTGTTCCTCAACAACGACACGCGCATGCTGACGCGCAACTGGGACGTGGTGTTGCGCGGCCTGCTGGAGCGCGACGATGTGGGCGCGGTGGGTGCCCGCCTGGTGCACGAGGACATGTCCATCCAGCATGCCGGCGTGATGCTGGGGCTGGACGGCTTTCTGGGCCATGCCGGGGCCGGGCGGCGTGTGGACACGGTGGACGACTTCAGCCGCGCCCACCTGTCGCACCGCGTCAGCGCGGTCACGGGCGCGTTCATCGCCTGTCGCAAGTCGGTGTGGCTGGAGGAGGTGGGGCCGTTTGACGAGGCACGCCTGGCCGTCACCTGCAACGACATCGAGTGGTGCCTGCGGGCTGGCAAGCGGCACGCGGGCGCCATTCTCTACACCCCGGCGCTGACGCTGGTGCACCTGGAGTCGCGCACACGCGGGTTTGATTTCCAAAGTGCCAGCAAGCAGACCCGCTCGGGCATCGAGCGCCAGGCGCTTTACGGGCTGACCGAGGTGGCCGACATCGACCCCTACGGCGTGCCGGGCTTCAGCCGCTTCGGCCCCGACGGCTCGCTGCGGTGATGCAGCGAGCGGGAGCGGATCAACCCAGCTTGGACAGATCGCCCAGCTTGATCACGTCCATGTAGCGGGCGAACGAGAAGCCGCGCTTGGCGGCTTCGGCCTGGATGGCGCGCCAGTCATTGGCAAGTGCCGCGAAGTCGGGTGTGGCCGAGCCCTCGCGCGCGCCCTGCACCGGCTTGATGGCGAGGCCATAGCGCTGCAGCAGCTTCTCCCGATCGCCCGAGTACATGCCGGAGACGTAGGCGACGATGTCTTTGTCGATGTACATCGGCGCACGGTAGCGCTTGTCCATCTGCGACAGCGCCGTCACCTGATCGCCCAGTTGCATGGCTTCGGGCTTGGACAGAAAGTTGTTCAGCAACCGCTTGACGTACAGCAGGTTGCCCGCCACCGACGGGTTGCTCTCATAGGGCTTGCGCGTGTAGTGCGTGGCGGCGGCATCAATGCCGATCAACTTGGTGAAGTCAGCCACGATGTCGCCACCAAAGAGCTGGCTGCGGTCATAGACGCGGCAGACGATGCGGTCGTGGCCGAACTCGTTGGCCCAGCGGTCGGCAATGATGTGCAGCGGCGCCTTGGTGAAATAACAGAAGGTGTCGAACGCGCACGACAGGTGCGAGGCCTGGATGTTCTGCTGGTACCAGCTGGACAGATAGCCCAGGTGCTCACGCACGTAGAGGAAGATGCGCACCGAGTGGCCTTGGAACAACTGGCCCAACAACCCGATCTTGCGCGCATCCAGCGTGTGCAGGTCTTCCGACGACAGCACCACGTTGCGGGCGTTGGCGATCTCTTCAAGCAATTGCTTGCCCATCTCGGTCGTCTTGAGCTCCACATTGGCGGGCGTGCGCTTGAGCAAAGCCGACAGCGGATGGTGGGCCGCACTGTCGCGGCCTGCCTTGGGGTAGACGTAGCCTTCTTGCGCCAGCACGGCGTCATTCATCGAGAAGAAGTCCTGGATGGATGAGGTGCCTGTCTTGTTCAGACCGATGTGGATGTAGATGTTGGCCATGTGCGATGCGGAGGGAGCAATGGGATGGGCTGGGCGCAGGGCTGCGCAGGATCAGGGGCCAGCCAGCTTGGTCAGCCTGGTTTCGAGATCGTCCTGCCGGCTGCGCATGGCCTTGAATTCCTGCTCCAGCCGGGCCAGTCGGTCACCGTCGTCGCCGCCCGTGGCAGGCTTGATCGCCGTTGCCGAGGCTGCCGCCAGCATGGAGGGATCAAAGGACTCAATCAGGTCGAAGTACTGAGCAACTTTGAAGTCCTTGAGTCTCGCGTGCTGGG
The DNA here is from genome assembly GCA_020161145.1 of Pseudomonadota bacterium. Classification (GTDB taxonomy): domain Bacteria; phylum Pseudomonadota; class Gammaproteobacteria; order Burkholderiales; family Burkholderiaceae_C; genus Ideonella. The sequence goes on from JAIUPQ010000005.1 coordinate 254,233, forward strand.
TAATCAGTTTCCAGTCATCAGTCAGGCGGCCCAGGTCAGGCACCGGCACGCCGCTTGACTTGGTTGGTGGGAACACGATGCCGTACTTTTTGTCCAACTTGGCGCGATCGCCGGCATAAAGGTTGTTGACGAATTTGGCAACCGCATCGTCCACCAGAATGGAACCACTGAACGTGGGGTCCAGACTGGCTAGGGCAGTGCATTCGTTGGCCAACTGGCCGCCCGCTTCCGCTTTGGGTAGAAAGTTGTTGATGATGCGTTTGAAGAAGAGCAGGTTGCCTGACAGCGACGGGTTGCTGTCGCGGGGCTTGCGCTCGAAACCCTTCAGATCATCAATGCCTAAGGCCTCATAAAGCAGATCGCTGACCACGTCTTTGTTGCGTAGTGCGGCGCGGTCATAGAGGCGCAGCACCACGTTGTCCTGCCCAAACGATGCAGCCCAACGATCAGCCACCGCCATGAAGGGCGCATGAGCGTAGTCACAGAACTTGTCAAAGCTCAGCGACAAATGGGTTGATTGAATGCTCTGTTGATACCAACTCGCCATATAGCGAAGATGGTCTCGGACATACAGATATACTTTAACGTCATGCCCGCTCAGCAGTTTTGACAGCAGTTTCACGCCACGACTGGTGAGTGTGTGAAATTCTTCCGATGAAAGAATGGCACGCGGCGTGTTTGCCAGTTCGGCACACAAGGCCTTTCCCAACTCGTCTTGGCGCGGATCTGCATCGCCAGGCATTTTCTTCAGCCACTTCGCCACATTATGATGGGCAGTGCCCATGCGGCCATGTTCCGGATACACGATGCCCAGCGCACCAAGCGGCCCCGGATTCATGCTGAGCATGTCTTGAATGGACGATGTACCAGTTTTATTTAAACCGATATGGAGAGTGATTTCAGCCATGCTGGGCGACAGTCAACGCGGTGATCGAAGGAGGCGGCTCAAGTCTTGGATCGGCCGCCAGATGGAATCATTCCTGCGGTTCAGCCTTGCTCACCGCCTGGTCGTCGGCCTGCAGCTCATTGGGCTTGGCCGGCAAGAAGATATAGCGCCGTGAGCCATCTTCCTTGGGCGTTTCCTTGATCTTGATCTTGCCCAGGAAGGGCACGCGCACCATGGCGCCGGGGGCGGCGGTTTCCACCTGCTGGCGAATTTCCTCGCAAACACTTTTCAGAATCAGGCCAATATTGCCCTTGGCCCAATCAGGATGTTTTTCATGAATCACATCCACCACGTCGCGCATTTTCATTGGGGCAACCTCAGTCAATTGGTTGATCAGTGCTGCGGGCACGCCTGTGGCGCCCAGCCGTCGATGGTAGCATGGGCCTCCTGCTGAATCAGTGCATACGCCTGCTGCAGAGCGGGTGCGTACTGGCGCAGGCCGCTGGCGTGGTCGTCGGCATGAAACAGCAACCGCAGCAGCGAGGCATCATCCAGCCTGGCTTGGCGCTGGCCCAGGCCGCAGGCGCCAAAGAGGGCGTCCACAGTGACCAGGCCTTGCAGGCCCGAGCGGTACAGCTCGGCGTGGGTGACGGTGTGAACCCGGTGGGGATAGTGGGCCAGTTCGGCCTGCATCCAGTGGCGGTAGGCCAACTCGTGCTGCACCAAATGCTGCAAGGCCAGGGCGCTGAGATCGGGCGGGGACTCGCCAGCGCGCAGCCGCTCGCGCAATGTGTCCACCTCGTGCGCCCGCCAAACCTGGGCTCGTTGGGCTAGTGCGAGCGCAAACAGGCGGTCGACCTCATCGGTGCGATCCAGATGGAGCACGGTGTAGCCCGATTCGGCCAGCGCGTGCAGCAACAGGCGGTTGAAGTCGCGCGATTCGGTTTCGTAAAGGTGGGTGAACCACAGGCCGGGTTGCAACGCCTCTATCAGCGCGGCATGAGCGGCTTGGGGCTCTGACGCTGCCAACTCGACCACCGCATGCAGCGGGCCGTCTGCACGGAATGGCCCCTCGTCCAGGTCGCGCCAGGGCAGGTGGGCGGCCAGCATCCGGTGCAGGGTAGGGGCGCCACTGAGTCGGCGGGACAGCAGCACGCAAGGGGTGAGGGTGCCAACCATAGCGTCTCAGTCTTGCGCGAAGGCGCCCCGAATGCGGGTTTCGGCCAGGCAGGCTTCGCGATAGTGGTCGGCTACGGGAACCTGCTGCATGGCGGCCTTGAGTGCGCGAAGCATGGCGTTGGGGCTTTCATCAGGGATGCCGTAGAGCAACATGAAGTGGCTGTCGTGCTTGCCGCCCTCGCGGACCTGCTCAAAGTGCTGCTGGGGCAGCCGCTGGCTGCCGTGAGCGGCCTGCACCGTGCGCGACAGTAAGGTTGGGTCGCTGTAGCTGCGGGCCTCGCTGAGGGCTGCCTCGGCCAGTTGCATCTTGCCCAGCCCGGGCGGATCGCAGTCCACGATGGTGGCATGCGGGTCGGTCACACAATACTCGCGTACCCAGCTAGGCCTTGCGGCATCCAGCGCAAAGGCGGCTGGCGCGACGGCGCTGGCGTGGACGGCCTCGTGCAGGAATCCGGCCGGGTCGTAGTCGCGTCGCGCACACATGCTGCTTTGCAGACCGAACCAGGGACCGTGCTCAGCAGCCGGTATCAGTGAGCTAGGTTCGAACAAAAAGTCGAAAATGGGTAGCGCGGGGTCAATGCGTCGCGCCGCCCGGGTCAGCGCCAGCAGGTAGCCGGCCGAGGTGGCGTGCAGCACGTAGTACGGCCGTTGACTTAAGGCCATCACCGATGGGCGGTTGGCGCTGCACAATGCGCCCACCCGGCTGCGCAAGGCCGGCGCTGTGAGCGCGCGGGCGACTTGGGTCTGGTAGTGCGCTGTGGGCTGGCCTACGTGGTCAAAATAGCTGAAATCCGCCTCGGTACTGCCCACATGGGCTATGAGTTCGTCGCGCAGTTGACTGGCATGGGGCGAGATCTTGCGGGCAAAAAAATACGGTTGGCGCAGCAGGTGGACCAGGTGGCCGTTGTCCAACTCCAGCGGCTGCCCTCGGTGATCGAACTCGCCATAGGTCAGACTGTGGCCGGCGATGAAGGCGGCGGGCCGGTGCGCGGCCACCAGGGTCTGAATGGCCAACTCGTCGGGAATCCAGGCGTGCGCGAAGAAGGCCTGCAGGTCGCGTCGCTCCAGTTGGGCGCAAACGGCTGCGGCCGTCGCCCGGGTCAGGCAGAACCACTGCGAGCCGAGATGGATGCGCAGCCCGGCGGGCGTGGCGCGGTGTACGCCCAGGCGCCGTTGGGCCGCCGTGAACCACTCGAACCAGCGTCGCTGGGTCTGGTAGTTGAACGGAAAGTAAAACTGGTAGCGCTCGTGCTCCAGTCCATCCTTGACCCAGCGGCGACGGCTGGCGTCCACGGCTTCGATGAAGTCCATGCCCTGGCGACGCCGCAAGAAGGCCTGCAAGCTCGCCAGCGGCCGGATGGGGACGCATGAGCCACTGATCAGCAGCAGGTAGTCGGCGGCAAAGCCGGTGTCGGCCAGCACGGTCTGCATCAGTCGCTGCGTGGCCTGCACCAGCGAATAACTGCCCCAGGCACAGCGCAATCGCTCACCCAGCATCTGCACCTGACGTCCCGGGGTGGCCAGCGCGGCCTGCAGGCGCGCGGCTTCGTCGGCGCTGCGGCGCGCGTCGTAGTGGACGTAGAGCTTGACGTCGGGGCTGTCGTAAAACGGTGTGGCCAGTGTCTTGACCACACGCAACGGCGCGTCATGGCACAGCAGCATGATGGCGATCTTCATGGCGGCCATCAGACGAACCAGCGGGCCATGCCGCGTTGCCGCAGGGCATCTACCAGCGGCTGGAAGTTGAGGATCTTGTCGCGCACGGCGCCAGGGTTCTGTCGCTCGATAGGCTCTTCCACGGTGTCCACACGGTCACTCACGCCCAGGAATGCGGTCAACCGGTTCAGGTGGGCAGAACTCTTGATCTCGCTGTAGTCGATCTGCATATGATCTTGGCCGCTGCTGTGCAAGATGGTCAATACGTCGTTGTAGAAGCAGCTCTGGCGCAGTGTGAACTCGATCAGTGCGTCCACGTCCACATGGACGCGCGGATCGTGGTCCTGCGCCGCCTTGTGGGTGGTGAGCCAGATGTTGCTGCGACGCGCAATCAGCAGCGAAACGAACGACTCCAGGTAGTTGCGCGTCAGCAGCACTTTGCGCACGCCCGGGTGGTACAGCACCTCGGCCATGGCCAGTGGCTCATGGTCGAGAAAGAGCCGAAAACCGCAGGTCTGGCGGTCGTTGCCGTCGATCAACTGGCGCAGCATGCCCAGCGGGTTTTCGCGACGACTGGCGACCTGGTAGCGGTGGTAGCCCAGGTGCTCGGCGCCCAGGTCGGCGGCCAGGCCGATGAACTTGGGGTTGAAGAGCTCACCGTGGCAACGCACGCTGGGCAACAGGTTCAGGGTGCGCTCCAGGAAATTGGAGCCGCTGCGCATCATGCCCACGATGACGAAGGCCGGCCGCTGGATCTGCAGGCGAGGTGGCTGGGGGGGCTGGATGCAGACCTTCATCGGTTGGCCTAGTACCAGGTGCCGGCCTGCATGAAACCCAGCTGCTGCAACTGCCGGCTGTGCGCATAGCGCACGGCAATCTGCGGGTCGTAGAGCGTCACGTCGCCTGCATCCAGGTAGGCACGGTATTCGGTGCTGCCCGCGTAGTGCTGGCCACGTCGCATTTCCTCGGCCGCCTTGCCCTGCAGCAGGCTGACGTACTTGAAATGAAACAGCACGCCGGAGACCGCCTCAGGCTTCTCGCGGTGAGGGCAATTGAGCTCGGGCGCGTTCAGGTGGTGGGTGGATGAGAGGTAGCGCAGGCCGCGCCGCCAGTGCACCAGCGGCACCTTGTTCAGCGCCGGGGCCTGCTCGGGGTGGTCGGCAAAGAAGCGCCGCATGCGCACGCCGCCCTGCACCCAGACGCTGCGGTGGGCGGCATCGGGGTGCTGGGTGAAGTTGAGGCGATCGAAATAAGGGCACAACTCGAAGGGGTCGCTGCCGGCCTCAAGCCGGGTTTGGCTCAGCGGTCGGTCGCTGTAGGCGTCCAGCAATGGGGCGAAGAGCGCGCCCTGGCCGCTGGCCTCCAGATACCGGGTCAGGTTCAGCAGACCGCGGTACTCGCAGTGGGGGTAGATGAGGAACTCGTCTGGATCCACGGTCAGGCACCACTTGCCGACGCCCCATTGGCTCAGGAGATGGTTGCACCAGTCCATGCCAAAGGCGGCCTCTCGGTAGCTGCTACCGGCGTGCCAGACCGAACAATCGCCCTCGCTGGCCAACCATGGGGCCAGCCCATCGGTGGAGCCGTTGTCCACCACCAGAAAGTGGCGCACACCCAGGCGGCGGTAGTGGGCCAGAAAGGCCGGGAAGCGCACGCGCTCATCGCGCGCACAGCACACCAGCAGCAGGGTCGCGTCGCGGATGGCCGCCTCGTTCACGTGCACGGGCTGTAGCTGGGCCCCGTGGCGACGTGCGGCCTGGCGTTGCCTGAGGCGGGACCCGATGGTCATGTGGGGGTTGCCACCGCCTTGAGGTAGCCGTAGTGCTGCATGTTGAAGCGACAAACCATCTGCAATCGCTTGCGGTCTTCGGCGCTGAGCACCCCGCTGGCGTCGTGGTCGGAGACGCGTGGCTTGAAGTCGCTGAACCACGTCGGGTCGTAGGGCTCCTCAAGAAACTCCAGCAATTTGCGGGTTTCGTCAAGCGCGTTGTCCATGAAATCCTCGTAGCGCAACTCGTGCACCCGGCCGGGATAAGCGCGCCGCAGGCCCCGAATGATGTGTGCCGACTCGTTCCAGTAGTTGGCCGCGCCGATGATGTCGTTGACCTTGACGATGCGGCCGATGCGCAGACTGGCGGCCACGTTCATCGGGTTGCGCACGATGTGCACGAAGCGCGCCTTGGGCATGGCCGCTGCGGCCAGCATGGCGCCGTAGACGTTCTGCGGCGTCTTGTCGAACCAGCGCGTGGCCTGGGGTTTGTTGCGCTGTATGTAAAGCGCCATGTAGCGGTTGTACAGATGCGCCCGCGAGTGCGAACTGTGCAGCAGCTTCTTGAACTCGTCCTGGGTGATGCCGTCGATCTCGCGGTGACGCTTGAGCACGGCGTTGTCGCTGAGTACGCGGTTGAGTCCATCGGTGCCAAAGGGCTCGGCCCAGCGAAAAAAATGGGTTTCTTCGGGGCAGGCGAGATTGGGATGACGGCGCAGCACGTCGCGCAGCATGGTGGTGCCTGAGCGCACGCAGCCGATGATGAAGAACGGACTGTCTGACGACGTCGAGGTCGTGATGTCGGGAGGGGGGGGGGCGGTCATGGCAGGGTCAATCATCATTATCACCAGCGGTCATCCACGCCGCCCAGCCGGCGCTGCCGTGGTAGCGCACGGCATGCGCGGCATCGAACAGCCGAGGCTGAGCCTCGGCCAGCATGGCCTGGTAGCGCCGGTACTCCTCGGCGTCATTGAAGTGCTGCCGGCGCCGCACCTCTTCGTGCACCTTGCGCGCAAAGTCGGCGTGGTATTTGAAGTGGGCCAGGCAGGCGCCGCCGCGCGCCGGGGTCACGCCAGCCACATCGTGCAGGCCGTCGGAGAGCCGCATCCAGGGCTGGTGACGCAGCAGCGCGATCTTCTGCGCGGTAAAGAAGTTGGGGGCGGCGCCCGGCGCCAGTCGGTGGCGCAAGGCGCTGAGCTGGGTGCGGCCGTTGGAGAAACGGCCTGAGCCCAGATGCCAGTCCAGCAGCGGCTGGCGATCGTGCCAGGGCGCCGCCTCGAACGGGGCTTGGCGGGCCAGGTCGGCGTCTGCGAGGTCGCCCTCGGGGTACATGTCGATCATCACCGTGCGCACGGCGTCAGCGCCTTCGGCATCGGCGGTGGCCAGCCAGGCGGCCAAAGGCCGTGTCTCGCAGTCGGGGTAGATCAGCAATTCGTCCAGATCGACCAGCACCGACCAGCGCCCATGGCCGTGGGCGGCCAGCACGGCCTGCTGCCAGGCCACCCCATAGTGGGCGTCGCGGTAGGGCGTGGCGGCCGAGTAGAGCAGCACGTCCTCCTGGGCCAGCGCCAACTCGCGTGTGCCGTCGTCCGAGAGGTTGTCCACCAGCACGAAATGGCGCACGCCCTGGGCGCGGTAATGAGCCAGAAAATGCGGCAGCATCAGCCGCTCGTTGCGCATCACGGCCACCACCATGGGCGCGGAATTCGCCCAGGTGTGCGCGCGCGCTGCGGGGCTGAGCAATTCCAGTGCATTGGCCGGTGCGAAGGCGTTCAATACAGGGGGCGCATCGCATGGCCAGAGGTAGCGCGGGCTCAGTCCGGGGGCACGCGCGACGGGATTGCTCTCGCGATGGCAGATCAGGGTGGGCGAGAACGCACCGGGGTCGAACGTCGGGGCGCCCGTGTTGACGGCGGCGGCCTGGGCGCCTGGGCAACTGCGCACGGCCACCGCCAAGCCTTGATTGCTCAGTACCAAACCGGCCGCGGCGGCCAAGTCGCCGATCAGTTTGTCGGCCAGGTAGGCGCCACGCGTCAACTGGGCACCGGCTGGGGTGGCACGCAGCCGTTGCACGGCCGCCATGGCCCAGCGCGACAAACACCAGCCAGTGCGCCCATCGGCATACACCGAGGGCTCGGGCGAAGTGTCCAGGCTATGGCGCGCGACCTCACTGATGGCCTCACGTTGATGCCCTCGGCGATCCAACTCGCCGACGGTGAGCCGCACCGCCCGGCCGTGGTAGTGGTGGGTCAGGTGCGGCTGGGTGTCCAGCCACGCGTCCACCGCCAGGTCACTGACGTCGTCCAGGCACAGCAGATGGCTGGCCTGCGTGTGCGCCAGTACCCAGTCGAGCAAGGCCAGGGCCTTGTGCGGACGGTGTTCGGGCGCGTCGGATGCCGCCAGCGCAAGCACGCCGTCCTGCATGCTGCCATTGCCCTCGCCCACCGCCACCAGCCAGGACAAGCCGCGGGCGTTAAGGTGCGGGCCCCAGGTGGCACGGATGCGGGCCAACGTCGCGTCCAGGCGGCTGTGCTGGCTGATCACGACCACCAGCGTGGCATAAAGGGGGTTGGTGACCGTCAGCCGAGGTTGGGCTGGGGGCTGGACGGCAGCCCACAGCGCCGGTGCCTGGCTTGCCAGCATGGCCGTCCAGGCGGTCGCCAGTGATTGCAACGGCGCCAAGTGCTGGGCCGCCAGCGCGGCAGCCACCAGGGGTTGCGGCGGGTGGGCTGTGGTCTCATCCACGTTGGCAGCCCAGGCCGTGTGCCACAGCTCGCGCGCGTGGGCGAGGGCAGGGGCTGCATTGCCGGTTGCGGTGCCAGACCAGACCGTAGCCAGCCAGGCCGCCAGCGCAGCGCTGCAGCCACCGTCGTGCACGGCCAGGGTACGCAGCGTGCTGGCTTCCGGTACTGGGGTGAGGTCGCTCAGAGCACGTAGCCAAAGGGTGACAAGGCCGGCGTCGCGCGCGGGTGCGACATCTGCAACCGCCTGGATATGGGCACGCAGCCCGCTCAGCGGGGCGTCCAGGGTCGCCGCAGCGTCAAGGGGGGCCGGGTGCGCCGCCAGGCGCAACGCCTCGGTGGTCCCCCAGAAGGCAGCCTGGTTGCCGACGGCGACGAGGGCCTCGGCGTCCAGCGCACCTGCGCTGCGGCTAAGCGCCATGCGTGCCCAGGTCGCCGCAGCGGGCCATGTGGCCAGGGGAGTCAGTTCGGCCAACGTGATCAGTGCCTGCGCATCGTCACCACTGCACCAGCGTGCAACGGCGCGGAGCCAAGTGGTGTGCGCGGCGCGTAGCGCCATGGGCCAGGTGGTGGACTGTGGCCACTGGCGCTGCATGGCGGCCCAGAACTCGGGTGTCAAGCCATGGGCTTGCAATGCGGTGGCCGTCAGGTGTTCGGCCTGATCCGCAGGCAGCCGGTCGGCTAGGCGCAGCAGAGTGACTTGGGCCGCAATCAAATGACTGTCCGGCCCGCGTCCCCAGAAGTCGGCGCCGTAGGTGCGCAGCAGTGTCACCAGTGCCAGCAGCCACTCGGTGGCCTGAGTGCGAGCCTCGGGTGTATCGGGCCATTGGGTGGCGAGCGTACGCACAGCGGCAGCCACACATTCGGTGTTGAGCCAACCCGATGCGGTGTGCAGCCGCCGGGTGACGGCGGTGGCCAGTATGTAGTCGGCACTGGCCGCCGCCTCAGGTAGAACCAGCGATAGCGCCCAGTTGTCGCTCGTCGTGGCCAGTTCACGCAGTCGGCTGGCGTCAAGCCAGGGCCGCAGCGCGGCATAGCGGTCGATGGCGCACATCTGCGGCAGGATGGCCAACACCAGTTCGTGGCGCAGGGCGCTACCAGGCTTGGTGGCTGCCAGGGCGGCGTCGGCAACGGCCACACAGGCGTCGGCATCGTCTGAGAGCCAGGCGGCGTTCAGGGCCCGCAAGCGGTCATGCAAGGCCTGGCTGAGGGGGTCTCGCTCGTCGCGCAAGGGTGGTGGATAGGCACTCGCAGCCAGCCAGTCAGCCAACCCAAAGAGGGCGGCCTGGTCGCTCAGCCATTGACGCAACGTGCCATGCAGCTGAGGCCACAGCTTGGCAGCCTCCACGTGACTGAGCAGGTGAAGCAATGTGCGCTGCGCGCCCGGGCTGTCCATGCCGGCGGCATGCAGGGCAACGAGGTCGATCAGTACATCCGTGGGGCGCCAGTGCACGAGCGCGTCATCCACCGCTTCACCTTCGGCGTGCAGTTGAAGGCACACATCGCCTTGCGCATCGGCCCAGCGCCACACAGTGGGCGGAATGTCGATGACGAAACCCTGATCGAAGGGCTCTACGCCCAGGGCTTGGCCGTCGCTGCGGGGTAGGTACAGCACAGCAGCGCCCAAGTCGCTGCCATCTGGGGCATGCAGACTCAATGCTCCTTGGGCCGCGCCATCCACCAAAACCTTGCCTTGGCACATGCCTTGATGGCACAACTCGATGTGGGCTTGTACCTGTCGGGCCGCTTGCCGCAGCGCTGCGAAATGCTCGGGCGGCCACGCTGGCCGCGTGGCAGCATGGTGGATCAGGCCCAGTTGTGCCGCTTGCACGCGCGCGGGGCTGAATGGCAGGGCCACGATGGCCTGGACGTGACTCCACAGCGGCCGAGGATCGAACACGGCTTGCATCTGGTCGCCGGCCACCACGACCAGCGTGCGCAGCGATTGACCACCGGCCTGCCAGACTTCGGGCGGCAGTGCCAGCCGATAGCCGAAATTGGCTACGGGTGCCCCCAGGCTGGTGGCCACGTCGACACGTGGCTCGCGATAGACCACAGTGGCCACCTCTGTGTTGTCGATACGCAGCGTCACGGGCAACGGCTTGGCGCTGGCACGGTCCGCTGCCCAGCCAATCACACAGAGGTTCTCAATGCGCTCGACGACGACGACTGCGGAAGCGCTCATGACACGAGGGGCTGATGGGCCCGGGTTACGGGTTGTGCGTGGGCCTCTCGTAGCAGTCGCAGCGCCAGCGAATCGGGCTCATCGACCAGAGCCAGCGGCAGTACGAGGTGGCCCGGGTCGTGCGCCGGGGTCCGCTGGGCCGGGGCGCCGATGTCGAAGACGGCGACGCGATAGCCACTGGCCAGTGCGCCGGTCAGCACGTAGCAGTAGGTCTCGGGCCAGATCGACGGGATGAAGATCAGGTGTGGCTGGTGCTGGGCGATCTTGTCCAGCAACTCATGGTCAAAATAGCGCCCCAGCAGCGTGATGCCGCGCTGGGCCAACGCGGGATCGTCCATGGAGTAGCCCAGCAACGCCAAGGTCATGGGCAACTGGCGCGCGGCGATGACATCGGCCAAGGCGGTCATCACGTCGAACCCCTTGATGCGGCTAATGGCACCCACGACCAGAACGCGCACGGTGTCGCCCTGCTGGGCGATGCGCATCATGCCGGGCCGATGTGTTGGGGGCGGCTCGTGCGGCCACACGGAGATGGGTCTCTCGCCGCTCACCAGCAGGCGCAGCCGCTGGGCAACGTCGTCGGAGGGAACGACGATGGAATGGGCCGCGTCCAGCAGGCGTTGCGCGCTGGCACGCCACGGACCAATGGGGCCGACTTGCTCGATCAGGCCGTCGCTGGCCAGGCAGGCGTTGCAACGCGCGTCGGGGGGGACTCCGCAATAGCGGCCCTGAGGGGTGACGAGGTTGATGCGCGGGCACAGCGCGTAGTAGTCGTGCACCGAGGCCCGGATCTCGAGGTTGGCCTGCTCGGCGATCTGCACCAGGGCGTCGGTGGTGGCGGGCGGAAAGTCGATCAGGTGATGGACGTGGATCTCGTCGATGCCCAGCGTGACGAGCATCTCTTCAAGCAACTCCGAAGGTTGCAGCGGCACGGTGGCCAGATTGGGCAGGCTGAAGACGCTGGGGTGCAGCAAGGCCACGCAGCCCGGCTCGTGCGAGGGCCGCAGCTCGAACACGGCCGCACCGCCGGCAGTCAACTCGCGCGACTGTTCCAGCAGATGGCGCTCGGTGCCGCCACCCCGGTTGTGACAGACCAGCAGCACGTTGCGCTCTGCCGCCAGCAGCCGCAGCCGCGCCAGATCGATGCGGGCGCGGTGAATCCAGGCGGGGTTGGTGGCAATGTGGGTGGCCACGTCCTCTTCGTAGCGCGGATGCAGTTGCTTGAGCATGAGCAAGGCCTGGGTCACGCGTTCGCGGGCCTCGCCCTTGAAGCTGACCGAGCCCACATGGCGCACGTAGACGTCGCAGGCGATGGCGTTCTCATGGCCGTCGGCGATGGCGCGCTGACACCAGTCGTTCTCTTCGCCGTAGCCGCGGCCGAAATGCTGCTCATCGAGATGGCCGATGCGGTTCAACACGGTGCGCCGCATGTACATGCAAAAGCCCACGCCGGTGGGTGCGGTGACGTAGTGGCCGGCGTTGCACTGGCTGGCCAGGCGATCGATCTCGGCGTGGTCGATCTCCAGCGGCGTGTGGTTCTCGCGCACGGTCTCGGGGTAGCTGCAGATGGTGGCGTTGTTCGATAGCGGCGTGATGCTGGCCAGCTGCGGGCTGGCGGCAGCCATGGCCAGCAGGCGATCCAGCCAATCGCCATAGACCTCGGTGTCGCTGTTGAGGATGACCACGTCGCGCTGTGGATGCAGCCGCAGGCCATGGTTGACGGTCTTGACGAAGCCGCCATTGCTGCGTTGCTGGATCAGCGTGAACAGGTCGCGCCCGGCCAGGCTGCGCAACATGGCATTGAGCTCGGCGATGGGGCCGGCATCGTTGATGACGATGACTTCATGCGGTGTGCGCACGGGCGCCGTCAACACACTGTGCAAGCAGCGCAACGTCTCCTGCGTTCCGGCATAAACGGGGATAACGACATCCACCATCGGTTCGCCGCTGCGCACGATGGGCTTGACGGCCGCCCAGGAGGCGGGGTCCAGCATGTCCATGGCAGGCTCTCCCGCCTCCACGGAAAAGGGAAGCGGCACAGCCGCCTGGGTCATCTCGGTCGGATGTGCCGTCAACCACTGTGCCAGCTCGCCAGTGGCCAACTGGGACAAGGGGTTGCCCTTGGCGACACGCAGATGGGGAATGTTGTGCAGCAGCCGGCGCAAGTCCACGCCGGGCAATGGGTTGCGGCCTTCGCGCCAGCCCCACTTCTGGAAATGCAGCAGCGGATCCTGGCCGGACTGCTGCACGTCGGGGTTGACCTGCAGGTAGTACTCGGCGTCAAACCAGGGCGAGGTGGAGGTTTTGCGAAAGCGGCCGATCAGGCCGTAGTGCAGCAGCCGGTTGAGGCCGTGCAGCGGGCCGCTGTGCGCGTCGTAGTGGCGCACGTCGAACATGGGGGTGGGCGAGAGGCCGGCGGCATCGCCGAACTCCACGTAGTGACGCAGCGCCGACTGACCCTTGAGCTCGGCCGGGCCGAGCTGGGACAGGTAGTGCTCGCGGTCGAACAAACCCAGCGAGCGGGTCAGCTCCACCTCCAGGCCCAGCAAGGGATCGCTGACGCCCAGCGCACGTGCCACCGCCCGCGCAGCGCGCAGGCAGGTGGCCATCACGCGCGCGTCGAATGCCTTGACCGGGACTTCGACCTGCAACAAGCGGCCACCTCCCCCGCCGCCTGCGGCGGCGCGCCGTTATCTCGTGTTGATGCCGTTGAGCACGCCGGCCGAGATGGCCAGTTGATACAGCACCGAAGTGATGCCGCGTGCAACCTCGATGAACTTGGTCTGGATCTTCGGGAAGACCATGATCTCGTCGCCCGGCCCTGGGGTGCCCTTGTCGGCCATCACCACGCCGTTGGGCTTGACCAGCATCACGTTGTTGCGGTCGGCGCGCTGGGTGGGGCCGCCGACGCGGTCGATGTAGTCGTCGATGGTGGCGCCCTGGCTGAAGACCAGTGTGTTGGGGAACACCACCTCGCCGCTGATCGTCACGGTGTTGCTCTGCACGGGAATGTTCAGCACGTCGCCGTCTTCAAGCAAGGTCGCGCCGGCGTCTTCCAGCGTGGTCAGCACCACCTGGCCCTTGGGCTGGATGGTGCGGGCGCGCTCGATGAACTGCATGATCATCTGCCCCTCCGTGGCGCGCAGATTGGCTTCCTCGCTGGTGTCGGAGCGGCCGGTCAGGGCGGTGACCTCCAGGCTGCGCAGCGTGGCATCAAGGTTTTCCTTCTGCTTGAGCGCCACCGAACGGCGGAACATCTGCAGCCCGGCCATGTTGGCCTGCGGCGCGGGCGTCAAGCGGGCGATCACATCCTTGAGCTGGGAGCCATAGGGCAGGATGAAGGTGCGCTCACCTTGCTGCGCGCCTTCGATGCGCACCTGGATGGTGCCGATGTACTTGTCGGCCGTGAGCATCACCTCGTCGCCCGCGTCGACCATCACCTGATCGGCATTGGCCAGCGGGTGGTATTCGCTGCGTCGCTGAGGGCCCACCGAGCGCACGACGGCGAAGTGGGTGGCGGCCGGCGTGGGCGTGGCCATGGCCAGCAGTTCACTGGCCTTGATCTGCTGGCCCGCCAGCTCGAAGCGGTAGGGGTTGAAGGCCTCGCCGGCCACCAGCACCGTGTTGCGGCGCGGGGCCACGACGATGGTGTCGCCGTCGCGCAGTTGCAGCGCCTCCATGGTGCCCTTGAGCAGGAACTTGTACAGGTCGACGCGGGCACGCACCTGGCTGCCCCGCATCACGTCCACGGCCATGTAGCTGCCCCGGTCGGCGTCGATGCCGCCGGCCTTGTCCAGGTAGTACAGCACCGAGTCGGAGGACAGGCCGCCGTAGAGGCCGGGCGCCCGCACGAAACCGGTGACGTAGACCTTGACTGGTTGCGCCGCCTCCAGCGTGGCATAGACGCCGACGTTGGCGCGGAACACCCGCTGCACCGAATTGGACACGGTGGTGTTGAGGTCGCCGTTGCGCACGCCGGCCACTTTGATCGGGCCCACGTTGGGAATGAAGATGTTGCCCTGGGCGTCCACCGTCTGCAGCGCCTCGTAGGCCACCGCACCCCACAGCCGCACCACCACACGGTCGCCCGAGGAGACGGTGTAGTCGGGGTTGAAGCCGTTGAACGGCACCGCGCTGAAGCGGCCACTGAACATCTGCGAGCCGAACATCACCGCGGGGCCGCCCACCATGGGTGTGGCGGGCAGCGGGCCGGGGGGCATGGCATACACCGTGCCTTGCGTGGGCGTGACGGCCGGCGAGAGCACCGACGACGTCGTCGCCACCGGGGTGGCCGTGGTCGTCGTGGTGGTCGGGGCATAGGTGCCGTCCGGCTGCACCTGACCGGGGTAGGTGGTCGTGGGCTGCGCCGTGGTCGGCGTGGTGGTGGGGGTCGTCGTCGGGTAGGCGCTCGGGTTGGAGCTGGTGCCCGGCGGGCGTTGCGAAGGCGTCTGGGCCAGGGTGGACGAGACCGCCAGCGCGCTCAGGACGGCCAGCACCGAGGGAAGCAGATGATGGGGTGTGCGCATGATGTCAGTCCTGGTGTTCTTGGATCGTCGCGACGGCCAGGCGGGCCACGATGTAGAGGACGCAGCAGATGACCAGCAGCGTCAACAGGTTGTAGAGGATGCGGGGGTAAAGAGCCGACTCGGGCAGCAACGGATGGGTCACCACCACCAGGCTCTTGACCTTCTGGCCGGCCTCGATGCGGGCGGCCTGGTAGGCCGTGTTGGCCGCGCGGTAGGACTCCTCGGCAAACATGGCCGTCAGCGCCAGGCGCTGGTAGTTGGCGTTGAGCGTGCCGATCTTGTCGCCGCTCTCGGTCGACGTGGTGCGCAGGCGCTCGGCCTCAAGCTGCGCCTTGTAGGCGGCCACCTGGTCGCGCACGCTGGTCACTGCCGGGGCGTCGGGCTGCATGAACGACAGCTTGTTCTTCAGGTCGGCTTCCAGGCGGGCGATGCTGGCCTGCAACTCGGCGGTCAGTGAAGAGGCCGCCATCTGCTGCGCCGCGGGGTCCAGCATCTTGTTGGCGGACTGGAACTGCACCACGTCGTTCTTGGCCTTGTCCAGCTTGCTGGCGGCCAGCGCCAGTTCCCCTTCAGAGAACTTCATCTGCTCGCGCGCCACGCGCTGCGAGAAGTCGTTGACGAAGCGCTCGCAGGCCGCCAGGATGGCGTCGTTGATCTGCTTGGCCATCTCAGGCGTGAAACCCTGGGTGCGCACCGTGATCAGGCCGGTGGAGTCGTTGAACTCCAGATCGATGCGGTGGCGATAGTATTTGAGAAACCACTCGCGGCTGGTGCCGTCCCAGAGGCGGTACACGAAGTCGATCTTGGGCGACTCATAGTGGGCGCGCAGGTTGAGCTTGCGATCCAGCTCTTCCAGCAACTCGCCCGACTCGATGTAGTCCATCAGGTACAGCGTGTCGGCGTAAGCCCCCAGACTGGCGCCGGTGCCCAGTGAGATCGCGGAGGCGCCGACGGCTGCCGTGGGGTTGGCCGAACGCACGGCCACGATGGACTCGCTGACGTAGCGGTTGGCCGAGAAGACCAGCATGTACAGCAGTGCCACCGCCGCCGGCAACACCAGTATGGCCACCTGCAGGCGGCGTGGTGTGAAGAATGAAACCTTCATGGTGTTCAGGATGCCTCTCGCGTCAATGCTTGGAATGCTTCAAGGGCCTCGTCCACGTCGTCATACACCAGGGCTTCGCCCTTGTGCAAAAAGACGACGACGCTGCACAGATCCTTGATCTCTTTGTGGTTGTGGGTGCACAGAATCACCCCGGCGCGCTCGAGCTTGGCCCGAAAGACCTCGACCGCCTTCTTGCGGAAGATGGGGTCCCCCACCGCCAGCACCTCGTCGATCAGGTAGTAGTCGAAGTCGAACGCCATGCTGGCGCCAAAGGTCACGCGCGAGCGCATGCCTGGCGAGTAGGTGCCCATGGGCAGATCGAAGTAGTCGCCAATGTCGGCAAAGCGCTCGACGTAGGCGATGCGCTCGCGCGCCTCGGCGCCCAGCGCGCCCATGATGCGGCAGATGAAGTTGAGGTTCTGGCGCGCCGTCAGCGAGCCCTGGTAGCCGCCGCTCAGACCCACCGGCCAGGAGATGCGCTGGTCGGTGATCACCTCGCCGTGGTCGGGCGGGGCGATGCCGCCCAGGATGCGCAGCAGCGTGCTCTTGCCCGCGCCATTGCGCCCGATCAGGCCGATGCCCGAGCCCGTGGGCAGCGTGAAGTTCAGGTCGCGGAACACATAGCGTCGCCCCCCCCGGTTGGGATAGGACTTGGTGAGGTTGCGAATCTCGATCATGTGGCCGCCCTCAAACCCGCGTCAGCAACCGGATGCGGTACTGCCAGAAGGCCATGCTGGTCAGGGCCAGCATGACCAGACCCCAGAACAGCGGGTATTCCACCGTCAGGCCCAGCAGCAGCATGTGGTTGTTGCTGCCGAAAAAAGCCCAGCGCGACAACTCCACGATGTGCACAAAGGGGTTGTACAGCAGGTACTCGCGGATGGCGGGCGGAAAGGTGTGGATGGGAATCAGCACGCCCGACAGCAGATACAGCGGGGTTGAGGTCATGCCGATGAACATCCGCACCCGCGGACGGCCGTGGGCCAGCACGGTCGAGCCCATGGCCAGCACGAAGCCCCACAGCCCGAACAGGGCAATGGCGCCCGCGTACTCCAGTGGCCTGTTGGGCCACCATTGGTCGCCCAGCCAACCAAAGAAGCTCAGGAACAGCACCAGCACCACCAGATACAGCACCAACTCCACGATCATCCGTGCCAGCAGCGTGTCGATGGGCTTGACCTGCCGATAGCCCAGCAGGCCACCGTTGGACTCCACCGCCGCCATGCCCTGGAACCACATGCTGCGGGTCATCAGAAAAGGGATGATGGCCACCGACAGCCACAGCTCGGGTGCAATGGCGACGCCTACATAGCGGTCGCGCAGCACCACGCGGATCAGCAGCATGATGGCAATGTGCGCCATCGGCTCAAACAGCACCCACAGCAACCCGATAAAGCGGCCACCGAAGCGGGTCTTCAACTCACGCAACACCAGTGCGGCCAGCACGGAGCGCTGAATCTCGAGGGGGCTTCGCTTGGACAGCATGAATGGGTGGGTCAGGCGGCATGCGCACGCGAGTGCGCACAGCAGGTGGATCTTTGATAGATCGGCACTCTAGCCCAACTCCTCCGGGCAACGCGCAGCAATCTGGCGGAAAACGCGCCATTATTCCAGCATTTGCCGGTTACGCTTGCCTACCCCTAGCTTGAACCCCGATTGCGCCGTCCCTCGTTCATGTGGCTTGCCAAGACACCACTCGCCGCCCTTTCCCGGCGTCCGCCGCAGCAGGCCACGCGCCTGCTGGTGGTGGAGGAGGGCGCCAGCCCCAGCGGCGACTACCTGCTGCACCCCTGGCTGGCCACCCTGGGCGTGCCGGTGGTGCGGCTGGATGCGCATCGCGCGCCGCCGGCCGATGCCTTGGTGGCCGGCGACTTCGTCGTCGTCGTGCGCTACCTGCATCCCGCCTGGCGGCGGGCCATCCAGCGCCGCCGCAGCGCGTTGGCCGGTCTGGCCTGGTTTCTCGATGACGACCTGGCGGACGCCGCCGTGCTGACTGAGTTGCCCGCCGCCTATGCCACCAAGGTGCGCAGCCTCGCGCTCAAATGCGTGCCCTGGTTTGTGCAGATGGCGGCCCAATGGTGGGTGGCCACCGAGGCCCTGGCCCACAAATATGCCGCCCACCAGCCGCAGGTGTTGGCGCTGGCGCCGCCGGCAGCGTTGGCTGCCCCGGCCACCGAAGCCGTGCGCCTGGCCTACCACGGCAGCGCCTCGCACCAGCGCGAGCTGGCGTGGCTGCATCCGGTGCTGGCCGAGGTGCTGGCGGCGCGGCCGCAATGCCATCTGACGGTCATCGGCGATCTGGCCATCAACCGCCGCTACCGCGACCTGCCGCGCACCACCGTGCTGCACCCCATGCGCTGGCCGTCCTACCTGGCCTATACGCAGCAGGCGCGGGCGGATGTGGGCCTGGCGCCGCTGCTGCCCGGCGTCTTCAATGCCGGGCGCGGTGCCGTCAAGTTCTACGACTACGCGCGCATGGGCGCGGCCGGCGTCTACGCCGCCACGCCGCCCTACGCCGGCTTCATCCGTGATGGCGTGGACGGCGTGCTGCTGCCCATGGCGCCTGCGGCCTGGGTTGAGGCACTGCTGGCGCTGGTGGACGACGCGCCGCGCCGCGCGGCGCTGGCGCAGGCGGCGCGGGCGCGGGCGCTTAATCCGGTGCCGTGAGGCTCAGCCACGGCCAGCGCGCCTGGTAGGAGCGGGCCTTGGCGACATACAGGGGTAGCCGAAATCTTGTTCGTACCAGAGGTGGACCCGCGCCTGGTTGACGGCCTCCACGCGCACGCCCAGATCGGCCGTCAGCGCCTCCACCCGGGCCTGTACGGCTCGCTCGGCGTCGGCGTCGCCCGAGGCGTCAAAGGAGAACAGGTCGTAGTCGCGGATGCTGTGGGTGGGCGCCAGGTCGTCCCAACGGGCCAGCAAGGCCGCGTTGACCGGGTTGGTCAGCACGTCCGCCACGAAGCGGTGCTGCAGCGCCTGCCCGCTCACCGCGCCAGCACCCGCCGGTACTGGACGGCCTCGGCCATGTGGGCCGGCTGCACCGCGTCGCTGGCGCCCAGATCGGCCACCGTGCGCGCCAGCCGCATCACGCGGTGCAGGCTGCGGCCGGACCAGCCCAGTTGGGTGGCCGCGCGGTGCAGCAGTTGCTGCGCCTCGGGGGTGAGGGCGGTCTGGGCGTCGATGGTGGCCGGCGCAATGCCTGCGTTGAGCCGGCCCTGGCGGGTGTGCTGGCGCGCCTGCGCCGCCGCCACGCGCGCCGCCACGGCAGCGCTGGCCTCACCGGGCGGCGCGGCCAGCAACTCGGCGGGTGGCAAGGCAGCGACCTCCACCTGCATGTCGATGCGGTCCAGCAGCGGGCCCGACAGCCGGCCCTGGTAGCGCCGCACCTGGTCCGGCGTGCAGCGGCAGAAATGGCCGGTGCCCGGGCTGGCGCCCAGCCAGCCGCAGGGGCAGGGGTTCATCGCCGCCACCAGCTGGAAGCGCGCCGGAAACTGGGCCGCCTGGGCGGCGCGGGCGATGGTGATGTGGCCGCTTTCCAGCGGCTCGCGCAGCGCCTCCAGCGCGCTGCGCGGGAACTCGGGCAACTCGTCGAGAAACAGCACGCCCGCATGGGCCAGTGAAATCTCGCCCGGCCGGGGCGGCGAGCCCCCGCCCACCAGCGCCACCGCGCTGGCGCTGTGGTGGGGCGCGCGCACCGGCCGCTGGCCAAACCGGGCCGCATCAAACCCCTGGGCGGTGGCACTGTGCAGGGCCGCGCTGGCGTAGGCGTCGTCCTCGTTCAGCGGCGGCAGCAGGCCGGCCAGGCGCTGCGCCAGCATGGACTTGCCGGTGCCCGGTGGC
The DNA here is from genome assembly GCA_020161145.1 of Pseudomonadota bacterium. GTDB lineage: Bacteria > Pseudomonadota > Gammaproteobacteria > Burkholderiales > Burkholderiaceae_C > Ideonella. Next base: position 274,119 of record JAIUPQ010000005.1, read on the forward strand.
CCCACCAGCAGCAGGCTGTGGCCACCAGCCGCCGCCACCTCCAGCGCACGCTTGGCCGCAGCCTGGCCGCGCACGTCCTGCAAATCGGGTGGTGGTGCGGCCGGTGTGGGCACAGGCGCCACGGCAGCAGGCAGCGGGGCGCCCTCGGCACGCAAGGCCTGCACCACGTCCAGCAGGTGGGCGGCGGCGCGCACGTCCAGCCCCGGCACGCGGGCGGCCTCGTCGGCGCTGGCCTCGGGCAGCACCAGCGTGCGCGGGCTGCCGGTGCGGCGGGCGCCCAGCGCCAGCGCCAGCGCGCCGCGCACCGGGCGCAGCTCGCCGGCCAGCGACAGCTCGCCGGCAAACTCGTGCGCCGCCAGCCGCTGCGCGTCCAGCAGCCCTTGCGCGGCCAGCAGGCCCAGGGCGATGGGCAGGTCGAACCGGCCCGAATCCTTGGGCAGATCGGCCGGCGCCAGGCTGACGGTGACGCGGCGGTCGTGGGGGAAGGCAAAGCCGCTCTCCACCAGGGCGGCGCGCACGCGCTCGCGGGCCTCCTTGACCTCGGTGTCGGCCAGGCCCACCAGCGTGAACTGCGGCAGGCCGTTGGCCAGATGCACCTCCACCCGAACCTCGGGGGCGGCAAGGCCCTGCTGGGCGCGGCTGTAGACAACGGCAAGGGTCATGCGTCCAGTCTGCCATGGGCGCTCGCCGTGTCGGCACCGACACAAACCGCCCACACGGCCGACAAGGCCGCGCGCGACCATGGCCACATCCCCCCACGCACCCCCCAAGGAGACGCAGATGTCCAACCTCACCCCCCCTACCCACGGCGATGACCATGACGGCGGCCTGGCCGTCGATCTCGCCCGCCTGATGCAGCAGCGCCAGGGGCGCCGCCAGGCCCTGGGCTGGCTGCTGGGCCTGAGCGCGGCCGGCGCCGTGGCCGCCTGCGGTGGCGGCGGCGACGCCACCGACACCACCAGCACGGGCAGCAGCGGCAGCACGGGCTCCACCGGGTCCACCGGCTCCACGGGCAGCAGCGCCAGCTGCTCGGTTGTCCCCGAGGAAACCGCCGGCCCCTACCCGGGCGACGGCAGCAACGGCCCCAACGCGCTGGCGCTGGCCAGCATCGTGCGCAGCGACATCCGCGCCAGCATCGACGGCGCCACCGGCGTGGCCACCGGCGTGCCGCTGACGGTGGTGCTGGAGCTGGTCAACTCGGCCGACTCCTGCGCCGACCTCGACGGCTACGCCATCTACCTGTGGCACTGCGACGCCCAGGGCCGCTACTCCATGTACAGCAGCGGCGTCACCGACGAAAACTACCTGCGCGGCGTGCAGCCCACCGGCACCGACGGCAAGGCCACCTTCGTGACCGTCTTCCCCGGCTGCTACTCGGGGCGCATGCCGCACATGCACTTCGAGATCTACCGCACCACCACCAGCGCCTCGTCGTGGTCCAACAAGCTCAAGACCTCGCAGCTGGCCTTCCCCGAGGATGTGTGCAACACCGTCTACGCCACCAGCGGCTACACCAATTCGGCCAGCAACTTCTCGCGCATCAGCTTTGCCACCGACAATGTCTTCTCCGATGGCGTCAGCCTGCAACTGGCCTCGGTGACGGGTGACGCCACCAACGGCTACACCGCCACCCTGACCGTCGCCATCTCCGCCTGAGGAGCTTCGATGATCCGCTGCCTGGTCGTTGACGACGACGCCGCCATCCGCGACACGCTGCGCAGCTACCTGCAAGGCTTCGAGATGGCGGTGCAGGTGGCGGCCGATGGCGAACAGATGCGCCGGCTGATGCGCACCGAGGTCTTCGACGTGGCCGTCATCGACATCATGCTGCCCGGCGAGGACGGCCTGGCGCTGACGCGCTGGGTGCAGCAGGCCCACGGCCTGCCGGTGCTGCTGCTGACCGCGCGCGGCGACGCCTTCAGCCGCGTGGCCGGGCTGGAGATGGGCGCCGACGACTACCTGGCCAAACCCTTCGAGCCGCGCGAGCTGGTGGCGCGCATCCAGGCCGTGGTGCGACGCCTGCGCAAGGCCACGCCCACCGAGCACAGCCGCTTTGCCGGCTGGCAGCTCGATCGCGGGCGGCGCCTGCTGACCTCGCCGCAAGGCGTGGTGCTGCCGCTGTCCAGCGCCGAGTTCCGCCTGCTGTCGGTGCTGGTCGAACACCTGGGCCGGGTGCTCTCGCGCGAGCGGCTGCTGGACTTGACCCGCGCGCCCGGCATCGAGGCCAGCGACCGCAGCATCGATCTGGCCGTTTCGCGGCTGCGTGCCAAGCTGGGCGACGCCGGACTGATCCGCACCGTGCGCGGCGAGGGCTACATGCTGGACGCGGCGGCGTGAGGCTCAACAGCCTGGCCACCCGCCTGCTGGCGCTGATGTGGGGGGCACTGATTGGCAGCCACCTGACGGCCTGGCTGGTGGTGCACCAGTTGCTCGGGCGTGGCCCCATGCCACCCGGGCCGCCCACGCTGGGCGAGCTGCCGCCCGCCGACCTGCCGCTGAACGCCCAATTGCTGGACTACGGCGTGCGCCTGGTGGTGCTGGCGCTGGCCGCCTGGTGGGGCTCACGCTGGCTGGCGCGGCCGGTGGCCGAACTGGCCGCCGCCGCCGACGCACTGCCCGGCGCACTGGCGCGCGGGCAGGCCCCGGCGCCGCTGGACGAAACCCGCGGCAGCCACGAGGTGCGCACCGCCGCCGCCGTCTTCAACCGCATGGCCCACGAGGCCACCGCGCAGTTCCAGGCGCGCGGCCTGCTCACCGCCGCCATCTCGCACGACTTGCGCACCCCGCTGACGCGGCTGCGGCTGCGGCTGGAGCAGCCCACGCCCGAGGCCGTGGCCGCCTGCGTGGCCGACATCCAGGAGATGAACGCCCTCATCGACACCACGCTGGAGGCCTTTGGCCCCGTGCCCGAGGCGTCGCTGGCACCGCTGGATGCCGGCGCGCTGGTGCAGGCCTTGATCGACGATCTGGCCGACACCGGCGCGGCCGCCGACTTTGCCGCCACCGGCGGGCCGGCCATCGTCCGTGCCGAGCCGCTGCTGCTGCGCCGCGCCGTGGGCAATCTGCTGGGCAACGCGCTGCGCTATGGCCGCGTGGCCCATGCGCGCGTGCACGCCGAGCCGGGCCGGGTGGTCATCACCGTGCTGGACGAAGGGCCGGGCATTGCGCCCGAACACCTGGCGCGCGTGCGCCAGCCCTATGTGCGGCTGGAAGCCTCGCGCCACCGCGGCAGCGGTGGCACCGGGCTGGGCTTGTTCATTGCCGATGAGGCCGCGCAGCGCCTGGGCGGGCGGCTGGCGCTGGCCAACCGACTCGAAGGCGGCCTGGCGGCCACGCTGACCCTGCCTGCGTACACTGCCGCTCCATGAAACCCATCACCCACGTGCTGGTCGTCAGCAGCGACCCGGCCTACCGCGACGACGTCGTCGCCGGCCTCAACAGCGCCGCCGCGCGGCTGGACAACCCCCTGGGCCTGACGGCCGAGGCCTGCGCCTGCGACGGCGGTGCCGTGGCGCGGCTGCTGGCCCCGGCAGCGGGTGGCGGCGACTGGCAGGTGGTGCTGATCGACCACGGCCCGCGCAGCGACGGCCAGGGCCGCGCCGCCTGGGAGACGGCGCGCGCCATCCTGGCCGCGCGCCCCGAACTCTCGCTCTACGTGCTGCTGGAAGACGACGACGAGAAACTGCAAGTCGAGCAGTTTGCCGCCGACGCCGTGGACGGCTATTTCTACCGTGACGAGCGCGACTTCCACGGCTGGTTCCGCATCCTGGCCGCCGAGGTGGCCCAGAAGGCCGCCACCCCGTTCTACGACGCGCTGCAGCAGTACGTGGCCCAGGCCAAAGACTCCTGGCACACCCCCGGCCACTCGGGCGGCGACTCGCTGCGCGGCAGCCCCTGGGTGGGCGACTTCTACGACTTCGTGGGCGAAGACATGCTGCGCGCCGACCTCTCGGTGTCGGTGCCCGAGCTGGACTCGCTGCTGCACCCCATGGGCGTCATCGCCGAGGCGCAGCGGCTGGCGGCCAAGGCCTTCGGCGCGCGCAAAACCTATTTCGCCACCAACGGCACCAGCACCTCCAACAAAGTCATCTTCCAGTCGCTGCTGACCCCGGGCGACAAGCTGCTGCTGGACCGCAACTGCCACAAGTCGGTGCACCACGGCGTCATCCTCTCGGGTGCGCGGCCGGTCTACCTGGACTCCAGCGTCAACACCCACTACGGCCTTTTCGGCCCGGTGCCCAAGGCCACCATCGAGCGCGCCATCGCCGACAACCCCGACGCCAAGGTGCTCATCCTCACCAGCTGCACCTACGACGGCTTTCGCTACGACTTGCGGCCCATCATCGAGCTGGCCCACGCGGCGGGCATCAAAGTCATCGTGGACGAAGCCTGGTACGGCCACGCCCGCTTCCACCCCGAGCTGCGCCCCACCGCCATGGAGTGCGGCGCCGACTACGCCACCCAGAGCACCCACAAAATCCTCTCGGCCTTCTCGCAGGCCAGCATGGTCCACGTCAACGACCCCTCGTTCGACGAACACCAGTTCCGCGAGAACTTCAACATGCACGCCTCCACCAGCCCGCAGTACACGCTGATTGCCAGCCTGGACGTGGCGCGCAAACAGGCCGTGATGGAGGGCTACCGGCTGCTCGACCGCTCACTCAAGTTCGTGGCCGAGCTGCGCCAGAAAATCAACGCCACCCAGGCCTTCCGCGTGCTGGAGCTGGCCGACATGCTGCCCGAGGAAGTGGCCGGCGACGGCGTGCGGCTGGACCCCACCAAGCTGACCGTGGACATCTCGGCCAGCGGCTGGTCGGCCGACGAGTTGCGCGACGAGCTCATCACCCGCCACAACATCCAGGTCGAGAAAAACACCCACAACACGCTGACCTTCCTGCTGACCATAGGCTCCACGCGCAGCAAGGTCTCGCGCCTCTTCGACGCCTTGCTGCGCATGGCCAAAGACCGCCGCCCGCCGCTGGCGCAGGCCCGCATCCCGCAGGCCCCGCGCTTCACCGAGCTGGCCTGCCTGCCGCGCGACGCCTTCTACGAAGCCGGCGAGGCCGTGCCCGTGCTGGACGAAGAAGGCATGCCCAACGCCGCCCTCGACGGTCGCGTCTGCTGCGACCAGATCGTGCCCTACCCGCCGGGCATTCCCGTGCTGGTGCCCGGGCAGGTGGTGCGCCTGGACATCGTGCGCTACCTGGCGCGGCTGCTGCAAACCCAGCGCTCCATCGACATCCACGGCCTGGTCCACGCCGACAGCGAACTCAAGCTGCGCGTGCTCAAGGCAGAGGAGTTGGCGGTGTTGCCGTCTTACGAGCCGACGCAGCGGTAGTGCAGACGGCTCCGGCGGCAGTCAGGCAAGGCGCCTACGGGTGCGAAGGTGACGTCGACCGGGGTGCCGCGCGCTGACTCGGTCCAACCCCAACGGTTGGTGGGTTACAAGGCTGTGGGCAAAAGGCAAGACCTGACCCGTGCTTCCCGATTGCGCGAGGCATAGGCTCGCTGAACAGCCGCCAGGCTGCAGCGCTGGACCAACTTCCGGACTTCGGCTCGCAGGTCATCCTCGGAAAGAACTTCGGCCAGGGTGACTTGGCTGCGCTGACGGCCGCGACTGGTGATGAGTTTGCGATGTTCACCACCGGTGGCCGTCGCCTGGTGTTCCGTGGTGACTTCGAGTCCGTGCCCATCACGCCGGATATAGCCTCCGACTTGGCCGACCAGGGATGGCGGTGGTCTGCGCACACTCACCCCGGCTTCAACACAAATGTGCTACGTTCGTCGTCTGGAGACCAGGCGGTCTTGGGCGCGATGGGTGGCAATCAAAGCGCAATCTTTAACTCGCTTGGCCAGCGTGGCATCTTCACGTCGGCGGGTGACAGCCTGAATGGATGGATGCCGTGGTAAACAAAACGAAGCTTCTTCCGTTGTCGGAAATGGAGCCGGTGGCGAAGGATGCGACCTTCGAGGCGCTAAAGGCACACATGCCGCCTTCCCATGAGGACAAGAAGACCCTGGTGCTCGGAAAGATGCTGACTGACGAGGCTGGGATCTTCGAACTGTACGTTCCTGCGGATAGGCCGCAGGACGCCAGGGTCATCAGTCGGGCTACGGTTAACCGAACAACCGGCCAGGTGGCAGTGGAAGTGTTCCTCCCCCGACTGTGACGTCATGAGCACCATGGGCGTTGAAATCCGATCGGTCCGGTCGGCGGTCGGTCATGGGGGCCGGTCAGGTTCCATCAGGGTCACGTCTTGCCTCTGTGCGCACCGTCCTCCCGAGTGGCATCAATACCTCTACAGCTACAACCGCGCCGGCTGGCTGACCGATCAGACCAGCACCGCCGGCCAAAACCTGCACTTTGACTCCTTTGCCAATGGTGGGGCCGGCGCATAGACCCCCACCGCCGGCCCGGGTCATGGGCATGCCGGCCTGATTGGCCATAGCCGAGTTGCCGCCCCTCGCTGCCCGGCTCAGCGCACGCCGCATCCCGAGGGCGGGCGCCTGAGCGCACCGGCCTTCGCGCCCATGCGCCAGGCATGGGCTTGGCGCCCGGCACGCCCATGCATCCCGCCCCCGGGCGCGGCCCACGCTGTGGGGGCCTATGCGCCGGCCTCGTCGCCCAAAGCGTGGACATCACCGGCGGGGTGCTCTCGAGCTACGGCTACGACAACGCGGGCAACCGCACCTATGAGGCCTACAGCCAGTTCACCAGGGCCGCAGGGTCAGGTCTCGCCTTTTGCCGGCAACTTTGCAGCGCCCGAGCCCCTGTGCGCGTGCGCCTTGGGCAAAAGGCAAGACCTGACCCCGTGCGTGAGATGAAAGGCCCATTCGTGGTTCATGCGCCTTTTCCCAAAAATTGTCCCGTATGCGGATTTGACACGGGGCATATTTTTCAAGCGACCTAAGGAAGGTCTGAATAACTCGCGCCCAGCCGTGATAGCCGAGGCATTGCCACGCGAGCCCTGATTTCTGGCGCGGCGGCCGCGCGACAAGGCCATCCGGCGGTCCCAATGTGGCGCTGCCACCCCCATTTGGCGCCGTCTGCCCATGCAGCAGCCGCACTCATGCCGCTGGCCTCAGCAGCTTGCCGCGCACCAGCCACAGATTGCCCAGCGCAAACAGCGTGTGCAGTTGCGCCGTGTTCTTCTTGAGCCCCCGGTAGCGCACCTTGGTGTGGCCGAACTGGCACTTGATGACCCGAAAG
>JAIUPQ010000006.1 GCA_020161145.1 Pseudomonadota bacterium
ACGCGCTTGCGGGTCTTCTTGGTCGTCAGCTCAAGGCCCAGGCTGGTTTGCTTCATGGCACCATCTTGCCCTCTCACGCCTGCGCGCGGTACCAGGGGTTGCTCGGGTTTGTGCAGAGTGTCCCTAACAGCGCCCGGAAGATGATGGCAGGAAAAGGACCATGAAGAAATACATTTTTAGTTTTATTGCTGCTCTCGCTTGTGCAGCGACTCTTGCCATCGGTTTCGTATTTGGAGTGAATCGGGCGACTGAATCAAATCTGGTTCGTAGCAACTATTTGAGCACCATCAATGCTGCGGCCTCATATTCTGCACACGCCGATGTCGTTGAGTTGATACATGCCCAAAAAACCGCTAAGGCGCTTTGTCATTTAAATTTGCTAGCAAGTGCTGAAGTAAACCAGGTTCGAACCTGTTTGGCGGCTGCTGACTGTCGAAAACTGGTCGAGGAAAAAGTGAGGGAGATCGCGCCGGAACTTTCGATAAATGGCTCATTAAGGACTATCTATTATCGCGAGGGCGAATTGTGCAAGCCATAGTTTTATCAGCAGGCGTCGAATTGTATCCATATGAGGAAAATAGAATTTTGAATTGACCCAGGCAACAGACTGGTCTTCGTCTTGCGGCGAGAATAATGCGGGGATGGCTATTAATGCTCCATACTTAAAATTACCTGGGGCTTGCGCAAACCACATGAATAAATAATTATAGCGGTTCCAAAATTTACCCTGTCAATATCAATCTTCCCAATCGTCGGGGTGCTTTGGCGCCTGACGGAAGGTGGGCTATGAATTCAGTTTCTCTATCACGCGCATGCCAACCATTTGCCCCAAATGCGACCACGTGCGCCCACCCGATACCCAGGCGCCAGATTGGCAATGCCCGGCATGCGGTGTTGTCTATGCCAAGGCCAATCAAGCCCCATATCAGCCAGCCGCGCCCCGGCGCGAGATTCATGGCATCAGGACCGAGTCAGATGGGTCCTGGGGCAAATGGCTGGTCATGGCCGTGCTGGTCGCCGGGGCCTGGTTTGGCCTGCGGCAGGTGATGGATCACGGCGCCGAGGTCAGCAGCCACCGGGCAAGCCGGGGTGCGGCCATGACGGAGCAGGCGCTGCGTGAGCTGGCGGTGGGTGTCTCGGCCAGTGACGTGGTGATCTATACGACCACGCATTGCCCGTATTGCGCCCAGGCCAAGGAGTGGATGAGCCGCTATGGCTTTGCGTTCACCGAGTGCAATGCCGAGACGGATGGCGGCTGCGTCAAGGCCCCAGCATTTGACAAGCCCCCCCTACAGACCTCCAGGCCGGCGCCAGAAGCCACGCGACCTGACAGCGTTGGCCAAGGCCAGCCGAGATCAGCGGCCATTTGACGGCGGCGCAGGTTGATCCGGTGCGTTCTCGGCCACGCGCTGCCGGGTGCGCTCATCCAGGACGCTGCGCATCAGCGCGAACAGTGGATCTGCACTGGTGTGCTTCTGGCCGTAGCTCAGGTTGAATCCGTAGTCGAAGTCTGGCGGGTTGAGCCCCTGGTTGTGCTGAAGGATCGTCTCCAGCTTGTCCAGCGCCTTGACTGCCTTGGCTTCGGGCGAGGCGGCGTCCTCGTATTCCTGCCAAAGCGCCATGATGGCGGCTCTACGCGGCGCATCCAGGGAGCGCGTGAGGTGCAGCAGGTCGGCCTTCTCCTGGTCGCTCTTGTCGGGGTGCAGGCTTTTTTCCACGGCGGGGATGTCGCCGTGGATGGCTTCGCCCAGGTCGTGGATGACGCACATCTTCAGGATCTTGAGCATGTCCAGGCCGGCCAGTTCCTGCTCAAAGGTCATGGCCATCAGGCACAGGCGCCAGGTGTGCTCGGCCGTACTTTCCGGTCGGCCGGTTGAGGTGTGCGCGCTCCGGAGCACGCTCTTGAGTCGCTCTGCTTCCTGAAGGAAGACCAGTTGGCCTTTGATGTGGTCGATATGCATCGTCAGCAGCTACTGGGTTGGATCAATGGTGCCCGAGGCCGGAATCGAACCGGCACGCCTTGCGGCGAGGGATTTTCTTGCCACTTCGGCTTTCGCCGCCAGCGCGGGCGCTGTTCGTGGTCTGGAGCACGCCTTCACCATAGCCTTGCGGCCACAGGTGCCCGCCGTCTGCTCTCTACACCTTCCCGGGCGTGGGCCTGGGCTTGGCTCGGCGTTGGCTCGGATGCCGGGGGCATCCAGGGCGTTCGCCGACTTTGACGGGCTTCACCTCGAGGGTTTCCCCCCGAGGGCTCAAATTGTTCAAGTCCCTTGTGTCTACCGATTTCACCACTCGGGCATGCGCAGCAACGCGGTGGGCGCGGATTCTAGCGACGCCAGAACGAGGGCAACAGCAGCGCAACGAAGCTGAGGAACTCCAGCCGGCCCATGACCATGCCCAGGCTGCACAGCCACAGCTGGATGTCGGTCAGGCCGGCGAAGTTGCGCGCTGGCCCCACTTCGCCCAGGCCCGGGCCCACGCAGTTGACGCTGGCCCAGGCGGCGGTGGCGGCCGACAGCGGGTCCATGCCGGTCAGCAGCAGCAGCAGTGCCAGCGTCAGCGTGGTGACGCCGTAGACCACGACGAAGGCCAGCACGGCCAGCACGGTCTGGCCCGAGATGGGCATGTGGCCGATGCGCACGGGCCGCACGGCATGCGGGTGGGTCATGCGGTTGAGCTCATGCGCCGTCTGCTTGAGCAGCACCAGCAGGCGGATCATCTTGATGCCGCCGCCGGCCGAGCCGGCGCTGGTGGCAAACGTGGACAGCAGCAGGATGAGCACCGGCCCGAACAGCGGCCAGACCTCGTAGTCGGTGGTGGAGTAGCCGGTGGTGGTGGCAATCGAGATGGTGTGAAAGAACCCATGGCGCATCAGGGTCAGCGTATCGCCACCTTCCGGGCTGCTGGCTGCCACCCACACGGCCATGAACGCGCCGCAGCCCGCCAGCGTCAGCATGGTGGCGCGCCATTCGGGGTTGGCCAGCGGCGCCAGCCAGCGCCGCCGCTGTACGGCGGTGAAATAGAGCGCAAAGTTGCCCGCCGAGATGAACATGAAGGCGACGGCCACCCATTCCACGGCGGCTGAGTTGAAGTAGCCGATGCTGGCGTCGTGGCTGGACAGGCCGCCCAGGCTGACGGTGGTGAACATGTGCAGCAGCGCGTCCAGTGGCGACATGCCGGCGGCCCAGTAGGCCAGCGCGCAGGCGGTGGACAAGGTGGCGTAGACGGCCCACAGCCCGGTGGCCGTTTGCGCCACGCGCGGCGTGAGCTTGCCTTCCTTGAGCGGGCCAGCGATTTCAGCGCGGTAGAGCTGGCTGCCGCCCACGCCCAACATGGGCAGCACGGCCACCACCAGAATCAGGATGCCCAGGCCGCCCAGCCACTGCAAATAGCAGCGCCAGACGTTGATGGAGGTGGGCAGTCCGTCCAGCCCCGACAGCACGGTGCCACCGGCGGTGGAGAGGCCCGAGGAGGCTTCGTAATAGGCCTGTGCCATGGTCAGATGGCGACCCACCTCGGCCAAACCCTGCATCAGGGGGATGGAGGCAGCCAGCGGCAGCAGCGTCCAGGTGCTGACGACCAGCAGCAGCGCGTGCCGGGGCTGCAGCTCGCGCTTGTAGCGCGACAAGCCCAGCCCCAGCAGCAGACCGCAACCCAGCGTCAGTGCCATGCCCAGCATGAAGGCCGGCGCCATGCCGTCGTCGTAATACAGCGCCGCAGCCAGCGGCAAGGTCATGGTCAGCGCAAAGCAGGCCATCAGCCAGCCCAGCAACCGCAGCACGGGCAGCAAATGGTGTGTCATAGGAACGTGGCACTGACGCGAAAGAGCTTCTCGACTTGCGCCATGTGGCGGCGCTGTGGCACGAACAGCAGCACGTGGTCACCGGCGTGCACCTCGGTGTCGCCGTGGGCGATCAGCACCTCGGGCGGGGTGGCGGCATCGTCGGCCAGCCCGCGCACGATCAGGCCCACGGCCACGCCGGGCGGGAGCGCCAGGTCGCGCACGCGGCGGCCCACCACGCGCGAGCATTTGGCGTCGCCACGCACCACCATGTCCAGCGCCTCGGCCCGGCCACGGCGCAGGCTGTGCACGGCGTCCACGTCGCCGCGCCGCACGTGGGCCAGCAACTCGCCCAGCATGGCCTGGGCGGGCGAGAGGGCGATGTCGATCTGGGTGCCGTGCATCAGGTCGGCATAGCTGCGCTGGTGGATGAGCGCCAGCACGCGCCGGGCCCCCAACTGCTTGGCCAGCATGCCGGCCATGATGTTGTCTTCGTCGTCGCTGCCGGTGGCGCAGAACAGGTCCACCTCGTCGATGTTCTCGGCCTCCAGCAGCTCTTCGTCGGTGGCCTCGCCGTTGAGCACCAGCAGTTCGTCGGGCAGGGTGGCGGCCAGGTGCTCGCAGCGGGCGCGGTTGCTGTCCACCAGCTTGACGCTGTGCAGGCCGGGCATGGCCAGCAGCTGCGCGGCCAGCTGGCGCCCGGTGCGGCCACCGCCGGCAATCATCACGCGGCGCACGGGCGCGCTGGCGGCGTCGAACAGCGCCAGCGCTTCGGCGATGTGGTCTTTGGCGACGAAGAAGAACACCTCGTCGCCGGCCTCGATGCCGGTGTCGCCGGCGCAGTGCAGGAAGCGGTCGGGCCCCGTGGGGTAGCGGCGGTAGAGCGCCATCACGCGCAGCGGCACGGCGGGCAGCAGCTCGCCAATCTCGTCGATGCGCCGGCCCGCCAGCGGCGAGCCGGCCATGGCCCGCACCGAGGCCAGTGCCACCAGCCCGCGCGCAAACCAGCGCACCTGCATGGCCTGCGGAAACGCCACCAGCTTGGCGATGTAGTCGGCCACCGAGGTTTCGGGGCGGATGACCCGGTCCACCGCAAAGCCCTCGGCACTGAGCAGGTCGTCGCTGTCGGCCAGGTCGCCGGTATGCAGCCGGGCAATGCGCCGTGGAATGCCAAAGCGCAGTTGGGCGATCTTGCAGGCCACCAGGTTGATGGCGTCCTGGTCGGTGCAGGCGATCAGCAGCTCCGTATCGGCCGCGCCGGCTTCTTCCAGCACGGCAGGATTGAGTGCGTCGCCCGTGACGCCGCGCAAATCGACCCGCTCTTCCAGCTTGGCCAGCCGCACGGGGTCGACGTCGATGACGGTGACGTCGTTGCCCCGCTCGGCCGCCAGATGTTCGGCCACGCTGGTGCCCATGCGACCGGCACCCAGGATGATGATTTTCATGATGGGATTGTCTTCGCAAGAAAACGAAGGGCCGCTCCCGAGTTTTCTTGACCCCCTTGGGGGGCCTGACGCGCAGCGGCAGGTTTGGGGGCGCTCAAATGACGACTTGTTCCACGGTGGGCGTTTCGTCCAGCGCCCGCGCGGCCATGCGCGCGAGGGTGTCGGTGGCGCCGGTGGATTGCAGGCGCAGCGGCGCCGGGGCTGGCGCCGCCGTGGCCTGCCCGATCAGGGTTTGCGCCTGGCGTGCCACGGCGTCGGCGGTGTCGATGAGGCGCACGCCGGGCAGCCGCGCGGCGATGCGCTCGGCCACGAACACGTAGTGCGTGCAGCCCAGCGCCACCACATCGACACCGGCGGCGCGCAGCGGTGCGCAAAAGCCATCGAGCAGCCGCTCGACCTCGGCGGCACCGGCTTCACCCTGCTCGATGGCGGCTGCCAGGCCGGGGCAGGGCATGGGCAGCACGTCGCAGCCCTGGGCGTGGCGCTCGACCAGCGCCGCAAACCGCGCGCTGGCCAGCGTGCCGGGCGTGGCCAGCACGCCCACGCGCCGCACCAGGCTGGCGGCCACGGCGGGCTTGACCCCGGGCTCCACGCCCACCACGGGCAACCCGGGGTGGCGCTCGCGCACCAGCGCAATGGCTTGCGCGGTGGCGGTGTTGCAGGCCACGACGATGAGGCCGGCGCCGCTGGCAAGCAGGTGCTCGCTGATGCGCGCGGTGCGGTCCATCACATAGGCGTCGCCGCGTTCGCCGTAGGGGGCGTGGTCCAGATCGGCCACGTAGTGCAGCGGATGGCCGGGCAGGCGCCTGCGCAGCGCAGCCAGCACCGAGAGGCCACCGACGCCGGAATCGAACACGCCGATCGGGGCGTCCTGCAGGGTGGGCATGATGCGGTGCGGTAAAGTTGCAATAGCGGCTGAAGCCAGCCAGTTTAGGTCAACCTCAAACACAATCGCAGCAGGAGGCAGTCGGATGAAAGTACTGGTACCCGTCAAGCGCGTGGTGGACTACAACGTCAAGGTGCGCGTCAAGTCCGACGGCACCGGCGTGGACATCGCCAACGTCAAGATGAGCATGAACCCCTTCGACGAAATCGCCGTCGAAGAGGCCGTTCGGCTCAAAGAGAAGGGCGCTGTCACCGAGGTGGTGGCCGTCTCTGCCGGCCCCACGCAGGCACAGGAAACGCTGCGCACCGCCATGGCCATCGGCGCCGACCGGGGCATTCTGGTGGACCACGCCGACGAGTTGCAGCCGCTGGCCGTGGCCAAGCTGCTCAAGGCCCTGGTCGACAAAGAGCAGCCGCAGCTGGTGATTCTGGGCAAGCAGGCCATCGACGACGATGCCAACCAGACCGGCCAGATGCTGGCCGCGTTGCTGGACTGGCCGCAGGCCACGTTTGCCTCCAAGATCGAGCTGGCCGATGGCAGCGCCACCGTCACGCGCGAAGTCGATGGTGGCCTGGAAACCCTCAAGCTCACGCTGCCGGCCATCATCACCACCGACTTGCGCCTCAACGAGCCGCGCTACGTGACGCTGCCCAACATCATGAAGGCCAAGAAAAAGCCGCTGGACGTCACCAAGCCGTCCGATCTGGGCGTGGACGTGGCGCCGCGCCTGAAGACGCTCAAGGTGGCCGAGCCACCCAAGCGCGGCGCCGGCATCAAGGTGCCCGACGTGGCCACGCTGGTGGACAAACTGAAGAACGAAGCCAAGGTGATCTGAACATGAGCGTCCTCGTCTTTGCTGAACACGACCATGGCGCCCTGAAGGGCGCCACCCTGAACACCGTGACCGCCGCCGCGCAGTGCGGTGGCGACGTGCATGTGCTGGTGGTGGGCCACAACGCCGCCGGCGCCGCCCAGGCCGCCGCGCAGATTGCCGGCGTGGCCAAGGTGCTGCACGCCGACGATGCCCGCTTTGCCGAGCAACTGGCCGAAGACATGGCGGCCCAGGTGCTGGCGCTGGCGCAGGCCGGCGGGGCGTACAGCCACATCCTCTTTCCGGCCACCGCCCATGGCAAGAACGTGGCGCCGCGCGTGGCCGCCAAGCTGGACGTGGCCCAGATCAGCGATGCCACCAAGGTGGTCGCCGCCGACACGTTCGAGCGCCCTATCTACGCCGGCAACGCCATCGCCACCGTGCAAAGCGCCGATGCCATCAAGGTCATCACCGTGCGCACCACCGGCTTCGACGCGGCCGGGCAGGGCGGCAGTGCGGCCGTCGAGACCGTGGCCCCCGCGTTTGGCAACGGCAAGGCCGCGTTCGTCAGCCGCGAAGTGACCAAGAACGACCGCCCCGAGTTGACCGCAGCCAAGATCATCGTCTCGGGTGGCCGCGCACTGGGCTCGGACGAGAAGTTCACCGAGGTGCTGACGCCGCTGGCCGACAAGCTGGGCGCCGCCATTGGCGCCAGCCGCGCGGCCGTGGACGCGGGCTATGCGCCCAACGACTTGCAGGTGGGCCAGACGGGCAAGATCGTGGCCCCGCAGCTCTACATCGCCTGCGGCATCTCGGGCGCCATCCAGCATCTGGCCGGCATGAAGGACTCCAAAGTCATCGTCGCCATCAACAAAGACCCCGAGGCACCCATCTTCGCCGTGGCCGACTACGGCCTGGAGGCCGACCTGTTCGTGGCCGTGCCCGAGCTGGTCAAGGCACTGTGAGCACCCAAGCCATCTTTTGACCCCCATCAAGGCCGGGCGCTGCCCGGCTTTTCTTCGTCTGGAGACCTTCCCATGAGCTATCGCGCCCCCATCCAGGACATGCTGTTTGACATGCAGGCGCTGGCCGACATCGCTGGCGTGGCCCAACTGCCCGGCTTTGAAGACGCTGGCTACGACACCGCCCAGGCCGTGCTGGAAGAGTGCGCCAAGCTCAACGAGGGCGTGGTGGCGCCGCTGAACCGCGAGGGCGACCTCAACCCCTCGGCATGGAAAGACGGCGTGGTCACCGCCACGCCCGGCTTCAAGAGCGCCTTCCAGCAATTCACCCAGGGCGGCTGGCAAGGCCTGCACCACCCGGCCGACCTGGGCGGCCAGGGCCTGCCCAAGCTGATCCATGCGGCGTGTACCGAGATGGTCAACGCCGCCAACCTCAGCTTTGCGCTGTGCCCGCTGCTGACCGATGGCGCCATCGAGGCGCTGCTGACGGCCGGCTCCGACGCCATGAAGGCCGCCTACATCCCCAAGATGGTGGACGGCTCGTGGACCGGCACCATGAACCTGACCGAGCCCCAGGCCGGCTCCGATCTGGCCGCCGTGCGCAGCCGCGCCGAGCCCCGGGCCGATGGCAGCTATGGCGTCTTCGGCACCAAGATCTTCATCACCTGGGGTGAGCACGACATGGCCGAGAACATCGTCCATCTGGTGCTGGCGCGGGTGGCCGGTGCGCCCGAGGGTATCAAAGGCATTTCGCTCTTCGTGGTGCCCAAGTTCCTGACCAAGCCCGATGGCTCACTGGGTGCGCGCAACGACGTGCACTGCGTCAGCATCGAGCACAAGCTGGGCATCAAGGCCAGCCCCACGGCGGTGCTGCAGTTTGGCGACGCCGGGGAGGGCGCCACCGGCTACCTGGTGGGCGAGGAAAACCGCGGCCTCGAATACATGTTCGTGATGATGAACGCCGCCCGCTTCGGCGTGGGCGTGCAAGGCATTGCCGTGGCCGACCGCGCCTACCAGCACGCCGTGGCCTATGCGCGCGAGCGCGTGCAGTCGCGCCCCGTGGACGGCTCGCTGCCTGGCGCTGCCACCATCATCCACCACCCCGACGTGCGCCGCATGCTGATGACCATGCGCGCCTACACCGAGGGCTGCCGCGCGCTGGCGTTGGCGGCGGCCGGCGCCTACGACGTGGCCCACCACCACCCCGATGCGGCGGTGCGCAAGGACAACCAGGCCTTCTACGAATTCATGGTGCCGCTGGTCAAGGGCTATTCCACCGAAATGAGCCTGGAGGTGACCAGCCTGGGCGTGCAAGTGCATGGCGGCATGGGCTTCATTGAAGAAACCGGCGCCGCCCAATACCTGCGCGACGCCAAGATCCTGACCATTTACGAGGGCACCACCGCCATCCAGTCCAACGACCTGGTGGGCCGCAAGACGGCGCGCGACGGCGGCGCGCTGGCCAAGGCCATTGCGGCGCAGATTGCCGCCACCGAAGCCCAACTGGCGGCGCATGCCGACCCCCGCGCCCTGGCCTACGCGCAGCGCCTGGAGTCCGCCCGCGAGGCCTTTGTGGCCGTGGTGGACTACATGGTGGCCCACGCCAAGCGCAACCCCAACGCCGCCTACGGCGGCAGCGTCAACTACCTGATGCTGGCCGGCAACCTGATGGCCGGCTGGCAGATGGGCCGCGCCATGCTGGTGGCGCTGGACGGCGAGACCGCCACCCATGGCGCCGCCTTCATGGCCGCCAAGGTGGCCACCGCGCAGTTCTACGGCGACCACATCCTGACCCAGGCCCCCGGCCTGGCACTGCGCGTGCTGCTGGGCGGCGACGCCGTGATGGCGCTGGCGCAGGAGGCCTTCTGATGCGCCGCGCCAACCGACTGGGCGCACTGGCCCGCGCGCGGCTGCCGGTCATCGGCTCGCCCATGTTCATCATCTCCACGCCCAAGCTGGTCATTGCCCAGTGCTGTGCCGGCGTGGTGGGTGCCATGCCCTCGCTCAACGCCCGCCCGGCCGAGCAACTCGACGACTGGCTGGCCGAGATCACCGAGACCCTGGCCGCCTGGGACCAGGCCCACCCCGAGACGCCCGCCGCGCCGTTCGCCATCAACCAGATCGTGCACAAAAGCAATGCGCGGCTGGAGCACGACATGATGGTCTGCGCCAAATACAAGGTGCCGGTGGTCATCACCTCGCTGGGGGCGCGCGAGGACGTCAACCAGGCCGTGCAGGGCTGGGGCGGCATGGTGCTGCACGACGTCATCAACGACCGCTTTGCCCGCAAGGCCGTAGAGAAGGGCGCCGACGGCCTGGTGGCCGTGGCGGCCGGTGCCGGCGGCCATGCCGGCGTCAAAAGCCCGTTTGCGCTGGTGCAGGAAATCCGCGCCTGGTTCGACGGCCCGCTGGCGCTGTCGGGCGCCATCGCCACCGGCGGTGCCGTGCTGGCCGCGCAAGCCATGGGGGCCGATATGGCCTACATCGGCTCGGCCTTCATCGCCACCGACGAAGCCCGCGCCAGCGACGCCTACAAGCAGGCCATCGTCGAGGGCAGCAGCGACGACATCGTCTACAGCAACCTCTTCACCGGCGTGCACGGCAACTACCTCAAGTCCTCCATCGTGGCCGCCGGGCTGGACCCCGACCATCTGCCCGAAAGCGACCCCTCGAAGATGAACTTCGGCGGCGACGTGGCCGCCAAGGCCTGGAAAGACATCTGGGGCTGCGGCCAGGGCATCGCCGCCATCCAGGCTGTGCAGCCCACCGGTCGCTACGTGGCCCAGTTGGCGGCCGAGTACCAGGCGGCCAAGGCGCGCCTGATGGGGTGAGCTAGGTGGCGGGCCCGATGGTCAGCGCGATCTCGCCCAGGCCGGCCACGCGGCCGCTCAGCACGTCGCCCGCCACCACCGGCCCCACGCCCTCGGGCGTGCCGGTGAACAGCAGATCGCCCGCCGCCAGGTGATAAAAGCGCGACAGGTCGGCAATCAACTCGGGCACCGACCAGACCAGTTGGCTCAGATCGGCGCGCTGGCGCACCTGGCCATTGACCGCCAGCTCGATGGCGCCGCTGGCCAGCACCTGGCCCGGCATGGGCATCACCTCGGACACCACGGCCGCGTGCTCGGCATCCTTGCCCAGGTCCCAGGGCCGGCCCTTGTCGCGGGCGGCAAACTGCAGGTCGCGCCGCGTCATGTCCAGCCCGCAGGCGTAGCCGTAAATCAGCGCTGGCGCCTCCTCCACGCTGACCTGAAAACCCGGGCGGCCGATGACCACCACCAACTCCATTTCATGGTGGTAGTTGTGGGTGCCAGGCGGGTAGGGCACGTGCGCGCCCGACGGTGTCAAGGCCTGCGGTGACTTGGTGAAATAAAACGGCGTCTCGCCCGCCTTGTCCACCGCAAAGCCCATCTCGCGCGCGTGCGCCGCATAGTTGCGGCCCACAAAAAAGAGCCGGTTCACCGGCAGGCGCTGCACGACGCCGCGCACGGGCAGCGACGGCACGGGCGGCGGAGGCCAAAGGTAGGTGTCGGTCATCAAACACATCCGCTGTGGGGTATTGACCCGCATCTTCGCATCGTCTGACCCAGGCGGGCTGCGCTACGCTAGCCGGCCCTCGTCACCCATCCAGGCGCTGCCATGATTCTGGAATCCGCCGTAAGCGCACCGCTCGCACCCCCGTTGCAAATCAGCCGGTGGTTCAACACGCCCGCGCCGCTTGACCTGATGCAACTGCGCGGCAAGGTCGTGGTTGTGCATGCCTTTCAGATGCTGTGTCCGGGCTGCGTCCAGCATGGGCTGCCGCAGACGCAGCGCCTGTGGCAGCTCTTTCGGCGCGACGACCTGATGGTGATCGGCCTGCACAGCGTGTTTGAACACCACGCCGTGATGGGGCCGCCGGCGCTGCAGACCTTCATCCAGGAATACCGCTGGGATTTCCCCATCGGCATCGACCAGCCGGCCGCGCACAACCCCGTGCCACTGACCATGCAGGCCTACGGGTTGCAAGGCACCCCCAGCCTGGTGCTGCTGGACCGGCGCGGCCGCATCCGGCTGCAACACCTGGGCCGCATCGACGACATCATGCTGGGGCTGGCGGTCGGGCAGTTGCTGGCGGAGTGAGGTCGCCGCGGTCGATGATAGATGATGCATGACAATGTATATTATGTAAAATAAATGATGTCCATGACCCCGGCCTTGGGCTCCTTGTTCGACAACCTGCGCCAGGCGACGACAGCACGTCTCTTCACATCTCCTTATATACTCCTCTGCATGCGCCGATGGTTCATTGCCTTTCTTGCTTTGGTGATGGTGGCCCAGTTTTCCTGGGCCGCCACGGCGAGATGCTGCCTGAATGAAGTCGTCGGCACGGCCTCCAATGTCGAGGCGTCGTCGACGTGGACATTTTCGGCATATGGGGTCGTGGATATCGATGACTCCGGCGAGCCTGCGGCGGCTTGCGATGCCGGTCACGGTCACAGCCATTGCCACCACTCCTGCGTGGCGATGCACAGCGATGAGCATGCCGCTCCGGTTCCGGCGGATCACGCCACGCCCAGCGTGTTGCGACAAGAGCCCGGTACCTCGCACATTCCCGAGGGGCTGGATCGCCCCAATTGGTGACGCGCCTGATCTGGCGCGTCATCCACTCAGCATCGTCCTGATTCTGTAGCTCGCTCGTCGAGCTGACGGCGCGCCGAACTGCCCCCCGCTGTCTTAGCAACCCGGAGAGTTCGATGCGAAGCCCTGTTCGAGGCTACTGTGCGCCACTATTGCTGGCTGCGATTTGTTCCCCTGTTTTTCAAGCCTTTGCGCAACCTGCTGCCGGCGCAGCGCCGCAGGTTCTGGCCCCTACGCCAGTCGGCGCGCGAGTTTTGACACTCGATGAGGCACTGCGCCTGGCGCTTCTTCACAACCCCGGCCTGGCCGGTGCCCAGCTTGAGTTGCAGGCCATGGAGGCGGCCGAGATGCAGGCCGAGGCCCGGCCCAATCCTGAACTCGGCGTGCTCGTCGAAGACACGAACAGTGCGACGCGGACGACCACTGTCCAATGGGCTCAACCCATTGAGCTGGGTGGAAAGCGCGCTGCGAGACAGGCTGCAGCAGCCCGGGCGCGTGAGCAGGCGGCAGTTGCCCTGCAAGCCAAGCAGGCCGAGTTGCGCGCTACGGTGGCCAGCGCCTTTTTTGAGCTGCTGGGGGCACAAGAGCAGGTGCGACTCAGCACGGCATCCCTGGATCTGGCTCGAAATGCCACCGGCATTGCGGCCAAGCGCCTGCAGGCTGGCAAGGTCCCGCCCCTTGAGCAGGCCAAGGCCCAGGTGGCGGAGGCCGCTGTCCGGACAGAGTTGGCGCAGGCGCAGAGCGAGCAGATGCTGGCGCGTCAGCGCCTGGTGGCGCTCTGGGGCAAGGCCGCATCTGCTTTTGATGTGGCACAGGGCAATGCCGAGGTGTTGCCCGATCTGCCATCCGATCGGCTGGTGGGAGAGCTGATGGCCCAGGCTCCCGCGATTCGACTCGCGCAACTGGATGTCGCGCGGCGCCAGGCATTGACGGAGGGCGAGCGGGCCAAGCGAATTCCGGATGTCACGGTGACGATGGGCGCCAAACGGGCGGCCGAGACGGGGCGCACACAAGCGGTCATCGGGCTGGCCATCCCCCTGCCGATCATGGACAGCAACAAGGGCAATTTGCTGGAGGCCTTGCGGCGCGAGGAGCAGGCGCGCGAGACTTTGACCGGCGCCGAGTTGCAGTTGCAGGCCGAAGTGTCCCAGGCCCTGGAGCGCTTGCGGCTGACTCGCCAGCAGGTCCAGCTGCTGCGCGGCGAGGTGCTACCCATCGCACAGTCCGCCTATGACGCAGCGGTCAAGGGCTACGAGCTCGGCAAGTTCGCCTTCCTCGATGTTCTGGATGCACAGCGCACGCTGTTCCAACTTCGCCAGCAGGCCTTGCGCGGGGCCGCTGACGCCTATCGCGCCGCCGCGGACCTTGATCGCCTGCTGGGTCAAAACACCCGCCCGGCTGGCCAATCCCAGGAGTAACAAGCAATGACATTTCAGATCAGCAACAAAAAATCCGTCGTGGCCATCGCCGCCGTCCTCGTGCTCGGCGTGGTGCTGGGCATTGCCATCCTGCGCACCGAACGCCAGCAGCCGGCGGGCGATGAGCATGGCCACGGGCATGCGGAAAACGCGGCCCATGCCGATGAAGAGCACCATGGCGAGAAGGCCGGTGATGCGCATGAGCATGACAAGGGTCACGATGACAAGGAGCATCACGAGGCGGCGGAGATGTCGGCGCAGCCGAGCAAGGGGCCGCATGGCGGCAAGCTGTTTGCAAAGGACGGATTCGGCCTGGAGCTGAGCATCTTCGAGACCGGCGTCGAACCCGAATTCCGCGTCTACATCTACCGTGACGGCAAGGCCGTCCCTCCGAGCCAGGCCAAGGTCAGCGTGAGCCTTGAGCGTCTGGGGCGCCCGCCGGAAGTGTTCAGCTTCAGCGCCGAGAAGGACTACCTCAAGGGCTCGGCCACGGTGGAGGAGCCGCATTCGTTCAAGGCGACGATCAAGGCCCAATCGGGTTCGCAATCCTATGAGTTCGGCTTTGAACAGGTCGAAGGGCGGGTGCAGATGACGGACGAGCAGCTCAAGCGCAACGGCGTGGAGCTGGCGAGCGCGGGCCCCGCCCGCATCCGTGGCGGCCTGCAGTTGCTGGGCGAAGTGAAGTTGAACCAGGATCGCAGCGTGTTCGTCACGCCACGGCTGGCGGGCATGGTGGAGTCGGTGCGGGCGAATGCGGGTGACCGCGTGCACCGTGGCCAGGTGCTGGCCGTGATTGCCAGCCAGGCGCTGGCAGATCAGCGCGGCGAGCTGCTGGCCGCGCAAAAGCGCCTCGGCCTGGCCAGGACCACCTTCGAGCGGGAGAAGACGCTCTGGGAAGACAAGGTCTCCGCCGAGCAGGACTATCTGAACGCCCGTCAGGCCTTCCAGGAAGCGGAGATCGTCGTCGAAGGTGCGCGCCAGAAGCTGGCCAGCCTGGGGGTCGGTGCCGCCGAATCGACCCAGGGCCTGACCCGCTACGAAATCCGCGCCCCGATCGACGGTGTCATCACCGACAAAAAAATCAGCGTGGGCGAGGTGCTCAAGGAGGATTCCGCTGTGTTCCAGGTGGCGGACCTGTCAACGGTGTGGGTGGAGCTGATCGTGCCGGCCAAGGACGTGACGCGCATCCGGGTCGGCGACGCAGCCCAGGTCAAGAGCGCGGCATTGGATAGTGCGGCCAACGCCAAGGTCACCTATGTGGGGGCGTTGGTGGGCGAGCAAAGCCGCAATGCCACGGCGCGGCTGGTGCTCAACAACGTCAAGGAGCAATGGCGTCCGGGTCTGCCGGTCTCGGTGGATCTGACCTCGGAGGAGGTCGAGGTCAAGGTCGCCGTGGCCGTGGAGGCCGTCCAGTCGCTGCGGGACTGGTCGGTGGTGTTCGGCCGCTATGGCCAGCAGTTCGAGGCGCGCCCGCTTGAGCTGGGTCGCAGCGACGGTCGCTACGTCGAGGTGTTGAAGGGCTTGTCGGCCGGCGAGCGCTACGCCGTCAAAAACAGTTTCCTGATCAAGGCGGACATCGGCAAGGCTGGTGCGAGCCACGATCACTGAGGAGCATGCCATGAAGCAGATCACCGCCCTCTTGCAGCCCCATCGTCTGGAACATGTCGAGGAAGCCTTGCATCGCATGCCCCACCTGCCTGGCTTTACGGTCATGCAGGGCCACGGTCACCCGCGCGGCCATGGTCATGACCATGCCTATGTGGCCGATGAATGGGATCCTGACCACCATCCGCGTCTGATGCTTCTGATGTATTGCGCCGACGAGCAAGTTGACGCACTCGTGCAGGCCATCGAACAGGCTGCGCGCACCGGTTTGCCGGGTGACGGACTTGTTGCCGTGACCGAGGTGGTTGACCTCTTGCGCATCCGCACTGGCGAGCGCGGCAGCGATGCCGTCTGAAGCCGCCCCGAACAGGACCCCCCATGTTTGAAAAAATCATCCGCTTTGCCATCGAGCAGCGCTGGCTGGTGCTGCTGGCTGTGCTGGGCATGGCCGCGCTGGGCATCTTCAGCTACCAGCGGCTACCCATCGATGCCGTGCCCGACATCACCAATGTGCAGGTGCAGATCAACACGCCGGCACCGGGCTACTCGCCACTCGAATCCGAGCAACGGGTCACCTTCCCGATCGAGACGGCCATGGCCGGGCTGCCTCATCTGGAGCAGACCCGTTCGCTGTCGCGCTATGGCCTGTCCCAGGTGACCGTGGTCTTCAAGGACGGCACGGACATCTACTTTGCCCGTCAGTTGGTCAACGAGCGCATCCAGGAGGCCAAGGAGAAGTTGCCCGCCGGCTTGTCCCCCGCGCTCGGGCCGGTCGCCACCGGCCTGGGCGAGATCTACATGTGGACGGTCGAGACCAAGGAGGGGGCGCTCAAGCCGGACGGCACGCCCTACAACCCTACCGATCTGCGCGAAATCCAGGACTGGATCATCAAGCCGCAGCTGCGCAATGTGCCCGGCGTCACCGAAATCAACACCATCGGTGGCTACGCCAAGGAGTATCAGGTCGCGCCCTATCCCGACAGGCTGGTGGCGCATGGCCTGGGCCTTGCCGACCTGGTGCAGGCGCTCGAACGCAACAATGCCAACGTCGGCGCCGGCTATATCGAGCGACGCGGCGAGCAGTACCTGATCCGCGCGCCAGGCCAGGTGAGCAGCATCGAGGACATCGCCAACATCGTTGTCGCCAACGTGCAGGGGGCGCCCATCCGCGTGAGCGACCTGGCCGACGTCGTCATCGGCAAGGAGCTGCGCACCGGTGCCGCGACGCAGAACGGCCATGAGGTCGTGCTGGGCACCGTGTTCATGCTGCTGGGCGAGAACAGCCGGGTCGTGTCCCAGGCCGTGGACAAGCGGCTGCAGGAAATCAACAAAACCCTGCCGCCTGGCGTGGTGGCCCAGACGGTTTATGACCGGACCATCCTGATCGACAAGGCCATCGCCACCGTCAAGAAAAACCTGATCGAGGGCGCGCTGCTGGTCGTCGCGATCCTGTTCCTGTTCCTCGGCAACATCCGCGCGGCGATCATCACGGCTGCGGTGATTCCGCTGGCCATGCTCTTCACGTTCACCGGCATGGTGACGAACAAGGTCAGCGCCAACCTAATGAGCCTGGGTGCGCTGGACTTCGGCATCATCATCGACGGTGCGGTCGTGATCGTGGAGAACTGCGTGCGCCGCCTCGCCCATGCCCAGGCCGGCGCAGGGCGACCGCTGACGCGCAAGGAGCGCTTTCACGAGGTCTTCGCCGCCGCGCGTGAGTCGCGCCGCCCGCTGCTGTACGGCCAGTTGATCATCATGGTGGTCTACCTGCCCATCTTTGCCCTGACAGGGGTCGAGGGCAAGATGTTCCATCCGATGGCCTTCACCGTGGTTGCCGCCCTGGTGGGCGCAATGATCCTCTCCATCACCTTCATCCCTGCGGCCGTCGCCTTGCTGATCGGCGACAACGTCGGCGAGAAGGAAAACCGGCTGATGCTCTGGGCCAAGAAGGGCTACGCGCCCATGCTGGACTGGGCCTTGCTGAACCGTCACCTGGTGCTGACCATCGCGATGGCGTCGGTGGTGCTGAGCGGGCTGCTGGCCACCCGCATGGGCAGCGAGTTCATCCCCAGCCTCAGTGAGGGCGACGTGGCCTTGCATGCCTTGCGCATACCCGGCACAAGCCTGACGCAGGCGATTGAGATGCAGTTCGAACTGGAGCGCACCATCAAGCAGTTCCCCGAGATCGACAAGGTGTTCGCCAAGTTGGGCACGGCCGAGATCGCGACCGACCCGATGCCGCCCAATGTGGCCGACACCTTCCTGATGTTGAAACCCAGGTCCGAGTGGCCCGATCCCGAGCGCAGCACGGAGTCCCTGGTGGAAGCGCTCCAGGAGGCGGTGGGCCAGGTGCCAGGCAACAACTACGAGTTCACCCAGCCGATCCAGATGCGCTTCAACGAACTGATCTCGGGTGTCCGCAGCGATGTGGCCGTCAAGATCTTTGGTGATGACATGGCTGTGATGGAAGAGACGGCCGAGCAGATCTCCAAGGTGCTGGAAGCAGTACCGGGTGCGGCTGACGTCAAGGTCGAGCAGACCACGGGCCTGCCCATGCTGACCTTGCAGATCGACCGAGCCAAGCTCGCGCGCCTGGGGCTGAGCCTCGATGAGGTGCAGAGCACAGCGGCCACCGCCATGGGCGGCAAGGAAGCGGGCGCCTTGTTCCAGGGCGATCGCCGCTTCGACATCCTGGTGCGCCTGCCCGACGCACTGCGCAATGACCTCGAGGCACTCAAGCGCCTGCCCATACGGCTGCCCGGCTCGGGCCCGGCGGCCTATGCGCAGCTCGGCGATGTGGCGAATTTCGAGGTGGCGCCCGGGCCGAATCAGATCAGCCGCGAGGACGGCAAGCGTCGCGTGGTCGTGACGGCCAACGTGCGGGGCCGAGACATCGGCTCCTTCGTGGCCGAGGCCCAGACCCAACTGCAGCAGAAGGTGAAGATTCCTGCCGGCTACTGGACCAGTTGGGGAGGCACCTTCGAGCAGTTGCAATCCGCCAGCCAGCGGCTGCAAATCGTTGTGCCGATCGCTCTGTTGCTGGTGTTCATTTTGCTGTTCGCGATGTTCAACAACGTCCAGGACGGGCTGCTGGTCTTCACCGGCGTACCCTTTGCCCTGACCGGCGGCATCGTCGCGCTCTGGCTGCGAGACATCCCGCTGTCGATTTCGGCGGGTGTGGGTTTCATTGCGCTGTCCGGCGTGGCCGTCTTGAATGGCCTGGTCATGATCGCCTACATTCGCTCCCTCAGAGAGGACGGGCAATCGGTGGATGCCGCCGTCAGGGAGGGCGCACTGACCCGCTTGCGTCCGGTCCTGATGACGGCCCTGGTGGCGTCACTGGGTTTTGTGCCGATGGCGCTGGCAACGGGCACGGGGGCCGAGGTGCAACGTCCGCTGGCCACCGTGGTGATCGGCGGCATCCTGTCATCGACCGCGCTGACGTTGCTGGTCTTGCCGGTGCTCTATCGCTGGGTCCATGCGCGAGGCAGCAAGCCTGTGGCAGCGCAATGACGCGGTCGGTTGCGGCGATCAGGCGCACCCTGGCTTTTTCATCCGGGCTGGCACCCAGCGGCCTGAGTGTGCCGGATTCGGCAGCGCGCAGCAGGGTGCGTACACACTGAATCGAGCCAACCGGCCACACCTACACTACCCATCTCCATGTCCCCCCGCCGCTTCCACCGCCAGACCACCACGTTCCTCATGGTGCTGTCGCTGCTGTTCGCCCAGTTGGCGCTGGCGGCCTATGTCTGCCCGGTGGTGACCGAGGCGCTGGCCATGGCCGACATGCGGATGGCTGATCAGCCTTGCGACGGCATGGACCCGCTGCAGCCCGTGCTGTGCCATGACCACATGGCCGACGCGGGCCAGACGTTCGAGGCCGTCAAGGTGCCCACGGCGTCGCTGCCGGCCATCGTGCAGGTGCTGGCGTTGCCGCTGGTGCTGGATGCCGATGCGGCGCGGGCGGTGCCCATGGCGGCCACGCCTGAAGCGCGTCCGCCCCCGGACCCGCTGTTTCTCGCCACGCTCAGACTGCGCGTCTGATCCACTCCGTCGACTGACCGGCGCTGGCGCGGCTTTGCGGCCGCTCGCCAGCCACGCCCCATTCGTCTGCGGAGTTCCCATGTCCATTCCCTTGCTGCGTGCCGCCGCTCTGGCTGCCGCATTGACCGCCCCTCTCCTGCCGGCCCTGGCCGTTGCCGAGCCCCTTTCGTTCGATCAGGCCCTCAACCTGGCGGCCCAGCGCTCGGAGGCCGCGCAGGCGGCGCGCGCGGCTGCGGCGGGCGCCGGCGAGTCCGTTCATGCGGCGGGGCAACTGCCCGACCCCATGCTGCGCGCCGGCATCGACAACCTGCCCGTCACCGGTGCCGACCGCTTCAGCACCACGCGGGAGGGGATGACGATGAAGCGCATCGGCATCAGCCAGGAGTGGCTGTCGGCCGACAAGCGCGACGCCCGGGCCCGCGCTGCGCGGGCGGTGATGGATCGCGAGGCCGTCCAGGCTGCCGTGGCCGAGAGCGAGGCGCGGTTGCAGGCGGCGCTGGCCTACCTGGATGCCTGGTACGCCCATGAGGCGCTGCAACTCGCCGTCCAGACCGAGCACCACCTGCACGAGGAATGGGCCGCCGCGCGGGCCCGGCTGGCCGCCGCAGCCGGTGGCAGTGCCGAGGTGCTGCAGCTGGCGGCAGCCAAAGGCCTGGCCGAGGACGACAGCGACGAGGCGCGCCAGCAGCAGGCGGCCGCCCTGGTCGGGCTCCAGCGCTGGGTGGGTTTTGTGCCGGATGCGCTGACCAGGGCCGCCGCATTCACCGTGCCCACCGAAGCCGACTACCTGGCGCGCCACCCGCTGCTCGCCGCGCTGCACCGCGAGGCCGATGTCGCCCGCCAGGAGGCTGCCGTCGCAGCCCTGGCGCGCACGCCCAACTGGACCTGGGAGGTGGCCTACGGCCAGCGCACCGGCTACGCGGACATGGTCTCGGTGGGTGTCAGCATTCCGCTGCCCATCGCGCCAGCCCAGCGGCAGGACCGCGAGACTGCCGCCAGGCTAGCGCAGGTCGGCCGCGCCGAAGCCCAGCTGGCCGAGGCCACCCGCGCCGCCCTGGCCGACTACCGCGTGGCCACCAGCGACGCCGACCGGCTGCAGCAGCGCATTGCGCGCTACCAGGCTGGTGTGGCGGTGCCGGCCCAGCAGCGCACCGCCGCCGCGCTGGCCGCCTACCGCTCCAACGCGGGGCCGCTGGCGGCGCTGTTCGAGGCCCGCCATGCCGAGGTGGAGGTGCAGCGCAAGCTGCTGACGCTGCAACGCGACCTGGCCAAGGCCCAGGCCCAACTGGCCCTCAAGCCGCTGGCTCAAGGAGACACCCCATGAAGCGCACCCCGTTGATCGCCGCCCTCGCCCTGGCCGGCGTGCTGCTGGCCGCAGGCGGGTTCCTGGCCGGGCGGCAGGCCGCGCACAGCCCTGCCCCCGCCCAGGCTGCATCGGGCGCCGAGCGCAAGCCGCTGTACTGGCACGACCCCATGGTGCCGGGGCCGCGCTTTGACAAGCCCGGCAAGTCGCCGTTCATGGACATGCAGCTGGTGCCTGTCTATGCCGACGACGCCGTCGAGGCCAGTGGCGTCAAGGTCAGCCCCACCGTGCAGCAAAACCTGGGCCTGCGCACCGCCGTGGTCAAGCGGGTGGACCTGCCGGCGTCGTTCGACGCCGTGGGCACGGTGCAGTTCGACGAGCGCCTGAACGTGGCCGTGCAGACCCGGGTGGCCGGCTACGTGGAGCACCTGGCGGTGCGTGCGCCCATGGAGCGCGTGCGCCAGGGCCAGGCGCTGGCCACGGTGTTTGCGCCGGACTGGCTGGCGCCGCAAAACGAGTGGCTGGCGCTCCAGCGGGCCGGCGTGGCGCCCGACATCGTGGCCGCCGCGCGCGAGCGGCTGCGCGCCCTGTCCATCCCCGAGTCGCTGATCCGGCAATCCGAGGCGGCCGGCACGGCCCTGGCACGCTTCACCTTGAGCGCGCCGGTGGGCGGTGTGGTGGCGGAGCTGGGCGTGCGCGACGGCATGGCGGTATCCCCGGGCATGACGCTGTTTCGCATTGCCGGCCTGGAGACCGTCTGGGCCGTGGCCGAGGTGCCCGAGGCGCAGGCCACGCGCCTGGCGCGCGGCCAGCCGGTCACGGCGGCCTTGCAGGCTGACGCCAGCCAGACCTTCACCGGCACGCTGCAAGAGATCCTGCCGCAGGTGAATGCGGCCACGCGCACGCTGCAGGCGCGCTTTGCGGTGGCCAACCCTGGCGGCCGGCTGACCCCCGGCATGCTGCTGCGGCT
This sequence comes from Pseudomonadota bacterium, assembly GCA_020161145.1. Taxonomy (GTDB): domain Bacteria; phylum Pseudomonadota; class Gammaproteobacteria; order Burkholderiales; family Burkholderiaceae_C; genus Ideonella. Next base: position 21,846 of record JAIUPQ010000006.1, read on the forward strand.
GCAGGTGGTGGGCCCGTCGCGCAGCCGCCTGGTGGTGCCCGCCGAGGCGGTCATCCGCACGGGCACCCGGGCCGTCGCCATCGTCCGCAAGGGCAATGGCGCGTTCGAGCCCCGCGAGGTGCAACTGGGGGCCGACTTGGGCGACCACCTCGAGGTGCTGCACGGCCTGGCCGAGGGCGATCAGGTGGTGGCCAGCGGCCAGTTCCTCATCGACTCGGAGGCCCGGCTGAAGTCGGTGCTGGGGGCCATGGAAGCGGCCCCGTCGGCTTCGGCTGCGGCGGTTGCCCATGCCGCCACCGGTGTGGTCGAGAGCGTGGCAGCCGACAGCATCACCATCTCCCACGGCCCGGTGCCCGCGCTGCAGTGGCCGGCCATGACCATGGATTTCGGCAAGGCCGATCCCAAGGCGTTCATGGACCTCAAGCCAGGCGATGCGGTGCGCTTCGAGTTTCGCGAAGGCGGGCCGCTCGATTGGGAGCTGGTCTCCGTTCACAAGCAGACGGGGGGCCAGCCGTGATTGCCGCCCTCATTCGCTGGTCCATCGCCAACCGGTTGCTGGTCTTGATGGCCACCGCCCTGCTCGTCGCGGCGGGCTTGTGGTCGGTGGCGCGCACGCCGGTCGATGCGCTGCCCGACCTCTCCGACACCCAGGTCATCGTGCGCACCACCTACCCGGGCAAGCCGCCCCAGGTGGTGGAAGACCTGGTCACCTACCCGCTGACCACCACCCTGCTCAGCGTGCCCGGCGCCAAGACGGTGCGGGGCTATTCCTTCTTCGGCGACGCCTTCGTCTACGTGCTGTTTGACGACCAGACCGACCCCTACTGGGCCCGCTCGCGCGTGGTGGAGTACCTGAACCAGGTGCAGGGCCGCCTGCCCGCTGGCGCCACGGCAGCCCTGGGGCCCGACGCCACGGGGGTGGGCTGGGTCTACGAGTACGCGCTGGTGGACCGCACGGGCCGCACCGACATCGGCCAGTTGCGTGCGCTCAACGACTGGTTTCTGAAGTTCGAGCTGAAAACCGTGCCCGACGTGGCCGAGGTGGCCAGCATCGGCGGCATGGTGCGGCAATACCAGGTGGTGCTGGACCCCGACCGCATGCGCACGCTGGGCATCACCCAGCGCATGGTGGTGGAGGCGCTTCAGCAGGCCAACCAGTCCTCGGGCGGCTCGGTCGTCGAGCTGGCCGAGACCGAGTACATGGTCCGCTCGCAAGGCTTTTTGCAGTCGCTGGACGACTTTCGGGCCATTGCGCTGGCGGTCAGTGGCGCCACGCCGGTGCTGCTGCGCGACGTGGCCACGCTGCAGATCGGCCCGGAGATGCGCCGTGGCATTGCCGAGCTGGATGGCGAGGGCGAGGTCACCGGCGGCGTGGTGGTCATGCGCTCGGGCAAGAACGCGCGCACCACCATCGCGGCGGTCAAGGCCAGGCTGGAAGCCTTGAAGCCCAGCCTGCCAGCCGGCGTCGAGGTGGTGGAGACCTACGACCGCAGCAAGCTCATCGACCGCGCCATCGCCAACCTGCGCACCAAGCTGATCGAGGAGTTCATCGTCGTGGCGCTGGTCTGCGCCCTGTTCCTCTTTCACCTGCGTTCGGCCCTGGTGGCGGTGGTCACGCTGCCCATCGGGGTGCTGGCCGCCTTCATCGTGATGCACGCCCAGGGCGTCAGCGCCAACATCTTGTCGCTGGGCGGCGTGGCCATTGCGCTGGGGGCCATGGTGGATGCCGCGGTGGTGCTGGTCGAGGCGGCCCACAAACACCTGGAGCACTTTGAGGCGGCCCACCAGCGCCAGCCCACCGCAGGCGAGCGCTGGGCGCTGGTGTCGCAGGCGGCGGTGGAGGTGGGCCCTGCCCTCTTCTTCTCGCTGCTGGTCATCACGCTGTCGTTTCTGCCCGTGTTCACGCTGGAGGCGCAGGAGGGCCGGCTGTTCTCGCCGCTGGCCTTCACCAAGACCTACGCCATGGCGGCTGCCGCCGGGCTGTCGGTCACGCTGGTGCCGGTGCTGATGGGCTACCTCATTCGCGGCCGCATCCCCAAAGAGACGGCCAACCCGCTCAACCGCGCCCTCATGGCGCTGTACCGGCCCGCGCTGGAGGCGGTGCTGCGCCGCCCCAGACTGACGCTGCTGGTGGCGGCGGTGGTGCTGGCGGCGACCGCCGTTCCGGCCATGCGCCTGGGCGGCGAGTTCATGCCCCCGCTGGACGAGGGCGACCTGCTCTACATGCCGTCTGCCCTGCCCGGCCTCTCGGTGGCCAAGGCCAGCGAGCTGCTGCAGCAGACCGACCGTTTGATCAAGACGGTGCCCGAGGTCGAGCGCGTATTCGGCAAGGCCGGCCGCGCCGACACCGCCACCGACCCGGCGCCGCTGGAGATGTTCGAGACCACCATCCAGTTCAAACCGAAAGCGCAGTGGCGGCCGGGGATGACGCCGGACAAGCTGGTTGAAGAGCTGGACCGCGCCGTGCAGGTGCCGGGCCTGTCCAACGTGTGGGTGCCGCCCATCCGCAACCGCATCGACATGCTGGCCACCGGCATCAAGAGCCCGGTGGGCATCAAGGTCTCGGGGGCGGACCTGGCCACCATCGACCGGCTCACCACCCAGATCGAGGCGGCGGTCAAAGCCGTGCCCGGCGTCTCGTCGGCGCTGGCCGAGCGGCTGACCGGTGGCCGCTACATCGACGTGGACGTGGACCGCCAGGCGGCGGCGCGGTTTGGCCTGTCGGTGGCCGACGTCCAGGCCGTGGTGTCCACCGCCATCGGCGGCGACAACGTCGGCGAGGTGATTCAGGGCCGCGAGCGCTACCCCATCAACGTGCGCTATCCGCGCGAGATCCGGGACTCGCTGGCGCGGCTGCGTGAGCTGCCGTTCGTGACCGCCCAGGGGGCCACGGTGCTGCTGCAGGACGTGGCCCGCATCACCATTGCCGACGGGCCGCCCATGCTGCGCAGCGAGAACGCCCGCCTGTCGGGCTGGGTCTATGTGGACGTGCGCGGGCGCGACCTGCGCTCGGCCGTCACGGCCATGCAGGCGGCGGTGGCCGAGAAGGTGGCGCTGCCCGCCGGCTATGCGCTGGCGTGGTCGGGCCAGTTCGAGTACCTCGAGCGCGCCACCGAGCGGCTGAAGGTGGTGGTGCCCATCACGCTGGCCATCATCTTCGTGCTGCTGTACCTGCTCTTTCGCTCGGCCGGCGACGCGGCGCTGGTGATGGCGGCCGTGCCTCTCTCGCTGGTGGGCGGGTTCTGGCTGGTCTGGGCGCTGGGCCATGCCATGTCGGTGGCCACGGCGGTGGGCTTCATCGCGCTGGCCGGCGTGGCGGCCGAGTTCGGCGTGGTGATGCTGGTCTACCTGCAAAACGCCTGGCGGCAGCGGCGGGCCGCTGGCGCACCAGACGATGAGGCCACCTTGCTGGCCGCCATCCGCGAGGGGGCCGTGCTGCGGGTGCGCCCCAAGGCCATGACCGTGGCCGTCATCATGGCTGGGCTGCTGCCCATCCTCATCGGACACGGCACCGGCTCCGAGGTCATGACGCGGATTGCCGCTCCCATGGTGGGCGGCATGGTCACGGCGCCGCTGCTCAGCATGCTGGTCATACCGGCGGCCTGGTACCTGATGCATCGGCGGCGCCTGCGGGCGCTCAAGGTGGCGTGAGGCGCTACAGGCCCATGCCCACGGCCGCCATCACCTGGCGCAGCAGCAGCGCCACCAGCCCCAGCGCGGCGACGCCGCCAGCCCACAGCAGCACGAACCAGCCGGCGCGGCGCCACCAGGAGACGGGTTGAGGGTCAGTGGTAGCCATCACCCGCACGCACCTTGCCGCGGAAGACGTAGTACGACCAGGCCGTGTACATCAGGATGAAGGGCACGATGAACAGCGTGCCCACCAGCGCAAAGCCTTGCGCCTGGGGCGGCGCCGAGGCCTGCCAGATGGTGATGGACGGCGGCAGCGCCATGGGCCACAGGCTGATGCCCAGGCCGCTGTAGCCCAGAAAGACCAGGCCCAGCGTCAAGAGGAATGGCGCGCCGTGGGGCTGGCCGCGCAGCGAGCGCAGCAGCAGCCACGCGCACCACACCACCAGCAGCGGCACCGGCGCAAACCACAGCAGGTTGGGCCAGGCAAACCAGCGCGCGGCGATGGCCGGGTGGGCCAGCGGTGTCCACAGGCTGACGATGCCGATGATGGCAATCAGCCCCAGCGTCAGCGGCCGCGCCAGCGCCACCATGCGCCGCTGCAGTTCGCCCTCGGTTTTGAGGATGAGCCAGGTGCAGCCCAGCAGCGCATAGGCCACGATCAACGCCAGGCCGCAGAACAGCGGGAACGGCGCGAGCCATTCCCACGAGCCCCCCACGTAGGCGCCGTTGGCCACCGTGAAGCCGTTCAGGTAGGCGCCCAGCGTGACGCCCTGGCAGAAGGTGGCCACCACCGAGCCGCCGACGAAGGCCTTGTCCCAGAACGCGCGGTGGCCCTCGCTGGCCTTGAAGCGGAACTCGAACGCCACGCCGCGAAATACCAGGGCCAGCAGCATGAACACCAGCGGGATGTACAGCGCCGACAGCACCACCGCATAGACCAGCGGAAACGCCGCCATCAGTGCCGCGCCGCCCAGCACCAGCCAGGTTTCGTTGCCGTCCCAGACCGGAGCGACGGTGTTGACCATCACGTCGCGGTCTTGTTTGTCCGGGATGAGGGGCAGCAGGATCCCGATGCCCAGATCGAACCCGTCCATCACCACGTACATCATCACCCCGAAGAGGATGATGACGGCCCACAGCAAGGCCAGATCAACGCCCATGGCTCACCTCCCCTTGCGCGCGCAGCGGTTGTTCATCGCCCGTTGCGCCCTCTGATGGCGGCAGCACCACGGGCTGCGGACCCTGGGCGATCAAGCGCAGCAAATACCAGACCCCGACACCGAACACGGCCACGTAGCTGACGACGAACAAGCCCAGGGTGAAGCTCAACTCGCCCACGCTGCGCGGCGTGGCCGCGTCGGCCGTGCGCATCAGGCCGTAGACGATCCAGGGCTGGCGGCCCACCTCGGTGGTGAACCAGCCCAGCAGGATGGCGGCCAGGCCAGAAGGCCCCATGACCAGCGCAAAGCGCAGCAGTGCGCGCGAGTCGTAGAGCCGGCCCCGCCAGCGCGCCACCAGCGCCCAGCCGCTCAGCAGCATCATCAGCAGGCCCAGGCCCACCATCAGGCGGAAGGTCCAGAACACCACGTAGGACGGCGGCCGGTCTTCGGGCGCAAACTCCTTGAGGCCCGGAAACTGGCCGTTCAGGCTGTGGGTGAGGATGAGGCTGCCCAGATGGGGAATCTCCACCTTGAAGCGCGTCTCTTCCCGCGCCATGTCGGGCCAGCCAAAGAGGATCAGCGGCACGGCCTCACCCGGGCGGTTCTCCCAATGGCCTTCGATGGCGGCAATCTTGGCCGGCTGGTGCTTGAGCGTGTTGACGCCGTGCAGGTCGCCCACCACGGCCTGCAGCGGCGCCACCACCAGCACCATGCCCATGGCCATGGCGAACATCTTGCGCACCGCCGGCGTGCGGTTGCCGCGCAGCAGGTGCCAGGCGCCGCTGGCGCCCACCACCAGCGCCGTGGCCAGAAAGGCCGCCAGCCCCATGTGCGCGAGGCGGTAAGGGAACGAGGGGTTGAAGATGACGGCCAGCCAGTCCACCGGCACCACCCGGCCGTCGATGATCTCGATGCCGGCCGGCGTCTGCATCCAGCTGTTGGAGGCCAGGATCCAGGTGGCCGAGATCAGCGTGCCCAGCGCCACCATCAGCGTGGCCACGAAGTGCAGCGCCGGCCCCACGCGGCTCCAGCCGTAGAGCATCACGCCTAGAAAGCCGGCCTCAAGGAAGAAGGCCGTCAGCACCTCGTAGGTCAGCAGCGGCCCGGTGACGCTGCCGGCAAACGTGGAATAGAAGCTCCAGTTGGTGCCGAACTGGTAGGCCATCACCAGCCCCGACACCACGCCCATGCCGAAGTTGACGGCAAAGATGGGCAGCCAGAAGTGGTAGAGGTCGCGATAGACCGTCTTTTGCGTCTTGAGCCAGCAGCCTTCCAGCACCGCCAGGTAAGACGCCAGGCCGATGGTGATGGCCGGAAAGACGATGTGCACCGCAATGGTGAACGCGAACTGGGCCCGCGCGAGCCATAGCGCTTCTTCTGTCATGGATGGCGCCCCCCTCCGGCTGGTATGAAGGGCCAGCATACCGGCCCAGTCTGGTCGTGGCCGGATTGACCTTGATAGGCGCCAGGAATTTTCTGGGTGGGCCGTTCAGCGCTGCGCGCCAGCAAACCGCGCCCGGCGCTCGGCATCGGACGGATGGCTGGAGATGGCGATGAATCAGTTCACGATACTCTCCACGCCGGGCGCTTCACGCTGCCGCCCTGCACCTGGGGTTGAGCCATGAAATCCAAGGCTCAGCCGGGGGCGCCTCCGGCGGCCTGGCAGGTGCCTTTTGTTCAAAAAACATCAAGCAAAGTCGAACTCAGCAATCCACCCCGAACACACAAATTCAGACACTCCACCCATCTCCCTCGGCTCACGCATCGCGCCTGAGCCAGACTCGACGAATCGAAACTGAACTTTGACGATGACAAGCACCCAACAACGCGCCGAACTGCAACGCCGAATCTGGCAAATCGCCAACGATGTCCGCGGTGCCGTCGATGGCTGGGACTTCAAGCAGTACGTGCTAGGCGCCCTGTTCTATCGCTTCATCAGCGAAAACTTCATCGATTACATCAGCGGCGGCGACTCCAGCGTCAATTACGCCGGCATGGGGGACGGCGACAAAAACATCGCCGAAGCCAAAGAAGACGCGATCAAGACCAAGGGTTATTTCATCTACCCCAGCCAACTGTTCGTCAATGTGGCGGCCAGCGCCAACACCAACGAGAGCCTGAACACCGACCTGGCCACCATCTTTGCTGCCATCGAGGCTTCGGCCAACGGCTACCCCTCCGAGCACGACATCAAAGGCCTGTTTGCCGACTTCGACACCACCAGCAACCGCCTGGGCAACACCGTCAGAGACAAGAACGCCCGCCTCGCGGCCGTGCTCAAAGGCGTGGAGGACCTGGACTTCGGCGACTTCGACGCCAGCCACATCGACCTGTTTGGCGACGCCTACGAGTTCCTCATCTCCAACTACGCCGCCAACGCCGGCAAATCGGGCGGCGAGTTCTTCACCCCGCAGCATGTGTCCAAGCTGATCGCGCAGCTGGCCATGCACAAGCAAACCAGCGTCAACAAGATCTACGACCCGGCCTGCGGCTCCGGCTCGCTGCTGCTGCAGGCCAAGAAGCACTTCGACGCGCACATCATCGACGACGGCTTCTTTGGGCAGGAAATCAACCACACCACCTACAACCTGGCGCGGATGAATATGTTCTTGCACAACGTCAACTACGACAAATTCAACATCCAGCTCGGCAACACGCTGGAGGAGCCGCACTTTGCCGACGACCGGCCCTTTGATGCCATCGTCTCCAACCCGCCCTATTCGGTGAAATGGATAGGCAGCGACGACCCCACGCTGATCAACGACGAGCGCTTTGCCCCGGCCGGCGTGCTCGCGCCCAAGTCCAAGGCCGACTTTGCCTTTGTGCTGCACGCGCTCAACTACCTCTCGGCAAAAGGTCGCGCGGCCATCGTCTGCTTCCCTGGCATCTTTTACCGAGGCGGCGCCGAGCAGAAGATCCGCCAATATCTGGTGGACAACAACTATGTGGAGAGCGTGATTTCGCTCGCCCCCAACCTGTTCTTTGGCACCACCATCGCCGTGAATATTCTGGTGCTGTCCAAACACAAAACCGACACCAGCACCCAGTTCATCGACGCCAGCGGGCTGTTCAAGAAGGAAACCAATAACAACACGCTGCTGGACACGCATATCGATCAGATCATGGCGGTGTTCGATAGCAAGGCGAATGTCGATCACTTTGCCCAATCCATTCCGTTTGAGAAGGTGGCGGCCAATGGCTACAACCTGTCGGTCAGCAGCTATGTGGAGGCGAAGGACACTCGCGAGGTGGTGGATATTGCCCAACTCAATGCCGAGCTGAAAACCACCGTGGCGCGCATAGACCAATTGCGCCAGGACATTGACGCCATCGTGGCCGAGATTGAAGGAGCGCAGGATGAGTAAGCAACCCTCCGGCGAAATCATCCTGTACCAACGCGGCGACGCACCGGCCATTGATGTACGGCTGGACGGCGACACCGTCTGGCTCTCGCTGAACCAAATCGCCGATCTGCTGGGTCGCGACAAATCCACCATCTCCCGGCACATTGCCAACGTGTTCGCCGAGGGAGAGTTAGAGCGAGCGGCAGTTGTTGCAGAAATTGCAACAACTGCCGCCGACGGCAAAACCTACCGCGTCGAGCACTTCAACCTCGATGTGGTCATTTCCGTCGGCTACCGGGTCAAGTCCCGCCAAGGCACCCAGTTCCGCATCTGGGCCACCGAGCGCCTGCGCGAGTACCTCGTCAAAGGCTTCGCCATGGACGACGCGCGCCTGAAGAACCTGGGCGGCGGCATCTACTGGAAAGAGCTGCTGGATCGCATTCGCGACATCCGCTCCAGCGAAAAGGTGCTTTACCGCCAGGTGCTGGACCTCTACGCCACCAGCGTCGATTACGACCCCAAGGCCGAGGCCAGCCTGCTGTTCTTCAAGACCGTGCAAAACAAACTGCACTACGCTGCCCACGGCCAGACGGCGGCCGAGGTGATTGCCCAGCGCGCCGATGCGGGCAAGCCTTTCATGGGCTTGTTGTCCTTCTCAGGCACCCAGCCCACCATGGCAGAAGTAGGCAACGCCAAAAACTACCTGGATGCCAACGAGCTAAAGCGCCTGAACACCCTGGTGTCAGCCTACTTTGACGCCGCCGAATTCCGCGCCATGAACCACGAGCCAACCTATATGAAAGACTGGCTGGCGCACCTGACGCAACTGATCACCGCCATGGGCGGCCAAACCCTGCAAGGCGCAGGCAAGGTCAGCCACCACAACGCGCTGGCCCATGCCGAAGCCGAGTACGCCAAATTCCGTGCCAAACAGGCCGTTCAACCTTCTGATGTGGAGGCGGTGTTTCTGGAGACTGTGAAAAAGGTGCAGAAGAAAATTGAGGGGAAAAATACACCCGCCCCAAGCAGCAAGAAGGGGCAGCGCGATGCGTGAATTGGCGTTCTTGAAAAAGCTGCTGGATGGGGTGGAAGTGGAGTGGCGAGCTCTCGGGGAGCTTGGTGCGTTGATTCGGGGCAACGGACTGCAAAAGAAGGACTTCACGGAAACAGGCGTGCCCGCCATCCACTATGGTCAGATCTATACCTATTACGGTCTATCCACTACTGCAACAAAATCTTTCGTATCACCAGATTTGGCTAAGCAGCTGAAAAAAGTTGACCAAGGCGATGTTGTTATTACAAATACAAGTGAAAACATTCAGGATGTGGGCAAGGCTCTGGTATATCTTGGCGAGCGACAGGCCGTCACTGGAGGCCATGCGAGCATACTGAAGCCTGGCGAGTGTTTGTTGGGAAAGTACTTTGCGTATTTCACTCAGACAGATGCGTTTTCAAGCGAAAAAAGGAAGCATACCAAAGGTACAAAGGTGATTGATGTATCGGTCACTGATCTGGCTAAAATAAAAATACCCATCCCTTGTCCAGGCAATCCTCCAAAATCGCTTGAAATCCAAGCCAAAATCGTTCGAATTCTTGACAAATTTACCGAGCTTACAGCCGAGCTTACAGCCGAGCTTACAGCCGAGCTTACAGCACGCAAAAAACAATACAACTATTATCGTGATCAGTTGTTGAGTTTTGGAAATGGGGAGGTGGAGGTGGAGTGGAAGGCCTTGAGGGCTTTGGTCGACGTAAATACCGGATCAAAGCCACCTGAAATTCTTGAAAATGCGACAAGCTTTGATTACATCAATGCTGGAACATCCCGGTCGGGATACAGTGCAACAAGCAATTGTGCCGGCGATACCGTCACAACTCCGTCGCGAGGCCAGGGTGGCATTGGCTACGTGGGATACCAAAGGGAGGCATTCTGGTTGGGGCCTTTGTGCTACAAGCTGCAGTCAACAGACGACACTGTTCTAATCAACAAATTCCTTTATTACATTCTTCAATCACGAAGTGAACTGCTGTTAGGCTTAAAAAAAGAAGGCGGGGTTCCTGCCGTCAATAAGTCTGACCTTGTTCAACTGGAAATACCCGTTCCACCGCTCAAAGAACAGAAACGGATTGTTGCCATCCTTGACAAATTCGACGCCCTGACCCACTTCCTCACCGAAGGCTTGCCGCGTGAAATCGAATTGCGTCAGAAGCAATACGCGTATTACCGCGAATTGTTATTGAGCTTCCCCAGGCCGGTGGATGTAGAGACATAACATGGGCAAGGCACTCGCGGAAATTGCCCACCAGCTACAGGACGCCAACAAAAAGGTGCAGCTGATTTATGCCTTCAATGGCACAGGCAAGACACGCCTGTCGCGCGAGTTCAAGCAATTGATTGCCCCCAAGGCAGATGGTGATGATGCGCCGTCGTCGGAGTTGGCAGACAAGAAGATGCTGTACTACAGCGCCTTCACCGAAGACCTGTTTTACTGGGACAACGACCTGGGGCGGGATGCCGAGCCAAAACTGAAGATTCAACCCAATGCGTTCACCAAATGGGTGCTGGAAGAGCAAGGCCAGGACCAAAACATCGTCACCACCTTTCAGCGCTACACGAGCGAGAAACTGACGCCGCATTTCAGCGCCGACTTCTCGTCGGTCAGCTTTTCATTTGAGCGCGGCAACAATCAGCAAGAGCCCCACGTCAAAATCTCCAAAGGAGAAGAAAGTAATTTCATCTGGAGTGTGTTCAATGCATTGCTGGAACAGGTGATTTCCGAGCTGAACATCACCGAAGTCGCCGACCGCTCCACCGATGTCTTCAACAATCTGAGTTACGTCTTTGTTGATGACCCGGTGAGCTCGCTGGATGAGAACCACTTGATCGAGTTGGCGGTCAATGTGGCCGGGTTGATCAAATCCAGTCAATCCGACCTGAAGTTCATCGTCACCACGCACAGCCCGCTGTTCTATAACGTGCTGTTCAATGAGTTGAATAGCAAGGCTTGCTACATGCTGGAGCGCTTCGAGGATGGTAGCTTCGCGCTCACTGAGAAACCCGGCGACTCCAACAAGAGCTTTTCCTATCATCTGCATTTGAAGCAAACCATCGAGCATGCGATTGCCGAGAACCGGGTTGAGCGCTATCACTTCACCTTGCTGCGCAATCTCTACGAGAAGACGGCCAGTTTTCTGGGTTATCGGAGCTGGTCAGAGCTCTTGCCTGACGACCGGCAGCTCTACCTGAGCAGAGTCATCAATTTCACCAGCCACAGCACGCTGTCCAATGAAGCAGTGGCACAACCAACACCTGCGGAGAAGGCCACCGTCAAGTTGCTGCTTGATCACTTGCACAGCACCCATGGTTTTTGGCAGCAGCAACAGGGAGCCTAAAGGCATGAAGCAGGTGATGTTGGAGCAGAAGATGCTGGAATTTCAGGCTACCTACCCCGACATGAAGGACTTATCGCGCAGCGGCCGGATTGCTGCCATGCGACGCTTCTGTGCCTTTCTCCGCCTGCGGTTTGAAGTGGTCCCACAGCCTGCGGGACAAATGCCCTGACGACAGGACACGTAAGGAGAAGCATGTCCCTGCACAACATCAGCCTGCGCGATCAGACCACGGAGTTTTTGCCCTACACCGGCTGATTATTTCAATTTTTGAAATAACCATCGATCAGGGTATAGGTCGGACAGAAACGTAAGACGACTGACACAGCAGCAGAATAAGGGTTTATTCGAATGACCGACAGCTACAAGACCATTGCCGAATCCAAGAATTTTATCGTTCTGGATCAGTACACCAAGGGTTGCCAGACCAATGAAAGCTATCAAAGCGAAGGTGACCTGGAGCGTGAGTTCATTCGGGATTTAGAACATCAGGGCTATGAGTATATAGTCGGCCTGAACACGCCCGAAGCTATGCTCGCGAATGTGCGCGAACAGCTACAGGTGTTCAATAAAGTGCAGTTTGCAGATGGCGAGTGGTTGCGTTTTGTTGAGACCTGGCTGGACAAGCCCAGCGATGGCCCGAATGAGAAAACCCGCAAGATTCACGACGACTATGTTCATGACTTCGTCTTCGACGATGGCCGCATTCAGAACATCTACCTGCTGGACAAAAAGAACATCGCCCGCAACAAGGTGCAGGTGATCAAGCAGTTTGAGCAGACAGGCACGCATGCCAACCGCTATGACGTGACGATTTTGGTCAACGGCTTGCCGCTGGTGCAGGTGGAGCTCAAAAAACGTGGCGTGGCGATTCGAGAAGCCTTCAACCAGGTGCACCGCTACAGCAAGGAGAGCTTCAATAGCACGCAATCCTTGTTCAAGTATCTGCAGCTGTTCGTGATCTCCAACGGCACCGACAGCCGCTACTTCGCCAACACCACCCAGCGCGGCAAGAACAGCTTCGACTTCACCATGAACTGGGCGAAGGCGGACAACAGCCTGATCAAAGACCTGAAGGACTTCACCGCCACGTTCTTCCAGAAAGACACGCTGTTGAAGGTGCTGCTGCGCTACTCGGTGTTCGATACCAGCAACACGCTGCTGGTGATGCGCCCCTATCAGATTGCCGCCACGGAACGCATTCTGTGGAAGGTCAGGAGCAGCTTTCAGGCCAAGAACTGGAGCAAGACGGAAAGCGGCGGCCTCATCTGGCACACCACCGGCTCGGGCAAGACGCTGACGAGCTTCAAGGCGGCACGTCTGGCCACCGAGCTGGACTTCATTGACAAGGTGTTTTTCGTGGTGGATCGCAAGGATCTGGACTACCAGACCATGAAGGAATACCAGCGCTTTTCACCGGACAGCGTGAATGGATCGGACAGCACGGCTGGCCTGAAACGCAATCTGGAGAAGGACGACAACAAGATCGTTGTCACCACCATCCAGAAGCTCAACAACCTGATGAAGAGCGAGGCGGACTTGCCCATCTACGGCAAGCAAGTGGTCTTCATTTTTGACGAGTGCCATCGCAGCCAGTTTGGTGAGGCCCAAAAGAACTTGAAGAAGAAGTTCAAGAAGTTCTGCCAGTTTGGTTTCACCGGCACGCCCATCTTTCCGGAGAACGCTCTGGGCGCCGAGACCACGGCCAGTGTGTTTGGCCGTGAGCTGCATTCGTACGTGATCACCGATGCGATCCGCGACGAGAAGGTGTTGAAGTTCAAGGTGGACTACAACGATGTGCGCCCGCAGTTCAAGGCCATCGAGACCGAGCAGGATGAGAAGAAGCTCAGCGCGGCGGAGAACAAGCAAGGCCTGCTGCACCCCGACCGCATCCGCGAGATCACGCAATACATCCTGAACACCTTCCGCCAGAAGACCCATCGCCTGTATGCAGGCAACAAGGGCTTCAACGCCATGTTTGCCGTCAGCAGCGTGGATGCGGCCAAGCTGTACTACGAATGCTTCAGGGAGTTGCAGAAGACCAACGACAAGCGGCTGAAGGTGGCGACCATCTTCTCGTTCGCTGCGAACGAGGAGCAGGACGCGATTGGCGACATCCAGGACGAGAGCTTTGATGTGTCTGCCATGAACAGCAGTGCCAAGGAGTTCTTGAGTGCTGCCATCGCAGACTACAACGCGCTGTTCAAGACCAACTTCAGTGTGGACAGCAATGGCTTCCAGAACTATTACCGCGACCTGGCCAAGCAGGTCAAAGCCAAGGAGATCGACCTGCTCATCGTGGTGGGCATGTTCCTGACGGGCTTTGATGCGCCCACGCTCAACACGCTGTTCGTCGACAAGAACCTGCGCTACCACGGGCTGATGCAGGCTTACTCGCGCACCAATCGCATCTTTGACGCCACCAAGACCTTCGGCAATATCGTCACCTTCCGCGACCTGGAGCAGGCGACCATCAATGCCATCACCCTATTCGGTGACAAGAACACCAGGAACGTGGTGCTGGAGAAGAGCTACAAGGAGTACATGGAGGGCTTCACCGATGCGGCCACCGGTGAGGCCCGGCGGGGTTTCATGGATGTGGTGACGGAGTTGCAAGCCCGCTTCCCTGACCCCGCTGCCATTGAAAAGGAAGCCGACAAGAAGGCCTTCGTTAAGCTGTTTGGCGAGTATTTGCGCGTGGAAAACGTGCTGCAGAACTACGACGAATTTGCTAGCTTGAAGGAGTTGCAAAACGTTGATCTTGCTGACCCTGCCGCAGTAGAGGCGTTCAAGGCCAAGCACTACCTGAGTGATGATGATCTGACCGCGCTGCAAGCCATCACGCTCCCGGCCGAGCGGAAAGTGCAGGACTACCGCTCGACCTACAACGATGTCCGCGACTGGCTGCGCCGTGAGAAGGCGGGGGCCGAGAAAGAGAAGTCCACCGTTGACTGGGATGACGTGGTCTTTGAGGTGGATCTGCTCAAGTCGCAGGAGATCAACCTGGACTACATCCTGGAGCTGATCTTTGAGCACAACAAGAAGATCAAGAGCAAGTCGGAACTGGTGGATGAAGTGCGCCGGGTGATTCGTGCAAGCCTCGGCAACCGCGCCAAAGAAAGCTTGCTGGTGGACTTCATCAACCAGACCGACCTGGATCAGATAGGCGACAAGGCCAGCGTGATCGATGCATTTTTCAAGTTCGCACAGGCGGAGCAACAGCAGGAAGTGCAGGAGTTGATCACCACAGAGAACCTCAACGCAGAGGCCACCAGGCGATACATCGCCACCTCACTCAAGCGAGAGTTCGCCAGCGAGAACGGTACGGAGCTCAACGCGGTTCTGCCCAAGATGAGCCCATTGAACCCGCAATTCCTGATCAAGAAGCGGACCGTCTTGCAGAAGATCGCTGCCTTTGTTGAGAAGTTCAAGGGTGTGGGTGGGCAGCTATAAGCACCCGGTCATCAGGGGGAGAACATGTGGCATGACAACGAAACAACCACGGACTACTTGAACTTCGGCGTCGTTGCAGACGCCTGCGCGTTGCGGTACAGATCGAACTCAAACTGAAGCGTTGCAGTGAATCGACGCGGCTAGCCAACGCCTTGAGTGCACCCTTCTCAGTGCACCTGACCAAACCGCGCCCGGCGCTCCGCATCGGAGGGGTGGCTGGAGATGGCGATGGGCAACTCGGGCTCGTCCTCGCTGGCGCGCCGCGCGGCGATGCGGTCGAAGAACAGCGCCATCTGCGTGGCGTCCAGGCCGGCGCCGTGCAGCAGGGTCAGCGCGTAGGCATCGGCTTCGCGCTCGAAGTCGCGCGAGTAGTCGGCCTGCACCAGCAGCACCGGCGCGGCGCTGAGCAGCCAGGTGGCGTCGCCAAAGACCAGCCCGGCCACGGCCGCCGCCGCACTGGCGCGGGCCACCAGCCGCAGGCCATGGGCATGGTGGACATGGCCCAACTCGTGGGCCAGCACGCCTTGCAGCGCATCAGGCGCATCGGCCAGCAGCGCAACCAGCTCATCGGTCAGCACCAGCGTGCCGCCCGGCAGCGCGAACGCATTGGGGCCCACGCGCTTGCCGCCCTGGCGGAACACCAGATGCCACGGTGGCGCGCTGCCGTCTGGCCAGGCGCGTGCGACGCTGGCGGCAAACCGCGTGCGGATGGCCTCGGTCTGGGCCTCGGGCAATTGGCTGGGGGTCAGCCAGCGCGCGTCGAGCTCATCCAGCGTGGCCTCGCCCAGCGTCTGCTGGACGTCGGCCGGCACCCAGGTGGCCGCGTGGTCGGCCGCCCAGGGCAGCGCCCAGCGCCAGGTGCCAAACAGCAGACCGCACAGCAGCGCCAGCGCCACCAGCACGCCGCGCCAGCTTTGCTGGGCGCGCACCACGGTGCTGTCCTGGTGGCCGGCGGCCGCACGCCAGGCATCCCAGGCCTGGGCGTCGGTTGCCACCAGCACCGAGCCGTCGGGCAGCAAGGCCTGGCGTTGGCCATGGCGCTGGCGCTCGGGCCAGACCACGGCGGCCGTGGCGTAGCTGCGGCTGGCGCTCTCGCCTTGCAGGTGCAACTGGCCGTCTGCCAGCCAGGCCACCACCGGGTGGGCAGCGGCCGTCTGACCGTCAAACCACTGCAAGGCCAGGCGGTCGCTCACAGCCCCAGGTCGAAACCGAAGAAGTCGCCGGCGGCCTCGCCCGCCGCATCGGCGCCGGCTGTGCCCGCACCCACCTGCCAGGTGGCGGGGTCGGTTTGCGCCTGCACCGTCACGGCCTCCAGCCGCAGCCGCGCCATGGCCACGGCGGCAAACGGGCGGTACAGGCCCAGTGTCAACAGCGTCAACACGACGTTGACCGCATGCAGGCGCACCGTGGCACCCAGCGCCAGGCGGCTGTCAAAGCGCAGTTGGTCTGACGTGGTGGCGTTCCAGACCAGGTTCTGCAGCCGGGTGATGCCCCAGGGGTAGAGCAGCAGCCCCATCACACCGTAAAACACGAATATCAACACCACCGGCCCATAGATCAGCCACGGGCCTTTGGCGTCTTGCCCGCCGCCAAACACCACACCGGCCACCGCGCCACCCAAGGCCACCATCGCCAGCGTCGCCATGCCCAGCAGTTTGAGCGCCCACCCATAGAACGCGCCCGGGCCTGCAGCGAACCGGGTTTGCTCGCCCGCCCAGGCATAGTGGTCGTGCTGGTAGCGCTTGATCCGGGCCAGCACCCAGGGCAAGGTCAGCATCATGATGGCCATGCCGACGAACACCGCCACCACGCCCGACCCCACCTTCGTGGGCTCGAGTTCGTTGGGTGTACCCAGCCACACCGGCCCGGCCAGCATCAGTGCCAGGCCCAGCCCCATCGGCGCCAGTGCGGCATAGGCACCCGCCAGGTCACCGCGAAAGGCAAAGCGCAGCCCACGCCAGGATGTGTTGGCCAGCCGGAACGCCAGGCCCGCGCGCCACAGCGCCGGCCAGATGGCGGCCAGGATGACAAAGGCCACCAGCGCTGCCACCGGCGACACCTGCCCGGCCACGGCGTACAGCCCGAACAGCACCAACAGCAGCACATGGCCCCGGAACATGGCCCAGGGCTGGCCATGGAACGCCAGCGGCTGGTCGTCCACCACCGTGTTGCCATAGAAGTAGCGCAGCCGCCGCACCTTGGCAAACGGCAGGTAAAAGCCCAGCGTGACGACGATGAGCAGCAGGTTGACGATCCAGATGCGGAAGTACTCGCTGCCCGATCCGGTGAAGCGCACGGCCAGCGTGCGCGGGCTGTCGAAGGCCTCAGTCATGAACGGCCCTCAGACGTTGAACAGGAAGTGCAGCACGTCGCCGTCCTTGACCACGTAGTCCTTGCCCTCGGCCCGCATCTTGCCGGCGTCCTTGGCGCCCTGCTCGCCCTTGAACTGGATGAAGTCGGGGTAGGCGATGGTCTGGGCGCGGATGAAGCCGCGCTCGAAGTCGGTGTGGATGACGCCTGCCGCCTGCGGCGCGGTGGCGCCGATGGGGATGGTCCAGGCGCGCACCTCTTTGACGCCGGCCGTGAAATAGGTCTGCAGGCCCAGCAGCGTGAACGCGGCGCGAATCAGGCGCGCCAGCCCCGGCTCGGTCTGGCCCATCTCGGCCAGGAACAGCGCGCGGTCTTCGTCGCCCATGTCGGCCAGTTCGGCCTCAGTCTTGGCCGAGATGGCCACCACCGGCGCGTTCTGGCTGGCGGCGTAGTCGCGCAGGCGGTCCAGGTAGGGGTTGTTCTCGAAGCCGTCCTCGGCCACGTTGCCCACGAACATGGCCGGCTTGGCGGTGATCAGGCACAGCGGCCGCAGCACCGCCCACTCTTCCTTGGCAAAAGCGATGCCGCGCACCGGCTTGCCCTCGTTGAGCTGGGCCTCGCATTTCCTGAGCACCTCGACCAGCCGCAGCGCCTCTTTGTCGCCGCCGGCCTTGGCCACCTTGGTGTAGCGCTGCAAACTCTTCTCGACGGTCACCATGTCGGCCAGGCACAACTCGGTCTGGATGACCTCGATGTCGGCAATGGGGTCCACCTTGCCGGCCACATGGATGACGTTCTCGTCGTCGAAGCAGCGCACCACGTTGACGATGGCGTCCGTTTCGCGGATGTGGCTCAGGAACTGGTTGCCCAGGCCCTCGCCCTTGCTGGCGCCGGCCACCAGGCCGGCAATGTCCACGAACTCCACGATGGCCGGCAGCACGCGCTCGGGATGGACGATGGCGGCCAGCGCCGCCAGCCGCGCATCGGGCAGCTCGACCACGCCCACATTGGGCTCAATGGTGCAAAACGGGTAGTTCTCTGCCGCGATGCCCGCCTTGGTCAAGGCGTTGAACAGGGTGGACTTGCCCACGTTGGGCAGGCCGACGATGCCGCATTTGAGGCTCATGAGTAGGGGCTTTCGAGGCAGGAAAACCCATGATTCTAGGCGGCCACCCTGCCTACAATGACCGCCTATGTCCGTCAACAACTACCCCGTGCGCATTCTGGGCAGCGGCATCGTCAGCCGCTGCATGGCCTTGCTGCTGGCTGGCCAGGGCCTGCGCGTGGCCTTGCAAAGCCGCCTGGCCGCGCCGGGCGGCGACGATGTGCGCACCTATGCGCTCAACGCCGCCTCGGTGGATCTGCTGGAGCGTCTCAAGGTCTGGCCCGCCCTGCCTGCCAGCGCCCGTACTGCCGTGCGCGAAATGGCCATTGCCGGCGACGCCCAGCATGGCCAACTGGCCTTCAACGCCTGGCAGCAGCACGCGCGCGAGCTGGCCTGGATCGTCGATGCCGCCGCACTGGAGGCCGCGCTGGAGGCCGCCGTGGGCTTTGCACCCCACGTGCAGCTGATGCCCGACCCGCTGGCCGGCAACCCCATCTCATCGCAGACGCTGACCATCGTCGCCCAGGGCAAGCATGCCGCGCTGCGCGAGCAACTGGGTGTGCGCTGGGTCAGCCATGCCTACGGCCACCACGCGCTGGCCGCGCGCCTGGTGGGCGATCAGCCGCACCAGGGCGTGGCCCACCAGTGGTTTCGCGCGCCGGACGTGCTGGCGCTGCTGCCGTTCGACCGCTCCGAAGCGGGCACGAGCTGGGGTCTGGTGTGGTCGCAGCCCGCCGAGGCAGCCCGGCACTGGCGCGAGGCCCCGGTGGCCGAGTTCGAGGCGGCGCTGACCGCCGTGGCAGGCGCTGCCGTCGGGCCACTGCGGCTGGCCAGCGCGCGCAGCACCTGGCCGCTGGCCGTGGGCCACGCCGAGCGCACCCACGGCCCGGGCTGGGTGCTGGTGGGGGACGCCGCCCACCAGATGCACCCGCTGGCGGGTCAGGGTTTGAACGTGGGATTGGGCGATGTGCAGGGCCTGGCTGATACTCTGGCTGCACGCGAAGCCTGGCGTTCGCTGGGCGACGCGGCGCTGCTGGCCCGCCATGCGCGGGCCAGGCGGCTGCCCGTGGCCGCCATGACCCACGTCACCGACGGCCTGTGGCAGTTGTTTGCCCATCCGCACCCGCTGGTGCGCGAGGCCCGCAACCGGGGCATGGCCCTGGTTGACCGCATGGGGCCGCTCAAGCGTTGGTTGGCCAGCCAGGCTTTGCGGGCCTGACGCATTCCATTTCATTTTCCGGACCGATGACCATGATGACCCACTCCCCCACCCTGCGCCTGGCCCTGGCTGCTGCCTTGGCCCTGGCCACCACGGCCGCGCTGGCCGACGAGGCGGCCATCCGCAAGTCGCTGACCGAGCGCATGCCCAACCTGCCCAAGATCGACGAGATCACCAAGACGCCGGTCCCCGGCCTCTACGAGATCCGCATCGGCACCGACATCATCTACTCGGACGAGAACGGCAACCACCTGATCGAGGGCTCGCTGTTCGACACCCGCACCAAGATCGACCTGACCAAGGCGCGCATCGACAAGTTCACCGCCGTCAACTTTGCCGACCTGCCACTGAAAGACGCCATCGTCTTCAAGCAGGGCAACGGCAGCCGCAAGATGGCGCTGTTCACCGACCCCAACTGCGGCTATTGCAAGCGCATCGAGAAAGACCTGCAGAACGTCAAGGACGTGACCATCTACGCCTTCGTCATCCCCATCCTGGGTGCCGACTCGATGGCCAAGGCCAAGGACGCCTGGTGCGCCAAAGACACCACCAAGGCGTGGCGCGCCTGGATGATCGACGGCCAGGCGCTGCCGCGCAGCGCCGCCAGCAACTGCGACACCAGCGCCATCGACCGCAACCTGGCGTTTGCGCGCAAGTACCGCATCCAGTCGACCCCCGCCCTCATTTTTGAGGACGGCAGCCGCGTGCCTGGCGCCATCCCGCTGCAGCAGGTGGAAAAGCAGCTCGCCGACGCGGCCAAGAAGTCGTGACCTCGGCGCCAGCCGGTGCCCGCGCCTGGGCTTGGGCGGGCCTGGCACCGTTCGTCATCAGCGCGGTACTGGTCTGGCTGGTCTGGCCCGAGGTGCGCGACCACGCCGCCCTGGCCCTGGCCGCCTACGCCGGCTGCGTGGTGGCGTTTCTGGGCGGCATCCACTGGGGCCTGGCCTTTGGCGACGCCGCCAGCCACGCCCCGGGCACGCCGCGTGTGGCTGGGCTGGGCTGGGCCGGCGTGCCGCCGCTGGTGGCCAGCGTGGCGCTGTTGATGCCGCCCGGCGCCGGCCTGGTGATCCTGGGCGTCATGCTCATCGTCTGTTACCTGATGGACCGCCGCTACTACCTGGCGCGCGGCATGTCGGCCTGGCTGAACACCCGGCTGCGTCTCACCGTCATTGCTGCGCTGTGCTGTTTCATCGGCGCGGCAGGAGTTTGAACCATGATTGACTACCGCATCCGGCTGGCCGACACGGCCGCCCACCGCTACCACGTCACGCTGACCATCGCCGCGCCGACGGCCGAGATGACGCTGGCGCTGCCAGTCTGGATTCCGGGCAGCTACCTGGTGCGCGAGTTTGGCCGCCACCTCTCGGGCGTGACCGCCCGCCAGGGCAAGGCGGCCTGCACCCTGACCCAGGTGGACAAGACCACCTGGCGCGTGGCCTGTACGGGCCGCGCGGCGCTGGTGGTCGAGTACGAGGTCTACGCCTTCGACACCTCGGTGCGCACGGCCTTCCTCGACGACGCCCGTGGCTTCTTCAACGCCACCAGCCTGTGCCTGCGCGTGCTGGGCCGTGACGCCGAGCCGCACCGCGTGACGTTGGCCGGCCTGCCCAAGGGCTGGCAGGTGGCCACGGCCATGGCCGAGGTGGCGCCGCTGACCTACCAGGCCGCCGACTACGACGAACTGGCCGACCAGCCGTTCGAGCTGGGCACCTTCTGGCGCGGCACCTTCAAGGCCGGCGGCGTGCCGCATGAGTTCATCGTGGCGGGTGCCTGGCCCAGCTTCGATGGCCAGCGCCTGCTGGCCGACGCGCAGCGCATCTGCGCCACGCAGATCGCCTTCTGGCACGGCAAGAAAAAACCGCCGTTTGGCCGCTACGTCTTCATGCTCAACGCCATGGAGGAAGGCTACGGCGGCCTGGAGCACCGCGCCAGCACGGCGCTGGTGTCGCCGCGCAAAGACCTGCCGCGCCTGGGCGAGGCGGGCCTCACCGATGGCTACGTCTCGCTGTTGGGCCTGATCAGCCACGAGTACTTCCACACCTGGAACGTCAAGCGGCTCAAGCCGGCCGAGTTCCTGCCCTACGACCTCACGCAAGAGAACTACACCGAGCTGCTGTGGTTCTTCGAGGGCTTCACCTCGTATTACGACGACTTGATGCTGCTGCGCGCCGGCCTGATCGACGCGCCGCGCTACCTCAAGCTCGTCTCGCGCACCCTCAACCTCGTGCGCGCCACACCGGGCCAGCAGGTGCAAAGCCTGGCCGAGGCCAGCTTCGATGCCTGGGTCAAGTACTACCGCCCCGACGAGAACACCGCCAACGCCACCGTCAGCTACTACACCAAGGGCGCCTTGCTGGCCATGCTGCTGGACTGGCATTTGCGCGCGGCGGGCCAGTCGCTGGACGCCTTGATGCAGCAGCTGTGGGCCAGCGCGCCGGGCGGCGCCGTCACCGAAGCCCGTGTGGCCGACCTCGTGGAGCAACTGGCCGGGGCCGACCTGCGGCGCGCCTTCCTGCAATGGGTACACGCCCGCGCGCCGCTGCCGCTGGAGGCCATGTACGCCGCCATGGGCCTGGAGGCCCAGGCCGAACCGGCCGCCTCGCTGACCACGGCGCTGGGGCTCAAGGTGGGCGACAACCTGCGCGTCACCCATGTATTCAACGGCGGCGCGGCTGCGGCGGCGGGCGTGTCGGCTGGCGACGAGCTCATCGCCATCGACGGCTGGCGGCTGCGCAAGCTGGACGACGCGCGCCAGTGGCTGGCCGCCGACGCCGCGTTCGACCTGGTGGTGGCACGCGGCCAGCGGCTGCGCACGCTGCGCGTCAAGCCCCTGCCGGCGGCGGCGTTTGCGCGCACGCTGCAACTGGCGCCGCTGGCCAAGCCCGCTGCTGACGCGGCGGCACGGCGCCAGGCGTGGCTGGGCGTCTGAGCTTTCCGCACCACCGCAAGCTGTTGCTGGTGGTGGTGGTGAGCGTACTGGCCGCCCACCTGGGCCTGGGCCAATGGTTGGTGCGCAGCGTCATTGGCAGCGGCCATGCCGACGGCCCGCCGCCTGCCATTGAAGTGGCATTCGTGCACGAGCTGGCACCCGCCCTGCCCCCAGTGGCCCGGCCGTCAATCGCACCGTTGCCCACCAAAGCCGTGGCCGCGCCGGCGCTGGACGTACCCGGCCCCCTGCCCGTGGCATCGGCCCCCGAGGCGCCGCCGCCGCCCGAAGAGGTGGTGGCCGAGGACGACGGGTTGGCGCCGGCACCCGACCCCCAAGTGGTCTACGACGGCCCGCCGGACGATGACGCCGCCGTGGCCTTCGACTGGCCGCCCGCCACCCGGCTGCACTACGACCTGACCGGCCAGTACCGGGGCCCGCTGTACGGCAGCGGCCAGGTCGAATGGCTGCGCGACGGCAGCCACTACCAGGTGCGCGTCAACATCGACGTCGATCCGGCCTTCACGCGCCAGTTGGTCAGCGACGGCGTCATCACCCCCCAGGGCCTGTCACCACGCCGCTACGACGAAGAGACGCGGGTGCCACTGCTGGCGCCGCGCACGCACACGCTGCAGTTCGAGTCCGGGCAGGTGCGGCTGAGCAACGGCATGACCGAGCTCACGCCCGAGGGTGTGCAGGACAGCGCCAGCCAGTTCGTGCAGATGACCTGGCTCTTTCTGACCGACCCCGAGCGGCTGGCCGTGGGCCGCACGCTGGATCTGCCGCTGGCGCTGCCGCGCCGCGTCGGCGTCTGGACCTATGACGTGACCGAGGCCCAGCCGCTGGCGCTGCCCTTCGGCACCATCGACACCTTCCATCTGGTGCCCCGCCAGGGCAGTGCCCGCGCGGGCGAGTTCAGCGCCGAGTTGTGGCTGGCGCCCAGCCTGCAATACCTGCCGGTGCGCATCCTGGTGCGCCAGAGCGCCGAGGTCTGGCTGGACTTGCGGCTCAAGGACAAGCCGCTGCAGGCCGCGCCCGCCTCGGCGCCAGCCGAAACCGGCACGCTGCCGGAGCTGAAGGCACGCCGCCGCGACACCGGCGAGCAGTCGAAGTAAGGCGCCCGCTCAGGAGGCCATGGCCTCGCCCAGGCGCACGGTGGTGCCGGGTTCCCAGCGCGGGTGGAACGCCAGCGGCCCCGGGGGCATCAGCATCACCACCGTGGAGCCCAGCAAAAAGCGGCCCATCTCGGCGCCCCGCAGCAGCCGCACCTGGCCCGGCGCATAGGTCCAGGTGCGAATCCGCCCCGGACGAGGGGGATTGACCTTGCCATGCCAGACGGTGGCCATGCTGCCCACGATGGTGGCGCCCACCAGCGTCATGACGAACGGGCCATGGCGCCCCCTGAAGTGGCAGACCACGCGTTCATTGCGGGCGAACAGGCCCGGCACCCCGCGCGCCGTAGTCGGGTTGACCGAGAACAGCGCGCCGGGCACGTGCACCATGCGCCGCAACTCGCCATCGCAAGGCATGTGGATGCGGTGGTAGTCGCTGGGGCTGAGGTAGAGGGTGGCGAAGTGGCCGTCGGCATAGGCCGCAGCGCGCTTGGCATCGCCGCCCAGCAAGGCCTGAACGCTGTAGTGATGGCCCTTGGCCTGGATGAGGTCGCCCTGCACGATGCGGCCACATTGGCTGACGGCACCGTCCACCGGACACAGCCAGTGCGCATCGGCCAGCGGGCGCGCACCCACCTTGAGCGCCCGGGTGAAAAACGCATTGAAGGTGGGGTAATGCTCGGGCATGGCCGATTCGGCCTCCAGCATGTTGACCCGGTAGCGCACGGCAAAGCGGCGGATGGCCCAACTGGTCAACGCCCCCGCCTCGGCTTCGGCCAGCACGCCGGCCACGCGAGTCAGCAGTTGCTTGGGCAGCAGGTATTGCGGCCACACGGCCAGACGGTCAGCAAACGACATGGGGCGCGATGTTAGCCGGCCTGCCTCGCTCCTAGAATGCGCAACGCCTTTCCCTGCGCGGCCCTTGCGGTGCCGTCCTCCCACTCGCAAGCACCCCGCCGTGTCCGCCCTGATCGTCCTCGTCGCCCTGCCGTTTCTGGCCAGCCTGGCCAATACCGCACTGCCGGCCAAGGCGCGCAATGCAGCGTCGGTGCTGTCGTCTCTGGCCGCGCTGGCGGGACTGATCATCCTGATCTACCTGTGGCCTCAGGTCGAGGCGGGTACGGTGCTGCGCCACGAGTTGCCCTGGCTGCCGCAGCTGGGCATCAACCTGGTGCTGCGGCTTGACGGCCTGGCCTGGATGCTGGCCATGCTGGTGCTGGGCATAGGCTGGCTGGTGGTGGTCTATGCGCGCTACTACATGTCGCCGGGTGACCCGGTGGTGCGCTTTCACGCCTTTTTGCTGGCCTTCATGGGCGCCATGATGGGCGTGGCGCTGTCGGGCAATCTGGTGCAACTGGTGTTCTTCTGGGAGCTGACGGGCTTGTTCTCGTTCATGCTCATCGGCTATTGGCACCACCGCGCCGACGCCCGGCTGGGGGCGCGCACGGCACTGCTGGTCACGGGCAGCGGCGGCCTGGCGCTGCTGGTGGGCGTGCTGATGATCGGCACCATGGTGGGCAGCCTGGATCTGGACGTGGTGCTGGCCTCTGGCGATGCCTTGCGCAACCACCCCTGGTACCTGCCCATGCTGGTGCTGGTGCTGCTGGGGGCGTTCACCAAGAGTGCGCAATTCCCCTTCCACTGGTGGCTGCCGCGCGCGATGGCGGCGCCCACGCCGGTGTCGGCCTATCTGCACTCGGCCACCATGGTCAAGCTGGGGGTGTTCCTGCTGGCGCGGCTGTGGCCGGTGCTGGCGGGCACCGAGGAGTGGCTGTGGCTGGTGGGCGGCGCGGGCCTGGTCACGCTGCTGGTGGGCGCGCTGCTGGCCATCGTGCAGAACGACCTCAAGGGACTGCTGGCCTATTCCACCATCAGCAACCTGGGCCTGATCATGCTGCTGCTGGGCCTCAACAGCAAGACGGCGGCGGTGGCGGCGGTGTTCCACATGCTCAACCATGCGGCGTTCAAGGCCTCGCTGTTCATGGCCGCCGGCATCATCGACCACGAGACCGGCACGCGCGACCTGCGGCGGCTGTCGGGGCTGTTCAAGCCCATGCCGTACACCGGAACGCTGGCCATCGTCTCCAGCGCCGCCATGGCCGGCGTGCCGCTGCTCAACGGCTTTCTGAGCAAGGAGATGTTCTTTACCGAGACGCTGTACCTGGAGTCCAAGCCCTGGATCAACCTGGTGCTGTCCACGGCGGCGGTGTTTGCCGCCACCTGTGCGGTGGTCTATTCGCTGCGCGTGGCCCACGGGGTGTTCTTTGGCCCGCCGCCGGCGGCCGACCTGCCGCGCCAGCCGCATGAGCCGGTGCGCTGGATGCGCCTGCCCATCGACCTGCTGGTCATCATCTGCCTGGTGGTGGGCGTGGCGCCCAACTGGGCCATAGGCCCGGTGCTGGCGACGGCCGCGCGGCCGGTGGTGGGCGGCGTGCTGCCGCCGTACACCCTGGCCGTCTGGCATGGCTTCACCACGGCGCTGATGATGAGCTTCGTGGCCATGACGGCCGGGGTGGTGGTCTACGTCTGGCTGCGCCGGCGCATGCTGGCCCAGCGCCATCTGGCGCGGCCGCCGCTGCACGGCATGTCGCTGTTCCGGGCCTCGCTGGTCCACACCGTGCGCGCGGCGCGCTGGCTGATGCGCCGGCTGATGGCACCGCGCGTGCAGCGGCAACTGGCGGCCATCGTGGCGGTGGCGGCGCTGGCCGGCTGGCTGGCCTTTGGCGGCGAGGGCCTGGCCTGGGGCTCGCGCCCGCGCGTGGCCGCATCGCCCGAGTTTGCGCTGCTGTGGGTGGTGGGTTGCGGTTGCGCGCTGGGCGCAGCCTGGCAGGCCAAATACCACCGGCTGGCGGCGCTGACCATGCTGTCTGGCGCGGGCCTGATGGTGTGCCTGACCTTCGTCTGGTTCTCGGCGCCCGATCTGGCGCTGACGCAACTGGTGGTGGAGGTGGTGACGCTGGTGCTGTACCTGCTGGGCCTGCGCTGGCTGCCCAAGCGGCTGGAGACGGTGCGGCCGCTGCCCACGGTGCAGAGCATGAGCCGCCGCTCGCGCGACCTGCTGCTGGCCGCCGCCGTCGGCGTGGGGCTGGCCGTACTGTCCTATGCCATGTTGACGCGACCGGTGCCGGCGCACAGCGCGCCCTTCTTCCTGGCCCAGGCGGTGCCCGGCGGTGGCGGCGCCAACGTGGTCAACGTGATGCTGGTCGATTTCCGTGGCTTTGATACCTTTGGCGAGATCGTGGTGCTGGTCATCGTGGCGCTGACGGTGTTCGCGCTGCTGCGGCGCTTTCGCCCGCCGGTGGAGGCTCAGCAGGTGCCGCCGCAGCAGCGCTGCGATGCGCCGCCGCTGGCCCCGGCCACCGAGCAGACCACCGGTGCCCGGGTTGGCCGCATTCCCCAGGGCTATCTGATGGGCCCCACGGTGCTGGCGGGCGTGCTGTTCCCGGTGATGCTGGTGGCGGCCGCGCATTTCTTCCTGCGCGGCCACAACGAGCCGGGCGGCGGCTTTGTAGCCGGCCTGCTGGTGGCCATCGCCTTCATCACCCAGTACATGGTGGCGGGCGCCGAGGCGGTGGAGTCGCGCGTGGGCCTGCACCCCATGCGCTGGATGGGCGCGGGCCTGTTGATTGCCTGCGCCACCGGCCTGGGCTCGCTGCTGCTGGGCTATCCGTTCATGACCACGCACACGGCCCATCTGCATCTGCCGCTGCTGGGCGATGTGCACGTGCCCAGTGCCATGTTCTTCGACATGGGCGTGTT
Source organism: Pseudomonadota bacterium (assembly GCA_020161145.1). Taxonomy (GTDB): domain Bacteria; phylum Pseudomonadota; class Gammaproteobacteria; order Burkholderiales; family Burkholderiaceae_C; genus Ideonella. The sequence continues at coordinate 49,257 of JAIUPQ010000006.1, forward strand.
CGCCGCCGTGGTGGGCTCGACGCTGCTGATCCTGCTGGCGCTGGCGCACCAGTCGATCCGCGCCAGGAAGCAGGTGGATTGAGATGGAAATCGTACTTTCCGTGGCAATTGGGGTGTTGGCCGGCTCGGGCGTGTGGCTGCTGCTGCGGCCCCGGACCTTTCAGGTGCTGATGGGGCTGGTGCTGCTGTCGTACGCGGTCAACCTGTTCATCTTCTCGATGGGCAGCCTGTCCATCGGTGCCGAGCCCATCATCTCGCCCGGCCGCCCTAGCCACGACCTGGGCAGCTACGCCGACCCGGTGCCGCAGGCGCTGGTGCTGACGGCCATCGTCATCGGCTTTGCCACCACGGCGCTGTTTCTGACGCTGCTGCTGGCGCTGCGCGGCCTGGTGGGCAATGACCATGTCGATGGTCGCAAGGACGACGAGTGATCCTCTCCAGCCTGATCGACGCGACCGCCGCCCTGCTGCCCCACCTCGTGGCGGTGCCCATCCTGCTGCCGCTGGCGTCGGCGGCGCTGATGCTGTTCATCGGTGACAGCGACCGTGGGCGCAAGACCAAATCGGCCATAGGCCTTGCGTCGTGCGTGCTGGGGCTGCTGGTGGCGCTGGTGCTGCTGCTCCAGACCACGCAGGGGCCGGTGGTGCTCACCTACAGCCCGGGCAACTGGACGTATCCGTTCGGCATCTCGCTGGTGGCCGACGGGCTGGCCAGTCTGATGCTGGTGCTGTCGCAGACGCTGGCCATCGGCGCCGTGTGCTTTGCGCAGGCGCGGTGGCAGCGCGCCGGCGTGCATTTCAACGCCATGTTCCAGTTCCAGCTGATGGGGGTCAGCGGGGCCTTTCTGACCGGCGACATCTTCAACCTCTTCGTCTTCTTCGAGATCCTGCTGGCCGCCTCTTATGGCCTGCTGCTGCACGGCTCGGGTGGCATGCGGGTGCGCGCGGGGCTGCACTACGTGGCGGTCAATCTGGTGGCGTCCATGCTGCTGCTGGTGGGCATTGCGGTGGTGTATGGCGTGACGGGCTCGCTGTCGATGGCGGACATCGCCGCGCGGCTGCCGCAGGTGCCGCCCGGCGACCAGGGCCTGCTGCGCGCGGGCGCGGCCGTGCTGGGCGTGGGGCTGCTGATCAAGGCCGGCGTCTGGCCGCTGAATTTCTGGCTGGGCCCCACCTATGCGTCGGCGGGCGCGCCGGTGGCGGCCTATTTCGCGCTGATGACCAAGATCGGCCTGTATGCGCTGCTGCGGCTGTGGACGCTGGCCTACCCGGGGGGCAGCGACGTCCACCCGGCCTTTGGCGCCGAGGTGCTGGCCTGGGCCGGCCTGGTCACGCTGGCCATCGGCTCGCTGGGCATGCTGGCCACCTACCGGCTGGACCGGCTGGCGGCGGCGGCCATCATCGCCAGCGCCGGCACCGTGCTGGCGGCGCTGGCCCTGGGTCAGGCGCAGCTGACGGCGGCGGCCCTCTTTTACGTGGTGGCCTCCACCTGGGCGGCGGCGGCGCTCTTTCTGCTGGTGGAGCTGGTGGAGCGTTCGCGCCAGGGCCGGCTGCGCGAGGCCACCACCTTCGACGACCTGAGCGTGGGCCGCTCGCTGTTCGTGGCCGAGGAGTTTGGCGACACCCCGCCGCCCGAGGTCAACCTCGACGAGTTCGAGCGTGCACTGGTGGGCACGCCCATCAGCCGCGCCCTGGCCGCGCTGGGCCTGGGCCTGGTGTGCTGCACGCTGATGATTGCGGGCCTGCCGCCCATGGCCGGGTTCGTGGCCAAGGCCACCCTGATCCAGGCCACGCTGGAGGCGTTGAACCTGCACCGCCTGGCGGGCGCTGCCGGCTGGACGCTGATCGGCCTGCTGGTGGTCTCCAGCCTCGCGGCGCTGGTGGGCCTGACCCGCGCCGGCGTGCACATGCTGTGGGCACCGGTGGACCGTCCCGCGCCCCGGGTCAGCGTGGTGGAGTGGCTGCCCATTGCCTCGCTGTGCGGCATGGGCGTGCTGTTGGCGCTGTATGCCGGCCACGTGATGACCATCACCACCGGCATTGCGCAGTCGCTGTATGCGCCCAGCGGCTACATCCAGGCCTTGCAGCGCACGGTGCCCGTACCGTCGCCCACGCAGGAGCTGCCATGAAGCGCTGGCTGCCCCACCCCCTGCTGTCGCTGGCGCTGCTGGGTTTCTGGCTGCTGCTCAACAGCCCGGCGCATCTGTCCAACTGGCTGCTGGGCACCGTGCTGGCCCTGGTGGCGCCCTGGCTGGCCAGCACGCTGATTCCGCCCGGCCAGCGGCCTCGTCACCTGGGCGTGGCCGTCCGGCTGGTCTGGCACGTGTGCATGGACTCGGTGACCTCGGCGCTGGTGGTGGCGCGTCAGATCATGTGGCCGGCTGCGCAACGGCCGGCAGGGCAGTTCGTGCCCATCAAGCTGGCCCTCACCAATCCCTATGCCCTGACCTCGCTGCAAATCATCACCAGCGTCACCCCCGGCACGCTCTGGTGTGACTACGATGAGGCCACGGGCATCGCCGTCATCCACGTGCTGCACGTGGACGACGAGGCCGACTTCGTCGCCACCTTCCGCCGCCGCTACGAGCAACCGCTGCAAAGGATTTTTGAATGACCCACTGGTTCGACACCGCCGTGGCCATCACCATTGCCTGCTACGCCGTGGCCATCGCCATTGCCGGCTGGCGGCTGCTGCGCGGCCCCAGCGCCGAAGACCGCGTGCTGGCCGGCGATTTCATGTACGTGGTGGGCATGCTGCTCATCCTGGTCTACGGGCTGCGCTTTCACAGCACCATGTACTTCGAGGTCGCGCTGCTGGTGGGCCTGCTGGGCTGGGTTTCCACGGCGGCACTGGCCAAGTTCCTGCTGCGCGGCGAGGTCATCGAATGAACGGGCACGGCAACGGCCCGGGGAGCAGGCCGTGAACGTCTGGCTGCAAGGGCTGGTTTGTGCGCTGCTGCTGCTCAGCGGGGTGCTCACGCTGGTGGCGGCGCTGGGCCTGGTGCGGCTCAAGCAGGTGTTCACCCGCCTGCACGCGCATGCCGTGGTCAGCTCGCAGGCCGGTTGGTGCGTGGCCGCAGCGGGTTTCATCGTGTTCGCGGCCCACGAGCCCAGCCGGTCGCTGACCGGTTGGCTCACCATGCTGCTGTTGACCATCAGTTCACCCATCGCCGTGGTCATCCTGGCCCAGGCGGCATGGCGCCGCTCGCGGCATGGCCGGCAGGCGCTGGATCGTGAGGAGGCCTCATGAACACCCCCACTCGCGTTGACGTGGCCATCGTGGGTGCCGGCACGGCCGGCATGGCCGCCTACCGTGCCGCACGGGCCCACACCGAAAGCGTGCTGCTGATCGAGGCCGGCCCAGGCGGCACCACCTGCGCCCGCGAAGGCTGCATGCCCAGCAAGCTGCTGATCGCTGCCGGCGACGCCGCCCATGCCATCGTGCAGGCGCCGAACTTTGGCGTGCACGGCGGCCCGCCGCACGTGGATGGGGCCGCCGTCATGGCCCGCGTGCGCAGCGAGCGCGACCGCTTCGTGGGCTTTGTGCTGGACACCATCCAGAGTTGGCCCGATGCCCATCGCCTCACCGGCACGGCGCGCCTGCTGGCGCCGGGGCAGCTGGACGTGGACGGCCGGCGCATCGACGCCCGCGCCGTGGTCTGGGCCACCGGCTCGGCGTCGCACGTGGAGCCGGCCTGGCGCGCGGCGCTGGGCGAGCGCCTGATCACCAGCGAGGCCGTGTTCGAGTGGACCGACCTGCCCGCCTCGGTGGCGGTGCTGGGCACCGGCACCATCGCCATCGAACTGGCGCAGGCCCTGCACCGGTTGGGCGTGCGGGTGCGCGTCTTCGGCCGCAGCCCGCGCGTGGGTCCGTTGACCGACCCCGACTTGCAGGCGCAGGCCGTGGCGGTATTCAGCCAGGAGCTGCCCCTGACCCTGAGCCCCGAGCCGCTGCAACTGGGCCGCGATGGCCACCAGGCCGTGGTGCAGGGCGAGCGCTTCGACTGGGTGCTGGCCGCCACCGGCCGCAGCCCCAACCTGGCGGGCCTGGTCGCCCCCGATCTGCCACGCGACGCCCGGGGCCACCTGCCCTACGACGCCGCCACCGGCCAGGTGGCCGACCTGCCCCTCTTTCTGGCCGGCGACGTCAGCGAACACCGCCCGCTGCTGCACGAAGCGGCCGACGCGGGCCGCATTGCGGGCGACAACGCCGCGCGCTGGCCCGATGTGCAGGCGCAAACGCGCCGCACGCCGCTGGGCGTGGTGTTCAGCGAACCGCAGATGACGCTGGCCGGCCAGAGCCATCGCGCGCTGACGCAGGCCGGCAAGGCCTTCGCCACCGGCCGCGTCGGCTTTGCCAACCAGGGCCGCAGCCGCGTCATGCTGCAGAACGTGGGGGCCTTGCACGTGTATGGCGAGCCGGGCAGCGGCCGCCTGCTGGGCGCCGAGATGCTGGGGCCGGCGGCCGAGCACATCGGCCACCTGCTGGCCTGGTCGGTGCAGCGCGGCGACACGGTGGCGCAGATGCTGGCCTACCCTTACTACCACCCGGTGATTGAGGAAGGGTTGCGCACCGCACTACAAGATTTGCAAATGCAAATCAAGGCATAGTAGAATTCGCCTTTTACCGCGCCTTCAAGTTTCTTGAGGCAGTTGCATACCAGCGGCAACGCCATTCGTGGGCTATACGCACTACGCACGGGGCCAGTCGCAGAGGATTCACCACCACATGACCACCATCCGCGTCAAAGAAAACGAACCGTTCGACGTTGCCCTGCGCCGCTTCAAGCGCACCATCGAGAAACTGGGCCTGCTGACCGAGCTGCGCGCCCGCGAGTTCTACGAGAAGCCCACGGCCGAACGCAAGCGTAAGAAAGCCGCGGCCGTCAAGCGTCATTACAAGCGCGTGCGCAGCATGCAGCTGCCCAAAAAGCTGTACTGAGTTTCCCCTCTCAATCGCTTTGACGAGCCCGCGCGGTCAGCCGCAGCGGGCTTTTGTGCTTTGGAACACCCATGACCCTCAAAGACCAGATCACCGACGACATGAAGGCCGCGATGCGCGCCAAGGACAGCGAGCGGCTCGGCACCATCCGCCTGCTGCTGGCGGCCATCAAACAAAGAGAGGTGGATGAGCGCGTGACGCTGGACGACACCGCCGTGGTGGCCGTGGTGGACAAGCTGATCAAGCAGCGCAAGGATTCCATTACCGCCTATACCCAGGCCGCACGCCAGGATCTGGCCGACAAGGAAGCGGCCGAAATCGTGGTGCTGCAGGCCTATCTGCCGGCACGCCTCTCCGAGGCCGAGGTGGCCGCCGTGGTGGCCGAACTGGTGGTGGGCGCGAGCGGCCCGGCCGACATGGGCAAGGTCATGGGCGCGGCCAAGGCCCGCCTGGCCGGCAAGGCCGACATGGGTCAGGTCTCGGCGCTGATCAAGGCGGCGCTGGCCGCCAGGTGAAGATGGGTGCGCCTGCGCTTGTCCACTGCACGCCCGAGCGGCATGCCCAGGCCATCCTGGCCATCTTCAACGAGGCCATCCTCCACTCCACGGCGCTGTACGACTACAAGGCCCGCACGCCCGAGAACATGGCGGCCTGGTTCGACGACAAGCGGGCCGGCGGCTGGCCGGTGATCGGCGTCGAGGACGCGGGTGGCACCCTGATGGGGTTTGCCACCTACGGCCCATTCCGGGTGCGGCCGGCCTACAAGTACACGGTGGAGCACTCGGTCTACGTGCACAAAGACCATCGCGGCAAAGGGCTGGCCCGCGTGCTGATGGGCGAGCTGATGGCCGCTGCGCGGCAACAAGGCCTGCATGCGCTGGTGGGCGGCATCGACGCCACCAATGCGGCCAGCATCGCCTTGCATGTCCAACTGGGTTTCGTGCACGTGGGTACGCTGCCCCAGGTGGGCTTCAAGTTTGGCCGCTGGCTGGATCTGGCCTTCTATCAGCTGCTGCTGGAGACGCCCGCAAACCCGGTGGACGGCTGATCCAGCATGCGCGCCGCGCCCAGCAGTGCGGGCGACGCGGCCGCGGTGACCACCCAGACGGGCGCCGCGGCCACGTAGTCGCTGAAGCGGCCCTTGTTCTGCAAGCGCGCCAGAAAAGTCGATTGCTCCAGCTCGGCCAGCATGCGCGGCACGATGCCGCCGCCCACGTAGACGCCGCCCACGGCGCCCAGGGTCAGCATCAGGTCGCCCGCCACCTGCCCCAGCCAGGCACAGAACAGCGCACGGGCCTCACGGCAGCGGGCGGTGTCACCAGCCAGCACCTCGGCCGCACTCGGGGCCGGCGTGGCCGGCTCACCGTCCAGCTCGGCCAGCGCGCGGTGCAGGTTCTCCAGGCCCTGGCCCGACAGCACGCGCTCGGCACTGGCATGGCCAAAACGCGCCGTCAGCCACTGCGCCACCGCCCACTCGCGCGGCGTGGTGGCGGCCAGGGTGACGTGGCCACCCAGACCCGACAGTGCCCGCCAGCCCTGCGCGCCTTGCGGCACGAGGCCCGACACCCCCAGGCCCGTGCCCGGGCCGATGAGCGCACACACCGCATGCGCCGGATGCGGGCCGTTGCCGCTGCCCGCCAGCCGGTGCACCTCGTGCGCGGCCAGGCTGGGCAGGCCCAGCGCCAACGCGGTGAAGTCGTTGGTGGCCACCAGGCGCTCCAGCCCCAGATCGGCCCGCATGGCGGCGATGGAAAACGTCCACGGCGCATTGGTCATGGCCACCACGTCGCCCGTCACCGGGCAGGCAATGCCGATGGCGGCCTGTTGCAGCACCGGCTGACCGGCGCTGGTCAGGTAATCGTGCAGTGCCGTCTGGAACGATGGGTAGGCCGCCACGACCAGCGTGCGCACCTGCGTCAGCGGCGCACCGGCTGCGGCCTGCAGCGCAAAGCGGGCATGGGTGCCGCCGATGTCGGCCAGCAGGCGCATGGCTCAGCCTTGTTTGACGCAGTCCACCCCGTAGCGCATGCTGCCGTCCGGCTGCTCGTCGGCCACCAGGCCGTGCACGTCGGTGGCAAAACCGGGGAAGGCCGTGTTGAAGGTGCGCGTGAAGCGCAGGTAGTCGACGATGCGGCGGTTGAAGCGCTCGCCCGGAATCAGCAGCGGTATGCCCGGCGGGTACGGCGTCAGCAGCGTGGTGGTGATGCGGCCTTCCAGCGCGTCGATTTCCACCCGCTCGGTGGTGCGGTGCGCGATGTGGGCATAGGCCGCCGTGGGCGTCATGGCCGGCTCCAGCGCCGACAGGTACATGTCGGTGGTCAGGCGCGCCACGTCGTGCTGGGCGTACATGGCATGGATGGCCTGGCACAGGTCGCGCAGGCCCATGCGCTCGTAGCGCGGGTGACCGGCCACGAACTCGGGCAGCGCCCGCCACAGTGGCTGGTTGCGGTCGTAATCGTCCTTGAACTGCTGCAGCGCCGCCACCAGGGTGTTCCAGCGGCCTTTGGTGATGCCGATGGTGAACATGATGAAGAACGAGTAGAGGCCGGTCTTCTCGACGACGATGCCATGCTCGGCCAGGTATTTGGTGACGATGCTGGCCGGAATGCCCGTCTCGGCAAAATCGCCAGCCACGTTCAACCCGGGCGTGATCAAGGTGCACTTGATCGGGTCCAGCAGGTTGAACCCCGGGGCCAGGTCACCAAAGCCATGCCAGGCAGCGCCCGGCTCCAGCAGCCAGTCCTGCGGCGTGTCCAGCCCCTTGTCGGTCAGGCGGTCGGGGCCCCAGACCTTGAACCACCAATCGCCCTCGTAGTCTTGCTCGACCTTGCGCATGGCGCGGCGGAAGTCCAGCGCCTCGGCAATGCTCTCTTCCACCAGCACGGTGCCGCCGGGCGGCTCCATCATGGCGGCCGAGACGTCGCACGAGGCGATGATGGCGTATTGCGGGCTGGTGCTGGTGTGCATCAGGTACGCCTCGTTGAACAGGTGGCGGTCGAGCTTGACCGTCTGCGAGTCCTGCACCAGCACCTGCGAGGCCTGGCTGATGCCGGCCAGCAGCTTGTGGGTGGACTGCGTGGCGTAGACCACCGCCTCACGCGGCCGCGGCACGCCTTTGCCCATGGCGTGATAGCCGGTGTAGAACGGGTGAAAGGCGGCGTGCGGCAGCCAGGCTTCGTCAAAGTGCAGCGAACCCACCCAGCCATCGAGCTGGGCCTTGATGGCCTCGGCGTTGTAGAGCACGCCGTCGTAGGTGGACTGCGTCAGCGTCAGGATGCGCGGTTTGACCTTGGCCGCGTCCACGCCAGCCAGCAGCGGGTTGCGGGCGATCTTTTCGCGGATGGCCTCAGGGCTGAACTCGCTTTGCGGAATGGGGCCGATGATGCCGTAGTGGTTGCGCGTGGGCGTGAGGAAAACCGGGATGGCGCCGGTCATGATGATGGCGTGCAGGATGCTCTTGTGGCAGTTGCGGTCGACCACCACCACGTCGCCCGGCGCCACCGCGTGGTGCCAGACCATCTTGTTGGAGGTGGACGTGCCGTTGGTGACGAAGAAGCAGTGGTCGGCATTGAAGATGCGCGCCGCATTTTTCTCGCTGTCGGCCACTGGGCCGGTGTGATCCAGCAACTGGCCCAGTTCTTCCACGGCGTTGCAGACGTCAGCGCGCAGCATGTTCTCGCCAAAGAACTGGTGGAACATGCGGCCGATGGGGCTTTTGAGAAAGGCCACGCCGCCTGAGTGGCCGGGGCAGTGCCAGGAGTAGGAGCCGTCCTGCGCATACTCCATCAGCGCGCGGAAGAACGGCGGCGCCAGCGAGGCGACGTAGCTGCGGGCGTCGCGGATGATGTGGCGTGCGACGAACTCCGGCGTGTCCTCGAACATGTGGATGAAGCCGTGCAGCTCGCGCAGGATGTCGTTGGGGATGTGCTGGCTGGTGCGCGTCTCGCCGTACAGGTAGATGGGAATCTCGGGGTTGCGGCGGCGAATCTCGCGAATGAAGGCGCGCAGGTTGGCCACCGCCGCGTCTTCTTCAGGCCCCTCGGAAAACTCCTCGTCGTCGATCGACAGCACAAAGGCGCTGGCGCGGCTTTGCTGTTGGGCAAACAGCGACAGATCGCCATAACTGGTGGCCCCCAGCACCTCCAGCCCCTCGGCCTCCAGCGCCTGCGCCAGCGCGCGGATACCCAGTCCCGAGGTGTTCTCGGAGCGATAGTCCTCGTCGATGATGACGATGGGAAAGGTCAAGCGTTGCATGGCAAACCAAGGGGTCAAAAAAGGCAGCCGAAGAGTGTAGAACACCCTGCCCGACTTACACTGCCCTGATGCTGGACTCCCTCTCTCCTGCCACCCTCTGGTGGCTGCTCGCGGGCCTGCTGGTGCTGGCCGAGTTGCTGACGGGCGCGACCTTCTATCTGCTGATGCTGGCGCTGGGCGCCGCAGCCGGTGCCCTGGCCGCCCACCTGGGCCTGGCGGGCACCGCGCAGATGCTCACCGCCGCCTTGATTGGCGGCGCCGCCGTCGCGCTGTGGCACTGGCGCCGCGCGCAGCGCCCTGCCCCCACGCCCGTGGCAGCCAACCCCGACGTCAACCTCGACGTGGGCCAGACGGTGCACGTCACCCACTGGCAGGCCGATGGCAGCGCCGTCGTGCAATACCGCGGCTCGGCCTGGCAGGCGCAGTTGCAAAGCGGCGCGCCGGCACAGGCCGGCGTGCACACCATCGTCGCCGTGCAAAGCAACCATCTGGTGCTGGCGCCCCACACACACTGACCACTAGGAACCTCGTTTTGGATTACATCGCCCTCGTCCTGCTGCTGATTGCCGTCGTCTTCATCATCCAATCCGTCAAGGTCGTGCCCCAGCAGAACGCCTGGGTGGTCGAGCGCCTGGGCCGCTACCACGGCACCCTGGTGCCGGGCCTGAACTTTCTGGTGCCCTTCATCGACCGCCTGGCCTACAAGCACTCGCTCAAGGAAATTCCGCTGGACGTGCCCAGCCAGGTCTGCATCACCAAGGACAACACCCAACTGCAGGTGGACGGCATCCTGTATTTCCAGGTTACCGACCCCATGCGCGCCAGCTACGGCTCGTCCAACTACGTGATGGCCATCACCCAACTGGCCCAGACCACGCTGCGCAGCGTCATCGGCAAGATGGAGCTGGACCGCACCTTCGAGGAGCGCGAGACCATCAACGCTCAGGTGGTCAATGCGCTGGACGAGGCCGCCGCCAGCTGGGGCGTCAAGGTGCTGCGCTACGAGATCAAGGACTTGACGCCGCCGGCTGAAATCCTGCGCTCCATGCAGCAGCAGATCACCGCCGAGCGCGAGAAGCGCGCGCTGATTGCCGCCTCCGAGGGCCGCAAGCAGGAGCAGATCAACATCGCCACCGGTGAGCGCGAGTCCTTCATCGCCCGCTCCGAAGGTGAAAAGCAAGCCGAGATCAACAAGGCCCAGGGCGAGGCCGCCGCCATCACCGCCGTGGCCGAGGCCACCGCCACCGCCATCCGCCAGATTGCCGCCGCCATCCAGGCACCGGGCGGCCATGACGCTGTGCAGCTCAAGGTGGCCGAGAAAGCGGTCGACGCCTACGCCCAACTGGCCCAGAAGAGCAACACCATGATCGTGCCGGGCAACATGACCGAGGTGGGTGGCCTGATTGGCACCGCCATGGCGCTGATGAAAGCCAATAAGTCCAGCTAGAATGCGCGGTTGCCGGAGAGATGGATGAGTGGTTTAAGTCGCACGCCTGGAAAGCGTGTGTGGGTTAATAGCCCACCGCGGGTTCGAATCCCGCTCTCTCCGCCAAAGTGATCCAAGCCCTTGTTTATCAAGGGCTTTTTTTTTGGGTGCTGGCGTTTGAGGACGATGATGTCGAGCGCCCAACGCTGCCGGCACCAAGCTCCTTGCGGCTCAGGACGAACGTGTCGCTGTCCGTCAGGCGTTCAATGGCCATATCGATGAATGCCTTGACCCGAAGCGGCTGGTTGCGATTGCCGTAGTAGAGGTAGACGCTGTACTCACTGCTGACGTGCTTCCCGAGCACTGGCACCAATTGACCCGCCCGTATGTAGGGCGCCGCCGTCAGGTTGGTGAGTTGGCCGAGTACCTGCCCTCTCAGCGTCGCCTGGAGTTCGAACTCCGCATCGTTGGTCGACAGCGCGGGCGATAGGTGGCGGTACACCACGCTACCGCTGACATCGAAGCACCATGGCAGCATCTGCCCTGTGGCCGGATGGCGGAACACACTACATCGATGGGCGGCAAGATCCTCCAGGCTGTTCGGCCGGCCGTGGCGCTCGAGATACGCTGGCGCCGCACACACCACCAACTGCAAGGGCAGCAGACGCCGCGCGATCAACCCCGGATCGGGCGTCGTGTTGATGCGAAATCCGACGTCCACGCGGCTCTGAACCCAGTCCCCGATGTGATCGTCCAACTGCACGTCCGGCTCGACCAAGGGGTACTTGCGCGTGTACTCGTCTACCAGGGGCGCAAGCACCCGAATGAAAGCCGACTCGGGACCGACGATGCGCAACGGCCCCGCAATGTCGTCCCGGGACTGCTTTGCCGCCGCAAGGGCGCGCTCGACGGTCGCCAACGCCGGTTGGGTGGACTCAAGCAGGCGACGTCCTTCGTCCGTCAGCGCCAGACTGCGTGTGCTGCGATGAAGCAGTCGTGCGCCGAGGTGCTTCTCAAACTGCGCCAGCAGTTTGCTCGCCGACTGCGCTGAGACTCCCTGAGCCAGCGCCGCGCGCCTGATGCTGCCCAGTTCGACAGACTTCGCCAGTGTTGCGATCGCCCGCAGTTCGTTGATCCGCATCGGTCTTTCAGGTCATTTCGCCGGGCGCCTATTACAACCTATGGTTGCGATTGCTTCAATGGATTGATCGCTAGTTGAATGTCACTCGAATCTCTAAAGTTTCGATCACGCGTTCAGGTTGGCGCGCTATATCAAAACCGATTTTGGAGAAACCATGAAGCAGCCACTCATCACCGCCATCGCCACCACCATTGCCGCTTTCAGCATGACCATGACCACCGCCCAAGCCACCACGACCGTCCAGATGACACCTTCAGCCGTTGCCGCCCCTGTTGTGGTCATCAAGGCGCATGTCCGCTTCGTCAGCAACGGGATCACCATCGCGGCGACCCTCTTCCGCCCCGATTCGGGCCGTCGGCTGCCCGCCGTCGTCGTCGCGCACCCGGCGGGCGGGGTCAAGGAGCAGACTGCCTCCCTCTATGCCGAGCGACTCGCTGCCAAGGGCTATGCGGCGCTCGTGTATGACGCCGCCTACCAGGGCGAAAGCGGTGGCGAGCCCCGTGGCCTGGAAGACCCGTTCCAGCGTGCCGAGGACGTGCGGGCTGCCGTCACCTACCTTGCCACCCGCAGCGACATTGACCCGCAGCGTATTGCCGCCCTGGGCATCTGCGCGTCCGGCAGCTACGTGCCCTTCGCCGCGCAGACCGATCGCCGCATCAAGGCTGTGGCCACTGTGAGTGCGATCGACCTGACCAAGGAAATCTTCACCAGCCCCGAGGCGCGTGATGCCCTGCTCGACCAGGCCGGCACGTTGCGCAACCTCGAGGCTCGTGGCGAAGGCGCATTCATGATGAACCACACGCCCACGACAAAGATCGAGGCCGGGACGTTCCCCGAGCGCAGCTTGTTCCGCGAAGCGTACGACTACTACCGCACGCCCCGCGGCGCGCATCCGCGCTCTACGCAATGGGGTCCGATGCGGATGGACGTGGCGGCCCAGTTCGATGCCTTCGCCCACAACAACTGGATCGCGCCGCGTCCGCTGCTCATGATTGCCGGCACCGACGCGGACACGCGCCACTACAGCGAGGAAGGCATCGCCAAGGCAACCGGCCCGAAGGAGCTGTACTTGGTGAAGGGCGCTTCCCACGTCGACCTCTATGACAAGGACGAGTTCGTGCCCAAGGTCGTTGACAAGCTGGCCGACTTCTTCGACAAAGGCCTCTGAGCTCCCCCAGACCTGCCGCTGCGCGCCTTGCCCACTCCACGTCGGTCACCGCCAGCGCCGTCATGTTGATCACGCGCCGCACGGTGGCCGCCGGGGTCATCACGTGTGCGGGCTTGGCCGCGCCCAGCAAGCTCGTCCGAGACGCCGAAGTTGCTGTGCGACAGCAGCGCCACGCTGGGCGTGATGGCAACCCACTGCATGGCCGCGCAGGCGACCTACTCCGCGCTCAGGACATGGGATCAATGAAGACGTGGAGCGTGCGGATCCGTCCGCCATCGATGTGGGCGACGTCGGTCCCGGTGACCGGGCCAGATTGCCAGCGTAGGCGGCCAAGGCCATGGTGGCCCACGGCAGGGCCGGTGGCGGTGAAGACGGCTTCAGGCGGCAGGCTGGCGAGCAGTCCGCCCACCGCCGCGTCGATCGCGGCATGGCCGGCTGCTTGGGTGCCCGGCTCGAACAAGGTCGCATCGGCAGCATAGAGCTCGGCAATCGCGGCCTGGCGACGCACCGCATCGCGCTCATTGAACACGCGGGCGATGTTGGCCTGCATCAGCTTGTCATAGGCTTGGTCGTCCATATTCAGCTCCTCTTTTTTTTATTGCATTCAGAACACATTCGCTCTGCATGCGCGGTGGCTTCGCACCCCCTTGTGATGACAAAGAGGCCCCAATCGGGGCCTCTTTGCATGTCAGCTCTCGCCGCGCCGCGCCCACTCCACGTCCGTCACCGCCAACGCCGTCATGTTGACGATGCGGCGCACGGTAGCCGCCGGGGTCATCACGTGTGCGGGCTTGGCCGCGCCCAGCAAGATGGTGCCCACCGTGATGCCACCGCCTGCGGTGACGCGCAGCAGGTTGTAGGAGATGTTGGCGGCGTCCACGTTGGGCATGACCAGCACGTTGGCGTCGGCGGTCAGGGACGAGTCGGGAAAGACGCTGTCCCGCACCTCGCGCGAGAGCGCGGTGTCGCCCTGCATTTCGCCGTCGATGGCCAGTTCGGGGTCACGCGCCTGCACCAGTGGCAGCGCCGCGCGCATCTTGACGGCGCTGGGCTCGTCCGAGACGCCGAAGTTGCTGTGCGACAGCAGCGCCACGCTGGGCGTGATGCCAAAGCGCCGCACGGCCGCCGCAGCCAGCAAGGCGATGTCGGCCACCTGCTCGGCCGTGGGGTCGGTGTTGACGTGGGTGTCGCAGATGAACAGCTGCTGCCCCGGCAGGATCAGCATCTGCATGGCGGCCAGCGTGTGCTGGCCCGGGGCCAGGCCGACCACGTCGCGCACGTGGCGCAGGTGGTCACCGTAGCGGCCTTGCAGGCCGCAGAGCATGGCGTCGGCCGCGCCGGTCTGCACCAGCATGGCGCCCAGCAGGCTGCCTTTGCTGCGCATGTCTGCCTTGGCGGTGGCCTCGGTGATGCCGTGGCGGCGCTGCTTGCGGTAGTAGGCCTCGGCGTGGGGCGTGTAGACGGCCGGATCCTGCGGGTTGATGACGGTGCAGTTGCCACCCGGCACCAGCCGCAGGCCGAACTCTTCGATGCGCCGCTCGATGACCACCGGGCGGCCGATCAGCACGGGGTGCGCCAGACCTTCATCGATGACCACCTGGACGGCTCGCAGCACGCGCTCGTCCTCCCCTTCGGCGTAGACCACGCGGCGTGAGGGCGCGCGGCGCGCGGCAGCAAACAAGGGCTGCATGGCGCTGCGCGAGCGGTAGACGAACTCACCCAGCCGCTGGCGGTAGGCCTCCATGTCGGCCATGGGGTGGGTGGCCACGCCGCTGTCCATGGCCGCCTTGGCCACGGCCGGCGAGACCGTTTCGATCAGGCGGGGGTCGAACGGTTTGGGGATCAGGTACTGCGGCCCGAAGCGCAGCCCTTGCGCGCCGTAGGCCTGCGCCACGGTGTCGGGGATTTCGGCGTGCGCCAGCTCGGCAATGGCGTGCACGGCGGCCAGCTTCATGGCCTCGTTGATGGTGGTGGCGCCCACGTCCAGCGCACCGCGGAAGATGAACGGGAAGCACAGGACGTTGTTGACCTGGTTGGGGTAGTCCGAGCGGCCGGTGCCGATGATGGCGTCGGGCCGCACCAGCAGCGCCTCCTCGGGCCGGATCTCGGGGTCGGGGTTGGCCATGGCCAGGATGATGGGCTTGGCGGCCATGCTGGCCACCATCTCGGCCTTGAGCAGGCCGGCGGCCGAGAGGCCCATGAAGATGTCGGCGCCGGCCACCGCGTCAGCCAGGGTGCGGGCCTCGGTCTCCACCACGTAGCGGGCCTTGCTCTCGTCGAGCGCGCCCAGGCGGCCGGTGTGGATCACGCCCTTGCTGTCCACCACCAGCATGTTGCGCCGGGGCAGTCCCAGGCTCTCGATCAGGTCCAGGCAGGCCAGTGCGGCGGCACCCGCGCCAGAGCACACAAGTTTGACCTGGCCGATGTCTTTACCCACCACGCGCAAGGCGTTGAGCACCGCCGCAGCGGCGACGATGGCGGTGCCATGTTGGTCGTCATGGAAGACGGGGATGTTCATGCGCTCGCGCAGCTTCTTCTCGATGTAGAAGCACTCGGGCGCCTTGATGTCTTCGAGATTGATGCCGCCGAAGGTGGGCTCCATGCGGGCGATGGTGTCCACCAGCGCGTCGGGGTCGAGTTCGTTGAGCTCGATGTCGAACACGTCGATGCCGGCAAACTTCTTGAACAGGCAGCCCTTGCCCTCCATGACGGGCTTGCCCGCCAGTGCGCCGATGTGGCCCAGGCCCAGCACGGCGGTGCCGTTGGTGACCACCGCCACCAGGTTGCCGCGCGAGGTCAGGTGCTGCGCCTCGCCGGGGTCGCGCACGATCTCCAGGCAGGCTTCGGCCACGCCAGGCGAATACGCCAGCGCCAGATCGCGCGCGGTGGCCATGGCCTTGGTGGGTGTGACGGATATCTTGCCCGGCGTGGGGTAGCGGTGGTAGTCCAGCGCAGCGTCGCGCAAGGTGTCGGCCATGGAATGCTCCTGATGGTTTGGTTTGACTGGAGCGCCAACCATAGCCGCAAAAACAAAAGCAGACCATAAGGTCTGCTTCTGTATCACTGAAGATTGGAGCGGGAAACGAGGCTCGAACTCGCGACCTCAACCTTGGCAAGGTTGCGCTCTACCAACTGAGCTATTCCCGCAGTAACCTGGAGGCGCGACCCGGAGTCGAACCGGGCTAGACGGATTTGCAATCCGTTGCATAACCGCTTTGCTATCGCGCCCGGGCAGTTCTTGCTACCGGATGAAAAAAGGAAGCCAGCTGGCTTCCTTCTTCGGTGTGCCTGGAGCGGGAAACGAGGCTCGAACTCGCGACCTCAACCTTGGCAAGGTTGCGCTCTACCAACTGAGCTATTCCCGCATATCTGACGCATTTGGTGTTGGCTGCATCAGAAAGATCACATTCTATGCTGAAAAAACGAGAGGGCGCAAGCCCTCTCAAAATTTTCAGTGCCGCGCCGAGACGGTGCCCTCCCCGGCTGCGGCGGTCGAGCCGGCCACGGCGGCGGCAGGCGGTGGCGCAGCCACTTCTTCGTCGGGCAGCGGCGTGGTTGGCCCGGTCAGCGCAATCTCCAGCACCTTGTCGATCCAGCGCACGGGCACGATTTCAAGCTGGGTCTTGACGGTCTCGGGGATGTCGGCCAGGTCTTTGAGGTTCTCCTCAGGGATCATCACCGTCTTGATGCCACCGCGCGCAGCGGCCAGCAGCTTCTCCTTGAGGCCACCAATGGCCGTGACCTCGCCGCGCAGCGTGATCTCGCCCGTCATGGCCACATGGGCCTTGACCGGGATGCCGGTGAGCGCCGAGACCAGGGCCGTGGCCATGGCCGCGCCGGCGCTGGGACCGTCCTTGGGCGTGGCCCCGTCGGGCACGTGGATGTGCACGTCCTTCTTCTCGAAGGTCTCGTCCTTGATGCCCAGCCGCTTGGCGCGGCTGCGCACCACGGTGCGGGCCGCCTCGACGGACTCCTTCATCACGTCGCCCAGCGAGCCAGTGCGCAAGATGTTGCCCTTGCCCGGCACGGCGGTGGCTTCGATGGTCAGCAGATCGCCGCCCACTTCCGTCCACGCCAGGCCGACGACCTGGCCGATCTGGTCGGTCTTTTCGGCGCGGCCGTAGTCGAATTTGCGCACGCCCAAAAACTCGCTCAGGTTCTCGTCGTTGACGACCACCGGTGCCGTGTAGCTGCCCAGCTGCAAACCCTTGACCACCTTGCGGCAGATCTTGGAGATTTCACGCTCCAGCGAGCGCACGCCCGCCTCGCGGGTGTAGTAGCGCACGATGCCGCGCAGCGCGCTGTCCTGCACATCCATCTCCTCGGGCTTGATGCCGTTGTTGCCCATCTGCTTGGGCAACAGGTAGCGCTGGGCGATGTTGAGCTTCTCGTCCTCGGTATAGCCCGAGAGGCGAATCACCTCCATGCGGTCGAGCAGCGCGGGCGGGATGTTCATCGAGTTGCTGGTGGCCACGAACATCACGTCGGAGAGGTCGAAATCGACCTCCACGTAGTGGTCGCTGAACGTGTGGTTCTGCTCGGGGTCCAGCACCTCCAGCAGCGCCGACGACGGGTCGCCCCGGAAGTCCATGCCCAGCTTGTCGATTTCATCAAGCAGGAACAGCGGGTTGCGGGTGCCCACCTTGGTCAGGCTGCCCAGCACCTTGCCCGGCATGGAGCCGATGTAGGTGCGGCGGTGACCGCGGATCTCGGCCTCGTCACGCACACCGCCCAACGCCATGCGCACGAACTTGCGGCCGGTGGCCCGGGCAATGCTCTGCCCCAGCGAGGTTTTGCCCACGCCGGGCGGGCCCACCAGACACAGGATGGGCGCCTTGACCTTGTCGACGCGCTTTTGCACCGCGAGGTATTCGAGGATGCGGTCCTTGACCTTTTCCAGCCCGTGGTGGTCTTCGTTGAGCACCTCTTCGGCCAGCTTGAGGTCGTGCTTGATCTTGGTTTTTTTGGCCCAGGGCAGCGCCACCAGCGCGTCGAGGTAGTTGCGCGAGACGGTGGCCTCGGCCGACATGGGCGACATCAGCTTGAGCTTCTTGAGCTCGTTCTCGGCCTTTTTCTTGGCCTCTTTGGGCATGTGGGCGGCCGTGATCTTCTTCTCGAGCTCTTCGAGGTCGGCGCCCTCATCGCCATCGCCCAGCTCTTTCTGGATGGCCTTGACCTGTTCGTTCAGGTAGTACTCGCGCTGGCTTTTTTCCATCTGGCGCTTGACGCGGCCACGGATGCGCTTTTCGACCTGCAGGATGTCGACCTCGTGTTCGAGCTGCTCCAGCAGCTTTTCCAGCCGCTTGGCCACGTCGAACAAATCGAGCACCGCCTGCTTGGCCTCCAGTTTGAGCGGCAGGTGGGCAACGATGGTGTCGGCCAGCCGGCCGGCGTCGTCGATGCCGGCAATGGAGGTGAGGATTTCGGGCGGAATCTTCTTGTTGAGTTTGACGTACTGGTCGAACTGCTGGGTGGCGGTGCGGCGCAGCGCCTCGGCCTCGGGGTGGACCTGATCGGAGATCAGCACCGGCATCACGTCGGCGCTGAAAAACTCACCATCGCGCACCTGCTCGCAGGTGGCGCGCTGCACGCCTTCGACCAGCACCTTGACGGTGCCGTCGGGCAGCTTGAGCATCTGCAAGATGTTGGAGATGCAGCCCACGTCGAACAGATCGCCGACGGTGGGCTCGTCCTTGCTGGCGGTCTTCTGGGCCACCAGCATGATCTGGCGGCCCGCTTCCATCGCGGCCTCCAGGGCTTTGATGGATTTGGGTCTGCCCACAAACAGGGGAATGACCATATGGGGGAACACCACCACGTCGCGCAACGGCAGCAGCGGCAGCGTGATGGACTCGGCGGGAAGTATGGGGTGACCGGACATGGGCTAGCCTCGCTTTCTGAGACACAAATGAGGGTCGGCCGGAAGATTGCAAGCCCTTCGGTATGGAAGGTGCCGCAACCGCCGGCCGACGAAATGGAGTACCGAGGGAGGCGAAGAACTCAGGCGCTGGCCTTGGTGGCCTCAGGCTTGTACACCAGCAGTGGTTTGCCGCCTTCGTCGATGATGTGTTCGTCGATCACCACCTTGGCCACGCCATCCAGCGTGGGCAACTCGAACATGGTGTCGATAAGCGCGTGCTCTACGATGGACCGCAGGCCACGGGCGCCAGTCTTGCGGGCCTGCGCCTTGCGGGCAATGGCCGTCAGCGCCGACGGGCGGATTTCAAGCTCCACGCCGTCCATGGCGAACAGCTTCTGGTATTGCTTGACCAGCGCGTTCTTGGGCTCGACCAGAATCTGCACCAGCGCTTCTTCAGTCAATTCGCCCAAAGTGGCCACCACGGGCAGGCGCCCCACCAGTTCGGGAATGAGGCCGAAGCGCACGATGTCTTCGGGCTCCACCTGGCGGAAGACCTCGGCGGCGCGGCGCTCGCTCTTGCTGTGCACGGTGGCGCCAAAGCCGATGCCCGAGCGCTCGGTGCGGTTCTGGATGACTTTCTCCAGCCCATCGAACGCGCCGCCGCAGATGAACAAGATGTTGGTCGTGTCGATCTGCAGGAAGTCCTGGTTCGGGTGCTTGCGCCCGCCTTGCGGCGGCACGCTGGCCATGGTGCCTTCAACGAGCTTGAGCAGCGCCTGCTGCACGCCCTCGCCCGAGACGTCGCGCGTGATGCTGGGGTTGTCGGACTTGCGGCTGATCTTGTCGATCTCGTCGATGTAGACGATGCCGCGCTGCGCCCGCTCAACGTCGTAGTTGCAGTTCTGCAGCAGCTTCTGGATGATGTTCTCGACGTCCTCGCCCACGTAGCCGGCTTCGGTCAGCGTGGTGGCATCGGCAATCACGAACGGCACGTTCAGCAGGCGGGCCAGCGTCTGCGCCAGCAGCGTCTTGCCCGAGCCGGTGGGGCCAATGAGCAGGATGTTGCTCTTGGACAGCTCCACCTCACCCTTGCCGCCACCCATGTGCTTGAGGCGCTTGTAGTGGTTGTAGACCGCCACCGCCAGAATGCGCTTGGCCGCCTCCTGGCCGATCACGTACTGATCCAGGCTGCTCTTGATCTCGGCCGGCACCGGCAGGCGATCGCCGTCAGCGGCCTCGGCGTCGCCTGAGGCCGGTGCTTCCTCACGGATGATGTCGTTGCACAGCGCAATGCACTCGTCGCAGATGAACACCGACGGGCCGGCAATCAGCTTCTTGACCTCGTGTTGGCTCTTGTTGCAAAACGAGCAATACAGCGTCTTCTCACCGGAAGCGCTTTTGTTGTCAGCCATGTTGGAGAAGTCGTTTGGATGAATCGTCGATGATAGTTCTTCAGCCCCGCTTTTCGACCACCTGGTCGATCAGCCCATAGGTCAGTGCTTCGGGGGCGCTCATGTAGCGGTCGCGCTCCATGTCGGCGGCAATCTTCTCCAGCGGCTGGCCCGTGCGGTCCGCATAAATTTTGTTGAGCTGCTCGCGGGTCTTGATGATCTCGCGGGCGTGGATTTCGATGTCGGTGGCCTGGCCCTGTGCACCGCCCGAGGGCTGGTGAATCATGATCTTGGCGTTGGGCAGCGCCACGCGCTTGCCCTTGGCACCGGCCATCAGCAGGAACGAGCCCATGCTGGCCGCCATGCCCATGCACAGCGTGGAGACATCGGGTTTGATGAACTGCATGGTGTCGTAGATCGACAGCCCCGCGCTCACGCTGCCGCCCGGCGAATTGATGTAGAGGAAGATGTCCTTGTCGGGGTTCTCGCTCTCCAGGAACAGCATCTGCGCCACCACCAGGTTGGCGCTCTGATCGGTCACAGGGCCCACCATGAAGACGATGCGCTCACGCAGCAGGCGAGAGTAGATGTCGTAGGCGCGCTCGCCGCGACCCGAGGTTTCAATGACCATGGGCACCAGGCCCAGCGCGGTGGTATCGATTGCGCTCATGCGGGGAATCCTTTGGAATTCAGATAGACCGAGTTGAGGGCGATTGTGTCACCCGCAAGGGCCACGCTCGAAGCGAAAAGGCCCGCTTTCGCGGGCCGCTCCGGTCGATGGCAGAGGATGCCTGGTCAGTTGCGCATCAGGTCGTCGAACGGCATGGCCTTGTCGGTGACCTTGGCTTGCGCCAGCACGTGGTTGGTGACGTTGTTCTCCACCACCAGCGCTTCAACCTCGGCCATGCGGTCGCGGTCGGACAGGTACCAGCGCATCACTTCGGCGGGCTTTTCGTAGCTTTGCGAAATCTCTTCGATGTGGGCCTGCAGCTGTTCGGGCTTGGCTTGCAGGTTCTGCGCCCGCACGAGGTCGGCGACGATCAGGCCCAGGCGCACGCGGCGCTCGGCCTGGGCCTGAAAGAGTTGCGGTGGCAGCGCGCCCAGATCCACGTCCTTCATGCCGCGCGCCTTCATGTCGGCACGGGCAGACTCGGCCAGGCGCTCGATCTCGCCGCCCACCAGCGCGCGCGGCAGGTCCAGCTCGGCCGCACCGATCAGCGCTTCCATCACGGCCGACTTGTTGCGCGCCAGCACGCGGAACTTGACCTCGCGGTCGAGGTTTTTCTTGACGTCGGTGCGCAGTGCCTCCACCGAGCCCTGCTCGATGCCCAGCGACTTGACGAACTCGTCGGTCAGCTCGGGCAGGTTCTGCGATTCGACCTTTTTCATGGTGACCAGGAAGTCGGCCTCTTTGCCGGCCACTTCCTTGCCGTGGTAGTCCTCGGGAAACTGCAGCGGGAAGGTCTTGGACTCGCCAACCTTCATGCCGCGCACGGCCTGGTCGAACTGCTCCAGCATCTGGCCTTCGCCGATCAGGAACTGGAAGCCCTGGGCCTCGCCGCCGGCGAACTTCTCGCCGTCGATCTTGCCTTCGAAGTCGATGGTCACGCGATCGCCCTCGACGGCACCCTCGGTAGCGGGGCGCTGGGCAAACGTGCGACGCTGCTTGCGCAGGATGTCCACGGTGCGGTCGATGGCGGCCTCGTCCACCTCGGCGCTGACGCGCTCGATCTCCACCGCCGAGAGGTCGCCCAGCTTGACCTCGGGATAGACCTCAAACGTGGCGTCGAACAGCATCTGCCCTTCGGGCGAGGCGCCCTCTTTTTCGGAGATGCTGGGCATGCCGGCCACACGCAGGTCGGCCTCGGAGGCGGCCTGGGAAAAGGCCTGACCCAGGCGGTCGTTCATGACCTCGTACTGCACCGAGCCGCCGTAGCGCTGGGCCACCACGCGCATCGGCACCTTGCCCGGGCGAAAGCCGTCGGCCTTGACCGTGCGCGCCAGCTTTTGCAGGCGGGCCGCCACTTCTTTTTGCATCGCCGCCGCATCAAGCGACAGGGTGATGCGGCGTTCGAGTTTCTCAAGGGTTTCGACAGTGACTGCCATATGCGTGCTCTTTTGAATCGAAGTTCGTAGAAATTGAGGGACTGGTGCGCGGAGCCGGACTCGAACCGGCACGCCCGTGAAGGCGTCAGGACCTAAACCTGGTGCGTCTACCAATTTCGCCACCCGCGCGGCCCGACCAGACGCGCGCCTGGGATGAACCGGTGAACCGATTATTCTAACTTCACCGGTTTAACACGGAACCAGGCGGCATACATGGCCGGCAGTGCCAGCAAGGTCAGCGCCGTGGCGACAATGAGGCCGCCCATGATGGCCACCGCCATCGGCCCCCAGAACACGCTGCGCGACAGCGGGATCATGGCCAGCACCGCCGCCGCCGCCGTCAGCACGATGGGACGAAAGCGCCGCACCGCAGCCTCGACGATGGCCGTCCAGGTGGGCACGCCGCGCGCGCGGTCTTGCTCGATCTGGTCGATCAGGATGACCGAGTTGCGCATGATCATGCCCACCAGCGCGATGAAGCCCAGCATGGCCACAAAGCCGAACGGCCGGTTCAGCAGCAGCAGCGCTGCCGCCACGCCGGCAATGCCCAGCGGCGCCGTCAGCACCACCAGCACCGAGCGCGACACGCTGTTGAGCTGCAACATCAGCAGCGTGAACATGATGAAACCCATGACCGGCAGGCCCGCCATGATGGAGCCCTGGCCTTTGGCGCTCTCGGCCACGGCGCCGGCAATCTCGATGTGCGTGCCTTCGGGCAACGTGGCCTGCAGCTTCTGCATGGCCGGCCAGAGCACCTCGGTCAAGGTGGCGCCCTGCACGCCGTCCACCGTGTCGGCCTGCACCGTCACGGCAAACTGGTGCGACTCGCGCCACATGACGCCAGGCTCCCAGGTCAGGCGGATGTCGGCCACCTGCGTCAGGGGCACGGCACGGCCGCTGGCGGTGGCCACATAGGCCGATTGCACGTCCTGTACCGCATCGCGCTCGTTCAGCGGCTGGCGCAGCACGATGTCGATCAGCCGGTCTTCCTCGCGGTACTGGCCGATGGGCGTGCCCGTGAAGCGCACGCGCAGCGCCTGCGCGATGGACTGGCTGGAGACACCCAGTGCACGCGCCTTGTCCTGGTCCACCGTCACACGCAGCAACTTGACCGATTCGTTCCAGTTGTCGTTGACGCCCACCAGCCGGTTGTCGGCTCGCATCAGCGCCTTGGCCTTCTCGGCCGCCGCCTGCAGCACCTCGGGGTGGTGCCCCATGATGCGGAACTGCACCGGATACGGCACCGGCGGCCCATTGGGCAACAGCTTGACGCGGCCCCGCACCTCTGGGAACTCGGTGGCCAGCAACTCGGGCAGGCTGTGGCGCAGGCGTTCGCGGTCGGCCAGGCTGGTGCTGTGGACGATGAACTGGCTGACGTTGGTCTGCGGGAAGATCTGGTCCAGTGGCAGGTAAAAGCGCGGCACGCCGCTGCCGATCCAGACGCTGTGGCCGTCTATGCCCGGCTCCTTGGCCAGCCGGGCCTCGAAGCGCTTGGCCACTGCCTCGCTTTGCTGGATGGTGGACCCTTCAGGCAACCACAGATCGACCAGCAGCTCGGGCCGGCTGGAGTCGGGGAAGAACTGCTGCTGCACGCGGCCCATGCCGGCAATGCCCAGCGCAAAAATGGCCAGCGTCACGCCGATGGTCACCCAGCGGTGGCGCACGCAGGCATTCACCAAGGTGCGAAAGCGGTTGTAGAACGGGGTGTCGAACAGCTCGTGCGCCTCGCCCTCATGGGCTTTGCGCGTCTTGAGCAGCAGCGTGCCCAGATAGGGCACGAAAAACACCGACACCGCCCAGGACAGCATCAGGGCCGCGCTGGTTACCGCGAAAATGGCGAAGGTGTACTCACCCACGGCAGACTTGGCCATGCCGATGGGCAGAAAACCCGCCGCCGTGATCAAGGTGCCCGTCAGCATAGGCATGGCCGTCACCTCGTAGGCGTAGGTGGCGGCATAGGTGCGGTCGTACCCCTCTTCGAGCTTGCGCACCATCATCTCCACCGCAATGATGGCGTCGTCCACCAGCAGGCCCAGCGCGATGATGAGCGAGCCCAGCGAGATCTTGTGCAGGCCCACGCCCCAGTAATACATGACGACGAAGGTGATGGCCAGCACCAGCGGAATGGTGATGCCCACCACCATGCCCGGCCACACGTCGATGCGCAGCGGCCGCAGATGCAGCCCCAGGCTGATGAAGCTGACCGCCAGCACGATGACCACGGCCTCGATCAGCACCTTGACGAACTCGCCCACCGAGGCCTTGACCGCCTGCGGCTGGTCTTGAATCTGCGACAGGCTCAGACCGGCCGGCAGCGTGGTGCCAATGTCGGCCACCCGAGTGCGCAGCGCCTCACCCAGCCGGATGATGTCGCCGCCCTTGGCCATGGACACCCCCAGCGCCACCACGGCCTGGCCCTGGTGGCGCACCATCACGCTGGGTGGATCCACATAGCCGCGCCGGACCTCGGCGATATCGCCCAGGCGCTGCACGGTCACAGCCCCGGTGGTCGGGTTGACCACCCGGATGGGCAGCTCCTGCAGCGCCTGCACCGAACCCAGCCCGCCCGAGACGCGCACCTGCACATGCTCGCCGCCCAATTGGGCCACGCCGGCGCCTTCGACAGTGTTCTGCGCCGCCAACTGCGCCACCACCTCGCTGACCGGCAACCCCAGTTGGGCCAGCCGCGTCTGCGACAGCTCGACGAAGAGTTTTTCGGCCTGCACGCCGAACAGCGCCACCTTGCCCACGCCAGGCACCCGCAGCAACTGGCTGCGCACCTCCTCGGCATGGCGACGCATCTCCTCGGGCGAGAAACCCTCGCTGGTCAGCGCGTAAATGGTGCCGTACACATCGCCGAAATCGTCGTTGAAGAACGGCCCGATGACGCCGGCCGGCAAGGTGCTGCGCATGTCGCCCACTTTCTTGCGCACCTGGTACCAGACATCGGTCACCTCGCGCCCCGGGGCGTTGTCGCGCAGCTGCAAGATGGTCAGCGACTCGCCGGGCTTGGTGTAGCCGCGCAAGATGTCGGCATGCGGCACTTCTTGCAGCGTGCGCTCGATCTTGTCGGCCACCTGCTCGGCCATCTGCTCGGCCGTGGCACCGGGCCAGTAAGCCTGGACCACCATGGCGCGGAAGACGAACGGCGGGTCTTCATCCTGGCCCAACTGGAAGTAGGCCACGATGCCCAGCACCATCAGCACCACCATCAGGTAGCGCGTCAGCGGCGCGTGTTCAAGCGCCCAGCGCGAGAGGTTCAGGCGCCGGGCATTCGGCGCCGCTGCAACGTGGTCGTCGTTCATGGCGCCCCCGCGTAGCGGCGCACCGTCTCACCGGCCGTCAGCACGTGCACGCCGGCCGTCACCACCTCGTCGCCCGCGCCCAGCCCGCTGGCCACCAGGGCGTCCGTGCCCTCGCCGCCCGCAAGCTGGATGGGCCGGGGCCGCACCGTCATGGCCTTGGTGTCCAGCACCCAGACCACCGTGGCGTTGCCCGCGCGCGCCACCGCACTCAGGGGCACCCGCAGCCCATTGGCGGCGGCCATGGGCAGCAACACCGTGGCCGTCTGGCCCGGCCGCACCAGCAGCGGGCTCAAGTCGGCCTTGACCAAAAAGGTGCGCGTCAACGCATCGGCCGCGCCGGCCACCTCACGCACGGTCGCCGGGTGGGTAGCCGTCTCCCCCCACAGGCGCACCTGCACACCGCCCGCCTTGCCCCGCAGCGCGCGCACGGCGGCGGCGTCCTGCTCGGCCACGCTGAACACCGCGTCGCGCGGTCCGTCAAGGGCCACGCGCAGCACCGGTGTGCCGGCACTCAGCACCTGTCCAGGCTCAGCCAGCACGGCAGTGACGATGCCCGGGGCGTTGGCCGCCAGCGTGGTGTAGCTGGCCTGGCGGCCTTGCACGCTGGCCTGGGCACTGGCCTGATCGCGCTGGGCCTCGGCGGCCTTCAGCGCGGCGCTGCGCCGCTCCAGTTCAGCCGCGCTGATGAAACCTTTGGTTTGCAGCTCGGCATAGCGCCGGTAGTCGGCCTGCCCCTGCTCCAGCTGGGTCTGGGCGGAGCCCAGTGCGGCCTGAGCCGCACTGTGACCCAGCTCCAGGTCACGCGGGTCGAGCTGCGCCAGCACCTGGCTGCCTTTGACCACGTCGCCCAGTTGAGCCGGCCGCGCGATCAACCGCCCACCCACCTGAAACCCCAGCAGCGACTCGGTACGCGCCTGCACCTGGGCGGCGTACTCGCGCGCAGTGGCTTCGCCCGCCTGTCCGACCACCATCGTCTTGACGGCCCGCACGGGCTGGGCCGGCGGCGGCGCCTTGGAACACGCCGCCATCAAGAGTGCAGCCGCTACGGTGGCGCTACCAATCCAGTATGTATGCATGGGTACCTGTTTTGTCTTCGTCTGCGGCGCAGCGCCGCAGGCGCACGCCGGCCCTGTGGGCCAACGGCCGGCATGTTAGTGGAGAACCCGCATGGCGCCGACAATGGGCGCATGCACCGCACGCCACGCACCGAGAACTTCCCCGTGGCGTCGTGGTTGTCGCCGCCGCACTTGCGCGCCCCCATCCTGGCCATCTATCGCTTTGCCCGCACGGCCGACGACATGGCCGACGAGGGCGAGGCCTCCACCGACCAGCGCCTGCGCACGCTGGCCACCTACCGCGCCGCGCTGCATGGCGGACCCGGCTGGCCCGAGGTGTTCGGCCCGCTGCATCGCGCCATGGCGACCCACGATCTGCCCATGGCCGAGCTCGACGCGCTGCTCACCGCGTTTGAACAGGATTGCCGCGGCGGCGGTTTTGCCGACCGGGCCGAGTTGCTGGCCTACTGCCGCCATTCGGCCAATCCGGTGGGGCGGCTGCTGCTGCGCCTGTACGGCATCGACGACGCGCAAGCCCTGGCGGAGGCCGACGCCTTGTGCACCGCGCTGCAACTGATCAATTTCTGGCAAGACCTCAGCGAAGACCTGCCACGGGGCCGCCACAACGTACCCCGCAGCGACACCGATCTGGTGGCCTTGCTGGACTGGGCCGCCAGCGAACTGGCGCGCGCCCGTGCCCTGCCCCACCGCGTACCCGGCCGCGCCGGCTGGGAGCTGCGGCTGGTGTGGCAAGGCGGCGCGCGGGTGCTGGAGAAGTCTCGCCGGCTGGGCGCCAGGCTGTGGCAGGAGCGCCCGCGGCTGACGGCGAGTGACGCGCCGCTGCTGCTGGTGCGGGCGGCCATGATGAAATGCCCACCATGACCGCCGCCACAGCCGCCGCACCCTTGCCTGCCGACCTGGCTCAGGGCTCGTCGTTTTACTACGCCTTCATGTTTCTGCCGCCTGCGCGGCGGGCTGCCATCACGGCCTTCTATGCGTTTTGCCGCACGGTCGATGACGTGGCGGACGAGGTCAGCGATGCGGGCGTGGCCGCCGCCAAACTTGCTTGGTGGCGCACCGAAGTGGCACGGCTGTTTGCCGGCACGCCGCAGCACCCCATCACGCAGGCACTGGCGCCCCATCTGGCGCCGTTCGGCATCACCGCCGACCACCTGCTGGCCATCATCGAGGGCTGCGAAACCGATCTGAACCAGAACCGCTTCCTGGACTTCGCCGCGCTGACGCGCTATTGCCACCTGGTGGCCGGCGTGGTGGGCGAGGTCGCGGCCAAGATCTTTGGCCACACCCAGGCCGCCACGCTGGCCTACGCCCACAAACTGGGGCTGGCCATGCAGTTGACCAACATCATCCGCGACGTGGGCGACGACGCGCGGCGTGGCCGCATCTACCTGCCCATGGACGAGATGCAGCGCTTCGGCGTCACGGCGCAAGAGATTTTGAACCGCGGCTACAGCGACCGCTTCACCGCGCTGATGCGTTTTCAGGCCCAGCGGGCCCATGCCATCTATGACGAGGCCCTGGCGCTGCTGCCCCACGCCGATCGCCAGGCCCAGAAGCCGGGCCTGATGATGGCCCACATCTACCGCACGCTGCTGCGCGAAATCGAGCACGAGCAGTTCGCCGTGCTGCACCAGCGCATCAGCCTGACGCCGCTGCGCAAGCTGTGGATCGCGCTGCGCACCCACTGGCGCGGCCGTTGACCCCGCGACGCCGGTTGGCCGTGGTGGGCGCCGGCTGGGCCGGCCTGGCCGCCGCCGTGCGCGGCGTGCAACGCGGCGCCCAGGTCACGCTGCTGGAGATGGCCGCCACGGCAGGGGGCCGCGCGTGCAGCCTCAAGGGCCGCGACAACGGCGCCCACATCCTGATCGGTGCCTACACCCAGACCCTGGCCTTGATGCGCACCGTCGGGGTTGACGCCGACGCGCTGCTGGCCCGCCTGCCCCTGGATTTGCGCGATGACACTGGTGCCGGCCTGGCGCTGCCCGGCGGTCCGCCGGCGCTGGCGTTTGCGCGCGGCGTGATGGGCTGGCGCGAGCTGACGCTGCACCAGCGGCTGGCGCTGCTGGCCCAGGCCTTGCGCTGGCGGGTGACGGGTTTCACCTGCGCGCCCGATGTGACGGTGGCCGACTGGGCCGCCACCCTGCCCGCCCCGGCGCGCGACCACCTGATGGCGCCGCTGTGCCTGGCCGCGCTGAACACGCCGCCCACCCAGGCCTCGGCCCAGGTGTTGCTGCGGGTGTTGCACGATGCGCTGTTCGCCGGTCCCGGCAGCGCCGATCTGCTGCTGCCGCGCGCGCCCCTGTCGGCCCTGCTGCCCGAGCCGGCCCTGGGTTGGCTGGCGCGCCAAGGGGCCGAGTTGCGCCTGGGCCAGCGCAGCCAGCACCTGGAGCCCGCGGATGGTGGTTGGGCCGTGGATGGCCAGCGCTTTGATGCCGTGATCCTGGCCACGCCATGGGGTGAGGCGGCCCGACTGGCGGCACCGCATGCGCCAGCCTGGGCCCAGGCCGCACGAGCGCTGGCACCGGCCGCCATTGCCACCGTGTGGCTGCACGCACCCGCCGCCCGCTGGCCGCGTGCCATGCTGGCGCTGCGCGGGGGGCCGGCGCAGTTCGGGTTCGATCTGGGGGCACTGAACGGCCCGAGGGGCGACTATGCGTTGTCGGTCAGCGGCGCTGGCGCCGAACCGGTGGCCGACGCCGTGCGCCGGCAGTTCATGGCCGCCTTCAACGTGACCGCCACGGTGGTGGCCGCGCGGACCCAGCGACGCGCCACGTTTGCCTGCACCCCTGGATTGTCACGGCCCTGTGCGGCCGTGGCGCCCGGCCTCTGGGCCGCAGGCGACTACGTGCAAGGGCCGTATCCGGCCACGCTGGAAGGCGCGGTGCGCGCCGGGCTGGCCGCCGCAGAGGCCGCGGTCTAGTTAGCGCGGGCCCTTCATGGCCGAGGCCGCCAGCGGCCGGCCGCTGTGGGCCACAGCCACCGGCTCGTGCGGGGACTGCAGCCACTCACGCAGCCGCTCGGCATCGCCGATGCGGGAGTATTTGCCGGCCGAATCCAGCAGCACCATGATGAGCTTGCGCCCGGCCAGTTGGGCCTGCATGACCAGGCATTGGCCGGCCTCGCTGATGTAGCCGGTTTTTTGCAGCCCGATGTCCCATTCAGGATTCAGCACCAGCCGGTTGGTGGTGCGGTAGGCCAGTTGGCGTTTGCCCACATCCACCTGGGCGGCTGGCGAGGTGGACAGCTCGCGGATGATGGGATAGGCCGATGCGGCACCCACCAGCGTGGCCAGATCGCGAGCGCTGGACTGGTTGCGGTTGGACAGCCCCGTGGGCTCCACATAGCGCGTGTCGTGCATGCCCAGCAGCTGGGCCTTGGCGTTCATGGCGTTGACGAACGCAGGCAGACCGCCGGGGTAGTGACGCCCCAGCGCGTTGGCAGCGCGGTTCTCGGAGGACATCAAGGCCAGATGCAGCATGTCGCCTCGCGACAGCGTGGTGCCCACGCCCAGCCGCGAGGAAGTGCCTTTTTCGGTGTCCACGTCGTCCTGGCTGATGGTCAGCATGTCGTCCAGCGGCAGCTTGGCCTCGGTGACCACCACGGCCGTCATCAGCTTGGTGATGGAGGCAATGGGCAGCACGGCGTGTTCGTTCTTGGTGAACAGCACCTCGTTGGTGTCCTGGTCGATGACCAGTGCCACGCTGGACTTGAGCGCCAGCGGATCGGCGGTCTCGTGCAGACCGGCCATCTGGCCGAATGACTGGCGGACCTCGACGGGCTGGGCACGCGCGCGCACGGGCTTGGCGCTGCTGGCCGAGCGGGCGCGCGACGTGGCCTTGGTCGATCGGCTGGCCTTGGCGGATTTGACGGCCTTGCTGGATTTGCTGGATTTGCTGGCCGAGGAGGTCTGGCTGCCGCGCTTTTTGCTGGCCGCATCGGCCGACGGAGCCGCAAGGCCCAGCGCCAGCACCAGAGCCAACAGTCCCACCGAATGCTTGATCACGCCGCCCATGTCTTACCCACCGCAAACCCGAAAACCCACAAACTGGCCGCGAGTCTAGGTGAAACTAAAAACAAGCGCAAGATCATCAACTTGCATTTGTTTGCTCAAGTACCCAGAAACCTGCGACCCCGGGTGGCGTCATACCTGCGCGGGAATGCGATCCGCTCCTGCGCGCAGTTTGTTCAGGGCCGCCAGATACGCCTTGGCCGAGGCCACGACGATGTCCGGGTCGGCACCGACGCCGTTGACGATGCGATCCGTGCCTTGCAGCCGAATCGTCACCTCGCCCTGGGATTCTGTGCTGCCAGTGGAGATGGCATTGACCGAATAGAGCAGCAGTTGGGCGCCAGATCGGGCCTCGGCCTCGATGGCGCTGAGCACTGCATCCACCGCACCGTTGCCCTCGGCGCTGGGGTTGAGCTCGGCCTCACCGGCCACAAAGCGCACGGTGGCCTGGCTGCGCTGGCCGCTGTGCGATTGCTGCGCCAGACTCATGAAGCGGTAGTGCTCATGGGCATGGGCGTGGCTTTCATCGGACAACAGCGCCAACAGGTCTTCATCGAACACCTCGGCCTTGCGGTCGGCCAACTCCTTGAAGCGGGCAAACAGCGCATCGAACTCGGTGCCCTCGGGTGCGGTCAGGCCGATTTCGGTCAGGC
Source organism: Pseudomonadota bacterium (assembly GCA_020161145.1). Lineage (GTDB taxonomy): Bacteria > Pseudomonadota > Gammaproteobacteria > Burkholderiales > Burkholderiaceae_C > Ideonella. Next base: position 80,587 of record JAIUPQ010000006.1, read on the forward strand.
GCTGGCGCAGCGCGTTGCGCCCCGAGAGTTTGCCCAGCACGATTTTGTTGGCGCTCCAGCCCACGTCTTCGGCGCGCATGATCTCGTAGGTGTCGCGCGCCTTGAGCACGCCGTCCTGGTGGATGCCCGAAGCGTGGGCAAAGGCATTGGCCCCCACCACCGCCTTGTTGGGCTGCACGGCGAAACCGGTGGTCTGGCTGACCATGCGCGAGGCGGGCACGATCTGGGTGGTGTCGATGTGCACATCGAGCTTGAAGTGGTCGCGCCGGGTGCGCACGGCCATCACCACCTCTTCGAGCGAGCAGTTGCCGGCGCGCTCACCCAGGCCGTTGATGGTGCACTCGATCTGGCGCGCCCCGCCCACGGTGACGCCGGCCAGCGAGTTGGCCACCGCCAGTCCCAGGTCGTTGTGGCAGTGCACCGACCAGATGGCTTTGTCGCTGTTGGGGATGCGCTCGCGCAAATCGCGGATGAAGGCGCCGAAGAGCTCGGGCACGGCGTAGCCCACGGTGTCGGGGATGTTGATGGTGGTGGCGCCCTCAGCGATCACGGCCTCGATGATGCGGCACAGGAAATCGGGCTCGGAGCGGTAGCCGTCCTCGGGCGAAAACTCCACGTCGGCGCAGTGCTGGCGGGCAAACCGCACGGCACGTCGGGCCTGGGCATAGACCTCATCGGGGCTCATGCGCAGCTTTTTTTCCATGTGCAGCGGGCTGGTGGCGATGAAGGTGTGGATGCGGCCTCGTGCGGCGCCGCGCAGCGCCTCGGCGCTGCGGCTGATGTCGGCCTCGTTGGCACGCGACAGCGAGCAGACCGTGGCGTCTTTGATGGCCTGGGCGATGGCGCGCACGGCCTCGAAATCGCCGGGCGAGGCGGCCGCAAAACCGGCCTCGATGACGTCCACGCGCAGCCGCTCCAGCTGGCGCGCGATCAGCAGTTTCTCGTCACGCGTCATCGAGGCGCCGGGCGACTGCTCGCCGTCACGCAACGTGGTGTCGAAGATGATGAGGGACTCGCGGCTCATGGGTGAACTCCTGGTTGGCAAGGTAAGGCTGAAAACGAAACGGCCCGCAAGCTGGGGGCTTGCGGGCCGTTGAAACGAGAGCTGTGTTTGGACGAACTCGATCAACCCGCTGGTGGCAGGCCTAGGCGCAGGGCGAAGCGGATCGGGCTCATGGGAGCAACCATATCACATCAGTGGAGACCGCGCTCGTCAGGTTCATCCGTTGAGGTGGCAATCACACTTACCGGCTGCCCCTTGAGTTTGCGGTAGATGTAGACGCCGTAGCCCGAGAGGCCATAGACCGAGAAGAACGCGAACAGCGTGCTGGGCGTGTGCAGCGTGATCACCGCTATGCCCAGCGCAATGGCCACCACCACCACAAAGGGCACGGTGCGCTTGAAGCTGACGTCTTTGAAGCTGTAGAACGGCACGTTGGTGACCATGGTCAGGCCGGCATACAGCGTGATGCCAAAGGCCACCCAGATCAGCAGCGGGTCGCGCCAGACCTCGCGAAAGCCCAGATCGTCCATCACCCAGATGAAACCGATGACCAGCGCCGCTGCGGCGGGGCTGGGCAGGCCCTGGAAGTAGCGCTTGTCCACCACGCCGATGTTGGTGTTGAAGCGCGCCAGCCGCAGCGCTGCGCAGGCGCAGTAGACAAAGGCCGCCAGCCAGCCCAGCTTGCCCAGGCTCTTGAGCGCCCAGACGTACATGATGAGCGCCGGCGCGGCACCAAAGCTGACCATGTCCGAGAGGCTGTCCATCTGCTCGCCGAAGGCGCTCTGGGTGTTGGTCAGCCGCGCCACGCGGCCGTCCAGGCTGTCCAGCACGGCCGCGCAGAAGATGCCGATGGCGGCCTGCTCAAAGCGCCCGTTCATGGCCATGACGATGGCATAGAAGCCGCCGAACAGCGCGGCCAGCGTGAACAGGTTGGGCAGGATGTAGATGCCGCGGCGCTTGGGGCGCGCTGCGGGCAACTCGAACTCGTCGTCTTGGTCGGCTTGCGTCATGCCGTCAGTTTAGTTGCCCCAGCCCGGCTCAGTTGCGCGAGCGGTCCACCAGTTTGTTGGCCTTGATCCACGGCATCATGGCGCGCAACTGCTCACCCACGACCTCGATGGGATGGGCGGCGGTGAGGCGGCGGCGTGACTGCAGCGTGGGCGCGCCGGCCTTGTTCTCCAGGATGAAGCTCTTGGCGTACTCACCGGTCTGGATGTCCTGCAGGCACTGGCGCATGGCCGCCTTGGTGGCGTCGGTCACCACGCGCGGGCCGGTGACGTACTCGCCGTACTCCGCGTTGTTGGAGATCGAGTAGTTCATGTTGGCGATGCCGCCCTCGTAGATCAGATCGACGATGAGCTTGAGCTCGTGCAGGCACTCGAAGTAGGCCATCTCGGGGGCGTAGCCCGCTTCCACCAGGGTCTCGAAACCGGCCTTGATGAGTTCCACCGTGCCGCCGCACAGCACGGCCTGCTCGCCGAAGAGATCGGTCTCGGTCTCCTCGCGAAAACTCGTCTCGATGATGCCGGCCTTGCCACCGCCATTGGCAGCGGCGTAGGACAGCGCCAGATCGCGCGCCTTGCCCGAGCGGTCGGCATGCACGGCAATCAGGTGCGGCACGCCGCCGCCCTGGGTGTAGGTGTTGCGCACCGTGTGGCCGGGCGCCTTGGGCGCCACCATCCACACGTCCAGATCGCCGCGCGGCTGCACCTGGCCGTAGTGCACATTGAAGCCGTGGGCAAAGGCCAGCGAGGCGCCCTCTTTCATGTGCGGGCCGATGTCGCGGGCATAGACCTCGGCAATCTGCTCGTCGGGCAGCAGCACCATGACGATGTCGGCCGCCTTGACGGCGTCGGCCACCTCGGCCACCTTGAGCCCAGCCTGCTCGGCCTTGTTCCAGGAGGCGCCGCCCCGGCGCAGGCCGACGGTCACGTTGACCCCGCTGTCGCGCAGGTTCTGCGCGTGGGCGTGGCCTTGCGAGCCGTAGCCCACGATGGTGACCTGCTTGCCTTTGACCAGCGAGAGATCGGCGTCTTTGTCGTAGTAAACCTTCATGGATATTCCTTTGCGATGAATGGGTTGAATGCGTGTCAAACGCGCACGATGCGCTCGCCGCGGCCAATGCCGCTGGCGCCAGTGCGCACGGTTTCCAGAATGGCGCTGCGGTCCAGGGCTTCGAGGAAGGCGTCGAGCTTGGCACCGTCGCCGGTCAGCTCCAGCGTGTAGGTCTTCTCGCTGACGTCGACGATGCGGCCGCGGAAGATGTCGGCCATGCGCGCCATTTCGTCGCGCTCCTTGCCCACCGCCCGCACCTTGACCAGCATGAGTTCGCGCTCGGTGTAGCGGCCGTCGGTCAGATCGACCACCTTGACCACATCGACCAGGCGGTTCAGGTGTTTGGTGATCTGCTCGATCACGTCGTCCGAACCGGTGGTCAGCACCGTCATGCGCGACAGCGAGGGGTCTTCGGTGGGGGCCACCGTCAGGCTCTCGATGTTGTAGCCCCGGGCCGAAAACAGGCCCACCACGCGCGACAGCGCGCCAGGTTCGTTCTCCAGCAGCACAGCGATCAAATGCCTCATGCCTGTGCTCCCTTGTTTTGCTCGTCAGTGCCAAAGCGCATCTCGGAAATGCCTTTGCCGGCCTGGACCATGGGCCAGACGTTTTCACCCGGATCGGTGCGCACATCGAGGAACACGGTGCGGTCCTTGAGCGCCAGCATCTCCTTGAGCGCCGGCTCCACCTCGCTGGGTTGGGTCACGCGGATGCCGATGTGGCCATAGGCCTCGGCCAGCTTGACGAAATCGGGCAGCGCGTCCATGTAGCTGTGCGAGTAGCGCGACTGGTAGTCGAGTTGCTGCCACTGCCGCACCATGCCCAGATAGCCGTTGTTCAATGCCACGATCTTCACCGGCGTGTCGTATTGCAGGCAGGTGGACAGCTCCTGAATGCACATCTGGATCGAGCCTTCGCCGGTGATGCAGACCACCTCCGAGTCCGGCCGCGCCAGCTTGATGCCCATGGCATAGGGCAGCCCCACCCCCATGGTGCCCAGGCCGCCGGAGTTGATCCAGCGGCGCGGCTCCTCGAACGGAAAGTACTGCGCCGCCCACATCTGGTGCTGCCCCACGTCCGACGTGATGTAGTGGTCCCGCCCTTTGAGCAGCCGGGCCAGCGTCTGCACCACGTACTGCGGCTTGATGCGGCCATCGTTGTTGGCAAAGTTCAGGCATTGGCGGGCGCGCCAGCCATTGACCTCTTCCCACCACGGCTTGAGATCCGGCCCCGGGCCGCCTTCGCGCCACTGCGCCAGCAACTCGGCCAGCACCTCGCGCGCGTCGCCCACGATGGGCACGTCCACCTTGACGCGCTTGGAGATGGACGAGGCGTCGATGTCGATGTGAATGATCTTGCGCTCGCGCGAGGCGAAGTGGCGCGGATTGCCGATGACCCGGTCGTCAAACCGCGCGCCCACGGCCAGCAACACGTCGCAGTGCTGCATGGCCATATTGGCCTCGTAAGTGCCATGCATGCCCAGCATGCCCAGGAACTTGGGGTCGGATGCCGGCGTGGCGCCCAGCCCGAGCAGCGTATTGGTCACCGGCGCACCCAGCGCCTCGCAGACGGCGCGCAGCTCGGGCGCCGCATTGCCCAGCACCACGCCGCCGCCCGCGTAGACGTAAGGCCGCTCGGCGCTGCGCAGCAGTTGCACCGCCTTGCGCACCTGGTTGGACGAGACGCGCTTGGGCGGCGCGTGGTGGCGCATGTCGGCGTGGTCGGGGTAGCTGAACACAGCCGTCTTCTGGGACACGTCCTTGGGCACGTCCACCACCACCGGGCCGGGCCGGCCCTCACGGGCAATGTAGAAAGCCTTCTTCAGCGTGGGGGCGAGGTCACGCACGTCCTTGACCAGGAAGTTGTGCTTGACGATGGGCCGGGTGATGCCCACGGCATCGCACTCCTGAAAAGCGTCCATGCCAATGGCGTGGGTGGGCACCTGGCCGGTGATGACCACCAGCGGAATGGAATCGGTGAACGCGGTGGCAATGCCGGTGATGGCATTGGTCACGCCCGGACCCGATGTGACCAGCGCCACGCCCACCTCGCCGGTGGCGCGGGCATAGCCGTCAGCCGCGTGCACGGCGCCTTGTTCATGGCGCACCAGCACATGCTGCACATCGGTCTGCTCGAAGAGCGCGTCGTAGATCTGCAACACCGCCCCACCCGGGTAGCCCCAGACATAGGGAATGCCCTCGCGTTGCAGCACGCGCACCAGAATCTGGGCGCCACTGAGTACCTCGCCGTCGGGGCGGGGTTTGGGTGGTGGTGGGAGCGGTGCCAGCGCAGGCGCCGACGCATCGGCATCACCATAGGCACCGGCAGGCGCGTCGATGTCCTGCGAAAAATCCGCAGGGGGGGATTCATGTGGGGGTTTCATCTCGAACCTCAGAGAATTTCTCTAACGAAAATCCATCGGTGCTCCTCCCCGCGCCCTCGTGAGGCCGGCTTGCAGCGCAACACGCGCGCCCCATGGCCCAGGTGCGGGCGAGGCGGGTGCACCGCGCCGTCAGGTGGGCGGCGCGCGGGAGCCATTATGGCCTGAGCATGATGCGCCGCAGCATCCGTCGTGCAGGCGCGACGCCGCGGGCATAATCGCGGGCGCCTTCACCGTCCCTGCAACCCTTGGCCACCGACAAAGAACTCACCGATTTCCTCAAAAGCGTCGAAAAACGTGCCTTCAAACGCGCGGTCTATGCGGTGCGCGATGAGGACGCGGCGCTGGACATCGTGCAGGATTCGATGATCCGCCTGGCCCAGAAATACGCCGATCGGCCACCTCAGGAGTTGCCGCTGGTGTTCCAGCGCATCCTCTCCAATGCCACGATGGACTGGTTTCGCCGCCAGAAGGTGCGCAACAACGTCATGCGCAACCTCTCCGACTTTGAAGGTGCGGACGACGACGGCGAGTTCGATCTGCTGGAAATGCTGGCCGGCGCCGACGGTGCGCTGGGCGGCGAAAGCGCCGAAGGCACCGTCAGCCGCGAGCAAACCCTCAAGTTGATCGACGAAGCGGTACAACTGTTACCAACCCGTCAACGTGAGGCTTTTTTGCTGCGTTACTGGGAAGAAATGGACGTGGCGGAAACCGCCAGTGTCATGGGATGCTCGGAAGGCAGTGTCAAAACCCACTGTTCCAGGGCTGTTCATGCGCTGGCCAAGACGCTTCGGTCCAAAGGATTATTCGGAGTCTCATCGTGAACCAGCCCGCCGTCGATCTCGAACATCTGGAAACACGTGTTGCCAAACACATGGCCACGCTGCTCAGCGAGGGCAGTCGCGACCCGGGCCACGCCATTGGTGAGCGTCTGCGGGTAGCCCGTGAGCGGGCGCTTGAGGTTGCGCGCGAAAACCGGACGCAAGCCGCCGCCACCGTGCACGCCAGCGGCGGCGCCGCCGTACTGAGTGGTTGGTTGGGTGGTCCACGCGCCTGGTTCCCCCGCCTGGCCTTTGCCTTGCCGGTGGTGGCGCTGGCTGCCGGGCTGGTGGTCATTGACCAGATGCATGACCAGGCCCAGATTGAGGCCACGGCCGACGTCGACCTGGCCCTGCTCTCGGATGACGTGCCGCCGGGGGCTTACAGCGACGACGGTTTTGCCGCCTACCTGCGCGCCAACGGCGCTGCTGCGGTGCGCTGACCACCATGCGCGCCACTTTGTCGTTCTGTGTCCTGCTGGTGCTGGCCGGCTCTGCGCTGGCCGCGCCCGACGAGGCGCCACCATTGCGCGTGGCCCAACTCGATACCCAGGCGGCCCCCCGGTGGGCCGCTCTGCCTTCGGGCGAGCGGGAATTGCTGGCGCCGCTGCAAGGCAGTTGGGACACCATGGAGCCCGAATCCAGGCTCAAGTGGCGTGAGATTGCCCGCAGGTTTCCTGACATGCCTGCCTCACGGCAACAGCGCGTGCGTGACCGCATGGAAGACTGGGCGCACATGAGCCCCCAACAGCGGGTGCAGGCGCGCCAGACCTTTCAGGGCAGCAAAGGCCTGAGCCGGGAAGAACGCCGGGCCCAGTGGGAGGCCTATCAAGCCCTGTCGCCCGAAGAGCGGGCCGCACTGACCCGTCCTGGCCTGGCGGCCTCGCGCGCAACGCTGCCCAGCGGTGCAGCCGTGCGGCCGCTGGGCAGCCCGGCCCAGCAGCCGCCGCATCAGCAAAGCGGCATGCCCAAAATCAACGTGATGCCCGGCATGGTGGATCGCACCACCTTGTTGCCGCTGCGTGGCCCGCAAGGGGCGGCCCAGGTCAAGCCAGCCGACACCGGTGGCGGTAGTGGCCAGTCCACCAAGAAAAAGTGAGTGGAGCGTCTTTACCCACCGCGCCTTTGAAGCGGCGCCTGGCGGCGTTTGTCTATGAAGGCGTGCTGCTGTTCGGCATCGTGATGATGGCCGGGCTGCTGTTTTCGGCCGCCACCAATCTGCGCGATCCCCAGAACGGCACGCTGGGTTTGCAACTGCTGCTGTTTGCCCTCATTGGCCTGTACTTCACCTGGACCTGGACCCATGGCGGGCAGACGGTGGCCATGCAGACCTGGCGTATCCGCCTGCTGCGCACCGACGGCAACCCGCTGCGCTGGCCGCAAGCGCTGGCCCGCTACCTGCTGGCCTGGTTGTGGTTTGTGCCGGCGCTGGTCACGCTCAAGGTGTTGGGCGTCCATGGCGGCGGCATGATGGCGGCAGTCGTGCTGGCTGGTGTGGCGGCCTATGCGGCCCTGACCCGCCTGCACCCTGATCGCCAGTTCTGGCATGACGCCGTTTGCGGCACCCGGCTGGTCAGCACCCGATAACACCATGAGCAACCCCCACAAAGGCCGCACCGGCCTGGACCGCATCCGCCGCGCCGCCGGCTACTCCTGGGCGGGGCTGCGCGGTGCCTACCAGGCGGAAAGCGCGTTTCGGCAGGAGTTCTGGCTGGCCGTCGTCCTGCTGCCGCTGGGCATCTGGCTGGGCCAGAGCTGGGTCGAGCGCGCACTGCTGCTGGGCTCGGTGATGTTGGTGCTGGTGGTGGAGTTGCTGAACTCGGCCATTGAAGCGGTGGTGGACCGCGTGGGCTTCGAGTTGCACCACCTGTCGGGGCGGGCCAAGGACATGGGCAGCGCCGCCGTGCTGCTGTCGCTGCTCACCTGCGGCGGCATCTGGGCCGCCGCACTGTGGCAACGCCTGCTGGCTTAGACGGCAGACTCGTCCAGCTCGCCGGTGCGGATGCGGATGACCTGCTCGACGGCGGTCACGAAGATCTTGCCGTCGCCGATCTTGCCGGTCTTGGCAGCCTTGACGATGGACTCGACGGCGCGCTCGACGTCGTCGTCCTTGACCACCACTTCAATCTTCACCTTGGGCAGGAAATCCACCACGTACTCGGCACCACGGTACAGCTCGGTGTGACCCTTCTGGCGGCCGAAGCCCTTGACTTCCGTCACCGTCAGGCCGGACACGCCCACGTCGGCCAGTGCTTCGCGCACTTCTTCGAGCTTGAACGGTTTGATGATGGCGATGATCTGCTTCATAGCGTCTCCAGACAAAGAGGGGTTGATTTAAGCACGGAACCGTGACGTGATCGGATAGCGCCAGTCCCGCCCGAAGGCGCGATGCGTGATGCGGATGCCCACTGGCGCCTGGCGGCGCTTGTATTCGTTGATGCCGATGAGGCGCACCACGCGCGCCACGTCGGCGTGCGCAAAGCCGGCGGCCACGATCTCTTCGACGCTCTGGTTGTTCTCCATGTAGCGCGCCAGGATGGCGTCCAGCACCTCATAGGGTGGCAGGCTGTCCTGGTCGGTCTGGTCGGGCCGCAACTCGGCCGACGGCGGGCGCGTCAGGATGCGCTCCGGGATGACGGGGCCGCCCACCTGGGCGTTGCGCCACCGGCACAGGCGGTAGACCAGGGTCTTGGCCACGTCCTTGATGACGGCAAAACCGCCGGCCATGTCGCCATACAGCGTGCAGTAACCAGTGGCCATCTCGCTCTTGTTGCCGGTGGTCAGCACGATGGCGCCGGTTTTGTTCGACAGCGCCATCAGCAGCGTGCCACGCACCCGCGCCTGGATGTTCTCCTCGGTGGCGTCCTCGGCCAGACCCTGGAACTGCGGCGCCAGCGCCGCCAGAAAGGCCTGGAACATCGGCTCGATGGCGATCTCGTCGTAGCGCACCGCCAGCCGCGCCACCATGTCGCGCGCATCCAGCCACGAGATGTCGGCCGTGTAGCGCGAAGGCATCATCACCGCGCGCACCTTGTCGGCACCCAGCGCATCAACGGCCACCGCCAGCACCAGCGCTGAGTCCACCCCGCCAGACAGGCCAATCAGAGCTCCCGGAAAGCCGTTCTTGCCCACGTAGTCGCGCACGCCCAGCACCAGGGCCGCCCAGACCTCGGCCTCGCTGGCCAGCGGCGCGGCCACGGTGCCAGCGACGCGCCAACTGCCCTGCTCCGGCGCCGCGTCCAGCATCAGCAGGGCCGGCTCGAACGCCGGCGCACGGGCGGTGATGGCACCGGCGGCATCCACGGCAAACGAGCCGCCGTCGAACACCATTTCGTCCTGGCCGCCCACCAGATGGGCGTAGACCAGCGGCAGGCCCACGGCCTGGGCGCGCGCGGCCATCCGGGCCTCACGGTCGGCCGCCTTGCCCATGTGATAAGGCGAAGCATTGAGCACGCACAGCAACTCCGCGCCGGCCGCACGGGCCGCCTCGGCCGGCTCGTCGAACCAGGCGTCCTCGCAGATCAACACCCCCACGCGCAACGCCCCCACCGGGAACACCAACGCGGGAGCCTGCGCATCGCGCCCCGAATGAAAGTAGCGCCGCTCGTCAAAAACCTGGTAATTGGGTAACTCGCGCTTGTGATAAAGCCCTTGCAGGCGCCCGTCCACCAGCAGCGCTGCGCTGTTGAAGGCCCAAGGCTGGCTGACGGAGCGCGAGGCTGCAGCGCCTGGCGCCACGCCGGCCGTGGGCAGGCCCAGCAGCAGGTGCAGGCCGGCGCAATCGGCCAGGTCGCTGGCCAGGCCCTCCAACGCCGCTTGCACCGCCTGCATGAAGGCTGGCCGCAGCAGCAGGTCTTCGGGCGGGTAGCCGGACAGCACCAACTCCGGCGCCACCACCAGTTGCGCACCCTGGGCGTAGGCCTCGCGCGCGGCCTGCTCGATCTGGCGGGCATTGCCCGCCAGATCGCCCACGGTAGGGTTGAGCTGCGCCACGGCCAGGCGCAGGCCGGCGACAGGGGCAGGCATGGCGGTCATTGGCCTTTGAAGTCGCCGCCCACGGCCAGCACCAGCCGCGCGCGGTCGATGTACTTGCGCCAGGCGGCGCTGGCCTGTTCGGGCGTGACGGCGGCGATGGCATCGTCCAGCGCCTGCTCGGCCTTGAACGTGCGGCCCACGTAGAGGTTGCGCGCCAGATCGCCGCTCAGCACGGGATCCTGGGCGCGGTTCAGCTTGCGCGTGTTCAGGATGCCGTTCCTGGACTCGGCCACCTCAGTGGCCGTGAAGCCGTCTTTCAAGGCGCGCTCCAGTTCTTCGTTGAACGCCGCCTCGACCTTGGCACGATTCTGCGGCGCGAAGATGGCCTGCACCAGCCAGGTCGAGTTGGACTCGAACTGGGCGAACCGCACACCGCTGTACACCCCGTAAGACAGGCCTTCCTTTTCGCGGATGCGCTTCCACAGCCGGCCGTTGCCGCCGCCGCCGAACACGTCGTTGGCCACCATCAGCGCCGCCTGGTCGGCGTCGCCGTATTTGATGGGCAGGGGCAGGCGCGCGCCCAGGTAGGCGTTCTGCTTGTCCGGGGTCTCGATGACGATGCGCTTGGCCGGCACGCTGATCAGCGGCAAGGGCACGCGGGCAAAGGCCACTGGCTGCGCCCAGCCCTGGAAGGCCTGGGTCAGCGCGGCCTTGACGGCGGCTTCGTCCATCGCGCCGACGGCCGCAAACTGGGCGTTGCCGGCCCCGATGAACCGGGCGTGAAAGGCCTGCACCTGGGCCAGCGTCACGGCCTGGGCGTCCGCGATGGCCTCATCCATGGCGCGCATGTGGCGCACGTCGCCACGCGGGTAGGGGTTGCCCTCGCGGCCCAGCGCCACCTCCACCAGCACGGTGGGCTCTTGCGCCTGCGCGGCCAGGCCGGCCAGCATCTGGCGGCGCACCTCCTCCAGTGCGTCGGCCGGCAACGCGGGCTCACGCACCTGCTGCGCCACCAGCGCGATGACGGCCGGCAGGTTGGCACGGGTGGTCTGCACCACAGCAGTGACGCCGGTGGGGCCACCGCCCCAGCGCACCTCGGCCTTCAGCGCCGTCAACTGGTCTTGCACCTGCTGACGGGTCAGCGTGCGCGTGCCCTTGTCGAGCAGCGCGACCAGCATGTCGGCCACGGCCTCCTGGCCTTGGAGTGCCGCCTCATTGCCGGCCTTGAGCTCGAGCTGGGCCACCACCACGTCGCCGCGCGTGCCCTTGGGCAGCAGCGCCACGCGCAACCCGGGCGCCACGTCTTGCAGACGGGTGCTGGCATCGATGTGGGCCGGCGTGGCGTCGAAGGCCTCAACCTTGGCCACCTCGGCCACCGGCGCGTAGCCTTTGAACTGTGCGGCCACATCCACATTGGCTGGTGCAGGCGCGCGCTGTGGCTTGTCGGTGGGCACATAAATACCCAACGTGCGGTTGGCCGCCAGCAGGTAGGCGGCGGCCACGCGATTCAGGTCGCCCAGTGTCAGCGCGTTGACGCGGTCGCGGGTGAGGAAGAACAGCCGCCAGTCGCCCTGAGCGATGAACTCGGACAGCGCGGTGCCCACCTCCTCAGGGTCGGCAAACTGCACCTCCCAGTCTTTGATCCAGCGGGCCTTGGCGCGCGCCAGCTCGGCTTCGGTCAGGGGCTGGGCAGCCAGCCCTTCCAGGGTGGCAACGAGCGCGTCGCGGGCCTTGTCCATGTCCTGCCCCGGCGCGAGCTGAGTCATGAACAGGGCAAAGCCCGGGTCGTGCAGCGCCATCGCCATCGAGCCCACGCTCGCGGCCAGGCCTGTTTCCACCAGTGCTTTGTGCAGGCGACCGGCTGGTGCATCGGTGAGTGCACGGGCCAGCACGTCAAAGGCCGCGTAGTCGGGGTCGGCACCGGGCGGCAAGTGGTAGCCGGCAAACAGCAGCGGCGTGCCGCCCACACGGCGCAGCGTCACGCCGCGCTCGCCGTCCTGTACGGCATCCAGCGTATAGAGGGTGGGCAAGGTGCGCCTGGGTTTGGGCAGTTTGCCAAACGACTGCTGCACCCACTGCATCACCTGCGCCGCGTCGAACTTGCCCGTGACGATCAGGGTGGCGTTGTCCGGCTGGTAGTAGGTGCGATAAAAGCCCTGCAGACGGGCGATGTCCACGTTCTCCACGTCGGCGCGGGCGCCGATGGTGCTCTTGCCGTAGTTGTGCCACTGGTACATGGTCGCCAGGGTCTTCTCGAACAAGGTGCTTTCGGGCGAGTTCTCGCCCATCTCCATCTCGTTGCGCACCACGGTCATCTCGCTGTCCAGGTCTTTCCTGGCAATGAAGCTGTTGACCATGGCATCGGCCTGCCAGTTCAGGTACCAGCGCAGGTTCTCGGGGTTGGCGGTGAAGCTGGCGAAGTAGTTGGTGCGGTCCAGCCAGGTGGTGCCGTTGGCGCGCAAGCCGCGCTTGCTGAACTCGTCCCACACCTTGGGGTAGGTGGGCGTGCCCTTGAAGATCAGATGCTCCAGCAAGTGGGCCATGCCCGTCTCGCCGTAGTTCTCGTGACGCGAGCCGACGTGGTAGGTGACGTTGACGGTGGTGGTGGGCTTGGCGTCATCGGGCACCAGCAGCACCTGAAGGCCGTTGGCGAGCCGGTACTCGGTGATGCCTTCGACCTTGCGCACGGGTGTCAACTGCGCGCTGGTGCCCGTCTTGGCACCGGCCGCTGCGACCGGCGTGGGGGTGGTGGCCAGCGTCAGCGCAGCCAGCGTCAAGGCCGCCGCGTAGGCGCCCTTCGCAACGTGGTTCATGGGAAACACTCCATGTCAAACGAGACGCGCCCCCAAAGGGGCGCGGCGGGCAAGTGTGGCGCAGGGATCAGGCCTTGTGTTTGGCGGCCCAGGCGTTCTGGCCGGCAAGAACTTCGGCCCGGGCGGCATCGGCATCGGTCCAGCCCAGCACCTTGACCCACTTGCCGGGCTCCAGGTCTTTGTAGTGCTCGAAGAAGTGCGAGATGGCGTTCAGGCGCGCCTTGTTGAGATCGTCCGGATGCTGCCAGCGGGCATACAGCGGCAGGATCTTGGGAATGGGCACCGCCAGCAGCTTGTTGTCCTCGCCGGCCTCGTCTTCCATGCGCAGCATGCCCACCGGGCGGCAGGTGACGACCACGCCGGGAATCAGCGGCACCGGGGTGATGACCAGCACGTCCACCGGATCGCCGTCGCCGGCCAGCGTCTGCGGGATGTAGCCGTAGTTGCACGGGTAGTGCATCGAGGTGCCCATGAACCGGTCGACAAACAGCGCCCCGGTGTCCTCATCGACCTCGTATTTGATCGGGTCGCCACTCATCGGAATTTCAATGATGACGTTGAACTCGTTGGGGGCGTTCTTGCCCGCGGTGACGTTGTGGAGGCTCATGTTGTCGGATGGGCGTAGTGGGGAATGCGTGATCCCACATTCTAGGCAAGTGCAGGCATTCGGACATCGGGGTGGGATATGCTGGCCGGTGTTGCTTACCGAAACAATCAGCTAGGAGAGAGAGTGATGTCCACGACGATGGCCCTCTATGCGGCCTTGGCTTGCGGCCTATTGGCCGTGATATACGGGTTTTTTCAGCGCGCCTGGATCCTGAGCCAGGATACCGGTAACGCGCGCATGCAGGAAATTGCCGCTGCCATTCAGCAAGGCGCGGCGGCCTATCTGTCCAGGCAGTACAAGACCATTGCCGTGGTCGGCGTGGTGCTTGCGGCGCTGATCTTCTTCTTTCTGGATCACGCCACGGCGCTGGGCTTCGTGCTGGGGGCTGTGCTCTCGGGCGCCTGCGGGTTCATTGGCATGAACGTGTCGGTGCGCGCCAACGTGCGCACGGCGCAGGCCGCCACGCGCGGCATCGGGCCGGCGCTGGACATCGCCTTCAAGGGCGGCGCCATCACCGGCATGCTGGTGGTGGGCCTGGGCCTGCTGGGCGTGGGCGGCTTCTTCTGGTGGGTCACCCAGGGGGGCACCCAGATCGACTCGGCCTCGCTCAAGCCCATGCTGGGCCTGGCGTTCGGCTCGTCGCTGATTTCCATCTTCGCGCGGCTGGGCGGCGGCATCTTCACCAAGGGAGCCGATGTGGGCGCCGACCTGGTGGGCAAGGTGGAAGCCGGCATCCCTGAGGACGACCCACGCAACCCGGCGGTGATTGCCGACAACGTGGGCGACAACGTGGGCGATTGCGCCGGCATGGCCGCCGACCTGTTCGAGACCTATGCCGTCACCCTGATCGCCACCATGGCACTGGGTGCGCTGATGGTGGCCGGCCCGCAGACGGCTGCCGCCGTCATCTACCCCATGCTGCTGGGCGGCGTGTCCATCATCGCCTCCATCATCGGCTGTGCCTTCGTCAAGGCCTCGCCCAATATGCGCAACGTCATGCCGGCGCTGTACAAAGGCCTGGTCGTGGCGGGGGTGCTGTCGCTGGTGGCGTTCTACTTCGTCACCCAGATGCTGTTCCCGCAAGGGCTGACGCTGGCCAGCGGGGCCCAGGTCGGTCACATGGCGCTGTTCGGCGCCTGCATCGTGGGCCTGGTCCTCACGGCAGCCCTGGTCTGGATCACCGAGTACTACACTGGCACCGACTACAAGCCCGTCAAGCACGTGGCCCAGGCCAGCACCACCGGCCATGCCACCAACATCATCGCCGGCATCGGCGTGTCGATGAAGTCCACCGCCTGGCCGGTGCTGTTCGTCTGCGTGGCCATTCTGGCTGCCTACGCCATGGCCGGCCTTTACGGCATCGCCATCGCCGCCACCTCCATGCTGAGCATGGCCGGCATCGTCGTCGCCCTGGACGCCTACGGCCCCATCACCGACAACGCCGGCGGCATTGCCGAGATGGCCGAGCTGCCCGACAGCGTGCGCGACATCACCGACCCGCTGGACGCCGTGGGCAACACCACCAAGGCCGTGACCAAGGGCTATGCCATCGGCTCGGCCGGCCTGGCCGCGTTGGTGCTGTTTGCCGACTACACCCACTCGCTGGAAGCGCGGGGCATCATGGCCTCGTTCGACCTGTCCAACCCCAAAGTCATCGTCGGCCTCTTCATCGGCGGCCTGATTCCCTACCTGTTCGGCGCCATGGCCATGGAGGCCGTGGGCCGCGCCGCCGGTTCGGTGGTGGAAGAGGTGCGGCGCCAGTTCCGCGAGATCAAAGGCATCATGGAAGGCACGGCCAAGCCCGAGTACGGCCGGGCCGTGGACATGCTGACCAGCGCGGCCATCAAAGAGATGATGATCCCCTCGCTGCTGCCCGTGGTGGTGCCAGTGCTGGTGGGTCTGCTGCTGGGCCCTGAAGCGCTGGGTGGCCTCTTGATGGGCACCATCGTCACCGGTCTCTTCGTGGCCATCAGCATGTGCACCGGCGGCGGCGCCTGGGACAACGCCAAGAAGTACATCGAGGACGGCCACTTTGGCGGCAAAGGCTCCGAGGCCCACAAGGCCGCCGTCACCGGTGACACCGTGGGCGACCCCTACAAGGACACCGCCGGCCCGGCCGTCAACCCGCTGATCAAAATCATCAACATCGTGGCCTTGCTGATCGTGCCGCTGCTGCCGGTGGCGGCTGCGGTGGCGCCCGCCCACGTCATCCCGGCACCCGCTGCGGTGACCGCACCGGCCGCCGTCGGTGCCCAAAGCGTGGCCATCTACTTCGACTCCGCCGTGGCCACCCTGCCTGCCGGCAGCGACGCCAAGCTGGCCGCGCTGGCCGAGGCCGCCAAGGCCAATCCGGCCAGCCGGGTGACGCTCAGCGGCTTTCACGATGCCAGCGGCAACCCCGAGGCCAATGCCGAGTTGGCCAAGCAGCGGGCCGAGGCCGTGCGCGACGCGCTGGTGGCACTGGGTGTGGCCGCCACGCAAGTCGAGCTGGTCAAGCCTGAGCAGGTCAACGGCGGCAGCGCCGAAGAGGCCCGCCGCGTGGAAGCGCGGTTGATGTAAGCCGCCTGCTGGCGATCGAGGCCGTCCGCTGGACGGCCTTTTTTACACTGGCCCCATGCAGCTGCCCTGGATCACCGGCCCCGACAGCCCGTTTCCGCCCACCCATCAGGCCTTGACCGAGCCGCCTGAACTGGCCGGCCTGCTGGCTGCGGGCGGCGACCTCAGCCCGGCGCGGCTGGCCACCGCCTACCGGCGCGGCATCTTCCCCTGGTTCGGTCCGGGCCAGCCCGTGCTGTGGTGGACGCCTGAGCCGCGCATGGTGCTGCGCGTGGCCGACTTCAAATGCCACCGCTCGCTGCGCCAGGCACAAGCCCACTTTGCGACCACCCCTGGCGCACGCATCGTCTGGGATGGCGACGTGCGCGCCGTCATCACCGCCTGCGCCCAGGCGCCCCGGGGCGGCCAGGCAGGCACCTGGATAGGCCCCGACATGATCGAGGCCTATGTGCGCTGGCATGCCGAGGGCGACGACGCCTGGGGCCGCGTGCACAGCGTCGAGACCTGGGTGGGCAGCGATCTCATGGGTGGCCTCTATGGCGTGCGCATCGGCCAGATGTTCTTTGGCGAATCCATGTTCACCCGCCACACCGATGCCTCCAAGCTGGCGCTGGCCGCACTGGTGCAGGGTTGCCGCACCGCCGGCATGCCGCTGATCGACTGCCAGCAACAGACCGCCCATCTGGCCTCGCTGGGTGCGGCGCCCGTGAGCCGCAGCGCGTTCGAGGCCGAACTGGCCCACCTCACGGCGCTGGCGCCGCAGCCTATGATCTGATGCCGTGACCCATCCCAACGAGCTGGCCTTCACGTCACTGCAGTTCTACGTGACGGCCGAATACCCCTGCAGCTACCTGCCCAACCTCCAGGCACGCTCCCAGGTGGCCACACCCAGCCACGTGGTCACCGAGCACGTCTACTCAGGCCTGGTGTCCATGGGCTTTCGCCGCTCAGGCCTCTTTACCTACCGGCCCCAGTGCGTCGGCTGCAAGGCCTGTGTGCCGCTGCGCGTGCCGGTGGCGGCGTTTGCGCCCTCGCGCACGCAGCGCCGCTGCCTGAAGGCCCACGCCCACCTGCGCACCCGGGTGCTGCGACTGGGTTTTTCGCGCGAGCACTACGACCTCTATCTGCGCTACCAGGCCGGCCGCCACAGCGGCGGTGGCATGGATCAGGACAGCACCGACCAGTACACCCAGTTCCTGTTGCAAAGCCACGTCAACTCACGGCTGGTGGAGTTTCGCGAACCCGACACACGCCGCCTCGTCATGGTCTCGGTGGTTGACGTGCTGGCCGACGGCCTCTCGGCCGTCTACACCTTCTACGACCCCGATGCGCCGGGCAGCCTGGGCACCTATGGCGTGCTGTGGCAAATCGAGCAGACGCAGCAGATGGGGCTGCCTTACCTCTACCTGGGCTATTGGATAGGTGGCAGCCGCAAAATGGCCTACAAGCTCCAGTTTCGCCCGTACGAGCTGCTGCAGGACGGGCGCTGGCAGGCACCGTCCGTCGGCTGAGCACGCCGTCCGTCGCATCGCAGTGGCCGCAGGCGGGGCTGCCCGCCTAGCATCCGCTCCATCTTGTTGCCACCTGGACTTTCGCCATGCTCCACCGCCTGCTTGCCCCCCGCCCCGCCCTGCTGCTCTCGGCCCTGCTGGTGGCCGGTGCCGCCGCCCTGCCCCAACCCGGCTGGGCCTTTCAGGTCACGCCGCAATGGAGCGCCGGCAGCGTGCAGGTCAACGGCAGCGGGCCGCGCGTGGACGGCAGTGGCCACGTCAGCGAAAGCCGCCGCAGCGTGGGGGCGTTCACCAAACTGCGCGTCGATGGACCACTGACCGTGCATGTGCGTGGTGCGAGCCAGGCCGCGCTGCGCGTGCGCGCCGACGACAACCTGCATGCGCTGGTGGTCACCGAGATCGACGGCAACACGCTGGTGGTCAAGCTCAGCCCGGACGCCAACTTCTACACAGCCAACCCGGTGGTCGTGAACGTGGACGCCGTCCAGCTCGATGCCGCCGCCCTGCGCGGCAGCGGCGACGTGATCATCGACGCCGTGCGCGGCAGCCGCTTCGAGGCCGCCGTGGCCGGCTCCGGCGACATCGTGCTCAACGCCGTGGACGTGCAGCAGCTCAGCGTCACGGTGGCCGGCTCGGGTGACCTCAAGGCCAAAGGCCGTGCCGATCAGCTCAAGGCCAGTGTGGCCGGCTCGGGCGACCTGTGGCTGGCCGACCTGAGCGCGCGCAGCGCCAGCGTCAGCGTGGCCGGCAGCGGCGATGCCCGCGTGCAGGTCACCGAAAGCCTCTCGGCCAGCGTGGCCGGCAGCGGTGACATCTACTACAGCGGCGAGGCCAAGGTCAGCAAAAGCGTGGTCGGCAGTGGCGACATAACGGCCGTCAAGAAATAACCGCCGCCAGCCACTGCGCCAGCAGCGGCGGCACGGCGTCCACGTCGACCTCGCTGGCGCAGGGTGGCACCAGCAGCATGTGGTGAAACGGGGTGATGAGCACGCCCCGGTTCAGCATGTACAGGTGCAGGCAGGCCGTCCAGTCGTCCTGCATGGCCGCCGCCGCCTCGCGGCCATCGCGCGGCGGCGCCGGCAGGTACTGCAGTTCCATGCGGGCGCCGATGCGCGTCACGCACCAGCGCACACCCGCCGTGGCCAGCACCGCCTCCAGCCCCGCCTGCAGGCGCGCCGCCAGCGCGTCCATCCGAGCGTGCGCAGCGGGCGTGGCCACCTCGGCCAACTGTGCCCGCAACGCCGCCAGTTGCAGCACGTTGGCCGCCAGCGTGGTGCCGATGCCCGAATGCCCGTCCGGCGCCGCCGCCTTGGCCGCCTCCATGCGCGCCGCCACCGCATCCGTGAAGCCGTAGACCGCCGTCGGCAACCCGCCGGCCACGGCCTTGCCCACCACCAGAAAGTCGGGCGCCAGGCCATGCACACGGCCCCAGCCGCCCAGGCCGCTGCTCACCGTGTGGGTTTCGTCCAGCACCAGCAAGGTGCCGGTTTCGCGGCAGGCCGCCTGCACCGCCTGCATGAAACCGGGCAGCGGCGGCACCAGGCCGCAATTGGTCAGCGCCGGCTCGGTCAGCACGCAGGCCACGTCGCCCCCGGCCAGCGCCGTGCGCAGCGCCGGCTCGTCGTTGAACGGCACCACCACGGTGGAGAGGGCCAGCTCGTGCACCTGCCCCAGCAGGCTGGCGCGGGTCAGCGTGCGGCCGTCGTCGGCGCGGTCCACCAGGGTGTCGTCCACCGTGCCGTGGTAGCAGCCCTCGAACACCAGCACCTTGGGCCGGCCGGTGAGGGCCCGCGCCCAGCGCAGCACAAAGCGGTTGGCGTCGGTGGCCGACAGCACGATCTGCCAGCGCGGCAGGCCAAAGCGCTGGGCCAGCAGCGCCCCCACCTCGGGCAGCAGCGTGCCCGGCAGCATGGCGGTCAGCCCCCGCGCCGCCTGCTCGGCCAGGGCGCGGGCCACTGGCGCCGGGCTGTGGCCATACATGGCGCCGGTGTCTCCCAGGCAAAGGTCGATGTAGCTCAGGCCGTCGGCGCAGACCAGGCGACTGCCCTGTGCCTCGCGCACGAACAGCGGCGACGGCAGCGGCCAGTCGCGCATCCAGTGCATGGGCACGCCAAACAGAAAGTGCGGCGCGCTGGCCGCGGCCAGGTGCTGGCTTTCCGGGTGGGTCTGGGTGAACCGCTGGCGCTCTGCGGCCAGCATCGCGGCGACGCGGGTGGGACTGGGCTGGGTCATGAAGGGCTTCAGTGGTAGTCGGCCTCGCGCTGGTGG
Organism: Pseudomonadota bacterium; assembly: GCA_020161145.1. Taxonomy (GTDB): domain Bacteria; phylum Pseudomonadota; class Gammaproteobacteria; order Burkholderiales; family Burkholderiaceae_C; genus Ideonella. The sequence goes on from JAIUPQ010000006.1 coordinate 100,573, forward strand.
CGGACCGCCAGCACGACGACCAAGGTTGGACTGGCGATTTCATACAACGCCACGAAACCTGTGGCGCCAAAGGGAATGATGAGTTCTCGCCGCGTGGCGCTGCGGCCAGCTTTTCGAAAGCTGTAAGGCGTGATCGCCAGGTGGTGTTGGGTGGCTGCGCGGATGGCCGCGAGCGCTTCCTCAGCCAAAGCCAGGTCCTCCTTGACTCGCGCCCGATTCAGCAAAAAGTCAAAGAGCCGCGCCAGGTCTTCCTCGGCCTCAGGGCTGAACCAAACCGCATAACTCAATCGCTGAGTTGCTCGCGCCGCGCATCCAGCCTGGCTTGCAGCTTGTCAATTACCTGCTCCGCCGTTGCCGCCTCGCCGCTGCGCTGGTGGTTCGCCCAGGCGGCGTCACCACGCGCGTGGAAACGAGCCTGCGCAGCTCGGTATTCCACCGCGCTGCGCACCGAGGCTGCAACGAATTCGGAGAGGGTCTCGCCCTGCCGCAATACGGCTTCAAGCTGGGCGCGCAGTTCCGGCTCCACCCTCACCTGGGGAATGGTTGCTGATTTCATGGTTTGGAATGTAGTGCATTTGCGTTGCGCCCACCAAGTCCATTGGTCGCAACCTGGCCCCATTCATCCTGAAGTACCACCACCCGTCACCCGGCTGGCGCGTAGGGTGCGCCCTGCCAGCACACTGGCGCCCGTTCACCAACCCGCCATCAGGAATCCACCATGCCCAAGCCCATGAAACCCATGTTCTGCCGCTCTGCAGGCTGGGGCGGCCTGTTTGCGGTGGCGGTGGCCGTTGCCGTCGCCCTGTGCAGCGGCCAGGCCAAGGCCGAGCCGGTGGCCGCACCCCAGGGCGTGCGCGTCGAGGTCATCGGCAGCGGCCGGCCTGTGCTGATGGTGCCGGGCCTGGCCAGTGGCGCCAGCGAGGTCTGGCGCGAGACCTGCACCGCGCTGCAACCCGGCGTGCAATGCCATCTGGTGCAGCTGCCGGGGTTTGCCGGGGCACCGCCCGTCCAGGCCAACCCCTGGCTGCCCGCCATGCGCGACGCCGTGCTGGCCTACGTGGTGGCGCAGCGGCTAGAGCACCCTGCCGTCATCGGCCACAGCCTGGGCGGCGCCCTGGCGCTGATGATGGCCGCCGAGCAGCCGGCGCGCACCGGGCCGCTGGTCATCGTCGATGCGCTGCCCTTCCTGGCCGGCATCCGTGCCCCCGACGCCACCGCCGCCGACGCCGAAAAAATGGCCGCTGCGATGCGCACCCAGATGCAGGCCGCCACGCCCGAGCAGCGGGCCGCCCAACGGCAGATGAGCACGCGCGGCATGAGCCGCACGCCCGAAGGCCAGGCGCGCATCTCCGCCATGGGCGAGCGCAGCGACCCGGCCACCGTGACCCAGGCCATGACCGAGCTGTGGGCCACCGACCTGCGCCCGCTGCTGCCGCGCATCACCCAGCGCGTGCGCGTGCTGGGCGCCTGGGCCGCCTACGCCCCTATGGGCAGCACGCTGGCCAGCACGCGCGCCATCTACGAGCGCCAGTACGCGGCGCTGCCGCAGGCCGAGATCCGCATGAGCGAGCAGGGCTACCATTTCCTGATGTGGGACGACAAGGACTGGCTGCTGGCGCAGGTGCGTGAGGTGCTGACGCGCGCCGCACCGCAGCCATGACCATCAACCGCCATGCCGTTCAGGCCCTGGTCTGGGGCAGCTGGTGGCTGCTCTCGCTGGCCCTGGTGCGCGCGTTCAACCAGGCCAACTCGGGCCTGCTCTTCATCATGACCGTGGTGGCTGCCGGCTGCTGGCTGGCCAGCGAGGGGCTGCGGGCCTGGGCGTTGCGCGGGCACTGGCTGGATCTGCCCCCGTTGCAACTGGTCATCCGCCTGCTGCTGGCGCCGCTGCTGCTGGCGGCCTTGATCCAGGTGGCGGTGGCCTTGCTGACGGCGGCTGCTGCCACCCTGGGCTGGATCGCCCCGCCACCCAATGCACGCCCCAGCTGGGGCGCGCGCACCGGCTACGTGATGAACACCACCTTCTTACTGTGGCTGTGGCTGGCAGCCTGGGGAGCGGGTCAGTTCTTCACCCGCTGGCGCCAGGGCGAGATCGCCCGCTGGCAGGCCGAGGCGGCCAAGCGGGCGCTGGAGCTCGACGTGCTGCGCGCCCAGATCAACCCGCACTTTCTGTTCAACGCGCTGAACAACCTGCGCGCGCTGATTGCCGAAGACCCGGCGCGTGCGCGCGAAATGGTCACCCGCCTCTCGGCCGTGCTGCGCCACACGCTGGCCCACAGCGCCAGCGAGCGCGTGCCGCTGGCCGACGAGATGGCCGTGGTGCGCGACCATCTGGCCATCGAGCAGATCCACCTCGAAGACCGGCTGCGGGTGGACTGGCAGCTCGGCGACGGTCTGGACGGCGCCCAGGTGCCGCCCATGGTGTTGCAACTGCTGGTGGAAAACGCCATCAAGCACGGCATTGCCCGCACGCCGGGTGGCGGCGAGATCGGCATCGCCATCGCCCGCGAAAGCGCTGACCCAGGTGGGCGCCTCATCATCGCCGTCAGCAACCCCGGCCATTGGGGCCAGGGCGAAGGCGGCACCGGCCTGGGCCTGGCCCACCTGCGCGAGCGGCTGGCGCGCGCCGGCGGCACCGGGGCCGATTGCCAGATCACCGAAAACGCCGGCCGCGTCACCGTGCGCCTGCGCCTCACGCCATGAACATTGCCATCGTCGAAGACTCCCGCCTGGCCCGTGCCGAGCTGCGCACACTGCTGGCCGCCCACCCCGACTGCGCCATCGTGGCCGAAGCCGCCGACGTCGCCAGCGCCGTGGGCGCCCTGGCCCACTGCCACCCCGACCTGCTGCTGCTGGACATCCACCTGCCCGGCGGCAGCGGCTTTGACGTGCTGGATGCGCTGGACGCACCGCCCGCCGTCGTCTTCACCACCGCCTACGACGAACACGCGCTGGCCGCCTTCGCACGCGGCGCAGTGGACTACCTGCTCAAACCCATAGACCCCATCCGGCTGGCCGAAGCCTTGACCCGCGTGCGCGAGCGCCAGCGCCCCAGCGCACCGCTGCCCGGCGCCCGCAAGACGCTGGACGACACCGTCTTCATCCGCGACGGCGAACGCTGCTGGTTCGTGCGCCTGGCCGACATCGCCGGCTTCGAGGCCTGCGGCAACTACGCCCAGGCCTGGTTCGACGGCAAGCAGCCGCTGATTGCGCGCACGCTGACCCAGCTCGAAGAGCGGCTGGACGACACCGTCTTCTTTCGCGCCAGCCGCAGCCACCTGGTCAACCTGCGCTGGGTCGAAGGCGTCGCGCCCACCGACGCCGACGGCTACCTGCTCACGCTGCGCGACGGCCGCCGCGTGCCCGTCTCGCGGCGCCAGGCCAAGCTGCTGCGCGAGCGGCTGGCGCTGTAGCATCGTCCGATGCACGAATTCGCCTTCCTCAGCGGCCACACCTTTCTCAAATGCCCACCCGCCGCCGGGCAACCGTTTGCCGTGGCCGGCATGGCCTGGGACGGCAGCGTCACCAACCGCCCCGGCGCCCGCTTTGGCCCCGATGCCATCCGCCGCGCCAGCCACCAGTTGTGCGACGCCATCCACCCGCTGTTCGACACCACGCCGCTGGGCCACCTGGGCGATGCGGGCGACCTGCCGCTGCCCAACACCAGTCTGGACGCCATGCGCGCCGCCCTGCCCGCACTGGCCGCGCCGCTGATCGCCCGCCACCACATGGCCTGGCTGGGCGGCGACCACTCCATCACCCTGCCGCTGCTGCGGCTGTACCGCCAGCACCTGGGCCGGCCGCTGGCCGTGCTGCACGTGGATGCCCATTGCGACACCTGGGAAGACCACTTCGGCGAGCCCAGCGGCCATGGCACCTGGGTCTATGAGGCGCTGCAAGAGGGGCTGGTCGAGCCCGCCTGCTTCATGCAGTTCGGCATCCGCTCGGCCGGCGAGCGCGCCGCACGCGAGTACGTGGCCGACCAGGGCGGCCTGATCTGGACCGCCCGCGCCCTGCGTGGGCTGGAAAGCCCCGCCCAACTGGCCCCCGTGCTGGCCGCCGTGCGCCAACGCCTGGCCCAGCACGGCCACCCGCCCGTCTACCTCTCGCTGGACATCGACGGCCTGGACCCCGCCTTCGCCCCTGGCACCGGCACCCCCGAGCCCGGCGGCCTCACCACCGCCGCCCTGCTGACCCTGATCGAAGAGCTGGCCGACCTGCCCTTCGTCGGTATGGACTGCGTGGAAGTGGCCCCGCCCTACGACCACGCCGAACTCACCAGCCTGGCAGCGGCCACGCTGGTGTGGACGTATCTGAGCGGGCGGGTGGCGGCGCGCGGCTGAGGGATTTGGCGCGCGCCACCGTCGGCTGGGCCGCTGGCCGGCGGCAGCGGCATGCCGGATACTTCGCCCGTTTCAAAATGTTTCAACACGCAGCAGGAGTCGCGTCATGGCATTCAAGAGTCGTTTTTGCAGCACGTTGGCCGTCGGCGGCCTACTGGCCCTGACCGGCCTGGCCGCGCAGGGCCAGACACAGAAGGTGGCGTACTACACCACCAAATGGGCCTACTCTGGCGGCCACATCGTCGAGTGGAATGACGCCACCGGGCGGGCGGTGAATCTCGATACCAGGGGTGCGACGTCAGGCAGTTTCACACTGGGGGTCGACGGCAGGCGGGTGCTGACCTACGACCACCCCTTTAGCAGCCTGTCGAGCGATACAGACAGTTGCGGACAGTTCGCCCAGACCCGCCGGGACATATTGCAAGCCATCTACCGCTCGCTGGACAGTCACCGGGGTATCGGCAAACCCAGATCAACTGGGTGATCACCAAGACCTGGCTGGATGGCTGCGATGCGGGCAAAACCGAACCTGTGCCAGATGATGGCACCGTGGTGCCCTTCCTGCGCCATCCGCTGCGTGTCAGAACGCCTATCGATGACGTGATGGCAGGCGGGGTAAGCCTAGCAGGCTTGGCTGAACAGCCCATTGCCGTGACTGATGGCGGGGCCGAGTTTTGGCGGACGCCTGTAGACACTGCTGCCTTGTCAGGCGTGCCGGGGTCGGTGACGTTCGAGCAGTCCGGCAACTCATACCCGGTCAGTCTGTCTGCCCAGGGCTGGCTGGTGATCAGTCTGTCCAGCGGCCCCCGAGCCTATCGGCGTATGGCCGTGGACCCCAAGACAGGACATGAAATCTGGCTGATGGGCGACATGCAGGGCGGCCAATTGAAATGGGTTACGCAGGTCGAAATGATCAAACCCCAGGCCGGCGCCAGCTTCGGTGCCACGCAAGACATCGCGCACCGCTGGATGAGCAGCATTCGCTTTCCTAGCTCCTGGTTCGGATTCACGTTGTATGCAGATGGCACTGGCGACACCTGCAGCAAGATGCCCCCCGCGCGGTGGACATGCAACCTCCCGCTCACCTGGCAACTCGACGGGACGACTTTGCAGTTCCACCAACCGCGCTACAACTATGAGCGCATTCGCCTATGGGAGCCCCTGGCGCGCACGGGCAACAAACAGTGGATGTACGAAACCCTGACCTACCACTATGCCGATGGCAGCACCCAGCCGGCGATCGTCCGCCGACTCAACTACTACACCGACGAAGGGCCGTCCCAGCCTCCGAGCCGGTAGGCCTCACCGCCTCGCCACCAACGCATGCGCAATGGTGGACAGGTCCACGTACTCCAGCTCGCTGCCCGCCGGCACGCCGCGGGCCAGGCGGGTGACCAGCAGGCCGCGGGCGGTCAGCGCCTGGGTCAGCACGTGGGCCGTGGCCTCGCCCTCGGCGGTGAAGTTGGTGGCCAGGATGACCTCGCGCACCACGCCGTCGCTGGCGCGCGCCAGCAGGCTCTCGACGCCGATCTGGCGCGGGCCTTGCCCGTCCAGCGGGCTGATGCGGCCCATCAGCACGTAGTAGCAGCCGCGGTAGCTGCCAGTGCGCTCCAGCGCGGCCTGATCGGCCGGGGTCTCGACCACGCACAGCTGCGCCGCGTCGCGCGTCTCGTCGGCGCACAGCGCGCACAGGGCGGCCTCGCTGAAGGTGTGGCAGCGCTGGCAATGGCCCACGCCGTCCGCCGCACGCTCCAGCGCGCGGGCCAGCTGGGCAGCACCGGCGCGGTCGTGTTGCAGCAGGTGGTAAGCCATGCGCTGCGCCGACTTGGCCCCCACGCCCGGCAGCACCCGCAACGCCTCGATCAGCCCCTGCAGCGCGCTATCAGTCATAGGCGTCTCGTGCAGGCATGCCTAAGCCCAACCCAGCCCCCGCCGCGGATCCGGCTCCGCCGGTCCGCCAGCGGAGCCAACCGGCTTGCAAGCCGGTTGGCCCTTGCTGGCGGCAAACAGTCCGCAGGGACTGTTTGACCGTCCCGCTCGGCCCCCTCGGGGGGTGGCGACCGGAAGGGAGCCTGGGGGCACCATCAGAACGGCATCTTGAAACCCGGCGGCAGCGGCATGCCGGCAGTGACCTTGCCCAGGCGGGCCTGGCTTTCGGCCTCGACCTTGCGCACGCCGTCGTTGAAGGCAGCGGCCAACAGGTCTTCGAGCATGTCTTTGTCGTCGGCCAGCAGGCTGGGGTCGATCTGCACGCGACGCACCTCGCTCTTGCAGGTCATGGTGATCTTGACCAGGCCGGCGCCGGACTGGCCTTCGACCTCGACCTTGCCCAGCTCTTCTTGCGCCTTCTTCAGGTTCTCCTGCATGGCTTGGGCCTGCTTCATCATGCCGGCGAGTTGGCCTTTCATCATGGCGATGGTTCCTTCAATTCAAATGGGTTTGATCGAGCCCGGCACGATGCGGGCGGTGTCGTATTGGGCCAGCACGGCCTGCACCAGGGCGTCGCCCTCGATGCGGGCCTCGGCCTGGGCCTGGCGGGCGGCCTGACGGCGCGCTTCGCGCAGGGCATGGGATTCGCTGACCTCGCCAGCACCAGCCGCCAACTGCACGGGCTCGCCCAGCAGCGCCGCCAGCGCGGTTTGCAGCGCGTCGATGGCCGCCGCCGTGCACAGCGCGGCGCGCGGCGCGGTGAGCTGCCACTGCGCGCCCTCCACCGCCGTCAATTGGGTCTGCACGGCCAGCTCGCGCGCCAGGCCGCGCAAGGCATCTTGCGCCAGCAGCGTCTCCACCGCCTGCGCCCAGCGGGCGTCCAGCGCGGTGGCTGTGGCGGGCGGTGCGGCGGGCGGCGGCGGCGCAGCGACCAGGGGTGGTGTGGGTGCAACCGGTGCGGCGGCAACGGGCCGCTGGGCCGACTGCGTCGGCGGCGCGGCCACGGCCGCAGGCAGCACGCGCGTGCTGCTGCCGTCGGCCGGCGGAAAGGCCAGGTAGCGCAGCAGCGTCATGACAAGGCCTGCGTGCTCGTCGGGCGCCAGCGCCAGCTCGGCGCGGCCTTGCAGGCACAGGCTGTAGAGCAACTGCGTTTCGTCGGGCGCCAGCAGTGGGGCCAGGCGCAGGGCGGCCTGGGCATCGTCGTCATCGGCCGGCAGTGCGCCGGGCACGGCCTGCTGCACGGCCATTTGCTGGGCCAGCCGGGCAATTTCATCCAGGGTGCCCATGGCCGACAGGCCTTGCGCGCGCAGCGCCTCGCAGTGCGCCAGCACGGCGCGGCCGTCGCGCGCGGCCAGCGCCTCGATCAGGTGTTCGGCATGGCGGCGGTCTACCGCGCCCAGCATGGTGCGCACCTCCGCCTCGCGCACGGCGCCGCCGCCATAGGCAATGGCCTGGTCGGTCAGTGACAGCGCATCGCGCATGGAGCCGCGCGCCGCGCGGCCAATCAGGCGCAGCGCGCCGGGTTCAAAGGCCAGGCCCTCGGCGGCCAGCACCTGCGCCACATGCTGCTCGATCACGTCGGGCTGCATGGGTCGCAGCGCAAAGTGCAGGCAGCGGCTCAGCACCGTGGGCAGCATCTTCTCGGGGTCGGTGGTGGCCAGCACGAACTTCAGGTATTCGGGCGGCTCTTCCAGCGTCTTGAGCAAGGCGTTGAAGGCGTCCTTGGTGAGCTGATGCGCCTCGTCAATCATGAAGACCTTGTAGCGGCCCACGCTGGGTTTGTAGGCGGCGCGCTCGATCAGGTCGCGGATTTCATCGATGCTGCGGTTGCTGGCCGCGTCCATCTCGATGTAGTCGATGTAGCGGTCGGCGTCGATCTCGCGGCAGGCCGTGCACTGGCCGCAGGGCTGGGTGGTGATGCCGCCCTGCCCGTCGGCGCCGGTGCAGTTCAGGCACTTGGCCAGGATGCGCGAGATGGTGGTCTTGCCGATGCCGCGCGTGCCGGTGAACAGGTAGGCGTGATGCAACCGGCCCTGCGCCAGCGCATGCGTCAGCGCCTGCACCACGTGCTGCTGGCCCACCATGTCGTCGAACCGTCGCGAGCGGTATTTGCGGGCCAGAACGAGGTCAGTCATGGGGCCAGATGATAATCCGCACCTGACCCTAAACCCGGCAGTTGACCGCTGGCCGCCGCAGGAAACGCCAATGCCTACAACGACTTGCGCGCACGACCCGGTTCACCGCTTGGGTGACCACGCTACACACCCGATCAAGCCGCCCTCGAGCGCGCTGGCGGTGTTGCTCCTCATGGCGGGCATCAGCCCGCTGCTTCGTCGCGCCTTGCCAGCACGCCCGATGCCGGCTTGCTCGGGCGCGTTCAACTACCGGATTTAGGATGAATCAACCGACTTCCACGCCCCTGAACTACGAGCAGGCCGGCGTCAATTACGACCTCATCGATCCGCTGAAAGTGGCCGCCCAGCGCGCCGCTGCGGCCACGGCCGGCAACCTCGCCGGCCATGGTGTTGCCGAGGTCGCGGCCTCGCGCGGCGAGTCGGCCTATGTGGTGGACGTGGGCCCCTTCCACCTGGCCAGCATCGTCGAATGCCTGGGCACCAAGACCATCGTGGCCGACGAGATGGCGCGCCTGACGGGTCGCAGCCACTACGACGCCATTGCGCAAGACACCATCGCCATGGCCGTCAACGACCTGATCACCGTGGGCGCCACGCCGCTGGTGGTGCAGGCCTACTGGGCGGCGGGCGGCAGCGACTGGTTCAAGGACGCCGACCGCGCCCAGGCCCTGACGCGCGGCTGGCAGGCCGCCTGCGACGCCTGCGGCGTGGCCTGGGGCGGCGGCGAGACGCCGGCGCTGGCCGGCATCGTCGAGGCCGGCCGGGTCGATCTGGCCGCCTCGTGCACCGGCATCGTCAACCCCAAGAGCCGGTTGTCGCTGGGCGACAAACTGGGTGCGGGCGACGCCATCGTGCTGCTGGCCGCCAGCGGCATCCACGCCAACGGCCTGTCGCTGGCGCGCAAGCTGACCGAGCGGCTGCCGCAAGGCTATCTGACCGAGATTGCGCCGGGCCTGAGCTATGGCGAGGCGCTGCTGGCGCCCACACCGCTGTACGCCAACGCCACCGAGGCGCTGGCCAAAGCCGGGGTGCCGGTGCACTACGCCGCCAACGTCACCGGCCACGGCTGGCGCAAGCTGATGCGCCACCCGGGCCGCTTCACCTACCGCATCCACACCCTGCCCACCGTGCCCACCGTGCTGGCCTTCATGGCGCGCGAGGCAGGCCTCGATGACAAAGAGGCCTACGGCACGCTGAACATGGGCGCCGGCTTTGCCCTATACGTGCCCGCCAGCGAGGCCCAGCGCTGCGCCGAGGTCTGCCGCGCCGCCGGCCACGCCGCCTGGGTGGCGGGCCAGGTGGAGGCTGGCGAGCGCTCGGTGGTCATCGAGCCGCTGGGCGTCCGCTGGGCCGAGGGCGACCTGCACCTTAGAGGCTGAGGGCCGTTCGGGTAAACTGCGCAGCGACGGGCCTTCCCGCATGGAAGCACGGCCAACCGGGTCAGATGGGGAACCAAGCAGCCCTAACTGTTGTGACCAGTGCCGGGGTCGAGGCTCGTCACCCCCCCCCTTTTTTAGCCGCGCCGGAATGAGCGCACGTGCGTCAGGTCGCCAATGCGGCGCATGGGCACGGTGAAGCTCTCGCGCCGCTCGCTCGGGGTGTTCTCGTCGAACACCAGCGTGATGCGCGCCGTGATGATGGGCTGCTCGCGCGCCGCGTCGTCGAAGTGGTAGCCACCCGAGCCGATGCGGCCCCAGAAGTTGACGTAGACGTGGTAGGCGCCGGGCAGCGGCGCCGTCATCGAGAACATCTCGGGCCCGGCCCCGTCCACGCTGTCCACGTCCAGCCCGCCGCCATTGGCCAAGATCGGCTGCGCCCAGAACGCATGCTGGCCGTCCGGCGTCAGCACGTGCAGATCCAGCTCCGCCTGCGGGTCGTCCCAGCCCAGGATGACGCGCACCCGCGCCGTGGTCTTGCCGGTGTTGGCCTCGTAGAACTGCACGCGCTGGCGGGTGCGGCCCTCGGCGTCGCGCAGCTCGATGCCGTTGGAGCCGGGGCCGAACGCATACGGCCGCGCAAACCGGCCCTGCTCGTCGCGCTGCAGCGGCAGCGGCTGGCCGTTGACGATGAGCAGCGGCTGGCGCGCCTCGCGGCCGGTGGCCTTCAGATGGCCCTCGATCAGCGTGCGCCCGCGCTGGCCGCCCCGGTCGATCAGGTTGGCCGGGTAGGCGTAGGTCACCTGAGCGGCCTCGTCCTTGAGGCCGCTGTGCGTCCAGCCGCCCACCGGGCTGTCGACGCCGTCGCCGGCCCGGGCCCACGTGGCTGCTGCCAGCAGCAGCCATGGCCATCGCCTGTTCGTCATCGGACGACGAACCGCCCCACCAGCGTCAGCTCACCCGGCTTGCGCAGCGGCACGCGAAACAGCTGCTGGCGCTCGCTGGGCGTGCCTTCGCGCCGCACCACGGCCACCTGGGCGGTGCTCAGATCATCCCGCTGCTCGCCCGCGCCAAAGTAGTTGACGAACACGTGGTAGACGCCCGGCTGCGGCGCCGGGGTGGCATAGATTTCGGGGCCGAAGCCGGTGGTCACGTCCACATCCAGCGCACTGCCGCTGCGGCCGATGCGGTGACCGTAGAAGACATGCTCGCCGTCGGGCTCGATGACGTGCAGATCGAGGTCGGTCATGTCGCTGTCCCAGCTCAACACCACGCGCAGCCCCGGCGCCACGCGGCCGCTCTGGGCCTCGTAGAACGTGCGCCGGGCCGCACCGCCCGCCCCTTGCACGCTGACGCTGTGGGCCCCCGGGCCGAACGACCAGGGCCGGGCGTAGCGGCCGTCTGCCTCCACGCGCAGCGGCATCGCCACGCCATCGACCACCAGCGTGGCCGGCTTGGGCTGCGTCGCAATCTGGCCGCGAATCTGCGCCGCAAGCGCCTGCCCGGCCACGTTGACGTTGCTGGCCGGGTAATGCACCTCTTGCACAAAGCCACCGGCGCCGGGCTCGCTGAGGCGCCAGCCGCCCAGCGGCGCGTCGATGCGCGGCTGCTGGGCCCAAGCGGTGGCGACCAGGCCCAGCGCAGCGCAGGCGATCATCCTAGAAACGGCAGTTGGACGTGCCCGAGTGTGCGGTGCGGCGGTGGGCTGGCAAGGCGCGAGGACGCTGCGGGCTGGTGCCCGCGAGGACGAGCAACGCCGCCAACGCGCCGCCGCATCGTGCAATCGGGTGCGTAGCACGCTCACCCAAGCGGTGAGGCTGGCCGTGGGCCGCACCGCTGGCATTAATGCGGCCCGGCATGCGGCAACAAGCGGTCAACTGCCGTTTCTAGGATCAGTGGCTTCATGCGGGCATGATCGCATAGGCCCCGGCGCGGGCGGGCCGCACAATCGCCCCCAAATAACCTTGGAGGGCAAGCCATGCATTACGAGCTCGTCATCGTCGGCGGCGGCGCCGGCGGCCTGGAGTTGGCCAGCATGATGGGGCGCAAACTGGGCCGCCGCCTAGGGCACGAAAAAGTGCTGCTGATCGACGGCTCGCCCATGCACATCTGGAAGCCCACGCTGCACGAGGTGGCCGCCGGCACGCTGGACATCAACCAGGAGGGGCTGTCCTACCCCATCCTGGCGCGGCGCAACCACTTCAGCTTTCTGCTGGGACGCATGGTGGGGCTGGACACCGCCCAGCGCCAGATCATGCTGGCCGAGATGCACGACGAGCACGGCACGGTCATCATCCCCGCGCGCACCGTCAGCTACACGCGCTGCGTGCTGGCGCTGGGCAGCGGCTCCAACTTCTTTGGCACGCCGGGGGCCGAGCAGCACGCCGCCGTACTGGAGCGGGCCGAAGACGCCGAGCGCTTTCGGCTCCACCTGGGCGCCGCATTTGCCCGCGCCGCCTACTCGTCGCGCAAGGTGCTGCGCGTGGCCATCGTGGGGGCTGGCGCCACCGGCGTCGAGCTGTCGGCCGAGCTGCTCGAAGCCCATGCCGAGGCGCTGCAAATCATGGCCGACTCCCAGCGCTTCAGGCTCGACATCACCCTGGTCGAAGCCGGCCCGCGCGTGCTCGCCGCCCTGCCCGACCGCATCTCGGCCCAGGCCCGGCTGGCGCTGGAGCAGCGCGGCGTCAACGTCAAGACCAGCACGCCCGTGGCCGAGGTGCGCGCCGACGCGCTGGTGACCGCCAGCGGCGAGGTGCCGGCCGACCTCATCGTCTGGGCCGCCGGCATCAAGGCCGCCGCCGGCAACGCCGGGCTGGGCCTGGCCGTCAACCGCCTCAACCAGTTTGAGGTCAACGACCGGCTGCAAACCTCCGACCCCCACATCTGGGCGCTGGGCGACTGCGCCGCCTGCCCCTGGGTCAAACCCGACGGCAGCACCGGCACCGTGCCCGCCCGCGCCCAGGCCGCGCACCAACAGGCCACCTATCTGCAGCGCATGCTGGCGGCCTGGCAGGCGCAGCGCCCGCATGCGGCGCCGCCATTCGTCTACCGCGACCACGGCTCGCTGGTGTCGCTGGGCGACAACCGGGGCGTGGGCAACCTGATGGGCAGCCTCTCGGGCCGCAACTTCTTCGTCGAAGGCCTGATCGCCAAGTGGATGTACATGTCGCTGCACCTGATGCACCACCGCGCCATCCTGGGCGTGGGCGGCACCATCGTGCTGGCGCTGGCGCGGCTGCTGCAGCAGCGGGTGTCGGGGCGGCTCAAGTTGCATTGAGCCCAGCAACTGGGTCAGGCGCCGCCTGAGGGATGGCGGCGCTGCAACTCGGCAACCGAGCCGGCAACGAGTTGCGCAAGGACGCCCGTATCGAGGTCAGCCAGGCGTTTGAAGTACAAGCACGACTTGCCCAGCTTGTGCGTGCCCAGCTTGCCCAACTTGCCCAGCAGCGCCACCTGATCGGCGCCATCGGCCATCAGGTAGACCACCAACTCCCGGCCCCGAATGGCAAAACCCGTCAGGCAGGCCTCGCCGCTGCGGCCGCTCTCGTAGGTGTACCGGTAGCTGCCGTAGCCGACGATGCTGGGCCCCCACATCCTGGGTGGCTCGCCGGTCACCTTGGCCAGCAGCGCCATCAAGGCCTGGCAATCCGCGCGCTGCGCTTCGCTGGCCCTGGCCGCGAGGTAGGCGTCCACGCTGGCCGCCGTGGGTTGGGTCTTTGCCTCAGCCATGACGTGCTCCTTGAGATCGGGCCGCCCAATCGCTGCGGCGCAGTTGCATGCGCACCAGGTGCAGCCCTGGCGCGATGCCATCTTCCACCTCTTCGAGCCGCACGAAGCCGTAGCGCGCAAAAAACCCCGCACTGTGCTGGCTGGTGTCGATGCCCACTTCCCTCATCGCTTCATCGGCGAACAGCGATTCCAGCCGCGCCCTCAGCAGGGCTGCGCCCATCGCCATGCCGTGGCAGTCACGGTGCACCAACCCCCATGTCAGTCGCCCCACACCGGGGGCGTTGGCGCACCAGCCGCCGCAGCCCACGATGCGGCCGTGCAACTCGGCGACCAGATAGGTGCCATCCAGTGGCGTGGCCAGGAAATGCTGGAACTCTGGCACTTCGGACGCGGCGAAATAGGCGGGGACATTGCTCATGAAGGCAGCCAGACAGCCTTCGTGGTCCGACGCCTGGTAGGTGCGAAAGACCACCGATTCAGCGATGCGTTGGCGTTCGGTTTGGGGCGGCAGCGGAGGGGCGGCTTGCATGGGTGTGGCAACGGGTTGATGGCGGGGAGCCTATCCTGATGTTTGTGTGCGAGGCATAGCCTGACCACCAGGAGCATGTATGCCGATCAGCAAGACGAAGATGAAGAACGCGGCGATCGCGGCCAAGTCCGCAGCGCTGCCCAAGATCCCCAAGGAACTGCTGGACCAGTTCGTGAGCGGTCCGATGACCGGCCAAGCCGTGAACGCCACTTCAACACGCTCGGCAGCGGCACCCCCAAAGATGCCGCGATGGCCGCTATTGCGCAACCCTCATCTGCCATCAACGCAATCTTGGCTCGCGTCATGTCACGCTGGCGCGCCGTGCTCTGGCGCACCAGAGCCTCCAGGGCGCCGCGCTCCTGCTGCGACAGCTTGTGCTTGACGGCCTCTTCCCATGAGGCGCACCGGCTACATCAACGATCCGTTTGCATAAATATATTTATGGGATATTGTACTAGATCATCGTGTATCCTATCCCCGGGGATAGCATTTTTATGCCAGAAGATCATTTCCACCAAACGCACCCTGAAATCATCAAGCGGCTCAAACGTGCCGAAGGTCACATGCGCAGCATCGTCGAGATGATCGAAAGTGGCCGCGAGTGCGTCGACATCGCGCAGCAACTCCACGCAGTCGAGAAGGCGATCGCCCAGGCCAAGAAGACGCTGATCCAGGACCACCTGGACACCTGCCTTGAGCAGGCGGTTGGCACGTTGCCGCGCGAGCGGCGCCGCTCCATCGACGAGTTCAAGGAAATCACGAAGTACCTCTGACGGTGCCAGCCAACCTGCCCATGACCGAGACGCTTCTTCTATCGATTGCGACGACAGGCTTCCTCGTCGCCTTCGCTCATGCGGCGATTCCGACGCACTGGTTACCGTTCGTGCTGGCCGCGCGTGGGCAACGCTGGTCCAAGGGCAAAGCACTCGCGATCGTCGCGCTCTGCGGAGCAGGCCATGTCCTGTTCACCGCAGTGCTCGGAGCCTTGCTGGTGTGGCTCGGTATCGAGACGAGCAAGTGGGCGGGGGGGATGTTCACGTGGATCGCCGGCGGCGCGCTGGTGCTGTTCGGGCTGTACTACCTGATCCGACAACTGCGCGGCGGTGGGCACGGCCACCATCACTTCGACGACCATGGCGGGCACGACGATCACCATCGGACCGGCAAACACGACCACGACTCTCACGACCACCACGATCACGAGCGCCACCCGCATGGCGACCCTGGCCACGCCCATGCTGCCGGAAGCGCTGACGCAAAAGGGGCCAGCTCGCGCACGCCCGATGCATCAAATGCAGTCCTTGCCGCGCCCGACCAGGGTCGTGGGGCAGTGGCATCGGTCGGATCCGACCGGGCCGTCATTGCCAGCCTCTTTACGCTGCTGACCTTCTCACCCTGCGAGGGCTTTTTGCCCGTCTACGTGTCCGGCATCCGCTACGGCTGGCTCGGCTTCGTGCTGCTGAGCGCGGTGCTCGCCGTCGCGACGGTGGCGGGCATGCTGGTCTTCACCGGCTTGACCTTGTCTGGCATCGAGCGGCTGCAGCTCGATTTCCTGGAGCGCTACGAGAGCGGCATCCTTGGCGCGCTGATCCTGCTGCTGGGCGTCGGCATCATGTTCTTCGGCTTCTGAGGCGGCGCAGGCGGCATCTCGATGAGCGCGCAGCACGGCACCATCGGTCATCGCGGGGCGGTAGTGCCCGGCGCTGCAACCGGTTCACGCCACGATGCCCGCTGGTGGCTGCGCTGGCTGCTGGTGCTGATCCTCGTCACCGACCAGGTGGGCGCTCCACTGCACGAACACCGCCACGATTCCGGCGTCGATGGCACGGCGGCGCTGCTCACTGAGCACTCGGCATGGTCCTCAGAGATTGCGCATGCCGAGCACATGGAGCACAACGCGCATCTGCCGGACTTCACCCACATCACCACGGGGTTGCGCGCCGATCCGCGTCCTGCGGCGCGAGACCCTGCCACCGGCTCGACCGACGTGCTGCTCGCTGCGATCCCCTTGGCGCCAATGCGTGACCACCACGCACGGCCTTCGGTTGCTTCATCGAGCCAGCGAGTTCAAGCGCCACGCCTCGTCCAGCAGAATCTGCCCCCCGAAGGGCGCGCGCCTCCGCACAATGCCTGACGCACCCTTCTCGCCCCTGCTCCAGCGGACTCCATCCGCTGCCGCCCTTCGTGGAGTCTCCATGTCTCACCCTCTCTTGCGGACCGCACTCGCGCACGCTGCTTTCGCCACCCTCACACTGCTCGGCGTCTCGCCGCTGTGGGCCGCCGACGAGTTCAAGGTCTCACCCGCCCAGATGCAGGCGCTGGGCATCCAGTTGCAACGCCTGGACAAGCCCGCGCCGATCACGGGTCTCGCCTATCCGGCTCGCGTCGTGTTGCCGCCGTCGCAAGAGATCGTGCTGAGCGCGCCGCTGCCCGGCACTGTCGACCAACTGCTGGTGACGGAGAACGAGTCGGTCAAGACCGGCCAGCCTTTGCTGCGACTGGCCAGTCCCGAGCTGGGCGAGCTGCAGCTGCGTCTGACCGAGGCCGCATCCAAGACCCGGCTGTCGCAGACGGCCCTGGCCCGCGAGAAGGCGCTGTTCGCCGACGGGATCGTCGCGGAGCGGCGCGTGCAGGAAGCCGAGGCTGCCGCCGCCGAGGATCGCGCGCGTCAGTCGCATGCCGAGGCCGCGCTTCGCCTGGCGGGCGTCGACGCGGCGACGATCCGCCGCGTCGCTGAAGGCGGCGCGATGCAGGATGCGCTCGTGCTGCGCGCGCGGGCTGCTGGCATCGTGATCAAACTCGACGCCAAGCCGGGCCAGCGCGTGCAGTCGGCCGATGCACTGGTGCGCATCGCCGACACGCGGCGCCTGTGGCTCGACGTGCAGATCCCCGTCGACCGGCAATCGCAGGTCGCGCTCAAAGGCGCGCCGCTGACCGCAGTCGATCGGGACGTGTCGGCGCGTGCGCTGAGCTTCGGCCCGGTGGTCTCCGACAGCCAGACCGTCACGCTGCGCGCCGAGGTCACACAGGGCTCGGCCGGCTTGCGCCTGGGCGAGGCGCTGCAGGTGCGCGTGCCCTTCGCCGCCGGCGAGGGCTGGGCGGTGCCGCAGGCTGCGGTGGCGCGCCAGGACGACAAGGCCTACGTGTTTGTGCGCACGCCGCAGGGCTTCGTCGCCACGCCCGTGACGGTGCAAGCCGGTGCGGGCCAGTCGCTGCTCGTCGCAGGCGCGCTGAAGCCCGGCCAGCAGATTGCAACGAGCTCGGTCATTGCGCTGAAGGCGGCCTGGCTCGGCAAGGGCGGGAGCAACTGAGATGCTGGCCCGAATCGTCCAATTCGCGCTCGCACAGCGCCTGTTCGTGCTGCTCGCCGCGCTGCTGCTGGTCGGCGCCGGCTGGCTCGCCTTCAAGGATCTTCCGATCGACGCCTTCCCCGACGTGTCGAGCACGCAGGTCAAGGTCATCATGAAGGCCCCGGGCATGACGCCCGAGGAGGTGGAAAGCCGCATCGCGCTGCCCATCGAGGTCGAGATGCTGGGTATCCCGAAGCAACGCATGCTGCGCTCGGTGTCCAAGTACGGCATCGTCGACGTGACGATCGACTTCGACGACGGCACCGACATCTACTGGGCGCGCCAGCAGGTCTCGGAGCGCCTGTCGGGCATTGCCGGCGAACTGCCCTCGGGCATCAGCGGCGGCATGGCGCCGATCACCACGCCGCTGGGCGAGATGTTCATGTTCACGGTCGAGGGCGAAGGCTACTCGCTCGAGGAGCGGCGCAACCTGCTGGATTGGGTGATCCGGCCGGCGCTGCGCTCGGTGGTCGGCGTCGCCGACGTCAACGCGCTGGGCGGCAAGGTGCGCAGCTTCGAGGTCGTGCCCGATCCGGTCAAGCTGGCGGCGGTGGGTGTCTCGACTGCGCAGCTGAAGGCCGCGATCGAGGCCAACAACCGCAACGACGGCGCCGGCCGCCTCGGCGAAGGCGACGAAGTGCTGCTGGTGCGCGGCGAAGGCAGCATCCGCAACGCCGACGACCTGCGCGCCGTCGTCGTCAAGGCCGAGACCAAGGCCGACGCCAAGGGCACCGCAGGCGAGACGGTGCGCCTCGGGGAAGTGGCCACGGTACGCGACGGCAACGTCACGCGCTACGGCGTTGTCACGAAGGACGGCAAGTCCGAGGCGGTCGAAGGCCTGGTGCTCGGCCTGGCGGGCGCGAACGCGCAGAAGGTCGTCGAAGGGGTGCAGGCCAAGATCGACGAACTGAAGACAACGCTGCCGAAAGGTATCGAGCTGAAGGTCTTCTACAACCGCGCCAGCCTGGTCGAGAAGGCCGTCGGCACGGTGTCCAAGGCGCTGCTCGAGGCCACCGTGCTCGTGCTGGTGCTGCTCGGCGCCTTCCTGGGCAACCTGCGCGCAGCGGTCACGGTGGCGATGGTGCTGCCGCTGTCTGCACTGGCCACCTTCATCCTGATGCGCACGACCGGCATGTCGGCCAACCTGATGAGCCTGGGCGGCCTGGCGATCGCGCTGGGCATGCTGGTGGACGCCGCAGTCGTGGTGGTCGAGAACGTCGTGCAGCATCTCGGCCACGACAAGAATGCCGAGCGGCTGCCGCGCCTGCATGTCGTGTTCCGCGCCGTGCGCGAGGTGGCAACCCCGGTGGCCGCCGGCATCCTGATCATCGTCGTCGTGTTCCTGCCGCTGCTGACGCTGCAGGGGCTGGAGGGCAAGTTCTTCGTGCCGGTGGCATTGACGATCGTGTTCGCGCTGGCGAGCTCGCTGCTGCTGTCGCTGACCGTGATCCCGGTGCTGTCGTCGTACCTGCTCAAGCGCGTGGCGCACGACGACCCGTGGCTGCCGCGCCTGCTGACCCGACTGTACGAGCCCGCGCTGGCCTTCGCGCTCAAGCGCCAGGGCATCGTGTTCGCAGTGGCCGGTGCGCTGCTGGCGGTCGCTGCGGGCGTCTACCTGCTCGTCGGCAAGACTTTCATGCCGACGATGGACGAGGGCGACATGATCGTCGGCATCGAAAAGCTGCCCTCGGTGAGTCTGGAGCAGACTGCAGCGCTTGACCTGCGCATCCACCAGGCGCTGATGAGCAACATCCCCGAGATCACCGGCGTGGTGGCGCGCGCCGGCTCCGACGAGATCGGCCTGGACCCGATGGGGCTGAACCAGACCGACACCTTCCTCGTGCTCAAGCCGCGCAGCGACTGGCAGGTCAAGGACAAAGACGCGCTGCAGGAGAAGATCCGCAGCGTGCTCGACGGGCTGCCTGGGGTGGCGTACAGCTTCACGCAGCCGATCGACATGCGTGTGTCGGAGATGATCATCGGCGTGCGCGGCGACATCGCGATCAAGGTCTTCGGCCCGGACCTGGCGACGCTCAACGACCTTGCCGCGCAGATCGAGAAGCTGGTCAAGCAGGTGCCGGGCAACCAGGACGTCTACACGGTCGAGAACGACGGCGTGCAGTACCTGCGTGTCATCGTCGACCGTCTTGCCGCCGGCCGCCACGGCCTGTCGGTGGAGGACCTGCAGGACGCGCTGCGCGTGCAGATCGAGGGCCAGCGCGCCGGAACCGTGATCGACGGCAACCGGCGCATCCCGATCGTCGTGCGCGGGCCGGACGCGGTGCGCCTGTCACCGGCCGAGTTCGCGGCGCTGCGCATCACCGCACCGGACGGCCAGAGCGTGCCGCTGCAGACGCTGGCGCGGCTCGAGCGCGCCAGCGGGCCGGTGAAGATCGACCGCGAGATGGGCAGCCGCTACAGCGTGGTGATCTCCAACGTCACCGGCCGCGACCTGGTCGGCTTCGTCGAGGAGGCGAAGGCCAAAGTGGCCAAGGAGATCAAGCTGCCGACCGGCTACCGCATCGCCTGGGGCGGCCAGTTCGAGAACCAGCAGCGCGCTGCGGCCCGCCTGGCACTCGTCGTGCCGCTGTCGCTGGCTTTCATCTTCGTTATCCTTTTCACCACCTTCGGCTCGGTGCGCCAGGCGCTGCTGGTGCTGAGCAACATCCCGTTC
The DNA here is from genome assembly GCA_020161145.1 of Pseudomonadota bacterium. Lineage (GTDB taxonomy): Bacteria > Pseudomonadota > Gammaproteobacteria > Burkholderiales > Burkholderiaceae_C > Ideonella. The sequence continues at coordinate 120,638 of JAIUPQ010000006.1, forward strand.
GCGCTGGTGGGCGGCATCGTCGCGCTGTGGCTGACGGGCGAGTACCTGTCGGTGCCCGCGTCGGTGGGCTTCATCGCGCTGCTGGGCATCGCGGTACTCAACGGCGTGGTGCTGGTGAGCTACTTCAACCAGTTGCACGACGAAGGCCTCTCGCTGCGCGACAGCGTCGTGCAGGGCGCTAAGCGGCGACTGCGGCCGGTGCTGATGACGGCGTCGATCACCGCGTTCGGCCTGGTGCCGCTGCTCTTCGCCACCGGCCCGGGCTCGGAGATCCAGCGGCCACTGGCCATCGTCGTCATCGGCGGCCTGATCACGGCCACCGCGCTGACGCTGATCCTGCTGCCCATCCTCTACCTGCGCTTCGGCCACCGCGTGCAAACGGGTGCCCACGCACGCGGCACCAACACGGAGTCCTGCCATGCCTGAGTTCTGCCTGACCCTCGTCAGCCCGCCGGAGATCGAGGAGAAGCTGCTCGATGCGCTGCTCATGGCCGCCGGCGCCGAGATCTTCTCCAGCACGCCGACCTTCAGCCACGGCACCGCCCACGGACGATTGAGCAGCACCGAGCAGGTGATGGGTCGCAGCCGCTCGGTGCAGGTGCAGATCCTCGTCAGCGCCGACGAGCTGGCGGCGCTGCTGCAGACGCTGCGCCAGGGCTTCGCCGGCACGGGATTGCGCTACTGGGCCGCGCCGCTGGCGCAGGCGGGAGAGATCGAATGAAGCGTCGATTCACCCGGAACGTGATCACGGCTGCCCTCGTGGCGTGGACTGCGGCGGCCGCTGCCGAGCCGTCGGCGTCGCCCGGGCTTCCCGGCGCGGAGCAGGCGCGCATCGCGATCGAACAGGATCCGGCGGTCGTCCAGGCGCTGCGCGCGATGGAAGCTGCAGGACACGGTGCCGCGATGGTGCGCGCCGGGCCTTACGAGTGGACCGTCGGCGGCACGGTGCAGCGACGGCGCGTCGTCGGCGCGCCGACCTCCAACGAATGGTCGGCGCAGATCGAGCGGCCGATCCGCATCGGCGGCAAGGCCGAGCTGGATCGGCAACTGGGGGACTCGGCCGAATCGGCGGCGCGGGCGCAACTGGCGGCCGCACGGGCCGACAGCGCACGCAACCTGCTCGACGGCTGGATCGACTGGCTCGGCGCGCGGCAATCCCGCCAGGCATTGGACGACCAGGTGCGTCTTGCCGAGGACAACCTGCGCACGGTCACGCTGCGCCGCAAGGCCGGCGACGCATCGCGGCTGGAGCTCAACGTTGCCGAGGGCGATCTCGCGGAAGCTCGCCGGCAGGCGAGCGCGGCAGGGACGGCGGAGGCACGTGCCCAAGCCGCGCTGCGCGTGCGCTATCCGACGCTGGGCGCCTCGAGCGAGACGGACGCCGCGGCGTTGCCCGATCCGGTTGCGCTCGAGTTCGACGAGGCGCAGTGGCGCGAGCGCATCGTCGGCGAGCATCCGGCGCTGGCCGCCGCGTCGCAGGCGCTGCGCAAGGCCGAGCTGGCGGCCGAGCGGGTGCGTGCGGACCGCGTGCCGGACCCGACGATCGGCGTGTTCACGTCGTCGGAGGCATCGCGCACCGAACGCGTCGTCGGCGTGAGCCTGAGCATCCCGCTGGGCGGTACCTACCGCGACCAGGCGGCCCGCGAGGCGCTGAAGCAGGTGGAGGTGGCGCGCGCGGCCGTGGACCGCCAGCGCCGCGACCTTGAGCTGCAGGTTGCGACGCAGGTGCAGGAGGCGATCGGCAACCTCGAACGGTGGCGCTTGGCCGAGCAGTCGGCCACTGCCCTGCGCGAGACCGCGCGCCTGACGCAGAAGGCCTACGCCAACGGCGAGGCCGACGTGCAGGCGCTGCTGCTCGCACGCCGCCAGGCCGTCGACGCGGCCAGTGCCGCGCAGGCGGCCCGGACCGATGCCTGGCGAGCACGCTACCGGCTGATGATCGACGCGCGGATGTTGTGGTCGCAGGAAGAGCGATAGAGGTCGAGGCATTCTTGTAGCGGCTTGACCCTGTAGCTTCTACAGGGGGTCGAATGCCGGCAATCTTGCAGAAGTTCGCTATGCACAAAGACGATCACACCCATGCGGGTCACGAGCACGGACAGCGGGACGCGCACGAGCATGGCCACGGCCCTGAGCACGCGCACGAGCACGATCACACTCACGCGGATCACTGCGGCGGCGACGCCTGCGCCCTGCCGGCCGCAGGCCTCAAGACGGCGCTGAACGCTGCGGAGGGTGCTCTGCTGCTTCGCATCCCGGCGATGGACTGCCCCACCGAGGAGGGCCAGATCCGTGCGGCGCTCGAGCGGTTTCCGCAGGTGCGCCGGCTCAGCTTCGATCTCGCGGGCCGCGCCCTGGCGGTCGACGCTCCGGCCGATGCATGGCAGCCGGTCATCGACGCCATCCGAACCGCAGGCTTCAAGACCGAGACGCTGTCCGCGCCGCCGGCGGCGGAAGAAGGCGAACGGACGCAGCGGCGCGAACTGGTGAAGCTCGTCGCGGCGCTGGCCATCGCTGTCGGTGCGGAGCTGATCGACTACTTCGCCCCGGAGACCCGGGCCTGGAAGGGGCTGGGCATGGCGGTGGCGGCGCTGGCAATCGCGCTGTCGGGCCTGACCGTGTTCCGCAAGGGCCTGGTCGCGCTGGCGCGGGCGCAGCTCAACATCAATGCGCTGATGAGCGTCGCCGTCAGCGGCGCGTTCGTCATCGGCCAGTGGCCCGAAGCGGCGATGGTCATGGCGCTCTACTCGCTGGCCGAGCTGATCGAGGCCCGCTCGGTGGAGCGCGCGCGCAACGCGATCGCGAGCCTGCTCGCGCTGTCGCCGCCGCAGGCCGAAGTGCGGCAGCCCGACGGAAGCTGGCAGGCCGTGGATGCGAAGACCGTGGCGGTAGGGGCCACGGTGCGCGTCAAGCCGGGCGAGCGCTTCGCACTGGACGGGCGCGTGAGCGCGGGGCACAGCGCGGTCGACCAATCGCCCGTCACCGGCGAGAGCATCCCGGTGGACAAGGGGCCGGGCGACGCCGTCTTCGCCGGCACCGTCAACCAGAGCGGTTCGCTCGAGTTCGAGGTCACCAAGCCGGCCAACGACACGGTGCTGGCACGCATCATCCACGCCGTCGAGGAGGCCCAGGGCAAGCGCGCGCCGACGCAGCGGTTCGTCGATCGCTTTGCGGCGGTCTACACGCCGTCCGTCTTCGTGCTGGCGCTGGTCGTCGCGGTGGGTGCGCCGCTGCTGGCGGGCTGGCCCTGGCTGGCGGCGATCTACAAGGCGCTGGTGCTGCTGGTCATCGCCTGCCCCTGTGCGCTGGTGATCTCGACACCGGTCACCATCGTCAGCGGCCTGTCCGCAGCGGCGCGCCGCGGCATTCTGGTCAAGGGCGGCGTCTACCTCGAGGAGGCACGTAAGCTGCGCGTGATCGCCCTGGACAAGACCGGCACTGTCACCGAAGGCAAGCCGAAGCTGGTCGCGCAGGTCATGTGGTCCCAGGCTCTGCCGGAAGACGAGATCCTGCGTGTTGCCCGCAGCCTGGCGCAGCGTTCGGACCATCCGGTCTCGAAGGCGGTCGCCAGCGGGCTGGAGGGGCAGGTGCTGCAGGTCGAGAACTTCGGTGCCGAAGTCGGACGCGGCGTGCATGGCACGATCGCCAGCAACGACTACGTGCTCGGCAACCACCGCTGGATCGAGGACCGACGGCAGTGTTCGGCGGAGCTCGAAGCGCTGATGCACGAGCACGAGGCACAGGGGCGGACCATCACGCTGCTGGCGAACGCGCAAGGCGTGCTGGCACTCTTTGCGGTGGCCGACACCACCAAAGCGACGAGCCGGCAGGCGGTGGCCGAACTGCGCACGCTCGGGGTCGAGACCGTCATGCTGACAGGCGACAACCTGGCCACGGCGCAGACCATCGCCGCGCAGGTAGGCATCCAGCAGGTCCGGGCGAACCTGCTGCCGCAGGACAAGCTGGAGGTCATCAAGGCCTTGTTGGCCAATGGCTCGGTGGGCATGGTCGGCGACGGCATCAATGACGGCCCGGCGCTGTCCACGGCTTCGGTTGGCTTCGGCCTTGCGGCGGCCGGCACCGACACCGCCAAGGAAGCGGCCGACGTGCTGATCATGAACGACGACCTGCGGCGGGTGCCCGAGACCATCCGGCTGTCGAAGAAGACTTACGCCGTGCTGTGGCAGAACATTGCGCTGGCGCTCGGCATCAAGGCGGTGTTCTTCGTGCTGGCCGTGTTCGGCAGCGCGACGATGTGGATGGCCGTGTTCGCCGACATGGGGGCCAGCCTGCTGGTCGTGTTCAACGGGCTGCGGCTGCTGCGCGGCGCGAAGTAGACCCATGCGCACCTTCCCAACATCAACCATTCCTTGAAAGGGCGGCTACTCATGAGTTCCGGCCACGACCACGCGCTCCCGGGCGCATCCAACGAGCGCTCGCTGCGCTGGGCGCTGCTGTTCACCGGCGGCTTCCTGCTCGCCGAGGTGGTGGGCGGCGTCGTGCTGAACAGCCTGGCGCTGATCTCCGACGCGGCCCACATGTTCACCGACGCCGCGGCGCTGGCGATCGCGCTGGCAGCGATCCGCATCGCGCGCCGGCCGGCGGACGACCGCCGCACCTTCGGCTACCACCGCTTCGAGATCCTGGCTGCGGCGTTCAACGCGCTGCTGCTGTTCGGCGTCGCGATCTACATCCTGTACGAGGCCTGGCAGCGCTGGCAAGCCCCTGCGGAGGTCCAGACAACAGGCGTGATGGTGGTCGCGGCGATCGGCCTGCTCGTCAACCTGGTGAGCATGCAGCTGCTGCGCGGCGGCAAAGACAGCAGCCTGAACGTCAAGGGCGCCTACCTCGAGGTTTGGAGCGACCTGCTCGGCTCGCTCGGCGTGCTGGTCGGCGCGCTCGTCATCCGCCTGACCGGCTGGAACTGGGTCGACCCGTTGATCGCCGTGGCGATCGGGTTGTGGGTGCTGCCCCGCACCTGGATCCTGTTGCGCGACACGGTCAACGTCCTGCTCGAGGGCGTGCCCGAAGGCGTCGACGTCGCGGCGATCCGGCAATCGCTGCTGGCGGTGGAAGGCGTTGTCGGTCTGCACGACCTGCATGTCTGGGCGCTGACGAGCGGCAAGCCCAGCCTGTCGGTCCACCTCGTCCACCGAATGGAACGCGCCGACGCCGGCGCCGTGCTCCACGCCATCCGCAAGGTGCTCGTGGAGCGCCATGGCATCACGCACACGACGGTTCAGATCGAAACGGAACCCTGCGCGCAGGCATTGGCGGACTCCGAGGATCCGTCCGCGATCCACGCGTCAGCCGCTGGAGAGGTTCATACCCCCAGGTAGCGGCGGCCTGCATCCGGCGCTTGCCTCTGTCCGGGCAGCCATGTCAGGCGCCTCACCAGAGGGGCAGCTGGCCCCCGCTAGCAGTGCCTTACAGGTACTTGGGGCTGCTGGAGCTGAAGGCCATGCTCGCGCCGGGAGGATGGGCCGCACAGCAAGGTGATGCGTCGCTGGCCGCAATCCTCCTTTCGACTTCCAAGGCTGCGCTCTGGGTCGGCCGTTGTTCATATCGCCTGGGCGGCGGCGCGCCCACGCATCGCTGGGCACCGGCGTTCGCTGCGCTCGCCGCCTCATGAGAAACAACACCTCGTGAGCATCTTCATACGGCTTCGCAATCAAGGTGATCACAAGGCGCGGAGCCGCAGACAGTGCTGTAGCACGGCAAGGCGACGCAACGAAGTTAGCGCTTTGATTGCGAAGCCGTATCAGGCGGCCTGGGGTGGTGTCGTCGGTGAGCACTTCGCCAAGTTGGATGTTCATCTGCACCAGCGCCTTTTGCATGCGCTGCACCCAGCTGGCTTGCTCGGCGATGAGCACGCCGCGTTGACGGGCGACCGCGCGCACGGCGCAGACCTCGGCGGTGGGTCGGAAGGCTGCACGCAGCAGGCCCAGGCTCATGAGCTTTTGCAGCCACTGGCAGTCCTGCACGTCACTCTTGCGGCCCGGCACGCATTTGATCTGACGCGCATCCACCAGCCACACCGTCAGTCCACGCTGCTCCAGCACCTCAAACAGAGGGATCCAGTAAACGCCGGTGGACTCCAGCACCACAGTGTCCACGCCACAGGCCAGCAGCCAGTCGGCCAGGGCCTGCAGCGCGTCGGTGACGACGCCGTACTCGCATCGTTGCGGCCGTGGCAGCGCCAAAGGGGAAGCGTCGAACTCAACTCACTCTCATGAACGGGATGCGGCCCGCGCTGCTCACCAATGTCACCGACGATTCCCGGACCATGCTCTCAAGCGGGTTCGCCAAAGGGCGACAGGCATCGCCCCAGGGCTCGCACCATGGCGGGGTTGGTCATCTCGCGGCGCTGCCACTGCGCTTGTACGCGCATCGTTTCTCCACGTACACCGGGGGCCGGCCTGGCACCTGAACTGCTCAGGGTGACCATTGGCTGCATTTGGTCGGCAAGGCAAGCAAGACGGGCAAGGTGGCGTTGCAGCCGCTGGCGCGCACGGCCCTGGTTCAACGCGGCTTGCCGACGGCACCGACGCGGTGGGAGCCATCAACGCTGCTGGTGGGCAGTCTCGAGCAGGACAGCACGACCGGGATCACCGCGACCAGACTGTGGGCGATCATGAAGCGGTTCTTCGCTCAGGTCGCCGACATCGTCCAGGAGCAGAGTCCGGCGCCTGCCGGGAAGCTGCATCGGGCCAGCCCGCATTGAATGCGGCACACGCACGCCACCCACGCGCTGGCACGCGGGGCCGAGCTCACGACCGTACGCGACAACCTGCGGCACGTGTCGCTGTCAGCCACGTCGATCTACCTGCACGGAGAAGAGGTCAAGCGGGCGCGGCAGCTCGGGAAGGCGCTCGCCGCACGATGACGTTGAAGCCTGTGTGTCATTTCTGGCTTTTTCCCGGCACTATCCCTCGCAGGCCGTCTCAGATCCAGCTCGCAGGCGCTGGATTCGGCTCATGGTCATTCCCTTTTGAAGAATAGGCCAGCCCTCACCGCGGCTGAAACGCAATCAACCCCATCCCCATCAGCGCGACTGCCACGCCGGCCACGTCCCAGCCCGTGGGGCGCACGCCGTCCACCAGCCACAGCCAGGCCAGCGCCACGCCGATGTAGACGCCGCCATAGGCCGCATACACCCGCCCCGACGCGGCGTCGTGCAGTGTCAGCAGCCAGGCAAACAGCGCCAGCGCGGCCGCAGCCGGCAACAGCAGCCAGGGTGAGCCCTGCTGGCGCAGCCACAGCCACGGCAGGTAGCAGCCCACGATCTCGGCCACAGCCGTCGTCAGGTACAGCAGCAAGGTCTTCATCGGCAGGTCAGGCAGCGGGCATCGCGCCAAGCATACCGCCCGACTTCAAGGTCCGTCCTGTCGCGTGGGTTCAATCCACAGCAGCCGGTGGTCGCTATGGTGCTCGGCACGTCACTTCAGGATCCCTCATGCAACTCGGCTACACCATCCTCTACGTCCCCGACGCGCCCGCCGCCCTGGCGTTTTACGAGCAGGCCTTCGGCCTGACCACGCGCTTCCTGGCCGAAGGCAGCGACTTCGGTGAGTTGGACACCGGTGCCACCGCACTGGCCTTTTGCTCGCACGCGCTGCTCAAGCAGTTGGGCAAGTCGCCGACGGCCGCCGCGCCCTGCTTCGAGATTGCGCTGGTGACGCCAGACGTGCCTGCCGCCGCCGCCCACGCGGTGGCTGCCGGGGCCACGTTGACGCAGGCGCCCGAGCAGATGCCCTGGGGACAGACCGTGGCCTATGTGATGGATTTGAACGGCTTCACGGTGGAACTGTGCACGCCGATCAACCCGCCTCAATAGCCCGAGAGCAGCGCTGCCGCCAGCCCCTCGGGGTCGGTGCGCAGCGCGCCGGGCGTGCGGCCGAACCAGCGCCGGCCGGCGCGCGGTCGGTCTGGGCCCGCACCAGCCGCTCCAGCGTGCGCGTACAAACGCCCAGGCGGCGCGCGGCGGCGTCCACGCGGGGCGCGTGGCGCAGGGCGTCCAGAGCCTCGGCCACGCTGGCGCCGTGGTGCGTGTGCTCGGCCAGTGCGGTGCGGGCGGCGGCCTCGTCGCCGGGCGTGAGGCGGGCCACGGCGCTCAGCAGGTGCGTGGTGGCGATGCGCGTGCCCGGTTGCAGCCGAAAGCCCAGGTAGTGGTCTTGCCCGTCGCCCGCCACGGTGTAGGCGGCGTTGGCCAGGTCGGTGACGAACCAGTGGCAGCGCCCGTCGGGGCGCGCCCGCACGATGAGGTCGCGGCAGCCATCGGGCTGGATGGTGGCGCGGCGGGGTTGGCCCCCTCGGGCGCTGTGACCAGCGGGCAAGCAAGGCGTCGCCCATACCCGGCTCAAACCCAGCGCCGCACGCGCTGCGCGTAGGCCGTGTACGCGGCGCCAAAGCGCGCCTGCAGCGCCCGCTCTTCGGGCCTGATCTGGTAGCGGTTCATATAGACCACGAAGGCGGGCAGCAGCAACCAGGCCGCTGCATGGCCCAGGTACGTGCCCCAACCCGCCAACATCAGCAGCAGCCCCAGGTACATGGGGTTGCGGCTGCGCGCATAGACGCCTGTGGTGACCAGCGCCGTGGCCCGCTCGGGGGCCAACGGGCTGACGGTGGTCTGGGCGCGCCGAAACGCCAGCACGCCCGTCAGCGCCACCGCCACGCCCAGCAGCGCCAGCGCTGCGGCCACCCCCCAGTGGCTCGGCAGCCGCCAGGCCGCGCCGGGCAGCAGGCGGTCCAGCAAGGCCATCAGCAGGACTGCCGTCAGCATCACGGCAGGTGGCGGCACGCGCAGTTCAAGGGGAGGCATGGCTAGGGGTGCAAGGTTGCGGGAGCGCCCAGTATGCGGTCAGCGGCGGGGCCCCACCGTGGCCAGCACCGCGCCCGCCACGATGAGCAGCGCCGGCACCAGCAGGTAGAGCCCGGCCTCGGCGCGACCCAGCGCAATCAGCAACAGCGTGGAGGCCAGCGGCGTCAGGTAAGACAGCGCGCCCAGCGTGGCCAGCCGGCCGTGTTTGGTGGCGTGGTCCCAGGCAAAAAAGGCCAGGCCCACGGGCCCCAGGCCCAGTGCCACGGTGGCCAGCGCCTGCACGCCGCTGGGCCGCACGGTGGTCTCGAACGCCAGGTGGCAGGCCAGGCCCGCCACCGCCACCAACCCGCAGATGGCACCCACCACGTCGCTGGGCACATCGGCAAAGCGGCGGTTGGCCACCGAGTAGGCCGACCACACCAGCGCACAGCCCAGCGCCGCGGCGTAGCCGGCCCAGGCGCCCGCGCCGGCCACCTCGCCGCCCGGCCGCTGCCACAACATGAAGGCCGTGCCGGCCAGCCCCAGCGCGGCGCCCGCCAGCGCGCGCGGATGGGGCCGGCCACCGCTGCCCATCAGCACGATGAGCAGCGGCCACAGGTAGGCAATCAGGCTGGCCTGCGCGGCGGGCGCGGCCTTCAGTGCGTAGAAGTACAGCGCGTGGTAGACGAAGATGCCGCCAAACCCCACCGCCCACACGGGCCAGGGCTGGTGCCACGCGGCCAGGCCCGCGCGCCCGCGCCGGCCCAGCCACAGCAGGCTGGCGCCAAAGGCCACGGCAAAACTCATGGCCAGCAACTGGAAGGGCGGGATGCCCTGGGTGAAGCTGGTCAGCACGGCCAGGCTGGCCCACAGCAGCAAGGCCACCACGCCGATGGCGGTGGCCCGGGTGGCGGCGGAGCGGGATGGGGTGGTGTTCATCGACCCGCAGCATAAGCAGGCGGGTGGCCGCCGTCTTGTGCCGGGCTGCCACCGGTTTGTCGGCGGCTGCCGGTCTGCTTATTTGCGCAGCGCGGCGGGCGTGGGCTGCCCGGCCCGCCGCAGCGCGTGGGTCAGCGCGCTCTGGTCGGCGTAGCCGCAGCGCTGCGCGATGTCGGCAATGGCCAGCCGGGTGCCGCGCAGCAGGTCCACGGCCCGGCCCAGCCGCTGCTGCATGACGTAGGCCCGCGGGCTTTGCTGCAACTGAGCCTGGAAGAGGCGGTGCAACTGGCGCTCGCTGGTGCCCACCGCGCGGGCCACCTCGGCCACGGTCAGCGGGGTGTCCAGATGGTGCTGGATGTGGGCCATGGCCTGGCGCAGCCGGGCCGCGTCGCGGCTGGGCGGCCGGGCCGTGGGCTGCATCAGCGCCAGCCGCAGCAGCGCACTCCAGGCCGCCACGGCCTCGGGCAGGCCGGCGCCAATGGCGGGGCTGGTGGCCGCGTGGTCCAGCAGGTGGCGCAGCGGCGCGGCGATGGGAAAGAACGCGCCCTCGGCCACAGACCAGTCGGCCGTGCCCGCCGTGGGCACGTCCAGCACCCAGAAGCGGTGGCCCCCTGCCGCCGCAAACGCATGGGCGGCGCCCGCGCAGACGAACACGCCTTGCGCCAGATCGACCCGGCCGCCCCGGCCATCGACCTCGATCTCCATGCGGCCGGCCTGGGGCAGCACGATCTGGTGGTGGTCGGCGTGGCGGTGTGAGGCCTGCGGTCCGCCGTAGGTGCGCAGGGTCAGATGCGGGGCGTTCATGGTGAGGGCCATTTTCGGCTCAAGAAACGTAGGGGCGCTCATCAACCCTCACGGCGCCAGCTCCCGTGCCAAGGCTTCGATATAGGCCTCGTCCTGCCCGCTGGGGTGGTGGGCAAACGCCAGGTGCAGGTACTCGTGCACCAGGCCAATGCGGCCTTCGGGGCTGTGCCAGTCGCGCACGCGGATCAGGCCCCGGCGGCTGTCGGCGTGCGGCAGGCCCAGCGCCAGCTGGCAGATGCGCGGCATGGGCACCAGGGGCTCGTAGCCGGGCTCGCGGCGCAGGCGCTCGCGCCAGCGGTGCTGCCGCTCGGCCAGCCAGGCGGTGGCGGCGGGCAGCGCCGTGCAGTCGGCGGCCAGCAGGCCGTCCATGCCCACCAGCCGCGCAGCGGGCCAGGTGTGCGCCAGGATCTGCGTGAAGTCGCGGCCGGCCCGGCTTTGCGCCACCGCCTGCTGCCAGGCCAGCACACCGGGCGCGGGCTGACTCTGGTGGTAGCGCACCGGCGCATCCAGCACCAGGTCTTGCGTGTGCGCGGCGGCGCGGCGGGCCGCCGCCGTGGGCGGGTTGGGGCTGACGCGCTGGGTGCGGCTGTCGTCGCCGATGCGGCGGCAGGCGGCATCCTCGCGCGCCTGCTGCAGCACGTAGCTGCGGGCGGCCACGGCCAGCGCCTGCGCGGCGGCGGGCTCGCGCGCGTCGCCCTCGCGGTCGATGACGCGGGCCACGTAGTCGTCCAGCGTCAGCCGCGCGTCGATGGCCCAGCCCGCGCCGTCGCGGCGCAACAGCAGCGCCGGCTGGGCGGTGATGACCAGGCGCTGGCCGTTGGCAAACGTGAGGCGGTGGCGGCCGCTCAGGGGGCCGGGTACGGCGTCACCCGCGCCCACCTTCTCCACCCGGGCCAGCGGGTAGCGGTTGAAGAAATGCACGTCCACACAAGGGCCGTCGGCCGGGGGCGAGGCGGCGGTGGCCGCCGGCCAGGTCTGCGCCAGCCAGCCGGCATGGCGGGCCAGCGCGGCGCTGCCGCTGCCGGGGGCGCCGAACCAGACCGGCACGCCATCGGCCAGCCAGCCGGCTGCGCCGCCCACGGGGGCGCCTTGCGCGTCCCGCCAGCTCCAGGTCTTCAGGCGGGGGCCGCTGCCCAGGGCCGCCAGCACGGACGGCTCGCGCGTGGCGATGGGCAGCAGCGCGCGGCGCGCGGCGGCTCTGGCTTCAGGGGGTACGGCGGCCAGCGCGCGCAGCAGCTCGGGCACGGGCACTACGGTGGCTGGCTGCAACTGCGCCAGGTCATGCAGCCAGGTTGGCGCGCCGCGCGCGCGCCAGCGCTCGGCCCACGTCGCGGCGGTCAGCCCCAGCCGCTGCGGCGCAAAGTAGGCGCCGCAAGAGCGTGCCAGCGCCGCGTCGCGGGCCACGCTGTCGCCAGGCTCGCAGCAGTAGTCGTCCTCACTGCCGCGCTGGGCCGACGCGCAGCGGTAGGCCGGCTCCTGCGCACCGGTGGCGGCCAGGTCGGCGTAGACGAACAGCTTCCACAAACTGCCCAGCGGCGCGCGGGCGGCGCTGCCCTGCGGCATGCCCTCGGGCGCCAGCCAGGCGGCCTGCTGGGCGTGGGCGGCCGAGGCGGCCAGCAGCAAGGCCGTAAGCCATGCGCGCAGGGTGAACTCAAGCGGTTTGTTCATCAAAAAGGCGACCTACGCGCCCTGTACGGAGCAGGTTGATACGCAGGCATTTGACCCTCAACGCCACCACGCGCCCCGCCACATTGCTGACAGTTCCTGACAGTGCCCCAGCCTACGATGCAGCCATCACCCCATCCACCCCGGAGCCTGTCATGCGCCTTCACTACCACCCGCTCTCCACCAACTCGCGCCGCGTGCGGCTGGCGGCCCACCAGCTGGGCGTGGCGCTGGATCTGGTGCCGGTCGATCTGTCCCGGGGCGCCCAGCATGCGCCCGCGTTCGCGGCGCTCAACCCCAACCGCAAGGTGCCGGTGCTGGAGCACGACGGCTTCGTGCTCTGGGAGTCGTACGCCATCATGCAGTACCTGGCCGACCTGACGCCGGGGCAGACGCTGTACCCGGCCGACGCCCGCGCGCGCGCCGATGTCAACCGCTGGCTGTTCTGGTGTGGCCAGTCGCTGATGCCGGGCGTGGCCTTGCTCAACTGGGAAAACCACATCAAGCCCGAGATGGGTCTGGGGACGGCCGACGCGGCTGCGGTCGCCCATGGCGAGCAGTTGCTGCGCGAGGCGGCCGAGCGGCTGGACGCCCATCTGGCCACGCACGAATGGCTGTGCGCATCGGGCCTGTCGCTGGCCGATCTGGCCCTGGCCGCGCCGCTGGCCGACCAGGACGTGGCGCGCTTTCCGGTGCAGGATCTGCCGCATCTGCAGCGCTGGTTTGCGCAGGTGCAGGCGCTGGAGGCCTGGGCGCAGACCGCGCCCTGACGCCACGCCTCACCGCACCCCCATCGCCCGCCAGCCCCCCTCGCCCTCATACGCCTTGCCTTCGGGCTGGTACATGCGCCAGACGCGCGCCGGCGGCAGCTTGAAATCACCGCGCTGGGCAAAGCGCACCAGGTGGCGCACGGCCACGCTGCCACCGGCCTCCAGCCGCTCGATGGGCACGGCATAGCCTTGCGCGGTGTCCTGGTGCTGGGCGCGCTCCAGCGGCTGCGGGGTTTTGCCGTCGGCGCTGTTCAGATCGATCCCCCAGGTGCTGGCCTCCACCGCCGCGCCGGGCGGCAGCGCGGCTTCGACCAGCGCCCAGCGCAGCGGCTGCTTGCTGCTGACGCGCAGCTCGTCGAGGTAGAGCGCGTTGCTGTCCAGCGGTGTGCCGGGCTGGACGGGTGTGAGCGTGACGGTCAGCCGCGCGCCGGCCGTCGGATCGGGCGGTGCGTCCTTGGCGGGCGGCCTGGCCGGCTGCGGCGTGACGCGGTAGAGCCGGCGCTCGACCTGGGCCGGCAAGGTGGCGGCGGCGTCCTCGCGCGACTCGAAGCGCACGGTGGCCACCGCCGCCGCGCCAGGGGGCAGGTTCAGCTCGCGCGGCAGCGGCGCGCCGGCGGGCAGCCGCCATTGCGGCTGGGCCGCCTGGGCGCGCTGCCAGGGCGCGGGCGGCGCCAGGTCGGCCAGCGGCGCGGGGGCGGCGGTGGCCTGCCGCAGCCAGGCCAGCGTGAGGGCGCGATCAAAAGTAGGCGCGTCGAGCGCCACGCGGGCCAGCACGTCGCCGGCACCGGCCTTGTCGGCGTGGCCGGTGGCGATCAGCAGCGCCTGCCACAGCGGCTCGGTCTGGCCGGCCAGCCGCACCGCAGCGGCCGCGCCGGCCGCGCGCTGCTCGGCGCTGACGGGGCGTTTGGCCGTTTGCGCCAGGTGCAGCGCCCAGACGCGGGCCGCGTCCAGCGTGCTGGCCTGCGGCACCTCGGCCAGCAGCAGGCTGCCGCCTGCACGTGCGCTGGACACGGCCGGCGCCTCGTCCAGCGCGGCCAGCAGCGCATCCACCATCACATCCACCTGCAAGCCCATGTGCTGCATCCAGCCCAGCATCAGCGCCCGCTGCAGCAGGCCTTGCCGCACTCCGTCTTTGGCGTAGACGTCGTAGAGCCGCTCCCAGTGCGCCTTGGGCAGCGGCGCCTGCAGCGCCTGGCCCGCCTGCCAGTCGGCGTAGTAGGCGTAGGTGGTCATCAGCGCATCGGCCGCCATGCCCCGGCCCCACCAGCCGAACTGCGCCTCGGGCGTGGCCATCTGCGCCAGGGCCAGACGGGCGCCGCCCAGCCGCTGCGCCAGCTGCGGGGCCAGGCTTTGCTGCGCCGGCGTCAGCGCCTGCAGCGCCTGGGCCAGCGGAATCATGCGGCTGGCGGTCTGCTCCACGCAGCCGTAGGGGAAGGCCATGAGCTGGTCGGCCACGCGGGCCAGTTGGGCGCTGTAGGCGTCGGCGGCAAAGCTGACGCGCACGTCGCTGGCGTCGGGCGGCAGCGCCAGCGCGGCGCTGCCGCTGCGCATGTCCAGCACCAACTCGCGCGGGCTGCGCCAGGCCACCGGCAGCGTGCGCAGCGGCGTGGCCAGGCGGTCCAGCGGCTTGCCGCCTTGCGTCAGCGTGAAGGTCAGCGCGCCGCGCGCACCCTCGCCGCGCCAGGGCAGCGTGACGAAGCTGGCGCCGGGCTTGAGCGTGGCCTCGCCCTTCAGGTCCAGCCCTGCGCCCTGGGCCTGCCACTGCACGCGCGCGTCCTGGCCGGTCTGGTTGAAAAGGGCCACGGTGGCGTCGGCGGTGTCGCCGCTGCGGCGCCAGTCGGGCGCCGCCCATTTGGCGTAGAAGGGCTGGTCGGAGCGCAGCCAGCCCACCTGCTGGCCCACCGCGCCGCCGTCCGGCACGATGGCGCGGGCGGTGATGCGCCAGCGCGTCAGCGCGTCGGGCATGGCAAAGCGCACGCGCACCCGGCCCTGGGCGTCGGTGCGCAGGCGCGGCGCCCACAGCGCGGTGTCGATGGCGTCGCGGCGCGGGCGCTCCAGCACCTTGACGGCCCGCTCCTGCACCTGCCGCCGCGCCGGCAACGTGCCCAGCGCCCGGGTGGCCAGGTCGTAGCCGATGAAGCTCTGGCTGGCGCTGGTGCGCACGTTGTTGCGGCGCGGGTGGAAGTAAAAGGCGTCGATGGGCGGCGCGATTTCGGGCTGCAGCACGTAAATCATTTCGTCCACCACGCCCAGCGCCACGTCGGCCGCCACGGGCTGGCCGGCCAGGGTGGCGGTCACGTCCAGCGTCACCGTCTCGCCGGGTTTGTAGACGGGTTTGTCGGTGCGCAGTTGCAGCGCCACGCGCGGCTGCGCCACCAGCAGGCCCAGGTTCTCGAACACCATCTCGCCGCCTTTGACATAGGCCACCGACAGCGTCATGTTGGGGCTCATGGCCTCGGTGATGGGCACCGCCAGCCGCCACTGTGTGGCCCCGATGCGCTCGCTGCGCAGCCAGGGGGCGGTGCGGCCCAGCAGCGCGGTGTGCTCGACGCGCTCGCGCTCCAGCGTCACCAGCGCGTGGTCCACGGCCTCGGGGAAGGTGACCAGCACCTGGGCGGTGGCGCCGACGGCGTAGCGCGGCTGGTCGGCCACCAGCACGATCTGCCCGGCGGGCGCTTGCAGGCCGTCGCCGCTGACGAAGTGCGAGGTGGCCCCGATGATGCGGCCCCGGGCATCGCGCAGCCGCAGCGTGTAGTTGCCGGGCTTGGCAAAAGTCAGGGTCAGCGCGCGGGCATCGGCCAGCCCGCCCTGGGCGGTCTCGCGGTCTTCCTGGCGGATCCACTCCCAGCGCGTGGGCGGTGCCGCCTCGCTGCTGGCCTCGGGCCGCTGCGAGGGGCTGATGGCAAAGCGCACCGCCGCGCCCGGCGCCGAGAAGGCGCGCTCGGCCTGCATGCGCCAGCTGCTGGCGCCGCGCTCGATCAGCAGCTCCTGGCTGGTGCGCACGCGGTAGGCCGCGCCGTCGGTGGCCAGCGCGGTGAGCACGTAGCGGCTGGGCTCGGTGGCGGCGGGCAGGCTGAAGCTGGCGCGGCCTTCGCGGTCGGTGGTGAGTTCGGCCTGCGTCAGCTTGAGCGGGAAGGCGCCGCTGTAGTCCAGCTCGCCCTCCACCATCGACAGCCGCTGCGCCCGCGCGGTCAGGCCGATGCGCGCGCCGGCCACAGGTTTGCCGTCGGGGTAATGCAGCTGCAACTGGCCGGTGACGGGCTCGCCCGTCTTGAAGTCGGGCTTGCCAGGCAGCCAGGCGATCTCGAAATGGGGTTTGCGGTAGTCGGCCACGCGAAACGCGGCGCTGTAGCGGTCGGCCCCCAAGGTCATGCGCAGCTCGTAGCCCCCGGCCGGCGCGTTGGCGGGCAGCCAGAACGCGCCATCGGCGCCTTGCGGCGAGGCAAAGCGCAGCGTCTGCGTGTGGATGACCTGGCCGGCCGGATCGAGCACGCTGAGCGCCAGCGGCCCGTCTTTGAGCGGTACCGAGTCGCGCGCGTTCCTGAACTCGCGGCCGGTGACCTTGAGCTGCACCTGATCACCCGGGCGGTACAGCGGCCGGTCGGTGACGGCGTAGACCTTGGCGGCGTAGATCTCGCTGTCGTAATAGAAGTTCTCCGAGATGAAGACGCCGCCCGCCGGGTCTTGCCCGAACAGATAGGTCTGCTCGGGCGCGCTGCGTGTGAAGCGGGTCAGGCCCTCGGCATCGCTGGCGCCGCGCTGCAGCACGCCCACACCGTCGCTCCACCAGACCTGGGTGCCGGGCACGGCGGCGCCGTCGCTGCGGCGGGCCGTCCAGACCAGCATCTGCTGGCCCGAGACCTTGCTGACCGCCAGCGTGTCGGCGATGAACAGCAGCGTGGCCGCGCGGTGCTGGCCCGCCACGGCCTCCACCAGGTACAGCCCCGGCTTGAGGCGGCCCAGCGGCAGGTGCACATTGCCCTGCCCGGCCGCAATGAACCCGCTGCTGCTGCCGGCCAGCTTCAAGTCCTTGGGCGGGGCGATGGGCTGGGCCGCAAACACCGGGTAGCGAAAGCGCGTGACCAGTGGCAGGCCGGGGATGGGTTTGAGCTGCGGCGGCGCTTCGAAGCGCGAGGGCGCACTCAACTGCGGCGGCGTTTTCAGGCCCGGGGCCGCTTTGACCGCCGCCTCACGGGCCTGGCTGGAAAACAGCTTGCGCCAGGCAAGGCGGGCCTTGACGGCCCAGGCGTCCCACAGGTGCGTCAACGTGTTGGCCAGGCCTTCCTGCATGGGGCCGGGCGCCACCTGCACGCGGTGCAGGTTCTTCTGCCGCTGCAGGAACGCCAGCGGCTCAGGCACGCGGTAGAGCAGCACGTCCACGCCGCCCGTGTCCGCCAGCGCCTCGGGCTGGTTGACCTCCAGCCGCACGCGCGCCGGCTCGTCGGCGCCAAAGCTGGCGTCCGACAGCAAAAAGAAGGGCTCACCCACCGGCTGGCTGGCATAGGGCGTCAGCGGCTGGGGTTCGGTCTGCGGGGTGGGCGGCGGCGCATCGGCGGCTTGCGCGGCGGTCAACAGCAGCACGGCAGCCAGGAGCAGGAGGTGGCGCAGGGTCATCACAGAAAGTCCAGCCGGTAGATGCCGGCGAAATTCGGGTTCTCGGCCACCGGCCGCCAGCGGGTGTCGCGCCAGCGGGCCAGCTCGGCCGCGCGCACCGCGCGCAGCCCGTCGTCGCCAGGGTGCACGCTGCCCGTGTGGTAGGCCACGTAGCGGCCCAGCCAGACCATCAGGTGCTGGTCGTCGCCCAGGTCGTAGAACAGCAAATCGCCCGGCATGGCCTGGTGCAGCGAGCGGCCCACCGCCCGCGTGTTGGCCTGCACCATGTCCAGCGCGCTGGCGTAGGCGCCCTGGCTGCCGTCGGCACGGCGCCAGGTGTGGCGCAGGGCGGCGGCGGCCGGGTCGTCCACATCGGGCGGCGTGGGGCGGCTGGCCAGGCCATTGGCCCGGCGCCACGCCAGGTCATGCGGGCGCAGCGCCTCGGCCACCGCAAAGCGCACCAGGCCGGCGCAGTCGCGCTGCTGCCAGCGCGGCGTGGGGCCACGGGCCAGCTGGGCCTGGATGAGCAGCGTCATCCAGGCGCGAAAGGCCTCGCGCGCAGCCGGCGTGGCCAGGCGCTGGCGCCCAGCGGGTTGCGCGCGGGCCAGCAGCGGCAGCGCCAGCAGGCCCAGGCAGACGCGGCGCCGCACCATGGGTCAGCGGCCCGGCGGCGCGAACGCCGTCCGGGCGGCCGCCACCTGGGCGCGGATGGCGCAGCCCGGCGCATGGTCGTTGACCAGACCCATGGCCTGCATGAAGGCGTAAGCCGTGGTCGGGCCGACGAACTTCCAGCCGCGCCGCTTCAGGTCTTTGGCCAGGGCGATGGACTCGGGCGAGGTGGGGCGCACCACGGGCGCGCTGGGCGGTGCCTCGTAGCGCCAGAAGTAGGCGGCCAGCGAGCCTGCCTGGGCCACCAGCTCGCAGGCGCGGCTGGCGTTGTGGATCACGGCCTCGATCTTGCCGCGGTGGCGCACGATGCCCGCATCGGCCAGCAACCGCGCCACGTCGGCCTCGCCGTAATAGGCCATGCGGGTGAAGTCGAAGCCGTCGAAGGCGGCGCGAAAGTGCGGGCGCTTGGCCAGGATGGTGCGCCACGAGAGGCCGGACTGAAAGGCTTCGAGGCTGAGCTTCTCGAAGAGGCGCCGGTCGTCCGCCACGGGGTAGCCCCATTCGTCGTCGTGGTAGGCGATGTAGTCGGGGGTGGCGGCGCACCAGCCGCAGCGCAGGCGACCGTCGGGGCCGGTGAAGGTGGCGTTCATGGCGTCAGGGTGTGGAAGGACACGGGCACCCAACCCAGGCCGTCGGGCTGGCCGTTGGCCACCAGTGCGCTGGCCGGCCAGCGCGCCAGCGCATCCAGCCGTGGCCACAGCAGCGTGCGGGCGGCCTGGTGCAGGGTTTCCTGAGTGGGCGGCAGCACGGCCATGGCCTCGCGGCGGGCCAGCTCGGCCACCTGGGCCGGGGCCACGTAGGCCAGCGCCGTCGGCGGCACGGCCAGCGCCGGGCGTTGGCGGGCCAGGGTCTGGCCCGCGCGTTCGGCCCAGTCGGCATCGGGCGAGAAAGCCAGCCAGCCGCCCTGGCGGATCAGCGTGGGCTGGTAGCGGCTGGCGTCGGCGGCGGCGAGCGCAAAGCCCCAGGGGGCGTCATCCACCTCGCGTTGCAGCGCTCGCGGGGCATCGGCGCCGCGCAGCAGCCAGGGCCAGACGGCGGCCAGCTCGGCGTCGCTGGCGGTGGCCTCACCCTTGAGCCGGGCCACGAACAGCGGCGTGTGCAGTTGCGAGCGCGCCGACCAGCAGACCGCTGCCGGGCCTTCAAAGCGGCCGGCCAGCGCGGCCAGCGGCGCACCGGCGGTCTCCACGGCGGCCAGGCGCGTCCAGTCCACCGGCAGGCGGGCACAGGCGGCGGCGTCTTGCGGCAGCGCGGCCCACAGCGTCGCGTCCTGCGGGCCGGGCAAGGCGGTGTCCGCCACCCGCAGCGCCAGTTGGGGCGCGGGGGCGCCGCTGGCCGGCGCCTCCAGCGCCACCTCGGCGCGCAGGCCGCGCACCCCGGGCATGAAATGGGGCCAGCCGCGCGCCAGCAGCTCGGCGGTGGCGGCGATCTGGTGCGCCTTGGGTGGCGGCTCGGCCAGCCCCAGTGTGTCGCGCCAGGCGCGGCCGCCGTCCTTGAGCGCACCAGCCAGGGTGGCGGCGCCGGCCTCGTCCAGCACGCGCTGGCCGACGTCGTCGCTGCCATAGAGCAGGCCGGGGTCACTGAGCACCAGCAGGCGCTCGCCGTGAGCCACCAGCGCCAGGGTCTGGCGGCTGGACAGTTGCAGCGCCAGCACCGGCACGGTGTCGCCGCCCACGCGCAACTCGCCCAACCGGGTCAGTTGCCGGTCGCCCTGGGCGGGTTGATCACCCTGGGCCAGGGTGCCGGCCACCTTGGCCGTGGCCAGCAGCGCCTGGGCCAGCGCACCGCGCCGCACCAGCAGCGCCCAGTGGCGCGGCGCGCCCTTGGCATCCAGCCACCAGGCCATCTCGGCGGGTTCATCGAGCACCTGGGCCAGCAGACGCTCGGTCAGTGGCAGCTCGTGCTCGAAGGCCAGGCGGCGGATGGCGCCGGCCACCGAGAGCCGGGTTTCATGCTCGTCGTAATAGAAGACGAAGTCTTCGGTCAGCACCTCGCGCAGCAGCGGTGTGCGCACCAGATCGCGCGGCAGCCGTGCCAGCGCCGGAGAGGCGATATAGCCCTGCGGCCGGGCCAGATCCACCTCCAGCCCCGCGACGCGGCCGCCAAACAGCGGCCAGCGAGCCTGCCAGACCACCAGCGCCAGCACGCCAACGACGGCCAGCGCGGCAAGAAGGGCTTTGCGGGATCCGGTCATGGGCAGGGCGTGAAGCGAGGCGGTGGCAGCCAGCATTGTGCAAGAAGCCCTTCAGCCGCCAGTGGCGTCGCCGATAGACGCTGCTGATGAATATCTTTCTGGCCCTGCTGCTGCTGGCGCTGGGCCTGAGTTGGACGGGCTCGGCCCACGGCCGCGCGCCGCTGGCCGATGCCATCGTCGACCAGGCCGAGGACGATCCTCGCACCGCCCTGGCCCTGGCCGATGCCAAGCTGACCGAGGCCCGCCAGCGCGGCGACGGGCCGCTGCTGGTGTGGCTGTGGCTGGCGCGGGCCGAGGTGCATCTGATCAGCGAGCAGCCCGACGAGGCCGCCCACGACCTGGGCATGGCGCGCGAGGCGCTGGCGCTGCTGCCCGAGCCGGTGGACGAAGGGCTACGGCTGACATGGGGTCTGACCCAGCTGGCCTCGCAGCGCCACCGCCTGCCCCAGGCCGAGATGACGGCCCAGCTGGCCACGCTGCGGCCCCGCATCCAGGCATTGGGCGACGCGCGCCTGCTGTGCGACCTGGCCATGGCCGAGGCGCAGGAGAAGCGCCGCGCCGGCGACATCGACGGCGCCTGGCTGGCCGGTGAGGCCTATGCGCGCTGCGCCCGCCAGCAGGGCAACCCCTACAGCATGGCCAATGCGCTGACGGGGCTGTCGGTGCTGCGCGACCTGATGGTCACCGACGCCGACGGCGTGCGCACCTCGCTGGACTATGCACAGGCCGCGCTCATCGCGCTGGACGGCTATCCGGCACGGTTCCGGCGCAGCATCATCGAGTGGGAGATCGGCGCCACCCTGATCGACAAAGGCAACAGCGAGGCCGCCGTCGAGCCGCTGGAGCGGGCGCTGGCCCTGTCGCGCGAGCTGGGCGACGCGGCCGGCGTGGCCATCGCCAGCACCGACCTGGCCCGGGTCGAACTGGTGCGCCAACGACCCCAGGCGGCGCTGGCGCGGCTGGGCGCCACGGTGCTCCCGGCCAGCCTGCCCGTCGATTGGCGGGCCAACGCGGCCAAGGTCAGGTTGCGCGCGCTGGCCCAGTTGCGCCAGCCGCAGGTGCTGGGCGAGCTGGCGCTGGCCCGCGCCCTGCTCGATGAGTTGCCGCGCGACCGCTCGCGCAGCAGCCTGCTGGCCGCCATGGCCGAGGCCTGGGCTTCGCAAGGCCGCCACCAGGCCGCCTACGACGCGCTGCAGGAAGCCGAGGCGCTGCTGGACGGCTTGCGCGGCCAGCAGCGTGACCAGCAGGCGGTGCGGCTGCAGTCGCGCTACGAAGCCACGCTGCGCCAGGCCGAAGCCCGGCGCCTGCGCGCCGAGGGCGAGCAGGCCCGGCTGGCGCTGCAAGCCGAGGCAGCCCGGCGCGAGGGGTTGTGGGCCTTGATCGCCGCGTTGACCGTGGCCGCCACCGTGGGTGCGGCCGCCGTGCTGCACCTGTGGCGCACACGGCGCCTGGCTGCCGATCTGGCGCTGCGCGACGAGCTGACCGACACCCCCAATCGCCGTGCCGTGGCGACCTACGCCCAGGCGCAGGCCGAACTGGCAAGCCGGCTGGATGCCCCGCTGACGCTGGCGCTGATCGACCTGGACCACTTCAAGCGCGTCAACGACACCTGGGGCCACGACGGTGGCGACGCCGTGCTGCGTGCATTCGCCCGAAGCGCCCAGCGGGTGCTGCGTGGCCAGGACCGGCTGGGCCGCTGGGGCGGCGAAGAGTGGCTGCTGGTGATGCCAGGCACGCGCGAGAACGAGCTCGACGCCGTGTTCCAGCGCCTGCGCACGGCCTTCGCGCAGGCCGACATCGCCGGCCTGCCCAAGCCGCACGGGCTGACCTTCTCCATGGGCGCCGCCATGCTGACCGGCGCCCACACCGACTGGATGAACACCGTCAACTGGGCCGACCAGGCGCTGTACCGAGCCAAGCAGCTGGGCCGCGACCAGATGCGCTGTGCCGGCAACGACGAGGATGCCCTGTGACCGCTGCCTGGCGTGGCGCCGCAGGCGTGCTGCTGGCCTGGGCGGCCTGGACCGTCCAGGCCCAGCCATCGCCATCGCCATTGCCGGCACTGGTGGTGACCGAAGTGGCGGCACTGGCGCACGACAACCTGGCCGCTGCCGACCACCGCGCCACCCAGGCGTTGGCCGCGGCCCAGACCGGCCATCAACCCGCCCAGGGCTTCTGGGCCGCGCTGGCGCTGGCCGACGTGGCGCTGGCCGGCGGCCAACACCAACGCGCGCAGCGGGTGCTGGCCACGGCCGAGCGGCTATGGGCCCAGTTGCCCGCACCCGCCCTGCGCGAACAAGCCCACCTGCAGCTGCGGCAGCTGCAAGCCCAGCCACCGCTGCCGGCACGCCAGCCGGCCGCCTATGCCGCCTTGCGCCAGCAGGTGAGCGAGCTGAACGACACCCCGCTGGCCTGCGCGCTGACCCAGGCCGACACGGTGGCCCTGCTGGCGGCAGTCAGTGTGGAAGAGGCCACCTTGAGCGCCGCCGATCTGCTGGCCTGCCGTCGGGCCATGACCAGTTCGCTGGACCAGGCCTGGGCTCTGGGGCTGGTCGCGCAGGCCCAGGCGGCGCGGAGCCAGGAGCCCGGTGACGCCGCCGGCGCCCAGGCCCGCCTGCAGGCCGCCCGCGCGCTGCTGACCAGGCAACCGGCAAGCCGCCTGCATGTGCAACTGCTGACCCTGCGAGGTGCGCTGGGCGATCAGCCCGCCCTCGTCCAGCAGGCGCTGTATGCGGCCCACAAGAGCGGTCACACCCTGGAGGCTGGCCAGGCGCGGCTGGTGCTGGCCGCCCAGCACCTGGCGCGCCACGAGGCCGGCGCCGCCCTGCCCTTGCTGCGTGCCGCCCGCCAGGATCTGGCGGCCGTGGATGAGCCCGACACCTGGGCGCGCTGGCATGCGCTGATGCTGCGCACGTTGACCGCACTGAACCATGCCAGCCTCAGCCAGGCATTGGGCGAGGCTCAGGCCGCAGACAGCGATGCCGTGCAACCCGCCCTGCGTCGCGCCCTGGCGCAGGCCCGCGCCGCCGCCCACGCCCGGCGTGACGATCCCCTCGGGGCCTACACCGCGCTGAGCCAGGCCCGGACGCTGGAGCCCGAGGCGCGCGCCCTGGCCCGCGACTGGCAACTGACGCGGCTGCAGGCCCGCTACGACACGGCGCGCGAGCAGGCCGAGCTGGCCGCGCTGCGCCAGACCCAGGACAGCGCGGGCGCCCAACTGAGCGCCGACGCAGCCCGGCGCCAGACGCTGGGGCTGGTGGTGCTGGCGCTGGTGCTGTGGCTGCTGGCGGGCCTGTGGTTGACGCACCGGCTGCTCAGCACCCGGCGCCGGCTGACCGATCTGTCCCTGCGCGATGAATTGACCGATGCGCCCAACCGCCGTGCCATCACCGCCTATGCGCAGGAGCAGATCGTCCAGGCTCAGCGCCTGGGTGTGCCGATGGCGCTGGCGCTGATCGACCTGGATCACTTCAAGCGCGTCAACGACACCTGGGGCCACGACGGCGGCGACGCCGCGCTGCAGGCGTTTGCGCTGGTGGCCACCGAGGTGCTGGGCGGCCAGGATCGGCTGGGCCGTTGGGGCGGCGAGGAGTGGTTGCTGGTGATGCCGGGCAGAAAGCGCGATGACGTGCAGGCCGTGTTCGAGCGGCTGCGCACTGCGTTTGGCGCGCAGGCCGTCACCGGCCTGCCCACGCCGCACGGCCTGACGTTCTCCATGGGCGTGGCCTTGCTGGACAGCGGCCGCACCCATCTGGACGCGCTGGTGGCCATTGCCGACCAGCGGCTGTACCGCGCCAAGACCGACGGACGCGACCGCTGCGTGGCGGCGGACTGAGAGCGGCCCCTGTCTAGTCGTCGTCGCTGACGCGGTGATCGGCCATCAGCCGCTGCTGCACGGCCGGCGGCACGGCGTCGTAGTGGGACAGCGCCAGCACGTAGCGACCCTGCCCCTGCGTCAGCGCATTCAGGCGCGACTGGTAACCGGCCAGCTCGGCCAGCGGCGCCTGGCCGCGCACCACCACGGTGCCCAGGCCGCTGGTGGTGCTGCCGTTGACCAGGCCGCGGCGGCTGGCCAGATCGCCGGTGATGTCGCCCATGGCCGTCTCGGGCGCGCTGATCTCGATGTGCACCACCGGCTCCAGCACGCTGGGGTTGGCGGCACGGATGGCGGCCATGAAGGCCTTGCGCCCGGCGGTGGTAAAGGCGATGTCCTTGCTGTCCACGCTGTGGTGTTTGCCGTCGTAGACGGTGACCTTGACGTCGGCCACCGGGTAGCCGGCGATGGCACCGCTGGCCAGCACCTCGCGCACGCCTTTTTCCACGGCCGGCATGAACTGGCCCGGGATGACACCGCCCTTGACGGCATCGACGAACTCAAACCCCGTGCCGCGCGGCAGCGGCTCCACGCGCAGCATGACCTCGCCGAACTGCCCGGCGCCACCACTTTGCTTTTTGTGGCGGTGGTGGCCCTCGGCCGGGGCGGTGATGGTCTCGCGGTAGGCGATGCGCGGCGGGCGGGTCTCCACCTCGATGCGCTGGCTGGCCTGCAGCCGCTCCAGCAGGATGCGCAGATGCAGCTCGCCCAGGCCGTAGATCACGGTCTCGTTGGTGACGGCCACCCGCTCCAGCTTCAGGCAGGGGTCTTCGTCCACCAGCTTGGTCAGCATGTCCCACAGCCGCTGCTCGTCGCCATGGCGCTTGGGGGCAATGGCCAGGCCATGCACCGGCACCGGCAGGCTCAGCGGCTTGAGGTGGATGTGGGCGTCCTCGGCCGCGTCGTGCAGCACGGCGTCGTAGTGGATGGCATCGACCTTGGCCACGGCGGCGATGTCACCGGGCCCGGCCGCCACCACCTCGATCTGCTGCTTGCCTTGCAGCATCAACAGGTGACCGACCTTGAACGGCTTGCGCGCGTCGCCCACGTAGAGCTGGCTGTCGCGCTGCACCGTGCCCTGGTGGACGCGGAAGATGCCCAGCCGCCCGACGAAGGGATCGACGGTGACCTTGAACACATGGGCCAGCACGTGCGCAGCCGGGTCGGGCGTGGCCACCATGGGCTGGGCCGCCGCGCCCTCGCCGCGCAGGAACTCGGGCGGGTTGGCCTCGCTGGGGCTGGGCAGCAGCCGCACGATGACGTCCAGCAACTCGGCCACGCCGGCGCCGCTGCGGGCGGAGGTGAAGCACACGGGAATCAGGTGGCCCTCGCGCAAGGCCTGCTCCAGCGGCGCATGCAGTTCGCTGGCGTCCACGTCGCCTTCGGTCAGGTAGCGCTCGACGAAGGCGGCGTCCACCTCCACCACCTGCTCCACCAGTGCGCGGTGGGCGTCGGCCACCTGGCCGAAGTCGCACGCGCCCTCGCGGCTGAAAAAGCAGTCCGCCACCCGCGTACCGCCGCCGGCCGGCAGGTTCAGCGGCAGGCATTCGGTGCCGAACTCGGCGCGGATGGCCGCCAGCAGGCCGGGCAGATCCACCCCCGGTGCGTCGATCTTGTTGATCACGATGAGGCGGTCCAGGTGGCGCTCGGCCGCGTAGGCCATCATCCGGCTGGCCATGGGCGTCAGGCCCGTGGTGGCATCGACCACCACCACCGCCGTCTCCACGGCCTCCAGTGCCGGCAGGCTCTGACCCAGCGCGTCGGCCGAGCCGGGGGTGTCCAGCAGGTGGATGCGGGTCTGCCCGTGCGTCAGGTGCATGACGGCGGTGTTCAGCGAATGGCCGAACTGGCGCTCCAGGGGGTCGAAGTCGCTCACCGTGCTGCCGCGCTCCAGCGTGCCCGCCGCGGCAATGGCCCCCGCCTGCGCCAGCAGCGCTTCGGCCAGCAAGGTCTTGCCGGCCCCCGAGGGGCCGACCAGCGCCAGCGTGCGAATGGCGTCGGGTTGGATGAGCGGGGTTGGGCTGGACATCTGGCGCTCCTCGTGGGGGTGATGCCCCACGCTAGCGCGCAGCGGGCGCGGGCGCAAGTGCGGCGGTCAACTGCCGTGTGAATGCCCCTAGTTGATGGCTAGAATCGCGCCGTCAGCAGGAGAGCGTCTGCCGCGTGAGCGGCGGGCCGCCGAAGGCGCAGGGCATGAGCCCGAACGCTCAGGCAAAAGGACTGCGGGCCGCGCCACCCGGAGCCAACCGGTCGCGCGCACCTCACTGGAGAGTGGCGGCATCCAGCCGCCCACCGAAGGGGCAAACCCGGCGTGCGCTGCCATGGCGCCGGGCCAATCTCTCAGGTAAAGCGGACAGCGAGGGCAACTGTGTGTGGATCGCCATTGCCCTTTTGGAGGAAACCCCATGTCTGACGCTGCCTTGCTGCAAACCCCGCTGCACGCCCTGCACCTTGAACTCGGCGCCAAGATGGTGCCCTTCGCCGGCTACTCGATGCCGGTGCAATACCCCAGCGGCCTGGTGGCCGAGCACCACCAGACGCGCCAGTCGGCGGGCCTGTTCGACGTCTCGCACATGGGTCAGTTGCGGCTCGATGGCCCCGACGCCGCGGCCGCCTTCGAGACGCTGATGCCCATGGACGTGCAGAGCCTGGGCGTGGACAAGCAGCGCTACGGCCTGCTGCTGACCGACGAGGGCACCATCATCGACGACTTGATGTTCGTCAACCGGGGCGACCACCTCTTCGTCATCGTCAACGGCGCCTGCAAGGCCGGCGACATCGCCCACATCCAGGCGCGCATCGGCGGCCGCTGCAAGGTGACGCCCCTGCCCGAGCGGGCGCTGCTGGCGCTGCAAGGCCCGCAGGCGGTGGCAGCGCTGGCGCGCCTCATCCCCGGCGTGGACAAGCTGGTCTTCATGACCGGCGGCGCCTTCAACTGGCAGGGCGCCGACCTCTACATCACCCGCAGCGGCTACACCGGCGAGGACGGCGTGGAGATCTCGGTGCACCAGAGCCGCGCCGAGATGCTGGCCCGTGCGCTGCTGGCGCTGCCCGAGGTCAAGCCCATTGGCCTGGGCGCGCGCAACTCGCTGCGGCTGGAAGCCGGCCTGTGCCTCTATGGCAACGACATCGACACCACCACCACGCCCGTGGAAGGCGCGCTGAACTGGGCCATCCAGAAGGTGCGCCGCACCGGCGGCGAGCGCGCCGGGGGCTTTCCCGGTGCGGCCACGGTGCTGGCCCAGCTGGACGGCAGCCAGCCGGCCACGCGCAAGCGCGTGGGCCTGGTCGCCAAGGAGCGCATCCCCGTGCGCGAGCCGGCCGAGTTGCGCAACTTCGACGGCCAGCGCATCGGCCAGGTGACCAGCGGCCTGCTGGGCCCCACCGTCAACCAGCCCATTGCCATGGGCTATGTCGAGTCCGACTACGCGGCGCTGGGCACCGAGGTATTCGCCATGGTGCGCGGCAAACCGGTGCCCATGCTGGTGTCGGCCATGCCGTTCAACCCCGCCAACTACTATCGCGGCTGACCCCCATTCCCTACCCACAGACCCCTACTGAGGCAAACCCACCATGACCATCAAATACACCCCCGACCACGAATGGGTTGAGATTCACGGCGACGGCACCGTCACCGTCGGCATCACCGTCCACGCGCAGGATGCGCTGGGCGACGTGGTGTTTGTCGATCTGCCCGAGGTCGGCCGCAGCTACGACGAGCGGGAAGTTGCCGGTGTCGTCGAGTCGGTCAAGGCCGCCGCCGACGTGTACATGCCGGTATCGGGCGAGATCACCGAAGTCAACGAGGCGCTGCGTGCCGAGCCTGCGCTGGCCAACAGCGACCCGCTCAAGAGCGGCTGGTTCTTCAAGGTCAAGCTGGCCAGCCCCAGCCAGCTCGACGCCCTGATGGACAGCACCGCCTACGACGAGCTGCTCAAGTCGCTCTGAGCCTTCATTCGTCCTGCCGCGCACCCCGGCCACCGGCCGGTGCGCGGCGCCCGCCTTGCCTACCCGCGCCGACGCCATGACCACGCCCATCTCCCTCGCCGCCCTCGAGAACGCCACCGAATTCCGTGCCCGCCACATCGGCCCCGATGCCGCCGACGAGGCCGCCATGCTCAGCGTCATCGGCGCCGCCTCGCGCGCGGCGCTGGTGGACACGCTGGTGCCGGCCAACATCCGCCGCGCCCAACCCATGGACCTGCCCGCGCCCGTCACCGAGGCGCAGGCACTGGCCGAGCTCAAGGCGCTGGCCGGCCGCAACCGGCCGATGAAGAGCTACATCGGCCAGGGCTATTACGGCACCCTGACGCCCGGCGTCATCCTGCGCAACATCCTCGAAAACCCGGCCTGGTACACCGCCTACACGCCCTACCAGGCCGAGATCAGCCAGGGCCGCATGGAGGCGCTGATCAACTTCCAGACCATGGTCTGCGACCTGACGGGCATGGCCATGGCCAACGCCTCGATGCTGGATGAGGCCACCGCCGCCGCCGAAGCCATGACGCTGGCCAAGCGCAGCGTGCGGGCCAAGGGCCACGTCATGGTGGTCAGCGGCGACACCCACCCCCAGACGCTGGAGGTGCTGCACACCCGCGCCGCGCCCATGGGCCTGGCCATCAAGGTGGCCATGTCCGAGGCCGAGTGGGACGCCGCCATCGCGGGCGACGACTACTTTGCCGCGCTGGCCCAGTACCCGGCCTCCAGCGGCTGGCTGATGGACTGGAGCGGCGAGGCCGACAAGGTGCATGCCAAGGGCGCCGCCTTCATCGTCGCCACCGACCTGCTGGCGCTGACGCTGCTCAAGACCCCTGGCGAGATGGGCGCCGACATTGCGGTGGGCAGCACCCAGCGCTTTGGCATGCCCATGGGCGCGGGTGGCCCGCACGCCGGCTTCATGGCCTGCCGCGACGACTACAAGCGCTCGCTGCCCGGCCGGCTGGTCGGCGTCAGCGTGGACAGCCACGGCCACCCGGCCTACCGGCTGGCGCTGCAAACGCGCGAGCAGCACATCCGCCGCGAAAAAGCCACCAGCAACATCTGCACCGCCCAGGTGCTGCCCGCCGTGGTGGCCAGCATGTACGCCGTCTACCACGGCCCGGCCGGGCTGACCCGCATCGCGCAGCGCGTGGCGCGCTACGCCGCCATCCTGCAGGCCGGCCTCAAGCAGATGGGCTACACCGCCACCCATGGCGAGACGGCCTTCGACACGCTGAGCGTCAAGGTGGGCGCGGCCGAGGCCCAGCGCCTGAGCGCGCGCGCCGTCGCCCTGGGCGCCAACCTGCGCACCGCCTGGGACGACTACCTGTGCATCTCGCTGGACGAGACCACCACGCGCGACGACCTGGCGCTGCTGTGGCAGGTCTTCGCCAAGGACGGCGTGGCCCAGCCCAGCGTGGCCGCCCTTGAAGCCAGCGCACCCGACCTGATCCCGGCCAAGCTGCGCCGCACCTCGGCCTTCATGACCCATCCCACGTTCAACCGCTACCACTCCGAAACCGAGATGCTGCGCTACCTGCGCGGGCTGGCGGACAAAGACCTGGCGCTGGACCGCAGCATGATTCCGCTGGGCTCATGCACCATGAAGCTCAACGCCACCAGCGAGATGATTCCCATCACCTGGCCCGAGTTCGCCGACATCCACCCGTTCGCGCCGCAAGATCAGCTGGCCGGCTATGCGCAACTGGATGCCGACCTCAACCGCTGGCTGTGCCAGGCCACCGGTTATGCCGGCGTCAGCCTGCAGCCCAACGCCGGCAGCCAGGGCGAGTACGCCGGCTTGCTCATCATCAAGGCCTGGCACGAGTCGCGCGGTGACCACGGGCGCGACGTCTGCCTGATCCCCGAGTCGGCCCACGGCACCAACCCCGCGTCGGCGCAGATGGCCGGCATGCGGGTGGTCGTCGTCAAGTGCACCAAAGAGGGCACCATCGACATGGCCGACCTGCAGGCCAAGTGCGCGCAGCACGCCGACAAGCTGGCCGCCATCATGATCACCTACCCCTCCACCTACGGCGTCTACGACACCGACGTCAAGGCGGTCTGCGAGGTGGTGCACGCCCACGGCGGCCGCGTCTACGTGGACGGCGCCAACATGAACGCACTGGTGGGCCTGGCCGGCCCCGGCGAGTTCGGCGGCGACGTCAGCCACCTGAACCTGCACAAGACCTTCTGCATCCCGCACGGCGGCGGCGGGCCGGGCGTGGGCCCGGTGTGCGTCGTGGCCGACCTGGTGCCCTTCCTGCCGGCGCACCGCAGCGCGGGGCTGGGCACGCCGCAGCAGATCGGCGCCGTCAGCGCTGCGCCGCTGGGCAATGCTGCGGTGCTGCCCATCACCTGGATGTACATGCGCATGATGGGCGCCGACGGCCTCAAGGCCGCCACCGAGCTGGCCATCGTCAACGCCAACTACATCGCCGCCCGCCTGGCCGCCCACTACCCGGTGCAGTTCAGCGGCGGCCATGACGGCCTCAAGGGCGGCGGCGTGGCGCACGAGTGCATCCTCGACCTGCGCCCGCTCAAGGAAACCAGCGGCATCAGTGCCGAGGACGTGGCCAAGCGGCTGATCGACTACGGCTTCCACGCCCCCACGCTGTCCTTCCCCGTGGCCGGCACGCTGATGGTGGAGCCCACCGAGAGCGAGTCCAGGCATGAGCTGGATCGCTTCTGCGACGCCATGATCCAGATTCGCGAGGAGATCGCGCAAGTGGAATCGGGCGCCTGGCCGCGCGAGGACAACCCGCTGGTCAACGCCCCGCACACCGCCGCCAGCCTGCTGGGCAGCGAGTGGAGCCACGCCTACAGCCGCGAGACCGCCGCCTTCCCGCTGCCCAGCCTGCGCCGCCAGAAGTACTGGGTGCCCGTGGGCCGGGTGGACAACGTCTGGGGCGACCGCAACCTCAGCTGCTCGTGCCCGCCGATGAGCGACTACGCCGACTGAAGGCCTGGTTGCGGGTATGCCCTCTGGTCCAGGGGGCGTACCCGGCGCAGACTTGGCAGCACCCCCAGAGCCGGGCTGCACGCAGCCGGCATGCGGTTGCTGCCAAGGCAGCGCGGCACCGCGTGATGAGCTTGCGCTGCCATCGGGTGGAGCCTGCGATGCAACCCACGACCACCACCGCGCGGGCCTGGCTGGCGGCTGCCGTGCTGACGGCGCTGTGCGCCCAGTCGGCACAGTCCCAAACCTTGTACGCCTACCGGCTGGCCCAGCAGAAGATCGGCTGCTTTGCCGAAGGCATCAACGACAGCGGCCAGATCGTCGGCACCCACGATCAGGGATCCGGGGTTGCGTTTCTGTCGT
The DNA here is from genome assembly GCA_020161145.1 of Pseudomonadota bacterium. GTDB lineage: Bacteria > Pseudomonadota > Gammaproteobacteria > Burkholderiales > Burkholderiaceae_C > Ideonella. The sequence goes on from JAIUPQ010000006.1 coordinate 152,243, forward strand.
TGCCCCATGGCGGCGCCATCCGCAACCTGAGCCAGCCGGGCGACATGTGGTCCAAGGCCACGGCCGTGAACAACGCAGGGGTCGTGATTGGCCGCTATCGCGATGCGCTGGGCCAGTGGCTGACCTTCCTCACGGACGCGGACGGCGCCAACCGCCGTCCCTACCCGCTGCCTCCGGGCATGGCCTCGTTCGGCCCGAGGGACCTCAACGATGCGGGCCAGGTGCTGGGGGCGCGCGACGGCGAGGCAAGCGCCATCGTGCAGGCCGATGGCTTCAGTTGGCAGGACGTGGAGGCACCCGCCGACGCCGTGGGGCCCGTCGCGCTGCGCCTCAACGAAAGTGGGCAGGTGATCGGCTGGGCCTCCTTCGCCCCCCCATCGACCGCCACCTACGGTTTCGTCACCGGCCCAGGCGGGCTGGGCGCCGCCTGGCTGCGCACCCCCGCCACCCACCTGGCGGTGTACGTCCACGGCTTGAACGACCTGGGCCAGGTGGCGGGCACGCTGACCACGCTGAATGAAAGCACCCGCGGCTTCATCAGCAACCCCGGCCCATCGGGCGGCGCCTACCTCAAGCGCGCGGGGCAGCCACACGACTCGATCGAGGTGCTGGGCATCGACAGCCAGGGCCGCGCCTATGGCAGCCTGCATGAAAAGCTGCCTTCGGGCGAGCGCAGGCGGTTTGCCTATGTGGCCGGCCCCGACCGCAAGGTGGTGGACTTGAACCCCCTGGTCGTCAACCTGCCGCCCGGTGTGGCGCTCAAGCAGGTGCGGGACATCAACCGCAACGGCCAGATGGCCGTGCAGGCCGGCACGCTCGGCGGCGAGGACAACAACATCTGCTACATCGTCTGCCCCGAGCCCCGCTGCACGCCGGGTTGATGCGGCGTGGCCGCAGGGGCGCAGGTCGCGGTGCAGGCATCGAGGCCGACCCTTGTGCGGATGGGACACTGCGGCGCCCACCGAACCCACGCTGCCGCCCCGCCTGCCACCATGCCCTTCATTCATTGGATCGTCGCCATCCTGCTGGCCGCCACCACCGCCATGGCCGTGGCGGCCGACCCCGCGCCACGCGTCGCCTTCACCTTCGACGACGGCCCCACGCTTGCCGAGACGCCACGCCTCACGCCCGCCCAGCGCAACCAGGCGTTGCTGGCCGCATTGGCCGCGCACGGCGTCCAGGCCGCCCTGTTCGTCACCAGCGGCTATGGCGCCGACCAGCCCGAAGGCCGGGCGCTCGCCCGCGCCTGGGGCGAGGCAGGCCATGCGGTGGGCAACCACACCGTCACCCACCCAGACCTCAACGCAGCCGACGTGACGCTGACGCAATACCAGCGCGAGCTGCTGGCTTGCGACGCGGTCATCGCCCCGCTGCCCGGCTACCGCAAGTGGTTCCGCTTCACCTACCTGCGCGAAGGCAACACGCCTGAAAAGCGTGATGGCATGCGTGCCTTCCTCGCCACGCACACCTACCGCAACGCCTACGTCAGCCTCGACACCAGCGACTGGCGGCTCGACGCGCTGCTGCGCAACCGGCTGGCCCGCGACCCACAGGCCGACGTCGAGCCCATCCGCCTCGCCTACCTCGCACACGTGGCCCAGCGCGCACAGGCCTACCGCGCCCTGGCGCAGCGCCTGCTGGGCCGCGACGCGCCGCAGGTGCTGCTGCTGCACCACAACCTGATCAATGCGTTGTGGCTGAACGACGTGATCGCACAGTTCAAGTCCCAGGGCTGGCAGATCGTCTCGCCCGAGACCGCCTTTGCCGACCCCCTCTACGCCATGCAGCCCGAGCGCGCCACGCCGGGGCAGAGCCTGCTGCTGTCCATCGCCCGCACGCGCGGCGAGGCTCGCATCGAGGGCTGGGAGCGGCTGGTCGATGACGGCGATTTCGAGATCGACGCGCTCAAAGCCAGGGGCATCGAATGAAGCGGCGCACCTTGCTGTGGGCAGCCGGCGGCCTGACCACACCCCCCGCCCTGGCGCTGCCCTACACCCTCGAAGACACCGACGTCGTCACCGTGCCCGCGCCTGCGCTCAAGCGCGCGTACGAGCTCTACGTCAGCCTGCCGCCTGGCTATGCCGAAGGCACTCAGCGCTACCCGGTGCTGTACGTCACCGATGCGCCCTACGCCTTCCCGCTGATCCGCGCCATCGCTGGCCGGGTGGACCGGCACGGCGTGGGGCTGGCCCCGTTCATCCTCGTCGGCCTGGGCTATGCCAAAGGCGATAGCGGCGTGGTCAGCCGCAACCGGGACTACACGCCGACTGCGCGCACGCCTGGGCGTGGCGAGCCCGACACCGTCTATGGGCAGAGCCTGGCCTACCTCGCCCACCTGGCCGACACCGCCATCCCCCTGGTGGATGCGCGCTGGCGCACCGACCCCAAACGCCGCCTCTACGCCGGCCACTCCTACGGCGGCCTGTTGGGCATCCAGGCGTTGCTGGAGCGCCCGGGGCTGTTCAGCGACTTCATTCTCGGCAGCCCCTCTTTGTGGTTCGACAAAGGCCAGCCCTTTGAGGCCGAGCAACGCCATGCCAAGGCGCGCCGCCGTCTGGCCGCCCGCGTGCGCCTCTATGTGGGCGGCCTCGAAATCCCGAGCAAGGCCCGCCCGAATGCCAAAGACATGGTGGGCGATGCCCGCCGCTTCGTGACCCAGCTGCGCACGCGGCGCCACCCGGGTCTGGACGTGGCGCTGACCGTGCTGGATGGAGAAGACCATGCCACCGTCTTTCCGCGCCTGATCACGCAGGGGCTGATGTGGGCGCTGCCCAAGCCGCGCTGAAGCGGCTCGGCTTGAGGCGTGGCCTAGGCATTGCCATTCTTTAAATTGAATGACAAAATTTCAAATCAATGTCATATGTGAGTTTGATGCCATGATCGACGTCAAAGTGTCAGAAGGTGGCCGCGTGGTCATTCCAGCCGAATTGCGCGCCAAACTGGGCATTGGCATTGGGGATATCCTGGCCTTGCAGCAAGACGGTGAGCGGCTGGTGCTGACTACTCGTCGCGCTGGCATCCGGCAGGCGCAGGCGCTGGTGGCCCAGTTCATTCCGCCAGGCGGGCCTAGCGTCGTGGATGAGTTGATTCGCGAACGCCGCGAAGCAGCCGCCCGCGAATGACGCTGGTCTGCGATGCCTCGGCGCTGCTGGCGCTGTTGCTGGGCGAGCCTGGTGCCGACCGCATGGCCGAACTGCTTGGCGAGGCGCAAGCGGTCATCGGCGCCGTCAATGCGTGTGAAGTCAGCAGCAAGTTGGCCGAGCGCGGCATGGATGAGGCATCCATCCTCGCCACCTGGGCCGCACTGCCCATCGACATCGCCCCCTTGAGCGCTGAGCAGGCCCACAGGGCCGCCTTGCTGCGGCCGGTCACCCGCCACCTGGGCCTGTCCCTTGGCGACCGAGCCTGCCTGGCCCTGGCCCAGCACACCCAGGACGCCACCGTGGTCACGGCCGACCCGGCCTGGCAGGCCATCAAGGGCTTTCGCTTCACGTTCATTCGTTGATGCCACGCCCCGCGATCTACCATCGCCTGCCTTGTGCAGGGCACCAGCCCTGACTTTTGTTGTTGTCTGTTTCCCTTGGGAGTTGTCTTGACCATGAATGACAAGCACGTGCTGTTCGCCGCCCTGACCTGCGCGGCCTCGATCACCGGGGCTCAGGCCACCGAAACGGTGGCCCCCGGCCTCTGGTCCGAACAGGTGTCCCACTCCATGGACCAGGGCCACACCTGGCGCGCCAGGCCGCCCGTCAAGCACTGCGTCAGTGCGCAACAGGCCGCAACCCCATCGGAGCGCCTGCGCGAGCTGATCGAAGCGGAGGGTTGCTCGACGGACGGCGTGTCGGTGGCCAAAGGCCGCATTGAAGGCGTCGTGGTCTGCACCAGCCATGGCGGCGCCCGCATCAAGCTCAGCGGCCAATACAGCGACACCCGCTACAACGTGACTGGCGACGCCACCGGCCAGGCCGAGGTCAATGGCCAGGTCATCGACATGCCCTTGCGCATCCAGTCCCGCTGGACGGGCCAGCGCGTGGGAGCGTGCTCCTGACGGCCGACCGGGGCTCGCAAGCCACAAGGGGCTTTGGTTTCCAGGGCCCCCGCTGATGCCACACTACGGCTCGCACTGAGCCCACCCCGCAACCCCACCCACCGCCATGGCCATCTCTGTCTTCGACCTGTTCAAAATCGGCATCGGGCCGTCCAGCAGCCACACCGTGGGGCCCATGCGGGCCGCGCGCCTCTTCACGGCGCGGCTGGCGCACGACGGCCATCTGGCCGCCACCGCGCGCATCTGCTCGCAGCTGTTTGGCTCGCTGGGCGCCACCGGCAAAGGCCATGGCTCCGACACCGCCGTGCTGCTGGGCCTAGCCGGATACGAGCCGGACACCGTCGATGTGGAGCGCGTCGCAAGCTACCTCGCCGAGATGCGCGGCCACAAGCGCATCCCGCTGGGTGACGGCCACAGCATCGCCTTCGACGAGCCCAAAGACCTGATCCTGCACAAGCGCAAAGCCCTGCCGCTGCACGCCAACGGCATGACGTTCACCGCCTTTGACGCCAGCGGCGCCGTGCTGGACGAGCGCACCTATTACTCGGTGGGCGGTGGTTTTGTCGTCAGTGAAGAGGTGCTGGCCGACGGCAGCAAGCAAAAGACCATCGCGCCCGACGCCACCGTGCTGCCCTACCCCTTCAAGACCGGCGACGAGTTGCTGCAGCAGACCGAGCGCCACGGCCTCTCCATTGCCGAGGTGATGCGCCGCAACGAGGCCCACTGGCGGCCCGAGGCCGAGACGGTGGCGGGCCTGGCCCGCATCTGGCAGGTGATGCAGGACTGCGTCACCCGCGGCTGCCGCACCGAGGGCACGCTGCCCGGCGGCTTCAAGGTCAAGCGCCGCGCGCCCGAGTTGCACCGCCAGCTCACCGCCAAGCCTGAAGAGGCGCTGCGCGACCCGCTGCAGGTGATGGACTGGATCAACCTCTACGCGCTGGCCGTCAACGAAGAGAACGCCGCCGGTGGCCGCGTGGTCACCGCGCCCACCAACGGCGCGGCGGGCATCGTGCCGGCCGTGCTGCACTACTACACGCGCTTTGTCTATGGCGCCAACGCCCGGGGCGTGGAAGACTTTTTGCTCACCGCCGCCGCCATCGGCATCCTCTACAAAGAAAACGCCTCCATCAGTGGCGCCGAGGTGGGCTGCCAGGGCGAGGTGGGCGTGGCCTGCAGCATGGCGGCCGGCGCGCTGTGCGCGGTCATGGGTGGCACCCCCGCGCAGGCCGAGAACGCGGCCGAGATCGGCATGGAACACCACCTGGGCCTGACCTGCGACCCGGTGGGCGGGCTGGTGCAAATCCCCTGCATCGAGCGCAACGCCATCGCCTCGGTCAAGGCCATCAACGCCGCGCGCATGGCGCTGCGCGGTGACGGCACGCACTTCGTCAGCCTGGACAAAGTCATCAAGACCATGCGCGACACCGGTGCCGACATGATGACCAAATACAAGGAAACCGCGCGCGGCGGCCTGGCCGTCAACATCGTCGAGTGCTGACCTCCGCTTCTCAGCCCGCGTCGCTGGCGCGGCACGTGGACGCCGGCACGCTGGCGCGCGGCCTGGCCATCTGGCGCAGCCACCAGGTGCTGGATGCCGACCTGGAGCAGCCCAGCCTCGACGAGTGGCTGATCTCCGGTCGCGTCCAGGGCTCGGCGCGCCTGCCCTACCGCACCGACGTCTCCATCACGCTGAACGACCAGGGCGTCATCACCGCCTTCGCGTCGGAATGCGACTGTCCGGTGGGCCACCGCTGCAAGCACGCCGTGGCGCTGGTGTGGGCGGCGTGGCCAGACATCGCCAGCGAGCCCTCGACCCCACACCTGCCCGAGGCCCTGGTGGCTCAAGCCCTGGCACTGATGGCCCGGGGTGGCCCCGTGCCCGCCGCCGCACCGCCGCCCGCCACACCGCAGGAGCGCGCCCTGCACCTGGCCGAGCAAGCCTGGCAGCGCTGGCTGGGCGAGGCCCGCCCCGACACCGCCGCGCCAGCCCCCACGCACCTCGCGCACACGCCGCACCCGGTCTTCATGTTGATGGCCCAGCGCCAGGGGCAGGCCCAGGTGCTGACGCTGAGCTGGGGCGAGTCGCGCCGCGCCGCCACCGGCAAGGGCTGGATCAAGGTGCGGCCACCCAGCTATTACGGCGTCCAGGGCCACACGCCCCAGGCCGCTGCGCAGCAAGACCTGGTGCGCCTGATCCAGGCCTTGCCGCCGTTGCAGCCCAGCGGCTACTTCCACTACGAGCGACCATCGGGCGGCGTGGTGGCGGGCAGCGTGGGCCTGCTGGCGCTGGAGCGCGCAGCCCAGTCGGGCCTGCTGTTCTGGTGCACCCGCAGCGACGCCCTGGGCCAGCCGCTGACCTGGGGCGGCCCGCGCGAGCTGACCTGGCAATGGGCCAGCGAGCCGCATGGGCCGGCCAACGCGCCGCACTGGACGCTGGCCGCGCAGGTGACAGCGGCCACTGGCGATCCCTTGCCGCTCTACCCCAACACGCCACCGCTGTACGTGGATCTGGCCGCCGGCCAATGCGGCCCGGCCACGCACGCCGGGCTGGCGCCGGTGCGCCTGGCCCACCTGCTGCGCATGCCACCGCTGCCGGCCGCGCTGCTGGCGGCGCATGCGGCCGACGTGCAGCAGCAGATGGCGGGCCTGCCGCTGCCGCCCGGCGTGGCCCCGCTGGCCGAGGTGCGCGAGGCCGCCATGCCCCGGCTGCGCATCGAACCCGCCGAAGGCCTGGCACGCGGCGTGCTGAGTTTTCAATATGGCGACCACCACTGCCACGAGCGCAGCCAAGCCAACCCCCTGCCGCTGCCCGGCCTGCTGCTGCACCGCGACCTGGCCGCCGAGCAGGCCGCCCGCACCGCGCTGGCCGCGCTGGCACTGGCGGAGGTGGCTCCCCACGTGTACGCCTACCCACCCACGCCAGCCGGCCAGCAGGCCTGGCTGGTGCTGCTGGATGGCGACTTTGCCGCGCTGCGCGCCCAGGGCTTCCAGATCGACCTGCACCCGCAGCTGGCCACTGCCATTGCGCATGGCGAGGAGGTGCACATCGCGCTGGACGATCCGGCCGAAGACTGGGAGGCCTCGCCCTGGTTCGACCTCTCGCTGGGCATCGCAGTCAACGGCCAGCGCCACAACCTGTTGCCGCTGCTGCCGGCGCTGATCGACCACCTGACCGCGCACGGCGAGCCCTTGCCGCCGCACGTCTACCTGCCGCAGCCAGGCGGCGGCTGGCTGCGCCTGCCCACCGAGCCCATCCAGCCCTGGCTGACCGCCCTGATCGAGCTGATGGACGGCCGCCGAACCGGCGAATGGCAGGGCGAGGCGCTGCGCCTCAGCCGCCACGAGGTGCTGCGCACCGCGGCCAGCCTGGGCGACGGCGTGGCCTGGGCCGGTGCCGATGCCTTGCGCGCGCTGATGCAGGCGCTGCGTGGCCAGGCCACACTGCCCACCGTGGCGCCACCCGCCGGGCTGGCGGCCGAGCTGCGGCCCTACCAGCTGCAAGGGCTGAGCTGGCTGCAGTTTCTGCGCCAGCACCAGTTTGGCGGCGTGCTGGCCGACGACATGGGCCTGGGCAAGACGCTGCAAACCCTGGCCCACCTGCTGACCGAACAGCAGGCCGGCCGCCTGCGCGAGCCGGCGCTGGTGGTGGCCCCGGTCAGCCTGCTGGGCAACTGGCAGCGCGAGGCGGCGCGCTTTGCACCCGGCCTGCGCACCCACGTCTGGCATGGCGGCACCCGCCACGGCCAGGCCAGCCAACTGCGCGATGCCGATCTGGTCATTGCGCCCTACTCGCTGCTGCACCGCGACCGCGACACCTGGCTGGCCGCGCCCTGGAGCGTGGTCGTCTTCGACGAGGCCCAGCACCTGAAGAACGCCCACACCCAGGCCGCCCAGGTGGCCTGCGAGCTGCCGGCCACGCAGCGCCTGGCGCTGTCGGGCACGCCCATGGAAAACCACCTGGGCGAGCTGTGGAGCCTGTTCCACACGCTGATGCCCGGCTTTCTGGGCTCCAGCCGGCAGTTCACGCAGTGGTTTCGCACCCCCATCGAGAAGCGCGGCGACGGCGAGCAGATGGCCCGGCTGCGCCAGCGCATCACCCCTTTCATGCTGCGCCGGACCAAGGACGCCGTGGCGGCCGAGTTGCCGCCCAAGCAGGAGATCCCCACGCCCATCGACCTGGGCGACGCCCAGGCCAGCCTGTACGAGACCATCCGCCTGGCCACCGAGCGCACGGTGCAGGCCGCGCTGGCCGGCAAGGGGCTGGCGCGCTCGCGCATCGAGGTGCTGGACGCGCTGCTCAAGCTGCGTCAGGTCTGCTGCGACCCGCGCCTGGTGCCGCTGCCGGCCGCCGCCAAGGTCAAGCAATCGGCCAAGCTCGAATGGCTGCTGGACGCCCTGCCCGAAATGCTGGCCGAGGGTCGGCGCGTGCTGCTGTTCTCGCAGTTCACCACCATGCTGGCGCTGATCGAAGGCGCGCTGGCGCCCACCGGCCTGCGCTGGACCAAGCTCACCGGCCAGACGCAAAAGCGCGATGCCGCCATCGCCCGCTTCACCTCGGGTGAGGTGCCGCTGTTCCTGATCAGCCTCAAGGCCGGCGGCGTCGGCCTCAACCTGCCGCAGGCCGACACCGTCATCCACTACGACCCCTGGTGGAACCCGGCCGCCGAGAACCAGGCCACCGACCGCGCCCACCGCATCGGCCAGACGCGCGCGGTCATGGTCTACAAGCTGATTGCCGCCGGCACCATCGAAGAGCGCATCGCCGCGCTGCAGGCGCGCAAGGCCGCGCTGGCCCAAGGGCTGTACAGCGACGCCGCGGCACGCAAGCAGCCACTCTTCACCGAAAGCGACCTGGCCGAGCTGCTGCGGCCACTGGACGCGTGATGCTGGCCATCGCGCACGCCGGCCGCACGCTGACCATCGAGCACGCCGACTTGGGCGCGCCAGATGCCGGCGGCCCGCTGCTGGTGTTTTTGCACGAGGGCCTGGGCAGCGTCAGCTTCTGGCGCGACTTTCCGGCGCTGCTGTGCGCGGCGCTGCAGGCGCGCGGGCTGGTCTATTCGCGCCCTGGCTACGGCCACTCCACGCCGCGCGCGCCGCACGAGCGCTGGGCGCCCGACTACCTGCACCAGCAGGCGCTGGCGGTGCTGCCCGCCGTGCTGGCGGCGCGGGGCGAGCGGGGCCCTTATGCGCTGGTGGGCCACAGCGACGGTGGCAGCATCGCGCTGATCCATGCCGCCCACGATGCGGCCCGCCGCGTGGCCTGGACGGCGGCCATCGCGCCGCACATCGACGTGGAGGCCAAGGCGCTGGACGGCATCCGGGCCACGCGCCAGCGCTTCGAGGCGCCTGACTCGCCACTGCGCCGCCAACTGGCGCGCCACCATGCCGATGTGGACTCGGCCTTCTACGGCTGGTGCGACGCCTGGCTCTCGCCCGCGTTTGCGCCCTGGTCCATCGAGGCCGAGATCGCCGCCATCCGCTGCCCACTGCTGGCCATGCAGGGCGAGGACGATGCCTACGCCACGCCCGATCAGGTGCGGCGCATAGGCCAGCGCGTGCCGCAGGCCCAGGTGCGCCTGCTGCCGGGGATGGGCCACACGCCTTTTGCCCAGCAGCCCGAGGTGGTCGTGGGCGCCATCGCGCAACTGGCCCGGCAGGCTGCATCGGCATAGACTGAGGCTCCCCCTTTCGCTGCAAGGAGCCCGTCATGCGCACCCCCGTCGTACTGGCCAGCCTGCTGGCCCTGGCCGCCACCGCGTCGGCCGCCGAACTCTCCGTGACGCTGGACGCTGTGACCGAAGCCGGCAGCGGCAAGGCCATCGGCCGCGTCACCATCAGCGAGACGCCCTACGGCCTGGTGTTCACGCCCAGCCTGGAAGGCCTGCCGCCCGGCGTGCACGGCTTTCACGTGCACGACAAACCCTCGTGCGCAGCGGCCGACAAAGACGGCAAGCCGGTGGCGGCGCTGGCCGCCGGCGGTCACTTCGACCCCGCCGCCACCGGCCGCCACGGCGCGCCCTGGGGCGATGGCCATCTGGGCGACCTGCCCGGCCTGGTGGTGGGCGCAGACGGCCGCGCCAGCTATGCGGTGCTGGCGCCGCGCCTGAAGCGACTCGATGAGGTCAAAGGCCACGCGCTGATGGTGCACGTGGGCGGCGACAACCACGCCGACCACCCCGCGCCGCTGGGCGGCGGCGGGGCACGCATGGCCTGCGGCGTCATCGGCGGCTGAGCGCGGCGCGCTCAGCGCACCCCGGCAATCTCGATGCCCTTGAACTGGCCGGCCACCGCCTGGGCGGGGGCCGGGTAGCGTGCGGCATCAAAGCGGTGCAGCAACTCGGCCTCGCGCGCCCGGGCCAGCGCCACGTTGGCCAGCTTGACGTGGCCAAAACCGCGCATGGTCAGCGGCACGCTGGCGATTTGCGTGGCCAGCGGCAGCTTGTCTGCCGAGAGGCCCGCCACCAGTTCATCCACCCGCGCCTCGAACTGGGCGATCAGCTCACGCTCCATGCGGCGCTCCTCGGTCTTGCCAAAGAAGTCCAGCGCACCGCCGCGCAAGCCCTTGCAGCGCGCCAGCAGCTTGAGCGCGGGCATCATCCACGCGCCCAGCGTCACCTTTTGCGGGGGCTGGCCGGCGCGCGGCTTGGCGATGAAGGGGGGCGCCATGTGGAAACGGAGCCTGGGCGTGCCGTCGAACTGGTCGGCCAGCTTGGCGGCAAAGCTGCCGTCGGTGTAGAGCCGGGCCACCTCGTATTCGTCCTTGTAGCTCATCAGCTTGGCCAGGCTCTGCGCCACGGCGCGGGTCAGGCTGCCGTCGCCACCCAGCGCCGACTCGCGGGCGCGCACGGCCTGCACGCGCTGCGCATAGCGCTGGCCCCAGGCGGCGTTCTGCCAGGCCGTCAGGTGGGCCGTCTGGCGCGCGATCAAGGCGTCCAGCGGCTCCTGGGCAAGGTCTTCTTCCAGCGGGCCGTCGGTGAGGCGGCGCAGCGCGGCCGGGTCGGCGGCGGCCAGCCGGCCCAGCGCAAAGGCCTGGAGGTTGGCGCCCACGGCCACGCCGTTGAGCTCGATGGCGCGGTGCAGCGCGGGCAGCGACAGCGGCACCACCCCGCGCTGCCAGGCAAAGCCCAGCGCCACGATGTTGGCGGTGACGGTGTCGCCCAGAAAGGTTTCAGCCAGCGTCTGGGCGTCGAAGGTCTCGAGCCGCTCGGGGCCGGCGGCGAAACGCAGCTTGTCCAGCAGCGCCTCTTTGTGCAGCGAGGCATCGGGGTTGCGCACGCTGTCGGCCACCGGAATTTCGTGCACGTTGGCCAGGATGCGCGTGCGGCCATGGCGCACCGTGCCCAGCGCATCGGGTGACGCGGCCACCACCAGATCGCAGGCCAGGATGGCGTCGGCCTGCTGCACGTCGATGCGCACCTGGTTCAGCCGCTCGGGCCGGTCGGCCAGGCGCACGAAGGACAGCACGGTGCCGCCTTTTTGCGCAAAGCCCATGAAGTCGAGCACGCTGGCGGACTTGCCCTCCAGGTGGGCGGCCATGGCGGTGACGGCGCCCACGGTGACCACGCCGGTGCCGCCCACGCCGGTGACCAGCAGGTCGTAAGGCCCCGTCCACGCATGGGGCGCCGGGTGGGGCAGCGCGGTGACGGCCTGGCCAAACGCCACCGCACCGGGTGAGCCCTTGGCCAGCGCGCCCGACTTGCGCCGCAGCTTGACGCCGGTGACGCTGACGAAGCTCGGGCAAAAACCCTTGGCGCAGGAGTAGTCCTTGTTGCAGGCGGTCTGGTCGATCTTGCGCTTGCGCCCCTGCGCCGTCTCCACCGGCAGCACGGCCACGCAGTTGCTCTGCACCTGGCAGTCGCCACAGCCTTCGCAGACGGCGTCGTTGATGAAGAGGCGGCGCTCGGGGTCGGCCAGTTCGCCCTTCTTGCGGCGGCGGCGCTTTTCGGCGGCGCAGGTCTGCTCGTAGATCAGCACGGTCACGCCCTTGACCTCGCGCAGCTCGCGCTGCACGCGGTCGAGTTCGTCGCGATCGGCGAACTCGGTGCCAGCCGGGAACTTGGCCTTGATGGCGGCGTATTTGTCGATGGCGTCGCTGACCACCACCACGCGCTTGACGCCCTCGCTCTCCACCTGGCGCGCGATGGCGTCCACGGAGATGATGCCGTCCACCGGCTGGCCGCCGGTCATGGCCACGGCGTCGTTGAACAGGATCTTGTAGGTGAGCGTGGCGCCCGCCGCCACGGCCTGGCGGATGGCCAGGTAGCCCGAGTGGTAGTAGGTGCCATCGCCCAGGTTCTGGAACACGTGCGGCGTCTTGGTGAAGCGCGCATGCGACACCCAGTCCACACCCTCGCCGCCCATCTGGATCAGGCCGGCGGTGTCGCGGTCCATCCAGTTGACCATGAAGTGGCAGCCGATGCCCGCGCGGGCCGTGCTGCCCTCGGGCACTTTGGTGGAGGTGTTGTGCGGGCAGCCGGCACAAAAATAGGGGATGCGCTTGACCGCGTCGGCCACGTTGGACAGCAGCTCGGGCGGCGTGAAGTCGCGCACGTGGGCAAAGTGGCCGGCCAGCAAGGGGTTGCCAGGGAAATGCCGCTCCAGCCAGTTGGCGGTGATCTCGATCAGCCGAGAGGGCCGCAACTCGCCCAGCGCCGAGATCAGCGGCTGGCCCAGCGCATCGTGCTTGCCGATGATGGCCGGCCGCACCGCGTCGTTGTAGAGCAGCTCGCGCAGTTGCTGCTCGACGATGCCGCCCTTCTCTTCAATGACCAGCACCTCTTTGAGGCCGGCCGTGAACGCCCGCATCCGCCCCTGCTCGATGGGCCAGGCCAGGCCCACCTTGTAAAGCCGCACGCCGATCTGGGCCAGCGTCGCGGGCTCGATGGCCAGGCGCCGCAGCACCTCCATCAGGTCGTGATGCGCCTTGCCGCTGGTGACGATGCCCACGCTGGCCTCGGGCGCCTCGATGACCATGCGGTCCACGCTGTTGATGCGAGCAAACGCGGCCACGGCTTCAAGTTTGTCGGCCAGGCGCGACTCGATGCGCAGCGAGGGGAAATCGGGCCAGCGGTAGTGCAGCCCATCGGCCGGTGCGCGGTGGCCCGTGGCTGCGCGCACGGCGTCGGCATCGGCCCAGGCGGCCACGCGGCGGTTGACTTCATCGAGATCCACCGTGCTGCCCGACTCCACCACCTCGGACAGCGCCGCCATGCCCACCCACATGCCGCTGTAGCGCGAGAGTTCGTAGCCGTAGAGCCCGAACTCCAGGTACTCGGCCACGTTGGCCGGCTGCAGCACCGGCACGCTCCAGGCGATGAAGGCGTGGTCGCTCTGGTGTGGCATCGACGAGGACACGCAGCCGTGGTCGTCCCCCGCCACCACCAGCACGCCGCCATGCGGCGACGAGCCATAGGCATTGCCGTGCTTGAGCGCATCGGCTGCGCGGTCCACCCCCGGGCCCTTGCCGTACCACATGGCGAACACGCCCTCCACGGTGCGCTCGGGGTCGCTCTCCACGCGCTGCGTGCCCAGCACCTGGGTGGCGGCCAATTCCTCGTTGATGGCCGGCACGAAGGTGATGCCCACGTCCTTGAACTTGGCGCCCGCCTTCCAGATGGCCTGATCGACCATCCCCAGGGGCGAGCCCCGGTAGCCGCTGACGAAGCCCTCGGTATGCAGGCCACGCGCGGCATCGCGCTGGCGCTGCATCAACAGCAGCCGCACCAGCGACTGCGTGCCGGTCAGAAAAATGGCGCCCTGTTCAGCCCAGAGGCTGTCTGCGAGCGCGTAAGCGGGTCGTTGGATGGCGGGGGTAGTCATGGGGTGGATTGTCGGTGCGCGCGCGGCCTGCCTTTGGCCGGGTGGATTCGGGATTACGCGGGGGCGTGGGCTTGCTGGCGACGGCTAGTGGCCGGCGCACCGGCCCGCAGTGGCGGCGGCGTGGTGCAACGGGTTGCGCACCCTCCAGCAGCATGTGGATGCTCAAAGGCCAGGGTTCGATCAGAATGGCCAGCCCACATCGCCATCAACCGTAACCAACCCATGGTGACGACATCTTCAACTTTGATGGCAAACCGCCTTTGCGCACGCTGCGCAAATCGGGCTTTGGGCCAGCGTTGTCAGGCAGCACAGTGACGCGCCCTGCCATCCTTCGCGACGTCGCAACCGAGTTGCGAACCCATCGCCTTCTACTTCGTTGCCCCGTCCCAGGCGATGGTGCGTCTGTTCACGAGGCCGTAGCCGAAACGCTCGCAGCATTGCGCGAATGGCCTGCGTCTCTCCCATGGGCCGTGTTCGAGCCATCGGTCGCGTCATCGGAAACCTATTGCCGCGAGAGTGCGGCAGCCTTCATCAAGCGAACCGCATTGGTGTACTTGGCGTTCGACGAATCAGGCTCATTTGTCGCCGTTACAAGCCTTCATCGGATCGATTGGGCGGTACCAAGGTTTGAAGTTGGCTTCTGGTGCCGTGCCAGCCGACAACGACAAGGCTTCGCCGCAGAGGCCGTCGCGGAATTGGTTCGTTACGCCTTTGAAGGACTGGGAGCCAACCGGGTCGACGCACTGGCCGATGAAAAGAACGTTGGCAGCCGGGCCGTCTGCGAGGCTGTAGGCCTGCGTCTCGAAGGCATCATGCGCAACGAGCGAATCACACCGTCAGGCGTGTTGCGAGACACATGTGTCTACGCGGCAGTCGGCGGTCAGGCTTAACGAAAGGTCGCCCGATGAATCTCAACACCGCCCGCATATTCGTGCGAGACATCGCCCAGGCAAAGCGCTTTTACACACAGACTCTGGGTCTCAAGCCAATAGCGTCTAGCGCCGAGCACGGCTATTGCGTCTTCACCACAGGCGGCGTTCAATTGGTGGTCGAGGCGGTGTCCGCCGATGCACCGCAGGAAGAGCAAGAACTTGTCGGCAGGTTCACAGGCCTGTCTTTCACCGTGGCCGACATTCAGCAGACCTATCGTTCGCTCTCTGCGGCCGGCGTAGCGTTCACGGGCGCTCCCGAGAGGCAAGCGTGGGGCGGCATACTGGCAACGCTGCGAGACCCCGCAGGCAATGAGCTGCAGGTCGTGCAGCCCGCGGCGACCTAGCTCAAGCGTCACTGGGCTACAGTGCCTACATGGCACCGACCATCGTTCGAGACGGACAATTCCGCTTGTTCTTCTTCTCCCGTGAAGAGCCCAGGATTCACGTCCATGTCGCTCATCCGGACGGTGAAGCCAAGTTCTGGCTGACGCCAGACATACACGTGGCTGCAAACATGGGGTTGTCGTCCAGCCAGATTCGCCAAGCACATGCCGTCGTTGGCGTGCACCTGAAGGAGATTGAGGATGCCTGGATCCGCCACTTTGGCAGTTGAGGTCACCCACATCTCTGCCCACGGCTTATGGTTGCTGCTGGGTGATGAGGAATTGGCCCTGCCCTATACTGACTTCCCCTGGTTCAAAAAAGCCACCGTCGAGCAGATTCTGACTGTCGAGCGACCTTCGGAAAATCACCTGTACTGGCCCGATCTCGACATTGACCTCAGCGTCGAGTCTTTGCGCCGGCCTGAGGCATTTCCGTTTGTCTCGAAAATCGATGCCTGACTGATGCTGCAAGCAGGGCACCCACGATCGTCGCAGTCTTTTTGATCTGCCCGCCACGCCTGAGCCGCTTCGCGCTGCGTGGCAAGGACAAGGTGAGCGCGCAGCGGCGTGCTGTTTGCTTGGCGCACCACATCGAGAAGTGGGCAAACTTCGCAGGCACACCATGAGACCCGCCAGCGTGGCGTTCAGGCCATCCGGGATGCAACATCTACGCACATCGGGGAAATTGGGGTTTTTGCCCAGCGTCGTTAGAAGGCGAAGCCAGTGAACGCTCTCTTCCCAAACATGTTTTTACCCCAGGCGTTGGCCTACGAATTCATAGGAACGTTCGCCCGCTGCGAGTACGCGCTGAAGTGCTCTGGCTTCGCCAAAGGCAGTTCAAGCTCCGTCGAGGCGGACTGGGACGCGTTTGCCACGGCCATCGACTGGCACTTCAGACGGGTGAATATGCCGGAGTTCAGATCTGCAGTCGGCTTCCTCTTGCAGGATCCGCCCCGCAAACAGATCCTCCGCAATGGGAAGGTTGACTGGAAGGCGTCGCCGCCCGACACGAGCCTTCCCAAGGCGCAGCAGACGCTGCTCATGGTCCGTCGCATCAGAAACAACCTCTTCCATGGGGCAAAGATCTGGTCACCGGAGTATGGGAATCGCGAGCGTGACATCAAGCTCGTCAAAGCGGGCTTGGCCGTCCTCAAGCAATGCGTCCAACTGAATCAGCAGGTACACATAGCCTATGAGGTCGGTACCTTCTAACCGCCGTTGCACCAGACGCTCGCCGGCTGGTGCCATGGGTAACGGGTGCGGACTCCGACAAGGTCAATCATGAATCCCCGCACCGTCCAACGCGATCGCGTCCACCTTCTGACCGACCTGCCCAACATCGGCAAGGTCAGCGCGAGCGACCTGCGGCTGATTGGCATTGACACGCCGCACGCGCTGGTCGGGCTCTGCCCGTATGCGATGTACGACCAGTTGTGCGCGGTGACCGGCACCCACCACGATCCCTGCGTCATCGATGTGTTCATCTCCATCACCCGGTTCATGGCGGGGGAAGATCCGCAGCCCTGGTGGGCGTACACCGCGGAGCGCAAGGCAGCCAACCGCCGTCCGACACCAGCCACCTGATCGTGTTGCGACTGTAGGATGCCTCCCCCAGCGGCAAACTAACAGCATGGAACACGCATGAAACTCGCCACCTGGAACGTCAACTCCCTGTCCGTGCGCCTGCCGCAGGTGCTGGACTGGCTGGCCGCCAACCCGGTGGACGTGCTGGCGCTGCAGGAGACCAAGCTCACCGATGACAAGTTTCCGCAGGCCGCGCTGGCCGAGGCGGGCTGGCAGGCGGTGTGGTTTGGCCAGCGCACCTACAACGGCGTGGCGCTGCTGACACGCGAGCCGGTGGACGCCGTGGTGCGCAACTTGCCCGGCCTGGCGGACGAGCAGGCGCGCGTGCTGACGGCCACCGTGGCGGGGGTGCGGGTGATCGGGGCCTATTTCCCCAACGGGCAGGCACCCGACAGCGACAAGTTCGTCTACAAGATGCGCTGGCTGGATGCGCTGCGTGCCCACGTGGCGGCCGAGCTGGCGGCCTACCCTGAGCTGGTGTTGATGGGCGACTTCAACATCGCACCCGAAGACCGTGACGTGTACGACCCCGTGGCCTGGGCCGGGCAGATTCACTGCACGCCCGAGGAGCGCGCGCAGTTTCAGGCGCTGCTGGACGCAGGGCTGGTGGACGCCTTCCGCCTCTTCGAGCAGCCACCCAAAAGCTGGTCGTGGTGGGACTACCGCAACCTGGCGTTCCGGCGCAACCAGGGGCTGCGCATCGACATCATTCTGGTCAGCGAGCCGCTGCGCGCGCGGGTGGCGGCCTGCACCATCGACAAGGCGCCACGCCGCAACGAGCGCCCCAGTGACCACACGCCGGTGGTCGTACAGATCAGCCCAGGTTGAAGTCGCCCTCAGTCATCAGCGCCTCGATGTCGGCCAGCACCAGGGTGCGATCGCCCTGGCTGGCGATGCCGGTGATGAAGCGCGCATCCACGCCGCCGCCCAGCGCGGGCGCGGGCTTGATGGCCTTGGCATCGAGCAGCACGACGTCGGCCACGGCGTCCACCACGGCACCGGCCACGCGCCCGGCGATGGACAGCACGATGACCACGGTGAAGGCGTCGAAGTCGGCGCGCTCGCAGCCCAGCTTCAGGCGCAGGTCGATGATGGGCACGATGACGCCGCGCAGGTTGACCACGCCTTTGACGTGGTGCGGTGTGTTGGCAATGCGGGTGGGCGCCTCGTAGGAGCGGATTTCCTGCACCTTCAGGATGTCGATGCCATAGGCCTCGCCGCCCAGGCAGAAGGTCAGGTATTCACCCGGCGGCGCAAGCGCGGCACGCGTGGGCACGGCGGCGGCCAGGGGTGCCTGGGCCGCTGGAGCCGGGGCAGGCGCCGCAGACACGGGGGCCGCCACAGCGGCGGGAGCTTCGAGAACGTCCATGGGGCAACCTCACAGGAACTGCTGTTGCCTCGGATATCGGCCGAATTGGCCGGGGCTTCAGTGCTTTTTCTTCACGGTTTGAGCTTGCGCGTCAAGGTGTTGCGACCGATGCCCAGTGCCTGCGCGGCCTCCACGCGGCGCCCGCCCGTGTGAGCCAGCGCGGCGGCCAGCAGTTCGGCCTCGGCCGCACCGATCAGCGTGTCCCAGACGCCCGCCTCGCCCGCGTCGAGCCGGGCCCGGGCCTCGGCCGCCAACGCGGCGCGCCAGCCCTCGCCTGCGGCGGCGAGCGCGGACGCGGTTGCCGGCGCCTGGCGCACCTCGTCCGGCAGGTCGGCGGCGGCCACCTGCTGGGTGGGCGACATCACGGTCAGCCAGCGGCACAGGTTCTCCAGCTGGCGCACGTTGCCAGGGAAGGCGTAGGCCGTCAGCACGGCCCGTGCCTCGGCACTCAGGTGGCGCACCGGCACGGCCAGCTCGCGCGCGCTGCGGGCCAGGAACACGTCGGCCAGCAAGGCGATGTCGCCGGGCCGCTCGCGCAGCGGCGGCAGCCGCAGCCGGATCACGTGCAGCCGGTGGAACAGGTCTTCGCGGAACTGGCCGCCCAGCACCAGTTGCTCCAGGTTCTGGTGGGTGGCGGCGACGATGCGCACGTCGGTGTGCACGGCGTTCTGGCCGCCGACGCGGTAGTACTGGTTTTCTGAAAGCACACGCAGCAGCCGGGTTTGCAGCTCCAGCGGCATGTCGCCGATCTCGTCCAGGAACAGCGTGCCGCCCTCGGCCTGCTCAAAACGCCCGCGCCGCGCGGCCTGGGCGCCGGTGAAGGCGCCGCGCTCGTGGCCGAACAGCTCGCTTTCCAGCAGGTCTTTGGGGATGGCGGCGGTGTTGATGGCCACGAACGGCCCGCGCGCGCGCGGGCTGTGGCGGTGCAGGGCGCGCGCCACCAGCTCTTTGCCGGTGCCCGATTCGCCGGTGATCAGCACCGTGACCTGGCTGTGTGACAGCCGGCCGATGGCGCGGAACAGCTCCTGCATGGCCGGCGCCTGACCCAGCAGCTCCGGCAGGGCCGCCGCCGGTTCGGTGGCCGGTGCGCCCTGCCCGCGCTCGGCCAGCGCGCGGCGGATCAGCGCCACGGCGGCGCCCACGTCAAAAGGTTTGGCCAGGTAGTCGAAGGCCCCGGCCTGGAAGGCACCCACGGCGCTGTCCAGGTCGGAGTAGGCGGTCATGATGATGACGGGCACCTGAGGCTGGGCCTCGCGCAGGGCGGCCAGCCAGTCCAGCCCCGACTCGCCCGGCATGCGGATGTCGCTGACGATGACGGCCGGCGCCTCGCCCGCCGTCAGCGCGGCGCGCGCGTCGGCCACGCGGGCAAAGCTGCGCACCGGCAGCGCCTCGCGCGCCAGGGCTTTTTCCAGCACGAAGCGGATCGACGCGTCGTCGTCCACCACCCAGATCGAATCCATCGCTACTCCAGCGGAAACTGCAAGGTGAACACGGTGTGGCCCGGCGCACTGTCCCAGGTGACGGCGCCGTGGTGGCGCTGCACCAGCGCATGCACCATGGCCAGGCCCAGGCCAAAGCCGCCTTCGCGGCCACTGGCCAGGGGCTGGAACAGCCGCTCGCGCAGCGCCTCGGGGATGCCGGGACCGTTGTCGTGCACTTGCAATTCGAGTGCCAGCTTGTGGCGCTGGCGGTGCAAGGTCACCTGGCGCGCCGCCCGCGTGCGCAGCAAGATGTCGGCGTCGCCGGCTGCGATGCGCGGTGCCAGTGCCTGGGCGGCGTTGCGCACCAGGTTGAGCACCATTTGAATGAGCTGCTCGGCATCGCCCTGCATGTCGGGCAGCGAGGCGTCGTAGTCGCGCCGGATGGCAAGGCCCTTCGGGAACTCGGCCACCATCAAGGCCCGCACGCGCTCGCAGGCCTCGTGGATATTGACCGGCGCCATGCGGCTGGCGTGGCGGTGCGGCGCCAGCAGGCGGTCGACCAGCGCCTGCAGGCGGTCGGCCTCGCCGATGATGACGTCGGTGTACTCGCGCAAGGCCGCGTCGGGCAGGTCCAGCGCCAGCAGTTGCGCCGCGCCGCGCAGGCCGCCCAGCGGGTTCTTGATCTCGTGCGCCAGGTTGCGCACCAGCTCGTGGGCACCCTGCGCGTCTTCGTCCTCGCGCGCCTGGCGGGCCCAGCGCGAGAGGTGGCTGGTTTCGGTCAGCTCCACCACCCACAGCCCGGCGTCGCCCTGCCCCACGCTGACCTGCACCGGCAGCGCACCGCCGCCCTGGTGCAGCGCCAGCAGTCGGGCGTCAAAGCGGCGGGCGTCCCAGGAGCCGGCGCGCAGGCTGGCCAGCGCCGTCTGCAGCAGCGCGCCGTCTTCCAGCGCCTCGGTCAATGGCGTGCCCAGCCAATGGCGGCGCGACAGTCCCGTGGCGGCCTCAAAGGCGGTGTTGACGAACCGGCAGCAACCAGCGTCATCGACCAGCGCCACCAGCGTGGCCAAGTGGTCGAGCGCGGCCCAGGCGGCGCTGGGGGTCAGAGCTTGCCGAGCTCGCGCTTGATGGCGGCGACGTCGGCTTCCTTGCGGCTGATGGCGGCCTTCATGTCAGCCACGCGATCCTGGTACTTCTGGTAGTTGCGCTCGTCGCCCCGGCGTTCGGGTTCGCCGTCGTTGTAGTCTTTGCGCAGCGCGTCGAGCTGGCCTTGCTCGTTGCGCAGTTCGGTCTCCAGGATGCGGCGGGCATCGGTGTCCCGGGCGCGCTGGTCAGCGACATCGACCCGCATCTCGGCCGAGCGTGCCGCGCTGGCCGCCGCCATCTGCTGCCCCGATGCTGCCCGCGCGCGCGGCGCGGCGATGGTCACCGGCACCTGCACCTCCATGGGCTTGCAGCCCTTGGCCTGGGCGTCGCGCGCCGAGATGGTGTTGGTGAACTCGGGGCCGGGGCATTGGTAGAACACCCCGCCGCTCTGCGCGGCCGCACCCGCTGCCGCCGCGCAGGCGACCAGGCCGGCAAGGAGGACGCTCGATGGCTTCATGCCCGAATTGTCGCCCCAAACCGGCCCGAGGGGTCAGGCCGAGAAGCGGGCCAACTCAGGCCTTTCTTGCCAGTCGCGAGTGGGCGCGGCCCCAGAAGAAATAGATGGCCAGCCCAATGAGCAGCCAGCCACCCAGCCGGGTCCAGGTCACCAGCGGCAGGCCCAGCATCAGCAGCAGGCACGAGGCAATGCCTGCCAGCGGCACCCAGGGCGCCCCCGGCACGCGGAAGGGCCGGTGCATGTTGGCCTCGCTTTTGCGCAGGTAGATCACCGCCCCGCAGACCAGGATGAAGGCGAACAAGGTGCCGATGCTGACCATCTCGCCCAGGATGCCGATGGGGGTGAACGCCGCCACGACGGCCACCACCACGCCGATCATCAACTGGCTGGCATACGGCGTGTGCAGCCGGGGGTGGACGCGCGAGA
Organism: Pseudomonadota bacterium; assembly: GCA_020161145.1. GTDB lineage: Bacteria > Pseudomonadota > Gammaproteobacteria > Burkholderiales > Burkholderiaceae_C > Ideonella. Next base: position 173,828 of record JAIUPQ010000006.1, read on the forward strand.
ACAGGTCAGGCAGCAGACCGTCGCGCGACATGGTGAAGAAGATGCGGCTCTGTCCATACAGCAGCACCAGGATGACGGTGGTCAGGCCCGCAATGGCGCCCAGCTTGATGGCCAGCGTGAACCAGCCCACACCGATGGCGTCCACGCCTTTGGCGATGGGGTCGGGCACGTCCAGCTGGGTGTAAGGCACCAGCCCGGTGAGCACGGCGGCCACGGCGATGTAGAGCAAGGTGCAGATGGTCAGCGAGCCCAGAATGCCCACCGGCATGTCGCGCTGCGGGTTGCGCGCCTCCTGCGCGGCGGTGGAGACGGCATCAAAACCGATGAAGGCAAAGAACACCACGGCCGCGCCGCGCAGGATGCCGCTGGCGCCGTAGTGGCCGAACTCACCCGTGTTGTCCGGGATGAACGGATGCCAGTTGGCGCTGGAGACGTAAAACGCCCCCAGCCCGATGAAGGCCAGCACGACCGCCAGCTTGATGACCACCATGACGTTGTTGAGCTTGGCCGACTCCTTGGTGCCGAACATCAGCAGCACGGTGAGCAGCAGCACGATGAAGGCCGCCGGCAGGTTGGCCACGCCGTGCACTTCGACGCCGCTGGCCAGCTTGAAGACGGTGCCCGGCGCGGCGGCGTATTCGGGCGGAAAGTCCAGCCCCACGTTGTGCAGCAGGCTGACCACATAGCCCGACCAGCCCACGGCCACGGTGGCCGCGCCCATGGCGTATTCCAGAATCAAGTCCCAGCCGATGATCCAGGCGAACAGCTCGCCCAGCGTGGCATAGGTGTAGGTGTAGCTGCTGCCGCTGATGGGAATCAGCGCCGCCAGTTCGGCATAGCACAGCCCCACGAACGCGCAGGCAATGCCCCCCAGCACGAACGACAACATGATGCCGGGCCCGGCGTACTGCGCCGCCGCCGTGCCCGTCAGCACGAAGATGCCGGCGCCGATGATGGCGCCTATGCCCATGGCCGTGATGGACCACGGGCCCAGCGACTTGGTCAGGCGGTGGGCCTCACCGTCGCCGCCGCGGATGATGTCCTGCACGCTCTTGCGCGCCATCAACGAGTGTTGTGCCATCTGCACTCTCCTTTGTGGTTGTGCCCCAGGGGCCAGCCCACGCTACGCCTGCGCCTGCGCGGGCCCCATTGGTGCAAACCCCAGACGTAACAAAACCGCCCTCGGGCGGTTTTTTATGGTTGCATTTGAGCGGGCCTCAATCGCGCCCGCCGCCACGCTCAGAGCGCGTAATACATGTCGAACTCCACCGGGTGCGTGGCCATGCGGAAGCGCTGCACCTCCTGCATCTTGAGGTCGATGTAGGCGTCCAGATAGGTGTCGGTGAACACACCGCCCTTGGTCAGGAAGGCGCGGTCCTTGTCCAGGTACTCCAGCGCCTGATCCAGGCTGTGGCAGACGGTGGGGATCTTGGCGTCTTCCTCGGGCGGCAGGTGGTACAGATCCTTGGTGGCGGCCTCGCCCGGATGGATCTTGTTCTCCACCCCGTCCAGGCCCGCCATCAGCAGCGCGGCAAACGCCAGATAGGGGTTGGCTGAAGGATCGGGGAAGCGCGCCTCGATGCGGCGGCCCTTGGGGTTGGCCACATAGGGGATGCGGATCGACGCCGAGCGGTTCTTGGCCGAATAGGCCAGCTTGACCGGCGCCTCAAAACCAGGCACCAGCCGCTTGTAGCTGTTGGTGCCGGGGTTGGTGATGGCGTTGAGCGCCCGGGCGTGCTTGATGATGCCGCCGATGTAGTACAGCGCGAACTCCGACAGGCCCGCATAGCCGTCGCCGGCGAACAGGTTCTTGCCGTCCTTCCACACGCTCTGGTGCACGTGCATGCCCGAGCCGTTGTCGCCCACGATGGGCTTGGGCATGAAGGTGGCCGTCTTGCCGTAGGCGTGGGCCACGTTGACGATGATGTACTTCTGCAACTGCAGCCAGTCGGCGCGCTGCACCATGGAGCTGAACCGCGTGCCAATCTCCATCTGGCCGGCGTTGGCCACCTCGTGGTGGTGCACCTCGACGGGAATGCCCATCTGCTCGAGGATCAGGCACATCTCCGAGCGCATGTCCTGGCCCGAATCCACCGGCGGCACCGGAAAGTAGCCGCCCTTGACCGTGGGGCGGTAACCGGTATTGCCGTGCTCGTACTGCTTGCCGGTGTTCCAGGCACCCTCCTCGGCCTCGATCTTGAAGAACGCGCCGCCCATCTCGTTGCCCCAGCGCACGCTGTCGAAGACGAAGAACTCGGGCTCGGGGCCGAAGTAGGCCACGTCGCCCAGGCCCGAGGCCTTCATGTACGCCTCGGCCCGCTTGGCCAGGCTGCGCGGGTCGCGCTCATAGGGCTTGCCGTCGGTGGGGTCGATCACGTCGCAGCTGAGGATCAGCGTGGGCTCCTCGAAGAACGGATCCACGTTGGCCGTGTTCGGGTCCGGCATCAGCAGCATGTCCGACGCCTCGATGCCCTTCCAGCCCGCGATGGACGAGCCATCAAACGCATGGCCGCTCTCGAACTTCTCCTCGTCGAAGTGCGAGATGGGCACCGACACGTGGTGCTCTTTGCCGCGCGTGTCGGTGAAGCGGAAGTCGACGAACTTGATCTCGTTCTCGCTGACCATCTTCATGACGTCAGCCACAGTCTTGGCCATGAGGCGCTCTCCTGAATCGAAACAAAAATCGGCGCAAGCTGGGCAGCGCGCCGGGTGGTGTGTTCTTAGCGAATAGCGTGCCAACCCCGCTCACCGACGGCAGCGCGCTGTGCGCCAGGGCAGCGCCCCATTGTGGCGCAGATTGATGGTGCAGCGCACCAAAGCGGTGCGGACGGCGGGCTGTGTCGGGTCGTCGGCGGGGCACCCATTTGAAGGGCTGCCGTTGCCCTCATTCCTCCATGGACCCCCACTTGCGCTGCGTCACGTAGGTCAACAGGTAGTCGGCAAATGCCCGCGCGGCGGGCGGAATCACGCGATCCTGCCGGGCCAGCAGGTAGAACTTGCGCCGCACGATGGGCGTGCCCAGTGGCCGGGTTTCGAGCCCGTACAGGTTGACCAGGGAGCGGGCGTAGGGCAGGCAAACCGTCACGCCGATGCCGGCACTCACCAGGCTCAGTGCCGTGGTCATGAAGGCCACTTCCTTGGCGGGTGCGAGCGTCAACTGGTCGGATGCGGCCAGCAGGTCGCGACGCAGCAGCTGCGTGTACGCGCCCTCCAGCGAAATGACGGGGTGCTGCAGAAACTGCGTCCAGGTCAGGCGCTTGAACCGGGTCAGAGGGTGGCCCTGCGCCAGCACCGCCACGAACGGCATGTCGAACAGCGGTTGGGCCGCAATGTCCTGGCTCGCGGGGCGCTCGGGCCCGATGCCGAAATCCACCTCGCCGCTGTGCACCTTGGGCAGCACTTCATCCACCTTGCAGTCTGAAAGATGGACGTCGATGCCCGGATGCTGCTTGGTGAACGAGCCCACGACATCGGCCAACAAGGTGCAGGCCATCAGCTGCGGCGCGGCGATACGCACGACGCCCGACTTGAGCGCCTTGAGATCGGTGATCGCCCGCAAGGCCTCGTCCAGGTCTTGCAGGATGCGCGCGGTCAGCGGCAGAAACGCCTTGCCCACGCCGGACAGCTCCACCTTGCGCGTGGTGCGATGGACGATCTGCACGCCCAGCGCCTGCTCCAGCTCCTTGATCAGCCCACTGAGCGTGGATTGGGTGATGTGCAGGTCTGCGGCGGCCTGGGTGAAGCTGCCCAGTTGGGCCACCGTGACGAAGGCACGCAGTTGGCGCAGGGTTATGTTCATCGGATATCCCAATAAATTGATTGAAAAAATCCATTTGCCCGATAAGACAATTGTCCGTCCAATGCAGCCGGACAACGAATTTGGAGACAGGCATGTTCACTGACCCGATGCGGCGCGCACAGGCGCACGCGTATTCCAGACGCCTTGGTGCCGGCCGCGCTCTGCCGGCTGCCGCGCCGCACGACTGCGCCGGAGGCCTCTCAGCATGAGCACCGCGCAGTCCATCGACATCCCCTTTGTCATCGACCGCAACAAGGTCAGCGCCAGCCAACTGTGGATCCTGGTCATGGTGGGCATCACCGTGCTCATGGACGGCTTCGACGTGCAGGCCATGGGCTATGTGGCGCCGGCCATCATCAAGGACTGGGGCGTCAGCAAGGCCGAGCTGGGCCCCGTGTTCGGCGCGGGCCTCCTGGGCATGCTGGTGGGTTCGCTGACGCTCAGCGTGCTGGCCGACAAGATCGGGCGCCGTCCGGTGCTGATCTGGGCCACGGTCTTTTTCGCGCTGTGCATGCTGGCCACCACGCACGTCACGACGATCCCCCAGCTGCAGGCCATCCGGTTCATCACCGGCCTGGGCCTGGGCGCCATCATGCCCAACGCCATGGCGCTGGCGGGTGAGTTCAGCCCCAAAAGCAAGCGCGTCACGCTGATGATGCTGGTCTCCTGCGGCTACACCGTGGGCGCCATGCTGGGCGGCTTGCTGTCGGCCTGGATGATCCCGGCCTGGGGCTGGCAGTCGGTCTTCTATCTGGGCGGGGTGTTTCCGCTGCTGATGGCCGTGGTGATGTACTTCTTCCTGCCCGAGTCCATGCAGTTTCTGGTGCTCAAGGGGCGCCGGCTGGACGCCGTCGCCAGGACGCTGCGCAAGGTCGATCCGGCGTTGCAGATCGACGCCGGCACGCGCTACAGCGTCCCGGAGGCCAGGCACAGCGGCGCCCCGGTGGTGGAGCTGTTCCGCCAGGGCCGTGGTGCTGCCACGGTACTGCTGTGGGTCGTGAACTTCATGAACCTGCTGAACCTGTACTTCCTGTCGAGCTGGCTGCCCACCATTGCCACGGGTGCGGGCCTGTCCACCTCGACGGCGGTGTTGGTGGGCACGGCGTTGCAGGCCGGCGGGGTGCTGGGCACGCTGCTGATGGGCCCGGCCATTGACCGTTTTGGCTTCTTCAAGGTGCTGGTGCCCTGCCTCGCCGTGGCCGCGCTCACCATCACGATGATTGGACAGCCCAGCATCGCGCTACCCATGCTGTTCCTGGTGGTGGCGGTCACCGGCTTTGCCATCATCGGTGGCCAGCCGGCGGTCAATGCGCTGGCGGCCACCTACTACCCGACCGCGCTGCGTTCCACCGGCGTGGGCTGGAGCCTGGGCATCGGCCGCTTTGGCTCCATCGTGGGCCCGGTGCTGGGCGGCGCGCTGATCCAGCTGCAGTGGACCAATGCCCAGATCTTCACGGCCATGGCAGCGCCGGTGGTGATCTCGGTGGTGATGCTGCTGCTGTTCGCCGGCGCTGCCAGGAGCAGTCCGTTGACGCCCGCCAAACCGGGGGACGACGTCGCGCTCGGGCATTGACCCAGGCAACCCGAACCACCCATCCACCCCGCTGTCTGAGCAAGGAGCAACACATGAGCACACCGACTGAGCTGCGCTATCTGCACGGCCTGGGCAACGAATTGGCCAGCGAGGCGCTGCCCGGCGCGTTGCCAACCGAGCAGAACTCCCCCCAGCAGTGCCCCTACGGCCTGTACGCCGAGCAGCTCTCGGGCACGGCGTTCACCGTGCCGCGTCACGTCAACCGGCGCTCGTGGCTGTACCGCATCCGGCCCTCGGCCATGCACCAGCCCTTCGCGCGCATCGGCAACGGCAGGCTGGTCAGCGATTTCAGCGCGGCCGAGGCCTCGCCCAACCAGCTGCGCTGGAGCCCCTTGCCGCTGCCCAGCGAGCCGACCGACTTCCTTCAGGGCCTGGTCACCATGGCCGGCAACGCCCACATCGCCATCCATCTGTATGCGGCCAACCAGTCCATGGGCCGCCGCGCGTTCTACAACGCCGACGCGCAGATGCTGATCGTGCCGCAGCAAGGCCGGCTGCGCGTGGTCACCGAGTTCGGCCGGATCGACGCCGAGCCGCAGGAGATCGTGCTGATCCCGCGCGGCATCCGCTTTCGCGTCGAGCTGCCCGACGGCGAGGCGCGCGGCTACGTCTGCGAGAACTTCGGCGCCGACCTGCGGCTGCCGGACCTGGGCGTCATCGGCTCCAACGGCCTGGCGGCGGCGCGCCATTTCGAGATACCCGTCGCCTGGTACGAAGACGTCGAGGGCGAGCACGAACTGATTGCCAGGTTCAGCGGCAACCTGTGGCACGCCAGGATGGACCACTCGCCCTTCGACGTGGTGGCCTGGCAGGGCAACCACCTGCCGTGCAAATACGACCTGCGGCGCTACAACACCATCGGCTCCATCAGCCACGACCACCCCGACCCCAGCATCTTCCTGGTGCTGGGCGCGCCTTCGGCGGTGCCGGGCGTCGACACGCTGGACTTCGTCATCTTCCCGCCGCGCACGCTGGCCATGGCACACACCTTCCGTCCGCCCTGGTTCCACCGCAACATCGCCAGCGAGTTCATGGGCCTGATCCATGGCGTCTACGACGCCAAGGCCGAAGGCTTCTCGCCCGGCGGCTGCAGCCTGCACAACAGCTTCACCGGCCACGGGCCCGATGCCCAGACCTTCGAGACGGCCTCCACGCGCAACATCGACGCACCCGACTACATCAAAGACACCATGGCCTTCATGTTCGAGACCCCGACGCCGCTGATCCCCACGCCCTACGCCCTGCAGTCGCCGCAGTTGCAGCGCGACTATGCGCAGTGCTGGCATGGGCTGAAGAAACACTTCAACCCCGATCGCAAGTAAGCGCAGGACACGCCGCAGATGGCCACATTGAACGAAACACACGATCCCGCGCTGGCCAGCTGGGTCGCATCCGCCAACCAGGCAGGCGCCGACTTTCCCATCCAGAACCTGCCCTTCGGCGTCTTTCGCCGACGCGGCACGCAGGAAACCTGGCGCGGCGGCGTCGCCATTGGCGACCACATCCTCGACCCGGGCGCCGCGCAGGCCGCCGGTGTCTTCGATGCCAGCGCCGCCGCGGCAGCCACCGCCTGCGGCGAGGCCAGCCTGAACCGCCTCATGGCCATGGGCCCCGCTGCCTGGTCGGCCTTGCGGCTGGCCCTCTCGCGCGCGCTGCGCCAGGGCGCCGCGCAGGCAAGCGCGCTGCGCAGTTGCCTGGTGCCGCAGGCCGACGCCGAATACACCGTGCCCGCGCACATCGGCGACTACACCGACTTCTACACCTCGGTGCACCACGCCACGCATATCGGCCAGCAGTTCAGGCCCGACAACCCGCTGCTGCCCAACTACAAGTGGATCCCGATCGGCTACCACGGGCGGGCATCCAGCATCATCGTTTCGGGCCAGGACTTCCACCGTCCCCATGGCCAGATCCTGCCGCCCGGCGCCACGGCACCGGTGTTCGGTCCCAGCCGGAAGATGGACATCGAGCTGGAGCTGGCCGTCTACATCGGCGTCGGCAACGCGCGCGGCCACCCCATTGCCCTGGCCGACGCCGAGGCGCACGTATTCGGTCTGTCGCTGCTCAACGATTGGTCCGCACGCGACATCCAGTCCTGGGAATACCAGCCGCTGGGGCCGTTTCTGTCCAAGAACTTCGCCACCACGGTCTCGCCCTGGATCGTCACGCTCGAAGCGCTGGCGCCCTACCGCACCGCGCCGCCGGTGCGCGACGCCGGCGATCCGCCGCCCCTGCCCTACCTCGATGCGCCCGCCAACCGCAACGCGGGCGCCATCGACATCCAGTTGCAGGTATTGATGCAGACGGCGCGCATGCGCGACCAGGGGCAGGCCGCAGCGCCGCTTGCGGCCACCAGCTACCGCCACGCCTACTGGACGCTCGCGCAAATGGTGGCGCACCACAGCGTCAACGGCTGCAACCTGCAGCCGGGAGACCTGCTGGGCACTGGCACGCTGTCAGGCCCCACGCTGGACCAGGCCGGCGCGCTGATTGAGCTGACGGTGGGCGGCCAGCAGCCGCTGACGCTGCCCAATGGCGAGCAGCGCACCTACCTTGACGATGGCGACCGCATGGTGCTGCGCGGCTGGTGCGAGCGCCCCGGCGCGGCGCGCATCGGCTTCGGAGACTGCGCCGCCACCTTGCTGCCGGCGCTGATGCAGGTGTAGGCCGCCTGCACGGCGCCTTGGCCGGCATCGCCGGCCAAGGCCATGCGCGTGGCGCTGATGTGCCGGCCAGCCTTGTCGTAGGTCAGCACCACGCCGTAGGCGCCTTGCACGATCTGGCCGGTGCCGTCCAGCGTGCCCATGGTGATCAGGAAGCGGTTGGCGGCGTTGCCCTGGCTGCGGGGGTTGACTGCGCGTGAGCGTGCCCTGATGGGCGGGTCAGGCAAGGCGCGCCGACGCGGTGGGCTCATGCCCACAAGGAAGGCGCTACGCCGCATGGCGCGGCCAGCGGGGTGCGATCACGTGCAGAGCGCTGGGGGCGTAGCGCCAATGCCTGTGGAGGGCATGGCGGAGGCTCGGCTCAGGCGCACCCGAAGCCGTCAAGCGATCAGCCCCCGCAGCCAGGGCCTGGGTGTACCAGCTGTTGTCCTGGCGGCGCACGCCCAGGTACGGCGGGTCGAAGTAGTTGGCGATGGCAGCGCGGCGGTTGCCCACGGCGCTATCCGCAGGCGCACCGATGCTGCGGCGGTGGCGTATAGGTACCAGACAGGCAAGGGCATGGGTGAATACCCCATAACGACGGCCTTCTCAATCATTGGCAGCCTTGTATACGCGCCGCAAACCGTCCTCGACGCCAGAGGCCTTCGACAGCTCGCGGTTGGCCTCCAGTACCAGCATTTCTGCCTCTTCGAACTTGCCCTCCCGCACGAGCACTTCGGACTGACCTATCGCGTCACGCACCATCTCGTACAACCCGAGGTCTTCGAGACCGTCTCGGATGGCCTCGACTTCCTCCATGTAGCGCGGGTACCCGTGGGACAGAAGGAACTCATCAATACCGTCCCGGTACATCGGGATGCCGCCTTGCAGACCATCCAACGTGTTGCAGAACTGCCTTACTGCCTTTGCGTTTCTCATGTGCTCTACCTTCCCAATTTCACCTTCGGCGGGAAGTCGGCACGACGCCATAGGGCGTGGCCACCTTACCGCTCGTTGCGCCCGTGTAACGGTAGAAGTTTTCGAACTGCGGGGTCATGGCCTTCGTGTCCACTAACGAGGTCTTGTCATCAATCCAAGACCTGCGACCAGGTCCAAGTGAGGTTGCCCCTGAAATCCGGAGTGCATAGCCCGATCATCAAGCGGCAGGTTTGTGCTGCGCCGCCAGCCAGCGTGTTGCTCGAACTGCATCGGGCTGAGGTAGCCCAGCGCCGAATGTAGTCGCCAGTGGTTGTAGAAGGCGACCCCATCCATCACCGCCTGCCGTGCCTGCTCGCGCGTGGCGAATCGGCGGCCATGGATGCAGGCCGTCTTCAGCCGACCCCACAGGCTCTCGGTGGGCGGGGGTGCACGGGGCCAGGTCTTGCCTTTTGCCCAAGGCGCACGCGCACGGGGGCTCAGGCGTTGCAAAGTCGCCGGCAAAAGGCATGACCTGACCCTGCGGCTTGCGCCTCGAACACAGAATTTCGGACACTTCTCCCACCGGCCTCGCTCCAGCGGCCCACGGTTTTGCGCACGGCCAGCACGCGCTGGCCCAGCTCGTTGGTGGTGTACTCGGTGGTGGCGCCCAGCTCATTGATGTAGCGCCGCTCGTCGCCAAAGCCATCCCATTCGTGTTGGCGCGACTCGCCCATGGCGTCCCACTCGCGTGTGACGTTCTGGCTGGCCCCGGCGTAGGTCTTGCGCGTGACGTTGCCGTTGGCGTCGGTCAGCGCGGTCAGGCGGCCCCGTTACTGTTTGGTGGTAGACGATCTGCGGCTTTCCTGTTCTTGCCACCGTGCAAGGTGCTCGCGCCGCGTTTGAGCTACATCGTAGTAGCCCTCGGTGAGCCACGCCTCGGGCGTATCTTGGGGAGTGTAGTTCTCGACATCCGGTGATCGGCTGGGCTTATAGGCCCGGTAGATGCGCCCGCCCTTGGAGCGGATTTTCTCTAAAAGTACCAATCGGGCCGGGCGAAAGTCCTCGCTCCATGGGCGACCTTGCAAAATATCGGCAATGTCGTCCAAGTCCATCGCGCCATGGTCGATCAAATACGCCACCACATCGAACTGGCCCAACGCGGCCGCACTGCTCGCCGCCGGTTTGTGCCCTGTCGACGCCGCATTCGGATGCGGCACATAGTTGACATCGGCACCGTGTTCGACAATGGTCTTGACGGCTTCGAAATCCATCACCGACTTGCTCAGAAGACTGTCCCCGTCGTATCGACCACTGTCGTCGGATTTCGCGCGCGGCGGCATCCGTGTGTTGGGGTCGGCGCCGTATCGCAACAACATGTCGATGAGCTTGGCCGCATCACTTTGCGTGAGTATCAGGATGAACGGCAAAGGCTTGCTGAGCACGGGATCCTCCACCGCAAAGTTTGGATCCGCCCCCCGCTTGAGCAAGGCCTCCATGCCTTGCAGGTTGCGGTTGATGATGGCGTAGCCCAGTGCCGTCATGCCTTGCGCACCGGTGGCATTGACGTTCACGCCCGCATCGAGCAGGCGATTGACTTCGGCCACGCGCCCCTGCGCGGCGGCGTCGGCCAGCAATGCCACCTGGGGATCAGGAAACATCTGCTGGGCGGTGGGCATGGTGGGTTTGGGTGGCAAGGTGGTGGCCGCCATGACGGCGCTGGCAGCCAGCGCACTGGCCAAGGCCAGTGCGGCGATCAGAGACTTGCTGGTCATGGACATGAACTGATGTTTGGGCCGTGAAGGCACCTCGAATGGAGGGCCATGTTCGCGCAGGTGAGAGCCGGCCCAATTCTGACCGGTCAACGCGGGCCTGGCAGCCGCTTCATGAAGCTGGCCAAGCCGCGCCCTGACGTCAGTAGACTGCCCCATGCTCAAGCCCCTTGCCCTGGCGCTGGCCGCCTTCTTCGCCCTGCCCGCCACCGCCACCTCGGCCCACGACGCGCTGCGCACCCACGCCGAGGCCACGGCCTATGCCGAGACGGGCCGCTATGCCGAGGTGCAGCGGCTGTGCGCCGCCTATGCGCGCGCCTACCCCGATGCGGTGCGCTGCATCACCTGGGGCACCAGCGTGCTGGGCCGGCCCATGGTGGCGCTGGTGGCCAGCCGCACGGGGGCGCTGACGCCCGAGGCCGCTGCGCGTGGGGGCTGGCCGGTGCTGCTGGTGCAGGGCGGCATCCATGCGGGCGAGATCGACGGCAAGGATGCCGGCTTCGAGGCGCTGCGCACGCTGCTGGCCGACCGCGCCCCCGGGGCGGCGCTGCGGCGGCAGGTGCTGGTGTTCGTGCCGGTGTTCAACGTGGATGGGCACGAACGCTTTGGCGCCTGGATGCGCCCCAACCAGCGCGGCCCGCAGGAGATGGGCTGGCGCGTGACGGCGCAAAACCTCAACCTCAACCGCGACTACGCCAAGGCCGACGCACCCGAGATGCAGGCCATGCTGCGGTTGGTGCAGCGCTGGGATCCGCTGGCGGTGCTGGACCTGCACGTGACCGACGGCGCGCAGTTCGAGCACGAGATGTCCATCCAGGTGGAGCCCGGTTACGCGGGCGATGCGGCCTTGCGCCCGCATGGCCGTGCGCTGCGCGACGGTGTGCTGGCGGCCCTGCGCGCGCAGGGCGCGCGGCCGCAGCCGTTCTACATGGCATTCGAGGAAGGCGACAACCCGGTCTCGGGTTTTGCCGATGGCGTCTCGCCGCCACGTTTTTCCACCGGCTATTTCTGGTTGCGCAACCGACTGGCCATGCTGGTGGAGGCCCATTCGTGGCGGCCTTACGCACAGCGCGTGGCGCTGACGCGCACGGTGGTGCTGGCCAGTGCCACCCTGGTGGCCGAGCAGGGCCGCGCCTGGCGCACCGATGCGCTGGCGGCCGACGCCCGTGCAGCGGCGCTGGCCGGCCAGCCGGTGGCGCTGACCTATGCGGCCACGCCGGCCGCGCGCGAGATCGATTTCGCCGGCTATGCCTACACGCGCACGCCGTCCGAGGTGTCGGGCGCGCTGATGACGCGCTATGACGAGACGCAGCCCCAGACCTGGCGCGTGCCGCTGCAAGACGAGGTGGTGCCGGCCCTGACGCTGACGGCGCCCGTGGGCGGCTACGTGGTCAGCCCGGCGGTGGCTGAAGGTGTGGCCGCCAAGCTGAGCCAGCATGGCGTGCGCTTTGAGCGGCTGCGCGCAGGCTGGGGCGAGATGCCGCTGGCCACCTTCCGCGCCGAGCGCATCGAGCGTGCGGCCGCCACGTCTGAAGGGCGCACGCGGCTGACGTTGGCCGGTACCTGGCAGCCTGAGCGCCGCCACGTGGCGGCCGGTGCGCTGTGGGTGCCCATGGCCCAGCCGCTGGCCCGCCTGGCCATGCACTTGCTGGAGCCGCAGGCGCCCGACTCGCTCTCGGCCTGGGGGCACTTTCTGGCCTTCTACGAGCAGAAGGAATACATGGAGCCCTATGTGGCCGAGGCCGTGGCGCGCGAGATGCTCAAGGAGCCGGCGGTGCGCGAGGCGTTCGAGGCCCGGCTGCGCGATGACCCGGCGTTTGCCGCCAGCCCCGCCGAGCGGCTGGCGTTCTTCTACCGCCGCCACCCGTCATGGGACGAACAGTTTGGCCTCTACCCGGTGTGGCGGCTGGAGCAGGCGCCGCCAGCCATCAATCCAGCTGGTAAGGCGTGGCGCGCGCGTCCAGCCCCGCGCGCAACGCGCTGAAGGCCAGCGCCGCGTCGGCCGCCGGGCCTTTGACGCCCAGCTCCACGTGCGGGCCGCGCGGGTGGGCTTTGTCCACCACCGGCAGGCTGAAGACGCGCACCGTGGGGTGATCGGCCTCGATGCGCTGCATCAGCGGCGTGAGGTCGGCCTCGAAGGCGCGGGTGGCGTAGAGCTGGTGCTCGGCCCAGTCGCGCGGGGCCAGGTGGGCGTAGCGGGTGGCCAGCAGGCCGTCCATCATGGGGTGGGCCATGACCGGAAAGCCGGGCATGAAGTGCACATCGCCCACGCTGAAGCCCGGAATCTGGTTGAAGGGGTTGGGCAGGATGGCCGCGCCTTGCGGGAAGTGGCCCATTTGCCGGCGCACGGCCTGGCCGGGGCTGTCGGGGTCGAACGGGATGCCCTGCTCGGCGCAGCGCTGGGCGATGCGCGCGTCGATCAGCGCCACCGCCTCGGGGTGCGGCACCAGCGGCACGCCCAGCGCGGCGGCGGCGCATTGGCGGGTGTGGTCGTCGGGGGTGGAGCCGATGCCACCGCAGCAAAAGACCACGTCGCCACCCGTGCGCGAGCGCTGGAAGGCGCGGGCCAGGGTCTCGGTCAGCGCCGGCCGCTCGTCGGCCACGAACTCGGCCCAGGCCAGCGCCTGGCCACGCCCGGCCAGCCGCTGGACGACGAACGGCAGGTGGCCGTCCTGGCGCCGGCCGGAGAGGATCTCGTCGCCGATGACAATGAGGCCAAACCGCATGTCAATAGATCGGCAGCAGCGGTGGCGGCACGTCGTGCGGGGGCTCGGGCTCGGGCGGCGGCGGTGGCGCCGGCTCGGCGGCGGCACGCAGCCGGGTCAGGGCGTCCAGCGCATAGTGGGCAAACCACAGCGCCGAGAACGCGAACACCACGGTGTACAGCCAGATGGAGATCACGATCATGAAGGGCGCAAAGATCAGCGTGATGGCGCCAAACGCCCAGATCAGCGTGGGCGCTGCGCCCAGGTAGCCGGTGACGATGCCGATGAGCAGCAGCGGCCAGCGGTGCTCGGTCAGGATCTGCTTGCGCTCGGCCTTGTCGGCGTGGTCGGCCAGGGCGTCGTAGGCCATGACCTGGGCGGTCATCCAGCCCCAGATCAGCGGCGGGATGAACAGCATCAGCGGCGGAATCAACCACACCGGCATGGTCACCAACACCCCCACCAGCGCCACCAGCGTGATGACCAGCGAGCGCAGCATGCTGTAGAAAAAACTGGCGCCATGCCGCCGCTCCAGATGCGGGAACCGGCGCTCACGCACCAGCGACACCAGGGCAGGCGTCATCAGCAAGGCCACCAGCAACAGGCTGACCGCAATCACCACCGGCAGCGCCATGGCCACCACCAGCAGCGGCGCCACCACGGCCCGAAAGCCCGAGCCGGCAAACCCTTCCAGCCAGGCCAGCGCCGAATCGACCAGGTACCAGGTCTCCAGCGTCTGGCGCACCGCCGCCACGGCCGCTTCCCAATAGAAGTAGCCCAGGCCCAGCGCCAGCGCGCTGGCGATGACCAGCGGCAGGAACGACAGGCCGATCACACGCGGAAACACCAGATACACCAGCGCGCGCCAGAACGAATTGAGTAGAAGTCGCATGGCGCTCAGGATAACCGGCTCATTCCCGTGCGGCCAGCCGCTTGAGGCCCAGCCACTGCTGGGCCCAGAAGCCCTGGCCATAGTTGTCACGGCCTTGTTGCTGATCGGCTATGCCGCTGGGCGCCGTGGGGGCGGCAAAGCGGGCAGTGCCGAGCAGCACGTCCCAGATGGGCAGCAGGACGGCGTAGTTGTGGCCCCAGGTGCCCGGCTCCACGGCCATGATGTGGTGCTGGCGGTGGTAGCGCGGGCTGACCAGCAGGTAGCGCAGCCACGGCCCCCAGTGCCAGCGCAGGTTGGCGTGTGAGAGGCTTTCGATCATCTGCCCCAGCACCACCAGCAGCATGAATTGCGCCGGCGCCACGCCGATGGCGCGCGCCACCAGCACCAAGACCACGTCGCGCAGCACGTCGTCCAGCAGGTGGTTGCGGTTGTCGCTCCAGACGGTCAGGTGCTGCTGGCTGTGGTGCACGGCGTGCAGCGCCCACCACCAGCGCAGCCGGTGCTGGCCGCGGTGGAACCAGTAGTCGACGAAGTCCAGCACCACGAGGTAGAGGACAAAGCCGAACAGCGCGGTGTCGGTGACGCCGGGCCACAGCGGCGCCAGCCATTGGTCGAGCTGCCAGCCGTCAAGGCCCGCCACCGCGCTCCAGCCGAAGAGCGCGTTCCACAGCGGCTCCAGCGTGAAGAACAGCGCCACGCGAAAGAGGCCCAGGCGGTGGATCAGCGTGTACAGCACGTCCACCGCCACGGCGCGGCGGCGCTGGGCGCTGGGTTGCACGGGCTCATCGGGCCAGAAGGCTTGCAGCGGTGCCAGCACCAGCGCCAGGATGGCGATCTGCACCAGACCCAGCATCAGCCAGGCGGTGCCCAGGTAGGCGTCTTCCAGATAGGCCGCGCCGCCCAGCGCAAACAGCAGCGGCTGCACCACGCCCTCGAACAAGGCGGTGTGCATCTGGCCAAACCAGAGGCTCAAGGTGTCCATGCGTAAGCGGGGTGGTCGCGCAGCGTGGCAAAACACAAGCCGCGCGCCTTGAGGCCGACGATCAGCGGCTCCAGCACGGCCGGCGCCCAGGGGTCGCGGCGCGAGTGGATGCCCAGATGGGCCAGCAAGATGTCGCCCGGGCGGATGCGCGCCAGCGCCTGGCGCAGCAACTGGTCGTTGGGGTAGGTGTCGCTGGGCAGTTCGTCACCCAGAAAGCCGGCCGCCGACCAGCCCACATGGGTGTAGCCGCAGGCCTTGGCCGCCGCCAGCAGTGCGGGCGAGGTTTTGCCGCCCGGGGCGCGAAACAGCGGCGCGGCCGCCACGCCCGTCATCTGGCGGGCGCGGTCGCTGCTGCGCTGGAGGCTGGTGCAGTAGTCGGCGGCTGTCCAGTCCAGCCGCCTGCCCTGGTCGGGCCCGGCACTGGGGCGGATGACAAAACGGTTGCCCGGCTTGTCGGCCACCCAGTAGTCGTGGTGCCAGGTGTGGCTGGCCAGCACATGGCCTTCCCTGGCGCGGGCACGCCACCACGGCGCCCAGGTGTCGTCCAGCGCGGTACCGCCGGTCAGCGTGGGTTCGTCGGCCAGAAAGAAGGTGACCTTGACCTGCTGGCGCGCCAGCACCTCGGCCACCAGGGGCGCGACGCCCATGTGGCCGGTGTCAAAAGTGAGGTAGACCGGCTTGTCGCACGGCACCGCCATGGCCGTGCCAGCCCACAGCAACCAAAGGCTACTGGCGCGGCGCAAGGTTCAATGTCCAGACGCCGTGGGGTGAGCGGCCCACGTCCACCTGCCGCACCACCTGGCCTTTGGCCACGTCGATCACCGTCAGCTTGCGCGCCCAGCGCGAGCTCAGCAGCAGCGTGTTGCCGTCGGCCATCAAGTCCATGCAGTCGGGGCCGCTGGGGCCGGGCAACTGGCGCACCACCTTCATGGCCTGGGTGTCGATCTCGCTGATGGTGTTGGCCACGCGGTTGCTGACGAAGATGTGACGCTTGTCGCCCCGCGCCCGGAAGGCGTGGGCACCGGCACCGGTCTCGATGCGCGCCACCCGCTTGCCGGGGCTGGCCATCACGTCATAGACCTCGACGTATTTGTCGCCCGTCAGGCCCACGAACACGTAGCGGTCGTCGGCGGTAAGGTAAACGTCGGCCGGCAGCCTGCCGGTGGGGGTGCGCCAGCGCACGCTTTGCGTGGCCAGGTCGATGGCCACCAACTCGTCGCTCTCCTGCATGGTGGCGTAGACCGTGCTGCTGCGCGAATCGATCCATTGGTGGCTGGGCGTCTTGCCGGTGGCAATGCGCTTGACCAGCACCAGCGGCTCCCTGGCGCTCGCGCCCTGCCAGCGGTAGATGTCGACGTGGTCCAGCCGGTTGGCCAGGGTGACGAACCACTTCATGTCGGGCGAGAAGCGCAGGTGGTAGGGATCGACGATGCCCGTGACCGTGCGCTGCACCTTGGCCGTCAGCGGGTCGATGAAGGTCAGCGAGTCGCCCAGCGCATTGGCCACCAGCAGCGATTTCTCATCGGGCGACAGGTAGAGGTGGTGCGGCTCCTTGCCCACCGGGATGCGCTCGCGCTCGGCCCAGGTCTGCGGGTCAATCACGCTGACCGTGGCGTCCAGCGAGTTGAGCACGAAGATGGGCGCACGTGACAGATCGGCGCCCAGCGCCCAGGCCGGGGTGGCCCCTGCGCCCATCAGGGCCAGCAGGTGCCGACGGGACAACAAACTCACTCGTCGTCTCCACCCAGCACGGTACCCAGCAAGCCGCCGGCAGCAAAGCCGCCCAGCAAAGAGCCTTCCTCGCGTCGCCCGCCACCCATCTGCGGCGCGGCGGCAAACACCCGGCTGGCCAGGCGCGAGAACGGCAGGCTTTGCAGCCACAGCGTGCCCGGGCCGGTGAGCTTGGCAAAGAACAGGCCTTCGCCGCCGAACAGCGCCGTCTTGATCTTGCCCACGTACTCGATTTCGAAGTTGACATTGGGCGTGAACGCCACCACGCAGCCGGTGTCCACCATCAGCGTCTCGCCCGCCTGCAACTCGCGGCGCACCACGGTGCCCCCGGCATGGACGAAGGCCAGACCATCGCCATCGAGGCGCTGCATGATGAAGCCCTCACCGCCAAAGAAACCCACCGACAGCTTGCGCTGGAAGTAGATGTCCAGCGCCACGCCCTTGGCCGCGCAGAGGAAGGCGTCTTTCTGGCAGATCAGCGTGCCGCCCAGCTCGCGCAGGTTCATCGGCAGAATCTTGCCCGGGTAGGGCGCGGCGAACGCCACCCGGCGCTTGCCCTGGCCCTGGTTGGTGTAGACGGTGGTGAACAGCGACTCGCCCGTGACCAGCCGTTTGCCCGCGCCCAGCAGCTTGCCGAAGAGGCCGCCGCCCTGGTTGGAGCCGTCGCCAAACACGGTGTCCATGCCGATGGCGCTGTCCATGAACATCAGGCTGCCGGCCTCGCCGACGGCCGACTCGCCGGGGTCCAGTTCGACCTCGACGAACTGCATTTCACTGCCCTTGATTTCGTAGTCCACCACATCCATGCCCATGGCCGCACCGTTTGGTTGAGTTGTCGTAGCGGCATGTTACCTGCGGGTAATTCCTGATGGTCAGCGCCGGCGTGCTGGTGAAACTGCTTTGGCATGCGTTCTGCCCCACTGCTGTGGCTTTCAGGCTGCGCCGCATTGGCGTTGCTGGCAGGTTTGGCTTGGCCCGAGCGCAGCCCGGTGACCACGGTGCTGCCGAACCGCCTGTCGGTTTCGCTGGCGATGCCGGAGCGGCTGAGCGCGGTGCAGTGGCAAGCCCTGCAAAGCCAGCTTGCCGATGACCCGCAGCGCGACGCCGAAACCGCCCGCATTGCCAGCCTGCTGGCCTTTCAGACCGACGTGCACACGCTGGCCACTTGGCGCGCCAACGGCCAGAGTGGCCCCGAGCGCACGGCGCTGGCGCGGCGCCTGGCCGCCGGCCTGGCCAGCCATCTGGCCCAGCGCGAGTTGAGCCTGGGCGAGGCCCGCGTCCTGCACACCTTGCTGGTCGAGGAACTGGGCGCTGACGCCGGCCCGGCTCCGCGACCCCGCCCCGCCGGGCCCGATGCCCACGACGCCGCCTTTCTCGCAGCGCAGCAACAAGTCGTGGCCCACTGGCATGCCCTGCCCGAGGGCCAACGTCACCCTGATGCCTTGCTGGCCGAACTGGACGCGCTGCGCGCCCGGTACTACGCGCCGCCCAACCCCAAGGAGCCCTCACCATGAAGCTGCACCACTGGATCGCCGCCGCCGTGCTGGCCTTGGCCGCCACCCTGAGCCAGGCCGCCTATTACGTCTGGGAGACGGTCACCCTGTCCCTCTCCACCGGCGCCTCTTGCGGCAATGGCACGCCGTACCGCTTCTTCATCAACCGCACGCCGTTCAACCGCCACTACGCGCTCACGTTCGAGGGCGGCGGCGCCTGCTGGGACCAGGACAGCTGCGAGGGCAAGGGCGACTACAGCGCCAGCAACCCGGGTGGCATCCCCAGCGACTACATGTTCCAGGCCAATGCGGCTGCGGGCGGCCTGGTGACGCCGTTCTCGGCCCGCACCGACCCGTTCCAGTCGGTGCGCACCCAGAGCTGGAACCTGGTCTACCTGCCCTACTGCACCGGCGACGTGCACTCGGGCAACACCGTGCGCATCTACAGCGACACCGACCCGGCCGCGCCGCGCGTGCAGTACCACGCCGGCCAGGCCAACATCCGCGCCGCCGCCGACTGGCTGCGCCGCAAGGAAGGCCGGCCGGGGCAGTTGCTGATGACCGGCTTCTCGGCCGGCGGTGTGGGCGCCACCACCAACTACGCCGTGGTGCGCGACACCCTGGCGCCCAAGGGCAAGACCACGCTGCTGGCCGACTCAGGCCCGCTGTTCAACGCCCCTCGCGGTGGCGACCCCGCGCTCTACCCGTCATTGCCGCTGCACGACACCATCCGCGCCGCCTGGGGGCTGGACGACGCGGGCAGCCTCATCCCCGTGCTCAAGGCCAAGATGCCCGCGCTGGACGAGAACAACATGGGCTCGCTGGCCCCCACGCTGGCGCGCCGCTACCCCAAGGACCGCTTTGGCTACATGGCCTACCAGGAAGACATGATCTTCTCGGGCTTCAGCTACACCGACTTCTACGATGACATCAGCCAGGCCCCCAACGACGCCGTCCGGCGCGCCCGGCTCAACGCCCGCTGGCGGCAAGACCTGAACGGCTGGCTGCCGCTGCTGGCCAGCGCGCCCAACGTCTCGTACCACATCCCGTTCTACCGCTCGTTCAACGACGCCCACTGCCTGAGCATCGTGGACTTCTCCAACACCGGCATCGAGGAAGCGGGGCTGGCCGACCTGACGCCCTTCATCAACAACGCGCTGGACCGCAAGCCCCCGCTGCGCACCGTGGAGGCCGATCAGGTCAGCGACCTCAGCCGCCCCATGAGCGCCGCCATGACCATCCTGGCCATCGTGCTGGACTTTTTTGGCTGAACGGAGAGCGCGCGTTTACCGCTGTCTGAGGGCGCACTTGAGTCAACGACGGGCCGCTCCCGAGTTGACTCAACCCCCTCGGGGGGCGGCGGCGGGCATTTGCCGGCGCCTGGGGGCACCATTCATTCGGCATCGGGGCACTGATCGGGCGCCGTGCGCGCAAACGCCGGCAGCGCCATGCAGCGCGCGTGCACGGCCATCACGCCCGGCAGGTGGTCCAGCTTGCAGCCAAAGCGCTGCGCGTTGAACACCTGCGGCACCAGCACGCAGTCGGCCAGTGTGGGCGTCTCGCCAAAGCAGAAGCCCTGGCCCCAGGCCGCGATCTGCCGCTCCACCACCGCCAGGCCGTCCTCGATCCAGTGGTGGATCCAGCGCATCTTGGCCGCCTCGTCCAGGCCCAGCGGGCCGGTCAGGTAGCGCAGCACGCGCAGGTTGTTCAGCGGGTGGATCTCGCAGGCCACGTCCAACGCCATGGCCCGCACCCGGCCTCGCGCCAGCGCATCGGCGGGCAGCAGCGGCGGCTGGGGATGCGCCTCATCCAGGTACTCGATGATGGCCAGCGACTGGTGCAGTGCCTGGCCCTCATCCAGCCGCAGCAGCGGCACCAGCGCGTTGAGCGCATGGCCCGCATAGCCCGGCAGTTGGTGCTCGTTGCGCACCAGGTGCACGGGCCGGTAGTCGTAATCCAGCCCCTTGAGCGCCAGTGCGATGCGCACCCGCCACGAGGCCGACGAGCGGAAGTAGTTGAAAAGTTCCATGCCCTCATCATTACACTGCCGGCCTATGTTTGAGCCGCACGCCATCCGCCATTGCCGCAACTGCGGCGCTGCCGTGCAGTACCGCGTGCCCGATGACGACAACCGCCCGCGCGCGGTCTGCCCCGTCTGCGCCACCGTGCACTACGAGAACCCGCTGAACGTGGTGGGCACCGTGCCCGTGTGGGAAGACGGCCGCGTGCTGCTGTGCCGCCGCGCCATCGAGCCGCGCCGGGGCCTGTGGACCTTGCCTGCGGGTTTCATGGAACTGGGCGAGACCGTGGCCGAGGGTGCCCGCCGCGAGACCGATGAAGAGGCCGGCGTGGCCGTCGAGTTGCAGGGGCTGTACACCGTGCTCAACGTGGTGCGCGCCGGCCAGGTGCATTTGTTTTACCGCGCCCGGCTGCTGGCCGACACCTGGGCACCCGGCCCTGAAACGCTGGAAGCCCAGCTCTTTGCCGAAGCCGAGATCCCCTGGGGCGACATCGCCTTTCGCACCGTGGCCTACACGCTGCACCGGCATTTCGAGGATGTGCGCAGCGGCGTGTTCCCTGTCCACGTGGCAGACATCGACTGATGGGTAGCCTGGCCCAGCGCCCGCCTTACCAGAAGTTCGACGTGGCCGTGCGCCGCAGCCGCATCGATGGCTTTGGCGTGTTTGCCGCCGAGCCGATGCCGCGTGGCCGCAAGATTGGCGAGGTGCGCGGCGAGCACATCAGCATCGCCGAGGGCCGCCGCCGCGCGGCCCAGTTGGAACGCATCATGATCGTGGAGGTCAGCCCGCGCCATGCCGTGGACCTGGCGGGCTCCAGCGATCCGATGCGCTTCACCAACCACAGCTGCCAGCCCAATGCGCAGCTGTCGATTGCCAGCGGACGCATCGAGTTCTACGCGCTGCGCAACATTGCGGTGGGCGAAGAAATCACCGTGGCCTACGGCGAAACCCATCACCAAGGCCGGCTGGCCTGCCGCTGCGGCGCCGCCGGCTGCGTGGGCCAGCTATAGCGTCGCCAGGCCGAACACCTCGCGCCAGCCGGGGTCGCTGAGATCCAGAGCCAACTGGGTCACGGTCACCCCGCACATCAACTCCACACTGGACATCAGCCAGCCCGGAAAACTGCTGGGGGCTTCCGGCACAGCCGGGGCTTCGGTGTAGGGTGACTGCAAGGTGTCCATGCCACCATTGCACCGCTTGGCCTCGACACCCGCCATCACCCTCAAGAGGTAAGCAAAAACCCGCGTTTGCCAAGGGTCTTCCCCAGGAGGAGCCGTCATGACCTACGAAGCCGCTTACCGCGCCAAGCGCGCCATGCCCGAGGACGCCGTGCGCCTGCTCAGGGACGGCGACACCCTCGTCGTGCCCACCGGGGTGGCCGAGCCGCCCACGCTGCTGACGGCGCTGTCCGCACAGCGGCGCAGCCTGCATGACGTCAAGGTGGCGCAAATCCTGCCCGTGCGGCCCTATGGCTACTTCGACCCCGACACCACGGCGCACGTGCGCCACGTGGCCTACTTCTTTGGCGGCGCCTCGCGGCCCGGCGGGCAGGCGGGCTGGGTGGACTTCATCCCGTCCTACTTCTCGGAGATGCCGCCACTCATCGAGCGCGGGCTGATGCCGGCCGATGTGGTGTTCAGCCTGGCTTCGCCCATGGACGCGCACGGTTGGTTCTCGCTCAGCCTGGGCGCGGACTACACCATGGCCGCCATCAAGCGGGCGCGCGCCATCGTGCTGGAGGTCAACCCCCATGTGCCGTTCGCCAACGGCAATTGCCACGTGCACCTGTCGCAGGTGACGGCGCTGGTGGAGAGTGAGACGCCGGTGTTCGAAGTGGGTTTGCCCCAAATCGGCCCGGTGCAGCAAGCCATCGCCGGGTATGTGGCCGAGATGATTCCGGATGGGGCCACGCTGCAAATCGGCTATGGCGCCATCCCCGATGCCGTGGTGATGCAACTGACGGACAAGCGCGATCTGGGCGTGCACACCGAGATGATTGGCGACGGCATCATGACGCTGGTGGAGGCCGGCGTGGTCACCAACCGACGCAAGAACCATCTGCCGGGCAAGATGATGGCCACGTTTGCGCTGGGCTCCAACAAGCTCTACCGCTTCATGGACCGCAACCCCGCGCTGGAGATGCACCCGGTGGACGTCACCAACGACCCCTATCTGGCGGGGCGCAACGACAACCTGATCGCCATCAACGCCACCATGCAGATCGACTTTCTGGGCCAGTGCGGCTCCGAGTCGCAAGGCATCAAGCCCTATTCCGGCACCGGGGGGCAGAGCGACTTCGTGCGCGCCGCCAACCGCTCGCAAGGCGGCAAGGCCATCATCGTGCTGCCCTCCACGGCCAAGGACGACACCATCTCGCGCATCGCCCCGGTGTTGTCGCCGGGCACCCACGTCTCCACCAGCAAGAACGACATCAACTACGTGGTCACCGAATACGGCGTGGCGCAGTTGCGCGGCCAAAGCGCCAAGGCCCGGGCCCGTGCGCTCATCGCCATTGCCCACCCCAGGTTCCGCGACGAGTTGAGCGATGCCGCTCGGCAGATGCGGCTGCTCTGACGCCTGGGTTAGGCCCGATGCCACAGACGGCCACGCGGCCTAGCATCCATCGGCCCACCGCAGATCGCAGGCGGGCGGCATCACGGGTGTCGTGAGTCGCAGACCGCAGCACATGGCGGGCGCACAGGAGCATTGGATCCATGAAGACCTCCCTCAAAGCCCTGGCCTGCGTGGCCGCACTGGCCTGCACGGGCGCTGCCCAGGCCCAGGACCTGCCTTCGTCCATCTGGTTCGACGGCTATTGCGATGGCTTTTCCGACATCACGACCGTGGGCGACGGGGTGGTTCTTGGCAACTACGATCTGAGCTTCTGCCCTTTCTATGAGGGCGTCAAACTGCCCTCGGTCGGCGCCGGTGGCCGCATCAAGAACGTCGGCATCGACTACACGACCGCCCGCATGGACACCACGTTCTTTGCCCCGCTGTTCCGCCTTCGTGACGACGGCACGGCCACGATCTATTGGCCCACGGGTGTCAGCCAGGCGTTGACCTGGACAGCCGGGCCGCCCCAGCAAAAAGCCCGCAGCGGCCCACCAGCCTTGCTGGCGCCGCGTTAGGCACCCTCAGTTGACGCCCCATGGGAGCGTGCGGCCCGCAAGCGGGCCGCACTTTTTTCTTTGAGATGGTGCCCCTTTGCGGCAATACGAGGGCCGCATACGGGAAACCCCCTAGGGGAGTAGCCCTGATGTTGCAACGGGTTTCAAGGTCTAGGATGAATTGTCCCCACCAAAAAACTGGCTGCGGGCGGCATCACTATCTCGTGGGTCGTTGACCGCAACGCAGGGTGGGCACAAAGGAGGAATAAATTAATGAAAACCACAGTCAAGACCCTGGCCGCCTTGGCCGCCATGACCGCTATGGGTGCTGTTCAAGCCCAGGGCCTGCCCCCGTCGATCTGGTTCGACGACTACTGCGACGGCTTCTCCAACATCAAAGATGTGGGCGGTGGCGTGGTCACCGGCAACTACAACTTGTTGTTTTGCGGCGGCTATTACGACTTCCTGCCGGCGGTCGGTGCGGGCGGCTCGGTCAAGGGTGTCGGCATCGATTACTCGAGCGCCGGTTTCGACAGCGAAGGTTGGGCCCCGCTGTTCCGGATTTATTCCGACAACACCGGGGTGATCTACTGGACGGACGGCTCCAGCTCAACGTTCACCTGGACGGCCGGCGTGGTTGAAGGGGTGCGCAGCGGCCGACCGGCCATGGCACCTCGTTAATCAACACCTTCTCCAAATCCGTACGGGGTACTGCCTGCGCGCGCGGCAATACCCCGTTTTTCATTTGACGCGCAGCGCCGCCTGCGCCTGGGCCAGCAGCCGCTCGGTCAGCAGCGGCGCATGCCAGGGATGCTCGGCGTGCGCGGCCACCGCCAGCAGCGCGCCGCGCCAGGCGTCCAGTCGCGTCAGGCTGACGGCCTCGGGCACGCTGCCCGGTGGAAAGTAGCGCGGCGGGGCGCCCGCCGCCACGGCCATGGCGTCGTGGCACAGCTTGAGCAGCACGGCCACCCACTGCGGCGGCGGCAGATCGGGCAGGCCCGCCCCTCGCACCACCTGGCGCGGCAGCGCGCGCCAGGCGGCGGCATCCAACCCGCCTGCGGCCCAGGCCCTGGCCGTCAACGGCAGGCCACCGGCCGCCGCCAGCAGCACCTGTGGCTCGGCCACGCCTTGCGCCTGCAGCCAGGCGGTGGCGGTGGCGGCATCTGGGCCTTGCAGGCGCCAGCGCTGGCAGCGGCTGCGCAGTGTGGGCAGCAGCCGCTCGGGGTCGTCCGTCACCAGCAGCAGCCGCACGCCGGCTGGCGGCTCTTCCAGCGTCTTGAGCAGCGCATTGCTGGCCACGGCATTCATGGCGTCGGCCGGAAACAGCAGCATCACCTTGCCCTGGCTGCGGCTGGCCGAAGCGTGCGACCAGTCGATGGCGTGGCGCACGGCGTCCACCTTGATGTCGCGGCTGGGCTTGCGCTTGCCATCGGGTGCGTCCTCGCGCGCCCGCCACGCGGCCAGCGCCGGGTGCTCGGCCAGGTGGGCCTCGGGCGCCAGCAGCAGCAAA
The DNA here is from genome assembly GCA_020161145.1 of Pseudomonadota bacterium. Lineage (GTDB taxonomy): Bacteria > Pseudomonadota > Gammaproteobacteria > Burkholderiales > Burkholderiaceae_C > Ideonella. Next base: position 198,994 of record JAIUPQ010000006.1, read on the forward strand.
TCGGGGTGCAGCGCCGTCTGGCTCAGGTGGCAGCTGGCACACACGCCGCAGGGGCCGCCGGGCTGGCGGTTGTCGCACAGCCAGGCCTGGGCCAGGCGCAGGGCCAACTCCAGCGCGCCGTCGCCGGCAGCGCCGTGCAGCAGCCAGGCATGGCCGCGCGGCGGCGTGGTCCATTGCGCCAGCGGGGCGGCCAGCCAGGGCAGGTCGGTGTCGGTCATGCGCGCATTGTCAGACCGCCAGCGCGGTGGTCTTCTTGACCGTGCGCAGCACCAGCATGGAGTTGGAGCGCTCCACCCCCGGCAGGCGCATCAACACCTCGGTGTGAAAGCGCTCCAGGTCGCTGGCGTCGCGGTAGGTGAAGCGGATCAGGTAGTCGTTGGCGCCGGCCACGTAATAGCAGTCCTGGATGCGCGGCTCGTCGCGCACGGCCTGCTCAAAAGCATCCAGCAACGAGTTGCTCATGCTCTCCAGGTTAATGATGGTGTAGCTGGTGCCTTGCTGGCCCACCGCCGCCGGGTCCAGCAGCGCCACGTAGCCGGTAAGGATGCCCGCCTCTTCCAGCTGCTTGACGCGGCGCAGGCAGGCCGAGGGCGACAGGTGGACGGCCTGCGCCAGCTCCACATTGGTGCGCCGGGCATCGGCCTGAAGCTCACGCAAGATGCTGCGATCGATGGCATCCAGACTGACGGATTCTTGCGTGATTTTTTTGATTGTTCGCATATTTTGGTTTTGAAAGCCGATTTCAAGCAATTTTGTGCGGAAGACCCGCGTTAGCCCACCCCCAGCACGCAAGCACATTGTGCAGCCCCCCAGCTAGACTGCCTGCCCATGAGCCGACCCGATCTCGCCGCCCACTGGATGCCGTTCACCGCGAACCGGCAGTACAAACAGCAGCCGCGCCTTTTGGTGCGTGCGCATGGCATGCACTACTGGACGGACGAGGGCCGCCAGGTGCTGGATGGCGTGGCGGGCCTGTGGTGCGTCAATGCCGGTCATGGCCGCTCGCGCATCACCACGGCCATGGCCGAGCAGGCGGCCGAGATGGACTACTGCCCACCCTTCCAGATGGGTCATCCCAAGGCGTTCGAGCTGGCCACGCAGTTGGCGGCGCTGGCGCCCGAGCCGTTGAGGCATGTGTTCTTCACCAACTCGGGCTCCGAGTCGGTGGACACGGCCTTGAAGATGGCGCTGGCCTACCACCGGGCGCGCGGCGAAGGCCAGCGCACCCGGCTGATTGGCCGCGAGCGCGGCTACCACGGCGTCAACTTCGGCGGGCTGTCGGTGGGCGGCATGGTGGGCAACCGCAAGCAATTCGGCGCCATGGTGGCCGGCGTGGATCACCTGCGCCACACCCACGACCTGGCGCGCAACGCCTTCAGCGTGGGCCAGCCCGCGCACGGCGCCGAGCTGGCCGACGACCTGGAGCGGCTGGTGGCGCTGCACGATGCGTCCACCATCGCCGCCGTGATCGTCGAGCCCATGGCCGGCTCCACCGGCGTGCTGGTGCCGCCGCAAGGCTATCTGCAGCGGCTGCGCGAGATCTGCGACCGCCACGGTATTTTGTTGATCTTCGACGAGGTCATCACCGGCTTTGGCCGCACCGGCCAGCCGTTTGCGGCCCAGACCTTTGGCGTCACGCCCGACCTGATGACGCTGGCCAAAGGCCTGACCAACGGCGCCGTGCCCATGGGCGCCGTCGTCGCCAGCCGCGCGGTGCACGACGCCATCATGCAGGCACCGCCGACCAACGCCATCGAGTTTTTCCACGGCTACACCTATTCGGCCCATCCGCTGGCCTGCGCCGCCGGCCTGGCCACACTGGCCACCTACGCCGAGGACGGCTTGCTGACGCGGGCCTCCGCCATGGGCGCGGCGTTTGCCAAGGCCGTGCACGGCCTGCGCGACTGCCCGCACGTGGTGGACGTGCGCAACGTTGGCCTGGTGGCCGGCATCGAGCTGGCCGGCCGCGAGGGCGCGCCGGGCGCGCGCGCCTTCGATGTGTTCCTGGACTGCTTTCGCGAAGGCCTGCTGATCCGCACCACCGGCGACACCATTGCGCTGTCGCCGCCGCTGATCATCGAGGACGCCCACATCGTGCAGATGGCCGACACCGTGCGCCGCGCCATCCAGCGCGTGGCCTGAACAAAGGACTGCCTTTGAGCCTCCTCACCATCGACCGCGATCTGGCGCGCGACTCCTACTACGCCGCCACCGCCCCGCGCATGCAAACCCATGCGCCGCTGGCGGGTGATCACACGGCCGACGTGGCCGTGGTGGGTGGTGGCCTGGCCGGCCTGTCGGCGGCGCTGGAGCTGGCTGAGCGCGGTATGAAGGTGACGCTGCTGGAAGCGCGCCAGATGGGCTGGGGTGCCAGCGGCCGCAATGGCGGCCAGGCCATCCACGGCCTGGCCATGGATCAAGAGGACATCGAGACCGAGCTGGGTGCCCAGGACGCGCGCACCATCTGGGCCATGTCGCTCGAAGCGCTGGCGCTGATCCAGGCCCGGCGCCAGCAGCACCGGATCGATTGCGACTGGCAGGACGGCTGGCTGGCCGTGGCCACCAGCGCTGGCAAGGCGCGCAAGCTGCTCCAGTGGACCGAGCGCATGAACCGCGTCTATGACGCCGGCTTCACCCCCATCGAGGCCGCCGCGCTGCCGGGCTGGATCGCCAGCCCGCGCTACCACGCCGGCGCCTTCGATGCGCACTCGGGCCATATGCACCCGCTGAAGTACGCACTGGGCCTGGCCCGGGCCGCGCAGGCGGCTGGCGTCACGCTGCACGAGGACAGCCCCGTCACGGCGCTGACCCAGGGCGAGACCATCACCCTGACCACCTCGCAAGGCAGCGTGCGCGCCAGGCAGGTGCTGCTGGCCGGCAACGTCTACCTGGGCGGCGTGGCGCCGCAGCTGGAGGCGCGCATCATGCCGGTGGGCACCTACATCGTCTGCTCCGAACCGGTGGATCCCGCACAGATGGCGGCCTTGATTCCCAACCGGGCGGCGGTCTGCGACACCGACTTCGTGCTCGACTACTTCCGCCCCACGGCCGACCACCGGATGTTGTTTGGCGGCCGCGTCAGCTACTCCACCCGCACGCCGGGCGACGTGGCCGGCGCCATGCGCCAGCGCATGGTGGCCACCTTCCCGCAACTGGCGCAGGTGGGCATCGCCCATGCCTGGGGCGGGTTCGTCGACATCACCATGAGCCGCGCCCCCGACTTCGGCCGCCTGGGCGGCAACCTGTACTACCTGCAAGGCTTCTCCGGCCACGGCCTGGCGCTGACCGGCCTGGCCGGCAAACTGGTGGCCGAGGCCATCGACGGCGACGCCAGCCGCTTCGACGTCTTTACCCGTTTTGCGCACCGTCCTTTCCCCGGCGGACGGCTGCTGCGCACCCCCGCGCTGGTGCTGGGCATGGCCTGGTACCGCCTGCGCGATATGCTGGGATGAATCATGAGTGACACCACTGCCCCCCCCATCGTGCTCGTGCCCGCCTGCAACCGCATGCTGGGCGAGCATCCCTTCCATATGGTCGGCAAAAAATACGCCGACGCCGTGCGGCTGGCTGGCGCCATGCCGCTGGTGGTGCCGGGCGCCGAGCCCAGCGATCTGACCGCGCTGCTGCCCCTGGTGGACGGCGTGCTGCTGACCGGCTCGCCGTCCAACGTCCATCCCAGCCACTTTGGCGAGACCGTGCACAACCCCGAGTTGCCGCTGGACGCCAGCCGCGACGCGCTGACGCTGCCGCTGATCCGCGAGGCGCTGGACCGAGGCATCCCGCTGCTGACCATCTGCCGGGGCACGCAAGAGGTCAACGTGGCGCTGGGCGGCTCGCTGCACCAGGCCGTGCACGAGGTGGCCGGCAACATGGATCACCGCTCGCCCGACGGCCAGCCGGCCGAGGTGCAGTACGGCTTTGCCCATCCGGTTCATGTCGAGCCGGGCGGTGTGCTCGACCGCGTGGTGGGCCCGGCCGACTTCCAGGTCAACTCCATTCACGGCCAGGCGGTGAACCGGCTGGCCGACGGCCTGCGCGTGGAAGCGCGCGCGCCCGACGGCGTGATCGAGGCCTTCTCGGTCAAGGACGCCCCGGGCTTCACGCTCAGCCTGCAATGGCACCCCGAGTGGCAGGCCGCCGGCAACCCCGTCTCCATGGCCATGCTGCGCGCCTTTGGCGACGCCGTGCGCGCCTACCGCGACCGCCATCGCAAGCCTCAGCCAGCGTGAGTTGCACCCCGCTTTGCAATCCACCGTTTCCCAAAGGCTGATATGACGACCCCTCCCAGACCCACCAATTTCAACGAACTCGAACAGTGGCTCAACGGCCACCGCGTCACCGAGATCGAATGCCTGGCACCCGACCTCACCGGCGTGGCGCGCGGCAAGATCCTGCCGCGCGAGAAGTTCACCGAAGACCGCGGCATGCGGCTGCCCGAGGCCGTGGTGGCCATGGGCGTGACGGGCGAGTTCCCCGAAGAGGGCCCGTATTACGACGTGATCGACCCCACCGATCGCGACATGCACCTGCACCCCGATCCCACCACGGTGCGCATCGTGCCCTGGGCCACCGACCCCACGGCCCAGGTGGTGCACGACTGCTACAACAAGGACGGCAGCCTGATTCCGTTTGCGCCGCGCTCGGTGCTGCGGCGCATCTGCGACCTCTACGACCAGGCCGGCTGGGATCCGGTGGTGGCGCCCGAGCTGGAGTTCTACCTGGTGGCCCGCAACACCGACCCCGACCAGCCGCTCAAGCCGCCCATCGGCCGCTCGGGCCGCTATGAAACCTCGCGCCAGGCCTATTCCATCGACGCGGTCAACGAGTTCGACCCGCTGTTTGAAGACATCTACGCCTACTGCGAGGCCATGGAGCTGAACGTGGACACGCTGATTCACGAAGTCGGCGCCGGGCAGATGGAGATCAACTTCTTCCACGCCCACCCGCTGAACCTGGCCGATGAGGTGTTCTTCTTCAAGCGCACCGTGCGTGAGGCCGCGCTGCGCCACGACATGTACGCCACCTTCATGGCCAAGCCCATTGCCGGTGAGCCCGGCAGCGCCATGCACGTGCACCAGAGCGTGGTCAGCAAAGCCACGGGCAAGAACATCTTCTCCAAGCCCGATGGCTCGCCCACCGACGAGTTCCACTGGTACATCGGCGGCCTGCAGAAGTACATCCCGGCCGCCATGGCGCTGTTTGCGCCCTACGTCAACAGCTACCGGCGCCTGACGCGCTTCGCGGCCGCGCCCATCAACATCCAGTGGGGCACCGACAACCGCACCGTGGGCATCCGCTCGCCCGTGGCCGGCCCGGCCGCACGGCGCATCGAGAACCGCGTCATCGGCGCCGACGCCAACCCCTATGTGGCACTGGCCGCCACGCTGGCCTGCGGTTACCTGGGCATCAAGAACAAGGTGCAGCCCACGCCCGAGTGCAAGGGCGATGCCTACCTGGGCGACTACCAGTTGCCGCGCAGCCTGGGCGAAGCGCTGGAGCTGCTGCGCAACGAAAAAGACCTGGCCGAGGTCCTGGGCGAGGAGTTCGTCACCGTCTACACCGAGGTCAAGGAAATCGAATACGCCGAGTTCATGAAAGTGATCTCACCCTGGGAGCGTGAGCACCTGCTGCTGCACGTCTGACCCAACGCCGGCGCGACACACCCATTGCGCCGGCCATGGCGGGCAACCACCCTGCATAGATCGAAAGGAAAAACCATGCAAAACACCGTCATCGTGGCACCGGCCACCGTGCAAAGGCGCAGCACCAAGGAGTACCAGCAGCTCGACGCAGCCCACTTCCTGCACCCCTTCACCGACACCAAGGCGCTCAACGCCAAGGGCGTGCGCATCATCACCAAGGCCGAAGGCGTCTACATCTGGGACAGCGAAGGCCACAAGATCTTCGACGCCATGAGCGGCCTGTGGTGCGTCAACGTGGGCTACGGCCAGCAGGCGCTGATCGACGCGGCCACGCGCCAGATGCAGGAGCTGCCGTTTTACAACGCCTTCTTCCAGACCTCCACCGTGCCGGCCATCGAGCTGTCGGCGCTGCTGGCCGAGGTGGCGCCCCCGGGCTTCAAGCACGTGTTCTACGGCTCCTCGGGCTCGGAGAGCAACGACACCGTGGTGCGCATGGTGCGCCGCTACTGGGACTTGATGGGTCAGCCCCAGCGCCACACCATCATCGGCCGCATGAACGGCTACCACGGCTCCACCATGGCCGGCGCCTCGCTGGGCGGCATGACGTACATGCACGCCCAGGGCGGCCTGCCCATTCCCGGCGTGGCCCACATCGAGCAGCCGCACTACTTCCTGCATGGCCAGGGCATGACCGAGGACGCCTTCGGCCTCAAGGCCGCCGGCTGGCTGGAAGAAAAAATCCTGGAGCTGGGTGCCGACAAGGTGGCCGCCTTCATCGCCGAGCCCATCCAGGGTGCCGGCGGCGTCATCGTGCCGCCCAAGACCTATTGGCCCGAGATCCAGCGCATCTGCGACAAGTACGGCATCCTGCTGGTGTCCGACGAGGTCATCTGCGGCTTCGGCCGCACCGGCAACTGGTTTGGCTGCCAGACCGTGGGCAGCCGCCCCGACCTGATGACGTTTGCCAAGGGCGTGACCTCGGGCTACATCCCGCTGGGCGGCGTCATGGTGGGCGAGCGCGTGGCCAAGGTGCTGATCGAGCAAGGTGCCGACTTCAACCACGGCTACACCTACTCGGGCCACCCGGTGGCCTGCGCGGTGGCCATTGCCAACATCAAGCTGATCCAGAAGATGCGGCTGGTGGAGCGCGTGCGCGAGGACACCGGCCCCTACCTGGCCGAGCAGTTCCAGCAACTGCGTGAGCACCCGCTGGTGGGCGATGTGCAGACCTGCGGCCTGATGGGCGCCATCCAGTTGGTCAAGGACAAGGCCACCAATGCCCGCTTCAGCGACGCGGCCGACATCGGCATGGTCTGCCGGGGCTACTGCTTCGATGGCGGCCTGATCATGCGCGCCGTGGGCGACCGCATGATCATCGCCCCGCCGATGACCATGGACCATGCCCAGATCGACGAGTTGATGCGCCTGGCACGCAAGGCGCTGGACGCCACGCTGGCCGAGGTGCGCGCCAAGAACCTGAGTTGAAACCCGACGTGACGGGCGGCCTGGCCGTCCGTCACATTGGGGTACGCTGCCCCGTCACCTTCCCTTTGCTTTCTCTTTCACAAGGACGCCGTGTCATGAAGTCTCGCTTGCCTGCCCTGTGTGTCTCGCTGCTGGCCACTGCCGGCGCTTTGTTGGCCGGCCCCGCTGCCGCCCAAGAGGAAGAAAAAGTCCTCAACATCTACAACTGGTCGGACTACATCGCACCCGACACGATTGCCAATTTCGAGAAGGAAACCGGCATCAAGGTGCGCTACGACAACTTCGACAACAACGAAATCGTCCACGCCAAGCTGGTGGCCGGCAAGACGGGCTACGACATCGTCGTGCCCACCGCCAACTGGGCCAAGCTGCAGGCCGAAGGCGGCCTGCTGCGCAAGCTGGACAAGTCGCAACTGCCCAACCTCAAGCACATGGACCCGGCCGTGATGGCCCAGCTGGCCAAACTTGATCCGGGCAACCAGTACATGGCGGACTGGCTGTGGGGCTACTCCACCGTGGGCATCAACGTGGACAAGGTCAAGGCCGCGCTGGGCAGCCTGCCCATGCCCGACAACGCCTGGGATCTGATCTTCAAGCCCGAGTACATCAGCAAGCTCAAGAGCTGCGGCGTCTCGTTCCTGGACTCGCCCACCGAGGTCATTCCGGCCGCGCTGCACTACCTGGGCAAGCCCCCCTTCAGCCGCAACACGGGTGACTACCCCGCCGCCGCCGCGCTGCTCAAGACGGTGCGCCCCTACGTGACGCTGTTCTCCTCGTCGGGCTACATCAACGACATGGCCAATGGCTCCATCTGCGTGGCGCTGGGCTGGTCGGGTGACATCAACATCGCCCGCCAGCGCGCCATCGACGGCAAGACCGGGCAGAAGATCGAGGCGCTGATTCCCAAGACCGGTGGCCTGATCTTCTTCGACGTGATGGTCATCCCGGCCGATGCCGCCCACCCCGGCAACGCGCACAAGTGGATGAACTACATCATGCGCCCCGAGGTGCATGCAGGCCTGAGCAACAAGGTCTTCTACGCCAACCCCAACAAGGACTCCAAGCCCTTCGTCAAGCCCGACGTGGCCAACAACCCGACGGTGTTCCTGAGTGCCGGCGATCTGGCCAAGATGGTCACCTCGGACTCGGTGAACAACGACATCCGTCGCCTGATGACGCGCAGCTACACCGCGTTCAAGACCGGCCTCTGACCCACCCAAGCCAACGCCATCATGAGCACCACCCCAGCCGCTGCGGACAAGGCCTTTCTGCGCATTGAAGACGTGGTCAAGGACTTCGGTACGTTCCGCGCCGTCAACCACGTCAACGTCCACATCGCCAAGGGCGAGATCTTCGCGCTGCTGGGGCCGTCGGGCTGCGGCAAGAGCACACTGCTGCGGATGCTGGGTGGCTTCGAGAAGCCCACGGCGGGCCACATCACGCTGGGGGGCCAGGATCTGGCGGACATGCCGCCCTATGAGCGGCCCATCAACATGATGTTCCAGAGCTATGCGCTGTTCCCGCACATGACGGTGTGGGACAACATTGCCTTTGGTCTGCGCCGCCAGAGCCTGCCCAAGGCACAGGTGGCCGAGCGGGTGGAGGCCATGCTCAAGCTGGTGCAACTGACCAAGCTGGCCCAGCGCAAACCCCATCAGTTGTCGGGCGGCCAGCAGCAGCGCGTGGCACTGGCGCGCTCGCTGGCCAAGCAGCCACAACTGCTGCTGCTGGACGAGCCGCTGGGCGCGCTGGACAAGAAGCTGCGCGAGCAGACGCAGATCGAGCTGGTCAACATCGTCGAGAGCGTGGGCGTGACCTGCGTCATGGTCACCCATGACCAGGAAGAGGCCATGACCATGGCCTCGCGCATCGCCGTGATGAACGAAGGCCGCTTCATCCAGGTGGGCACGCCGGGCGAGTTGTACGAGACGCCCACCAGCCGCTTCGTGGCCGACTTCATCGGCAACGTCAACATGATGGAGGGCAAGGTCATCGAGGACGAGGCCGACCACGTCGTCATCCAGAGCCCCAACTGCATCCACTGGGTGGGCCACGGCATCACCGGCGCGGTGGGCATGACGGTGACCGTGGCACTGCGCCCCGAAAAAATCGCCCTCACCCGCGAGCAGCCCGACAGCCAGGGCTACAACTGCACCCAGGGCGCCATCAGCGAAATGAGCTACTTCGGCAGCTACACGGTCTATCACCTGAAGCTGGCCGATGGCGACATGCTCAAGGTCAGCATGGCCAACACCGAGCGCCACGCCGCCGCCTCGTTCACCTGGGGTGACGTGGTCTGGGCTTCGTGGGACGACTCGGCCCACGTGGTGTTGACCAACTAACCGCCAGCGAGGTCACGCGCATGAACCTCCTTCGTCGCCTCTGGGGTCCCCTCACCCGCGGACGCACCGGCGTCATCGCCCTGCCCTATCTGTGGCTGCTGGTGTTCTTCCTGCTGCCGTTCCTGATCCTGGCCAAGATCAGCGTCTCGGAGATGGAGCTGGTCACGTTCAAGGACGTGCTCACCTACTCCGACGGCGTGCTGACCCTGGCGCTGAAGTTCGGCAACTACCTGTTCATCGGCCAGGACGCGCTCTATTTCTCGGCCTACGTGCGCAGCGTGCAGTACGCGGCCACCACCACGCTGCTGTGCCTCTTCATCGGCTACCCGTTCGCCTACTTCATGGCGCGCGCCAAGTCCACCACCCAGCCGCTGCTGCTGATGCTGGTGATGCTGCCGTTCTGGACCTCGTTCCTGCTGCGCGTGTATTCGTGGAAAGGCCTGCTGACCGATGGCGGCTGGGTCTGGAACGTGTTCACCGCCACCGGCATCGATCTATGGCTCTACCAGATGGGCTTGATTGCCGCGCCGGGCAAGCTGATGAACACCTCGTTCTCGCTGGTGCTGGGCATGACCTACACCTACCTGCCGTTCATGATCCTGCCGCTGTACTCCAACCTCTCCAAGATGGACACGCGGCTGCTGGAGGCGGCGGCCGACCTGGGCGCCACGCCGTGGACGGCGTTCTGGAAGATCACCGTGCCGCTGTCCAAGGCCGGCATCATCGCGGGCTCCATGCTGGTGTTCATCCCCTGCATCGGCGAGTACGTGATTCCCGAACTGCTGGGTGGCCCCGAGACGCAAATGATCGGTCGCGTCATCTGGGACGAGTTCTTCAGCAACAACGACTGGCCCATGGCCTCGGCCGTGGCGGTGGTGATGATTCTGCTCATCATCGTGCCGCTGGCCGCGTTCAACAAATACCAGGCAGAGGCCCAGGAGAAAGCGCGATGACTCCACTCCGCTTCAAGGAGGCCGTATGAGCAGCCTGGCCCAGACCCTGAACCGCCACATCAGCAAGGCCTGGCTGGCCGCCGGGTTCTTCTTCCTCTACCTGCCCATCATTGCGCTGATCGTCTTCTCGTTCAACGACTCGATGTCGGCCAACGTCTGGCGCGGCTTCACGCTCAAGTGGTATGTGGCCCTGGCCAGCGACCGCGAAATCCTCGCCGGCCTGTGGCTGTCGCTGAAGGTGGCCTTCCTCACCGCCTGCGGCTCGGTGGTACTGGGCACGTTCGCCGCGCTGGCGCTGGTCAAGTACCGGCGCTTCGGTGGCCGCACCCTGTTTTCGGGCATGGTCAACGCCCCGCTGGTCATGCCCGAGGTGGTGGTGGGCCTGTCGCTGCTGCTGATGCTGGTGTCGGTGCAGCGCGCGCTGGGCTTTCCCGAGCGCGGCATGATGACCATCTGGCTGGGCCACATGCTGCTGGGCATGGCCTACGCCACGGTGGTGGTGCAGGCCCGGCTGCTGGATTTGAACCCGCAGCTCGAAGAAGCCGCCATGGACTTGGGTGCCCGGCCGCTCCAGGTGTTCTTCCTGGTCACCCTGCCCATGATTGCGCAGGCGCTGATGTCGGCCTGGCTGCTGACCTTCACCCTCTCGCTGGACGATGTGGTGTTGTCGGCCTTCCTGTCGGGCCCGGGCTCCACCACCATGCCGCTGGTCATCTTCTCGCGCGCCCGGCTGGGGCTCAACCCCAGCGTCAACGCCGTGGCCACCGTCATCGTCGTCGTCGTCGCCGTTGGCGTCGTCGTCGCCAGCTACCTGATTGCCCGCGCCGAGCGCCGACGCCAACAGGAAATGGCCCAGGCGGGCCGCTGACCCCTTCCCCAAAGCAAGCGTAAAGACCAAGCGTAGAGAAAGAGAGAGTGTTTTATGTCCTCGATGTTGCGCCCCACCCTGCTCGCCCTGGCCGTGCTGGCTGCGTTTCCCGCAGCCGCCCAGAGCAACCAGGAACTGCTTGACGAACTGCGTGCCCTCAAGGCCCGCGTGGCCGAGCTTGAAAAGAAAGTCCAGGCCGCGCCCGCCGCAGCCCCCGAGCCGCAAGCCCAGTGGGGCATGACGCCCGATCAGGCGGCCGAGCTCTCGCGCGTGACCGCCAAGGCCGAGGCCACCCAGGACGGGCTGGAGGCCCAGGGCCTGCTGGGCCTGAAGATCAGCGGCTACATCGAGCCGGCCTACATCTACAACCAGCGCCAGAACCGGGCCGGCTTCCAGTTCCTCAACCAGCAGTCGGATGGTTACTCGTACGACACCTCCTACATCGGTGCGGCGGTGATCGACTTCACCAAGGAAACCGAAGGCGGCACCATCTGGAAGCTGACCCTCTCGCCCAACCGCGGCGCGGGCGCCGCCATCGACGGCGCCTCCATCGTCCAGGAGGCCAGCGTCACCATCCCGCTGGAAGGCGGCATGCAACTGATTGCCGGCCAGGTACCCGACTGGTCGGGCTACGAATACCAGCAACCCACGCTCAACCCCTTCACCACCCACAACCTGCTGTACGACTTCACGCTGCCCCTGGCCTACACGGGCGTCGGGCTGATCATGCCGGCCGGCAACTGGACCTGGAAGGCCATGGTGGCCAACGTCAACGGCACCATTTACGCCGCCAACCAGCGGGCGCCAGCCCTGGTCTTCCGGGGCGACTACGAGCTCAGCGAGTTCTCGGGCTTTGGCGTGGCTGGCCTCGTGGGCAACACCGCCAACTACAACACCGGCAGCGCCACGCTGTCCACGCTGCTGGAGGTTGACGGCTACTACACCCGGGGTGACTGGACGCTGCAAGGCCAGCTCTCCTACGGCCAGCAGAAAGACGGCGCCATCACGCCGGACGCCAACGGCAACTGGCGCAAGTCGCAGTGGTTCGGCGTCTCGGGCACTGCGGGCTACATGTTCAACCCCCGCCTGCAAGGCCTGGTGCGCGCCGACTACATCGTCAACAACAAAAATGGCGGTGGCCTCTTTGGCTACAACGGCTACACCACACAGGACGAAGCCGGCGTCTGGACCTATGGCAACGACGACCGCAACGGCCTGGGCCCCGATCTGAATGGCGACCTCAACCGCGGCGCCAACCGCTACGCCCTCACCCTGGGCATGAAGTACCTGCTGCGCACGGACACCACGCTGAAGTTCGAGTACCGGCTTGATGGCGCCAGCCGCCCCGTGTTCCTCGACGCCAAGAGCGGCGAGTACGCGCGCACCAACAACATGCTGGCGGCTTCGGTGGTGGTGGCCTTCTAGATAAGACCACCCCCTACGCGATCACAGATCGCGCCCCCTCAAGGGGGCACTGCCAGTGGACCGGCTAAGCCGGATCCACGGCAGTTGCTGGGTTGGCACAGTGGTGGGCATCACGTTTTATTCTTTGGCCGCGCCGCGCGGCCTCTGTTCTTTGGAGGATCTGATATGAGCAAGCAAAACGAAACCATTGACTGGCACGCCCGCGCGGCGGCGCTCAAGCCCGATGGGCGGGCCGTGATCAACGGCGAGCGGGTGGGGGCTATTGGCGGGGAGACCTTTGCCAAGCACTCGCCCATTGACAACCGCAAGCTGGGCGATGTGGTGCGCGGCCAGGCGGCCGATATTGACGCCGCCGTGACCGCCGCCCGCGCCGCGTTTGAAGACCGCCGCTGGGCCGGTCAGCCGCCGGCCAGGCGCAAGAAGGTGCTGCAGAAGTTTGCCGACAAGATCCTGGCCGCGCGCGAAGAGCTGGCGCTGCTGGAGACGCTGGACATGGGCAAGCCCATCCAGTATTCGCTGGCCGTGGACGTGGGCGCCACCTCGCGCTGCATCGCCTGGTACGCCGAGGCGGTGGACAAGATCTACGACGAAATCGCCCCCACCGGCGACAACGCGCTGGCCTTGATCACGCGCGAGCCCATGGGCGTCATCGGCGTCGTCGTGCCCTGGAACTACCCCATGATCATGGCCGCCTGGAAGCTGGGCCCCTCGCTGGCCGCCGGCAACTCGGTGGTCTTGAAGCCCAGCGAGAAAAGCCCTTACACCGCCCTGCGCCTGGCCGAGCTGGCGCTGGAAGCCGGCCTGCCGCCCGGCGTCTTCAACGTGGTGCCCGGCTACGGCCACGAGGCCGGCGAGGCCCTGGCGCTGCACATGGACGTGGACGCCATCGGCTTCACGGGTTCCACCCGCGTGGGCCGCAAGATGCTGGAGTACAGCGGCCAGAGCAACCTGAAGCGCGTCTACAACGAGCTGGGCGGCAAGAGCGCCTTCGTCGTCTTTGACGACTTCGCCGACGTCAAGCGCGCCGCCAAGACCGTGGCCGGCAGCATGTTCTTCAACCAGGGCGAGAGCTGCAACGCGCCCTCGCGCGTCTTCGTCCACGAGTCCATCGCCGAGGCCTTCACCGCCGAGGTGGTCAAGCAGGCGCCGCGCTACGCGCCGGCCGACCCGCTGGCCGACACCACCGTGCTGGGCGCGCTGGTGGATGAAGGCCAGATGAAGACCGTGATGGGCTACATCGAGGCCGGCCGCGCCGAGGGCGCCAAGCTGGCCACCGGTGGCCAGCGGGCCCGCGCCGAGACGGGCGGCTTCTACGTCGAGCCCACCGTCTTCACCGGCGTGGCCAACGACATGAAGATTGCCCGCGAGGAAATCTTCGGCCCGGTGATGGCCATCCTCACCTTCAAGACCGAGGCCGAGGCCATCGCGCTGGCCAACGGCTCGGACTACGGCCTGCAGGCCAGCGTCTGGAGCGACAACGTCAACCGCGCCCATCGCGTCGCGCGCGCGCTGCGGGCCGGCACCGTCCACGTCAACAGCTACGACGAAGACGACTTCACCGTCCCCTTCGGCGGCTACAAGCAAAGCGGCAACGGCCGCGACAAATCGCTGCACGCCTTCGACAAGTACACCGAGCTCAAGACCACCTGGCTGCGCATCGACTGACGCCATGCAGGCCCTGGACGCCAACGCCGCCATTGAGACCTTGCGCCGGCAAGGCGTCCACACCCTGCTGGTGCAGTTCACCGACGTGCACGGCGTGGCCAAGGGCAAGTGGCTGCCGCTGGAGCGCCTGCCCGACGCCCTGGCTCAGGGCGCCGGCTTTGCCGGCCCCTCCATCGCCGGCACCGGCCTGCCACGCACCGGCCCGCGCAGCGAGTTCTACGCCCGCGGCGACGCCGCCACGCTGCGGCCCCTGCCCTGGGCGCCGGGTTTCGCGCGGCTCATTGGCGACGGCTTCGTCGATGGCCAGCCGTTCGACGCCTGCCCGCGCCAGACGCTGCGCCGCGCCGTGGCGGCGCTGGCCCAGCGCGGCTGGCGGCTGCGCGTCGGCATCGAGCCCGAGTTCTTCCTGCTGCGCCGCGCGGCAGATGGCCGCCTCATACCCGCCGACGACCACGACCGCCTGCCCAAACCCTCTTACGACCTCAAGGCCTTGCCACGCCAGCACGCCGTGCTGCTGCCCCTGGCCCAGCACCTGGCCGCCTGCGGCCTGGCCATCGAGCAGACCGATCACGAAGACGCCCACGGCCAGTACGAACTGAACTTCGGTGCCGCCGACGCCCTCACCAGCTGCGACCACCTGATGCTGTTCAAGCAGGCCGCCCACACGCTGGCCGAGCGCGAAGGCCTGGTTTTCTCCATGATGCCCAAGCCCTTCGCCGACCAACCCGGCAGCGGCCTGCACATGCACGTCTCGCTGTGGCAGGCGGGTGGCGACGCGCTGTGCCCCACTGTGGAGCCTTTCATGGCCGGCGTGCTGGCGCACAGCGCCGGCCTCACCGCGCTGGCCGCACCCACCGTCAACTCCTACAAGCGCCTGACCGTGGGCGAATCGCTGTCCGGCACCACCTGGGCGCCAGCTTACGTGGCCCACGGCCCCAACAACCGCACCGCGCTGCTGCGCACCCTGCCCGGCCGCTTCGAGTGGCGCCTGCCCGACGCCGCCTGCAACCCCTATCTGGCGCTGGCCGGCCTGATCGCCGCGGGCCTGGACGGCCTGGACCGCGCCCTGCAGCCGCCCGCGCCCGTCACCGACGACCTCTTTGCGCTGCCGCTGGCCGCCATCCGCGCGCGCGGCATCCCGCTGCTGCCCCAGACCCTGAGCGAAGCCTGCGACGCCCTGCAAACCGACGCCGTGCTCACCGCCGCCCTGGGCGAGACGCTGACCCGCGAGTTCCTGGCCCTCAAGCGCGACGAGGCCCTGGCCTACGCGCGGCACGTCAGCCACTGGGAACACCAGCGCTACGGCGCGGTGTACTGACGCCACTCCTGGCAGCAGTGGTCTCGTTGCCACACAACCCCGCAAGACGTCACATGCAACGCACACTATGCCGCCGCCAGCGCAGCCAAAGCGTAGTCGTGTGCATCTACTTCGCCTGTACCGCTGCCAACAAAGCCCGGACGGCCGCTCCACAACAACCGACTCTCCCCGCCATGAACCGATTCGCCTCGCCCTTGCTCTTGATTGCCCTGTGCTGCGGCGCCGCCGGCGCGGCCCCTGGCGACAGCGCCAAAGAGCCGCTGCGTCCACCCTCGGACTGGGGCGCGCAGCCCAGCAGCAAAGCCGTCCAGGCCGTGGTCATCGAGGGCGAAGCCACCGATGCCAACGGCTGGGGCGTCGGCATCGAAGCCACCGTGCTGCACTGCAAGAGCGCCATGGAGCTGGGCATGGTCACCACCATGCCCGTCATAGCCCCGGGCGCCGACCAGCCCAACCCTTCGCGCAAGCTCAACTACGTCAGCATGGCGGGCGACCGCTTCGTGGGCCGCACCGACTACCAGAACTACCGCCCCGACGGCCTGGACGACGCCGGCGCCAGCTCCAGCGAAGCGCTGTGCCACAGCCGCTACGGCTACCAGAAGGCCCACACCACCGTGGTGCGCCACATCGACGGTGACCGCGTCAGCACCTGGGATGCCCCCTCCGATGGCCGCCCCACGCTGACCCGCCTGCGCAGCCGCAGCGTCGGCATCGTGCCCTTGCTTGACCCCAGCGCCGTCGCCCCCGGTGACGCCCTGGTGGCCGGCGGCGCCACCCGTTCCGGCTTCAAGCAAGTGGCCGGCTGGCGCTGCGAGAACTTCGCCATGCCCGACCGCAGCCAGATGTGCCTGCTCACCGCACAGCCCGGCATTCCCACCATGCTGGTGGGCTACAAGATGCTGCAGACGCCCGCGCCCGACCAGCCCCCCGCGGCCCACATCAGCCTGCGCGTCAACCGCCTGGTGCCCGGCGTCTGGGTCGATGCCGGCGCGTTCACCCCGCCGCCTGCTGCCTACGCCGAGACCCGGCAGCCGGGCGGCGGGCGCGCCCCGGCCCCCGCGCCCGCCGCCATGTCAGGCGGCCTGGGCGACCTGCCCGCGCTGCTCAAGCAGATGCAGTCGGCCAGCCCTGCAGCCAGCGCACCGTCAAAAAGCCGGTGACGCCCCCAATCGCAGCCGGCCACGGTCGGAGGCCGCATGCACAACGACTGGAGCATCTAGCGGTCGCCACGCCAGCTCTGCGGCGCATCCGGCCGTGGGCCAGAATGGCTTGGTTTGAAGTGGGGCTGGCGATGATGCTGGGTGACATGATTTGTCGGGCGTGCACTTACGCAAGCTGGCACGCTGAGCGGATGGCAGGCGCCCTGCCTCCGCGTACAACCCGGCAAGCCTGCCGCAAGGCCTGTGGCCTTGGCGGTAGCCAGCCATGACGCCGCCAGCCACCCCACCCTGGCGCGCCTACGTGTTGCTGGCCGCCAGCATGGCGCTGGTGGGCAGCTATGTGGGTCTGTCCAAGCTGCTGCTGGCCAGCTTCCCGGTGTTCGTGCTGGCGTGGCTGCGCTATGCCATCGGCGGCGTGGCCATGCTGCCCTGGTTGCGCCGGGCACCCGGCGAGGCGCGGCTCACCCGGGCCGATCTGCGGCTGCTGTTCTGGGAGGCGTTCTTCGGCAACTTCCTTTTCACTGCGCTGATGCTGTACGGCGTGGCGGCCACCTCGGCCGTGGCGGCGGGGGTGGTGATGGCGGCGCTGCCGGCCGCCGTGGGGTTGCTGTCGGCGCTGCTGCTGCGCGAGCGTCTGGCGCCCGCCGTGCGTGTGGGCATCGTGCTGGCGGTGGCCGGCATAGGCTGGCTGGCGCTGGCGCGCAGCACCGATGCGGGCAACCCCGCACCGTGGTGGGGCTATGCGCTGCTGGTGGGGGCGGTGCTGTGCGAGGCGCTTTACGTGGTCATCGGCAAGCGGCTGACGGCGGGCCTGTCGCCCAAGCGCATTGCGGCGCTGATCAACCTCTGGGGCCTGGCCTTGGTGACGCCGCTGGCGCTGTGGCAGGTGTGGGCGCTGGGCTGGCCCACGCCCGGCCTGGGTACGGTGCTGCTGCTGGTGTACTACGCGCTGGCGGCCAGCATGTGGAGCGTGTGGCTGTGGATGTCGGGCCTGACGCGGGTGCCGGCCAACCAGGCCGGCGTGTTCACCGTGCTGCTGCCCGTGACGGCGGCGCTGGTGGGCGTGGTCTGGCTGGGCGAGCCGTTCGGCGCGGCGCAGGCGGGCTCGTTCGCGCTGGCGCTGGCGGGGTTGCTGGTGGCCACGTGGCCCAGCGGGCGCTACCCCACGCGGCTTTGACAATACGCCCATGACCCCAACCCGCGCTGCCCTCACACCTTGGCTCACTGGCCTGCGCGCCAGCGCTGCCATCGCGCTGGGCTATGCGCCCATCGCGTTTTCGTTCGGCATTGCGGCGCGGCAGGCGGGGCTGGATGCGCTGCTGGTGCTGGGCATCTCCACGTTTGTGTATGCGGGCGGCAGCCAGTTCGTGCTGATCGGCCTGCTGACTTCGGGCGCCGGGGTGCTGACCGCCGTGCCCACCATCTGGCTGCTCAACGCCCGCCACCTGCTCTATGGCCCGGCGCTGGCGCCGCAACTGGCCGGCGCCCGCACCCGGGGCGCGGGGCTGACCGACGAGGTGTTTGCCTACGCCGCCGCACAGATGAGCCAGCAGCCGCCCGAGGCGCGCGCGGCCTGGCTGGGCGGCGTGCAGGCCGGCGCCTATGCGGCCTGGGTGGGTGGCACGGCGCTGGGCGTGGCGCTGGGGCCCGGCGCGCTGCCGCCGTGGCCGGTGTTGCAGGCGGCGTTGCAGTTCCTGCTGCCGGCGCTCTTTTTTGCGCTGCTGCTGGGCATGGATCTGGCTCGCCAGTGGCCGGTGGCGCTGGTGGCGGCCCTGGCGGCGGCGTTGGCGCTGGCGCTGGGCTGGCCGGCCCACGTGGCCGTGCCAGTGGCGCTGCTGGCGGGCGCAGGCTGGGGAGCCTGGCGTGGTTGAGTGGGCCATCGTGCTGCTGGCGGGGCTGGGCACGCTGCTGATGCGCGTGCTGCCGCTGCGGCGGGCGCTGCGTGGGCGGGGCCTGCAAGGCGGCCCCGTCTGGTTGCAGCGGCTGGCGGCGGCCAGCGGGCCGGCGGCCATGGCCGCGCTGCTGGTGGCCGGCGTGGCGCCGGCGCTGGCCGGCCCGGCCGCTGTGCGCGAGGCGCTGGCCACGGCCGTGGCGCTGGCGGCCATGGTGCTGGTGCGGCGGCTGCTGGGCGCGGGCATGCTGGTGCCCACGCTGGTGGGCGCGGGGGTGTATGGCGGGCTGGTGACGCTGCTGCACGCCCTGGCCTGATACGGATTCGCAATCAAGGCGCTCACTTCGTTCCGTCGCCTTGCCGTGCTACAGCACTGTCTGCGGCTCCGCGCCTTGTGATCACCTTGATTGCGAATCCGTATGAGGGCCGGCCCTGCAAGCTGGGCGCAAGGCCCGGCGCGAGAATCTGCCGTGGAGCGGGCACCGGCCGCTTTCAGGGTTCAAGATGCCATCCGCCTTCAATTTCAACGCCTCTCCCTTCGACGCCCTGACGGCCGACGAGCAGCGCCAGGTGCGCGACCACGTGGACGTGGCCTATTTCCGCCAGGGCGCCACCATCCTCGACGTGGGCGCCGTGCCCACCCACCTGTTCGTCATCATCAAGGGCTATGTGACCCAGTTCGATGGCGACGAGGTCATTGCCACCTACGGGCCCGACGACACCTTCGACGGCCGTGGCCTGGTGGCGGGCAAGGTCAGCAGCCGCTTCGTGGCCAATGAAGAGGTGGTGGCCTACGAGCTGGCCGAACAGACGGTCAGCGACCTGATTGCCGCCAACGCCACCTTTGGCGCCCTGCTGTTTTCGGATCTGGGGCAAAAGCTCTCGGCGCTGGCCCAGCGCGGCGGCGAGAGCGAGTTCCAGTCGCTGAACTTCCAGCGCGTGGACTCGGCCTATGTGCGGCCGGCGGTGGTGGTGGACGCCAGCCTGGACATCGTCTCGGTGGTGCGCATCTTTCAGCAAGAGCGCAGCACCAACGTGCTGGTGCGCGACACCCGCACCCAGCCGTCGCGCCTGGGCATGTTCACCACCACGGCCTTGCAGCGCGCCGTGCTCAGCGGCCGGCCGCTGGACCAGTTGCCGGTGGGCGAGCTGGCCAACTACACGCTGATCACGGTCAAGCCCAGCGACCAGGTGGGCGATGCGCTGGCGCTGATGCTGCACCACGCCATCCACCGCGTGGTGGTGATGGAGGGCACCGAGGTGCGCGGCGTGCTGGAGACGCTGGACGTGTTCAGCTTCCTGTCCAACCACTCGATGCTGATCACCATCCGGCTCAACACCGCGCGCACGCTGGACGACCTGGCCACGGCGGCCGGTCAGATCACCGAGATGATCGGCCGCCAGCACCGCGTGGGCAACCGCGTGCACCTGATTGCGCGCATGGTGCAGGGGTTGAATGCACGGCTGTTTGCCCACGCCTGGCGGCTGATTGCGCCGCCCGACCTGGTGGCCAACTCCTGCCTCTTCGTCATGGGCAGCGAGGGGCGCGGCGAGCAGTTGCTCAAGACCGACCAGGACAACGGCCTGATCTGGCGCGACGGCTACACGCCGCCGGCTGACCTGGACGCCATCTGCCAGCGCTTTTCAGACGAGCTGGCCCGCTTCGGCTACCCCGAGTGCCCGGGCCGCATCATGGTCAACAACCCGGCCTGGCGCATGGCGGCCAGCACGTTTGCGCAAACGGCGCGGCGCTGGCTGGTCATGCCCGAGGGCGACGCGCTGATGAATCTGGCCATCTTCATGGACGCCCACGCCGTGGCCGGCGACGCCGCGCTGCTGGACGACGTGCAGGCCGGCATGTATGCGCTGGCCGCCGACAACGACGCCGTGCTGGCCCGCTTCGCCGCCGCCATCGACGCCTTTGGCAACACCAGCGGCTGGTGGAACCGCCTGCTGGGCGACAAAGGCCAGCACATGAACATCAAGAAGGAAGGCATCTTCCCGCTGGTGCACGGCATCCGCAGCCTGGCTTTTGCTCACCGCCTGCGTGAGACGGGCACCGCCGCCCGCATTGCGGCGCTGGCCGAGCGCGACGTGTTGCCCCAGAGCATGGCCGAAGAGCTGACCAACGCCCTGCACCTGTTCATGAACCTGCGGCTCAAGGCCGGCCTGGCCGAGCTGGCGGCGCACGAGCCCGTCTCGGGCGCGGTGGACGTGGCCGGCCTCTCGCCACTGGATCGCGACCTGCTCAAGGACGCGCTGGGCGTGGTCAAGCGCTTCAAGGTGCTGGTGCGCCAGCGCTTCCGGCTGGACGCGCTGTGACCACCGCCCTGTTCACCCTGCCCGTCTTCAGCCGCATGCGGCGGGCCTGGAAGCTGCGCCGGCTCAAAGACCCCACGCTGGCCTTCGTGTTCGACGCGCCGCCTGCCGACGAATGGGTGTCGCTGGACTGCGAGACCACGGGCCTGAACACCCGCAGCGACCAGATCATCTCCATTGGCGCGGTGCGCATCGTGGGCCAGCGCGTGATGACCAGCCAGCGCTTCGACGTGCGCGTGCGCCCCGAGAACGGGCAGAGCTTCTCGGCCGACAGCGTGCGCATCCACCGCCTGCGCGAGCAGGACGTGGCGGATGGCCTGCCGCCCGCCGAGGCCGTGCGGCAGTTGCTGCTGTTCATCGGCAGCCGGCCGCTGGTGGGTTACTACCTGGAGTTCGACGTGGCCATGCTCAACCGCGTGGCGCGGCCGCTGCTGGGCTTTGGCCTGCCGCAGCCCCGCATCGAGGTCTCGGCGCTGTACTACGATTACCGCTTTCGCCAGCTGCCGCCCTACCAGCAGCACGACAACGCCGACATCGACCTGCGCTTCGACACGCTGATGGATGACCTGGCGCTGCCGCGCCGCGAGGCCCACGACGCACTCAACGACGCGGTGATGACGGCGCTGGCCTTCATCAAGCTGCGCCACCTGCGCGGCGATTGAACCGGAGCCTCCACCATGACCACCATCGTGACCGACACCGCCATGTCCTACCGCCGCCTGGGTGCCAGCGGCCTGCAGGTCTCGACGCTGTCGCTGGGCTCGTGGATCACCTACCACAACCAGGTGGACAGCCGCGCCGCCGCCGAGATGCTGGCCGCCGCCCACGCCGCCGGCATCAACTTCTTCGACAACGCCGAGGTCTATGCCGACGGCAAGGGTGAAGAGGTGATGGGCGCGGCCTTCAAGCAACTGCGCTGGCCGCGGCTGTCGTACATCGTCTCGACCAAGTTCTACTGGGGCATCGAGCGCGAGGGCAACCCCGTCAACCGGCGCAACACGCTGAACCGCAAATACCTGATGCAGGCCCTGGACGGCTCGCTCAAGCGGCTGCAACTGGACTTCGTGGATCTCATCTACGCCCACCGGCCCGACCCGCACACGCCGTTGGAGGAAGTGGTGCGCGCCATGCACGACCTCATCACCCAGGGCAAGGCGCTGTACTGGGGCACCAGCGAGTGGCCGGCCGACGACATCCGCGCCGCCTGGGAGCTTGCCGAGCGCCACCACCTGCACAAGCCCGTCATGGAGCAGCCGCAGTACAACCTCTTCCACCGCCAGCGGGTGGAGCAGGAATATGCCCGCCTCTATGCCGACCTGGGCCTGGGCCTGACCACCTGGAGCCCGCTGGCCTCGGGTCTGCTGACCGGCAAATACCGCAGCGGCGTACCCGCCGGCTCACGCGGCGCGCTCGAGCAGATGGCCTGGCTGCGCGAACGCCTGGAAGACGCACCCAAAAACGCGGCCGTGGCCCAGCTGGCGCCCATTGCCGAGGAACTGGGCGGCAGCCTGGCGCAACTGGCCATTGCCTGGGCCGCGCACAACCCGCGCGTCTCCTCGGTCATCCTGGGTGCCAGCCGGCAGGAGCAACTGGCCCACAACCTGGGGGCGCTGGCGCTGCTGCCCAGGCTCACGCCCGAGGTGCTGGCGCGCATCGACGCCATCACGTTGCCGCTGGCGCAGTAGCTGCGACGACAGCGCGTTCAGAATATCGTTTCGCTGGGGTGATGATGGCCCGAGGGCGCCGGTGCCCGGGTGCGCGGCGGACGCTGCGCGCTGGTCTGGGCGGTGAAATGCCGGTTGACCTGCGCCAGCCGGCGCTCGGCCTCGGCCTGGTTGAGCTGGCGGGCAATCAGGTTGTACAGCTCGGCGCGCAGATGCCACAGCTCACGCATGGATTGCGCATGCTCGCCGCGCAGCCGCAGGTCTTGCGCCCCTCGCCCGGCCAGACCATCCAGCGCGGCCAGAAAGTCCGTGCGCGTGGCGGGCAGCGGATCGGCGGGGGCGGTCTTGCCACTCAACCACATCCGCAGTGACGCCCACACCGGTGCCGCCTGCCCCCACGTCTCCGGCGGGCGAATCTGACTTCGCGTGGCCAGGGTGGAGGTAGCAGGTGGCGGGCGGCGCAGGCGGCCAAAGATGCTCATGCCTTGGGTATCGGTGCAATAGGTCACGACCTAAAGGCATTGTGGGCAGCGCACCCCCCCTGCAAAGCGCGGAAAAAAGACCGGTCAGCGCACGAAATCGCAGCAGTCGGCCACCGGGCAGGCCGCGCAGTGCGGCGCGCGCGCCGTGCACACGTAGCGGCCATGCAGGATCAGCCAGTGGTGAGCGTCGGGCAGGTAACGCGGCGGCACCCGGCGCAGCAGGCCTTGCTCCACCGCCAGCGGCGTGCGCCCGGGTGCCAGCCCGGTGCGATTGGCCACACGAAATACGTGGGTATCCACCGCCAGCGTGGGCTCGCCAAACGCCACGTTGAGCACCACGTTGGCCGTTTTGCGGCCCACGCCGGGCAGCGCCTCCAGCGCCTCTCGGCTGGCCGGCACCTGGCCGCCGTGGCGCTCGATCAGCAGCCGGCAGGTGGCCACCAGGTTTTTGGCCTTGGTGCGAAAGAGGCCAATGGTGCGGATGTGGGCCGCCACGCCCGCCTCGCCCAGCGCCAGCATGCGTGCCGGTGTGGGCGCCACCGCAAACAGCGCGCGGGTGGCCTTGTTGACCGAGACGTCGGTGGCCTGGGCCGACAGCAGCACGGCGGCCAACAGCTCGAACACGCTGGTGTAGACCAGTTCGGAGGCCGGATGCGGGTTGGCCTGGGCCAGCGTGGCAAAAAAACGCTCGACCTGAGCGGGCGTCATGGCGCGTCGCCGCCCTCGGCCCTGGCCTTGGCACGGGCGATGGCGGCCTCGATGACGGCGCGCTTGCGGGCCAGGGCCTCGGGATCGGTCAGCTTGCTTTCGCTGGCCAGGTGTTCTAGCTTGTGCGCGGCCTTGGCCGCCAGGCGGGCCTCGTTGTCGCGCGCCGCCTGGGCCAGGCGCTGGGTATGGAAGGCGTAGCGCTCACGCGCCTCGCGCTGCTGGGTCTCGCTCCAGGCCGCCCAGCCGGTGGTGGTGGTCACGGGCACCATGGCGATGCAGTCCACCGGGCAGGCGAACACGCACAGCTCGCAGCCGGTGCATTCGGGCTCGACGATGGTGTGCATGCGTTTGGATGCCCCCACGATGGCATCCACCGGGCAGGCCTTGATGCACAACGTGCAGCCTATGCACCAGTTCTCGTCGATGACGGCCACCCCGCGCGGGGTTTCCGCACCGTGCACGGGGTTGAGCGGGATGACCGGCCGGCTGGTCAGTGCCGCCAGCCGCTCAATGCCCTCGCGGCCACCCGGCGGGCATTGGTTGATGGCCGCCTCGCCGCCGGCCATGGCCTCGGCGTAGCGGCGACAGTCGGGATAGCCGCAGCGCGTGCATTGCGTCTGCGGCAGGGCAGCATCCAGGCGGTCGGCGAGCGTCACCCAGGCTCAGCCTCTCAGCGGTCCGAGCGGCGGCGGCGCGGCGTGGCCCGCTTGGTCACGTCGCTGGCCTGCTCCTGGTCCACACGCGGGTTGTGGCGGGCGATGAAGGCGCGGATGCGCGGATAAGCCACCTCACGCCAGCGCCGGCCCGAGAAGATGCCGTAGTGGCCTGCGCCTTCGACGACGAGTTGCTCGCGCTGGTCATCTGCCAGCGCCTGGCACAAGTCGTGCGCAGCGTGCGTCTGGCCCACGCCCGAGATGTCGTCCAGCTCGCCTTCCACCGTCAGCAAGGCGGTGCGCTCAATGTCTTGCGGGCGCACCATCTGGCCGTCGATCTCCCAGGTGCCATGGACCAGCGAGAAGTCCTGGAACACCGTGCGGATGGTGTCCAGGTAGTACTCGGCCGGCAGGTCGAGCACGGCGTTGTACTCGTCGTAGAACTGGCGGTGTGAGTCGGCGCTCTCACCGTCACCCCGGATCAGGTCGAGGAAGTAGTCGTAATGCGAGCGCAGGTGGCGGTCGGGGTTCATGGCCACGAAGCCGCTGTGCTGCAAAAAGCCGGGGTAGACCATGCGGCCCGAACCCGGGTAGTTGGAGGGCACTTTGTGGATGACGTTGCGCTCGAACCAGGCCAGGCTCTTGTCGGTGGCCAGGTTGTTGACCACGGTGGGCGACTGACGGGCATCGATGGGCCCGCCCATCATGGTCATCGAGCGCGGCACGGTGTCGCCATTGCTCGACAGCACCGAGACGGCCGCCAGCACCGGCACCGTGGGCTGGCACACCGAGATCACGTGCACGTCGGGGCCGATGTGGCGGATGAATTCCTGCACGTAGTGGACGTAGTCGTTCAGGTGGAACGGCCCCACCGAGGCGGGCACCATGCGCGCGTCGATCCAGTCGGTGATGTAGACCTTGTGGTCTTGCAGCAGGCTCTTGACCGTATCGCGCAGCAGCGTGGCGTGATGGCCCGACAGCGGCGCCACCACCAGCACCGTGGGGTGGTGCTTCATCTGCGCCAGCACCTCGGGCACGTCGGTGAAGCGCTTGAAGCGCACCAGGCGGCAGAAGGACTTCTCGATGGCCACCTGCTCCTGGATGGCCACCTCCACGCCATCGACCTGGACGCTGCGGATGTCAAACGGGGGTTTCTCGTATTCCTTGGCCAGCCGGTGCATCAGGTCGAGCCCGGCGGCAAAGCGCTGCGACAGCGGCGTGCGCGCCAGCGGCGACAGCGGGTGGCTGTAGAGCTTGGCCGAGGCGCTGGCAAATTCGGAGAACGGCGCCAGCATGGCGCGCTGGGTTTCGTAAAGCTGGTAAAGCATGGCAGGCTGGGCGCAAGAGACAAGGGGGAATTGTGCACGAGCGTGCGGTGAGTCACCTGACAGCGGCCTGACGGCGGCTGGGTGCGCCGTGCATACGGCACGAGGGTCGGGGCTGGACAGGTACCGGCGTGGCGGCCGCCTACAGCAAATGGCCGTCTCGCCCCAGCGCCCCGTCGATGCGGGCGATCAGCCGCGCCACGGTGGCGTCTGCGTCCGGGTCGGCCGCTTCGGGTTCGGCCTGGGCATGTGGCGCGGCAGGTGCAGCGGACGCGGGAGCCTCGGCCGTTTCGGCCATCTGGTAGGCCAGATTCAGCGCGGCCAGCACGGCAATGCGCTCGCGGGCGCGGACCTTGCCGGCGTCGCGAATGGCGCTCATTTCCTGATCGACCCGGCCCACGGCGGCCAGCAGCAGGGTTTCTCCGCCTTCGGGGCAGGCCAGCAGATAGCTCTGGCCCAGGATGGTGACTTCGAGCTGCTTCATGCGTCAGGCTGGCCGGGAGCGGCGCCAGGCAGGCGCTCGATCAGCACGTCGATGCGGTGGCGTGCGGCGGCCAGGCGCGAGCGCAGGCTGTCGCGCTCGGTGGTGACCGCATCGAGCTGCTGCACCAGCAGGGCATTGGTGCGCTGCAACTCTTCGTGGCGCAACACGAGGCGCTCGGTGCGCGCGGCAAGATCCTGCAATCGGGACGACATAGGCGGCAATTGTAGTCAGCGGGAGACCTTGATCTGCTGCGCCAGCTCGATCACGGCCATGGCGTAGTAGGCCGACCAGTTGTAGCGCGTGACGACGTAGAAGTTGCGGCTGCCCGCCACGTAGGTGGGCGGCGCCTCGCCGCGTTGCAACTCCACCAGCGCGAGCGGGCCGGCAAAGCGCTGGCCCGCCGGCTCCAGCTCGGCGCCCAGCTCGGTCATCTGCGCGGCGCTGAAGGTGGGCACGATGTCGGGCGCCAGCAAGGTGGCCAGCGCGGCCTTGTCGGTGGGGGCGGTCACGCTGAAGTGGGTGGGCTCGCCCCGCGACCAGCCGTATTCGGCAAAGTAGTGGGCCACGCTACCCACCACGTCGGCGCCGTGGTCGCCCAGGTCGATGCGGCCATCGGCGTCGTAGTCCACCGCAAAGCGCAGGATGCTGCTGGGCATGAACTGCGGCAGGCCGACGGCGCCGGCATAGGAGCCGCGCACGCTGGTGGGGTCGCGCCCCTCGGCATGGCACCAGCGCAGAAACGCCCGCAGCTCATCCTGGTAAAAGCCGCTGCGGTCGCTGCGGCCGCTGGGAAAGTCAAAGGCCAGGGTGGCCAGCGCATCCAGCACGCGAAAGTTGCCGGTGATGCGCCCGTAATAGGTCTCGACGCCCACGATGGCGGCCACGATCTCGGCCGGCACACCATAGTCTTTCTCGGCCCGGGCCAGATCGGTGGCATGGCGCTGCGACCAGCGCACGCCCTCACGCACCCGCTGCGCATCGACCATGCGGGCGCGGTAGGCATCCCAGTTCTTGGCCGTGCCGGCGGGTGGGGGCATCACCAGCCGTGCCACGCTGGCCTGGTAGCGGGCCTGGCCGAGCTGGCGCAGCACCCAGGCGGCGTTGAACGGCGCGTCCTCGGCCAGGGCCAGGGCAAAGGCCTGCACCGCCTCGCGCTGGGCGTAGGACGGGGCCTCGGCTGCGGCGGCCGCAGCACTGGGCTTGGGCCGGGCTGCGGCGAACGAAGGCAGGGGCAGCGCGCCGCCCACCAGGACGGCAAACAGGAGGCGGGCAGGCATGCAGATGGGCATGCGGACATTGTCACCGCGAGACAATGCCGCCATGACATCGACACAAACCCATTGGGACGCATTGACTTGGGACGAGCTGCTGGCGGCGCTGACGCACCGCGAGGCCTATGTTGAGCTGGGGGTGGCGCTGGCCTGCCTGGTGCTGGCCTGGGCGGCGGTGCGGCTGATGCGGGGGCGCGTGGTGCCCCCCCACTCCATCTGGTTCGGCAAGCGCATCGTTGACGGCGTGCTCTTCCCTGCCCTGGCCCTGGTGCTGACATTTGCGGCGCGGCACATGCTGGCGGCGGTGGGCATGCCGCTGGTGCTGTTCAAGATCATCATTCCGGTGCTGCTGTCGTTTGCGCTGATCCGCCTGACCGTGCGGGTGCTGACCGAGGCCTTTCCCAACGCCCGGCTGGTGCGCATGGCCGAGCGCACGTTTTCGTGGGTGGCCTGGCTGGCCGTGGTGGGCTGGATCACCGGTGTGCTGCCCGAGGTCATGGCCGAGCTCGACACCATCCACTGGAAGATGGGCGGCAGCACCGTGTCGGTGCGCAGCCTGATCGAAGGGGCGCTGTCGGCGGGCTTTGTGCTGATGCTGGCGCTGTGGGTATCGGCCGCCATCGAGAACCGGCTGCTGGCGGGCGCGGCGGGCTCGCAGCTGTCGCTGCGCAAGGCGGCGGCCAACGTGGTGCGCGCGACGCTGGTGTTCGTGGGCCTGATGTTTGCGCTGTCGGCGGTGGGGATCGACCTGACGGCGCTGTCGGTACTGGGCGGCGCGCTGGGCGTGGGCCTGGGCTTTGGCCTGCAGAAGCTGGCAGCCAACTACGTCAGCGGCTTCGTCATCCTGGCCGAGCGCAGCATGCGCATCGGCGACGTGGTGCGGGTGGATGGCTTCGAGGGCACGGTGCAGGCCATCAACACGCGCTACACGGTGGTGCGCAGCAACACCGGCATCGAGGCCCTGGTGCCCAACGAAACGCTGATCACCAGCACGGTGCAGAACCTCTCGCTGTCGGACCAGCGCGTGATGCTGTCCACCACCGTGGGCGTGGCCTATGGCAGCAACGTACCCGAGTTGCAGGCGGCGCTGAGCAGCGCCATCGCCACCGTGCCGCGCGTGCTGGCCGAGCCGGCGCCGGTGGTGCACCTGGCCAACTTCGGCGCCGATGGGCTGGAGCTGCTGATCTTCTTCTGGATCGCGGACCCGCTCAACGGTCAGGCCAACGTGCGCTCGGCGGTCAACGTCGCCATCCTGGATCTGCTCAACGCCCGTGGCGTGGAAATTCCCTTCCCGCAGCGCGTGGTGCACCTGCCGCAGCCGCCGGCCAAGGGCGCATGGGCAGGCTAAGTGTTTTCCCTGTGATTGCGGTTACGTAAGGACAAGGTCAGCCCTGCTCGCTGGAATGCCACCCGGATTGCTATTTCCGAGGAGACGTATCCATGAGCGAAGCCGTCGTTGAGCGCATCAAGCGCAACCCCAAGTACCAGGAACTCAAGGCGAAGCGAAATCGCTTTGGCTGGACGCTGACGATTCTGATGTTGGTCGTCTATTACGGCTACATCGGTCTCATCGCCTTTGACAAAGAGTTTCTGGCCCGGCCATTGGGCGCGGGCGTGACCACCCTGGGCGTGCCCATCGGCATGGCCGTCATCGTGTTCACCATCGTCATCACCGGCATCTACGTGTTCCGCGCCAACAGCGAGTACGACGCGATGACCCGCGACATCCTGAAGGACGCGACCAAATGAGCACCAAGCGCAACGCAACCCTGGCCGCGCTGCTGGCCCTGGCGGCCACCGGCTCGGCCCTGGCCGCTGGTGCCGATCTGGGCCAGGCCGCCAAGCAGGCCACCAACTGGACGGCCATCATCATGTTCGGCGCGTTCGTGGTGGCCACGCTGTGGATCACCAAGTGGGCCGCCGGCCGCACCAAATCCGCCGCCGACTTCTACACCGCCGGCGGTGGCATCACGGGCTTCCAGAATGGCCTGGCGATTGCCGGCGACTACATGTCGGCCGCCTCGTTCCTGGGCATTTCCGCCGCCGTCATGGCCAGTGGCTACGACGGCCTGATCTACTCCATCGGCTTCCTGGTGGGCTGGCCCATCATCACCTTCCTGCTGGCCGAGCGGCTGCGCAACCTGGGCAAGTTCACCTTTGCCGACGTGGCGGGCTATCGCTTCAAGCAAACGCCCATCCGCGCCTTCGCGGCTTCGGGCACGCTGGTGGTGGTGGCGTTCTACCTGATCGCCCAGATGGTGGGCGCGGGCCAGTTGATCAAGCTGCTGTTCGGCCTGGAGTACTGGATCGCGGTCATCATCGTCGGCGCGCTGATGATGGTCTACGTGCTGTTCGGCGGCATGACGGCCACCACCTGGGTGCAGATCATCAAGGCCGTGCTGCTGCTGTCGGGCGTGACCTTCATGGCCTTCATGGTGCTGGCCAAGTACGGCTTCAGCCCCGAGGCGCTGTTTGCCGACGGCGTGCGCGTCAAGACCGCCATCGCCGAAGCCACTGGCAAGACGCCTGAGGAGGCGGCCAAGACCGGCCTGTCCATCATGGGCCCGGGCGGCTTCATCAAAGACCCCATCTCCGCCATCAGCTTCGGCATGGCGCTGATGTTCGGCACCGCCGGCCTGCCCCACATCCTGATGCGCTTCTTCACCGTGCCCGATGCCAAAGAGGCGCGCAAGAGCGTGTTCTGGGCCACCACCTGGATCGGCTACTTCTACATCCTGATCTTCTTCATCGGCTTTGGTGCCATCACCATGGTGCTGACCAACCCCGAGTTTGCCGACGTCGCCAAGGGCGTCATCCACGGCGGCGCGGGCACGGCCAACATGGCGGCGGTGCTGGTGGCCAAGAGCGTGGGCGGCAACGTGTTCTACGGCTTCATCTCGGCCGTGGCCTTCGCCACCATCCTGGCGGTGGTGGCGGGCCTGACGCTGTCGGGCGCCTCGGCCGTCTCGCACGACCTCTACGCCACGGTGTTCAAGGACGGCAAGGCCGACAGCGCCTCGGAGCTCAAGGTCTCGCGCATCACCACGCTGGCGCTGGGCGTCGTGGCCGTGCTGCTGGGGCTGGTGTTCGAGAAGCAGAACATCGCCTTCATGGTCTCGCTGGCCTTCGCGGTGGCGGCCTCGGCCAACTTCCCGGTGCTCTTCATGAGCGTGCTGTGGAAGGACTGCACCACCAAGGGCGCGGTGATCGGGGGCTTCCTGGGCCTGATCTCGTCGGTGCTGCTGACGGTGCTCTCGCCCTCGGTGTGGGAAGCCACGCTGGGCTACCCCAAAGGCTCGGCCCCCTTCCCCTACACCTCGGCCGCGCTGTTCTCCATGACCCTGGCCTTCGTCGGCATCTGGCTGTTCTCCAAGCTCGACAAGAGCGAACAGGCCGCCAAGGAACGCGAGGCCTTCGACGCGCAGCAGGTGCGCTCGGAAACCGGCCTGGGCGCCTCCAAGGCATCCGGGCACTGAGCGGCGCTCTCGCCCACCCCACACAGCCGGGCCGCGTGCCCGGCTTTTTCATGCGCGCACCAGGGTCGGCGCACAAACCGGCGGTGGGAGAATCTTCGCCGTGAACATCATCATCCTCGACGACTATCAGGACGCCGTGCGCAAGCTGGCCTGCGCCCACCTGCTGACCGACCTGAATGCCAAGGTCCATACCAACACCGTCAAAGGCATAGGCCAGCTCGCCGTGCGGCTGCGCGATGCCGAGGTGCTGGTGGCCATCCGTGAGCGCACCCACTTCAGCCCGGCACTGCTGGAAAAACTCCCCCGGCTGCGGCTGATTGCCCAGACCGGCCGCGTCGGCCCCCACATCGACCTCGAGGCCTGCAACCGGCTGGGCATCGCCGTGGCCGAGGGCGGTGGCGCGCCCGAGGCGCCTGCCGAGCTGACCTGGGCCCTCATCATGGCCGCCATGCGGCGACTGCCGCAGTACATCGGCATGCTCAAGCATGGCGCCTGGCAGCAGTCGGGTCTCAAGGCCGCCTCCATGCCGCCCAACTTCGGCATCGGCATGGTGCTCAAGGGCAAGACGCTGGGCGTCTGGGGCTATGGCCGCATCGGCCGCATCGTGGCGGGCTACGGCCGCGCCTTCGGCATGCACGTGCGCATCTGGGGCAGCGAGGCCAGCCGCACCCAGGCCCAGAGCGACGGCTACGGCAGCTTCGACAGCCGCGAGGCGCTGTTCGAGCACAGCGACGTGCTCACCGTCCACCTGCGCCTGACGGACGCCAACCGCCACACCATCACGCTGGCCGACCTGAGCCGCATGAAGACCACCGCCCTCTTCGTCAACACCTCACGCGCCGAGTTGCTCGAAGAGAACGCGCTGGTGGCCGCCCTCAACCGGGGCCGCCCCGGCATGGCGGCGGTGGACGTGTTCGAGAGCGAGCCCATCCTGCAAGGCCATCCGCTGCTGCGGCTGGAAAACGCCGTCTGCACGCCGCACATCGGCTACGTCGAGCAAGACAGCTACGAGCGCTACTTCGCCGCTGCCTTCCAGAACGTGGTCAATTTCGTGGCGGGCAACCCCACCCACATCGTCAACCCCGAGGCCTTGAAGGTGCTGCGCCGCTGAGCCTGGCGCGGCCCGCGCATGGCTCAGTCCCGTCCCGACGGGGGCTGCCGCACCAGCTTGAACGCCGCCGAGTAGCCCTGCGGGTTGGTGCCGTTGCCCACGATGTCGCCGTTGTCGTTGATGCCGGTCGCCTGCCACAACACCCACCCGCTGTGGCGCACGCACGCATAGCGGTTGAGGTCCTGGATTCGGCCCTTCTTCCAGATGGCGGCACGGCGGTTGGCGCCCCACATGGCAGAACCCACCACCGTGTCGTTGCGGTTGATGGCCAGGGCCTCGTCCTCGTGGGTGCCGGGTCCGTTGCCGTTGGGCAGGATCTGCAGCACGCCGCTGCGCCACATAAAGGCGCCGAACTCGCTGCTGCCCACCACCACCCCGTTGCCGTTCACCGCGTTGGCCTGGCTGGAGCCAGCCACCAGTTCCACCATGCCACCGCCCTGCGGCCACATCACCGCCCGGTCGCGAAACGGCGACACGATGCGATCGACCCCCACCACGTCGCCCTGGCGGTTGATGCCACGTGCCACGCTGGCGTAGGGGCCACCGGCCAGCCGGACGGGCGTCACCTCATCCGCCGGCCACATGCAGGCGGTGGTGATGCCCACGCCATCCTGGCAGGTGCCGACCGCCACGCCCGCGTCGTTGATGCCATAGGCCGTGGTGGCCATGTTGCCGCCCGGCAAGTCCTCCAGACGCTTGAGTTGCCCATCGCGCCAGCGAAAGGCATAGACCCCTTCGACCACCCCGACCACCTCACCCCCGCGATTGACGGCGTAGCTGACGGCACCCGGCTGGGCGATGGCCTGCATACCGGCCGCGTCGTCGTACCGGAACGCCTCGGATGCGTTGTTGTCACCGAAGCTCATGCCCACCACCACGCCGGCGCGGTTGATGCCGTGGGCCCAACTGGCGACGTCGCCCCCGGGAACGTCGCCCAGATCGATGAGGCGGCAGTCAGGTCCGGCCGCCGCAGCGGAAACAGCGACCGCCAGACCCAGCAGCAGACCCCAGCCCAGGGCATTCTTCTTCAACATGGTGCGTCCTTCTCGTTGGCGAGTGATTAGGTGGGTGCGGGCGGGCACCGGGCTCCAGCCCCACCATACTCCCACAAGGGCCATGGACGCCAGCGCGACACGGTGGCCTGCCCCCGCCTCAGCGCACCTCCCGCACCTGCATCTCGCGCGGGTGGCTGATCAGGTACTCGGTGCGGATGCGCTGGGTGGCGCCGGGGGCCAACGGCAGTGCCCAGCGCAGCACGCCGGCGCGCTCGTCCCAGCCGGTGTCGGTGGGCGGCGGCGCCAGTTGGGCCTCGACGCGGATGGCCTCGTCGCCCGCCACCGGGCTGGCGGCCAGCACCTCCAGCGCAATGGCCTCGGCCTGGCCGTTGACGATCTCGAACACCGCCCCCGTGCGCCGCTGGGCGCGGCTGCCGATGAAGCCGGCGCTGCCCGTCTGCTCGGGCAGCGGCAGCACGCGCACCTGCACGCGCGGCGCACGGCCAAAGGCCAGGCCCAGGCGGGCGCTGGTGGCCAGGTCGAGCTGGGCGGCGCCCACATAGGCGTCGTCGCGGTACAGCGCCAGCGGGCCGCGCGGCCAGGTGCCGCCCGGTGGCTCGAACAGCGCCACCAGATCCGCCTGCGGCGCCTCTTGCGGCGCGGTGCGGATGACCGGCCTGGCCGCGAGCTGCTGCTCGTCCAGATCCAGCGTGATGCGCGCCGCGCCCGAGGCCACCCGCACGCGCTGGGGCAGCACGAAGGTGGTGGCGTAGCTGCCCTCGAACACGCTGGCATCGAAGCTGGGCGCCGACTCGGCCATGGGCTCCGCATCAGCCGATTCAACAACCTCGCGAGCCATGGCCGGTGCCGGCGCCGCCTGCGGACGCGCCAGCTGCGGCGTCCAGGGCCGCAACTGCCAGGGCGTGGGCAGCGGACTGGCGGCGGGGTCGTCGGGCCGGCCGGTGGCCAGACGCAGTGGCACGTCGTCCCAGTCTTCGCCGGTCTGCTGGGCCACCAGCGCCTGGCGGGTCAGCTTGAGCTGGCCGCTGCGCGTGTCCAGCGCGGCGCGGTAAGTGGGCTGCCAGCCGGGGCCACGCACCAGATAGGCCAGGCGCAGCGTGGCGGCCTTGGGCGCGGCCAGCGTCACCTGCACCACGGCCACGCGGCTGCCGGCGCCGGCCACGCGGTCGCGCTCGGCGCGCAGCGGGGCCAGTTCGCGCTCCAGCGCCTGCTGCTCGCGCTGGCGCTGGTTCAGGCGCTGCTGCACGTCCTGCCCGCTGCGGCGCAGCGCCTCGACGGTGGTGGCAATGGTGGCCGCACCGGTGGGCCGCTCGCCCTGGGCAAAGCCTCCCAGGTAGCCGGCCGCATAGCCCAGCGCGGTGGCGTCGGCGCGCACCTGGGCCAGTTGGTCTTCCAGGGTGTCGATGCGCGCCTGCAGTGCGCTGGTGCAGGCCGGCACCTGCTCGCGCGGCAGCGTGCGCACGGCCAGCTCGCCCACGCGCAGGCCGGCGTCGCCGCTGGCGCGCAGGCTTTGCGCGTCCAGCCCGGCGGGCAGGCAGGCGAAGGTGGCCTCGCGGGCGCCGGCCGCCACGGCCAGGCTGCGCTCGATGCGGGCCACGCCGGGATACACCTCCACCTGGGTGATGCGCGAGGCGCCGTCGGCGGCCAGCGCCAGCGGCGCGAGGCCAGCCAGCATCAGCGTGAAGCCGGCCTTCATGACTGGGCCTCCGGTTCACCCGCCAGCCGCTGGCGCCGCACCTCGTACAGGCACACCGCCGCCGCCACCGAGACGTTGAGGCTCTCGACCACGCCTTGCATGGGGATGCGCACCAGCTCGTCGCAAGTGGTGCGGGTGAGCTGGCGCATGCCTTTGCCCTCGGCACCCAGCACCAGGGCGACGGGGCCGGTGAGGTCCAGGTCGTAGAGGGTCTTCTCGGCCGTGTCGCTGGTGCCGATGACGCGCAAGCCGTATTCCTTGAGCTCGCCCAGGCTGCGCGCCAGGTTGGTCACCATCAGATAGGGCACGCTTTCGGCCGCGCCGCTGGCCACCTTGGCCACGGTGGCGTTGACGCCCACCGCATGGTCTTTGGGTGCCAGCACGGCATGGGCACCAGCGCCATCGGCCACGCGCAGGCAGGCGCCCAGGTTGTGCGGGTCGGTCACGCCGTCCAGCGCCAGCACCAGCGGCGTCTCGCCGCCGGCCAGCGTGCGCTCCAGCACGGCGTCCAGTGAATGGGTGGCGGGCAGCGCCTCCACCCGCGCCACCACGCCCTGGTGGCGCGGGCTGCCGGCCAACTGGCCCAGCCGCCCGTCGTCGCTCTCAACCACCGTCACGCCAGCCTCGCGGGCGCGCGCCACGAAGCCGCGCATGCGCGCATCGCGCCGGCCGGGGTCCACGTGCACCTCGCGCACCGTCTGCGGTGCGATCTTCAGCCGCACCGTGACCGCATGAAATCCATACAACACCCCTTTGCTCATCTCAAGTCCTCAGCTTCATCCACAGCGTCAGCGCGCCCAGCAACAGCGGCTGGTGCACCATGTAAATCGTCAACGGCCAACGGCCCATGGCCGCCAGCGGCGCCGGCGCCCAGCCGGTCAGCCAGCCGGTGCG
This sequence comes from Pseudomonadota bacterium, assembly GCA_020161145.1. GTDB lineage: Bacteria > Pseudomonadota > Gammaproteobacteria > Burkholderiales > Burkholderiaceae_C > Ideonella. The sequence continues at coordinate 234,842 of JAIUPQ010000006.1, forward strand.
CGCCAGCCAGCGCCCCAGCACCAGCCCCCAGATGAACACCGCCAGCCAGGGTGCCAGCGGCACGTAGTCCTCGGCATAGGGCAGGTGCGTGACCAGCCCCGTCCAGTTGCCCCAGCGGCTATCGAACACGGCATGCGCGGCCACACGCGGCGCGGCCAGCACCGCGGCGCTCAAGGCCAGCAGCAGCGCCGGGCGGTGGGCCAGCGGTTGCAGGGCAAAGCGGGCAATGAGCAGCATGGCCGCCATGGCGTGCAGCACGCCAAAACTGATCCAGGTCTCGGGGAACATCAAGGCCGAGCCCACCGACACCAGCGCCGCGCAGCCGGCAATCTGGGCCCAGCGGCGCCAGAACCGACCCGCGCTGCGGCCGGCCTGCCCCGTCACGGCCTGGCTGACGCCGGCGCACAGCATGAACAGCGTGACGATGGCCGTGCGCTGGCCCGTCCAGAAGGGGTCGGAGAGAAACCGCTGCGGCGGCGCCAGCAGGCCGTAGAGGTTGAGGTCGAACGCGAAGTGGAAGCCCACCATCCAGACGATGGCCAGACCCCGCCACGCATCGAGTCGGGCAAGACGCTGGGGCATGGCGGCGATTGTCCCGCACGACAATGCGGCCATGACCACCCACCACCCCCGTCGCAGTGCCGACGAGCAGACCAAGCTGAACGCTGCGCTGACGGAGCTGCATGAGCAGCGCATCACCTTTCACACCGTGCTGGGCCTGCGCGTGGTGTCGCTGGCGCCCCAGGCGCCGCAATGCGCCTTCCAGATGCGGCCCGAGCTGGTGGGTCACTTTCTGTACGGTCGGCTGCACGGCGGCGTCATCGCCTCGGTGCTGGACTCCATGGGCGGCTTTGCGCTGATGGTGGCCATGGGCGAGCGCCATGCCGACGAGTCGGCCGACCAGATCCTGCACCGCTTCGCCCGCATGGGCACCATCGACTTGCGCGTGGACTACCTGCGCCCCGCCATCGGCGAGCGCTTCACTTCCACCGCCGAGGTGCTGCGGCTGGGCGGCCGCGTGGGCAGCACGCAGATGCGGCTGCACGGCGAGGACGGCACGCTGCTGGCCACCGGGTCGGCGGCCTACATCCTGTCGTAAGACCTCAGCCGACCCAGCGCCGCGCGTTGCGGAAGATGCGCATCCAGGGGCTGGCGGCGCTCACGTCGCCGCCGGCGGCAAAGCTCATCTGCACGTTGCGGAACACCCGCTCGGGGTGGGGCATCAGCACGGTGAAGCGGCCATCGGGCGTGGTCACGCTGGTCAGGCCCCCGGCGCTGCCGTTGGGGTTGAGCGGGTAGGCCTCGGTGGGCTGGCCGGCGCCATCCACATAGCGCATGGCGGCCACCACGTCGGCGGCACTGCCACGGCGGGCGAAGTCGGCATAGCCCTCGCCATGCGCCACCGCCACCGGGATGCGGCTGCCGGCCATGCCCGCAAAGAAGAGAGAGGGGCTGTCCAGCACCTCGACCATGGCCAGCCGGGCCTCGTACTGCTCGCTCTTGTTGCGGGTGAAGCGCGGCCAGGCCTGCGCGCCAGGAATCAGGTCGGCCAGCGCGGCCATCATCTGGCAGCCATTGCACACGCCCAGCGCCAGGGTGTCGCTGCGCTGGAAGAAGGCGGCAAACTGCTCGGCCAGCTTGGGGTTGAAGCGGATGGAGCGCGCCCAGCCCTCGCCGGCGCCCAGGGTGTCGCCGTAGCTGAAGCCGCCGCAGGCGACGAAGCCCATGAACTGGTCCAGCCGCGCGCGGCCGGTCTGCAGGTCGCTCATGTGCACGTCGTAGGTGTCGAACCCCGCCTGGTGCATGGCGTAGCTCATCTCCACGTGGCTGTTGACGCCCTGCTCGCGCAGGATGGCGAGCTTGGGCCGCGCACCGCTGGCGATGAAGGGGGCGGCCACGTCCTCGGCCGCGTCGAAGGTCAGCGCCAGATGCAGGCCGGCGTCGCCGTGGCTGCTGGCCAGCGCGTGCTCGCTGTCGGCGCAGGCGGGGTTGTCGCGCTCGGCGGCGATGCGCCAGCTGACGTCGTCCCAGGCGGCCTGCAGCTCGGTCAGCGCCGCCTGGTGCACCAGCCTGGCGTCGCGCCAGATGCGCAGCAGGCCGCTGTCATCGGGCTGGCCGATGACGTGGCTGTGGGCCGCCAGGCCGTGCTGGCGCAGCAGGGCCAGCACGGCGTCGCGCTGGCTGGCCGCCACCTGGATGACGGCGCCCAACTCTTCGTTGCACAGCGCGGCCAGCGTCTGCGCGTGACGGCGGCCGCCCACTTGCTGGGCCCAGTTCTTGGCGTCGCCCGCGTCTTCGGTGGCCACCAGCATGTCCACGTTCAAGGCCACGCCGCGCCGGCCGGCAAACGCCATTTCGCAGACCGCCGCCCACAGGCCGCCGTCCGAGCGGTCGTGGTAGGCCAGCAGCTTGCCCTCAAGGCGCAGCGCGTTGATGGCGGCCACCAGGCTCTTGAGCAACTGCGGGTCGTCCAGGTCGGGCACGGTGCGGCCAAAGGCCTGCTGGGTCTGCGCCAGGATGGAGCCGCCCATGCGGGCCTGGCCACGGCCCAGGTCGATCAGGATCAGCACGGTGTCGCCACCCTGCAGCTGCGGCGTCAGCGTGCTGCGCACATCGCCCAGGCTGGCAAAGGCGGTGACGATCAGCGAGACGGGCGCCACCACCTGTTTGGTCTGGCCGCCGTCCTGCCAGCGGGTGCGCATCGACAGGCTGTCCTTGCCCACCGGCACGCCGATGCCCAGCGCGGGGCACAGCTCCATGCCCACGGCCTTGACGGTGTCGTAGAGCGCGGCGTCCTCGCCCGGCTCGCCGCAGGCGGCCATCCAGTTGCACGACAGCTTGACGCGCGACAGTTCGATGGGCGCGGCCAGCAGGTTGGTGATGCTCTCGGCCACCGCCATGCGGCCCGAGGCCGGGGCGTCCACGGCCGCCAGCGGCGTGCGCTCGCCCATGGCCATGGCCTCGCCACGGAAACCGGCGTAGTCGGCCAGCGTCACCGCGCAGTCGGCCACCGGCACCTGCCAGGGGCCCACCATCTGGTCGCGGTGGGTCAGCCCGCCCACGGTGCGGTCGCCTATGGTGACCAAAAACCGCTTGCTGGCCACCGTGGGGTGGCGCAGCACGGCCAGCAGGGCGGCGGGCAGATCGACGCCCGCCAGCTCCAGCGTGCCGCCGTCGCGCGCCACGCGCTGCACGTCGCGCGTCATGCGTGGGGGCTTGCCCAGCAGCACGTCCAGCGGCATGTCGATGACGCGCTCGCCGCCGCTGCCGTCTTCCAGCACCAGCTCGGTGTCCTCGGTGGCCTTGCCCACGATGGCGAACGGGCAGCGCTCGCGGGCGCACATCTGCTCAAACAGCGGCAGCGCGTCGGCGTTGACCGCCAGCACGTAGCGCTCCTGGCTCTCGTTGCACCAAATTTCCTTGGGCGCCAGGCCGGTTTCTTCCAGCGGCACGGCGCGCAGGTCGAACACGGCGCCGCGCCCGGCACCGTCCACCAGCTCGGGGAAGGCGTTGCTGATGCCGCCCGCGCCCACGTCGTGGATGGCCAGAATGGGGTTGGCCTCGCCCAGCGCCCAGCAGTGGTTGATGACCTCTTGCGCGCGGCGCTGGATCTCGGGGTTGCCGCGCTGCACGGAGTCGAAGTCCAGCGCCGCCGTGTTGGTGCCGGCGGCCATGGAGCTGGCCGCACCGCCGCCCATGCCGATGCGCATGCCGGGGCCGCCCAGCTGCACCAGCAGCGTGCCCACGGGGAAGGCCACCTTGTGCGTCTGGCCGGCGCTGATGCTGCCCATGCCGCCCGCAATCATGATGGGCTTGTGGTAGCCGCGCCGCACGCCCGCCACCTCTTGCTCATAGACGCGGAAGTAGCCGCCCAGGTTGGGGCGGCCGAACTCGTTGTTGAACGCCGCGCCGCCAATGGGGCCGTCGATCATGATCTGCTTGCTGCTGGCAATGTGCTCGGGCTTGCCGATGGCGCCCTGCTCCCAGGGCTCGGGCGTAGCGCCCAGATGCAGGTTGGAGACCGAAAAACCGGTCAGCCCCGCCTTGGGCCGCGCGCCCCGGCCGGTGGCGCCTTCGTCGCGGATCTCGCCGCCCGCGCCGGTGGCCGCCCCGGGGAAAGGCGAGATGGCCGTGGGGTGGTTGTGCGTCTCCACCTTCATCAGCACGTGGGCCACCTCGTCGCGCGCACCGTAGCGCGGCGCGTTGGTGTAGCCGCCCGGCAGCCAGCGCTGCACGGGGCCGCCTTCCATCACGGCGGCGTTGTCGCTGTAGGCGACGATGCTGTGCTGGGGGTTCTGCTTTTCGGTGTGGCGAATCATGCCAAACAGCGACAGCGGCTGCGCCTGGCCATCGACGATGAAGTCGGCGTTGAAGATCTTGTGCCGGCAATGCTCGCTGTTGGCCTGGGCGAACATCATCAGCTCCACGTCGCTGGGGTTGCGGCCCAGTTGCCTGAAGGCGGTGTCCAGGTAGTCGATCTCGTCGTCCGACAAGGCCAGGCCCCAGGCCTGGTTGGCCTCCTGCAGCGCGGCGGTGCCACGCGCCAGCACGTCCACGTGGGCCAGCGGCTCGGCCGGCTGCGCGTCGAACAGGTGGCGGGCCACGTCCACATCCGGCGCCACGCTTTCGGTCATGCGGTCGTGCAGCACGGCGGCCACGGCCTGCCATTCGGCCTCGGTCAGCGGCTTGGCGCCGCCCAGCAGACCGCCCTTGAGCGCCAGCGTGTAGACGGTGATGCGCTCCACCCGGTGCACCGGCAGGCCGCAGTTGTGGGCAATGTCGGTGGCCTTGGAGGCCCAGGGCGAGACGGTGCCCAGGCGCGGCATGACCACCACCTGGGCGCCCTCACCGGCCGCCGGGGCCGGCGGGCCGTAGGTCAGCAGCGCCGCCACCTGGGCGCGCTGGTCGGTGTTCAGCGGCGCGGTGGCCCAGACCCAGTGGCCAAACCGGGCCTGCACCCCGGTCACGCGCGGGCAGACCGCCTGCAGGCGCGGCAGCAGCGCCGCCGCACGGAAGTCCGAGAGCGCCGCGCCCCCGTCAACGTAAGTCAGCAGATCGGAGGACGCGGTGGCGGCTTGGGGCATGGCAAAGAGGCTTGACGGCATGAGGGCAATCCCGCATTTTATTGGGGGTCGCGCCCGCAGCGCCGATAATCGCGCCATGGCAATCACCCACAAGACGCCCGCCGACATCGAGGGCATGCGCATCGCGGGCCGGCTGGCCGGCGAGGTGCTGGATCTGTTGACCCCGCACGTCAAACCCGGTGTCACCACGGCCGAGCTGGATCGGCTGGCGCTGGACCACATCGAGCGCGTGCAGCAGGCCGTGTCGGCCACGGTGGGCTACCAGCCCCCGGGCTACCCGCCCTTCCCGTCGTCCATCTGCACCTCCATCAACCATCAGGTCTGCCACGGCATTCCCAATGACCGGCCACTGAGGAACGGCGACATCATCAACATCGACGTCACCGTCATCAAGGACGGCTGGCATGGCGACACCAGCCGCATGTATGTGGTGGGCGAAGGCTCCATCGCCGCCAGGCGGCTGGTGCAGGTCACCTACGAGTGCATGTGGAAAGGCATCGAGCGCGTGCTGCCCGGCGCCCGGCTGGGCGACATCGGTGCGGCCATCCAGGCCCATGCGCATGCGGCCGGTTTCTCGGTGGTGCGCGAGTTCTGCGGCCATGGCATTGGCCGCAAGTTCCATGAAGAGCCGCAGGTGCTGCACTATGGCCGCGCCGGCACGCTGGACGTGCTGGTGCCCGGCATGGTGTTCACCATCGAGCCCATGATCAACGCCGGCAAGCGCGACATCCGCGAGTTGGGCGACGGCTGGACCATCGTCACCAAAGACCGCTCGCTGTCGGCCCAGTGGGAGCACACCATCGCCGTCACCGAGACGGGCTACGACATCCTCACGCTGTCGGCCGGCTCGCCCGCACCGCCAGCCTTCGTGCACGCAGCGGCCACGGCCTGATGACCCCTGATCTGGCCCAGCGCCGCACTGCGCTGGCCGCTGGCCGGCAGGCGCTGATCACCAAGCTGCTGGCCAGCCGCCCCACCTCACAAGGCACCGCCCGCCACCTGCGCGAGATGACGCAGTTGGTCGACGGTGCGCTGACCGCGCTGTGGCAGCGCAGCCAACTGCCCGACACCTGGGCGCTGGTGGCCGTGGGGGGTTATGGCCGCGCCGAGCTGTATGCGCACTCGGACGTGGACGTGCTCATCCTCGCGCCCGAGGGCCCGCAGGAGGACTCACCAGCCCATGCGGCGCTCACCGCCTTCATCACCGCCTGCTGGGATATCGGGCTGGAGATCGGCGCGGCCGTGCGCACCCCGGCCGATTGCCTCAGCGAGTCGGCAGCCGACGCCACCGTGCAGACCGCCTTGCTGGAATGCCGGCTGCTGACCGGCGCGCGCAAGGTCTACGACGCCTTGCGCACCGCCCACGACGCGGCGCTGGAGCCCAAGGCCTTCTGGCGCGCCAAGCTGCTGGAGCTGCACCAGCGCCACGCCAAATACGAGGACACGCCTTACGCGCTGGAGCCCAACTGCAAGGAAAGCCCCGGCGGCCTGCGCGACCTGCAGGTGCTGATCTGGCTGGCCCGGGCGGCCAAGCTGGGCCGCAGCTGGAGCGAAATGGCCGCGCGCGATCTGGTCACGCCGTTCGAGGTGCGGCAGTTGCGCCGCCATGAGGCCGTGCTGCAGTCCATCCGCGCCCGGCTGCATGCGCTGGCCGGCCGTCGCGAGGACCGGCTGGTGTTCGACCTGCAGACCGCCGTGGCGCAGAGCTTCGGCCTGAAGGCCGGCAAGGGCGAGCGCGTCTCGGAGGCGCTGATGCGCCGCTACTACTGGGCGGCCAAGGCCGTCACCCAGTTGCACCAGATCGTGCTGACCAACCTGGACGAGCGCATCCACGGCACCGAGGCCGCGCCCATGCGCACCATCAACGGCCGCTTCCGCGACCGCGGCGGCAAGCTGGAGGTGGCCCGCGACGACCTGTATGCGCAATACCCGCACGCCATTCTTGAAACCTTTCTGATCTACGCCCAGACACCGGGCATCACCGGCCTGTCGGCGCGCACGCTGCGCGCGCTGTACAACCACCGCAGCGTGATGGACGCGGCCTTCCGGCGCGACCCCATGAACCACGAGCTGTTCATGGACATCCTGCGCCAGCCCAGTGGCCAGACGCATGCGCTGCGGCTGATGAACCAGACCTCGGTGCTGGGGCGCTACCTGTGGGCGTTCCGCCGCATCGTCGGGCGCATGCAGCACGACCTGTTCCACGTCTACACGGTCGATCAGCACATCCTGATGGTGGTGCGCAACGTGCGGCGCTTCTTCATGCCCGAGCATGCCCACGAGTACCCGCTGTGCAGCCAGCTGGCGGCGCGCTGGGACAAGCCGTGGCTGATGTACGTGGCCGCCCTCTTCCACGATGTGGCCAAGGGCCGGGGTGGCGACCATTCCCAGCTGGGTGCCATCGAGGTGCGCCGCTTCGCCCGCGCCCATGGCATCACCGGTGAGGATGCGGCGCTGCTGGAGTTTCTGGTGCGCCACCACCTGACCCTCAGCACCGTGGCGCAGAAGCAGGATTTGTCCGACCCCGACGTCATCAGCGCCTTCGCCCAGTTGGTGGGCACCGAGCGGCAATTGACCGCGCTGTACCTGCTGACCGTCGCCGATGTGCGCGGCACCAGCCCCAAGGTCTGGAATGCCTGGAAGGCCAAGCTGCTGGAAGACCTCTACCGGCTGACGCTGCGCGCCCTGGGCGGCGACGCCCCAGGCACCCGCGCCGAGCAACTGGATGCCCGGCGCGCCGAGGCGCTGCGGCTGCTGTCGCTGCGCGCCGTGCCGGCGGGAGCCGAGACGGCGCTGTGGGCCTCGGCGCACCTGAGCTACTTTGCCCGCCACGAGGCAGCCGACCTGGCCTGGCACGTGCGCGCGCTGCACGAGCACCTGCATGGCAGCGAGCCGGTGGTGCGCGCCCGCCCCTCGCCGGTGGGCGAGGGCTTGCAGGTGGTGGTCTACACGCCCGACCAGCCCGACCTGTTCGCGCGCATCTGCGGCTACTTCGACGGGGTGGACTTCTCCATCCTCGACGCCAAAGTCCACACCACGCGCGACGGCTATGCGCTGGACACCTTCCAGCTCGTCCACCCCGATGCCCGGGCCGGCCAGCTCAGTGCCTACCGCGACCTGATTGCGCTGGTGGAAAGCCAGCTGGCGGCCGCACTGCGCAGCCAGGCGCCGCTGCCGGCGCCGCGCAGCGGTCGCGTCTCGCGCCGGGTGCGCTTCTTCCCGGCCAAGCCCGAGGTCACGCTGCAGTCGGACGAGCGCGGCGAACACAGCGTGCTCGAGGTCACGGCCACCGACCGCTCGGGCCTGCTCTATGGCATCACCCGCGTGCTGGCCCGCCACAAGCTGACGCTGCATCTGGCCAAGATTTCCACCCTGGGCGAGCGCGTGGAAGACACCTTCCTCATCAGCGGCGAGGCGCTGCGCCGCCCCCGCGAGCAATTGCAACTCGAGAGCGACCTGCTCGACGCCCTGGCGCCCGAGGCTGCCCAATAATGGCGCCATGTCACACCCCTACTCCGAGCGCGCGCTGCGCGAGTCGCTGCGCTTTGACGTCCCGCACGCCAACCCTGCGCACCTGAGCACCTGGCTGACGCGCGGCTGGCGCGACTTCATGCGCTGCCCCCTGCCCGGCCTGTTGTACGGCGTGCTGCTGGCCACATTCGGCTGGTTTTTGCTGTGGCTGGCGCGCGATCACTTCTGGTTTCTGGCCGGCGCGTTTTCAGGCTTTCTGCTGGTGGCACCCATTGCGGCCACCGGCATTTACGCGGTGAGCCGGGCGCTGGAGCGCGGCCGCCCCGCCAACCTGGCCACCGCCCTGGCGGCCTGGCAGCCGGGCAAGCGGCGGCTGGTGGTGTTCGGCCTGCTGCTGGCGCTGGCAGGCACCGGCTGGGTGCTGACCTCGGCCGCCTTCATCACCGCTTTTGCCCCCGAGCCGGTGCGCACGCCGGCTGACTTTCTGCGTGTGGTGGTGCTGGCCAAAGAGGGTTGGTTGTTCGAGCTGTGGGTGTTGTTTGGCGCGCTGGGCGTGCTGCCGGTCTACGGCTCCAGCGTGGTGGCCATTCCGCTGCTGCTGGACCAGCGCGTGGGCGTGCTGGCCGCCGTGCTGACGAGCTGGCGCGTCATCATCGCCCATCCCATTTCCATGGCGTTGTGGGCCGGCGTGCTGCTGGGCCTCACCGGCCTGGGCATGATCACGGGGCTGCTGGGCCTGATCGTCATCGCGCCCTGGCTGGCGCATGCGTCCTGGCACGTCTACCGCGATCTGGTGCGAGCCCCGGCCGAGACGCAGGAGGCCGCCTGATGTTTGGCTTCACCGAAGAGCAGATCGCATGGTTCGGCATGACGGTGGGTGTCGCCGGCTTCATGCTCTACATGGTGTTCATCATCTTCCAGCTCGCGCGCGAGTCCAAGGCCGGGCGCTTTGGCACCTTCGTGCTCTTTCTGGGCCTGGGCGTGGGGCTGATCGGCTTCGTGGCCAAGGGCGTCATCAAGTTCTTCATGGCGGGGCTGGACCAGTAGGCCAGCCCCGCCATCCGGCTCAGCGCTTGGGCGCGAAAGCCGCGTCGCCGAACTGCCAGAGGAAGAAGCTCCACACATCGGCCGTCTCGTCCAGCCGCTGCGAGACGCTGGAGCCCATGCCGTGGCCGGCCTCGAAGTCCACCCGCAACAGCGCCGGCTTGCCCTTGGCCAGGCCGTCCGGGTTGGCAGCCTGCAGGCGGGCGGCAAACTTGGCCGGAATCCAGGCCTCCACGCGCGGGTCGTTGGCGCCGGTGGTGACGATGACGGCCGGGTAGCTGCGGCCGTCCTGCACCCGGTGGTAGGGGCTGAGCGCATACATGCTCTTGAAATGCGCCGGGTTGGTGACGGTGCCGAACTCGGCCACGTTGGGCGCACCGTTGGGCGTGAGCTCCATGCGCAGCATGTCGGACAGGCCCACCGCGCTTTGCGCCGCCGCCAGCAAGTCCGGGCGCTGGGTGACGGTGCCGCCGATGGTGATGCCGCCTGCGCTGCCGCCGGTGCCGGCCAGTTTGGCCGGTGAGGTGTATTTGTTGGCGATCAGCCATTCGGCGCAGGCGATGAAGTCCGACACCGTGTTTTGCTTGGTGGCGATGTGGCCGCCCTGGTGCCACGCCTCACCCAGCTCGCCGCCACCGCGCACATGGCAGGTGGCCAGCACGCCGCCGCGCTCCACCCAGGCCAGCCGGGTGGCCGCAAAGCGCGGCTCCAGCGTGATGCCGTAGGCACCGTAGCCGGTCAGGATGGTGGGGCGCTGGCCGTCCAGCGCCACGTCTTTGGGCGCGACGATGGACAGCGGCACCATCACGCCGTCATGGCTCTTGACCATGACCTGGCGCGCGGTCACGCCGGTCATGGCCACCGCCGCCGGCTTCTGGATGGACAGCACGCGCGGCTTGGCATCCGGCTTGCGCGCATCCAGCAACAGGCTTTGCGGCGCCTGGGTCCAGCCCTCCAGCAGCACCAGCACCTGGCCGTTCTTCAGGGCGTTGACGCTGCGCAGCGTGCCGTCAAAAGGCAGGGCCACCGTGGTGACAGTGCCCTGTTTGCGATCCACCCGCCACAGCTTGCTGACGCCCGCGTCCAGCGCCCTCACATAGACTGCATCGTCGCCCACCTCCAGGTCGCGCAACACGGTGTCCCCGGCCGGCAGCACGACTTTGAACTTGGCGTCGGGCCGGCTCAGGTCCAGGCTCACCAGCTCGCGGCGCGAGGCCGTCTTCTGCGTCAGCGCATAGAGGGTGTGACCCGCCAGGGCCGCACGGACGACCCGGTCTTCGGGCCGGATCACGCGGCGCCAGGGCGTGGTGGCACCTTTCAACTGCTTGAGCGATGCCACCCAGTAAGAGCGGTCCACCGCGTCGCCGTGCAGCACTTCGGCCAGCGCCCAATCCGAGCCCTTGGCCAGATGCACATAAGGCAGGTCGGGGATGGCGAACGGCTGGCTGGCGCTCACCTCCCAGCCGAACAAGGCCGCGTCCCTGGCCGCGTCCTGGCCCAGCTTGTGCAGGTAGACCGCGCTCTTGTTGTAGCGCTCATCGGCCGGGTGGCGGTTGTAGGCGAAGCCGGACGCGTCGGCCAGCCAGGCCACGCCACCCTCGTTCAAGCCGGTGCGGTCGATGGCTTCACTGAGGAATTTGCCGCTGGTCAGATCCAGCACGCGCAGCACGCTGTTTTCCGAGCCGCCCTTGGACAGGCCCAGCGCCAGCAGCTTGCCATTGGGCGCGGCGCTGTACCAGTCGATGGCGTGCTTGCCCGGCTCACCGGGCAGGTTGTTGGGATCCAGCAGCTCCCGCTCGGCGCCGTCCAGCCCCTGGCGCAACCACAGCCGCGCCTGGTCCTGGCCCGGCGTGCGTTTCAGGTAGAACAGCTGGTCCGCCACCACCTGATAGTCGGCGGTGAACTCCCCCGCATCCGACAGCTGACCCAGGCGCTCCCGCAGCGCAGCGCGGCCAGGCAACTGGCCCAGCACCTCGGCGGCCAGCGCGGTCTGCGCCCGCATCCAGGCCTGGAATTCGGGCGACTGCATGTTCTCCATCCAGCGGTAGGGATCGACCACCACGGTGCCGTGATAGGTGTCGCTGACGGGCTTTTGCGGGGTGGCCGGGTAGGCCGTCGGGTTTTGCGCCTGCGCGGACACGCTCAGGCAGGCGCCGGCCAGCGCACTGGCTTTAACTAGGGTATGGAGGTTCATGGTGGGGCTGGGTTGGGTGAGGGACTGGGGGGACCGAGGAGCTGCATCCTAAACAACAGCGCATATCGAGCCGCCAGAGTGGTCTTGTCCTGCGGCATGACGCTGCTGGGGGCTGACGCAGTGGATGTCACGGTGCCGGTGATCGACGTTGGTCCAGCGCACGAACTCAGCCAGCGTCGATGGCCACCACCAACCTGTTCAAGGCCGCTTCAATCTGAGCACGGGGACATGCCAGATTGAGCCTGACGCATTGCGCGCCGTTTTCGACAAACATCTCGCCCCCTTCGAGAATCAGGCCAGCCTTTTCGAGAAAGAACCGGGTCAGGTTGACCGAGGCACCAAAATAGGCGCTCAAGTCCACCCACGCCAGATACGTGGCCTGCGGAATCTGGAACCGCGCCCTGGGAAGCCGTTGCGTGAGATAGCGCTGCATGAGCGCAAAGTTGTCGTCCAGGTATAGCCTCAGCGCCTCAAGCCAGGCTTCGCCGTCCCTGTAGGCCCCAACCGCCGCGGCAAGGCTCAGCGGATTCACGAACGGATAGTGCCTGCGCTTCCAGGCGGCGCGCAGCTCGGGATCAGGAATCACCACCGTGGCAATCATCATCCCGGCCAGGTTGAACGTTTTGCTCACCGCCATGCAGGTGATGATGTCCTTGCTGCCCGGGAATAGCTTGGCCATGGGCACATGCTTCACGCCCGAGCGAGTCAGGTCGCAGTGAATCTCGTCGGAGACGATCTTGACGCCATTGGCAAGACACAGCTCACCCATGCGCCGCAACTCCGCCTCGGTCCAGACACGTCCGGTCGGGTTGTGGGGATGACACAGGAAGAACAGTTTGACAGCCGGGTCGCGAACCTTGCGCTCGAAGTCTTCGAAGTCAATTTCGTAGCCCCCATCCTCCCTTCTGCGCAGAGGCGAGGTTTCCAGCACCCTGCCGCGCTGAACGGCCGCATGCTTGAAGTAGCCATACGAAGGCGTAAGGCTGAGCACCTTGTCGCCGGGACCGCAGACGTATTCGACAAGGCCGAAGAGCGCGGGGATCACCCCCAGGGATATCTGCATCTGTTCGCGATCAAAGCGCCAGCCGTGCCGCCGGTCGCACCACGCACTGAAGGCGTCGTACAGCTGGTCGTCGAAGTTCATCGTGTACCCGAAGATGGGATGCGCCAGCCGCTCACGCATGGCGCCAATGGCGGCCTCTGGCGCAGCGAACTGCATATCAGCGACCCACATGGACACCAGCTCCGTCGCGGCCACCTGCAACGGCGGCATCAACGGTTCGGCTCCGAACAGGTAGTGCTCGTAACCGTCCGCCACAAGCGCGTTGGTGCCCTGGCGCGAGATCGTTTGATCAAAATCGAACGTCATAAAAATCTTCCTATCCTGATGCAGCTTGGGTGCATGGGTTTGAACGCGACGGAGTCTTGGCTCCTGCATCGGCGTCCGTGACCGGCAACTCTTTCTGGCTACTCCATGTCAGTTCGGCAGGAGCGCTGGACCAGGCCGACGGAGGCCATTGGGAGTGACGTCGCCGATGCACGTCTTGCTCGATATTTTGCGAATCCATACGAGAAATTTGATTTCAAAAAATTCTCAAATGAGTTTGAATTGGTTAATAAAATTAGAAGAAAGCCATCTCTCTGACGCCGGTTGATGGATTCCGGCCCGCGCTGCCAGCAGCGCACGGTCGAGCGCCATACCAGCAACCAGCCCTTTCGCTCGATTTGGCCCATTTGCACCCACTTTGGGAGGATCTGACATGGCGGAGTTGGACAAAACGGATCGCGCGATCCTTCGGCTTCTGCAAGCCGACGGTCGGCTGGCCAACGCGGAGATCGCGTCGCACGTCGCGCTCTCACCGCCAGCAAGCTGGAAGCGGCTCAAGCGCCTGGAGGAGAAGGTGATCCGTGGCTATCACGCCTCGCTGGAGCCAAAGGAGCTGGGGCTAGGGCTGTTTGCGTTCGTCAGCATCCTGCTCGACGACCATTCCGAGAAGGCGATGAACCGCTTCGAGAGCGACGTCATGGCCTTGCCGAATGTGATCGCCTGCCACAACGTCTCGGGCAAGTACGACTACCTGCTGCAGGTGGTCGCAACCGACATGGAGGCGTTCCATGAGCTGGCCCTGAACAAGATCCTTCGCAGGCTCGGCAACGTCAAGGAGATGTACACCGGCTTCTCACTCAAGGAAATCAAGCGGTCGACAAGCCTTCCACTCTGACAGCAACGCTATGTGGCCAGGGTGTCGCAAAGGCCTGCGAAGGTCTCTTCTACCTGTCTTGCACCACCCAAGTGGGGACTCTGCGCAGGCCACCGCTTCCTCAAACAACCCATCTCGGAGCGCCTGGACGGCAGGAGCCGAATAGGGGCCACCAGCCGGAATGAAAAAGCCCCGTCGAAACGGGGCTTTGCACAAGGCCTGGTGGCGCCTGTGGGGGTTCAGCCCATGTGCAGGCCGCCGTTGCACGAGAAGTTGGCGCCGGTGGTGAAACCCGCGTCGTTGCCGGCCAACCAGGCCACGATGGAGCCGATTTCCTCGGGCGCGCCCAGGCGCTTGACCGGGATGGTGGCAATGATCTTGTCCAGCACCTCAGGCTTGATGGCACGCACCATGTCGGTGCCGATGTAGCCGGGGCTGACGGTGTTGACCGTCACGCCCTTGTTGGCCAGCTCCTGCGCCAGCGCCATGGCAAAACCGTGCATACCGGCTTTGGCAGCCGAGTAGTTGGTCTGGCCGGCCTGGCCTTTTTCGCCGTTGACCGAGCTGATCTGGATGATGCGGCCCCAGCCCCGCTCCACCATGTCGGGCACGACCTGCTTGGTCACGTTGAACATGGAGTTGAGGTTGGTGTCGATGACGGCCTTCCAGTCTTCGGGGCTCATCTTCAGGAACATGCGGTCTTTGGTGATGCCGGCGTTGTTGACCAGCACGTCGATGGCGCCATGTTCGCTCTTGGCCTTGGCAAACGCATCCACGGTGGATTGCCAGTCGGCCACGTTGCCCACCGAGGCGTAGAAGGTGTAGCCCTCGGCTTTTTGCTCGCCCAGCCACTTCTCGGTGTCGCGGCTGGGGCCGGCACCGGCGATGACTTTGTAGCCCTCTTTGGCCAAACGGCGGCAGATTGCCGTGCCGATGCCGCCCATGCCACCGGTGACGTAGGCCACTTTCTGACTCATTGCTTGCTCCTCTTTCGTCGTGGAAAAACCCATGCCTACTATGGCGCGGGTGGTTGGGGGCGCATCCCCGGATTTACCCGTGACGCTTCAGCTTGCCTTGGCCTTGACGTAGCGGCCCGGCGCCGGCTCGATGGCCTTGTAGCCCTTGCCACCCGGCGTCTTGGGCGCCGCCACCTCGTCACCCGAGGTGGGCTTGAGCCAGTTGGCCCAGTCCGTCCACCAACTGCCAGGGTGGGAGGTGGCGTCCTCCAGCCACTGCTCGGCCGGCACCGGCTGCGCGGCCTTGGTGCGGCCACGCCCGGTGGGCACGTCACGCACCCAGTAGTTGCGCTTGCCCGCCGCCGGCGGGTTGATGACGCCGGCGATGTGACCCGAAGCCCCCAGCACGAAGCGCTTGTCGCCGCTGAACACGAAGTTGGAGGCATAGGCCCCCGTCCACGGCACGATGTGGTCTTCGCGCGAGGCGTACAGGTAGATGGGCGCTTCGATGGCCGAGAGGTCCAGCGGCTCGCCGCAGACCGTGAGCTGGCCCGGCAGCTTCAACTCGTTTTGCAGGTAGGTGTGGCGCAGGTACCAGGCGTACATGGGCCCCGGCAGGTTGGTCGAGTCGCTGTTCCAGTACAGCAGGTCGAATGCGGGCGGCGTCTCGCCCTTCAGGTAGTTGCCCACCACGTAGTTCCAGACCAGGTCGTTGGGGCGCAGGAAGCTGAAGGTGGTGGCCAGCTCCTGGCCTTTGAGCAACTGAGGCCCGCCCGGAGCTTCCTCGCCCAGCGTCAGCTCGCGCAGGCGCACCGAGCCCTCGTCAACGAAGATGTCCAGCACGCCGGTGTCGGCAAAGTCGATCAGCGTGGTCAGCAGCGTGACCGAGGCGGCCGGTTGCTGGCCGCGCGCGGCCAGCACGCCCAGCGCGGTAGCCAAAATGGTGCCGCCAACGCAGAAGCCCAGGGTGTTGATCTTCTCGGCGCCGCTGATGTCCTGCACCACGTCGATGGCCTTGATGGCGCCCTCGCCGATGTAGTCGTCCCAGGTCAGGGCAGCCACCGACTGGTCGGCGTTGCGCCAGCTCACCACAAACAGCCGGTGCCCCTGCTCCACGGTGTAGCGGATCAGCGAGTTGCTGGGCTGCAAGTCCATGATGTAGTACTTGTTGATGCACGGCGGCACGAACAGCATGGGCACGGCATGCACCTTGGCCGTCAGCGGCTTGTATTCGATGAGCTGGAACAGCTCGTTCTCGAACACCACGCTGCCCTCGGTGGTGGCCACGTTGCGGCCCACCTCGAAGACGCTTTCATCGGTCTGCGAGACATGACCTTGCCGGATGTCGGCCAGCAACTGCTGCATGCCATGCACCAGGCTCTCACCCTTGCTCTCCACCGCCATGCGCTGGGCCTCGGGGTTGAGCGCCAGGAAGTTGCTGGGGCTCATGGCGTCCACCCATTGCTGGACGGCAAAGCGCACGCGACCCGTGGCCTTGGCGTCGCCCTGCACCTGCTCGGCCATCTGCATCATGGCGCGGGCATTGAGCAGGTACATCTGGGCGGTGAAGGCGGCGGCGGGCGAGGCCGACCAGTCTTTGGCGGCAAAGCGGCGATCCTTGATCGGCGCGGTTTCCTTGCCGTTGCCGGGCTGGGCCGCCTGCATGGCCTGGGTCCACAGCGACGTGGCTTCCTCGACATAGGCTTTCTGCAACTCGGCCAGCGCCTCGGGCTGCATGGACAGGCCGGTCATTTGAGCCCAGGACTGCATGGCCGGCGCCAGCGCCTCCATGCCCGGCAACGCGGCAAAGGGATGGGCGGCGCCAGCGGCGGCGGCGGGCGGGTTTTTGGGTTTGCGGGTACTCATGCGGGTCTCCAGTGTGCTCGGTGGCATACCGCAAGCATACCGTCCCTCGATGACGTAAGCTGCCGCCCCATGTATCTGCCCCTGATTGCACTGGCCTGGCTGTTCGTGGCCGTGTTGATGGCCGCCGCCGAAGCCACCGCCCCCAATGGCAGCGTGCTGGGCGCGCTGGTGACCCTGGTGCTCTACGGTCTGCTGCCGGTGGGCATCCTGGTCTACATCCTCGGCACGCCCATGCGGCGCCAGCTCAAGCGCCTGCGGGAACAATCACCGCCGCCTGACGGCCCGTGAGGCCGTCGCGCCGGTACGAGTAGAACCGCGCCGCATCGGTGTGGGTGCACCAGTGGCCGCCGCCGACCTGTGCCACACCCAGCCGCGCCAGCCGCCAGCGCGCCAAGCCATACAAATCGGCCAGCCAATGGCCGGGACGGTTGGCCACGAAGCAGGCGGGCGGCGCGGCCGCGAAGGCCTCGCGCACGTCGCCCCCCACCTCAAAGCGCTTGGGACCTATGCACGCCCCCAGCCAGGCGTGCGCGGCGCCGCCCATGGCGTCCACCGTGGCCTCGATGACGCCGGCCGCCAGACCACGCCATCCGGCATGGGCAGCACCCACGGTGCGGCCATCGGCACTGGCCAGCAGCACGGGCAGGCAATCGGCCGTCAGCACGGTGCAGGCCAGGTGCGGATCGCGGCTGACGGCGGCATCGGCATGCGGCACGGTGGCCGCCAGCGCCGGAGTCAGCACGGCCACCTCCACGCCATGCACCTGGTTCAGCAGCACGGCCTGGGCGCTGCCCAGCGCCGCATTCAGGCGCCGGCGGTTCTCGGCCACGGCCGCCGCATCGTCCATCGCGTCGGCGCGCCAGCCGGGCGGCCGCAGGTTCATGCTGGCATAGGCGCCCGTGCTCACGCCGCCCGCGCGGGTGGTCATGAAGGCAGTGACACCGGGCGGCAGGCCATCGGCCTGCAGCCAGTCGGAGGGCAAGGCAGGAGCGCGCATGGGCTGCACCCTAACATTCCCACCATGGCACCCACCACCCGCAACGCCTTGCACGCCGCCCATGCCACCACCGGCCTGACCCAGATCTTCTCGTCCAAGGTGGCCGACTATGTGGCGGCGAGACCCGGCTACCCCGCCGCCCTGTTCGATTGGCTGCGCCACCAGACCGGCCTGCCCGCAGGCACGCCCGTGGCCGATGTGGCGGCGGGCACCGGCCTCTTCACCCAGGGGCTGCTGGGGCTGGGTTGGCAGGTGACGGCGGTGGAGCCCAGCGACGCCATGCGCGCGGCCGCAGACGCCACCTGCCGTACCCACGCCGGCTACACCAGCCTGGCGGGCACGGCCGAGGCGCTGCCGCTGGCGGATGGGTCGCACCATCTGCTGGGCGCGGCCCAGGCGGCGCATTGGTTCGACACCACGCCGACGCTGGCCGAGTTCAAGCGGGTGCTGGTGCCCGGTGGCTGGCTGGTGCTGGCCACCAACGACCGCGTGATGGCCGACCCGCTGCACCAGGCCTTCGACGCCTGGTGCACCGAGTTCGGCGGCGCGGCCCGGCAGGCGCTGGTCGCGCACGAGCAAGCCCGCGACGCGCTGGCGCTGTTCGGCGGCGCCCCGGTGCAGACCGCCACCTGGCCCCATGTGCAATGGCTGGATGCGGACGGCCTGCTGGCGCTGCTGCGTTCGCGCTCCGGCATGCCCGCACCAGGCAGCGCGGCAGCGGCCGAGCTGGCGGGACGCGTGACTGCGTGGGTGCCGGCAGGCGAGCGCGTGGCGGTGCGCTACGTCAGCACGGCGCATCTGGGCCGCATCGGCCCCGCCGCCTGAGCACCACGCAAACGCCAACTATTCCCGCATCGGGCCGCGGATTCACCTGGATCTGATGAATTGGGCCGTGAGGCCGCTGGGATCCGGTGCTGGCGTTTTCACAATACGCGCGTTCTTGCATACCACTTGAGGAGTTTCACGCATGAAAGCATTGGGCGCTGAGTTTTTCGGCACGTTCTGGCTGGTGTTGGGCGGTTGCGGCAGCGCCGTGCTGGCGGCGGCGTTCCCGCACGTGGGCATTGGTCTGCTGGGCGTGGCACTGGCCTTCGGCCTGACGGTGCTGACCATGGCTTTTGCCATTGGCCACATCTCGGGCTGCCACCTGAACCCTGCCGTGTCGGTGGGTCTGACGGTGGCCGGACGCTTCCCCGCCTCCAGGCTGCCGGGCTACATCGCTGCGCAGGTGCTGGGTGCCATCGCGGCAGCGGCCGTGCTGTACGTGATCGCCAGCGGCGCACCGGGCTTTGACGCGGTGGCCAGTGGCTTTGCCTCCAACGGCTTTGACGAGCGCTCGCCGGGTCACTATGGCCTGACGGCCGCGCTGGTGTGCGAGGTGGTGATGACGGCGTTCTTCCTCATCGTCATCCTGGGCGCCACCGACGAGCGTGCGCCGGCCGGCTTTGCGCCCATCGCCATCGGCCTTTGCCTGACGCTGATCCACCTGGTCAGCATTCCGGTGACCAACACCTCGGTCAACCCGGCGCGCTCCACCGGCGTGGCGCTGTTCGCCGGCAGCGGGGCCATCGGCCAGTTGTGGCTGTTCTGGCTGGCACCCATCGTGGGCGCCGCGCTGGGTGCCCTGATCTACGGCATCATCGGCCGCAAGGACGCGTAAACGTCTACGACGCGGTGGCGGGAGCCAGACGGAATACCGCCACCGCCGATTGCAGCTTGTCGGCCTGCTGACGCAGGCTCATTGCCGCCGCCGCGCTTTGTTCCACCAGCGCGGCGTTTTGCTGTGTGGACTGGTCCATTTGCGTCACCGCATCGCCCACCTGCACGATGCCGGCATGCTGCTCCTGGGCGGCGCTGCTGATCTGGCTGATGTAGCCAGCCACCTGCTGAATGGCTGCCACGGCGCGGCTCATGGTCTCGGAGGCCGCCTGCCCCTGCGCCGTGCCTTCGGTGACGCGGGCCACGCTGTCGGCAATCAAGGTGCGGATCTCGCGCGCGGCCTCGCTGCTGCGCTGCGCCAGTGCACGCACCTCACCGGCCACCACGGCAAAGCCGCGTCCCTGCTCGCCCGCACGCGCCGCCTCAACGGCCGCGTTCAGCGCCAGGATGTTGGTCTGGAAGGCAATGCCGTCGATGGTGCCGATGATGTCGGCGATGCGCCGTGAGCTGGTGTCGATGGCCTGCATGGTGCGGGCCAGCTCGGTGACCGACTGCCCGCCTTCATCGGCCACGGAGCTGGCGCCCTGCGCCAGGTCGTTGGCCTGGCGCGCGGCCTCGGCCGAGTGGCCGATGGTGGTGCGCAGTTGTTCCATCGAGGCCGCCGTCTGCTCCAGCGTGCTGGCCTGCGCCTCGGTACGCTGGGAAAGATCCTGGTTGCCCTGGGCGATCTCGGCGCTGGCCGTGGCCACCTGGGCGGCGTTGTCCCGCACCGAGCCGACGATGCCGGTCAGGGCGTCGCGCATGCGCCGCATGGTGGCCATGACGCTGGTGGTGTCGCCTGCGCGCAGCCGGATGGCTGCCGCCAACTCACCCGCGGCGACCTGTTCGGCCACGGTGGCCAGTTGCTGCGGCTCGGCTCCCAGCGCGCGGCCTATCCAGCGGCCGGTCAACCAGGCCAGCGCCACCGCACCGCCAAACAACAACACGATGACGGACAGGGTCGCCATCAGGCTGCGCCGCTGGCTTTCGGTGCGCACGGCCAGCTTGTGCGCCTGAACGTCCAGCAGGTGGTTGAGGGTGGCATAGCTGCCGTCGATGGCAGCGGTCATTTCATTGAAATAGGCCGCCGACGCCATGGTCAGCTCCTTGGGCTCCAGCAGGTGCTGGCGGTTGTAGTCCGAGACGCGCTTGCCGTTGGTGTCCAGCACCTGGATCAGCGCATTGACCTGCTCGGCATCCGCCTCGTTGTACTCGGCGGCGCGCACCAACATGCTGCGGGTGGCTTCGAGACGCTGGTTCATGTCGATGCCCTGCGCTTGCAGGCGCTCAAGTCCAACCGGATCCGCCGCCCCACCCTGGTTCAACAGCGTGGCGCCGACGGCGCGCATCTGCCCCATGTGCTCGATCATGCGCGGCGCCTCCGTGTGGGTGGCGACGATCAGCAAATAGGTGCTGGGATCCGCATCGAACGACAGGCCGTAGTGGTCGGCGTGCGCCGACAGCGCCTGCAGCAGCAACTCGATGGCGGCGTTGTGGCGCGCCACGGCCTGCGGTCCGTCAACCTGCCGGTTGTCCACCGCCACGCGCAGCGCCTGCCAGGCCTCGCTGGCCGCGCGCCAGCGCTTGAGGTAGCCGGCGTCGCCCTGCAACTCGCCAGCCGCCTGGGTCTCGAACGCACTGATGGCTTGATCGACCTCCTGCGCCGCGATCTGGCGTGGCTTGGCCAGATCGGCATTGCCTCCCAGCCAGAAGCGACTCATCGCCCGGTGCTGCTGCACCTTCGCAAGAATGGTCAGCATCTGCTTGCTGCCCGCCGTTGCCTGGGCCTCCAGCTCAACCGATTGCAGGTCGCCCAGCGCCCTCCCGGTGATCAGAACCGAGGGAACGCCAATGGCAGCAGCACATAGCACGATCAAGGCCAGAAAACGCTGGCGAGTGGTCCAAGTCTGCATGGCGATAGGCTAGAGAGGTTGAGGGGTGGCCCATGCTGCGCCCAACCCCTCGGGGGCAATCCCTCGAATAGCCGCCAGGACGCCGCCATTTGGCCCGTTCAGTGCGGGTCGATGAAGCCCGGTCCCAGGCCCGCCCGCCTCACACGGCAACGCCCCCCAGCTGGAACACCGCCACTGCCGATTGCAGCTTGTCGGCCTGCTGACGCAGGCTCATTGCCGCCGCCGCGCTTTGTTCCACCAGCGCGGCGTTCTGCTGGGTGGACTGATCCATGTGGGAGACGGCATCGCCCACCTGCACGATGCCGGCATGCTGCTCCTGGGCGGCGCTGCTGATCTGGCTGATGTAGCCGGCCACCTGCTGAATGGCCGCCACGGCGCGGCCCATGGTCTCGGAGGCCGCCTGTCCTTGCGCGGCGCCTTCGGCCACACGCGCCACGCTGTCGGCGATCAGGGTGCGGATTTCGCGCGCGGCCTCGCTGCTGCGCTGCGCCAGGGCGCGCACCTCACCGGCCACCACGGCAAAGCCGCGTCCCTGCTCGCCCGCACGCGCCGCCTCGACGGCCGCATTCAGCGCCAGGATGTTGGTCTGGAAGGCAATGCCGTCGATGGTGCCGATGATGTCGGCGATGCGCCGTGAGCTGGTGTCGATGGCCTGCATGGTGCGGGCCAGCTCGGTGACCGCCTGCCCACCCTCACTGGCCACCAGGCTGGCGCCTTGTGCCAGGTCGTTGGCCTGGCGCGCGGCATCGGCCGAGTGGCCGATGGTGGTGCGCAGTTGTTCCATCGAGGCTGCCGTCTGCTCCAGCGTGCTGGCCTGCGATTCGGTGCGCTGGGACAGATCCTGGTTGCCCTGGGCGATCTGGGTGCTGGCCGTGACCACCTGGGCGGCGTTGTCCCGCACCGAGCCGACGATGCCGGTCAAGGCGTCGCGCATGCGCTGCATGGTGGCCATGACGCTGGCCGCATCACCGGTACGCAGCCGGATGGGTACGGTCAACTCGCCAGCGGCCACGCGCTCGGCCACGTTGGCCAACTGCTGGGGCTCGGCTCCCAATGCGCGGCCTATCCAGTGCCCCGTCAGCCAGGCCAGCACCACCGCGCAGCTGAACAGCAGGCCCGCCCCCACCAGGGTCAGCGCCAATTTGCGGTGTAGTTCATCGATGCTGGCCGCCAGCTTGTGCGCCTGCGCATCGAGCAACTGATGGGCAACCGCGTAGCTGCCGTCGATGGCGGCGGTCATCTCGTTGTAGTAGGTCGTCGGATCCAGGCTCAACTGCTGCGGCTCCAGCAGATGCAGGCGGCTGTAATCATTGGCCCGCCGCCCCAAGGCCTCAAACGAATCGCTCAGTTGATTCAACTGCTCGGTCTCTTGCGCATGGCCGTGATCGGTGGCCCGCACCAGCATGCCGTGCGTGGCCTCGAAGCGCTGATTCAGGCCGAGGGACTGACCGCGCAAGCGCTCCAGCACGACCGGATCGGCCGGTCCGCCCCGATTCAGCAGCGCGGCACCGATGCCGCGCATCTGACCCATGTGTTCAATCATGCGCGGCGCCTCCGTATGGGCAGCCATGATCAGCAGGTAGGAGCTGGGATCGGCATCGAAGGTCAGGCCAAAGTGGTCGGCGTGGGCCGACAGCGCCTGCAGCAGCAATTCAACGGCGGTGTCGTGGCGCGTCACCGCCAGCGAGCCATCCAGACGCCCGGCCTCCATGTCCGCCCGCAGCGTCCGCCAGGCCTCGCTGGCCGCCTGCCAGCGCTTGCGGTAAATCGGGTCGGCCCGCAACTCATCGGCGACTTGCTTCTCGAAGGCGACCATGGTCTGCTCAACCGCCTGGGCCGTGGTCTGGCGCAACGCGACCTTGTCGGCGCTGCCCTCCAGCCAGAGCCGGCTCAAGACCCGGTGCTGCTGTACCTTGGCCACGATGTCCAGCATCTGCTTGCTGCCCGGCGTCGCCTGAGCCTCGTACTCCACGGCACGCAGATCGGCCAGTTCGTCCCATGTGATGACCGTCGAAGGCACGCCGATGGCGGCTGCGCACAGCACGATCAGAGCCAAAAAGCGCTGGCGAATAGTCCAGTTCTGCATGGGACACCCTGTGAGTTTTTGATAAACCCATGTTGCGCCATGGTTTTGGACGGCGGTGCCCGGATCTGACCGCAAAGACCCTACCATCTAAATGGGTTGATGTCAGCCGCTCAAGGTCTGGGGGTGACGGCGCAGCGCCTCGGCCACCAGGGGGTGCAGCGCGCCGGCCTCACCGGCCTGCAGCCCGCGGTCCAGTTCGGTGCGCATCACGGGCGCCCAGAACTTGCGGATGTGGTCGGCAATGCCGTCCAGCGCCTCGGCACGGTCGGGCATGGCCTCGAAGAACTGGCCGATGCGGTTGGCCATGTGGATGAGGTTGGCAAGTTCCATGGTGCGCTCTCAGCAAAAACGGTGGGCGTGGGCATAGGCCACAAAGTGATCATCGCGGGCAAAGCCGGCCAGGGCCAGGCCCGCCTGCTGGGCCACCTGCACGGCCAGCGCGGTAGGTGCCGAGACCGCAACCAGCATGCTGCAGCCCGCCAGCGCGGTCTTTTGCACCATCTCAAAGCTGGCGCGGCTGGTCACCACGATGAAGCCCGAAGCGGCGTCCTGCTGCGCGCGGCGCAGGGCGCCGATGAGCTTGTCCAGCGCGTTGTGGCGACCCACGTCTTCGCGGGCCAGCACGATCACGCCGCGGGCATCGCACCAGGCGGCTGCATGCGTGGCACCGGTGCGCGTCTGCAGCGGTTGGTGGGCGTGCAGCGCCTGCATGGCGGCGGCAATCGCTTGCGGTGCCACCTGCAAGGCCGGCAGCGGGGGCAGTGCCCGGCGCACCTGCGCCAGGCTGTCGGTGCCGCACAGGCCGCAGCCGGTGCGGCCGGCCAGCGTGCGGCGGTAGGCCTTGAGACGGGCCATGCAGGCGGCACTGACTTCGAGGTCGAGCTGAATGCCCTGCCCCGGCACCTCACGGGCCTCCACGCCGTACAACTCGCCGGGATGCGCCAGCACACCTTCGGTCAGGCTGAACCCCAGGGCGAAGTCCTCCAGATCAGCCGGTGTGGCCAGCATCACGGCATGCGAAATGCCGTTGAACACCAGCGCCACCGGCACCTCTTGCGCCAGGTGGTCGCCAACGTCCTGCCAGGCGCCGCCCTGCCAGCGGCGCACCGCCTGCGGGCTGAACGCCAGCGCATCGCCGGCCATCATCGGCCGGTGGTCTCGGCCTCGCGCCCGGCGGCCAGCAGCTCCAGTTGCTCGCGACTGAAGCTGACGTAGCCACGCTGCCATTCGGAGGGCTGGGTCACGGGCATGACCTGGACGGCCGTCACCTTGTATTCAGGGCAGTTGGTGGCCCAGTCGGAGGAGTCGGTGGTGATGACGTTGGCCCCGCTCTCGGGGAAGTGGAAGGTGGTGTAGACCACGCCGGGCTGCATGCGCTGGCTGACCAGCGCGCGCAGCACGGTCTGGCCGGCCCGGCTTTCAATGCCCACCCAGTCGCCCGTCTTGACGCCGCGCTCCTGGGCGTCGTGCGGGTGGATCTCCAGCAGGTCTTCCTCGTGCCACTGGTTGTTGGCGGTGCGGCGCGTCTGCGCGCCCACGTTGTACTGGCTGAGGATGCGGCCGGTGGTCAGCAGCAGCGGGAAGCGGCGCGTGACCTTCTCGTCGCTGGCCACGTACTGCGTGGGCAGGAAGCGGCCCTTGCCGCGCACGAAATGGCCCTCGTGCATCAGCGCGGTGCCGGCCTCGGCGGTCTCGTCGTTGCACGGCCATTGCACCGAGCCCAGCCGGTCGATCTTCTCGAAGGAGACGCCGGCAAACGTGGGTGTCAGGCGGGCGATCTCGTCCATGACCTGGCTGGGGTGGTCGTAGTGCATGGGGTAACCCAGCGCCTCGGACAACTTGACGGTGACCTCCCAGTCGGCCAGGCCCGCCAGTGGCGGCATGACCTGCCGCACGCGCGAGATGCGGCGCTCGGCGTTGGTGAAGGTGCCGTCTTTCTCAAGGAACGAGGAGCCGGGCAGCAGCACATGGGCGTACTTGGCCGTCTCGTTGAGGAAGATGTCCTGCACCACGATGCATTCCATGGCCTCGAGTGCGCTGGCCACATGCTGGGTGTTGGGGTCGGACTGCACGATGTCCTCGCCCTGGCAATACAGGCCCAGGAAGCTGCCGGCCAGCGCCGCCTCGAACATGTTGGGGATGCGCAGACCCGGCTCGGCCTGCAGCGCCACGCCCCAGGCGGCCTCGAACTGCTGGCGCGTGGCGTCGTCCGCCACGTGGCGGTAGCCCGGGAATTCGTGCGGGAAGCTGCCCATGTCGCACGAACCCTGCACGTTGTTCTGGCCCCGCAGCGGGTTCACGCCCACGCCTTCGCGGCCGATCATGCCGCAGACCATGGCCAGGTTGGCAATGCCGATGACGGCGGTGGAGCCCTGGGCATGCTCGGTCACGCCCAGGCCATAGTAGATGGCGCTGTTGGGGCCGCGCGCAAACAGCCGCGCGGCGGCGCGCACCTGGGCCGCTGGTACGCCGGTTTCGGCCTCGCTGGCCTCGGGCGAATGCTCGGGCCGGGCCACGAAGGCGCGCCAGTCGTGGAAGCTGGCCGTGTCGCAGCGGGCCGCGATGAAGGCCTCATCGGCCAGCCCCTCGGTGACCACCACATGGGCCAGCGCAGTGAGCATGGCCACGTTGGTGCCGGGCCGCAAGGCCAGGTGGTGGGCGGCGCGAACGTGGGGGCTGTCCACCAGGTCGATGGCGCGGGGGTCGATGACGATGAGCTGGGCGCCCTCGCGCAGCCGCTTTTTCAGCCGCGAGGCAAACACCGGGTGGGCGTCGCTGGGGTTGGCACCCATGACGACGACGACGTCGGCCTCTTCCACCGACTTGAAGGTCTGCGTGCCGGCCGAGGTGCCGTAGGTCACGCCCAGGCCGTAGCCGGTGGGCGAGTGGCAGACGCGGGCGCAGGTGTCCACGTTGTTGGTGCCGAACGCGGCCCGCACCAGTTTTTGCACCAGGTAGGTTTCCTCGTTGGTGCAGCGGCTGGAGGTGATGCCGCCCACCGCGTCGGTGCCGTACTTGGCCTGGATGCGCTTGAACTCGCTGGCCGCGTGGGCAATGGCTTCGTCCCAGCTGACCTCGCGCCAGGGGTCGCTGATCCGGGCGCGGATCATGGGTTTGGTGATGCGGTCTTTGTGGGTGGCATAGCCCCAGGCAAAGCGGCCCTTGATGCAGGAATGGCCCTCGTTGGCCTTGCCGTCCTTCCAGGGCACCATGCGCACCACCGTCGAGCCCTTCATCTCGGCCTTGAAGGCGCAACCCACGCCGCAGTAGGCGCAGGTGGTGATGACGCTGTGCTCGGGCTGGCCCAGTTCGATCACCGTCTTTTCTTGCAGCGTGGCCGTGGGGCAGGCCTGCACACAGGCGCCGCAGGAGACGCAGTCGCTGGCCATGAAGGCGTCGTCCTGACCGGGCGAGACGCGGCTGTCGAAGCCCCGGCCCGAGATGGTCAGCGCAAACGTGCCCTGCACCTCCTCGCAGGCCCGCACGCAGCGGCTGCAGACGATGCAC
This sequence comes from Pseudomonadota bacterium, assembly GCA_020161145.1. GTDB lineage: Bacteria > Pseudomonadota > Gammaproteobacteria > Burkholderiales > Burkholderiaceae_C > Ideonella. The sequence continues at coordinate 261,859 of JAIUPQ010000006.1, forward strand.
TTGGCCGGGTCGTAGCTGAAATACGGGTTGGACTCGTCCGGCGTCTCGGCCGTGTGGTGGGCGCCGCAGACGCCGGCCACTTCCTGTGCGCCCACGCCGTAGCGCACGTGGCGCAGGCCGACGACGCCGGCCTGGGTCTGCAGCTCGCAGTCGCCGTTGGCCGCACAGGTCAGGCAGTCCAGCGGGTGGTCGGAGATATACAGCTCCATCACGCCTTTGCGCAGCGTCTGCAGCCTGGGCGTCTGGGTGTGCACCACCATGCCGGCCTCGGCCGGCGTGGTGCATGAGGCCGGGTAGCCCTTGCGGCCCTCGATCTCCACCAGGCACAGCCGGCACGAGCCAAACGGCTCCAGCATGTCGGTGGCGCAGAGCTTGGGCACCTGGATGCCGGCATCCACGGCGGCGCGCATCAGCGAGGTGCCCTTGGCCACGGTCACGGCCTGGCCGTCGATGGTCAGCTCCACGGTCTCGCTGGCGCGGCTGGCCGGGGTGCCGTAGTCGATTTCCTGGGGGTGGTGCAACAACATGCTCGTCACTCCTTGGCAAAGTCTTGCGGGTAATGGTTCAGCGCCGACAGCACCGGATACGGCGTCATGCCGCCCATGGCGCACAGGCTGCCGTGCACCATGGTGTCGCACAGGTCGCGCAGCAGCACGGTCTGCTCGGCGCGGGTGGCGTCATCGGTGGCGCGGGTGATGCGGTCGATGACCTCCACGCCGCGCGTGGAGCCGATGCGGCAGGGCGTGCACTTGCCGCAGCTCTCGATGACACAGAACTCCATCGCATAGCGCGCCAGCGCCGCCATGTCGGCCGTGTCGTCGTGCACCACGATGCCGCCGTGGCCCAGCACCGCGCCCTTGGCCGCATAGGCCTCGTAGTCCAGCGGCACGTCCCAGTCGGACTCGGGCACGTAAGTGCCCAGCGGGCCGCCCACCTGCACGGCCTTGATGGGGCGGCCGCTGGCGCTGCCGCCGCCAAAGTCGTAGAGCAGCTCGCGCAGCGTGAGGCCGAAGGCCGCCTCCACCAGGCCGCCGCGCTGGATGTTGCCCGCCAGCTGGAACGGCAGCGTGCCGCGCGAGCGGCCCATGCCGAAGTCTTTGTAGAAGGCCGCGCCACGCGCCAGGATCAGCGGCACGCTGGCCAGGCTGATGACGTTGTTGATGACGGTGGGCTGGCCAAACAACCCGGCCAGCGCCGGCAGTGGCGGCTTGAAGCGCACCAGACCGCGCTTGCCCTCGATGCTCTCCAGCATGGCCGTCTCTTCGCCGCACACATAGGCCCCGGCCGCCTTGCGCACCTCCAGCGTGAACGCCCGGCCCGAGCCGGCCACGTCGGCGCCCAGCCAGCCGGCCGCCGTGGCGCGCGCGATGGCCTCGCGCATCACCGCAACGGCCAGCGGGTATTCGCTGCGGATGTAGACATAGCCCTGGGTGGCGCCCACGGCCAGGCCGGCGATGGCCATGCCCTCGATCAGCATGTAGGGGTCGCCCTCCATCACCATGCGGTCGGAGAAGGTGCCCGAATCGCCCTCGTCGGCATTGCAGACGATGTATTTCTGCGCCGCGCTGGCCTGGGCCACCGTCTTCCACTTGATGCCGGTCGGGAACGCCGCACCGCCGCGGCCACGCAGGCCCGAGTCCAGCACCTCTTGCACGACGGCGGCGCCCGCCATGCCGGCGGCGCGCCGCAGGCCGGCCCAGCCCTCGTGGGCCTCATAGTCGGCCAGCGACAACGGATCGGTCACGCCCATGCGGGCAAAGGTCAGGCGCTGCTGGCGGGCCAGGTACGGGATCTGCCCGGTCAGCCCCTGGCGCAGCGGATGGTCACCGCCCTGCAGCAGGCCGGCGTCCAGCAGGCCGGCCACGTCGTCCGCCGTCACCGGGCCATAGGCCACGCGGCCTTCAGGCGTGGCCACCTCCACCAGCGGCTCCAGCCACAGCAGGCCACGCGAGCCGTTGCGCACCAGGGTCACGGTCTGGCCGCGCGCCGCGCATTGGGCGGCCAGCGCGGCCGCCACCGCGTCAGCGCCCACCGCCACGGCGGCCGTGTCGCGTGGCACGTAAATCGTCACGCCGCTCATTGGCCGCCCTCCTGCACCAGGGCGGCCAGCCGCTGCACCGTCATGCGGGCATGCGGCACCTCGTCCACCATCACCGCCGGCGACTGGGCGCACAGGCCCAGGCAATACACCGGCTCCACCGTCACGTCGGCCGGCAGGTGCTGGCGCGCCGCCGCCAGCAGCGCCTCGCCCCCGCGCGACTGGCAGGCTTCGGCACGGCAGACCTGCACCACGTGGCGGCCCGGCGGTTGCTGGCGAAAGTGGTGGTAGTAGGTGACCACCCCGTGCACCTCGGCCCGCGACAGGCCCAGGCCTTGCGCGATCACCGGCACGGCGGCGGGCGGCACGCAGCCGAGGGCGTCCTGCACGGCGTGCAGCAGCGGCAGCAGCGCGCCGGGTTGCTCGCGATGCCGCGCCAGCAGCTCGTGGACGGTCTGCGCCTGGGCGGCGGACAAGGTGGCTTGCGGTTCGGTCATGGGGCAGCGATGAGGCGAAGAGCGGGCTGGAAGCACCAAATGTCGCATCAATGCAAGTCGTGTGCCACCATCCCCTACCCCAATCTGCGTCATTCGCCCCATGCCCACCTTGCCGCGCCTTGCCGTTCTGGCCCTGTCGTTCATGCTGACCACCACCGCGTGGGCCCAGCAACCCCGCGCCGTCACGCCACGCGGGCCGCTGCCCGCCGCCGAGCGGCAGGTGGTCGATCTGTTCCAGGCTGCGGCCCCATCGGTGGCCTACCTGACCACCGAGAGCGTGCGGGCGCGGGGGCTGTTCTCATCCGAAGTCAGCCGCGGCGCCGGCACCGGCTTCGTCTGGGACGGCGGCGGCCACGTGGTGACCAACGCCCATGTGGTGGAGGGCGCACGGCGCGTCTTCGTGCAACTGGACGCGGGCCAGCCCATCGAGGCGGTACCCATTGGCGTCTCGCCCGAATACGACCTGGCGGTGGTGCGGCTGACGCGCTTTCCGGCCACCCTCAAGCCCTTGCTGCTGGGCAGCTCGGCCGATCTGCGCATCGGCCAGACGGTGTACGCCATCGGCAACCCCTACGGCTTGTCGCGCACGCTGACGCAGGGGTTGATCTCGGCGCTGGAACGCGAGCTGCCCACCACCGACTACCGCGAGATTTCGGGCGTCATCCAGACCGATGCCGCCATCAACCCCGGCAACTCGGGCGGCCCGCTGCTGGACAGCGCCGGCCGGCTGGTGGGCGTCAACACGGCCATCCAGTCGGCCTCGGGCGCATCGGCCGGCGTGGGGTTTGCCATTCCGGTCGATCTGGTCAACCGCATCGTGCCGCAGCTCATTGCGCGCGGCCGCGCGCCGCTGCCGGGCATCGGCATTGCGGCCGTGCGGCCCGATCTGGTGGCGCGCGCCGGCATCCAGGGCGTGGTGGTGGCCAGCGTGCAGCCAGGCTCGCCCGCTGCGGCGGCGGGGCTCAAGGCCATGGACCGGCGCAGCGGCGACCTGGGCGACGTCATCGTGGCCGTCAACGGCCGCCGCGTGGAGACGCTGTCGGCCTATGTGGCCGAGCTGGACCGTGCGGGCATCGACGCCACCGTCAACCTGACCGTGGCGCGCGCCGGCCAGGAGCGCACGGTGCGGGTCAAGGTGCTGGACGTGCTGGAGCGCCGCTGAACCGCAGGGTTACAGCGGCATGTGGTCCGACTTGCGGTACCAGCCGGCAATGCGCCGGCCGTCCCATTGCAGCGTGACGTGCGGCCCCTGCACCACCGGCAACGCCAGCGCGCGCGGGCGCCACAGGCCCACGCACTGGCCACCGGCGTGGCGCACGCTGGGGTAGACCACGCCCCAGGCGCCTGCCGCGCGCAACGGCCGCGCCAGCGCCTGCGGGGTGGCGTAGTCGTCGGGCTGCACATGGGCCTGCCAGGCGGGGCCGCGCAAGTCGTGCAGCGGCTGCACCACCTGAGCCACGTAGGCGCGCAAATCCACCTCCAGTGCGGGCTCTTGTGTGGCGGCAAAAAAGCGCGCCCGGTGGTGGCCCACCTCGGCCACCGCCACCTCCAGCGAGCTGGCGCCGTAGTAGACGCCCCAGCTGCCATCCGAGAAGCGGCTGCCCTCGGGGTTGAGGTGGCAAAACGCGGCCATCACCGGCGTGCTGCCCGGGCCGCTGACGCGCTCGGCAGGCGGCACCAGGCTGAGCTCGCCCACTTCCTGGCGCAGCCGGGGGTTGGTCAGCGCCTGCACGGCAAACACGGCGGCCAGCTCCTCGGGCCGGGCCACGCGGTCAAACAGGCTCACAGGCGGAAAGCGCGTGGGAATCAGCCGGTGGCAGGGGTTCCAGTCGAGCTCAGCCAGCGGCGGCGGCTCGCCCTTCACGCGAAATCGCCGCCGCGCTGCGCGTCCAGGTAGGCCGCCACCACCATCAGGTCGCCCACCTGCCCGCCCAGCATCCGCGCCAGCGCGGTGCCACCGCCAAACAGCGGCGCGCTGTTGCTGCGGCGCAGCCAGGCCCGCGCGCGTTCAGGCACAGGCAACAGGATTTCCAGTGCCGCGTAGATGCGCAGCAGATAAGACAGGCGCTCCAGCGTGTGCCCCTCCAGCCCGGCGCGCACGCGGCCGGCCTTCCAGGCAAACAGCGTGGTGCGGCCCACGCCCAGCAGCGTCTGCTCCTCGGCCGCAGTCAGGCCCCATTCGGCACTGAGGCGAAAGAACACCGCCAGCACCTGGGCGGCCGTGGCGGGGCTGTGCACATCGGGCAGGTTGGCCTCGTGAGGCTGCGGCAGTTGGTACAGCGCATTCATGCCCGGCAGTTTAGTTCGCGGGCGAACTGAAGTAAATAGTCAGTTCGCCAGAGAACTCACGCCGTCAGCCCCAGTTTGCTGCGCAGCATGGGCAACGCCGCCTGCGCCGCCTGCCGGCCGGCCTGGATGGCGCGGGGGCGGTTGCTGAAATCGGCGCTGCCCTGGGCCAGCGCGGGACGCACCACCACGTCGGCGTCTTTCAGCTCCATCTGGCTGAGGCTGCGCACCATGATGTTGAAGGTCTGCATCAGCACGCGCAGCGCATCGCCGGTGTTGCCGGCATCGGCACCGGCCGAGATGTCCACCGCCAGCACCAGCTCGGCCCCCATCTGGCGCGCAAAGCGCACCGGCACGGGCGAGACCAGGCCGCCATCGACGTACTCGCGCCCACCGATCTGGACCGGCTGGAACACGGCGGGCACGGCGCTGGATGCGCGCACCGCCGAGCCCGTGTCACCCCGGCGAAAGAGAATGGGCTCGCCGTTGCCCAGGTCGGTGGCGACGATGCCCAGTGGCAGCCGCATGGCCTCGATGGCCTGCCCGCCGGTGTTCGTGCGCACATAGCGCGCCAGCGCCTCGCCGCGGATCAGGCCGCGCAGCGGAAACGACCAATCGGTCAGCGCCGACTCGTCCATGCCACCCGCCATCTCACCCAGCTGGGCCCCGCTCTTGCCCGAGGCATAGAGCGCCGCCACCAGGCTGCCGGCCGAGGTGCCCACCACCAGATCGGGCCGGATGCCGGCCTCCTCCAGCACCTGGATGACACCGATGTGCGCAAACCCGCGCGCCGCGCCGCCGCCCAGCGCCAGGCCCAGACGCGGTTTGCGCGGCGGCGGTGCGGGCGGCACCGCCACCACCGGCGGCACCGGCGCCGGTGGTGGCGTGCTGGCACAACCCGCCACCAACGCCGCCCCGGCCGCCCCCAACCACGCCCGCCGCGACGGCCTATATTCTTCACAGGAATATAAAGATGAAAACAAAGTCGTTTTCATGATGAAGGGATTTTCCTAGAGTGGCGGCTGTTTGCTGCATTGTCACCGGCCCACCATGTACCGCTACAGCCCTGCCGACCGCCAGTTCGTCCACGCCCGCGCCGCCCAGTTCCGCGACCAGCTCACGCGCCATCTGGCCGGTGAGTTGCCGGACGAGCACTTCCGCCCACTGCGGCTGCAGAACGGCTGGTACATCCAGCGCCACGCCCCCATGCTGCGCGTGGCCGTGCCCTACGGCGAGCTGGCCAGCCGCCAGTTGCGCCGGCTGGCCCTGGTGGCCCGCACCCACGACAAGGGCTATGGCCACTTCACCACGCGCCAGAACCTGCAGTTCAACTGGATCCCGCTGACCCAGGCGGCCGACGTGATGGAGTCGCTGGCGGCCCAAGACCTGCACGGCATCCAGACCTCGGGCAACTGCATCCGCAACATCACCACCGACGCCCTGGCCGGCATCGCCACCGACGAGGTGGCCGACCCCCGCCCGTTTGCCGAACTGCTCCGCCAATGGAGCACTTTGCACCCCGAGTTCGCCTTTCTGCCCCGCAAGTTCAAGATCGCCATCACCGGCGCCGACGACGACCGCGCCGCCATCGGCTGGCACGACGTGGGCCTGCACCTGCGCCGCGCCGCCGACGGCACGCTGGGTTTTCGCGTGCTGGTGGGCGGCGGCATGGGCCGCACGCCGCTGATTGGCCAGGAACTGACGCCCCATCTGCCCTGGGCCGACCTGGTGCTGTACCTGGAGGCCGTGCTGCGCGTCTACAACCGCTTTGGCCGGCGCGACAACGCCTTCAAGGCCCGCATCAAGATCCTGGTCAAGGCCGAAGGACCGCGTTTTGCCGAGGCCGTCAACGCCGAATACGCCCACATCCTGGCGCTTGACCCCACCGCGCCCCAGCGCCGGCTGACGCCCGAAGCGCTGCACACCCTGCAGGCCGCCTTTGCCGACCCGGCCGGCCTGCCAGCCAGCGCCCACGTGCCCGTCCAGCCGCCGCAGCCGGCCGACGCCCCGCCCGCCTACACCCGCTGGCTGGCGCGCAACGTGGCCCCGCAGCGGCTGGCCGGCCTGCGCGCGGTCACCCTCTCGCTCAAGCGCCCGGGCCAGGCGCCGGGCGACGTGACGGCCGAGCAGATGGAGGCCGCCGCCACCCTGGCCGACCGCTACAGCCAGGGTGAGCTGCGCGTGACCCACACGCAGAACCTGCTGCTGCCCTGGGTGCCCGTGCAAGACCTGTATGCGCTGTGGCAGCAGGCCCGCGCGGCCGGCTTTGCCACGCCCAACATCGGCTTGGTCTCGGACATCATCGCCTGCCCCGGCGGCGACTACTGCGCGCTGGCCAATGCCCGCTCGCTGCCCATTGCCGAGGAACTGGCCCAGCGCTTCGACGAGCCCGAGGAACTGGAACTGCTGGGCCCGCTGGCGCTGCACATCAGCGGCTGCATGAACTCCTGCGGCCACCACCACTCGGGCCACATCGGCATCCTGGGCATCGACAAAGACGGCAGCGAGTGGTACCAGCTCTCGGTGGGCGGCTCCGACGGCAGCCAGGGCAGCGGCCCCGCGCGGCCGGGCCAGATCGTCGGCCCCGCCTTTGCCGCCGACGAAGTGGCCGATGCGGTGGAAGCCGTCATCGCCCTGTGCCGCCGCGAGCGCCAACCCACCGAATGGATTGTGGACACCGCCCGCCGCCTGGGCCAGCGCCCACTGCGCGCCGCCACCGACGCCGTGCGCCGCAGCACCCGCGCCGCCCACACCGACAGCGCCCCCGAAGCCGAAGCCCTGGCCGCCTGAGACACCATGCACCTGCTCACCACCCCCACCCCCCTGCCAGACCTGGCCACCTGGCGCGCCCAAGGCGGCCCCGGCTTCCACCTGGCCAACACCGACGACGTGCAAGAGCTGACCCCGGCCGACCTGAGCGCCGCCGTGATTGCGCTCACCTTCCCCGCCTGGACCGACGGCCGCGCCTACAGCCAGGCCCACGTGCTCAGAAGCCAGTTGGGCTATGGCGGCGACCTGCGCGCCACCGGCCAGGTGCTGGTGGACATGGCGCCGCTGCTGGCCCGCAGCGGCTTTGCCAGCGCCGAGCTGGCCGCCGGCCAGAACCCCACCCACGCCCACCGCGCGCTGCAATGGCAGGCCGGCTTCTACCAGGCCAACTACGCCGCGCTGGAGGTGGCCGCATGAGCGCGCCGGGCCGCTCCCAAGCGCGAAGCCTGAAGCACGCCGTGCGGAAGGGAAATCCAATGCGCGCGCCGGGCCGCTCCCAAGCGCGAATCCCGCAGCACGCCGTGCGGAGGGTCGTCCAGTGAATGCCGTGGAACGCCACGCCCGCGCCACGCCGGGCTTCGAGCAGCGCCTGCAGCAAGCCGTCACCCTGCTGCGCCAGGCGGCCGACGCGCACCCGGGGCGCATCGTGCAGACCACCAGCCTGGGCGTCGAAGGCATGGTCATCACCGACCTCATCGCCCGCCACGGCCTGGCCATCCCCGTGGCCACGCTGGACACTGGCCTGCTGCACCCCGAAACCCTGGCCCTGCTGCCCGCCATCCGCGCACGCTGGGGCATTGACGTGGAGGTCTTCCACCCCCACCAGCAGGCCGTCGTGCAGTTCGTGCGCCACCACGGCGAGCTGGCCATGCGCGACAGCGTGGCGCTGCGCCAGCAATGCTGCGCCACCCGCAAGCTCGAACCCATGGCGCGCCTGCTGGCAGGCCGCGACGCCTTCATCACCGGCATGCGCCATGAGCAATCGTCCGAGCGCCAGCGCGTGAGCGCCGTCGAGACGAACGACGACGGCCGCACCCAGTACAACCCGCTGGTCGACTGGACCTGGGCCGACGTCTGGCACTACGTGCAGCGGCACGACGTGCCCTACAACCCCCTGCACGACGCCTTCATGCCCAGCATAGGCTGCGCCCCCTGCACCCGCGCCGTGGCCGTGGGCGAACCCTTCCGCGCCGGCCGCTGGTGGTGGGAAAGCGCCGACGAAGCCAAGGAATGCGGTCTGCATGCCCGCCACACCGCCCCTCTGGCAGCCTAAAATGCGCCGTTTGCCCCAGCCCCTCGCCAACCACCCATGACCCACGTCGTCACCGAAGCCTGCATCCGCTGCAAATACACCGATTGCGTTGACGTCTGTCCCGTTGACTGCTTCCGCGAGGGCCCCAACTTCCTGGCCATTGACCCCGACGAGTGCATCGACTGCGCCGTCTGCATCCCCGAGTGCCCGGTCAACGCCATCCTGCCCGAAGAAGACGTCCCCGGCGACCAGCAGTCGTACATCGCCCTCAACGCCGAGTTGGCCAAACACTGGCCCAGCATCACCAAGCGCAAGGACGCGCTGCCCGACGCCGACGACTGGAAAGACCGCACCGGCAAGCTGGGCGAGCTGATCCGCTGATTTTTACAGGCCGCCTTGTAGGGACCCAAAAAACCTGCCTATAATGCAAGGCTTCGCTTCCCCGATAGCTCAGTTGGTAGAGCGCCGGACTGTTAATCCGTAGGTCCCTGGTTCGAGCCCAGGTCGGGGAGCCAAAATTTGGCTTAGAAATCAAAGGCTTGCAGTGGAAACGCTGCAAGCCGTTTTTCTTCTACCCCACCCTTCGGTACACCGTCGGTACATTGCGCCCGCATGGAGCGCACATGGCGACGTTTGTGCCGGAGCGAAAGCAAGACCTGGTGAATGGTCGATACGAGCTGCCGGCGCCGCCAGCCGGCTCAACGGCGGCGGTCAAGATCATCGACATGCTGGGTGAGGAGTTGGTCATCACCATAGCTGTCTGACAAGACCTCGACTCGAAAAACTACGTTGGCCTGGGGAGGCAAGCGATGAAGCTACGAGAATTCACGATCCACAACTACCGCTCGGTCACGGACCTTTGCATCGAGGTCCATGACTACACGCTGCTGGTAGGCCCGAACAACGCAGGGAAGAGCACCGTACTGAATGCGCTGCGGTCGTTCTACGACGATCTGAAATGGTCGCCTGAAGACTTCCCCAAAGCGGGCGCGGCGGACCAGGAGTCCTGGGTTCAGCTCAAGTTCGCACTGGACGCCGACGAGTGGGCCGGCTTGGCTGAAAAGTACAAGGACGGGGTAGCAGATCAGACGCTCACCGTTCGTCGCTACTTCAAGTCTGAAGAAAAGGGCCGTGTTCAGTCCGCCCAGAGCAACATCTTCGGCCTCATCAAGGGGACCCTGGACACCGAGTTGTTCTATGGGGCGAAGAACGTAGGCGCGGCAAAGGTCGGCCAGATCATCTACGTCCCAGCGCTCACGACGCCCGCCGAGCAAACCAAGATGAGCGGCCCGTCCCCGCTGCGCAATATGCTCAACTTTCTGCTCAAGAAGGTGGTGGCAAAGAGCGAGGCGTTCAAGGAGGTGTCGACTGCCTTCGAGAAGTTCAACGCCGAAGCCAGGAGGAATGATGGATTCCTGAGCGAGATCTCGGCGCCGCTGAACACCGCGATATCGGCCTGGGGCATCAAGATCGACCTGTCAGTTGGCTCGGTAGCACCGGAAGACATCTCCAAGTCGCTGGTGAAGTTCGCGTTCGTTGATGCCGCTCTCGGGGATGTGGGGTTCGATCTCGAACGCTATGGACATGGTTTCCAGCGTTCGGTCATCTACGAACTGATTCGCTTGGCCCCGACCTTCAAGGATGAAAAGAAGGCAGACAAGAAGGAGTTCAATCCGACCTTCAACCTCGTTCTATTCGAGGAGCCGGAGGCCTTCTTGCATCCAAGTCAGCAGGAGAGCATGGCCTATCACCTGCGCCGGCTTGGCGCGGAGCCGGGTCAGCAAGTGATCATCACAACCCACTCGTCCACGTTCGCAGGCAAGGCGGCGGAACAGATCGGCCAACTCGTCCGCATACAGCGACTGAATGGGGCAAGCCGCGCCTTCCAGCCCAGGGGTGGCCAGATCAAAGCGCTGTTCGACCAGGGAGGCGAACTGCTGGCTGCCCTACAGGCCTTTGTTGCTGATACCAACATACCGGAGAACGCGAAAAGGCGAGCCAGGGACATGATTGCGCAGCCGCCGCAGGCGCACATTGCCGAGCAGGAAGAGCGGTTTCGGTTTCAACTCTGGCTCGATGGGGAGCGAGCTTCGCTGTTCTTTGCCGACCGCGTGCTCCTGGTAGAAGGCGCGACGGAGCGAGCGTTGTTCAACTATCTCCTTGCCAACGAGTGGCACGACCTCACGCCGCATCGCGTGTGCGTCATTGACGCCCTGGGCAAGTTCAACTTGCATCGATACATGGCGCTGCTGTCGGCCTATGGCATTCCCCACGGAGTCATGCTGGACGACGACAACGACAAGAACCTTCACGGCGCGGTCAACGACTTGATCGAGACATGTGCGAATCCCGCGACGCTCGCTGCTCCGGTCAAGTTTCGCGGCTGCTTGGAAGACCTTCTAGGCATCCCGGTCCCAGACCGGGACGACAAGAAGCCGGTGGAAGTGATGAAGGCAATCACTGGCGGCGGGATCGACCCCGCTCGGTTGCAGGCCCTGCGCGCGCAGTTTTGCGCTGCCTTAGCTGTTGCATCCCGGATGATTGCATAGACAATCGACGCTATCCGTTCTTCATGGCGCGTGCTGTGATGAGCGAGTGGATTGCCGAGTTGAAGGCTGCTCAAGCCTTGCATGTGGAGAAGCGCCCATGA
>JAIUPQ010000007.1 GCA_020161145.1 Pseudomonadota bacterium
GAGCCTGGCAGGGGCAAGGGGACATACGCCAGGCGCAGCGGGTGACGATGGATGCTGGTGCCAGCGTGAGTGCGGATGCAACGCACCAGGGTGCGGGCGGCGAGGTGGTGCTGTGGAGTGATGTGCACGCTGAGGGCGGGCTGACGACGGCCGCCGGCACGCTGTCTGCGCGCGGCATCAGCCAGGGCGGGCGCATCGAGACGTCGGGGCATGCGGTGGCGACGGATGGGGTCCGGGTGGATGCCGGGGCCAGTCAGGGACCGGGCGGGCAGTGGCTGATTGATCCGTACAACTACACCATTGGTGCGCCGCAGGCGGCGACGATTGTGGGGGCGCTGAACAACAGCACCAGTGTGACGGTGGATACGACGCTGGACGACGCGGGCCTGGGCTCGGTGGGGGCCGGCGCGGGGAACATCACGGTGAGCGCGGCCATTGCCAAGTCGGCGGGTGGGGATGCGACGCTGACGCTGAAGGCGCACAACGACATCGCCGTCAATGCGAGCCTGACGTCCTCCTCCGGCAGGCTGGGGGTGGTGCTGTGGGCGGACCAGGACAACTCGGGCGCGGGCAGCATTCAGGTGAGCAATGCGGCCATCACGACCAATGGCGGGCAGATCGTCATGGGCGGGGGGCTGGATGGCAATGTGGATGGGCGGCCGGATGGGGTGGCGGTAGGCCTCTCCTATGGCATCCGCCTGACCAATGCCCAGCTCGACACAGGCAGCGGCGGCATCGCGCTGCGTGGCGCCCTCGCCGCCGGCGGGACGGGCGCCGGCATCAGCATGAACAACGCCGCGCTGGGCACCGGTGGCGGGCAGACGGGGGACATCACGCTGACGGCCAACTCGCTGGCCTTCAGCGGCACCAATGCGCTGCGGACCACGGGCGAGGTCGTCATCGAACCCATGGCCACCAGCTTCATCAGTGCGCTGGATCTGAGTCTGGGGATCACGGGTGCCAGCAGCCTGCGCATCGGCAAGGACGGCAATACGGCCGACGTGACGCTGTCCTCGGCCGCCAGCGTGGCGGGGCCGATCAGCCTCTATGGCGGCCATGTCAACCTCAACGCCAACCTGACCAGCACGGCCACGGGCGACCTCTTCATCAAGTCGCTGGCGCTGGACAACAGCAGCCTTCTGATCACTGCCAACATCCTCAAGACCGGCGGTGCCCGCTCGGTGCTGACGCTGCAATCGGGGGGCCGCATCAACCAGAACACAGGCACGGTCATCCAGGCCAGCGGCACGGCACTGGACGTGGTGATGTGGTCGGACTACGCCAACACCGACGTTGCCGGCATCAGCAGCGGGGGCAACATCGCAACCAATGGGGGCCATTTGTGGGTGGGCGGCAGCAGCACCAACGGCGGTAGTCTGAAGTGGAACGGCCTGACCGTGGGCGATGGCCCTTCGGTCAGCAAAGACACGGCCAACTGGAATGCCGTGAGCCTTTACGGCCAGGTCAACACGGCCGGTGGCGACATGCTCGTGTGGGCCGGGCCGGGCCACAACGGCGGCACAGGCATTGCGGGTGACGTGACCAAACCACTGGTCGCGGGCAGTGGCCACATCACGCTGCTAACCAACTCGGCGCAAACCACGCACGTCGACACCACTGGCCACCTGACGCTGGCGCCTTACAACGGCAACTACAGCGGCACCATGACCTGGAGCGGCACGATGAGCGGTGCCGACCTGGCGCTCACGGGCACCTACAACGGCCTGACCATCAGGAACATGGCCACACTGGGCGGCCTGACGCTGGGTCAGTACAGCGGCCTGCTGCAACCGGGGACGCTGACGCCCCAGGTCATGGGCAACAGCAGCGACTTGACGCTGGCGGTGGCCACCAGCGTGGCCGGGCCCATCGGCCTCTACGGCAATATCGTCACCCTCGACGCCAACCTCACCAGCACGGCCACGGGCGACATCTTCATCAAATCGCTGGCCACGGGCGCCACCAGCATCCAGCTCAACGCCAGCATCTTCAAGACCGGCGGCGCCCGCTCGACGCTGACGCTGCAAGCGGGATCGCGCGTCCACCAGACTGCCGCCTCGACCATCCAGGCCAGCGGCACCGCACTGGATGTGGTGGCGTGGTCGGACTATGGCCACGTCAACACCGCCGGCGTCACCCTCGTGGGCAACATCACCACCAACGGCGGCCATCTGTGGGCGGGCGGCAGCAACACCAACGGCGGCAGCCTGACCTGGAACGGCCTGACGGTGGGCGATGGCCCATCCGTCGCCTCTTTCATCGCCAACGCGAACGCCATGGATGTGGTCGGCCAGGTCAACACGGGGGGCGGCGACATCTTGCTGTGGGTCGGCGCCGGCGCCAACGGTGGCATCGGCCTCAACGGCAACAGCAGCAAACCCTTGATCGCCGGCAGCGGCAACGTGACGCTGCTGACCAACTCGGTGGCCACACTGCCGGTGAACACCACCGGCCAGCTGACACTGGCACCCTACAACGGCAGCTATGGCAGCACGCTGATCTGGGGTGGCGCCATGAGCGGCGCCGACATGCTGCCCTCGGGGCTTTACAGCGGCCTGACCATCAAGAACTACGCCACGCTGGGCGGCCTGACACTGGGCCAATACAGCGGCATGCAGCGGGTGGGCACGTCCACGCCAGTGGTCATGGGCAACAGCAACGACTTGACGCTGGCCCTGGCCACCAGCGTGGCCGGCCCCGTCGGCCTGTATGGCCACACCGTCAACCTCAACACCAACCTGAGCAGCACGGGGGCCAACGCGGCGGTGACCGTGGGGGCGACAGATCGCATCGCCCACGCCGCCAACGTGACCGTCGACAGCCAGGGCGGCCCCATCACCTACCGGGCCGACAGCGACGCCAACGGCAGCGGCGCCATCTCGGTGGGCGCGGGCGCTGCCCTCACCAGCCACGGTGGCGCCATCACGCTGGACGCCGCCACCGCGCAGGTGGCCGTGGGCATCCAGCTGAACGGGGCCACGGTCGATGCCGACGCGGGCGCGCTCACCCTGACCGGTGCGGGCTCCACCCAGGCCGTGCGCGTGGGCGCAGGCAGCACCGTGAGCGCCGCCGCCATCACCGTCGAGGGCGACGGCGAAGTGCGGCTGGACAGCGCCCTGACGGCCACTGCGGGCGACATCCGGATCGCGGCCGATCGCTTCGTCAACACGGCGGGCAGCAGCGCCTTGCAGGTGCAGGACCCCGACGCCACCTGGCAGGTCCACAGCCGCAACGCCGACCCCTTCAACCTGACCACGGGCGATGTGCGCGGCGGTCTGGTCTATGGCTTCAAGCAATACGACTACACCGCTGGCGACACCGTGCTGGGCACGGGCAACGGGTTGCTCTACAGCTACGCACCCATCCTCGACGTGAGCGTCACCGGCAGCGTGACCCGGGCCTACGACGGCACCGTGGTGGCCACGCTGGGCGCCGGCAACTACAACCACACCGGCGGCAGCCTGGTGGACGGCGATGCCAGCCTCAGCTTCAGCTCGACGGCGGCCTACACCACGGCCGGCAGCGGCGTGGGCATCAAGGACGTGGGGACGGGCAAGACGGTGAGCGTCACGGACTTTGTGGCCCACGCCAGCAATGGTGCGGCCCAGGTCTATGGCTACCGGGTCAATCCGGTGGTCAGCACCTTGGTTGGCGACATCACGCCGCGCGCCATCACGGCCATCACCGGCATCACGGCGGCCAGCAGAATCTATGACGGCACGACGGCCGCCGTGCTGACCACCTCGGGCGCCGGCTTCACGGGCCTGGTCAGCGGCGAGACGCTGACGGTGGCCACCGCCACCGGCACCTTCGCCGACAAGAACGCGGCCCTGGGCAAGACGGTGGCCATCACCGGCCTGAGCCTGGGCGGGGCCGCCGCCGGCAACTACCTGCTGACAGACACCACGGCCAGCGCCTTGGCCGACATCACGCCCAAGGCCATCGCTGCCATCACCGGCATCACCGCCGAAGACAAGGTCTACAACGGCAACACCGCCGCCGTGCTCGCCACCACCGGCGCCAGCTTCACCGGCATGATCGTCGGCGACGAGCTGACCGTGGCCAGCAGCACCGGCACGTTTGCCGACAAGAACGTGGGCAGCGGCAAGGCCGTGGCCATCACCGGCCTGACGCTGGGCGGCGCGGACGCGGGCAACTACACGCTCGCCACCACCACCGCCAACACCTCGGCCGCCATCACGCCCAAGGCCATTGCGGCCATCACGGGCATCACCGCGGCCGACAAGGTCTATGACGGCAGCATCACGGCCTTGCTCGCCACCACCGGCGCCGGCTTCGCCGGCCTCGTCAGCGGCGACACACTCAGCGTGGCCAGCAGCACGGGCGCCTTTGCCGACAAGCATGTGGGCAACGGCAAGACGGTGGCCATCAGCGGCCTGACGCTGGGTGGCGCCGATGCGGGCAACTACACGCTGACCAGCACCACGGCCAGCACCACGGCCACCATCACGCCCAAGGCCATTGCGGCCATCACGGGCATCACCGCGGCCGACAAGGTCTATGACGGCAACATCACGGCCCTGCTCGCCACCGCTGGCGCCGGCTTCACCGGCATGGTCGGTGGCGATGCGCTGACCGTGGCCAGCAGCACGGGCGTGTTTGCCGACAAGCACGCGGGCAGCGGCAAGGCCGTCGCCATCAGCGGCCTGACGCTGGGCGGCGCGGACGCCGGCAACTACACGCTCGCCACCACCACCGCCAACACCACGGCCAGCATCACACCCAAGGCCCTTGCAACCATCACCGGCATCACCGCCGCCAACAAGGTCTATGACGGCGGCACGGCGGCAACGCTGGATGCATCGGGCGCCGGCTTCACCGGCATGGTGGCGGGCGATGCCCTCACCGTGGCCAGCAGCACGGGCGCCTTCAGCGACAAGAACGTGGGTACCGGCAAATACGTGGCCATCAGCGGCTTGACGCTGGGCGGCTCGGACGCCGGCAACTACCAGCTCGTCAGCACCAGCGCGGCCACCAGCGCCGACATCACGCCGCTGGCCCTCTCGGCCATCACCGGGATCACCGGCATCACCGCCGCCAACAAGGTCTATGACGGTCATACGCTGGCGATGCTGGACACCTCCGGCGCCGGCTTCACCGGCATGGTCAGTGGGGACACGCTGACCGTGGCCAGCAGCATCGGCACCTTCACCGACAAGAACGTGGGCACGGGCAAGTTCGTCGCCATCACCGGCCTGTCGCTGGGCGGTGCGGATGCCGGCAACTACACGCTGACGGGCACCACCGCCAGCACCACGGCCGACATCACGCCCAAGGCGATTGCGGCCATCACCGGCATCACGGCAGCCGACAAAGTCTATGACGGCGGCACCGGTGCCACGCTGATCACCGCCGGCGCCCACTTCACGGGCATGGTGGCGGGCGACGCGCTCACCGTGGCCTCGGGCTGGGGGGCGTTTGCCGACAAGAACGCCGCCCTGGGCAAGACCGTGGCCATCAGCGGCCTGAGCCTGGGCGGCGCCGATGCCGGCAACTACCTGCTGGCCACCCCCACGGCCAGCACCTCGGCAGCCATCACCCCCAAAGCCCTCTCAGCCATCACCGGCATCACCGCCAGTGACAAGGTCTATGACGGCAGCGCGGCGGCGACGCTGACCACCTCCGGTGCCGGCTTCACCGGCATGATCAGCGGCGACGTGCTCTCGGTGGCCACCGGCACGGGGGCGTTTGCCGACCGCCACGCGGGCACCGCCAAGACGGTGACCATCAGCGGCCTGGTTCTGGGCGGCACCGACGCCGGCAACTACACGCTGGCCGCCACCACGGCCAGCACCACCGCCCACATCACGCCCAAGTGGCTGACCGCCACGGCCAGCGCGCCCGACAAGGCCTACGACGGCACCTTGACGGCGGCGCCCGTGCTGGTGCTGAACGGGCTGGTGGGCGGCGACACGCTGGGCAGCGTGGCCAGCGGCACCTTCAACAGCAAAGACGTGCTGACAGCCCACACCGTCACGGTCACCGGCATTGCGCTGCAGGACGGCACCGGCCTGGCCAGCGACTACCGCATCGGCGCCGGTCAGACGGCCAGCGCCAACGTCACCCCGCGTCACCTGACACTGTCGGTGCCCGGGGCCAGCAAGGTGTACGACGGCAGCACGGCCATCCAGATCAGCGGCGCCGCCACGCTGGACGGCGTGCTCGGCGGCGACGACGTGCAACTGGGCCTGGGCCAGGTCACCGGTTTTGCGGACAAACAGGCCGGCCAGCACAAGGCCGTGCGCTACACCGGCTTCGCGCTCAGTGGCGCCGACGTGGCCAACTACGCGCTGCCCCCGCAGGCGCTGTCGGATGCCAACATCACCCCGCGCCCGCTGGTGCTGGTCTTCACCGCCCAGGACAAGACCTACGACGGCCAGACCCACGCCCGCGTGCTGACGCAGGACGACCGGCTGGCCGGAGACACCCTGGCCGTGGGGCTGGACGCCGCCTTCGCCGACAAAAACGTGGGCGTGGACAAGACCGTGGCCATCACCGGCATCACGCTGACCGGGCCCGATGCCGGCAACTACACCGTGGTGGCCAGCGCCCAGTCTCAGGCCACCATCGTGCGGCTGGGTTCGGTGCAATGGGTGGGCGGCGCCACGGGCGACTGGTTCGACCCCGCCAACTGGGCCGGCGGCGCCGTGCCCGATCTGGCCAACGTGGCCGTGGTGCACCTGCCCGCCGGCACCCACGTGTCGTTCGACGGCGCGGCGCAGGCACCGGTCGAGCTCGATGCGCTGCAAGGCCCGCAAGGCCAGATGACGCTGGGCAGCGGCGCGCTGCACATTGCCAGCGACCTGCAACTGCAGCAGCTGACCCAGACCGGCGGCGCGCTGCGCGTGGGCGGCGACGCCATCGTCGACGCGCTGACGCTGGACGGCACGGCGCAGGCGCGCATCGAGGGTGCCCTCACGGCGCCGCAATACACGCAGCACGGCGGCAGCCTGGACGTGGGCGGCGATGCCCTCATCGACGCGCTGACGCAGACGGGCGGTGCGCTGGGGGTGGGCGGTGCCTTGACGGTGGCCCAGGCCTATGCCCAGTCCGGCGCGGGCCAGGTGGCCGTGGCCGGTGCCACCCAGATCACCGCCTTGCAAGGCGGACTGACGCTGGGCAACCTGCATAGCGGCGGGGCGCTGACGGCGACCAGCCACAGCGGCGCCATCACGCAATCGGCGGGTACGCAACTGCAGTGGCAAGGCCCGGCACGACTCCAGGCCCGCACCGAGACGGGCGCCCCGGCGGACATCGAGCTGGGTCAGCGCGGCAACCAGTTCCTGGCGCCGGTCAGCCTGGACGGCCGCTCGGCCACGGTGTATGGCCAGGGCGGGTTGGGGTTGGGCGATCTGGCCTTGAGCGGCCATCTGACGGCGCACACCGACGGCGCGTTGAATCTGGGCCAGGGCCATGTGGACGGCCAGGTGCAGGGCGGCGCGGGTCAGGGCATCGCCCAGACCGGTGGCCTGCAAATCAAGGACGGCCTCACGCTGGACGGCGGTCAGGGCGACATCGTGCTCGACCATCCGGACAACGCCTGGTCGGGCCCGGTGGATCTCACCGCCAAAGGCCAGGTGACAACACCCGGCGGCGGCCCGCTGGCGGTGATGATCATGCAGCAGGCGCCCGTGGCACCGCAGCGCCTGCCGGCCTTGGGATTGCGCCCCGCCGCCGTGGGCCAAGGGGCCGAGATGAAGCCCATCGTGGTGATCGCCCAGGCCGCGGACATGGCCTGGACGGCTCAACCCATCCGCTTCGAGGTTCGCCTGGACGGCCAGGCCGTGGCGTGCGAGGCCCAGGTGAGCGACGGCGTGCTGACCATCCGCCTGCCGGCCGGGGTGCGCCTCACGGCGGCCGCCCGGCAGCAGGTGGTGGACGCCGCGCTGGCGGCCGCGCAGCAGAGCGGCACGGCACCGCCAAGCGGCATCGGGCTGGTCACGGTGGCCTTGGGTGGACCCGCGCCGTGACCGCCGGTGCCCGGCTCAGGCCGCTTCTCAAGCCGTTTGGGCGAGCGTGATCTCGACGCGGCGGTTCTGGGCGCGGCCGGCTTCGGTGGCGTTGTCGGCCACCGGCATGCGCGAGCCGTAGCCATTGACGGCGATGCGGTCGGTGGCCACGCCGCGCATGACCAGATAGTCGCGCACGGTCCGGGCACGCTCCTGAGACAGGGTGTTGTTGACGGCGTCGCTGCCGGTGGCATCGGTGTGGCCGGAGACGGTCAACCGGGACTTGGCGTCCAGGTCTTTGGCCAGCGCATCGAGGATGGGCCGCATGTTGGGGTTGAGCATGGCGCTGCCGGAGGCGAACGAGACGTCGGCGGGCGCCACGACCTTGATCTGGTTGTCTTCGGTGCGCGTGACGGTGGCGCCGGTGCCGGCGGTGGCCTGCTCCAGCTCGCGCTGCTTGTCCTGCATGTGCTTGGACCACAGGTTGCCGGCGACGGCACCCAGCACACCGCCGATGACGGCGCTCTGGCCGGCCTTGCCGCCGGTGGCCGAGCCCACCACGGCGCCGGCCACGGCACCAATGGCGGCGCCGGTGGCGGTGTCTTGCTCGCGCTTGCTCATGGTGCCGCCGCAGGCGGCAAGCAACAGGGCGCTGGCGGTCACCGCGGCGGTGGCGGTCAAACGAAGCGTAGCTGAACGCATGAGGTTCTCCTTCATCATTTTGAATGGGACTGGGAAATCGCAGCCCCACCGCCAACGCCGCCCCCGCCGGCAGCGCCGACAGAGGTGTCACGAAGTCGTGTCATCGTTCACCAAACTGAGCGCCAGGCACCAGTCGGCCCAGGCCTTGGCCTTGTCGGCCGGCTGGCGCAACAGGTAGGCCGGGTGGTAGGTGACCACCACCGGCACCTCGCGCCAGCGGTGCACCTGGCCGCGCAGGCGGCCGATGGGCGCGTCGCTGGCCAGCAGCTGGTCGATGGCAAAGCGGCCCATGGCCACGATGACGCGCGGCGCCACCAACTCGATCTGCCGGGTGAGAAACGGCGCGCATTGCGCCAGCTCCGCCGGCTGCGGATTGCGGTTGCGCGGGGGGCGGCATTTGAGGGTGTTGGCGATGTAGACCTGCCCACGCGCCAGACCTAGCGCGGCCAGGATCTGATCCAGCAACTGGCCGGCGGCGCCCACAAAAGGCTCACCCTGGATGTCCTCCTGCTCGCCCGGCGCCTCGCCCACCAGCATCACGCTGGCCTTGGGGTCGCCCACACCGAACACGGTCTGGCGCCGACCCTCGCACAGGTCGCAGGCACGGCACGCGGCCACAGCCGCCTGCAGCGCCGGCCAGTCCAGTGTGCGCACGGCGGTATCCACCGGCGGCGGGGCAGCGAGTGGCGCGGCAGCCGGCACGGGTACGGGCACGGGCACGGGCGCGGGCGCCGGCGCAACCGACCCGGGCGCCGTGGCCACCGGCAGCACCCCGCCGGCCGGCCAGGGCCGCACCTGCATGGCACCCAGCAAGGCCTGCTGCCGTTCAGTCCAGCGCACGCTCGTCCTGCGCCAACAGCCGACGCAGCACCAGCGCCATTTCGCGCCGGCCATGCCCCACCAGGTAGTAGTCGCGGCGCTGCCCCACGCGCTCAAAGCCATGCTGCAGGTACAGCCGCAGCGCCCGCTCGTTGCTCTGGCGCACCTCCAGCCAGACCGATTGCGCGTCGGCCAGCCGCGCCACGCCCAGCATGTGGCGCAACAACGCATGGCCGTGGCCCTTGCCCTGGTGCGCCGGGGCCACGGTGAGGTTGAGCAGGTGCACCTCGTCGAGCACCGGCATGACCAGGTAATAGCCGATCAGCTCCTCCTGCTCACGCACCAGCCAGGCGTCATAGCCCGCGGCCAGCGAATCGGCGAACTGGCCGCGCGTCCACGGGTGGGTGTAGGCACTCTGCTCGACGGCCACCACGGCGTCCAGATCGGCCGGGGTCATGGGCAGCCAGTTCATGCACACCCCCGCTCGGCCGTGGTCAACGCCACTTTGTCGCGCACATAGACCGGCAGCGCCGCCTCGGCGGCCTGAGCCTGGCCGGCCAGCCAGCCCGCGCGGGCCAGGCGCCCCAACGCGGCGGCGCGGTCTTGCAACGCGACCACGCCGTCCTGGCCCAGCAGCGGCAGGCCGGAGCCCGCCCACAACCAGCCCTCGGCCGGACGAGCCTGCAGATCGGCCACATCCCAGAGGCCAGGGGCCTCCTCGGTGTGCCAAGCCTCGTTTTGCCAGACGTAGCGGCCGGCGTAGAGCTGGCCCATGCGGGCATCCTGGGCCACCTGCACGCGAACGGCCGCCGGCTGCTGCGCGCGCGCATCGTCGGCCACCAGGGCCAGCGAGTCGATGCGCACCACCGGCAGCGCCGCACCCAGGGCCAGCCCCTGGGCCACCGCGATGGCGGTGCGCAGGCCCGTAAACGCGCCGGGGCCCTGGCCCACGGCCAGCGCGTCCAGGTCATTCAGCGTCAGCCCATGCGCGGCCAGCAGCGCCAGCGCCTCGGGCACGATGCGCGCCGAGGCCGCAGCACCACCAGGCAGGTTGACGGGATGGATGGCCGCCGCCGTCACCAGCGCGATCGCCAGGTGTTCGGTGGCGCTGTCCAGCGCAAGCAGGTTCATGGCTGGCAGTGTAGTGGCGTGCGATCATTTTCCCCATGCGTCACATGCTCTTCGCGCTCGCCTTCGGCGGCCTTTGGTTGGGGGCCCATGCGGCCGACGACATGCCCCCGTCGGTGCGGGCTGCCTTGCGCGGCGCCAGCCTGCCGGCATCGGCGCTGGCGGTGTGGGTGCAGCCGGTGGACGCGCCCGACCCCAGGCTGGCGCTCAACGCCCGCGAGCCGCTGAACCCGGCCTCGGTGTTCAAGCTGGTCACCACGTATGCGGCGCTGGACCTGCTGGGCCCGGCCTACACCTGGCGCACGCCGGCGCTGGCCGGCGGGCCGCTGCAGGGCGGCGTGCTCAAAGGCCCGCTGGTGTTGCGGGGCACGGGCGACCCGACGCTGGTGCCCGAGCGGCTGTGGCTGTGGCTGCGGCGCGTGCAGGCGCTGGGGGTGCGCGACGTCGCAGGTGACATCGTGCTCGACCGCTCGGCCTTCACGCTGGAGCCCGGCAGCGCGGCCGACTTCGATGGCGACGCCACGCGCCCCTACAACGTGCGCCCCGATGCGCTGCTGCTGAACTACCAGGCGGTGACCTACACCTTCACGCCCGATGGCGGGCGCAAGCAGGCCGTGGTGGTGGCCGAACCGACCCTGGCCGGCGTGCGGGTGGATGCCAGCGTGCCGCTGTCTGCGGCGCCTTGCGGCGACTGGCGGACGGCGTTGCAGGCGCAACTGGACGATCCCGACCGCGTGCGCTTTGCCGGCAGCTACCCGGCGGCCTGCGGCGAGCGCAGCTGGCCCACGGCCTATGCGGCACCCGAGCGCTATGCGGCGCGGCTGGTGGCCCAGATGTGGCGCGAACTGGGCGGCACGCTGCGCGGCGAGGTGCGCAGCGCCGCCGCGCCCGCCCCTGATGACGCGCCCCTGACCTGGCTGGCCGACAGCGAGTCGCCGCCGCTGGCCGCCGTGGTGCGCGACATCAACAAGTTCAGCAACAACGTGATGGCCGAGCAGCTGTTCCTGACGCTGGGCGCGCAGCAGCGGCCGCTGGCCGAGCCCGCCACCACCACCGCCCAGGCCCGCGAGACGCTGCGGCGCTGGCTGGCCAGCCGGCTGGCTGACGGCAATGGCGGGGTGGCCGGCGTGGTGGTGGACAACGGCTCGGGCCTCTCACGCACGGCCCGGCTGTCGGCCGCGCAGTTGGGGCGGCTGCTGATGCAGGCCTGGGCCAGCCCGGTGATGCCCGAGTTGATGGCCTCGCTGCCCGTCAGCGGCACCGACGGCACGCTGCGCCGCTCCAGCGCGCCGCTGGGCCGCGCCCATTTGAAGACGGGCTCGCTGCGCGATGTGGCGGCCGTGGCCGGCTATGTGCTGGCCGACAGCGGCCGGCGCTACGTGGTGGTGGCGCTGGTCAACCACCCGCAGGCCGGCGCCGCCCGCCCCGCGTTTGACGCCCTGGTCAGCTGGGTGGCGCGCGACGCCCCGGCGCGATAAGGGTCAGCGGAAGCGGTACCCCACCGCCAGGCCGAACGACAGTGGGTCGAGCTTGGTGGCGATGCTCTGGCCGGTGGACAGGTGGGTGGTGGTCTTGAGCGGGGTCTTGATCAACGAGGCATCGACGAACCAGTGGTCGTCGATCTTGACGTTGAGGCCCAGCTGGAACGACACGGCCCATTTGCTGTCCACCTCGGAGGTGGTGGGCGGGCCGCCCGGGTTGGTGGTGGCCGTCAGCGCGGCCGAACCCTCGGTGCCATAGAAGTAGGCATAGGTCACGCCCGCACCCACGTAGGGCCGGAACATGTCATCGGGGCGGCCAAAGCGGTACTGCGCCAGCAAGGTGGGCGAAACCTGCTTGACCTTGCCGAGCTTGATGCCCTCAATGGCGCCGTCACCGACGATGTCGTGCTTGTAAGGCAGGCCGCCGAAGAATTCGAACGACACGTTGTCCGTCCACATGTAGGCGGCGGTGAAGATCAGCGCCGTCTTGGCCTCGACGTCGATGCGCGTGTCCGGCAGCGCCGGCGGCGACAACTCGTCGCTGCTGACCTTGGGAGCAATCTGGTTGGCGCCGGCCTTGACCAGCCAGTCACCCGACGACTGAGCCTGGGCGGTGCTGGCAGCCAACAGGGCGGCCAGGGCGATGAGCGAATAGGTGGTTTTCATGATGCGCGCAAGCCTCCGGAGTGATTAGAGCCAGCCGCGCTGGGCCATGCCCACCGCCACCAGTTGGGCCAACAGCTGATGGGTGAAGGGCGTGGGGTGCACGCCGTCCGCATACTTGAAGTCGCCACCGGCGTTGTTGGCCGCGATCGTCACCAGGCTGCACAGCAGCGACGAGGTTTCGCCGCAGGCCGGGCGGGTCACGTCGGCGAGCGCATACCGCGCGGGGTTGGCGTTCTGGTCGCGGTCGATGGTGTAGGCATCGATGATGAGCACGCGCGCGTCGCTGCCCACGCCGCTGGCCACAGTGTTGTTGAAGGCCTGCACCAGGCCGGCCACCACGGCCACCACGGCCGCATCCTGGCCAGCGTAGGCCGGCGTCTGCGACAGGTCAGGCAGGTTGACCACGATCACGCGCTGGGCGCCCTTGGCCAGGATCTGATCCTTGATCAGCGCCACCAGTTCGGTGGCTGCGGCGGTCACGGCGGTGGTGGCGGCCGCCGCAGCGGTCGCGGGGTCACCGCCCGCCGCCACGGTGGCGCCAAAGATGGCCGTGTTGACGATGGAGTCGTTGCCGCCGGCCATCACGGCCACCAGCTCATCGCCGCCAAACGAGCCCCCATTGGCGGCCAGATGCCCGGCCACCTGGCTGGCCAGCGGCCGGGTCAACGCGCCGATGGCGTTGCCATAGGAGGTCGAGTCGGCCGGGTTGAACAGCAGCGCATTGCCCGGGCCCACCGGGTTGGTCACGCGCGCACCGCCCTGGGCGTAGGCGTAGCAGCCGCTGTGGTTGGTGGCCGGAACGGGCGGAAAGCCCACCACGGCCTGGATGGCGTTGAGGCCGGTCTGCGCGGCGCAGGGCGCACCCAACCCCAGCGTCTGCGACAACCGCTCGACCCAGATGCGGTCGTCGCCGCCGTTGACGGTGAACTTGCCGCCACCGGCCGCGGCCACGCCGCTGACCTTGTAGCTGCCCACGTCGGAGAGGCTGTCGCCGAACGACACCAGGCGGCTGTAAGCCACCTTGGGGTTCTGGTTGCCGGCGTCTTCGCCGCCGCCACAGGCGGCCAGCACAGCCGCAGCCAGCAGGCCCAGGCTGCGAATCAGAACCTTGCGCGTCATCATGCTGAAACTCCCCTCAGAATGGGTTGGTGCGGGTGCGCGAGACGGCTTGCAGGCCAAACTGCGCATGGAAGGTGGAAGCGGGTCGCAGTGTATCGGCCCACAAATAGGTCGGGGCACTGGTGACGCCGGTAATCAACGTCAATGGTGTGCAATCTGGCAGCGCCGTCGCGCACACGGCGTCGGTGACGTTGACCAGCGCGAAGGCCGAGGGCGCGCGCACCATACCGCGGACCAGGTCATCGCCCAGCAACAGCCCCAGCTTGCTGCCGTCGTTGATGAGTTCGGTGCGCATGGCGGTGTTGAAGGCCGTCACCAGCCGCCCCAGCAGGGCGACCCGGTCGGTGTCGGTATGGGCCAGCTTCTCGGCTGCGGCCCAGGGCGTGAGGCTGATGTCGGGCATGGTGGCGATGAGCACCCGCGAGCCGCCTGCGGCCAGGGCGTTGACCTGCGCGGCCAGCGTGCGCCCGCGCGCCTCCAGCGCGGCCGTGATGACGGCCTCAGACTGGGTGGGGTAGGTGGCGTACAGCTCCATCACGTCGTGGCCGCCCACCAGCACGGTGACCAGGTCGGTGCTGCCCAGCGGCGCCGAGCCGGCATTGAGCGCCGTCACCTGGGCCTGCACGTCGGCCACCTTGGCGCCCACGGTGGCCTGGGTCTGAGCCGTGGTGGTGGTCAGGTTGTCGGGGTTGCACTGGGTGTAGACCTTGCCATAGCTGGTGGCCAGGGCCTGGATCCACAGCGGGTATTGCTTGCAGTCCAGGGCGACGGTGGCGCTGGCGAAGTTGACGCTGTATTTCTTGGCATCGGCGGTGAACACGCTGAGCTCGTCACCAAAGTTGACGATGCGCGCGGGCTGAAAAGCGCGGTATTGGTCGTTGCCCCCGCCGCCACAGGCGGCGACGAGCAGCGTGGCCGCGGCGGCGGCAAGCAGGCGTTTGGAAACAGTGAACATGGGCAATCAGGACTCCAGGAAAGGGCTGGCGGCGCGGCGCAGACGATCGCGCACGCCGTCCCAGGCGGGCTGTGCGGGCGGGACCTCGACCCAGATCTGGTCGACACCTTGCCCATCCAGCGCCCGCAGCGCGGCAAACAGCGCCCGGGCCGCCGCGTCGGCATCGACAGGCATGGGTTGGATGTGCCAGCCCGGCGTCACCGCCAACTCGGTGCGGCAATATACCGCCACGCCCGGTTGTGCCGGCCCACCCAGGGCCTGCGCCAGGGCGGCAGTGGTCAGCAGATGCAACCGCGCGCGCGGCGCGTAGTGGGAAGCCAGGGTGCCCGGCGCCTTGGTGGCCCCCGGGCCGGCGGCCGCCAGCGGCTGCCCCAGTGCGGCGGCCAGCGCCGCCGCCCCCAGCTGGCCAGGCCGCAGCAGCGCGGGCTGCGCCCCGCTGCAATCGACGATGGCGGACTCGATGCCCACGTCGCTGGGGCCGCCGTCCAGCACCACCAGGGCGCCACTGGCCACCTCGGCAGGGAATTCATGGCGCACGTGGGCGGCCGTGGTGGGGCTGATGCGGCCGAAGCGGTTGGCGCTGGGCGCGGCCACGCCGGGCACGCCCAGCCGCGCCGCAGCGGCCAGCAGCGCCTGGGCCATGGGGTGAGCCGGGCAGCGCAGGCCCACGGTGGGCAAGCCACCGGCTGCCGCCTGGGCCACGCCGGCGCGGCGCGGCACGATGACGGTCAACGGCCCTGGCCAGAAGGCCGCCGCCAGCCGCTGTGCGGCGTCCGGCCAGGTGGCGGCAAAGGCCTGCGCGGCGCGGGCGTCGGTGACGTGCACGATCAGCGGGTGATCGGGCGGCCGGCCCTTGGCGTCAAAAATGCGGGCACAGGCGGCGTCGTCGTCGGCGCGCGCGGCCAGGCCATAGACGGTTTCGGTGGGCAGGGCCACCAGGCCACCGGCCGCCAGATGGCGGGCAGCAGCGGCCAGGGCCTCGGCGCCACCCATCACCAGGGCGCCAGCCCCAGCCGCTGCGCGGCCAGGCGCGCGGTGGCCTCGGCGTCGGCCGCCGTGGCGGCCGTCACGGTCAGATGGCCCATCTTGCGCCCGGCCCGGGGCTCGGTCTTGCCATAGAGGTGCAGGTGCACGCCCGGCAAGGCCAGCACGCCCGCCCAGTCGGGTTCGCCGTCCTGCCACAGCTCGCCCAGCAGGTTGAGCATGACGGCCGGCGAATGCTGGCGCGGCGGGCTCAGCGGCAGGCCGGCCAGCGCGCGCACCTGCAACTCGAACTGCGAGACGTCGCAGGCGTCGATGGTGTGGTGGCCCGAGTTGTGCGGACGCGGGGCCATTTCGTTGGCCAGCAACTGGCCGTCGGCAACGAAAAACTCCACACACAGCACGCCCACGTAGTCCATGGCGGCAGCCAGCGTGCGAGCCCGCTGCTGGGCCTCGTCCAGCAAGGCCTCGCTCACGCCCCAGGCGGGCGCCCAGGTCACGGCCAGAATGCCGTCGCGGTGCAGGTTGCGCTGCGGCACAAAGTGCACCAGTTGGCCGTCGGCGCCGCGCGCGACGATGACGCTGAGCTCGGCTTGCAGGGGCAGCAGCTGCTCAAGCACACAGGGCACCTGGCCCAACCGCGCCCAGGCGGTAGCCAGCTCGGCCCGCGTGGTCACACGGGCCTGGCCTTTGCCGTCATAGCCCATGCGGGCCGTCTTGAGGATGCCGGGCAGCAAGGTGTCGGCCACCCCGGCGAGACTGGCCGCATCGGTGATCAGGGCGTGCGGGGCACAGGGCACACCGGCACGCTGGAAGTGGGCCTTCTCGGCGGCCCGGTCCTGGCAGATGGCCACGGCGGCGGCGGCCGGGGCCACGGTGCGGCTGGCCGCCAGCGTCTGCAGCGCGGCGGCGGGCACGTTCTCGAACTCGGTGGTCACCGCATCCGCGCGGGCCGCCAGTTCACTCAAGCCCTGCGGGTCGAGGTAGTCGCAGGCCAGATGGTGGTGGGCCACCCAGCCAGCCGGACTGCTGGCGTCCGGATCGAGCACCAGGCAGGTGTAGCCCAGGGTCTGGGCGGCCTGGACGAACATGCGGCCCAACTGGCCGCCGCCCAGCACACCCAGCGTGGCGCCTGGCCGCAGGGGCGCGCGCTCAGGCTTCATCGCCGACCTGCATGGCGCGCGCGGCGGCCGTTTGCTCGGCCCGAAATGCCTCCAGCCGGGCGAGCAGCCCGGCGTCCTGCCCAGCCAGCATGGCCACGGCGAACAGCGCGGCGTTGGCCGCCCCGGCCTGGCCGATGGCAAACGTGGCCACCGGAATGCCTTTGGGCATCTGCACGATGGAGTGCAGCGAGTCCACGCCCTGCAGGTGGCGGCTGGCCACCGGCACGCCCAGCACCGGCACGGTGGTTTTGGCGGCCAGCATGCCCGGCAGGTGGGCCGCGCCGCCCGCCCCGGCGATGATGGCGGCAAGGCCACGGCCACGTGCGGCCTCGGCGTAGGCAAACAAGTCGTCGGGCATCCGGTGGGCCGAGACCACCCGCGCCTCGTGGGGGATGGCGAACTGGGCGAGAATCTCGGTCGCAGCCCGCATGGTGTCCCAGTCGCTGGACGAGCCCATGACGACCCCGATCACGGGGGATACAGCGGGCGGTGCACTCATCTTCTTGCTCACGCGGATAAAAGCGCAGATTTTAGGCTGCGCGCCCCTACGCCATGATCGACATCACCATCGAGAACTTTGAAGCCGAGCTGATCCAGGCCTCCGTGGCCCAGCCGGTGTTGCTGGACATCTGGGCGCCCTGGTGCGGCCCGTGCAAATCGCTGGGGCCCATTCTGGAAAAGCTGGAGGTCGCCTATGGCGGCCGCTTCAAGCTGGCCAAGCTCAACAGCGACGAACAACCCGAGATTTCGGGCCAGCTCAGCCAGGCCTTTGGCGTGCGCTCGATTCCGTTTTGCGTGATGTTCGTGGGCGGCGCTCCGGTGGATGGCTTTGTGGGCGCCCTGCCCGAGAGCCAGGTGCGTGAGTTTCTGGACAAGCACGTGCCCAGTGAGGATGCACTGGAAGCGCAGGAGGGCGTGGCCGAGGCCGAGGCCTTGCTGGACGCTGGCGGCAGCCCCGAAGAGGCGCTGGCACGGTTGTATGCGGCGCTGGAGACCGACCCGGCCAACCTCGCGGCACGGCTGGATGCCGCGCGCATCGAGTTGATGGACGGCCAGGCGGACGCGGCCCGTGCCCTGTTGGCGCCGGTGGCGGCCGAGGCCATCGTCAACGTTCGCGTTGCGGCCTTTCAGCAGTGGCTGACGGCCGTTGAGGCCGGCCTGCAGGACGAAGCGAAGTTGCGCGCGGCCATTGCCGCCAACCGGCGCGACTTCGACGCGCGGCTGGCGCTGGCGCGCCAGTTGATGGCCCAGGGCAACTGGCCCACCGCCATGGACGAGCTGCTGGAAATCATCATGCGCGACAAGGCCTGGGGCGACGAGGCGCCGCGCAAACTCTACGTGGCCATGCTGGAGCTGATGACCAAGCCGGCCGCACCCGTGGCCGAAGCGGCCAAGACCGGCGCGCTGGAGCTGACCGGCAAGGCCGCCGTGACCCCCGCCGATCCGCTGCTGGATCAGTACCGGCGCAAGCTCAGCATGGCGCTGTTCTGAGCCCCCAAGAAAACGCCGGGCCGCCCCAAGTTCTCTTGACCCCCGCGGGGGGGCGGACTGGGCAAAGCCCGGGCCTGGGGGCATTCGCATGACAACGCCGGGCCGTCCCTAGTTTTCTTGTCCCTCTCGGAAGACCTGACGCGCAGCGGCAGGTTTGGGGGCGCGCTCAAGAAAACGAAGGGCCGCTCCCGAGTTTTCTTGACCCCCTCGGGGGGGCCTGACGCGCAGCGGCAGGTTTGGGGGCACCCTCAACTCGGCAACTCAAGCCCGGCCAGCACCCGCTGCATGCGCTGCTGGTAGCGGTGCCACTCCTGCAGGGCCGCCTCGGCCTCCTGGCGCAGCACCTGGGCCTCTTCCGGCCGGTCGCAACGCGCCATCACACTGCTCAGGCGGGCGCAGGCGGCGGCGTGGGTGTGGGGGTCGTCCGCCGCATCCTGGGCGGCCAGCTCTTCCTGCGCGCGGTGCGCCATGCGGCGAGCCCGGTCGATGTTGCCCAGATTGACCTCGCACCAGGCCCATACGGCCAGGTAGCGGGCAGCGATGCGGGCATGGCCTTGCTCGCGGATGGCGCTCATGTGGCGCTCCAGCAGCACGCTGGCCTCGTCCCACCGCGTCAGCACGGCCAGCAGCAAGGCCCGCATGGTGGGCACCAGCGCCGTCAGCCCCGATGAGCCGGCGCCGAAGTCGTAGTGGCCGGTGGAGTCAATCTCCATCAGCGCCCGCCGTGCCTCCTCGGGGTTGGCGTGGCCCCAGGCGTCGTCGAACGCAATGCGGCTGGCCCGCAGCGACGACATGTTGTAGAGCACCGCCGAAATCATCGAGGAATCGTCGTCCTGCGAGGCGTGCTGGCGCGCCAGCGTGGCCCAGCGCTGGCTGGCGGCCTGGTCACCGGCATAGTCGAAGGCCACGCACAGCACCAGGGCCAGCCGCGCCCAGCTGGCGTGGTCGTCGGTACCCGCCCGCGCCAGCACCTCGCGCAACTGCTGGGCCATGCCCTCCAGATCGGAGGCGTTGAGCAGGCACTGTGCCGTCCAGGCCGCCGCCTGCATGGCCAGCACCTCATCGCCCGCCTGCTGCGCCAGGTCGCGCGCTTGCGCAAACAGCGCGCCGGCCTCGGCCGACAGCGAGGTGAAGTGCTCGATCATGCCGGTGAGAAAGACGATGCGCGCCTCCAGCAGCGGCGCTCGCAGCCGCTGCTGCTGGCTGCGCAGACCGCCCAGCGTGAAGCGGGCATCCTGGCTGCGGCCCATGCGTGCCAGGCGCACGGCCCGATCGGCCTTGGCGCATTCGCGCGCCAGTGGCGTCTCGGCCTGCGCCACGGCCGCATCCAGACGTTGCAGCCAGCGCGGTGTGGTGACGACCATGGCCTGTTACCCCGTCAGCCGGTTCAGCGCTTCGCGGTACTTCTCTGCGGTGCGGGCAATGACATCCGCAGGCAGCGCGGGCGCTGGTGCGGTCTTGTTCCAGGGCCGGCCATCGACCTGGGCCTGCTCCAGCCAGTCGCGCACGAACTGCTTGTCGTAGCTGGGTGGGTTGCGGCCCTCGGCGTAGCTCTCGACGGGCCAGTAGCGCGAGGAGTCGGGCGTCAGCACCTCGTCCATCAGCGTCAGCGTGCCCTGCTCGTCCAGGCCGAACTCGAACTTGGTGTCGGCAATGATGATGCCTTTGGTCAGGGCGTAATCGGCGGCGCGGCGGTACAGCGTGATGGCCGCATCGCGCACCTGGGCGGCCAGATCCGCGCCGATGAGTTCGGCCATGCGCTCGAATGAGATGTTCTCGTCGTGCGCACCCATTTCGGCCTTGGTGGCGGGTGTGAAGATGGGCTGGTCCAGCCTGCTGGCATTCTTGAGGCCGGCCGGCAGCGCCACGCCGCAGACACGGCCGCTGGCCTGGTATTCAGCCCAGCCACTGCCCGCCAGGTAGCCGCGCACCACGGCCTCGACGGGCAGCGGCTTGAGGCGCTTGACCAGCATGGCCCGGCCGCGCACCTGCTCGGCCTCGGCGGCGCTCACCACCGACAGCGGGTCGGCCCCGGTCAGGTGGTTGGGCACGATGCCGGCCAGCTTGTCGAACCAGAACAAGGCCATCTGCGTCAGCAGCGCGCCTTTGCCAGGGATGGGCTCGCCCATGATGACGTCGAACGCCGAGAGGCGGTCGGAGGCGATCATCAGGATGCGGTCGTCGCCCACGGCGTAGTTGTCACGCACCTTGCCGCGCGCCAGCAGCGGCAGCGATTGCAGGCGGCTTTCCAGCAGCGCAGATCCAGGCATGACTCAGTTCACCCGCTGGGCCAGCTTGCCGGCGGCGTAGTCGGCGGCCATCTGCGACAGCGCAATGGGCTTGATCTTGGCGGCCTGGCCCTCGCAGCCAAACTCCATGTAACGCTGCTTGCACACCTGCATGGCGGCCTCGCGGGCGGGTTTCATCCACTCGCGCATGTCGAACTTGCTGGGGTTCTCGGCCATGAATTTGCGCGCCGCGCCGGTCATGGCCATGCGGATGTCGGTGTCGATGTTGATCTTGCGCACGCCGTGCTTGATGGCCTCCTGGATCTCGGTCACCGGCACGCCGTAGGTCTGCTTCATCTGGCCGCCAAACTGGTTGATGAGGGCCAGCAAATCCTGCGGCACGCTGGACGAGCCGTGCATCACCAGGTGGGTGTTGGGAATGCGGGCGTGGATTTCCTTGACGCGCGAAATGGCCAGCACGTCGCCTGTGGGCGGACGGGTGAATTTGTAGGCGCCGTGGCTGGTGCCAATGGCAATGGCCAGCGCATCGAGCTGCGTGGCCTTGACGAACTGGGCCGCCTCTTCGGGGTCGGTCAGCATCTGGCTGTGGTCCAGCTTGCCCACGGCGCCAATGCCGTCTTCCTCGCCGGCCTCGCCGGTCTCCAGGCTGCCCAGGCAGCCCAGCTCCCCTTCGACGGTGGCGCCCACTTTGTGTGCCAGCGCCACGACCTGCTGGGTGACGTCCACGTTGTACTCGAAGCTGGCCGGGGTCTTGCCGTCGTCGCGCAGCGAGCCGTCCATCATCACCGAGCCAAAGCCCAGGTTGATGGCGCCCTGGCAGATGGCGGGGCTGGTGCCGTGGTCCTGGTGCATGACCAGCGGGATGTGCGGATAGGCCTCGACGGCGGCCTGGATCAGG
Source organism: Pseudomonadota bacterium (assembly GCA_020161145.1). Lineage (GTDB taxonomy): Bacteria > Pseudomonadota > Gammaproteobacteria > Burkholderiales > Burkholderiaceae_C > Ideonella. Next base: position 21,623 of record JAIUPQ010000007.1, read on the forward strand.
TGCTTGATGAAGCTCTCGCCCGCGTACTTGCGCGCACCAGCCGATGCCTGCAGGATGACCGGCGCACCGACGGCGTCGGCGGCAGCCATCACGGCCTGCACCTGCTCGAGGTTGTTGACGTTGAACGCCGGGATGCCGTAGCCGTTTTCAGCTGCATGATCGAGCAGCTGACGCATTGAAACCAGAGCCATGGGATTGCCTTTTCAAGTCAGGGAAAAGCGAACGCGCTGCCCACCGAAGCGGCGGGCAGCGGCCTCAACACCTGATTCTACGAGGCACGCCCTGCTCAGGGCTTGGTGGCCAACCCTGGCACGTGCTCGGCGCCCGTCACCACCTTGGCGCTGGACTGGCCCAGCGCCTCGCCGACGGGCTCGACCCGGCCGCCCAGACACTGGCCCAGAAAGGACTCAGCCACGGCGTTGAAGGCGATGTTGTTGGGCGGCTTGGCAAAGCCGTGGCCCTCGTCGGGGAAGAGCACATAGGTCACCGGAATCTTGTGCTGGTGCATGGCCTGCACGATCTGGTCGGACTCGGCCTGCTTGACGCGCGGATCGTTGGCGCCCTGGCCGATCAGCAGCGGCCGGCGGATGTCGCCCGCCTTGTACAGCGGCGAGGCGGCCTTGAGCAGCGCCAGGCCTTCGGGGGTACCCGGGTCGCCCATGCGGGCGTAGAACTGCTTGCGGCCAGCCTCCCAGTAGGGCGGAATGGAGGCCAACAGGGTCTCCAGGTTCGAGGGGCCGACGATGTCCACGCCGCAGGCGAAGGTGGTGGGCGTGAAGGCCAGGCCTGCCAGCGTGGCGTAGCCGCCGTAGCTGCCGCCCATGATGGCGACCTTGTCGGGGGTGGTGGCGCCTTGCTGGACGGCCCACTGCACCGCGTCGAGCAAGTCGGTGTGCATGGCCTTGCCCCATTGCAGATTGCCGGCGTTGAGAAAGCGCTTGCCAAAGCCGGTGGAGGCGCGGAAGTTGACCGACAGCACCGCATAGCCCCGGTTGGCCAGCCACTGGTGGTAGGCGCTGTAGCCGTAGTCGTTGCGCGCCCACGGGCCGCCGTGCACCAGCAGCACCATGGGCGAGGCCCGCTCGGGCTTGCCGTCACCGTTGTCGTCGGCACCCTTGGGCAGCGTCAGGTAGCTGGGCAGCGTCAGGCCGTCGCGGGCCTTGATTTCCACCGGGTGCATGGCCACCAGCGGCGCGCCTTGCAGTGCCGGGCGGCTGACGTAGAGCGGGGTCAGTTTGCGGGCCTTGCGATCGAACAAGTGGGTGCTGGCCGGGGCCGAGACGGGGTCGAACACCACCAGCCACTTGTCGTCGGCCTCGGTGCGGCCGGTGATGTTCACGTCGCCCGAGCCCAACTGGCGCTGCAGCCAGGCGTAGTCGGCACCCATGGCGGCCGAGGTGAAACGCCACTCATTGGTCAGGTAGTTGACCGAGAAGGCCTCGATCTCGCCCGTGACCGGGTGGCGCAGGGTCTCGCCCATGTCGGCCCGCTTGTCCTCGGCCAGCAGCGTCATCTTGCCGCTGGCCACGTCCTGGGCGTAGATGGCGGCGGTGTCGCGGCCGCGCGTGTCGGTCCAGTACAGCAGCCGGCCGTCGGCGGTGTAACCAATGGGGCCGGTCTCCGAGTCCTCCAGCGTGGTGGACAGCAGCGGTTTATCCTCGATGGTGGTGCCCTTGACCTTGAAGTAGTCGATGCCACCCGTCGCATTGGGGCGCATGGCCATGCGCACCTGCAGGTCGTCGTCGGCGATGAAACCGGCAACGCCGTCGGCCCGGATGACCTCGGTGAGCTTGCCGCTGGCCACATCGAGCCGGTAGACGTCGTGCCAGCGGGGGTCGCGCTGGTTGAGCCCGATCAGCGCCTCGCCCTTGTGGCGGGTGGAAGTGCCGATCAGGCGCACCCGCACCTTGTCCATGGGCGTGAGGTCGCGGATGCGGCCGTCCTTCATGCTCACACCATAGAGGCGGAAGTTCTCGTCCCCGCCCTGGTCTTGCACGTACAGCAGATGCTGGCTGTCGCCCGACCAGTAGTACATGCGGATCGGGCGATCGGTGGCGGCGGTCATGGCGCGGGCCTGGTCCGGCTTGTCCACCGGCGCCACCCAGACGTTCATCACGCCTTTGAGCGGCGCCGTCCACGACAGCCACTGGCCATCGGGGCTGATCTGGGCGCCCGCCTTCTGCGGGTTGCCAAACAGGTCGGCGCGCGGAATCAGCGGCACGCTGGCGGCGGGCGCGACGGTCGGCGCGGCGGTCGCCAGCATGGCGGCCAGTGCAAGGGCGGTCAAGCCGCCGAGCTGGAAGATGCGGGTCATCGGTGAGTCTCCAATCCGGTGCAGGAAGCGCTCAGCCTAACCAATGGGCCCGCGCCTTGCGAGCCCGCTGTGATGAACGGTCGAATGCAGGCAACCAACCGACGGGAGCCGACTTGGGCGGCGCTACCCCACCTGCCCCACCTTGAGCATGTTGGTGCCGCCCGGGTAACCCATGGGCTCGCCGCAGGTGATGGCATAGGTGTCGCCGGGGCGCAGCACACCGGCCGACACCAGCAGCCGCTCGGCCTCGGCCAGCGCTGCATCGCGGTCGGAGAACTTGGCGATGCGCAGCGGCCGTACGTTGCGATAGAGCGCCATGCGGGCTTCAGTGGTTGCGCTGGTGGTCAGCGCATAAATGGGCACGCGGATGTTGTAGCGGCTCATCCACAGCGCCGTGGAGCCGCTCTCGGTCAACGCCACGATGGCCTTGCAGCCCTGGTGGTGGGCGGTGAAGAGCGCCGCCATGGCAATGCTCTGGTCGATGCGCGCAAACTTCTTGTTGGTGAAGTCGGCGTCCAGCCGCACCTCGGCGGCCTGCTCGGCCTCCAGGGCGATGGCGGCCATGGCCTCCACCGTCTGCACCGGGTATTTGCCGGCGGCGGTCTCGGCGCTGAGCATGACGGCGTCGGTGCCGTCCAGCACGGCGTTGGCCACGTCGGACACCTCGGCGCGCGTGGGCACCGGATTGACGATCATGGACTCCATCATCTGCGTGGCGGTGATGACGACCTTGTCCATCTCGCGGGCCACGCGGATCATGCGCTTTTGCAGCGCCGGCACCGCCGCGTTGCCAACCTCCACGGCCAGATCGCCACGCGCCACCATGATGCCGTCGCTGGCCTTCAGGATGGCTTCGAGCTGCGGGATGGCTTCGCTGCGCTCGATCTTGGCGATCAGCGCCGGCTTGTGCCGCAGCGCCTCACCGGCCACGTTGGCCAGTTGGCGCGCCAGCTCCATGTCGGTGGCGCTCTTGGGAAAGCTCACCGCCAGGTAGTCGCAGCGGAAGCTCATGGCGGTGCGGATGTCCTCCATGTCCTTGCCGGTCAGCGCCGGCGCCGTCAGGCCGCCGCCCAGCTTGTTGATGCCTTTGTTGTTGGACAGCTCACCGCCCACCTGCACGGTGGTGTGCACGGCCTCGCCGCGCACGTCGTCCACCTTCAGCACGATGAGGCCGTCGTTGAGCAGCAGCGTGTCCCCGGCCCGCACGTCGCGCGCCAACTCCTTGTAGTCCAGCCCCACGCCGGCGCCGTCGCCGGGCGTTGCCCGCGCGGCGTCCAGCACGAAGGGTTGGCCGACCTCGAGCTGGACCTTGCCGTCGGCAAAGCGGCCGACACGGATCTTGGGGCCTTGCAGGTCGGCCATCAAGGCCACCGTCTTGCCCACCTTGGCGGCCAGGGCACGCACCGTCTCGGCGCGGCGGATGTGGTCTTCGGCACTGCCATGGCTGAAGTTCAGCCGCACCACGTCGACGCCCGCGCGCAGCAGGCGCTCCAGCACCTCATCCTCGTTGCAGGCCGGCCCCAGCGTGGCGACGATTTTGGTGGCGCGGCTCATCAGAACGGCCCTTCAGTCAGCCAGCGCTCCATCTGCGCCTTGCGGTCGTTGCCCCAGAAGGGCTCGCCATCAATGATGAAATAGGGAGCGCCAAAGACGCCGCACTTGACCGCATCGTCGTTGGCCTGGCGCAATCGGTCCTTCCAGCGCGGCTCATTCCAGGCCGCCTCGGCGGCATCGGCGTCCAGCCCGGCCTCGACGACCAGCGCGCGCAGCACGCCGGCATCCTTGAGGTTTTCGCCGCGCGTGAAGTAGGCCCGCATGGCCGTGCGCGCCCACTGGGCCGCACGCGTCTGGCCCTGGTCGGCGTCCAGCCACCAGAACACGCGCGCCGCGTTCTGGGTGGGCAGCGGAAATGCCTCGGGGAAGGTAAAGGGCACGCGCTCGAAGCGTGCCGAGCGCAGGATGTCGCGCCGCGCGTACTCGCCCTTGATGGGGTAGCTGACCAGCGGCTTGAGATCGGCCTGCGGAAAAATGGCCCCCAGCAGCACCGCGTGGCGCTGCACGGTGCGGCCGTGGCGGGCCGCCAGCGCGTCTATCCATTCGTTGGCGATATAGGCGTAGGGCGACGAGAAGTCGAACCAGAACTCAATGGGTTTGGGGGCATTCATCCGCTCACGATACACCGTCATCATCAGCGTAACGATGTGTGCACGGCATCACATCGAACCCGCCCATTAGGGCATGCCCCCCTGGAACGCGACCGGGCCGGCGCCTATGATCCATTGCTTACATCTTTGCGGCCGCCTGGGCAGCCGTTTGTTTGGCCTTGATGGGAGAGGAGAACATCATGTACACCTACCGTTTGACCCTGCTGGCAGGCGCTTGTGCGGCGCTGCTGTTGACCGGCTGCGAGACCACCAGCATGAAAATGGGCAGCGCCGACGCCAAGACCGTCGCCACCGGCGGCGCCGCTGGCGGCACCGCGGCGGGCGAGAACTCACAGCTTGAGAAGTGCGCCGCGTCGCTGGGCACGGTCTCGCTGGTCGAAAACCAGAATGCCGGCTGGTACACCATCCTGCGCAACGAATACAAGCTGCCGCCCACCTCCAACCTGCTGCGCCTGATGATTCAACAGTCCAACTGCTTCATCATCGTCGAGCGCAGCGCCGCCGGCATGCAGGCCATGGAGCGCGAACGCGCGCTGATGCAGTCGGGCGAAATGCGCCAGGGCAGCAACTTCGGCAAGGGCCAGGTGGTGTCGTCTGACTACGGCATGTCGCCCGAGATCATCTTCAGCGAGGACAACACGGGCGGTGCGGCGGCCTCGCTGGGCGGCCTGTTCGGCAGCGTGGGCGCCACGGTCGGCAGGGTGGCGGCCGAGACCAAGACGCGCGAGGCCTCCACCATGCTGACGCTGGTGGACAACCGCTCGGGCGTCCAGGTGGCCGCCTCCGAAGGTAGCGCCTCCAAGACGGATTGGGGTGGCTTCGGCAAGCTGCTCGGCAGCAGCGCGAGCGGCAGCATCGGCGGCTACCAGAACACGCCGCAGGGCAAGGTCATCGCCGCCGCCTTCATGGACGCCTACAACCAGATGGTGCGGGCGCTGCGCAACTACAAGGCGCAAACGGTGCAGGGCCAGGGCCTGGGCGGCGGCGGCCGGCTGGGCGTGGATGGCGGCGCGGCGCCGTCGCAAACGTCGGCGCCCGGCGCCGCGCCCGCCCGCATGATGTCGGTGCGCGACGCGCAGGCCCGGCTCAACGCGCTGGGCTACAACGTGGGCACCCCCGACGGCGCCGCCGGCCCGCGCACCCAGAACGCGCTGCGCAGCTTCCAGCAGTCGCGCGGCCTGCCCGCCACGGGGCGCCTGGACGCGGCCACCTCGCAGGCGCTGTCGCAGTAACGGCCCGCCCGCCTCCTTCGCAAGCGGCCTACGGGCCGCTTTTGCGTGGCTGCCACACCAGATGGCTGTGCCAGCCCACCCCCAGCGCCGCCGGCCAGGCCTGCAGCGCCTGCGGCGCAAAGTACTCGCTGACGATCAGCGGCTCATCCGCACGCCAGAACACCGAATGGCGCCGCCATACGCCCCGGGGCGGCACCTCGCCGGCCGCCTGCCAGACCCGCGCCATCTGCCGCGCCTCGGCGTGGCGCGGCGGCAACCAGGCCACGGCCAGCGCGCTGCGGCGCACATCGGCGCGCGAAAACAGCACATCGGCCAGCGGTCGCGTGCCCAGGCCGCGAATGGCCTGCCAGGGGCCATGGGCGGCACTCAGGCGCACGGCCGAGCGAGCGAACACCATGGGCTGGCCGGCGCCGGTCAGCAGCACCCAGCGGCCGTGTACGCGCACCTGGCCCAACACGGCGCGCTCATGCGGCGTGGCGGCGGTCACGCCCTGGTGCAGGCGCTGCACCGCCAGCGGCGGGCGTGCCCGCTGCAGCCGGGCCGACAGCGAGCCCGTGGCGCTCAGCCAGGCGGCATCATGGCCCCGGCAGGGATGGCGGGGCCGCACGGTCAGGCCAGCGCCCGCCCGATCAGGATTTTCTGCACCTCGCTGGTGCCCTCGTAGATCTGCGTCACCCGCACGTCGCGGTAGATGCGCTCGACCGGGAAGTCGCTGACGTAACCGTAACCGCCGTGGATCTGGATGGCGGCCGAACACACCTTCTCGGCCATCTCGCTGGCAAACAGCTTGGCCATGGCGGCTTCTTTGAGGCAGGGCAGGCCGGCGTCCTTGAGGCTGGCGGCATGCCAGATCAACTGGCGCGCCGCCTCGATCTGGGTGGCCATGTCGGCCAGCTTGTGCTGCATGGCCTGGTGCTCGAAGATGGGCACGCCAAAGGCGATGCGCTCCTTGCTGTAGGCCAGCGCCGCCTCGAAGGCCGCGCGCGCCATGCCCACGCTCTGGCTGGCGATGCCGATGCGCCCGCCCTCCAGGCCCGACAGCGCAATCTTCAGCCCCATGCCTTCTTCGCCCAGCCGGTTGGCCACCGGGATGCGACAGTTCTCGAACAGGATTTGCGCCGTGTCGCTGGCGTGCTGGCCCATCTTGTCCTCGACGCGCGCCACCACGTAGCCGGGCGTGGTGGTGGGCACCACGAAGGCGCTGATGCCGCGCTTGCCGGCCGCCTTGTCGGTGACGGCCATGACGATGGCCACGTCGCCATGCTTGCCACTGGTGATGAACTGCTTGACGCCGTTGAGCACATAGCTGTCGCCGTCGCGCACCGCCGTGGTCTTGAGCCCGCCCGCCTCGGAGCCCACGTGCGGCTCGGTCAGGCAGAACGCGCCCAGCATGTCGCCACGCGCCAGCGGTTTGAGGAAGCGCTCCTTCTGCTCGTCGTTCGCAAAGCCCATCAAGATGGAGCACACCGGGCAGTTGTTGACGCTGACCACGGTGCTGGTGGCGCCATCGCCAGCCCCGATTTCTTCGAGGATGAGGGCCAGTGCCAGGTAGTCCAGCCCTGCGCCGTCCCACTCGGTGGGCACGGCCACGCCGTAGCAGCCCAGCTGGGCCAGGCCCTTGAGCTGGGTGGCGGGGAAGTGGTGGGTCTTGTCCCACTCGGCGGCGTGGGGCGCGATCTCGGCCTGAACAAAGGTGCGCACGGCGTCTTGCACGGCGCGGTGGTCTTCACTGAGCAGCATGGGGGGTCATCTCCTTGAGGTTTTCGGCATGGGCCACGCACAGCAGCACGCGCGGACCGGCGCCGGTGCGGATCAACTGGTAGCCGGTGGCAAAGCGCTGCAGCACGCTGGCGTCGCGGCGGTGCAGCGTCCAGTCCACTTGGGTGAGGGCGTGGTGGGGGCCCATGGCCAGGTGGTCGGTGATTGAAAACTCGGCGTGGCCATAGTCGGCGCCCGCGTAGACGCCGCACAGCGCGCGGTGGTTGGCCCGCATCGGCGCCTCGTCGACCCACCAGGTCAGCCGGGCCGCGCCGCCCGGGCCATGGCTGTCGGCGATGCCGCTGGGTGTGTGCCACAGATCGGCCACGGCGTCGCCATCGAGGCGGTTGAAGGCGTCGCGGTAGGTCTCGAAAAAGGCCTGGGCTTCGGCGTGGCTCATGGTCTGGATTGTGCGTCCTCTCCCTCTTGAGTGGGATGGCCGGCTCGCAGCAGCGCCCGCAGACTGCGTGCCAGTTGGGCCCCGCGCCCAGCCAAACAACACCATCACCACGAGGGAATCACCATGTTGCATCGCCACTTCACGGCCGCCATCGGCCTTGCCATCAGTGCCGGCGTCTGGGCCGCCGACCCGCCCAAGGCCATTGCCGAATGGCAGGCCGCCGTCACCACCGCCACGGCTGCCGCCTACTGCATGGCCAAGCACCCGTACTGGACGCTGGCCAGCGAGGTCACCGCCGACGGCTTCACGCGCGACGGCTACCAGGTCGTGAGCGCTCCGGGCGTGGTGGGCGCCACGCGGCGCAACTTCGTCTACGACCGCAGCACCGATGGCAGCGACGAGGGGCAAAAACAGACTTGCGACCAGGCCTGCGCGCAAATGGGCCTGCCGTATGGCAAGACCATGATCGGCCAGGCGCTCAAGCAGAAGGTCAGCGACGGCAGCGTGCTGATCAACAGCGGCCTGGGCGACCTGGGCGTGGGGGTCATGCGCGATCTGGACTTCTACATGTCGCCACCCAAACTGGTGGCGGCCGCCGTCATCTCACGCGCCAACACCTGGCAGGACGCCGACGTGGCCCAGGCCGACTACTGCTGCTGTCAGGTGGTGATGCGGTAGTCTGTTGACACTGCCACCCGCTTCGGGTGCGGGTTCACCACGCGATGGGCGTGCCGTCGTGGTCTATAAAGCGCCCGTTGTCGGCCGGCGTCAAACCGTCCAGCACGCTGCGCAGGCTGCGGGCGCTGTCCTCCACATCCAGATCGGCCCCCGCACCGCCCATGTCGGTGCGCACCCAGCCGGGGTGCAGGGCCACGCAGGTGGCGCGGCCCGCCAGCGCCAGCGAGGTGTCCTTGAGCACCGAGTTGAGCGCCGCCTTGGATGCCCGGTACAGCCAGCCCCCAGGGCTGCTGCGCAAGGCCAGCGAGGCCATGCGCGACGACACCACGGCCAGCACCGCACTCGGCGCCAGCGCCTCGGCCAGTTGCGGCAGCAACCGCATGGCGCCCAGCACGTTGGTGTGCATGACGGCGTCGAAATCGGCATCCGTGGGCGGCTGCAGGCCGGTGGTGGACGGGCCGTAGACACCGGCGTTGTAGATGGCGCGGTCAAACGCCGCCCCGTCGATCTGCCAGGCCAGGCTGGCGCAGGAGACGGCATCGGCCACGTCAAGCCGGATGGCGCGCACGCCCAGCGCCTCGAGCCGCGCCAGGCCTGCGTCGTCGCGCGCGGTGGCCGTCACCCGATCGCCCGCCGCGCGATGCTGGCGCGCCAGCGCGAGGCCAATGCCGCGCGAGGCGCCAATGATGAGCACGTTCATGGCTGCCAGCCCCCCGTCACAGCATCTCGACCGCCAGCGCCGTGGCCTCCCCGCCGCCGATGCACAGCGACGCCACGCCCTTCTTCTTGCCCTGTTTCTTCAAGGCCCCCAGCAGCGTGACCACGATGCGGGCGCCCGAGGCGCCGATGGGGTGGCCCAGCGCCACCGCGCCGCCGTGGACGTTGACGATGTCGCGCGGCAGCTTGAAGTCGGTCATGGCGGCCATGGTGACGGCGGCAAAGGCCTCGTTGACCTCCCACAAGTCCACGTCGCTGGCCTGCCAGCCCGCTTTTTTCAACACCTTCTCGATGGCACCGGCCGGGGCGGTGGAGAACCACTCGGGCGCCTGCGCAAACACGCTGTGGCCGACGATGCGGGCAATGGGCTTGATCCCCTGGGCCTTGGCGGTGGACTCGCGCATCAGCACCAGCGCCGCCGCACCGTCGCTGATGCTGCTGGCGTTGGCGGCCGTGATGGTGCCGCCCTTCTTGAACGCCGGCTTGAGGCTGGGCACTTTGTCGAGCTTGGCCTTGAAGGGCTGCTCGTCGTGCTTGATGACGGTGTCGCCGCCGCGGCCGGCCACGGTCACGGGCGCCATCTCCCAGTCGAAGCTGCCGTCCTCGTTGGCCTGCTTGGCGCGCTGGGTGGAGCTGATGGCGTACTCGTCCTGCTGCTCGCGCGTGAAGCCGTATTTCTCCACGCACTGCTCGGCAAACGCGCCCATGGGCTTGCCGCGCTCGTAGGCGTCTTCCAGGCCGTCCATGGCCATGTGGTCGTAGACCGTGGCCGGGCCGTATTTGACGCCTTTGCGCACGAACTCCAGGTGGGGCGCGCCGGTCATGCTCTCCATGCCGCCGGCCACCATGACGTCGGCCGAACCGGCGGCCAGCATGTCGTGGGCAAACATCATGGCGCGCATGCCGGAGCCGCACATCTTGGTCAGCGTGACGGCGCCCGTGCTGTCGGGCAGGCCGGCCTTGCGCATGGCCTGGCGCGCCGGCGCCTGGCCCTGGCCGGCCATCAGGCAGCAGCCCATCAGCACCTCGTCGATGGCCTCGGGCTTGACGCCCGCGCGCTCGACGGCGGCCTTGATGGCCACCGCGCCCAGATCGGGGGCGGTAAGGTTGGCGAAGTCGCCCAACAGGCCGCCGATGGGCGTGCGGGCGGCAGAGACGATGACGATGGGATCGGACATGGGGCGGCTCCTCTGGGCAATGCGGGTGGTGCCGCCGATGATAGGCCGCTGCGCCGCAGGCGCCGCCATGGCTCAGCCGCGCTGGCGCGCGAAGCGCTTGGCCTCGTCGTAGGGGAAGACGTCGTGCACGTGGCCGGCGGCGATGCGGTCTTTGTGCGCCTGCCAGAAGGCCGCGTCCAGCAGGTCGGCGTGGTGCTGCATGAAGACCTCGCGCACCGCCGGGTTGCCCAGCAGGAAGGGGCCGAAGGTTTCGGGGAAGACGTCGTGGCGGCCCACGCTGTACCAGACCTCGCCGCTCATCTCCTCTTCCTCGTTGCGCGGCTGCGGCACGCGGCGGAACTGGGTGTCGGTGATGTACTCGATCTCGTCGTAGTCGTAGAACACCACCTTGCCGTGGCGGGTCACGCCGAAGTTCTTCCACAACATATCGCCGGGGAAGATGTTGGCTGCCACCAGGTCCTTGATGGCATGGCCGTATTCGATGACGGCCGCGCGCAGTTGCTCGGGGCTGGCGTCCTGCAAAAAGATGTTCAGCGGCACCATGCGCCGCTCGATGTAGACGTGGCTGAGGATCAGCTCCATCTGGCCGTCGTCGTCGCGGTCGGAAATCTCCAGCACGCTGGCGCAGTGTTTTTGCAGCTCCGCAATCAGCTCGGGCTCGAAGCGCGCCAGCGGAAACGCCACCTTGGAAAACTCCAGCGTGTCGGCCATGCGGCCCACCCGGTCGTGCTGCTTGACCAGCAGGTACTTGCCCATGATCTGCTCGCGCGTGGTCTCTTTTTGCGCCGGGTACTCGTCCTTGATGACTTTGAAGACGAAGGGAAAGCTGGGCAAGTCGAACACCATCATCACCATGCCCTTGATGCCGGGCGCGATGCGAAAGTGGTCGCTGGAATGCTGCAGATGGGCCAGGAAGTCGCGGTAGAACAGGTTCTTGCCGTGTTTTTGCAGCCCCAGTGCGTTGTACAGCTCGGCGCGCGGCTTGCGCGGCATCACCGCGCGCAGAAACTGCACGTAGGCGCTGGGCACCTCCATCTCGACCATGAAGTAGGCGCGCGCAAAGCTGAACACCAGCAGCAGGTCTTCCTCGTCGAACAGCGCAGCGTCCACCACCAGCCCGCCCGCCCCATGCAGGATGGGCAGCAGCATGGGCTGGTCGCGGTAGCCGTTGATGACGCGCGCCACCACATAGGCCGCCTTGTTGCGGAAAAACGGACTGGCCAGCACCTGGATCTGGAAGTTGGGCCGCGCGCGAAAGCGCCCGCTGTCCATCTCCAGCTCCTGGCGCAGCGCGGCGTGCACGGCGTCCACGTCGCGCGCCAGGTCTTCCCAGGGCCGGGCCAGCCCGAAGTCGGCCAGCACCGCCTCGCAAGTGGCCCGCAGCGTTTCGGCCCGGGGGTAGTAGACCCGGTAGGCCGGCGTGCCGCCGGGGGCATCGTCGTCCAGGTACTCGGTGCTGATGGCCGGCCGCACGAAGATGAAGTCGTTGTGGAAATAGCTGCGGTGCAGGATCTTGGTGGTGACCGAGTTGAAGAAGGTCTCGGCCAGCTCGGGCTGGTGGTGGTTGACCAGCAGCCCGATGTAATGCAGCTTGACCTGCTGCCACACGTCCATCGACAGCTCGCCGGCGCCGAACTCGTGCTGCAACCGCTCGGCGGCCTCGGCCACGCGGCGGTCGTAATAGGCGATGCGCTCGGCCTGGGCCTGCTGCTGGCCATGCCAGTCGGCCGCCTCGAAGCGCTGCTTGGCGCCGCGGCTGACCTCACGGAACAGCCGGTAGTGTTTGTTGAAGCCTTCGAGCATCGCGCGCGCGATGTCGAAACCGCGGCTGTCGGTCAGGGTCTGCGGAAACAGCGCCGCCGTGGTCAACCACCGGCCCCGTATCGGCGGCACACTCCGCCCAGCGCCGTGGCGTAGCCGGGCGCCACCTCGTCGGGGCTGCTGGCCGTGATGGCCAGGTCGGCCAGCAGGCCGTTGTGCAGGCCATAGACCCATCCATGCACCGTCACGCTCTGGCCGCGCGCCCAGGCGTCGCGCACCACCGTGGTCTCGCAGACGTTGCGCGCCTGCTCCAGCACGTTGAGCTCGCACAGCGCGTTGACGCGCTGGTCGGCATCGATCTGGTCCAGCAGCTCGCGGTGCAAGGCCACCACGTCCTTGACGTGCCGGATCCAGTTGTCCACCAGGCCCAGCCGCAAGTCGTCCAGCGCCGCGCGCACGCCACCGCAGTTGGAATGGCCCACCACGATGATGTGCTGCACCTGCAGCGCGTCCACCGCAAACTGGATGACGGACAGCGCATTCAGGTCCGAGTGCGCCACCACGTTGGCCACGTTGCGGTGCACGAACAGCTCGCCCGGCAGCAGCCCCACCAGATCGTTGGCCGGCACCCGGCTGTCGGCACAGCCTATCCACAGGTATTGCGGCTTCTGCTGGGCCAGCAAGGCACTGAAAAAACCAGGCGTGCGTTGCTCGGTGGCTTGGGCCCAGTCGCGGTTGCGGGCCAGCAGTTCAGACAGAGTGGTGGTCACGCCCGGCAGTCTAGCTGGAATCGCCCCGGGGAGGCTGCCTCGGCGCCGTGCCGCGGGTTAGGCTGGATGCGTGCGGCACCAGCCAGGCGTAGCCTCCAGAACTCGCCACCACGTCGCGTCTTGTGCTGTTTGCAGATCGTGATGCCCACCCACTGGAGCACGCTCATGACTTGTCAGCCCCCTTCTCTGACCCTGGCCGCCTTGATGGTGTTCAGTCCGCTGGCCGCCGCCAACCCGCCTGGCCCCGCTTGCATGGTCTGGTCCGCCCCTGAGGTCATCCGGTCGCTGGCCGATGGGCGGGTGGCTGCAAACCGTGTCGCGGTGGGCATGGACGGTACCGGCCGCGCCATCTTGCTCTACGGCGAAACCAGTGCCGACAACCCCACAGAGGAGACGGTCTATGCGCGCCACCGTGCTGCACAAGGCGTTTGGGGCGATCCGGTGCCGGTGTGGCAGACCGTGGTCGGCTCCGATGCTCGCCCCTCCTACCTGGCGCTGTCCGTGGGCGCCAACGGCCACGCATTGGCATCCGGGCGCCGGGCTGACAACACCCTACGTCCCACGCGCATGGCCGCCTACGACCCGGACACTGGCTGGCAGGCCCCGGTCGAGCTGCTGGACATGGCCGGCGACTTTTCCCCACCTACGGTCGCCGTGGGCCCCGATGGCCGAGGCCTGGCGGCGTGGGTGGCCACCACCCGCCACCGCATTCGCGCCCGCGCCTGGGCCCCCGCGACAGGCTGGGGGCCCGACGAACAGGTGACGCCGGGCCGGTCTTCTCTGCGCTCACCCAAGTTGGCCGTCAATGCCCGCGGTCAGGCGCTGCTGACCTACGGACAGGGCAGCAGGGGCGATGATGTCTACGCCCGGTTCCGCAATGCCCATGGCGCCTGGGGTCGGGCGACCCAACTGAATGTGCGCAACGGCGGACTGTTGGAAGAGATCATGGGGCCGCAACCAGCGCTCAATGCAGCCGGTGACGCCTGGGTGACGTGGTCGGATCGTCGCGGCCGCATACGCACGGTCATGGTCAGTTCATTCGACCGCCATACGCGTCGGTGGCTGGAGACGCCCGTGCCGCTGAGCGCACTTGACGTGGATGCGGAGGACCCCGTGCTGCGGCTCAACGAACAGGGGCAGATGCTGGTGGGTTGGCATCAGTCGTACTTTCTGTACCTCCATGACAACAAGGAGCGCATCCAGACGCGGCTTTACACCCCCTCGCAGGGCTGGGGGCCGGTCAATGACCTGAACCGGCGCGGCCGCTCCAGCGGCACCCCGGGCCTGGCGCTGGATGAGGCCGGCAACGCCACCACCGTGTGGCCGCAGATCACGCCCAACCGCGGCTGGCATCTGCACACGCTGGCGCAGCCGATGGGCGCGCCCGCCGTGAGCGGCCGACTGCATGCCAACGGCAGCGTGGCCACCGAGCCCTGGCAGATGGCCGATGGTGAGGGTCGGCACGCCATCGTGGTGTTCATCCGGCAGGAAAGCCCCGGTGGCAGCAGGGAACTGGTCAGTCAGGTTGGCCAGCTCGGCGACTGCCCGCCCTGAGCGCGGGGCCTGGGGCCACGCCCCGGGGGTGGCGACGATGGGGCGCACGCCTGATCGCACCAGCTGCGGGTTTGGCCCGATGTGGGCCGCAGGGGCCGGGGCTACCCTCAAAGCGCAGTCACCTCCGCTTTCCCAGGGAGGCCCCATGCCCAAGGCTGCGTGATGTGGGCAGGGGTCAACAAAACGCGGACGGCAACCCCCGGTTGATCGCCCGATTCGGCGCCAGGCCGACTGGCGCTGCCTGCGGGCCATGGCGCCCGCCGACTGGAGCACGCTCATGACTTTTCATCCCCACTCGCTGGCCCTGGCCGCTGCCTTGGTGGCAGCCAGCCCGATGGCCGCTGCGGCCTCGTCTGGCCCCGCTTGCATGATCTGGTCGGCCCCTGAGGCCATTCGGTCGCTGGCCGATAAGCGGGTAGATCCGTTCTATGTGGAGGTGGGCATAGACGGCGCCGGCCGTGCCATCTTGCTCTACAGCGAAGCCCGTGCCGGCACCAAAAAGGAGCAGACGGTCTACGCCCGCCACCGTTCAGCAGAAGGCGTTTGGGGCGATCCGGTGCCGCTCTCGCACATCGTGGGCGATCAAGGGAGCTTCGTCTGGGCCACCCACCTGAAGCTGTCCGTGGGCGCCAGCGGCCACGCATTGGCATCCTGGCGGCCCGAAGTGTCTCTGGATTATGCGTGGCAGAGTCCGGGCATGGCCGCCTACGCCCCGGACACCGGCTGGCAAACCCCGGTCGAGCCGCTGGATCCCGACAACTCCTCGACTCCGCCCTCGCTCGCCGTAGGCCCCGACGGTCGAGGCCTGGCGGTATGGCCAGCCACCCCATTCGCCGACAACCAACTGCGCGCCCGCGCCTGGGATCCCGCCACAGGCTGGGGGCCCGACGAACTGGTGGAGACATCCCTGGCCCGAGCGCGCGGGCCCAAGCTGGCCGTCAATGCCCACGGTCAGGCGCTGCTGACGTACGAACTGAACTACAGCGATGTCTACGCCCGGTTTCGCAGCGCCGATGGGGCCTGGAGCCCACCGCGCCGCCTGACTCGGCGCAACGGCCACAACTGGGACACCCAGATGAATCCGCAACCGGCGTTCAATGCTTCGGGCGACGCCTGGGTCGCGTGGTCGGACCGCCAAAGCCGCGTGTACAGGGTGACGGTCAGCTCATTCGACCGCAACACGCGCAAGTGGCTGGAGGAACCAGTGCAACTGAGCGAACCCGACGAGGACGCGATCGATCCCGTGCTGCGACTCAACGAGCAGGGACAGATGCTGCTGGGTTGGTATCAGATCTGGGGCCTGGGGAAAGAGCGCGCCCAGTCGCGGCTCTACACCCCCACGCAGGGCTGGGCGCCGGTCACCGACCTGAGCCGGCGCGGTCGCTCCTTCGGTGCCCCGGGCGTGGCGTTGGATGAGGCCGGCAACGCCACCACCGTGTGGCGGCAGATCACACCCGGCGAGAACTGGCACCTTCACGTGCTGGCGCAGCCGATGGGCGCGCCCGCAGTGGACGGACGGCTACATGACCATCAACGCACGAGCGGGTTGGGGGCGAGGTGGTTTTGGAAGATGGCCGACAGTGAGGGCCGGCACGCCATCCTGGCGTTCACGCGGCCGGTGCGCGGGAGTAGCGGCGAGGGGCGGGAGCTGGTCAGCCAGGTCGGCCGCCTCGGCGACTGCCCGCCCTGAGCGCGCACGGCACGGGCCACGGGGGTGGCGATAATTGCGCACATGCCTGATCCCACCGCCCCCGACGTCGAGCGCTACATCGCGGCCGGCCTTGCCTGCACCCATCTGGAGGTGGAAGGTGATGGCCGGCACTTCTTTGCCACCATCGTCAGCGATGCCTTCGAGGGCTTGCCGCGCATCCGCCGGCACCAACTGGTCTACGCCGCGCTGGGCGAGCGCATGCGCGAAGAGGTGCATGCGCTGTCGATGAAGACGCTGACGCCGGCCGAGTGGAAGGTGGCCTGAGATGGATCACCTGCTGATCCGGGGCGGCCGCCCGCTCCACGGCACGGTGCGCGTCTCGGGCGCCAAGAACGCCGCGCTGCCCGAGCTGTGCGCCGCGCTGCTGACGGCCGAGCCGGTGCACCTGGCCAACGTGCCGCATCTGCAAGACGTGCGCACCACGCTCAAGCTGCTGCGCCACCTGGGCGCCGAGGCCGAATGGGAGAACGAGGGCGTGCGCATCGACGCCGGGCCCGTGGCCAGCACCGAGGCGCCTTATGAGCTGGTCAAGACCATGCGCGCCTCCATCCTGGTGCTGGGGCCGCTGCTGGCGCGCTTTGGCACGGCCACCGTCTCGCTGCCCGGCGGCTGCGCCATCGGCTCGCGGCCGGTGGACCAGCACATCAAGGGCATGCAGGCCATGGGTGCCCACATCACGGTCGAGCACGGCAACATCCGCGCCGAGGCCCCGCTGAACGCCCACGGCCAGCGCCGGCTGCACGGCGCGCGCATCACCACCGACATGGTCACCGTCACCGGCACCGAAAACCTGTTGATGGCCGCCGCGCTGGCCGAGGGCGTGACGGTGCTGGAAAACGCCGCCCGCGAGCCCGAGGTGACCGATCTGGCCGAACTGCTGATTGCCATGGGCGCGCAGATCGAGGGCCATGGCAGCCACCGCATCACGGTGCACGGCGTCGAGCGGCTGCACGCGCCCGCCACGCCGCACCGCGTGGTGGCCGACCGCATCGAGGCCGGCACGTTCCTGTGCGCCGTGGCGGCGGCGGGCGGCGACGTGATGGTGGCCGGCGCCCGCGCCGAGCATTTGGATGCGCTGCTGGACAAGCTGCGCGAGGCCGGCGCCACCCTGGGCGTGCAGTCGGCCGGCATCCGCATCCAGGCCAGCGGCCGGCCGCGCGCGGTGAGCTTTCGCACCAGCGAGTTCCCGGCGTTTCCCACCGACATGCAGGCCCAGCTGATGGCCGTCAACTGCATCGCCGAGGGCACGGCCACGGTCAGCGAGACCATTTTTGAAAACCGCTTCATGCACGTCAACGAGCTGCTGCGGCTGGGCGCCCACATCGAGACCGACGGCCACACGGCGGTGGTCACCGGCGTGCCCCAGCTGTCGGGCGCCACGGTGATGGCCACCGACTTGCGCGCCTCGGCCAGCCTGGTGATTGCGGGCCTGGTGGCCGAGGGCGCCACGCGCGTCGATCGCATCTACCACCTGGACCGGGGCTACGACGGCATGGAGGTCAAGCTGCGCGCGCTGGGCGCCGACATCGAGCGGGTGGCGGGCGGATGATCACGCTGGCACTGTCCAAGGGCCGCATCCTGGATGACACGCTGCCGCTGCTGGCCCAGGGTGGCATCACGCTGGCGGCCGACGAGGCCGACAGCCGCGCGCTCATCCTGCCCACCTCGCGGGCCGACGTGCGCGTGGTGCTGGTGCGCGCCAGCGACGTGCCCACCTATGTGCAGCACGGCGGCGCCGACCTGGGCGTGGCCGGGCTGGACGTGCTGCTGGAGCACGGCGGCCTGGGCCTCTTTCAGCCGCTGGATTTGCGCATTGCCCAATGCCGCCTCAGCGTGGCCGCACCCGAGGGCTTTGACTACGCCCACGCCGTGCGCCAGGGTGCGCGCATCCGCGTGGCCACCAAGTACACGCAACTGGCCGCCCAGCACTTTGCCGACAAAGGCGTGCACGTGGATCTGATCAAGCTCTACGGCTCGATGGAGCTGGCGCCGCTGATCGGCCTGGCCGATGCCATCGTCGATCTGGTCAGCAGCGGCGCCACCTTGCGCGCCAACCGGCTGGTCGAGGTGGAGGCCATCATGCCCATCTCGGCCCGGCTCATCGTCAACCGGGCGGCGCTGAAGACGCGCGGCGCGCAGCTGCGCCCGCTGATTGCCGCGCTGCAACGGGCCACCGCATGAAGCTGCTCACCACCACCGCCGCCACCTTCGACGCCGAGCTGGCGCGGCTGCACCACTGGTCGGCCCAGACCGATGCCGCCATCGAAGCGGCCGTGACCGACATCATTGCCGCCGTGCGCGCCGAGGGCGACGCCGCCGTGCTGGCCTGCACCGCCCGCTTCGACGCGCTGCCTGCGCCCAGCATGGCGGCCTTGACGCTGGGCCCCGAGGCGCTGCGCCACGCCTTCGAGACCGCCATCACGCCGGCCCAGCGCCAGGCGCTGCAGGCCGCCGCCGCCCGCGTGCGCCACTACCACCAGCAGCAACTGGAGGCCTGCGGCCGCAGCTGGGCCTATGTGGACGAGCAGGGCAACCGCCTGGGGCAGAAGGTCACGCCGCTGGACCGCGTGGGCATTTACGTGCCCGGCGGCAAGGCGGCCTACCCGTCCAGCGTGCTGATGAACGCCATTCCGGCCCAGGTGGCCGGCGTGGGCGACATCGTGATGGCCGTGCCCACGCCGCGCGGCGAGCGCAACGCGCTGGTGCTGGCCGCCGCCCACGTGGCCGGTGTGCAGCGGGTCTTCACCATCGGCGGCGCCCAGGCCGTGGCGGCGCTGGCTTACGGCACGGAAAGCGTGCCCGCCGTGGACAAGATCACCGGCCCCGGCAACGCCTATGTGGCCGCTGCCAAGCGCCGCGTCTTCGGCCAGGTGGGCATCGACATGATTGCCGGCCCCAGCGAAATCCTGGTGCTGGCCGACGGCAGCACCCCGCCCGACTGGGTGGCCATGGACTTGTTCAGCCAGGCCGAGCACGACGAGCTGGCGCAGAGCATCCTGCTGACGCCCGATGCGGCCTACCTCGCTGCCGTGCAGGAGGCCATCGCGCGCCTGCTGCCCAGCCAGCCGCGCGCCGCCATCATCCGCCAGAGCCTGGACGGGCGCGGCGCGCTGATCCACACCCGCAGCATGGACGAGGCCTGCGCCATCGCCAACCGGCTGGCGCCCGAGCATCTGGAGATCGCCAGCGCCGAGCCCGCACGCTGGGAGCCGCTGCTGCGCCACGCCGGCGCCATCTTCATGGGCGCCTACACCAGCGAGAGCCTGGGCGACTACTGCGCCGGCCCCAACCACGTGCTGCCCACCAGCGGCACGGCGCGCTTCTCGTCGCCGCTGGGGGTGTACGACTTCCAAAAGCGCAGCAGCCTGATCGAGGTCAGCCGCGCGGGTGCGCAGACGCTGGGTCGCATCGCCGCCGAGCTGGCCCTGGGCGAAGGGCTGGCGGCCCACGCCCAGGCCGCTCAGTTGCGGCTGGACGGCACGGCCGACTGACGCGGCGGCGGCTTGCGTATCGGCCAGCCAAAGAACGCCCGCACCTCGGTGCGACGGGCGCGCACGTCGGCCTCACCCAGCGCCATCAGCTCGCGCGTGTACGGCGACTCGAACAGCAGGTAGCTGGCCAGCGCGGCGCCGCCGCCGCTGGCCGCGTTGACGCCCACGCCGCGCAGCATGGCGCGCACCGGTCGTGGCAGGCTGCCCAGATGGCGCGCGGCGATGTCGTCCAGCCGCGCCGACGGCGCAATGACCAGCGACTGCACCGGCCGCAGCCCGGCCGCCGCCCGGGCGGCCAGCGGCAGCAGCGCCAGCGTGCGGTTGATGCGCTCCATGCGCTCGATGTCCACCGCCAGCGCGTCCAGAAAGATGCTGGACATGGCGTGGCCACCGATCTGCGCCAGCGTGGGGTACTCCTCGCCGGTGCCGGCCCGCGGCGGCACGATTTCGTGCATCCGGCCCGCGCCGATGATCAACAGCCGCTGGGCGCCCAGGTGGATGGCCGGCGACAGCGGCGCGCTCTGGCGCATGGAGCCGTCGCCATACCACTCGTCGCCAATGCGCCGGGCCGGGAACATGAAGGGAATGGCCGCCGAGGCCAGCAGGTGGTCGAGGGTGAACCCCGCCGTGGCAATCGCCTGGCGCTGCGAGCGCAGCCAGGGTGCATGGTCGTCGGCGCTGCAATAGAAGGTCACGTGGTCGCCGCGCGTGTAGCTCGATGCCGTCAGCGCCAGCGCCCGCAGATGCCCTTGCGTCAGCATCTGCGGCACCCGCTCCAGCGGAATCAGCCGGCCCAGCAGCTCGGCCAGCGGCGCGTTGTCCAGCAGCGAGCGCGGCCGCGCACGGCGCCAGCGCGCCAGCGCCCAGCCCAGCGTGAACAGCGTCAGCCAGCGGGCGCCCGTGCGCGCCACGCCCAGCGCGTCGGCCAGATAGATCTGGTGGGCCTGCATGTGGCTCCAGACCTGCACCAGCCGGGCCACCACGCCATCGAAATCGTCGGCATGGCTGGCCAGCGCGGCCGCGTTGATGGCCCCGGCCGAGGTGCCCACCAGGATGTCGAATGGGCTGGCCTTGGAGTCAGGCACCGACTGGCGGCGCAGCCGCGCAATCGCCCGCAGCACCCCCACCTGATACGCGGCCCGCGCGCCGCCGCCACTGAGCACCAGCGCGGTGGCATCGGTGGCCGGGACAGGGGCGGGCGTGGCCGTCATGATCTGCCCATCATGCACGCACCTGGGTGGGCGCCAATCGGTCAAACACCCACCGCAACTGCGGTCAATACCACAATGACCCTCATGCACACACTGGCATCCAATCCCTGGCCCACCCGCATCGCCCTGGGCGGCGCCGCGCTGGGCGGCCTCGGTCTCATCATGTGGGTGGCCTCGCAATGGGCCGGCTGGGGCCTGCCCCTGCGCTTCGGGCTGGCCCAGGCGGTGCTGGCCCTGGGGCTGCTGGGTGCGGCCGTCACCACCGGGCGCCAGGCCTTTGCACTGCTGGGCTGGCTGGCCATCGGCGCGCTGTTTGCACTCATTGGCCAGACCTACCAGACCGGCGCCGACCCCTGGCAGCTCTTTGCGCTGTGGACGCTGCTGGCCCTGCCGGTGGCGCTGGCCGCGCGCAGCGACGCGCTGTGGAGCGGCTGGGCGCTGGTGGCCGCCGTGGCGGTGGCGCGGTGGCTGAGCACCCGCAGCGGCCTCATCTTCAGCGACGCCCCGCCACCCCTGAGCGCGCTGGTGGCGGCACTGCTGCTGGCCGCCATCTGGCTTGCCGTGGGTCCACTGGCCAGGCGCTGGACGGGCGCCGGCCGCTGGGCGCCCCGCGTGGCGTCGGTGGCCATGCTGCTGGTGCTGGCCGGCATGGGCGTCATGGCCCTGGTAGACGCCCGAAGCATGACCCTGCCACTGACCTGGCTGGTGGCATTGCTGGCCGTGGCCGTATTGGCCGCCGCCCTGACGCGGGCACCTTGGCAGGACGCCGGCCAACTGGCGGCCACCGCGCTGGCTGCGCTGGTGCTGCTGGTGGCTTGGGCCGCGGTGCGACTGCTGAAGTGGGGTGCCAGCGACCCCATCAGCGCGCTGTTGCTGCTGGGGGTGCTGGCCGCAGTGCTGCTGGCACTGCTGGCCTGGGCGCTGCTGCGCTGGCAGGCACGCCGCGCCGATGCGACCACCGCCATCTGGCCAGTGGCCGCCCTCACCGCCCTGGGCGCCTGGCTGGCCGCCGTGCCGCTGCTGGCCGGGCTGGGCCTGGCGCTGGGCGCGGCATTCAGGTCCAGCTTCTGGCTGGTGGGCGCCGTGCTGTGGGTGGGGGCGGTGGCGGTGCTGCGGCGTCCGGGGCTGACGCGCTTTGTCGAGCAGGTGATGGTGCCCGTGCTGCTGGCCGGCGGCGTGGCGCTGGCGGTGGGTGCCAGCACCGACGGGCCGGCCGAGCGTGGCGCAGCGGTGGGCCTGGCCGCCACCCTGGTGGCGGCCGCACTGCTGCCGCAGCCCTGGCTGCGCGGCGTGCTGGGCGCGCTGGCGCTGGTGGCCGCCCAGATCATGCTGGGTGGGCGGTTGGTGGACGGGGCCGGGTGGGCCGAGACGACACTGCTGCTGGCCTGGTTGCTGGCCACGCCGCTGCATCGCCACCCCCGCTGGCAGCCGGTGGCCCTGGGCTGGATCGTGGCCTGGCTGGGGCTGGTCATGTGGAGCGGTGGCCCCACGCTGCTGGTGGCCGGCGTGGCTGGCGAGATGGGCGATGGCTGGTCCATGTGGACGGTGGTTGGTGTCGCGCACAAGTTGTCGGCTGCGCTGGCGGTGGTCGCCGCCGTGCTGCTGTGGCGAATGTTGCCGGCGCTGCGCGGCCTGCGCGCCGCCGTGGTCGCCGCCGTGCTGGTGGCCCTGGCCGCCGCCGTGCCGGCGCTGGGCGGCGTGCTGCTGGTGCTGGTGTTGGGCTGGCTGCACGGCACCCGCAGCCTGGTGGCGCTGGCCACGCTGGCCGCGCTGTGGCTGGTGGGCACGCTGTACTACGAGCTGCACTGGCCGCTAGCCCACAAAGGGCTGGCGCTGGCGGTGGCGGGCACGCTGCTGGTGGCCAGCGTGTGGCGGCCGCGCGCGCAGTGGCAGGCGCCGCGCGGCGTGCGGCCCATGGCCTTGCTGCTGGGCGCGCTGGCGGCCACGCTGGCGTTGGCCAACACCACCATCTGGCGCCAGCAGCAGATCGTGGCCCAGGGGCGCACGGTGTATGTGGCGCTGGCGCCGGCAGACCCGCGCTCGTTGCTGGCCGGCGACTACATGCGGCTGGCGTTCGAGCTGCCCGAGGCGGTGTTCAGCACCCCGGGCGCGACCCGCGTGCGCGCCCGAGTGGACGCCCAAGGCGTAGCCACCGTCACCGCCGTGCTGGCACCCGGGGCGGTCGTGGGCGCAGGTGAAGTGGCGCTGCCGCTGCGTAGACGGCTGAGTCGGGGCCGCGGCCCCGTTCTGGTGACAGACGCCTACTATTTCCCCGAGGGCCAGGCCGCGCGCTTTGCATCGGCGCGCTACGGCGTGCTGCGCGTGCTGCCCGATGGCCGCGCGCTGCTGACGGGGCTGGCCGATGCGCAGCGCCGGCCACTGTGAGCGCCTGTCCCCCCGTGCTACGCTGCGCTGCACCATGACCACCACCGAAGCCGACCGCCTGCGCCACGTGCTGCGCGCCGACATCCAGGGCCTGCACGGCTATGCCGTGCAGCCCAGCGCCGGGCTGGTCAAGCTCGACACCATGGAGAACCCCTACCGGCTGCCGCCGCCGCTGCAAGCCCAGTTGGGCGAGCGGCTGGCCAGCGTGGCGCTGAACCGCTACCCGGCCGAACGCATCGACGATTTGCGCGCCGCGCTGGCCCGCCATGCGCAACTGCCCGAAGGCTGCGCGCTGATGCTGGGCAATGGCTCGGACGAGCTGATCTCGCTGCTGACGCAGGCGCTGGTGCCCGGGGCCACGGTGCTGGCACCGGTGCCGGGCTTCGTCATGTATGGCCTGGCGGCGCAACTGGCGGGCCGCGCTTTTGTGGGCGTGCCCACCACGGCCGACTTTGCGCTCGACGGCCCGGCGCTGCTGGCTGCCGTGGAGCGCCACCAGCCGGCGCTGATCTGGCTGGCCTACCCCAACAACCCCACGGCCAATCTGTGGGACGACGCGGTGATCGACGCGGTGATCGCCCGCGCGCCGGGCCTCGTGGTGATGGACGAGGCCTACCAGCCGTTTGCGGCGCGCGATTCGCTGGCGCGCCTGCAGCGCCACCCCCACGTGCTGTTGATGCGCACGCTGAGCAAGTTCGGGCTGGCGGGCGTGCGGGTGGGCTATCTGATGGGCCGCACGGCCTGGATCAACCAGTTCGAGAAGCTGCGCCCGCCGTTCAACGTCAGCGTGCTCAATGCCGAGGCCGCGCTGTTTGCGCTGGAGCACGAGGCCGAGTACGCGGCCCAGGCCGCCGCCATCCGCGCCGAACGCGAGCGGCTGCTGGCCGCGCTGCCGGCGCTGTGCCAGCAGGTCTACCCCAGCCAGGCCAACATGATTCTGGTGCGCGTGGCCGACGCCGACGCCACCTTTGCCGCGCTGAAGGCCCACGGCGTGCTGGTCAAGAACGTCAGCGGCCTGCACCCGCTGCTGGCCCACTGCCTGCGCCTCACCGTGGGCACGCCCGCCGAAAATGACCGCCTGCTCGCAGCCCTGAGGAAGAGCCCATGACCCCCGCCCCCCGCCGCGCCGACGTGCGCCGCGACACCGCCGAGACGCGCATCCACGTCACGCTCAACCTCGATGGCAGCGGCGCCAGCCAGCTGGCCACCGGCATCGGCTTTTTCGACCACATGCTGGACCAGATCGCCCGCCACGGGCTGATGGACCTGACGGTGCAATGCGAGGGCGACCTGCACATCGACGGCCACCACACGGTGGAGGACGTGGGCATTGCGCTGGGCATGGCGCTGGCGCAGGCGGTGGGTGACAAGGCGGGCCTGGCGCGCTACGGCCATGCCTACGTGCCGCTCGATGAGGCGCTCTCGCGCGTGGTCATCGACCTCTCGGGTCGGCCCGGGCTGGTCTTTGACGTGCCGTTCACCGCCGGGCAGATCGGCGACTTCGACACCCAGCTCGCGCACGAGTTCTTCCAGGGTTTTGCCAACCACGCCAAGGCCACGCTGCACGTGGACAACCTCAAGGGCAGCAACGCCCACCACCAGTGCGAGACGGTGTTCAAGGCCTTTGGCCGCGCGCTGCGCATGGCCACCACGCCCGATGCGCGTGCGGCAGGCACCATCCCGTCCACCAAAGGCAGTTTGTGAATCGCGCCGTCGTCGTCGTCGACCACGGCAGCGGCAACCTGCGCTCGGTGGCGCAGGCCGTGCGCGCAGCGGCGGCGGGCAGCGGCGCCGAGGTGGTCGTCAGCGGTGACGCCGACGTCGTCCACGCCGCCGAGCGCGTGGTGCTGCCCGGCCAGGGCGCCATGGCCGATGTGATGCGCGCCATCCGCACGGCCGGCCTGCAGGAAGCCGTACGGGCCGCGCTGCGCGAGCGTCCGGTGCTGGGCATCTGCGTGGGCCTGCAGCTGCTGCTGACCCACTCCGACGAGCAGGACACGCCGGGGCTGGGCCTGCTGCCGGGGCGCGTGCGGCGGTTTGCGGACGGCCAGATGGGCCCAGACGGCAGCCGCTGCAAGGTGCCCCACATGGGCTGGAACACCGTCCACCCCACGCGACCCCATCCGCTGTGGCAGGGCATTGCCGATGGCACCCATTTCTACTTCGTGCACAGCTACCACGCCCAGCCCGAGCAGTCAGGCGACGTGGCGGCCACCACCCATTACCCCTTGCCCTTTACCAGTGCGGTGGCGCGCGATAACATTTTTGCCACCCAGTTTCACCCCGAGAAAAGCGCGGCGCAGGGCTTGACGTTGCTGCGCAACTTTTTGCGCTGGACGCCTTGAACCCATGCTGCTGATCCCCGCCATCGACCTCAAGGACGGCCAGTGCGTGCGCCTTGAACAGGGCGACATGAACGTCGCCACCACGTTTTCCAGTGCCCCTGCCGAGATGGCCCGCCATTGGCTGGGCGCCGCCGCGCGCCGCCTGCACCTGGTGGACCTGAACGGCGCCTTTGCCGGCAAGCCGGTCAACCAGGCCGCCATCAAGAGCATCCTGGCCGAGGTGGACGGCGCCATTCCGGTGCAACTGGGCGGCGGCATCCGCGATCTGGACACCATCGAGCGCTACCTGGACAGCGGCATCGCCTACGTCATCATTGGCACGGCGGCGGTCAAGAACCCGGGCTTTTTGCGCGAGGCCTGCACGGCCTTTGGCGGCCACATCGTCGTGGGCCTGGACGCGCGCGGCGGCAAGGTGGCCACCGACGGCTGGAGCAAGCTCACCGGCCACGAGGTCATCGATCTGGCACGCAAGTTCGAGGACTACGGCGTCGAGTCCATCATCTACACCGACATCGGCCGCGACGGCATGCTGACCGGCATCAACATCGAGGCCACGGTGGCGCTGGCCGAGGCGCTGTCCATCCCGGTCATCGCCTCGGGCGGCCTCGCGGGTCTGACCGACATCGAGGCCTTGTGCGCGGTGCAGGCCAGCGGCATCGAGGGCGTGATCTGCGGCCGCGCGATCTACACCGGCGCGCTGGACCTCGCGGCGGCTCAGGCGCGGGCGGACGAGCTCACGGCCTGAGCCAGCGCCACGTAGGCGGCCACCGGCACTTCTTCGGCGCGGCGCTGCAGGTCGAAGTCGCCGCCATAGCCGCGCGCGGTCAGCCAGACGCCCAGGGTGTGGCGCAGCAGCTTGCGCCGCTGCGAGAAGGCCGCCGCCACCAGCGACGCCAGCAACGCCGCGTCCACCGCCTCGGTGCCCGGCAGCGGCTGCAGGCGCACGATGGCCGAGTCCACGGCCGGCGGCGGATCAAAGGCATCGGGTGGCACGTCGAACAGCGCCTCCACGTCGTAGCGCCACTGCAGCATCACCGACAGGCGGCCATAGGCCTTGCTGCCCGGCCCGGCGGCCATGCGATCGACCACCTCTTTTTGCAGCATGAAGTGCTGATCGATGAGGTGCGGGGCAAAGTCCAGCAGGTGAAAGAGGATGGGCGTGGAGATGTTGTAGGGCAGGTTGCCCACCACGCGCAGCGGGCCGCCCAGTTCGGCGGCCAGGGCGGCAAAGTCCACGGTCAGCACGTCGGCCTCGACGACGTGGAGCCTGGGCTCGCGGCGCAGCCGCGCGGCCAGGTCGCGGTCCAGCTCGATGACGGTGAGGCCAGGCAGCTCGGCCAGCAGCGGCCGGGTGAGTGCCCCCAGGCCGGGGCCGATTTCAACCAGCCGATCGCCCGCGCGCGGCGCAATGGCGCGCACGATGCCGGCAATGATGCCGGTGTCGGTCAGAAAGTGCTGGCCGAAGCGCTTGCGGGCGCGGTGTGTCATCGGCGATCAGCGCTCGGGCTTCTCGCGCAGCTCGATCCAGGCGCGGCCACGCAGCTCCTCCAGCCACTCGGCATAGGCTTTGTCGTACTGGCGCTCGCGCAGCACGTTGCGCGCCTGGTCGCGCAGCTGGCGCAAGTCCACCTGGGCCTGGCGGCGCTCCAGCACCTGGATCAGGTGCACGCCGAAGCGCGAAACCACGGGCTGGGAGATGGCGCCGATGTCGAGCTTCCCCATGGCCTGCTCGAACTCGGGCACGAACTGGCCCGGCGAGACCCAGCCCAGATCGCCCCCGCCCTGGGCGCTGCCGTCTTCCGAATAGCGGCGGGCGGCGTCTTCAAAGCTGATGCGGCCGTTGTCGATCTGCGTGCGCAGATCGCCCAGGCGCTGGCGGGCGGTCTCGGCCGAGAGTTCGGCCGAGGGGCGCAGCAAGATGTGGCGCGGGTGGGTCTGGGTCACCGTCATGCCGGCGTTTTCCTTGCGCGCCAGCACCTTGATGACGTGAAAGCCGGCGCCGCTGCGCAGCGGCTCGGCCGCCACGTCGCCCACCGCCACGCCGCGCGCGGCCGCAGTGAACAGGTCGGGGTAGCGGTCGGCCGCCTTCTGGCCCATCTCGCCGCCCTGGGCCCGGGTGCCGGTGTCCTGCGAGAGCTCCCGGGCCACGGCGCCGAAGTCTTCGCCGCCTCGCACACGGGTGATGGCGCCCTGGGCCAGCGCGCGGCGTTCGGCCACCTCGGCCTCGCCCGCCCCATCGGGCACCGTGATCAGAATCTGGGCCAGGTTCAGCTCCTGGCTGGCCACCCGCGCGGCGCCGCGCTCGGCCAGCATGGCGTCCACATCGGCGTCCGAGACCTTGATGCGCGCCGGCACCTCGCGCTCACGCACCCGCTCGGCCAGGATCTGGTCGCGCAGGTTGTCGCGAAAGCGCTTGAAATCCAGCCCGTCGGCGCGCAGCCGCTCGCGCAGCGCATCCACGCTGGCCAGGCGGTTGGCGGTCACCACGTTGGCCACCGCGCGGTCGAGTTCGGGCTCGTCCACCCGCACGCCCATGTCGCGGGCATAGGTGACGATGACGCGCTCGTTGACCAGGCGGTCTATGGTCTGGCGCCGCAGGTCGGCCTCATTGGGCATGGCGCCGCTTTGCTGGCGGGCCTGCTCGCGCGCGTTGGCCAGGGCTTGCTGCACCTCGACCTCGGTGACGGCGTCGTTGTTGACCACCGCCACGATGTAGTCCGACGCGCGCGGCGGGGTGGCCGCCGACGCGGCCAGCGCCCAGGTCAGGGCAAGCGCAGAAAGAGCATGTTTCATGAGGGGCACAACGGACGAAGCTAGGGGAGGGAAGACGACCAGGGCGCGTCGTCGTCGCGCAGCACCTGATAGCCCGGGATATTGTCTTTCAGCGCGCGCAAGGGGTTGGCGCCCAGGCGCGACAGGCCCACCAGCTCCAGCTGCAGCAGCAGCCGCGTGGTGGCCTGGCTCTGCCCGGTGGAGATGCGCTCGGCCACCACGCGGGCGATCCAGCAGCCCGAGTCGTACTCGAATCCGGCCAGCGCATCGGTGATGCGCTTGTCGGCCATGCTGTAGTTGACGCGGCCCACGCCGTACAGCGTGCCCTGGCAGCGGCCACCCTGGCTGCTGCTGCGGTAGATGGGCCATTGCCAGCCCATGTCGAACTGCTCGGAGAGGTCGCGCGCATAGCGGTAAGTGCCCGACAGCACGTGATAGGGCGCCGGCTGCCAGCGCAGCGCCAGCACCGAGCGCATGGTGCGCCGCGAGCTGGGGCTGACCTGCACGGTGGCGTCGGCACGCCAGGTGGGCCAGGGCGAGCCGCTGCCGTACAGCAGCAGGTCGGAAAAGCGGCTGTTGCCGGCATCGTCCAGGGGGGGCAACCGCTGGTCGCGGAACATGTAGCGCTGTGCGGCGCCCAGCCGCAGCAGCTCCACGCCCGTGCCCGCATCCAGCCATCGGCTGGCCAGGCCGGCCGTGACCTGCTGCATGTCGCTGATGCGGTCCGGTCCGGCAAAGGGGTTGTCGGCCCAGATCGAGGTCTCGCTGAAATCCAGTGGCGCGGTGTCGAACAGCGGCAGCGCGTTCTGCGCCTTGTACGGCGTGTAGACGTAATGCAGCCGCGGCTCCAGCGTCTGCGTGACGGCGCGGTCCCAGGCGGTGGTGGTGCGGTCGAAGCGCAGGCCGGTGTCCAGGCTGACCGACGGCAGCCAGCGGCGGGCGCTGGTGCGGCCATCGCTCATGGCGGTGTCGGTGCGGTAGCTGGCCGCATAGAGCGCGGCGCGCGGCGTCAGCCAGCCCCAACCGGAGTCCCAGGTGCGGGTCAGGCTGGCCTGGCTGGTGACGCGCTGGCCGTCGGGGCGCCACTCAAGCGGCAGCCGCTCGCGCAGCACGAAGCGGTTGTACTCGCCCTGCAGGCCCCAGCGCCAGCCATCGAGCTCGCCGGCCAGCCCCAGGCCCACCTGGGGCAGCCGCTGGTAGGGCGCAA
This sequence comes from Pseudomonadota bacterium, assembly GCA_020161145.1. Lineage (GTDB taxonomy): Bacteria > Pseudomonadota > Gammaproteobacteria > Burkholderiales > Burkholderiaceae_C > Ideonella. The sequence goes on from JAIUPQ010000007.1 coordinate 51,272, forward strand.
CGATGAGGTCTTCGCGATCTTCGCTTTGCAGCACCTGCCAGCCTTGCACGCGCACCCAGGCGCTGGCGTCGACGGCCGCGCCCTGACCGCCAAACTGCCAGACGCGGCTGGCGGCCAGATCCTGCGCCAGCAGGCGCTGCGTCAGGCTGGGCAGGGTGCGCGCAAAGTCGCGCCAATAGGCGTCGTCCGAAGCGGCCTCGACGTGGGCGTCGTAGCGCCACCCGCTGGCCTCGCCCTCGTGCAGCCAGGCCAGCGAGCCGCGCGCGCGGCCGGCCAGGCGGTCGTAGGGCAGGGTGTCGATGTCGATGCGGCCCTTGTCGCTGTCCAGCAGGTAGCGCACCTGCCCGGCGACCGACAGGCCACGGCGGCTGATGATGCCCGGCGTCAGCGTGGCGTCGAGGTTGGGCGCAATGCGCCAGTAGTAGGGCAGCGCCAGCGTCAGGCCCGAGGTGCTGTCCAGCCCCACGGTGGGCGGCAGCCAGCCGGACTTGGGCTGGTCGGTGGCCGGAAACGTCAGCGTCGGCGCGCCCAGGATGGGCACACCCATGAAGCGCAGCACGGCGCCGGTGGCGCGCCCTTCGTTGGTGACGAAATCCAGATTCAGGGTGTCGGCCGACAGCAGCCAGTCGGGCATGTGGCCGGGAGCGTCGGCGTCGCGCGGGCAGGTGGTGTAGTCGGCGGCCGTGGCGGCCAGACGCTGGCGGCCCTCGAACGTCAACTCGCGCGCATGGCCGCCGCCGCCGGTGACGGCCAGGTGGTAGGTCACGTCCTGGACGCGGCCGCGCTGGCGATCCACCTGCACCTCGGCGCGGCTGCCCGCCACCACGCTGCCGCGCTGGCTGAGTCGCACCGCACCCTCGGCGATGGCCAACTGGGTCGCCTCGTCGAAGCGCAGCCAGTCGGCGGTGAGCTTGAGGCCCGCCTGCTCCAGCACCACGGCGCCACTGGCCACCGTCTGGGTCTGGTTGCGGCTCTCAATGCGATCGGCCTCCAGCGTGATGGGCGCGGGCGGTTGCTGCGCCAACGCCGAGGTGGCCAGCGTCAGCGCGGCCAGCGGCAGGGGGCACAGCAATGGACGACGGGCGAAGCGGCTCAAGCGGTGGGGCTTAGGGGCAAAGCCTAGAATTATCGTAGAAGCTGCCGTGCGCCCCATCTTCAGCGCCAAGGCGGCCTGCCCGGCGGTGGCAAGCGGTCAACCGCCGTTTCTAGGATTTTTCATGAGCACCCCCATCGTGACCTGGGCCGACGCGGCCCGCGCCCAAGCGTTCGACCGCTGGCTGGCCGACGTGGCCCCTGCCCATGGCCTGCGCCCTGAGACCCTGGTGCCGGCCAGCGCGGACGCGAGTTTCAGGCGCTATCTGCGCATCCAGTCGGCCCACGGCACGCGCATCATCATGGACGCCCCGCCCCCGCTGGAGGACGTGCGGCCTTTTCTGCACGTGGCCGCGCTGATCGAGCGGGCTGGCCTGCATGGCCCCCACGTGCTGGCCGCCGATACGGCCCAGGGCTTCGTACTGCTGAGCGACCTGGGTCAGCGGCTGTACCTGGCCGCGCTGCAAGACCCCGCGTGCAGCGCCGAGCAGACCGATGGCTTGATGCGCGACGCCGTGCGGGCGCTGGTGCAATGGCAGGTGAACGTGGCGGCCGACACGCTGCCGCCCTATGACGACGCGCTGCTGCGCCGCGAGCTGGCGCTGTTCCCCGAGTGGTGCGTGCAGCGCGAGTACGGCGTGCAATGGACGGCGGCCCAGCAGGCCAGCTGGCAAACCCTGTGCGACCACCTGGTGGCCAGCGCCCTGGCCCAGCCCACGGTGGCCGTACACCGCGACTGGATGCCGCGCAACCTGATGGTGGCCGACCCCAATCCGGCCATCCTGGACTTCCAGGACGCGGTGCGCGGCCCCATCACCTATGACATGGCCTCGCTGCTGCGCGATGCCTTCATCTCCTGGGACGAGGAGCGCGAGCTGGACTGGGGCGTGCGCCACTGGCAGGCCGCCCGCGCCGCCGCGCTGCCGGTGGCCGAAGACTTCGGTGCGCACTGGCGGGCGCTGGAATGGATGGGCCTGCAGCGGCACCTCAAGGTCATGGGCATCTTCTGCCGCCTCAAGCACCGCGACGGCAAACCGCACTACGTGGCCGATCTGCCGCGCTTCTTCACCTATGCGCGCAAGGTGGCGCTGCGCTATGCGCCGCTCAAGCCGCTGCTGCCGCTGCTGGAACAGCTCGACGGCGGCCAGACCCGCGCCGGCTATACCTTCTAGTCCAGCTCAGCCAGCCAGGGGTCGCGGTCTTCACCGCCAAAGGTCTCGACCAGAAAGTCCAGCATGGCGCGCGTGCGCGCCGGCAGGTGCTGGCGTGAGGGCACGCAGGCCCAGATGGTGTTCTCAAAGAGGCGCCAGTCGGGCAGCACGCGCTCCAGCGTGCCGGCCCTGAAGTCGCCGGCCACGGTGAACGAAGGCAGGCCGGCCACGCCCAGGCCGACACGGGCGGCCACCAGGTTGGTGTCGGTGTGCCAGGTGGACAGCAGCGGTTTGGGACGAGTGTGAGACGGCGGCTGGACGACGGTGCCGTCGCGCCGATGGATGAAGCGGATCTGGGCCGGATCGAAAATGCCCGGCACGGGTGGCGGCGTCAGCATCTGGTGCTGCGCCAGCTCGGTGGGATGCGTGGGCCGGCCATGGCGGTCCAGATAGGCCGGCGCCGCGCAGAGGATGACTTCGGTGCGGGCCAGCCGACGCGCCACGAACTCGCCCGCCAGGGGCTGCGGGCCCCAGATGATGGTGATGTCCTGCCCCTCGTCAACGCCAACGCCCACGACGCCATCCAACGTCAGCGTCAGCGTGACCGCCGGGTAGCGCTCGTGGAACCGGGGCAGCATGACGGCCAGTTGGTGGGTGGCGAAAGCAGGCGGTGCGCGCATGGCCAGCCGCCCACCCACCACGCGCACGGTGGCGCTGGCCTCCGCGTCGGCGTCGGCCAGATCGGCCAGGATGGCGCGCACCCGGGTCAGGTACTGCCTGCCCACGTCGGTCAGCACCATGAGCCGCGTGGTGCGCTGAATCAGCCGGGCCGCCAGATGCGCCTCCAACTCGGCCACCTGCCGCGTGACCACGGCGGGGGCGAGGTTCAAGGCCCGCGCCGCGCCGGCAAAACTGCCGGCTTCGGCCACCTGCGCAAACACCTGCATGGCACGCAACTGATCCATAGCGCCCTCCTTTATTGCGAAATCAGCAATAGTCTATCGACGAATTGGTGATTTATTCCGATCAGCAATCTGATTACAGTGACAGCCATCGACTCATATCGAGTCGTTGTGGGCCAAAGGCAAACAGCAAGCGCTCACTTACGTCAACCTGATTGAGGAGAACACCATGCGTACCGCTTCGACCGCCATTGCCCTTGCCCTGTTGCTTGCCGCCACCGCCGCCTCGGCCCAAACCACGACCAGCCGGTATGACAACGGCGCCGAGCCGTTTGCCGACTTGGGCCGCATCGAAGCGCCGGCGCTGTCCAGCACCACCCGCGCCGCCGTCATGGCCGAATTCTTCCGTGCCCGCAAGGCCGGTGAAATCAGCGCCTACGACAACCACGCCGACGTGATCCGGATGGCCGATCTGGCCGGCAAGCAACCCAGCCGCCAGCCCAGCCTGGCCGGCCGCTGAGCCTCCGTCGATTACCGCTGCAACTCCTGGAAGTCGCGCCAGCTCAGTTGCTGGTTGGGCGTCTGACACTGGAAGTCGCCCGTGGGTGGCCCCTCGCAAGGGGCGAAGAAGTCTCTGGACGCCGGATTGCGGAACTCCCGCAGCCGCTGCGCCAGGTGGCGCGCAGGGTCTTCATGGTTGGTGGCAGCCAGCATGCGCGCCCAGGCCACCATCAGTCGCGTGTCCAGCAGCAGGTGGGTGGCGCGGCCAAACGCGGCGGGCTCCAGCAGCGATGTGGCCGCCGCGTAGTCGGCCTGGGCGCCGTAGAACACGGTGGCCTGGCCGTCGGCGATGCGTTCGGTCAGCGATCCGCCGCCCGCACGGGTGCTGTAGATGGCGGCGACGCGCAGGTACTCATAGGTCGCAAACAGCACCAGCGCCAGCATCACGCCACCCGCCACCGTGGGCCATTGGGCCGGTGAGCGCACCCAGGGCCGGCGCGCCAGATTGGGCTGGCGCAGCGCCAGGCCCCAGGCCCAGGCCGTGGGCAGCAGGAAGTAGGCAAACCACAGCGGGTACTCCAGCAGGCTGTGCAGGCCGATCATCAACACCACCACCACCGCCGCCCGCGCGCCGGTGGCCGTGGCGGCGTTGGTGTCGCGCCAGGCCCGCCATGCGGCCTGCCCCAGCGCCCCCAGCAGCAGCGCCAGCACCAGCGTGCCCAGCGGCAGGCCCAGCTCCACCAGCAGTTGCAGCGGCAGGTTGTGGGTGTGATCAAAAAAAGCCACCGGCCGGTTGGGCAACGGCGTCAACGACCAGGCAAAGTTGAACTCGCCAAAGCCCACGCCCAACCAGGGCTGCTGGGCAATCAGCGTCAGCGTATCGGCCCAGATGCGAAAGCGTGACGACGAGATGTCGCCACCCTCGAACCCGGCGCGCAGGTGTTCGGTGCTGGCCAGCGCATGGCCGGCCGCGCTCCAGGCGTCCATGCCCCACCAGGCCAGGCCGTAGCACAGCGGCATGGCCAGCAGCGCCAGCCGCAAAAACGCGCCCAGCCGCCGATCCACCAGCCCCCACAGCGCCAGCACCAGCATGGACAGTGCGCCGGTGCGCGAGCCCGACAGCACCACCGCCCAGACCAGCAGCCCCATGACCGCCAGCCAGACCAGGCGCCACACCCATCGCCGACCGCCGGCCAGCAGCGGCTGGGCCAGTGGCACCGTCGCCACCAGCGCCCACACCAACACGCTGGACAGGTGGTTGGGCTGGCGCACGTTGCCCACCGCCCGGCCGGCCTGCACCGGCCGCGCCAGCCAGACGCCGTCCACCCATTGCGGCGCAAACACCTGCACCAGGGCGATGGCCGCACTGAGCAGGCCGGCCAGCAACAAGGCCCAGTAGAACGCGCGGCCGCCCACGGCCACCCCGGGCTCCTGGCCCAGGCGCACCATCAGTGCCGCCGCCGCCAGCACGGCCAGGGCCGAATAGGCCACGGAGTCCGGCAGTCCCCCCACCATGGCCCACAGCACCGCGCCGCCCAGCAGCGCCAGCGCGCAGATCAGCGGCGAGCGCCAGGCCCCACGCGCTTCGGTGGGGCCGCGCATGCCGATGGCCAGGGCCACCACGGCCCAGCCCCCCAGCGCCAGCAGCTGATTGAGCACCGTGGGCGATGGGCTGCGGCTGTAGGCCATCAGCACCGGCGGCACGATGGCCAAGGTGAACACAGCCAGCCAGGGCCAGCCGGCTGACGACGGGAGTACGACGCGCATGGCCGGTATTGTGCGCGTGGGCACCCTGCCCATCAGTGGCGCAGCTTGTAGCCCGTGCGCAGCAGGTGCAGCGCCACCGCCGCCACCACCGCGAACGCCGCACCAACCACCGCCAGCGACAACCAGGGCGAGACGTCACCGACGCCGAAGAAGCCGTGGCGGAAGCCGTCGATCATGTAGAAAAAAGGGTTGGCGTGGCTGATGGTGTACCAGACGCCGGGCAGCGAGTACACCGAGTAGAAGACACCGGCCAGAAACGTCATGGGCATGACGATGAAGTTCTGGAACGCGGCCATCTGGTCGAACTTGTCGGCCCACAGCCCGGCGATCAGCCCCAGCGCGCCCATCAGCGCCGCGCCCAGCACGGCAAAACCCAATGCCCACAGCGGCTGGGCCAGCGTCAGCGGCACGAACCAGACCGTGGCCAGCAGCACGCCCGCGCCCACGGCTAATCCGCGCACCATGGCCGCGCCCACATAGGCCACGAACCATGCCCACGGTGACAACGGCGTGACCAGCACGAAGACCAGGTTGCCCGTGATCTTGCTCTGAATGAGGCTGGACGAGGTGTTGGCAAACGCGTTTTGCAGCACGCTCATCATCACCAGGCCCGGCACCAGAAACGCGGTGTAAGGCACCTGGCCATAGACCCGCGCCTCGTCGCCCAGCACGTGGCCGAAGATCAACAGGTAGAGCATGGCGGTGAGCACCGGCGCGCCCACGGTCTGGAAGGCCACCTTCCAAAAACGCAGCACCTCTTTATAGAAGAGGGTGCGCACGCCCAGCGACTCGTGGTGACTCATCGGGCGGCTCCCATGGTGGCGAGGAACACGTCTTCCAGGTCGGCGCCGACGATGCCCACGTCTTCCACCCGCACGCCGGCCACGCGCAGCGCGGTCAGCGCGACCTCGATGTCGGCCGCCCCGCCCACGCTCAGCAGCACCTGGCGGCCGGTGACCCGGGCCTGCGGCACCAGCGCGGCGGGCAGTGCGTCGTCGGTCTTGAAGCGCAGCACCTGGCCGGCCATGCCGGCCAGCAACTCGGCCGTGGGCGCCAGCGCCACCAGCGCGCCCCCCTTGAGCATGGCGATGCGCTGGCACAGCGCCTCGGCCTCTTCCAGGTAATGGGTAGTCAGCAGCACGGTGTGGCCTTGCTTGTGCAGGCTGGAGATGAACTGCCACAGCGTCTGGCGCAACTCCACGTCCACGCCGGCCGTGGGCTCGTCCAGCACGATGACCGGTGGCTTGTGCACCAGCGCCTGCGCCACCAGCACGCGGCGCTTCATGCCGCCCGACAGCTGACGCATGTTGGCGTCGGCCTTGTCGGCCAGACCCAGGCCGTCCAGCAGCTCGGCAATCCAGGCCTCGTTGCCGCGCACGCCAAAGTAGCCGCTCTGGATGCGCAGCGCCTCGCGCACCGAGAAAAACGGATCGAACACCAGCTCCTGCGGCACGATGCCCAGGCTGCGCCGGGCGGCAGCGAAGTCGGTCACCACGTCGTGGCCCATCACGGTGACGCGCCCCCCGTCGGCCCGCGCCAGGCCGGCCAGGATGCTGATGAGGGTGGTTTTGCCCGCGCCATTGGGGCCCAGCAGGCCGAAAAATTCACCCGGCTCCACCGCAAAGCGCACACCGGTCAGCGCATGCACCGGGCGCGGGCCGGCATAGGTTTTGGTGACGTCTTCGAAAGCGATGGCCTGCATGGCCGCATTGTGGCGCGAGAGTTGTGACATTTATTTACAGTCGAGTCTCAAGCCCGCAAGCGCCAGGGCCGAAGACGCGAACATGAAGTTTCTCGCCTCGCTCGAGCCCGGTCGCCTGCTGCGTCTGCTACAGGTCTACGAGGTGGAAGATCCGGCCGACGCCGACGTGCTGCGGGCCCGCCAGATCGAGGCCGTGGTGCGCATGACGCCCATGATTCTGGTGGCCAACTGGATCAGCAGCGCCACCATTGCCTGGGCGTTTCTCGACACCCAGGCGCTGCCGCTGCCGCTGTTGGTGGGCTGGCTGCTGCTGGTGTGCCTGCTGTCGCTCAACGGCCTGCCGCTGTGGCTGAACTGGCGCGCCGGCAAGCTGCGCAAGACCATGTCGACGCGAGCCATGCGCCGGCTGGTGATGCACGCCGGGTTCACCGGCCTGTTGTGGGCCTTCGTGCCCCAGGTGCTGCTGCCCCATGCCCAGGGCGATGCCGCCATCGTCTGCTGGGTGGTGGTGGTCTGCATCCTGGCCGCCGGCAGCTTTGCGCTGGGCGCCGCGCCCTGGGCCGGTACCGCCTTCATCGCCGTGCTGGCCATCGGCACGCTGACCAGCGCCACCAACCACCTGCCACTGGCCTTGCATGGGGTGGTGTTGCTGTACATGCTGCTGGGCCTGGCCGCCGTGTGGTCCACCGCCCGCACGCTGGGCGAGCGGCTGACCAATGAAGCCCATGCCGAACGCCAGTCGCAATGGGTGGGTCTGCTGCTGCGCGACTTCGAGGAGCACTCGACCGACCTGCTGTGGGAAACCAATGCGGCGGGCCTGCTGATTTCAGCGCCGGATCGCATCGCCACCGCGCTGAAGGTCAACGTGGACGAGGTCACCGCCCTGCCGCTGATGGAGCTGCTGCAGCGGCGCGCGGGCAGCCCGCATGACCTGGAACGCCAGCAGCGGATGCAGGCGCTGCGCACCGCCCTGCAGCGCTGCACGCCGTTTCGCGACCTGACGCTGACGCTGGGCCACGGCACGCGCACGGCCTGGGTGTCCATCAGCGCCAAGCCCAAGTTCGATGCCCAGGGCCACTTTGCCGGCTGGCGCGGTGTGGCCACCGACGAGACCCGCGCCCAGCAGGCCAACGCCCAGCTGCGCTTTCTGGCCCACCACGACCCCGTCACCGGCCTGCCCAACCGCGCCCACTTTCGCGAGCTGGCGCGCCAGGCCCTGACCCAGGAAGAGGGCGGCGCCAACCGGCGCTGCGCCGTGGTCTGCCTGGACCTGGATCACTTCAAGAACACCAACGACACCCTGGGCCACGCCGCCGGCGACGCCTTGCTGATGGAGGTGGCGCGCCGCCTGGCCGCCTGCACCCGCCGGGGCGATCTGATCTCGCGGCTGGGCGGCGACGAGTTCGCCATGCTGTTCGTCGGCGTGACCGGCAATGAAGGCGTGGAGCAACTGGCCGACCGGCTGATGGACACGCTGCAAAAGCCCATGCTGTTCCAGGGCCTGCCCGTGCCGGTGCGCGTCAGCATGGGCCTGGCCGTGACGCCGGGCGACGGGCGCGAGATCGACGCGCTGATGAACCATGCCGACCTGGCGCTGCACGAGGCCAAGGCGGCCGGCCGGGCCACCTGGCGCCGCTTTGCCGCCCAGATTGCCCAGCACACCCGCCGCCGCAACCAGATCGAGGAAGCCCTGCGCGACGCCTTGCGCAGCAACCAGCTGTGGCTGGCCTACCAGCCCAAGGCCGACCTGGCCAGCGGCCGCATCGTCGGCTTCGAGGCCTTGCTGCGCTGGAACCACCCCGAGCTGGGGTCGGTCTCGCCGGCCGAGTTCATCCCGGTGGCCGAAGCATCGGGGCTGATCGTGCCCATCGGCGCCTGGGTGCTGGACGAGGCGCTGCGCGCCGCCAGCCACTGGCCCGCCAGCCTCTCGGTGGCCGTCAATGTCTCGCCCAGCCAGGCCGTGTCGCCCGACTTCGCGCGCACCGTGCGCCATGCGCTGGACGCGCGCAACTTCGAACCCTACCGGCTGGAGCTGGAGATCACCGAGTCCATCTTCATCAACGAGGGCGACGCCGCCACCGCCGTGCTGCGCGAGCTGCGCGCGCTGGGCACCCGCATTGCGCTGGACGACTTCGGCACCGGCTACTCGTCGCTGGCCTATCTGCGCAACTTCCCCTTCGATACGCTCAAGATCGACCGCAGCTTCATGCGCGAGCTGCTGACCCGCGACGACGCCCGCGCCATCGTGGACACCATCTTGCGCCTGGCCCACCAGCTCAAGATGACCACCGTGGCCGAAGGCATCGAAGAGCTGCCCCAGATCGGCGCGCTGCGCGAGCACGGCTGCCAGGTGGGTCAGGGCTATCTGATTGCCAAGCCCATGCCCGAGGTGGAGGTGGACGCCTTTCTCGCCGGTTGGGCCAACAGCCCCGCCGGCCGCGCGCTGCTGCCGGCGCAGCAGGGACTGACGCTGGTGGCGTAGCGGCGCCGGCCTGCAAGGACGTCGCCCACCCATGGGGCAGCCACTACCATAGTGGGTTGCCCACGTGTTCGCCTGTCATGCCCGATTCGCCCCATCTTGCCCAGGTCATCGCCGTGCGCGGTGCGCGCACCCACAACCTGAAGAACATCGACGTCGACCTGCCCAAGCAGGCGCTGGTGGTCATCACCGGCCTGTCGGGCTCGGGCAAGTCCAGCCTGGCCTTCGACACGCTGTATGCCGAAGGCCAGCGCCGCTACGTCGAGAGCCTGTCGGCCTATGCGCGGCAGTTTCTGCAGCTGATGGACAAGCCCGACGTGGACGTGATCGAGGGTCTGGCGCCGGCCATTGCCATCGAGCAAAAGGCCACCAGCCACAACCCGCGCTCCACCGTGGGCACCATCACCGAGATCCACGACTACCTGCGGCTGCTGTTCGCCCGCGCCGGCACGCCTTACTGCCCCGAGCACGACCTGCCGCTGCGTGCGCAAAGCGTCAGCCAGATGGTGGACGCCGTGCAGGCCCTGCCCGAGGGCACCCGGATGGCCGTGCTGGCGCCCGTGGTGCGCGAGCGCAAGGGCGAGTTCGCCGAGCTGTTTGCCGACATGCAGGCGCGCGGCTACGTGCGCTTTCGCGTCGATGGCCAGGTGGTGGACGCGGCCGACGTGCCGGCGCTCAAAAAGACCGAGAAGCACGCCATCGACGTGGTCATCGACCGCCTGCGCACCGGCGCCGGCGCGCCGCAGCGGCTGGCCGAGAGCTTTGAGGCCGCGCTGCGCATTGCCGATGGCCGCGCCATCGCGCTGGAGCTGGACAGCGGCGCCGAGCACCTGTTCTCGGCCAAATACGCCTGCCCCATCTGCAGCTACGCGCTGCCCGAGCTGGAGCCGCGCCTCTTCTCGTTCAACTCGCCCATCGGTGCCTGCCCGAGCTGCGACGGCCTGGGCGTGCAGACGGCCATCGACCCGGCGCGCGTGGTGGCCTTTCCCAGCCTCTCGATGGCCAGCGGCGCCGTCAAGGGCTGGGACCAGCGCAACCCCTATACCTGGTCCATGCTGGAGAGCGTGGCGCGGCACTATGGGTTCGACCTGATGCAGCCTTTTGAGGATCTGCCCGCAGCGGCGCAGACCGTGCTGCTGCACGGCTCGGGCGACGAGGCGATTGCCTTCACCTACGAGGCCGAGGGCGCAGGCGGCAAGCGCCGCCGCGTGCAGCGCGAGCACCCGTTCGAGGGCATCGTGCCCAACTTCACCCGCCGCCTGCACGAGACCGACTCGGCCGCCGTGCGCGAGGACCTGGCGCGCTACCAGAGCGTGCAACCCTGCACCAGCTGCGGCGGCGCGCGGCTGCGCACCGAGGCGCGCCACGTCTTCGTGCCCGGCGAGGACGACGACCGCGGCCTGCCCATTTACGCGCTGGAGCACCTGACGCTGGCCGAGGCCCTGGCCTGGTTCAGCGGCCTGACGCTGCGCGGCGCCAAGGCCGAGATCGCCGCCAAGGTGGTGCGCGAAATCCGCTCCCGGCTGGCCTTTTTGAACGACGTGGGGCTCAACTACCTGAGCCTGGAGCGCAGCGCCGACACCCTGTCGGGCGGCGAGGCCCAGCGCATCCGGCTGGCCAGCCAGATCGGCTCCGGCCTCACCGGCGTGATGTATGTGCTGGACGAGCCCAGCATCGGCCTGCACCAGCGCGACAACGCGCGCCTGATCGGCACCCTCAAGCACCTGCGCGACCTGGGCAACTCGGTGCTGGTGGTGGAGCACGACGAGGACATGATCCGCGCCGCCGACTGGTGCCTGGACATGGGCCCCGGCGCCGGCCGCCACGGCGGCCGCGTGATGGCCCAGGGCAAGCCCGACGCACTGGCGGCCAACCCGGACTCCCTCACGGGCCAGTACCTGGCCGGCGCGCGCCGCATCGCCACCCCCAAGCGCCACCCCAACACCGCTGCCACGCCGCAGCTGCGCATCCGGGGTGCGCGCGGCCACAACCTCAAGGGCGTGGACGTGGCCGTGCCGGTGGGCCTGCTGACCTGCGTCACCGGCGTCTCGGGCTCGGGCAAGAGCACGCTGGTCAACGACACGCTCTACGCCGCCGTGGCCCGCCACCTCTACCGCAGCCACCAGGAGCCGGCGCCGCATGACGCGCTGGAGGGGCTGGACGCCTTCGACAAAGTCATCAACGTCGACCAGAGCCCCATCGGCCGCACGCCGCGCAGCAACCCGGCCACGTACACGGGCCTGTTCACCCCCATCCGCGAGCTGTTCGCCGAAGTGCCCACGGCGCGCGAGCGCGGCTACGGCGCCGGGCGGTTCTCATTCAACGTGGTGGGCGGGCGCTGCGAGGCCTGCCAGGGCGACGGCGTCATCAAGGTGGAGATGCACTTCCTGCCCGACGTCTATGTGCCCTGCGATGTCTGCGCCGGTGCCCGCTACAACCGCGAGACGCTGGAGGTGCAGTACAAGGGCAAGCACATCGCCGAGGTGCTGGCGCTGACGGTGGAAGACGCGCACGCCTTCTTCAGCGCCGTGCCCACGCTGGCGCGCAAGCTGCAAACCCTGCTGGACGTGGGCCTGGGCTACATCACCCTGGGCCAGAGCGCCACCACCCTCTCGGGCGGCGAGGCGCAGCGCGTCAAGCTGGCGCTGGAGCTGTCCAAGCGCGACACCGGCCGCACGCTCTACATCCTGGACGAGCCCACCACCGGCCTGCACTTTGCCGACATCGACCTGCTGCTCAAGGTGCTGCACCAACTGCGCGACGCCGGCAACACGGTGGTGGTGATCGAGCACAACCTGGATGTCATCAAGACCGCCGACTGGCTGATCGACATGGGCCCCGAGGGCGGCGCCGGTGGTGGCCTGGTGGTGGCGCAGGGCACGCCCGACGCGGTGGCGGCGCATGAGGGCAGCCACACGGGGCGGTTTTTGCGCGAGGTGCTGGCGCGGGGGTGAGGGGGGCTACGCGGTCACCTTCAGTCCGACCCATACAACTGGACACGGGTGCAGCTCACAGTCACGCCAGGGCCGATGGCCTGTGCATTCGGAACCATTCGCATGTCGGCAAGCATGTAGTAGATGGGCCCACTGACGCCCGTCACACGACTCGAGTAGACCCGATACGGTTGATTGGCTGACTGCTCCCGGTCAAAGGTCAGCGCGACATCTCGGGCTGCGAGTATGGCCCGGGCCTGATCCAGGGTGACGTCGCGCATCCACACGATGGGTACGGCATAGGCCAGGCCGGGCACCATGAACAAAGTTCCGGGCATACCGCCCCAAACGGCAATCGAGTGGGTGGACTGCGCACCATTGACCAGATCCTCAGACAGGCCCACCTCAAAGAGCTTGGCATACAGCGCGACGAGGCGCTCGCCGCGTGGGCCTTGCCATGCGTTGTCGGGCACCTCGCAACGCATCAGGCTGGCCACGTCCTGCTGTTCTTGCGCCGTCAACGGGTGGGCGCCGACGGCCGCCTTGGGCGTGGCCACCGCCGATGCGGCCATTGCGGCCGCCACCCCGATTGCGCAAGCGCGCCAGATCAAGCCGTTCATTGCGCACCTCCTGCGGTGCAGAGATTGGCCACCACAGTGGCCGTCCCCTCCCAAGGCTGCGGTAGGGCCAGGCGCATCACGCCCGCGCGCATCACCGCCACCATGTCGCCGGCCAGCCCCGGGATGAGCTGCAGCACCTGCTCAGGCACCTGGGGCAGCAGGCGCAGCGCCTGACCGTCCTGCACCCACACCCGGCCTCTGGGCGAGACCACCCACCAGCGGCCGGTGCTGTCCTGCTCGGCCATCTCCACGCCTTCGGCATGCGCGCCGCAGGGTGAGCGGCGGTTGCCGGTGGGCACGGGCATGACCGCCAACCGCTGAACGCCCAGGGCTGCGGTGATCTGGCTCAACTGGCCGGTGCGGCGGTTGAAGTGGAGGACCCGGCCCCGGCTGTCGTTGCCCAGCCAGATGGCGCCCCAGTTGTCGCCCGGCCGGCCGGCGGCGTCGTTGACGGGCAGCCGCACCGGCTGGTCGGCCAGCTGTTGGCGCGCCCAATCGACCATCCAGTAGCCGTCCTGCCTGGAGGTATGCAGCAGCAACCGGTTCGCGTCCAGCCGCGCCCAGGTGTCGACTGCGTCATCGGGCAGTTGCGCCTCGATGTGCCGGATGGCCTCGGGGCGCAGGTCGATGCCATCGATGCGCACGCTCTCCAGACGGCGGCCCGGGGCGCTGCCCCGCTCGCGAGTAAAACTCAGGTCTTGATGCAGCACGTCGGCCATCTTGATGCGCCAGGCTGTCGGCAAGGTTTCGGCGGTGTAGCCAGACAGCACAAACCGGGCCTGGGTGCGCCCCTCGGCCTTTGACAGCGTCATTTCAAACAGATGGGCCTGCTCGTCGTACCGCGAGGCAAACAGGTACCGCTGCGGCTCGACCGCCACGGCCACGTAGCGATCGTCAAAACAAGGCTGGCTGCCGTCTTGCGGGCGCTCCAGGGTGGCGCAGGCCAGGTTGCGCCCGGCCACCACCGGCCCGTGCGGCTGCTGGGGCGTGAAGTGGCGGATGCGGCTGCCGTCGCTCATCCAGACGCCGCCCCGGCCATCGTCGGTCAGCGCGTGCACCGTATTCGTGTTCTGATTCAGGCCGTCGCAGTCACTGGGCTGGCTGCACACCGGCCACTGGGCCACCTGTTCGGCCTGGGCATTGAGCTTGACGATGCGCGGCTGCGACCAGTCGGCCACGATGAACACGCCGCCGTCGGCGGCCGGGTAGGCGCCCCGGTGGCGTTCCCGCGGATCGCCATAGCTGGCGCGGTCCGACTTGGGTCCCTCCGGCGCGCGCCATTGCGCCAGGATCTGGCCCTGTGGGGAGACGCGCCTGACCTCCGTCTCGGCATTGAGCCAGAGCGAGCCGGCCGGCCCCGTCGTCACGTACCGCGGGCCAAACCGCTCGAAGGCCGGCCCCCAGGCATTCAGCTCCTGATGCCGCAACTGCCCCTGGGGCGACACGTGCGTCAGCGACCGGTCCATCGCACACAGCAGCCACCAGCCCGATTGGCCGTCGGCCGCCACGTCGCCGTCCTGGCAATCCAGTGCGCTGCGCCGGGTCTCCTGGCTCACCGGCAGGGTGACCAGGGTCTGGAACTGGCCTTGCACCGACATGGCCCCGATCTGCGCCTGTCCGCGCTGCCGCCACGGCAGCTCAAAACGCCCGGCCTGGGCGTTGGGCAGCACGCGCCCGCCCTCGCGCACACGCTCGGGTGGGCTCATGGCCCCGCGCGCCACCGTCGTGAGCCGCCCATCGGGCGTGAGCCGGCGCAACAGGAGGTCGGCATCGCGCGGGCCGCCGTCGGCCATCCACAGGCTCCCGTCGGCCTGCGGCAGGATGGCCCGCACGTCGAGCAAGGTCTGCTCGCCCGGCCCACCGTCGGCCGACCCCGCCACACGCTGGGCCGGCAGCAGCGTTTGCATGCCCGCCGCCCACGCCGGCCCGGCGACCACCGCCCCGAGCGCACACCAGAGTGCGGCCCCGTGGGGGCACCATCCATTCGCTCGCATGGCGAATCCTTCCCTTGATGAAAGGCCCCGAGCCTACACCCTTGTGAGAGCGTGGTTTTTCTACGCCGCGTCCACCCCCGCCAGCACCTCCAGAATCGCCGCGCCATAGGCGTCGAGCTTCTTGGCGCCCACGCCGCTGACGGCGGCCACGGCGTCGAGGTCGGCCGGCGCCTCGGCCGCCATCTGGGCCAGCGTGGCGTCGGTGAAGACGATGTAGGCCGGCAGATTGTGGGCCTTGGCCACCTCGCTGCGCCAGGTTTTGAGGGCAGTAAAACGGGCCTGGCCGGCGGCATCGAGTTGTGCCGCAGCCGCCGGCACCCGGCTGCGGGCGGGCGTGGTGCCTCGGCTGCGGCTTTTGGGCTCTGCAGCGCGGGGCTCGCGCAACACGATGGCCACCTCGCCACGCAGCACGGCGCGGGCGCTAGCGGTCAGGGTCAGCGTGCCGTAGTCGCCCTCGGCGCGCACATGGCCCAGGGCGATGAGCTGGCGCAGCACGCCGCGCCATTGGGCTTCGCTGTAGGCCTGGCCCACGCCGAAGGTCGAGAGGCGCTCGTGGCCGCGCTCGCGCACCTTGTCGGTGAGCTGGCCGCGCAGGATGGCGATGGTGTGTACGCTGCCGTAGCCGTAGCCGCCGTGCTGGTGGCAGCGGTAAATGCAGGACAGCGCCATGCGCGCGGCCTCGGTGGCGTCCCAGCGCGCAGGGGGCGTCTCGCAGTTGTCGCAACAGTACGCCCCCACGCTTGGGCCGTTGGCCCGGCGCTGCCCCCCAAGGGGGCTGACCCCATCTTGGGGCGGCCCGGCGATGGGGTCGCTTGATACGGGCTCCTCGCCAAAGTAGCGCAGCAGCCGCACGCGCCGGCAGTCCAGGCTTTCGGCCAGCGCCAGCAGGGCGTCGAGCTTGCCGATCTGGCGGCGCTTGAAGGTGTCTTCGGCCGGGCTTTCGTCAATCATCCGGCGCTGCTGCACCACGTCGGCCAGGCCGTAGGTCATCCAGGCGTCGGCGGCCTCGCCATCACGGCCGGCGCGGCCGGTTTCCTGGTAATAGCCCTCGATGTTCTTGGGCAGGTCGAGGTGGGCGACGAAGCGCACGTCGGGTTTGTCGATGCCCATGCCGAAGGCGATGGTGGCCACCATGACGAGGCCGTCTTCGCGCAAAAAACGGTCCTGGTGGCGGCGGCGCACATCGGCCTCCAGCCCGGCGTGGTAGGGCAGGGCCGCCAGGCCGCGCGCGGCCAGCCAGGCGGCCGTTTCTTCCACCTTTTTGCGGCTTTGGCAGTAGACGATGCCGGCCTCGCCCGGGTGCTCGCGCTGGATGAAGCGCAGCAGCTGCTCGCGTGGTCGGTCTTGTTGGTCTTTCTCGACGATGGCGTAGCGGATGTTGGGCCGGTCGAAGCTGCTGATGAAGCGCTGAGCGCCTTGCAGCGACAGGCGTTCGATGATGTCGGCGCGGGTGTCGGCATCGGCGGTGGCGGTCAGCGCCACGCGCGGCACGCCCGCATAGCGCTCGGCCAGCACGTTCAGCTGCAGGTATTCCTCGCGGAAGTCGTGACCCCACTGGCTGACGCAATGCGCCTCGTCGATGGCAAACAGCGCCAGCCGCCCGCGCTCGTGCAAGCTGTCCAGCATGGCCAGAAACCGCGGGTGGGTGATGCGCTCGGGCGCGGCATAGAGCAGCACCAGCCGGCCCGCCAGCAGCTCGCGCTCCACCGCCTGGGCGCCCGCCTGGTCCAGCGAGGAGTTCAAGAACGCGGCATGCACGCCGGCTTCTTCCAGCGCGCCGACCTGGTCGTGCATCAGCGCGATCAAGGGGCTGACCACCACGGTGACCCCCTGACCCGCCGCATGGCGGGCCAGCGCCGGAATCTGGTAACAGAGGCTTTTGCCGCCGCCGGTGGGCATCAGCACCAGCGCATCGCCACCGGCCGTGACGTGTTCGCAGATGGCCTGCTGCGGCCCGCGAAACGCGGTGTAGCCGAACACGTCGTGCAAGAGCTCAAGCAGGGGCGGTGCGGCGGAGGTCGTCATGCGTGGCGATTTTCGTACATGCGGGTTGGACCTAGTCTGCAACCCGGGGGGTACGGGCGTAGTGTGCGCAGCTTCAAAAAACCGATTGCAGGAGAGATGTCATGAGATTGCAACGTCGCACCCTATGCGTGCAACTGGCGCTGGCCTTTGGTGCCGGCTCGGTCTGGGCACAGGAGGCGCCCACGGCTCCTGTGCAGCGGGTGGAGATCACGGGGTCGTCGATCAAGCGGGTGGATGCCGAGGGCGCACTGCCTGTCACCGTGATTTCGCGCGACCAGATCGAGAAGAGCGGTGCCGTCACCGTCGAAGACTTGATGCGCCGGGTCTCGGCCGGCGGCTCCATGTTTTCGTCCACCACCCAGGGGGTGGGCTATGCCACCTCCAACGCCAACCTGCGCGGGCTGGGCGCCAGCTCCACGCTGATCCTGCTCAACGGCCGCCGCCTGGCCAATCAGGCCTTCGGCAATGCAGGCGGCACTGCGGCGGTGGACCTCAACAGCATCCCGTTCGCCGCCCTTGAGCGCATCGAGGTGCTGCGCGACGGCGCCTCCGCCGTCTATGGCTCCGATGCCGTGGGCGGGGTGATCAACTTCATCACCCGCAAGGACTTCACTGGCGGCGAGATCACGGCGCGCTATGGCAACACCGCCGATGGCATTGGCGGTAGCGAACGCGGCGCCTCGCTGGCGTTTGGCTTGGGCGACCTGGACGCCGACCGCTACAACCTGCTGGTCACCGCCAACGTGCAAAAGACGACCCGCATGAAGGCCATCGAGCAGCAGCTGTACATGCGCGGTCTCACCGAAGTGCCGGGCTCCGCCCCCCCCACGTCGGGCCGCGCCTTCCCCGGCCGGCTGGTGGACTACGGCCTGTCGCCCGGTGCCTATGTCACCGACGCCAGCAACCCGGCGATTGCGCCCTGTGACCCGACCTTCACCACCATCACCACCGCCTCAGGTACGACGCCGGGGGGACAGCCCATCAAGCGCTGCCGCTTCATCTACGCGGCCACGCTAGACGACATTCCCGACTCCAACCGTGCCGACCTGTACGCGCGCCTGAACTTCAAGATCGACGAGAACAACCTGCTTTACGCGGAAGCGTCGGTGGCCCGCAGCCACGGCATTGGCCGCATCGCACCGGTGCCCATCGACTCCAGCGCCGGCCATGTCAATCCGACCACGGGTCAGTATCCGCACTTCGCCATGCCGATCACCAGCGCCTACTTCCCGGCCGCGCTGCTGGCCTCGCTGGGCTACACCGACCCGGTGGAAATCGACGGCATGCCCGGTTTCGTCGAGATCGCCACCCGCGCCATCCCGGTCGGCAACCGCATCAACGACACCGTCAACCGCCAGGGTCGCTTCGTCCTTGGCGCGCGCGGCACCGTGGGCGATTGGGACTACGACAGCGGGTTCACCTGGTCGCGCGCCAACGCCGCCCTGAACTACCGGGGCTACATCAACGAGAGCCGCTATATCGCCGCCCTGGCCACCGGCCGCATCAACCCCTTCGGCGAGACCAGCGCCGCCGACATGCCGCTGCTGGAAAGCACGCTGATGGAAGGGCTGATGCGCAAGTCGAGCAGCACGGTGACTTCGCTGGATGCCAAGTTCTCGCGCGACCTGATGGCCATGGCCGGTGGCCAGATGGCCGTGGCCGTGGGCGGCGACCTGCGCCGCGAACAGGCCGACGACCGCCCCGTCAACGCCGACTACGGCGCCGGCCTGCACATCGGCGGCGAGGGTTCGGTGCCCACCACCGTGGCCTCGCGCAAGGTGGCCGCCGTGTTCAGCGAACTGGTCATGCCGTTCGCCAAGGGCTGGGAAGGCACGCTGGCCGCGCGCTACGACCACTACAGCGATTTCGGCTCCACCTTCAACCCCCGCGCCAGTCTGCGCTGGCAGCCCGCCCGCGAGGTGCTGATGCGCGCCTCCGTCGGCACAGGCTTTCGCGCCCCCTCGCTGTGGGACGTGAACGCGCCGCCCTCGTTCACCAACACCGCCAACTCGCTGATCGACCCGAACTGCCCAGCCGGCTTCGAGGGCGATCCGCGCTGCGAGACGCAGTTCACCGTCCGCAGCTCCTCCACCCCCGGCCTCAAGCCCGAAAAGTCGCGCCAATGGTCCATCGGCACCGTGGTGGATCCGATGCCCTGGCTGTCGGCCAGCCTGGATTACTGGCACATCGCCAAGTCCGACCAGATCGGCGTCATCGGCGGCGACGCCGTGATGTCCAACCCAGATCTGTATGCCAAGTACCAGAGCCGCATCCACCGCGGGACCGACGGCTTCATCGCCTGGATCGACACTCCGGTGGAAAACCTGGGCGGCCTGCGCACCTCGGGCTTCGACATCTCCGTCAACACCCGCTGGACGCTGGAAGATGGTTGGGGCAAGCTGACGGGCCGCTTCGACGGCACCTACATCACCCAGTGGGAGCAACAGAACGGCAAGGACTCGCCCTACGTGAGCTACGTCGGCACCGCTGGTGACGGCGCCGGTGTGCAGCCTGTGCCGAGGTGGCAGCACACCCTGTCGCTGGACTGGCAGATCGGCAACTGGGCCATGCAGATCGAAAACATCTTCGTGCGGGGCTGGACAGAATCCGCCGGCCTGGTGGACGCCAACATCGGCGTGGCCGTGGCCCACAAGGTCAAGAACGCCAACACGTTCAACGTCTCGGCCGCCTACACCGGCTTCGATCACTGGACGCTGCGTCTGGGCGTGCGCAACATCGCCGACAGCGAGCCACCGTTCACGGCCGTCTCGTCCTACGGTTCGCACGCCGCCGGCTACAACGGCTCGTTCAGCGACCCGCGCGGCCGCTTCATCTACGGCTCAGTCAGCTACAAGTTCTGACGCCCTCGCGCCCCAACCCCCAAGCCGCCCACCCGGGCGGCTTTTTTTGCCCTCAGCGGATCAACCGCCCCCGCTCGTCGCCCCGCAGCTGGCAGCGGTTGGCCACGCATTGGGCACCGGGATCGCGCACCACCATGCAATCGGAGATGCGGCCGCTGGTCTGGTTGTCGGCGGCCTGGGTGTCCTTGAGCGCCTGGGCGGCGCGCTGAATGGCGGCCTCCTGGCCGCCGCGCGTGCTGTAAGCCATATAAGCCAGCGGCCCGCCGCAGGCCTTGCTGCCCACGGCGATGGTCTGGCAATCGGCGTCGGCCTGGCAGGCGGCGCTGCCCACCGCGTCCTGCAGCTGCTTGTAAGCCACCTCGGGGCTGGCCAAGACGGTCTGGGGCGTGGGCGGCGCCGCGCAGGCGGTCAGGGCGACGGCCAGCAGGCTGACAAAGGCAAGATGGCGCATGGCGGGCTCCGGCAAAGAGGCCATCCTATTACGGCACAATCACCGGCCCTGCCCGTTTTTGGAATTCCCCCATGGCCTCCGTCAACAAAGTCATCGTGCTGGGCAACCTGGGGCGCGACCCCGAGGTGCGCTACACGCCCAGCGGTGCCGCTGTTTGCAACGTCACCATCGCCACCTCGCGCCAATGGAAGAGCCGCGACAGCGGTGAGCGCCAGGAGGAAACCGAATGGCATCGCGTGGTGTTCTATGACCGCCTGGCCGAGATCGCCGGTGAGTACCTGAAAAAAGGCCGCCCGGTCTACGTCGAAGGCCGCCTGAAGACCCGCAAGTGGCAGGACAAGGAAGGCAAGGACAACTACACCACCGAAATCATCGCTGAGCAGATGCAACTGCTGGGCGGTCGCGATGGCGACGACGCCGGTGGCCGGGCCAACTACCGCGACGACGACCGCGCCGGCGCGCCCGCACCCCGTGCCGCCGCACCCCGGCCCGCACCCGCCCCGCGCCCGGCGCCCCAGCGCGACGCCACCGGCTTCGGCGATATGGATGACGACATTCCGTTTTGATTCACCCACCCCCGTGAACGCCTGCGGCGTCCTCCCTCAAGAAAACGTCGGGCCGTCCCAAGTTTTCTTGTCCCCCTCGGGGGGCGGGCCGGGCGCAGCCCGGCCCTGGGAGCTCGTTCATCGGGGCGGCATCTGTGAACCGGCAGAGCCGGACCCACGATGCCACTGGGTTAGGCCTTGTTTTGCATCCGCCGTGCGTTGAAAACACTTGTGAACCCAGACTCCACCCCCGTGAACGCCTGCGGCGTCCCCCCTCAAGAAAACGCCGGGCCGTCCCAAGTTTTCTTGACCCCCTCGGGGGGCCTGACGCGCAGCGGCAGGTTTGGGGGCTCTCCTTTAGGGGGCGGCATCTGTGGACCGGCGAAGCCGGTTCCACGATGCCACTGGGACTAGGCCCAGTTTGGCAACCACTTTATGACCACCCGCTATCTGACCGGCATCACCACCACGGGCACGCTGCACCTGGGCAACTACGTGGGCGCGCTGCGGCCGGCCATTGCGGCCAGCCGCCAGCCGGGTGTGGAGAGCTTCTTCTTCATGGCCGATTACCACGGCCTCATCAAGTGCGACGATCCGGCTCGCATCGAGCGCAGCACCCAGCAGATTGCCGCCACCTGGCTGGCCGCCGGGCTGGACCCCGAGCGGGTGGTGCTCTACCGCCAGAGCGATCTGCCCGAAATCCCCGAGCTGACCTGGCTGCTGACCTGCGTGACGGCCAAGGGCCAGATGAACCGCGCCCATGCCTATAAAGCCGCAGTGGATGCCAATGTGGCAGCCGGCGAGGACGCCGACGCCGGCGTCACCATGGGTCTGTACAGCTACCCCATTCTGATGGCGGCCGACATCTTGCTGTTCAACCCGCACTTCGTGCCCGTGGGCAAGGACCAGGTGCAGCACATCGAGATGGCGCGCGACGTGGCACAGCGCTTCAACCACACCTATGGCGGCGAGTTTTTCCGCCTGCCCGAGGCCCAGACCGAGGCCGAGATGGAGCTGCTGCCCGGCCTGGACGGGCGCAAGATGAGCAAGAGCTACGACAATGTGGTGCCCTTGTTCGAGGGCGGCGAGCGCGCGCTGCGCGAGGCCATCGCGCGCATCGTCACCGACTCCAAGTTGCCCGGCGAGCCCAAGCAGCCCGAGGGCACGACGCTGGTGGCACTCCACGATGCGTTTGCCAGCGCACCGCAGCGGGCCGCCATCCGCGCCGAGCTGCGCGCCGGCCTGGGCTGGGGCGACGCCAAGCAGCGGCTGTTCGACGTGGTCAACGCCGAAATCGGCCCCATGCGCGCCCGCTACGACACGCTGATGGCCGATCCGGCGCAGATGGAGACCATCTTGCAGGCCGGTGCGGCGCGCGCGCGCCGCGAGGCCACCCCGCTGCTGGCACGGCTGCGCGAGGCCGTAGGCCTGCGGCGGTTTCAGCCGCTGGCCGCCGCCGCACCGCAGACCCAGCAGGCCAGGGCCGCCAAGCCCACGTTCAAGCAATACCGCGAGGCCGACGGCCGCTTTTACTTCAAGCTGCTGGATGGGCAAGGTGCGCTGCTGCTGCAAAGCGCCCCCTTTGACCAGGGCCGCGAGGCCGGCGCCTGCGTGGCCCGCCTCAAGGCCGGCGCGCCGCTGGCCGACGCGCCACTGACCCTGGCCGAGGGCGTCACCACCGCCCAGGTGGAGGCCGCGCTGCAGGCACTGGCGGACGCCTAAACAGCATCCGTGCCGCCGGTCACGGCCTGTCCGGCTACCCTAGTTTCCCGCCTTCCCAAGCTGCGCCGCTTGTGCACAATGCGCGGTTTCGGCCGCACCCTGCGGCTGTGGCCGTAGACGAGCAGGTGGCTGGTGGAGATGGGATCGACGCGCGCGCGCCGCAGGCGCTTCAAGTCGTGGGGTTTGGTGGGAGGCGCCGTCGCGGCGCTGATGGCCGTCGCCGCACAGGCTGCCGAAAGTGCCGATGCGGCGACGGTGGCCGACCCGCTGGTGCTGCCCATGGAGCAACTGCTGCAGACCGACGTGGTCAGCGCCGCACGCTTTGCCCGCCAGGTGACCGATGCCGCCTCGGCCGTCTCGGTGCTGACCGCCGAGGACATCCGCCGCTATGGCTGGCGCACGCTGGGCGAGGTGCTGGACCACATGCGCGGCATCTACCTGAACACCGCCAGCGACTATGTCTACATGGGCTCGCGTGGCATTGGCGGCATCAAGACCATGTCGGGCCGGCTGCTGCTGCTGATCGACGGCGTGGTTGCCAACGACAACTTCTACGAGCAGACCTTTCTGGGCTATGACAACCTGATCGACCCGGCGCTGATCGAGCGCATTGAATATGCGCCGGGCGCCGGCTCGGCCATGTACGGCAACAACGCCTTTCTGGGCGTCATCAACGTGGTCACCCGCCGCGGCCGCGGCGTGGACGGGCTGGAGGCCGCCGTGAGCGTGGGCAGCCACGCCGATCGCTATGGCCGCCTGACCTGGGGCCGGCGGCTGGAGGGCGGCAGCGAATGGCTGGCCTCGCTGACGGTGCACCGCAACGACGGCACGCCCAGCCTCGACTACGACAGCGACGACCAGATCCTGCCCTATCCGGGCCGCGATCCGTACTACATCTACACCGGCCGGCTGGAGGGGGCGCAGGACGCGCACCTGTTCGTCAAAGGCCAGATGGGGAACTGGGGCCTGACGGTGCTGGGCATGACGCGCCAGCAGCGCATCGCCTGGCCCTGGGCGCCGGACTGGGTGGACACGGACACCGGCACCGACAGCCTGGGCGTGGTCTCGCTGGCGCATGACGACACCTACGGCGCTGGCTGGCGCGCCACGCAGCGGGCGGTGCTGGGCCGCTACCAGTTCCGCGCGGCGTCGAGCTCCACTTTTCCGGGCGAGGATTTCATTGCCTTTGCCGGCACCGACGGCGCCTGGTGGCTGCTGGACAGCCAATGGTCGTATGACGGCATCAACGGCCACAAGCTGGTGCTGGATGCGCGGATGCGCTACGACACCATGCAAAAGCTGTGGCTGCATACGCGGGACCAGGCCTTGCACATCCAGACGCGCACGGTCAGCCTGGCGGTCGAGGACCAGATCGATCTGGCCGCCGGCTGGCAGGCCACGCTGGGCCTGCGCGCCGAGAACCGCACGCGCCAGCCCACCACCTGGAGCCCGCGCGCGGCGCTGGTCTACACGCCCGACGCGCGCTGGACGCTCAAGCTCTCGCATGGCCGCAGCACGCGCCAGTTCACCCTGCTGGAGACGCTGCGCCAATCGGCAGCGCTGGAAGCGCTCACCTGGCTGCCGGGCGAAAAAGCCACCATCACCGAGGGCATGGCCGAGTACCGCGACGGTGGCCTGCGGCTGCTGGGCTCGCTCTATCGCTACCGGCTGGACAACCCCTACACCCTGGAGCGCACGCCCAAACGGCTCAACCTGCGCGGCCTGGAGCTGGAGGGCGAGTGGCTGTGGCAGGGCTGGCAGCTGCGCGGCAGCCAGACCTGGCAGTGGCCCGCCGCGCCGCTGGGCGAGCCCATCTACGACACCCCGCACACCATCAGCAAGCTGCTGGTGTCGGCCCCGCTGGGCAGCGAGCGCTGGCGCCTGGGCATGGCGCTGCGCCGCACCGGCGGCTACGCCTCGGTGGCCGATTTCAGCGACGACACCTCGCTGGTCTTTGACGTGCCCGGCCGCACCGTCACCGACCTGACCCTCACCGGCCTGCGGCTGGCCGACCAGTGGAACCTGACCCTGGCCGTGCGCAACCTGTTCAACGTGCGCAACAGCAGCCTGACCCTGGGTCGTCCGACCGACCGCAACAGCCGCAACGTCTGGCTGGAGGTCAGCACCACATGGCGTTAAGCCACGCCTGCCGCCTCTTGGGCGCCCTCGTGGCGCTGGCCGGCCTGGCCCTGCCCGCGCGGGCGCAGATCGACGAGCGCCAGGTCAAGGCCGCCTACGTCTACAACTTCATCCAGTTCACGCAGTGGCCGCACGCGCTGGAGGAGCCGCTGGTGCTGTGCGTGCTGGGCCGCTCCGACATCGACACCGAACTGCGCACCTTGCAAGGCCGCGTGGTGCTCAACGGCCTGCGCGTGCAGGTGCGGCATCTGGCGCCGCTCGACGACTTCAGCCCCTGCCAGGTGCTGTACCTGGACGAGTCGCAGCGCAGCCAATGGTTCGACGTCCAGCGCCGGCTGCGCGGCATGGCCGTGCTCACGGTGACCGATGCAGACGGCCTGGCCGACCGTGGTGCCATGATCGAGATCGGCCGGCGCGAACAGCGCCTGACGTTCGAGGTCAACCTGCCGGCGGCCCGCACCGCCGGGTTGATGTTCAGCGCCCGCATGCTCAAACTGGCCAGCTATGTCAACCTAGGCCGCTAAACCATGGCTGCCAGCCGCCCCGAACGCCGCTCCATCCGCCGTCAGCTCACCGACATGGGCTTGCGCCTGACCACCACGGTGCTGGCGTTGCTGGCGCTGGCGGTGGCGCTGCACGAGGTCTACAACCGTGTGGCCAGCGTGCGCGCCACGCTGGACACCCAGACCCGCATGGTGGCCGCCAACAGCACGGCGGCGCTGGTGTTCAACAACGCCGGCGAGGCGCATGAAATCCTGGCCTCGCTGGCCTCGCTGCCCGACGTGCAGCAGGCCGCGCTGTTCGACCTGGCGGGCCACCCCGTGGCCGGCTACGTGCGCGAGGGTCAGTCCGCCCCCTGCCACACCTTGCGGGGCGACCACCGGCCCGATACCGATTGGGACTGGTGCGGCGTGGTGGCCTACCGCACGGTCAGCCTGCACGCGCGGCCGGTGGGCCTGCTGGCGCTGGAAGTGGGGCTGCGGCCGGCCTATGTGCAACTGGTGCTGGCGCTGGGTTTCATCGGCCTGGTGACTGTGGCCGCCATGGCCTTGGCGGCGCCGCTGTGGCGGCGGCTGGCCGACCGGCTGACGCAGCCGCTGTCCGAGCTGGTGCAGGTGACCGAGCGCGTGCGCCAGGAGCAGAACTACCGGCTGCGCAGCGCCGCCAGCGGCAGCATGGAAGCCGCCGTGCTGGCCAATGCCTTCAACGAGATGATGGCCCAGCTGGAAAAACGCGACGTGCAACTGACCGAGGAGCTGGATCAACGCCGCCGCGCCGAGGTGCGGCTCAACGACCTGGCCTATTTCGACAACGTCACCGCGCTGCACAACCGCCACTATTTCAAGGAGCGCGTCGATGCCGCCGTCGAGTCTGCACGCCGCACCGGCGCCAGTTGCGCGCTGCTGTACATCGACCTGGACGGCTTCAAGCAGGTCAACGACACGCTGGGCCACGAGGCCGGCGACGAGCTGCTGACCCAGGTGGGCGCGCGGCTGGTGGAGGTCTTGCACGGCCCCACCGGCGTGGCCCGACTGGGTGGCGACGAGTTCGCCGTCATCCTCGACGGCGGCGTCACCACCGAACAGCTCGAAGGCGTGGCCGCGAAACTGGTGCGCGCGCTGCGCGAGCCCTATGCGCTGGGCGCGCGCACGGCCTGGGTGTCGGCCAGCATCGGCGGCTGCCTCTTCCCCGACCAGGCCGACAGCCGCGAAGCCTGGCTGCGCCACGCCGACAGCGCCATGTACGAGGCCAAGGCCGCCGGCAAGAACGGCTGGCGCCTGCACCAGCGCGGCCTTTCGCCCGAAATCAGCCGCCACCAGCAGCTGGAGCAAGGCCTGCGCGTGGCGCTGGGTGATGGCCAGCTGCACCTGGTCTACCAACCGCGCGTGGACCTGGCCAGCGGCCAGATCATGGGGCTGGAGGCGCTGCTGCGCTGGCACCACCCCGAGCTGGGCAGCGTGGCACCGGACGAGTTCATCCCCATCGCCGAGGCCATCGGCGTCATCGTGCCCATGGGTTTGTGGATGCTGCGCGAGGCCGTGCAGCAACTGACCGAATGGCGTGCCGTGGCGCCCGAGCTGCACCTGAGCGTCAACATCTCGGCACGGCAACTGACCGACGACGCCACGCTCGAGCCCATCTGCCAGGCCATGCGCGACAGCGGTCTGCCGCTGCACGCCGTGGAGCTGGAGCTGACCGAAAGCCTGCTGGTGGACCGCTCGCCCACCATGCTGGCGCGGTTGGCCACGCTGCGCGATGCGGGCTTCGGCCTGGCCATCGACGACTTCGGCATCGGCTACTCGTCACTGGCCTATCTGGACAGCTTCCCCATCACCACGTTGAAGATCGACCGCGCCTTCGTGCAGGCCATGCACGACACCGCACGCGGCAAGGCCATTGCCCGCGCCATCATCGCCATCGGCCAGGCGCTGCGGGTGGAGGTGGTGGCCGAAGGCATCGAGACTCAGGCCGACGCCGACCTGCTGCTGCGGCTGGGCTGCCGGCGCGGCCAGGGCTACTGGTATTCGCCGCCGCTGGCCGCCGCCGAAGTGGGCCCCCGGCTGGCCCAAAGCCAGCGCGAAGGGCGGTGGCAGTCATGACGCCCCCAAACCTGCCGCTGCGCGTCAGGCCCCCCGAGGGGGTCAAGCAAACTCGGGAGCGGCCCGTCGTTTTCCTGAGAGCGCCATGAGGACCGACGTGGACGCACCCGTCAGCGCCGACCTGCCCGACTGGTCGCGCGAGGCCTACCGCCCCACCCAGTGGGCGCCCAGCCGGGCGCTGCTGGCCAGCATCCGCGCGCACCAGCACCATGCGGCGCGGCGCGGCCCACTGGCCTGGCTGGGCCGCCAATGGGCCGGCCTGCGCCACCGCGTCTGGAGCGTGGTGACGGGCGCCGACGTGCCGCTGAACGCGCGCATCGCCGGCGGCCTGCTGATGCCCCACCCCAACGGCGTGGTCGTCCACCCCGAGGCCCGGATCGGCCCCAACTGCCTGTTGCTGCAGCAGGTGACCCTGGGCGTGGGCAGCGTACCCGGCCTGCCCGTGCTGGAAGGCCATTGCGACGTGGGCGCCGGCGCCAAGGTGCTGGGCGGCGTGCGGCTGGGCCGCCACTGCATCATCGGCGCCAACGCCGTGGTGCTGACCGACGTGCCGGCCGGCGCCACGGCGGTGGGCGTGCCGGCGCGCATCATCCATGCTCGTCAGTAGCCCGCCGCCAGCCCCGTGCCCCGGCGCGGGTCGTTGGCGCCCCAGTAGCGCAAGCCGTCCTGGGGCTTGGCGCCCAAGGTGGGACCACCGACGAGGATGGCGGCCATGTGATTGGCCATGGCCGGTGCGCACCAGCTGTGGCCGCGCGCGCTCAGCAGCTGCTGCGTGTCGGGGCTGAGGGCAAACGGCTCCAGCGTGGTGCAGGCCGGCCGCCATTGCTGGTGAAAGCGCGGGGCGTCCACGGCCTCCTGGATGGTCATGCCGTAGTCCACCACGTTGAGCAAGGTGTGCAGCACCGCCGTGATGATGCGGCTGCCGCCGGGCGTGCCCAGCACCATCAGCGGCTGGCCGTCCTTGAGCACCACGGTGGGCGTCATGCTGGACAGCGGCCGCTTGCCCGGGGCGATGGCGTTGGCCTCGCCCTGCACCAGGCCGTAGAGGTTGGCCACGCCCGGTTTGGCGGTGAAGTCGTCCATCTCGTTGTTGAGCAGCACGCCGGTGCCGGCCGCCGTCACGCGGGCGCCAAACCAGTCGTTCAGCGTGTAGGTCACCGCCACCGCATTGCCCCAGCGGTCGATGATGGAGTAATGGGTGGTCTGCGTGCCCTCGCGCGCGGGCGGCGCTTCATCCACAACGGCGCCGGCCCGCTCGCCGAGGGCGGCGCGGATGGCGGTGATGGCCTCGGCGCCCAGAAAGCGCTCGCTGGGGTTGCGCACGAACGCCGGATCACCCAGGTGGGCGTTGCGGTCGCGGTAGGCGTGGCGCATGGCCTCGATCTGCACGTGCACGCCCTGCGCCGCGCGCCAGCCCCAGCCGGCCAGGTCATAGCCTTCGAGCACGCCCAGCATCTGGCATAGCACCAGCCCGCCCGAGCTGGGCGGCGGCGCCGAGACGATGTGCAGACCTCGGTAGCGGCATTCGATGGGCGCCAGCTCGCGTGCCCGGTAGCCGGCCAGGTCGGCCTCGGTGATGAGGCCACCGCCGCGCTGGCTGGCGGCGGCGATGGCGCGCCCCACCGAGCCGCCGTAAAAGCCCTCGGGGCCGCGCGCGGCCACCTCGCTCAAGGTGCGCGCCAGGTCGCGCTGCACCAGCCGCTGGCCAGCCTGCCAGGGCTGACCCCGGTTGAGGAAGATGGCGGCGCTGGGTGCGTCGGCCGCGAAGTCGGTGGTGGCTTCTCGCAGCAGCGCCACATCGCCGCGCGTCAGCTCAAAACCATCCTTGGCCAGGCGGATGGCCGGCGCCAGCAGCCTGGCGCGCGGCTGCGTGCCCCAGCGCGTGCGCGCCCACTCCAGCCCGGCCACGGTGCCGGGTACGCCCACGGCCAGGTGGCCCCGCGTGGAGCGGCCGGGCACCACGTTGCCCTCGGCGTCCAGGTACATGCCGGGCGTGGCGGCGGCGGGGGCGGTTTCGCGAAAGTCGATGAAGGTCTGGCGCCCGTCGGCCATGCGCAGCGTCATGAAGCCGCCGCCGCCCAGGTTGCCGGCGGCCGGGTAGGTGACCGCCAGCGCATAGCCCACGGCCACGGCGGCGTCCACAGCGTTGCCGCCGGCCTTGAGCACATCCACGCCCACCTGGGTGGCGTGGCGCTCGGCGGTAACGACCATGCCCTGCGCCGCGCCCACCGGGGGCGGTGAGGCGGCCAGCGCGGGGCTGGCCAGGCTGGCGAGCAGCAAGGGGGTGATGGTGCGCAGCATGGCGGGCTCCTCCAAGGGTGATGGGTATCCCCAGCCTAACGCAGCTTGCGGCGACAGACCCGGCGTGTAGCCCCGCTGGCGCCCGTGGTGCCGCTGTCGCAGCGCACGCGCACGCAGGCGGTGGCCGCGAGACCGCCGGCTGCTTGACTGCGACGTGAGGGGGCGCATGCCTCACCAACTTAGGGGAGCTCGCGGCGCGCGAGCTATCGGTTTGTCACAAATTCAAACAAAATTGCCATTGGCGAGACAGGGTTTCGCCCTCCCCCAACATTTCCCAGGTGTATCAGGCAATGTTCAAAAATTCGTTGTTCACCGGCGCGCTGTGCGCGCTGCTTGCGGCTTGCGGTGGCGGGCAGGATGCCAGCGCGCCCACACCCACCGTTGCGGCCACCACCCCGGCGGCACGGGCGCAAGCCCTGGCGGCCGCCCGGTCGGGCGCCTCGCCAGCCAGCACCAGCAACTTCGAGGTGGCCCAGGTGCATCCGCTGGACACCACGCCCGATGGCAAGCAGCTGCTCAGCGTCAACACCGCCAACGGCACGCTGGAAGTCTTCGACATCAGCGGCGATGCGGTGACCTTGAGTGCCGTGATCAAGGTGGGCATGGACCCGGTGACCGTGCGCGCCGCCTCCAACGACGAGGCCTGGGTGGTCAACGTGCTGTCCGACAGCGTCAGCATCGTGGACCTCAATACCCGCAGCGTGAAAACCACGCTGGCCACCGACGACGAGCCGGCGGACGTGGTGTTTGCCGGCGCGCCGCGGCGCGCCTACGTCTCGTGCGCGCAGGCGCGCAACCTGATGGTGTTCAACCCGCTGGCGCCGCAGGAGCCGGTGGCGCGCATTCCCATCCTGGGTCAGCAGCCCCGCGCCCTGGCCACCAATGCCGACGGCAGCAAGATCTACCTGGCCATCTTCGAGTCGGGCAACGGCACGACGGCGCTGAACGGCCGCGACAGCGGCCTGGAGCCCAACGTGGTGCGCGACCCTACCGGGCCTTATGGCGGCGTCAACCCGCCGCCCAACGCCAACAACGGCACCACCTTCAACCCGCCCATGAACCCGGCCAATCCGGCCCCGCCGGCGGGCCTGGGCCTGATCGTGCGCCGCACCGCCACCGGCGACTGGGTGGACGACAACGGCCGCAGCTGGAAGCGCTGGGTCAGCGGCGGCGCCAACGCCGCCTGGGGCAGCCGGGCGCGCGTGCCCGGCTGGGACTTGATCGACCGCGACGTGGCCATCATCGACACCGCCACCCAGGCCGTCAGCTACCAGGGCGGCCTGCTCAACATCGTGATGGCCATGGCGGTCAACCCCGCGAGCGGGCGCGTGGCCGTGGTGGGCACCGAGGCCACCAACGAGGTTCGCTTCGAGCCCTTGCTCAACGGCCGCTTTCTGCGCGTGCGCTACGGCGACTTCGTGCCCGGCCAGGCCAACACCGTGCGCGACCTCAACACCCACCTGAACTACAGCGGCCCGCGCGTGACCCAGAGCGAACGGGACAAGTCACTGGGCGATCCGCGCGGCATCGCCTGGAACGCCGCCGGCACCCGCGCCTACGTCACCGGCATGGGCTCCAACAACCTGGTGATGCTGGATGCGCAAGGCCAGCGCACCGGCCTGCGGCCCACCGTTGAAGTGGGCCAGGGGCCCACGGGCGTGGTGCTGCAGGAGTCGCGGCGACGCGCCTTCGTGCTCAACCGCTTCGACGCGACCATCGGCATCGTCAACCTCGACACCGAAACCATGGTGGCCACGGTGCCGCTGTCCTACGACCCCACGCCGCAGGCGGTGCGCGAAGGCCGGCCGCTGCTGTACGACACCCACCGCACCTCGGGCCTGGGGCATGTGTCCTGCGCGTCCTGCCACGTGGACGGCAAAACCGACCGCCTGGCCTGGGATCTGGGCAACCCCGCCGGCGCCATGACCGCGACCACCGACTCGCGCGGCGTCACCGTGCAGCACCACCCCATCAAGGGCCCGCTGCTGACGCAGACGCTGGTGGACACCATGCAGAGCTACCTGCTGCATTGGCGCGGCGACAAGCCCACGCTGGGCCACTTTGCCACCGCCTTCCAGGATTTGCAGGGCGCCGACCAGCCGGCCACGGCCGGCGAGATGGCCTCGATGAAGGCCTTCCTGGAGGTGTTGCGCACCCCGCCCAACCCCTACCGCAACCTCGACAACTCCTACCCCACCTCGCTGGCCGTGCCCGGCCCGCGCGGCCAGACGCTGCGGGTGGGCAATGCGGCCCAGGGCGCCGTGGAGTTCGAGACCTCCTGCCGCGCCTGCCACCCCGGCCACACCGGGCGCGGCAACGTGCTGCTGGACCGGCCCCAGTTCTCGGGCGGCCAGTTCCTGCTGCCACCGCGCTGGCAGAACTTCTACCGCCGCGATGGCCTGTGGTTCACCGACGCCACCGGCAGCACCTCGGGCTTCGGCATCATCCAGGACGGCACCTACGACTCCACCCACAACCAGACGCGCACCGACAACATGATGGCGTTCATGTACGCCTTCAACGGCTCCTTCCCCTACGCACCGGCGGGGCTGGACGCCAACAGCGTGGCGGTGGACGCGCATGCCGCCGTGGGCAAGCAGGCCATGGTCTCGGGCACGGGCGTGGCCGACGCGCGGCTGGCCCAGCTGACGACGCTGGCCGACAGCCGCGCCATCGGCCTGGTGGCCAGCGCCTGCGTGGCCGGCGAGCGGCGCGGCTACGTCTACCTGGGCAGCGGCGTCTACGAAGCCGACCGGGCCGGTGAGCGCTTGAACCTGGCCGCGCTGACGCAACTGGCGCAGGCCAACGGCCCGGTCACGTTCACGGCCGTGCGCACCGGCACCGAGCGCCGCGTCGGCATTGACGAGGACGACGACGGCGTGCCGGACGGCAACGCCGGCCTCACGGCCCAGCGCGCCTGCGCCAGCGCCACCAATGGCGAGCTGCTGGTCAACGGCGGTTTCGAGGACAACGGCGTGGGCGCCGGCAGCTGGGCCCTGGTGCCCACGTTGCGCGGCTGGACGTCCACGGCCGGACACATCGAGATCTGGCGCAACCTCAGTGGCTGGCCTGCGGCCGAGGGTCAATCGTGGATGGAGCTGGACACCACCACCGCCGCCGACCGGGTCTCGCAACGGGTCGGCACCGTGACCGGTGAAATGCTGGAGCTGCGCTTTGCCTACTCGGCCCGCCCTGGTACGGCCGCGTCCACCAACCGCTTCGACGTCATGTGGAACGGCATCGTGCTGGACACCTTGATGCCCGAAGGCGCGGCCCTGAGTGCGCCCGCCTGGCAGACCAGGACATACCGCGTGCGCGCCACGGGCAGCGACACCGTGAGCTTTGTGGAAACCGGCACCAACGAGAGCCTGGGTACCCTGATCGATGGCGTCAGCCTCAAGCGCACCCCGGCGCAGCCCCTGGTCAATCTGGCGCGCGGTGCAGCCGCCACCCAGGTCTCCACCTCATACGGCGGCGAAGCCGCCCGCGCGGTGGATGGCAACACCAGCGGCAACTACGGGGACTACACCGTCACCGCCACCGCCAACGGCCCGCAAGACTGGTGGCAGGTGGATCTGGGCACGCTGGCGGCGGTGGAGACCATCCGCATCCACAACCGCACCGACTGCTGCCGCGAGCGGCTGAGCGACTACCACGTGCTGGCCTCACCCACGCCCATGACCGGCCGCAGTCTGGCCGCGCTGCTGAGCGACCCCACGGTGGTCAAGCAGTTCGTCGCCGGCCAGTCCCCGACGCAGCTGAGCCTGAGCTTCGGCACCATGGCCCGCTACGTGCGCGTGCAACTCACGGGCACCAACTACCTGTCGCTGGCCGAGGTGGAGGTGATGGGCACGCGCTGAACCGTCCCTGCGCGCCGCGCCTCACGCGGCGCGCCAGGGCCCGCTCTTGCCGCCGTCTTTCTCGTCGAGCCGGATGGCGGTCATCACCATGCCCCGATCCACCGCCTTGCACATGTCGTAGATGGTCAGCAAGCCCACCTGCACGGCGGTGAGCGCCTCCATCTCGACGCCGGTGCGCCCGCGCGTCTGCGCGGTGACGCTGCACTGCACGGCACTGGCCGCTTCGTCCAGTGTGAACTCGGCGCGCACGTGGGTCAGTGGCAGCGGGTGGCACAGCGGAATCAGCTCGGCCGTGCGCTTGGCGGCCATGATGGCGGCCAGGCGCGCAGTGCCGATCACGTCGCCTTTGGCCGCCTGGCCGGCCGCAATCAGCGCCAGTGTGGCGGGCAGCATGGTGATGCGGCCACTGGCACGCGCGGTGCGCAGGGTTTCGGGCTTGTCGGCCACGTCCACCATGTGCGCGTTGCCCTGGGAGTCGAAATGGGTCAGCGTCATGTTGAAATTATCCAGAACCCGGCCGCCGGGTGCGCCCGAGCGGCAGGGTCACCGGCCGGGGTTAGGATCATAGGGTGAGCACCTTTCCCCTGCTGCGGACCACCGCGCTCGGCCTCGCCCTGCTGCTGGCGCTGCCCCTGCCGGCGCCGGCACAGACCACCAACCTGCCGGCGCTGGGCGACGGCACGGGCGGCGGCTGGGACATCACCGCCGAGCGCCGCGTGGGCGATCGCATCATGCGCGAGGTGCGGCGCGATCCCGACTACTTCGAGGACCCGCTGCTGGAGGCCTATGTCGATGCGCTGTGGCAGCCGCTGCTGGCCAGCGCCCGCGCGCGCGGCGACATCCGCCCCGACAGCGAGGCGCTCTACGCCTGGCAGACCTTTCTGATCCGCGACAAAGTCATCAACGCCTTTGCCCTGCCGGGCGGCTATGTGGGCCTCTACCTGGGCCTGATGGCCATGACCACCACGCGCGACGAACTGGCCTCGGTGCTGGCCCACGAGCTCACCCACGTGACCCAGCGCCACATTGCGCGCGGGCTGGAGAGCGGCCAGCGCCAGCAACTGGGCGCCCTGGCGGCCACCATCCTGGGCCTGCTGGCGGCCAGCCGCTCGAGCAATCCCGCCGCGGCCCAGGCCGTGGTGATGGGCGGCCAGGCCGCTGCGCTGCAAGGGCAGATCAACTTCACGCGCGAGATGGAGCGCGAGGCCGATCGCATCGGCTTTGACGTGCTGGCCGGCGGCGGCTATTCGGGCGCCGGCATGTCGGGCATGTTCGAGAAGATGGACACCGCCTCGCGCCTGAACGACAACAACCAGTACCCCTATCTGCGCACCCACCCGCTGACCATCGAGCGCATCAGCGAGGCCCGGCTGCGCGTGCGCGAGGCCAACCCGCCACCGCAGACCGGCACCCCCGTGGTGCATGCGCTGATGCAGGCCCGCGCCCGGGTGTTCATGGACACCAACCCCGAGGCGCTGCGCCATTGGCAGACCCAGGGCAACGATGCCAGCGCGCCCGCCACCGACGTGGCACGGCTGGCCGCACGCTATGGCGCTGCGCTGGCCAGTGCCCAGCTGCGGGAGTGGGATCGCGCGGCCACCCAGCTCGACGCGGCCGACGCCCTGGCCACGCGGGGCTTTGCCGACCAGCCCGATGTGGCGCGCGCACTCGCGCTGGCGCGGGTGCAGATGGCCATCGATCAGGGCGGCAACGCCATCACCGGCACGTCAGCCCAGACTGCCTTGCGCACCCTGGCTGACGACGCCAGCCGCCCGGCCGTTTTCATGCGTGCCGCCGCCGCACTGGCGCTGCAGCGCGCGGGCGCGCCTGCCGAGGCCGCGCTGCGCGAGGTGTTGCAGGTGCTGCAGAACTGGACGGTGATGCACCGCACCGACGCCGCCGCCTGGCAGTGGCAGGCCCAGTGCGCCGACGCGCTGAACCTGCCGCGCCGCGCCCAGCGCGCCGGAGCCGAGGCCGCTTACGCGCGCGGCGACGTGCTGGGCGCCTACGACCGCCTGCGCGTCGCCCAGGCCTTGCCGCAGCGGGGGGCGGGTGACGAGATGGATCTGGCCGTGGTCAACGCCAGGCTGCGCGACCTGGAGCCCGAACGCCGCCGCGTGCTGGCCGAGGCGCGCGGCGAGAAAGTGGACTAGTTGAAGAGTTTTTCCATTGCCGCGTCGATCAGCACGCCGCAGGCGCTGTAGATCAGCGAGCCCAGCAGCGCCGCCCAGAACCCCGCCACCACGAAGCCGGTGAACAGCTGCGCGGCCAGCCAGAACATCAGCGCGTTGATGACGAACAGGAACAGGCCCAGCGTCAGCAGCGTGACCGGCAGCGTCAGCAACACCAGCAGCGGCCGCACCAATGTGTTGAGCAGGCCCAGCACCAGGGCGGCCCACAGCGCGGTGACAAAGCTGTCCACCTGCACATAGGGCGCCATCAGCATCGAGACGATGACGAGGGCGGCGGCCAGCAACAGCCAGCGCAAGATGAGTTTCATGAATGCACGTCTCCTTGAGCCTCGCATTCTGACGCGCGTGTGCGACAGCCATTGCCCATGCCGACAATTCCTGCACACGCTGGCTTCTCAGCACCGGCGCGAGGACGTACCATAGCGACCGCTCGCCCAGGTGAGGATCGCCAGCCCATGTGGCTTGCGCCCCGAGGGTGGCACATCAACACTTTTGATGGAGAGAATCCACATGGCAACTGCGAAGAAGGCGGCTGCGGCCACCAAGACGGCCCCCGCCAAAAAGGCCGCCCCGGCCAAGCGCACCCCCAGCGCGGCGTTCATGAAGCCCATGACCCTCAGCCCCGCGCTGGCTGCGGTGATCGGCGACAAACCGCTGCCGCGCACCGAGGTGACCAAGAAGGTCTGGGAATACATCAAGAAGCACAAGCTGCAAGACGCCGAGAACAAGCGCAACATCAACGCCGATGACAAGCTCAAGGCCGTGTTCGGCGGCAAGAAGCAGGTCACGATGTTCGAGATGACCGCGCTGATCAGCAGCCACCTGAGCTGAGCGCCACAGCGTCCCCTTGAAAACCGGCCCGGGTGGCCGGTTTTTTCATGTCCGCGTGACACGCCGCGGCCGCACTCGTCGTACGACCGACACCTCTTTGCGACACCCACTGCACCGCGCGCTGAGCTACTGGCCGTAGTCGGCTCGCCGCGCGCGCCGCTCGGCCATGTCGCGCACCAGGTAGCTGGCGGCGCGCTGCCAGGAGTCATCGCGGTTGCCGCGCATCTGCACGCTCTTCATGTGCACCAGCCGGCCGGCGCGCACCGAGTAGATCTGCAGGCTCAGCGTCAGGATCAGCTCGCTGGTCTTGAGCACCCACGGCGTCATCACCAGGTCAACGCCCAGCGCACGGCCGATGTCGTCGGCGCAGGGGTCGCAGTCGCGCAGCGCGGCGCGCTGACCGGTCAGGCGCTCAATCAGCGCGGCAGCCGGGGCCAGGTCCACCACCCGATACAGCCCCTGCGCGGCCAGCTCCTGCCGCACATGGGCGGCCAGCTCGGTCAGCCGCTGGTGCTGCGCGGCACGCGTGGCGGGGTTGTCATGGTCATCGGCCATCTCGGCTTCCAGCACCGCCAGGCGGGGCAGGGGTGATGTCGCCTGCGCAAGGCTCGGCGACCAGCCTGGAGCAGTCAACAGGATCAGCAGGTGGCGGCGGTTCATGCCGGCATGCTAGTCGCTGACCGTCAGAATCCCAGCGAAGCACCCGCACCCACCAGGGTCGCCACGCCCAGCAAGGCGAAGATGGCGGCGGCGATGCCATGCACCAGCCGCATGGGGATGCGTGCCGCCAGCTTGTCGCCCACGAACACCGCCGGCACGTCGGCAATCAGCATGCCCAGCGTGGTGCCGATGACCACCAGCAGCGGCGCGCCGTAGTGGGCCGCCATGGCCACCGTGGCGATCTGGGTCTTGTCGCCCATCTCGGCCAGGAAAAAGGTGATCAAGGTGGCGCCGAAGACACCGAAGCGTCTGGCGATCTGGGTCTCCTCTTCCTCGATTTCGTCGGGAATCAGCGTCCAGATGGCCATGGCGATGAACGAGCCGCCCAGCACCCAGCGCAACACCTCGGGGCTGATGGTGGCGGTGATCCATGCGCCCAGGGCACCGGCCAGGCCATGGTTGACAAGGGTGGCCACCAGAATGCCCAGAATGATGGGCAAGGGCTTTTTGAAGCGGGCGGCGAGGATGAAGGCCAGCAGTTGCGTCTTGTCGCCGATTTCAGCGAGGGCAACGACGCCGGTGGAGACGAGCAGGGATTCCATGCATACACCCAGGCCGGATCACAGACGATTGACCACCACGCACCCCCGGCCAAACGGAGGCATGGTGGTCAAAGGTCTTGCCAAGCTTGGGACCGCTTGCGCCATGGCCGATAGGCCAAGTGTGTTGACGCGAGCCCCTTCAAGCAGAAGGGCGGCTACTCCCCAATGACGGCGCGGACTGTAGCACGCACACGCCGGCCATCGACCCCCGGCGCGGGCTGCTCAGGCCGCGCTGCCGCCATCGACCGCATATTCGGATGCCGTCACGAAGCGGGCTTCGTCGGACGCCAGAAAGGCCACCATGGCCGCAACCTCGTCCCCGTCGCCGAAGCGGCCAAGGGGCACCATGGCGCGGACCGCGTCGATATGCGCCTGAGCCTGCGCCTGGGACAGCTGAGTCTTCTGGTAGATGGGCGTCTCGATGGGGCCGACGATGACCGAGTTGACCCGAATGCCATCGCGGGCCAGTTCCTTGCCCCATGATTTGGTCAGGGCTGAAACCGCCGCCTTGCTGGCCGAGTAGATCGACATATTGGCCAGCGGACGCAAGGCGACCGATGACGAGATGTTGACGATGGCGCCCTTGGTGGCCTGAAGCAGCGGCAATGCCTGGCGGGTGGTATCGACCAGACCCCGGACGTTGACTTCAAAGGTGTGGTCGTACTGGTCCATATCGAGCTCACGCAGGGGCGCGATGGGCGCCACGCCGGCGTTGTTGACCAGGACATCAAGCCGCCCATGGCGGGCGTTGACCTCCTGCAGGGTGCGCGCCACGTCTTCGGCGCGGCCAACGTCGGCGACGACGTAGCTGATCTTTTCATGCTGGCTTGCCGCCTCCTTGAGCGGCGCTTCACGACGGCCGGTGATGACCACGTCGGCCCCTTCGGCAGCCAGCCGGTTTGCAATGGCCCGGCCGATGCCGGTGCTGCCCCCGGTCACGAGAGCGGTGCGGTTTGCGAAGCGATTCATATCGAGTTCCTGGTTGTGTGGCTCGGGTGCGGCCCGCCGTTCAGGGCACGAGGTAGAGCTTGCCGTGCGTCTGGCGGCTTTCGATGTCGCGGTGGGCGTCGGCGGCGCGGGCCATCGGATAAGCCGTGGCCTCGGGCATGCGCAGCCAGCCGGCCGCTATCCCCTCGATGATGCGGGCCGCGCGCGCTTGGAATTCGCCCGGCCGGGCGATGTAGCTGAAGACCGAGCCGGCGGCGATGCGCGTGCAGGCGTGGGTCAACTCGGCCGGGTTGATGGCCGGCGCCGGGCCGGAGGAGACCCCGCAGCTGACCGCCATGCCCCCTCGCGCCAGCCCCTTCACGGTTGGGACAAACGTGGCTGCGCCCACCGAATCAAAGGCCAGATCCACGCCGTGGCCATCGGTCAGGTGCATCAGCTCATCAAGGAAGCGGTAGTCGCGCCCATAGTTGATGACGGCGTCCGCACCCGCCGCGCGCACCACCTCGGCCTTGTCTGCACTGGATGTGGTGCCCACCACCCACGCGCCAAGATGCTTGAGCCACTGCACCAGCAGTTGGCCCACGCCGCCGGCCGCCGCGTGCACCAACACGCGGTCGCCCGGCTGGATGGCACGGTATTCGGTGGCGAGGTAGTGCGCGGTCGTGGCCTGAAACAGCAGGGCCTGCGCCGGGGTGAGGGACTCTGGCAACGGCACCACCCGATCGGCCGGCATCGTGAGCGCGCTGGCGTAAGAGCCCTGCACGTTGATCCAGGCCACCCGCTGACCGATGGGCAGCGCCACCCCCGCGCCGGCTGCGCGGACACGTCCTACGCCCTCCAGGCCAGGGGTGAAAGGCGCGGGCACCGCGTGGACGCCGTTGCCCTTGCGCAAGTTGATGTCCAGGAAGTTGACGCCCGCCGCCTCCACGTCCACCAGCACTTCGCCTGCGGCGGGTGCAGCGGCGGCGGCGCCGGTTTCGAGGGCCAGATGCTCGGGTCCGCCGAGCGCTTGAACGATGACACGTTGCATGGTGATGATCTCCTTGAGCAGGCGTTCAGGCCGCCAGCGCTTCGACGAGTTGGTGCTGGAAGCCCGCTATCGTTTCCGGCGCGGCGCCCATCACGTCATGAAAGGCCAGCGGCGGCAGGTACGTCATGCCCACGTACAGCGCGCTGGCCTTCATCGGCGTCAGCACCTCCTCCATCGTGCTTTGCACCAGGCCTTGGCGTGAAAGCGTGAGCGCGGAGGTGCCGGCCGACACCACCACCTGCATCTCTTTGCCACGCAGGGCATGGCCTTCGGGGCCAAACGCCCAACCATAAGTCCAGACTTCATTCAAATACGCCTTGAGCATCGGCGTCAAATTGAACCAATGGATGGGAAACATATAGACGATGCGGTCGGCCGCCTCATGGGCACGCTGTTCGGCGGCAATATCAAAATCATTGAGCCGTTGACCGTAACGCAGCTCCAGGTTATGTACCGTGACATCCATCATTTCACCGGCCGCCTCTTGCAGCGCCTTGATGATGCGTGATTGGTCTGGATAAGGATGAGAAGCGATGACGAGGGTTTTCATGGTGAGTTTCTGGTTTTCTGCATGAATGGCAATGAGCGCATTGTCATCACGCCGGGGCGTGGTGTGAACACGCCGCCGGGTTGGATGTTCATCAACCTTGGGTTGACAATCGCCCCGTCACCAGCCGAGATCACAACCCATGGATTCCTCACAGCGCGTTCGCGCCATCCTGTCCTTCGTTCAGGCCGCAGACGCCGGTAGCTTTGCGGCGGCGGCCCGGGCGCTGGGCATTTCGTCTGCAGCCGTAAGCAAGAACATTGCGGGACTGGAGAAGGCGCTGGGCGTGCGACTGATGAATCGCACGACGCGAACCTTGAGCCTGACCGAGGAAGGCTCAGCGTTTGTGCAGCAGGCGCGCATCGCACTGGAAGCGCTCGATCTGGCCACAGAAGCGGTGATTGCCCATCGCGCCGCACCGACCGGTAGCGTGCGCATATCGACCAGCGTCGGTTTCGGCCGCGAGCAGTTGACCCCTGTTCTGCCCGGGTTGCTGGAGAAATACCCCGCCTTGTCCGTCGACGTGGATTTCGATGACCGCGTGATCGATCTCGTGCAGGAGCGCTACGATATTGCGCTGCGCGGTGGCCACATCATCGATTCTTCCTATATCTCACGCCCGATCTGTCATTTGAATCCGGTGCTGGTGGCCTCGCCCGACTATCTCGCTCACCACGGTATTCCGCGCCAACCCGAAGATCTCGCCAAACACCGTTTGCTCGCCCGGCGTTTTCTGGGAGGCTCCGTGGCCCCCTGGCATTTCAGGGCGGATGACGCCAGCATCAGAACACTGGATTGCCGCGCCGCCGTCATGACGCTTTCGTCCCCCGAGGCCATCACCCAAGCCGCCG
The DNA here is from genome assembly GCA_020161145.1 of Pseudomonadota bacterium. Lineage (GTDB taxonomy): Bacteria > Pseudomonadota > Gammaproteobacteria > Burkholderiales > Burkholderiaceae_C > Ideonella. Next base: position 92,578 of record JAIUPQ010000007.1, read on the forward strand.
TATCGGGCGCGGGCATCGCCCGCATCGGCGTGCACCACGCCTGGCGGCACGTGCGTGCCGGCCAGCTCAAGGTGCTGCTGCTGGACACCCACCACCCCGGCAGCCTGGAGATGACCTTGCAATACCCGCATCGGGCGCTGGTCGCCCCCCGCGTGCGGGTCACTGTCGAATACCTGCTGGAGGCGTTCGCGACGCTCGAAGAGCTGCATGTACCGCTGGAGGCGCTGAGGGGCTATCAGGCGTAAGCCCGGTCGCACGAGGCCCGACGATCGAATCGCACGAGGGTGGTTCGCTTCCACCCTGGGCCCATGAAAAACGGCGCCCGCAGGCGCCGTTCAATTTGGTGGCCACGGGCTTGACGCAGGATAAGACCGAGGCTGCGCGCTCGCCCGAAACGGGCTTGCCCCAGCCCACAGGGTGCTGCATTGGTTGCTGACGCGCATCGCCGAGCGCATGGCTAGGTGGCGTCCCCGCTTAAAAATCCAGCATTACGAACGCATCTTGCAGAGGCCTGCATCTTCTCTCAAGTCCAGGCCGACGTCTCGCAGCGTTTCGCAAAGTCCCGGAAGGTGCCGCATGGATCGACGCGGCCTTGCAAGCTTTCGCGACTGCGGCCCGAGATGTGACGGGCAAGTGCATGAGCCAGGTCCTACCCCACCGGCCGTACGGGAACGCCTTACATTGGCGGTGCTGGCGCAATGCCAGCGCCCTTTCAACCGAGGCGTTTTCAGACCATGCCCGACTCCCTCGCCGACCTTGCCCAGCAGCTCGACCGGTTCGCCAAGGACCGGGACTGGCAGCAGTTCCATTCCCCGAAGAACCTGGCCTCGGCGCTGGTCGTCGAAGCAGGCGAGTTGCTGGAACACTTCCAATGGCTGACGGAAGAACAGAGTCGCAGCCTGCCGCCCGAGAAGCGCGACGCGGCCGGAGCTGAGGTCGCGGACGTGCTGCTGTACCTGATCCAGCTTGCCAGCACGCTCGGCATCGACCCGATCGCGGCGGCGCAGGCCAAGCTGAAGCTCAACGCACAGAAGTATCCGGTCGACCTGGCGCGCGGCAGCAGCGCGAAGTACGACCAGCTCTGAGCGCGGCCGCACCGTGATCATCTACCAGGCCAGCAAGAGCCAGTTTCTGCGCCACGCACTTCACGACGACATCGAAGACGTCGTGTCCCGGCAATATCGCAGCATGACGGGCCATGGCGTTGGCCCGTCGGAGATCCAGGCCTGGAAGCACTCGCTGCTGGAGATGGCCAAGGTGCTGGGCGACGACGAGATCCCCGACGACGCCGGAGTAGCCATCGAGTATCAGTTGCCGCAGAGCTCTAAGCGCATTGATTTCGTGATCACCGGCGAGGACGCGGCGGCGCGCACCAAAGTCATCATCGTCGAACTCAAGCAGTGGTCGGAGTCCCGTCGCAGCGATAAGGACGCCATCGTGTGGGCGCGCCGCGGCGGCCGCGCAGGCGAACGCGAGGGCCCGCACCCTTCCTACCAGGCATGGTCCTACGCTGCCTACCTGCAGGACTTCAATGCTGCCGTGCAGGATGGCACCATGGCGCTGCAGCCTTGCGCCTACCTGCACAACCACCCCCGCGATGGCGAGATCGACCACCCGCACTACCGCGCGCATCTTGATCGTGCGCCGCTATTCCTGGCACGCGAACGCGCGAAGCTGCAGGCCTTTATCCGCGAGCATGTGCGCCATGGTGACCGCAAGGGTGCCCTGTATGCCATCGAGAACGGGCGCATCCGGCCGTCGAAGCTGCTTGTCGACAGCGTGGCCGGCCTGCTGCAGGGCAAGCCCGAGTTCGTCTTGATCGACGACCAGAAGGTGGCCCATGAAAGCATCCTGGCGGCCGACGCCCGCGCATCGCTGAAGAAGCAAGTCGTCATCGTCCAGGGCGGCCCTGGGACGGGCAAGTCGGTGATCGCCATCAACCTGCTTGGGACGCTGATCGCACGCAAGCGCAACGTGCGCTACGTTTCCAAGAACGCGGCGCCTCGCGCCGTCTACGAGGCCAAGCTGACCGGTACGTTCACGAAGACGCGAATCAGCAACCTCTTCTGTGGCTCGGGCGCCTTTGTAAACGACGAAGCCGACACCTACGACACATTGATCGTCGACGAGGCGCACCGCCTCAACGAGAAGAGCGGCCTGTATCGCAACCTCGGCGACAACCAGGTGAAGGAACTCATCCGGGCCGCCCGTTGCGCCGTGTTCTTCGTCGACGACGACCAGCGGGTCACTCTGCTCGACATCGGCCACACGGACGAGCTTCGTCGCCACGCCCGCGAACTGGGCGCCGAGGTGACCGAACTGGAGCTGTCGTCGCAGTTCCGCTGCAACGGCTCCGATGGCTACCTCGCTTGGCTGGACCACACGCTCGACATTCGCGAGACCGCGAATCCGACCCTCGACACGGCCGAGTACGATTTCCGCGTCTTCGATAACCCGAACAATTTGCACGCGCTGATCGAGCTGAAGAACCGCGCCAACAACCGGTCGCGCGTGGTCGCGGGCTATTGCTGGAAGTGGCCCAGCAAGAAGAACCCAGCAGCCTGGGACATCGACATGCCCGCGATAGGCTACCGGCGCCGATGGAACCTGGACAAGGACGGCAGCCTGTGGATCATTGCGCCAGAGTCGGTGGAACAGGTGGGGTGCATCCACACCTGCCAGGGGCTGGAGCTGGACTACGTAGGCATCATCATCGGCCCGGACTTGGCCTACCGTGACGGGCGTATCGTGACCGATGCGACGAAGCGCGCGTCGTCCGACCAGTCGGTCAAGGGGCTGAAGAAGATGCTGAAGGAGGAGCGTGCACGAGCCCAGGCACTGGCCGACGCCATCGTCAAGAACACGTACCGAACTCTGATGACCCGGGGCATGAAGGGCTGCTACGTGTACTGCACGGACGCACCGCTGGCCGACTACTTGCGATCCCGCCTCCGGGGAAATCCTCGGCTCTTGGATATTGACGATGTGCCAGTCGGCTCTACGGTGCCAACTGGCGCGCGATCCAATGTCATCCCATTGCGCCGCGTGACAAAGGACGAGCGCGATGCCGGCGTCTTGTCCGCACCACTTGTCGGCCTGCAGTTCGCAGCTGGGGCCTTCTCGGATGTTCAGGCGCTCGAGGATGGCGCAGACGAGTGGGTCGCGCTACCCGACTGGGTGCGTCCTCAGCCAGGGCTGTTCGTGGCACAGGTGGTGGGCGAATCGATGAATCGCCGCATTCCGAACGGCGCGTGGTGCCTCTTCCGGGCGAACCCGACTGGAACGCGCCAAGGAAAGGTCGTCGTCGTTCAACACCGCAGCATCGCCGATCCTGAGACCGGAGGGCAGTACACCGTCAAGCTCTACACGAGTGAGAAAGTGCCGGCTGAAGAAGGGGGCTGGCGTCACGAACGCATCACATTGCGCCCGGACTCAGATCGACCGGGATTCGAGCCGATCGACCTCGCCGCCGGTGACGATGAAGGCGGGGTTCGAGTGATTGCGGAGATGCTGATGGTCTTAGATGCGACGGGAGCCCAGTAGGGACCTCGCAGACGGCAATGGGACACGACCTGCCTTGCCGCAGGCGGCCAGGCGACCGAACCGAACGAGGGTGGTTTGCCTGCACCCTTGGCCCATGAGAAACGGCGCCCGCAGGCGCCGTTCAATTTGGTGGCCAAGGGCGGAATCGAACCACCGACACGCGGATTTTCAATCCGCTGCTCTACCGACTGAGCTACTTGGCCGTGAAGCCCGCCAGTGTAGCACCGGTTTCAGCCGTGGCTGCCACGCTTGTTGCGCGAGAGATCAACACCCAGTTGGCGCAGTTTGCGGTACAGGTGGGTGCGCTCCAGGCCGGTCTTTTCAGCCACGCGGGTCATGGAGCCGTTCTCGCGTGCCAGGTGGAATTCGAAGTAGCTCTTCTCGAACGCGTCGCGGGCCTCGCGCAGCGGACGGTCGAGCGTGAAGGTCTGTTCGGCCTGCGGCCCCAGGTCCACCGGCGAGCCGAATGCGGGCAGACCCATGCCGCCGGTCATGGCGGCCTCGACGGTGAGATCGGCCGGGCGTGCCGTGGGCAGGGCGCCATAGGTGGGCGGCATGCCCACCAGCCCAGGCGTCGCCAGACGCGGAGCAGGCGGTGGGGCGCTGCGGCTCAGCGCCTGCTCGACGGCCCGCAGCAGTTTTTGCAGCGTGATGGGCTTTTCCAGAAACGCCATGGCACCGAATTTGGTGGCCTCCACTGCCGTGTCGATGGTGCCGTGGCCGCTCATCATGACGACGGGCATGTTGAGCAGGCCGCAGGCACCCCATTCCTTGAGCAGGCTGATGCCATCGACGTCGGGCATCCAGATGTCCAGCAACACCAGATCGGGTCGCAGGCGATCGCGCACGGCGCGGGCCTGGGCGGCGTCTTCGGCCAGCTCGATGGTGTGCCCCTCGTCGGAGAGGATTTCGGACAGCAGGGCACGAATGCCCATTTCGTCGTCAACTACTAGGATGGTCGCCATGTGGGGTGCTTTGGGGCCCGCGCGAATCGGCGGGCATTGAAAATGATAACGAAACCTCGGCACCACCTTGTGGGTGGTTGTACAGACGGATGCGGGCGCCGTGCTCGTCGGCAATCTTCTTGACCACCGCCAACCCCAGGCCCGTGCCCTTGCTTTTGGTGGTGACGTAGGGCTCGAACGCGCGCTGCATGACGGCCGGCGCAAAGCCGGGGCCGTTGTCGCGCACGGTCAGGCGCACGGCACCGGGCACTCCGTCGGTGCAGATGTGGACGTGGCTCTCGGCGTCACCCTCGGTGGCGTCCAGCGCATTCTGCACGAGGTTGTGCACGACCTGACGCAACTGGCTGGGGTCGCCCTGCACGGGCGGCAGGTCGGTGGCCGCCTCGAAGTGCAGATGGCCACTGTCCTGCGCGTCGCCATAGAGGCCAAGCACCTCGGTCACCAGGGCGTTCAAATCCACCGCCTGGGTTTGCATGGCGGGCAGGCGGGCGTAGTCCCGAAAGGCGTTGACCAGCTCTTTCATGGCCTGCACCTGGGCCACGATGGTGGCCACACTGCGCGCCAGCATGGCGGCATCGTTGGGGTCGGCCAGCTTGGCTTCGAGTTTGTGCTGCAGTCGCTCGGCCGAGAGCTGAATGGGGGTCAGCGGGTTCTTGATCTCATGCGCCAGCCGCCGGGCGACCTCGCTCCAGGCGGCCGAGCGCTGGGCGACGACGACTTCGGTGATGTCGTCGAAGACCATCAGCCGCTCGCCACCGGGCAGCACCGCGCCGCGCACCAGCAGGGTCAGCGTCTGCTCGCCCTGGCCAGGGTCGCGGCTGTGGCGGGCCAGCTCGAAGGCGTCCTGCCAATGGTCGCGCTCGGCGGCGCCGGGGTTGGTCTCGAACCGCGCGAAGTGCTCACCCACCCATTGCCCCAGCGCCGCCAGACCGGGCAGGGCGGCCAGCTCGGCACCCAGATGGGCCGACAGCGGCGCGCGCAGGATGCGGGTGGCGCCGGGGTTGACGGTGTCGATGCGGCCCGGCGGGTCGAAGACGATGACACCGGCGGTGAGGTTGTCCAGGATGGTCTGCAGCCGCCCGCGCGCGCTGGCCAGTTCGGCAAAGCTGCGGTCGGCCTCGGCACGGGCGCTGTTGAGCTGTTCGGTCATGTCGGCAAAGCTGCGCGTCAGGCGGCCCAGGTCGTCGTTGCTTTCATAGACCTCGGGGCGGCGCAGATCGCCCCCGGCCACACGCCGCACGCCCTGGGCCAGCACCAGCAGTGGGCGGCCGATCTGGTTGCCCAGCACCGCCGCCATCAGCAGCGCCGCAAACACGGCCAGCACCAGCGTCAGGGTGAGGGTGCCGATGTAGATGCGGCGCAGCCCGTCGCGCGCCAGCATGCGCTGCTGGTAGTCGCGGTTGGCGGCCTGCACGGTCAGCGCGTTGCGCACCAGCTCGCTGGGCAACTGGCCCACCACCATCAGGTACTGCTCGTGGCGCTCCAGCAGGTTGAGCTGCATGGCGGGTATGGCCACCAGCACGCGCACGCGGGCATCGAGTGGGGCGTTGGCGGCCAGCGTCTCGTCATCCAGCCCTTCCACCCGCACGGCGGCGCGGGTCAGCCGCGCCTGGCGCATCAGCGCAGGGTCGGGGCGCTCGGGCGACAGCGCCGCGCGGGTGCCGGCGGTGAGCAAGATCTGTCCGCCCGCCGCCACCACGGCCATCTCCTGGGCACCCAGCTGGTCGCGCAGCCGCTCCAGCTGCACCAGCGGCGGCATGTCGCCCTGGCCCTCGGCGTAGAGGGCGGCGGCGCTGCGTGACTTGTCCGCCAAATCCTTGGCCAGCGCATCCAGCGAGGCCTTGCCCAGGTTGAGGCCGGCGTCCAGCGCGCCCGCCACGCTGGTGTCGAACCAGGCGTTGACGGTGTGCGAGAGAAACTGCACGCTGACGGTATAGAGCAGCGCCCCGGGCACCACGCCCACCAGCACGAAGATGCCCGCCAGCTTGAGCAGCAGCCGGCTGCCGAATTTGCCCTGGCGCAGCCGCACGGCCAGCCGCACCGCCGCCGCCAGCACCACCGCCGCCAGCAGGGCGGCCACGGCCAGGTTGAGCCAGAACAGCCAGACGAAATACCGCTCGTAGCGCTCGGGCGCCTGGGCCAGCAAGGCCAGGGTCACCACCAGCACCAGCGCAAAGCCCGCGCTGGCCAACAGCGCAATGCCCCACTCCCAATGCTGCCGACGCATGGTGGCTAGTCGAGGCGCAACGTGCGCTCAAGACCCATCTGCCAACCGGCCTGGCCGCCCGGATCCAGTTGCATGGGGCGAGGCAGCTGGCTGGCATCCAGCCGCCAGCTGAAGATGATTTCGTAGCTCTGGCCGGCCTCCAGGTCCTCGGCCTCGGTCAGCCGCCAGCGGGTGGCACTGCTGACGGCGGCCAGCGCCTCGGCCAGCGTGTCATGGCTTTGCGACAGCGCACCCAGCCCCACGCGCCAGCGGCCGGTCAGCGGCTGGTACGACAGGCGCCAGGTGCGGGTGGCGGTGGCGATGCGCTCGTCGCGCCAGTACCAGCGCGGGCGCAGCACCTGCGCCTCGGCCACGAAGTACACCGGCACACCGCGCCGCAGCGCGTCCTCCACCGCCGAGCTGAGCTGGGGCCGCACGGCAAAACTGAGGCTGGCCACGCCGTCCGCCCGCTCGGCGCGCAACAACGTCAACTCCACCTGCTGGGCCTGCACCGGGCTGGCCACGGCCACCAGCCACAGCGCCAGCAAGGCGGCGAGGCGGTGGGCAAACCAGCGGGGCAGGAGGGCGGTCACGTCGTTTTGTGCAGCAGCGCGTAGTAAAAACCGTCGGCAGGCGAGCGCCCATTGTCGGCCAGGGGCAGCGCATGGCCCGGTGCACGGGCATCCTGCCGCACCGTGCCCTGTGGCTGTGCGGCCACAAAAGCCGCCACCTGCGCCTCCCCCTCGGCCTTGAAGACCGAGCAGGTGGCATAGAGCAGCCGCCCGCCCGGACGCAGCAGCGGCCACAGCGCCGCCAGCAGCTCGGCCTGCGTGCGCGCCAGCGCATCCACGTCCGCCGCGCGGCGCAGCCAGGCCATGTCAGGGTGGCGGCGCACCACGCCCGAGCCGCTGCACGGGGCGTCCAGCAAGATGGCGTCGAACGATCGGCCGTCCCACCAGCTGGCGACGTCGCGGGCATCGGCCGTGCGGGTGGTCGCCCGCAGGCCCAGCCGCGCCAGGCCGCTGTCCACCAGCGCCAGCCGCCTGGCGTCGGCGTCCAGCGCCAGCACCTCGGCATCGGCCAGCTCCAGCAGATGGGCCGTCTTGCCGCCGGGCGCCGCACAGGCATCGAGGATGCGCTCGCCATCCTGCGGCGCCAGCAGCGGCGCCGCCCATTGCGCCGCCACGTCTTGCACCGAGACCCAGCCCTGGGCGAAGTGCGGCAGCGCATCCACCGGGCGCGGCGCGTCCAGCAGCAGCGCCTGCGGTGCCGCCAGCCCATGCAGCACCGGCGCCGGCTGGCAGGGCAGCAGCGTCTGGTAGGCCGCCGGCGCGCAGCGGCGCGGGTTGACGCGCAGTGCCATGGGTGCGTGCTGGTGGCTGGTGGCCAGCAGCGCCTCGGCCTGCGGACCCCAGTCGGCGTGCAGGCGTGCCACCCACCAGGGCGGCAGGTTCCAGCGTGCCTCGGGGCCATCCGCCAGCGCCGCGGCCACCAGGCTGGCCCGCTCGCGGATGAAGCGGCGCAGCACGGCGTTGACGAAGCCGCCCGCCTTGCCGGCCGCCGTCACCGCCTGATCCACCAGCGTGTGGTCGGCATAGGGCGGCGCCGGGTCGGGCCAGGCCAGGGCCAGCGCCACGTCCAGCAGCGCCGCCAGCGCCGGCTCCGGCGCGCGCGGCACCAGCCGGGCCCGCACGGCGCGCACGGTGCCCCAGCGGCGCAACGCGGTGTAGGCCAGCGCCTGCGCCATGGGCCGCAGCGCGGGCGGGGTCTTGGGCAGGGCGTCGGTCAGCGAGCGGCCCGCGGCCACCGCACGCACCAGCGCAGCGGCCGCTTTCAGCCCATAGGCCAGAGGGAATTGCATAGGCCGAGTCTATGTGCTGCCGTCACAATGCCGCCCATGTCCAAGCCGCCCACGCTCACCCCCGACGCCCTGGCCGCGCTGCCCACCTCCGAGCGCGTGCGCTACCGGCTGGTGCGGGCGGGCCAGCGCTTCCATGCCAACGACAACATCGCCCAGGCGCTGGAGCCGGGCGAGGTCGAGGCGCTGAAGGCCGAGGTGGAGGCCAGGATGACCGAGGTGCTGCGCGCGCTGGTCATCGACACCGACAGCGACCACAACACCCAGGAGACGGCCAAGCGGGTGGCCCGCATGTACATCGACGAAGTCTTTCGGGGGCGCTACCGGCCTGCGCCCGACGTGACCGAGTTCCCCAACGCCGAGCGGCTCAACGAGCTGATGATCGTGGGCCCCATCACCGTGCGCTCGGCCTGCTCGCACCACCTGTGTCCCATCATGGGCCGGCTGTGGATCGGCCTGCTGCCCAACGAGCACTCCAACCTCATCGGCCTGTCCAAATACGTGCGCCTGGCCGACTGGATCATGAGCCGCCCGCAGATCCAGGAGGAGGCCGTCGTCATGCTGGCCGACGCCCTGGCCGCGCGCGTCAAGCCCGACGGCCTGGCCATCGTCATGAAGGCCGACCACTACTGCATGCACTGGCGCGGCGTGCGCGACAGCCAGGCTGAAATGACCAACAGCGTGATGCGCGGCGCCTTCCTGACCGACGCCAACCTGCGGCGGGAGTTTCTGGCGCTGATGCGGCGAGGGGCGTGAAGAGGCCGCCCCTTCACCCCACCCCCACCCCCACCTCCCGCCAGCCCAGCAGCCGCGCCAGCCAACAGGTGGGCGCCTCGGTGATGGCCTGGTTGTAGGCGGTGGCAGCCGTGGCCAGGCCCTGGCGGGCGTAGGCGATGCGGGGGGCCTGTTCGGCCAGCAGCCGCACCTGGGGCTGAACCTCGGCGGCTGCGGCCAGCTCGGGGTGTTGCTCCAGCAAGGCCATCAGCCGCGCCAGCGGGGAGGCCAGGGCGGCTTCGGCGGCCGTCCAGGCGGCCACCACTTCGGGCTGGCCCATGCGGCTGCGCATGGCGCGGCTGGCTTCCTGCTGGGTGGCGTGGATGGCGGCCAGCGCCTGCAAGGTGCCGGCCTCGGCGGCCAGCGGCTGGTGCAGGTGGGCCAGCAAGGCGTCCACCGCGCCGCCGCGCTGGGCCAGCAGGTCGTCGAGCTGGCCCCAGGCGGCCGCAATGGCCTGGCGCAGCTTCTTGACCCGACCCGCGGCGCCCACGACCCAGAAGGTGACCAGTGAACCCAGCAGGGTCAGCAGCGTGAGCTGGGTCAGCGTCATGGGTTGTTGACTCTGCGCACGGCGTGTTGCGGGATTCGCACTGGGGAGCGGCCCGGCGCACTCATGCCCGCACCTCGCCCTGGCCCAGCACCACCCACTTGAGTGAGGTCAGGCCCTCCAGCCCCACCGGGCCGCGAGCGTGGAATTTGTCGGTGGAGATGCCGATCTCGGCACCCAGGCCGTACTCGAAGCCGTCGGCGAAGCGGGTGCTGGTGTTGACCATGACGCTGGCCGAGTCCACCTCGCGCACGAAGCGCATGGCATGGGCATGGAGGGCGGTGAGGATGGCGTCGGTGTGGTGCGAGCCGTGGCGGTTGATGTGGGCGATGGCCTCGTCCAGGCTGTCCACCACCTTGATGCTGATGACGGGCGCCAGGTACTCCTCGTCCCAATCGGCCTCGGTGGCGGGCACCACGCCCGCCAGACCGGCCAGGTGCACGGCGGCACGGGGGCAGGCGCGCATCTCCACGCCCTTGGCGGCGAAGACGCGGCCAAGGGCGGGCAGGAAGGCCGCCGCCTGGTCCGCATGCACCAGCAGCGATTCGGTGGCGTTGCAGGGGCTGTATTTGTGGGTCTTGGCGTTGTCGGTGACGCGCAGCGCCAGCGCCAGATCGACCTGGGCATCCACATAGGTGTGGCAGTTGCCGTCCAGGTGTTTGATGACGGGCACCCGCGCCTCGGCCGCGATGCGCGCGATCAGCCCCTTGCCACCGCGCGGGATGATGACGTCCACGTACTCGGGCATGGCGATGAGCCGGCCGACGGCGGCGCGGTCGGGGGTGGGCACGAGTTGCACGGCGTCCTCGGGCAGGCCGGCGTCGGCCAGCGCGGCGCGCACCTGATCGGCCAGCAGGCGGTTGCTGTCCAGGGCTTCGGAGCCGCCGCGCAGGATGGCGGCGTTGCCGCTTTTGAGGGCCAGGGCGGCGGCCTCGATGGTGACGCCGGGGCGGCTCTCGTAAATCATGCCAAACACGCCCAGCGGCACCCGCATGCGGCCCACGGCGATGCCGCTGGGGCGGCGGCGCAGCTCGGTGATCTCGCCGATGGGGTCGGGCATGGCGGCCAGCTGCTCGCAGCCCTCGGCCAGCGTGGCGATGGCGGCGGGCGTCAGGCGCAGGCGGTCCACCAGCGGGGCGGCCAGGCCCGCCGCCTGAGCGTTGGCGGCATCGGCCTCGGTCTGGGCGGCGATGGCAGCCGCCTGGCCGCGCAGCCGCGTGGCCAGGGCGCGCAAGGCCGCGTCCTTGGCGGCGGTGGGCGCGGCGGCCATGCGCGTGGCGGCGGCCCGGGCGCGCTGGCCCAGCGCCGTCATCAGCGCGTCGTCGCTCACGCCGCCGCCTTGCGCGCGGTCTTCTTGGCCGGCACCCTGGGCGCGCGCGGCTCGAACTCGAACACCACCTTGCCCTCTTTGGCGTCGTAGGCCAGGAAGGCCTTGAACTTGCGCCGCGTCTTGTTGGAGACGAAGCCGTCCAGCAGGTCGGTCTTGCCGCCAGCCAGCAGCTTGCGCACCTGCTCGGGGCTGATGGGCTGGGTGAGGATGATCTGCCCGGTCTTGAAGTCGCAGGTGATGTGCGCACCCACGCTGTGCTCGCAGACGTAGTTCGTGCCGTGGGCATAGACGTGGCCCTGGCATTTGGGGCAGGCGCCCAGGCTGTCCTGGCCGCTCCAGTCCACCGGCGTGCCGTCGTCCTTGGCCTTGTCGTCCTCGCCGAAGTCGAACTCCAGCTTCCAGTTGGCGATTTCTTCGTCGCGGGTCAGGCGCAGCTCGGCGGTGAACGGCCAGCCGGCCTTGGAGCGGAAACCCTCCAGCGGGCCCACCTGTTTGTCGCGCAGCAGCTGCTCGGCCTCGGCCAGCTCGAAGCTGCGGCCGGCCGGAATCTTGGTGATGGAAAACGCGCAGGCCGTGCAGGCGAAGCGGCGGTAGTTCTCCTTGACCACGCCGCCGCAGTTGGGGCAGGGCGTGGCCAGCGTGGCGTAGTCACCGGGGATGGTGTCGCGGTCGTATTCCTTGGCTTTTTTGACGATGCGCTCAGCCATGGCGGCCACGTCGGCCATGAAGCGTGCGCGCGCCAGGCGGCCGTGCTCCATGTCGGCCAGCCGGTGCTCCCAGTCGCCGGTGAGCTCGGGCCGGGTCAGCTCCTCGACCTCCAGCCCGCGCAGCAGCGTCATCAGCTGGAACGCCTTGGCGGTGGGGATGAGCTCGCGCCCCTCGCGCAACATGTATTTCTCGGTCAGCAGGCCTTCGATGATGGCGGCGCGCGTGGCCGGTGTGCCCAGGCCTTTGTCCTGCATGGCGGCCTTGAGCTCTTCGTCGTCGATGAGTTTGCCGGCGCCCTCCATGGCGCTGAGCAGCGTGGCCTCGGTGTAGCGCGCGGGCGGCTTGGTGACCAGGGCCACGAGCTGCACCGACTCGGTCTGTACCGTCTCGCCGGGCTGCACGGGCACCAGGTTGGCGTCCTCGCCCTGGGCCTCTTTGCCATACACCGCCAGCCAGCCGGGGTTGACCAGCACCTTGCCGTTGGTCTGGAAGCGGTGCGCGCCCACGGTGGTGGTGCGCGTGGTCACCAGGTATTCGGCGCTGGGGTAGAAGACGGCGATGAAGCGCTTGACCACCAGGTCGTAGAGCTTGGCCTCGGCCTCGGTCAGCGCCTTGGGCGTCTGCGGCGTGGGGATGATGGCGAAGTGATCGCTGACTTTGGTGTTGTCGAAGACGCGCTTGACGGGTTTGACATAGCCCTCGCGCAGCGCCTTGGCGGCATGCGGCGCCAGCGCCGCCAGCGGCCCCGGCAGCGGCTCCTCGGCCAGCACCGCCAGCGTCTGCTTGACGGTGCCCAGGTAGTCCTCGGGCAGGGCGCGCGAGTCGGTTCGGGGGTAGGTCAGCGCCTTGTGCTTTTCATACAAGGCCTGGGCCAGCGACAGCGTGGTCTTGGCCGAGAAGCCAAAGCGCGAGTTGGCCTCGCGCTGCAGCGTCGTCAAATCGTAGAGCTGCGGGCTGGCCTGGGTGCTGGGCTTGGCCTCTTCGCGCACGGTGCCGGGCTGGCCCTGCACGGCGGCGACGATGGCGCGGGCCTGGGCCTCGTCCCACAGGCGGTCGGCGCGGCGATCGGCGTCGTCATTCTTCTTGAACGCGGGGTCGAACCACTTGCCGTCGTAGTCGCCCGCCGCAGCGCCGAACGTGGCCTTGACCTCCCAGTAGTCGCGCGGCACATGCTTGCGGATTTTCTCCTCGCGCTCGACCACGATGGACAGCGTGGGCGTCTGCACCCGGCCCACGGTGGTCAGGAAAAAGCCGCCGTCGCGCGAGTTGAACGCCGTCATCGCGCGCGAGCCGTTGATGCCCACCAGCCAGTCGGCCTCGCTGCGGCTGCGGGCGGCATCGGCCAGGCCCTGCATCTGGGCGTCGCTGCGCAGGCTCTCAAAGCCCTCGCGGATGGCCTGCGGCGTCATGGATTGCAGCCACAGCCGCCGCACCGGCTTGTCGATGGGCTTTTTCTCGCTGCCGGCGTACTGCACGATGAGGCGAAAGATCAGCTCCCCCTCGCGCCCCGCGTCGCAGGCGTTGATCAGCTCGGTCACGTCTTTGCGCTTGACCAGCCTGACCACGGCCGCCAGCCGGCTCTTGGTCTTGTCGATGGGCGCCAGCTCGAAGTGCGGCGGCACCACCGGCAGGTGGGCGAAACTCCATTTGCCGCGCTTGACGTCGTAGGCCTCGGGCGCCTTGATCTCCACCAGATGGCCCACCGCCGAGGTGACCACGTAGTGGTCGTTCTCGAAGTGATCCGCTTCCTTTTCGAACTTGCCCGCCACGGGCGTCAGCGCGCGCACGATGTCCTGCGCGACACTGGGTTTCTCGGCAATGATCAGTGCTTTGCTCATCCAATTCTCCGTGGTGGCCCTCGCCACCGACTGCCCGGCACAAGGTCACTCCTCGCGGCGCCCCTGAGCCGAAGCGCCATCGGTGACCGTGCAGGAGTGGGGCCCTGCCGGGCTCTCTACAATTCCGTCCATCCCTCGCGTGCGTGTGCGCACGCCCACATGAAACCACTTTAACCACAATGCGCAACTCCCCTCCCACCAGTGGCCGGCGCCTGCAGGTGCGGCGCAGCGGCGTGCACGGCAAAGGGGTGGTGGCACGGCGCGCCCTGGCGGCCGGCGATACGCTGATCGAATACACCGGCGAGCGCATCTCCTGGGACGAGGCGCTGGATCGCCATCCGCACGACCCGGCTCAGCCGGATCACACGTTTTATTTCCAGCTCGAAGGCGGCCAGGTCATCGATGCCCTCTACGGCGGCAACACCTCGCGCTGGATCAACCACGCCTGCGCGCCCAACTGCGAGGCCGAGGAGGTGGAGGGCCGGGTGTTCATCCGCGCGCTGCGCGACATCGCCCCGGGCGAAGAGCTGAACTACGACTACGGCCTGACCATGGACGTGCGCCTCACCCCAGCGCTGAAAAAGCGCTTTGCCTGCCACTGCGGCGCGCCCGACTGCCGTGGCACGCTGCTGGCGCCGCGCCGTCGCGGAGGCTCGCGGTGAGCGGCCAGACGGAGCGCCGCGCCAGCCCGCCGTCGCCGGGTCGCTGGCAGGCCGAGGCGCTGTGGCAGCAGCTCACGCCGCTGTGGCCCGGTTTCAGCATCGAGGTGGTGGCCACCCTGCCCTCCACCAACACCGCGCTGCTGGAGCGGCTGCGCACCCCCGCCGCACTGGGCCATGCCGAGCGCCGCACCCGCGACGACGGCCCCATGCTGCTGGTGGCCGAACGCCAGACCGCCGGCCGGGGCCGCATGGGCCGCACCTGGCAGTCCACGCCCGACGGTTCGCTGACTTTTTCATTGGCGCTGGCGTTGCAGCGACCCGATCTGGCCGGTCTCTCGTTGGCCGTAGGCCTGGCGCTGGCTCAGGCGCTGGACCCCCAGGGCCAGCACCTGGGCCTGAAGTGGCCCAACGACCTGTGCCTGCGCACGGACGGGCGCAAGCTGGGCGGCGTGCTGATCGAAGCCGTTCAGCAAGGTGCGCAGCGCCACGTCGTCATTGGCGTGGGGCTCAACGTGCTGCCCCTGCCTTCTAGCTCCAGCCTGCCGGCCAGCGCCGCCCTGGCCGAGTGGTGGCCCGACGCCACCCCACCGCTGGCGCTGGCCCGGCTGCTGCCCCCGCTGGCGCAGGCGCTGCACGCCTTTGATGCCCAGGGCTTCGCTCCCCTGGTCGGCGCCTATGCCGAGCGCGACGTGCTGAGCGGCCACCCCATCACCACCACCGACGCTGCCTGCCCCGCAGGCATGGCGTTGGGCGTGGACGCGGACGGTGCGCTGAAGATGCGGGCCGCCGGCGGCCAGATCCACCGCATCGTCAGCGGTGAGGTCAGCGTGCGGGCCGCCTGATGTTGCGGGCGCTCATCGTCCTGCTGCTGTTGGCCAACCTGGCTTTCTGGGCCTGGCACCACGAGGACGTGGCCCAGGCGCTCGGCCTGCCGCGCCACAGCGACCGCGAACCCGAGCGGCTGGCGCGCCAGATCAACCCACAGGGCGTGCGGCTGCTGACCACCACCACCGCCTCGGGCCCTGGCGTGGCGCCCTGCATGGAAACCCCGGCCCTGACGGCCGAGGCCGCCGCCGCGCTGGGCCGCGCGCTGCGCCAGGCCGGCCTTGCAGCCGAGCGCTGGACGGAGCTGCGCCGCGAAACCGGCGGCCGCTGGGCCGTGGTCTTCGGGCGGGACGAGCCCGCCGCGCGGCTCGAGCGCCGGCTCGCCCAGGTGCAGGAGCTCAAGCTCGATGGCGCCGAGCCGGCCATCGTCGAAGGCAGCCTGCGCCTGGGCAGTTTCACCAGCACCGAGGCCGCCGAGCGCCAATTGCAGGGCTGGCAGCAGCAAGGCCTGCGCGGCGCGCAAGTACTGACGCTGGAGGCGCCGCGCACCGAGGTGCGGCTGCGCGCCGACGGCCTGGACGCGGCGCGCTGGGCTGCGCTCAAGACGGCCACGCCAGCCGATGGGCCGGCGTGGGCGGCGTGCGCGCCCTAGCGCCCCAACCCCTGAACCGCCACCCGCCGCCGCACGCACCCATGAACCCTGCCACCCTCTGGCCCCCCGGCCCTGCCGCCAGTCCGCTGGGCTGGCCCCTGCTGCGCCGCATGGCGCACGACTGCCGACCCAGTTGGCGCACTGGCAGCGCGAGTTCGGCGACACCGTCCACCTGCGCATCTGGCCCGAGCACATGGTCGTGCTGGCCGAGCCGCAACTGGTGCGCGAGCTGTTGGTGGCGCGCCACGATGCGCTGGTGCGCTGGGAGCGGGGCATTGCGGTCATGGCCCGCACCCACGGCCACAGTGTGCTGATGGCCGAGGGCGAGGCCTGGCGTGCCAAACGCCAGGCGCTGCAACCGGCCTTTGCTCCCAAGGCGGTACAGGCCTTCGTGCCCGCCATGGGCGACGCCGTCGCGCGGGCGCTGGATGGCTGGCCGCACGAGGCCGCGCGCTGGCCCATCGAGCAGGCGCTGACCGCGCTGACCATGGACGTCATCATGCGCCTGCTGTTCTCCAGCACCGTGGGCGATGACGCGCGCACCGCCGAGACCGCGGTCCACGCCCTGAGCCGGGCGGCCAACACGGCGTTCTACTGGCCGGCCAGCATCTCTGAATGGCTGCCCGGTCAAGCCCGCGCGCGCCGCGCTCGCCAAGCCCTCGAAAGCCTGATCGACCGCCATCTGACGGCCCGCCTGGCGCTGCCCGATGCCGACTGGCCGGACGACTTGCTGACACGCCTGCTGCGCCTGCACCGCAGCGAGCCCCAGGCCTGGCCGCTGCAGGCCGTGCGCGACGAATGCATGACGGCGTTTCTGGCCGGCCACGAGACCACCGCCGCCACACTGACCTGGTGGGCCTGGTGCATGGCCGCCCACCCCGAGATCCAGACCGCCGCACGCGCCGAGGTGGCGCAGGTGCTGCAGGGCCGCCGGCCCGAGGCGGCCGACCTGCCGGCGCTGCGCCTGCTGACGGCCACGCTGCAGGAGACGCTGCGCCGCTACCCGGCCGTGCCGGTGCTGATGAGCCGGCGTGGCCGCGAGCCGGTGACGCTGGGCGGCCGCACCTACCCGGCGCGCACGCTGTTCGTGCTGCCGGTGCAACTGCTGCACCACGACGCCCGCTGGTTTGAGCAGCCGCTGGCCTTCCGCCCTGCGCGCTTTCTGGATGGTGCGCCGGAGATTCCGCGTGGTGCCTACCTGCCGTTTGGTGCCGGGCCGCGCGTCTGCCTGGGCCAGCATCTGGCGCTGACCGAGATGGTGGTGGTGGCGGCCATGCTGCTGCAGCGCGCCACGTTGACCGTGCCGGCCGGCATGGCCGCACCCGAGCCGGTGGTCAACGTGACGCTGCGCCCCCGCGAGCCGCTGGTGTTAGCAGTCGGTCCGGCCTGACGCGCGCCAACCCCGGCGCGGCAGCAAGGCCACGCCCAGCGCCAGCAGCAGGCCCCAGATCAGCCCGACGGCGCCCCCGCCGGTGTCCGACACATCGGGCACGCCCGGTGCAGCCGGCGCCACCAGATCCAGCGTCTCGCTGGACTGGGCGCCCTGGTCATCGGTCACGGTCAGGCGCACGGTGACGGTGCCCGCCGCCGTGATCTGCAACTGGGCCGAGGCGCTGGTGGTGCCGCCCACGAAGCTGGCCTTGTCGGCACCGGTCACGATGGACCAGGCGTAGCCCACGATGCTGCGCCCCGAGGCGGCCACGCTGGCGCTGCCATCCAGCGACACGGTCGAGCCCACGCTGGGCGTGGTGGTGGAGGCGGTGATGTGGGAGACCACTTCGTTGGTGGCCGCCGTCACGGCGGCGGCGGTGTTGAGCATGCCGGCGCCGCAGGTGGTGGTGGTGCAGTCGCAGGCGCTGGTCTGCGCCGGCCCGCCCGGGGCCTGGCAGGTGTCCACGCCGGTGACCGGGAACGGCGTGGCCGTGCCGCGCAGCAGGCTGGTGAGGGTGGATGGCTTGATCTCGGGGTTGATGCTGCGCATCAGCGCCACGGTGCCGGTGACCAGCGGCGTGGCAAAGCTGGTGCCTATGCTCAGGCTGTAGCCGTCGGTGTAGCCATAGCCGGCAGGGCCTTGGGTGCCCAGGTTGGTCAGCGTCAGCAGCGGGTAGGTGCAGGCGCCGCTGGCGTCGGGGCAGTCGCCGCCCGGGGCGCTGACGATCAGCTCGGGGCCCAGGCTGGAGTAGCCGCCCTTGGCGCCGTCGTGGGCCAGGCCGCCCACGCCGATCACGCCCGAGCAACTGGCCGGCACGCCCACGGCCGTGCCGTCGTTGCCGGCGGCGGCGACGACGGCCACGCCCAGCGGCACCAATTCGTCCACCACGCCCTGGTAGCTGCTGCCGTCCACCACGTTGGCGCAGGTGCCGGCGCCGCCCAGGCTGAGGTTGATGATTTTGGCCGGGTTGGGGTTGACGGGCACGCCCGGTACGGTCAGCCCGGCCGCCCAGCGCATGGCCGGCAGGATGTCGCTGTCCCAGCCGCCGCACTTGCCCAGCACGCGCACCGGCAGCAGGCGCACGCCAGGCGCCACGCCGGCCATGCCGATGGCGTTGTCGGTGGTGGCGGCGATCAGGCCGGCCACCTTGGTGCCATGCCAGGAGCTGTCTTCCACGGTGCAGTCCGAGAACACCGACTGGCTGCGGTCGGCGGCGGTCAGCCAGTCGCCCGGATCGGCCGGGTCGGCATCGCGGCCGTCGCCGTCATTGGCGGTGGGCGCGTCGTGGATGAAGTCGTAGCCCGGCAGCACGGTGGTGCCGGCGAGGTCGGGGTGGTTGCGCAAAATGCCCGAATCCAGCACGGCGACGACCACGCCGGAGGCGCCGCGCGTGTGCGTCCACGCGCCCTCGGCGTTGATGGCGGCGGCGGTGCTGGTGGTGGGCGCGCGCAGATACCACTGGCCAGCCGTGGGCGTGGTGCCCACCAGGCCGTCGGGGTAGAGCGGGTCGTTGGGTGCGGCCAGTGCATGGCGGCGGCGGTCCACGGTGGCAAACGCCACGCGCGAGTCGGCGCGCAAGCGGGCGGCGAACTGCTGCGCGCTCATGCCCGCCGGCGCTTCCAGCACCTGCATGCGCTCGCTGATGGCAGGCCCGTCGCGCAGCGTCAGGCCCATCCGCGCCCCCAGCCAGGCCGCCGCCTCGGGCCCGCGCTGGCGCAGCGCGGCGGGCGAGCGGCGCTCAGCCAGCGCCTGGGGCTTGAAGCCGACGATGACGCGCTGATCGGATTCGGCAGCCGGCGCAGCCAGGGCCGGCGCCAGGCCGGCCAGGCAAAAGGCCAGGGTCAGCGCGGTGCGCAGCAAAAGGCGTGAGGCGGACATGACGAATCCTTGCGGGCAAAGACAGAAAAGCCGCCACCTTAACCCGCCCGGGCCCAAACCGAGCGGTCAAAGTGGCGGCTGGAGCCGGCTTATTCGGCCGGGCTTACTTGGCGGCGACCACGCGCACCATGTCCAGGCACTTGTTGGAATAGCCCCACTCGTTGTCGTACCAGCTCACCACCTTGACGAAGGTCTTGTCCAGCGCGATGCCGGCCTCGGCGTCAAAAATGGAGGTGCGGGCATCGCCCCGGAAGTCGGTGGCCACCACCTTGTCCTCGGTGTAGCCCAGGATGCCCTTCATCGGGCCCTCGCTGGCGGCCTTCATGGCCTTGCAGATGTCGGCGTAGCTGGCTTCTTTTTCCAGCTCGACGGTGAGGTCCACCACCGAGACGTCCGACGTGGGTACGCGGAAGGCCATGCCGGTGAGCTTGCCCTTGAGCGCGGGCAGCACCACGCCCACGGCCTTGGCGGCGCCGGTGGAGCTGGGGATGATGTTCTCCAGAATGCCCCGGCCGCCGCGCCAGTCCTTGTTGCTGGGCGCGTCCACGGTCTTTTGGGTGGCGGTGGCGGCGTGCACGGTGGTCATCAGGCCGCGCTTGATGCCGAAGTTGTCGTTCAGCACCTTGGCGATGGGCGCCAGGCAGTTGGTGGTGCACGAGGCGTTGGAGACGATGGCCTGGCCGGCGTAGCTGCCGCAGTTGACGCCATGCACGAACATGGGCGTGTCGTCCTTGCTGGGGGCCGACATGATGACCTTCTTGGCCCCGGCATCGATGTGTTTCTGCGCCGTCTCCTTGGTCAGGAACAGGCCGGTGGACTCGATCACCACCTCGGCGCCCACGTCGCCCCACTTCAGGTTGGCCGGGTCGCGCTCGGCGGTCAGGCGAATCTTCTTGCCGTTGACCACCAGGGTCGAGCCCTCGACCTTGACGTCGCCCTTGAAGCGGCCGTGCACGCTGTCATAGCTCAGCATGTAGGCCAGGTAGTCGGGCTCCAGCAAGTCGTTGATGCCCACGACCTCGATGTCGTCGAAGTTCTGCACCGCCGCGCGGAACACCATGCGGCCGATGCGGCCAAATCCGTTGATGCCAATTTTGATGGTCATGTGTGTATCTCCAGAGGTTGAAACGAAAGGGGGTTACAAATCGATGGTGGTGCAGGGCACGTGGACGGTCAGGGTGTCGCCAATGACCATGCGACGGGTCTTTTCAGGTAAGCGCAGTGTGAAGCGCTTGAGCCAATCCACCAGCGGCTTTCGCGCTGGATGGGTTTGTTCCAATTGCCCAACCGAGTTGAGTTCGTAGGGGCGGTAATAGGTCACTCGCAGATCGAACGGGCAGCCCATCTGGGCGGTGTCAAAGTAAACCGGCGTGGGGTAGTCTTGGCTGCCTCGAATGAAGTCCACCAAGTCCAGATCCTTGAGCACAGTCACAGGACCATCGTTAATGCGGAATTTGTAGATCAGGCTGAAGGTCTTAGGAAAAGCGTCGGCGGCGTCGGTCTTGCAGGTCAGACGCAACCGCTCAGCCGCAGCCATGACGGCCGACGAGAAATTGGCATGGGGGCTGGAAAGTACCTTCACCTCTGGCGCAGCGCCGGCGCTCGCAAACTGCAAATCCACCAGTACCGGCCCCCACATGTCCTCTCGCATTTGCCGCGTGGGATAGGTGGGCGGATTACTTGCAGCGTTGAGCACGCAGGCCGCCTCGTAAGGTTTTTCACCATCGGCTGTGCGCTGCTCAGGATCGGTGGACACAACTTTGCGTCCGTCATTGGGCACGAACACATAGTCCTGAAACAGAACCACTGGGACTTCGCCCGCCTTCAGGCACGGCAAACGAAACTGGCGCACATGCGAGCGCACGGCGTCCAGCAATTCGGCTGACGTCGTGCGGTGGTCGCTGAGCAACTTGTAGTCGGGGGCCGCATCAGGTGCATCAAAACTCAGCCGCACCGAGACCGTACCAGCATCCTTGCGTTGGTATGCACTTTCCGGATAGACCAACGGCTTCACGGTCGGCCCGCTGGACACCAGGCAGGCCAACGCGGGCGTGGGGCCTTCGATCATCTGCTGGCCACAGGCCGCCTCAGTGACACACAGGGCCAAAAAGCCCAGCCCCAAGCGCCCGCTCACGGCGTTCACTTGCCCAACACCTTGCGCACCGTCAGCGCCAGGTTGGCGGCGGTGAAGCCGAAGGTCTGGAACAAGGCGTCGGCGGGGGCCGATTCGCCGAAGCGGTCCAGGCCCACCACGGCGGCGCAGCCGTATTTCCACCAGCCGTCGGTGGCGCCGGCCTCGATGGCGATGCGCGGCAGCTTGGGCGGCAGCACGTCCAGCTTGTAGGCCATGTCCTGGCGGTCGAAGACGGTCGTCGAGGGCATGGAGACCACGCGCACGGGGATCTTGGCCAGCGCCAGTTGGGCCTGGGCGTGCAGCGCCAGCTGCACTTCGGAGCCGGTGGCGATGATGACGGCCTTGGCGGGTTTGTTCAGGCCCACCTCGGCCGGTTCGGCCAGCACGTAGGCGCCGCGGGTGATGACGTCGGCGTCCTGCTTGGGCGCATAGGGCAGGTTCTGGCGGCTCAGCAGCAGCGCCGTGGGCCGGTCGGACTGGGCCAGGGCCATGGTCCAGGCCACGGCCGTCTCGGCGCTGTCGGCGGGGCGCCAGACATCGAGGCCGGGGATGAGCCGCAGGCTGGCCGCATGTTCCACGCTCTGGTGGGTGGGGCCGTCCTCGCCCAGGCCGATGGAGTCGTGGGTGAAGACGTGGATGACGCGGCGCTTCATCAGCGCGGCCATGCGGATGGCGTTGCGGCTGTAGTCGCTGAAGGTCAGGAAGGTGCCGCCATAAGGGATGAAGCCGCCATGCAGCGCCATGCCGTTCATGATGGCAGCCATGCCGAACTCGCGCACGCCGTAGTTGATGTGACGCCCACCATTGACGTGGCCGGCGGCATCCACGCGCAGCGGCGGCGTGGCCTCGGTCTGGGTGAGGTTGGAGCCGGTGAGGTCGGCCGAGCCGCCCAGCAGCTCGGGCAGCGCGGCCGTGAAATGGGTCAGCGCCTGCTGGCTGGCCTTGCGCGAGGCCACGGTTTCGGCCTTGTCGTGGGCGGCGGCCACGGCCTGCACGGCCACGTCGGCAAAACCCTCGGGCAGCTTGCCGGCCATGCGGCGCAGGTAGTCGGCGGCGAGCGCGGGGTGGGCCTGGGCGTAGGCGGCCAGGCGGGCGTCCCAGTCGGCCTGGGCGGCGGCGCCCTGGGCCTGTTGGGACCATTGGGCGGCCAGGTCGGCCGGAATCTCGAACGGCGCGGCCGTCCAGCCCAGCGCGGCGCGGGTGGCGGCGATCTCGTCCTTGCCCAGCGGCTCACCGTGGGCTTTGGCGGTGCCGGCGCGGCCGGGCGAGCCCTGGCCGATGGTGGTTTTGCAGACGATGAAGACGGGCTTGTCCTGGCTGGCCCGGGCGGTGCGCAGCGCGGCGTCGACGGCGTTCACGTCGTGGCCATCCACGGGGCCGATGACTTGCCAGCCGTAGGCCTCGAAGCGCTTGGGCGTGTCGTCGGTGAACCAGGGCGCCACCGGGCCGTCGATGGAGATGCCGTTGTCGTCGTACAGCACCACCAGCTTGTTGAGCTTCCAGGCGCCGGCCAGCGAGGCCGCCTCGTGACTGATGCCTTCCATCAGGCAGCCGTCGCCCACGAAGACGTAGGTGCGGTGGTCGACCACGGTGTGGCCGTCGCGGTTGAACTCGGCGGCCAGGCGTTTCTCGGCCAGGGCCATGCCCACGGCATTGGCCAGGCCCTGGCCCAGCGGGCCGGTGGTGGTTTCGACGCCGGGGGTCACGTCCACCTCGGGGTGGCCGGGGGTGGCGCTGTGCAACTGGCGGAAGCGCTTGAGCTGCGCCATGGGCAGGTCGTAGCCGGTCAGGTGCAGCAGGCCGTAGAGCAGCATGGACGCATGGCCGTTGCTGAGCACGAAGCGGTCACGGTCCAGCCAGCCGGGGTCGGCGGGGTTGTGCCTGAGGTGGCGCGTCCACAGCGCCTGCCCCATCTCCGCCATGCCCATGGGGGCGCCGGGGTGGCCTGAGTTGGCGGCCTGCACGGCGTCCATCGCCAGCGCGCGCAGCGCGTCGGCCAGGGTGGGGTTGGGGGAGGCGTCGGGCATGGGGCAATCCTGGCAGGCGGTGAAAAAGAGGGTGAATTTTAGAGGCCCTGCCAGTCACCCGGCCATCCGGGCCGCCGTGCCCATTAATTCACGCCCGAGCGCACCGACACATAGGAGTGCCCCTCAATCGCCAGGCGCCAAAAGGCGATACCCGAGTCAAGGCCTCGGCCATCTCACCCACTCGCTGGTGGGTGTGCGCCGGTGAGGCCAGGAGGCCTTGATGTCAGAACCCACTGTCACCTTGCTCCTCGTCGATGACGAGCCCTCCATCCTGAGCGCGCTGCGGAGGCTGTTCCGGCCCCAGGGTTACCGCATCCTGCTGGCCGAAAGCGGCGCGGCCGCGCTGACGATGCTGGCCACCGAGCCGGTCGATCTGGTGCTGTCCGACATGCGCATGCCGGGCATGGACGGCGCCACCCTGCTCGAGCAGGTGCGCCAGCGCTGGCCCCAGACGCTGCGCATGCTGCTGACCGGCTACGCCGACATCTCATCCACCATCGCCGCCATCAATCGCGGCGAGATCCATCGCTACATCGCCAAGCCCTGGGACGATCAGGATCTGGTGCTGTCGGTGCGCGAGGGGCTGACGCGGCGGGCGCTTGAGCTGGAAAACCAGCGCCTGCTGGCGCTGACGCGTTCGCAGAACGAGGAGTTGCAACAGGCCAACAGCCAGCTGGAGCATCGGGTGCACGCGCGCACCGCTGAGCTGGAACAGGTCAACAACATGTTGCAAATGGCGTACGCGCAACTGGACGAGAACTTCCTGCTGTCGCTGGACGTGTTCGCCGGCCTGATGGAGCTGCGCGAGCGCGGGGCAGCCGGCCATTCGCGCGAGGTGGCCAGGCTGGCCAAGGGCATTGCCCAGCAGTTGGGCTTGCCCCCACGCGAGGTGCGCGACGTGTTCGCAGCCGGCCTGCTGCACGAGATCGGCAAGATGAGCCTGCCCGACACCATGCTGCACAAGCCCCTGTCGCTGATGAGCAGCGACGAGCAAACCCGCTGGCGGCGGCATCCGTTGGCGGCCCAGACCGCGCTGCTGCCCCTGGCCCAGTTGCAGCGCGTGGCCCAGCTGGTTCGCGCCCAGCTGGAGCGGCTGGATGGCAAAGGCGGCCCCGACGGCCTCCAGGGTGAGGACTTTGCGCCCGCCGCCCAGGCGCTGGCGGTGGCGGTGCGGTACATGGGGTTGATCCATGGCCGCATGTCGGAGAAGGCCTGTGACGCGAGCGCCGCCCAGGCGCTGATTGCGGGCGGCGCCGGCACCCACTTCAGCGCGGCGGTGGTCCAGGCGTTTGCCGGCGTCATGGCCACGCAGGCCGAGACGCCGCCGGCTCAGGACGTGTGCATCGACGCCCAGGCGCTGCGGCCGGGCATGGTGCTGGCGCGCGACCTGCATAGCGCCAGCGGTGTGCTGTTGCTGGCGGCCGGTTTTCGCTTTGACGCCCAGGTGGTGCGCCAGATCCACGAATTCGTGGCGCGCGAGGGCAGCCGCCTCAAGCTTCATGTCCACCCCACGTCGCAGATGGCTGCCGAAGGCCTGTCCGCCGAGCGCCTGCCGGAGTCCGTTCGGTGATGGCCGCATCGCTGGGCTGCACCCGCGTGCTGGACGCCGTCAGCGCCGCCACGCTGGTGCATGCCGGTGACCGCATCCTGTTTGCCAACCCGGCCATGCAGCGGCTGCTGGGCTACGACCAGGCCGCGCTGCTGCAGATGCACCACGCGGACTGGGCCACGCCCGAGACGCGCGAGGCCTTGTTGCACTATGGGCAGCAGGCGCTTAGCGAGGAGGGCGAGTTGCCGGTGCTGGAGGTCACGGCGCACACCGCCAGCGGGGCACAAAAGGTGCTGGAGATCGGGGCGCGCACGCTGCGCGAGCGTGGACAAGTTCTGGTGTTCGTCACGGCCCAGGATCTGAGCGACATGCGCTATGTGCAACAAAGCCTGCTGGACATGGGCCAGGTGATGCACCAGATCGTCGCCAACGACCCGGTCCCGACCTTCGTGCTGGATGCCCAGCACCGCGTCACGCACTGGAACGCCGCCTGCGCGCAACTCACCGGCATTCCCACCCACCAGATGCTGGGCAGCACCGAGGTCTGGCGCGCCTTCTACGCGCAACAGCGCCCGATGCTGGCGGACATGATCATCGATGGCGACATTGCCCAGGCCGGGCCGCAGCACTATGGCCAGGGGTTGCGGCCGGCCCCTGCCGTGGCGCAGGCCTACGAGTTTGAGGACTTCTACCCCCAGCTTGGTGAGAACGGCCTGTGGCTGTTCTTCTCCTCGGCGCCCCTGCGTGACCTGGAGGGCAAGGTGGTGGGCGCCATCGAAACGCTGCAGGACGTCACGGCCCGGCGCAGCGCCGAAGAAGCGCTGCGCCGCCACCATCATGAGCTGGAGCGCATGGTGGCCGAGCGCACGGCCGAACTGCTGGCCACCCACCACGACCTCGACGCCTTTCTTGAAAACGCGCCGGTGGGCATCCTGGCCACCGAAGACCGGCGCATCGTGCGCCACAACAAAACCTATTGCACCTGGTTCGGCCTGGAGGGCGCAGACCCGGCCACGCTGGGTGGTGGTGGCACGCTGTTTCTCGATGACGACGAATACGCCGAACTGGCCCCCATCGTGGAGCCGCAGCTGCGCCAGGGCCATGCCGTCTCGCACGAAACGCATATGCGCACCCCCACCGGAACGCTGTGGGTGCAGCTCATCGCCTACGTGGCCGACCCCACCAGCGCCTCGCCGCGCGTGTGGTGGATGCTGCACGACCGCACCGCCATCTGGAAGGCCCAACAGGAGCTGGTCGAGAACTACCGCAACATCCAGGAAACCAACGCGCGGCTGGAAGAGGCGCAGAACCAGCTGCTGCAGTCGGAAAAAATGGCCTCCATCGGCCAGTTGGCGGCCGGCGTCGCGCACGAGATCAACAACCCCATCGGCTTCGTCAACTCCAACCTGGGTTCGCTGCGCCGCTACGTGGAGGCCTTGCTCGCGCTGCTTCAGGCCTACCTGTCGCAAGAGAGCGACGCCCAGCGCCTGAATGCGCAAATCGCGCAGCTCAAACAGGATGCCGACCTCGACTACGTGGCCGAGGACTTGCCCGTGCTGCTGCGGGAAAGCGAAGAAGGCCTGGGCCGGGTCAAGAAAATCGTCCAGGACCTGAAGGACTTCTCCCGCGTGGACCAGGCGGACTGGCAACTGACCGACCTCAACGTCGGCCTGGAATCCACGCTGAACGTGGTCATGAACGAGGTCAAGTACAAGGCCGACGTGCACCGCGACTACGGCCGCCTGCCGCCCGTGCGCTGCCTGGCCGGTCAGCTCAACCAGGTCTTCATGAACCTCATCGTCAATGCCGCGCACGCCATCCCCGAGCGCGGCGTGATCACGCTGCGCTCGGGCACCCAGACCGTGGACGGCGCCGAGTGGGCCTGGGTGGAGGTGCAGGACGATGGTGTCGGCATGACGGCCGAGGTCCAGCGCCGCATCTTCGAGCCGTTCTACACCACCAAAGCCGTCGGCAAGGGCACGGGCCTGGGCTTGTCGCTGTCGTTCTCCATCGTGCAACGACATGGGGGGCGCATCGAGCTGGAATCGGCACCCGGCCAGGGCGCCCGCTTTCGCGTCTGGGTGCCCGCCGCCGGGCCGTCCACAGCCGAGACCAACGCCTAAACTGCGGACCGGGCCCCTTGCCTGGGGCCGGGACGAAGCCGATGCGCGCGATGATTCTGGCGGCCGGGCGCGGCGAGCGCATGCGGCCGCTGACCGATACCTGCCCCAAACCCCTGCTGTCCGTGCGCGGCCAGACGCTGATTGCCTGGCACCTGACCGCCCTGGCGCGCGCCGGCGTGCGCGAAGTGGTCATCAACACCGCCCACCTCGAAGATCAGTTCCCCGCCGCGCTGGGCGACGGCAGCCGCTGGGGGCTGACCCTGCACTACGCCATGGAGGGCCGGCTGTATGGCGGCGCGCTGGAGACGGCCGGCGGCGTGGCCAGCGCGCTGCCGCTGCTGGCGCCGCAAGGCCATGAGCCGTTCTGGGTGGTGTCGGCCGACATCTACGCGCCCGGCTTCACCTTCGATCCCGCGCTGGCGGCGGCGTTTGCGGCCGGGACGGATGAGGCCTGGCTCTGGGTCGTGCCCAACCCCGCCTTCAGCCCTGGCGGCGACTTCGCGCTGCAAGGCGACCGCCTCGTGCGTGCGGCCCAGCCACGCCCCTATACCTACGCCAACTTCGCGCTGATGCGCCCGGCGCTGGTGGCCGGTGTGGCGCCTGGCCAGCGCGCCGCGCTGGCGCCCTGCCTGTTTCGCGCGGCGGACGCCGGCCGCCTGGGCGGCCTTGTGCTCACCAGCGAGTGGCACAACGTGGGCACGCCCGCGCAACTGGCCGCGCTCAATGCAGGGGCGGCCGCATGAGGCTGGCCGTCATCGGGGCCGGCCCGGTCGGGCTGACGCTGGCGCTGCTGGCCGCGCGCCACCTGCCGCAGGCCCAGGTCTGCGTCTTCGATGCCCGCCCGCCCACGGCCGATCTGGGCGCCGATCCGCGCACGCTGGCGCTGGCGCTGGGCAGCGTGCAACTGCTGCAAAGCCTGGCCGCCTGGCCCGCCGACGCCGCCGCGCCCATCACCGAGGTGCGCGTCTCGCAGACGCCGCCCGGCGGCGCCGTGGACGTGCGGCTGCGCGCCGCCGAGGAGGGCGTGCCCATGTTGGGCGCCGTGCTGCGCTACGGCCCGCTGCTGGATGCGCTGCAAACCGCCTGGCAGGCCGAATGCGCGCGCCGACCCGCAAAAGCCCTGCTGCGGCTGGGCCAGCCGGTGGCGGGGCTCAAAGACCTGGCGGGTGGCGTTGAGGTCGATGCCGGCATTGCCGAGGTGTTCGACCTGGCCGTGGTGGCCGAGGGCGGTGTCTTTGGCCAGCAGGCCCGCAAGGCCTTGCAGCGCGACTACGGGCAGACGGCCTGGGTGGGCGAGGTGACGCTGGCCCCCGGCCCGGCTGGCGTGGCCATCGAGCGCTTCACGCGCGGCGGCCCCATCGCGCTGCTGCCGCTGCCCAGCCCCGACGGCAACCGCCGCGCGGCCCTGGTCTGGTGCGTGGCCCAGGCCGACGACCCCGTGGCCGCGCTGGACGACGCCCAGCGCCTGGCGCTGCTGCGCCAGCGGTTGCCCGCCGACGTGGCGGCGGCGCTGACGGCCATCGGCCCGCTGCAGGCCTTTGCGCTGGGCCTGGCGGCCGAGGCCACGCTGGTGCGCGGCCGCCAGGTGCGCATCGGCAACGCCGCCCAGACCCTGCACCCGGTGGCCGGCCAGGGGTTGAACCTGGGCCTGCGCGATGCCCACACCCTGGTCGATGCGCTGCGGCGCACCCCTGACGTGGACGCGGCGCTGGCCCGCCTGGCCTGGCGCCGCGCACCCGACCGCTGGCGCACCATCCTGGCCACCGACCTGCTGGCGCGGGGCTTCACCTGGCCGGGCCTGTGGGGCCTGCGCGGCGCCGGCCTGGCCGCGCTGCAGGCCATCCCCGCGCTGCGCTCGGCGCTCGCACGCCAGATGATGTACGGATGGCGGTGATCGCCCACCCCCTACGCGATCGCAGATCGCGCCCCCTCAAGGGGGCACTGCCAGTGGACCGGCAAAGCCGGATCCACGGCAGTCGGCTGAGTGGGCCGAGGTGTGCGCGGGTGGGTGCCGCTATACCTTGCGATGCGCCAGCGCCGGCAGGCGGCTGCGCACGGTGTCGCGCAGGCTGGCGTCGAGCTCGCCCAGCACCACGCCGGCCCCCTCGGGCAGGCAGGCGCCCACCTCGCCCCAGGGATCCACCACCATGCTGTGGCCCCAGGTGCGGCGGCCGTTGGCATGGCGGCCACCCTGGGCCACGCCCATCGTCCAGCACTGGTTTTCGACCGCGCGCGCGCGCAGCAGCAGCGACCAATGCGCCTCGCCGGTGGTGTAGGTGAAGGCCGCCGGCACGAGCAACAGATCGCAGGGCGGGTGCATCAGCGCGCGGTACAGCTCGGGAAAGCGCAGGTCGTAGCAAACCGAGAGGCCCACGCGCCAGCCGTCGGCGTCAAAGGCCACCGGGGTGTCGCCGGCTTCCAGCACCCGGCCTTCGTCATAGGCCTCGCGGCCGTTGTCGAAGGCAAAGAGGTGGATCTTGTCGTAGCGGGCCACGCGCTGGCCGGCGGGGCCATAGACCAGGCAGGCGTTGCGCACCCGGCCCGGCTGGCTGGCGTGCAGCGGGATGGTGCCGCCGACCAGCCACAGACCCAGGCGACGGGCGGTGGCGGCAAGGAAGGTTTGCAGCGGGCCGTCGCCATCGGCCTCGGCGATGGCCAGCTTGTCGCTGTCCTGGTGGCCCATCAGGCAGAAGTACTCGGGCAGGCAGGCCAGGCGTGCCCCGCGTGCGGCGGCCCGGGTCAGCAGCGCCTCGGCGGTGGCGCAGTTGGCGGCCACGTCGGGGCCGGAGACCATCTGGATGGCGGCGATCTTCATGGTGTGACCTCCTCCGGTTGGCGGTTCAGGGTTTCGATCTGGGGTTCGTCCCAGCTGCCGGTGACGCGCAGTTCGCGCGTGTTGGCGTCCTGCAGCGGTTTGCGCAGCAGGAACTGGGCCGCGAACGTGCCCAGGCCCAGCACGGGGTTGATGGCCGCATAGGCCAGCGCGGCGGTGCCGGCGTTGATCTCGGGCACGATGACCACGTGCAGGTTCTGAGTCTCGCGCGCCAGGTCGGCCTCGCCTTCGACGACGATGATGGCCTGCACGCCCCGGATGCGCAGGTTGTGGGTGCGGGCCTGACCGGCGTCCAGTTGCAGCTGGCCATCGATCTGGTCGAAGGTAAAGCCTTCGGCAAACACATCGCGAAAGTCCAGCGCCAGCCGGCGCGGCAGCGCCTGCAGGTTGAGAATGCCCAGCAGCCGCGCGGCGCCCGGCTCGGCCTGCAGGAACTGGCCGCTGGCCACGTCCAGATCCAAGGTGCCGGTCAGCCGCGCGCGGCTGAGGTCGGTGGGGCCGCCGGGCCAGGCCAGCTCGCCCTTGATCTGGCCTTTGCCGCCGCGCACCAGCGGGCCCAGTCCCAGGTGCTCAATGAGGCGGCCGGCGTCGGTCAGCGTCAAGGTGCCGGCCACCTCGGTGCGGCTGCCCACTTCCCAGCGGCCGGTGGCGGACAACGCCGCGCTGCTGCCCTGCAAATCCAGCTGCTCCACCAGCCAGTTGCGGCCCCGGTTCTGCGCGACCAGGGTGAGGCGGCCCCAGGGCTTGTCGCGCCAGACGATCTCATCGACCACCACATCCAGCGCCGGCCAGTCGCCGCCCCCTTCGCGCCGCAGCGGCTCGCCGTCCTGCACGCCCTGCAGCACCAGGCGCTCCAGCCGGGCCTTGACGCTGTGGGCGCTGGCCTCGACCCGGCCCTTGGCATGCGGGCCGTCCAGCGTCAGCAGCCACTGGCCCGCCTTGGCCGAGCGGGCCTGGACCTGTTGGCTGGGCCAATGCAGCCCGCTCAGGGTGAGGTCGGCGATGCGCAGGTGCGCCTCGGTCGGTTCATAGGCACTGGCGGCGGCAGCGCCTGGCGGGTGCAGGCTGTCCAGCCGGGCCCACCAGGCGTCGGCGTCCAGTTGCGGCAACCCGATCTGGGCCTGCACGCCCTGCTCCGGCCAGGGCAGCTCACCCGGCCCGATGGCCATACCGCCCGCCGCCACGCGCGCCGGACCGCTGCCCAGCTCGCGCCGGTAGCGGGCGCGCACCACGTCGGCCAGCGTCAGCTCCAGCGTGTCGTGGCGGGCGTCGGCGTCCAGGCGGGTGGCGATGTGCAGCGGCCACGCGGCCTGGGCCGGCTTGTGCAGCGGTGGCGGCAGGTCTACGGCCAGGCCTTGCAGGTCGCTGTCCACGCGCCACTCGGACTGGCCGTCGCGCAGGGTCAACGCCAGGGTGTAGGCAGCCTGGCCACTGAGCGCCCGCGCTGCGGGTGCCGCGTCACGCCAGGCGGCTTCGGTGGCCAGGCCGGTGGCCGTCGCCACGCCCTGGCCGCTGAACTGCAGGCTGCCGTCCGGCTGGCTGCCGCCGGCGAACCGGGCCGGGCCGCCCAGCACGGTGGCCTGCCCCCCACGCACCTGGAAGTCGCTCTCGGTGAACGCCACCTCGCCGCTGGCCGCCGCCAGCAGCGGCACGTCGGGGCGCAGCCGCACGTCGTTGTCGGCCAGGGTGATGCGGCCTTTCAGGCGGGTGTCGCCGGCGTTCAGCAGCGGGATGGTGAGGGCCAGCTCCAGCCCGGCGGTGCCGCTGGCCTGGGCCTGGCCCAGCGCATGGCCCATCCAGCCGGCGATGGGCGTGGCCTCCAGAAACCGCAGGGCGTCCACGGCCGGACCGCGGCCTTTGCCGTGCACGGTCAACTCGGGGGCGTCGGCGCCCAGGTTGGGGATTTCGCCCTGCACGCCGCTGAGGGCCACGCCCCAGAGCCGGGCGCTGGCATCCTTGATCTGCATGCGGGCGCGATCGAACACCAGCTCGCCCGCCACGTCGGTGAACGGTGGCCAGCCTGCGTCTTCGGGATCGACCAGCCCTGGCGGCACATAGGCCAGCTCCAGCCCGCGCACGCGCCCGGCAATGCGAAAGACACCGGGCTCGCCATGGGCGTACGGGAAGTCCCACAAATCGCCCTGCACGGCAAAGCGGGCGTTCTCGATCTGCCCGCTGTGCACGGCGGTGGCCACGTAGTGCCGGGTGTCGACGGGAATGTCCAGCGGCAGGTAGCGCACCACCTGCGTGCCCTGCCCCTTGGTGATGACGCCTTCCAGATCGATGCGCCCGGGCAGCCGTTGGCCCGCGCCGACGCCGGGTGTGGCGCCGGTTTGCCAGCGGCCGCTGAGGCTGCCCTGGGCGTCGGCGTTGGCAAAGGTGGCGCCTTGCACGCGCAGGGCGATGGCGGGTGGGCCACCGCCCTGCGCCGGCGTGGCCGTCCAGCTCAGGTGGGCGTCAGCCCGGGTGAGGGCAATCTCCGGCTCGGCGAACACGCCGGGGAAGGTCAGTGACCCGTTCTCGATCTGGATCCGTGCCGTGCCCCCGGTGTGGCTGGCCTGCACCTGCGTGCGCAAACCCCGCACGCCCGGGCGGCCCAAGGCCCTGGGGTCGTCCGCGCGCTCGGCCCGCAGCGCCAGGCCACTGGCGGTGAAGCCAACGCGCCAGTCCGTGGGCGCGTCCGGCCGGCCCTGCCAGCGAAACGCGAAATCGCTGACCTGGCCTTGCGGCGCCACGTCTTGCAGGCTTTCGCGCAGCGTGGCCGACAGTGGCAGTCGCAGCGCCAGCTCGGTGGCGCCGGCCAGGGCCAGGCTGGGCACTTGCAACTCGCCGCCCACAATGGCGGCCACCTCGCCGGCCGCGCTGTCGCCTCGCTGGCGCCACTGCAGCGTCACGTTGCCGGCGGGCCAGGTCGTGCCGTCCTGCAGCACCCCTTGCACGGCCTGCGTGGCGGCCTGGTAGCGGTCACCGTCGCGCTGCAGGTGCAGCCGGCCTTGCAGCGCCTGCCACCGCAGCGGCGGCAGGTCGCCGGCGGCACGGCCCTGCACGTCGGCCAGCGCCACGTCCAGCGTCATGGCCTGCCAGCGGCCCGGCGCACGGCTGAGCCAGGCGCGCAAGGCGCCACGGCCGGTGCCCACCGTCACGGGCAGGTGCAGATGGGGCACCAGCGCCGCCCAGTCCAGCAGCGGCGCGTCGGCATAGACCCGGCCCTGCCACTGCGCCACGTCACCGGCCCGGGTCAGCAGGCCGCGCGTGAAGTCGCCGCGCAGGCCAAAGCGCTGGCCCCAGGCGGGGGGCGGTGTGGCGTCCAGCCGCCAGCGGTGGCGGTGCAGGCTGTGGCGCAGCAGCACATCGACGCCGGTGAGCTCGGCCGCTGGCTGGCCGCTGGCATCGTCCTGCCAGCGCACCTGGCCGGCGCGCACGACGATTTCGGGCTTGCCCAGGATCCAGTCGGCCGCTGGACTGCCGCCCTGGGCCTCGGGGTGCAAGGCGATGCCGGCCACCTGCCAGCGGCCGTTGGCGTCGCGGTGGGCGGTGACGCGTGGGGATTCGATGACGATCTGGCGAAACACCAGCTCGGCACGCAGCAGCGAGTGAGCCGAGACCATGGCGACGAGCCGGGGCACGTGCAACACCACTTCGCCCTGGGCGTTGCGCAGCGTCACCTCCTGGGCGGTGAAGACGGGCACCCATTGCCCTGTCTGGGCTTGCAGGCTGGCGATGCGCAGGGTCAGGCCCTCAGGCGCCAACTGCCGGTTGATGGCCGCCTCGATGCGGGGGCGCCAGCTGTCGAGCTGGCCCAGCACCAGGAAGTGCAACGCCAGCCAGGCGGCCAGCAGCAAGGCCCAACCGCCCAGCACGATGACCAGGGCCAGGCGCCAGAGGCGACGGGCCCGCGATGGCCTCGGGGGCATTGAGGCAAGCTGGGGTGGCCCGGCGTGGTCTTCGGTGGGCAAGGCGGGCGACGGCATGGGAAGGGCAAGCATACCGTCCGTCCACAATCGGGCCATGAGCGCCGACCTCGCTTCCTACAGCCGCTACGTCCAACGCGTGCGCCGCCTGGGGCTGACCAACCCGCCTGCCTTGGGCACGGGCACGCCCAGTGCCGCGCAGATCGATGCCACCATCGCCGCCCATCTGGCGCAGGGCCTGCCCTTGGGCGCAGCCCTGCGACGCACCCGCCAGGCGGTGCTGGAGCGCCTCGCGGTGCGCGACGTGGATGCCCGGGCCTCACTGGCCGAGATCACCCAGGCCATGAGCGACCTGGCCGAGGTGACGCTGGAGCGCGCGCTGGCCGAAGCCCATGCGCTGCTGCAGCCCCGCCATGGCGCGCCGCGCAACGACCAGGGCCAGCCCATCGAGATGTGGATTGTGGGCATGGGCAAGCTGGGGGCGCGTGAGCTCAACGTCTCCTCCGATATCGACTTGATCTACATCTACGAGGAAGAGGGTGAGACCGACGGCGCCGTGCCGCTGTCGGCCCAGGAGTACTTTGGCCGCGTGGCCAAACACCTGTATGCGCTGATGGGCGACGTCACCGAGGACGGCTTCGTCTTTCGCATGGACCTGGCGCTGCGGCCCCATGGCGCCAGCGGCCCCCCGGTGGCCAGCCTGGCCATGCTGGAGCAGTACCTGCTGACCCAGGGCCGTGAGTGGGAGCGCTTTGCCTGGCTCAAGAGCCGGGTGGTGGCACCGCGTGCCGCCGTGACCAGTGGCCGCGCGCTGGCGCTGGCCCATCTGGTGACGCCGTTCGTCTACCGCAAATACCTGGATTACGGCGTCTTCGAGGGCTTGCGCCGGCTGCACCGCAAGATCGGCGATGAGGCGCGCCGCAAGGCCACCGGCCGACCCGAGCGCGCCAACGACGTCAAACTGGGCCGCGGCGGCATCCGCGAGATCGAGTTCATCGTGCAACTGCTGCAGGTGGCGCGCGGCGGTCAGTTCCCCGAAATCCGCACCCGCCGCACGCTGGAGGCGCTGGCCCGGCTGGCCCGGCACGGCCTGATGTCGCCCGCCCGCGCCGACCAACTGGCCCGCGCCTACACGCTGCTGCGGCAGATGGAGCACCGCATCCAGTACCTGGACGATGCCCATACCCATGTGCTGCCCACCACCGAGGCCGACCTGCGGTGGATGGCCGCCACCCTGCCCGGCCTGCACGGCGCCGGTGACGTGCTGGCCCTGCTGGTGGCGGTGCGCGAGGTGGTGACCACCGAGTTCGATGCCTTGCTGGAAGGCGGCGGTCAGGACGACCAGCATGGGCTGGCCATCGACCAGGAGGAGTTGTGGGAGCGGCTGCCGGCCGGCCTGCAAGTCCGCTTGCGCGAGTTGGCGCTGCAACCCCGTGTGCAGGCTTTGCGCGACGTCAGCCGCCTGCGGCTGGGCGCCGTGGTGCTGGCCGCCGGTGATGCCATGGCGCGCGGCCAGGCCAGCGAGGTGGCCGTGCTGCGGCTGCTGGACTGGCTGGAATCGCTGCTGCGGCGCGACAGCTACCTGGCCATGCTGACCGAGCGCCCGGACGTGCTGACCCGGCTGCTCAATCTGCTGGGGCTGGCGCGCTGGCCGTTGCGCTACATGCTGCGTCACCCCGGCGTCATCGACGAGTTGGCCGACGAGCGCCAGTTGCATGAGCGCTTTGACCGCCTGGCTTTTGAAACCGAAATGGCCGACCGCCACGCCGCCTGGGTGCGCGCCGGCGAGGCCGACGAGGCCGAGTTGCTGGACACCTTGCGCCGCGCCCACCACACCGAGGTCTTCCGCACCCTGGTGCGCGACGTGGAAGGCAAGCTCACCGTGGAGCAGGTGGCCGACGACCTCTCGGCCCTGGCCGATGCCATGCTGGCCACCTGCGTCGATTGGGCCTGGAGTCACTTCAAACAGCGCCACCGCGAGACGCCGCAGTTGGCCGTCATCGCCTACGGCAAGCTGGGTGGACTGGAGCTCGGCTACGGCAGCGACCTGGACGTGGTCTTTCTCTACGACGATGCCGACGAGGCCGACCCCGACCAGGCACAGATGGCCTACACCGCCTTCGTGCGCAAACTCATCACCTGGCTGACGCTGCAGACCGCCGAAGGCGGCTTGTTCGAGATCGACACCGCGCTGCGGCCCAACGGCAATTCGGGCCTGCTGGTGACCAGCATTGCCGCCTTCGAGCGCTACCAGCAAGGCCGGGGTGCCAACCACGCCTGGACCTGGGAGCACCAGGCCCTGACCCGCGCCCGCTGCGCCTGCGGGTCTGCGGCGCTGGCCGCCCGGTTCGAGGCCACCCGCTGCGCCGTGCTGGCCACGGCGCGCGAGGCCGAACCCCTGCGTGCCGAAATCATGGCCATGCGGGCCAAGGTCAGCGCCGCCAGGCCGGTCAAAGAAGGGCTGTTCGACGTCAAACACAGCCTGGGCGGCATGATGGATGCCGAATTCGCTGTCCAGTACCTGGTGCTGGCCCATGCCCATCACCATCCCGATCTGCTGGCCAATGTGGGCAATATCGCGCTGATGCAGCGTGCGCAGCAGCAAGGCCTGCTGCCCCCGGGGGTGGGTGATGCCGCCGCCAACGCCTACCGCGAGTTGCGCCGGTCTCAGCACCGGGCCAGGCTGGACGAGCAACTGACTCAGTTCGACCCCACCTTGTTTGCGCCGCACCGCGCGGCCATCACCGCCCTGACCCAGGCCGTGTTCGGATGAGGGCCTGGCTGGCCGTCTGCCTGCTGGCGGGTGCCGGTTCGTTGGCCGCCTGGTCTTTGCCTCCGGTCTGGCTCGACTGGCAGCCGGCGCTGCTGTGGCCGCAGCCCTGGCGCCTGGTGAGTGCGGCCTGGGTGCATTGGAATGCCCTGCACCTGCTGACCAACCTGGCCGCGCTGGTCTTGCTGGCCGTGGCCGGTTGGCGGGTGCCGATGCAGGGCCGCGATGCCATGGCCTGGCTGCTGGCCTGGCCGCTTACCCACTTGCTGCTGGCCTTGCTGGCGCCGCCAGGCTTGCTGCACTACGGCGGCCTTTCAGGCTTGCTGCATGGGGCCGTGGTGCTGATTGGCCTGCGCCTTGTCGCCAATGGCCAGCGCATGGGCTGGATCTGGCTGGGTTTGCTGGCCGTCAAACTGCTGATCGAGCAGCCCTGGCACCCGCTGCTGCCAGACGACCTGCTGCTGGGTCTGGCCGTGGTGCCTGCGGCCCATTTGGCGGGTGCGCTGGCGGGGCTCCTGGCGTTGACTGGGGTTACTGCGGTGCAACCGCGTCGTGCGGCTCCACGACAATAGCGGATTGATTGTCATCAGCCGTTACCACCATGAGTCAGCCCCGTCCCCCCAGCCAATGCGACCAAGGCATCAACGCCTACGACCGCCAAGGTTTGTTGGCCAGTGGCCATGGCCATCTGTTCGGCCCCGGCAATGCCCGCCTGCCGCTGCCCAATATGTTGATGATGGACCGCATCAACCGCATCGATGCCACGGGCGGTGCCCATGGCAAAGGCCGCATCGAGGCCGAGTTGGACATCGACCCCAAGCTGTGGTTTTTTGACTGCCACTTTGAAACCGACCCCGTGATGCCCGGCTGCCTGGGCCTGGACGCCATGTGGCAGTTGGTGGGCTTCTGGCTGGCCTGGCGCGGCAACCCGGGCTGGGGCCGCGCGCTGGGCGCGGGCGAGGTCAAGTTCTTCGGCCAGGTGCTGCCCACGGCCAAGAAGGTGCGCTACGAGTTGGACATGAAGCGCGTCATCGAGCGCAAACTGGTGATGGGCATTGCCGACGGCCGCATGCTGGTCGATGACCGCGAGATCTACAGCGCCAGCGACCTGAAAGTGGGTTTGTTCACTTCCACTGAGGCCTTTTGACTGCAACGCTGCGCACTATGTCATGGTGTGCCTTCCTGGCCACGAGACAGACAGAATCGGTTGTGTCAACCTTGCCGCAACAGAGCCCGTTGAGCGTTTAGCACGTTCGTTCTATTGCGTGCTTGTATCGGTTCCATGGCTGCGCGGCCGGTCTGTCTTCAGGCTGTCCACTGGGTGCGACTCTCCTCCTCCCTCCCTCTTCTCGCTCCCGGTGCTGCGCAGCCTTTTTCTCTTCTTGCTCGCCGCATGAAAGCTCTGCTCACCACGCTGCTGTTGACCGCTGCCCTCGGGGCCCAGGCGGCCGAGGCCGACGACGAGGCCTTTTACCGTCATGCAGCCGGTTGTGTGGCCTTGCTCAAGCAGGACGCGCTGGCGCTGCTGCCAGCCGCCAAAGGCGGCGACGCGCCAGCCAAGGCGCAGATGGTGCAACTGACGGCCTGGGGCTTTGGCTTCATCGCCAGTGCCTACAAGCGCGGCCTGCGCAACCCACGTGCCGACACGCTGCTGGACGAAGCCGAGGCCGACCAGCAAAACTGGCCCGCCAGCCGCCGGCAAGAACAAGGCAGCCGCTGCCTGACCGATGCCCGCGACATATTTGCCAACGCCTCCGGCCTTGAGCGGGCCATCGTCAACAACCGCGCCGCCGCCCGGGTGGAGCGGTTGCTGAACCGAAAATAAGCCCCCGCAACCCTGTGGATGACGCTGGCATAACCGCCAGGCTATCCACAGCGCAGCGACGGCCGGCGCAGTTGTTGTCATCGCGCAGTGGCGTTGTCCCGGGTTCGAGCCACAGCCTTGCCATGAATGCAACTGATTGATTTAAATTGGATTTCTGGATTTGTCCACAGCGCCGGTCGGCCTCTACTACCAACACCACATTGAATCTTCTATTGAAATGAACA
Source organism: Pseudomonadota bacterium (assembly GCA_020161145.1). GTDB lineage: Bacteria > Pseudomonadota > Gammaproteobacteria > Burkholderiales > Burkholderiaceae_C > Ideonella. The sequence goes on from JAIUPQ010000007.1 coordinate 131,192, forward strand.
ACAGCGCTGACGCGCTGGGCGATCTCGCCCGCCGCGCCCGGTTCGATGACGCGCTGGCCCACATCGTGGCCCAGGGCGATCTGGTGCAGTTGGTGCTGTCCAAGACACGCCGTGCCGTGGCCAAGGCGCTGGCGGATGCGCCTTTGGACTGGTTTGATGCCCAACGTGTGGCGGTCAAGCCTGTGCAACTCAAAAGCGGCGCCCACCTGGCCTTGCGCTGGACGTTTGCCCACCGCGAAGAGGTGCACAACCTCCAACCGCAGGTGGCACTGGCCCTGATCGGCATGCTGCTGGACACGCGGTTCCAGCATGCGCATCTGCTGGCGCGCGAAGAAGCCTTGCAACTGGTCATCAGCCAGCGCGGCAAAGTGGCGCTCAAGCGCTCTCGTGCCAGCCACACGGCGTCGGATGAGGGTCACAGCCGCAGCAAGACCCGCTGGGTGGCGCAGGATGCGCCGTTCCTGCATCTGCTGGGTGTGACCGATGGCGGGGGCCAGGTGGTGCCAGCCATGGCGCGCAAATGGAAGCAGATCAACAAATTCGTCGAGGTGCTGGACGGGGCCTTGCGCAGCGGTGGCCTGATCGGCCGTGAGGCGGCGTTGCAGGTGGCCGATTTCGGTGCCGGCAAGGGCTATCTGACGTTTGCGCTGGCCCAGCATCTGCAGACGGTGGGCCAGCCAGCCCAGGTGTTGGGGGTGGAGTTGCGCCCCGGTCTGGTTGACGAGGCCAACGCGCATGCCAAGGCCAGTGGGCTACCCGGCCTTTCGTTTCGCTGCGGCGACGTGAACGACGTGCGGCCCGAGCGGTTGGATGTGATGGTGGCGCTGCATGCCTGCGACACCGCCACCGACGTGGCCATCCACACCGGCATCCAGGCCGGTGCGGCCGTCATCGTCTGCAGCCCTTGCTGCCACAAGCAGTTGCGGCCGCAACTGGCCTTGCCCGAGGTGCTGCGCCCGCTGTTGCGCCATGGGGTGCACCTGGGTCAGGAGGCCGAGATGCTGACCGATGGCGTGCGCGCGCTGCTGCTGGAAGCCCAGGGCTACGCCACCCAGGTGTTCGAGTTTGTCAGCCTGGAGCACACGGCCAAGAACAAATTGATTCTGGCTGTGCGCCGGCCGGGCGAGGTGGACGCGGCGCGGCGCCAGACGCTGCTGGCGCAATACGCCCAGCTCAAGGCGTTTTACGGCTTTGGCTCACATCAGTTGGCCGCATTGCTCAACCTGGAGGCCAGCGCCGAGAGCGCGGCATAGGCGGCGGCCAGGTCGCTGTCCAGGGCGGCCAGTGCCTGGATTTCGGCCTGCACCACGGCCAGATCGCCGCGCGCCGCAGGGCCGGTCAGCGCGGCCTGGGCGCCCAGTTGGCCGACGTTGTCTACCGCGCGCTGTGCAAACCCCTGTGCCAGCGGCGCCACCAGATCGGGCGGCATGCCGATGTGGCGCCACAGGCCCTGAGCCACGGCATCCAGCACCGGCTGGAAGTTGCTGGCCCAGACGGCGGCGGCGTGATAGAGCGGCTTGGCTTCGGCGCGGAGCGCAAATGGTCGCCCGCCGATGGCGCTGACGGCGGCAAAGGCACGGTCATCGCCTTCAACGGCGCAGACGGTGCCGGCAAACTGGGCCAATGCCGCGTCACGATCGGCAAAACTCAGCGCGGGGTGAACGCTGCCGACCTGCCAGCCTGCGGCGGCCAGTGGTGCGAGGGCGCAACTGGGCAGAAAGCCGCTGCAATGCCAGGCTGCAGCCGGCACATGGGGCTGGGCGGCCAGTTGGGTGGCGACGGCAGTGATCTGGTCGTCCGGCACGGCCACCAGCCACAACTCGGCTGGAGGCAGTTCGGCCAGATCGGTGCAGGCCAGGCCAGAACCGATGAAGGCAGTGGCATTTTGGGCAGACACCAGATGGCGGGCGGCCACACCCTGGACGCGCAGCACACCGGCCTGCTGCCACAGCCGCGCCAGCACCGGTCCGACGCGGCCGGCGCCTATCACGTTCAACGTGGACAATCGCATGATTCGATTGTCGGGGTGAGCAATGGACAAACGCATGTTTTTGGGGTGCATGGCGACGTCGCCATGGTGGCTGACCGCCTGTGGCGGTGGCAACGACGGCGCCATTCGCCTGGTTCAGGCCAGCCCGGCGCTGGGCGCGCTGGACTGGTGGGTGGACGGCTCGGTCAAGGCCAGCAGCATCGCCTTCGGGCAGTCCAGCGGCTATCGGGACATCGACAGCGGCGGCACGGAGATGAGCGTGAGCCTGGCGGGCAGTGCCTCGCTGTTGCTCACGGCCGATGTGTCGGTGGAGGCGCGGGGCCACCACCAGAGTTGGGTCATCTTCGGCTCGGCCTCGACGCTCAAGGCATTGATGATCGACGACGAGGTCACCACGCCCTCGTCCAGCTACACCACCATCAAGGTGTTGCACACGTCCACCCAGGCGCCCGACGTGGACGTCTACCTGATGAACGCGGCCGATGACCCGGCCGGCGCGACCTTGCAGGCCGAAAGCCCGGCCTTGAACACCTTGGTCGATACCGAGGACGTCAAGAGCGGGCTCAAGCGCCTGCGCGTGACCACGGCGGGCCAGGCCGACGATGTGTTGCTGGACATCCCGCAGATGGTGTGCGCGGGCGGCGGCGTGACGACGCTGGTGCTGACCGACGGCACCGGTGGCATGCTGATCGAGGCCATCCAGCTGGACCAGCAGGGCGCGGTGACGCCACTGGTCAACCCGGCCGCCCGGTTGCGGGTGGTGACGGCGCTCAATGGCTCGGCCGCCGTCACGGTGTCGGCCCAGGGTGTGGCGCTGCTGTCGCAAGCCACCTCGCCGTCCATCAAGGACTACGTCACCGTCAGTGCCGGTACGCTGACGTTGGCCGCCACCATCGACGGCGCGGCGGTCACGGCCCCTTCGTTGACCTTGACCATGGGGGGCGACCACACGCTGCTGATCACCGGTACCACGGCAGCCGATGCCCGGTTCACGCTGCTGACCGACGACAACAGCATTCCCAGCCCCAGCACCAGCGCGTGCGTGCGGCTGGTGCATGCGGTGACCAGCCTGGCGTCGACGGCCGTCAGCCTGCAGGTGGATTTCGCCAGCATGGTCACCAACCTGGCTTTTGCCAGCGCCTCGGTGCGCGTGGTGTTGACGCCGCGCACCACCGCCAACGTGCGCGTCATCGGGGGCAGCCAGACGCTGCTGCAACTGACGGACCAGGTTTTTGCGGCGGGTGCGGTCTACACCGTGTTCGTATTCAACGACGGCGCCGGCACGGGCCTCACCACCGGCGTACTCACCCAAGACCGTTAAGGACGATTGCCATGCGACTGCACACCCTGACCCTGGCCGCTGCACTGGCCCTTGCCACGCCGCTGACGGGCCACACCCAGACGCCCGCGGCCAGCGCGGCCGAGGCCCATGTGGCCTGGCAGATGGCCACCACCGATGCCGACATCGACCGCGCTTTTGCCAAGGGCAAGGCCGAGGGCAAGCCGGTGCTGATCTACTGGGGCGCGGCCTGGTGCCCACCCTGCAACCACCTGAAATCCACCCTCTTCAACCGTGCCGACTTCATCGAGCGCACCCGCCACGTGGTGCCGGTGCAGATTGACGGCGACGGCCCCGGTGCGCAGAAGCTCGGTGCGCGTTTCAAGGTGCGGGGTTACCCCACGCTGGTGCTGTTCAACGCCCAGGGCACCGAGATCACCCGCCTGCCGGGCGAGGCCGACGCCCCCATGGTGATGAACCTGATGGAGATTGCGCTCGCGGGTGGCCGGCCGGTGGCGGCGGTGCTGGCCGATGCGCGTGCCGGCAAACCCATCTCGGCCAATGAATGGCGGCTGCTGGCCTACCACTCATGGGAGTTGGAGGACGACGACGGCCTGCTGCCGCCCGCTCAGCGTGCGGCCACGCTGGCCAAACTGGCGGCGGCGGCGCCGCAACCCGAGGTGGCCACGCGGCTGTGGCTCAAGGCTGTGGCCGCGGGTGATGCGGGCAGCCCGGCCGTGGTGGCCGATGCTGCGGCACGCAAGCGGCTGGTGGCCGTGCTGGACAGCCCCAGCGCTGCACGCACGCAGATGGACGTGCTGACCAATGCCGCCGCCGATCTGGTGCAGGGTGTGGCGCCCAAGGCCGGCGCAGAGCGCGACGCCATGGTCAAGACCTATGACGCAGCCCTGGTGCGGCTGCAAAAAGACGCCACGCTGTCACGCGCCGACCGGCTGACGGCGCTGGGCGCACGGGTGGACTTGCAGCGGCTGGGCCAGCCCAAGGACACGCTCAAACCCAAGTTGCCGCCGGCATTGGTGCAGGAGGTCAAGACCGAAGTGGCCCGGCTGGACCGCGAGGTGGCCAGCGGCTTTGAACGTCAGGCCGTCATCACCAGCGGTGCCTATGTGCTGGCCCAGGCCGGCTTGTGGGCCGACAGCGATGCGCTGCTCAAGGCCAACCTGGACAAAAGCCACTCGCCTTACTACCTGATGAGCCAGTTGGCGGGCAATGCGCGCAAGCAGGGCCGCAACGCCGAGGCCGTGGACTGGGCCGCCAAGGCCTACGACAAGAGTGTGGGCCCAGCCACCCGGCTGCAATGGGGTGCCAGCTACGTGGGCACGCTGACCCAGGCGGCGCCGCAAGACGCCAAGCGCATCGAGGGTGCAGCCAGCAAGGTGCTCACCGAGGCGGCAGGTCAGCAGGGCGCCTTCTTCGATCGCAACGCGCGCTCGCTGCAGCGCATCTCGCAGCAGGTGCTGGCCTGGAACACGGCCGCCAAGGGTCGCCACCAACCGGTGGTCGAGCGCCTGCGCAGCCAGATTGCACCCACCTGTGCCAAACTGCCCGCCGCCGATGGGCAGAAGGCCGCCTGCGACGGGCTGTTCAAGGCCTGAACCCACACCCCTGCCATTCATCACCCGCTGCGGGCGGTTCGTGAGATCGAACCGCCCGTTCGCCATTCTGGGCGGCCCGCCTGAACGGATTGCCCGGATGATGCGCAGCCATAGGAACTTGCCGACACATGATGAACCACCGATGGATTGCGGCCGCGCTGGCGCTGGCGGCGGGTGCCGCTGGCGCCGACACCCTTACGCTGACCTCCTGCAATCTGCCAGGGGTGGCGCTGGCAGCACGCTGCGGTGTGCTCGCCCGGCCACTGGATCCCAGCCAGCCCAAGGGTCTGCAAATAGATCTGCATGTGGCCGTGCTGCCCGCGGTGGCTCGCAACAAGGCGCCCGATCCGGTGCTGGTGTTTGCCGGCGGCCCGGGGCAAAGCGCCATCGACCTCGCCCCGGCCATCCAGCGGTTGCTGGCGCGCTTTGGCAGCCGGCGCGACATTGTGTTGATCGACCAGCGCGGCACCGGGCGCAGCGCGCCGCTGCGCTGCGACAGCCCGCCTTTCGACACCCCGCTCAAAGACCATGGTGACGCGGCCCTGGAGGCCAACCTGGCGCGGTGCCGCACCGAGTTGCAGCAACTGCCCTGGGGCGATCTGCGCCAGTACACGACACCCATCGCCAGCGCCGACGTGGAGGCCATGCGGCTGGCGCTGGGCCTGGGGCCGGTCAACCTGGTGGGCGTGTCGTACGGCACGCGGGCGGCGCTGGACTACATGCGCCTATACCCCGGCAGCGTGCGCCGCGCGGTGCTGGACGGCGTGGCGCCACCCGACATGGTGCTGCCTTTGTCGTTCTCTGCGGATGCGCAGTCGGCGCTGGACGCGCTGCTGGCCTACTGCGCCCAGGATGCGGCTTGCACCCGCCACTACCCGAATCTGCGCACCGATTGGCAGGCGCTGCTGGCGCGGCTGCCTCAGGAGGTCGGCGCCATCAACCCTGGCAGTGGCGCCAGCGAGCGCTTCACGCTGACGCGTGAGACGGCAACCGGTCTGGTGCGCACGGCGCTGTACAGCCCGGTGCTGGCCTCGGCATTGCCGCTGGCCATCACCCGTGCGGCCCAGGGCGAGTTGACCGCGCTGGTGGGCCTGGCGGCCGGGATGGGCGGCCCGCGTGGGCTGCAACTGGCCTTGGGCATGCATTTCTCGGTGGTCTGCGCGGAAGACCTGCCGCGCCTGGGCAGCACGGCCGACCGCGCCGCGCCGGACTTCGGCCAGGCCACGCTGGCGCAATACCGCCGCGTCTGCGCCGACTGGCCGCGTGGCACGGTACCGGCCGCGTTCTACAGCCTGCCCAGGACGACGGTGCCGACGCTGCTGCTGTCGGGCGCGATCGATCCGGCGACGCCGCCGCGCCATGGCGCGCGGGTGGCGCAAGCCCTGGGCCCTCAGGCCGTGCACGTGGTGGCCCCCAACACCGGCCACGGCGTGATGCAACTGGCCTGCATCCGGGATGCGGTCTATCGCTTCGTCAACGAGCCCGACGCCGCCAAAGCCCTGGCCAGCGTGGCCCAGGACGCTGGTTGCGTCCAGGCCTTGCCACGCCCGCCCGTCTTGCTGCCCCAGGTCGCCCGCCCGCAACCCGCCCGCAACCAGGGGGACGCGAAATGATTGAAGTCAAGCAGTTGAGCAAGGCGTTCACCCATGGTTCGGGTCGCAAGCGCCAGACCGTGCAGGCCGTGGCGGACGTGAACTGGCGCGCCGAGGACGGCGCCATCACCGGCCTGCTGGGCCCCAATGGCGCGGGCAAGACCACCACGCTGCGGATGGTGGCGGGCCTGATCGCACCCGATGCCGGCGAGTTGCTGGTGGATGGCATCAGCGTGCGCGCCCAGCCCATGCGGGCCCTGGCCCGACTGGGCGTGCTATCGGACGCCCGCGGCCTCTACCCGCGGCTGACGGCGCGCGAGAACATCGTCTACTACGGCCGCCTGCACGGCATGACGGCGGCGGCGGCCAGCGCCCGGGCCGATGCCCTGGCCGCCGTGCTGGACATGCAGGCGCTGCTGGAGCGGCGCACCGAGGGCTTCAGCCAGGGCGAGCGCATGAAGACGGCGCTGGCGCGGGCGTTGGTGCACGACCCGCAGAACATCATCCTGGACGAGCCCACCAACGGGCTGGACGTGCTGGCCACGCGGGCGCTGCGTGAGGCCTTGCGCCGGCTGCGCGACGACAGCGGCAAGTGCGTCGTCTTCTCGACCCACATCATGCAGGAGGTGGAGCGGCTGTGCGATCAGGTGGTGGTGGTGGCTCATGGCCGCACGGTGGCCGGTGGCACCGTGGCCGAGTTGCTGGCCAGCACGGGCCAGCGCGATTTTGAGGAGGCCTTCGTGCAACTGGCATTCGACAAGGAGGGCGCGTGATGCATACCGCCTGGATGGTGTTCGTCAAAGAGATGGTGGATGCGCTGCGCGACCGCCGCACGCTGATGATGGTGCTGATCAGCGCCGTGGCCGTCGGCCCGCTGATGCTGGCGGCGCTGTCGGCGGTGGTGTCCATGATGGAGGAGCGCGCCGATGCACGCGAGGTCATGGCCGTGGGGCTGGACGCGGCGCCCACGCTGAGCAACTTTCTGGTGCGCCAGGGCTATACCGTCAAGACGGCGCCGGCCGACTATGAGAAGAAGCTGACCGACGCCAAGCTGGGCGATCCGGTGCTGGTGGTGGGGCCGACCTTCGAGGCGGAACTGGTGGCGGGCGAGATGCCCAGGGTCACCGTGGTGACGGCCACCGGCAACCAGCGCGCCCAACTGGGCACGCGCCGGCTGGAGACCCTGCTGACGGGCTTCAACCAGGAGCGGGGCAGCCTGCAGTTGGCGCTGCGCGGCGTGCCCGTGACCCTGGCGCAGGCGGTGGAGGTGCAAAGCCGCGACGTGGCCAGCCCGCAGGCGCGGGCGGCACAACTGACCGCCATGCTGCCTTTTTTCATCATCATGGCCGTGATCTACGGCGCCATGAACGCCGGCCTGGACGTGACGGCCGGCGAGCGCGAGCGGGGTTCGTTGGAGCCGCTGCTGATGAACCCCGCACCACGCTGGGCGCTGGTGCTGGGCAAATGGGGGGCCGTGGCCATGGTGGGCATGGCCATTGCGGTGCTCTCCAGCCTGTCCTTCCTGCCCGGGCAGTGGCTGATGCGCAGTGAGGAATTGGCGGCGCTGTTCCAGTACGGCTGGCGTGAGGCGCTGGCTTTTCTGGTGCTGCTGCTGCCACTGGCGGGCGCGACGGCCGCCTTGCTGATGGCCGTGGCCATCCGCTCCAAGAGCTTCAAGGAGGCCCAGGCCAGCGCCACCATTGCGCTGATGGCCTTCACCATGACGCCGTTGATTGGCATGCTCAGCCCCGACGGCGAGCAGCCCTGGCATGTCTGGGTGCCCGGGCTGGCGCAATACACCTTGATGGGTCGGGTGCTGCGTGGCGAAGGCGTCGTGCCGACGGACGTGGCCGCCACGGTGATGGCGGCGGTGGTGGTGACGGCGGTGTCGCTGGTCTACGTCTCGCGCAGCCTGTCGCGCTCGGCCATCAAATGACGCAAGGCCGTCAATCGGTCTTGGTGGGGCAGGTCTTCATGCCCAGCAGCGTGTAGGCGGGGCAGAAGCGAAACAGGCCCGTCAGCAACGGGATGAGGCCCAGATAGCCCCACCAGCCGATGGTGCCCAGGCCGGCGGCGACGATGAGCGCCGCGCCAATGGCCACGCGCAGGATGCGGTCGATGCCGCCCACATTGGTTTGCATGGGTGTGCTCCGGTGGTTTGATACGGCTTCGCAATCAAGGCGCTCACTTCGTTCCGTCGCCTTGCCGTGCTACAGCACTGTCTGCGGCTCCGCGCCTTGTGATCACCTTGATTGCGATGTCGTATGAGCGCCCATCTTATTAAAATCAGCCGCTTTGTGGGCCGAGGGCCGCCGCCGTGCGCTATCCGACCGAATTCGACGTCATCGTGGTGGGTGGTGGCCATGCCGGCACCGAGGCCGCGCTGGCCGCTGCGCGCCTGGGTGCGCGCACGCTGCTGCTGACCCACCAGATCGAGACCCTGGGCCAGATGAGTTGCAACCCGTCCATTGGCGGCATTGGCAAAGGGCATCTGGTCAAAGAGGTCGATGCGCTGGGCGGCGCCATGGCGCTGGCCACCGACGCGGCTGGCATTCAGTTTCGCATTCTCAACGGCTCCAAAGGCCCGGCGGTGCGCGCCACCCGCGCGCAGGCCGACCGCGTGCTCTACAAGGCGGCCATCCGCCAGCGGCTGGAAAACCAACCCAACCTCTGGCTGTTTCAGCAGGCGGTGGACGACGTGGTGGTTGAAGGCGACCGTGCCGTAGGCGTGGTTACGCAAGTGGGCATTCACTTCGCGGGACGCGCCGTGGTGTTGACGGCGGGCACGTTTCTGGATGGTCGCATCCACGTGGGGCTGCAGAACCATGCCGGCGGTCGCGCCGGCGATGTGCCAGCGGTGCGGCTGTCGGCCCGGCTCAAGGAACTCAAACTGCCGCAGGGGCGCCTGAAAACGGGCACGCCACCACGCATCGACGGCCGCAGCATCGACTTTGCCCGCCTGGAGGCGCAACCCGGCGATCTGGACCCGTTGCCGGTTTTCAGCTTCATGGGCCGCGCCGCCATGCACCCGCGCCAGGTGCCTTGCTGGATCACCCACACCAACGCGCGCACGCACGAGATCATCCGCAGCGGGTTCGATCGCAGCCCCATGTTCGCCGGGGTCATCGAAGGCGTGGGGCCGCGGTACTGCCCCAGCATCGAAGACAAGGTCAATCGCTTCGCCGACAAGGACAGCCACCAGATCTTTCTCGAGCCCGAGGGGCTGGATACCCACGAGATCTACCCCAACGGCATTTCCACCTCGCTGCCGTTCGATGTGCAACTGGCGGCGGTGCGGTCCATGGCGGGGTTGGAGCAGGCCCACATCCTGCGACCCGGCTATGCCATCGAATACGACTACTTCGACCCGCGTGCGTTGGCGGCCACGTTTGAGACCCGGGCCGTCAAAGGCCTGTACTTCGCCGGCCAGATCAACGGCACCACCGGCTACGAAGAGGCGGCTGCGCAAGGCCTGTACGCCGGCGCCAACGCGGCGCTGGCCGTGCAGGGCAGGGCGCCGCTGCTGCTGCGGCGCGACCAGGCCTATCTGGGCGTGCTGGTCGACGACCTGACCACCCAGGGGGTGAGTGAGCCCTATCGCATGTTCACCAGCCGCGCCGAGTACCGGTTGCAGTTGCGTGAGGACAACGCCGATGCCCGGCTGACGCCGTTGGGCCGTGAGCTGGGGCTGGTGGACGACGCGCGCTGGGCCGCTTTTGAGCGCAAGGAGTCGGCGGTGCAGGCCGAACTGGCGCGCCTGAAGTCCACCTGGCTCAACCCCACGTTGCTGCCGGCGGCGCAGGCTGAGCGCCTGCTGGGCAAGGCATTGGAGCGTGAGTACAACCTGGCCGACCTGCTGCGTCGGCCAGACGTGGGCTACGACGCCGTGGCCGAAGCCCTGGCCATAGCCAAACCCGAGGCGGCTGTTTCACGTGAAACATTGGCGACCGACCTTGACCTCGCACTGGCTGATGCCGTGGTGGAGCAGGTGGAGATTCGCACCAAGTACGCCGGCTACATCGACAAGCAGGTGGACGAGGTGGCGCGGGCCCGCGCCTACGAAGACCTGGCGTTGCCACCTGACCTGGACTATGCGGCGGTGACGGCGCTGTCCATCGAGGCCCGCCAGAAGTTGGCCCAGCATCGACCGGCCACCTTGGGGCAGGCCGCGCGCATCTCAGGCATCACGCCGGCCAGCGTCTCGCTGTTGTTGGTGTACCTGAAAAAGCGTCGCATGGCGCAGGCGGCGGCGTGACGCCCGGGCGTCTGTCCGCCGACGCGGCGGCCCTGGGGCTGGAGCTGGAGACCGACCAGTGCACGGCACTGCTGGCGCACCTGGATCTGGTACAGCGTTGGGGCAGGGTCTACAACCTGACCGCGCTGCGTGATCCGGCGCAGATGTATGGCCACCACCTGCTGGACTGCCTGGTCACCGTGCCAGCGCTGGCGGTGCGGGTTGAGCCCTCGGCCCGTGTGCTCGACGTGGGCAGTGGTGCGGGGTTCCCGGGCGTGGTGTTGGCCATCGCCCGGCCGGACTGGCAGGTCTGTTGCATCGACGCCGTGGCCAAGAAGACCAGTTTCATCCGCCAGGTGGCGGCCGAGTTGCGGCTGCCCAACTTGCATGCGCTGCACCAACGGGTGGAGACGCTGGCGAGTGCCGACTTCGATCTGATCACCTCGCGCGCCTTTGCCTCGTTGGCCGACTTCACGCGGCTGTCGCGCGGCGCACGGGCGCCGCGAGGGCAGTGGGCCGCCATGAAGGCCAAACTCACCGATGCCGAACGCGCCGAGTTGCCGGCCGACGTGCAGGTGTTTCACGTGGAACAGTTGCACGTGCCCGGCCTTGCTGCCGATCGTTGCCTGGTCTGGATGCGCCCCGATACCGATCAACCCCTCACCCAACCCGCCTCATCATGACGACCGCACGCATCTTCTGCATCGCCAACCAGAAGGGGGGCGTGGGCAAGACCACGACCACCATCAACCTCTCGGCCGGGCTGGCCAGCCTGGGCTGGCGGGTGCTGTTGGTGGACCTGGACCCGCAGGGCAATGCCACCATGGGCTCGGGCGTGGACAAGCGCAAGCTCGAACTCAGCGTCTACGACGTGCTGTTGGAGTCGGCCAGCGTGGCCGAGGCCAGGGTGCGCAGCGAGCGCGGGGGCTATGACGTGCTGGGGGCCAATCGTGAACTGGCCGGTGCCGAGGTGGAGTTGGTGCCGCTGCCGCATCGCAACGAAAGGCTGCGTCGCGCCTTGACGGCGGTGGAGGGTGACTATGACTTCGTTCTCATCGACTGTCCGCCCAGCCTGTCGATGCTGACCCTCAACGGCTTGTGCGCGGCCCACGGCGTGGTGGTGCCCATGCAATGCGAGTACTTTGCACTGGAAGGGCTCTCGGACCTGGTCAACACCGTCAAGCAGGTGCATGCCAACCTGAACTGCGATCTGGAACTGATAGGCCTGCTGCGCATCATGTTCGATCCGCGCATCACGCTGCAAACCCAGGTCAGCGAGCAGTTGAAAGCGCACTTCGGCGACAAGGTGTTCAACACCGTCATCCCGCGCAACGTGCGCCTGGCCGAGGCGCCCAGCCATGGCATGCCCGGGGTGGTCTACGATCCGGCAGCCAAGGGTGCCCAGGCCTTTGTGGCCTTTGCCCGTGAGATGGCCCAGCGCCTGGGCGCCGCCAAAACCGCGCAGCCCGTCACACCGACGCCGGCCCCCCAATCGGAGGGCTTGCCCGGGTAAACCCGGGCGGCCACAATGCCAGGATTCACGTTGTCTGGTGATCGCCATGGCGCCACCACAGAGTTTTTAGGGAGTTTGTTCATGACCAACCGCTTTGTCCCGTCTCGCACGGTGTTGACGGCCATCGCCAGTGCGGCGTTGTTGGCAGCTTGCGGCGGAGGCGGCTCGGACGACACGCCACCCGTATCGGGCACCAATCCCCAGGTCTGCTCGCCCAACAATCCCTACCGCGCCGATGCCGGCGGGCGCTACGTCAACGGCACCTGGACCACGGTGTCCTATACCAACGGCTCCATCAGCACCGAAAAATCCTGGCTTCAGTCCTATATGACCGACGCCTACCTTTGGTACAGCCAGATGCCCAGCGTCAACGCCAGCCTGTCGCAGTACAGCAACGACACGCCGGCGGGGTTCTACCCATCGATCGATGGCTACTTTGAAGCGCTGAAGACACCTGCACGCACGGCGACTGGCGCCCTGCTAGACCGGTTCAGTTTCACCTACCCCACCAAACTTTGGGCGGACCTCATCGGTTCGGGCACCTCGGGCGGTTACGGCATCGAGTGGTCGGTCACCTATGACGACCCCACCCGAACGGAGACGCGCCACATCAAGGTGGCCTATGTAGAGGTGGGTTCGGCTGTGGCCGCGCTGGGCATCACCCGAGGCGACGAGGTGCTCCAGATCGACGGGGTGGCAGCCAACGTCACCACCGAAGCCGGCCGTCAGGTCTTGAATGCGGGGCTCTCGCCGGACATTGGCGCCAATCACACTTTTGTCATTGCCAGAAACGGGGTGACCCTGGCGCCGCTCACCCTGACCGGGGCGTCCATCACCGCCGACCCGGTGCCCAACACCCATGTGGATGTGGTCAATGGCAAGCGCATCGGCTACATCCTGTTCAACTCACACACGGCAGCCTCCGAGGCCAAGCTGATTGCATCGGTCAATTCGTTGGCGGGCCAGGGCATCGATGACCTGGTGCTGGACGTGCGCTACAACGGCGGTGGCTACCTCTACGTGGCCAGCGAACTGGCCTACATGATTGCCGGCTCTGCGCGCACTGCGGGCAAAACCTTCGAGAAGCTTCAGTACAACGACAAGCGCACGGCTGATAACAACCGGGCGCCCACGGAGTTCTTCAGCACCTCCAACAGCGGTGCGACGCTACCCTCGCTGAACCTCGGCCGTGTCACCGTGCTGACCACCGGCAACACCTGCTCGGCCAGCGAGGCCATCATCAACAGCCTGCGCGGCGTTGGGGTCACGGTCACCGTCGTTGGCGGCACCACCTGCGGCAAGCCTTATGGCTTCACGGCCAAGGACAACTGCGGCATCTCCTACTTTCCCATCGAGTTCAAGGGGGTCAACAACGTCGGCTTTGGTGACTATGCCGATGGCTTTGCGCCCAACTGCGCGGTGGCGGACGACTTGAGCCAGCCGCTGGGCAGCCGCCAGGAACTGCAGTACGCCACCGCCGTGGGCCAGTTGCTCAACGGCAGTTGCTCGCCCGTCTTTGCCCGCGCCGAACCCAGGGGCGGCGTGCCCAACGTGGGTGGCCGCATCCTGCGCGGCCCCGAGCGCGAGAACCGCATCCTGCTGGAAGAGGGGCGGGTGCGCTGAAGTACGGCACCCATCGCCAAACAAACAACCCGCCAACCGGCGGGTTTTTCATGCCCTGAGGCTGCGGTCCTCGTCCAACCCCAACCGCAAGTTCATGCACTGCACGGCAGCACCGCTGGCGCCTTTACCCAGGTTGTCCAGCCGGGCCATCAGCAGCAGGTGCTCGCCGCCGGCGAAGACGGCCAGATCGATGCGGTTGGTGTCGTTGCAGGCCTGCACGTCGTAAAAGCCGCCGTCAGTCGCAGCCGCCAGGTCACCCAGCGGCAGCAGGCGCACAAAGCGCTCGCCCGCGTAGTGCGCAGCCAGTGCCGCGTGCAACGCGGTGGCGTCCCCGTTGACCTGACTTCGGTGTAAGGGCACACTCACCGCCAATCCCTGTGCAAACGGACCGACCACCGGCATGAACGTGGGCGCATGGGCCAGGCCACATTGGGCGCGCATTTCGGGCAGGTGTTTGTGGGCCAGGCCCAGGGCATAGGGGCGCGGTGCGGTCAGGGCGGCGGGCAGCGGCGTGGCGGCGTAGTCGGCCATCATGGCCTTGCCGCCGCCGGTGTAGCCGGTCAGCGAGGTGGCCGCCAGCGGCGTGTCGGGCGCCGCCAGCCCGGCGGCCACCAGCGGCCGCACCAGCGCGATGAAGCCGGTGGCGTGGCAGCCGGGGTTGGCGATGCGCCGGGCGCTGCGCAGCGCCTCGCGACGCTCGGGGCCCCATTCGGGAAACCCGTACACCCAGGCCGGATCGGTGCGGTGGGCGGTGCTGGCGTCGATCAGACAGGTGCGCGGGTTGGTCACCAGCGCAGCCGACTCGCGCGCGGCGGCGTCGGGCAGGCATAAAAAGGCCACGTCGGCGGCGTTGAGCAGGCGGGCCCGCTCGGCCGGGTCTTTGCGCAACTCGGGCGCAATGCGCAGCAGGGTCAGATCCTGGCGCGCGGCCAGCAGTTCATGGATGCGCAGGCCGGTGGTGCCGTCCTGGCCGTCAACGAATACGGTGGGTTGCATTGGCCGACAATACCACCCCATGGCAAGCAAAAAACCCAAAGGTCTGGGCATGGGCCTCGAAGCCCTGCTGGGCCGCGCCGACGCCGGTGCCGCTGCGGACGACACGGCACGCGATGGCGCTCCCTCCACGCTGAATGTGAGCGCGCTGCAGGCGGGTCAGTACCAGCCGCGCACCCGCATGGACGAAGGCGCGCTTTATGAGCTGGCTGAGAGCATTCGCAGTCAGGGCGTGATGCAGCCCATTTTGGTGCGGCCCCTGGCCGACGCCGGGCGCTACGAGATCATTGCCGGTGAGCGGCGCTTCAGGGCGGCGCAGATCGCCGGCCTGACCGAGGTGCCGGTGCTGGTGCGCGCCGTGCCCGATGAGGCCGCTGCGGTGATGGCGCTGATTGAGAACATCCAGCGCGAAGACCTGAATCCGCTTGAAGAGGCGCAAGGCCTCAAGCGGTTGGTGGACGAGTTCGGCCTCACGCACGAGCAGGCGGCGCAGGCCGTGGGGCGCTCGCGCTCGGCGGCCAGCAACCTGCTGCGGCTGTTGAATCTGGCCGAGCCGGTGCAAAAACTGCTGCTGGCGGGTGACCTGGATATGGGCCACGCGCGAGCGCTGCTGGCGCTGGAGGGCAGCCAGCAAGTCATGACGGCGCATGAAATCGCCGGCAAAAAGCTCTCGGTGCGCGAGGCTGAAAAGCTGGTCACGCGCACGGCCAGCCCGGGCCGTCAGACGCCGCTGCTGCGGGTGGCGCGCGAGAAGTCGCGCGACATCGTGCGGCTGGAGGAGCAACTGGCCGACAGGCTGACGGCGGACGTGGACATCCGCGTGCAGCGGGCCGGCCGGCGCGGCCAAAGCGGTGAGATCGCCATCCGCTTTGGCTCGCTGGATGAGCTCAGCGGCCTGCTCGACCGCATGGGCGTCACCGAGCGGTGACGCCCCCAGGGGCAGTTGGAGCCGCCCCTGGGGCCTGACCGCCCTGCGCGTTCAGCGTGAGGGCATCTCCGGCGTCTTGGCCAGCGCCGCGTTGGCGTCGAGCAGACCCGAGCCGCATTGATCGCAAGGCGCGGGGAAGGGCCGGACGGTTTTGACCAGGATCTTGCCCATCTGGCGCGGCGTCAGCGTCGGGTTCTTGGACAGCATCAGCGCCGCCACCCCCGCCACGTGCGGGGCGGCCATCGAGGTGCCGTAGTAGGCGCCGCCGGCATAGCTGTCGGCTTCGGGCAGCTTGCGGCCGGTGTTGGATGTGGACCAGACCGGTGCACCGTCATCGCCACCCGGGGCAGCCAACTCGATGGTGGCACCATAGTTGGAGTAGCTGGCGCGGCCGCCGGTGGGGCCGGTGGCAGCAATGGTCAGCACGTTGCGGCAGTTGGCGGGGTTGTAGCCGCTGGCGTCGGCACTGGAGTTGCCGGCTGCCACGACGACCAGCGCACCACGCCGGGTGGCGGCGTTGATGGCCCGCTGCATGGTCTCGGAGCAGGCACCCGAGCCACCCAGCGACATGTTGATGACGCGCGCCGGCGTTTTGGTGCGTGTCATGCCGGGCACGTTGCCGCCGGCGGCCCAGACGATGGCATCGGCGATGTCGGAGTAGGTGCCGCCGTCCTTGGCCAGCACGCGCACCGGCATCACCTTGGCCTTGGGTGCCACGCCGGCCACGCCGATGCCGTTGTTGGTCACGGCCGCCACGGTGCCGGCCACATGGGTGCCGTGCCAGGAGCTGTCGAGAGGGATGACGCCGAAGAGTCGGGTCCAGTCGCCTTCGTCGGAGGCGTCGGGGTCGCGGCCGTCGCCGTCGCGGGCCCGGTCGGCATCGGTCACGAAGTCATAGCCGGGCAGGATGTTGGCCACCAGATCCACGTGCGGGCGGTAGCCGGTATCCAGCACGCCCACCACCACGCCATCACCTTGCGGGCCCTGGGCCCAGGCCTGCTCCAGGTTGATGCCGACGACCGGATCCCAGTAGTGCCACTGGTTGGCCCACAGCGTGTCGTTGGGCGCTGCCATGGGCTTGAGCATC
Organism: Pseudomonadota bacterium; assembly: GCA_020161145.1. Classification (GTDB taxonomy): domain Bacteria; phylum Pseudomonadota; class Gammaproteobacteria; order Burkholderiales; family Burkholderiaceae_C; genus Ideonella. Next base: position 148,047 of record JAIUPQ010000007.1, read on the forward strand.
AGGTCGGGCTCGGCCAGGCTGACGCCGGGCAGCTTGGCGATGGCCTTGGCCAGTTGGCGGGCCTGAGCGTCCGCAAGCGGGCGATCCATTTTGAACACCTGGCCGCCGACGGCCAGCTTGTGCAGGCCTTTGAGCTGAACCTGGTATTGCGCGGCCAGTTGGCGCAGACCGTCGGTGGCGGCCGTTTCGGCGGCGGCCGAGTCGAACTCAATGATGAGCTGGCCCACAGACGGCGGGTGGCCGGTCTGCGCGCCCGCAGCCGCGGCGGCCAGGGTGCCCAAGGCAGCGGCGGCGGCACGGGCGAGATGGGTCAGACGAATGGTCATGGGTACACTCCGTTGCAGTTGTAAGAGGGGAGCGGAACTATCACGCTCCAACTGCGTCGTGCCCATGAGCAGTTATCCGGTTCGGGAAAGTCCTAGGAAACTCCCGAATGGCTGGCGGGGCCAGCGCTGATGCGGCATGAGCCCTGCCAATCGAGGCCGAGCGATCCGCTCGACTTGCTCAATTGGCATGGGGCCCATGCTTTTTTCTTATGGCGCCGGGGTGGCAGCCACGGCGGCGGCGGCGTCCAGCAGCCCGGAGCCACACTGGCTGCAGGGGGCAGGGAAGGCCCGGGCCGAGTTCTTCAGGATGGTGCCTACCTGTGCCGGGCTCAGTTGGGGGTTCTTGCCCAACATCAGCGCCGCCACGCCGGCCACGTGGGGCGCGGCCATGGACGTGCCCATGTAGGAGCCACCCAGATAGGTGTCGGCAGCCGGCAGCTTCTTGCCGGTGTTGCTGGTGGACCAGACCGGCGCCCCGTTGTCGCCACCTGGCGCCGCCAGGTCGATGCGGGCGCCAAAGTTGGAGTAGCTGGCGCGGCCACCGGTGGCGCCGGTGGCGGCGATGGCCAGCACGCCGTTGCAGTTGGCCGGCTGGAAGCCGCTGACGTCGGCACTGGAGTTGCCAGCGGCGACCACGACGACCACGCCGCGCCCAATGGCGCCATCAATGGCCTGCTGCATGGTGGTGCCGCAGGCGCCCGAGCCGCCCAGCGACATGTTGATGACCTTGACCGGGGTGGCCGTGTCGGCAATGCCCGGCACGTGGCCGCCCGAGGCCCAGATGATGGCGTCGGCAATGTCCGAGGTGGTGCCGCCGTCCTTGGCCAGCACGCGCACCGGCATCACCTTGGCCTGCGGGGCCACGCCGGCCAGGCCGGCGCCGTTGTTGGTCACCGCCGCCACCGTGCCGGCCACGTGGGTGCCATGCCAGGAGCTGCTCACGGGGATGAAGCCGTAGAGCCGCGTCCAGTCGCCCTCGTCCAGCGCGATGGCGTCGCGGGCATTGCCGTCACGCGCCTTCTTCTTGTTGCTGACAAAGTCGTAGCCCGGCAGGATGTTGGCCACCAGGTCCGCGTGCGGGCGGTAGCCAGTGTCGAGCACGCCCACCACCACGCCCTGGCCCTGGGCGCCTTGTGCCCAGGCGGCTTCCAGCCGGATGCCGGCCGTGGCATCGTGGTAGTGCCACTGGTTGGCCCACAGCGGGTCATTGGGCGCAAAAGCCTGGACCTTGAGGTCGGGCTCGGCATAGGCCACACCGGGCAGGCGGCTGATGTCCTGCGCCAGCGCCTGGGCGGCGTCGGGGCTGAGCTCGCGCTCCAGCGTGAACACCTGGGCACCCAGGGCCAGCTTGTGGGCAGCGGCCAGGCGTGCCTGGTGGCGCTGCGCCACGGAGGCCAGTTGGTTGCCGGCACTGCGCTCGGTGGCGGCGGAATCGAACTTGATGATGAGCTGGCCCACGGCGCGGGGCGCGTCGGCGGCCATGGCCCCCGAGGAGGCCAGCAGCAGGCCGGCGGCAGCCAGGCAGGCGCGTTGGACGAGGGTGGGGTGAGCAACGGGTCGATGCATGAACGGGCTCCGGTGTCAAAGTGATGGAGGTCGCACTATCGCCAGTGCGACCGGGTCTGCCCGTGCGGGAAAACACGACCACCCCCTAGAACGAGGGCGCGCATGCGGCGCCGATAATCGCCGCCATGGGCAACCGACTTTCGCAAATTGCCACCCGCACGGGTGACGACGGCACCACCGGCCTGGGCGATGGTTCGCGCGTAGGCAAAGCCAGCGCGCGCATCGACGCCATTGGCGAGGTGGACGAACTCAATTCCCACCTGGGCGTGCTGTTGGCCGAGCCGCTGCCCGACGCGGTGCGCGAGCTGCTGGTGACCATCCAGCACGAGTTGTTCAACCTGGGCGGCGAGTTGTCCATGCCGGGCCACAGCCTGCTGGGCGCGCCGGCCGTGGCCGCGCTGGACGACGCCTTGGCGCAGCACAACGCCGAGCTGCCGCGGCTGCTGGAGTTCATCCTGCCGGCGGGCACGCGCAGCGCGGCCCTGGCGCATGTGGCGCGCACCGTGGCGCGCCGTGCCGAACGTGCCGTGGTGCGGCTGGCCGAGGCCGACGCGGCCAACGTGGGCGAGGCACCCCGGCAGTACCTGAACCGCCTTTCGGACCTGCTGTTCGTGCTGGCGCGCGTGCTCAACCGTGCCAACCTGGACGGCCTGGGCGGCGACGACGTGTACTGGCGCAGCGAACGGCTGCGGCGCAGCGAAGCCGCTTAGCTCTCGAACGCCTGTGGCGGCAGGCTGAGCCGGTAGCGCGTGCCCAGCATGCCGACGGTGTTGGGCAGCCGCTCCAGCTTGGCGCCCATTTCTTCAGCCCGGCCGTGAATGGAGCGCAGGCCGATGCCCAGCTTGTGGGCGACGGCGTTGAAGCCGATGCCGTTGTCGGCAAACGTCAGGTGCAGCCCACCGGTGGCATCGTCGCGCACCAGCACCTCCACCTGGGTGGCCTTGGCGTGCTTGAGCACGTTGGTGGTCAGCTCGAACACCAGCCGCTGCAGCGCCACCGCCTGTGCGGGCCGCAGCACGCGGCCGGGGTAGGACAGGGCCGTCTGCCAATGCAGCGTGGTGTCGGTATGGGCCAGCCGGCGGCCGATCTGGTAGCGGATCTGGCCCAGCAACATGCCCACGTCGCCCTCGAAGGCATCGGCGTTGTCCACCAGCAGGCGCATCTGCTCGATGGCGATGCGCACCTCGCGGGTCAGCCGCTCGGGGCCGACCTCGGCGCTCTGGGCCAGCGACAGCAACCCGCTGAGTTGCAGCCCCATGCCGTCGTGGATGTCGCGCAGGATGCGCTGGCGCTCCTGACGGCGCGCCTGCTGGCGGGCTTCGCTGCGCTGGACCTCGAACTGCCCCTCCAGCAGTTGGCGCTGCTGCCGCAATTCGGCCTCGCTGCGGGCATGGGCTGCCGCCTCGCGGCGCATCAGCGCACGGTGGCGCTCGGTCAACAGCCACACCATCAACACCAACACCACCAGCAGCGAGGCGCGCTCGCCGCCGATCATGACGTAGCCGTTGGCCAGGCCATGGCGCCCCACCATGGCATGCGCGGCCAGCGCCAGCGCCAGCAGGCCGCAGGCGAGCAACGCCCACGGTGTGGTGGCACGGGCGCGCCAGATCGAATGCGCCACACGCCCCAGCAGCCACCCCGCATACAGCAAGGCAAGCAACAGCCACACCTCGCGCGCCACACCCGAGCGACCCCAGGCGTGCAGCGGCATCAGCGTCACCGTGGCCGCCACCAGCAGCCATTCCATGCCATGCCCTTTGCAGGGCCAGCGCAGCACATGAGAGGCCACGGCCATCAGAGCCAGCAAATAGCCCATATGGGCCATATGGGCCAGGGCATCCCACAGCCGGTAGTCCAGCGGGGGGGTAGCGACCACCAGATGCAGGGTCGAGATGGCGATGCACACGCAGGCCAGTGCCAGCCACCAGAACGCGTGGTCACGCATCAGGCGGCCCATCAGCCCGGCCACCAGCGCAAACGACAGGGCCACGACGACCATGGCGAACGAGCCCCAGCTTTGCAGGGCGTCCCGCCCTTGGTAGATGGGCTGCAACACGGCCAGCGGGCCGACCAGCACCGGCGCCAGACCGGCCTGGCGCGCGCGCTCACCCTGCACCGTCACGCGCACCTGGTTGAGTCCGCCGCGCAACAGCCCCGATGGCACCAGGGCCAATCGGGGTGCCAGGCTGGCGTCGCTGGTGTCGTTGGTGAAATGCCCCCACTGGGCCACCTGCGTGCCATTGATGTGCACGGCCAGACGGTTGCCTGCGCGCGGGATGTAGAGCGCCCAGGCGTCCGCAGGCGTCTCGGCCAGTGCGAACTCGAGGTCGTAGCGCCACAACCCCGAGCGGTCATCCCGCTCCCAGGCGTCTGGCAAGGCCACGGCCTGGGCGGGCCCCTTGGGCGTGGCCGCATCGGTCAGTGGCAGGCGCAACGCATGGCTCAGCTCTTGAGCCGGCGCAGCGACGTGCGGCGTGCAGCCTGCCAGCAGCCCCAATCCCGAGACCAGCCAGCACAGGTACAGACACAGCAGACGCAAGGCGGAGTCGAACATCGGGCAATACAGCAGCGCTTACAACACTTGGATGATAGAAGTCTCAACCCGTTAGCGCATCACGACCTCACCCCCCGATTTGGGCAGGCACAAGGCGTAAGCAGGCGCTACGATCAAGGCTTCTGAGACCATAGAGCAGCCCCAGCTGCCCCAAGGAGGCGGCTCTTGCCTGCGCCCACCACGACCATTCGTGTGATGATCGTCGAGGACGACGCCATCACACGCCAACGTTTCGCCCATGCCATCGGCTCGGCGCCCGATTTGACGCTGGTTGCGGCGTTCGAGTCCGGCCGCGAAGCCCTGCGCTGGTTGGAGCGCGAGGGCGTCGACGTGCTGCTGACCGACCTGGGCCTGCCCGACGTGCCCGGTCTGGGCGTCATTGCCTATTGCGCCCAGCGTCACCCCGACGCGCAAATCATGGTCATCACCATGTACGAGGACGAAACCCATGTGCTGCGCAGCCTGCAGGCGGGTGCGCGTGGCTATCTGCTCAAGGATGCGCTCAACGATGAAATCGTTGCGCGCATCCACGAGCTGGCGGCGGGCGGCGCGCCCATGACGCCGCCCATCGCCCGGTTGGTGCTCAATCGGCTGTATCCGCGCCCGGCTGCCCCGGCGCCGACCTTGACGGCGGCCAGCTTCGACCCGCTGACCGAACGCGAACGCCAGGTGCTGACGCGCATTGCCCAGGGTTTCAGCTACGCCGAGATTGCCGAGCTCGAAGGCATCTCACGCCACACCGTGCACACCCACATCAAAAGCATCTACGGCAAGCTGCAGGTGCATTCCAAGTCGGAGGCCGTGTTCGAGGCCGGCCGGCTGGGTCTGATCGACGTCACGCTGCGCGCGTGAGCGCGCGGCGGTCGCGCACCGCCTGGGCCAGCCCGTCCAGCGCGGCCACCGTGTCTTCCCAGTCTATGCAGGCATCGGTGATGCTCTGACCGAAGTTCAGCGCGGCCGGATCGCTGCGCCCCGGTGTGAAGGCCTGGGCGCCCTCGTGCAGATGGCTCTCGATCATCAGACCGAAGACGGAGCGGCCACCCGCCGTCACCTGGCCGGCCACGTCGCGCGCCACATCCAGTTGCTTGCGGTGCTGCTTGGACGAGTTGGCATGGCTGCAATCGACCATCAGCGTGGGCGTCAACCCGGCTGCGGTCAGGGCCAGATGGGCGGCCTGCACGCTGGCCGCGTCATAGTTGGGCGCCTTGCCGCCGCGCAGAATCAGGTGGCAGTCGGCGTTGCCGCGCGTCTCCACGATGGCCACCTGGCCATTCTTGTGCACCGACAGAAAGTGGTGCGGCCGGGTGGCCGCCAGAATGGCGTCGGTGGCGATCTTGATGTTGCCGTCGGTGCCGTTCTTGAAGCCGATCGGGGCCGACAGCCCCGAGGCCAGTTCGCGGTGCACCTGGCTCTCGGTGGTGCGCGCGCCGATGGCGCCCCAGGCGATCAGATCGCCGATGTACTGCGGGCTGATGGTGTCGAGAAACTCGCTGCCCGCCGGCACACCCAGGCGGTTGATCTCCAGCAGCAGCTGGCGCGCCATGCGCAGGCCCTCGTCGATGCGGAAGCTGCCGTCCAGATAGGGGTCGTTGATCAAGCCTTTCCAGCCCACCGTGGTGCGCGGCTTCTCGAAGTAGACCCGCATCACCAGCTCCAGCTCGCCGCCCAGCCGGGTGCGTTGCTCGCGCAGGCGGCGGGCGTATTCGAGCGCAGCCTGCGGGTCGTGGATGGAGCACGGCCCCACCACCACCAGCAGCCGGTCGTCGCGGCCGTGCAGGATCTGTTGCACCGCACTGCGGGTGTGCTGCACCAGCGTCTCCACCGGCGTGCCGTCGATGGGAAAGAAGCGGATCAGGTGCTCGGGCGGAGGCAACGGCGTCACCTGGGCGATGCGTGCATCGTCGGCATCGCTGGTGCGGTCGTTGGGGCTGTGCAGCGTGGGCAAGGCGTTCACGAGAGAGACTCCGGGTGAGGCGGACGCCAGCGGCAAACGAAAACCGCCGGCTGATCCGGCGGTTGCGAGGGGGTTGGGCCAGGCGTCAGACCTGCGCGCGCACCGTCCCGGCCGCCAGAGGCGAGGGCCAGAACCAGCAAAAAAATCGAGCGCGCAAGGTCAACATGGGGCCCACTCTAGCATCTGCGCTGTGGCGCCAGGCCGACACCGGCCGCGCCTACCTGCCATGCACACTTTCTTACTCAAGCCAGCCGCTGCGGCTCCGACATCTCTGACTGAGGGTGCGTTGTGTGATGCCCTCGGGAGCAGGAGCCGATCATGGGGCAGACCAACACACGCACGGGCCGAGGTGTGGCCATGCTGAATCTGGGCGTGTTGGGGGCTGTGCTGATGGCGGCCTGCGGTGGCGGGGGCGGCGCGGGGTCCGGGGACCCGCCGGTGGCCGTCACACCGCCGCCGCCAGCCTCTGCGCCGGGCACACCACCCGCCACGGGCGTGACCAATCCGCCGCCGCTGGACCATGGCCCCGACGCCTTTGAATTCCGTCCCTCCACGGCCCTGGCCGCGCCGGGGGCGCTGGATGGCCTCTCCGATGGCCGGCGGCTGTTCGCCGCCTGGAACCCCACGTCGCAGACGGCGCTGGCGCCAGGCATGAAAGTGATGTTCTTCGGCAATGCCGAGGGCTGTGCCAGCGGCACCGAAGGCCCGTTGGCGGCGCCCCAGCCGGTGCGGCTGGCCGAGGTGCTGGCTGCCATCGGCGTGGCCGGCACCGGGGTGACCGACGCGCTGCGCTGGTCGCCATCCGGCGCCGCCGCCGGTTGCAACCTGGCCACCCAGCACAAGCTGGGCGGCTCCTCGGTGCTGCTCAATGCCGACGACACCACGGGCGCCGTGGGCTTGCTCACCACCTCCGGCGTGCAGTCCGACGGCCAGCGCAGCTTCTTCGGCCCGCTGACCGCGGCGGGTCAGAACGGCAGCGGCGCCAACGCCTACATCACCGGCAGCTTCGTGACCTTCCGCCAGGCCTGGACCAACGACCCCACGCCGCACAAGCCCTGGCAGGGCGGCGGTGCCGCGCGGTTGCAAAGCCGCCAGATCGTGGGCGTGGTGCGCGGCATCGATGCCGCCGCCAGCAGCACCCGCCAGGCCAAGCAGCAGCTGATCGCCACCTTCATCAACCCCACCTGCCGCGCCGAGCTGGCCACCCAGGGCAAGCTGTGCCAGATCCAGTACCTGTTCAACACCGCCATCTACCGCTCGGGCGTCAGCGACTGGAGCCGTGAGACCTGGTTCAACAGCCCGCGTCTGCTCAACGACCCCGGCCAGGGCGGCATGCCCGTCTTCGGCGGCCCGGTGCCCGACGCCGGCACGCTGGCGACGGATGCCGCCAGCGGCCTGGCGCTTTACCGCTCGCAGGGGGAGCCCACCCAGCATGGGCGTTTTCTGGACAAAACCTTCGATGTGACCATTGGCTTCGACCAACTGGGCAATGCGCTGCGGCTGGTGGTGGCCAACTTGCAGGCCTTGCCGCCCGCGCAGGTGACCGACGCCATGCTGGCCGCCCACTGGGGCAGCGCCTGGAGCCAGCCGGGCGCCTGGGTGCTGCTGTCGATCCAGCTGGGCCAGGAGGTCTACAACCCCGAGCCCGACCTGCGGGTGGAGATCGCTGGTGCGGCCCGCCATCTCTACGTGGGGCCACAGAACCCGTAGCCGGCCCTCGGGATAATCGGCCCATGCCGATCCAGACCCCGCATCCGCTGATCACGCCGCTCATCCGCACCGTGCTGGACATGCCCGCCGCCCTGGTGCGGCATGCGCCGCAATCGGGCCAGCTCAAGCTGCACACCCTGTTGCTGCGCGACACGCCGCTGGCGCGCGAGGCCAAGGCCACCTTCGACGACAGCTGCACGTTGACCGTGGCCGAGGGCGAGGAGGCCACCATCCAGAACCTGCGCCTCATCACGCCGGGGCCGGTGCGCCCCTACAAAGGCATTGCGCTGGCGGTCTTCAGCAGCGCCGGGCAAATCGCCCTCACGCTGGGGGGCGACAACCTGCGACTCTTCGTGGGCCGGGGCTGCACCGTGCGGGCGCAGATTCAGCTGAGCCAGCAAGCCACCTGCTTCATCGGCGACGGCTGCACCATGGCCGGCGCGCGCATCGCCGTGGCCCACGGCGACTGTTCGTTCGGCGACGACTGCCTGCTGGCCGACGACGTGATGGTGCAGGCGCACGAGCTGCATCCGCTCTACGACATGGCGGCCGGCGGCGCCATGCTCAACGGCGTGCGCCGTCGCCTCAAGGTGGGCCGCCATGTCTGGCTGGATGCCCGTGCCACGCTGCTGCCGGACACCCAGGTGGGCGACCACAGCTACGTGGCCGCCGGCAGCGTGGTCAGCGGCCGCCAGCCGGCCAACGCCTGGATTGCCGGCAACCCCGCCGGCGTGCTGCGCGAGGGCGTGGGCTGGGCGCGCGGCTTTGGCCAGCAGCCGCCACCGCCGGCGCAAGGGGTCGAGTTGCCGGATTGAGCGGCGGCGCCCTAGCTGGTGCCGCCGACGGTCAGGCCTTCGATGCGCAGCGTGGGCTGGCCCACGCCCACGGGCACGCTCTGACCCTCTTTGCCGCAGGTGCCCACGCCGCTGTCCAGCCGCAGGTCGCTGCCGATCTGGGTGATGCGGCGCATGGCTACCGGGCCGCTGCCAATCAGCGTGGCGCCCTTGACCGGGTACTGGATCTTGCCGTTCTCGACCCAGAACGCCTGCGAGGCCGAGAACACGAACTTGCCGTTGGTGATGTCCACCTGGCCGCCGCCGAAGTTGGTGGCGTAGAGGCCGCGCTTGAGGCCGGCCACGATCTCCTCGGGCGCCAGCCGGCCGGCCAGCATGTAGGTGTTGGTCATGCGCGGCATGGGCAGGTGGGCATAGCTCTCGCGCCGGCCGTTGCCCGTGGGCTTGACCCCCATCAGGCGGGCGTTGTGGCGGTCCTGGATGTAGCCGCGCAGCACGCCGTCCTCGATCAGCACATTGCGCTGCGTGGGCTGGCCCTCGTCATCCACGTTGAGCGAGCCGCGCCGGTCGGCCAGCGTGCCATCGTCCAGCACCGTCACGCCCTTGGCCGCCACGCGCTCGCCGATGCGCCCGGCAAACAGCGACGTGCCCTTGCGGTTGAAATCGCCCTCCAGCCCATGGCCCACCGCCTCGTGCAGCATCACGCCGGGCCAGCCGCTGCCCAGCACCACCGGCATCTGGCCGGCGGGCGCGGGGCGGGATTCGAGGTTGGTCAGCGCCGCCTGCACGGCCTCTTCCACATACTCGGCCACCTGGGCCTCGCTGAAATAGGCCAGGCCAAAACGCCCGCCACCGCCGCCATTGCCCACCTCGCGGCGGCCGTTCTGCTCGGCGATGACGGTGACCGACAGCCGTACCAGTGGCCGCACGTCGGCCGCGCGCGTGCCGTCGGCACGGGCGATCAACACCACGTCGTACTCGGCCGCCAGGCCCGCCATCACCTGCACCACGCGCGGATCGCGCGCGCGCGCCAGCCGCTCCACGCGCTCCAGCAGCGCCACCTTCTGCGTGCTGTCCAGCGTGGCAATGGGATCCATGGGCGCGTACAGCGCGTGGTTGGCCACCACCGGCTTGCGGGCCACCTTGATGCGCCGGCTCTGGCCTGCGGCGGCAATGCGGCGCACCGTGTGTGCGGCGTCCAGCAGCGCGCGGGCCGAGAGTTCGTCCGAGTAGGCGAACGCCGTCTTCTCGCCGGCCACGGCGCGCACGCCCACGCCCTGGTCAATGGAGAAGCTGCCGGCCTTGACCATGCCCTCCTCCAGACTCCAGCCCTCGTGGCGGGTGTACTGGAAGTACAGGTCGGCGTCATCGACCCGGTGCGCGGTGATGGCCCCCAGGGCCTCGCGCAGCGTGGCGTCGGTCAGGTCGTGGGGGGCAAGCAGCAGCGCCTCGGCCGTGGCCAGGCGCGCAAGAGCGGGTTCGCGGGCAATCATGGGTTCAGATTCTCCTTGAGTTGCAGCGCCCGAGCATAGAGCGCATTGCGCGGGCTGCCGCTGATCTCGGCGGCCAGTTGCACCGCCTGCTTGAGCGGCAGCGTGCGCACCAGTGGCGTCAGCAGCGCGTCATGGGCACTGGCATCCGCGTCCGGCGCGGCGGCAGGCTGACCGTGCAGCAGCAGGGCGAACTCGCCGCGCGCACGGTGGGCATCGGCCGCCAGCCAGGCGGGGGCCTCGCCGGCCGGCAGGGTGACGATCTGCTCGAACTGCTTGGTCAGTTCGCGGCCGACGGTGAGGCGGCGCGTGGGCACGAGCGCCGCCAGCTCGGCCAGCAACTCGGCCATGCGGTGCGGTGCCTCGAACAGCAGCACCGCCAATGGCTGGGCCACCAGCTCGCGCAGCCGCGCCGTGCGCGCCGCACCGCGCGCCGGCATGAAGCCGGCAAACACGTGGCCACCATGCGCCTGCACGTCGCCCGCCGCGCTCAGCAGCGTCACGCCGCTGCTGGCGCCGGGCAGCGGCACCACCGGGTGGCCCGCCGCATGCGCCGCTGCCGCCAGCACGGCGCCGGGGTCGGACAGGCCCGGCGTGCCGGCATCGCTGACAAAGGCCACGCGCTCGCCGGCCGCCAGCCGCGCCAGCACCGTCTCGGCGGCGGCCCGCTCGTTGTGCTCGTGGGCTGCAATCAAGGGCTTGTGCAGGCCCAGGTGGCGCAGCAACTGGCCGCTGACGCGCGTGTCCTCGCAGGCCACTGCGTCGGCCAGCGCCAGCGCGTGCACCGCGCGCAGCGTCAAATCGGCCAGGTTGCCGATGGGCGTGGCCACCATGTACAGCGCGCCGCGCGCAAAATGCTGCGCGCCAGCCGCTTGCGCGGCCACGGCGGGCCAGTCCAGGGGTGGGGCAGAAGAGATGGACATCTGGAATCGCTGGCGGGGTCGCACCGCACAGCAGGTGGGCGAAGGCGCCGAGGCGCGTGCGCTGACCCATTTGCAAGCGCACGGCCTGCGGCTGGAAGCCCGCAATTATCGGGTCGCGCGCGGCCCCGGGCGCCGCGGCGGCGAGATTGACCTCATCATGCGCGAGGCCGACGGCACCCTGGTCTTCGTCGAAGTGCGCGCCCGCGCCAACAACCAGCACGGCGGTGCGGCGGCCAGCATCGGCGCGGCCAAACGCGCCAGCCTGGTCTTCGCCGCGCGCTGCTACCTCGCCCGCTGGCCCCAGCCGCCGCGCTGCCGCTTCGACGTGGTGGCCATTGAAGGCGAGGCGCTCAGTTGGCTGCGAGGGGCGTTTGAGGCGGGGTGATCGGTATGATCACGGCCCATGCTTGAAGCCCGTATCCAGCAGCACCTGTTTGAATCCGCCGACCTGACCTACCAGGTGGCCGACAGCCTGGCCGCCGCGCTGGTGCCGGCCGTGCTGACGTTGACCGGCAGCCTGACGGCGGGCGGCAAGGTGTTGGTGGCGGCGCCGGGTGAGGACGCGCTGGCGCGGCTGTTCTGCGCGGCGCTGCTCAGCGGGTTTGAGCGCGAGCGGCCGCCGCTGGCGGCGCTGGTGCTGGAACAGGGCGCCGCAGGCCTGGCGCAGTTGCGGGCGCTGGGCCAACCCGGCGACACGCTGCTGATCAGCGCGCCGCAGGCGGCGACGCCCGAGGTGTCGGCGCTGATTGCGGGCGCACAGGCGCATGACTTGCAGGTGGTGTTGCTGGCCGGCGCCACGGGCGAGGCCGAGTCGGCGCCGCTGGGCGAGACCGATGTGCGCATCACCATCCCCCACCCTCGCACGGCGCGCGTGCGCGAGCTGCATCTGTTGGCGCTGCACGCCCTGTGCGATGCCATCGACCTGCATTTGATGGGCCTGGAGTAGGCCTGTCGTCCACCGATTGCGTTGAGCCGGCCATGCCCGGCACATCCCCGATTGACCAAGGAGTCCCCCCGATGACACACCGTATCCGTTTGCCCCTGCTCGCCGCTGCGTTGGCCGCCAGCGTGCTGATCACCGCCTGCGCCCCCATTTTGGTGGGCGGTGCGGTGGCCGGCGGGGCCATTTCGTACAACGACCGGCGCACCACCGGCACCCAGGTCGATGATCAGGGCATCGTGCTGCGCACCGGCAGCCGCATTCAGGAGGCGCTGGGTGGGCGTGGTCACGTCAACGTCAACAGCATGAACCGCCTGGTGCTGCTGACCGGTGAGGTGGACACCGAGGCCGACAAGCAGACCGCCGAAACCGTGGCGCGCGGGGTGGACACCGTGCGCAGCGTGGTCAACGAGTTGGCCGTGACGCTGCCCAGCTCGGTGTCGGCGCGCTCGCAGGACACGCTGACCACCACCCAGGTCAAGGCCCGGCTGATCGATGCCACCGACATCCAGGCCAACGTCGTCAAGGTGGTGACCGAGCGCGGCGAGGTCTACCTGATGGGCATCGTCAGCGAGCGCGAGGCCACGCGCGCCGCCGAGGTGGCGGCCGGCACCAAGGGTGTGCGCAAAGTGGTGCGCGTCTTCGAGGTGGTGTCCGACGCCGACCTGGCGCGCTGACAACGAATGGTTACGTCCGCCCTGTCGTCGGTCGTTGCAAAGCGGGCGTTGTGACGGCAACCGGGCAGACTGGCCCGGGAGCGCCAAACCACTGAAGAGGAATCACCATGCAATCCATTCGTCACACCCTGACCGCGTTGGCCCTGGCCGCGCTGGGCGCCTCGGCGTTTGCCCAGGCCGTGGCCCCGGCGGCAACGGCAAGCGCGCCGCGCACCTTTGCCGAGCGCCAGGCCCAGCAGCAGCAGCGCATCGACAACGGCATGCAATCGGGTCAGATCAACACCCAGGAAGCCCAGCGTCTGCAGACTGAACAGCAGGCCATTCAGAAGGCCCAGCAAAAGGCCAACGCCGACGGCGTGGTCACCGCCAAGGAGCAAAAGCGTTTGAACCGCATGCAGGATGGCGCCAGCAAAGACATCCATCAGCAGCGTCACGACCAGCAGGCCATGCCCGGCGTCACCCCCAACGCCAATGCCGGCGCCAACAACCACGGTGACGACCCCAACCACTACAACCGCCGCAAAGAGACGCAGGACGCACGCATCGACGCCGGCATGCAGTCAGGCGCCATCAACGAGCGTGAGGCCAAGCGCCTGCACGCCGAGCAGCAAGTCATCAAAGACGCCCACCAGGACGCGAGGGCCGACGGCGTGGTGACCAAGACGGAGCGCAAGAACCTCAACACCATGCAGGATGCGGCCAGCAAGGACATCCATCGCCAGCGCCACGACAAGCAAAAGAAGAAGACGAAGGACTGACCAGCCCCTTCTCGCTGATGTCTCTGGACGCCCCGCCCGCCGGGGCGTCGGTCATTTCAGGCGCTCGATCAGGCTGGAGGTATCCCAGCGGCCGCCGCCCAGGCCCTGCACGTCGGCGTAGAACTGATCGACCAGCGCCGTCACCGGCAGCCGCGCGCCCTGGCGGCGGCCCTCGTCCAGCACCAGGCCCAGGTCTTTGCGCATCCAGTCCACGGCAAAACCAAAGTCGAAGCGGCCCTCCACCATGGTCGGGCCCCGGTTGTCCAGTTGCCAGCTCTGGGCCGCGCCCTGGCCGATGACCTCAAGCACCTGTGCCATGGGCAGGCCGGCACGCTGGCCGAAGGCCACGGCCTCGGCCAGGCCTTGCAGCAGCCCGGCGATGCAGATCTGGTTGACCATCTTGGCCAACTGCCCGGCGCCGCTCTCGCCCAGGCGCGTCACCGCGCGGGCGTAGTTGCGCAGCACCGGCTCGGCGCGCGCAAACGCCGCCGCGTCGCCGCCGCACATCACCGTGAGCAGGCCTTTGATGGCGCCCACCTCGCCGCCCGAGACGGGCGCGTCGATGAAAGCAATGCCCCGCGCCTGCGCCGCTTGCGCCAGCTCGCGCGCCAACTCGGCCGAGGTGGTGGTGTGGTCGATGAACACCGAGCCCGGCGCCATGCCGGCAAACGCCCCATCGGTGCCCAGCGTCACGGCGCGCACGTCGGCGTCGCGACCCACGCAGGCCATCACCAGGGCCGCGTCAGTGGCTGCCTGGCGGGGCGTGGCCGCCAGGCGCGCACCGGTATGGGCCGCCAGCCAAACCTCCGCACGGGCGGGGGTGCGGTTGTAGACGGTGATCGGATGGCCGGCGCGGTGCAGGTGGCCGGCCATGGGGCCACCCATCACGCCCAGGCCGAGAAACGCGACCGGGGTGCTCACGAGGCCAGCTCCGCGCGCATGCGCCCGATGACGTCGGCGTAATCGGGCTGGCCGAAGATGGCGCTGCCGGCCACGAAGGTGTCGGCCCCGGCGTCGGCCACGCGGCGGATGTTGTCCACCTTGATGCCGCCGTCCACTTCCAGCCGGATGGCCTTGCCACTGGCCTCGATGAGCCGGCGCGCCGCCGCAATCTTGTCCAGCGCCGAGGGGATGAAGGCCTGGCCGCCAAAGCCCGGGTTGACGCTCATGATGAGGATGAGGTCCACCCGCTCGATGACGTGCGCCAGCACCGCCAGCGGCGTGGCCGGGTTGAACACCAGGCCGGCCTGGCAGCCCGCAGCCTGAATCAGCTGCAGCGTGCGGTCCACGTGCCGGCTGGCTTCGGGGTGAAAGCTGATGAGGTCGGCCCCGGCCTGGGCAAAGGCCTCGGCCAGCGCGTCCACGGGCTCGACCATCAGGTGCACGTCCAGCGGCACCGGGGTGCCGTCGGCCGTGCGGCAATGCGGCTTGATGGCCTGCGCCACCATGGGGCCCATGGTCAGGTTGGGCACGTAGTGGTTGTCCATCACGTCGAAGTGGATCCAGTCGGCGCCCGCAGCGATGACGGCGCGCACCTCCTCGCCCAGGCGGGCAAAGTCGGCGCTGAGGATGGACGGGGCGATGCGGTATGGGCTCATGGGCGCCAAGGATAACGGCCCAGTTGATAGCATCGCCCCATGTCCGACACGCCCTGCTTCACCTGCACCGTCACCACCCGCTACCTGCCCGAGCAGTCCAGCCCGGCTGAGTCGCGCTATGCGTTCGCCTATACGGTCACCGTGGTCAACGCGGGCGGGGTGCTGGCCCAGTTGGTGGCGCGGCGCTGGCTGATCGACGATGCCAGCGGCCGCACCGAGGAGGTGCGTGGTCTGGCCGTGGTGGGCCACCAGCCGCTGCTGCGACCGGGCGAGGCATTCGAATACACCAGTTGGGTGGAGCTGGCCGCGCCGCGCGGCCATATGGAAGGGACGTTCTTCTGCATGACGGAGGATGCCCACCTTTTTGAGGCGGCGGTGCCGCGTTTCGAGTTGACGCAGCCGCAGGCGCTGCATTGATGGCGCGAAACAAGGTTCGTCAACTGGCCTCCACGCGTTGGGATCTGACGGCGCTGCTCAACGCCGCCAACCCCAAGGATGAACCCACGCAGCGCCACCTGTGGCTGATCCATCTGGTGCAGTGGCTGCGCATCCCTGGCCCCGAGGCCACCCAGGCCGTGCCCGAGCCGGACGCGGGAACCACAGCCACGCCGTGGCCGGTGCGGCGCCTGCGCCATCTGCTCAATGTGCTGGACCGCCACCCCGATCACCGCCAGCGCGTGGGCGAGCTGCTGCACGTCTCGCTGGCCGAACTGGATGCCACCGGCCTGCTGGCCGATTTCGGCTTTGCCTCGCGCACCAGTTTCATGAGTGAGCTGTCGGAGCGGCTGCGGCTGAAGTTCCTGCCCGGCACGCCGCAGACGCATGACCTGGGCGAGCTGTTCCTGCTGCTGCTCCAGGACGAGGAGGACGCGCTGTGGGTGGAGGCCATCGACGAGGCCACGCTGGCCCGGCTGGTGGCGCTGTGCGTGCCCGACGCCAAGGCCATGCCCTGGAAGGACGCCATGGTCGAGTCCATCCAGTTGCTGGCCAGCCAGTTGCGGGCGTCAGGCCTGTCCAGCGCCATGCGCCAGCGCATGGCGCGCGAGCTGCTGGTCGACCGCCCGTTCCACCAGGTGGTGCAGGCCGCCGAGGCGCTGCGCTCCAGCCACCTGGACGGCGAGGCCGGTGGCCCGGCGCTGCTGCAGCAGGCGCAGTACCTGCGCGCCGTGCTCGGGGCCTGCCGGGCCGCGGCGGCCAGCGTCAGCGGCCATCTGGACGAACACGGCATCTCGGTGGACGTGGTGTTCCAGGTCGACCGCATCCGCGCCCGCGCCTCTCGCATCGAGCGGTTGCTCAACTGCCTGGTGTCGCCGCATCCACTCATGGAGATGCGCGCGCTGGTGGCCCGGCTGGTGAGGGCCGGCGTGGAGCGGCGCGGCGTGCGCGCCCTCTTCAAGCGCCACTACGCGCTGCTGGCGCGCAAGGTCACCGAGCGCAGCGCCGAGACGGGCGAGCACTACATCACCCGCGACATGGCCGGCTACAAGACCATGCTGGGCCAGGCCATGGGCGGCGGCGCGCTGATCGGCTTCACCACGTTGATCAAGTTCGGCATCACCGCACTGGGCCTGTCGCTGTTCTGGACGGGCTTCTGGGCCGGCTTCAACTACGCGCTGAGCTTTGTGCTGATCTACCTGCTGCACGGCACCGTGGCCACCAAGCAGCCGGCCATGACGGCGCCCAGCATGGCGGCCAAGCTGGAGAACGTCTCGGCCAGCGACGCGGCGGTGGAGAGCTTCGTCGATGAGGTCACCCACCTGATCCGTACCCAGACCGCCGGCATCCTGGGCAACGTCATCGCCGTGGCGCCCGTGGCGCTGGCGCTGCAACTGGCCACCCTGCCCTTGCTGGGCCACCCGCTGGTGGGCGTGGACTCGGCGCACCACACGCTGGCGCATCTGACGCTGTGGGGGCCTACGCTGCTCTATGCCGCCTTCACCGGCGTGCTGCTGTTCGGTGCCAGCCTGATTGCCGGCTGGACGGAGAACTGGTTCGTGCTGCACCGGCTGGACAGCGCCATCGCCTGGAACCCCCGCTTCACCCGCCTGCTGGGCGCCCAGCGCGCGCAGCACTGGGCGCGCTGGTGGCGCGACCACATCTCCAGCCTGGCGGCCAACGTCTCGCTGGGGTTCATGCTGGGGCTGGTGCCGGTGTTTGCCAGCTTCTTCGGCCTGCCGCTGGAGGTGCGCCACGTCACCCTCTCCACGGGCCAGATCGCCGTGGCCGCTGGCGCACTGGGCTGGGAGGTGGTGCACGAGCCCACCTTCTGGTGGTGCGTGGCCGCCATTCCACTGACCGGTGCGCTCAACGTCGCTGTGAGCTTTGCGCTGGCCTTTCGCGTGGCGCTGGCCTCGCGCAGCCTGCGCAACGTCGATCGTGGCCGCATCTACAAGGCCTTGCGCCAGCGGCTGTGGCGTGCGCCGCGCAGTTTCGTCTGGCCCATCAACCGCCGCCCTTGGGGGCCACCATAGCGGCCACCATGCCTACCGGTCGCCTTCGTCACCGCTGCGACGTTCGCCCTTGCGGCGGCCCGAAAACATCGTCCACCACACCATGAACACCAGCATCGCCAGCGCGGCGAGCGCCTCCAGCACCAACAGCCACATGGGCCTACGCTCCTTTTTACTTCCCCCATTGTCCGTGTTGCTGCTGCTGGCGTCCTGCGCCAGCACACCGCCCGCGCCGGTGCCCGCGCCGCCGCGCCCGCCGGCCGCCATCGAGCCCGGCCCCACCGGCCCCGTGCTGCAACGCGGTGACCGGGCCCGCTGGGTGCGTGCCAACTGGGCCGATCTGCCAGGCTGGGGCGGCGATGCGCTGGCCGAATGGTGGCCCGCCTTCGTGCGCGGCTGTGCGCGCCCCGCCAGCGGCTGGGCGGCCTTGTGCCAGCAGGCCCAGCGCCAGAGTCTCGGCGACGACGTGGCCACCCTGGCCTGGGTGCAAAGCCATCTGCAACCCTGGCGCGTCGAGGCATTGGATGCCAACGCCGTGGGCCTGGCCACCGGCTACTTCGAGCCGCTGCTGGTGGGCAGCCGCCAGCGCACGGCCACACAGCAGGTGCCGCTGTACGGCGCGCCGCCAGCCGACGCCAGCGGCCGGCGGCCGAGCTGGACGCGCCAGCAGATCGACTCCGACCCGGCCATCCAGGCCGCGCTGGCCGCGCGCACCATTGCCTGGGTGGCCGATCCGCTGGACGCGCTGTTGCTGCACATCCAGGGCTCGGGCCGCCTGCAGGTGCAGGAGGCGGGCGGCAGCGAGCGCCTGGTGCGGCTGGCCTTTGGTGGCCACAACGACCAGCCCTACCGCAGCGTGGGCCGCTGGCTGATCGAACAGGGCGAGCTGCGGCCGGGCGAGGCCTCCTGGCCGGCCATCAAGGACTGGGCGCGGCGCAACCCGGCGCGCGCCAACGAGTTGCTGTGGCAGAACCCGCGCTACGTCTACTTCAAGGAGGAGCCGCTGCCCGACCCCACGGTGGGTCCGCGTGGTGCCCAGGCGGTGCCGCTGACACCGGGCCGCTCCATCGCCGTCGATCCGCAGGCCGTGCCCTATGGCACGCCGGTGTGGCTGGACACCACGGAGCCGCTCTCCAGCCGGCCGCTGCAGCGGCTGGTGATGGCGCAGGACACCGGCAGCGCCATCGTCGGGGCCGTGCGCGCCGACTATTTCTGGGGCTGGGGCGGCGAAGCCGAGGCCCAGGCCGGGCGCATGAAGCAGCCCCTGCGCATGTGGGTCTTGCTGCCGCAGTAACAGCGGCGCACGCAAACGGCAGGTCAGGCGGTAGAGTCGGCCGGGTCAACCCCGCTCCGTCTCAACCCGTTGCCCAAGCCT
This sequence comes from Pseudomonadota bacterium, assembly GCA_020161145.1. Taxonomy (GTDB): domain Bacteria; phylum Pseudomonadota; class Gammaproteobacteria; order Burkholderiales; family Burkholderiaceae_C; genus Ideonella. Next base: position 167,162 of record JAIUPQ010000007.1, read on the forward strand.
ATGAATGCACCACTCATGTTGAATCGACGCCACTTGTTGGGGCTCACCCTGGGCGGCGCCACCGCGCTGGCCTGGCCCACCGTGTTCGCCGCCTCGGGGGCGGCCCCGGTGGCCGACCTGCGCTGGCTGAACCGCATCACCTGGGGCGCCACGCCCGCCGCCTGGGCCAGCTTGCAAAAGCTGGGTCGCGAGCGCTTCGTCGAGGCCGAAATCGCTGCCCCGGCCACCGATGCGCCGCAACTGGCGGCGCTGTGGGCCGGCGGCGCGTTGGGACGGCCGCTGACCCAGGTGTTGGCCGACGCCCAGGCCGACCAGAAGCAGGCGCGGCGGCAAAAAGGCGATGCCCGCAAGGCCGCGCGCAAAGACCTGGTCAAGCAGGGCGAGGAGGTGCTGGGCGCCACCCGCGAGCGCCACCTGCTGCGCGCCGTTTACAGCCCGGCACAGCTGCGCGAGCAGCTCACCTGGTTCTGGCTCAACCACTTCAGCGTCTACTCGCGCAAGCTGCTGCTGCGCTGGACGGTGGCCGACTACGACAACGCCACCGTGCGCCCGCGCGCGCTGGGCAAGTTCACCGACCTGGTGATGGCCACGCTGAAGTCGCCGGCCATGGTCCAGTACCTGGACAACGAAAAGAACATGGCCGGGCAGATCAACGAGAACTTTGCCCGCGAGCTGATGGAGTTGCACACGCTGGGCGTCTCGGGCGGGGCCAGCGGCTCGCGCTACACCCAGGCCGACGTGCAGGCGCTGGCGCAAATCCTCACCGGCCTGACCCTGGCCAAGCCCAACCAGCGCGCCGAGCGCGGCGGCTGGGTCGAGGGCGGCACGGCCTTCGTGCCCAGCAAGCACATCAGCGGCCCCAAGACGCTGCTGGGCCAGCGCATCGAGGGCGGTGGCTGGGACGAGGTCGAGCGCGCCGTTCGGCTGTTGGTCAGCCAGGACGCCTGCGCCCGCTTCCTGTGCAGCAAGCTGGCATTGCACCTGGTGGGCGACGATGCGCCCAAGGCGCTGGTCGCGCGCATGGAGGCCGAGTGGAAGCGCACGGGCGGCGACATTGCCGCCGTGATGCGCAGCCTGTGGCTGGCGCCCGAGCTGGCCGCCCACCTGGACGGCAAGGCCAACGACCTCAAAGACCCGACGCAGTTCGTCGTCTCCTCGCTGCGCCTGCTGGCGGCCGATGGCACCTTGATGAAGGACGCCAGCCCCGCCGTCAAATGGCTGGGCCAGCTGGGCCAGCCGCTGTTTGGCCGCATCACGCCCGACGGCTATCCGGTGGCCGAGGAAAGCTGGACCGGCCCCGGCCAGATGCTCAAGCGCCTGGAAGTGGCCAAGGCCATGGTGGCGCAGTGGAACGACATGAGCGGCGCCCGCCCGCGCTGGGATGCCGGCTGGTACGCCACCGGCGTCGAGCCGCTGCTGGCCGCCAACACCCGCCAGGCCATTGCCGGCGCCCCGAATGACAACCAGCGGCTGGCCTTGCTGCTGGGCTCGCCCGATTGGATGCAACGATGAACCTCTCTCGCCGCACCGTGCTGGCCGCTGGCGCCAGCGCCGGCCTCATGACCCTGGGCACCCGCGCCTGGGCCGCCCCGGGCGACGCCCGCTTCGTCGTCGTCTTTCTGCGCGGCGCCTGCGATGCCGCCAACACATTGATCCCGCTGCACAGCCCGCTGTACGCCGAGGGCCGGCCGCGCATCGCCATTCCCAAGAGCGTGGCCGTGCCGCTGGGTGTGGATGGCTGGGCGCTGCATCCGGCGCTCAAGAACAGCATGCTGCCGCTGTGGCAGCGGGGCGAGCTGGCCTTTGTGCCGTTCGCCGGCATCGCCGACAACAGCCGCAGCCACTTCGAGACGCAGGAGCGCATCGAGCGCGGCGGCAACGAACCCGGCACGCCCGACCCGGCCGGCGGCTTCCTGGGCCGGCTGGTGGCCCAGGTGGGTCAGGCCAAGGGCGGCCTGGCGCCGGTTTCCTTCACCGAGCAACTGACCTCGGTCTGGACGGGTGCGGGCGTCGCCGTGCCCAACGTCTCGCTCAAAGGCCGCAAGCTGCGCGCCGCCAGGATCGACCCGGCCGTGGCCGACCTCTACAAGGGCACGCGTTTCGAGTCCAACATCAAAGAGGGCATGGAGGCGCAAAGCGCCGCCGCCATGGCCGCGATGGACGCCAAAGACCACGCCGACGAAGACAACCGCATCAACAAGGGCGCGCTCAACGCGGCCAGCTTCGAGCTGCAGGCCCAGCGCATGGCGCGCCTTTTGAGCGACAAGTACCGGCTGGCCTTCATCGACCTGGGCGGCTGGGACACCCACGTCAACCAGGGCGGTGCCGACGGCAAGCTGGCCGGCCTGCTGGGCGGCCTGGGTGGCGGCCTGGCCGCGCTGGCGCGCGGGCTGGGGCCGCATTGGAAGTCCACCACCGTGGTGGTCATCTCCGAGTTCGGCCGCACCTTCCGCGAGAACGGCAACGGCGGCACCGACCACGGCCACGGCAGTGCCTACTGGGTGCTGGGCGGTGGCATCAAGGGCGGCAAGCTGTATGGCGAGCAGGTGGCGCTGACGGCCAACACCTTGCACGAGAACCGCGACTGGCCGGTGCTGACCGACTACCGCGCGCTGCTGGGCGGGCTGATGCGCGACACCTACGGCCTCAATGCCGGCCAGCTGGGTGCCATCTTCCCCGGCGTCAAGCCCGTGACGTGGCAGCTGGTGTGACGGCTATCCTCATCAGCCGCTGATATTTGGCCTCCAGCTCGGTGCGCGTTTCGGCGTGCGCCGGGTCTTTGGGAATGCACTCCACCGGGCAGACCTGCACGCACTGCGGCTCGTCGAAATGGCCCACGCATTCGGTGCACTTGGCGGGGTCGATGACGTAGAACTCGGCGCCCATGGCGATGGCCTGGTTGGGGCACTCGGGCTCGCAGACGTCGCAGTTGATGCACTCGTCGGTGATCTTCAGCGCCACGGCGTCAGGCCTTTCCCAGTTTGGCGTGCAGCGCCGCCAGCACGGCGGGCGGCACCAGATGCGCCACCTCGCCGCCCAGCTTGGCGATCTCGCGCACCAGCGTGCTGCTGGTGTGGCGCTGCACGTCGTCGGGCAGCAAAAAGACGGTCTCCATACCCGGCAACAGCTGCCGGTTCATGCCGGCGAGCTGGCTTTCGTAGTCGAAGTCCACCACCCCGCGCACGCCGCGCACCACCACGCTGGCGCCATGCGTGCGCATGAAGGCGGTCAGCAGGCCGTCGAAGGTCAGCACCTCGATCTGCGGCCAGGCCGCACAGGCTTCGCGCGCCAGCGCCAGGCGCTCGTCCAGCGTGAACAGCGTCTGCTTGTGGTGGGCGCGCGCCACGGCCAGCAGCACGCGCGGAAACAGCCCGGCGCTGCGGGCCAGCAAGTCCAGATGGCCCAGCGTCAGCGGGTCGAACGTGCCGGGGAAGATGGCGGTGGTGGTCATGGGCGGTCGCGTTGAAAGAGATGGGCGTGGACGGCACCGGCCTTGAGGTGGCGGTGGGCCGCAAAACCGGCCGGCGCGGCGTGCTCGCTGCCGGCCTCAAGATACAGCCAACCGCCGGGGGTCACCAGCGGTGCCCCTGCGGCCAGCGCGGGCGCGGCCAGGCCGGCGTCGAACGGGGGGTCCAGCAGCACCAGTTCAAACGAGTCCGGTGTGGCGCGGCGCATCCAGGCCAGCGCGTCGGCGCGCTGCACGGCAACCGGCGTGGCGCCCAGCCGCTGGGCGCAGGCCTGCAAGCCCGCCACCGAGGGGGCATCTTGCTCCAGCAGCGTGACGGCGGTGGCGCCGCGCGAGGCGGCCTCGAAGCCCAGCGCGCCGCTGCCGGCAAACGCGTCCAGCACGCGCCAGCCGGTCAGTTGCTGGCCCAGCCAGTTGAACAAGGTCTCGCGCACGCGGTCGGGCGTGGGGCGCAGGCCGGCTCGATCGGGCACCGGCAGCTTGCTGCCGCGCCAGGTGCCGCCAATCAGCCGCACCTGCTGGGGCCGGCTCGCCTTCACTGGCGCACCGGGATGCCGGCGGCGGCCATGGCAGCCTTGGCTTCACCGATGGTGTACTGCCCATCGTGAAAGATGCTGGCCGCCAGCACCGCGTCGGCCCCGCCTTCGCGCACGCCGGCCACCAGGTGGGCCAGCGTGCCCACGCCGCCCGAGGCGATGACGGGCACCGGCACCGCATCGGCCACGGCGCGCGTCAGCGCCAGGTTGAAGCCCGCGCGCGTGCCGTCGCGGTCCATGCTGGTCAGCAGGATTTCGCCCGCGCCGGCAGTGGCCATGCGCTGTGCCCAGGCCACGGCGTCCAGCCCGGTGTTCTTGCGCCCGCCATGGGTGTAGACCTCCCAGCCGCCGCCATCCGCCCGCGCCTTGGCGTCGATGGCGACGACGATGCACTGGCTGCCATAGCGGCCGGCCGCCTCTTCGATCAGCTCGGGCCGCGCCACGGCGGCCGAGTTGAAGCTGACCTTGTCGGCGCCGGCGTGCAGCAGCCGGCGCACGTCGTCCACCGTGCGCACGCCGCCACCCACGGTCAGCGGGATGAACACCTGATCGGCCACGGCCTCCACCACGTGCAGGAGGGTGTCGCGGTCGTCGCTGGTGGCGGTGATGTCGAGAAAGGTCAGCTCGTCGGCCCCTTGCTCGTTGTAGCGCGCGGCCACTTCCACCGGGTCACCGGCGTCGCGCAGCGCCACGAAGTTGACGCCCTTGACCACGCGGCCGGCGTGCACGTCCAGGCAGGGAATGATGCGTTTGGCGAGCATGGGGGGATTGTCGCAAGCAACAGCGCGTCTGCATCCGCGTGGTGCTTGGTGTGATAAGGTATTACCTATCATCACCAGGTTGCTCACCATGACGACTGTTGCTGCCAAGACGGTCTCCGTCAAGCTGGACGACGGCACCCACGCCCGTGTCAAGCGGCTGGCCGGCGCCAGAAACCGGACGGCCCACTGGATCATGCGCGAGGCGATCGAGCGCTATGTGGAGCGCGAGGAGCAGCGCGAAGCCTTCCGCGAGGCCACGCTGGCGGCCTGGCAGGCCTACCGCGATACCGGACTGCATGCCACCGAGCAGGAGGCTGAGGTTTGGCTCAGCCGGTTGGCTCAGGGCGAAGACGTGGAGCCGCCTGCGTGCCACGCCTGATCTGGGCGCCGCCGGCTTTGCGGGATGTGCAGCGGCTCTACCGGTTTTTGCTGCCCAAGAATCCGGACGCGGCGGGGCGGGCCGTCAAGGCCATCCAGCAAGGCGTGCGTGTGCTGCGCCAGCAGCCCGGCATCGGCCGGCCGGTGGAGGATCTGACCGAGGCGTTTCGCGAGTGGCTGATCGACTTTGGCGACAGCGGCTATGTGGTGCGCTACCGCTGGGAACCTGACGCCGACACGGTGACCTTGTTGGCGGTCTGGCATCAGCGGGAAGCCGGCATGTGACCGCTACGGGCCCAACCGCTGCCGCGCCTGCCCCTCCAGCACCGCGATGCGGGCATCGAACTGGCGGTTCTGCTCGTCCATGAACTCCACCAGCCCCAGCCCCTGCGGCGGGGCGTCGGCGACGAAGTGCAGCGTCAGGCCCAGCGGCGAGAAGATGACTTTCAAAAAAGCCTCGGTCATGCGGCGGATGCCTTCGTCCAGGTGGGCGAATTCCAGCCCCTCGTTGACGCGCTGGATGATCTGGCTTTGCATGAGGTCAGACTTCTTCAGCGCCTCGGCGTCGTCGGTCAGGAAGCGCTCCTGCTCGACCTTGCCGCTGTCCACCCGGGTGATGCGCTCCAGCCGGGCCGACAGCTCTTTTTCGGTGCGCATGGACTGAAAGCCCTGGAAGTCGCGCGCAAAGCCGGTGACCTCGACCTCGCCATCTGAAACGCGCCGAAAGCGCAGCGCCTGCAAGTCCACGCCCAGATTGGCCTCGAAGGCCACGCGCACGACGTTGAACAACTCGGCGCTGGTGCGCCGCTCTTTCTGGCCCAGGCCGAGCATGCCGCCGCTGCGCTCGACGGTGTCGGTGGCGGCGGGCGTGTGCAGGTAGTCGCGAATGGCAGCCTTCACGCTGATGAGGTTGAGCCGCAGGATGGGCTTGTAGCTCTCGACGCTGATCTTCATGCTGCGCAGGCGGGCGATTTCGGCGTCGAGGTTGCGCTGCGCGGCCAGCGCGTCACGCAATGCCGCCTCGCGCGCTTCCAGCTCGCGGGTCTTGTCCTGGGTGCCGCGCGCCAGCGCCTGCGGAATGGTCAGCGCATAGATGAAGCCCGCCACCAGCGAAAAGACGGTGGTCAGAAAGAGGGCCGTGGGCCGGTCGGCGATGTTGATGGCCATCATCACGCCGGCGGCAAACACGGCCGTGGCCAGCAGCAGCACCGAGCGGGCCGAGAGGCGGGCGAGCCAGCGCAGTGGAGCCGCGAGCAGGGTCAGTGGATTCATCGCGTTCATAGGGCAAGAGCGGTGGTGTGTTTGACTTCTTCCATCACGACGTAGGTGCGGGTCTCGCGCACGCCGGGCAGGCTCCAGATCACCTCGCCCACGAAGAGCCGGTAGGCCGCCATGTCGGCCACCCGGGTCTTGAGCAGGTAGTCGAAGCCGCCGGCCACGAGGTGGCATTCGAGGATTTCAGGCCGCACCTGCACGGCGGCGCGAAAGTGGTCGATCACGTCCTGCACGGTGCGGTCCAGCAGCACCTCCACAAAGACCAGCAGCCCGGCGCCCAGTTTGGCCGGGTTGAGCCTGGCCTCGTAGCCCAGGATAAAGCCTTCACGGGTGAGGCGGCGCACGCGCTCCAGCACGGCCGTGGGCGACAGGTGCACCGCCTCGGCCAGCTTCAGGTTGCTGATGCGACCGTCGCGCTGCAGCGCGCGCAGGATGCGGGCGTCGATGGCGTCCAGGCCCAATGCGGTGAGCGCGCCAGATTGTTTGGCCACAGTGGGGAACATCCGAATTTCATGCGGAAGACTTCCGCATATCCTGCGCGATTCTCCACCACAACCCCTTTGCAGAGGCCACGCATGACCGCTGTGTTTTCGTTTGGCGCCCCGCGCGCACGCCTGCCCTTCCCCTACCGCCGCGAGGCCGCTGCGCTGGCCGAGGCGCGCACCCGCCTGGATGGCGGGCTGGACTGGCCCGCCGTGATGGCCATGGCCACGCCCTGGGCGGCGGCGGTGCGCAGCAAGCCTGCGCCCTTCTGGGCCATGGAGTCGCTGCTCAAGGAGTACCCCATCTCCAGCGCCGAGGGGCTGGCACTGATGCGGCTGGCCGAGGCGCTGCTGCGCGTGCCCGACGCCGAGACGGCGGTGGTGCTGACCGCCGACCAGCTGGGCCGGGCCGATTTCGATACCGAAACCGGCGGCGGCGTGCTGGCCAACCTCTCGGCCAGCGCCATTGCCATGTCCAAGAAGTTTCTGCCCGACGCGGGCGGCGAGTCGGGCCTGCTGGCGCGGCTGGGCGCCAAGACGGTGGTGGGCGCCACGGTGCGCGCCATCCAGCTGCTGGGGCGCCAGTTCGTGCAGGGCCGCACCATAGGCGAGGCCATGGACGAGGCCGAAAGCGCCCGCAAGAAACAGCCCACGTTGCGCTTCTCGTACGACATGCTGGGCGAAGGCGCGCGCACCGAGGCCGACGCCGAGCGCTACCTGGCCTCGTATGCCGGCGCCATCCGCGCCATTGCCGCGCTGCCGGCCAAGGGCGCGGGGCCGGAGCAGCGCGACGGCATTTCCATCAAGCTCTCGGCGCTGTTCTCGCGCTACGAGGAGGTGCAGCGCGAGCGCGTGGCGGCCGAGCTGCTGCCGCGCGTGTGGCAGCTCATCGAGCTGGCCGCGCCGGCCGGCCTCAACCTCACCATCGACGCCGAGGAGGTGGACAGGCTGGAGCTGTCGCTGGACGTGCTGGAGGCGCTGGCCGCCCGCATTGCCCAGACCTACCCGCAATGGCGCGGCTTTGGCCTGGCCGTGCAGGCCTACCAGACGCGCGTGCTGGCGGTGGTGGACGAGGTGGCGCGCATCGCCAAGCAGCACAACCTGCGCTTCATGGTGCGGCTGGTCAAAGGCGCCTACTGGGACGCCGAGATCAAGCGCGCCCAGGAGCTGGGCCTGCCCGGCTACCCGGTCTACACGCACAAGGCCCACACCGACGTGTCCTACCTGGCGGCGGCGCGGGCGCTGTTTGCGCACAAGGCGCAGATCTACCCGCAGTTCGCCACCCACAACGCCGCCACCATCGCCGCCATCCTGCAGATGGCCAAGACGGCTGGTGCCGAGCCCGACCGCGATTTTGAGATGCAGCGCCTGCACGGCATGGGCGACGGCGTCTACCGCGAGGTGCTGGCCGACGGCCAGATGGCCTGCCGCGTCTACGCCCCGGTGGGCGAGCACCGCGATCTGCTGGCCTACCTGGTGCGCCGGCTGCTGGAGAACGGCGCCAACTCCTCGTTCGTCCACCAGCTGGCCGACGACGATGTGCCGCTGGAGACGGTGCTGGCCTCGCCGCTGGCGGGTGTGGTGGCCGGCCCCCATGCCGAGGGCTTCCCGCTGCCGGCCGACCTCTATGGCAAGAGCCGCCGCAACTCCACCGGTGCCGACGTGACCGCCCCGGCCCAGCGCGACCCGCTGCTGGCCGCCGTGGCCGCCACCACCGTACCGGCCGTGGCCGAAGCGCATGCGGCCGAGATCGACGCCGCCATGGCCACGCTGCACGCCGGTTTCTGGGCCTGGAACGACCGCCCGGTGGCCGAGCGCGCCGCCATCATCCGCCGCGCGGCCGACCTGCTGGATGCGCGCCTGCCCGAATACTGCGGCCTGCTGGTCAAGGAGGCGCACAAGACGCTGGGCGACTGCGTGGCCGAGGTGCGCGAGGCGGTGGATTTCCTGCGCTACTACGCCGCCCAGGCCGAAGAGAAGATGCAGCCGCAGGAGCTGCCCGGCCCCACCGGCGAGCGCAACACGCTGCGCCTGGCCGGGCGCGGGGTGTTCGTCTGCATCAGCCCGTGGAACTTCCCGCTGGCCATTTTTGCCGGCCAGGTGGCGGCGGCGCTGGTCACCGGCAACACGGTGGCCGCCAAGCCCGCCGAGCAGACGCCGGCCGTGGCGGCCCGCATGGTGGCGCTGCTGCACGAAGCCGGTGTGCCCGAGGACGCGCTCAAGCTGCTGCACGGCCCCGGCGAGACGGTGGGCGCGGGCCTGGTGGCCGACGCGCGCACGGCCGGTGTGTGCTTCACCGGCTCCACGCAGGTGGCGCGCATCATCAACCGCACGCTGGCCGCCAAAGACGGCCCCATCGTGCCGCTGATTGCCGAGACCGGTGGCCTCAACGCCATGATCGTGGACTCCACCGCCCTGCCCGAGCAAGTCATTGACGCCGTGGTGCAAAGCGCCTTCCGCTCGGCCGGCCAGCGCTGCTCGGCGCTGCGCCTGCTGCTGGTGCAGGACAGCGTGGCCGACGGCATGATCCACATGCTGCAAGGCGCCATGCAGGAGCTGCACGTGGGCGACCCGGCCGAGCTGCGCACCGACGTGGGCCCGGTCATCGACGACGAGGCGTTTGAAGGCATCAGCGGCCACGTGGCCCGCCTCAAGCGCGACGCCACCCTGCTGGGCGAGACGCCCAGCGGCAGCCCGGCGCCGCGCCAGATCCTGCCGGTGGCGTTCGAGCTGCCGCGCATCGCCGATCTCCAGAACGAGATCTTCGGCCCGGTGCTGCACGTGGTGCGCTGGAAGGGCGACGTCGATGACGTGCTGCGCCAGGTCAATGCGCTGGGCTACGGCCTGACGTTCGGCGTGCAGACGCGCATCGACAGCCGTGCCGAGCGGCTGGCGGCGGCCGCCCACATCGGCAACGTCTACGTCAACCGCAACATGATCGGCGCGGTGGTGGGCGTGCAGCCGTTTGGCGGCGAGGGCCTCTCCGGCACCGGCCCCAAGGCGGGTGGGCCGCACTACCTGTACCGCTTTTGCAGCGAGCAGACGGTGACCATCAACACCACGGCGGCGGGCGGCAATGCGGCACTGTTGGCCGTAGCCAACTGAGGCGCGGCAGCGGGGCTGGAGCCCCTGGGTTGCGGCGCACAATCGCGCTTTGCCACCACCGGCCCGCTGCTTGAACACCTCCGCCCACGCTCCCGCATCGAAATCGGCCACCGCCACCGCCGGGCTCACGCTCGGCGCACTGGGCGTGGTCTATGGTGACATCGGCACCAGCCCGCTGTATGCGCTCAAAGAGGTGTTCCACGGCGGCCACGTGCCGGTCACGCCCGACAACATCCTGGGCGTGCTGTCGCTGATCTTCTGGACCATCACCGTGGTGGTCTCGCTGAAGTACGTGCTGCTGATCCTGCGCGCCGACAACAACGGCGAGGGCGGCCTGATCGCCATGCTGGCGCTGGCCACCACGGCCGTCAAGGACAAGCCCGGGCTGCACCGGGTGTTGATGATCGTGGGCCTCTTTGGCACCGCCATCTTCTATGGCGACGGTGTCATCACGCCCGCCATGACGGTGTTGGGCGCGGTCGAGGGCATCGACGTCTATGCGCCCGAATACCACCACACCATCATGCCCCTCACGTTGCTGGTGCTGACCGGGCTGTTTGCCGTGCAGCGCTTTGGCACGGCCGGCATCGGCAAGTTCTTCGGGCCGGTGATGCTGGCGTGGTTTGCGGCGCTGACCGCGCTGGGCCTGCCCTACATCGCGGGCAACCCCGGCGTGCTGGTGGCGCTCAACCCACTGTACGCGCTGGAGTTCTTCCAGCACCAGCCGCTGGTGGCCTTCATTGCGCTGGGCGCGGTGGTGCTGGTGGTCACCGGCGGTGAGGCGCTCTATGCCGACCTGGGGCACTTCGGCAAAAAGCCCATCCGCCTGGCCTGGTACGGCGTGGTCATGCCGGCGCTGGTGATCAACTACTTTGGCCAGGGCGCCATGTTGCTGGCCGAACCCGAGGCGGCCACCAACCCCTTCTTTCACCTCGCGCCGGCCTGGGCCGAGGTGCCCCTGTTTCTGCTGGCCACGGCGGCGGCCATCGTGGCGTCGCAGGCGCTGATCACGGCGGCCTTCTCGGTCACCAAACAGGCGGTGCAGCTGGGCATCCTGCCGCGCATGGCCATCATCCACACCTCCGAGCGCGATACGGGTCAGATCTACGTGCCCTTCGTCAACTGGGGGCTGTACGTGCTGATCGTGCTGGCGGTGGCGCTGTTCAAGAACGCCTCGTCGCTGGCGGGCGCCTATGGCATCGCCGTCACCATCGACATGACCATCACCACGGTGATGACTTTTTTCGTCATCCGCTACGGCTGGCACTACCCGCTGGCGGTGGCGCTGGCGGCCACCACGTTCTTCTTTGCCATCGACGTGACCTTCCTGGCCTCCAACCTGCTCAAGCTCTTTGCCGGCGGCTGGTTCCCGCTGGTCATCGGCGGGGGCATGTTCGTGCTGATGCTGACCTGGATGCAGGGCCGGCGCCTGCTGCGCGCCAAGCTGCGCGAGGACGCGCTGAATCTGCGTGAATTTCTGGAGGCGGTGTTCATCTGCCCGCCTGCGCGCGTGGAGGGCACGGCCATCTTTCTCACGGCCGAGCCCGGGTTGGTGCCGGTAGCGCTGCTGCACAACCTCAAACACAACAAGGTGCTGCACACCCACAACCTGTTTTTGACGGTGCGCAGCCACGAAGTGCCCTACATCCCGTCGGCCGAGCGCGTGGAGGTGGAGCCGCTGGGCCCCGACTGCTGGCAGGTGGTGCTGCATTTCGGCTTCATGAACGAGCCCAACGTGCCGGCCGCGCTGCGGCTGGTGCCCGAGCACGACTTGCCGCTGGACGAAATGCAGACCAGCTACTTCCTCAGCCGCGACAGCGTCATGCCCACGGTGGGCGAGGGCATGGCGATGTGGCGCGAAAAGCTCTTCGCCTCCATGCACCGCAATGCGGCCGACATGGCGGACTTTTTGAGCCTGCCGTCCAACCGCATCGTGGAGCTGGGGGCGAAGGTCGAGATATGAGCCCACCCCCTACGCAATCGCAGATTGCGCCCCCTCAAGGGGGCACTGCCAGTGGACCGGCGAAGCCGGATCCACGGCAGTCACCGGGTGAGACGGCAGAGCAAAGGTGGTGACCTTGCGGCGGTTCCTGCGGGATCTCTCGCTGCCGGCCGTCGTGGCCGGGTTTGTGGCGGTGCTGGTGGGCTTTACCAGTTCGGTGGCCATCGTGTTTCAGGCGGCGCAGGCGTTTGGGGCCACGCCGGCGCAGACGGCATCGTGGATGTGGGCGCTGGGGCTGGGCATGGGGGGCACCAGCATCGTGCTGTCGCTGTGGGCACGCCAGCCGGTGCTGACGGCCTGGAGCACGCCCGGCGCGGCGCTGCTGGCGGCTACCAGCGGCATCACCATGCCCGAGGCCATCGGGGCGTTTCTGGTCACCGGTGGGCTGATCGTGGTGGCGGGCGCCACCGGCTGGTTCGAGCGCATCATGGACCGCATTCCAGTGGCGGTGGCCTCGGCGCTGCTGGCGGGGGTGCTGGCGCGCTTCGGGCTGGACGCGGTGCTGGCCGCGCGCAGCGCGCCGCTGCTGGTGGGCGTGATGGCGCTGACCTATCTGGCGGCGCGGCGCTGGTGGCCGCGCTATGCGGTGCCGCTGGTGCTGGTGGCCGGCGTGGCCGTGGCAGCGGCCCAGGGGCAGTTGCACCTGGGCAGCGTGGCCTGGGACTGGGCGCGGCCGGTGTTCACCGCACCCACGTTCAGCATGGCCGCGCTGGTGGGGGTGGCGCTGCCGCTGTTTCTGGTCACCATGGCCTCGCAGAACCTGCCGGGGGTGGTGGCGCAGCGCGCCTCAGGCTATGACGCGCCCATCTCGCGCAGCATCACGGTCACCGGCGCCGCCACGGTGTTGCTGGCGCCGTTCGGCGGTTATGCACTGAATCTGGCGGCCATCACGGCCGCCATCTGCATGGGCCGCGAGGCGCATGAAGACCCGGCGCGGCGCTACACGGCGGCCGTGATGGCCGGCCTGTTCTACGTGGCCATCGGCCTGGCCGGCGGCGCCGTGGTGGGGCTGCTGACGGCGTTTCCGCGCGAGCTGGTGGCGGCGGTGGCGGGCCTGGCGCTGCTGGGCACCATTGCCACGGGGCTGGCCCATGCCTTGAAGGAAGAGGCCCACCGCGATGCAGCCATCGTCACCTTTCTGGTCACGCTGTCGGGCCTCACGGTGCTGGGCATAGGCTCGGCGTTCTGGGGGGTGATGGCCGGGGCGGCGGCGCTGGGGTTTGGGCGGCGCGGGTAAGGCCACGGGCTGGCGGCGCCGAGCGCTCGGACCCACACTTCGATCGCGACCGAAACCAGCGGGCCGCCTGCTGCCGCACACTGCGCCGCACGTTCCACTTCCAACGGACATGCCGTGATCGCCGTGATGTTTGAACTCTGGCCCCAACCCGGTCAAGGCCCGCGCTACTTCGACCTCGCGGCCGGCCTGCGCGACGAGTTGGCCACGATAGAGGGCTTTGTCAGCGTCGAGCGCTTCGAGCGCATCGGCGCGCCAGGCAAATGCCTGTCGCTCTCGTTCTGGCGCGATGAGGCCGCCGTGGTGGCATGGCGCAACCGGACCGCGCACCGGGCCGCACAGGAAGCGGGCCGTGCCGCTGTGCTGGCTGACTACCGCCTGCGCGTGGCCCATGTGCTGCGCGACTACGGCATGCGTTCGCGCGAGCAGGCCCCGGCCGACTCCAACCACCACCATGCGAAGGCCCACCCATGAGCATCACCTGTTTCATCCGCTACGAAATCGATCCATTCCAGACCGACGCCTTTCGACAGTACGCGCAGAACTGGGAGTCCATCATTCCGCGCTGTGGTGGCCATTTGGTGGGCTACTGGCTGCCACATGAGGGCAGCAACGTAGAGGCCTTTGGCCTGATCCGCTTTGCCTCCTTGGCCGCCTACGAGACCTATCGCACCCGGCTCAAGGCCGACGCCGAAGGCGCGCGCAACTTTGCCTGGGCGCAACAGCAGCGCTTCATCCTGAAAGAGGAGCGCCGCTTTTTGTGCGACGTGGAGGGCACGCTGAACCAGCCCGCTCTGGCGCCTGCGTCCCCATGTGCCTGAGCCCACCCCGGCCTGAGCCACGCTTTGCCCGCGTCGCCGCGTTGCTGGCTGACCCCACGCGGGCGCGCATGCTGGCTTGCTTGCTGGGTGGTGAGCACCGCACGGCGGGTGAATTGGCACGCGCTGCCGGCATCACGCCGCAAGCGGCCAGCTCGCAACTGGCGCAGCTGGTGGAGGCCCATCTGGTGAGCGAACGAAAGCAGGGTCGCCTCAAGTATGTCGCGCTGGCCGACGCAGAGGTGGCGCGCCTGCTGGAAACCCTGGCTGGCGTGGCCGAGTGCGATGGCGTGGCTATGCGATGGCAACGCCCCGCCTACCAGCCGCTGAAGCACGCGCGGCGTTGCTACGGCCATCTGGCCGGCGAGCTGGGTGTGGCGCAGTGCAAGGCGTTGCTGGCACGCGGTGTGCTGGTCGAGCAGGCCGATGGCTTCACGCTGACCGCCGAGGGCCGTGCCTGGTTGGCCGACTTGGGCATCATGCTGCCGCCCTCACGCAGTCGGCTGGCCTGGCGTTGCATGGACTGGTCGGAGCGCCAGGATCACCTGGCCGGCCCACTGGCCAAGGCACTGCTCGACCATCATCTGCACAAAGGTTGGTTGCGCGCCAACACGAACAACCGCGCGCTGCGCGCCACGCCCGAGGGTCAGGCGCGGCTGCTGCCGCTGCTGGACCTCGGCGGATAGCGGCCGCCCAGACAAAACGCCCCCGAAGGGGCGTTGCGAATGGAAGGCGATGCAGCCGGCTTCAGGGATAGAGGCCGCGCTCCTGACGGGCCGCCAGGATGCGCTCGCAGGCCACGGCAAAGGTGGCGGTGCGCAGCGTGATCTTGTGCTCGTCGGCCAGGGCCCAGATGCGCTTGAGCGCATCGACCATGATTTTGTCCAGACGCACGTTGATTTCGTCCTCGCTCCAGAAGAAGCTGGAGAAGTCCTGCACCCACTCGAAGTAGGACACCGTCACGCCGCCAGCGTTGCAGATCACGTCGGGCACGACCAGGATGTTGCGGCTGGCCAGCACGTCGTCGGCGGCGGGCAGCGTCGGGCCGTTGGCGCCTTCGAGCACCAGCTTGGCCTTGATGCGGTTGGCGCGCGCCACGGTGATCTGGCCCTCCAGCGCGGCCGGGATCATGATGTCGCAGTCCACGTCCCAGAACTCTTCGTTGCCCAGCACGTCGGCGCCCTTGAAGCCGCCCACGCCGCCGGTCTCGCGCACGTGCGGGATCAGCTCGGCCAGGTCGAACCCCTTGGCGTTGTAGATGGTGCCGGTGTGGTCTTGGGCAGCCACGATCTTGGCACCGGCCTGGTTGAACAACTCGACCGCAGCGGAGCCCACGTTGCCCATGCCCTGCACGGCCACACGGGCGCCGTTGAGATCCAGCCCCAGGCGACGGGCGGCCTCACGGCCGGTGACGAACACGCCGCGGCCGGTGGCCTTGACGCGACCCAGCGAGCCGCCCAGGTGGATGGGCTTGCCGGTGACCACGCCGGTGGCGGTGGCGCCGACGTTCATCGAGTACGTGTCCATCATCCACGCCATGATCTGGGCGTTGGTGTTCACGTCGGGCGCCGGGATGTCTTGCTGCGGGCCGATGATGAGGCCGATCTCGCTGGTGTAGCGGCGGGTGAGCTTCTCGATCTCCTTGAGCGAGAGCTTCTTGGGATCGACGCGGATGCCGCCCTTGGCGCCGCCATAGGGCAGGTTGACGGCGGCGTTCTTGACGCTCATCCAGGCCGACAAGGCCATGACCTCTTCCAGCGTCACATCCGGGTGGTAGCGCACGCCGCCCTTGCCAGGGCCGCGGTTGAGGTTGTGCTGGACGCGAAAGCCCTCAAAGTGGGCGATGGTGCCATTCTCCAGCTCGATGGGCACATCGACGATCAGCGCGCGCTTGGGCCGCTTGAGCGAGTCGGCGATGCGGGCCAGCGGGCCGAGGTAGGGAATGACACGATCGACCTGTGCCAGGTAAGTGCCCCAGGGGCTCTCGGGCGTGGGGCGGACAAACGACAGGGCGTCGTTGCTCATGGTTGGGTTGCTCCTGATTGCGCCACAGTGGTTGGGGTTGTGCGTGGCATGGCTGGGCAATGTAGGCGGGCGCCGCGTGCAAGGCGAGTCAGTTCGATGCAAGATTTGCATAATCGGCCTCATGGTTGGTCGGCCCCTACACTGGCCTTCATGAAAACACATTCGGTGATGGCGTTCGTTGGGGGCGGCAACATGGCTGGCGCTATCGTGGCGGGGCTGGTTCGCGGCGGTCATCCGCCGGCGCAGCTGTGGGTGGTGGAGCCCAACGTGGCCGCGCGCGAAGCCTTGGTCGCCCGGTTGGGCGTGCGGGCGCTGGCGCAGGCCGAAGCCGCGTTGACCGAAGCCGACCTGGTGGTCTGGGCCGTCAAGCCGCAGGTGTTTGCGGCAGCGGCGGCGCCGGTGGCGGTCCATACGAAGGCGGCCCTGCACGTCAGCGTGATGGCGGGTGTACGTTGCGCCGCGTTGACGGCGGCCACCGGCAGCGCCCGCGTGGTGCGCGCCATGCCCAACACGCCCGCGCTGGTGGGGCAAGGCATGACGGGCCTGTATGCCCCACCGGCCGTGCGTGCCGACGACCGCGACCGGGCCGAGGCGCTGTTGACCACCACGGGCCTGGTGCGCTGGGTGGCCAACGAAGGGCTGATGGATGCAGTGACCGCCATCTCGGGCTCGGGCCCGGCCTATGCGTTCTACTTGATGGAGGCCATGATCCAGGCCGCCCAGGAGCTGGGCCTGGATGCCGACGCCGCGCGCCAGCTCACGGTGCAGACGGTGGCGGGCGCGGCCGCGCTGGCGGCCCAGAGCGACGAGTCGGTGGCCGCACTGCGGGCTCGCGTGACCTCGCCCGGCGGCACCACGGCGGCGGCGGTGGCGGTGCTGGATCAGCGCGGCATGGATGCCGCCGTGCGCGAAGCCGCCCGTGCGGCAGCGCGGCGGGCCCAAGAGCTCAGCGGTTGACGGCCAGTGCCAGCGCCGTGCCCGCAAACACCGCCGCACCCACCCAGTGGTTGAGGCGAAACGCCCGGAAGCAGCCTTCACGCGAGCGGTCCCGGATCAGCGTCCAGTGCCAGCCCACCTGCAGGGCCGCTGCGGCGATGCCCAGCCAGGCCAGCGGCGGCACGCCCAGGCTGTGGGCCAATGCGCCCCAGCCCAGCAGGTAGGCGACATAGAACGCCATCACGGCGGCCACGTCCCAGTGGCCCAGCGTGATGGCCGAGGTGCGGATGCCGATCTTCACGTCGTCGTCGCGGTCCACCATGGCGTACTCGGTGTCGTAAGCCAGCACCCAGCAGGCGTTGGCAGCCACCAGCGCCCAGGCCTGCCAGGGCAGTGACGCGATGTCGGCCCCCACACCCGAGCTGCGCCCACCCAGCACGGCCATGAAGGCCATCGGAATGCCCCAGCTGAAGGCCAGCCCCAGCACCGCCTGCGGCATGGACAGAAACCGCTTGGTGAACGGGTAGACCAGCGTGACGACCAGGCCCACCACCGACATGGCGATGGTGGCCGGGTTGGTGGTCAGCACCAGGGCGAACGCGGCCAGCGCCAGCACGGCGCCCACCAGCAAGGCCTCGCGGCGGGAGATGCGGCCGCTGGTGACGGGCCGCTGGGCGGTGCGTTTGACATGGCGGTCGAACTCGGCGTCGGCCACGTCATTGACGCAGCAACCGGCGCTGCGCATCAACACCGTGCCCAGCGTGAACACCACCAACAGGTGCCAGCCGGGAAAGCCGTCGGCGGCGATCCACAGCGCCGCCAGCGTCGGCCACAGCAGCAGCAGCCAGCCCGCCGGGCGATTCCAGCGGATCAAATCCAGATACAGCGAGAGCCGCTCGCGCATGCCCTTGTCCCCACAAAGCCGCAATTGTCACTGCGTCTGCGGGTAACCGTACTCGTCGTTGACCACGGGCGCGGGGGCGACCACGCCGCGCAAGGTGTCGGCCGCATGGCGGTAGATCTCGGGTTGATGGAACAGGCCCCCCAGCCCGCCAGGCAGGTCGATGGCGCGGCCAGGGCGCTCGCTGGCACCAAACAGCCGCACCAGCACATCGCCCGACAGGCGCAGCGACACCACCTGCTCGTGCAATGCCGCGAGCGCGGCACGCTGGGCGGCGGCGTCCAGCCCCTCCAGCGCCCGGCTGGGCAGGCCCATGTCGCCAAACACCACGGCTTGAGCACCATGGCGCAGCGCCAGCACATAGGCCGACTGGCTGCCCAGCGAATAGCCGATGACTTCCAGACTGCCCACGCTGTCGTCGCAGGCCAGCGCCAGGTATTGGCGCTCGGCGACGGTGCTTTGGGTGCGCGTGCCACCGAATACCGCGCCCAGGTCGGCCATGGCATCGCCAAAGCCGCCACGGTCGGCAAACCAGCGGTTCATGCCTTGCAACACCAGCAAAGCGTGCGCGCCTGTCACCTGACGCAACACGGTGGCCGAGTAGCCGCCCTCTTCGTCGATGTGCGTATCCACGCGGTAGTCCAGGCCACCGATGGTCAGCACGTCGCCCAGGCGGCGATGGGCGCCGTAGACGACTTCGTCATAGACGGCCGGGGCCTCCAACGGGTCCACGAACCGTTGGGCCTTGGCGGCGAGGGTGGTTGCTTCGCAACCGGGTGAGTCCACATCCTGCGCGGCCACGGGGCCGGCCAGGGTGACCCACAAAAGAACGATGGGGATACAACGCATGCCCGCAGCATCTCAAAAAAATGTGACGACGTGTATCCCTAGTCTACTTTTTGGGTGTCGTGATGGCGGCGGCCCACGTGTCAACCGTGATCTCATGCACCGCGCAATCCATGTCGTACCAACGCTCCAGCGCGGGGCGCTGGGTCATGCCCAGCTTGTCCATCACGCGGCCCGAGGCGACGTTGTCAGGGTGGCGCACGGCCATCAGCAGGGGGGCGCGCTGGTCGTCGAAGGCGTAGGCGGCGATGCGCCGCGCGGCCTCGATGGCATAGCCCTTGCCCCAATGCGCCGGGTGCAGGCGCCAGCCCAGCTCGTGCGGGTTGCTGCGCTCGCCGCCCATGTGCTGGAGGCAGGCCGCGCCGGCCAGTGCGCCGCTGTTCTGCTCGATCAGCGCCCACCATCCATAGCCCCAGGTGGCCCAGCGGGCCTGCGTGCGGGCAATGGCGGCCCGGGTGTCGTCGGGCGTTTCGGGTTTGCCGGTGATGTAGCGCACCACTTCGGGCTCGCGGTTCATGGCGTGCAGGCCGGCCAGATGGGCGTCGGCAAACGGCTCCAGGCGCAGACGGGGGGTGTGCAGGACGGTCATGCGTCCATCCGTTGCTGAAACACCAGGCCCGCGTGTTCGCGCAGGGCGTGGAACTTGATCTTGGGCCAGTTGTCCTGGATGGCGCGCAGCTCGCCTGCGTACTCCAGCAGCAGCGTGGGCGCGTCCACGGCGTCCAGCGCCAGGCGGTGGCTGTTGGCGTCAATGAAGCGTTTGAGCTCGTTCGCGTCGTCGCTGGTGACCCAGCGCGCCACGTTGTAGCGCGCGGGCTGGATGCGGGCCTTGACGCCGTACTCGTGCTCCAGCCGGTGCGCCACCACCTCGAACTGCAACTGGCCGACGGCCCCCAGCAGCAGCACGCTGCCGGCCATGGGCCGAAAGACCTGGATGGCGCCCTCCTCGCCCAACTGCGTCAGGCCGGCACGCAACTGCTTGGTCTTGAGCGGGTCGGCCACCTCCACCGCCCGGAACAGCTCGGGCGCGAAGAAGGGCAGGCCGGTGAACTGCAAGGCCTCGCCCTCGGACAGCGAATCGCCCAGTTGCAGCACGCCGTGGTTGGGGATGCCGATGATGTCGCCGCCGTAGGCCTCGTCCAGCAGCTCGCGCCGCTGCGACAGAAAGCTGACCACCGTGTTGGGTCGCAATTCCTTGCCCGAGCGCACAACCTTGAGCCGCATGCCGCGCTCGAAATGGCCCGAGGCCACGCGCACGAAGGCGATGCGGTCGCGGTGCGCCGGGTCCATATTGGCCTGGATCTTGAACACCACGCCGCTGAACTTGGGCTCGGTGGGTTGCACGGTGCGCTGGATGGCGGTTTTGGGGCCAGGCGGCGGGGCCAGATCCACCAGTGCGTCCAGCACCTCCTGCACACCGAAGTTGTTGATGGCCGAGCCAAAGAACATGGGGGTCTGCCGGCCGGCGAGGAACTCGGCCTCGTCAAAGGCGGGTGCGGCTTCGCGCACCAGCTCGATTTCGCCTGCCGCCTGCTCGTAGGGCGCGCCAAAGCGGGCGGCCAGTTGCGGGTTGGCCAGGCCTTCGATCACCTCTTCGTCGCCGGCCACGCGGTCTTCACCGGGCGCGAAGACGCGCATCTGGTCGGCGCGCAAATCCAGCACGCCGCCAAAGAACTTGGCCATGCCCACCGGCCAGGTGAAGGGCACCACCGTCATGCCCAGCTCGCGCTCGATCTCGTCCATCAGCGCCAGCGGCTCCTGCACCTCACGGTCCATCTTGTTGACGAAGGTGAGGATGGGCGTGTTGCGCGCACGGCAGACCTGCAGCAGGCGTCGGGTCTGGGGCTCCACGCCGTTGGCGGCGTCGATGACCATCAGCGCCGCGTCCACGGCGGTCAGCACGCGGTAGGTGTCTTCCGAGAAGTCCTGGTGGCCTGGGGTGTCCAGCAGGTTGATGACGCAGTCGCGGTATTCCATCTGCATCACGCTGGAGGCCACCGAGATGCCGCGCTGCTTCTCGATCTCCATCCAGTCGCTGGTGGCGTGGCGGCTGGCCTTGCGTGCCTTGACGCTGCCGGCGATCTGGATCGCGCCCGAGAACAGCAACAGCTTCTCGGTCAGCGTGGTCTTGCCCGCGTCGGGGTGGGAGATGATGGCAAACGTTCGGCGGCGGCGCACCTGGGCGGCCAACTCGCCCGAAGCGGAGGTGGGGTCAGCGGACATAGGGGCGGGATTATCCCGCCCCAGGCGGGCTCAGCGCATCAGCTGCTGTGGCCCAGAAAATCGTCCAGCCAGCGATCCACCAGATTCTTCTCGTGCGTCAGCGTGTCGGCCTGCCCGGGGCGCTGTGGCCGCGACAGAAAGCCCAGATCGCGCAGCTGGGCGCTGCCCTCACGAACCACGCCGCCACCGGCATCGGTCAGCCGGTACTGCAGGTCGATGCGCGGCGCATCAATGTCGCGCACGATGCGCACCGATTGGCCGTAACGGAAGGTCGGATCCACCCAGCCGGCGCGGCGCAGATCGGTCACCGTGACCGCCAGCTGCTGGCCAGCCGGCAGCCGCTCGGCGGCCTGGGTCTGGATATAGGTTTTGAGCTCTTCCAGCCAGCGCTGGCCATCGCTGAATGCGGCCGTGGAGCCCGCAAACTCGGTGAACTTCTGCGGCTCCTGGTACGTCACCTGCACCTGGGCGTGTGCAGCGGCGGCGGCAATCAACAGCGCGGCGGTCAGCAGTTTCGGCGTACGCATGGTGTGTTCTCCGATCAGAAGGGTCAGATCAATTTGACGCGCCAGCTCGGCTTGGCGTTGACATCCGGACTCATTTGGCCTTGGCCAGCACATCCTTGAAAAAGTCCTGCACGCCGCTGTCGCTCATCTTGCGGGCGTTGGCCAACTCGCCGCCCTGGGTGGCGTAGAGCACCCGGCCATCCGCTGCGTTGACCACCACGGCGGCCGGAATGCCTTTCTTGATGGGATTGCCATAGGCGTTGACCACATCGAGATTGCGGTCGAAATCGCCCACATCGACCTTGACGACCTTGAACTCGCGCATCACGGCCGCGTTGGCCGGCGTGGTGAGGGCTTGGTCCAGCGCCATGCAGTCCTTGCACCAGTTGGCGCCAAAGATGATCAGCATGGGCTTCTTCTCCGCCTTGGCGGATGTGAGCGCCTGCCGCACATCGGCTTTGGCATCGGCCTTCTCGTCGTAGGCCGCATGGGCGGCCACCGTCAACATGGCGGCGAGCAACAGGGCGGTAGGGCGGATCATGGCGGCTCCTTTGGCAGGACGGGCAGCAGGCTGTCATTGTGACCAACTGCGACATCCGTGAAAACCCTGGGAACCCTGTCAACCGGCGTCAAGTGCGGTCGTTAATCGGGTTCGTGTTCGACCTCCATTGGGAATTGGAACTGCCGTGTACACCTCCATGCGTCCCCCTGTCCGCCCCGTCATGCCTTGGCACGCACCGCGCCGGGTGCTGCGGCAAACGGCCACCGACGACAAAGGCCAGAAGTTTGAGCCTTACGGTTTCGCACCGCTGGAGTGGTCGCATGGTGCCGACCCCCGCGCGCATCTGACGCGGGCGGACGAGAAGCGCTGAAAAAAGCCACCCGGCAAGGAGTGGCTGTTTCACGAGCCTAACTGGTTGGGGATCAATCGCTAGAAATCATAGCGTGCGGTCAGACGCACTGAGCGCGGTGACTGAAACTCCAGCGGCCGCAAATAATTTGCCGACTGCTGAAAGTTCTCGCTTCCGTTCGAAGTGCCACGGCTGAAATCACGCACTTCATCTAGGCGGATTGGCTTCTGACTATTGAACAAGTTGAAGATGTCTACTTGAAGCGTTAGTTTCTTATCCGCCCACTTTGGAATGTACGCGATAGATAAGTCAACTTGACCCGTCCAGGATGTGCGGCCCACAGTTCCTCGTGGAACCAGCGACGCGGGAGTCTGCGTGATTAGCCCGTCAGTGGTCAATTCACCGGATCCGTTCAGGCAATAGTAGGAGGATGCTGAGGTGTAGTTCAACACGTCAGTGCTGCCAGATGCCTCCGCTACGCTCTCCGGGACAAAGCCGATACAGCTCAGCGGGCGGCCAGATGACACAATCATGTTCCCACCGATTCGCCACTCGTCAGTAACCATGTAATTGCCAAACATCTTGAATACATGTGTGCGATCGTTCGGTAGATAGCCGACGGCGCCGTCTGCCAAGGTTGCAAAGTCAAAGTCCTGCGTGACACCAGCATCCTCCTGCTGCAGTGTGGACTGGACATACCCTTCAGCTGAACCTCGGCTTCGCGACCAGGTATACGATGCGGACAAGCCCCAGACGCCGTCAAAAGGATGCCCCAGCGAAAATTCAACCGCCTTGTAAGTTCGGGTGTAAGGGGTCAAGCCCAAATAGCTAGCAGGAATGGTGATTTTTTTAAGCGTCCCTGCTCCGTCGCTGTCAATATTCATGGTCAGATCCCGGCCTGGGTTCATCAGTATGCAACCCGTCCAAGTAGCATCGGGATAGCCGTTTTCATTTGCGTACTGAGTAATGCGATGCTCATCGCAAAAATCATCCATCCCACTATTTATCTTGCGATAGATTCCTTTGATTCCGCCCGTCCAGGTAGGAGTGAGGGCTTTTTGAATGCCTAGAATGAACTCATCTTGATTCATGGGCTTTAGGTTGATGTCTGCAACGGTTCCGGGATTCGGCAGCGTCCCGTCACCAACCACCTGTGGCGTGCCGATGGCCGGCCCCATTCCTGTCGGCGCCCCCGTAACGGGATCTTTACCTGTATAACTATAGTAGTTCTGGGTAAAGAGTTCGCCACGAGTCATGCGAATATTTGTATTCGATGCGACGGGAATATAATAGCGACCAGCTGTGCCAAAAACCTTGGTGGAGCTGTCGCCATCCACGTCAAGAGAAAACCCAAGTCGAGGAGCTAGCAGGTTGTCTTGCTTGACAAAGCTCACGCCATCGCCATTTTGATTATCAAAAGATTCCCACCGCAGTCCACCGTACAGCAGCAAATCTTTGGTGGCCTTCCATGAGTCCTCAAGATAGAAAGCATTGTTTAGCACGACGTAGGAGCCGGAGGTCTGTAGAGAGATCCGATCGCGGACGTACCCGCCACCAGGCGCCACGGCATCAGCTATGCCATTGACAGAACCCGTCGGAGAAACATAATATCTATAGTAATGGCCGGCCGAATAAGATGAGCCACCAGCAGCCCACGATTGAAATCGTTGGGCATCATAACCGGCTTTAATATTATGATCGCCTAGCGAGTACTCCACATCAATGCGCCATGATTTTTTCTGATCTTTGTCGGGTGGTGCATCGGGGTCGGTTCCGCCGGCCCCTGGAAATACTGTTCCCCAGCAGCCCAGCGGAGATAAATCTACATCCAAGACAACTGGGCAATCGGCGCCGCGCTTTCTGTAACCGGTTTCTAGTGTGCTCAAGTCGGTGATTCGACCATACAGCGCGGACACGGTCAGGTCTTCAGTTATGTACCCCGTGTACTTGCCGATATATACCTGTCCACCAGCCTCGTAGTTGCTAACCCCTCCGAACGTATCGTGACTCGTGCTGTATGGGCTGTTGCTTGTATAGTCGGTGATTGTATATTTATCTTTATTTTGAATGGCGGTAAACTCAAATAGATGAGAGTCGGTGGGGGCGAAGTCCAGTTTGATCATGCCCTTTGGGCTATGATTCTTAAATCTTTGACTATCCGCGCTCCTGAAGTCGTCATTAACTACTCTTGGGATTTCAACAAGACCGAAGAAGAATAGCTTATTTTCAATAAGCGGACCTCCGCCATACAAATTCATTGAAAACTTATCTCGTTGGTCTGCCGCATTGAATAGAGTATATCTTCCCGTTCGGCTAGGTTCTAGATCGTCAACATTCTGTCCCGACGAACGGAGCGCGTCTGGTTCCCAGTATGTTGCAATGCCTCCGGTCCAATTGTTAGTGCCCCTCTTCGTGACGAGGTTGACCACGCCGCCAAGAGAGCGACCAAATTCTGCACCATATCCGCCGGTTTTAACCTGTTGCTGCTGGATCGAATCGAATGGCAAGTCGGCGTAAGACAGAAAAGTTCGGATGTTTGTTACGTCGAGGCCATTAATGAAGTAGCCATTCTCTGCTATGGAGGCGCCGCCAAATGAAGGTAACGTCAAATTTGAACCAAAACTATCGCCCCTCACGGTGCCCGGAGCCAGTAGGGCAACGGCATCGACACTTCGCGTTACTGGCAATGCTTGAATTTGAGATTGCGTAAAGACGGAGTTGGATTCCGTTGACGAGGTGTCAATAATGGTTCGGACCCGTGATCCCACGATCTCTATGCGCTCCACCGCAACAAGGGAGACCTCTGTGCCCGTGCCTAGGGAAGGTCTGAATAACTCGCGCCCAGCCGTGATAGCCGAGGCATTGCCACGCGAGCCCTGATTTCTGGCGCGGCGGCCGCGCGACAAGGCCATCCGGCGGTCCCAATGTGGCGCTGCCACCCCCATT
>JAIUPQ010000012.1 GCA_020161145.1 Pseudomonadota bacterium
GTAGCCGGCGTCGCGGTAGGCGGCGCTGATGCGCTCGATGGCGGCGCGCAGCTCGGTCAGCGTCAGCGCCTGGCCGACGGCCGGGGCCAGCAGCGCCTGCAGCTGGGCCTCGGGCAGGGCCAGGGCGGCCGCGTCTTCGATGACAAAGCCGCGCACGGCCACGCGCCGGCCGTCGTCAGGCCTGGTCGCCACCGCGGGGCTGGCCAGCGCAGGCACGGCCGGCTGCACCACCGGCGGCGGCTGCAGCTGGCGCTGCTGCTGCAGCAGGCTGCCAGGGTCGGGTACTTCCGCTGCCTGGGCGCTCAAGCCCAGGCAGGCACCGCCCCAGCCCAACCATTGCCATGTCATGCCCATTCCTACCTCCGATATGCCGTGATCTATACAACGGCATTAAATCGGGAGCTTGAAGAGGGCAATCGAGGAAAAAGTCGGTGGATAGGCGCTTAAGTCAGACCGGCGTCAGCCGATGCGCCAACTGGACACCGTGAGTGCCCCCATGAACGCGGTCTCGTGGTAGACGCGCCGGGCCGCGCCGTCTTCGGCTGCGCCCACGGCCACCATCAGCGGCAACAGATGCTCTTCACGCGGGTGGGCCGCGCGGGCCGCAGGGGCCGTCTGCCATTGCACCAGCGCGGCGTTGCGGGCTGCGCCTATCTGGCCGACGGCATCGGTCAGCCAGGCATCGAACTGCGCCGAGGCTTCACGCCCGGCGGCGTTGAAGGCGCGCAGGTTGTGGTACGACAGGCCGCTGCCCACGATGAGCACGCCTTCGCGTCGCAGCGGCGCCAGCGCCCGCCCCAGCGCCAGATGGGCCTCAGGATCCAGCCCTCGCAGCAGCGACAGCTGGATGACGGGCAGATCGGCCTGCGGCCAGGCCACGGCCATGGGCGAGAAGAGACCGTGGTCGAAACCGCGCTGGGCATCCTCGGCGCTGGGCAGGTCGGCGGCGGCCAGCAGCTCGCGCACGCGCGCCGCCAGCGCGGGGCTGCCTGGCGCCGGGTAGTGCACGTGGTAGGTGTGCTCGGGAAAACCGCCGTAGTCGTACAGCATGGGCGGGTGCGGATGGGTCTGCACGGTGGCCACCGGGGCCTCCCAGTGGGCCGAAACCATCAGCATGGCCTTGACGCCAGGGCCGGCCTCGGCAGGCATGCGCGCCAGCGACTCGGCCAGGCGGTCGTAGGCGCCGCCGGTGTCCATCCACGGCCAGGGGCCGCCGCCGTGAGAGATGAAGTAGGTGGGCAGCAGAGGTGCGGGGGTGCTCATGCCCCCACTCTAGCGCCTGCCATCCCAACGCGCTCCGGCGCTCAGAACCCCACGGCCGCGCGCAGGCCGAAGACGCCGAAGCTGCCGGCCGAGGCCTCGCCGGCCGCGCGGCGCACCCACTGCACGTCGGGCGTCAGCGTCAGGTACTCGTTCAGGTAGAAGCGGTAGTACAGCTCCAGCGTCTGCTCGGTGCCGGCATCGCCGTGCAGCCAGCCGCCGGCCAGGCCCACGCCGTCGCGCGGCCGGCCCCAGGTGCGCCCGCCGTGCTCGAAGCCCAGGGTCAGGGCGCGGTCGAATGCGCCGTCGCCCTGGGTGCGCTGGCCCCAGCGGCCAAACAGGTTCCAGGCGGCGCCCAGCTTGTGGTCGATCGAAATCCCCCAGCCGCTGTGGCGCTGGGGATCGCCCGCCAGGTCGGTGGTGCGGCCGTTGGTCCAGCCATACAGGCGCCAGGTGCCGCGCGGCTCGCCGTTGATCTGGCGCTGCACCCACTCGGCCTGGGCGAGAACCAGCGGCCCGCCGAGGCCCAGGTTGAAGTCTGCCCCCGCGCCGCTGGCAAACGCGCCCAGCGACAGTGCCCAGCCGGTGTCGTCGCCCTCGTGCAGATAGGACAGGCGCGCGCCGGGCGCCAGGCCGTAGGCGTCGGCGGCGATGTCGCCGCCCGAGTCCAGCATGGGGTTGTGGACGAAGACGTTGTTGAGGAATTGCGCGCCCTCGTCGCCGGCCACGGCGTTCTGGTCGAAAAAGCCGAACACGTCCATCTTGCCGGCCGTCAGCTCCACCCGGCTGCCGGGCAGGTCGTTGAAGCGCTTGGCGTCCAGCGGCCAGGTCATCTGGCCCCAGGCCTGGGCCACGATGGCATAGGTCTCCGAGGAGCCGGCGCCGGCCTCGAACGGGATCGAGTTGGGTGTGGCCGAATAGGTGGGCCGCAGCGCCACGCCGCCGCCCTGGCCCGCACGCAGGTGACCGAAGGCATCGAAGCGGGCATTGCCCAGGCTGCGCACCCAGCCCAGCGGCAAGGCCACGGTCAGGTCGCCGCGCCAGTTCGCGCGGCTCTGGCTGGCACCGTCGGCACCGCCGCCAGAGCCCACATGCTGGGCCATGCCCAACACGCTGCCTTCGACCGTCGGGCCTGCGGCCCCAGCCACCGACACCGGCGGTCTCGGCGCCTGCATCTGGTTGACCCGGGCCTCGACGGCCTGCACGCGCTCGGTCAGCGGGGTGCCCCAACTGCCGGGCTGGGCCGTGGCGGTGCCGCGCAGCGCCTGGACCTCGCTGCGCAGCGCCTGGTTTTGGGCCTCCAACTCGGCCAGCCGCGCGGCCAAGGCGTTCAGACGGGTCTCTACGTCGTTGGCGGCCGGTGCGGCCGCCAACGACGTGCAAGCCAGCGCCGCCAGCATGGCGACCAGCGCCAGGCGAGGGTGTGTCATCATGGACTCCTGCGAATGAGAATGGTAATGAGAATAATTACCATTCAGTTTATACTGTCTTCCAGACACCACCAACTCTCGCCAGCCAGGAGTCCTCCATGCGTCCCATTCGTTGTCACCTTGCCTTGGTCAGCCTGCTAGGGCTGACGGCCGGCTGGGCCTGTGCGCAGACCCCCGTTCCCGCTTCTGCGCCCGCAGCACCGGCCATGGCGGCGCCGGTGACCGATGTGGCCGTGGTGCGCCATTACGCCGATCTGGTGCTGGCCGGCTACCAGGACGCGCTGACCGGCGCGCAAGCCCTGCAGACCGCCGTGCAGGCGTTCGTGGCCGAGCCCACGGCCGAGCGCCTGACGGCCGCGCGCCAGGCCTGGCTGGCGGCACGCGAGTGGTATGGCCAGACCGAGGCGTTCCGCTTCTACGCCGGCCCCATCGATGACGACGAGGGGCCGGAGGGCCGCATCAACGCCTGGCCGCTGGACGAGTCCTACATCGACGCCGTCAAGGGCAAGGCGGGTGCCGGCTACGTCAACGATCGCGGCTTCGTCATCTCACCGGCCAGCGTGGCGGCCCTGAACGAGCGCGGCGGCGAGGAGAACGTCAGCACCGGCTGGCACGCCATCGAGTTTTTGCTCTGGGGCCAGGACTTCTACGCCGACGGCCCCGGCCAGCGTGTCCACACCGACTTCGTGGAGGGCGGCGCCCCCAACGCCGACCGCCGTCGCCAGGCGCTCGCCACCATCACCGAGCTGCTGGTGGCCGACCTCAACCACCTGGTGGCCGTCTGGGCACCCGGCGCGCCCAACTACCGCGCCCAGTTCGAGCGAGGGGGCCAGGAGTCGGTGCGCAAAATCATCGTCGGCCTGGGCTCGCTGTCACGCGGCGAACTGGCCGGTGAGCGCATGGAGGTGGCGCTCTCGACCCAGGACCAGGAGGACGAGCACTCCTGCTTCTCGGACAACACCCACCGCGACGTGGTGGCCAACGCGCTGGGCATCCAGAACATCTGGCTGGGCCGCTACACGCGGCCCGACGGGCGGGTGCTCGAAGGCCCGTCGCTGCGCGCGCTGGTGGCAGCGCGTGATGCGAAGGTGGCCGAGCGCACCACCCAGCAGATCGCCGCCTCGGTCGCTGCCGCCAACGCGCTCCAGCCGCCGTTCGACCGCGAAATCGTGCGCGCCGAGGGCCGCGACCGTGTGCAGACCACCATCCGCTCGCTGGTGCAGCAGTCCAAAGACCTGGTGGACGCGGCCGGCGTGCTGGGCATCACGCGGCTGACGCTGGTACGCAAATGAAGCGGCTGGTGCTGGCTGCGCTGGCGGTGGCCCTGCTGGCCGCCGCTGGCACCGACGACGTGCAGGGCGAGCGCACGGCGGGCGAGGCCACCGTGTTCGCCATCGGCCGCAATGCCTTCTCCTTTCCGCTGGCCACGCTGGACGACGACGAGGCCGCGCGCTTTGCCGTGGGCAACTCGTTCTTCCGCCGCAACTGGGTCGAGGCCCCCGCATCCACCCGTGCGCGCGATGGCCTGGGCCCGCACTTTCTGGCCCGCGCCTGCGCCGGCTGCCATGTACAGGACGGGCGGGGCGACCCCAGCCAGGGCCTGCTGCTGCGCCTGTCCATCCCTGGCCGGGGCGACCACGGCGGCGTGGTGCCCGAGCCCACCTACGGCGACCAGCTCAACACGCTGGCCATTGCCGGTGTCAAGCCCGAGGGCCAGGTGGTCATCAGCCACACGCCGGTCACCGGCCGCTTTGCCGATGGCACGCCCTACACCTTGCAGGCGCCGCGCTACGCCATCACCGGGCTGGGCTACGGCCCGCTGCACCCCAAGACCCTGGTCGGGCCGCGCGTGGCGCCGCAACTGGCCGGCGTGGGCCTGATCGAGGCCATTCCCGAGGCCGAGTTGCGGGCCAACGCCGCCGCGCAGGCGGCCATGGCCGGCCCCATCAAAGGTCGTCTGGCCCTGGTTTGGGACCCCGTGGCCCAGGGCGAGCGCGTGGGCCGCTTTGGCTGGAAGGCCAACGTGGGCTCGCTGGCCGCGCAGACCGCCGGCGCCTTCGTGGGTGACATCGGCATCACCTCACCCCACCATCCAGCCGAGGCCTGCATGCCTGCCCAGCGCGATTGCGTGGCCGCACCCTCCGGCAGCGGGGGCGGCGCGCCCGAGATCGACGCCCGCACGCTGGCCGACGTGGTCTTCTACCAGGCCACGCTGGCCCCCGCCGCGCGGCGCAACGTAGAGGCACCCGCCGTGCAGGCCGGCGCCAGGCTGTTTGCGCAAGCCCAATGCGCGGTCTGCCACCGGCCCAGCTACGTCACTGGCACCAGCCCGTTCCCGGCGCTGTCCACCCCCAAGGTGGCGGGCGTGCGCATCTGGCCTTACACCGATGGCCTGCTGCACGACATGGGCCCGGCGCTGGCCGACGGCCGCCCCGACAACGCCGCCAGCGGCAGCCAGTGGAAGACGCCGCCGCTGTGGGGGGTGGGCCTGGTGCACGACGTCAACGGCCACCGCCGCCTGCTGCACGACGGCCGCGCCAACGGCGTGCTCGAAGCCATCCTCTGGCACGGCGGCGAAGCCGAAGGCGCCCGCCAGCAGGTGCTGCGTCTGAGCCGCACCGAGCGCGAGGCGCTGGTGGCCTTTGTGGAGTCGCTGTGAAGCGTGGCATCGTGTGTGTGGCCGCGCTGTGCGCGGCCGGCGCCCAGGCGCAAAACCGCTGGGCCGACGAGGCCGTGCCGCTCTACAGCACCGCCGCCTGGGTGCAGGCCTTCGAGCGCCACGCCCAGGCGCCGGCCGCCGCGCGCTTCGACGCCGCCACGGGCGCGCTGGCCCAGGCCTTGGCGCCCGACTGTGGCCACGCGCGTGCCGCCTGGACGGCCGCCTTGAACCGCTGGGCCACGCTGTCGGCCGTGCCCACCGGCGCCCTGGTGAGCCGGCGCAGCGCGCGGCAGATCGACTTTGTGCCCACGCGGCCCGAGCGCATCCGCTCCGCCATCGAGCAAGACCAGACGGCCGATGCCGCCGGCAGCGCCGCGCGCGGCCTGCCGGCGCTGGAGTGGCTGCTGTGGACCGACCCGGCCCCCAAGGGCGCCGACTGCGCGTTCACCCGGCGCCTGGCCGCCCACCTGCACGCCGAGGCCCAGGCCATTGCCGCCGAGACCTTGCCGCAAGACGATGAGGCTGCGGCCGACCGGGCTGAAGACCTGCTCAACCAATGGCTGGCCGGTGCCGAATGGCTGCGCATGACGGCGCTGCTGCGGCCGCGCCAGGAGGCCGCCACGCGGGGCCTGCCCGCACCACTGTGGCCGCGCGCGCGCAGCGGCCAGGACGCCGCCGAGCGGGCCACCCGCTGGACGGCGCTGCGCCAGCTGGCGGTGCGCGACGCCGACACGGCCCCCGACGCGGCGCGCGAGGTGGTGCCCATCGAAAGCCTGCTGCGCGGGCGCGGCCTCAACCCGCTGGCCGACCGCCTGCTGGCCGCCGCGCGCGCTGTCGATACCGCGCTGCCGGCGGCCGACCAAGGGTCCATCGACGCCCTGGCCGCGCTGCGCCGGCTGGTGGAGGTGGACGTGGCCGCCGCACTCAACCTGCGGGTGGGCTTTTCAGACGCCGATGGCGATTGAGCTGAACCGCCGCGGCGCGCTGGCGTTGCTGGGCGCGCCGCTGCTGGCTTACGCGCAGAGCGAGCGCAATCGACTGGCCGCCGCCTGGGACGACACCGAGGGCCGCCACCACGTGGGCTGGCTGACCGCCGACGGCAGCGGCTGGCGCGTGCAGCGCGCGCTGGCCGTGCCCACGCGCGCCCACGGCCTCACGCTGGACGGCGACGCGCTGGTGGTGGCCGCGCGCCGCCCCGGCCAGTGGCTGCTGCGCTGGCCCGCCAGCGGCGAGCCCACCTGGGCCTGGGCCGAGCCCGACCGCCGCTTCAACGGCCATGTGCTGGCGCGCGGGCGCTGGCTCTACAGCGTGGAGGCCGACGAGGCCAGTGGCCACAGCCTGCTGGTGCGCCGCGACGCGCGGACGCTGGCGGGGGACGCCGAATGGCCCACGGGCGGCATCGACGCCCATGAACTGATTGACCTGGGCGACGGCAGCCTGCTGCTGGCCCTGGGCGGCGTGCCCAGCCAGCCCGAGACCGGCCGCCTCAAGCGCACGGACCAGCACATGGCCTCGTCGCTGGTGCGGCTGGCCTGGGCGGACGGCCAGCCGCAAGGCCAATGGACGCTGCCCGATGCCAACCTCTCGCTGCGCCACCTGGCCCGGCATGCCGGTGGCACGGTGGGCATTGCGCTGCAAAGCGAGGCCTTTGATGCGGCCGCACGTGCCGCCGCACCGCTGCTGGCGCTGTGGACGCCCGCAGCCGGCCTGCGCCTGGCCGCGCAGCCCCAGCCGCTGGCCGGTTACGGCGGCAGCGTGGTGGCCACGGCGGACGGCTTTGCCGTCAGCGCGCCGCGCGCAGGCGGCGTCGGCCAGTGGCGCGCCGATGGCCAGTGGCAGGGCCTGCAGCCCGCCGCCGAGGCCTGCGCGCTGGCGCTGGTGGCGGGGCGGCTGGTGGTGGGGGCGCAGGACACCCTGGCGGGCCTGCGTCTGGACAATCACTGGCTGGCCGGCTGACGCAGGGCCGCGCAGGGGTCGGTGCGCCCGGTCGGGGCAGGGGTGAATGCCACGTCATCGAACGCGCCGCCCGGCGCCGCCTGACCGACCTCCAGCCAACCCACGGCCAGCACCTGCGTGCCCGGCGGCAGGTCGGTGAGGTAGGCCGGCACGCCGCGGTCGCGCCGCACGTGCTCGTTGCCTGCGATCAACACCACGCGCCGGCCGCTTTGCACCTCACGCGCCACCACCTGGGCGAACGCCGCGTCGCGCACGCGCTGGGCGCGCACCATGCCCGGCGTGCGCGCAGCGGGCAGGGCGCCGCAATGCTGCTCGGCGATGACCTGGGCCAGCGCGGCCTCGGCGGCGGGTGACCAGCGCGCCGCCGCCAGCCGGGGTTGCAGTTGGGGCGGCACGGCGGCCTCGTCCTGCACCACCGCCCGCACCACAGGGCGCGGCAGGTTGGCCCCCACGATGCGGGCCTTGCCCGCCAGCGCGGCATCCACCAGCGGCCGGTGCAGCGGCCATTGCCAGGCGGCCTGGTCCAGCGCGCCCGCCTGCGCCACGCCGTCGGCATCGGCCGCAGCGGCCACGGCCGCATCGGTGCCGGCCTGCATCTGCTCGAACACCACCGTGGTGGGCCGCCCATCTTGCAGCAACGCGGCCAGCCATTGCGCGCGCTGCGCGTGGTGGGCGGGGTTGTCGTGGAGCTCGCCCAGCAGCAGCACGTCGGCGCGCCGCACGGTGTCGGGTGGCGGTTGCGGCGGGCTGGCGCAGGCGGTCAGCAGGGACAGCAGGGACAGCAGGAGCAGGGCAAGGGGGCGCATGGCGACATCATCGTCGGTGGGCTGGCCTGCATGTCAAGCCGCGCAAGGCAGTGCCTCGCCGGCGACGCTGGCCAGCAGCTCGCGCCAGGTGGCGCGCTCGGGTTGGCCGGGTTTGCGGGCACCAAGGAATTGGGCGATGACGTCGCCGCCGGCGTCAAAGAGTTCGAGCGACGACACCAGGCCGTCGGCCGTGGGCTTGCGCACGCGCCAGGCGCTGGCGATGTGGGTTTCCAGCAGGTGCAGGTTGAAGCCGCCGTCCAGCACGTTGACCCACGGCCCGGCGACGGCCACGTGCTGCACGGGGCCGGTGTGGATCTGCACCACGCCGCCGTTGCCGGTGCAGACCCGCAGGGGCGTGCCGTCCTGCGCGGCGCGGTGCAGCAGCTCGTGGGCGCTGCCGGGTTCGAGCTCGCGGGCGTAGTCGTCGCCGGCGGCGTGCAGTGCGGTCAGGCGGTCGAGCCGGTGGCGTTGCAGCATGGGCCGGAAGCCCTGGGTGTCGCGCAGCGCGGCCCAGTCGCCGCGCAGGGCGGCCCGGGCCGCTGCGCCGGGCGGGGCGCTGGCCAGGTGCGGCGGGCCGGCGCGGGGCGTCAGCGGCGCGGGGGTCTGGTCGGGGTGGGCATGGCGTGCTGCCAGGGCGCGGAAGGCGGCGGTGTCGCTGGTCTCGTGCAAAAAGACCTTGTGGATGGCCTGGCCCGTGGCGTCGAACCACTGCAGGCTGCGCTGCAAGCCCAGGACGGTGTGCTCGTGCACGGCAAACCCATGGGCCCAGGCGCCATAGATGAGGCGCAGGTCGATGGCGTCGCCCGTCGCCAGGCCGATGTCCTGCGACGCGCTGACCTGCGGGTAGTGGCTGGCTTTCTGGTGCACGCAGGCGGCGTTGCGGGTCCGCACGGTGAGGGCGCCCAGCGCGGGCAGGCCATGCACCAGCGTGGGCCAGGGGGCGGCCAGGCGGGTGGCGTGCAGCGGCGAATCTGGCCAATCGCCATCGCCGACGTGGGCTGCCAGCAGCGCGGCTTCGCTCAGACCCAGATGATGGGCGATGTCGCGCGGGCGGGCCGGCTGCAGGCCGGTGCGGGCGACGGCAAAGGCCGAGCGGATGGCAGCAAAGTCGGTCATGGACGGCTCCTAGAAATCGGCGCGCAGGCCGAGTTGCACGTGGCGGCCGGGGGCCGTGTAGGCGTCGATGACGGGGCTGCTCAGGGCCAGGCCTTGCACGTCGCTCCAGCGCCAGTAGGTGGCATCGGTGGCGTTGATCAGCGCCAGCGAGGCGGTCAGCGGCACGCCCAGCCACTGCGCGGGCAGGCTGTAGGCGGCGCGCAAGTCCAGCGTGGTGTAGGCGGGCGGCAGGTATTGCGTGGCGCTGGGGCTGCGCGCGGCGCTTTGGGCGGCGGCGTGCACCACTTGGGCGCTGGCGTCCCACGGGCCGGACGTCCAGCGCAGCGCGGCGCGCAGCCGCAGCGGGCCCACGCTGGCCAGCGGGGTGCGCTCGCCCTCGGACGTGCTCTCGCCGCGCGCGCGGGCCACCGCAAACTGGGCTTGCCAGCCGGGCGCCAGGTCGGCGTCAGCGCGCAGCTCGACGCCCCGGATGCGGGCGCTGCTGAGGTTGACGTACTGGAACACGATGGGGTCGGCCGGCGTGCCGGCGCCGCCCACCACGGTCTGCTCGATGAAGTCGCGGTAGCGGTTGTCGTAGTAGGCGGCCTGCCAGCGCACGGGGCCGGCCTTGCCGCGCACGCCCAGCTCGATGCTGCGGGCGTGCTCGGGTTTCAGATCGGGGTTGCCGATGGAGGCGTAGCCGGCGGCGCGGTTCTCGAAGCCGTTGTTGACCTGGGCCGGCGTGGGCGCCCGAAAGCCGGTGGCGGCCTGGGCATAGGGTGCGAACGCGGGGCTGGCGCGCCAGATGACGCCCAGCCGGGGCGTGATGGCCTGGCCCGACAGCGAAACTGCGGTGCCGCTGTAGTCGGTGGCATCGGGCTTGAGCGCAAAGTGGTCGGCGCGCAAGGCCGGCAGCAGCGTCCAGTCGCCGGCCTCCAGCTCGCCCTGCACGAAGGCGCCGGCCAGCCGGTAGCGGGTGTCGGGGAAGGGCTTGGAGGGGAAGGTTTCGCCATAAGGCGGCAGGGTGCCGTCCCGCAGGCTGCTGATGCGGGCCTCGCTGACGTCCAGCCCGCCCGACAGGCGTGAGGGCCGCTCGCCCAGCAGCGCGGGCAGCGGGGTCTGGCCGGTCATGGTCAGGCCCAGCGTGCGCTCTTTGTAGCGGTTGTCGCGCGTGCGGTCGGGGCTGAAGGCGCGGTCTTCGTTGCTGAACTGGCTGACCTCGGCCTGCTGGCCGTAGAGGCGGGTGACGAGGCGGGTCTGGCCGGTTTCGCCGTCGGGCGTCCAGCGGTGCTCCAGGCCCAGCTGGCGGCGCGTGCTGGCGTCGTCGGTGTTCAGCGCCACGGTCTGGTTGGCGTAGGGGTTGGTGGGGCTGGGCGGCGTGGGCACGGCGGCGCGGGCGGACAGCACGTCGGTCTGCTGGCTGCGGTCGCTGCTCTCGGCCGAGAGGCTGAGGCGGTGCGCGGCATTGGCCTGCCATTGGAGCTTGGCCAGCACGCCGGTGGTGTCGGCGTCCAGCGGGTTGGGCGCCGTGCGCGTGGTGTTGGCACTGGTGTTGTCGCCCTGGTTGATGAGGGCGTGGCCGCGCTTGCGGCTGACCACCAGCAGCGCCTGCCAGTCGCGCTCGGGGGTTTGCAGCGCCAGGCCGCCAGACAGCAGGGTGCTGCGGTCGGCGCCGTTGTAGGTGATGCGTGCAAAGCCGGCCTGGTCGGCGCCGGGCTGGCGGTCCAGCAGGTCGGCCGGGTTCAGCGTGGTCAGCGAGAGGGCGCCCACCAGGCCGTCGCTGCCCCAGGCGGCGGAGCTGGGGCCGCGCAGCAGCTCGGCGCCGCCCAGCAGGTCCACATCCACGTAGTCGCCCCGGCCGGTGGCGAAGGGGCCGAAGGCAAAGGCCTGCGGCAGGCGCACGCCGTCCACCAGCATCAGCACCCGGTTGCCGCCCAGGCCGCGGATGGTCAGGGCGTCGTTGCCGGCACGGCCCACCGAGGTGCCGGCCGCCGTGTAGCGGGCCGGGCCCTGGCTGATTTCGGCGTCCACCTCGTCGGCCAGCAGGTCTTTGAGGTCGCGCGGCTGGCGCCGCGCCAAGGCCTCGGCGTCCTGGCGGGTGACGGTGGTGGGCACGCCGTCGGCCGGGCGGTCGGTGCGGGTGGCGGTGACCACCTGCGGCGCCAGCGTGACCTGGGGCAGGGGGGCGTCGTCGGGGGTGTCGGCGGCGTGGACGGCGGGCGCAGCAAGGCTCAGGACGGCCAGCGCGCACAGAGTGAGTCGGGGCATGAACAGCTCGTGAGGAGCGCCCCTTTGGGCGGGGCGCATAGGGTCACGGGCTGGCGGCGGCGGGCTGTGACGCTGTTGGAGAGAGGGTGAAGCAGCGCAGGCTTGCCGGGTTACTTGGTCAGGATCAGCTTGCCCTGCGAGGTGCGGCGCAGCCGGTAGATCTGGCCGTCGTGGTCGATCTCGGCCACCGGGCCGGCGGTCAGCAACTCATGGCTGCGCCAGCGCGGCGGCGTCAGCGCGGCCGGCATGTGCGTCGGGGCAGGGTGCCAGGCGGGGGCGGTGGCAAGCGAGTGGGCAGGGGGCATCACGGGGCTCCTTGTGGGTGGGATTGGCTGAATGTTAATGAGAATCATTCCTAAAATCAATGGGGTGCACAATGAATGGCTGACCCACGAAGGAGGAACCCATCATGCAAGGCGACGCCAAAGTCATCGACTACCTGAACGCCCAGCTGCGCAACGAACTCACGGCCATCAACCAGTACTTTTTGCACGCGCGGATGCTCAAGAACTGGGGCTATGCGCGCATGGCCAAGCACGAGTACGAGGAGTCCATCGAGGAGATGAAGCACGCCGACAAGCTGATCGAGCGCGTGCTGATGCTCGAAGGCCTGCCCAATCTGCAAGACCTGGGCAAGCTCTACATCGGCGAGAGTGCGGTGGAGGTGCTGAGCTGCGACCTGCGGCTGGAGATGGTCTCGCACGCGCTGCTCAAAGAGGCCATTGCCCACTGCGAGAGCGTGCGCGACTACGTCTCGCGCGAGCTGCTGGTGAGCATCCAGGACGACACCGAGGAGCACATCGACCATCTGGAAACCCAGATCGACCTGGTGGCCCAGGTGGGCGAGGCCAACTGGCTGCAAACTCAGATGGGCGACGGCGACTGATCCCACGTTCCGCGCAGGGGCGCTTGCGAATCATTCGCGTTTGCGTTTATAGTGGCGATCACCATGATCGTCTGCCTGTGCAACCGCGTCAGTGAGCGCGACATCCACGATGTCGTCACCGAGTTTGGCGTGCGCGATTTCGCCACGCTGCAAGACGCCACCGGCGCGGCCACCTGCTGTGGCCGCTGCGGCGACTGCGCCCGCGAGGTGCTGGAAGCCGCCTGCGCCAAGGCGCCGCTGATGATCTCGGCCCCCGGCGCGGCCGACGTGGTGCGCATCCACCACGCCTGAGCGCCGCCCTCCTACCATCGGGGGATGAAGCAGATCTCCCCCAACGAATGGTGGCGCGGCGCCGTCATCTACCAGATCTACCCCCGCAGCTTTGCCGACGCCAATGGCGACGGCGTGGGCGACCTGGCCGGCATCACCGCCCGGCTGGACCACGTGGCCAGCCTGGGGGTGGACGCGATCTGGATCTCGCCCGTCTTCAAAAGCCCGATGAAGGACTTCGGCTACGACGTGGCCGACTACCGGGCGATCGACCCGCTGTTCGGCACGCTGGCCGACTTTGATGCGCTGATTGCCCGCGCCCATGCGCTGGGCCTCAAGGTCATCATCGACCAGGTGCTCTCGCACACCAGCGACCAGCATGCCTGGTTCACCGAAAGCCGCGCCAGCCAGACCAACCCCAAGGCCGACTGGTACGTCTGGGCCGATCCCAAGCCCGACGGCAGCCCGCCGAACAACTGGCTCAGCGTGTTTGGTGGCAGCGCCTGGCAATGGGACGGCGTGCGGCGCCAGTACCACCTGCACAGCTTTCTGGCCAGCCAGCCCGACCTCAACTTCCATTGCCCCGCCGTGCGCGCCGCCCTGCTGGCCGACGTGGCCTTCTGGTGCCAGCGCGGCGTGGACGGCTTTCGCTTCGACGCCTGCAACCACCAATTCCACGACGCCCGGCTGCGCGACAACCCGCCCGCCAGCGCGGCCCAGCAAGCCGGCGTCACCACCGTGCGGCCCGACAACCCCTACGCCATGCAGCGCCACCTGCACGACAAAAGCCAGCCCGAGAACCTGGCTTTTCTTGGAGACCTGCGCCGCGTGCTGGACGCCCACGGCGCCACCAGTGTGGGCGAGGTGGGCGACGAAAACCCCGCCTCGCTGATGGCCGCCTATACGGCCGCCGGCCAGCGGCTGCACATGGCCTACAGCTTTGCCCTGCTGACGGGCACCGTCAGCGCCGCCCACATCCGCCGCGAGGTGGAGCAGCTCGACGCCGCGCTGGCCGCCACCGGCGGCTGGGGCTGCTGGGCCCTCTCCAACCACGACGTGCCGCGCGTGGCCAGCCGCTGGGGCGGCCGGCCCGAAACCTGGCTGGCCCTGCTGCTGACCCTGCGCGGCAGCGCCTGCCTCTACCAGGGCGAAGAGCTGGGCCTGCCCGAGGCCGAGCTGACCTACGAGCAACTGCGCGACCCCTACGGCATCGCCTTCTGGCCCGCCTTCAAAGGCCGCGACGGCTGCCGCACGCCCATGCCCTGGCAGGCCGGCGAACCCCATGCGGGCTTCAGCCGCGTGCCGCCCTGGCTGCCGGTGCCGGCTGAGCATGCGGCGCGCGCGGTGGATACGGCGCCGGCCAGCCTGGCGTTCACCCGGGCGCTGCTGGCTTGGCGGCGCGCGGAGCCGGCGCTGCGCATGGGTGCCATCAGCTTCCTGGA
The DNA here is from genome assembly GCA_020161145.1 of Pseudomonadota bacterium. GTDB lineage: Bacteria > Pseudomonadota > Gammaproteobacteria > Burkholderiales > Burkholderiaceae_C > Ideonella. Next base: position 14,073 of record JAIUPQ010000012.1, read on the forward strand.
TACGCCCGAGCCGGTGCTGGCCTATACCCGCACGGATGGGCAGGGGCGAGGGTGGTTGCTGGCGTTCAATCTGGGGGCGGAGCCAGTTGCGTTCACGCCGCCGCTGGCTGCGAAGGCGGCGCCTGAGACACCGTTGCCGGTAGTGCAAGGTGGGCAGTTGCCGCCCTGGGGGACGGCGGCTTGGCGGTTGGGTTCAGATGGCATACCTTGATGAACCAAGCTATTCGGCCGTGCACCAAATGCGCTGGCGTTAACTTCGGTACCTGGCAATCAAGTTCGACAGGGGGGATAAAGCTCTATTGCAGGACATGCAGAGACAACCGTCGAGCGGCCTACGAAAAAAGGAAAGTAATCAATGGCGGTCTGCACACCAAAAACCAATGGCTTGAGAAACTACGTACGTACGATGCGTGTCCCAGGTGCGGCCGTCAATGGGCGGAGATTCCCAAGCGGCCCAATCCTCGCTACCGCAATGTCTGGACCAAAGATCACATCGTTCCTCTCTCTCGCGGAGGTACCGATGACATCTCGAACATCCAGCCGCTTTGCTACCAATGCAACTTTGGGAAGAACGCTGGAACCTAATAGGTTAGAGAGCCTCATTGACTTGCCCTGAAGCCGAAAGCGTATGGCTGTCTCCGTAGAGTGACTCATACTGAATATCTACAGTGAAGCGACGTTGTGTCAGGAGAACCATCGTCGCAACGCCACAACTGAGGATGCCGGCCTTGGTGGGCGAGAGCAACGCGATTTCCTCGCCAATCTTCAATGCGCTTTGCTCTTGTGGCCAAGCTAGCGCAAAGCAGTTGGGGTCACTATCGAGTGCGATTAGGACTTCTCGCCATTTGCTCTTGCCGAGACCCTCGAAGCTCTGCTCACCAACTGTCACACGAATGTCCCGGAGGATCGCTGGGCCCAGCCCCTGATTTGATAGATACAGGCCGTTTCGGCCGGTTGGGCCCTCAAGATGTGGCGTGAGGAGGAGGAGAGGGCGTACGCTGAGCTGGTTGTGTCGCCGGCCAACGTCGAGTTGATACCAAGATAGAAGGAGGGCAACAACGGATATTGCTACCGCACTTACGGAAAGGTACAACTCGATGCGTTTGGTCATTTCGCTCTTCGCATTAATGAATGTCTGAATAGTTCACGCCAAGTCGTAGTAGCCGAAGTTCTTTCCCAACCAACGGACATTTCGGATGTCGCGCTTCAAGTTTGAGTCGGCCCTGCCTTGTCCATATTGAATGTCTGGTTGTGCCGACTCATCTGCAGAGCGTAGGGGTCATCGCGATTTTGTACCGGAGATCCGGAATAGTAGTCAGATTCGCAATCCCACCATCCATATAATTCATGGATACGTCGTGGTGATGCATATCCTTCGAGGCCACGCACCCCCGTACGATCAATACGGGCAAGTCGCGTTGGTAAGCATCAATTGCGGCGGTGCGTATGCATGCATGCGTGTTCACGCCAGCGAGAATAACCTGGTCGACGTCTAGGCGTCGAAGAAGTTGATCCAGCCCGGTACCAAAGAACATGCTGTAGCGTTTCTTGACGATCTCGAAGTCCCCGTCTGTGCGTAACAATTCATCCAGGATGGCCGGGCCTTCTGTGCCCTTGATGAACATGCGGATATTCTCGGCCTTCATGTCCATCGTTGCATCGCTCAAGTCCGGCTCGAATTCCTGGCGCACCCACACGACCGGATAACCATTTGCGCGAGCCAGCGCCGTCAACTCGTTGATGGACGAACATAACGAAGCTCGCTGCCGCGTTAGTTCGGCGTGCCCGAAGCAGTCGTTGAGCATATCAATGACGAAAACTGCTGGTCGTGGCATATGGTTATATTATTTCGGCAAGCAAATGCAAGAGCGGAATATGATTTAAAAGGAGTGATGTTGCATCTGGTATATTTTAACGTTTGACTTAAGCGGCAAGACCGGCGCCAGCCGGGCTTGTCCGCTTGAAGGAAGGGTTAGGCGTCAATCGATTAACTCGGCTGTGGCCTTTAGGAGCAAAGCAATCAAGGCAAACAGTGCTCCGAAATAGGAGAACGGTGTTGTATTTGGGCTAGTTGCTCCATCGGTAAGTTTCATTCCAGCGACTTTAACTAGGAGTGAGAAATACTTAAGAATTATGATCGCGATCGCAAGGAGAGATAAGGCTATACATGGCACTGCTCCAATAGCGCCGATAAAAAAGGAAAGCAACGCCAAGAATAGTGAATATCAGCGGTCCACTGTTGCCTGCACTAAGAAAGATTTAGATCTCAACTCCGAAGTTACGGAGCTTGGTTAAAAGTAATTCAACCCCGCTTTGACCGTTGTAAACTGTTGCATCCCGGATGATTGCATAGACAATCGACGCTATCCGTTCTTCATGGCGCGTGCTGTGATGAGCGAGTGGATTGCCGAGTTGAAGGCTGCTCAAGCCTTGCATGTGGAGAAGCGCCCATGA
>JAIUPQ010000002.1 GCA_020161145.1 Pseudomonadota bacterium
GCAGGGGCGCGGCCGGGGACTGGATGCCCAGCAAAGCAGGGTTGGGCGAAGGCGGTGCCGCCAGCGCCGGGCTGACATAGAGCATGCCGCTGAAGACCAGCAGCAACAGCCCGCGCGCGCGGGCCACGCCGCCCTTGCCCCGGCCGCGGGCATGTTCGGCCACGGCCACCCAGGTGCAGCTGGCGGCTCGCCAGACGAGACGGAAGGCGCGGTTGGCGCTGGCGTGGTGGTGCATGGCGCCCTGCTTCAGAACCGAAATGGGGAGGAAGCCAGCTTGGGGCTGGTGGGGGGGCGAACCGGGCAGGCGCGCGCCAAGCCCATCCATAGCCATGCGTTGTGCACGTTGTCTCCTCGTATGCTGCCTTGTGTAACAGCGGCATTTCACGGGGAGACTGAAGTCGGTGATCGTGAGAAAAGTAGGGGAGCCTGGAGAAAGCGCCGAGCCGTCTGTCTACGGCTTGCTTGCCTCCGCAGGCGCCGCCCCTGGGGTGCGCCGCCTCAGCGCCCGCGCACGGCGCGCACCATGACCAGCGCGAATGCCACCAACGCCAGCGCCTGGGCGCTGGCCGCTGCCGCCAGCAAGTTGGGCCAGCCGGCCAGCGTGGCGGCGGTGCGCAGCGCCACGCCCAGGCTCATCAGCGCCACCGGCGCCATGGCCCATGGGGTGTAGGCGGGCCGCAGCCGCGCCAGCGCGGTCAGCATGATGGGTGCGTGGGCAAACACCATGGCCCAGACGAAACCCAGCCACAGCACGTGCCAGGCGGCGGCCCGGCCCGCCAGGCCCAGGGCGGCCGCCACGGCCAGCCAGGCCAGGCCCACCATCAGGCAACGCGCGGTGTGGCGTGGCCAGCCCGGGGCGCGCCAGGCGCGCAGGCCGATGTCGAAGCGCGCCAGCCAGGCGGCCAGCCCCAATGCGGCGGCCCACCACAGCGGCAAGGCCAGGTCTGGGGCCGGCCGGACCAGCGCCACGCTGAGCAGCACGGCCAGCCACAGCAGCACGAAGGTGCGCCGGCTCCAGGGGGGCAGATTGGCCAGCGCAGTGAGTTCGCGCCGCTCGCCGGCCACGGTGAGCAGGATGAAGGCACTCCAGCCCAGCCGCGCGGCAGCGTCTTCGCCGGCGGCCCATCCGGTGGTGCCGACCAGCAGCGCCAGCGTGGCCGAGGCCTCGACGGCCAGCGGCAGGCTGACCTTGCGGTGGTGGGCGGCCCAGGCGTAGAGCAGGGCGAGGCCGGCGGCGCTGGCGGCCCAGGTCAGTCCGGTCAGCGCGGTCTGCGTGGGCAGCAGCACCAGCAGCCAGCCGGCCAGTGCCGCGCTGACGGGCACCCACAGGCCGCGCTGCAGGGCCACCGCGCGTTCCAGCGCGATCACGCTGCCGAAGAAGCCGGCCATCATCAGCGCGCCGTGGTGCGGCAGCAGCGCCAGCGCCAACGGGTGGGTGAACACCCCCAGGCGGGCCAGGCCACCGACGAGGCCGGCGATGAGGTTGCTGGCCGCCAACAAGGCCAGCAGCGCGAGCGCGAGGCGGCTCACCGGAGGCCGCGGTTCAAGCCCAGCCCAGCCGCTGGCGCAGTGCGGGGGCCATGCGGTCGGGCGACCAGGGCGTGTCCCAATCCATCTGCACGCTGACCGTCACGTCGGCCGGGGCGATGGCGGCCAATGCGGCCTGGGCGTCTTCCAGCAGCGCATCGGCCATGGGGCAGGTGGCGCTGGTGGGGATGAGCGTGACCTGCCACCGCCCGGGGTCGCAGGCGACGGCGGCCACCAGACCCAGGTCGATGATGGATTCGGCCAGCTCGGGGTCGGGCACGCGGGCCAGCGCGGCGCGGATGGCGGCCTCGCTCATCCGGGCCTGCCGTCGAGCCGGGGGCGCATCAGGATGGGTGTGTAGTGCACCAGGTAGAGCGCAAACGCGGCGGCCCACAGCAGGCTGGCCGTGCTGCTGGCGCCCACCAGCAGCGCCGGTGCCAGCAGCGGCACGAGGACGCGCGCCGCAGCGGCCAGCGCCATGCAGACGTAGGCGGCGGTTTCCCACGGCCCCGCCCGCAACGGGCGGGCGGTGTGGCCCAGTGCGGTGCGCGTCATCATGCCCAGCGTCATGCCGCCGATGGCGCCGACGGTGAGGGCGTGGGTGGCCAGGCTGGGCAGGATCCAGCCCGCGTCGCCCGCCGCGCGCAGCAGCAGATGCACCACCAGCCACGCATAGGCCAGATGCAGCACCCACACCAGCGGCACGCCGCGCGTGCGCAGCGGCTGCCACAGCGCCAGCCGCGCGGCGTGCAGCAGGGCGGCGGCGGTCAACAGCGCGGCGCGCGGCCAGACCAGCCAGGCCGGCTCACCCAGCACGGCAGCCGCCACGTCCAGCGCCAGCACCGCCCACAGCGCGGCCAGCGCGACCTGCTCCAGCCGGGGCTCGCGCCGCGCCTGCATGCCCGGCACGCCGTTGTTGGAGAACATGGGGATGACGCGCCCGCCCATGACGGCCATCATCAGCACCACCGCGTCCAGCGCCACCGTGGGCACCGTGCCGCGCCAGGCCAGTGCCGCCACGCCAATCAACACCAGCAGGCCGACGAAGAAGTCGTTGCGCCGGTTGGCGTTGCCGCGCAGCGCGCGCCACAGGCCCCAGGCGGCGGCCCAGGCAAAGGCGGCGTTGAGCAGGGCGGCTGCCAGTGGCCAGGGGGTGAGGCCGGCCACGCGCGCGGCCACCCACAGCGCGGCCAGCGCCGCCAGCGCGCCGCCGCTGGGCGTGGGCTGGCCCGACCAGTTGCGCCCGGCGGTAAAGAGAAACCCCACCACCACGGCCAGGGTATAGCCGAACACCATCTCGCGCGCATGCCAGCCGCTGGTCAGCCCCGGCAGGGCGATCCAGCCGGCAAACTGCGCCGCCCACAGCGGCACGGCCAGCAGCGCCCACAGCGCCGCCAGCAGGTAAAACGGGCGAAAGCCCAAGGCCCACAGCGCCAGGCCCTTGGGCGGGGTGCGCGGCGCGGGTTCCAGAAGTTCGATGAAAGCCATGGCCGCCACTCTAGCCGCAGGTGGCCTGACCCTTTCTTGAACGGGTTCAAGGTTTGCCAAGCCGGGCCCGGATAGGCTGCCGGGTGTTTCCAATCAACAAGCCGGAGGGGCCAGTCATGAGCCAGTCGTCCAGCGGGTTCACCAAGCAGATGGCCCGCAACATCTTCTACGGCGGGGCGCTGTTTTTTGCGTTTCTGTTCGTGGGCATCGTGCTGCACACCGAGACGCGCATCCCTGAGCGCAGCAACGCACCTGCCATCACGCCGCAGGTGATTGCGGGCAAGCAGATCTGGGAGACGCGCAACTGCATCGGCTGCCACACGCTGCTGGGCGAGGGCGCTTACTTCGCGCCCGAGCTGGGCAACGTGATCCAGCGCCGGGGGCCGGAGTTCGTCAAGGCGTGGATGAAGGGCCAGCCCACCGGCGCACCGGGCCGCCGCCAGATGCCTCAGTTCGATCTCACCGAGCAGCAGCTCGATGACCTGGTGGCGTTTCTGACCTGGTCGGGCCAGATCAACACCGAGAAGTGGCCACCCAACATCGAAGGGTGAGGAGAGCACCAATGACCACCAACCCATTCGTCAAATACCCCGGCCAGCAGGTCGCGGTGTACTACTTCGTCGCCGCGCTGGCGCTGTTCGCCGGCCAGGTGATCTTCGGCCTCATCATGGGCCTGCAATACTTGGTGGGGGATTTCCTCTTTCCCTACATCCCGTTCAACGTGGCGCGGATGGTGCACACCAACCTGCTGATCGTCTGGCTGCTGTTCGGCTTCATGGGCGCGGCCTACTACATCGTGCCCGAGGAGGCCGAAACCGACCTGTACAGCCCCAAGCTGGCGCTGGTGCTGTTCTGGATCTTCCTGGCGGCGGGTGCGCTGACCGTGCTGGGCTACCTCTTCGTGCCCTATGCCCGGCTGGCCGAGCTGACGGGCAACAACCTCATCGAGACCATGGGTCGCGAGTTCCTGGAGCAGCCGCTGCCTACCAAGGTTGGCATCGTCGTCGTGGCGCTCGCCTTCCTCTACAACATCAGCATGACGCTGCTCAAGGGCCGCAAGACGGCCATCTCGACGGTGTTGATGCTGGGCCTGTGGGGGCTGGCGCTGCTGTTCCTGTTCGCCTTCGTCAACCCGCACAACCTGGTGCGCGACAAGATGTACTGGTGGTTCGTCGTCCACCTGTGGGTGGAGGGCGTGTGGGAGCTGATCCTGGGCGCGCTGCTGGCCTTCGTGCTGGTCAAGACCACCGGGGTGGACCGCGAGGTCATCGACAAATGGCTGTACGTCATCGTCGCCTTCGCCCTCATCACCGGCATCCTGGGCACCGGCCACCACTATTACTTCATCGGCCTGCCCGGCTACTGGCACTGGATCGGCAACATCTTCTCGTCGCTGGAGCCCATTCCGTTCTTCCTGATGACGCTGTTCGCCTTCAGCATGGTGCAGCGGCGCCGGCGCGAGCACCCCAACCAGGCGGCGGTGCTGTGGGCCGTGGGCACAGCGGTGCTGGGCTTTCTGGGCGCGGGCCTGTGGGGCTTCATCCACACCCTCTCCTGGGTCAACTACTACACCCATGGCACGCAGACCACGGCCTCGCACGGCCACCTGGCCTTCTACGGGGCCTACGTGCTGGTGGTCATCACGCTGATCAGCTACGCCATGCCGCTGCTGCGCGGGCGCCAGGCCAACAGCGAGCGGGCGCAGTCGGTGGAGATGTGGAGCTTCTGGATCATGACCATCGGCATGGCCATCATGGTGCTGGCGCTGACCGGTGCCGGCATCGTCCAGGTGTGGCTGCAGCGCCTGCCTGAAAGCGGTGCCATGGGCTTCATGGCGGTGCAGGACCAGTTGCGCTTCTTCTACTGGATCCGTCTGGCGGGCGGCGTGATGTTCCTCGTCGGGGTGCTGACCTACTTCACCAGCTTCTTCGTGGGCGGCGCCCCGCGTGAGGTGCCGGTGACGCTGAAGTCGGTGGCCGCGTGATGAACGCCAGCGACAGGCCGCTGCCCTATTACGCCCCGCAGGGCGATGAGGTGGCGGTCTTCGAGCAGGCTCATGCGCAGCGGCTGCCGCTGCTGCTCAAAGGCCCCACGGGCTGCGGCAAGACGCGCTTCGTCGAGCACATGGCGGCCCGGCTGGGGCGCCCGCTGATCACCGTGGCCTGCCACGACGACCTCTCGGCCGCCGACCTGGTGGGCCGCCATCTGATCGACGACCACGGCACGCGCTGGCAGGACGGCCCGCTGGCGCGGGCGGTGCGCAGCGGCGCCATCTGCTACCTGGACGAGGTGGTGGAGGCGCGCAAAGACACCACGGTGGTGCTGCACCCGCTGGCGGACGATCGCCGCATCCTGCCCATCGAGCGCACCGGCGAGCAGTTGGTGGCGCCGCCCGCGTTCATGCTGGTCATCTCCTACAACCCCGGCTACCAGAACGCGCTCAAGGGGCTCAAGCCCAGCACGCGCCAGCGCTTCGTGGCCCTGGCCATGGACTACCCGGCGCCGGAGATCGAGGCCGCCATCGTGCAGACCGAGACGGGCCTGCCCGCAGCGGCCGCGCAGCAGCTGGTGCGCCTGGCGCGCGCGCTGCGGCGGCTGACCGATCACGACCTGGAAGAGACCGCCAGCACCCGGCTGCTGGTGATGGCCGGGCGGCTGATGGCCGGCGGCCTGCCGTTCGACGTGGCCTGCCGCAGCGCGCTGATCGAGCCGCTGACCGACGAGCCCGCCACCGCCGCCGCGCTGGCCGAGGTGGTGGCCGCCGTGGCCGACATCGGCTGATGGCGGGCTGATGGAAGAGTGGGTCGGCGCACGCTGGCACCGGCTCGTCACGCGGCTGGCCGATGCCCAGCATCCCGAGGCTGCCGTGGCGCTGGCCGAGGTGCAACCGATGCTGGGCGTGCTGTTCCGTGCTGGCGGCGGCGCGCCTGCGGTGCGCATCGCCAGCGCCGCCGAACAGGCTGTCGGTGGCCGTCGCACCTGGCTGCAGCGCGTGGCCGGCACCGGCCTGCGCGCGGCGCGGGCGCAGGTGGGCACCGAGGTGCTGGCCCTGCCCGAGCGCGTGGCCGTGTTTGCCGAGCCGGCCCTCAACCGCGCGCTCTACCTGTGGCTGGCCGCGCTGGCCGCCCACTGGCCAGAAGATGAGGTCGACTGGCTGCGCGCCAACTGCCGCGCCACCCAGGCCACGCTGGCGGCGTGGCCGGGTCTGCGTGCCCGCCATGCGGCGCTGGTGGCCACCACGTTGACCCAGCGCGGCCCGCCGCAGACCGCCGCTGAAGCGGCCGTCCAGGCCGCGCTGCGCGGCGAGCCCACCAGCCAACCCGTGCGCCCGGCCGAGGTGGCGCCCGTCTGGCTGTGGCTGGAGACCGCGCCCGCCACGGCCGCACTGGCGCGTGACGGTGGCGACGACGAGGCCGGCGAGGGCCAGCGGCCCAGCCAGGACGGCGGCCAGCGCCGCCGCGCCGCCCAGGCCGTGCAAGACCAGCGGCAGGGCTCACCGCTGGTGATGATGTTCCGCGCCGAGTCGCTGCTGTCGTGGGGCGAGTTCATCAAGCTCGACCGCGCCAGCGATGACGAGGACGATGGCAACGCCGTCGCGGCGGCTGACGACATGGACCAGTTGGCCATCACCCAGGGCGGCCAGACGCTGGCGGCGCGCGTCAAGTTCGACCTTGATCTGCCTTCGGCCGCGCACGACGACGCACCGCTGGGCGAGGGCCAGCGTCTGCCCGAGTGGGACTGGCGCCGCCGCGTGCTGCTGCCCGACCACTGCGCGGTGCAGGTGCGCGTGGCGCGCGAGGCGCCGCCCTTCGTGCCCACGCCTGCGCTGGCGCGCACCGCGCAGCGCATCCACCGCCGCATGGCCGTGCTGCGGCCCGCGCCGGCGCTGCTGCGCCGGCAGGAGGACGGCGACGCCATCGACCTCGACGCCTGGGTGGACTGGTTTGCCGAGGGCCGCCACGGCCCGCGCAGCGACAGCCCGCCCGTCTACCTGCGTCGCGCCCGCAGTCAGCGCAGCCTGGCCACGCTGCTGCTGGCCGACCTCTCGCTGTCCACCGACGCCCACGTCAGCGACAGCGAGCGCGTCATCGACGTGATCCGTGACGCGCTCTACGTCTTTGGCGAGGCGCTGGCCGCCAGTGGCGACGCGTTCGAGATGCTGGGCTTTTCGTCGGTGCGGCGCCAGCACGTGCGCATCAACCACCTGAAGGGTTTTGGCGAGCGTTGGGACGCGACGGCCCAGGCCCGTGTGGGTGCCATCAAACCGGGCTACTACACCCGCATGGGCGCCGCCATCCGCCACGCCACGGCGCGGCTGGCCCAGCGGCCCGAACGCCAGCGGCTGCTGCTCATCCTCACCGACGGCAAGCCCAGCGACCTGGACCACTACGAAGGCCGCTGGGGGCTGGAAGACACCCGCCACGCCCTGGCTGAGGCGCGGCGCGAAGGGTTGACGCCGTTTGCCGTCAGCATTGACGCCCATTCCAGCGCCGACCTGCCGCGCCTCTTCGGTGTGCGCGGCCATGCGTTTGTGCGGCGGCCCCATGAACTGGTGCAGCGGCTGGCCTTGATTCATGCCGACCTGACGCGAAGCCCCTGAGACGAGAGGTGGGTTTGCTCGGGTTTACCCCGTAGCGCAGCCGAGGCTGAGACAATATGGACATGGATATTCGCTCGTTCGACATCCCCCGTTACCTGAGCACGCTGCCCCTGTTTCAGGACACGGTGCCGGCTGCGCTGGAGCGGGTGGCGAGCGGCTGCCAATTGCGCCGGCTGTCGCGCGGTGAAGACGTGTTCTGCATGGGTCAGCCCTGCGACGAAATGCACGTCACCGTCACCGGTCTGGTCAAGCTCTTTGGCCTCTCACCGGCGGGGCACGAAAAAGTCATCGAGCTGTGCGGCCCCGGCCAGAGCTTTGCCGAGGCGCTGATGTTCATGGGCCGGCCCTACATCATCAACGCCCAGACGCTGGCCGACAGCCTGGTGCTCAGTGTGGGCAAAGGGGCGGTGGTGTCCGAGATCGAGCGCGACGCGCGCTTTGCCATGCACATGCTCTCGGGCATCTCGCGCCGGCTGCACGGCCTGGTGCAGGACGTGCAGGCTTACGCGCTCAACAGCGGCATGCAGCGCGTCATCGGCTACCTGTTGCAAGGGGCGGCCGGCGACGAGAGCGACGAGGTCGTCGTCGCCACCGGCCCGCTGCTGGTGGCCCTGCCGGCCAGCAAGGCCACCATTGCCTCACGCCTGTCCATCACGCCCGAGTACTTCTCGCGCGTGCTGCACGAGCTGGAGGCCAACGGTTTGATCGAGATCGACAAGCGCGACATCCGCATCCCCGACCCCGAGCGGCTGGCGCGGCATCAGCCCTGACGCTTGCTGGCCTCGCGCGCCTCGTCTTCGTGCATGTGGCGCAGAAAGTAGCGCACGAAGAACACCCCCATGCCGAGCATGAAGGCAATGCCGCCCAGGCTCATCAACGCCACGTCGGTCATCAGCAGGGCACTCATGGTGCTGTCCATGGGGTGGGCTCCATCGATGTGGTTGCGATGGTTTCATTGGACGCCTGACCTGCGCAGGGGGTGTTGACGTGGCGCAAGGCCAGCGGCATCACTGGGGCGTGTGGTGTCTGCCCTCGTCTGCCAGTGCCGCATCGATCAATGCCCGCAGCGCCCTGAGCGCCTCGGGGTCCAGTACGGCCGAGACGCGCACATGCTCTTCAAGGCGGCGTGCGCCGGGCGTGCAGGTGGTCAGCAGCAGGTGGGCCTGGCTGTCCGCCACGGGTGTGAGGCTGGCGCGCAGCGTGTGGGCGCTGCCCTGGTGCAAGGTGATGTGAGCCATGGGCTTGTCTTCATTCCCCCCAGACGCTGAGAACGTCTGCTGTGTGGGGTGGGAAGCACAGCCAGGACGCTTTAGCCATGCATTTGTTGCGCGCCCAGGCAAGTAGTCGGATAAATCCGGCGCGGCTGGCAGAGTCGCCAGCAAGACCCACACTATATCAGCCGCCGCCCGAAGCGCTGCGCCCGGTACTGCCAAAGCCGCCGCGCCCCTGGACGGTGCCGGCATAGCGGCCCGGTTGGGCGGCGATCTGGTTGGGCGTCAGCGTCTGCTGGGTGATGCCGGCCGCGTGCAGCGGTGTGCCGCTTTGTTGGGTGACGCGGCCGTCGTAGTGGTAGACGCTGCCGCTGCGGGTGTAGTAGGGGCCCCACCAGCGGGTGACGACGTGGCCGCCGCCGTCGCGCTCGGTCAACGCCTCGCATTCGGCGTCGCTGCGCCAGTCCTGCAGGCAGGCCTCGCGGCTGGCGTAGTGGGCGCGCGCGACGTCTTGCGGCTGGTCTTGCGGGTTGGGGCCGCAGCCCGTCAGCGGCGCGGCGATCAGCACCAGCGCCAGCCGGCCTTGTTTGCTGTCCATGGTCAGTAGGTCAGGCAGGCGGCGTTGATCAGGCCCAGGCCCGCGGCCAGCGCCCCCAGCACCTGGCCGGCGGCGGCGTTGTCGGCCTCGATCTGGGTCCGCAAGTCCTTGAAGACCAGGCGCTGCAGCAGCCACCACAGCAGCAGCTGTGCGGCCAGCGCCAGCAGGGCCCAGCCCATCAGGTCCAGCAGCGAGACGGCGTTGGCGGCCAGGCTGGCCAGCGGCAGCGCCAGCCCCAGCGCAGCGCCCGAGAGGCTGTGCGCGGCGGCGCGGTTGCCGCCGCGCACCAGGGCCAGTTCGTGATAGGGCGTGATGCGCACGTAGATGGCCAGGCTGGCCGCCCAGGCCAGCAAGGTGATGGCGAAGTAGAGGGCGAAGTTCAGGGGCAGGGGAGTGTTCATCAGTCGAACCAATGCGGCACGAAGTAGGCGCTGTTGCTGGTGATGGGGGTGAGGTCTTCGCGCAGGCACAGGCCGCAGGCGGCATCGCCCACGACCCAGGTGCCCAGCACGGTGTGGATGCGCTCGCGCGGGCCGTGCATGAAGCTGGCCTCGGGCGCGGGGTAGCTGGCCAGCGGCGCCAGCGCCTGCCAGATGTGGCGCTGGGCGCCGTAGTCGCCGCCGGTGGACAGCGTGACCGCGCCGCCTTGCACGATGTCGATGTTGGCGCCTTCGCGCGCCAGCAGCGGCTTTTTGACGCGGGGCTGGCCGGCCAGCGGTGCGGGGCTGAAGTAGGCGGGCAGCAAGTTGGGATGGCCCGGGTGGGCCTCCCACAGCAGGGGCAGCAGCGCCTTGTTGGAAAGCACCTGCTTCCAGGGCGGCTCCAGCCAGCGCGTGGGGCTGGTCAGCAGGTGGGCGCCCAGCGGCTCGGCCACCATCCACTCCCAGGGGTAGAGCTTGAAGCAGGTGGCGATGGGGGCGCCCTGGGCGTCGGCGTACCAGCCGTCGCTGCCTAGGCCGATCTCGCCCATGTCCAGCATGGCGGCATGCCAGCCGGCCTGCACGGCCACGTCCAGCAGGTATTCGGTGTTGCCCACATCTTCGAGCGAGTCGTAGAGGCAGGCCAGGTGCAGGCGCGCGTCAGGGCGCCGGCTGCGGATGGCTGCCAGCCGCGCCACCAGGGCCTCGTGCACCGAGTTGAACTGGTCGGCACCGGGGTGCACGTCCTGCTTCCAGTGCCACTGCGCGACGGCGGTTTCGATCAGCGAGGTGGGCGTGTCGGCGTTGTACTCGAGCAGCTTGGGCGGGCCGCTGCCGTCCCAGGCCAGGTCGAAGCGGCCATAGAGGTGGGGGTCTTGCCGCACCCAGCTGGCCTCGACCAGTGCCTGGGCGTCGCCGGCGATGTCCAGCCGGCCGAGGTCGCCGGCGCGGATGATCTCGCCCACCAGCGCCAGGCACATGGCGTGCAACTCGGTGGTGGCGTCGTCGAGGGTGTCGATCTGCGCGGCGCTGAAGCGGTAGGCCACGTCCTCGCGCCAGTAGGCAAAGCGCGGCTCGCTGGCCTGCACGTCTTCGCCCTCGGGGTTGATGCTGTGAAAACGGAAGCCCTGGGCGTCCAGGCGCCGGCGCCAGTCGGTGCGCGGCGTCTGGGGCAGCCGTTGCACGTCAGGGTGCCGGGAGGCTGAAGACGTAGAGGCTGCCCTGGTTGGTGGCGACCTGCACGCGGCCCTGGCCCACGGTCAGTTGCACATGGGAGCCGTACAGGTAGCTGCCCGGCGCTTTGACGCTGGCGCCGGTGCGGCCGTCAAGCATGCCCAGCCGCAGGTTGGCCACGCCTTCCAGGCCCATATAGGCCACGCCGCCGCCCACCGCCACCAGATTGGAGGCCAGGCTCTGGCCCGGCAGCGTGCGGCTCCAGTGCACGGCGCCGGTGGCGGCGTCCAGCGCCACCACGGTGCTGGACTGGCTGATGAACAGCGTCTTGAGGCCGGCCGCCGGCGGCTCGGGGATGTAGCCGGCCATCTGGGTCTGCCACAGCAGCGTGCCGGTGGCGGCATCCAGCGCGCGCACCAGGCCGCTGCTGGTGGTGACGATGAGGCGACCGTCCATCAGCATGGGCGCATGCCAGCTGTTGAACTGGCCCAGCGAGTGGCGCCAGACGCGGGCGCCGGTGGCGGCGTCGAAGGCCTGGACGATGCGCTCGTCGTCGCCATCCGTCCAGGTGCTGACAAAGACCTTGCCCTGGCCCACGGTGGCGGCGTTGTTCAGCCGCCCGTCGGTGCTGGCCTGCCACAGTTGCGCGCCGGTGGTGGCGTCAAAGGCGTAGACGCTGGAGCGGCCATCGGTCACGTACAGCCGCCGACCCACCAGCGTGGGGTTCTCGAAGCCCAGCGACTCGGCGTCGTCCACCCGGGTCTCCCACAGCGTGGCGCCGGTGGTGGGGTGCAGGGCCATCACATAGGCGCCCAGCTCGAAATAGCCGCCCCAGTAGTCGAAGCGGCGCTGGGTGGTGACGAAAATGGCGCGCGCGCTGACGGCCACGTTGCCGCACTCGCCGCCGGGCAGGTCGGTGCGGCTCCACAAGGCGGCGCCGGTGACGCCGTCGCTGGCCGTGATGCGCGAGAGGTTGTTGCAGCTGTACAGCGTGCCCTCGCCCGTTTGCGACGCGGCGCCCACATAGAACTGGCCTTGCTTGACACTGGCCGTTGGCTTCAGGCGTGCAAAGCTGCGCAGGTTGATGGCCCGCTCATCCATGTTGCGCCAGGTGTGGGCGGCGTCGTGGCCATCCTGCGGCCAGGCGGAGGTGGCCTCGGTTGGCGCCCCGGCGGGTGCCGCCATGGCCGCAACCAGACCAAGCGAGGCGACGAGGCCGGCAACCGCCCGGCGAGCGAAAGTGGCGAACATGGGCAGTGCGTCCGAAAAGAGGTGCGGCGATGCTACTTGCTGTTACAGCATGCCGCCAATCCCTAACTTGGCTGAATGCCCTTAAGGCCTGCCAAGGTCTGCTGCAAAAACAACACCGTGGCGTAGAACTGGAAGTCGGCGTTTTCCTTGCGCGCAAAGCCGTGGCCTTCGTTGGCGGCCAGCAGGTACCAGACGGGCGTGCCGTTGGCGCGGGCCTTGGCCACGATCTGTTCGGCCTCGGTCCAGGGCACGCGGGGGTCGTTCTTGCCCTGGATGACGAACAGCGGTTTGGTGATGCGGCTGGCGTTGGTCAGCGGCGAGATGCGCGTCTGCAGCGCGCGCATGGCGGGGTCGCGCTCGTCGCCGTACTCGACGCGGCGCAGGTCGCGCCGGTAGCTCTCGGTGCTCTCCAGGAAGGTGACGAAGTGCGAGATGCCCACCACGTCGATGGCGCCCACGATGCGCTCGGGGTAGTGCACGCTGGTGGCCAGGCTCATGTAGCCGCCATAGCTGCCGCCGGCCACCACCACGCGGCTGGCGTCCAGGTCGGGCTGGGTGGCGATCCAGTCGAAGAGGGCGCCGATGTCCTTGACCGAGTCCTCGCGCAGCGCGCCGTTGTCCAGTTGCAAAAAGGTGCGGCCATAGCCGCTGGAGCCGCGCACATTGGGTTGCAGCACGGCCACGCCCAGCTCTTCGAGCAGGTAGTTCCAGCGGCCCATGAAGCCCACCGTGGCCTGCCCTTCAGGGCCGCCGTGGATCAGCATGTAGACGGGGCGCTTGCCCGGGAACCGGGCCGGGTCGGGCCGGGTCAGCAGGCCCGAGATGGTGCGGCCGTCAAAGCTCTTCCAGCGCACCACCTGCTGCGGCCTGAAGTGGGCGGTATCGACGCCGGGCGGGGTGACGGCGCGCGTCCACTGCGTCAGCGTGCCGTCGGCCGCGCGGCTGTAGATCTGGCCGGGGCCGGCGGCGCCGTCCACCGTGAGGGCCAGTTCACCGCTGGCGGGATGGAAGCGCGCGGGCCTGGCGCCGCCCTCGGGCAACCCGGCCAACGGCAGTTCGCGGCCACTGGCCACGTCAAAGAGGCGCAGCACCGACAGGCCGTCCTCGTTGCTGGCGGCGGCCAGCCAGCGGCCATCGGCGCTCAGGTCGGCGCGCTCCACATCCCATGGCACATGGGCCGACAGCGGCGTGAAGGCGCCCGTGGCCAGGTCCAGCCGCGCCAGTTGGCGGAATTCGCCGCCCTGGTCGGTGGCCAGCAGCAGCGCGCGGCCGTCGGCGGTGAAATCCACCGCCCCGTAGGTTGCGGCGCCCTGGCCCTCGCGTGGCAGCAAGCGGGTGCGCTGGCCGCTGGCCACGTCCAGCAGCCACAGCCTTGATTCAGTGGCTGAGACGTACTCGTCCAGCACCAGTTGGCGGTTGCCGGGAGCGACCGCATCCACGCCCCAACCGCCGCCGGGCAATTCGGCCAGCACGCGCCGTCCGGCGGGCTGCTCGGGATCCAGCACGGACAGCGTGGTGGTGATCTGTGCGCGGCTGCCCTGCGCGGCCGTGCGATCCAGCGGCACCGACAGCAGCAGCAGACGCGACGGCTGCCCTGCCTCGGGGCGCAGCCAGCCGCCAAAAGCATGGCGGGCGTCGGGGTCGGTCAGCGGCGTGGTGGCGCGGCTGGTGGGGTCCAGCCGCAGCAACTGGTTGACCTCGTTGCCGCCGCTGGCGCGCTGAAAGACGATGTAGCGGCCGGCGCTGGGCTCCCAGTAGCCCCGGCTGACCGGCTCGGGGCTGCTGGTCAGCGGCTCCAGCGCCCCCATCGGCGTGCGCAGCCGAAACAGCTGCGTCGTGCTGGTGCCAGGGGCGCGGTGGGCCACCAGCAGCTCGCGCTGCGTGGGGTGCCAGTCGGCCACGCCATGGCCGGCAAACTCGGTGTAGCGGGCCACGGCCTGCACCAGCGTTTGCGGCACCGGCGGAATGCCTTCGGCGCGCAGATTCGGGTTGGGGGCCAGCACGGCATCGCCGGGCGGGACATGGGCGCAGGCGGCCAGCAGCAGGGCGGCGAGCGCGGCGGTGAGGGAGTGGCGCATGGCGCGCACTGTACGATGCGTCCCCATGGCAACCAGTCTTTTCATGCTGCTCGACGACATCGCCACCATGCTGGACGATGTGGCCTTGCTGACCAAGGTGGCGGCGCGCAAGACCGCCGGCGTGCTGGGCGACGACCTGGCGCTCAATGCGCAGCAGGTGGCCGGCGTCTCGGCGGAGCGCGAGTTGCCGGTGGTCTGGGCGGTGGCCAAGGGCTCGTTCGTCAACAAGCTCATCCTGGTGCCACTGGCGCTGGTCATCAGCGCGCTGGCGCCCTGGGCGGTGACGCCGCTGCTGATGGTGGGCGGTGCCTTTCTCTGCTACGAAGGCATGGAGAAGGTGGCGCACAAGCTGCTGCACAGCGCCGCCGAAGACGACGCCCGGCATGCCGGGCTGACCGAGGCGCTGAGCGACCCCGGCGTGGATCTGGCCGCCTACGAGAAAGACAAGATCAAAGGCGCCGTGCGCACCGATTTCATCCTCTCGGCCGAAATCGTCACCATCGCGCTGGGCACGGTGGCGGGGCAGCCGCTGGCCACGCGCATCGGCGTGCTGTCGGCCATTGCCCTGGCCATGACGGTGGGCGTCTACGGTCTGGTGGCGGCCATCGTCAAACTCGACGACGCCGGCCTGGTGCTGCTCCAGAGCCCCCGCGCCGGCCTGCGCCGGTTGGGCCAGGGTCTGCTCAATCTGGCGCCCAAGCTGATGCGCTTTCTGGCCGTGGCCGGCACGGTGGCCATGTTCCTCGTGGGTGGCGGCATCGTGGTGCACGGCTGGCCCTGGCTGCACCACCTGGTGGCGCCCTGGCTGGAGACGGGCGGCTGGCTGGCCGAGATGGGCATCAACCTGGTGGTGGGGGCGCTGGTGGGTGCAGCGCTGCTGCTGGTCGTGACGGTGGTGGGGAAGCTGCGCAAGCAGGATTGACCGCAGGTTGGCGCGTTCGACAATACGACCATGACGCGTGACGCCTTGCCCCCATTGCCCGAAGCCTTGCGTGCACAGCAGGCGGCTGTAGCGCAGCTGTGCCAACGGCTGGGTGTGCGCAACCTGGAGGTGTTCGGCTCTGCAGCGCAAGGGCAGTTCCAGCCTGGGCGCAGCGACTACGATTTCCTGGTCGAGTGGGATGAGCAAGTGCCGGGGTCGCGCGCCCAGCGGCTGATCGATCTGGCGGAGAGTCTGGAGCAGTTGCTGGGCAGCAAGGTCGATCTGCTCAACCCCAAGTACATTCGCAACCCATGGCTGGCCCATGAGGTCAACCGCACCCGGCGCCCGTTCCACCATGGCGCTTGACCGCCGTCCCAAATGGCTGTTCGACGCCGTGATGGCCGTTGAGGCCGCACAGGCATTCGTGGTGGGCCTTGATCTGCCCGGATACGAGGCATCGCTGTTGGTGCGGTCAGCGGTTGAAAGGCAACTGGAAATCCTGGGCGAGGCCGGAGTGCGCTTGTTGCGGGACGACCCCACCCTGACGGAGCAGGTACCTGCGCTAAGACTGGCGATCGGCCTGCGCAACCGCATCATCCATGGCTATGACACGGTGGACGATGAAACCGTCTGGCGTACGGTGCAAGACGATTTGCCTGCGTTGGGCACGCAGTTGCGGGCTATGTTGCCGCAGCCACCCACGTGAGCAAGGCCTTCACCCGCGAAGCCGATGCGCCCGACGACGACGGCGATGACGGCCCGGCGCTGCCACCGCTGCCGGCGGGGGCCAAGAACTACATCACGCCGGCCGGCTATGCGCGGCTGCATGGCGAGCTGATGCAGCTCATCGACGCCGAGCGGCCCAAGGTGGTGGAGGTGGTGCACTGGGCGGCGGCCAATGGCGACCGCTCGGAGAACGGCGACTACCTCTATGGCAAGAAGCGGCTGCGCGAAATCGATCGCCGCATCCGCTTTCTGACCAAGCGGCTGGACATCGCCGAGCGGGTGGACCCGTCGGTCCACCATGGCAACGATCAGATCTTCTTTGGCGCCACCGTCACCTACGAGACCGAGGCCGGCGAGCAGCGCACCATCACCATCAAAGGCCTCGACGAGGTCGATCACCTGGCCGGCGAGGTCAGCTGGGTCTCGCCGGTGGCGCGAGCGCTGCTCAAGGCGCGCGAGGGCGATGCGGTGCGGCTGGCCACGCCCGGCGGCGTGCAGGAGTTGACCGTGCTGGCCGTCAGCTACCCGGCGCCGGGGGCGTCGCCCAGTCTGCCGGGGGCGTGAACGCGGGGTTCAGCCGCTGCGCCAGCCGGTGGTCGCGCCAGGCGCCGTCGATGTAGAGGTAGTGCGGCGCCAGGCCAATGTCGGCAAACCCCAGTCGCTGCAGCACGGCGCCGCTGCGCTGGTTCTCGGGTCGCCAGGCGGCCTGCAGCCGGTGCAGGTTGACGCGCGGTGAAAACACCTCGTCGACCACGGCAGACAGGGCCTCGTGCATCAGCCCCTGGCCTTGAAGCGCCGCGTCCAGCGCATAGCCCAGATGGGCGCTGCAAAAAGGCCCGCGCTCGATGGCGCTGACGTGGGCACTGCCCACCACCTGGCCCTCGTGCACCAGCCACCAGCGCAGCGCGCTGCCCAGGCGGAAGTTCTCCGTGGCCTTGGCCACGCGCACGGCTTGCACGGCCTCAGTGAAAAAGTGCGCCGGCGTGGGTGGATCCCAGGGCGCGAGGTGGCGGCGGTTGCGGCGGTAAAAGTCCGCCACGGCCGCGCCCAGTGCGGCGTCGTCGGCCACCAGCGCCAGCCGCGCCGTGGCGATGCGCGGGCGCGGCGCAGACCCTTCAATCACGAAAGTTGCTGTAGGTCAGCGGCGTGTCCGCCACCTCTTTTTTCAGCAACGCAATGGCCGTCTGCAAGTCGTCGCGGTTCTTGCCCGTCACGCGCACCGTATCGCCCTGGATGGCGGCCTGCACCTTGAGCTTGCTGGCCTTGATCTGGCCGACGATTTTCTTGGCCAGATCGGACTCGATGCCGGCCTTGACCTTCCAGGTCTGCTTGACCTTGTCGCCGCCCATCTTCTCGATCTTGCCGCTGCGATCGAAGTAGGTCAGCTCCACCTTGCGCTTGGTCAGCTTGTCCACCAGCACCTGGGTCACCTGCTCGATCTGGAAATCGCTGTCGCCGCGCAGCTCGATCAACCCGTCCTTGTCCTTGTACTCGATGGCGGCGGCGGTGCCTTTGAAGTCAAAGCGGGTGGTGATCTCCTTGGCCGTGTTGTCCACGGCGTTGCGGATCTCGACCTTGTTGGGTTCCAGCACGGCATCAAAACTGGGCATACATGTTCTCCTGGGCAATGGGTGCCATACCCTTGGCATGGCACTGCCCATCCCGGTGATTGCCGTGGATCCGGCTTCGCCGGTCCACTGGCAGTGCCCCCTTGAGGGGGCGCGATCTGCGATCGCGTAGGGGGTGGGCTTGTCTTGAGTCGAAAATTGTCCCATGCAGCATCACGTGAGTCTCAAACCCTTCAACACCTTCGGCCTGCCGGCCACGGCGCGTCGCATGGCGGTCATCACCTCGGACGCCGACGTGCGCCGCGTGCTCGATGACCCCAGGCTGGGTCGTGCGCCCAAGTTCGTGTTGGGCGGCGGCTCCAACGTGGTGTTCACGCGCGACCTCATCGACGAGGTGGTGCTCAAGGTGGAGGTGGCCGGCATGGCCGTGGTGGATGACGGCGCTCGGGCTGCCATCGTCGAGGTGGGCGCAGGCGAGCGTTGGCACGACGTGGTGTGCTGGACGCTGGCGCAAGGCCTGCCCGGCCTGGAGAACCTGGCACTGATTCCGGGCACGGCTGGCGCCGCGCCGGTGCAGAACATCGGTGCCTACGGGCTGGAGTTGCAAGACCGCTTCCACAGCCTGGACGCCGTCGATCTGGTCACCGGCCGCGCCGTCACGCTGGATGCCGCGCGCTGCGAGTTCGGCTACCGCGACAGCGTGTTCAAGCGGGCGCTGGCCGGCCGCGCCGTCATCACCCGCGTGCGCCTGGCGCTGCCCAAGCCCTGGCAGCCGGTGCTGGGCTATCTGGACCTGGCGCGCAAGCAGCAGGAGACGGGCGTGGCCGAACCCGATGCACAAACGATCTTCGACTGGGTCTGCGCCATCCGCCGCGCCAAGCTGCCCGACCCGGCCGACATCGGCAACGCCGGCAGCTTCTTCAAAAACCCCATCGTCAGCCCCGAGCAGTGCCAGGACATCATCGGCCGCGACCCGCACGTGGTGCACTACCTGTTGCCCGATGGCCGCTACAAGCTGGCCGCCGGCTGGCTGATCGACGCCTGCGGCTGGAAGGGCAAGACCATAGGCCACGCCGGCGTCTACGCGCAGCAGGCGCTGGTGCTGGTCAACCGGGGCGGCGCCAGCGGCGCCGAGGTGCGCACGCTGGCCACCGCCATCCAGGAAAGCGTCTATGGCCGTTTCGGCATCCGGCTGGAAGCTGAGCCGGTCATCATCTGAGCGCAGCGCCACGGCTCGCACACCACGGTTCAGCCCGGTAACTGCCGTGGATCCGGCTTTGCCGGTCCACCAGCAGTGCCCCCTTGAGGGGGCGCGATCTGTGATCGCGTAGGGGGTGGGCCTTCTATTGCGCCGCGAGGTCGCGCAGCCGCGTCGGCCCGGCGCCGGTCTCGATGGTGGCCTTCAGCGGCAGCAGCCGGCCGATGGCGAACAGCGCCTCGGCGGTGATGAACATGGGGCCCACCAGCAGGCCGCGCAAGTCGTCCATGAATGCGGGTTTGCGGCCTTCGTAATAGTGGCCGACGAACTGGAACACCCAGCCCACGCCGAACAACGCCAGGCCCCAGGTCAGCGGTGAGCCCCAATCGGCCACCACGGCGCCCGCCAGCAGCAGCAAGCCGTTGATGACGGCCGTGGCCAGCGCCAGCGGCAGATGGCCTTGGCCCACCATCCACAGCGTGGCGGCGGCCCAGGCCACCATGGCAGGCGTAAGGCCTTGCCACAGCTCGGGCTGGGCCAGCAGCACGCCCAGTGACAGCACGATCAGCGGGATGCCGATGAAGTGGGTGGCGATGTTGCGGGGGTCGCGGTGGTAGCGTGCGTAATGCACCAAGTGGCGCTCGGCGGCGGTCAGCGTATCCATGGCGCCATCGTAGCCCCATTGCGCCCTCGGCGCGAGCCCTGTTTTCCAGCAGAATCGGCGCTTTGCGAACCCCAAGGACACGCCTCGCATGAGCATCAAGAGCGACAAGTGGATCCGCCGCATGGCCGAGCAGCACGGCATGATCGAGCCGTACGAGCCTGGTCAGGTGCGCCACGCACCTGACGGCCACAAGATCGTCAGCTACGGCACCAGCAGTTACGGCTACGACATCCGCTGCGCGCCGGAGTTCAAGGTCTTCACCAACATCTACTCCACGGTGGTCGACCCCAAGGCCTTCGATGAGCGCAGCTTCGTCGACATCGAGTCCGACGTCTGCATCATCCCGCCCAACAGCTTTGCGCTGGCGCGCACGCTGGAGTACTTCCGCATCCCGCGCAACGTGCTGACCATCTGCCTGGGCAAGAGCACCTATGCGCGCTGCGGCATCATCGTCAACGTCACGCCCTTCGAGCCCGAATGGGAGGGCTATGTGACGCTGGAGTTCAGCAACACCACGCCGCTGCCGGCCAAGATTTACGCGGGCGAGGGCTGCGCCCAGGTGCTGTTCTTCGAGAGCGACGAGGTCTGCGAAACCAGCTACAAAGACCGCGGCGGCAAATACCAGGGTCAGCGCGGCGTGACGCTGCCCAAGACCTGACGCCATCTGGCCTGAGGAGTACCCCCCATGCGTTGGCAAGGCAATCGGCAGAGCG
Source organism: Pseudomonadota bacterium (assembly GCA_020161145.1). Lineage (GTDB taxonomy): Bacteria > Pseudomonadota > Gammaproteobacteria > Burkholderiales > Burkholderiaceae_C > Ideonella. Next base: position 20,137 of record JAIUPQ010000002.1, read on the forward strand.
ACAACATTGAAGACCGGCGCGGCGATGGCGGCGGTGGCGGCGGCCTGCCCGTGGGGCGCGGCGGCCTGTCTATCGGCGGCGTGCTGGTGGCGTTGGTGGTGGCCTGGCTCTTGGGCATCAACCCGCTGACGGTGCTGGGCCTGATGGGCGAGGGGGGCGTGGCGGCGCCCACCCAGTCGGCACCGGGCCCGGTGGGCAAGGACGAGGCCACCCAGTTCGTGCGCACCGTGCTGGCCAGCACCGAAGACGTCTGGGGCCCACAGTTCAAGGCCCGGGGCGCGAGCTACCGGCCCCCCACGCTGGTGCTGTTCCGTGGCCGCACGACCACCGCCTGCGGCCAGGGCCAGGCGGCCATGGGGCCGTTCTATTGCCCGGCCGACGAGAAGGTCTACATCGACCTGGTTTTTTTCGACACCTTGCGCAGCCGCCTGGGCGCCCCGGGCGACTTTGCCCAGGCCTATGTCATCGCCCACGAGGTGGGCCACCACGTGCAGAACCTGATGGGCCTGACGGCCGAGGTCGATCGCGCCCGTCGGCAGTCGTCCGAGGCCGAGGCCAACCAGATGTCGGTGCGGCTGGAGTTGCAGGCCGACTGCCTGGCCGGCATCTGGGCCCACGACGCCGAGGCGGCCCAGCGCATCCTGGAGCAGGGCGACGTGGAAGAGGCGCTGAACGCCGCCACGCGCATCGGCGACGACACGCTGGCGCGCGAGGCTGGCGGTGCCGTCGCGCCCGACAGTTTCACCCACGGCACCAGCGCCCAGCGCGCGCGCTGGCTGCAAACCGGTCTGCAGACGGGCGATCTGCAGCAGTGCGACACCTTCGCCGCACGCAACCTGTGAGGCGGCCATGAAAGACCTGCGCACCAGTGGCAAGCAGGTCAGCGCGGCGGACGCCGTGGCGCTGATCCGCGATGGCGACACGCTGGCCACCAGCGGCTTCGTCGGCATCGGCTTTGCCGAGAACCTGGCCGTGGCGCTGGAGCGCCGCTTTCTCGACACCGCCACGCCGCAGGGCCTGACGCTGGTCTACGCGGCCGGCCAGGGCGACGGCGGCGAGCGCGGCCTCAACCACCTGGCGCACCCGGGTCTGGTGGCAGCCGTGGTGGGCGGCCACTGGGGCCTGTGCCCCAAGCTGCAGGCCATGGCGGTGGCGGGTCAGATCGACGCCTGGAACCTGCCGCAAGGCGTGCTCTCGCACCTGTTTCGCGACATCGCTGCCGGCAAGCCCGGCCACCTCTCGCGCGTGGGCCTGGGCACGTTCGTGGATCCGCTGCATGGCGGCGGCAAGCTCAACGCCCGCACCACCACCGAGCGCGTGAAGCGCATCGAGTTGGACGGCGAGACCTTTCTTTTCTACAAGGCCTTTCCCATCGACGTGGCCTTCATCCGCGCCACCACCGCCGACGTGCACGGCAACCTCACCATGGAGCGCGAGGCGCTGACGCTGGAGTCGCTGGCCATTGCCATGGCCGCGCACAACTCGGGCGGCATCGTCATCGCGCAGGTGGAGCGGCTGGCCGACGCCGGTGCGCTGCCGCCGCGCCAGGTCAAGGTGCCTGGCGTGCTGGTCGATTGCGTGGTGGTGGCCGAGCGGCCCGAATACCACTGGCAGACGTTTGCCGAACCCTACAGCGCTGCCTTTGCCGGCGAGTTCCGCGTGCCCGCCGCCAGCCTGCCCGAGCTGCCGCCCAGTGAGCGCAAAGTCATCGCTCGCCGCGCCGCGCTGGAGCTCACGCCCAATGCCGTGGTCAACCTGGGCATCGGCATGCCCGAGGGTGTGGCCGCCGTGGCCGCCGAAGAGGGCGTCATCGATTTGATGACCCTCACCGCCGAGCCCGGCGTGGTGGGCGGCATTCCGGCCGGGGGGCTGAACTTCGGCGCCGCCATCAACACCCAGGCCGTCATCGACCAGCCCTACCAGTTCGACTTCTACGACGGCGGCGGGCTGGACATCGCCTTTCTGGGCCTGGCCCAGGCCGACGCCGAGGGCAACCTCAACGTCAGCAAATTCGGCCCCCGGCTGGCCGGCGCCGGCGGCTTCATCAACATCAGCCAGAACGCCCAGCGCGTGGTCTTCATGGGCAGCTTCATGGCCGGGGCGCAGCGCAAGTTCGTGCAGCGCGTGGAGCACCGCACCTTTGCCGCCGCCGAGGCGCTGCGGCGCGGCCAGCCGGTGCTCTACGTCACCGAGCGCGGCGTCTTCCGGCTGGTGGACGGCGGGCTGGAGCTGATCGAGATCGCCCCCGGGCTCGATCTGGCGCGCGACCTGCTGGCCCACATGGACTTTCGCCCCCGCGTGGCCGCCGATCTGCGCCAGATGGACGCCGCCCTCTTTGCCGACGCGCCCATGAACCTGCGCGAGCGGCTGACCGCGCGGCCGCTGGCCCAGCGCTTTGCCTACGACGCCCAGGCGCGCATCATGTACATCAACTTCGAGCGCCTCACCGTGCGCACACCCGCCGACGTGGCGGCCGTGCGCGCCGAGATCGAGCGCCACATGGCGCCCATCGGCGAGCGCGTGTGGGGCGTGGTCAATTACGACCACTTCCACCTGGCGCCCGAACTCGAAGACGCCTGGGGCGCCATGGTCAGCGACATGGTCGCGCGCTATTACGCCAACGTCACGCGCTACACCACCTCGGGCTTTTTGCGCGCCAAACTGGGCCCGGCGCTGGCCAAGCGCGGCGTGGCGCCGCACATCTACGAAACCGCCGAAGAGGCCCGTCGGCACGTGCGGGGGTAAAGCCATGCGCCACATTCGCCCCCTCGACCCCGCCAGTGCCGCCGAGATCGACCTGGTGGCCCAGCGCATGCGTGCCACGCTGATCGAGGTCGAAGGCGAGGCGGTGGGCGAGGCGCTCTACACGCTGGACTGGCTGCGCGAGCGCGTGCGCCAGCATCTGGTGCCGGACGCGGCGGTGTGGCTGCTGGAGGTGGACGGCGCCATCGCCGGCCACACCATCGTGCGCCGGGAGACGGACGGCGCGGGCCATGCCTTCGGCCTCATCTCCACCACCTATGTGCTGCCGGCCGTGCGCCGGCAAGGCCATGCGGCGGCACTGCTGGCGGCGGGGGAGGCCTGGATGCAGACGCAGGACCTGGCACGCAGCGCCACCTGGACGTCGGTCACCAACACCGCGCTGATCGCGCTCTACACCGCCCAGGGTTACCGCGAGGCCGAGCGCGGCACGCATCCGCAGACCGGCACCACCATGGTGAGGCTGGCGCGGGCGCTGGCCTGATCTACGGGGCCAGTCGCAGCCACACCCGGCCGGGCTCCCGCTCCACCACCACCGCACCGGCCTCCAGCCGGTAGGTCAGCGGGCAATGCACGCGGGGGTTGGTGAGCACGACCGGGTTCAGCACGGCGTGGCAATCGGTGCCCGGCAGCCGCACCGAATCGGTGACCAGGCCGGGCTGGCCCTCGGTGTGCAGCCGGGCGCCCAGGGCCTGGGCCGCCGTGTAGTCGCTGGGGTGAACCAGTTCCGGGTGGGCCGCCAGCAGCGGGCGCAGATCGACCAGCGTGGCCTGGCAGGCCACGCGGTGCACGCGCCGCTCGATGCGCACGCCCTCGCGGGCAAAGCCGGCGTCGGCCAGCAGGCCATGCACCCAGTGGTGCACGGTTTCGTACACCGTGGTCTTGAGGTGCGTGCAGCCGTACCAGACACCGAACTGGCCGCTGGAGAAGCGGCTGCCCTGCGGGTGGGCAAACGGCCAGCCAATGACGGTTTGCCACTGCGCGTCCTCAAAAGGGCGGTGGATGACGGGCGTGGCCGACACATAGGGCGCGGGCTTGACGGCCCGCTCCACCTGCTGCGCGGTGGCCCAGTCGGTGGGCTCGTGGCTCAAGTCGTCGTAGAGGTCTTGCGGCGCGTGGATGGCCACGATGTTGCGATAGAGGTCGCCGCGCACCTCGGCCAGCGCGGCGCCGGTGAGCGGCACCATCACTGCCCGCGTGCGCGATCGAGGTAGGCGCGCACGCGCAGCAGGCCGGCAAAACCCCACTCGCGCACCACATCCACCGGCGTCAGGTTGTCGAAGGCGCGGTTGCGCGCCGTCATCCAGCGGTAGGCCAGATCGCGGTCGTGCGGGAACAGCAGGCGCAGGTTTTTGTGGATGCCCAGCAGATGGCCCACGCGCTCGTACTGGTCGCGGCTGGTGCCGATGGGGTCGCCCTTGCGGTAGCGCGCCAGCGCCGCGCGGTTGCCCGGCGCCAGGCCCAGCAACATGGTCTGGTCGTCGGTGGCCAGTTGCCAGTGGTCCAGCAGCGCCATCACCATGCGCGCCAGCGCGCTGCGGTCGGCGGGTGCGTCGGGGGCAGGAGCTGGCAAGGCAATCATGGCGCGAGTCTACCCGGTATGTACGATTAAAACAAATATTGTTTCTATCGCCACGCCTGCCGACGCGCCTCGTCAGCTTGCGCGGCAGCTTGCGTGGATGTCCAGCGCAGGTTGATAGACGCTGGTCTGCACGCCCAGCAGGCCCAGCACGCTGTGGAAGTAGTTGTCGTGGCTGACGGGCTCGTCCGCCTTGGCGCGCAGGCAGGCGGTGGTGATGCCGCTTTGCTGCTGGAACTGCGGCGACAGCCAGGTGATCCAGGGCACGTGTTTTTGCGCGTCGGGGGCAAAGCGGTAGGGCAGGCCGTGCAGGTAGACGTTGTTCTCGCCCAGCGACTCGCCGTGGTCGGAGAGGTAGACCAGCAGCGGCGCGTGGCCGCCCTGGCGCTTGAGCCAGTTGATGCTGGCGGCCAGGAAGTGGTCGGTGTAGCGCAGCGTGTTGTCGTAGGCGTTGACGATCTGCTCGCGCGCGCACTGCTGCAGCGCGCTGGTGGTGCACTCGGGCGTGAAGGCCTTGAGCGCCGGCGGCGAGCGCTTGTAATACGCCGGGCCGTGGCTGCCCATCTGGTGCATGAACACCACCACGCCGCGCGCGCGCCGCTCGGCCGGCAGCGCCGCAATGCGCGCGTCCAGCCCCTGCAGCATCACCTCATCCAGGCACTCGCCGCTGGCGTCGCACCAGGCGGAGTCGTGCAGCGTCTTGGCGTCCACCGTGGGCACACGGGTACAGACGCCTTTGCAGCCACCCGCCTGGTTGTCGATCCACAGCACGGCCAGACCGGCGCGCTGCAACGCATCCACCAGCCCCTCGCTGTTGGACTTGCGCTGGTCGAATGCCTCGCGCCCCAGCGCCGAGAACATGCAGGGCACCGAGGTGGCGGTGTTGGTGCCGCAGGACCAGGCGTTGCGCAGGCTGGCCACATCCTCGCCGGCCAGTTGCGGCGTGGTCGGGCGGGCGTAGCCATTGAGGCCGATGTGGTCGGCACGCGCCGTCTCGCCCACCACGAACAGCGCCAGTGGCGGCTTGTCGCCGGCACGCGGCGGCGTCAGCCGCGCATCCTCGGCCAGCGGCAGCACCGGGCCGGCGCCCCGGTCGGCCGGGCGCACGGCCACCAGCGCCAGCGCATAAAACCCGTTCAGCGGGTTGATCAGGTAGCGCATCTGCGTGTGGTTGCGCATCACCGACGAGAAGTCCTGAAACACCAGCAACAGCGTCGCCACCGCCACCACCACGGCCCCCACCATCTGGGCCAGGTTGTGCCACACCAGGCGTTTGGCACGCGGCCAGACCACCGGCTGGCGCCACAGCCACACGGCGGGCAGCACTCCCAGCAGCAGGACGGTCAGCAGCATGCGCCCGTTCATCAGCTCGCGCGCCTCGCGGCTGTCGGTCTGCAGCACGTTGACCATCATGGTGCGGTCGATCACCACCCCATAAGCGTGCATGAAGTAGGCACCGGATGCGGCGGCCAGCAGGCAGACCGTCAGCGCCGGCTTGAGCGTCCAGCGCCAGGTCAGCAGCGCCAGCAGCAGCATCAGCCCGGCACCGATGATGACGGCGAACGCCGCCCCGAACAGCACCCCGCGCAGGCCGCTCACCTCGGGCAGGCGAGCCAGTTGGCTCCACAGTGGCCAGTTGCCCAGGCTGATCAGCCACAGCACGCAAATCAGGGTCAGGGCCAGCGGGCCCATGGGGGGGAGTCGAAGCAGATGGCGCATGGGCGCGGATTGTCCGGGATGCGGCGCCCGCTCCTACACTGCGCCGCTGTGATGACGAACGCGGTTGCATTCCCGGTATGAAACGCCCCCTCTGGCTGGTTGGCGGCGCACTGGCGCTGGCCCTGGGCGTGGTGGGCATTGCGCTGCCGCTGCTGCCCACCACCCCCTTCGTGCTGCTGGCGGCCTACTGCTTTGCGCGCGGCAACCCGCGCTGGGCCGCATGGCTGCTGGCCCACCCGCGCTTCGGCCCCATGGTGCGTGAGTGGCAGGCCCACCGCGCCGTGCCGCGCCGGGCCAAATGGCTGGCCTGGAGCATGATGGCCGTCAGCTGCGGCCTCACCGCCTGGGTCGTGCGCTGGCCTTGGGGCTTGCTGCCACTGCCCATCTGCCTGGCCGTGGGCGTGTGGCTGGCCACGCTGCCCGACGCGCGGGAAACGCCTGACAGCCTCGGCTGAGGCCCCGGCTGAGCCCACCCCAGCCGCATCTGTTTACTGTATATTTATACAGTGAATAGACGTGCTGACTCTACCCTGCCCCGCACCGTCTGGCGCGCCGCCACCACGCCCGTGGCTGCGCCGGGCCAGGCCGTGCGCGCCAGCGGTTTTGCCGCGCTGGACGCCGTGCTGCCCGGCGGCGGCTGGCCTTGCGGCGCGCTGACCGACTGGCTGCTGGACGGCCCCGCCGCGCTGGTCTGGCGGCTCGCGGCACCTGCGCTGGCCCGGCTGGCGCGCACGGGCAGCGCGCCGCCGCGCGTGGCGTTGATCGGCCCGCCCCAGGCCCCGCATGCGCCGGGGCTGGGGCCGTGCCTGCCGCTGTGGATAGACGCACCGCGCACCGCCGAGCGGCTCTGGGCCGCCGAACAGGTGCTGGCCGCCCACGCCTGCGTCGCCGTGCTGGTGTGGCTGACCGATGCCCGCCCCGAGGCGCTGCGCCGGCTGCACCTGCGTGCCGGCCATGGCCAGGCGCTGCTGCTGGCCTGCCGCCCGGCCCACGCCGCCGCCCAACCCTGCGCCGCGCCGCTGCGGCTGCACCTGAGCGCCGCCGAGCCCTGGTGGCTGGACGTGCATCTGTTCAAACGCCCCGGCCCGCCGCTGGCGCAGCCGCTGCGCCTGCCCTCGGTGCCACCCGTGCTGGCGGCGCGCATGGCGCCGGCCTGGCGCCACGGCCCCGGCCACACGGGGCAGCCCGCCCAACCTCAGGAAGCCACCGATGTGGTGCGCCTTGATCCCCCACGCCGGCGCGCCTGAGGCCACTGCCGCGCTGGCGCTGTGGGCCTTGAGCTTCACCCCGCGCGTGGCCTGCGAAGGCGGTGCCGTGCTGCTGGACACCCGGGGTTGCACGCGGCTGTGGGGCGGCGCGCGGGCCATGCGGGCGCGGCTGGCGCGCGAGGCGCCAGGGCTGGGCGCGGCGCGCTGGGCCTGGGGCGCCACCGGCCTGGCCGCACTGGCCCGCGCCCGGGCCGGCGTGCCCGACGACGCGCCGCTGGCGCCGCTGCCGCTGCACCTGCTGGACGCCGCCGCGCCCCACCGTGTGGCCCTGGGCCAGGTGGGCTGCCGCACGCTGGGCCAGTTGCAGGCGCTGCCCCGCGCTGGCGTGGCGCGCCGCTGGGGCCAGCCGCTGCTGGACGCGCTGGACCGCCTGCAGGGGCAGCAGCCCGAGGCCTACCGCTGGGTGCAGCCTCCCGACACCTTTGCCGCCAGCCTGGAGCTGGCCACCAGCGTGGCCGCCGCACCCGCCCTGGTGTTTGCCGCCCAGCGGCTGCTGGGCCAGTTGCAGGGCTGGCTCACCGCGCGCGGCCTGGGCGCCGTGGCGCTGCAGCTGAGCTGGCGCCACGAGGGCGGTCCGCAGCGCCGCCCGCCCGACGGCGACCTGCACTGGGGCGTGGGCCAGCCCACGCGCGACGCCGCCCACCTGGGCAAGCTGCTGGCCGAGCACCTGGCGCGGGTGCGTTTGCGCGCACCGGTGGCCGCGCTGACGCTGCGCGCGCCCGGCGTGCAGCCGCTGGTGGGCGCCAACGCCCAGCTGTGGCCGCAAGACCCGGCGCAGGCGCGGCTGGCCGACACCGACTGGGCGCCCATGCTGGAGCGGCTGTCCGCGCGGCTGGGGCCGCAGCAGGTGCGGCTGCCGGTGGCGGTGGACGACCAGCGCCTCTCGGCCCGCCACCGCTGGGCCAGCGCGCTGGCCACGACGGCCCGGCCGCTGCCGCCGCCGGCCCACCCCGAGCCCGCGTTCGTCCTGCCCACGCCGCAGCCCCTGGCCCAGCCGCCGCGCCGCCTGGCCGGCCCCCAGCGGCTGGACGACGGCTGGTGGGCCGGTGCGGGCTGCCACGAGGCGCGCGACTACTGGCTGGCCCACGACCCTGAGCTGGGCCTGGTGTGGCTGTACGAGGCCGCCGGCCGCTGGCATCTGCACGGGTATTTCTGATGCCGCCCGACTACGCCGAGCTGGGCTGCCAGAGCCACTTCAGCTTCCTCGTCGGCGCCAGCGCGCCGGCCGAGCTGGTGGCCCGCGCGCAGCAACTGGGCTACCGCGCGCTGGCCGTGACCGACACCTGCTCGCTGGCCGGCGTGGTGCGCGCCCACGTGGCGGCCAAGGCGGCGGGGCTGCACCTGCTGGTGGGTGCCAGCTTCGAGGCCGGCGGCGCGCTGCCGCTGCACCTGACCGTGCTGGCCGAGACGGCCGCCGGCTACGCCGCGCTGTGCCGGCGCATCACCCTGCTGCGCCGCCGCGCGCCCAAGGGCAGCTACAGCGCCACCGTGGCCGACCTGACCGAGCTGCCCGGCTGCCTGGCCATTGCCACCCCGCCGCGCGGCCAGGGCGCGGCACCGGCCCACGCCGCTGCGCGCTGGCTGGCGGCGCATTGGCGCGGCTGCGGCTGGCTGGGCGTGACGCACGAGGGCCGGCTGGACGACGCCCAGGCCCTGCACCACGCGCGCCAGGCCGCCGCCCACCACGGCGTGCCGCTGACCGCCATGGGCCACGCCCAGATGCACGCGCGCAGCCGCAAGCCGCTGCACGACGTGCTGACCGCCACCCGGCTGGGCCGGCCGCTGGCCGCCTGCGGCAGCGCGCTGGCCGCCAACGCCGAGCGCCATCTGCGCCGCCGCGAGCGGCTGGCCGAACTGTTCGAACCCGACCTGCTGGCCGCCACCGTGCACATTGCCGCGCGCTGCACCTTCAGCCTCGATGCGCTGCGCTACCAATACCCGCACGAGGTGGTGCCCGCCGGCCACACGCCCACCAGCTGGCTGCGCACGGTCACCTGGCAGGGCGCGGCGCGGCGCTGGCCCCAGGGCGTGGCCGCGCGCGAACGCCGGCAGATCGAACACGAGCTGGCGCTGATTGCCGACATGGGCTACGAGCCCTACTTCCTCACCGTCTACGACATCGTGGCCTTTGCGCGCGGGCAGGGCATCCTCTGCCAGGGGCGCGGCTCGGCCGCCAACAGCGCCGTGTGCTTCTGCCTGGGCATCACCGAGGTGGACCCGGCGCAGACCACGCTGCTGTTCGAGCGCTTCATCTCGCGCGAGCGCGGCGAGCCGCCCGACATCGACGTGGACTTCGAGCACCAGCGGCGCGAGGAAGTCATCCAGCACCTGTATGCCACATACGGCCGCGACCGCGCCGCGCTCACCGCCACCGTCATCCGCTACCGCTCGCGCAGCGCCGTGCGCGACGTGGGCAAGGCGCTGGGCCTCGCGCCGGCGGCGCTGGCCACGCTCACCCCCTCGCGCCACGACGATGGCCTGCTGCCCGACGAGCGGCTGACCGCCGCCGGGCTGGACCCGCACAGCCCCACCGCCCACCAGCTGCGCACATTGGTGCGGCAGTTGCTGGGCACGCCGCGTCACCTCTCGCAGCACACCGGCGGCTTCGTGCTCACGCACACGCCGCTGGCCGAGCTGGTGCCCATCGAAAACGCCGCCATGCCCGGCCGCACCGTCATCGAATGGGACAAGGACGACCTCGACGCCATGGGCTTCATGAAAGTGGACGTGCTGGCGCTGGGCATGCTCAGTGCCATCCGCCGCGCGCTGGCGCTGATCCCCAACGGGCCGGCCTGCCTGGCCGACATCCCACAGGACGACGGCCCCACCTACGACATGGTGTGCGCCGCCGACACCGTGGGCGTGTTCCAGATCGAAAGCCGCGCCCAGATGAGCATGCTGCCGCGCCTGCGGCCCCGCACCTGGTACGACCTGGTCATCGAAGTGGCGCTGGTGCGCCCCGGCCCCATCCAGGGCGGCGCCGTCCACCCCTATCTGCAGCGGCGGCAAGGGCTGGAGCCTGTCACCTACCCCAGCGATGCGCTGCGCGAAGCCCTGGGTCGCACGCTGGGCGTGCCCGTGTTCCAGGAGCAGTGCATGCAGATTGCCATCCTGGCGGCTGGCTTCACCGCCAGCGAGGCCGACGGCCTGCGCCGCGCCATGGCCGCCTGGCGCCACGAAGGCAGCCTGCACGTGTGGGAGCGCCGCCTCAAGGACGGCCTGCGCGCCCATGGCTACAGCGACGAATTCGCCCACAACCTCTACGAGCAGATCAAGGGCTTTTCCAGCTACGGCTTCCCCGAATCGCACGCCGCCAGCTTCGCCACCCTGGTCTACGCCAGCGCCTGGATCAAATGCCACCACCCGGCCGTCTTCCTCGTGGCCTTGCTCAACAGCCAGCCACTGGGCTTTTACACCCCCAGCCAGTTGGTGCAGGACGCGCAGCGCCACGGCGTGCTGGTGCAGCCCGTGGACATTGCGCACAGCACCTGGGCTGCCCGCCTCGAAGGCGCCGCCGTGCGCCTGGGCTTTGCGCTGGTCGATGGCCTGGGCCAGGCCGCCGCCCAGCGCGTGCAGGCCGCGCGCGACCAGGCACCCTTCACCAGCGTGGGCGACCTCACGCGCCGCGCTGCGCTGGGCACCCGCGAGGTGCAAGCCCTGGCCGCCGCCGACGCCCTCACGCCGCTGGCCGGCCACCGCCGCCAGCAGGTCTGGCAGGCAGCGGGCCAGCAGCACACGCCCGCCTTGCTGCGCACCGCCCCCGTGCGCGAGCCCGCGCTGCACCTGGCCCCCGCGCCTGAAGGCGAGGCCGTCACCTGGGACTACGCCGCCACCGGCCTCACGCTGCGCAGCCACCCCATGGCGCTGCTGCGCCCCCATTTCACCGACTGCCTCACGGCCGAACAGCTGCACCAGCAACCCGACCGCCGCCTCGTGCGCACCGCAGGCCTGGTCACGCTGCGCCAGCGGCCACCCACCGCCAAAGGCGTCATGTTCATCACGCTGGAGGACGAAACCGGCGTCACCCAGGTGGTGGTCTGGCCTCGCCTGCGCGAGCGCCTGGCCGGCGTCTGGCGCGGCCGCCTGCTCACCGTGCGCGGCGTCTGGCAGCGGCAGCAGGGGGCGTGCAATTTGATTGCGGGGTACGCGCGGGATGGGTCGGGGTGGTTGGGGGAGCTGGGGGTGCAGAGCCGGGATTTCTTTTGAGCGCCCCCAGGTCCCCGCTGCGCTCAGCCCGCCCCCGCCGCGTTGTCCAGCGGGCGCGGGATTTCGGTAGCCCTACGTTCCCTCGATGACCTGTGGGTACAACCGGATTGTGAACTTGCCTATTGCAGGCCTACCCTTCCAGAACAACGACACCCGAGGAGCCCCCCATGAACCGCCTGCCTGCAGCCATCGGCGCGCTGCGCCAGCCCTGGTTCCGATGGGCCGCTGCCTTGGGTCTGGCCTTGCTCACCGGCTGCAGCGGTCAGGACGAGCCCATGCCGTCCGTGGGGTCCGCGCACCTGGGCTTGGCCGGCGCCGATGCCGACCGCAACGGCGTGCGCGACGACGTGGACGCCACCCTGGCGCGGTTGACCGCCACACGGCCGGGCCTGCGCGCTCGCGCGCTGGCGCTGGCCCAGACTGAACAGGCCTTGCTCGACCTGGGCAACGCGACCGCCCGCAGCGACTACCTGACGGCCGCGCGCTGCAGCGGGGTGCCGGAGGCGGTGGCCGACGCGTTGAGCACCGCGTTGCTGGCGACTCCCGCCCAGCGCGCGCGCCAGGCCAGCTTGCTGGCCGGAGCGGCCGTGCCGGTGGGCGGTTGCGACGAGCCCCTCGCGTCGCAGGCGGCGGTCACGCCGGTGCTCTACGTCAACAGCGTGAGCACCTCGCTGGCCCAAGCCATGGCCGACGCCAAGGCGCTGGCGGCGGTGCTTGACGCCTCGCGCCTGCACCAGGCGGCGCCGCGGACGTTCGCCGTCACGCTGGTCTACAACCCGCTGGGCTGGGGCGGCGGCGTCGGCGTCGGCGGCCCCCATGCCACGCAGCAGGACGCGCAGGAGACCTTCCTGCTGAAGACGGCTGAAGAGCACCATCTGACCGAACTGACCCGCCTGCTGCTCGCGCACGACAGTCTGGCGCCGCAGATGGAGGTGAGCGCCGCTGTCCGCGTGCTGGCCTACCTTGACGACATGACGCCGGGCGAAAACTCGCTGGAAGCCACCGGCGCGGTGGACGATGTCGGCATGGCCAGCGCCCAGGCCGCTGCGCGCGCCCTCAGCGCGCAGATGGCGACCCAGCCCGGCGCCATCGTCGTCGCCCACGGCGAGGGCAATCTGCTGGCCAATCTGGCCTGGGCTGAACGCGCGGCGCAGAGCGGTAACGCCATCGCCGCCCAGGCGCGCGTGGTGAACGTGGGCAACGCGGCGCGACTGGCCATCAACCGCCTGGACCTCACGCACGCGGGCGACCGCGCGGTGCGGGTGCAACTCGCTGGCTTGCCCTACCCGCGCGGGAACTGGACAGGCGCCACCCGCACCACGCCCGACTGCAGCGGCAGCTATTGCGCGTTCCAGTCGGCCGAGCCCACGTTCGATGCGGGCAGCGGGCCGGCATTGGCGCACGGTTTCCGCTCGTTCTACCTCTCGGAGGCCTCGCTGCCCACGCCCCTGCAAGATTGGGGCGTGCCCTACACGCCGGGCGCGGTGGCCGCGCGCGACCGGCTCGAAGACCTGGTCTACGCCGCTGCCGCCTCCATGCAACGGCTGACGCTGAGCTACACCAGCCGCGTGCCGCACAGTGGCGTCCAGGCCGATGACTGCATGGGCCTGGGTGTGCAGGCGCCCGTGCCCTGCGCCAGCGCCAGCGCGGTGGCCTACAGTGGAGCCGGCCGGCAGGACGGCATGAACGTGCTGGTCAATCCCAAGCGTTACGCATTCGTGCCCAACCCGGCCGGCGGCCATTTCGACCGCACCGAGTGCATCCAGGACGAGATCACCGGGCTGATGTGGGAGGGCAAGACAGCCAGCGGTGTGCGCGCGGGCAGCAACCGCTACACGCGCTTTAGCGGCCCGGGCACGGCCCACGAATACGTGGACATCGTCAACGCCAGCGGCCTGTGCGGCCACAGCGACTGGCGCCTGCCCATCGCGGCCGAACTGATGGGCCTGCTGAACTTCGATTGGCTGGACCGCCCGACCGCCACCCATGCCTATTGGCTTCCCAATACGGCTGAGTGGGACACCTGGACGTCACCCGCCGACCGTTATCACAGCGGCGCCGCCTGGACGGTGGATTTCCTGGCCTCCGGAACCCGTCCGCGTGCGAAGCAATCCTTGCTGGCCGTGCGGTTGGTACGAGGGGGACCGCCGGCCGACGCCGATCGCTACACCTACAGCGCCGACGGCAGCGAAGTCACCGACACCGTTACTGGCCTGACCTGGCGCCGCTGCCCTGAGGGCAAGAACTGGGACGGCGGGACCTGCAGCGGTCAGGCGACCAAATACACTTTGCACGGCGCGATGGCCCATGCGCTGACCCAGCCCGGCTGGCGCGTGCCGCACATTGGCGAGTTGCTGACGCTGGTCATCCGCACGCAGGACTTTGCCACCGACTTCGGACCCACCATCGACCGCACCGCCTTCCCCGACACCGGCCTTTACTCCTATTGGTCAAGCACGCAATACAGCAGACTCTGGGATGCCGCGCAGACGGTGAATTTCAAGTTCGGTATCAACGAAACGAACCTATGCAGGGAATGCGACCAGGATACGCGGTTGAGGCTGGTACGGGCGCAGTGAGTGGGATGCTGAACGCGCAATAACGCCAGAAGTTGTGTACGCAACGATTCACGACCCAACGTCCGCAATTCGGGTCCGTCTGATGTTGCGGAGCTGCCTCGCCAACGCCATGCGACGCCTTCGGTGCCTTTGGCGCTTTTGGCTTTTGGGGCAGGGAAAGGCGTCACCTTAATCCAAGTTAAGGAATGAGAAGGATTCTCATTTGAGAATGCGACCTGATGCCCCTCAGGTTGCCGCCCATGCCCCCCGCCCCTTACTCCCTCGCCACCGCGCCACTCACCGCGCCCCATTGGGTGCAGGCGGTGCAGCCGCCGCCCGGCGCGCCGGAGTGGTTGCGCTGGCTGGAGGACATCGGCTTTCTGCCCGGCGAGCGGGTGTGCGTGTTGTCGCGCGCCCAGCCGGGGGACGATCCGATGCGGGTGCGCATCGGCCAGTCCACGTTTGCGCTGCGGCGGGCTGAGGCGGCTTGTGTGGCGGTGATGCCGGTGCCCTGTGGCCAGCCCGTCTGAAGCGGTCATTCACGTCCACCCGGCCGGCCCGCTGCTGGCGCTGGTGGGCAACCCCAATACGGGCAAGACGGCGCTGTTCAACCGGCTGACGGGCAGCCGCCAGAAGGTGGCCAACTACGCGGGCGTGACGGTGGAGCGCAAGGAAGGGCGGTTGCACCTGACGGACGCGGCCGGTGCGGCGCGCACGGTGCGGGTGCTGGACCTGCCCGGCACCTACAGCCTCTATCCGCGCTCACCGGATGAGCGCGTGACCTGCGATGTGCTGGCCGGCCAGGCGCTGGGCGAGCGGCAGCCCGATGCGTTGGTTTGCGTGCTGGACGCCACCAACCTGCGCCGCTCGTTGCGGCTGGTGCTGGCCGTGCAGCGGCTGGGCCTGCCCATGGTGGTGGTGGTGAACATGATGGACAAGGCCGCGGCCAGCGGCATCGCCATCGACACCGAGCGGCTGGCCGCGCTGCTGGGGGTGCCGGTGGTGGCCACGGCGGCCAAGCGGGGTGAGGGGATGGCCGCCCTGGTGGCGGCGCTGGCCGCGCCGGATTGGCGCGCGGCCATGCCGCCAGCGCCCGTGGCCGAGCACCCGGCGCTGGCCGATGCGGCGCGCGTGCAAGCCATGCTGGGTGAGTTGGGCCTGGCCGATCAGAGCACCGCCAGCCAGAGCGACCGCATCGACCGCGTGGTGCTGCACCCGGTGGTCGGCCCGCTGCTGCTGGCGCTGTTGCTGTTCGTGCTGTTCCAGGCGGTGTATGCGGGGGCGGAGCCGGCCAAAGCGGTGATCGAGGCGGTGCTGGCGGCGATGGCGGGGTGGGTGGAGGCCTGGCTGCCGGCGGGCTGGCTGCGCAGCCTGATCAACGACGGCTTGCTGGCCGGTGTGGGCGGCGTGCTGACGTTCTTGCCGCAAATCCTGATTCTGTTTGCCTTCATCCTGGTGCTGGAGGAGTCGGGCTATCTGCCGCGCGCGGCCTATCTGCTCGACAGGCTGATGGGCAGTGTGGGGCTGTCGGGGCGCAGCTTCATTCCGCTGCTGTCCAGCTTTGCTTGCGCCATTCCGGGCATCATGGCCACGCGCTCGATTGCCCATCCGCGCGACCGGCTGGTCACGATCATGATTGCGCCGCTGATGACGTGCTCGGCGCGGCTGCCGGTGTATGCGCTGCTGATTGGTGCCTTTGTGCCGGCGCGGCGGCTGGTGCTGGGGCTGTCGCTGCAGGGGGTGGTGCTGTTCGTGCTGTACCTGGCGGGCATCGTGGGCGCCATGGCGGTGGCCTGGGTGCTCAAGGTGTGCACGCGCAGCGGCCGGCAGGTGCGGCCGCTGATGATGGAGTTGCCGCACTACCACTGGCCCGATGCGCGCAGCGTGCTGCTGGGGCTGTGGCAGCGCACGGTGATCTTCGTGCGCCGCGTGGGCACCACCATCTTGTTTTTCACGCTGGCGCTGTGGCTGTTGGCGTCGTTTCCGCTGCCACCCGACGGCGCCACGGGGCCGGCCATTCAATACAGCATCGCGGGCCAGATCGGGCATTTCATTGCACCGCTGTTCGAGCCCATTGGCTTCAACTGGCAGATCAGCCTGGCGCTGATTCCGGGCATGGCCGCGCGCGAGATTGCCATCAGCGCGCTGGGTACGGTCTATGCGCTTTCAGGTGATGGCGATGCGCAGCGGCTGGGGCAGATCGTGGCCCAGCAGTGGAGCGCGGCCACCGCCTATGCGCTGCTGGCCTGGTATGTGTTTGCGCCGCAGTGCCTGTCCACGCTGGCGGTGGTGCGGCGCGAGACGGGCGGCTACACGGCGCCGGCCATCATGCTGGCCTATCTGTTTGCGCTGGCCTATGCGGCGGCCTTTGTCACCTATAGGTTGGCGTCTGCAATCTCATAGCTGCTGGTCACGGTGGCCGTCTTGGCCAGCATGATGGTGGCCGAGCAGTACTTCTCTTTCGACAGCGCAATGGCCCGCTCCACGGCGGCTGGCGGCAGCGCGGTGCCGGTCACCGTGTAGTGCAGGTGGATGGCGGTGTAGACCTTGGGGTCGGTGTCGGCCCGCGTGCCGTTCACGTGGACGCGGCAGCCGGTGACGGCGTGGCGGCCGCGCGTGAGGATTTGCACCACGTCAAAGCCGCTGCAGCCGCCTGCGCCGGCCAGCAGCAGCTCCATGGGCCTTGCGCCGGTGTTGTGGCCGCCGGCGCTGGGGGCACCGTCCATGGCCAGGGTGTGGCCGCTGCCGGTCTGGGCGGTGAAGGCCATGCCGCCGGGGCCGCCCCATTCCACTGTGCACTCCATGGCTGTGCTCCTTTTTAGCTAGTACCGCAGGCTGGCCTCGATGCCCACTGCGAAGTTGCGCCCGGGCGCCGTTTCGAAGAAACGGCCGTTGCCCTCGTTGACGATGACCGAGCCGGCGTAGCGCTGGTCCAGCAGGTTGTCCACACGCAGAAACTGGCGCCAGGTCCAGGCGCCTACTTTCTGCGTGAAGCGGGCGCTCAGGTTGATGAGGGCATAGCCGGCGGCGTGGTCGCTGTGGCGGTCGTCCGTCCAGACGGCGCTGGCAAACGGCAGCTCGGCCGTGAAGCTGACGCCGGGCATGGGTTGGGGCTGCCAGGTCAGCGCCAGGCGGCCGGCCAGCCTGGGCAGCGCGGGCATGGTGCTGCCGGCCGCAATGGGCACGTTGGGGGTGGCGCAGGGGCTGGCGGTGCAGGTCAGAAAGCCGTCCACATAGGTGGCGCGCATCCAGGTGAGCGCGGCGGCGGCCTGCAAGGTGCCGCCGCCGGCGGCGTCCAGTTCCCACTCGCCGTCGCCGGACAGCTCCAGCCCCAGGCGGCGGGTGGCGCCCGCGTTCTGGTAGGTGGCGCGGCCCCCCCGGTTGGTGGCCACGGCGATTTCGTCGGTGGTGCGGATGTGGAACGCGGTGGCGCTCCAGGCCCCCCAGGCGCCGCGGCCGCGCAGGCCGGCTTCCACCTGGGTGCTGGTGGCGGCGCGCAGGTCGGTGTTCATGCCGCTGGTGCCGTCGGGGCGGTAGGCCACTTCATTGAGCGTGGGCGTCTCCAGGCCGCGCCCGGCGCTGATGAAGGCTTGCAACTCGGGCGCCAGCGCCAGCCTCAGGCCCAGCGTGGGCTGGGTGGCGCTGTAGCGCACGCGGCCCGAGTCGTCGCCGTTGCCGGGGGCGATGTAGCGGTCGGCGCTGGAGAGGGTGACGCGGGTGCTGCGCACGCCACCGGCCAGCGTCAGCGCGTCGGCTGTCCACTCGAACTGGGCGTAGGGGCTGGTGGATTCGGCGCGGTTGGTTTCGTCGCGCCGCAGCAGGCCTTGCACGCCCAGTTGCTCGGGGGCGCTGGCCGGGCCGGTGTAGTTGTTGTAGCCCAGCCGGTCTTCGCGCTGGTCGTCTTGTTGCACGCCGGCCAGTACGCGCCAGGGCTGGCTGTGCCAGACCCAGCGCAGGTTGGCGCCGTGGTGGTTGCGGTCCAGCTCGAACATGCCGCCGCCGCTGCCCGGCGCGTTCTGCGCGCCCACCGGGATGGCCTGGTACTGGGTCAGCGTGCGTGTGCCGGCGTAGGCCATGGCCTCCAGCGCATGGCCGCCGCCCAGTTGCTGCTGCAGCGCGGCACCGCCCTGGTTGAGCTGCACCCATTTGCGGGTGTTGAAGCTGAGCGCGACGGGCGTGGTCTGGAAGGGGTCGGCGTCCCATTCGGCGCGGGTCAGGCCCAGCGGGTCTTGGGCGCGGCTGACCTGGCGCATGGCCAGCAGCGTGAGCTTGCCGCCGTCCCAGCGGGTGCCCAGCTTGGCGTAGCCGGTGGCGCGGCTGGCCTCGGCCTGCGGGCGCAGGCCGTCGGTGGCCATGGCGCTGGCGTCCACCAGGTAGTGCCAACTGCCCATGGCGCCGCTGGCCTGGGTGCTGGCGCGCCACAGGCCTTGCTCACCCAGGGCCAGGCCGCTGCGCCACTCGTGGCCATGCGCGGCACCTTCCGCCGTGGTCAGGGCGATGACACCGCCCGAGGCGTTGCCGAACAGCGCGGCAAACGGGCCGCGGATGACGTCGATGCGGTCGGCCGCCGAGAGCGGAAAGCCGGCGCTCTGGCCCTGGCCATCGGGCGAGGAGATGGGGATACCATCCACGTAGAGCCGCAGCCCGCGCACGCCGAAGGGCGCGCGGGCGCCAAAGCCGCGCATGGAGATTTGCAGGTCTTGCGCGTAGTTGCCCCGCTCGCGCACGATGAGGCCGGGCACCAGGCCCAGGCCTTCGCCCAGGTTGATCTGCATCTGGCCGTGGCGGATCTGCTCGCCATCCACGCTGTTGAAGGTGGCCGGACTGGTCCAGGGCAGGGTGCCCACGCGCTCGCCCGTGACCACCACGGTCTGCTGGGTGGCGGTATCGGCTTGGGCCGGCTGGGCCAGGGCGGGCCCTGCAGCCAATGCGGCGGCAAGCCCGAGCGGTAGGGCGTTGGACATGGTGCAGGGCAAAGGGATTGGTAGGCCGCCCGTGAGTCGAACACGGCACCAACAGATTATGAGTCTGCTGCTCTAACCAAGCATGAGCTAGCGGCCCGCAGCAGGGGATTATGGCTGTCCGGGGTTCCTAGGGTACGGACGGGTGGCTGCCGGTTCGCGGTTGCGGTAAAAGGCGGTCACGACGTCCACAGCCAGAGGAGACAAGCCATGGACATGGATCGCAGGCAATTCCTGCGGGTGAGCGCGGCGGGCCTGGTGGGCTCCAGCCTGGTGGCCCTGGGCTTTTCGCCGACGGCGGCACTGGCCGAGACGCGCCAGTACAAGCTGGCAGGCGCCCGCGAGACGCGCAACACCTGCACCTATTGCTCGGTGGGCTGTGGGCTGCTGATGTACAGCCTGGGCGACGGCGCCAAGAACGCGCTGGCCGACGTCATCCACATCGAGGGCGACCCCGACCACCCGGTCAGCCGGGGCAGCTTGTGCCCCAAGGGCGCGGGTCTGCTGGACTTCGTGCACAGCCCCTCGCGACTGCAGCACCCGGCCGTGCGTGAGCCCGGCAGCAAGGCCTGGAAGCGCTTGAGCTGGGATGAGGCGCTGGACCGCATCGCCGCGCTGATGAAGGCCGATCGCGATGCCCACTTCCAGGCCCGCAATGCCGACGACCAGGTGGTCAACCGCTGGACCACCACCGGCATGCTGGCGGCCTCGGCCTCGTCCAACGAGGCGGGCTACATCACCCACAAGGTGATGCGAAGTCTGGGGTTGCTGGTCTTTGACAATCAGGCCAGGGTCTGACATGGCCCGACGGTAGCCGGTCTGGCTCCGACGTTTGGCCGAGGCGCGATGACCAACCACTGGGAGGACATCAAGAACGCCGACGTGATTCTGGTGATGGGCGGCAACGCCGCCGAGGCCCACCCCGTGGGCTTCAAGTGGGCCATCGAGGCGCGCAACCACAACAAGGCGCGGCTGGTGGTGGTGGATCCGCGCTTCACGCGCTCGGCCGCCATGGCCGATTTCTACGCACCGGTGCGCGCCGGCTCGGACATTGCCTTTCTGGGCGGCGTGATCCGCTACCTGCTGGCCAACGGCCGCATCCAGACCGAGTACGTGCGCCATTACACCAACGCGCCGTTCATCGTCGGTGAGGCCTACCAGTTCAACGACGGCATCTTCTCGGGCTACAACGAGGACAAGCGCAGCTACGACCCGGCCAGCTGGGCCTACGAGAAGGACGAAGCGGGCTTTGCCAAGGTCGACATGACCATGGAACACCCGCGCTGCGTGCTGCAAATCCTCAAGCGCCATTACGCGGCCTACACGCCCGAGATGGTCAGCACCATCTGCGGCACCAAGACCGAGGACTTTCTCAAGGTCTGCGAGACCATCGCCAGCACCGCCACGCCTGCGCGCACCATGACCATCATGTACGCGCTGGGCTGGACGCAGCACAGCACCGGCTCGCAGATGCTGCGCACCGGGGCGATGATGCAGCTGCTGCTGGGCAACATCGGCGTGGCCGGCGGTGGCATGAACGCGCTGCGCGGCCACAGCAACATCCAGGGCCTCACCGACCTGGGCCTGCTGTCCACCAACCTGCCGGGCTACCTCTCGCTGGCCAAAGACAGCGAGCAGGCGCTGGATGGCTACCTGCAGGCACGCTCCACCAAGCCGGTGCGTCCGGGCCAGACCAGCTACTGGCAGAACTACCCCAAGTTCTTCGTCAGCCTGCAAAAAGCCTGGTGGGGCGATGCGGCCCGGGCCGACAACCAATGGGCTTACGACTACCTGCCCAAGGCCGACGTGCTCTACGACGTGCTGCGCGCGTTCGAGCTGATGAACCAGGGCAAGCTCAACGGCTACATCTGCCAGGGCTTCAACCCGGTGGCCTCGTTCCCGCACAAGGCCAAGGTGGTGGCCGGGCTTTCCAAGCTCAAGTTCCTGGTCACCATGGACCCGCTGAACACCGAGACGGCCGAGTTCTGGGCCAACCACGGCGAGTTCAACGACGTCAAGAGCGAAGACATCCAGACCACGGTGTTCCGGCTGCCCACCACCTGTTTTGCCGAGGACGAGGGCTCCATCACCAACTCCGGGCGCTGGTTGCAATGGCACTGGAAGGCCGCGCCGCCACCCGGCGAGGCGCGCACCGACATCGACGTCATGGCCGAGTTGTTCGTGCGGCTGCGGGCGCTGTACAGGAAAGACGGCGGCGCCTTCCCCGACCCCATCCTCAACCTGACCTGGCCGTACAAAGTGCCTTCGGCACCGGGCCCCGATGAACTTGCCCGCGAGTACAACGGCAAGGCCCTGGCCGACGTCACCGACCCCACCGACGCCACCAAGGTGCTGGCCAAGGCCGGCGAGCAACTGGCCACCTTCGGCCATCTGCGCGACGACGGCAGCACGGCCAGCGGCTGCTGGATTTACTGCGGCGCCTGGACTCAGGCCGGCAACCAGATGGCCCGGCGCGACAACAGCGACCCCTGGAACATCGGCCAGACGCTGGCCTGGGCCTGGGCCTGGCCGGCCAACCGGCGCATCCTCTACAACGGCGCCAGCACCGACCCGGCCACCGGCAAACCCTGGCGCGCCGACAAGCCGCTGGTGGGCTGGAGCGGCAAGAGCTGGGGCGGTGCCGACGTGCCCGACATCGGCCTGACGGCCGACCCGGCGGCCCGCGACCCGGTGCGGCCCTTCATCATGACCGCCGAAGGCGTGGCCCGCCTCTTTGCCCCCACCGGCCTGGCCGACGGCCCGCTGCCCACGCATTACGAGCCGTTCGAGTCGCCGCTGGATGCCAACCCGCTGTTCCCGGGCAACCCCAAGGCCAAGACCAACCCGGCGGCTCGGGTGTTCAAGGCCGACCGCGAAGCCATGGGCACGTCCAAGGACTTCCCCTACGTGGCCACCAGCTACCGCCTCACCGAGCACTTCCACTACTGGACCAAGCACGCCCACATCAACGCCGTGCTGCAGCCCGAGCAGTTCGTCGAGATCAGCGAGGCGCTGGCGCAGGAAAAAGGCATCGCCCATGGCAGCCGCGTCAAGGTCTCGTCGCTGCGCGGCGCCATCACGGCCGTGGCCGTGGTCACCAAGCGCATCCCGGTGCTGGAGTGCGACGGGCGCAAGGTGCACACCGTGGGCCTGCCCAACCACTGGGGCTTCATCGGTCAGGCGCGGCCGGGCCATCTGGTCAACACGCTGACGCCGTTCGTGGGCGATGCCAACACGCAGACGCCTGAATACAAGGCGTTCACCGTGAACATCGAGAAGGCCTAAGGAGCGCACATGTCTTCATTGCAATCCCTGGACATCGCCAAGCGCTCGGCCACCACCACGCCCACGCCCGATGCACGCGCGGCCATCCCGCAGGTGGCCAAACTGATCGACGTCTCCAGCTGCATCGGCTGCAAGGCCTGCCAGTCGGCCTGCATGGAGTGGAACGACTTGCGCGACGAGGTGGGCCACAACCACGGCACCTACGACAACCCCAACGACCTCACCCCGCAGTCCTGGACGGTGATGCGGTTTTCGGAGGTGGAAGTCACCGAGGGCCGGCTGGAGTGGCTGATCCGCAAAGACGGCTGCATGCACTGCGAAGACCCGGGCTGCCTCAAGGCCTGCCCTTCGCCGGGCGCCATCGTCAAGTACACCAACGGCATCGTGGACTTCATCAGCGAGCACTGCATCGGCTGTGGCTACTGCGTCAAGGGCTGCCCGTTCGACGTGCCGCGCATCAGCGAGAAAGACCACAAGGCCTACAAATGCTCGCTGTGCGCCGACCGCGTGGCGGTGGGCCAGGAGCCGGCTTGCGCCAAGGCCTGCCCCACCGGCGCCATCCGTTTCGGCAGCAAGGAGGACATGCTGGACTACGGCGCCGGCCGCGTGGCCGAGTTGCAGACCCGGGGCTACGACAAGGCCGCCGTCTACGACCCCCAGGGCGTGGGCGGCACCCACGTGGTCTACGTGCTGCAGCACGGCGACAAGCCCGAGCTGTACGCCGGGCTGGCCGCCGCGCCGCGCATCAGCCCGCTGGTGGGGCTGTGGAAGGGCGCCGCCAAGCCCCTGGCCCTGGCGGCCATGGTGGGCGCGGCCGTGGTCGGCTTCTTCCACCACATGAAGCAAGGCCCCCTGGAAGTGCCCGAGGAGGATGAAGCATGAGCACGCGATACATCCAGCGCTACACCGACAACCAGCGCATCAACCACTGGCTGGTGGTGTTGCTGTTCGGCCTGGCGGGTTTTTCGGGGCTGGCGCTGTTTCACCCCAGCCTGTTCTTCCTCACCCAGCTCTTTGGTGGGCCGCAGTGGACGCGCATCCTGCATCCGTATCTGGGCATTGGCGTCGTCTTGCTGTTCCTGTTGATGTTCGTGGCCTTGCGGGGCGCCAACCTCTGGCGCCGCGAGGACACCGAATGGATCAAGGCCGCGCCCGAGCTGGTGTTGCACGGCGATGAATCTGGCATGCCCGCCGTGGGCAAGTACAACGCCGGGCAGAAGCTGGTGTTCTGGAGCATGAGCATCTGCCTGACGGTGCTGCTGCTCACTGGCGTGCTGTTCTGGCAGGCCTGGTTCGCCAACAGCGTGCCCATCGGCTTGCAGCGCGTGGCCGTCGTGCTGCATGCGCTGGCGGCCTTCGTCATGTCGCTGACGGCGGTGGTGCACATCTACGCCGCCATCTGGGTCAAGGGCACGCTGCGCGCCATGACCCAGGGCTCGGTCAGCAGCGGTTGGGCCAAGCACCACCACCTGCTGTGGTGGCGCGAAAAGGTGGGGCGGCCGGAGTAGGGGCTTGGGCGGGTACGATCCATCGGCGTGCCCCCAGACCTCTTGCCCGCCATGACCCACCCCCCGACCACCCGCCTGCGCACCCCAGAAGAAATCGCCCTGAATGCCGGCGCCGACTGGCCCCGGCTGCGGCTGCCCGACCCCGACGTTTTCGCTGAGCGCGCGCTGCGGCTGCGGCAGTTGGCGGCGGGTCACGCCCTGCGCGACTACCTGCTGCTGCTGGCCGTGGTGGCCGAGGCCCAGCACGCGCGCCTGGCCACCTACCCCGGCGTGCCCCTGCCCACGCCGGCCCAGGCCGATGCCGCCGCCCACGCCGGTGCGCCGCTGCTGGCCACCACCACCTGGCCGCGCGATGCCGCCTGGCGCAGCCAGCTGCGCGGGCTGCTGGGCGAAGTGCTGGCGAACCTGCCCGCCGACAGCCCGGCCCGGGCGGGCGTGCAGGCCGTGCAAGCCCTGCCCGATGCCGACCTGGAGCAGCAGGCCGACCGCCTGCTGGCCGGGCGCACGCAAGGCCTGGATCTGGCCGGGGCGCCGCTGATTGCGGCCGGCCTGCAACTGCATTGGACGCATCTGGTGCGCGCCAGTGCCGGCGCGCTGACGCAGCCCTTCGGCATGCCGGATGACGCCACCCGCTGCCCCTGCTGCGGCAGCCCGCCGGCCGCCAGCATCGTGCGCATCGGCGGCGCGGTGGATGGCCACCGCTACCTGCATTGCACGCTGTGCAGCGCGCAGTGGCATCTGGTGCGCGTCAAGTGCGCGCACTGCCTGGGCACCAGCGGCATCCAGTACCAGGCCTTGCAGGCCGTGGACGCAAAGGCCAGCCCGCAGCGCGCCCCCGTGCAGGCCGAAACCTGCGACACCTGCGGCCACTACCTGAAGATTCTGCACATGACGGCCGACCCGCAGGTGGAGCCGCTGGCCGACGACCTGGCCACGCTGACGCTGGACCTGCTGGTGGGCGAGGCCGGCTATGCCCCCGCCGGCCACAACCTGTTGCTGCTGTTCGGCGAAGAAGACGCGGCGCCATGACCGCGCCGCCTTCGCCATCCGTGGTTCACGGTGCGCCGGCCCAGCCCCAGGACTTGCCTGCCACCGATCGCCTGTTGCGCCATGCCGCCGTGCAGCCGCTGCTGGCTGACCATGGCCACACCTTGGTGGCCGATGAGGCGCGCGTGCTGCTGGCCGCGTGCCGGGCCGAGGCCGTGGCGGGCACGCTGGACCGCGCGCAGGCCGCGTCCGATGCGCTGGCCCAGGCCCTGGCCGCGCGCATCGCCGCGCGGCTGGCGCCGCGCATGCGGCCGGTGCTCAACCTGACCGGCACCGTCATCCACACCAACCTGGGCCGCGCCGTGCTGGCCGACGTGGCGCTGGATCACGTGGCAGCCACCTTGCGCGGCCCCAACAACCTGGAGTACGACCTGACCACGGGCGGGCGCGGCGACCGTGACAGCCTGGTCGAAGACCTGCTGTGCACGCTCACTGGCGCCGAGGCCGCCACCGTGGTCAACAACAACGCGGCCGCCGTCGTGCTGACGCTGGCGGCGCTGGCCGGCGGGCGCGAGGCCATCGTCTCGCGCGGCGAGCTGGTCGAGATCGGCGGCGCCTTCCGCATGCCCGACGTGATGGCTGCGGCCGGCGCGCACATGGTCGAGGTCGGCACCACCAACCGCACCCACGCCCAGGACTACGCGCGCGCCATCACCGAGCGCACGGCGGTGCTGCTCAAGGTGCACACCAGCAACTACGCCGTGCAGGGTTTCACCGCCGCCGTGGACGAAGAGGCGCTGGCCCCCATCGCCCATGCGCATGGCCTGGCGCTGGTCACCGACCTGGGCAGCGGCGCGCTGGTGGACATGAGCCGCTGGGGCCTGCCGCGCGAGCCCCTGCCGCAAGACATGCTGGGCGCCGGCTGCGACGTCGTCACCTTCAGCGGCGACAAGCTGCTGGGCGGCCCGCAGGCCGGCCTCATCGTCGGCCGCCAGGACGCCATTGCGCGCATCCGCCGCCATCCGCTCAAGCGCGCGCTGCGGCTGAGCAAGCTGCCGCTGGCTGCGCTCGAAGCCACGCTGCGCCTCTACCTGCAACCCGAGCGGCTGACGCAGGCGCTGCCCACGCTGCGCCTGCTGACGCGCCCGCTGGCCGACATCGAGGCCGTGGCCCGCACCGTGCAGCCCGTGCTGCAGGCCGCGCTGGGTGAGGGCTGGCGGGTGGTGCCGGTGGCACTGCAAAGCCAGATCGGCTCGGGCTCGCTGCCCATCGACCGCCTGCCTTCGGCGGGCCTGGCCATCGCGCCGCAAACGCCCCGCAAAGGGCGGGCGCTGGACGCGCTGGCGGCCGCGCTGCGCGCGCTGCCCGTGCCGGTGATCGGCCGCGTGGCCGACGACCGCCTGCTGCTGGACCTGCGTGGCCTGGAGGACGCGCACGCACTGACCAGCCAGTTGCACGCCCTGGTCGTCGCCCCATGATCGTCGGCACCGCAGGCCACATCGACCACGGCAAGACCACGCTGGTGCGTGCGCTCACCGGCGTGGACACCGACCGGCTGGCCGAAGAAAAGCGGCGCGGCATCAGCATCGAGCTGGGCTACGCCTTCATGGCCGGCCCCGACGGCACGCGCATCGGCTTTGTGGATGTGCCCGGTCACGAGCGGTTGGTGCACACCATGCTGGCCGGCGCCACCGGGCTGGATCTGGCGCTGCTGCTGGTGGCGGCCGACGATGGTGTGATGCCGCAGACGCGCGAGCACCTGGCCGCACTGGTGTTGCTGGGCCTGCCGCGGGCCATCGTGGCCTTGACCAAGACCGACCGCGTCAGCCCCGAACGCCTGGTCGAGGTGCAGGCCCAGGTGCAGGTGCTGCTGGCGGACACGCCGCTGGCCGGCTCGCCCATGGTGCCGGTGTCGGCCACCACTGGCGTGGGGCTGGACGCGCTGCGGGCGCGGCTGCTTGATGCCGCCCGCAGCCCCACGGTGCGTCCGCTGGGCGCGGCCTTCCGCCTGGCCATCGATCGCGCCTTCGCATTGCCCGGGGCCGGCACCGTGGTCACCGGCAGCGTGCATGCCGGGCGCGTGCAGGTGGGCGATGAGTTGGTGCTGGTGCCGGGCGGCAGCCGCGTGCGCGTGCGCAGCGTCCATGCCCAGAACCAGGCCACCGAGGCCGCGGAGGCCGGGCAACGCGCCGCACTGGCGCTGGTGGGCGTGGCGCACGACGCGGTCGCGCGCGGGCAATGGGTGGTGGCGCCCGAGGCCGCGCTGCACACCGACCGGCTCGACGCCTGGCTCACCGTCTGGCCCGGCGAGGCCCGCCCGCTGCGCTCGGGCGCCCCCGTGCACGTGCACCTGGGCGCGGCGGCCGTCATGGCCAGCGTGGCCGTGCTGGAGGCGGGCGACGCGCTGGCACCCGGCGCCAGCGGCTGGGTGCAGTTGGTGCTGCGCCAGCCCATGGGCGCCTGGGCCGGCGACCGCGTGGTGCTGCGCGACGCCGCCGCCAGCCGCATGGTGGCCGGCGGCGTGGTGCACGACCCGCATGCGCCCGCACGCTACCGCCGCACGCCGCAGCGGCTGAGCCAGCTGGCGGCGCTGGCACTGCCCACGCCGGCGGCGCGACTGGCCGCGCTGCTGGACGCGTCACCCAACGGCCTGGACGCTGCGCGCCTGGGCGCAGCCCACGGGGCGGCGCTGGCGCCGCCGCCCGATGCACTGGCCCAGGACGGCTGGCTGCTGGCCGCCCGCCATGCCGATGCGGCTGCAGCGCTGGTGCTGGCCACGCTGGCGGCCCACCACGCCCGCCAGCCCGACGAGCCCGGCCCCGATGCCGCCCGGCTGCGGCGGCTGGCCTTGCCCCGGTTGGCGGCGCCGCTGTGGCCGGCGCTGCTGGCCGGCTTGCGCGGCGCGGGCCAGGTGATGGTGGCTGGTGCCTTCGTGCAACTGCCTGCCCATGCGGTGGCCTTGTCGGCGGCCGAGCGGCGGCTGGCACAGCAGGTGGCGGCGTCGCTGGCCACCGCTGGCTTCGAGGGCGCCTGGGTGCGCGACCTGGCCCGCGACGCCGGCCAGCCCGAGGCGCTGACCCGCCTGACGCTGGCCCGGCTGGCGCAGCGCGGCGAGTTGCACCAGATCGTCAAAGACCTTTACCTGCCGCCGGCCACCCTGCAACGCCTGGTCGCCTTGGCCCGCGATGTGGCGGCGTCACAAGGCGGCGCGCTCACGGCGGCGCGGTTTCGCGACGCCACCGGGCTGGGCCGCAAGCGGGCCATTCAGGTGCTGGAGTACTTCGACCGCGTGGGGCTGACGCGCCGCGTGGGCGACGCGCATCGGCTGCGCCCGCAGGCTGGCCTGTTACTCGGCTAGAGTCGGCGCTTTTCTTTTTTGCCTTTGCAGTGGAGGGGCAACGGTCCTGGTGGGCCGGCCGGGCTTCAAACCCGGTGGGTGGCGCCACGCGCCGCCGGGTGGGTTCGACTCCCATGCCCCTCCGCCCTCGCCAGGGCTGACAGGACGGATGCATGGCGCTTTTGAACCCCCTGCAGGTGCGACCCGCATGAACCCCTCCAGCTGGATGCCGCCCGTGGCCTGGAGCCTTTCTCACGCCCAGACGGTGATCGAGGCGGCGGCCACCGTGGCCTTTGCCGCCTCGGGCCTGCTGGAGGCGGCGCGCAAGCGGCTGGACGTGGTGGGCGTGTGCGTGGTGGCCGGTCTGGCCGCGTTTGGCGGCGGCACGCTGCGCGACGTGCTGCTGGACCGGCGGCCGTTCTTCTGGGTGGCGCACGCCAACTGGTTGTGGGTGCTGCTGGTGGCCTGTGTGGCGGCCATGTGGCTGCTGCGCGCCCGCCACGTGCCCATCACCCAGCGCGCCATGCAATGGCCCGATGCGCTGGGCCTGGGCCTGTTCAGTGCCAGCGGCACCCAGATCGCGCTGCAAATGAGCCTGCCGCCGCTGGTGGCGGTGCTGATGGGTGTGGTCACGGCGGTGTGCGGCGGCATGCTGCGCGACATCGTCATCAACGAGATTCCCACCGCGCTCTACGACCGGCGCCCCTATGCCGTCTGTGCGTTCGCCGGTGGCTGGGTGCTGGTGGGCCTCAACCACCTGCGCATGGACGATGCCTGGGCGCTGCCGCTGGCGGCGGCCACAGCCACGCTGCTGCGGGTGGCCGGCATGCTGACCGAGGTGAGGCTGCCAAGCTGGCGCGAGGACTTGTAGCGGCCCACCGCGCTCAGGCGCCGGTGGCCACCGGGCGCGCCGGGTCGGCCGACCACTCGCTCCACGAGCCGGGGTAGAGCGCCGCGCCAGGCAGGCCGGCAATGGCCATGGCCAGCAGGTTGTGGCAGGCCGTCACGCCCGAGCCGCATTGGTGCACCTGCTTTGCCGGTTCACCCAGCGCGGCGAAGGCGGCGCGCAATTCGGCCGCCGGCTTGAAGCGGCTGTCGGCCTGCAGGTTGTCTTTGTAGAAGCGGTTGACGGCACCGGGGATGTGGCCGGCGCGGCTGTCCAGTGGCTCGGTCTCGCCGCGGTAGCGCTCGCCCGCACGGGCATCCACCACGGTGTAGCCCGCCAGCGCATCGGCCTGCCGTGTGGGCATGGCCGGTTGCGGCTGCGCGGGGTAGGGCAGGGCGCCCTCGCGCAGCGGCGGCACTTCGGTGGTGAGCGCACCGCCTGCGGCCAGCCAGGCGGGCAGGCCGCCGTCCAGCACGGCCACGGCCTCGTGGCCCAGCCAGCGCAGCAGCCACCAGGCGCGTGCGGCATACATGCCGCCGTCGGCGTCGTAGGCCACCACGCGGCTGGTGGGGGTGATGCCCCAGGCGGCCACGCGCTGCGCGAAAGCGGTGCGATCGGGCAGCGGGTGGCGCCCGCCCACGCGCGGGCCAGCCGGGTGTTTGGGGCCGCTCAAATCCTGCTCCAGATGGGCGTAGTGGGCGCCCGGCACATGGCCCTCGGCATAGGCGCGTGCGCCCGCGCCCGGGTCGATCAGGTTGTAGCGGCAATCCAGCCAGACGATGGCCGGGTCTTGCCCTGCAGCGGCGGTGGTGATCAGCGGGGTGTTCATGTGGCAACTGTCGCATGGCGCAGCCGGGTGGCCCACAGGCCGGCGACGACGATGAGGCCGATGCCCGCCAGGCTGGGCGCCGACAGCCGCTCGCCAAACAGCGCGAGGCCAAAGCCGAACGAGAACGCAATGCCCAGGTAGTTGAGGCTGGCGTTGGCCAGCGGCTGACCGATGGCGTAGGCGCGCGTCATCATCATCTGCGCCGCCGTGGCCAGCACGCCGGTGCCGATGAGCGCCGCCAGGCCGCCAGGCGTGTGGCTTTGAAAGCCATGGCCCAGCGTCAGCAGCACGCCCACCACGGCACTGGCCAGCGAGAAGTAAAAGACCACGCGGTACTCGGGCTCGCCCGCCCGGCCCAGCGCACCGACTTGCAGATAGGCCAGCGCCGCCAGCATGCCCGAGGCCAGGCCGGCGCCGGCGGCCAGGTACTGGCTGGCCACAAAGCTGGGTCGCAGCACCAGCGTGACGCCGGCAAAGCCCAGCAGCACGGCGCCCACCAGCGCCGGATGCACTTTTGGCGCGCGACCGGCCCAGGCGGCCAGCACCAGGAATGCCGCCATCCAGACCGAGGACATGTAGTTCAGCGTGACCGCCGTGGCCAGTGGCAGGTGTGCCATGGCGAAAAACCACAGCACCAGCGCCGCCACACCGGCCACGCCGCGCCCCAGGTGCATCAGCGGCACGGTGGTGCGCAGGCTGCCGCCGCGCCACAGCGTGAGGGCGGCGATGACGATGAAGCCGACCATGCCCCGGTAAAAGACGATCTCGCCCGTGCCATAGCGCGCCGACGCCAGCTTGACGCAGGCGGCCATGGCGGCAAACAGCAAGGTGGCACCCACCATCAGCCAGGCGGCATGGTGGCGAACACGGGCAAGACGGGCCAGCGGCATGGGGCCAATGTGCAAGCGGCCACCGGAATCGGTGGCCGCTGAGGGTTGAGGGTCAGATGGTGGGGGTCAGACCGGCGGCGTCCACAGGGGGCTCGAATCGACCCAGGTGACGTAATAGCCGCCGTCATAGCCTTCGACTTTGCTGTACACCAGTACAAAGGTCTTGTTGCCCACCTCAGCCAGTTTGCGCCAGGTGCGATAGACGTAGACCGTACAGACTTGGTCCGGCGGGCAAGTGCCCGCGATGCTGTTATCAGGCAGCCGGTAGGTGGTCATGGCGATCTCGCCGTTGGCGGTGACCTGCCAGCTCACGGGGCGGCCCATTCGCGGCGTTTCGCCCAGATTGACGTTGAAGAAGCCGCCACTGCGGTCCGCATTGAGCGCCATGCCTTGGTGCAGGTAAGACACGAGATTGCCGGGCAGCGCATACAGCCACTGTTGCGCCGCAGTGGCGGCGGTAAATGCAGCGCCAGCGGTCTGTTTGACGACCATGCAGTCGCACTGTGTGGTGGTGGAGGCGGCGGCACCACCGACGCCAGGGCTGGTCAGGCGGATCAGCCAACGCTCTTCGCCGTCTGCGTCACGCGAGAGCCGGGAGAGAGTCTGCACTTCGCCGGTGGCATAGGTCAGCGTCAGCGCGGTATCGGTGCGGGCCCAGGTCAACGCGATCTGCGTGCGCTGCAGGCTACCGGTGCCATTGGCGTTCAGCACCAGGGTGTCGGCGTCGAACTTGCCGCCATTGGCGGCGGGCGGCGTCCACACGCCCGCGTAGGCGCCGCTGGTCAGCTCGGCCGCAGTGGGGGCCAACAGCGACGCCATGCTCTGGTAGCTGGACGCATACCAGGCGGGGGGCAGTGCCAGGCCAACGCCATCCACGCCGGTGAACTGCCAGGCGGTCACGCCAGAGGTCTCCGAACCCACGTTGCGACGGGCCTTCAATGCCGTGACGCTGGCGTTTATGAAACCTCCATAACCAGTTGGCA
The DNA here is from genome assembly GCA_020161145.1 of Pseudomonadota bacterium. Lineage (GTDB taxonomy): Bacteria > Pseudomonadota > Gammaproteobacteria > Burkholderiales > Burkholderiaceae_C > Ideonella. The sequence continues at coordinate 51,893 of JAIUPQ010000002.1, forward strand.
CGGACAGGGTCTGCGGGGCGGCGAAGGTCAGCGTCAGCAGGCCATCACTCACCGCCCAGCGGGCGGGCATGCTGTCGTCAAGCAGGGCAGTGCCGTCCGTGCGCAGCGTCCACAGCATGGGCGACCGCTGTTGGCCATCGCGCAGTGTGTAGACGGTAAGGCTGCTCTGTGTGGGCTCTGCGTTAAAAGGTACGGTTTGCGAGGCGTCGATCTTGACGGCGGCGATATCCGCGTCCAGCGCGTTGGCACGGGTCACCAGCTGGGCCGCCACCAAGTTGGTATAGGCTGTTTGGTTGCTCACCAGCGCCGCCGTGTCGGTGATGCCGGCCGGCAATGCCACCGTGCCGGCCATGATCTGGCGGATGGTGGCGGCGCGCTGCATCAGCGTGTTGCCTTCCACCAGCACGTTGGCCGCATTCAGCGCCGCCTGGGTGGTGGGCTCGGTGCCGCCGTTGGCCAAGGTGGCCAATGCCGTGCGGGCGGTGGAGAGCGATCCCAGCTTGAGCACCGAGTCGAAGCCACTGTCGAGTTGATTGCCCATGTTGGTGGCGCGCGTGGCAAAGGTAGCGACTTCACCCACCAGACTGCGCAGCTTGATGCCAGAGGCGTCGCCGCTACCTTGGGCAGTCAGCGTGATGAACTGGTTGCCAGTCGTGGCCGTGATGGGCAGCGAATAGCTGCCGTCGGCGGCGGCGGTGGTGGTGAAGGTCTGGCTGCCGACCTGGGCCGTGACCACGGGGCTGGCCAAGCCGACAGCGCGGCCGATGAGGGTGATCTGGCCCTGCACGGCAATGCTGACGGTGCCCGTGGCCTGGCCGTTAAAGCGGTCTTTGGCCACGTAGGTGAACTGATCGACCCCGATGTAGCTGGTGTGCGGCCGGTAGACGATTTTGCCGTCCGTGATGGTCACGCTGCCGTTGGTGGGCTGGGTGGTGGAGAACAGTTGCAGGGCGTCGCCGTCGGCATCGGTGTCGTTGGCCAGCACGTCCAGCGTCACGCCGGTGGAGTTCCAGGCGATGGTGGCGCTGTCGGCTCCAGCCACCGGGGCGTGGTTGCTGACGGTGTCGCTGCCGCCGCCGCAGGCGGCCAGCAGCAGGCCGAGGCCGCAGACGGCCAGGGCACGGGAATGCAGGAGGTGGGACATCAGGGGACTCCGATGACGAAGCAGGCAGTTGGGGCGTGCGCGGCACCGAATCGCAAGACTTAAGTGCACGAACGACAAAAAATTACTATACCGTCCCCCAGATGTCACGCCCGGGCCCGGTTCGTGTCATTTGACGCAGATCAATGCGGCCCGAGGTGCAGCGCGCGGCGCACGTGCTTCATGGTCTCGCGGGCCACGCCACGGGCGCGCTCGGTGCCCAGCTCCAGCAGCCATTGCACCTGCTTGGGCTGGGCCAGGTAGGCGTCGGCGCGCGCGCGGATGGGTGCCTGCTCGCGCACGATGGCCTCGATCAGCGGCTGTTTGCAGCTCAGGCAGTCGGCAGCCCCTTCGGTGCAGCGGCGGCCCAGCTCCTGGTGCGTGGCGGCGTCCAGATAGGTGTGCTGCAGCGCGAACACGCCGCACTGCGCGGGCATGCCGGGCGTGGTGGGGGCGGCGCGCACCTTGGTGGTGACCACCTCGGGCGTGTCGCGCATGGCGATGGCGTTGCCGGCGCGGCTGCTCATCTTGCGGCCGTCCAGGCCGGGCAGGTAGCCGGTGTTGGTTACCAGCAGGCGCGGCTCGGTGAGCACCGGCACGCCGGCCTCGCCATGGGCACCGTTGAAATGATGGGCAATGCGCCGCGTCAGCTCGATCAGCGGCTCCTGGTCTTCGGCCACGGGCACGAAGTCGGCGCGGTGGATCAGGATGTCGGCTGCCTGCAGCAGCGGGTAGGCCAGTTGGCCGAAGGTGCCCGCTTCGGCCGCGCCGGGCAACTCGCGCAGCCAGGTCTGAGGGGTCACCATGCCCAGCAGGGTGAACAGCTCGGCATGCTCGGGCAGCCGGCTTTGCAGAAACAAGGTGCTGCGCGCGGGATCGATGCCGGCGGCCAGCCAGTCCACCACCATGTCGTAGATGTGGGCCTCCAGCCGGGGCTCGTCCGATTGCGGGGCGTCGGTCAGCGCATGCCAGTCGGCGACGAAGAAAAAGCAGTCGTGGTCGGGTTGCAGCCGCACCCAGTTCTTGAGCACGCCGTGGTAGTGGCCAAGGTGCAGGGCGCCCATGGGGCGCATGGCAGAGAGAACGCGGGGCGGTTGGGGGCGCATGGGACGGCGAGGCAAAGCGCGCATTTTCGCAGCGCTACCATGCCGGCCATGAAACGCATCGTCATTCTGATTTCCGGTCGCGGCAGCAACATGCAGGCCATCGTCGAGCGCTGCCGCAGCGAGGGCTGGCCGGCCGAAGTGGTGGCGGTGCTGAGCAACCGGCCGGGTGCGGCGGGGCTGGCCTGGGCGGCGCAGCAAGGCGTGGGCACGGGCGCGGTGGACCACAAGGCCTACGCCAGCCGCGAGGCGTTTGACGGCGCGCTGATGCAGGCCATCGACGCCCAGGCGCCCGATCTGGTGGTGCTGGCCGGTTTCATGCGGGTGCTGACGCCGGCCTTTGTGGCGCATTACGCGGGGCGGTTGCTCAATATTCACCCCTCATTGCTGCCGGCCTTCCCGGGCCTGCACACCCACCGCCGCGCGCTGGAGACGGGCTGCAAGGTGGCGGGCGCCACGGTGCATTTCGTGACGGCTGAACTGGACCATGGCCCCATCGTCGCCCAGGCGGCGGTGGCGGTGCGGCCGGACGACGACGAGGACAGTTTGGCCGCGCGCGTGCTGGCGCAGGAGCATGTGATCTACCCGCAGGCCGTGCGCTGGTTCGTCGAAGGCGCGCTGGCGCTGGAGGGCAACCAGGTGCGCCAACGCGGCGGTGCCGAGCAGGCGGTGCTGGCGAGCTGACAGCATGCGCGGCCGTCCAGCGCCTCGATGACCACATGGCGGCGCGCGGGCAGCGGCAGGGTCTGGCCGGGGGCGAGCAGGTGGTCGGCTGCGTCGCCTTCGATGGTGATCCAGACGTGGCCTTGAGTGACGTGCAGCGTGCGCGGCTGAGGCAGTCGCAGCGAGCGCGGGGTGGGCAGGGTCAAGGTGTCGGTCATGGTGGGGCTCCGCAGCACAGGGGGTGCCCCATCGTGGCCGGCCATCGCCCTTGCCGCCAGATCCAGCGGCCGCGTTTGTGCAGCGGTACAGCCGGCGCAGGCGCTGCGTCTGTACTGGCCGGCCAGGGCGCCATCTGTATGCCCACCGCTCCGGGCGATCGATACAGAATCGCCGCATGCCGGGTTCCCGTGACGACACCTTGTTTGGCCGCATCGCCGATGGGCTGGCCCAGGCCATCCGCAGCGGCGCCCTGACCAGCGGCGAGCGCCTGCCCTCGGTGCGCGAGTTGGCGCGCCGCCACGGTGTCAGCCTGTCCACCGCGGTGCAGGCGCTGCGCACGCTGGAAGACGCACGGCTGGTGCAGGCCCGGCCACGTTCGGGCTATTTCGTCGCGCCGCGGCCGCGCGCCCTGCCCAGGCCGGCTGAGTCCTCGCCGCCGCGCGAAAGCCTGCTGGTGGAGCGCAGCACCCTGGCGCAGTTCGTGCTGGCCAAGGAAGCGGATCCGGCCGTCACCTCGTTTGGCCTGGCCTACCCCGGGGCCGATCTGTTCGACCACACGCTGCTGCGCAAGGCCGTGATGCGCGCCGCACAGCGCCAGGGCGCCAGCCTGCTGCACGGCGCACCCGGCATTGGCGTCGAGCCGCTGCGCCGCGCCATTGCCCGCCATCTGCTGCGGCTGGGCTCCACGGTGGCGCCCGAAGGCATCGTCATCACCCACGGCACGCTGGAGGCGGTGACGCTGGCGCTGCGCGCGGTGACGCAGCCGGGCGACGTGGTGGCCGTGGAGTCGCCCAGCTATGCCGGCCTGCTGCACATCCTGGAGCAGTTGGGGCTGCGCGCGCTGGAGATTCCCACCTGCCCCAGTGAAGGCCTTTCGCTGTCGGCGCTGGAGCTGGCGCTGCGCACGCAGCCCGTCAAGGCCTTGCTGTGTGTGCCCACGCTGTCCAACCCCACCGGCGCCTGCATGGCGCAGACGCGCCGCCAACGGCTGGTGCGGCTGCTGAGCACGCACGGGGTGCCGCTGGTGGAGGACGTGGTCTGGAACGACCTGACCGAAACCGATGCCCAGCGTCGCACCGTCCACAGTCACGATGCGGGCGGTGGCACGCTGCTGTGTGGCTCGTTCACCAAGACACTGGCGCCGGGCCTGCGGCTGGGCTTTGTCGCCACCGGGCGCTGGCATGCGCGCATCCAGGGCATGAAGCTCGCCACCTCGGGTGGGCAGACGGCGGTGATGGAGTACGCGCTGGCCGACTTGCTGGCCCAGCGCGGCCTGGAGGCCCATTACCGCCGCCTGCGTCAGCGCATCGGCGCGCGGATGGACGAGACGCGCGAATTGATCGCGCGCCATTTCCCGGCTGGCACGCGGGTGACCGACCCCGCCGGGGGCTACCTGCTGTGGCTGGAGTTGCCGGGCCAGGTGGACACGCTGGCGCTGCTGCGCCATAGCCTGGCCGAGGGCATCTGCTTTGCGCCCGGCGCCATGTTCAGCGCCAGCGATCGCTTCGACCACTGCCTGCGGCTGGCCGTGGGCGCCAACTGGGATACGCGCCGCCGCGCCGCGCTGGCGCGCATCGGGGCGCTGGCGACGCGGATGGGGTCAGGCTGACAGCAGCTTCCAGAACGCCGCATCCTGCGCCGTGGCAAAGTTGATGCGCATCAGCGAGCCGGCGCGGCGGGTGGGCGAGAAAAGGGCGCCGGGTGCGGTCAGCCAGCCGGCATCGTGGGCGGCCAGGGCGAATGCCTCGCTGTCGCGGCCGATGTCCACCCAGCCGAACAGCCCTTGCGGCGGTGCAACCAGGCGCGCGCCCGCGTCCTCGGCCAGCCGCACCGTGCGCTCGCGGGCGGCGGCCAGCCGCTCGTTGACCCGCTCGATGTGCCGCGCCAGCGCCCGCTCGGCCAGGCAATGGGCCAGCAGGCGCTCGGTCAGCGGGCTGGTGGTCAGGGTGGACAGCAGCTTGTGCTCGGTCAGCCGCGCCACCACCGCCGGCGCGGCGGCCAGCCAGCCCACGCGCCAGGCGGGCGTCAACACCTTGGAGAAACTGCCCACATGGATGGTGCGGGCCAGGCCGTCCAGGCTGCTCATGCGCGGCGCATGCGCCGGCGCGAAGGCGGCGTAGCAATCGTCCTCGACGACGAAAAAGTCGTGCCGCGCCGCCAGTTGCAACACCTGGTGCGCGGCCGTCGCCGTCAGGCAGGCCCCGGTGGGGTTGTGCAGCACCGAGACGGTGACGTAGGCGCGTGGTGCATGGGCTTGGGCCAGGCGCTGCATCACGGCCAGGTCGGGCCCGTCCACGCCGCGCGGCACCGGCAGCAGGCGCATACCCGCCTGCGTCAGCCGGGCGTACTCGATGGACCAGCCGGGGTCATCGACCAGCACCGTGTCGCCTGGCCGCAGCAGGCAGCGGGTGACGAGATCCAGCGCGTGCGTGGCGCCAGTGGTGGTCAGGATCTGTGCCGGCGTGGCGCGGATGCCATGGCCGGCCAGCCGCTCGGCCAGCCGCTCGCGCAGCAGCGTGTCGCCAGCCGGCTCGCCATAGTGTCGCAGCACCTCGTCCGCGCCCTCGCGCAGCACGCGACGCAGCGCGGTGCGCAGCACCTCGCTGTCCAGCCAGTCGGGCGGCAGCGTGCCCTGACCCGGCGCGCGGCGGTGGCGCGCCTCGAACATGCCGCGCATCAGCGCCGTGGCGCTGGCGGGTGGGTGGCTGGGCGGCGGCTCAGCCGCCCGGGCACGGCCGGGCGCAGGTTCGCGCACGTAAAAGCCGCGCTGGGCCCGGGCTTCCACGCAGCCCCAGGCCACCAGTTGGTCGTAAGCCGCGACCACGGTGCCCGGATTGATGCCATGCTGCGCGGCCGCCGCGCGCACCGACGGCAGTCGCGCACCCGGCAACGCCACGCGCTGGCGGATGCGTTCGGCCCAGTGCTGAGCCAGTTGGGTGTGCAGCGCCTCGGCTGCACCCTTGAGCAGTTGGGGTGTGTCGCTCATCAAGGTGATACAGATCAAGCGGTGTGCCGGTTATCTGTATTGGTTGTGTGCTGGTTCCGCATCCTACAGTCCTGGGCATGACCGCACAAGCCGCCACCCTGCCCAGCGCACGCGACGAGAACGTCGGCATGGCGCTGGGCCTCGCCGCCGTCATGCTGTTCGCATTGACGATTCCGATGACGCGCATGGCATCGCTGGCGCTGCCGCCGGTGTTCGTGGGGGCGGGTCGCGCGGCGCTGTCGGGCCTGCTGGCGGCGGGCTATCTGTGGGCCGTGGGCGCGCGCTGGCCGCGCGGCGGCGAATGGGGGCTGATTGCCTGGATGGCGCTGGGCGGCGTCTTCGGCTGGACGGGGCTGATGGCCATTGCGGTGCGCTATGTGGATGCCGTCCATGCCTCGGTGGTCAGCGGCATCATCCCGTTGGCCACGGCGCTGCTGGCGGCGGTGTGGGCGGGGCAGCGGCCCAGCCGGGGCTTCTGGGCCTGCGCGGCGGGGGCGGCGCTGGTGGTGGTGGGGTATGCACTGCTGCGCAGCGGGGGGCGGTTGCATGCGGCCGATGCGCTGCTGCTGGCGGCCGTGCTGCTGTGTGCGCTGGGCTACGTGGCGGGTGCACGGCTGGCGCGCACCATGCCGGCGGCGCAAGTGGGCTCGTGGGTGTTGGCGCTGTGCCTGCCCGTCTCGCTGCCGCTGGCGGCCTACACCTGGCCCCAGGCGCCGGCGCCGTGGTCGGCCTGGGGCGCGTGGCTGTACGTGTCCATCGTGTCGGCGTGGCTGGGCATGTTTGTCTGGTACCGCGCGTTGGCGTTGGGCGGCGCGGTGCGGGTCTCGCAGACGCAGGCGGTGCAGCCGTTTGCCTCCATGCTGCTGGCGGCCTTGTTGCTGGGCGAGCGCCTCGACGCGCTGACGCTGGCCTGCGGCGTGGCGGTGGTGGGGCTGGTGGTGCTGGGGCGGCGCATGCCTGTTCGACAATCTCTTCACCCCGACTCCACAGCGAGACCTGCCCCATGAGCACGCCCTGGCATCTGGCGCAACGCGCCGCGCGCATGAACCCTTCGGTGATCCGCGAGATCCTCAAGGTGGCCGAGAAGCCGGGGCTGCTGTCCATGGCCGGCGGCCTGCCTTCGGCCGACACGTTTCCGGTCGAGGAGCTCAAGGCGGCCTGTGACCGGGTGCTGACCGATGCACCGGCCGAGGCCTTGCAGTACGCGGCCAGCGAGGGCTATGCACCGCTGCGCGAATGGGTGTGTCAGCGCGTGGCGCGGCTGGGCATCCGGGCCACACCCGACCAGGTGCTGGTCACCAGCGGCTCGCAGCAGGGGCTGGATCTGATGGGCAAGGTCATGATCGACGCGGGCGCACCGGTGGCCGTGGAAACCCCCACTTACCTGGGGGCGCTACAGGCCTTCACGCCGTATGAGCCGCGCTACGTGAGCCTGGCCGGCGACGAGGAAGGCGTGCGCGCCGAGGCCATTGCCGAGCTGCCCCGCACGGCGCCGGGCACCCGCCTGGCCTACCTGCTGCCCAACTACCAGAATCCCACCGGCCGCCTGATGGGCCTGGCGCGCCGCCAGGCCGTGATGGCCGCCGCGCAGCAGGCCGGCGTGCCGGTGATCGAGGACAACCCCTACGGCGACCTCTGGTACGACGCCGAGCCGCTGCCGTCACTGGCGTCGCTGTGGCCGGACGGCACGGTCTACCTGGGCTCGTTCTCCAAAATCCTCACGCCGGGCTTCCGGCTGGGCTTCATCGTGGCGCCCAAGGTGCTGTACCCCAAGCTGTTGCAGGCCAAGCAGGCGGCCGATCTGCACACGCCGGGCTTCAACCAGCGGGTGGTGCACGAGGTCATCCGCAATGGCTTTCTGGATGCCCACATCCCGCGCATCCGCGCCCGCTACAAGGCCAACCGCGATGCCATGGCGGCGGCGCTGCGCCAGCACCTGCCGGCCGGCAGCCAGTGGCAGGTGCCGCAGGGCGGCATGTTCTTCTGGGTCCGCCTGCCCGAGGGGCTGGATGCCATCGCGCTGCTGGAGCCGGCCGTGGCGGCCGGCATGGCCTACGTGCCCGGCACGCCGTTCTACGCAGGCGAGCCCGATGCGCGCACGCTGCGGCTGTCGTTCGTCACGCTGACGCCTGCACAGATCGAACAGGGCGTGGCCACGCTGGGACGGGTGTTGCGCGAGGCGCAGGGGTGAGGTGAAACCTGCGCCCTCACCACAGCGACGCTGCGGCCCGCGCGGGCCAATCCGCGTCGTAGCGCGCACCGTCGATGCGGGCGCCCGACAGCCGCTCCAGCACCTGCCCGGGTGTGGGCACTTCGCCGGGCGGGACGTGGTGCGCGGCGTCCCACAGCCGGGCTCGCACGATGGCCCGCGCGCATTGGAAGTAGGTCTGCTCAATGTGGATCAGCAGCACGGTGCGCGGCAGGTGGCCGTCCACGGCGAACGAGGCCCGCAGCGCGGCGTCGTCGGTGATGGCCGCCCGGCCATTGACGCGAAACGTGGTGCCGCTGCCGGGGATCAAGAACAGCAGCGCTACTTGGGGGTTGCGCACGATGTTGCGCAGGCTGTCGATGCGGTGGTTGCCCTTGCGGTCGGGCAATGCCAGCGTGCGCTCGTCCAGCACGCGCACAAAGCCGGGCGCATCGCCGCGCGGGCTGCAGTCCAGCCCTTCGGGGCCATTGGTGGCCAGCGCGACGAAGGGCGACAGCTCGATGTAGCGCCGGTATTCGGGAATCAGCCGGTCCAGTTCTTTGACGGTAGACGCTTCGGTGGGCGCCGGCTGGTAGAGCGCTTCAAGCGCATCGAGTGACGTGATGGTGTGCATGGCAATGGGCGTGCGACGACCACCTCACCATAGCAGGGGCGCCGCGCGCCCGTTGATTTGACAGAGGTTTGCATGGATGCCACCCAAGAGCTGTTTCGCGATGACGCCACGCTGCGCGCCTGCCAGGCCCGCATCGTCGCCACCACGCCGGAGGCCGTGATCCTGGATTGCACCGTGTTCTACCCGCAAGGGGGCGGGCAGGCCGGGGATGCGGGCGAGATCGAACTGGCCGATGGCCTGCGGCTGGCCGTCGTGGACACGCGCAAGGGCAAAGACGCGCAGGCCGGCGCCATCCTGCATCTCGTCGCGCCGGCGCAGCAGGCGCTGCTGGCCGGCCTTGCATTGGGGGCGCCGGTCACGGCCCGCATCGATGCCGCCCGGCGCGACGCCCACCGACGCTTCCACACGGCCACCCATTTGCTGTGCGCGCTGGTGCCGCATCCGGTGGACGGCTGCTCCATCACCGCCGGCTATGCCCGGCTGGACTTCCACATGACCGACTTGCTGGACAAGGACATGCTGACGGCCGGCCTGACCCGCCTCGTTGCCGAGGCCCGGCCGGTCACCACGCGTTGGATCAGCGACGCCGAGCTCGACGCCAACCCGCAACTGGTGCGCAGCATGAGCGTGCAGCCGCCGCGCGGCTCGGGCCGGGTGCGGCTGGTCGAAGTGGCCGGGGTGGACTTGCAGCCCTGCGGGGGCACCCACGTGGCCAACACGGCCGAGATCGGTGCGGTGGTGGTGACCAAGATCGAGAAGAAGAGCGCGCAGACGCGGCGCGTGGTGCTGGGGCTGGCGGGCTGAAGTCAGTTGCCCGCGAGCAGCGACGCGCCGATGTTGATGGCAAACGCCAGGATGGTGGCGTTGATGGCGAAGGCCAGCACCGCATGCAGCAACGCCAGCCGGCGCATGGCTGGGGTGGTGATGGCCACGTCCGAGGTCTGCGCGGCCACCGAGAGCGTCATCGAAAAGTAAAAGATGTCGCCGTAGCGCGGCGCAAACGCGGGGTCGTCGTCGGGGAAGCGCAGGCCGGCCGGTGGCTCGCGGTGGTAGTAGCGGCTGGCGTAGGAAAAGGTGAACACCACGGGCAGCAGCAGCCAGCCGCCCACCAGCGTGCCCGCGGCCAGGGTCACCGGCAGCCAGCCACCGTGGCCGCGGGCCAGCTCCAGCACGATGGCCACGATGCTGGCCACCGTGGCCGCAATCATCAGGGTGAGCACCATGGCCGCGCCTGGCGCGTGGGCCACAGCCAGGCGGCGCACGCGGTGCACGTCGGCACGGTGCATCAGCCGCCACGCCAGCAGCAGATACAGCCACAGCCCCAGGTTCCAGCCCAGCAGCAGCGCCTGCGTCACCGGCAGGTAGGGCAGCAGCAGGGCGCCCACCCCCAGGCCGAGCGCAAAGGCGGCGACCAGGCGGATCCGCGCCTGCACCTGCCGCCACCCCGATTGCAGCCACCGATAATCCATGCATGCATCCTAATGCCCTGCTGGACCTGACCACCGACCTGCTGCGCCAGGTTCTGACTTTTGCCGCGCCGGCCGACGCCACCGTGTCGGCCTTTTTCCGCCAACACAAGAATCTGGGCGTACGCGAGCGCCATGCACTGGCCGAGACCACCTATGCCGTGCTGCGCGAGCGGCTGGCGCTGGCCCATCTGGCGCAAAGCGGCAGCGGTGCGCTGGAGCGGCGGCTGGCCGCGCTGGCCTGGCAGGGGCAGCCGCAACTGCTGCGCGGTGCACTGGGGCCGCGCGAACACCAGTGGCTGCAAGAGGTGAAGGCGATTGACCGCGCGGGCCTGCCCGACAAACTGCGCCACAACCTGCCCGATTGGCTGGCCGCCGCGCTGCAGCGCGAGTACGGCGAGGCGTTCTGGCCGCTGGTGACGGCGCTGAACGCACCGGCGCCACTGGACTTGCGCGTCAACGCCCTCAAAACCAAGCGCGAGGCCGCCCGGGCCGAGCTGACGGCGGCCGGGGTGGCGGTGGCCGACACCCCGCATTCGCCCTGGGGGCTGCGGGTGGAGGGCAAACCGGCGCTGCACAAGCTGCCGCTGTTCACGCGCGGCGAGGTGGAGGTGCAAGACGAGGGCAGCCAGTTGCTGGCCGCGCTGGTGGGCGCCAAGCGCGGCGAGATGGTGACCGACTTCTGTGCCGGTGCTGGCGGCAAGACGCTGGCGCTGGGCGCGGCCATGCGCGGCACCGGCCGCATCTACGCCATGGACGTCTCCGGCCACCGCCTGGCCAAGCTCAAGCCCAGGCTGGCGCGCAGTGGCCTGCAAAACGTCTACACCGTGCAGATCGCGCATGAGCGCGATGAGCGCATCAAGCGCCTGGCCGGCAAGATGGACAGGGTGCTGGTCGATGCGCCGTGTTCGGGCCTGGGCACGCTGCGCCGCAATCCCGACCTGAAGTGGCGCCAGTCGCCCAAGGCCGTGGAGGAGTTGGTGGCCAAGCAGGCGGCCATCCTGGCCAGCGCGGCGCGGCTGGTCAAGCCGGGCGGGCGGCTGGTCTATGCCACGTGCAGCCTGCTGCGGGCCGAGAACCAGGACCAGGCCGAGGCCTTCAGCGCCGCCCACCCCGAGTTCACGCTGCTGCCGGCGGCCGAGGCCCTGGCCGCCGCCCAGGTGGCGGCGCCCGAGGCGCTGGTGCAGGGCGACCATCTGGTGTTGCTGCCGTATGCCCATGGAAGCGACGGCTTTTTCGCCGCTGTGTGGCAGCGCAACACCTAAAATTGCAGGCTCTTGCTGAATTGAGGCCCGACGTGGACGCATTGCTGGATTTCGCCGCCAACGGGCTGTTGGGCGCCACCTGGTGGCAGGTGCTGTTGGTCACGTTGGCGTTGACCCACGTGACCATCGTCAGCGTCACGCTCTACCTGCATCGCGCCCAGGCGCACCGCGCGCTGGATTTGCACCCGTTGGTGGCGCATTTCTTCCGTTTCTGGCTGTGGCTGACCACTGGCATGGTCACCCACGAGTGGGTGGCCATTCACCGCAAGCACCACGCCAAATGTGAAACGGCCGACGACCCGCACAGCCCCGTCACCCGGGGTTTGTCGACCGTGCTGGCGCGTGGCGCCGAGTTGTACCGCAGCGAGGCCGCCAATGCCGAGACGCTGCGCCGCTACAGCCATGGCACGCCCGACGACGCGTTGGAGCGCCGCCTCTACAGCCGCTACCCCGTTCTGGGCGTGTCGTTGATGATGGTCATCGACCTGGCGCTGTTTGGTGCGCTGGGCCTGACCGTCTGGGCGGTGCAGATGGCGTGGATTCCCATCTGGGCGGCCGGCGTCATCAATGGCCTGGGCCATGCCTGGGGTTACCGCAATTTCGAGGCGCCCGACGCCTCCACCAACATCTCGCCCTGGGGGCTGCTGATCGGTGGCGAAGAGTTGCACAACAACCACCACACCTACCCGACGTCGGCCAAGTTCTCGGTCAAGCGCTTTGAGTTTGATCTGGGCTGGGCCTATATCCGCGTGCTGGCCGCCCTGCGGCTGGCGGCACCGCGCAAGACGCCGCCGCGCCTGGTGATGGGCGATGCCAAGACCCAGGCCGATGAGTCGCTGCTGCAGGCGGTCATCGCCCACCGCTATGAGTTGATGGCGCGCTATGCGCGCGACCTGCGCGCCGCCTGCGCGCAGGAGATGGTTCACTTCAGGCACCGGGCCACGGCCACCGATTGGCGCCTGGCGCAGCGCTGGCTGCACCGCGACGCCGAGCAGGTGCCCAGCCACCTGCGCGCCCGGCTCGACGCCTTCGTCAGCGCCCACCCCGGCCTGCGCCAGTGGGTGGAGATGCGCGAAGAGTTGCGGCGCCTGTGGACCAGCACCAACGTCTCGGCCGAGCAACTGGTGCACGATTTGCAAGACTGGTGCCACCGTGCCGAGGCCAGTGGCACGCCGCGCCTGTCGGCTTTTGCGCAGCAGCTTCGGATGGCGCGCGCGGCTTAACGAGTGGTTTAAGGCTGCGGCAGCGTCCGCAAAAACCCCAGCACCGCCTGCGCCACGGCGCCTGGCTGCTCCGGCAGCAGCGCGTGACCGGCCTCAGGGATGACCACCAGCCGCGCCCGTGGCCCCAACTCGGCCACCAACTGGGTGCCTTGGCTGACGGGTGCTACCACGTCGGCAGCCGGTTGCACCACCAGCACCGGTGCGTGGCCGGCGTCGCGAATGAGGGCCGTGGGCGTGGCCCGCACCGCGCGTGATTGCGCCAGTGCTGCCCAGGCGCTCCAGCCCCGCTGCCAGTCGGCGCTGACGGCATGCCCGGGCGCGAAGAAGGTGCGCCGCACCGCGTCCTCGCGCAGCGCCCAGGGCAGAGGGGACAGCGCGGCGCGCTTGAGCCCCTGCTCAATTTCGGGCGGCAGGTGCGGCTTGTCGCCCGCCGCCAGCAACACCACGCCGGCCGTGCGGGCTGGATGCTGCACGGCAAACGCCCGCGCCACGCGGTTGCCGTAGGCGTGGCCGACCACCACCACGCGCGCATGGGCGGGCAGCCGGCTGTGGGTCAGCGCACTGGCCACATCGTCGGCATAGCCGGCGAGCGTGGCCGGCCCGAAGAAGCCCGCACCAGCCCAGGTGCCCATGCCGCGCGACTCCACGGCCAGGGTGCGCCAGCCGGCGGCCACCAGCGACTGCGCCAGGGCGTTGAAGTCGCTGACGGGCCGCCCCAGGCTGGCCAGCAGCACCACCGTGCCGTGGGCCGTACCGGCCGGCTCCTGCCGGTAGTAGCCAGGCTCGGCCGTACCCACGGCCGGCAGCGCGTCGCGGCCATTGCCGGTATAGGCCAGCCAGGCCAGCAGGGCGGTCAACAGCGCCAGAGCGATCCAGAGCAGGGTTTTCATGATCGGGTGGACCAGACGATGCCGGCCGCAATCAGGATGAACGCCACGATGTGGTACCAGGTTGGTGGCAGCCCCAGCCAGACGGCGGCCATCACGGCGGTGAAGACAGGGGTCAGGTTGCCGAACAGCGCTGCGACGGCCGGCCCCACCGTGGCCACGCCCAGGCCCCAGCAGCGGTAGGCGATGATGGACGGACCGATGGCAATATAGAGCACGGTGGCCGCCAGCGCCGGACTCCAGTGCCATTGGGCGCCGGTGAGCGCGTACTCCACGCCGCTGGCCACCGTGCACCAGGCCACGCCAAACAGGCATTGCGCGAAGAGGAAGGCCGCCCAATCCCAATCAGGCCGCTGGGGCGTGCGCATGGAAGCGGGCGGGCGCACCAGCAGCCAGGAGTAAAACGCCCAGCAGACCACGGCGGCCAGCATCAGCAGGTCGCCGGTCACGAAGCGCAACTCGGCCAGCCGCTGCCATTGCCCGCCCGAGATCACCAGCGCCACGCCGACCAGCGAGGCCAGCGCGCCCACCACGTGATTGGCGTGGGGCCGCACGCCATAGACCAAGGCGCCGACGGCCAGCATCCAGGCCGGCATGGAGGCGGCAATCAGCGTCACGTTCAGCGGGGTGGAGGTGTGCAGTGCGCCGTATTGCAGCGCGTTGTAGCTGCCCATGCCCAGCAGACCCAGCACCGAGAGGTAGCGCCAGCGGGTCCGCAAGGCGCCCCAATCGCGCCAGACCCCGCGCGCCAGCGGCGCGAGGATGAGCAGCGCCAGCAGCCAGCGCGCCGCATTCAGCGCCACCGGCGGTGCCGCTCCCACCGCCAGCCTGCCAACCACCGCGTTGCCCGCCCACAGCAGCGGTGGCAGGGTCAGCAGCAGGGCCAGGCGTGGGGTCAGGGCGTGAGGGGCAGGCATGGGCCAACGATAGCCGACGCCCTGCACCGCCTGCCGCAGTCAGACGCTGAAGCTGGCGGGGTCGGGATGGTCTTGGCCGGTGGCCAGCCGGGCCCGCTCGGCATAGCGGTTGAAGCGCCAGGCCGTGCCGTCCTGGGTGATGCGCCGCCAGACGGCGCGTTTGGCGGCGGGGCTGAGTTGCGGCCAGCCTTGCACCTCATCCTCGCTGCGGCCACAGCCTTTGCAGATGGCATCACCCTGGGCGGTGGAGCAGATGGCGATGCAGGGGGCGTCAGGCGTCTGCGCATACCAGGCCAGCCAGGCCGCCTTGGCCTTGGCGGGCATGGTGCGCTCGTCGGCCTCGCTCTCGTGGTAGTAAACCAGCAGCGCGTAGATGCTGGCCAGCGCCCGCACTTCGGGGCAGGCGGTGACACCGTCCGGCGAGGGGGAGCGCTCGCGCCACCAGTTGATGGCGGCCTCGATATCGGTGATGTGGATGCCGGTCAGAGTCGGTCCGTCCGTCAGTCTACGAGCCAGATTTCGACCCGACGGGCTTCGGCATCGTTGCCGTCGCCCACGGTGGTCTCGGGCTTGCGCAGCGCCAGCCGGGCCGGGTCATGACCCTGGCCGCGCAGCCAGTCGCGCACCATCAGGGCGCGGGCCTTGGCCAACTCGGCGTTCAGCGCGGCACCGCCGCTGGCGTCATGGAAACCCGAGATCAGCACGCGGCGGTTGCCGGCCGCCAGAACGGCGACGGCGCCTTGCAGCGTGGCCTGCGCCTGCCCGTCCAGTTGCGATTCGCCGACGCCAAAGTAGATGACGGCAACCCGCTCGCCCACCAGGGCGCCGTCGATGAACAGCGCCTCGTCGGCCACCACGGCAGCGGCCGGGGCCGGTTTGTGCATTTGGCGCAGCGCCAGGCCGCCAATCAGGCCGAACAGCAAAAAGGCGATCAGACCGACCGCCACCCAGACACCTACGCGGGCGCCGTCATCCGAATCGTCAAGCATGTGAGCTTCCTGTTGTTGTGATCAAACCGCTGATTTTCGCATCTGCTCGCGGTACCAGTGGTGGAAGTGCCGCATGCCATCTTCCATGGGGCTCTGATAGGGGCCGCACTCGTCGTCGCCGCGCTCGGCCAGCGCCTTGCGGCCGGCGTCCATGCGCTCGCCGATCTCGTCGTCCTCGATGCAGGTCTCCATGTAGGCGGCGCGCTGCGCCTCGACGAATTCGCGCTCGAAGGCGGCGATTTCTTCGGGGTAGTAAAACTCCACCACGTTGAGCGTCTCGGTGGGGCTCTTGGGGTAGAGCGTGGAGACGGTGAGCACGTGGGGGTACCACTCGATCATCAGGCCGGGGTAGTAGGTCAGCCAGATGGCGCCTTGGCGCGGCGGCTTGCCTTCGCGGTAGCGCAGCAGCGCCTCGTGCCAGCGCGCGTAGACGGGCGAGCCGGCGCGCGCCAGGGCGCCATTGACGCCCACGGTCTGCACCGAGTGGTGGGTGCCGAACTCCCAGCGCAGGTCGTCGCAGGTGACAAACTGGCCCAATCCGGGGTGGAAGGGGCCGACGTGGTAGTCCTCCAGATACACCTCAATAAAGGTTTTCCAGTTGTAGTTGCAGGTATGCATCTCGACGTGGTCGAGTACGTAGCCGGAAAAATTCAGATCGGCTTGGCAACCCAGCGCCGCCAGATCGGTTGCCACGCGGCGGGGCGAGTCCTCAAACAACAGGCCATTCCAGCTTTGCACGCCATAGCGGCGCAGATGCAGGCAGGGGTTCTCGTCGAAATGCGGTGCGCCCACCAGCTGGCCCCGGCTGTTGTAGGTCCAGCGGTGCAGCGGGCAGGTGATGTGGCCTTGTGTGTGGCCTCGTCCGCGCAGCATCACCGCCTGGCGGTGGCGGCAGACGTTGGACAGCAGTTCGATGCCATCCGGCGTGCGCACCAGCACCCGGCCCTCGCCCTCATGGGCCAGGGCGTGGTAAGCGCCAACTTCCGGCAGCGACGCCTCGTGCGCCAGGTAGCGCGGGCTGTGGTCGAAGATGAGTTCCCGTTCGCGTTCGAACAGCCCCTCATCAAAATAGGTGTGAACAGAGAGCTGCGGATGCCCCCGAGACGGGATGGCATCCCGCCCGTCCCCCGGATGGGGTTGGGAGGCCGGGAACGTCCCGGTGGTTCCTAGCGGGCGCGCTCGGCGCTCCAGAGCTTCTAGCGTGGTGCTCAGGTCAGACATGGGTGATCCAAACCTCCCCACCCGGTGGCCCCGCGGGTGGGATTGATGACGATGACGGTAATCCCTGGGCTTCAGGGGGGAGGCATTGTAGTCCGGGGTGGTGAAACCCACGTTGAGTACAATCAAAAGCTATTTCGCTGCAACCGCAAAAACACGAATGACATCGCGTCGCGCCGCGTCAAATCCCTCTGCCATTCCCGCTTCCTATGAGGCTGCCACCACCGAACTCGACGCCTTGCTGGCAGCGATGGAGGGGGGGCAGTTGCCGCTGGACCAGCTGCTGGCGCGCTACCAGCGCGCCGCCGAATTGTTGACGTTCTGCCGCAGCCGGCTGGACGCCGTCGAGCAGCAGGTCAAGGTGCTGGAAGATGGGCAACTGGTGGGTTTGGTCGGCACGCAGGAGGACGCCTGATGAATGCCACCTTCATGAATGCCCCCATTGAGACACCCAGCGCCTGGGCTGACGCCCAGCGCATGCGCGTGGAAGACGCGTTGTCGCGCTGGGTGCCGCGCGAGGCGCCGGCCGGCCTGGGCGAGGTCATGCGCTACGCGGTGCTGGATGGCGGCAAGCGGCTGCGGCCGCTGCTGGTGCTGGCCGCAGCCGAGGCGGTGGGCGCCGGCCAGGATGAGGCGGCGCTGCGCGCGGCGGCGGCGGTGGAGTTGATTCACGCCTACTCGCTGGTGCACGACGACATGCCGTGCATGGACGACGACGCCCTGCGTCGCGGCAAACCCACCGTTCACGTGCAATACGGCGAGGCGGCGGCCATGCTGGGCGGTGATGCCATGCAGGCACTGGCGTTTGAGGTGCTGGTGCCGGATGCCGGTGTGGCGCCGGCACTGCAAGCCCATCTGGTGCGCCTGCTGACGCGGGCCTCCGGCAGTGATGGCATGGCTGGCGGCCAGGCCATCGATCTGGCCAGCGTGGGGGTGGCGCTGACCGAGCCGGCGCTGCGCGACATGCACCGACGCAAGACGGGCGCCTTGTTGCAGGCCAGCGTGATGATGGGGGCCGCTTGCGGCAAGACCGGGCCTGCTTCCCTGGCTGCGTTGAGCCGCTACGGTGCTGCGCTGGGGCTGGCCTTCCAGATCGTCGACGACATCCTTGATGTGACCCAGGCCTCCGAGGCGCTGGGCAAGACGGCGGGTAAAGACCTGGATCAGAACAAGCCAACTTATGTGACCGTGCTGGGCCTGCAAGAGGCCGCCCGGCAGGCTCGCGCCTTGCGCGACGAGGCGCTGGCGGCGCTGGCGGCCTCCGGCCTGTCCGATACCCATTTGCTGGACTGGCTGGCCCATCTGGTGGTCGACCGCGAGTATTGACTACCATGGACCAAGCCTTGCCCGTGCCCATGAGCCATACCTCCGATCCGCTGCTGCCTGCCATTGACGCGCCGGCTGTCTTGCGCCAACTCACGCGACCGCAGTTGCACCAGGTGGCGCACGAGTTGCGCGAGTTTTTGCTGCACAGCGTCAGCCGCACCGGCGGCCACCTGTCGTCCAACCTGGGCACGGTGGAGTTGACGGTGGCGCTGCACCATGTCTTCAACACCCCGCACGACCGCCTGGTCTGGGACGTGGGCCATCAGGCTTACCCACACAAAATCCTCACCGGCCGGCGCGAGGCCATGGCCACACTGAAGAAGCTGGGCGGCATCAGCGGGTTTCCGCGTCGATGCGAGAGCGCCTACGACACCTTTGGCGTGGGCCACTCGTCTACCTCCATCTCGGCCGCGCTGGGCATGGCGCACGCGGCCCGGCTCAAGGGCGAGCAGCGCCGGGTGGTGGCCGTCATCGGCGACGGTGCGCTGACCGGTGGCATGGCGTTCGAGGCGCTGAACCATGGCGGCTATGCCGGCGGCGCTGGCGTGCCGGACATGCTGGTCATCCTCAACGACAACGACATGTCGATCTCGCCCCCGGTGGGCGCACTCAACGGCTATCTGGCACGGCTGCTGAGCGGCAAGTTCTATGCCGCCGCACGGGCTGGCGCCAAAAGCGTGCTCAAGCACACGCCGCTGTACGAGTTTGCCAAGCGCGTCGAGGAGCAGACCAAGGGCATGGTGGTGCCCAGCACCATCTTCGAAGCCTTTGGCTTCAACTACGTGGGCCCCATCGACGGCCACGACCTGGACGCCCTGATTCCCACGCTGGAGAACCTGCGCGACGCCAAAGGCCCGCAGTTCCTGCACGTGGTGACCAAGAAAGGCTATGGCTACCACCGTGCCGAGGTTGACCCCATCGGCTACCACGGCCCCGGCACGTTTGACCCGGCGATCGGGCTCAAGCCGGCCGGCGCGCCGGGCAAGCAAACCTTCACCCAGGTCTTTGGCCAATGGCTGTGCGACATGGCCGAGGTCGATCCGCGGCTGGTGGGCATCACCCCCGCCATGCGCGAGGGCTCGGGGATGGTCGAATTTGCCTTGCGCTTTCCCACCCGCTATCACGACGTGGGCATTGCCGAGCAGCATGCCGTCACCTTTGCCGCCGGCCTGGCCTGCGAGGGGCTCAAGCCCGTGGTGGCCATCTATTCCACCTTCCTGCAGCGTGGCTACGACCAACTCATCCACGACGTGGCCATCCAGAACCTGCCGGTGGTCTTTGCGCTGGATCGCGCCGGCCTCGTGGGGGCGGATGGTGCCACGCACGCGGGTGCGTTCGACATCGCCTACCTGCGCTGCATTCCGAACATCAGTGTGCTGACGCCGGCCGACGAAAACGAATGCCGGATGGCGTTGACCGCCGCCTTTGCGCAAGATCACCCGGTGGCCGTGCGTTACCCGCGCGGTGCCGGGGTCGGGGTGGCGGTCGAGCCGGGCCTCAAAGCCCTGCCCTGGGGGCAGGGTGAGGTGCGGCGGCGCGGCCAGCGGCTGGCCATCCTCGCCTTCGGCACCTTGCTCTACCCGGCACTCAAGGCGGCCGAGGCACTGGATGCCACCGTGGCCAATATGCGCTTTGCCAAACCCCTGGACGAGGCGCTGGTGCTGGAGCTGGCACGCACCCACGCGGGGCTGGTTACCATCGAGGAAGGCAGCGTCCAGGGTGGCGCCGGCAGTGCCGTGATGGAGGTGCTGGCGCGCGAGGGCATCGCCGTTCCGGTGTTGCAGCTGGGGCTGCCCGACACCTTCATCGAGCATGGCGATGTGGCCCAATTGCATGCACAGTGTGGGTTGGACGCGGGTGGCATCGAGGCCGCCGTCAGGCAGCGCTTCCTGGTTGAAGCGGCCTGAGGCCGTCTTTGGCCACTTGCTTCCGTCCGGAACACCCCCATCTGCGCCTAGCCCTCGTTGACGACTGCCCGCATGCTGACCAAGACCCTGCCCGCCGACATCCCTGACACCCAAAGCGCACGCGACGAACGCCACCTCGCCATCCAGCGCGTGGGCATCAAAGACGTGCGCTATCCGCTGACGCTGCAAGTGGCCGGCCAGCCGCAAACCATGGCCGCCACCTGGAGTCTGGACGTGGCGCTGCCGGCCGAGCAGAAGGGTACGCACATGTCGCGCTTCGTCGCCTGGCTGGACGCGCAGCGCGAACCCATGACGGCGGCCCGCCTGGCGCATCAGCTGGACGCCATGCTGGCACTGCTGCACGCGGACGAAGGCCGCATCGAAGCGCGTTTCTCGTTCTTTCTGCGCAAGCGCGCACCCGTCTCGGGGGTGCAAAGCCTGCTCGACTACGCCGGCGCCTGGGTGGCCGAGCGTCGCCATGGCCGCCTGGGCATCTGGGCCGAGGTCGGCGTGCCGGTCAAGAGCCTGTGTCCCTGCTCCAAGGAAATCTCCGACTATGGCGCCCACAACCAGCGCTCGCTGGTCACGCTGAGGGTCGATTTGTCCGGCAACCTGTTGGACGATAGCCCGCCCGCCTGGGAAGAGTTGGTGCGCTTTGCCGAAGAATCGGCATCCAGCGAGATCTGGCCCATGCTCAAGCGCGCCGATGAGAAATGGATCACCGAGCGGGCCTACGACAACCCCAAGTTTGTCGAAGACCTGGTGCGCGACGTGGCGCTGCGGCTCAATGCCGACGCGCGCATCGGCCGCTACGTGGTCGAGGTCGAGAACTTCGAGTCCATCCACAACCATTCGGCTTACGCCAGGATAGAGCGAGACTGACGCCATGGCCGTACTGCTGCTCAACGGACCCAACCTCAACCTGCTGGGCCTGCGTGAGCCCGAGCTGTACGGCCATGACACGCTGGCCGACGTCGAGAACCGCTTCGTCGCCGAGGCCGCTGCGCTGGGCCATCCGGCGCAGTGCTTTCAGAGCAACCACGAAGGGGCACTGATCGATCGCATCCATGCGGCGCGCATCGACGGCACCCAGGGCATTGTCATCAACCCCGGCGGCCTGACCCATACCAGTGTGGCCTTGCGCGACGCACTGCTGGGCGTGGCCCTGCCCTTCGTCGAAATCCACATCAGCGACGTCCACGCCCGCGAGCCGTTTCGTCACCACTCCTACCTCAGCGATGTGGCCACGGCGGTGGTCGTCGGCCAGGGCGTGGCCGGCTACCGAAGCGCCCTGCATCTGCTGTGCGCCCGGCTGGCGTCGTGAACGCCTGGCAACTGGCCTGGCGGCAGGCGCGCGTGGACGCGCGCGCGGGTGAGTTGCGGCTGCTGTTTGCCGCCGTGGTGCTGGCCGTGGCCGCGCTGACGGCGGTGGCCTTCTTTGCCGCCCGCGTGCAAGGCGGGCTGGAGCGGGACGCGGCGCAACTGCTTGGCGGCGATGCCGTGGTCAGCAGCGACCAGCCCACGCCACCCGCCGTGCTGGCGCGCGCCCAGGCCCTGGGCCTGGCCACGGCGGCGTCCGTCGGCTTTCCCAGCATGGCGCGCGCACCAGACGAGGCGGGCGGCGCCAGCCGCCTGGTGGCGCTCAAGGCCGTGGACGCGGCCTACCCGCTGCGTGGCCAGTTGCGCATTGCGCCCGGCGGCAACGTGGCCCATGGCCCGCCGGCCGGCAGCGTCTGGGTGGACGCGGCGCTGCTGACGGCGCTCGACCTGCAACCTGGCCAGGCGCTGTGGCTGGGCGATGCCCGCCTCACCATCGCCGCCGTGCTGGAGGCCGAGCCCGATCGCGGCGGCGGCTTCATCAACTTTGCACCGCGCGTCATGCTGGCGCTGGCCGACCTGCCAGCCACCGGCCTCGTGCAGCCGGCCAGCCGCATCACCTACCGGCTGGCCGTCATCGACCCCACGGCGCGCGGCGCCCGCCCCGCCCAGGTGCGCGCGTTCACACAGTGGGTGACCGAACAGGCCGAGCAGCAGGATTGGCGCGGCCTGCGGGTCGAGTCGCTCGAAGGTGGCCGGCCCGAAATGCGCCAGACGCTGACCCGGGCCCAGACCTTTCTCAATCTGGTTGCCCTGTTGGCCGCCCTGTTGGCGGCGGTGGCCATTGCCCTGGCGGCGCAAGACTATGCGCGCCGGCATCTGGACGACTGCGCCATGCTGCGCGTGCTGGGGGTGCGCCAGCGCACCATGGCGCTGGCGTTTGCGCTGCTGTTTGGCGGCCTGGCCCTGGCCGCCGGGGCTGTGGGCGCGCTGGCGGGCTGGGCGCTGCACCATGCGTTTGCGGCGTTGCTCGCACTGTGGCTGCCGGTGGCGCTGGCGCCGGCACCGCTGACGCCGCTGGCGCTGGGCCTTGGGGTGGCGCTGATGCTGGTGCTGGGCTTTGGCTTGCCGGCGGTGCTGCAACTGGCGCGCGTGCCGCCGCTGCGCGTGGTGCGACGCGACCTCGGCACGCTGCAGCCGGCCTCGCTGGCGGCTGCCCTGACGGGCCTGACCGCGTTCGGTGCGCTGTTGCTGGTGGTGGCCGGTGACCTGAAGCTGGGCGGCATTGCCGTGGGCGGCTTTGCCGTGGCGCTGCTGGCGTTTGCGCTGCTGGCCTGGCTGCTGCTGCGGGCCTTGCGCCCGCTGGCGGCCAGGGCGCCACGCGCCACACCGGCCGTGATGGCGCTTCGCCAACTCACCGCACGCCCAGGCGCAGCGGTGCTGCAGACGGCCTCACTGGCCGTGGGGCTGATGGCGCTGGCATTGCTGGTGCTGGTGCGCACCGACTTGATGCAAAGCTGGCGTGCCGCCGTGCCGGCCGACGCACCCAACCGCTTCGTCATCAGCATCCAGCCCGACCAGGCGAGCGATTTCCGGGCCATGCTGGACGGTGCGGGCGTGGTGGGCTACGACTGGTTCCCCATGATCCGTGGCCGCCTCATCGCCATCAACGATCAACCGGTGGCCACGCGTTACGCGAGCGACGAGCGCGCTCGCCGCACCGTGGAGCGCGAGTTCAACCTCAGCCACGCCGCCCAGATGCCCGATCACAACCGCCTCGTGGGCGGTGCCTGGGGTGCCGGGGATGCACAAGGCCTGTCGATCGAGGAGGGGGTGGCCGAGACGCTGGGCGTGCAGCTCGGCGACGCGCTGACCTTCGAGTTTGCCGGCAGCCCGCACACCACCCGCATCACCAGCGTGCGCCGGGTCGACTGGACGTCGCTGCGTGCCAACTTCTTCGTCATGTACCCGCTGGCCGAGATGCCGGATGCGCCGGTCACCTACATGACCGCCTTTCATGCGCCGGCCGATGCACGGTTCGACGTGCAACTGACGCGGCGCTTTCCCAACGTCACGGCGGTGGACGTGTCGGCCTCGCTGGCGCAAATGCAGACGGTGGTGACGCAGATCAGCCAGGCGGTGGAGTTGCTGTTCACCTTCACGGTGGCCGCTGGCGTGCTGGTGCTGCTGGCGGCGGTGGGGGCCACCCGCGAGGCACGTGCGCACGAGTACGCCGTCATGCGTGCACTGGGCGCACCGCGCCTGCTGCTGGCGCGGATGCAACGCGCCGAACTGCTGGGCCTGGGCGCGCTGGCCGGCGGGCTGGCCACGCTGGCGGCGCTGGCGGTGGGCTGGTTGCTGGCGCGCGAGGTGTTCGGTTTTGCCTGGCGCGGCGTGCCCTGGGCGCCGCTGGTGGGGGCGGTGGCGGGTGCGCTGCTGGCCTGGGCGGCCGGCTCCTGGAGCTTGCGCGGCCTGACGCGGCGGCCGGTGGCGCAGACGCTGCGCCGCTCGACGGCCGAATAGCGCGGGGTCAGCCCAACGTAAAGAAGAAGGTCGCGCCCTGGCCCACCTCGGCCTCGGCCCAGATGTCGCCGCCATGGCGGCGGACGATGCGCCGCACCGAGGCCAGGCCCACGCCCGTACCCTGGAAATCGGTGGCGCTGTGCAGGCGCTGGAATACACCAAACAATCGGTCGGCAAACCGCATGTCGAAACCAGCACCGTTGTCGGCCACGGCATACACACGCCGCCCTTCCTGCTCGGTGCAAAAAAACCGGATGCGGGCGTCGGTGTTCTTGGCGCTGTATTTCCAGGCATTGCCCAGCAGATTCTCCAGCGTCACGCGCAGCAGCGTGGGGTCACCCTGAACGTGCAGGCCGGGCGCAATCTCCACGGCCACCTTGCGCGCGGGTTCGGCGCGGCGCAAATCCTCCATGATGTAAGCGGCCAATTGCGACAAGTCCACCGGTTTGGTCACCAGGGGCTGCATTTGCAGGCGCGACAGCGCCAGCAGCGCGTCGATCATGCTGTTCATGCGGGCGCTGGCGGCCAGCAGCCGGTCAATATGGTCGTTGGCGATGCGATCCAGTTGCGGGCCGTAATCCTCCTTGAGGATGCGGGCAAAGCCCTCGGCCACGCGGATGGGGGCCCGCAGGTCGTGGGAGATGGAGTAGATGAACGAATCCCGTTCGTCGTCTGAGCTGGCCGCCGCAGATGGCGCCAGGAGGGGCGGCTGCGGCCGGGCGGGCGGCGCGGCCTGTTGCAGCCGCCGCAGCGCCTCCCGGACGTGGCGTTGCTGCCAATACGACCACCACGCACCCGCCGCGACGCACGCCACGCCAAACGACAGCCAGGCCCAAAGCGCAGGCATCAGGGCAGCGCCGCATGGCGGCCGGAGCAAAAGCAGAGGGTGACGGTCATGCGCGGGGGCTGGCGATCATCAAGTTCTTTTCATTGTAGGTAAGCGTGCAAACAGTGGGGGTATGTCCACCGCCATTCTGGGTATTGACGATGGGCGCTGAGGTGTATATTGCTTTAGTCACCTTCCAGGATCGCTATGACCCCCTCCCTCCATGAGGCCACCACCAACGACGCGTTGGATCCTCGCAGCCTGGATCAATTGCGCGCACTGGACCCCACACGGAGCACCGGTTTCCTGCAGCGGGTATTGCAAACCTATTTGCAGGCGCTCGAGCGGCAAACCGGTCAGATGACCGAGGCCGCGCAACGGCAGGATGCTGGCGGCGTCGGCGCGGCAGCCCATTCGCTGAAATCGGCATCGGCCAGCATCGGCGCCAAGTCCATGGCCGCTGAATGTGCGGCGCTGGAGCGCCTCGCGCAAGCGGGGTGGAGCCCGGCGCTGGCGCTGGCCTTGCCCGACATCGGTCGGGCGGCAGCACAGGCGCGCACCGCCGTGCAACGCGAACTGGCCTCGGTGTGAGCAGCGTGCTCAGCCCCGCCAGGCCGCCGGCTGGCCAGAGTGCGCCGCGTGTGCTGTTGGTGGACGATGACGACGTCAACCTGATGCTGGTGTCGGCCGCGCTGACGCAGCACGGCTTTGCCGTCAGCCAGGCCAGTGGTGGCCGGCAGGCGCTGGAGATGCTGGCCAGCTGGATTCCCGATCTGGTGGTGCTGGACGCCCGCATGCCCGACCTCGACGGCTTTCAGACCTGCGAGGCGCTGCGCCGCATGTACGGCTTCGACAACGTGCCGGTGCTGATGCTCACCGGCCTGGACGACGACGCCTCCATCAACCGCGCCTACCAGGCCGGCGCCACCGATTTCTTCGTCAAGTCCAACCAGTGGAGTTTGCTGGCGGGGCGGCTGCGCTACATGCTGCGCGCCGCGCGCACGCACCAGGAGCTGGTGCGCAGCAAGATCAAGCTGGCGCGCGCGCAAGACCTGGCGCGCATGGGCAGTTTCGACGCGCCGTACTCCCCAGGCCAACCGTTTGGCGTGCAGTTGCGGCTGTCGGACGAGGGCTTGCGCGTGTTCGGCGTGCCGCCCGGGATGCAGCTGACCATGCGCGCCGTGCTGCACATGATTCCCTCAGGCGACCGCCATGTGCTGATCCGCCAGTTGCGGCTGCTGCTGGAGCAGGTGGCGGTCATCAACGTCGACGTGCCCATGCACCTGCCCGACGGGCGCTTTCGCATCATCCACATCGAGGGCGAGGCCGAGTTTGGCGAGTTGGGGCACTGCGTCGGCTACACCGGCATCGTGCAGGACGTGACCGACCGCCGCCAGGCCGAGGACAGCATCCGCCGCCTGGCCAACAACGACTCCCTCACCAGCCTGCCCAACCGCCGGCAACTGGTCTGGCGCACCGAGCGGGCGCTGGAGTATGCGCGCCGCATGGGACACCAGGTGGCGCTGTTGATGATCGACCTGGATCGCTTCAAGAACATCAACGACACATTGGGCCACGTGGCCGGCGACGAGCTTTTGGTCGAGGTGGCCAACCGCCTGCGCGGCTGCGTGCGCCACAGCGAGCAGATCTTTGACGGCGTCATCGAATCCGCCGGCGCCCGCACCCACCGCGCGCTGGAAGCCGTCGGCCGGCTGGGCGGCGATGAGTTCGTTGCCCTGCTGCCCGAGGTCACCGAAGAGGGCGACGCCGAACGCGTGGCCATGCGGGTGCTGGACGCTTTGCGCGAGCCCATCTACGTGGCCGGCCAGGAGTGCTTTGCCACCGCCAGCGTGGGCATCGCGCTGTACCCGCGCGACGGCCTGAACGTGCACGACTTGATGCGCAATGCCGACGTGGCCATGTATGCCGCCAAGTCCGGCGGGCGCAACGCCAGCCTGATCTACTCGGCCCAGTTGGCGGGCCGGGGCCGCGAGCGGCTGGAGTTGGAGACCGCGCTGCACAAGGCCATCGAGCGCGATGAGCTGGTGCTGTACTACCAGCCCAAGGTGGATGTGACCCAGGGCCGCATGGTCGGCACCGAGGCCTTGATGCGCTGGCACCGGGGCGACCGCCTGGTGCCGCCCAATGAGTTCATTCCCCTGGCCGAGGAAACCGGTCTCATCGTGCCGCTGACCGAATGGGCGCTGCGCGAGGCGGCCCGCCAGGCGGCCGCCTGGCGCGACGAGTTCGGTTTCGCCGGCTCGGTGGCGGTCAACATGAGCAACCGCATGTTCCTGCGCAGCGACCTGGTCGAGCAAATCATGCAGGCGCTGGAGCCGCACGGGTTGCCGCCGCAGATGCTGCTGCTGGAAATCACCGAAGACAGCCTGATGAAGGATCTGCACCAGATCCTGCCCATGCTGCAACAGCTCAACGACCGAGGCGTGCAGGTCTCGGTCGATGACTTCGGCACCGGCTACTCGTCGCTGTCGCGCCTCACCGCGCTGCCCATTGCCGAGGTCAAGATCGACCGCTCCTTCGTCAACGACCTGGTTGTCACGCGCAAAGGCACGGCCGTCATCCGCACCATCGTCGCGTTGGCGCGGGCGCTGGGCTTGCGTGTCATTGCCGAGGGCGTGGAGACCGTCAGCCAGCAAGAGGCCTTGTACCGCCAGGGCTGCGGCATGATGCAGGGCTTTCTGTTCAGCCGGCCCATGCCGGGCGCCGAACTGGCGACCTGGGTGCGCAACTTCTCGCTGACACCGCAAGGGCCTTACCTCACCGGCGTAGGCCCCAGGGGCGAGGCGTTGAGCGAGCCGTCGGCGCTGTCCCCCGCTGGAGTCCATCATGGCGGAGGGATTTGACGCCGCCGCCGTCGCCAAGGCCACGCTGCGCCGGCTAGCCCAGGCCCGACTGGAGCCCACCCCCGAGAACTACGCCCGTGCCTGGGCCGAGGAAAGCGGCGGCCCTGCGCCCAGCACGCTGCCGGCCCGTGCCCGGCCGGTGCTGGTGCGCCTGGTCGCGCGCGCCACCGACGGTGCCGACACCCGCGACGCCTTGCTGCGCCCCCTGCTGGCCGGTCAATGGGACGAAGCCAGCCGGTTGCTGACCGACCTGGGCGAGTCTGGTGTCCAGCAGGCCCGGCAATGGGCGCAACTCATCGAGCGCCTGTTGCGCGGCCTCGAGCGCGGCGGCCGGCAGTGGACGCTGGCGCGCCGCAAAGACAGTGTGTTGCGGGTGCTGGAGGCCAGCGGCACCGATCAACGCCGCCTGGCCCAGCGGCTGACGCAACTGCTGGCCGCCTGGGAGGGCGATGGCAACGCCGCGCCCAGCGAGGCGGACACCGCCCCGGTGGCCGATGCCGATGGCGCGGGCGGCAGCGGGGCCGAGTTCGTGGACCCATTGCACACCACCGTGTTGGCCGCGCTGCCGGCCAGCCACGAGCTGGCCGAGGCGCTGGCCGGCTGGCGCCAGCGCTGGCAGGCCGAAGGCCCCAGCAGCGAGCGCGCCCATGAACTGGCCGCGCTGTGCGAGCGCGCCCGCACGCTGCTGGGCCAGCGTGACCACTTGTTGGACCAGGTGCACCAACTGGCCACCGACCTGGCCGCCAGCCTGCACGACGTGGCCGAAGACCAGAGCTGGGTTCAGGGCCAGATGGCCGGCCTCGCCGCCGAGCTGGCGCAGCCGCCCAGCAGCCGCAGCGTGCGCGACGCCGCCCAGTTGCTGGCCGACGCCCGCGTCCGCCACGGCGAGTTGCGCACCCAGCGTGCCCAGGCCCGCGACGCCCTCAAGCAGGTGTTTGCCCAGGTGCTGCAGGAGCTGGGTGAGCTCGACTCCCACACGGGCCGCTTCAGCGACGGCCTGACGCGCTACGTAGACCGGCTGGGCGAGGCCGTCACCTTGCAGGATGCATCCTCCGCCCTGCAAGAGATGCTGACCGAAGGCCAGCGCGTGCAGACGGCCGTGCGCCACACCCGCACCCGCCTGCAGGACGAACACACGCGGGCCCAGCAGTTGGAGCAGCAGGTGCAGACGCTGGAAGGCGAGTTGCGCCGCCTCTCCGACGAAGTGGCCACCGACGCCCTGACCCGCGTGGCCAATCGCCGCGGCCTGGAAACCGCATTCGTGCAGGAGTCCGCGCAGGCCCAGCGCGATGCCGCGCCGCTGGCCGTGGGCCTGCTGGACATCGACAACTTCAAGCGCCTCAACGACAGCCTGGGCCACACCGCCGGCGACGCCGCGCTGGTGGCGCTGGCGCGCCACGTGCAAGGCCAGTTGCGGCCGGTGGACAAGGTGGCCCGCTATGGCGGCGAGGAGTTCGCCGTGCTGCTGCCCGCCACGCAGGTGGACCAGGCCCAGACCACGCTGACGCGCCTGCAGCGGGCGTTGTCGGCAGGGCTGTTCATGCACGAGGGCAAAGACGTCTTCGTCACCTTCTCGGCCGGCGTCACCGCCTGGCGGCCCGGCGAATCGCTGGCCACCGCGCTGGCGCGCGCCGATGAGGCGCTGTACGAAGCCAAGCGCTCCGGCAAGAACCGAACCTGCGCGGCCTGAGCCCCCGGTCGCAGCGTGCGCTGCTGCCATACTCGGGGCCATGTTTGAACCCAACCGCCACCGCTACACCTTGCCCGCCATTGCGCTGCATTGGTTGCTGGCCCTGGGCCTGATCGGCACCTTTGCCATGGGCCTGTACATGAGTGACCTGCCGCTGTCACCGCAGCGCCTGCGTTTGTACAACTGGCACAAATGGGCCGGCATCTGCATCCTGCTGCTGACGCTGCTGCGACTGGGTTGGCGCCTCAAGAGTCCGCCGCCACCGCTGCCCCAGGCGGTGATGCTGGCCATGCCCGACTGGCAGCGCATCGTCATGCACGCCACCCACCACCTGTTGTACCTGATGTGCCTGGTCGTGCCGCTGGTGGGCTGGGCCTACAGCTCGGCGGCGGGCTTTCCGGTGGTGCTGTTCGGCCTGTGGCAGTTACCCGACTTCGTGCCTGTGGGCAAGGCGCTGGCCGAGCTCATCAAGCCCTGGCACGAGGCCACGGCCTGGTTGCTGGTGGCCCTGGTGCTGTTGCATGTGGCCGGCGTGGTCAAACATGTGGTCTTTGAGCGTGATGGCTTGTTCAGGAGGATGTGGCCATGAAGAACTTGTTTGCGGCCTTGTGTCTGGCGCTCCCCGCCCTGGTGGTCCAGGCCCAGGGGGTGGCGCTGGCCGAGAGCCGGATTGAATTCACCTCGCGCCAGATGGGCGTGCCCGTTCAGGGCCGCTTTGCCCGCTTCACGGCCGACGTGACCTTCGACACCGCCAAACCCGAGGCCAGCCGTGCCAGGCTCGACGTGGACATGGCCAGCGCCACCATGGGCGTGGCCGACATCGACGCCGAGCTGCGCAAGCCCGAGTGGTTCGACAGCGCCCGCCATCCGCGCGCCACCTTCATGGCCAGCCGCATCAGCGGCAGTGGTGGTGCGCTGCGAGCCGAAGGCACGCTGACCATCAAGGGCGTGGCACGGCCCGTGACCGTGCCCGTCACCGTCAAAGACGGCGTGGCCAGCGGCCAGTTCGCCATTCCCCGGCTGGCCTACAAGATCGGCGGCGGCGACTGGGGGGACACCTCCGTCGTGGCCGACGAAGTCCAAGTGCGTTTCACCCTCAAACTGACTCCCCGATGAAAGGACTTTTCTTCATGCGTCTACTGCCTCTTGCACTGCTGGCTGTTGCCGGCGCCGCCGCCGCCGAACCGGTCACTTACAAGATCGACCCCATGCACACCTTCACGCACTTCGCCGTGCGCCACTTCGATGCCGCCACCATCCGGGGCCGCTTCGACAAGAAGGACGGTGAGGTCACCATCGACCGCGCGGCCGGCACGGGCAGCGCACGCATCAGCGTGGACGTGAACTCCCTCAGCACCGGCGTGCCGCAGTTCGACAAACACCTGCTGAGCAACGACTTCTTCGACGCCCGCCAATACCCCACCATGACCTTCGAGGGCAACCAGTTCACCTTCGACGGCGACAAGGTGGCCAGCGTCGCCGGCCAGCTCACCATGCATGGCCAGACCCAACCGCTGACGCTCAAGGCCACGCACTTCGGCTGCTACCAGAACCCCATGCTCAAGCGTGAGGTTTGCGGCGGCGACTTCGAGGCCACCATCGACCGCACCCAGTGGGGCATGGCCTACGGCGTGCTGCTGGGCCAGCCCAAGCAGGTTCAGTTGCACATCCAGATCGAAGCCGTCAGACAGCAACCCTAAACCATGGACACCCGCGCCCCGGTCGATGCCCGCGCCGGGGCGCTGATGGTGGGGCTGTGCTTCATCTGGGCGCTGCAGCAGATTGCCATCAAGGCGGCCGCGCCCGACGCGCCGGCCGTGCTGCAAATCGGGCTGCGCTCGGCCTTGTCGGCCCTGTTGGTGGCGCTGGTCATGTGGCGCACCGGCCAGCGGCCCGACTGGCGCGGCCATGGCCGCGCCGGCGCGCTGGTGGGCCTGCTCTTTGGCGCCGAGTTCTGGCTGCTGGGTGAGGCGCTGCACCTGACCACGGCCTCGCATGCCGTGGTCTTTCTCTACACCGCACCCATTTTTGCCGCCATGGGCCTGCACCGCTGGGTGCCTGGTGAGCGGTTGCACGGTGTGCAGTGGCTGGGCATTGCGCTGGCGTTTGGCGGCATTGCCGTGGCCTTCGCCCGCACGCCGGCCACGGGCGGCGCCACCTCGCTGGCCGGTGATGCGCTGGCGCTGGCCGCCGGTGCCGCCTGGGGCGCCACCACGGTGGCGGTGCGGGCCACCGGCCTGTCCAACGCGCCGGCCACCGAAACCCTGCTTTACCAACTGCTGGGCGCCACCGTGCTGCTGCTGGCCGTGGCGGTGCTCACCGGCCAGGCGCAGTTGCGGCCCACGCCGCTGGCGCTGTCCAGCATTGCCTTCCAGGCCGTGGTGGTCTCGTTTGCCAGCTACCTCGCGTGGTTCCGGTTGCTGCGCCGCTACCAGGCGGCCACGCTGGGCGTGTTCTCGTTTTTGACGCCGCCGCTGGGCGTGGCGCTGGGCGCGCTGCTGCTGGGCGAGCCGCTGGAGCGCGCCTTCATCCAGGGCGCCGTGCTGGTGCTGGCCGGTGTGGTGGTGGTCAGCGGCTACCCGCTGTGGGCAAGGCGCCGCCGCCCTCGCTGAAAGACAGCAAGGGGGCGGCGCGCGGCCCCGGTCAGAGCGCCTCGGTGGCAGCCGTCTCGGCCAGCCGCTCGGCGTCCCGGCGGCCAAAGAGCCAGAACATCGTGGGCGTCAGAAAGGTGTCGAGCAGCGTGGCACTGACCAGGCCGGCAAAGATCACCACCGCCACGGGGTGCAGCACCTCGGTGCCGGGCCGCTCGGCCTCGAACAGCAGCGGCGCCAGCGCGAAAGCGGTCACCAGCGCCGTCATCAGCACCGGTGCCAATCGCTCCAGCGAACCGCGCACGATCAGCGGCAGGCCGAACGCTTCACCCTCGAAGCGCATCAGGTTGATGTCGTGGCTGACCTTGAGGATGCCGTTGCGCACCGAGATGCCGGCCAGGGTCATGAAGCCCACCCGCGCCGCCACCGACAGCCGCACCGACTGACAGCGGCTGTAGAGCACCACGAACATCAACACCAGCGAGACGATGGACAGCAGGCCCACCAGCCGTGACGCCTCCTCCTGGGCCTGGAACTGGCCGCCCAGCGTGATGAAGTAACCCTCGGGCAACGTGCTCTGGGCCACCACCGCGCGGATGTCGGTCACCACATCGGACAGCGCGCGGCCCGAGGCGTTGGCCGACAGCACGACGCGCCGCTTGCCGTCGTCTCGGCTGATCTGGTTGGGCCCGTCACCGTCCTCGAAGGTGGCGATCCGGGCCAGCGGCACGCGGCCCGCGGGCGTCTCGATCTGCAGGTCGGCAATGGTCACCTCGGGCATCTGCTTGATCAGCACCTCGGCCTGGCGTGCCAGCGCCGTGGTCACCACGCGTGGCTCGACTCACTCGGGCTCGGCCTTGACCCAGATGATGGTCTGGTTGGCCGGGCTTTTTTCATCAGCGCCGCCAGCGGCACGGCCATGCCTTGCTGCGTGCGGCGCGTCTGCACGTAGACGCGCACCGGCTGGCCCACGGCCAGCGTGGCATCAAAAGCCAGCGCCTCGATGCGCAGCCGTGCCGGATTCACCACCTCAAACACCGTCTCGCGCGCATCCACCACCTGCCCGGCCACGGCACGTGCGGCCGAGACCACGCCTGTCACTGGCGCCACCAGCGCCTCGCCGGCCGGGCTCGATCCGGCCCGCATTCAGCGGTTGCGCCAGGCCGCCGGCGTTCGGACCCATCATCACCATGGCGTTGAGCTCCACCGTGCGCGGCAACGCGGAGGCGGTGGTGGCCAGGGTGCGCACGCCCAGGCGGCGCTGGGGCGGCCCTCAGGCTGAGGGCGAGGGTCATCACTTGCAGCGTCTTCATGCCACGGCTCCTTGGCGGCCGGCGCGCAGCCGGCGCGATCAGGGGGCGGCAGCCCAGGCCGTGTACGCCCACCCGGCGGGGCCGTGGGTGGCCTCGCCGGCCTGGGGTGCGGCGGCCAGCTTGCCGGCTTCGGCCTTGGATGTGTCCGCCGGGCTGCCGGCATGCTGGTGGCTGTGGTGGCCCACATGCTCGGCCGCCGGGCTGGCCTCGTGCGCGCAGTAAGGCGCCACTGCTGCCCAGCCAAACTGCAGGGGCAGCAGGGTGAGCAGGAGCATGACCAGCCAGCGGCGCATCAGGGCGCTGTAGCAGTGGCCGGCGGGGCGTCGGCCCCACGCAGCAGCCGCAGCCCGTTGAAGACCACCAGCAGGCTGGCGCCCATGTCGGCAAACACAGCCATCCACATGGTGGCGTTGCCGGCCACGGCCAGCACCAGGAAGACGGCCTTGATGGCCAGCGCCAGCACGATGTTCTGCCACAGCACGGCATGCGTGCGGCGCGACAGGCGCACCGTCTCGGGCACGCGACGCAGGTCGTCGTTCATGATGACCACGTCGGCCGCCTCGCTGGCGGTGTGGGTGCCGGCCTGGCCCATGGCAAAGCCCACGTGGGCGGCGGCCAGCGCGGGGGCATCGTTGATGCCATCGCCCACCATGCCCACGGTGTGGCCGCCGGCAGCCAGCGCGTGCACGGCGTCCAGCTTCTGTTGCGGCAGCAGGCCGGCCTGCACCTCACTCACCCCGGCCTGGGCCGCAATGGCCTGGGCGGTGGCGGGGTTGTCGCCGGTCATCATCACCGGGGTGATGCCCAGGGCCAGCAGCTCGCGCACGGCGGCCTGGGAGGTGGGCTTGATGGCGTCGGCCACGGCAAAGAGGGCCAGCACGCCGTCGGCGTCGGCCAGCAGCGTGACCGTGCGGCCTTGCTGCTCATGCCCCTGCATCCGGGCCTCCAGGGCGGGGGTGCATTGGCCGCGCTCTTCGATCCAGCGGTGGTTGGCCAGCGCGAGCGCCCGCCCGTCCACGTGGCCTTGCGTGCCCCGGCCGGGTTCGGCCGCAAAGTCCGCCACCTCCAGCGGCGTGGCGTCCAGCCCCTGGGCGATGGCCTTGGACACCGGGTGGTCGGAGCGCGCCGCCAGGCTGGCGGCCAGCGCCCGCACCTGGCCTTCGTCGGCGCCCGCGCGCAGCACCTCATGCGCCACCAGGCGCGGGCGGCCCTCGGTCAGGGTGCCGGTCTTGTCCAGCGCCATGCGGGTCAGCTTGCGGGCGTCTTCCAGGTAGACGCCACCCTTGATGAGGATGCCGCGCCGCGCCGCCGCCGCCAGGCCGCTGACCACGGTGACCGGCGTGGCGATGACCAGCGCGCAGGGGCAGGCGATGACCAGCAGCACCAACGCCTTGTACAGCGCCACCGTCCAGGTCCAGCCGGCCAGCCACGGCCCCAGCAGCGCCACCGCCAGCGCAATGGCGAACACGGCCGGCGTGTAGATGGCGGCAAAGCGATCGACCATGCGCTGGGTGGGCGCCCGCGCGCCCTGGGCCTGCTCCACCGCATGGATGATGCGTGCCAGCACGGTGTCGCTGGCCGGGGCCGTCACCTCGTAGTCCAGCGCCCCATGCTGGTTGATGGTGCCGGCAAAGACGTCGTCGCCCGGGCCTTTATCTACCGGCACGCTCTCGCCGGTGACGGGGGCCTGGTCGATGGCGCTGTGGCCAGCCACCACGCGGCCGTCCAGCGCCAGCCGCTCGCCGGGCTTGACGCGCACCACGGCGCCCACGGCGATGCCGGTGGCCAGTTCGCTGCGCCAACTGCCATCGGCCTGGCGCACCTCGGCTTGCGCAGGGGCCAGATCGAGCAGGCTTTTGATGGCGTTGCGGGCACGGTCCACGGCGCGGGCTTCGATCAGCTCGGCCAGTGCATAGAGCGCCATCACCATGGCCGCCTCGGCCCATTGGCCGATCAGGAAGGCGCCTGTGACGGCCACCGTCATCAGCGCGGTGATGCCCAGTTGCCCGCGCAGCAGCGCCGCCAGCCCTTTGCGGTAGACGCCCAGGCCGGCCAGCGCAATGGCCGCGCCGGCCACGGCCATGCTGACCACCTGCCAGGTGCGCGTTTCGGGGGTGAAGAAGTGGATCAGCTCGGCCGCCAGGGCCAGGGCCAGCGCCAGCCCCAGCTTGGTCAGCTCGCGGCGCTGCTGGCGCTGGGTGTCGGCGGCGCTGACCGGCTGGGCCAGGCGCTCGGTCTTCAGGCCCGTGGCGGCAATGGCCTGCTCCACGGCCGGCCAGGCGGCCTCGGGTGCCTGCACGCCCACGGTGCGCGCGGCCAGGTCAAAGCGCAGCGCGGTGACCGCCGCCATGCCTTCCAGCGCGCGGCGCACCTGGCTTTCTTCGGCCGCGCAGTCCATGTCGGCGATGCGCAGCAGCAGCGCGCCGGGCAGGGGCGGGGTGGCCGGCGTGGCCGACACGGGCGCTGCGGGGGCGCACGCGCCGTGGCTGCAGCAGCCGCTGTCGGCCGGTGGGTGAGCGTGGGGGTGATCGTGGTCGCCGTGCGCAGGCGACGAAGACAAGGCGTTCATGACGGGATTCCAGAGTTCGAGATGGATTGGAATCCCTGGAGTCAGTCCAGAGTCAAGCCGGTGGGCTGACAGGCGCTGCAGCAGGGGCTGCGACCGCTCGGCGCACCACCGCGTGGTAGCTGATGGCGCTCAAGGCCCAACACAGCCAGGCCGTCCACAACGTGTGGCTGGGGTAGTGGGCGCCTCGCACCATCTGCACCACGCCCACCATGGTGCCCGCGATGACGACGCCGGCCAGCCACCACGCCGCGGCCCGGGGCGCGCGGTTGCGCAGGGCGAACCAGCCCGGCAGGAAGGCAAACGCGGTGGACGCCGCGCCCGACGGGAAGCAATGCCCGGGGCCGCCATCCAGAACCCCTCTGGCCCAATGCGACACGTAATGCGCCGTGCCGCCGAACTCGGCCAGTGACCAGGGGCAACTGGTGGCGCTGATGCGCTTGAGCGCCAGGATCAGCACCGAACACAGCAGCGTGGTGCCCACCCACCAAATCCGCTCGCGGTGGGTGAGCCGTCGCAAGACACCATATGGCTGCCAGATGCCCACCGCCAGGGCCGCCACGACCAGCCAGCCGACCACGCGACTGCCGCCATGCAGCACGTTGCTGGTCAACCAGTGGTCACGCCAGGCAAAACCGGCGGCCGTACCCCAGGCGCGCACCGCCACCAGATCCAGGCCGCTGCGATCCCAGGCCAGCAGCAGCAAAAAGCCGGCCAGC
The DNA here is from genome assembly GCA_020161145.1 of Pseudomonadota bacterium. GTDB lineage: Bacteria > Pseudomonadota > Gammaproteobacteria > Burkholderiales > Burkholderiaceae_C > Ideonella. The sequence goes on from JAIUPQ010000002.1 coordinate 88,434, forward strand.
AGCAGGGCGGCGTCCTGTGCGGCCGCAGGTGGGTGAGGCTCCGGGGATGTCGGGTTAGGGGTATGGTTGGCGGGCATGGGACTGGCGGAGTGCGCGATAGTAGGTTTGTCGACATGCCGAAACCTTTATCTATCCTTAAGCCCGGCAGCGAACCGCCTGCTGCCGCTGGAGCCGCCAATGCCTGCTTTGAATTGCGCCCGTGACCTGCTTCACCGTTTGGGCGGCCGCGCGACGCGCCCGATCTCGCTGCCCTCGGGCGCGTCCGGCTGCCGGATGTAGGCGCCATGCAGATCGGCGAACTGGCCCACGCCGCAGGCACGCCTGTGGACACCATCCGCTATTACGAGCGCCAGGGGCTGCTGCCTGCGCCTGCGCGCACGGCGAGCAACTACCGCGTGTATGAAGCGGCGCATCTGGAGCGGCTGCTGTTCATCCGCCACTGCCGCAACCTCGACCTCTCGCTGGACGAGGTGCGCGCGCTGCTGGCCGTGCGCGACGCACCCGGCAGCGACTGCCACGCCGCCGACCGCGTGCTCGATGCCCACATCGGCCACGTCAGCCAGCGCATCCGCGAGTTGCAGCAACTGGCGCGCGAGCTGAAGGCGCTGCGCGCCCAGTGCGCCAGCAGCCAGCAAGCCGAGGCCTGCGGCGTGCTCAGCGGGTTGTCGGTGGCGGCCAGTCAGGGCGGCGGCCGCGTGGGGGCCAAGGCCAGCCACGTGGGCGCGGTGCACAAGGAAGTGGCGCGCTGAGGCTCAGCGTCCGCCGACCAGTTGCGCCAGTGCAGCCGGCGTGTCCACGTCCAACAGGCAGCCGGGGTCGTCGACCGCGATGCGCACCATGGCCGCGCCGTGGGTGCGCAGCAGGTGACGCGCGCCTTCGTCACCGCTGAGCGCGGCCAGCTCGGCGCGCCAGCAGGCGGCCAGGCCCACCGGGTGGCCGCGCTGCCCCGCGTGATAGGGCGCGGCCAGAGTGGCGCCGGCGCGCAGGGCGGCGGTGACGCGGGCCAGCGTGTCCGGCGCAATGCAGGGCATGTCGCCCAAGGCCACCACCCAACCTGCGGCCTGGGGCGTGGCGCGGATGCCGGTGGCCAGCGTGGTGCCCATGCCGTCCGCCTCGGGCGGGGTCTCGACGACCTCCACGGTCAGGCCGGCCAGCGCGCGCCGCAGCGCCGGCTGCTGCGGGCGGATCAGCACCAGGGTGCGGTCGGTGGCAGCGGCCAGCCGCCGCGCGCTGGCCACCACCATGGGTTCGCCGCCGGGCAGCGGCTGCAGCAGCTTGTCGCTGCCGAAGCGGCGGCTGTGGCCGGCGGCCAGCAGCAGGCCGACTACGGGGGCGGTTGCTCGGATGGAGGCAACATCGCATCGAATGGGAGGTGGCTTGTCCATGGAATTCCAGGGGGCGTCAGTGCCCGGGTGAGCGCCAGGGCAGGCTCTCATAGAACGCCTGCACGCGGCCGTAGGCGTCTTCGAACGCCGGTGGCTCTGCAGCAATGAGCGCCACCACCTGCTGATACTCGCGCTGAGATAGCGCACGCAGTTGGTCGCTGCGCATCGCCATCGGGTCCGTGGGCACCTGGCGTTCTTCGGAGGCAGCCATCAATTTGCTCAGCACGAGAGCTTTGTCTTCGTCATGGAAGTCCGTGCAGTCCAGGAGCAGGCAGAGGTCATAGATGTCTTGAAATCGCGCACGGTTGCGGATGGGCTGCTGGAGGACGGCGCGCAGCTTCTCGGCGATGAGGTCGTGATAGGCGTACATCGCCAGCACGCCTCCGTCGATCTCGCCCTCTTCGATGTCCGACGCCCATTCATTGAAGCTGTAGTCCATCTGGACGGTCTTGGCCGACTGACCGGCGTTGAGCCTCCTGACCTCGTTTGCCATGGCGCGGCTGGCGTAGCCGATCTTCATCTGCAGGGTTGCGAAGAGGCCATCCTGCTTTTTGGGATTCAGGGCATGCGATTGCAGTGCGATGGCCAGGCCGTAGTCGTTGTCGATACTGACCAGATCAAGCGCCTGTTGTACATGCGCGATGAAGGCTGGAAGGTCGACATCCTTGAGCTTTTGCTGCGTGGAGAAGTCCACGTCCCGGGTGAACCGGGAACTCTGATAGCGGATGGCCAGAAGAATGCCGCCCTTCATGACCATGATGGGCGCGAGCCGATCCGAGTGGGCAATGGCTCGAAGGATCAGATGAACAGCCTGTCGAAACGCGCGACGGGTCGGCTCCGTTTCAGCGTCCACCCATGCGTGCAGGTCAAGCTTGTTCATTCGATGACAACGGGCACGTTGATGGACAAGGCCCAGCGCTCTGAGAACTCCGGGCTGTACTCGGCCGATGCATCAAGCTTGCGTGACCCACCGCGTTGGGCAAATACCGTCCAGGCGTCGATTCTTGGGTCATGAATGTGGCAGACGGATTCCAGAATCCATCCAGCGCGGACCTTGTCGATGGGCTTGCCATGTTGATCGACTTCGTCAAGGATAAGGCGCAGCGATTGCGGTGCGTGTTCCTTGTAGACCTGCAACACGTGGCTGAGTCCGCCGCATAGCTGAGGGTCGCGCAGCATGTCCAAAAACGTGCGTCCGCGTGTCGCCACCCGGATGTGTTGATCTTTGACGTTGCGATAGGCACCCAGGTGCAGGCTGGTGAACTGGTGCACGGGCCGGCCCAGGAGCTTTTCGGGTTTGGCTCGCTGGAGCTGCGGCAGTTTGGCCGCGATGTAGTCTGGAAACCCGTCTCCCAGGTCTTTGCGCATTTGCTCCTGGGCGAACTGCCTCCAGGGGCTGCTGGCGGGGGCGGAGATGTATAACTGCTCGGGCATCCGGTCTGTCAGCCCCTGGAACTCCATCGCACTGAGATGGGAGATGTAGCAAAAGGGGTCGGCAGCGCAGGCGAGCACCTTGGCGTCGCCGACGTTGGCGCCCAGCAGCACATAGACGGGGGCACCCACGATGCCTGGGATGGGGCGCAGCACGCCGTTGCGCAGCATTTGCTGCTGGACGCGCCGAAACGAGGCCAAGTCCAATTGGGCCTTGTACGGCCGCAGAGGCACCCCACGAAGCTCGCTGCGCTTGCACAAGTCCCAGGCGGCGAGCGCAAGTTCATAGGACGAAGCGGTTGGGCGCCCGCGCTCGCTCAGAACCTGTCCCAAGGCAGCGGGGAGGGTGAGGCGGCTTTGCTTTTCTATGCTCATGATCGAACGTCAACAATCGCCAGCAAGAAAGGTTGTTTGACGGATGCGAGCCAAACTGTAGTTGGTCACCGTATTGTTCGCATGCTTTACAATGCGTCCTTAGGACGCATTGTAAAGCATGTCAAAAATTTAAAGAAGACGAGGGTGCTTGTTGCCTTTGGTTGGCGGAAGCGGTGAGATTCGAACTCACGGACGGTTGCCCGTCGCCGGTTTTCAAGACCGGTGCAATCGACCACTCTGCCACGCTTCCAGTGCCGAGTTGTTGAAGGGCTGGCCGCAGCCCCGACTCGACAAGGCGCGCATTATGGCCGCTGCGCCTGCGCGCACGGCACCTGCACCACCTCGCGGCGGCCGCCGTCCACGCGCACTGCCGTGAGCGGGCCGCCCCAGACGCAACCGGTGTCCAGCGCCAGCAGGTCGGCTCGGTTGATGAGGCCCAGCGTGGACCAGTGGCCGAAGGCCATGGGCTGGCTGGCGGTGGCGCGGTGGGGCTGGTCGAACCAGGGCTTGAAGCCGGGCGGGGCGGCATCGGCGCCTTCTTTGGTGACGAGGTCCAGCGTGTCGTCGGCCGCGCAAAAGCGGATGCGCGTCAGCACGTTGACGATGGCCCGAAAGCGCGCGGCGCCGGTGAGGGAGGGTTGCCAGCGCTCGGGGGCGTCGCCGTACATCTGGGCCAGCAGGGGGACGTAGTCGGGGCCTCGCAGCGCCGCCTCGATCTCGCCCGCGTAGGCCAGGGTGTCGCGGGTGTTCCAGCTGGGCACCACGCCAGCGTGCACGGCCAGCCAGCCCTGCTGCAGGTCGGCCAGCCGGCCCTGGTGGCGCAGCCAGTCCACCCAGGCATCCCGCTGCGGGCTGTGCAGCAACTCGGTCAGGGTGTCGCGCTTGCCGGGCTTGCGCAGGCCGGCGGCCACGGCCAGAAAGTTCAGGTCGTGGTTGCCCAGCAGGAAGGTGGCGGCCCCGCCCAGCGCCTGCAGGCGCTCCAGGGTGGCCAGCGAGGCCGGACCCCGGTTGATGAGGTCGCCCAACACCAGCAGGTGGTCGCGCGAAGGGGAGAAGTCCAGCGCCTTCAGCAGCCGCTCCAAGCCCTCGCAGCAGCCCTGCAGATCGCCCACGAAATAATGCATGGTGGCGATTCTGCTACGCTCCCTCGCTTCAACGTGATGGCCGCTGCGCCCGCCGCATGGAAGTTGCGCTTCTCTTTTCCCTGATTCTGCTCAACGGCCTGTTTGCCATGTCGGAGATGGCGCTGGCGGTCAGCCGCAAGGCGCGTCTGCAGGTGATGGTGGAGGCCGGCGAGCATGGCGCCCAGGCGGCGCTGGCGCTGCAGCACGAGCCCACGCGGTTTCTCTCCACGGTGCAGATCGGCATCACCTCCATCGGCGTGCTCAACGGCATCGTGGGCGAGGCGGCGTTCTCGGGGCCGGTCTCGGCGGCGCTGCAGCAGCATCTGCACGTGGCGCCGCGCGCGGCCGACCTGATGGCCACCGGTCTGGTGGTGCTGTGCATCACCGTGCTGTCCATCATTTTTGGCGAATTGGTGCCCAAGCGCCTGGGGCAGATGTACCCCGAGGCCATTGCGCGGCGGGTGGCGCCGCTGATGCAGGGCCTGTCGGTGGCCACGCGGCCACTGGTGGCGGTGCTGGGGGCCAGCACCGATGCGGTGGTGCGGCTGCTGGGCATCAAGAACGCGCCCTCGCGCAGCGTGACCGAGGAGGAGATCGCCGCCAGCCTGGAAGAAGGGCTGGGCGCGGGCGTCATCGAGGCGCAGGAACACCAGATGGTGCGCAACGTGTTCCGGCTCGATGAGCGCCAGATCGGCTCCATCATGCTGCCGCGCGGCGAGATCGACTGGCTGGACGTGGAGGCCAACGTCGAGCAGGTGCTGGCGCTGGTGGAGTCGGATGCCCATTCGCGCTACCCCGTCTGCCGGGGCGGCCTGGACGACGTGGTGGGCGTGGTTTCGGCCTACCGGCTGCTGGCGCCGCTGGCGCTGGGGCAGACGGTGCAACTCACCGACCACATGACCCAGCCCGTCTTCGTGCCCGAGACGCTCAACGGCATGGAGTTGCTGGAGCACTTTCGCACCGCCAGCTCGCCGCTGGTGTTCGTCGTGGACGAATACGGCGCCGTGCAGGGCATGATCACCGAGCGCGACTTTCTCGAAGCCATCACGGGCGAGTTCAGTGCCCCCACCGACGAAGACGCGTGGGCCGTGCAGCGGCCCGATGGCACCTGGCTGGTCGATGGCCTGATTCCGGTGCCCGAGCTCAAAGACCGCCTGGGTCTGAAAGAATTGCCAGACGAATCGCGCGGCCGCTACAACACGCTGGCCGGCATGGTCATGCTGCTGCTGGGCCGCCTGCCCCGCACCACCGACGTGGTGGAGTGGGGCGGCTGGCGCTTTGAAGTGGTGGACCTGGACGGCAAGCGTGTCGACAAGGTGATGGCCGCCCGCCTCAACTCCCTGGAACCCTCGTAAATCCATAGAACCATGATCCATCCCGAACTGCACAAACAACCCGAAGCGCTCGACCGCCAGCAGCACAAGGCGCTCAAGCTGGGCCCCGTCAACCCGGTGGCGGCGCTGGAGGGCCTGAACGCCTTCTTCATCACCACGGTGGAGTTTGGCGACGTGGCCAAGGAATACCCCATCCTCTTCCTGCCCGCCGGCACCGACGACAAAGGCCAGCCGCAGATCGCGCCGGTGGCCGTCTTCGGCATGGCGCGCAACGAGAACCTGTTCCTCGACACCAGCGGCGAGCAACCGCGCTGGACGGGCCGCTACGTGCCCGCCGTGGTGCGCGCCTGGCCGTTCGGCATGGGCCGGCTGGATGCCGAGAACTACGCGCTGTGCATCGACCGCGCCGCGCCCGCCTTCAGCGAGACCGAGGGCCAGCCCCTGTTCACCGAGGCGGGCGAACCCACCGACGTGCTCAAGGAATACCACGCCTTCACCGAGCGGGTGGAGCAAGAGGTTGAGCGCACCCGCATGGCGGGCCGCAAGCTGATGGAGATGAAGCTGCTGCAACCCAAGCGCTTCGATGCCACCATGCCCGACGGCGAGAAGCTGACCATGGACGGCTTTCTGGGCCTGGACGAAGACCGCTGGCGCGCCCTGACCGATGCCGAGATTCTGGATCTGCACAAAAGCGGCCTGACCATGCTGGTGCAGCTGCACCAGCTCTCGCTGTCCAACATGGGGCTGCTGATCGAGCGCCGCCACGGCGTGGTGGCTGTGAGGACATGAGCGCGCCGGGCCGCTCCCAAGCGCGAATCCCGCAGCACGTAGTGCGCAGGGGCGTCCAGTGATGCTGGCCCTGGGCGCTGTCGTGCTCGCCTACCTGGTGGGTTCGCTGTCGTTCGCCGTCATCGTCAGCCGCCTGATGGGCATGGCCGACCCGCGCAGCTACGGCTCGGGCAACCCGGGGGCCACCAACGTGCTGCGCTCGGGCCGCAAGGGCGCGGCGCTGGCCACGCTGGTGCTGGACGCGCTCAAGGGCTGGCTGCCCACGGCGCTGGCCGTGGCCTTCGCGTCGCAACTGGGCTGGAGCGAATGGGTGCCCGCGCTGGTGGCGCTGGCCGCGGTCTGCGGCCACCTGTGGCCGCTGTGGTTCGGCTTCAAGGGCGGCAAAGGCGTGGCCACCATCGCCGGCGCCCTCGTGGGCCTCAATCCCTGGCTGGGCCTGATCGCCCTGGCCGCCTGGCTGGCGGTGGCCGTGGTCACGCGCTACTCGTCGCTGGCCGCGCTGGTGGCCGCCGTGGTGGCGCCGCTGGGCCAGTTGCTGATCTGGGGCGGCTCGCCCACGGCCGTGGCGGTGGGCGTGATGAGCCTGTTGCTCATCTGGCGCCACATGGGCAACATCGGCAAGCTGATGGCCGGCACCGAAAGCCGCATCGGCGGCGGCAAGGCGGCGCCAGCGGCCGACCCGCATCACCCCCAGGCATCGCATCCCAAGCCCCACTCACACGGCAAGGACAAGCATGGCCACCATCACCCGCATTGACGTCGGCCCCCGCCTCAGCGAGGCCGCCATCCACGCCGGCGTGGTCTACCTCGCCGGCCAGGTGCCCGACCACCCCGAGACCGATATTCAGCACCAGACCGCCCAGGTGCTGACCGCCATCGACGCGCTGCTGGCCCGCGCCGGCACCGACAAGACCCGGCTGCTGTTCGTGCAGGTCTTTCTGGCCGACCTGGCCGACTACACCGGCATGAACACCGCCTGGGACGCCTGGGTGCCCGCCGGCCACACCCCGCCGCGCGCCACCGTGCAGGCCGCGCTGGCCGATCCGCGCTGGAAGGTGGAGATCGTCTGCCAGGCGGCGGTGGGGTGACGGGCGGGCCGTGGTCTTTAGGGAGCTGGTATGAAACCCTCTGCTGCACTGAACGCGCACCGCGCTGCCATCCGGCAGGTGGTGGCGTCGCACCGAGCAGGCAATGCGCGGGTGTTTGGTTCGGTGCTGCGAGGCCAGGATACCGAGGGCAGCGACCTGGACATCCTGATCGACCCTACACCGCAGACGTCATTGATGGACGTGGCGGCCATTCAGGTCGAGCTGGAGCACCTGCTTGGCGTGCCGGTGGATGTGCTGACCCCAAGAGCGCTGCCCGCGAAGTTTCATGATCAGGTGCTGGCCGAGGCCCAGCCGGTATGAACAAGGCATTGCGCATACCGGATTACCTTGGGCACGTGCTGGGTGCGATCGAGCGCATTGACCGCTACACCACCGGCATGGACGAAGCGGCTTTCCTGATCAGCGATCTGGTGCAGGACGCCGTGATTCGCAACATCGAGATCATTGGCGAAGCGTCCAATCACATCCAGCGCGTGGATCCGGCGTTTGCGGCCCGGCACGCTGACATCCCGTGGCAGGTGATGTACGCCATGCGCAACCGTGTTTCTCATGCCTATGACCGAGTTGATCTGGTCGTCATCTGGCAGACGGTCCAACGCGACTTGCCGGACTTGCGTACCAAAGTGGCTGTGGCACTGACCGCTTTGCAAGGCAATTGACGCTGCGTCCTCTGGGCTGCCTCTATGCCTTGGGGGCATGGCGCCTGCGCTAGCATCCCCCGCATGACCCCCACCCTCTGGCCCGATGACGCCCAGCTGCATGCGCTGGCGCAGGGTCGGCATGGCGATGCGTTTGCCATCCTGGGGCCGCACCGCATGACCGATGGGCGCTGGCTGCGCCGCGCCTGGTTGCCGGGTGCGCAGGCGGTGGCCGGCATGGTGCGCCACCCGTCGGGGTCGCCGCTGTTTGGCGGCCTGTTCGGCGCGGACCACGACCCGGCCGCACCGCTGGTCATCACCTGGGGCGACGGCCACGAGCAGGCCTTGCATGACGCCTACCGCTTTGACTCGCAACTGCGCGAGGCCGACCGCTGGCTGCTGGCCGAGGGCGCCCATCTGCGGCCTTATGAGGCGCTGGGCGCCCACCCGCTGGACGTGGGCGGCGTGGGCGGCGTGCGCTTCGCCGTCTGGGCGCCCAATGCGCAAGCGGTCAGCGTGGTGGGCGACTTCAACGGCTGGGACGCCACCCGCCACCCCCTGCGCCGCCACCCCGGCGCGGGCGTGTGGGAGCTGTTCGTGCCGCATGCGGGCGAGGGCGACCGCTACCAGTACGCCGTGCTGGGCGCCGACGGCGTGCGCCGCCTCAAGGCCGACCCCTACGCGTTCGCCGCCGAGCTGCGGCCCGGCCAGGCCTCGGTGGTGGCGCGGCTGCCGTCCGGCGAACCGCTGGACGCCGCCCGCGCCCGGCGCAGCGCGCCGGACGCGCCCATCAGCATCTACGAGGTGCACGCCGGCTCCTGGCGCCGCCGCGCCGATGGCGGCTGGATGGACTGGGACGAGCTAGCCGCCACGCTGCTGCCCTATGTGGCCGACCAGGGCTTCACCCACCTGGAGCTGCTGCCGCTGCACGAGCACCCGCTGGACGCCTCCTGGGGCTACCAGCCCACGGGCCTGTATGCGCCCACCGCGCGCTACGGCTCGCCCGCGCAGTTCAAAGCCTTCGTGGCGGCGGCGCATGCGTTAGGCCTCGCGGTCATCCTCGACTGGGTGCCGGCCCACTTTCCGGCCGACGCCTTTGGCCTGGCGCAGTTCGATGGCACCCACCTGTACGAACACGCCGACCCGCGCCAGGGCTTCCATCCCGACTGGCAGACGCTGATCTACAACCTGGGCCGCGCCGAGGTGGCCAACTTCTTGCTGGGCAATGCGCTGTACTGGATCGAGCGCTTCGGGGTGGATGGCCTGCGCGTGGACGCCGTGGCCTCCATGCTTTACCTGGACTACAGCCGCGACCAGGGCCAGTGGGTGCCCAACCCCCAGGGCGGGCGCGAGAACCTGGAAGCCATCGCCTTCCTGCAGCGGCTCAACGCCACGCTGGGCCACGAGCGGCCCGGTGCCGTGGTCATCGCCGAAGAGTCCACCGCCTTCCCCGGCGTCACCCACCCGGGCGGGCTGGGCTTTGCCTACAAGTGGAATATGGGCTGGATGAACGACGTGCTGCGCCACCTGGCGCGCGAGTCGGCCCACAGGCTCTGGCACCACGACGAGCTGCGCTTCTCGCTGATGTATGCCTGGAGCGAGCGCTTCGTGCTGCCGCTCTCGCACGACGAGGTGGTGCACGGCAAGGGCACGCTGCTGACCAAGCTGCCCGGCGATGCCTGGCAGCGCCGCGCCACGCTGCGCGCGCTGCTGGGCTATATGTGGGCCCATCCGGGCAAGAAGCTGCTGTTCATGGGCGGCGAGTGGGGCGCCACGCACGAATGGAGCGAGGCGCGGCAACTGGATTGGGACGAGGCCGCCGCACCCCCCCACGCCGCCATCGCGCGGCTGGTGCGCGACCTCAACCGCGTGCTCACCCACCACCCCGCGCTGCACGTGCAGGACACTTCGCCCGAAGGCTTTGCCTGGCTGCGCCACGACGACGCCGAGGCCTCGTTGCTGGCCTTTGCCCGCCAGGCACCGGGTGAGGCCACGGTGCTGGCCTTGTGCCACTTCACCCCCGTGGTGCGCGCTGGCTACCGGCTGGGCGTGCCGCACGCCGGGCCGTGGCGGCTGCTGCTCAACTCCGACGACGCCGTCTACGGCGGCAGCGGCGTCCACCCTGGCGCGCTGCCGGTCGAGCCCGTGCCGGCCGACGGCTTTGCCCACTCCCTCGTGCTCACCGTGCCGCCGCTGGCCACGGTCTACCTGACCCATGATGCTTGAGCCTGGCGACCCCCATGCCCTGGGCGCGCAGCGCGCCCCAGGCGGCGTGCGCGTGGCCGTCTGGGCGCCCGATGCGGCGGCCGTGCACCTGGTGGTGTTCGATGCCACCGGCCAGGCCGAGCAGGCCCGCCATGCGCTCAACCCGGGGCCCGGCGGCGTCTGGCATGGCGTTCTGCCCTGGCCTGCGGATGCGCCGCTGGTCTACGGCCTGGACGCCGGCGCCGGCCCGATGCTGGACCCCTATGCCCGCCGCGTGCTGGCCGGCAAGGCCTTGTTGGCGGCCACCGCAGACGCGGTGCTGCCGCCACTGCCGCCGCTGCATCCCGAGCGGCTGGCCGGCCGGCGTGTGATTGCTGAAGTGCATGCCCGCACCGCCACGTGCCTGCATCCCGGCATCCCCGAGGCGCTGCGCGGCCGCTACGCCGCGCTGGCTCACCCCGTCATGATCGACCACTGGCGGCGCCTGGGCGTCACCACGCTGGAGCTGCTGCCGCTGGCTCAGCGCCACGACGAGCCGCGCCTGACCGCGCTGGGCCTGACCAACCACTGGGGCTACAGCCCGCTGGCCTTCCTGGCCGCCGAGCCGCGCTACGCCCTGGGGCCGGATGCCGACGCCGAGCTGCGCGCCGCCCTGCACGCGCTGCGTCAGGCTGGCTTCGAGGTGGTGCTGGACGTGGTCTTCAACCACACCGCCGAGCTCGACGCCGCCGGCCCGCTGCTGGCCTGGCGTGGGCTGGCCGCGCGGCGCTACTACCGCCATGACGCCCAGGGCGCGCTGGCCGACTGGAGCGGCTGCGGCAACAGCCTCAACCTGGCCGAGCCCATGGTGCTGCGGCTGGTGCTGGATGCGCTGCGGCACTGGATGACGCACTTTGGCGTCAGCGGCTTTCGCTTCGACCTGGCCACCACCTTGGGGCGCGGGCGGGACGGCGACTTCGACGCCCACCACGCCTTCTTCACGGCGCTGCGCACCGACCCGCTGCTGACCCGTGCGCTGCTGATTGCCGAGCCCTGGGACCTGGGGCCCCAGGGGCACCGCGCCGGCCAGTTTCCGCCCGGCTGGCTGGAGTGGAACGACGCCGCGCGCGACGCCATCCGCGCCTACTGGCTGGCGCCGCAAGACCGCCGCGCCACCCGCGCCGAGCTGGCGCAGCGGCTGGCCGGCTCCCACGAGCGCTTTGGCCGCCAAGGCCGCGCCCCCACCGAGGGCGTCAACTACGTCACCGCCCACGACGGCTTCACGCTGCGCGACCTGGTCAGCTTCGATCGGCGTCACAACGCCGCCAACGGCGAGAGCGGCCGCGACGGCCACGCCGACAACCTGAGCTGGAATGCCGGCATCGAGGGCGAGACCGCCGACGCCGCCGTGCGCGCCCGCCGCGCACGGCTGCAGCGGGCGCTGCTGGCCACGCTGGTGCTGGCGCGCGGCACGCCCATGCTGCTGGCCGGCGACGAGATCGGCCACAGCCAGCGCGGCAACAACAACGCCTATTGCCAGGACAACGCCACCACCTGGCTGGCCTGGCCGCAGGCCGACGCGGCGCTGCTGGCCTTCCTCCAGCGGGCGCTGCGGCTGCGCGCGGCCACCCCGTTGCTGCGCGGCGCCACCTGGCTGACCGGCCGCGCCAACGCCAGCGGCCTGCCCGACGTGGTCTGGGCCCTGCCCGATGGCAAGGCCCCCGCCGTGGCCGACTGGCATGCCCACCAGGCGCGCGCGCTGCGCGTCACCTGGGCCGGCGACGACGGCCTGCAGCTGATGCTGCTGACCAACCCGCACGACCACGCCGTGGCCTTTGCCTGGCCGGCGGGCGACTGGACGCTGTGGCTGGACGGGCGCGCGCCGGCCGATTCGCCCACCGAGGCCACCGCCCTGGACGGGTTGCGCTGGCTGCCCGCGCACACCTTGCAACTCTGGGGCAGTCGCGCCCCGCCGCTGGAGGAGACCCCATCATGACGTCCGCCATCGACAGCCGCGCCCTGGCGCGGCGCACCTACACGCTGGTGCTGGCCGGTGGCCGGGGCTCGCGGCTGGAGGCGCTGACCGACGAGCGCGCCAAACCGGCCGTCTACTTCGGCGGCAAGTTCCGCATCATCGACTTCGCCCTCTCCAACTGCCTGAACTCGGGGCTGCGGCGCATCGGCGTGGTGACGCAGTACAAGTCGCACTCGCTGCTGCGCCACCTCCAGCGCGGCTGGAGTTTTCTGCGCAACGAGATGAACGAGTTCATCGACCTGCTGCCGGCCCAGCAGCGCGTGAGCGAGACCGACTGGTACCGCGGCACGGCCGACGCCATCTGGCAGAACCTGGACATCATTCGCGGCGCCGCGCCCACCGACTATGTGGTGGTGCTGGCCGGCGACCACATCTACAAGATGGACTACGCGCTGATGCTGGCCGACCACGCCCGCAGCGGCCTGGGCGTGACCGTGGGCTGCATCGAGGTGCCGCGCGAGGAGGCGCGGGGCTTCGGCGTCATGGCCGTGGACGCGGCGCGGCGCATCAGCGCCTTCGTCGAGAAGCCGGCCGACCCGCCCGCCATGCCGGGCCGGCCTGACCGGGCGCTCGCCAGCATGGGCATCTACGTCTTCAGCGCGCCCTATCTGTACCGGCTGCTGGACGAGGACGCGGCCAATGCCGACTCCAGCCACGACTTCGGCAAAGACCTGATCCCGCGCGCCGTGGCCGAGGGCCAGGCGCAGGCCCATCCGTTCGGCCTCTCGGCCATCGCCAACCCGCCGTACTCGGAGCCCTATTGGCGCGACGTGGGCACGGTGGACGCCTACTGGGCGGCCAACCTCGACCTGGCCTCGACCACGCCCGAGCTCAACATGTACGACCGCGACTGGCCGATCTGGACCTACCAGGAGCAGCTGCCGCCCGCCAAGTTCGTGCACGACGAAGACGGCCGGCGCGGCATGGCCATCGAGAGCCTGGTCTCGGGCGGCTGCATCATCTCGGGCGCGCAAGTGGTGCACTCGGTGCTGTTCTCCAGCGTGCTGGTGCGCTCGTACAGCCAGGTGGCGCACAGCGTGGTGCTGCCGGGCGTGCAGATCCAGCGCCGCTGCCGCGTGCGCAACGCCGTCATCGACCGCGGCTGCCTCATTCCCGAGGGCCTGGTCATCGGCGAGGATGCCGAGGCCGACGCGGCGCGCTTTCACCGCAGCGCGGGCGGCGTGGTGCTGGTCACCCGCGCCATGCTGGAGCGCCTGTGAAGGTGCTGCAAGTCTGCGCGGAAATCTTTCCGCTGCTCAAGACCGGTGGCCTGGCCGACGTGGCCGGCGCGCTGCCCGCCGCGCTGACGGCGGCCGGTGCCGAGCCGCGTGTGCTGCTGCCGGGCTTTGCGCCCATCCTGGACGGGCTCAAGAACGCCGACCACGTGGCCGACCTGGCGCCGCACGGTGCCGTGCCCGGCGCGCGGCTGCTGTATGGCGAGCTGCCGGCGGCCCAGGCCTGGGCCTACGTCATCGACGCTCCGGCGCTCTACCTGCGCGACGGCGGCCCCTATGCTGACGCCCACCAGCAACCCTACGCCGACAACCACCTGCGCTTTGCCCGCCTGGGCTGGGCAGCGGCCGAGCTGGCGGCGGGGGCCGACGCCTACTGGCGCCCGGCGGTGGTGCACGCCCACGACTGGCACGCCGGCCTCGCGCCCGCCTGTCTGCGGGCCGGGCCGGCGGCGGCGGTGCCCAGCCTCTACACCGTGCACAACCTGGCCTACCAAGGCCAGTTCGACGCCCGCCACTTCGCCGAGCTGGGCCTGCCGCCGGGGTTTTTCAACGTGCACGGGCTGGAGGCCTACGGCCAGCTCAACTTCATGAAGGCCGGGCTCTACTTTGCCGACCGGCTCTCCACCGTCAGCCCCAGCTATGCGCACGAGATTCAGCAGCCCGAGCAGGGCATGGGGCTGGACGGCCTGCTGGCTGCGCGGGCCGGGGTGTTGCACGGCATCTTGAACGGCGTGGATGACACCGTCTGGAACCCGGCCACCGACGCCCACATCGCTGCCCCCTTCAGCGCCGACAAGCCGGCCGGCAAGGCGCGCTGCAAGGCCGACCTGCAGGCGCGGCTGGGGCTGGCGGCCGATGCGCGCGCGCTGCTGTTCATCGTCGTCAGCCGCCTGACCGAGCAAAAAGGCTTGCCGCTGGTGCTGGGCGTGGTGGACGAGATCGTGGCGCGCGGTGGCCAGTTCGCGCTGCTGGGCGAGGGCGATGCGGTGCTGCAGGCCGCATTCACCGCGCTGGCCGCGCGCCACCCCGGCCGCGTGGCCGTGCAATTGGGTTATGACGAGGCCCAGGCGCACCGGCTGATTGCCGGGGCCGACGTCATCATGGTGCCCTCGCGCTTCGAGCCCTGCGGCCTGACCCAGCTCTACGGCCTGGCCTATGGCACGCTGCCGCTGGTGCGCCGCGTGGGCGGGCTGGCCGACACCGTGACCGACGCCGCGCTGGAAAACCTGGCCGACGGCAGTGCCACGGGCTTCGTCTTTGAGACCTTTGACACGGCCGGGCTGCGCGCGGGCATACGGCGCGCCTTCGCCCTGGCCGATATGCGAGGCCAGTGGCGCCGCGTGCAGCGCCAGGCCATGCGCCAGCATCACGACTGGGCGCAGGCCGCGCACGCCTACCTGGACCTGTACCGACTGATGACCCACGAGCGCTGAATGGATTTAAGTACTTTTGAGAACAGTTTGCACACCTTGGCTGAGGACGTTCCCGCGCTCAAGCGCGAGATCGCCAACAAGCTGATGTACCAGGTCGGCAAAGACCCGATCACCGCCCAGACCGAGGACTGGCTGCACGCCACGGCCTACGTGGTGCGCGACCACCTGGTGGGCCGCTGGATGCGCAACACCCGCGCCCAGTACGCGCAGGACACCAAGCGCGTCTACTACCTGTCGATGGAGTTCTTGATCGGCCGCGCGTTCGGCAACGCGCTGCTGGCGCTGGACTTGATGCAGCCGGTGCGGCGCGCGCTGGCCGAGCTGGACGTGGACATGGACGCCGTCATGCAACTGGAGCCCGATGCCGCGCTGGGCAACGGTGGGCTGGGGCGGCTGGCCGCCTGCTTCCTGGACGCCATGGCCACGCTGGGCGTGCCGGCCATGGGCTACGGCATCCGCTATGACTACGGCATGTTCCGCCAGCAGATCGTGCAAGGCCAGCAGGTGGAAGTGCCCGATTACTGGCTGACCCACGGCAACCCCTGGGAGTTTGCGCGCCCCGAATCGGTCTACCGCGTGCGCTTTGGCGGCCGGCTCGAAGAAGAGGGCGACCGCGTGCGCTGGGTGGGCACCGACGACGTGCTGGCCCAGGCCTACGACACCATCGTCCCCGGCTGGGCCACCGAGTCCACCAACACGCTGCGGCTGTGGTCGGCACGCGCCACCGAGGAGATGAACCTGGGCGCCTTCAACCAGGGCAACTACTTCGGCGCCGTGGAGCGCAAGAACGCCAGCGAGAACGTCTCGCGCGTGCTCTACCCCGACGACTCCACCGAATCGGGCCGCGAGCTGCGGCTGCGCCAGGAGTACTTTTTCGTCAGCGCCAGCGTGCAAGACCTGGTGCACCGCTACCGGCTCAACCACAGCGACTTCAGCCAACTGGCCGACAAGGTGGCCATCCACCTCAACGACACCCACCCGGTGCTGGCCGTGCCCGAGCTGATGCGGGTGCTGATCGACGAACACGGCCTGGCCTGGGAGGCGGCCTGGGCACAGACCCAGCGCGTGTTCAGCTACACCAACCACACGCTGATGCACGAGGCGCTGGAGACCTGGCCCGTGCAGCTGTTCGCCCGCGTGCTGCCGCGGCATCTGCGCATCGTCTTCGACATCAACGCCGCCTTTCTCAAGCAGCTCACCGCGCAGGGCGCCGACGCCGAGCTGCTGCGCCGCGTCTCGCTGATCGACGAGGGCGGCGAGCGCCGCGTGCGCATGGCCTACCTGGCCGTGGTGGCCAGCCACTCCATCAACGGCGTCTCGGCGCTGCACACCGAGCTGATGCGCGAGTCCATCTTTGCCGACTTCGCCGGCATCTGGCCCGAGCGCTTCAACAACAAGACCAACGGCATCACGCCGCGCCGCTGGCTGGCCCACGCCAACCCGGGCCTGGCACAGCTGCTGGATGCGCGCATCGGCAGCGGCTGGCGCCGCGACCTGACCGAGCTGGCCCGGCTGCGCGAGCAGGCGGACGACCCCGCGCTGCTGGCCGCGCTGCGCCGCATCAAGCGCCACAACAAAGAGCGCCTGGCGCAACTGGTGCGCCAGCAACTGGGCCTGGCCATCAGCGGCGATGCGCTCTTTGACGTGCAGGTCAAGCGCATCCACGAGTACAAGCGGCAGTTGCTCAACGTGCTGCACGTCATCACCCGCTACCACCGCATCCTGGCCCAACCCGAGGCGCCGTGGGTGCCGCGCGTGGTGGTCTTCGCCGGCAAGGCGGCTTCGGCCTATCACATGGCCAAAGGCATCATCCGGCTGATCCACGACGTGGCGGCGGTGGTCAACACCGACCCCCGCGTGGGCGAGCGGCTCAAGGTGGTGTTCATCCCCAACTACAGCGTCAGCCTGGCCGAGGTCATCATCCCGGCGGCCGACCTCTCCGAGCAGATTTCCACCGCCGGCACCGAGGCCTCGGGCACCGGCAACATGAAGTTCGCGCTCAACGGCGCGCTGACCATCGGCACGCTGGACGGCGCCACCGTGGAGATGGCCGAACACATCGGCGGCGAGCACCTGTTCATCTTCGGCCACACCACGCCGCAGGTGGCCGCGCTGCGCGCCGCCGGCTACCGCCCGCGCGACTGGGTGGCCCGCGAGCCCGAACTGGCGGCGGCGCTGGAGACGCTCAAAGACGGCAGTTGGAGCCCCGCCGAGCCGGCGCGCCACCAAGGCATTTACGACGCGCTGATCAACTGGGGCGACCACTACCTGCTGCTGGCCGATTGGCGCGCTTATGTCGATGCCCAGGCCCGGGTCGATGCGCTGTACTGCAGCGAAGACGCCTGGGCCCGCTGCGCCGCGCTCAACATCGCCGGCATGGGCTATTTCAGCGCCGATCGCACGATTGCCGAGTACGCGCGGGAGATCTGGCGGGTCTAGCGCATGCCAGAATCTTCGCCTTCGCCGCCGTAGTTCAATGGATAGAACGGGGACCTCCTAAGCGATTCCAGAGGGCGAAACGCAACACCTAAGTTGTTGATTTTTAATGGATTGGATGCTCTGCAATCCTCTGAAATCCACCTTGTTCCAACCCACTCGTGGAACAAATTTGACACTGGAAACAGAGGAAGACGGAGCTCAGAAACGACAACAGGTAGCCACTGGCTACCTGTTTTTGCTTGTGCTGTCAAATTGTGGCGTCCCCACCAGGAATCGAACCTGGATCTGATTCTTAGGAGGAACCTGTTCTATCCATTGAACTACAGGGACACGCAGCCCGCTACTATAGCAGCAGCATAGGGTCTTAGACAAGAAAACGGATAAGAGATGGTAGATCAGCAACTGATTGATTATTTGAAGGAAAGAACCAAAGGCAAGTTGCTCATGTCGCCTGAACAACTGGCTGAAGAAATTGGCATACCTTCAAAACAGCAATCCAAGCTCAGGAAGGAAGGCAGGTTTCCTATACCCTTCAAGAACATAGGCAGGCTGGTCTACTACTCTATCTATGACGTGGCTAACTTCCTGCTCAATGGCGAGACTGCACCAGCCAAAGAGCCTCCAGAAGAAGCACCAGCAGCAGCCCCACCTAAGAAGAAGACGGTCAAGAACACTGCACCAGTGCAGGACTTGTCCCATATCTTCATGCTCAGAGCCTTTGCACAGTCTTTAGAAGACCGTGCTACTGCTATGCTTTCTTTGGCGGAGAACTTGAAAGACTATGCCAACAAGAAGGAAATGATGGAAAGCTTTGCTGAGAAGTTTCCAGCAAAAGGATATTAAGAAGTTGATTTCACATGAAATCGGCACAATAAGCACCATTCTATCCGCTGTACAATTTTGACGCATTTTGGTACACTTTGGGCCCCTTGTTGCACCAGAGAAAGTTATGCGGAGAGATTGCGAAGAGTTTATTGCTAACGAATTCCGCTCTTGTGTTCAAAACACAATCATGCGATTAGCTGCTGAAGACACCTATCGCCCTTTCCATAGTGCCCTACTGTCAGAGCAAGCCTTGTTCTGGAGTAGATTTGAGCGATCTTTCAGCACTTCTTTCGGGCAACGAGTCATTGAGAAGATATCTCAAGCTGCTGCGATAGCTGGTGGAGCCGACGAAGCTATAAATCAAATGGCTACTATAGTCAGCCTTCCAGCTTCCCAGCTAAATGCTATTGAAGATCATGTTTCAGGTTTACGCACAGGGACAAGATTAGCCAATTGGCATTCTGATATAGCAGATCTTTCATCCGTCATTCCTCAAGGAGAACAATATCAAATCAGAGTTATATCTGACTTGTATTGGAGGAAGAACGGCATCAACAACTACATGAGCATCAAAACGGTCAAACCAAACATTGACCAAACAGCCGAAGCTAAACGCGACTTATTGAAGCTCAAGCTTGCTGACCCCACAGCCAATGTCTATTATGGACTTTACTACAACCCGTATGGCGAGAGCAAGCTTGATTATGCATGGAGCCCACCAAAGAACATCTTCAATTTCAACACTGATCCATGCATCCTGATCGGCAGAGAATATTGGGATACTTTGGGAGGAGCCGGATTTTACGAAGAAGTTCTTGCAATAGCTGCCAGAGTTGGAGAAGACACAAGATTGTCTTTACAAAATTTGCGATAAGAAATGGCCCCATTGGGGCCATTTTAATTTAAGCGAAGTCAAATAATTCCATATTATTCTTATTCAACTTACCAGCCTTTTTCTTTGACTTTTTTTCTACTGCACCAATAGCTGAATGCTTGGCGAGCCAAGTTCTATGATCCGTTTCCTTATATCTTGAGTAAGAAAACCCTTCATAAACTTTGATTGGTTTTCCATTCATATGATTCAAAATCAATTTACCAATGGCTTCACCCAAACCAGCAGGAACAGCATTGCCAACCTGTTTGTATTGATCAACCAAAGAGCCACAGATAACCCACTCATCAGGAAATTGTTGAACCCTTTTGTATTCCTGAATGCTTAATGGACGGTTTTCTACTGGATGTGCCAAGTCAGTTGCTGGCATTGCAGGGTGCGTGACCAATGTTGGAGAAGGCTTGTCCCAAGCTAGCCTTCTTAAAAAACCAGTCTTACCACCACCAGCATAAAACGATTTTCCAAGGGCTTCTTTTTGAAGCTCAAGAGGAAGGTTCTTCCAGTATTCACCAGGGCCAAGCAATCTGTAATAGCGAAGCCTGCCTTCTGGAAAGGTCAAATGCTCGTGCTTAATGCTTTCAAGACCTTCAACAGCACTCCTAAAAGTGTTCCACTGTGGAAGATTGAATTCTAACTTATCGCTATGAGTTGGCTCCAAATAGGGAAGCTCTTCACCACCACGATGACAAATCAAAACCACTCGCTCCCTTACTTGAGGTGAACCATAGTTGGCAGAATTGTAGAGATTGAAAGACACACCATAGCCAGCTTGCTTCAATCGCTGAACAATAAGCAAAAGAGCTCCGCCAGCCTGTTCTTCTTCTGTCAAAGGATTTTTCTCATCCCTATCAGCATGGGGACGATGAGATAATGGAGCAGATAACAACCCACGCACGTTCTCAAGAACAGCATATTTTGGTTTTAGTTGCTCAATCAACTCTAGATAACGGATAAGAGCACCGCCACGTTGATCATTGAACCCCCGGCGAGATCCAGCCGTGCTAAATGCTTGGCAAGGTGGGCCGCCAACAATTAAATCTATATCATCATCGAGGGACAAGCCAGCAGCTTCCCTAATTTGTTCGGCAGAATAATTCCAAACATCGCCAAGAAGAGCAATATCTGGATTATTTGCAGCAATAGTTTTCCTACATGCCTTATCAAACTCACAAGCAAGCATCACTTCAATGCCTGCTTTCTTGAGCCCCAAATCAAGACCCATAGCACCAGAAAAAAAACTCAAAGCAACAATGTCGGGCTTTGACTTGGAATTTCTTTTCTTATCTGGTGGATTTACATGATTTTGAGGAATAGCTAGGAATTGCTCCAAATTCTGACGATCAACAAGCCATTGCTTTCCAAGCTGCTGCCCAGCAATCTTACCTTGCTTCAAAAGTGTGCGAACTCGCTGCTCAGTCAATTGCATCAGTTCCGCAGCTTCTTTGGTGGAGATGACGTCTGGAATCATGCTGTTTCGCTGTCGAAAATTTTCATAGTCCAATTATAACGCAAGGCAGCAGCACTAGCAACACACCAAAAGAAAAGGCTAGTCTTGCGACTAGCCTTTTTTCTTTTTGTTAGATTCGGCACCACCCGGTTTCTAACAGAACACCTTGCAACCTTATCGGCTCAATCCTCGATCAGTTGCTATTGACAATTCAAAAGAATCATTTATAGATGTTCTACCAACTAAGCAATTCAATCATACGAAATTTATTTGCATTGTCAATAACCGAATTCTGATGAATTGCTCTTGGTGGAAGATCAAGGGCAATTTTTTCATCGGCTCAATGTCCTCGGAAAGAATTGCAGCGAAGTCTTAATAACTTGCACAGTATGAATAGAAGTCGGAGACATTAGAAACATCGTAACTTCTAGCTGCAAAAGGCGATACCTAAGAAAGTAGCGGCTCAATTGGATGCTATAGGCCCCTTGGCTTGGCGATTGAGTAAATAAGAGAGAGTAACAGAGTGGGAATATCAACCTGTAGGTTCCCAAGTTTCTAGCAATAGGAATTTGGATCAGTCCGACGCAGTGCCCACCCTTCAATTAGGTGAAGGAAAATCGAGCGGAATAGCACAAGCAGCTAATTTGAACTTGTGCCCGGTGCTATGTGGTCAGCAGTGAAGTAATTCACTGGGGATGGAAAGAAGGCAATAAAGGATGAACGGTCATGCCGTTCTACTCGGAATAAATAGCACTCACCCCTGGCAGGTGAGGGACTGGCAGAGTCTAACGGTCATGACTCTGATACTGAAAACACAACAAGAATTCTCTTGTCCCTGGGTTTAAGGGGGTTCTTTCCCGGAACCGTGTGATAGCACGGGGGAGGGAAAGAAGATACTAACTCTCTAAAGAGAGAGAATTAATCATCATCTACGCATAGATGATGATGACCCAGTCCAGCACAGAATAATCTCGTAGAGGTTCTATGAAATAGAACAAAATTGGCAGAACGGAAAATTTGACAAAACCAATTCCCTTGTTATTTTCATAAATAAACAAGGAGAAATCATGGCGGAGCAACAAGAGAAAAAGAAGACATCATGGGGCACAAAAATTTTAGGCTTTATTTTTATAGCTGGAGTATTTCAAGCTATCTCTGGGATCATAGCGGATACAAATAAGAACAACGGAGGACCAGCTTCAGCATCACCTTCTGCTGCCGCAGCACCTCAACTCAGCCCAAAGGAAGAAGCCCTAAGAGATTTGAAACTAGATTTTGAATGGGGAACAGGTGGCTTTGGTTCAGTAATGCTTGTTGACTTCACATTCAACAACAAAGGCAAATATGCAGTAAAAGATATTGAAGTCGTATGCAGATCAAGTGCCAACTCAGGAACTTTGATTGATAAAAACAAGAAAACTGTATATGAATTAGTGAAGGCAGGAGAAACCAAGAAGATTCAGCGATTCAATATGGGCTTCTTGAACTCTCAGGCAACCTCTACATCGTGTGTAGTTGATGATTTAAAAATTGACCAGTAAGTAAAAATCAAAAGAGCACCCTGACAGATAGGGTGCAAAAAAGTGGCTCCTTCGTGGAGCCTTTTTTACGACTTCACGTTTGACGTTAGGTGCTCACGTGGTGCTGGATGTACCTTTTTTCTTCACAAGCGTAAAATTCGTTTTATTGATTGGCGACACTAAGCTTTTCAATAAATACAGCGACATCCCACTTCATACCTGCCAGTGAAATGGTTCACTTGGAAAGGAGGGTTTTAACTATGACTTAAATTAAAGGAAATAATCATGAATCAACTTAATCTTATTGCAGTTCCTAACGGTGTTTTTACTCTTGAAGAAGCTCTTGAAGACACCTTGATTAAAAAAGCTATTCAACAGCTTCAATCTGCTGAAGCCACAGAGACAGACAAGATCAAAGTTTTTCTCACTCTCTATCAAATGATTGACACCTTGGCTCAATTGCACTTGAAAGGCTTTGATATGAAGCAGGTGAATCAATCTGCTTTGGAAAAGAATATGAAATATGCCATTGATGTGGGCTACGATTCAATCATGAAGACCTTCACCAATCACCAAAGGAAGCAGATTCGCCAGTTGGTGATGAAGTCTCCAGCACACTAAGCTTCAACAGCAGCAAGAACAAAGGCACCCATGAGGTGCCTTTTTGTTGATCTCTGCCCTTGTGTCAGTCAAAATCATATGAATTTAACTATCAAAGCACCCACATGGCAAAGTCAGCCAAAGACCTGCAACGATTGAAGGTAATCGGTAAGAGCTTGCAGAAGCAAAGATTGAAGACTGGCTACTCTCAAGAAGAGGTTGCAGACCGTCTAGGCATCACACCCAAGTCGTATGGAGACTACGAACGGGGGGATGCTACCCCTGACATTTTGAGATTGATTCGGATTGCTGAAATCTTTGAATGCCAGATTGAAGAGCTTCTAACTGGTATTAGTTCAAAGCCTGATGACCAGGCAAAGCAGATAGCCATCCTTCTGCAAGGAGTCAAAAGGATAGACAGACTCCACATCATCAAAATAGTAGAGAAGATATGCCTGATTTCAAAAGGCAAGGCAAAAATAGACTCTTGATTAGAATCTTCATAAGGGCAGCTTGGTTGCAGTTGTTAAGGCCCAATCACCCAAAAATGCTGTTCAGTTCATCGCTGTAGATAGCAACCAGCCATATATTAATTCTAGCAAGTTAAAAACGATCATCAATAGCAAGTGGGGCACGTGAGTGAAAAATGGGCCAACTCGTTTGGGTCCTATCGGTGGAATCCAGCAGGTTGATCACTCCACACCTAAAGAGCCAGAAGGCAGCTTGTTCTTTCTCATGACTGATTCAAGGATCAATTGAAGCTCTTGAAGCCTTTGGCCTTCATTTGGAATTGAGAAGGCTTGAACCACATCCCTCAAGTCTGCCACTGACACCAGCAATTCATCCTGAGTGGTCAGCTTGTTCTTATCGTAGAAAAACTTAACTTCCATTTGAACCACCACCATTCAACTTGGAAACATACTTTGATTTTTGAATCAGTGCTTCCTTGATCACTTGCTCCAAATCAGTTCCATTTTTAATGGCATATGCTTCAAGAGCCTTGCAATTTTCTTCACCAATGAACTTGAAGTAGGCAGCAGCACGAGCCTGTTTTTTCTTCTGCACATACTCACTCACAGCATTTCTAACCACCATTCCGAAATTATCAGACTGCCCTGCATTGATCAAAAAATCGTCAATCCATTGAACATCTTCTTGTCGTAAGAAAGCAGTTTTCTTCACACATCCTTTCATAAAGATCCTCCTGTTTTCTCCAATCCTACAAATCTGGATTGATAAAACAAGGCCCATTCCGAAAGTATCAGCTATCGAGTTACAGCCCTGATCGTGGACATCTAATTTTGCTTTGCTAAAATTAAAAATATAAACAGCAAGACAAATAAACCATACGGGCTAAATCCTACGGATTTCCCCTTTTATGGGTTTATCTCTTGTTAGGGCGCTGCCCTAAGACCCTAGTAAAAATAAAAAAACAAGAAGGAGAAGATCCCATGAGCAACATAAAAAACAATCTGGCTGTATTGAAAATCAGCCCAGGTAGAAGTGATGATCACCTCTACAAACGCACCTACTCTTTAGACACCAAGCTCTCTCCAGTTGAGCTAGATGCTCTCAGAACCGCATGGAAAGAATCAGACTTCAATTCAATGGCGGCTTATGTAAGACATCAGATTTATGGTGGAAATGAGAAGAAAATTGACTTCTACTTTGAAGAGAAGCAGCAGGATCGCATCCTTGCAGCCAAGTATCTTGCAGAGCTAAACAAGCAAGGTAAAAATCTAAATCAGATCGCCAAGCAGTTAAGCTCAAAAACTGATTTCACCAAACAAGAAACCAAGTTACTTGTAGATGATCTCAAAAATACATTGCTTGCCATTCAAGAAATCAAAGACAAATTTTCTCCACAGAAGAAAATTTAAGGTGCGGTTTTGTGATCAATGTTGTTCAAGGTCATCGCACGAATTCAGTTCAAGAAGCGATCAATTATCTTAAAGGCGACCACGATCACAAAGGCGTGGAGAGAAAACCTAAGCCTAGATTTCTCACTGGAAGTGAGACAGATTGTCTTGTGGCTTGTGAATCCATAGACAGAAAACATAAGTATGTTTCTGGCACTTTGGCATTTGAACCCAATGAACATCCAACCGATCAACAACTGATGGCGGTTGTTAAATCATTCCGTGAAACCTTCATGGCAGGTCTTGAGCACGGTGTGAATTTCACAGACTTCTGGAACATTCATACCGACAAAGGTCGTGTTGAACTGAACTACATCATTCCATTAACTGAGTTAACTACTGGCAAGCAGTTGAACCCTTTTCCAGTAGGAAAGGTAAAAGAAGACTTCAAGGATGCCTTTGATGCTGTCACTAATCACAATCTTGGCTATGACCAGGTTGTGAGAAATCCACTGAAAGCATCGTCTTCAAAATTTGAAACGAAGGTTCTCCCTCATTCAGATTCAGAATTGGCTAAACAAGTCAGAGCCACAAAATCAGACAAGGATAGCATTAGTGTCAATGTTGGCTATCAGATCTTGCAAGGCAACATCACCAACAGACAACAGCTATGTGATTACTTGGAGAATTTTGGAGAAATCACCAGAGTCAATGATAATTTCATATCATTGAAAGTTCATGGATCACAGAAGGCTTTTCGTTTGAAAGGTCCTGTCTATGAATATGGTGCAGACTTCAAGAAGCTGAAAAATGAATTTCTGACTAAAGGTGCTGACTACAGAAAGCAACTCAATGATGCAGACTTCAAAAAAGTCAGCGATACCCTGAATAGATTGACTGCTTCAAGAAGGCAGTTCAATAAGAAGCTGATCAGTCAGCCAATGGTCGGCAGAAGCAACAAGAACCGCTTATATGGCGAGAAAGCCACTGTCAAGGGAACACCGAAGCAGGTGGCCCCTACCAATGAGCTTAAACAGCCTCAGAAGGTCAAGGAAGCACCTGGCCAGGTGCAACCTACAGCACAGCAGCAACAGCCTTCCAAACCTGTTGCAGAGCCTTCTAGCAGCACCAAGCAGCAGCAACCATCTACGAACCAGCCACAGGCCAACGACAGCCCTTCTATGCCGTCTGGTGGCAGCAGTTCAGATGGCTCTATTGGTGGTCTTCGTTCTCAACTGGCTGATCTCATGAGCCAGATTGCCAATGCAAAGAATCCAGCCAAAGCAGCCGCATTGAAAGCCAGAGCCACACAGCTAGAAAATCAGATTGGTGCAGCAGTAGCAGCCGAAAGAATCAGGAAGCTCAAAGAAGCTGAACGATTCAATGGTATGAGTGGCAAGAAGTTGAAGCTCTGATCCCTCCTACTTCATTTTCGTGAATGGATCATTCACAAAAATAAAGCAGGCCCATGATAAAAGCACCCGAAGGTGCTTGTGCCACGTCAGTTAAATTCATATGAATTTGACTTGACAAAAGAAATTCTCCTGCTAGATGTATAGCAATAGGAGGATTTAATGATCAAGAAGAAAAATAACACCTACAGGCTAATCAAAAAAAATATCGCCAAGTTATCCCTCATCCATCAGACCACAGGAGTTTCACCCAATCGCTTGGTGTCACTCTTTCTGAAAAACTTATCCTTGGATGATGTTGCTCTTCACAAGAAAACCAAAGATGGATATTGGAATTGGGCACTTGCTGATAAAACCGCCTACAAATATTTCAAGAGAGAACTTGCCATCTATTTGAAGAAAAATATTGCTAGTTCCAGCTTCAATACTATGCAGGAGCATTTCAAAGCCAATTATCTCACCAAAGAATATTTTGGTGAGAACTATGCGTCCCTGTCTAACAATTACTTTGCACAGGAAGAGCCATTGAAGAATTTTGTGCGAGAAGGATTCATCGCCATTTATCCAATCACTCCAGAGATGTCTCAAAAAGAGATAGCCATAAGAAACCAGAAGCTTGGCAAGATTTCTGTGAAGCACTGGATTGGCGACATCATAAATTACGACTACTTCAATCAAGCACCTGGCTTCATGATGAAGAATGTTCAGCAGGCTCTTCAATGCATTGACCTTTACATTCTCAACATTCTGAATGAAAAGCAGCTTGATCATGAAATCATGAAGCTATCAACCAATCAGAAGCTTGAAGCTAAGTTCGATGCAACAGAGGCGCCAAAGATAAAAATTCACAAAATATAAATAGGACATAAAACATGGAGACACAAAAAGAACTAGCAGATGATTTTTCAGGTGTTGTGCAAGAACAGATTATTTGCACCACAGTCGCTGACAATTCCACAAGGGCCATATCCTCCACAACTAGGCACTACCGAAAAGGATTACTACACCGTGAGGATGGACCTGCTGTTGAGAGATCTGACGGCTCTAATGAGTGGTGGATAGGCGGAAAGTCAATTCTTGAAGATGAACTTCCCCGTGCCATCAAGAGACTCTTAAATAAGCAGGCTAAAGCTGGCACCCGCCCCAAGGAGATAATTTGAACAGTCATAAAAAAGCACCCAACAGGGTGCTTTATTTTTTCTGTTGAATTTCCTGTTGGACTTGATCAATCAACTTGTCAAGAAACTGTTTGCTTTCCCTAGAATGAAGAAGCTCACCCCAAAGCTTCTGATGTGCCAAATTCAAACGGTTCAAGCTATTGACTTTCACACCAGTAGTGTTCACCAATTCAGCAGCCCATGTGAGATTTTCAACTGTGAGAGGGATCTTCTCATTGCTTTCATCACTGAAGACTACAGCAATGACCTCAAGACCTGATTCATTCTCATGCAGTCCAAAGACGAACCGCTTAATTGGCTTGTCAGCAGTTAAATTCATATGATTTTTACTGTATCAAGCCGCATTAGCCCAAAGCTTTGTTCCAATGTCGCTATGCCTCAAGGTTGCATATCGCTTCAAGGTGGACAGTTCAATGTGCCCTGAAATCTTGCTGATCTCAATATCTGTCAGACTGGTGTTCACAAAATACCAGCTAACAGCACAATGACGAAGGTCATGAATCTTGAAATTCTCCACCTTGGCATTTTTGCAGATGACCTTGAACCGAGCAGCAAGAACAGAACTGTTCTGCCAATAATCACCAAAGACCAATGATTGATTGTCCTTTTTCAGCTTCATCAACCTGTCTTTGATGAAGTGAAAGAACTCTGGCCGAAGTGGAACTTTACGATCCTCAGCATTCTTCTTGTCTGCAATCTTGGTGTTTTCTTTCGGCACAAAGATGTAAGACAAATGAGGCTGTTCTTCATTCAGATGAATTTCATCCCATTTGAGAAGAAGACTTTCACCAGCACGCATGCAAGAATAGTATTGCCACAAAATGAGGCACTTCCATTCTTCCCGCTTTACATACATCTTGTCAGTAGCTTCAAGCAGCCGTTCAAGCTCACCAGCTTCAAGAATGCGATCCCTTGGAATCCAAGCTTTTGGAGGTGCATTGTCGTCAAAGGGCTTACGGTCAAAACTATAGTCATGGTGCTTTGCATGCCACTGCAAAGAAGTCTTGATCGCATAGTAAAGCTTACGAATGGTGCTTTCACTATAAGTCTTCTTCACCATTTCACCAGTTTTCACATCCAGCACTTTATGACCAGCATAAAGAGGATGGGCTTTTTTCTTTTTGGGTTGATCAGGAACTTGTTGCTCCAACTTGGTCTTCAAGTAAAGGGCAAAAGTGCCAGCCTTGAAGTTGGAAAGAGGAACCTTGCCAATCTCAGTCTTGAGCCTTTCAAGGTCATACCTCTTACCGTCAGCCACAGTGTTGTGCTTGAGATATTCATCAAAAATCTGAGATAAAGTCAGTTTCTTGATTTTGGTGATGTCCACCGACTCACCACGGTCAATCTTGGTCTTGACCTCACGAATGAACTTCTCAGCATCCTTCTTGGTCTTGAAGGTCTTGCTGGCTTTCACACCAGCCTCACGAATGCGAACGAGGTATGAGATGTCACCATTCACACCCACACGTTCAGTGATCAACTTGCCAGCCATCGCCTCTCCTATGTAGTCTGTTCCAGTCGCCAAGTTGGAACTTGGAACAAATTTGGAACATTTCTGCTAGGATAGCGTAGACTTCACACCTAAGTGCAAGCTGCACAAAGGATTTTTTAAATTGATATGGTTCCCTCCTAAGTCTCAGATACAGGTTCGATTCCTGTCGGTGGTACCACCGTCACCACCCACGTCAGGAGCACCTCATGCGCCACGCCCTCATTGCCGCTGCGGCCCTCGCCGCCCTGTTGGGAGTCGCCCAGGCCGCCGAGCCGGCCGCCGCCGCGCCCATGCCCGTCGAGCAGGCCGTGGCCCAGGCCAATGCCGCCACCAAGGTGGCGCTGGAGTGGCTGGGCCAGGTCGATGCCGGCCAGATCGCGGCCAGCCGCGAGGCCGCCGCCGCCGCCTTCAAGGCCGCCGTCACCGAGGCCCAGTGGCAGCAAGCCGTGACCAGCGTGCGCGGCCCGCTGGGCAAGCTGAACTCGCGGGCACCGCTGTCGGCCAAACCCATGCACGCCACGCCCCCCGGCATGCCCGAAGGCGACTACATGACCTTGCAGTTCAAGGGCATGTACCAGAACAAGCCCGAAGTCACCGAGCAGGTCACGCTGGTGCAGGAGGGCGGCGCCTGGCGGGTGATTGGCTACTTCGTCAAGTGACGCAGCAGCACCACCGGCACCAGCCCCACGGCCACGATGGCCAGTGAGGGCAGGGCGGCCTCGGCCAGCCGCTCGTCGCGAGCGAACTGGTAGGCCACCACGGCCAGCGTGTCGCTGCCAAACGGGCGCAGCACCAGCGTGGCCGGCAGCTCTTTCATCGTGTCCACGAACACCAGCAGCGCCGCCGCGCCCGCGCTGCGGGTCAGCAGCGGGGCGTGCAGCCGGCTGAACAGGCGCCAGGGCCCGGCGCCCAGCAGCCGGGCCGATTCGTCCAGCGCCGCCGGCACCCGCGCATAGCCGGCCTGCACCGACTGCAAGGCCACGGCCGCAAAGCGCGTGAGGTAGGCCAGCAGCAACCCGGCCGCCGTGCCGGTGACCAGCGCCGGCAGGCCCAGTTGCGGCGCCCAGTGCTGGCCCGCCCCCAGCCACAGCAAGATGCCCACCGCCACCACGGCACCCGGCACCGCATAGCCCAGCCCCACCACGCGGGCCAGCAGCGGCGCACCGCCCACGCCGCGCCGGTGCGCAAAGGCCAGCGCCAGCGCCAGCGTGGTGGCCAGCACGGCGGCCAGCGCCGCCAGCCACAGGCTTTGCCAGGCCCACTGGGCAAAGCGCGCCAGGTAGATGGGGTTGAACACCGGATCGTCCCCCCAGCGCCCGGCCTGCCACAGCAGCAGCAGCAGCCAGCCCACCGGCAGCACGAAACCCAGCAGCACCGGCACGCCGCAGACCAGCCAGGCCAGCGCCGTGCCGCCGCGCCCCAGCCGCTCGGGCGTGGCCGCGCCACCGCCGCTGCGCGTGGCGGCAAAGCGCAGCCGGCGCTGCTGCTGCTGCTCCAGCCACAGCAGCACCGCCACCACGGCCAGCAGTACGCTGGCCAATTGGGCGGCGGCGGCCGGGCTGTCCAGCACCAGCCAGGCGTGGTAGATGCCGGTGGTGAAGGTGGTCAGGCCAAAGTAGCTGCCCACGCCGTAGTCGGCCAGCGTCTCCATCAGCGCCAGCGCCACGCCCGCAGCCAGGGCCGGACGGGCCAGCGGCAAGGCCACCTGCCGCACGCGGCGCGCCAGCGGCGCGCCCAGCATGCGCGCGGCCTCCAGCAGCGGCGCGGCGCGCTCGGCCAGCGCGGTGCGGGTCAGCACGTAAACGTAGGGGTAGAGGCAGAAGGTGAACAGCAGCGCCGCACCCCAGAGACTGCGCACCTCGGGCCACAGCGCGCCGGTGAGGCCCAGCGCCTCGCGCAGCCCGCGCTGGATGGGGCCGCTGAACTGCAAGGCGTCGGTGTAGGCATAGGCCAGCACATAGGCCGGCATGGCCAGCGGCAGCAGCAGCGCCCACTCCAGCAGGCGGCGGCCGGCAAAGTCAAACAGCGTCACCGCCGCCGCCGTGGCGCCGCCCACCAGCGCCACGCCCAGCGCCACCGCCAGCGTCAGCGCGAGCGACTGCCCGGCATAGGCCGGCAGCACCGTCTGCGCCTGATGCACCAGCGTGGCCCAGCTGCTGGCGTCCAGCGCCAGCCACGAGCCGGCCACGCCCAGCACGGGCAGGGCCAGCAACGCGCACGCGGCCCACAACAAGGCTTTCCACATCGGCCGGCATCATAGATGAGAACGATACGCATCTAGAATCGAAGCCATGGGACTCCAACTCGATCAAGTCCGCGTGACCTATGCGGGCGCCAGCCGGCCGGCCGTGGATGGCGTGAGCCTGGGGCTGGCGGCGGGCCAGATCGGCGTGTTGATCGGGCCTTCGGGCTGCGGCAAGACCTCGCTGCTGCGGGCGGTGGCCGGGCTGCTGCCGCTGGCTGGCGGCGTGGTGCGGCTGGCCGGCGAGGTGCTGGGCGATGCCGCCCGCGGCATCCACGTGCCGCCCGAGCACCGGGGCATCGGCATGGTGGCGCAGGACTTCGCGCTGTTCCCCCACCTCTCGGTGGCGCGCAACGTGGGCTTTGGCCTGGCCCACCTGCCTCGCCCGGAGGGCGCCGCGCGGGTGCAGGCCATGCTGGAGCTGGTGGGCCTGGCGGGCGAGGGCGCGCGGTTGCCGCACGAGTTGTCGGGCGGCCAGCAGCAGCGCGTGGCACTGGCGCGGGCGCTGGCACGCCAGCCGCGCCTGCTGCTGCTGGACGAGCCCTTCTCCAGCCTGGACGTGGATTTGCGCGAGCGCCTGGCGCAAGACGTGCGCACCATCCTCAAGGCCGCCCAGACCACCGCGCTGGTGGTCACCCACGACCAGATGGAGGCGTTTGCGCTGGGCGATTTGATCGGCGTGATGGAGGGCGGCCACCTGCACCAGTGGGACGACGCCTACGCCCTCTACCACCGGCCGGCCACGCGCTTCGTGGCGCGTTTCATCGGCCACGGCGTCTTCGTGCCGGGCGAGTTGGTGCCCGGGCGCGGTGTGCGCACGGCGCTGGGTGAGTTGGTGGACGAGGGCGCCTGCGCGGTGCAACCGGCAGCCAACGATGGCGCCTGCGAGGTGCTGCTGCGCGCCGACGACATCGTCCACGACGACGCTGCCACCGTGCGCGCGCAGATCGTGCGCAAGGCGTTTCGCGGCAGTGACTTTCTCTATACGCTGCGGCTGGTCAGTGGCGAGCAGTTGCAGGCGCAAGTGCCCTCGCACCACGACCACGAACTGGGCGAGTGGATCGGCATCCGGCCCGAGGTGGATCACGTGGTGACCTTCCCTCGGGAAACCGCTTAAACTGACGCGCCCCGCGCGTGGTCGGGGTGCTTAGCGAGGGCGTTGCAGCTTCATGGGTTCCAGAATGAAAGTGGCCGGTTTCCTGGCCGTGGGTGCGCTGGCTGGCGCCCTCACCACGTTGCAGTTGCAGGCCTACGCCCGCACTGGGGGTATGGCGGCGCTGCCGCTGGAGGAGATGCAGCAGCTGGCGGCGGTGTTCGGCATCGTCAAGGCCGAGTACGTCGAACCGGTGGACGAGAAGAAGCTGATCTCCGACGCCATCGGCGGCATGGTCTCGGGGCTGGATCCGCACTCGGTCTATCTGGACAAGAAGACCTACAAGGAATTCCGCGAAGGCACCAGCGGCAAGTTCGTCGGCGTGGGCATCGAGATCGGCATGGAAGATGGCGTGGTCAAGGTGGTCTCGCCCATCGAGGGCTCGCCCGCGTTCAAGGGCGGCATCAAGGCCGGTGACCTGATCACCCGCATCGATGAAGCGCCGGTGCGGGGCATGACGCTGGACCAGGCCATCAAGCGCATGCGCGGCGAGGCCGGCACCAAGGTGGTGTTGACGCTGTTCCGCAAGAGCGAGAGCCGCACGCTGGAGGTGCCCATCACCCGCGCCGAGATCCACGTGCAGAGCGTGCGCAGCAAGCTCATCGAGCCTGGCTACGCCTGGCTGCGCGTGGCGCAGTTTCAGGACCGCACGGTGGAAGACTTTGCGGCCCGGCTGCGCGACATCGCCCGCGCCGAGCCCCACCTCAAAGGCCTGGTGCTCGACCTGCGCAACGACCCCGGCGGCCTGCTGGAGGGTGCGGTGGCGGTGTCGTCGGCCTTTTTGCGCCCCGGCGTGGTGGTGGTCTCCACCAAAGGCCAGGTCGAGGGCGCCAACATGACCTTCCACGCGACGCCTGAGGCCTATGCCCGGCGCGGCGACGATCCGCTGAAGAACCTGCCCGCCATCTTCAAGACGGTGCCCATGGTGGTGCTGGTCAACGAGGGCTCGGCCTCGGCCAGCGAAATCGTGGCCGGCGCGCTGCAAGACCACAAGCGCGCCACCGTGATGGGCTTGCAGACCTTTGGCAAGGGCTCGGTGCAGACGGTGCGGCCGCTGACGGCCGACACGGCGGTCAAGCTGACCACGGCGCGCTACTACACGCCCAGCGACCGCTCCATCCAGGCCCAGGGCATCGTGCCCGAGGTGTGGCTGGACGAGACGGCCGAGGGCAATGTCTATGCCGCCTTGCGCACCCGCGAGGCCGACCTGCAACAGCATCTGCACGGCGCGGCCGAAAGCGATGCCGATGCCGCCGCCCGCGAGAAGGCCCGCGACGAGGCCCGCCAGCGGCTGGAAGCCCAGTACGCCAAGGACAAGGACAGCATCAAGCCGCTGCCCGAGTTCGGCAGCGCCGAGGACTTCCCGCTGGCCCAGGCGCTGAACCAGCTCAAAGGCCAGCCGGTGCAGGCCAGCAAGACGGCCACCGAGCGCAAGCCGGGCGAGGCGGCCGCCACCGACGGCGAGTGACGCTGACCGACGACGACCTGCTGCGCTACGCGCGGCACATCCTGCTGGATGAGGTCGGCATCGAGGGCCAGAGCCGGCTGGCCAGCGCCCACGCACTGATCGTGGGGGCTGGCGGTCTGGGCTCTCCGGTGGCGCTGTACCTGGCCAGTGCCGGCGTGGGCCGCATCAGCCTGGTGGACGACGACGCCGTCGATCTGACCAACCTGCAGCGTCAGATCGCCCATACCCAGGGCCGCATTGGCCAGGCCAAGGTGGCCTC
The DNA here is from genome assembly GCA_020161145.1 of Pseudomonadota bacterium. Taxonomy (GTDB): domain Bacteria; phylum Pseudomonadota; class Gammaproteobacteria; order Burkholderiales; family Burkholderiaceae_C; genus Ideonella. The sequence continues at coordinate 122,292 of JAIUPQ010000002.1, forward strand.
GGCGCGCGAGGCCATGCTGGCCATCAACCCCACTATCGCCGTGACGGCGCATGCCCGCCGGGCCGACGCGGCCTGGCTGGACGCCATGCTGCCGGGCTGCGACGTGGTGCTGGATTGCAGCGACAACTTTGCCACCCGCCAGGCGGTCAACGCCGCCTGCGTGCGCCACGGCCGCCCGCTGGTCTGGGGCGCGGCCATCGGCATGGACGCCCAACTGGGCGCCTACGACCCGCACGCCGGCAGCGCCTGCTACGCCTGCGCCTTTGCGCCAGACGCGCCGCCCCCCGAGGCGCGCTGCGCCACCATGGGCGTGCTCGCGCCGCTGGTGGGCATCGTGGGCACGCTGCAAGCCACCGACGCGCTGCGCGTGCTCACCGGCCGCCCGCCCGCATTGGCCGGGCGCCTGCTGCTGGTGGACGCGCGCAGCCTGCGCTTTACCGACCTGGCGCTGGCGCGCCAACCCGATTGCCCGATATGTCGAAACAACACCCCAACCTGACCGCCCGCAACTTTCCCTCGGCCCAGGAGGAGGCGGGCACGCCCAGCCTGGCCTTCATGGACACCGAGTTTTTGCTGCGCGACGAGTTGCGCCCCATCCGGCTGCAGCTGGAGCTGCTGCGGCCCGAGCTGATGCAGCGCGAGCAAGGCATTGCCAGCACGGTGGTGCTGTTTGGCAGTGCCCGCATCCCGGCGCCCGAGGCGGCGCAGCAGCAACTGGAGGCGGCCCGCGCCAGCGGCGACGCGGCCCGCCAGCGCGCGGCCCAGGCCTGCGTGGCGCTGTCGCGCTACTACGAGGAGGCGCGCCGCTTTGCCCACATGGTCACCACCCGCACCCGTGACACGGCCAATCCGCTGGTCATCTGCACCGGCGGCGGCCCCGGCATCATGGAGGCCGGCAACCGCGGCGCGTTCGAGGCCGGCGGCCCCAGCATCGGCATGAACATCGCGCTGCCGCACGAGCAGGCGCCCAACCCCTACATCACGCCCGAGCTGAGCTTCCAGTTCCACTACTTCGCCATCCGCAAAATGCACCTGTTGATGCGGGCGGTGGCGCTGGTGTGTTTTCCGGGCGGCTTCGGCACGCTCGACGAGTTGTTCGAGGTGCTGACGCTGGTGCAGACCGGCAAGTCGCGTCGGCGCCCCATCCTGCTGTTCGGGCGCGAGTTCTGGAGCCGGCTGATCAACTTCGAGCTGCTGGCCGACATGGGCTTGATCAATCCCGAGGACACCCAGTTGTTCCACTACGTGGAGACGGCCGAGCAGGCCTGGGCCATCCTGGCCGCCTCTTATGGGCTGGAGGCCGGCGACCCGGCCGACAAACCCGCCGCCGAAGACTTCTGAACTGACGCCACAATCCCCGGATGAACAAACACGTCTCACTCATTGGCGCGCCCACCGACGTGGGCGCCGGGGCGCGCGGCGCCAGCATGGGCCCCGAGGCCTTGCGCGTGGCGGGCATCGCCGAGGCCTTGCGCACCCACGGCGTGGAGGTATTGGACCGTGGCAACCTCAGCGGCCCGGCCAACCCCTGGCTGCCGCCAGACCATGGCTACCGCCACCTGCCCGAGGTGGCGGCCTGGAACCGGCTGGTGCACGACGCCGTGCACGCCGAGTTGCAGGGCGGGCGCCTGCCCATCCTGCTGGGCGGCGACCATTGCCTGGGCCTGGGCTCCATCAGCGCGGTGGCGCGCCACTGCCGCGAGGCGGGCAAGAAGCTGCGCATCCTGTGGCTGGATGCCCACGCCGACTTCAACACCAGCGAGTTGACGCCCAGCGGCAACATCCACGGCATGCCGGTGGCCTGCCTGTGCGGCTACGGCCCCAAGGAGCTGATCGAGATCGGTGGGCACGTGCCGGCCATCAACCCCAAGTGGATCCGCCAGATCGGTATCCGCAGTGTGGACGTGGGCGAGAAAAAATTTGTACACGAAGTCGGCCTGGATGTGTTCGACATGCGTTACATCGACGAAATGGGCATGCGCCATGCCATGGAGCTGGCGCTGGCCACCCTGGATGCCAACACCCACCTGCACGTCAGCTTCGATGTGGACTTCCTTGACCCCGAGCTGGCGCCCGGCGTGGGCACCACCATCCCCGGCGGCCCCACCTACCGCGAGGCGCAGCTGTGCATGGAAATGATTGCCGACACCGGCCGCATGGCCAGCCTGGACGTCATGGAGCTCAACCCGGCGCTGGACGTGCGCAACAAGACGGCGCTGGTGGCGGTCGATCTGATCGAGAGCCTGTTCGGCAAGTCCACGTTGATGCGCAAATAAGGCCCACCATGAAACTGCACACGATCGCCGCTGCCCTGACCACCGCCCTTCTGCTGGCCGCCTGTGGTGGTGGCGGCAGCGACAACGCGGTCGTCGACCCGGTGGCTGCGGCCACGGCCTGGCAAAACCTCTACAGCGGCAACCGCCAGTGGGCGTTGACCGGCACGGGCAGCGACAACCTGGCCTACACCTTGAATCTGGCGCTGGTGTCGGGCGGCGCCCAGACCTTCCCGCTGACGGGCGCGGCCACCACCGTGCGCTACTGGGACAGCACGCTGACCGCCACCGGCCAGCTCCCGGCGACCGGTCGCACGGCCTATTACCTGGATCCGGCCTCGCTGGTACTGGCAGGCACGCAGAACGTGACTTCCGGCGCCTGCGCGCAAGTCACCAACAGCGTGCTGCCGCCGGCCTCCACCGCGGTGGGCACCAGTGGTGTGCAGGCGCAGCTTACCGGCTACGTCGGCTGCACGCCCAACCCGCTGTCGGGCGTGACCGGGGTGATGCGCTGGGCCGTGGCCCAGGAGCTGGGCGTGAGCTACCTGTGCTCCAGCGTGCTGCAGTCGGACACCATCGGCGGCAGTGTGTACGAGGAAGACTGCTTCGAAACCACCCCGCAGGGCCAGATCGGCAGCCGGGCGCGGGTTTACATCCAGATCAAGACGACCACCACCGTCTGGTCGCTGCAACTGCGCACGCCCTGAGGCCTAGGACCATCCATGCTTTGCATCCGCTACCCCGTGTTGGCCACCGTGCTGGTGGCCGCCCTGCTGACCGCCTGCGGTGGCGGTCAGGAGTCGTCCCGCGTTCCGGCCGACGTGATCTATCAAGGCCCACAGTACGCACAGGGTCAGCTCACGACCTATACCAACGTCAGCTATTCGCAGCGGCCCAACCCTGATCGCATCAACTACACCGACATCAGCACCAAGGCCAGCGAAAAGCGTGACGCCGTGCTGACGCTGAAGATGGACATCTGGGTGCCGCCCAATGCCACGCAAACCCGGCCGCAGCCACTGATCATCACCATCCATGGTGGCGGCTTCACGGCCGGCAGCAAGACCGACGACGCGGCCGCGTTTCCCATCTCGTATGCCCGCTCGGGCTACGTGGCGGCGGCCATCAACTACCGGCTGACGGAAGAGCCCGACCTCACGCCCGAGCGGCGCCTGGCCGCGCAGCGCATGGCGCTGGAAGACCTGCAAAACGCCATCCGCTTCCTGCGCGTCTACGCCGGCACCTACCACATCGACCCCACGCGCATCGCCACCGTGGGCTCGTCGGCGGGCGGCGCGCTGTCGCTGATGAATGCAGCGGATGCCAACGACGTGGCCAACGTCGGCACCGGCAGCGACTACCAGGGCGTCAGCGCCCAGGTGGCGGCGGCGGTCTCCACCGGCGCCACGCTGATCGACCCGCTGGTGCCGGGCAGCTACGAGCAGCTGACCTTCAACGCGGGCGACAGCCCGGTGTTGCTGTTCCACGCCAACCCTGACCCCTTTACGGGCGCCACCTGGACGGACAACGTGCTGCCCACACAGAAGCTGTTCACCGACGGCGGTGGGCGCTGCGAGGTGGTGCAGCAGCAACCCAGCAACCAGCACACCGTGCAGTTGGGGGTGCAGGCCAGCGTGAACTGGGATGCCTTGTGGCCCTTCCTGCGCCAGGCCTTGCGGCTGGCGCCGTTGCAGCAACAGTCCTAGGCAAACAAGGCCCAGGCCGCCAGGCCGATCAACGCCAGCCACACCAGTACCACCAGCGCCGCGCCCCACCACAGCCGCGGCAGCTTGACGGCGCGCTGCTCGGCCGCCTGCAACTGCGCCTGCCACAGCGGCGGTGGGATGAGGCGGCTGACCAGCGCCACGCCCAGCGGGATCAGGATCAGGTCATCCAGCTGACCCAGCAGCGGAATGAAGTCCGGCACCAGATCGATGGGGCTGAGTGCATACGCCAGCACGCCCAGTGCCAGCCACCTGGCCAGGCGCGGCGTCTGGGGGTGGCGGGCGGTCTGCCACAGCGCGATCAGGTAAATCGCCAGGCGCCCGGGGCGCACGAGGCGCAAAAACTTGCCAGTACGTGCCATAGGGTGATGAGAGTGGGGGCGGCCGGCCGATGTTCAAATACCGCCCCGATGAAATCCCTGACCGGCTATCGACCATTCTGGGCCAAACGCTTTGGCCCCGCACCTTTTTTGCCCATGAGCCGCGCCGAGATGGCCGAGCTGGGCTGGGACTCGTGCGACGTGGTGCTGGTGACGGGCGACGCCTACGTCGATCACCCCAGCTTCGGCATGGCGGTCATTGGCCGCGTGCTGGAGGCCCAGGGCTTTCGCGTGGGCATCATCGCCCAGCCCGACTGGGACAGCGCCGAGCCCTTCGCCGCGCTGGGCAAGCCCAACCTGTTCTTCGGTGTCACGGCCGGCAACATGGATTCCATGATCAACCGCTACACGGCCGATCGCAAAATCCGCAGTGACGACGCCTACACCCCCGGCAACGTGGCCGGCAAGCGGCCCGACCGCGCCACGCTGGTCTACACCCAGCGCTGCCGCGAGGCGTTCAAGGGGGTGCCCGTGGTCGTTGGCGGCATCGAAGGCAGCCTGCGCCGCATCGCCCATTACGACTACTGGAGCGACAAGGTGCGCCGCTCCATCCTGATCGACAGCAAGGCCGACGTGCTGCTCTACGGCAACGCCGAGCGGGCCATCGTCGAGATCGCGCACCGGCTGGCGGCGCGCCAGCCGCTGGAGGCGCTGCGCGACGTGCGCGGCATCGCCTTTGCGCTGCGGCCCGACGACGCCAGCCTGGCGGGCTGGTTCGAGGTGGATTCCACCGAGGTGGACCAGCCCGGCAAGGTCGATGCGCTGCAGAGTCCCTACGCCGACGCCGACGCGGGCACGCCGCCTTGCGAGGGGGCAGGGGAGACGGTGCAGCCTGTGCGCATCGTGCGCCAGCCCCTGACCAGGGCCGATGGCCGCGCCCTCACCACGCCGCGCGAGCGCACCGTCATCCGCCTGCCGGCCTACGAGCAGGTCAAGCGCGATGCCGTGCTCTACGCCCATGCCAGCCGCGTGCTGCACCTGGAGACCAACCCCGGCAACGCCCGCGCGCTGGTGCAGCGCCACGGCGAGGGCGCCGGCGCGCGCGACGTCTTCATCACCCCGCCGCCCATCCCGCTGACCACGGCCGAGATGGATCACGTCTTCGATCTGCCCTACGCCCGGGCGCCGCACCCGGCCTATGCCGATGCGCGCGGCCGCCACGACGGCGCCACCAAGATCCCGGCCTGGGAGATGATCCGCTTCAGCGTCAACATCATGCGTGGCTGTTTTGGTGGCTGTACCTTCTGCTCCATCACCGAGCACGAGGGCCGCATCATCCAGAGCCGCAGCGAGGACTCCATCATCCGCGAGGTCGAGGCCATCCGGGATCAGGTCGAGGGTTTCACCGGCGTCGTCTCCGACCTGGGCGGCCCCACCGCCAACATGTACCGGCTGGCCTGCAAAGACCCCAAGATCGAGGCCGTCTGCCGCAAACCCTCCTGCGTCTACCCGGACATCTGCCCCAATCTGGGCACCGACCACGGGCCGCTGGTGCACCTCTACCAGCGCGCACGGGCGCTGCCGGGCGTCAAGAAAATCCTCATCGGCTCGGGCCTGCGCTACGACCTGGCCGTGCGCTCGCCCGACTACGTCAAGGAGCTGGTCACCCACCATGTGGGCGGCTACCTGAAGATTGCGCCCGAGCACACCGAGGCCGGGCCGCTGTCCAAGATGATGAAGCCCGGCATCGGCACCTACGACCGCTTCAAGCTGCTGTTCGAGAAGTACAGCGCCGAGGCCGGCAAGCAGCAGTTCCTCATCCCTTACTTCATCGCCGCCCACCCCGGCACCAGCGACGAGGACATGATGAATCTGGCCGTCTGGCTCAAGACCCATGGCTTTCGCGCCGACCAGGTGCAGACCTTCTATCCCAGCCCCATGGCCACCGCCACCGCCATGTACCACTCGGGCCGCAATCCGCTCAAAGGCATCAGCCGCGACGCGCGCAAGGGCGAGGCGGTGGACGTGGTCAAGGGCGAGCGCCGCCGCCGGCTGCACAAGGCGTTCCTGCGCTACCACGACGCCAACAACTGGCCCCTGCTGCGTGAGGCACTGACCGCCATGGGCCGCACCGACCTGATCGGCAACGGCAAGCGCCACCTGATTCCCACCTGGCAGCCCGCTGCCGATGGCAGCTACCAGAGTCCCCGCCGCAGCAATGCCACCGCAGCGGCGCGGCCCCAGCGCGGGGCGGCGCTGACCCAGCACACGGGCCTGCCACCCAGGCCGGGTGCTGCGCCAGCGCCGGGGCGCCGCAGCGACCGCAAACGCGGTACGCGATGACACAGTTGCTTACCCACATCCGGTTAGACTGAATCTAAATCGAACAAGACGCCATCAGCCGGCTGGCGTCGCAGTGAGGTGTTATGCGTTCCATATTGCCGTTTCCGCGGACCCTGAAGTTGAGCCAGCTGGTGCATGGCGAGGTCGGCGATTTCATCATCAACGCCCATCTGGGGCTGCAACATCGGTGGCCCGACCGACGGGCATTCGATCAGTACAAGAAGCGTCTCAAGACCGACCCGTCTGCGCGTGCGCTGGTGATCCGCGAGATCGCCGCGTCCAGCCAGACCCAGGACAGCGGCGTCGAGGTGGTGGACGACCTGGGGCCCGACTACCAGTTCACCCACACCGGCAACGACATGGCCAAGGCCAACCATGTCGGCACGCAGTTGCGTGTCTACCAGCTCTACCACGACATCCAGCAATTGCAGGTGGGTGGGGGCGACGGGGTCATGGGCGTGAGCACTGGCCTGAGCGAGCGGCAACTGACCGAGCAGGCCGAAGAAATGGCTGAGCTCGGCGAGCGCTTCGGCCGCCTGTCCGAGAGCGTGCTGCAGCTCTACACCGAGAAGGAAAAAGGGCTGCTGGGCGGCGGCCCGGCTCAGCCCAGCACCGAGTTGATGGGCGAGTTGCAGGCCATCCGCGCCGAGATGGCTGAGCTGCGCGAGCAGGTCAAGGCTGCCGCCGACGACTTCACCTACTTCAAGAACCACACCCTGTGGGAGCTCAAGCATGCCATCGCCGACTACGCGGTGGCCTTGCTCAACGTGCAGCAGACCACCGCTGTACAGGCCCAGAACACCAACTGACGTGCCACCGCTGCGCGCCCCCGTGCGCCGCGTGACCTTGCGCCCTATGGATGCCCGACATGATTGACGCTGTGATGTTCTCCCCCTTGCCGCCCAACAAATCGGGCATCGCCGACTACACGGTCGAGCTGATCCCGGCGTTGGCCAAGGTGATGAATCTGACCCTGGTCACCGCCACCGAGTTCAGCGAGGCCGACAACTACGCCGCGCAGTTCATCACTGCCGCCGAGTACGCCGAGACGCCCGCGCTGCACGGCCTGCCCACCTTCCACCAGATCGGCAACAACAAAGACCACGTCTTCGTCTACGAGGCGTTCCGGCGCAACCCCGGCATCCTGGTCCAGCACGACTTCAACCTGCACTTCCTGGTCGAGGACGCGACGCTGGGCCGGGGCGATCAAGAGGGCTACATCGGGGTGCTGGAGTCGGAGTACGGCGCCGCCGGCCGCAAGCTGGCGGAGTTGCGCCAGTTTGGGGTGTATGCGGATGGGCAGAAGATGCTGCTGCCGCTGAACACCCATCTGCTGCACGAGGCCAAAGGCATCATCGTGCACAGCCAGTGGGTGCGCAACCGCCTGCCCAGGAGCATTTCCTCGCCCGTGACGGTGCTGCCCCACCACTACGCGCCCCAGGCCGACGGCTACCGCAACGCCGATCGCCAGGCCATGCGCGCCAAGCTGGGGCTGGATCCCGATCGTCCGGTGGTGCTGTCGCTGGGCTACATCACGCCGCCCAAGCAGATCCAGTCCACGCTGAGGGCGCTCAAGCAGGTGCGCGACAGCGGCTACGACTTCACCTTCGTCATCGGCGGTGCGCGCAACCCCGGCCTGGACATCGACAAGCACATTGCCGATCTGGATCTGGGGGATCGGGTCGTCGTCACCGGCTTTCTGGAAGAAGACACCTTCTTCGAGTACATCGTCGCGGCCGACATGCTGATCAACCTGCGCTACCCCTCGGTGGGGGAGAGCTCGGGCACGCTGGCCCGGGCACTGGCGCTGGGGTTGCCGGCCGTCATCTACGACTTCGGCCCGTTTGCCGAGACGCCCGATGACTGCGTCATCAAGGTGCCGCTGGAGCTGGGCCAGCCCACGCAACTGGTGGCCGCCATCGTCAGCCTGCTTGAAGACCGCGACCGGCACGGGCACCTGAGCCATGCGGCCATGCGCTACATGACGTCACAGTGCTCGGCCGAGCAATCAGCCCAGGCCTACCTCGATTGCGCCATGCGCGCCTACGACCTGGTGCCCAACCGCTAAGACACGCCGTAGGCGGTGCGCCTCAAACCCGGCTGAGCAGCGTGCCGTGGGTGGCGCGCAGCTTGTCCAGCAAGTGGGTGGCGATCTGCTGCAGCGGCAGCACCTCGTGGGCGGCACCTGCGGCGATGGCCTCGCGCGGCATGCCGAAGACCACGCAGGTGGCCTCGTTCTGGCAGACGTTGTAGCTGCCGGCGTCGCGCATGCGTTTCATGGCCCGGGCGCCGTCGGCACCCATGCCGGTCAGCATCACACCGAACGCGTTGGCGCCCACCACCTGCGCAGCGGAGTCGAACAGCACCTCCACCGACGGCTTGTGCCGGTTGACCGGATCGCCGTCGAAGACGCGGGTGACGTAGTTGGCCCCTGAACGGGCCACGGCCAGTTGCAGGCCGCCCGGCGCGATGTAGGCATGGCCGGGCAGGATGCGCTCACCGTCCTCGGCCTCTTTGACGGCGATCTTGCACAGCCCGTTGAGCCGCGCCGAATAGCTGCGCGTGAAGCCGGGCGGCATGTGCTGGGTGATGACCACGCCAGGCGCGTCGTGCGGCAGCCCCATCAACACCTCTTTGGTGGCCTCGGTGCCGCCGGTGGAGGCACCGATGAAGATCAGCTTCTCGGTGGACAGTCGGCCCAGGCTGGCCACCGGCGCAGCGGGCCTTGCCGCCACCGGTGTGCCGCCGCCCGTGGTGGCCGTCGGCGCCCGGCGAATCTGGGCCCGCGCCGCGATGCGGACCTTGTCGGTGATCTCGTCGGCCAGCTGCCGCAGGCCATCCGAGATGCCGATCTTGGGTTTGGCCACGAAGTCGATGGCGCCCAGTTCCAGGGCCTTGAGTGTCACATCCGCGCCGCGCTCGGTCAGGGTGCTGACCATCACCACCGGCATGGGGCGCAGCCGCATCAGCCGCGACAGGAAGTCCAGCCCGTCCATGCGCGGCATCTCCACGTCCAGCGTGATCACGTCGGGGTTGAGGGTGCGGATCATCTCGCGTGCGGCCAGCGGGTCGGCTGCCATGCCCACGCACTGCATATCGCTTTGCCGATTGATGATCTCGGCCAGCAGGCTGCGCACCAGCGCCGAGTCGTCCACCACCACCACACGGGTCTTGGCCATGTTCATATGCTCCGTTCGATTTGGGATTGTCAAAACAGGTCGATCGAGCCGCCGCCGCTGCGCGCCGGGGCCACGGTTTGGGCGGCCTGCCGCTCTTGGGCGAGCAGGACGTCGGGATTGGTCGGTGCCAGGCGCTTGACCATGGCGCGGCCGGAATGCGGCAAAAAGCAGACCTTGCGCGGGTACACGTCCAGCACGTCCTGCGAGACGATGGGGATGCGCTCGGTGGCCAGAAACTCCATGACGAAGCGGGTGTTGCGCTCGCCCACGTTGAGCGAGCTCATGCCGGCAATGACGGCGGCACCGCCGAAGATCTTGGCCTCCAGCGTCATGCGCGTGGCGCCCCGCTTGAGCAGCTCGTTGATCAGCAGCTCCATCGCATAGCTGCCGTAGCGGCCCGAATCGCCCGCACCTTCGGGCAGCATGAAGTGGTTGAGGCCGCCCACCTTGACCTGCCGGTCCCACAGGCAGGCGGCAATGCACGAGCCCAGCGTGGTCATGATCAGAATGTCTTCGTTGGCCACGAAGTACTCGCCCGGCATGACCTTGACGGCCTCGCTCTTGAAGTGCGCGTCGTAAAAGAAGAACCCAGCCTCGCCAGGCTTGCGCGGGGCGGCCTTGAGCCGCGCCAGGCGGTCGGTGCGAGTGGGGGAGGCGATGGTCATGCGAGGCCCTTCAGACGCGCCGGTAAATGGTTTTTCCCTGCAAATGGAACAGCGTGCGGGCGTCGGTGAAGTTTTCGGAATGACCAACGAACAGCACACCCTCGGGGCGCATGGCGGCATGAATGCGGGCCAGCACCTCGCGCTGCGTGGTGTGATCGAAATAAATCATCACGTTGCGGCAGAACACCAGATCGAACGGCTCGCCCAGCGACCAGCGCGGTGAGATCAGGTTGAAGGGCTGGAAATCGATCATTCGGGCCAATTCGGGCCGCACCCGGATGCGCCCCGAGTTGGCACCGGTGCCGCGTTGCATATGGCGCTTGAGCCGCTCGGGCGAGAGGCCTCGCGCCTGGGCGTCGTAGACGCCGCGCCGCGCCGTGGCCAGCACCTGGGTGTCGATGTCGGTGGCCAGCAGCGTGGCGCCATGCTGGGGGCCCAGCTCCTCGTTGACCACCATGGCAATGGAATAAGGCTCCTCGCCGGTGGAGGCCGCACAGCACCAGATGCGGGGCCCGCGGCCCTTGCCGGCGAAGCGGCCGCGCAGCAGGTCGGTCAGTGCAAAAAAATGGTGTTCCTCGCGAAAGAACGAGGTCAGGTTGGTGGTCAGGCAGTTGATGAACTCCTGCCACTCGGCCTCGGCCTGGGCGCCGCCGGCATCCTCCAGCCAGCGCAGGTAGCTGGCCACGTCGGTGTGGCCGCCCTCGCGCAGGCGCCGCGTCAGGCGGCTGTAGACCATGGCGCGTTTGCCCTCGTGCAGGCTGATGCCGGCACGCTGGTGGATGAGTTTGCGCACCTTGTCGAAATCGGCCTGGGTGAAGCTGATGGCCTGATCGACGCCGTGGTCTGTGGTTGAAGCCATGATGGCAATGCAAGAGGGGTTGTGCAGACCGCAGTCTTGCTAATGGCAGCCCTTTTTGGCGGCGGGAGTTGCGCGGGTTTTGCCCTGTTATTCACGAAGGAGCGGCTGCCATGCGCTGGCTAGACTGGCCCGCAACCATGAGTTCTGCTGCCCTGCCCATCGATCTGGCCGTCGCTGCGCCGCGTGAAGGCCTGCGTCTGGACGCTGCCCTGCTGCTGCTCAAGCAGGCGGGGGTTGCCCTGCCGGCCAGGGGCTGGTCAGGCGATCCGGTGTGGATGCAGGCGCTGATCGACGGGCTGTGTGAGTTGTCCAGCCGCGATGCGCTGACCGGCCTGGTCAATCGCCGCGCCTTTGAGGCCGCGCTGGCCCGGGAGGCCGACCGCGTGGCCCGCTCCGGCGAGTCGGCGCTGCTGCTGTACCTGGATGTCGATCACTTCAAGCACGTCAACGACACCTATGGCCATGGTGCGGGCGACCGCGTCATCCAGGCCGTGGCCCAGACGCTGACGCAATGTGTGCGGCCCATGGACTTGCCGGCTCGCATTGGCGGCGAAGAGTTCGCCATCATCCTGCCCAACTGCTCACCGGCTTTCGGCCTGCTGGTGGCCGAGCGCCTGCGCGAGCGCGTGCAGGCCTGCCTGATTCCCACCGGCCCCAACCAGCATCTGGGCGTCACCATCAGCGTGGGGGGGGCCTACGCACCGCAGTGGGTGCGCTGCACGCCGCGCCTGTGGGCCGAACGGGCTGATCTGCAGCTCTACCGCGCCAAGAGCGAGGGGCGCAATCGCACCTGCCTGGAGCCCACTGCCGTCTCCACCGTCAGCGCAGAAGAAAAAAGCCTGCTGTTTGGCACCACCCAACCGGGGGTCTTGACGTGAGACCCCATCCATTTCACGTGGTGCTCCCGCTGCGCATGCACAAACACAAAAGGCAACCATCATGACCCGCGCTCACATCACAGCGGTCACCAGCGGCAAAGGCGGCGTGGGCAAGACCTTTCTGACCGCCAACCTGGCGGCCGCCCTGACCCGTGCCGGCGAGCGCGTGCTCGTGCTCGACGCCGACCTGGGCCTGGCCAACCTCGACGTGGTGCTGGGTCTGCACCCCAAGATCACGTTGCACGACGTGTTCACCGGCAACCACAAGCTGGAGCGCGCCATCATCGAAGCCCCGGGCGGATTCGACTGCCTGCTGGCCGGCTCCGGCATGGTCGAGTACTCGCGCCTCACGCCCGAGGTGCGCGACCAGCTCGTGCAGGTCATCGCCACGCTGCGCCCGCGCTACGACCGCATCCTGCTGGACACCGGTGCCGGCATCTCCGACGTGGTGCTCTACACCATCTCGCTGGCCGATGACGTCATCGTCGTCGCCACCCCCGAGCCCACCTCGATGACCGACGCCTACGCCACCATCAAGGTGCTGACCACCACCCAGGGCCGGCGCGGCGTGCAGCTGGTGGTCAACCAGGTGGGCCAGGCCGGCGAGGGCCAGGTCATCCGCAACCAGTTGCAGCAGGTGGTGGACCGCTACGTGGCCCCCGCCGTGGGCCATGCCGTGCGCTTGCACATGGTGGGCGAGGTGGCTGCCGACTCCAGCGTGCGCGAGGCCGTGCGGCGGCGCCAATTGCTGCTGGAGAGCCTGCCCGGCAGCGCCGCCGCCCAGGGCGTGCAGGCCATTGCCCAGCGCCTCACCGCGCTGGCTGCCGTCGCGTAGCTGCGTGTAGCCGCGTGAGGCGGCGCGGCACTGGCTTAGCATCGCCCGCATGGCTTTGTTTGATGACCTGGGCGGCGAGCCCGCCGTGCGGCGCCTGGTAGACCGCTTTTACGACTTGATGGACCTGGAGCCCGGCTACGCCGCGCTGCGCGCCACGCATGGCCCCACGCTGGATGCCGCCCGCGACAAACTCTTCTGGTTCTTGTGTGGTTGGCTGGGCGGCCCCGACCTCTATGTGCAGCGCTTTGGCCACCCGCAACTGCGGGCACGCCACCTGCCGTTTGCCATCGGCCTGCAGGAGCGCAACCAATGGGTGGCCTGCATGAGCCAGGCCATGCGCGAGTGCGGGGTGCCTGAGCCCCTGCGCGAGCAGCTGGAGCACGCCTTCATGCAGACCGCCGACTGGATGAGGAACCGTTGACCACCCCCTACGCGATCACAGATCGCGCCCCCTCATAGGGGGCACTGCCAGTGGACCGGCCAAGCCGGATCCACGGCAGTCAGCTAGGTAGGTCAAGGCATGCGAGGGATTGGTGCGCGTGCTGGCTTGCGCCGTGGGTCAGGCTCAGTTCACCAGGTTGGCCAGGCCCAGCGGGGCCAGGTCGCCGGCGCCCTGGCGCACCAGCACCGGCTCGCCCTGCGAGAGGTCGATGACGGTGGTGGGTTGGCGCGAGCAGGCGCCCGCGTCCACCACCGCGTCCAGTTGCGGCCCCAGGCGCTCGATGATCTCCTCGGCGTCGTTCAGCGCCTCGTCCTCGCCAGGCGGAATCAGCGTCGTGGCCAGCAGCGGCTGGCCCAGCTCGTCCAGCAGCCCCTGCAACACCGCATGTGCCGGCACGCGCAGGCCGATGGTGCGGCGAGAGGGGTGCGACAGGCGGCGCGGCACCTCCTTGGTGGCGTCCAGGATGAAGGTGTACGGCCCCGGCGTGGCCAGCTTGAGCAGCCGGTACTGGCTGTTGTCCACGCGGGCGTAGGTGGCCAGCTCCGAGAGGTCGCGGCACAGCAGCGTCAGGTGATGGCGCTCGTCCACGCCGCGCAGCCGGCGCAGCCGCTCGGCAGCGGTCTTGTCATCCAGGTGGCAGGCCAGCGCATAGCTCGAATCGGTGGGCACGGCCAACACGCCACCCCGATGCAGCAGCGCAGCAGCCTGCTTGAGCAGACGCGGCTGCGGGTTGGCGGGGTGCAGGTCGTAACGGATGGTCATGGGGGTGATTGTTTCTCATCCGCCTGATGTGGCCAGCGTCACCGTCACCCGCAACCCGCCCAGTTGCGGGGTGCGGTCCACCACCACCTGCCAGCCCCGGGATTCGGCCAGCCGGCGCACGATGGACCAGCCCAGCCCGCTGCCGCTGGCCTCGTGGCCCAGCACCCGGAAAAAGCGCTCACCCAGGCGGGCCAGATCGGCGTCGCCCAGACCGGGGCCACTGTCGGCGACGGTCAGCGTGGTGGTGCCGGGCGTGGCCGCAATGGTCACCTCGATGCGGGCACCCTCGGGGCTGTAGCGCAACGCGTTGTCGGTGAGGTTGCGCACCAGCATGGCCAGTTGCGCCTCGTCGGCGGCTACGTGTGCATGTGCAGGGGCTTCCAGCCCCAGCTCCTGCTGGCGCGCCAGTGCGGCCGGCGCCAGCTCGGCCAGCACCAGGCGGGCCACGGTGGCCAGGCAGGCGGCCGGCGCCACCGGGGCTTGCGCCTGGGCATCGAGCCGGGCCAGGGCCAGCAGTTGCGTCACCAGCCGGGCCGCGCGGTCGCAGCCCTGCAGCACACCGGCCAGCGCATGGGTGTGGGCGTCGCCCTGGGGTTGGGTCAGCGCGGCCTGGGCCTGGGCGCGGATGGCGGCGATGGGGGTGCGCAGCTCGTGGGCGGCATCGGCGGTGAAGCGGCGCTCGCCGGCCAGCGTGGCCTCGACGCGGGCAAACAAGGCGTTGAGGGCCTGCACCAGCGGCACCACCTCGGAGGGCACCCCATCCAGCCCCACCGGGCGCAGCGCCGCCGGGTCGCGCGCCGCCACGTGCAGCGAGAGCGTGTGCAACGGGCTCAGCGCCCGGCCAATGGCCCAGTGGCCCAGCAGCGCCAGCAGGGGCAGGGCCAGCGCCAACGGCCAGCCCATGCCAGCCCAGACGGCGTTGAGCACATGGCGGCGCGCGGCGATGGTTTCACCGGCCAGCGCCGTGCGCCCGCGCGCGGGGTCGTGGGCGACATAGATCCGCCAGCGCTCACCGTGGTGGGTCAGCGTGTGGTGACCGGCGGCGGCGTTGGGGGGCAGCAGCGGCTGGGCGTCGCTGGCCCCGCCCGAGCGCCCGATGAGCCGACCGTCCTGGTAGACCTGATAGACGACGCGGGCGTCCGCCTCCTCGGCCTCGCGCGCCGGGCGGGGTGCGGGAGGGGGGCTGTCGGACTGCGCCAGCAGCAGCGTGGCGGTGTCCTCCAGCCGGTCGTCCAGCAACTCCTTGAGTTCGTGGTACACGCCCCACCCGACCAGACCGGCGCTGACCAGCCACAGACCCGCCAGGCTGGCCAGCCAGAAGGTCAGCAACCGCCGCCGCAGCGAAGGCGTGCTCAACGCGGCACCATGTAGCCGATGCCGCGCACCGTCTTGATGGTGCCGCTGCCCAGCTTGCGTCGCAGGTGGTGCACGTAGACCTCGATGGTGTTGCTCTCGACCTCCTGGCCCCAGGCGTACAGGCACTGCTCGATCTGCTCGCGCGCCAGCACCCGCCCGGCGGCCAGCATCAGCGCGTGCAGCACATCGAATTCGCGGGCCGACAGCGGCACCACGGCCTCCGCCAGCCACACCTGGCGCGACGCCGGCTCGAGGCGGATGGCGCCGGCCTGCAGCGCCTCGTCGGCCTGGCCATGGGCACGGCGCACCAGCGCCCGCAGGCGAGCGGCCAACTCGTGCAGATCCACCGGTTTGACCACGTAGTCGTCGGCCCCCGCATCCAGGCCGCTCACGCGGTCGGGCACCGCATCGCGTGAGGTCAGCACCAGCACCGGCACCGTGCAGCCGCTGCGGCGCACGCTGGCCAGCGCGTCCAGGCCGTCCAGCATGGGCAACCCCAGATCCAGCACCCCGGCGGCGTAGTGACCGCTGCGCAGCTCGCGCTCGGCCGCGTCGCCCGTGCGCACCCAGTCCACCTGAAAGCCCAGGCCGCGCAGGCCGGCACGCAGGCCATCGCCCAGCAAGGGGTCGTCTTCAGCGATGAGGATGCGCATGGGGCAGCGGCAGCAGCGTTCCGGGTTGGGTCCATTGTCAGGGTAGGTACAACCGGCCCGACTGGGTCCAAATGGGCTTTACAGTTGGGGGGTATTGCCACAGAGGAGAGCCCTCCCATGTTCCCCGAGTACCGCGACCTCATCACCGAACTCAAAACCAGCGACACGCACTTTGTGCACCTCTTCGACAAACACAATGCGCTGGATCAGCGCATCAAGAACATGGAGGCCCGTATCGAAGTGGCCACCCACGAAGAGATCGAGACGCTGAAAAAAGAGAAGCTGGCCATCAAGGACGAGCTCTATTCGGTGCTGCGCAAGGCCTCGGCCGAAAAGACCTGAGCCCTTCAGGCCCGCGCGCACGCCACGGCCTGGGCCAGCGGCGCGCGTTGCCATACCGGCGTGAGCTGTGGCGGCAATGCCGCCAGCATGCCGGGCAGCACGCGGCTTTCATCCGGCGCGTGGAAGTCTGAGCCCCTGGAGGCGGCCAGGCCCCAGGTGCGTGCCTGTTGCGCCGCCAACTGCACCTCGGCCGGCGAGTGGCTGCCGCAGACCACCTCAATGCCCGCGCCGCCCAGATCGGTGAACGCCGCCAGCAGCGCGTTTTCCCCACTGAGCCCCAGCCGGTAGCGCCCGGGGTGGGCAATCACCGCCACCCCGCCGGCGCGGCGGATCCAGCCCACCGCAGCGCCCAGCGTGGCCCAGGTGTGCGGCACGTAGCCGGGCTTGCCGCTGCGTAGATAGTGGTGAAACACCTCGCCCACGCTGGGCGCGTGGCCGGTCTGCACCAGCCAGCGCGCAAAGTGGGTGCGCGAGATCGAAGGCAGGTTGGGCGCCAGCGCCGCCGCGCCCTCGAACGCACCCCTGATGCCTGCGCGTGCCAGGCTTTGGCCCATGGCCTGCGCCCGCGCCACGCGGCCTGCGCGCAGATGGGCCAGACCGGCGTCCAGCGTGGCGTCGGCCACATCCACACCCAGGCCCAGCACGTGAATGGTCTCGGTCAGAAAGCTGACCGAAATTTCCACGCCCCCAACCCAGGCCAGCCCCAGATCCAGCGCGGCCTCGCGGGCCAGGGCCTGCCCCGCCAGCGTGTCGTGGTCGGTCAGCGCCCACAAGTCCACCCCGCCCGCCTGGGCCAGCGCCGCCACCTCGGCAGGCGCCAGTGCGCCATCGGAGTGGGTGCTGTGGCTGTGAAGGTCGGCGTTCGGAAAAAGCGGCACAGCTGGATTTTCGGCCAGTTGGTGGGGAACTGTTGGGTTGGGTTGATTGGGGCGAGGTCGGCGTGGCAGGGCGCGCTTGCCCCGACACAGCGGCTTCGTCCGGCAGGTCGGATGGGCTAGTATGGATGCGCCAAAACACAAGTCTGTCAGGACTGCATGAACCACCGAGCGTTGCTGCCGGTCGGCAGGGTTGCTGGGCGACATGCCGCCAGCGCGGCCATGTCATGACGCAGGTGTGGTGTTGGGGCGCAGTGGGATGCGCCCGAAAGCAGGGGGGGCGGCAGCGCCACATGGGGACCGCTGGGCGGCCCTTGCAGCGTGGTCACCGTGCCAGAAATCAGCGCTCGCGTGGCAATGCTTCGACGATCACGGCGCGGTGTGGGTTATTCAGCCCCTCCTTGGAATCAATTGGTCATGCCTTGCGTCACAGCCAGCGCGGAACCGATTGTTTGTACTCGATATATTCGGTGCCGAATTTCGACGCCATGGCCGTTTCCTCGATCGGTATGTACCAGTAGTTCGCAAGCGCGAAAAAACCAAGAGGTACAATAACTGGTGAACTTGATCCAAGTATGAATGCCACCCCGACCAGGAAAATGAGCATGCCAAGGTACATGGGATTGCGTGTTCGGCGAAACAGCCCTTCCTGGGTCAGCTTTCCAGGCTCCCCAAAGGTGTTTATGTTGGTGCCGATGCGACGGAACAGCCGCGCATGCCAGTTTGCAATGCCGAATCCGGCGACAACCAAGGCAAGACCCGCCCAATTTGCTGGTCGTGGCACCAGATGGACGACGGGTGCGGCTACATGGAGCAAGAGCATCATGCCAACCGACATGAGCACGACGACAGGTGGAAGCAGCAACAGGCGCATGGCGATCTCCTTTGGACTGAACGACCTGCCTAGCTTGCCTGCGCAAGCATGGAACCGCGATAACCTGGGTTAACGGCATGGGCACCGTATCGACGCCAGAGGTTTTTAGGCGCTTGGCGGGCTCGGATCTGCCAACCACGAGCGGCTTGGTTCACGCCACCGCACAACGCCGACTCGAGCCCGGTGAAGCGCTGTTCCACGTTGGTGACAGCATCCCCTTTGTTTTTGTTGTCAACACGGGTGTTATAAAACTTGTGTATGAGACGCTGTCGGGTGATTCCTGGATCAAGGGGTTTGCGCAGACCGGCATCTGCTTTGCAAGCCTGATGGCATTGGAAAATGGCGGGGTGACGAACTTTTCCGCCTATGCCGTGACCGAGTCCATGATTGATATCATAGAGTATCGCAAAATTCAGCAACTGGCCGATTGTCACATCGAATGGCAACGCGCGCTTGGCAATGCCTTCAAACTCTATGGCCAGCGAAAAGAGAGGCGTGAGCTGGAGCTTCTGACGCGCTCACCTGAAGAGCGGTATCTCAGGTTTCTCAGTGAGCACGCCGAACTTGCAGCCTGCATTCGCCAGCACGATATCGCAAGCTACATCAGGGTTACACCTGTTGCACTCAGCCGGATCCGGGCGCGTCTCAAAGCTCAAGGAAGACTCGCGTGATGCACAACCCGTCATTCCACCGGATCTATGCAAAGTTTCGCGCAAATTCTGTTGCTTGGCCGGGGTTTTTATTGGTGCATGGTTGGGCTTGTGTGAAAAAAATGGATAACGATTTGCCCGGATTGATGCCATTTTGCGGTCCGGCTCAAGTCGGGCGTTATACATAAAATGGATTTCCTGGCCCAGTCAGGTCTTACGTAGAAGACGCACATGAGAATTCTTGTGGTTTCGATCGCGGCAATCCTCTCAAATGCCTTCATGCAGCCAGCATTTGCAGAGAAGGGCGGCCCCGATTACGCCAACGGCTTACGCCGGCCGGTTATTTTTGAAAATGACACGGATGGCAAGCTGTCTCTCGCCAGGCGCATGGAACGATGGAAGGTTCCGGGCCTGAGTGTTGCTATTATTGAAAACTGCAAGATTGGTGATCGCCATGGCTTTGGCGTGACACGCAAGGGCGGCGCCGCAGTTCAGAGCGATACCCTGTTTCAAGCCGCCTCGGTGACAAAGCCGGTGGCCGCGTTTGCCGCTTTGCGACTCGTCGATCAAGGACGGCTCTCGCTTGATCGCGACGTGAACACCGAGTTGCGAAGCTGGAAAGTGCCCGCGAGTCCACTTCTCGAGGGACACCCGGTGACGCTGCGCGGCATCCTCAGCCACAGCGCCGGTTTAATACCCGGTGGATATGGTGGATATCCGCGTGGCGAACCGGTGCCGACGCTGATTCAGACGCTGTCTGGCGTCAAACCGGCCCGACCGAAGCCCGTACAGGTCGCCTATGTGCCCGGCGCGGACTGGCGCTACTCGGGCGGCGGCTATCTCGTCGCGCAACTTCTGATGACGGAGAAAACGGGCGAGAGCTTCGACAAAATCGTGCATGACGAAGTCTTGGTGCCGATGCACATGGTGAGAAGCCGCTTTGCGCAACCTTCTCCGGACGAAAACGTTGCGTCGGGCCATGTTGCGGATGGCTCCATGGTTCCAGGTGGCTGGCACGTCTACCCGGAACTGGCTGCCGCGAGCTTGTGGAGCACGGCCCCCGATTTGGCGAGCTTTGGTTTGGCCGCCATGAAAGCCGTCCGTGGTGAGCCCAACGCCTTGCTCAAGCCGGCACACGCCAGTCAAATGGCGAGTGCGCACGCGGGGCCGCGCAGCTTGGGCTTTGTCGTCGGCGGGCAAGGCAAAGCGCGCCACTTCGGGCATGAGGGCACGAACGAAGGCTATAACGCGTCTCTCATCCTGTACCCGCAAACGTGCCAAGGCGCGGCGATCATGGCCAACTCAGACAATGCGAAGCCTCTCATTGCCGAATTGCTTCGAAGCATAGCCGACACTTATAACTGGCCGGACAAGATGCCTTCGATGGTCATGGATCGCACACCGCAAAACCAGTCTGTCGTGACCAGATTTCAAGGCACCTACAGCTTTACCAATATATCGGGTGTTGCGCCGTTCAAAATCATCCCATCCGATGAAAATCGTTTCACCTTCGATCGTGGCGACGGCCACCTCGAACCATTGTATGCGTCGGGCGAGGGGCTGGTAGGCCCAGACAGCGGCATCATTTTCAAAGCCATATCACCGGTAAATGGGCCAGCGGAAATCATCACCTATACCCGTATCGGAGGCGGCAGTGGCGCTGAAGCAAAGCGCGTAAAAGTGCCACGATGATTTTCCCGCGGCGCCGCTTCGCAGCGCGACTTGACGGGAGGTTTCTATTTAAGGAGTGACTTGTGATTTTCGCGGACGAGATTGAGTTCTACGGCACGGGGTCATCGGCAAAGGCGAATCCGATTCGAACCCGGACTGTCTTTGCCACAGTTCATGTGCGATCACTCGCCGCCGCCCCCGCGCTACGGGCATCTTTCAACGTTTTCACACCGCCATACGCAGCCATCAGCGCAATGGCCGCGGCCACCAGGAGGTCGGGCAGTCTTGAACCGGACCATGCCACTGCGACCCCTGCCAGCAAGATGCCGAGGTTTGAGGCGAAGTCGTTGAGACTCATCGTCCATGCGGCGCGCAGGTTCACGTCGTCCGACCGATGTGAGCGCAGGATGCGAATGCACCAGTAGTTCAGGCCGACAGCAACGAAGGCCATCACGATCATGGTGGGGCCGATCGGTGATGAGCCGACCTCGAACCGCCGCCATGCGTCCGCCAAAACCCCAACGGCCAGGATCAGCAGCATTACACCGGTGATGGCTGCGGCGCCCGCCTTCCACCTCTGCGATCGCGTAACCGCGAAGTAACTTACCGCATACGTCAATGCGTCGGAGAGATTGTCCAGTGCGTTCGCCATCAGGGCGCTGGAGTCGGCAAACTGTCCGGCGGTGAAGAGCGCAAGCGCAAGCGCGGCGTTGATGACCAGCACTTTGAGAAGTGCCCCGCGCTGGGCCGAATTGATTGCCGCTTCCGTCACCTTGCCACCCTTGACCAAGCCGAGTCCGAATCATTTTGCATCCTGACAGCTCCGCAGGGCTCACCCCTGTCGGACGAGCGTCCAATGTAGGGCTGCTGCCGCCGCCAAGCCGCCATTCCGTGCCTGAAGTTCACCAGATTCTTGCCCTTGATCTGTTGACGTTGCGCGACCACACGGAGCGTGCGGGTGACCGGCTTGACAAGAGGATGGCCTTTGGTTCGTCAGCGGCTTCAACACCCACCCCGCGCATCGCAGCGCACCGGTGTTTCGGGCGCTCTTCAGTCAATCCTTGGCATCGCCTCGCGCGGGGCATCCCGTCGCTGCGCAGCAATGTCTACAAACCCCACGCCTTGTTCCTGGCCTTCCATGCCCGCCTCGGGTTCCCGGTCACTCGCGTGAATGCAATAGCCGTGGCGTTCACGGCCTGCATCCCGGCGCTGCAGGCCAGGAGTCGACTGGCCCTGCGGTGATGCCCTGACGCGCTACGATGCCCACCCATCACCCATCCGATCTCGGCTTCACCCACCGCGCTCGCAGCGACGGTGCCGTGGAGGTCTTGCACCGCGGTCGCCTGGCCTCGACCTTGCGCGGCGTGGCCGCAGCCGATTTGCTCGCCGAACTCGAGGGCTGCACGTTCGCGCAAGCGCAGCAGTCCATGGCCCGCCTCACGGGAAACTACAAACGTGGCAACGAACGCCTGGCCGCTCAACATCCCCGGAATCGCCGGTAGGTCGGCGCCTGCCTCAGCGAAGGGTTGGCGGCACATGGAGAGTCGCCAGTGATTGAGTTTGCAGCCCTTGCTTTGGTAGCTGGTGCCGGTCTGTTCCTGGTGGGGCTTGGCGGCGCGGCGTTGCTCGCGCCATCCCGTGCCAGTGGGTTTCTTCTCGCGTTCGCGGGGTCGCCGGCCAAGCACTACGCCGAACTCACGGTTCGCCTTGTGGTGGGTGGGGCATTCGTGCTGGCGGCGCCCCATGCCGCTTTCTCGGCCGGGTTCAGTCTGTTCGGCTGTGTGCTGCTGGGCACCACGGCCGCTCTTTTGCTGGTGCCGTGGCGCTGGCATCGCCGCTTTGCCCAGCGTGCGGTGCCGCAGGCGCTGCGGTTTTTGCCGTTGGTGGGCGCTGCTTCACTGGTGCTTGGCGCGCTGGTCTTGTGGGCGGTGTGGCGTGGCCCTGCCGCCTGAGGTTGGCCCTGGCGGCGGGAGGCAAAATTCTGGACAGCCTCCCGAAGTTTGCTGCTTCTGCGTCATTGGTCTCAACCTTGCCCGCCCACCATGCCCACGCTCACCCTCCTCAAACTCGACCCCACGGTCTCACCCGAGACGTACGAGCTGCCGCCAGACAGGCGCCTGGTCGGCAACCCGGTGCAGACCGTGTGGATGCATTACACGGATCCTTCAAAGCAGTTCTTCGTCGGCGTCTGGCGCAGCGAGCCGGGCAAGTGGCGTATCGCCTATACGGAAGAGGAGTTCTGCCACATGCTCGAAGGCAAGAGCATCGTCACCGATGAATCGGGTCGGTCCGTGACGGTGGTGGCGGGTGAGAGCTTCGTCATGCCCCGTGGCTTCGTGGGCACCTGGGAGGTGGTCGATACCTCCACCAAGCGGTTCGTCATCTACGAATCGCGCACCGCTCCGGCACCGGCCGCCAACCAGTAGGCCGCGTCACGTCCATGCTGCTGCGGGGCGCTCGCCAGGCAAAGCCCGGCGCGTCCGGCTGCGCGCCTACCGCACCATCCGCAGAATCTGCCCGTCGGCGGCGTCGGTGACCAGGTACACCCAGCCGTCGGGCCCCTGGCGCACGTCGCGGATGCGGGTGTGCAGGTCTTCGAGCAGGCGTTCCTCGCCGGTGACGCGCTCGCCATCCAGCGTCAGGCGCAGCAGCGCCTGGGCGCGCAGCGTGCCCACCAGCAGGCTGCCTTGCCAGTCCTTGCCGTAGCGCGGGCTGGTGATGAAGGCCAGGCCGCTGGGCGCCACCGAGGTGGGCGCCCAGTGGCGCAGCGGCGGGGTGACGCCGGGGGCCTCGGTGCCCTCGCCAATCCTGGTGCCCAGGCCGTAGTTGCGGCCATAGGTGATGACGGGCCAGCCGTAGTTGGCGCCGGCGCGGCTGATGTTGAGCTCATCACCGCCTTGCGGGCCGTGCTCGGTGACCCACAGCGCGCCGCTCACCGGGTGGATGGCAGCGCCCTGCACGTTGCGGTGGCCCATGCTCCAGATTTCGGGCTGCGCGCCGGGGGTCTTGGCCAGCGGGTTGTCGGCCGGGATGGCGCCGCTGGCTTCGATGCGCACCACCTTGCCCAGGGTGTTGTCGGGTTTGGGTGCGCGGTCTTTTTCGCTGAAGCGGTCGCCGGTGGTGATGAACAACCGCCCGTCGCGGCCCCAGGCCAGTTTGCCGCCGCAGTGGGCACTGCTGCTGACCTTGGGGCTCTGGCGCCAGATGACTTGGACGTCGTCCAGGCGGCCGTCCTTGAGGGTGCCGCGCGCCACGGCCAGGCCGTTGCGGCGCTCCCGGTCGGGCTCGGCATAGCTCCAGTAAATGCGCTGGTTGGCGGTGAACTGCGGGTCGGGCAACACCTCCAGCAGGCCGCACTGGTTGGCGGCCGCCACCGGGGGCAGGCCGGCGATGGGGGCCGAGAGCGTGCCGTTCGCCGCCACCAGGCGCAGCCGCCCCGGCCGCTCGGTGACCAGCATGCGGCCGTCGGGCAAAAACGCCAGCGACCAGGGGTTGACCAGGCCGTGCGCGACGACCTCGGTGCGCAAGGTCTGCGCCTGGGCGGTGGCGGCGATGAACAGCGCGGTAAGGGCGGTGGCGAGGCGGCGCATGGTTCTTTCCCTATGATGCTGGGTTTTCCACGTCAACCATACTCCATGTCCACCATTCGTGCTCTGACTGCGCCCACCGCCGAGGAACTGGCGGCTGCGCTGAACAACACCCGCTGCCGCCTCGTCGAATGCGCGGTGGGCGATTTCACCTCGGTGGCGCGCGGCAAGATGGTGCACCGCGACGATTTCGTGGCCATGGCCGGTTGCAAGCTGCCCTCGGTGGTGCTGGGTCTGACGCTGACGGCGGGCGAGCCCGAGGCGGTGTTCGGCCCCATCTTGCCCACCGACTACAGCGACATGCGGCTGGTGCCCGATCTGGCCACGCTGGTGGCGCGGCCGGGGCGCGATGACGAGTACACCGTGCTGTGCGAGCCGGCCGGCTCGCTGGCGTTGCAAGACCGCAGCATCGAGGTGGCAACGCTGTCGCCACGGGCCGCGCTGCGTGCGGTGCTGCGCCAGCTGGATGCGGCCGGCTATACCGCGTTGGCGGCGCCGGAGCTGGAGTTCTTTTTGCTGGGCAAAGAGGCCGCCAGCGCGCCGCGCGAGCACACCTGGGGCTCGGCGGTGGCGCGCGGCAGCCTCTCGCGCGAGCGCTCGTGCGAGGCCTATTCACTGGAGCGCGCCACCCATTTCGACGCCTATTTCGACGAGTTGTACGAGGCCTGCGACGTGCTGCGCATCCCCATCAACGGCCACGCCCACGAGGCGGCCATGTCGCAGTACGAGGTGAACTTCCGTCCCGGCGAGCCGCTGGCCCAGGCCGATGCGGTGTTTCGCTTCAAGCGCCTGGCGCGCGAGGTGGCGGCGCGCCACGGCTTTCTGGCCAGCTTCGCGCCCAAGCCGTTTCTCGACCAGCCTGGCGTGGGCACGCACTGGCATTTCAGCCTGCAGGCCAAAGACAAGTCGCTGGCCTGGCCGCATGTGTTTGGCGACGCCGGCGGCGCCACCCAGCCCGCGCTGCGGCATTTCATTGCCGGGCTGCAGCGCCACGCGCCGGCGGCCATGGCGCTGTTTGCGCCGCACGATATGGCCTACGACCGCATCGCGCTGTCGGACGCCTCGCCCTCGCACGCCAGTTGGGGTGAGGAGTCGCGGGCGCTGGCCTTCCGCATCCCGGCGTCCAGCGGGCGCAACCGCCGGGTGGAAAACCGCCTGCCGGGCGGCGATGCCAACCCCTATCTGACCGTGGCCGCCACGCTGGGCCTGGGCCTGCTGGGTCTGCGCGAGGGCAAAGAGCCCACGACCGGCACCGAACTTCCTCTGCCCAAGGCCTTGCCCGAGGCGCTGGCGGCGCTGCAGGCCAGCACGGCGCTGCGCGAGGTGCTGGGCGGCACGCTGGTGGCGGCCTATGCCGCCATCAAGGCGCACGAGCATGCCGAGCGCAGCGCCTGCGCCGACCCGCGTGCCGAGTGGGATCTGCCGCATCTGATCGAGCTGGCCTGAACCCATCAATAGCGCCGTTTGGGCGGCCTTGTTGATCGGATCGCGGCAAGGGTGGGCTGGGCATGATGGCGCTTCAGGACGGGCGTGGGCTTGTCCCATGAACCCGGAATCGCGCTGTGCACAGAGCTACATGGATGCTGGGCGGGTGGATGGCCTGCAGGACGGCATGGGCGCTGGCCGAGTCGGCGCCGCCCACCAACCCGCCACCACCGCCAGACCCCCCCGCCGTCGAATGGCGCCTCAGTGGCTTTGCCACGCTGGGCCTGCAGCACGTGGACTCCAATGCCGGGCTGCGATTCGCCCGCCAGGCCAACGCGCCGCGCGCCAGCGGCGCCACCGACCTGGGTGCCGATTCGCGCCTGGGCTTGCAGCTTGAGGCCAATCTGCCCCACAACCTGGAGGCTGTGGGCCAGGTGGTGGCCAAGCGTCTGGATCGCGACGACCCCAGGCTGGGCAACCGCCTGGAGCTGGGCTATCTGGCCTGGCATCCCGATGACCACTGGCGGCTGCGCGTGGGCCGCTACGCGCCCGACCTGTTCCTGCTGGCCGAGTACCGCAACGTGGGGTTTGCCTATCCGTGGGTCAGGCCCAACACCGAGGTCTACGCCTGGTTGCCCATCTCTTCGCTCGATGGGGCTGACGTGCGCTACCAGTGGATGTCGGATGACGACGCCTTGTGGCGCCTGCGCGGCAGCGTGGGCGAATGGCGCGGCACGCTGCCCGTCATCGAGGCCAATCCGCATCTGCATCACCGCCAGCGCACGGTGAGCCTGACGCGCGAGGCCGGGCCACTGACGCTACGGGCCAGCTACACGCATTCGACCAACATCGTGACGGTGGCGCCGGCGCTGGATCCGGCGCAACTGATGGCGCCGCTCGCCCAGGTGGCCAGTCTGCCCCTGTCGCCCCAGGTGCAGCAGGAGGCGTTGACCTTGCGCAACGCCTTGCCGCTGGATCGGCCCCATCTCCACTACGCGGGCCTGGGCCTGCTCTATGAGGGCGGCCCCTGGCTGGTGCATGCCGAGCTGACCCGGACCAAGGGCGGGCAGGCGGGTGTGGCCACCGGCCGTGGCTACGCCAGCCTGGGCTGGCGCACGGGCGCCTTCACCTGGTTTGGCACCGTCTCGCGCTCGCATGCGCTGAGCGCGCCGGCACGGCTGGACGCGGCGCGCTGGCAGGCCGACCTCACGCCGCTGGTGGGCCCGCAGGCGGCCGCCGCGTTGACCGGCGCCGGGGTGTTGGCGACCAGGGTCGTCAACATCCGGCGCAGCGAGCAGCGCGTCTATGGGCTGGGTCTGCGCTGGGATGTGGGCAACCAGGCGGCGATCAAGCTCCAGGTGGACCGCTATCACCTGGGCGCACAGGCCACGTCGGGCTGGAATCTTCAGGTCATGGATGGCACGCCGCGTGCCACGCAGTTGTCGCTGGCCTGGGATCAGGTGTTTTGATGAGGGCACGCAACCGCTTACGGTGGCTGCTGGCAACCGCGCTGTGTGGCATGACCCTGGCCGCCCAGGCCGAGGTGTACCTGGTGGTGGCGGCCAACAGCCCGGTGCAAAGCCTGACGCGCAAGGACGCCATCAACCTCTACACCGGTCGCACCCGCCAGCTGGCCAGCGGCCAGATGGTGCAGGCGCTGGACCTGCCGCGCGACGACGCGCTGCGCGGCGAGATGTACTGGCTGCTGACCGGCCAGACACTGGCCCAGGTCAACAGCTACTGGTCGCGCCTGACCTTCACGGGCCAGACGCGGGCGCTGCCCACCTCCGGCTCCGAGGCCGAAGTCATCGAGACGCTGCGCAACAACCCGCTGGCGCTGGGCTACGTCTCGCGTGAGCCGGTCAACCGCGGGCTGCGGGTGGTGCTGGTGCTCAAGGAGTGAGGTCGGCCCACTCGGGGTGGCGGCGCAGGTAGGCCGCCGCGTAGCTGCACTGCGGGTCCACCTTGAGCCCGCTGGCGCGGGCATGGGTCAGGGCGGCCTGCGTCATCGCGGCGGCAATGCCGCGCCCTTCGAGCGCCGGCGGCACGCCGGTGTGCGTGATGTGCATGACGCCGGGCGTGAGCCGGTAGTCCAGCTCCGCGCCCAGGCCATCCAGGGTCACGGCAAAGCGCCGTGCGGCGGGGTCGTGCGTCACCTCCATCACGGCTTGCCCAACTGCATCCACAGGTAGGTGTAGCCCAGCGCCTGCATGGTGGCGCGCTGGCTGTTGTCGGCCGCACCGCCGTGGCCGCCCTCGATGTTCTCGTGGTAGTAGAAGGGCAGGCCCATCTCCTCCATGCGCGCCGCCATCTTGCGCGCGTGACCGGGGTGGACGCGGTCGTCGCGCGTGCTGGTCTGGAAGAACACGGGCGGGTACTTCTGGTCTTTCTTCAGGTTGTGATACGGGCTGTACTTGGCGATGTAGGCCCATTGCGCCGGGTCGTCGGGGTTGCCGTACTCGGCCATCCAGCTGGCGCCGGCCAGCAGCACGTTGAAGCGCCGCATGTCCAGCAGCGGCACCTGGCACCAGATGGCGTTGAACAGGTCGGGTCGCTGGGTGGCCATCACGCCCATCAGCAGGCCGCCGTTGCTGCCGCCCTGGGCGCCCAGGTGCTGCGGGTTGGTGACCTTGGTGGCGATCAAGTCCTCGGCCACGGCAATGAAGTCGTCGTAGGCGCGCTGACGGTTCTCCTTCAGCGCGGCCTGGTGCCAGGCGGGCCCGAACTCGCCGCCGCCGCGGATGTTGGCCAGCACGTAGACGCCGCCCTTGCCCAGCCAGGCGTTGCCGATGCTGCCCGAGTAGAACGGCTCCATGGCCACCTCGAAGCCGCCGTAGCCGTACAGCAGCGTGGGGTTGTCGCCGCTGGCCGTGGCGCCTTTGGGCCAGACCACGAAGTAGGGCACCTTGGTGCCGTCCCTGGAGGTGGCAAAGCGCTGCTCGACCTTCATGCCCGCGGTGTCGAACCAGGGCTGGCGGCTCTTGATCTGCTCGGGCGCGCCGGCGGTGACGCTGCCCACGTAGAGCGACTCGGGGGTCAGGAAGTCGGCATAGGTCAGCAGGTAGGCGTTGCCCAGCGGGTCGCGCTGGACCTGCGGGTCATACAGCGCATAGGCGGCGGCCTTGCCGGGGCTGGGGGTGGCCAGGTCCTGGGTCTGCCAGGCCTTGCCATCCCAGCGCGCATAGGCCACCTTGCCCACCACGTTGTCCAGCACGTTGAGCAGCAACCCGTCCTGGGTGGCCGACCAGGTGTCCAGCGAGCGCGTGGCCGTGGGCGTGAAGACGGCGTGCAGCGTGCGCTCGCCGCGCTGCCAGGCGGCGGCATCGGCGGTCAGCAGCGAGCCCTTGGGCCAGGTCGTGCCGCCCACCGTCCAGTCGGCGCGGGGCTCGAAGACCAGGCGCTGCTTGACGGCAGCGACTTTCACGTCGGCGGGTTTGTCCACCGGCACCAGCTTGCCGCCTTGCCAGAGCGAGACTTCGTTGGTGAAGAAGTCGGGCGTGCGGATGAAGGCCACGCGTTTGTAGCCCGGCGTGTGGTCCACCCAGGCGCCGGCCGACATGTCGGTGGCCTTGACCTCGAACACGGGGGTGGCGCGCGCCAGCGGCGTGCCGCGCAGCCAGCGCTTGATGACGCGCGGATAACCCGAGTCGGTCATGGAGCCGGGGCCGAAATCGGTGCCCACCAGCAGCGTGTTGGCATCCAGCCATTCGACGCTGCTCTTGGCCTCGGGCAGCGTGAAGCCGCCTTTGACGAAGGCGCGACGCGTGAGGTCGAACTCGCGCACCACCCGGGCGTCGGCGCCGCCGCGCGAGGTGGCGATCAGGCAGCGCGTGCCGCCGGGCAGGCAGTCGGCGCCGCCCCAGACCCAGTTCTCGCCTTCGGCCTTGGCCAGCGCGTCCAGATCCAGCACCACGTCCCACTTGGGCGTGGCCTTGCGGTACTCGGCCAGCGTGGTGCGCCGCCACAGGCCGCGCGGGTGGTCTTTGTCCTTCCAGACGTTGTACAGGTGCTCGCCCTGGCGCGAGACCATGGGGATGCGGTCGCTGGCGTCCAGCACCGCCAGCAGGCGGGCGCGCATGGCGTCGTAGCCGGGCTGGGCCTGCAGCACCTTGAGCGAGCTGGCGTTGTGCGCGCGCACCCAGTCCAGCGCCTTGTCGCCGCCGACGTCTTCCAGCCATTGGTGCGGATCGGCGGGCGTGGGGGCCGTGTCAGCGGCAAAGGCCGCCGTGCTGGCGGTCAGGCAGAGCGCGGCAAGCGCGCGCAGAGGGCGTGGGGGCATCGGGATTCCTGGCAACGGACGGAAGCGCGCATGTTACTCACCCGCCTGGTGCAGCCCCGCGTGGATGCGCCGCGTGCCCCACCAGACGGCAGCGATCACCACCGGGATGGCCAGCCCGGCGGCCAGCTCGGGGTTGATGGGCAGGCCGGCGTTCTTGGCCGCCTTGGCCACGTACAGCAGCAGGCTGACCACGTAATACGAGATGGCGGCGATGGACAGGCCCTCGACCGTGGTCTGCAGCTTGAGCTGCAAGGCCTGGCCGCGCTGCAGCTTGGCCAGCAGTTGCTGGCTCTGGGCCTCGGTGGCAATGTCCACGCGGGTGCGCAGCAGCGCCGAGACGCGCTCGATGCGGGTGGCCAGCGCGGCCAGCCGGCGCTCGGTGGCCGTCACCGTGGCCATGGCCGGCGCCAGCCGCCGCTGCATGAACTCGCCCAGGGTCTGGGTCCCGGGGATGGCCACTTCGCGCAGCTCGGCCACGCGCTGGCTCACGATGCCGTGGTAGGCGGCGGTGGCGCCAAAGCGGTACTGGTGGGTGGCGGTGGCGCGCTCGACGCCGGCGGCCACGTGGATCAGCTCGTCCAGCAGCGTGGCCTCGGACGCCGTGCGCGCTTCGAGCTGGGTGGTGACGGCGGCCAGCGCCGCCTCGCTGGCGCCCAGCTCGGGCAGCAGTGCCTTGGCCACGGGCAGGCCGCGCAGCGCCATCAGCCGGTACACCTCCAGCTCCAGCAGGCGCTGCACGGCGCGGCCGGCGCGGGTGGCGCTGGTGTCCTCGGGGGCCAGCACCAGCATGTCCTCGAAGCCGTCCGCGTCCAGCTCGAAGGCGGTCGCCACCAGCGAGTGGCCCCGGCCCAGCAGCGAGGCCACCAACGGCGTGCGCGGCGCAAACCGGCTGCGGGCAAAGGCCAGCGCGGCGGGTGGATCGGCCAGGTCGTGCGGCAGCAGCGTCAGGCGCACGGCCGCCAGGGTGGTGCCCGGCGTGGCAGCCAGCCAGGCTGGCGGCAAGGGGGCGGCCGTGGGGGCTTGCACGGCGGTGTAGCGGCTGAACTCGCCATGGCGCTCCCAGCGCAGGCTGCCCCAGGGCAGCTTGAGGCGCACGAAGCCGGCGGCGATGGCATCGTCGGCCACGGCGGGGGCGTCGGGCAACGCGCGCAAGTGGGCCGCTTCGGCCGCGCGCGGCACCCCGTCGTTGAGCACCGCCAGCAGCGTCACCCGCGCCGGCAGGCGGATGCGCGCTGGCGGTCGGGCATGCACCTCGGCGTGCAGCTCGGCCCGGCTGGGCGCATCGGGGGGCAGGTGGCGCGGACCGTTCATCGCAGGCGCCGGGGCTCGAAGCTCAGGTGGTGGTTGTCGTCGGCCACGCCCACCGTGCCGTCCTGCACGGTGACTTGCAGCGCCATGTTGCGCGCGGCCATGGCGGCCAGCGCCCGGCTGTCCTCAGGGTTCAGTTGCCAGACGCGCAGATTGGCCCAGCGCGCCACCTTGGGCCCCGTCTGGGCCCACCAGGCGGTGGCGGTGCTGCCGTAGGCCAGCACGCTGACCTGCTCGGCGCGGGCGCAGACCTTGGCGATGCGGCGCTCGTCGGGCAGGCCCACCTCGATCCACTGCACCAGCGCACCGGTCAAATCCTGCTGCCAGAGGTCGGGCGCGTCGGTGTCCGACAGGCCTGCCGCAAAGGTGAGGGCGCCGCGCGCGTCGTCGGCGGGTACGCACAAGGCATACGCCAGCAGCCGCATCATCAGCCGCTCTTCGGTCTCGGACGGGTGGCGGGCCAGCGTCAGGGCGTGGTCGGCGTACAGCGAGCGGTCCAGGTCGGCCAGGCCCAACCGGGCTTTGTAGATGGTGGATTTGAGTGCCATGAAGGAAGGTGCGGTGAATCGACCATTCCATCACAGCGGCGGGGCTGGGGCCGTCGGGGCCGCTGACCCCCAGGTCCCGATGGCGCGCTGCGCCAGCGTGGGTGTGGCGATGAGGGCGCTGGCCAGCAGCAGGGCAAGGGTGCGGTGGTGCATGAATCACCTTGCGCAGAAGGCGAAAGTCAGCGACCAGTGTGGCCATAGGCGACGGTGGGGTCTGCCCCACGAATCGGCGACAGGGCGACTGCCGGGGCGCCCTCTAAACTTGGGGCCATGAGCCCTTTGCGCGTGGTCATCGTTGAGGACGACGAGCGCTTTCGCGCGGCGTTCGTCGCCGCCGTGCGCGACGCAGACGATCTGTGCCTGGCTGGCGAGGCGGGTGACCTGCCCGAGGGGCTGGTGCTGCTGGGCTCGACCCAGCCCGACGTGCTGCTGGTCGACCTGGGCCTGCCGGGCGGCAGCGGCATCGAGCTGATCCGCTACGCGCAGGCGCACCTGCCCGATTGCGACGTGATGGTGGTCACCGTGTTTGGCGACGAGCCCCACGTGATGGCCTCGCTGGCGGCCGGGGCCACCGGCTATCTGCTCAAGGACACCGATCCGGTCGATCTGGCGGCCCAGGTGCGCCAGTTGCGGGCCGGCGGCAGCCCCATCAGCCCGGTGATCGCGCGCCAGTTGCTGCTGCGGCTGACCCCCAGCCCCACGGCGGCCCAGGCGGCCGGGGCCGCCGAGGTGCAACTGTCGTGCCAGGAAACCGAGGTGTTGAAGCTGGCCGCCAAAGGTTTCAGCTTTGAAGAGATCGCCCGCATGATGGGCGTGTCGCGGCACACCGTGATGACGTACGTCAAGCGCTGCTACCGCAAGCTGCAGGTGCATTCCAAGACCGAGGCCATTTACGAGGCGCGCCAACTGGGCCTGGTGCGTGATTGACCGGAGCCAGCGCACCGTTGCGGCGGTGCTGCTGCTGCTGACGGCGCTGGCGGCCATCACCTGGTGGGCCCAGGGCGATGCGCCTGGCGTGGTGCGGTGGCAGCGGGCCGACATGGTCATGCAGCCCGACCGGCCCGATGCCCGCCCCCCGGATGTGGGCTGGCAACCGGTGGCCTTGCCGCTGCGCTGGCCCGTGCGGGAGCGGGCCGAACAAAGGATTGAGAGCCTGTGGTGGTATCGGTTGCGCCTGCCCCCTGCCGGCGATCCGCAGGCGCTGTACGTGCCGCGCCTGACCGGCTCGGCCGTGCGGGTGCTGGCGCGGGCGCCCGGCCAGCCCTGGCGGATGCTGTGGGACGGTCGGGACCAACAGGCCGAGCAATGGAACCGCCCCGTGTGGGTGCCGCTGGACGCTGCGCCGCAGGGGCTGGAGGTGGTGCTGGGGCTGTCGCATGACCTGAACAGCGGCCATCGCCTGACCCAGCCGCGCACGGGCCCGGTGGCGCCGCTGCACCTGCGGCTGGAGCTGCGCCGGCTGCTGCAACTGGCGGTGCCGCAGGCCGGCAGCCTGGCCTTTGTGATGCTGGGGCTGATGGCGTTGCTGCACTGGCTGCGCCGGCCCGCCGAGCGCGCCTACCTGCTGTTTGCGCTGACCGCCGTGGCCTGGCTGGTGCGCAACCTGCATTACCACGTGGCCATGCCGCGCAACGACGAGGCCTACCTGTGGTTCTGGTGGTTGTCCAACGTGTCCATGGCCTGGGTCATGGTGTTGATCTACCTGTTCACGCTGCGCTTTACCGAGCGGCGCCACCCGCGTGTGGAGTGGGCGCTGCTGGGTTATGGCGCGCTGGCCACGCTGATCGCCGCGCCGTCGGTCATGCCCTGGGTCAGCCTGACCATGCTGCATGTGCTCAACGTCGGCGTGGGGCTGACCGTGACCGGCTGGCTGCTGTGGCTGTCGCGGCGCGGCGGGGCCGAGCTGCGCGCCGTCACCACGGCGCTGGTCATCACCGACCTGGCGGGGCTGCACGACCTGGTGATGGTCTCCACCATGGCGCTGCTGGAGTCCGTCTACCTGCTGCCGGTGGCCATGCTGGCGGTGCTGACGGCCTACCTCTACGCCGCGCAGCAGCGCTACACCCGGGCGCTGACCTCGGCCGAGCGCGCCAACGTGAGCCTGGCCGGGCGACTGGCGGCGCGCGAGGCCGAGTTGCGCGCCGGCCACGAGCGGCTGCGGGCCGTGGAGCGCGAGCAGACGCTGCTGCTGGAGCGCCAGCGGCTGATGCGCGACATGCACGACGGGCTGGGCTCGACGCTGATGTCGTCGCTGGTGGCGGCCGAGCGCGGCCACCTGGACGGCGCGGCGGTGGCGGGCCTGCTGCGCGACTGCGTGGACGACTTGCGGCTGGTCATCGACTCGCTGGAGCCCATCGACCACGACCTGGTGACGCTGCTGGGCGCGCTGCGCTACCGGCTGGGCCGGCGGCTGGAAGGCGCCGGCCTGCACGTGGACTGGGCGGTGGGTGACGTGCCCGCGCTGCCCTGGCTGGGCCCGCCGGAGGCGCTGCAGGTGCTGCGCTGCGTGCAGGAGGCGCTGACCAATGTGCTCAAGCACGCCGGCGCGCGCACCGTGCGCATTGCCACCACCGTGCAGGCCGGTGAGGTGCGGGTGGCCATCAGCGACGACGGCCAGGGGTTCGACCCGGCCCGGATCACCGGAGGGCGCGGCCTGCGCCACCTGCGCGAGCGCGCGGCCCACTGGGGCGGCCGGGCCGAGTGGCACAGCACGCCGGGCGAGGGCGCCGCCGTGTGGCTGGTGCTGCCGCTGGCGCGCTGAAGGAAAAAATCCTTCCGGTCCGGGCTGCACCCAGCCCGCCTCCTCTGCGGGGGCGGGCCAGAGCGCTTGGGGTTACAGCCCGGCCGCCGCGCGCAGCGCCGCTGCCTTGTCCGTCTGCTCCCAGGAGAACTCGGGCTCTTCGCGCCCGAAGTGGCCGTAGGCCGCCGTCTTGCGGTAGATGGGGCGCAGCAGGTCCAGCATCTGGATGATGCCTTTGGGCCGCAGGTCGAACTGGCTGCGCACCAGCTCGGCCAGCTGCTCGTCGGGGATGACGCCCGTGCCCTCGGTGTAGACGGTGATGTTCATGGGCTGGGCCACGCCGATGGCGTAGGCCACCTGGATCTGGCATTGGCGCGCCAGGCCCGCCGCCACGATGTTCTTGGCCACGTAGCGGCAGGCGTAGGCGGCGCTGCGGTCCACCTTGGTGGGGTCTTTGCCGCTGAAGGCACCGCCGCCATGCGGGCAGGCCCCGCCGTAGGTGTCCACGATGATCTTGCGGCCTGTCAGACCGCAGTCGCCCTGCGGGCCGCCGACCACGAAGCGGCCGGTGGGGTTGATCAGGTAGCGGGTGCCTTGCAGCCAGGCCGCCGGCAGCACCGGCTTGATGATCTGCTCGACCACGGCCTCGATGAAGCTGGGCTTCATGGTGGTGGCCGTCTCGCTCTGGTCGGGGTGGTGCTGGGTGGAGAGCACCACCGTGTCCACGCTGTGCGGGCGGCCGTCCACGTAGCGCATGGTGATCTGCGCCTTGGCGTCGGGGCGCAAAAAGGGCAGGGCACCGCTCTTGCGCTGCTGGGCCTGGCGCTCGACCAGCCGGTGGGCGTAGTAAATGGGCGCGGGCATCAGCTCGGGCGTCTCGTCGCAGGCGTAGCCGAACATCAGGCCCTGGTCGCCGGCGCCCGTGTTCAGGTGGTCGTCGCTGGCGTGGTCCACGCCCTGGGCGATGTCGTTGCTCTGCTTGTCGTAGGCCACCAGCACCGCACAGCCCTTGTGGTCGATGCCGTACTCGGTGTTGTCGTAGCCGATGGCCTTGATGGTGTCGCGCGCCACCTGGATGTAGTCCACGTGGGCGTTGGTGCTGATCTCGCCGGCCAGCACCACCAGGCCCGTGTTGGTCAGCGTCTCGGCGGCCACCCGCGAGACCTTGTCCTGGGCCAGCAGCGCGTCGAGGATGGCGTCGGAAATCTGGTCGGCGACCTTGTCGGGATGGCCTTCCGAGACCGACTCGGAGGTGAAGAGATAATCGTTCGCCATGGTGGCGTGCTCCTGAAAAACGGTTGCGTGGTCTGCTGCGTCACCACCGGTGCAACCTTTTCGGAGCGGCGAACGCTTTAGCGGCATTTTTTGGGACGCATGATGTGCGCATCTGCCCCCGGTGGATCGGTCGAAAAGACCACCACATCGCCCCGCAAGTTGTCCTGTTAACTCGGCGATTGAGGCCATTATAGAAAGCATGGGTTTGCTGTTGATGCGCTGGCTGGCGCGCTGGCCGTTGCGGCGGGTGCATGCCGTGGGCGCGGCGCTGGGCTGGCTGAGCTGGGCCGCCTCGACCAGCTACCGCCGACGCATGGCGGATCACGCCCGCCTGGCCGCCGTGGCCCCCGCGCAGCGGCGCGCCGCCGTGGCCCAGGCCGGGCGGCTGCTGGCCGAGACGCCCTGGCTGTGGCAGCGCCCGCCGGGCCAGTGGCACGGCGCGCAGGTGGACTGGACGGGCATTGCCCATGTCGAAGCGGCTTTGGCGGCCGGGCGCGGCATCGTCTTTCTGACCCCGCACATGGGCTCGTTCGAAGTCACCGCCCAGGCGTTTGCCGAGCGCTTCGCACCGGTGCCCATCACCGTGCTGTTCCGCCCCGCGCGCAAGGCCTGGCTGCGCGACTGGGTGGCGCAGTCGCGCCAGCGCCCGGGGCTGGTGGCCGTGCCCACCACGCTGGCCGGCGTGCGCCAGATGCTGCGTGCGCTCAAGCGCGGCGAGGCCGTGGGCCTGCTGCCCGATCAGGTGCCGCCCGACGGCATGGGCGTGTGGGCACCGTTCTTTGGCCGCCCGGCCTACACCATGACCCTGGCGGCGCGGCTGGTGCGCCAGAGCGGCGCGGCCTGCCTGCTGGCCTGGGGCGAGCGGCTGCCCGGCGGGCGTGGCTACACCGTGCACCTTCAGCCCGGCCCCGACCTGACCGCCGCCCCCGACGTGGACGCCGCCACCGCCCTGGTCAACACCGCCATGGAAGGGCTGATCCGCACCGCGCCCGCCCAGTACCTGTGGGGCTACAACCGCTACAAAGGCCCGCGCGGGGAGGCCCAGCCGTGATCCGGCGCGGCTGGCTCGGACGGCTGGGGGCCCACCTGGCCATTGGCCTGCTGTGGCTACTGCACTGGCTGCCGCTGCCGCTGCTGGCGGCGGTGGGTCAGGGGCTGGGCGCGCTGCTGTGGTGGCTGGGGCGCTCGCGCCAAAAAGTGGCACTGCGCAATCTGGAGCTGTGTTTTCCCGAGTGGGATGAGCCGCAGCGCCGGCGCGTGGCGCGTGCCCATTTCGGCTGGCTGGGGCGCAGCCTGCTGGAGCGCGGGCTGCTGTGGTACGCCAGCCCGGCGCGGCTGGCGCGGCTGGTCCACACCACGGGCGACGTGGGCCTGGCCGACCGCACGCCCGGCGCCATGATGTGGCTGTTGCCGCACTTTGCCGGGCTGGAGTGGATGATGCCCGGCATGACGTTTGCGCAGAAGCGACGCGGCTTCGTCATCTACCAGCGCCAGCGCAACCCCACGTTCGAGGCCGCGCTCAAGGCCGGCCGCGACCGCCTGGGCGGCGCCACCTTCATCGATCGCCACGCCGGCATCCGCCCCATCCTGCGCGCCGTGCGCGACGGCTATGCCTACATCAACGCGCTGGACATGGACTTCGGCCCCAAGGACTCGGCCTTCGTGCCCTTCTTTGGCGTGCCGGCTGCCACGCTGCTTTCGCCCGGCCGCATGGCGCACGACCTGGCCATGACGGTGCAGCCCATCGAGGTCACCATGCTGCCCGGCGGCCAGGGCTACCGCGTGCACTGCCACGACCCCATCCCCGGCTACGGCAGCGGCGACGCACTGGCCGACGCCCAGGCCTTCAACGCCTGGCTGGAAGCGCGCATCCGCGCCCAGCCCGAGCAGTACCTGTGGGTGCACCGCCGCTTCAAGACGCGGCCACCGGGGCAGGCGTCGGTGTACCGCTGAACCCGGTGCGGATGAAGTGCTAGCATTTGACAGTGAATAGCAAGCAACGCAAGACTCTTGAGGCGGTATTTGCCTTGCCGCCCAATGGCAATCTGTCGTGGACGCAGATTGAGTCGTTGCTCAAGGCCCTGGGCTGCCGGACCGTCGAGGGCGCCGGGTCGTCGGTGACGTTCGAGCATCAGGGCTGCCGGGTGACATTCCACCGCCCACATCCAGGCAAAGAAGCGCTGCGCTACCGGGTGCTGGCCGCCAGGGAGTTCATCGCTCGCATCGGGAAACAACCATGAACACCATGACCTACCGGGGCTACACGGCCAGCATGACGTTTGATGCCGACGACAAGATCATCGTTGGCCGCGTGCTGGGTATTGCCGACATCGTCGTCTTTCACGGGGAGTCGGTCGCTGAGTTCGAGACCCATTTCCACCAGGCGGTGGACGACTACGTGACGGCCTGCGAGGCGCTCGGCAGCCCGCCCGAAAAGCCGGCCAGCGGCAGGCTGATGCTGCGCGTCTCTCCAAGCGTCCATGCGGCCGCGCTGAAGGCCGCAGCACGCAGCGGCGTCAGCCTCAACAAGTGGGCCGAACAGGCCCTGCAGGCGGCCAGCCGCGTGCGGGTCCGGGCGTGAGGGCGCCGTGATAATCCGCCCCATGCACTTCACCAAGATGC
Source organism: Pseudomonadota bacterium (assembly GCA_020161145.1). Classification (GTDB taxonomy): domain Bacteria; phylum Pseudomonadota; class Gammaproteobacteria; order Burkholderiales; family Burkholderiaceae_C; genus Ideonella. The sequence goes on from JAIUPQ010000002.1 coordinate 160,777, forward strand.
ACGGCGCCGGCAATGACTTCGTGGTCATCGACGCCACGCGGGCGCCGCTGGCGCTGACGCGCGAGCAACTGCGCCACCTGGGCGACCGCCGCTTTGGCGTGGGCTGCGACCAGATCCTGGTCATCACCGCCGCGCCCGACACCACGGTCGATTTTGGCTACCGCATCTTCAACGGCGCCAGTGGCGACGAGGTCGAGCACTGCGGCAACGGCGCGCGCTGCTTTGCCCGCTACGTGGTCGAGCGCGGCCTGGCCAGCGGCCCCGAGGTGCGGGTGCGCACCATCAACCGCACGCTGGTGCTGCACGTGCGGCCCGATGGCCGCGTGACGGTCAATATGGGCACGCCCGACTTCGCCCCCGCCAGCCTGCCGTTCGACCCCAGCGGCCTGGCCTCCCGCACCGAAGGCCAAGAGACCTTCTGGCCGCTGCCGCTGGCCGACGGCCAGGTGGCCGATGTGGCCACGCTGTCCATGGGCAACCCCCACGCCGTGCTGCGCGTGGCCGACGTGGCCACCGCCCCGGTGGCGCTGTGGGGCCCGCAGATCGAAGGCCATGCGCGCTTTGCGCACCGGGTCAACGCCGGCTTCATGCAGGTGGTGGCGCCCGACGCCGTGCGGCTGCGCGTCTACGAGCGCGACGCGGGCGAAACCCTGGCCTGCGGCAGCGGCGCCGTGGCCGCCGTGGTGGCCGGCATCCGCGCCGGCTGGCTGGCGCCCGAGGTTGAAGTGGCCACGCGGGGCGGTGCGCTGCGCGTGGCCTGGTACAGCCCGCAAGACGAGGGCCCGGTCACGCTGACCGGCCCCGCCACATTCGTGTTTGATGGAGACATTGCCCTGTGAGCCCTCTGCTTCCCCCCACGTCCGACGCCGCCCAGGTGCAGGGCATCACCGAGGACGATATCGCCAACTATCTGGTGCAGACGCCGGGCTTCTTCGAGCGCCACGCCGCGCTGCTGGGCACGGTGCAGATCGCCAGCCCGCACGGCGCGCGCGCCGTCTCGCTGCAGGAGCGGCAGATGGAGATGCTGCGCGAGCGCATCAAAGGCCTGGAGCGCAAGATCATGGAGATGATCCGTGCCGGCCAGGACAACGAGGTCATCGCCGACCGCATGCACCGCTGGACCTGCGCCGTGCTGCTGGCGCGCACGCCCGAGGCGCTTTACCGCGCCATGGTGCAGGACCTGCGCGACGAGTTCATGGTGCCCTACGTGGCGCTGCGCCTGTGGGGCGTGGCCGCCGAGCACGCCCACCTGGAGTGGACGCAGACCGCCACCCCCGACGTGCAGACCTTTGCCGGCAGCCTGAGCTCGCCCTATTGCGGCCTCAACGCCGGCTTCGAGGCGGCGGCCTGGCTGGGCGACGGCGTGCAGTCCATTGCCATGGTGCCGCTGCGCACCGGCCAGGGCGCGGGCCAGTGCTTCGGCCTGCTGGTGCTGGGCTCGCCCGACGCGCTGCGCTACCAGCAAGACATGGGCACCGAGTTTCTGGAGCAAGTCGGTGACATCGCCAGCGCCGCGCTCGCCCGCCTGCTTTGAACCCCACGCGGCCATCGGCTGCTACCTGACCCACTTGCGCGTGGAGCGGCGGCTGGCCGCCCGCACGCTGACCCTCTACACCGACGCGCTGACCCGCCTGCAAACCGGCGCGGCCGAACTGGGCACAGCGCTGGACACCCTCACGCCGGCCCACGTGCGCCGGCTGGCCGCGCGGCTGCACGCCAGCGGGCTGGCGCCGCGCAGCATCGCACTGCACCTGTCGGCCTGGCGCGGCTTTTACCGCTGGTGGGGCCGCGAGCCGCTGGCCGACGTGCGCATCAACCCCGTGGACGGCGTGCGCGCCCCCAAGGCCGGCCAGCCGCTGCCCAAGGCACTGGCCGTGGACGAGGCGCAGCAACTGGCCGCCCACCAGCCGGCCGATGGTGGCGACGACCGCCTGGCTGTGCGCGACCACGCCATCTGCGAGCTGCTCTACAGCAGCGGCCTGCGCATTGCCGAACTGGTGGCGCTGGATGCGCGCGCCAGCGGCAGCGCAGCCGGCTGGGTCGATCTGGCGGACGCCACCGCCCACGTGCTGGGCAAGGGCAGCAAGCGTCGCACCGTGCCCGTGGGCGCGCCCGCGCTGGCCGCGCTGCAGGCCTGGCTGGCTGTGCGGCCGCAACTGGCCCGAGCCGACGACCTGGCCCTCTTCGTCGGCCAGCGCGGCGGGCGGCTCACCGACGGCCAGATCCGCCAGCGCCTCAAGCGCCTGGGCCAGTCGGCGGGCCTGGCCACCCCCGTGCACCCGCACATGCTGCGCCACAGCGCCGCCTCGCACCTGCTGCAGTCCAGCGGCGACCTGCGCGCCGTGCAGGAGTTTCTGGGCCACGCCGACATCGCCACCACCCAGGTCTACACCCGGCTGGATTTCCAGCACCTGGCCAAGGTGTACGACGCGGCGCATCCGCATGCGCGGCGCAAGGGGGGGTAGGTTGGGCGGCTCATGCCAGATGCGGAATGGAGAGCGCCATGCCCACAAACCTGACATTGAAAAACATCCCCGACGCCGTGTACCACCGTCTGAAGTGGGCGGCACAACTGCACCGCCGAAGCCTGAGCAGCGAGGCCATCGTGTGCCTTGAATCGATTCTGCTTCCTACCAGGATGACGCCGAGCGAACGCATCGCGCGCGCACGAGAACTGAGAGCGGCTTTGCCGGTTGGGGCGTTCTGCACGTGTGATATTGACGCGACCAAGCGCGAAGGCCGCACATGAGCGTGCGCGCTTGTTCTCGGTCATTTGCTTTCCTCATGCTCAAGACGTGGCGATCCGCGCCACGCGACCTGTGGCTCAAGACCAGCCTTTACTCATGAACATCTGTGTACTTGAACGCGGTGTGCGAGAGGGCAGTTCTCTTTAAAAGGTCGAGACGCATTGCCAGGACTATGTTTCCCAAAGCCTTTCGTCCGGCCGCTGGGTCTGGCGGCGAGCCCCCGCTTGCAATGACAAGTTGAACCAAGGTGTTGATTGCCTCGACAACCTCGTCCGAGGCGTAAAGCCACGATTGATATTGTTCTTCAAAGAACTCCCGCTTCATTTGCCCAGACGTGGTGGTACCAACGAAGCCTTGTAGCTTGACCAGGAGTTTTGAGTACTTCTCCTCCTTGAACCGAATGATCGATTCGTCCCGCTTGGCGCGGGACGTGAAATAGAACGCCAGAAACGCGCCAAGAGCTGCACCGAGTAGCGGTACAAGGGCAATTAGCAAGTCCTTCATATGCATAGGTCCTTCTGATTTTTGCAAGGCGATTCTGCCGGACCTGTTCTCACGCGCACCACACTCCGCCCGCTGCCTGCCGAGGCCGACAGTCAACCCCTTGGCGACAATGCCCCCATGCCCACCCTTCCCACCAAACTGCCGCAGACCGGCACCACCATCTTTGCCGTGATGTCGGCGCTGGCCGCCGAGCATGGGGCCATCAACCTGGGGCAGGGCTTCCCCGATTTCGCACCCGATCCGGCGCTGCTGGCGGCAGTCACCGAGGCCATGCAGGCCGGCCACAACCAGTACCCGGCCATGGCCGGCGTGCCGGCACTGCGCGCGGCGGTGGCGGCGCAGCTCAACGGCCTGTACGGCAGCGCCTACCGCGCCGAGACCGACATCACCATCACGGCCGGTGGCACGCAGGCGCTGTACACCGCGCTGCAATGCGTGGTGGCAGCGGGCGACGAGGTCATCGTCATCGAGCCGGCCTACGACAGCTACGACCCCGCCATCCGCCTGGCGGGCGGCGTGCCGGTGGGGGTGCCCATGACGGCGGACTACCGGGTGGACTGGAACGCCGTGCGCGCCTCCATCACGCCGCGCACCCGCGCGCTGGTGTTCAACACGCCGCACAACCCCAGCGGCCGCATTGCGACGGGCCAAGACCTGGCCGAGCTGGCCGCGCTGGTCGAGGCGCACGACCTCTTCGTCATCAGCGACGAGGTCTATGCCCACATGGTCTTCGATGGCGTGCGGCACGAGAGCGTGGCCCGCTACCCCGCGCTGGCCGCGCGCAGCCTGCTGGTGGGCAGCTTTGGCAAGACGTTTCACGTCACCGGCTGGAAGATGGGCTATGTGGCCGCGCCTCCGGCGCTGTCGGCCGCCTTTCGGCAGGTGCACCAGTTCACCGTCTACACCGTGCACGCGCCCAGCCAGTACGCGTTGGCCGCCTACATGGCCGACCCGGCGCCGTGGCAAGGCCTGGCGGCGTTCTACCAGGCCAAGCGCGACGCCTTCCGCGCCGCGCTGGCGGCCACGCCGCTGGTGCTGCTGCCCTGCGAGGGCACCTACTTCCAGACGGTGGACTACGGTGCGCTGTCTGATCTGCCCGAACTGGACTTTGCCCGCTGGTTGACCACCGAGGTGGGCGTCGCGGCCATCCCGCTGGCCGGTTTTTATCAGCGCCCCCAAGAACGTCGGCATGTGCGGTTCTGCTTTGCCAAGCGGGATGAGACGCTGGCATTGGGGGTGCAGCGGTTGGTGCAGCGGTTAGGGTAGTCAGGCGGGTTTGGGCACCCAGCGCACGCCTGTCAGCCCTTTGAAGTGATTCCATGGAAGTTGGTGGGGTCACGTCACTCCCATTCAGACGCCGCGTCGACAAAATGGTCCAGCGCCGCCATTCGCCGCTTCGAAGGCTGCGCTTGGCGCACGTCCTTCAGCAGCTTCATGCTGGTGAGCCGAATCACGACAGCCGCCCTTGAAACACCGAACTGCTTCATCAAGCTACTCGTGATGGCGAAGTAGTTGTTGAGGTTGCACTCCTGTGTGTCCACGAAGAGCGCACCAAAGCCCTTGTCATGAAGGCCTCGCCAAACAAGCTCCTCACCGAAGGCTGTGATGAACGGTTCGCGCGGCATCAGCAGGCAGGAGGCAAAGCGATTCGCCTGAAACTCCATTCGCTTGAGCGCCGTGCCGTCATCATGAATGCTCTCGAACTCTTCGTTGTCTATTTCGTCGCGCCACTCGGACTTGAGGAACCGCCCGTGCCCAAGAAGCAGGTGGCCGAGCTCATGTGCAAGGGTGAAACGATCCCGACCAGGTGCGGATAGGCCGGTCTCGAACAATTCGATCGACAGCGGATCAAACGTGATGCGCGCCAGCGGGAGTCCCGCAGCCTCGGCAGCGGAAACCCGCGTGCGTTGCATCTTCATCCCTTGGGCTTTTGGGTGCCGTGCGCACAGCAAGTCAAGATCGACGCGCCAGGAATCGATATCCGCGAGGTCAAGAGCCTCTTGCGCCAAACGCTCAAGGTCGGGTGCTTCGATGAACGGTACGCCCTCGGGCCGGAGCGGTCGCGGGCGGCGCATCTTCCGGATCGGATCGTCCTTCTCGACGCCGTCGAACAGCAAGTCTTCGAAGAACGTCCGCAAGGAATTCGTACTCTTCGTGGGCGACTGCAAGAAGAACTCGAAGACGGAGCTCTTGTAGTCCGGCCCCGTCAGTCCGGCAAACACCTCAGCGTCGTCAGCGGCGGACTTGCCGAAATAGCTTGCCGACGCCGATCGCTGCAGTTCCCACTTCAGATCCTGGGGTTCGAAGTAGCGAGCAACACCCATCCGCTTCGACCTGCAGAAGCTCAAGGCGCCTGACTGGAGCGCAGCCGTGGAAATGAAGATAGGCTTTGTGTTAGCCGGGCCGACTTGCCGGGTCTTGGCGAAGAATTCTTCGACATCGCCTGGCTCGACCGATCTCGAGTAGTTCTTGCACTCGATGAGGACGAGTATCAAGTACTCTGTCGCCCCAGGCATGGTGACCTCGATGGAGACGTCAAAGACGATCTCGCTCTCGCGATCCTTCGAGTAGTAGCCCTTGCGATGAAAGATGCGACAGCACTCCTTGGGCGCGAAAAAGCGATTGGTTTCGATCAACGTTTTGAAGTGATCGAAGATCGCGAGTTCAAGTTCATCGCCTTTTTTGGTCGTACTCATGAGTCGTCGGTATGCGAAACCGCAAGTAGCAGTTCGTCGATAGAACTTCGACCTAAAGGCTGGGCCATCAGCGTCTCCCTCAGCTCTAGTCGACCCAAGCAGAGCGAGCTCGACGCTTGCAGGGGGTCATGAAATTGAGAGTATCAGCGGATAGCCCCATAGCGGTGTGGACCGACGGCGGAATGCGTCCCAGGTACGACGCATGGGGCTGCAGTCGTCCTCGCTGCACGAGCCGCTGGCGAGTTCAAAGTTAAGCGCAAGCAGTTTGAAGTTCTGCGCCAACCGACTGCCGAACCACCCATCCATCGCCCCCCCACGCAGTTCGTCGCAAACCCCGCGCACCCCGGCAGGTGCCTCGCTACAGTGTCCTACATCACCAACACACTGGAGTGGCCGCCATGTCCGACTGGCACGACCGCGAACCCATTTACCGCCAGCTGGCGCACCGCCTGGCGGGCCGCCTGCTGGATGGCGATCCGCCCGAGGGCGAGGCCATGCCCTCGGTGCGCCAACTGGCCGCGCGCTTCATGCTCAACCCCATCACCGTCAACCGTGCGCTGACCGAGCTGGCGGACGATGGGGTGCTGGAGATGCGGCGCGGCCTGGGCCTTTTTGTGCGGCCCGGCGCCCGCGAGCGCCTGCGCGGGCTGGAGCGCGAGCGCTTTCTGGCCGACGAATGGCCGCTGCTGCGCGAGCGGCTGCGCCGCCTGGGCTTGACGCCCGATCAACTGGGAGGCTTGCAGTCATGAGCGAGCATTTGATCGAGGCCCGTGGCCTCACGCTGAACTACGGCGCCAAGCGCGCGCTGGACGACCTGACCTTCAACGTGCCCAAGGGCCGCGTGGTGGGGCTGCTGGGCCACAACGGTGCGGGCAAGACCACGCTGATGCGGGCCCTGGTGGGCCTGGCGCAGCCGCAGGGCGAGTTGCGCGTGCTGGGGCTGGCGCCGCACACCGAGCGCACCACGCTGCTGCAGGATCTGGCTTACATCCCCGACGTGGCGGTGTTGCCGCGCTGGGCCACGCCGCGCCAGCTGATGGCGCTGATGGAGGGGCTGCACCCCGGCTTCGATCGCGCCCGGGCCGAGCAGTTGCTCAAGCGCACCAGCGTCAAGCCGGGCGATGTGATCAAGAAGCTGTCCAAGGGCATGGTGGCCCAGGTGCACCTGGCGCTGGTGGCCGCCATCGACGCCAAGCTGATGGTGCTGGACGAGCCCACGCTGGGCCTGGACATCCTCTCGCGCAAGGCCTTCTACGAGATGCTGCTCGACGAGTGGTGCGATGGCGAGCGCACGGTCATCATCTCCACCCACCAGGTGGAGGAGATCGAGTCGCTGCTCTCGGACGTGATGATGCTCAACGAGGGCAAGCTGGTGCTCAACGTCAGCCTGGAGCAGCTCGATGCGCGCTTCGTGGCGCTGGCCCACGATGCCGGCGCGGCCGAGGCCATTGCCGCCGCCCACCCGCTGTTGCGCTACCGCCAGGGCGGCGAGCGCGCGGCCTTGTTCGACGGTGCCCCGCCGCCGCATGTGGAGGCCCTGGGCCGGCGCGTGCGGCCCAGCCTGGTCGATCTCTTCGTGGCGCTGACGCGCCGCCCCGAACTCAACCCCGGAGCCTCGCAATGAACACGCTCAAGATGCTCGCGCTGCGCGAATGGATGCAACAAGGCCGCGCCTGGCTGCTGCTGGCGGGCGTGCCACTGGCGCTGCTGGTGGTGACGGCCTTGTTTGGTCGCCTGGAGACCGGCGACGTGAGTCGCGATGAGATCACGCCGGCCCTCCTCTTCTACGTCAGCGGAGCGGTTGGCGTCGTCGGCATGTGCGCGCTCGCCTTGCTGGTGGCGGCCTTGCAGTCGCCGGGCCTGGCGCGGCGCGACGTGCAGGACCGCTCCATCGAGTTCTGGCTCTCGCTGCCCGTCGACCACTGGCGCGCCGTGCTCGTGCCCATGGTCATGCTGCTGGTGGGCATGCCGCTGCTGGTGATGGCCGTTGCCTTGCTGGCGGCGCCGGTGCTGGGTGGGCTGGTTACGCTGCGGCTGTCGGGCGCCAGCGGCCTGGGCCAGCTGGACTGGCTGGGCTACGCGTCGGCCTGGGCCGCGCTGGGCTTGCGCATGGCAATGGGCATCGCCGTGGGTGCGCTGTGGCTGGCGCCGCTGGCGGCGCTGGCCATGGCCGTGTCGGCCTGGTTCAAGCGCTGGGGCACGGTGGTGTTTGTTGGCGTGGTGTTCATCGGGGCCGAGGTGCTGTCCAAGGTCTACGACCTCCATTGGCCGCAGCAGGCCCTGTTCGACACGTTGCGCCGGGCCGTGGAGGGCTACACCTTGATCGGCGGGGCCAACACGCTGCCGGCGGTGGAGCAGTTGGGCACCACCGGCTTTGGGCCCGTGGCCCAGGCCCTGCTGGCCGACGTGCCGGTGCTGCTGGGCGGCCTGGTCTCGGTGCCCTTCGCGCTGGGGCTGGGGGTGGCGGCGCTGGGGGTGTGGGCCCAGGTGCTGCGGCGCCAGCGCGGCTGAAGCAACAGCTGACAACCAGAGCGGTGCCGCGCCCGCCTTGAACCACATCAAGGGCGCGGCATAAACCGCCGCCACTCGTTCTTCAGACGGATGCCTGTGCACGCGACATAGGTCATCCGGCAGCCGCACCGGCCGATGGTGCGTTGCAGCGGTTCTTTTTAACGTGCGGCCTGTCGTTACAGACTTGTGCAGCACGTTCCATGTCTTCCCAAAAATCCAAAGCCATCTCGGTGCTCATCGTCAGCACCCTGGCCTTCACCGTGTGCTTCATGGTGTGGATGATGTTCGGCGTCATCGGCATCCCACTTAAGAAGCAGCTGGGCCTTTCGGCCACTGAATTCGGCCTGCTGACGGCCACCCCCGTGCTCACCGGCTCGCTGATCCGCGTGCCGCTGGGCATCTGGACCGACCGCTACGGCGGTCGCATCGTGATGGCGCTGCTGATGGCCGCCACCATCCCGGCCATCTGGCTGATGTCGTATGCCACCGAGTACTGGCAGTTCCTGGTCATCGGCCTGTTCGTCGGCCTGGCGGGCGGCTCGTTCTCGGTGGGCACGCCATATGTGGCGCGCTGGTTTCCGCGCCAGCAGCAGGGCTTCGCCATGGGCGTCTTCGGCGCTGGCAACTCGGGTGCGGCCGTCAACAAATTCATCGCGCCGGGGCTGGTCGTGGCCTTTGGCTGGGCCATGGTGCCCCAGGTTTACGCGGCGGTGATGCTGGGCACGCTGGTGCTGTTCTGGCTGTTCAGCCACAGCGACCCCAAGCACCTGGTGCCGTCCAACGTCACCTTTGGTGACCAGCTCAAGATGCTCAAGGATCCGCGCGTGCTCAAGTACTGCCAGTACTACAGCATCGTGTTCGGCGGCTACGTGGCGCTGTCGCTGTGGATGGTGCAGTACTACGTGGGCGAGTACGGGCTGGACATCCGCACGGCGGCCTTGTTGGCGGCCTGCTTCTCGCTGCCCGGCGGCGTGCTGCGCGCGGTGGGCGGCTGGCTGTCGGACAAGTACGGCGCGCACAGCGTCACCTGGTGGGTGATGTGGGCGAGCTGGATTTGCCTCTTCCTGCTGAGCTACCCGCAGACCACGTTCACCATCCTGACGGTGGACGGCGATCGCACCTTCCACATCGGTCTGGACGTCGTGACCTTCACGGGGCTGATGTTCGTGCTGGGCATGGCCTGGGCGTTCGGCAAGGCCAGCGTCTTCAAGTACATCGCCGACGAATACCCCGACCGCATCGGCACGGTCAGCGGCATCGTGGGCCTGGCCGGCGGCATGGGGGGCTTTGTGCTGCCCATCCTGTTCGGCGTGTTGATGGACTGGACGGGCGTGCGCTCCAGCGCCTTCATGCTGCTGTACGGCGTGGTCTGGGTCTCGCTGATCTGGATGTACTGGACGGAGGTGCGCCGCACCGACGTGATGGCCGCCACCAGCCCGGCGCATTGAGCCTGCTCGCCGACCGCTCTATTTCTCTTCACACCACACACCCATGACTACCTTGAACCGCGCCGCCAGTGGCGCCAGCGCACCGGGCGGCGGCGACGTCGCCGACTGGCGCCCAGAGGACAACGCCTTCTGGGACGCCACCGGCAAGCGCATCGCCTACCGCAACCTGTGGCTGTCGGTGCCGGCCCTGCTGTGCGGCTTCGCCGTCTGGGGCATGTGGGGCATCATCACCGTGCAGATGCTGAACCTGGGCTTTCCGTTCTCCCAGGCCGAGCTGTTCACGCTGACCGCCATCGCCGGCATCTCGGGCGCCACCATGCGCATCCCGGCGTCGTTCCTGATCCGGCTGGCCGGCGGGCGCAACACCATCACGCTGACCACCGCCATGCTGCTGGCGCCGGCCATCGGCACCGGCGTGGCGCTGCAACACCCCGAGTGGCCGCTGTGGGTGTTTCAGCTGATGGCGCTGTGGTCGGGCGTGGGCGGCGGCAACTTCGCCAGCTCCATGTCCAACATCAGCACCTTCTTTCCCAAGCGGCTGCAGGGCACGGCGCTGGGGCTCAATGCCGGCATCGGCAACTTTGGCGTCACCACCATGCAGGTGGTCATTCCACTGGTGATGACGGTGGGCCTGTTTGGCGCGGTGGGCGGCGAGCCCATGCTGCTGCAAAAAGACAGCGGCTGGATCTTCGGCAAGATCGCCGCCGGCACGCCCACCTGGATCCAGAACGCCGGCTTTGCCTGGGTGCTGTCGCTGATTCCGCTGGCCATTGCCTGCTGGTGGGGCATGAACAACCTCAAGACGGTCTCGCCCGACACCGGCAGCCCGCCCACGGCGTTCGCCAAGATCACTTACCTCTACACCCTGGCCTTCGTGCCGTCCATCGCCATCCTCTACCTGTACCTGCCCAAGCCCACCGGGCTGGGGCTGATCAACATGTGGGTGGCGATTCCGCTGGACATCATCTGCGCGCTGATGGTCATGAAGCTGGCCGCGTTCGGCACCATGAAGGACAACATCGCCAAGCAGTTCGCCATCTTCAAGGACAAGCACACCTGGTCGATGACGGCGCTGTACATCGTCACCTTCGGCTCGTTCATCGGCTTTTCGATGGCGCTGCCGCTGTCCATCGCGGTGATCTTCGGCGTCAGCCACGTGCCCGATGCCAGTGGCGTGATGCAGCACACGCTGAAAAACCCCAACGCCCCCTCGCCGTTCACCTACGCCTGGCTGGGCCCGTTCGTGGGCGCCGCCGTGCGGCCGCTGGGCGGGTGGATCTCCGACAAATGGGGCGGCTCCATCGTCACCCAGATCATCTCCGTGGTCATGGTCGGCGCCTCGGTCGCGGTGGGCTACGTGATGATGCAGGCCTACGCCTCGGCCACGCCCGAGACCTACTTCCCCACCTTCCTGGCGCTGTTCCTGCTGCTGTTCTTTGCCAGCGGCATCGGCAACGGCAGCACCTTCCGCACCATCGGCGTCATCTTCGACCGCCAGCAGGCCGGCCCCGTGCTGGGCTGGACGTCGGCGGTGGCCGCCTATGGCGCCTTCATCGCGCCGGTGGTCATCGGCAACCAGATCAAGGCCGGCACCCCGCAGCTGGCCATGTACGGCTTCGCCGTGTTTTATGCCCTGTGCCTGGTACTGAACTGGTGGTTCTACCTGCGCCCGGGCGCTTACGTCAAAAACCCTTGAAGGAGGCCCCATGAGTCACTTCCTCGATCGCCTCAACCATTTCGCTTCCCCCAAGGAGAGCTACGCCGACGGCCACGGCCGCGTCACCGGCGAAGACCGCACCTGGGAGGACGCCTACCGCAACCGCTGGGCGCACGACAAGATCGTGCGCTCCACCCACGGTGTCAACTGCACGGGCTCCTGCTCGTGGAAGATCTACGTCAAGGGCGGCATCGTCACCTGGGAAACCCAGCAAACCGACTACCCGCGCACGCGCTGGGATCTGCCCAACCACGAGCCGCGCGGCTGCCAGCGCGGCGCCAGCTACAGCTGGTACCTGTACAGCGCCAACCGCGTCAAACACCCCATGGTGCGCGCACGCCTGCTCAAGCACTGGCGCGAGGCCCGGCTGCGCCACGGCCCGGTGGAGGCCTGGGCCGCCATCCAGGCCGACGACGCCAAGCGGCGCGACTACCAGCAGGTGCGCGGCCTGGGCGGCTTCGTGCGCTCCAGCTGGGAAGAGGTCAACGAGATCGTCGCCGCGGCCAACGTCTACACCATCAAGCAGTACGGCCCCGACCGCGTGATCGGCTTCTCACCCATCCCGGCCATGAGCATGGTCAGCTATGCCGCCGGCAGCCGCTACCTCAGCCTGATCGGCGGCGTGTGCATGAGTTTTTACGACTGGTACTGCGACCTGCCGCCCGCCAGCCCGCAGGTCTGGGGCGAGCAGACCGACGTGCCCGAAAGCGCCGACTGGTACAACAGCAACTACATCATCGCCTGGGGCTCCAACGTGCCGCAGACGCGCACGCCCGACGCCCACTTCTTCACCGAGGTGCGCTACAAGGGCACCAAGGCCGTGGCGGTGACCCCCGACTACTCCGAGGTGGCCAAGCTGGCCGACCTGTGGCTGCACCCCAAGCAGGGCACCGACGCCGCGCTGGCCATGGCCTTCGGCCACGTCATCTTCAAGGAGTTCTACTTCGAGCGCCGCGCGCCGTACTTCGACGACTACGCGCGCCGCTACACCGACCTGCCCATGCTGGTGCTGCTGGATGAGCAGCGCCTGCCCGACGGCAGCACCGTGCTGGTGCCGGGGCGCTTCGTGCGCGCCAGCGACTTCAACGGCAACCTGGGCCAGGCCAACAACCCCGACTGGAAGACGGTCGCCTTCGATGTGGACGGCAAGGCCGTGCTGCCGCAGGGCGCCATCGGTTTCCGCTGGGGCCAGGACACCGAGCAAGGCCGCGACGACGCCGGCAAGTGGAACCTGGAGGCCAAGGAGGCCCGCGGCGGCGCCGAGGTCAAGCTCAAGCTCTCGGTGGTGGAAGACGGCGAGCAGGCGCACGAGCTGATCGACGTGGCCTTCCCCTATTTCGGCGGCACCGAGAACCCGCACTTCAAGGCCAACCCGCAGGCCGGCGGCGATGTGCGCCGCCTGCGCGTGCCGGCCGTGCGTCTGCGCCTGGGCAAGGAGGGCGAGGAGCGCCACGCCTTCGTGGCCACCGTGTTCGACCTGCAGGCCGCGCAATACGGCATCGACCGCGGCTTCGGCAGCGGCGCCAAGAGCTACGACGACAACGCCCCCTACACCCCCGCCTGGCAGGAGGCCATCACCGGCGTGCCGCGCCAACAGGCCATCACCGTGGCGCGCGAGTTCGCGGCCACGGCCGAGAAGACCGAGGGGCGGTCCATGGTCATCATCGGCGCGGCCATGAACCACTGGTACCACTGCGACATGAACTACCGCGGCATCATCAACATGTTGATGCTGTGTGGCTGCATCGGCAAAAGCGGGGGTGGCTGGGCGCACTACGTGGGCCAGGAAAAGCTGCGTCCGCAGACCGGCTGGACGGCGCTGGCCTTTGCGCTGGACTGGCTGCGCCCGCCGCGCCAGCAGAACTCCACCAGCTTCTTCTATGCCCACACCGACCAGTGGCGCTACGAGAAGCTGGGCATGGACGAGGTGCTCTCGCCGCTGGCCGATCCGGCCGCCTGGAGCGGCAGCGCCATCGACTACAACGTGCGCGCCGAGCGCATGGGCTGGCTGCCCAGCGCGCCCCAGCTGGGCACCAACCCCTTGGGCGTGGCGCGCGCCGCCGAGGCTGCGGGCATGGAGCCCAAGGACTACGTGGTCAAGGGCTTGAAGGACGGCACGCTGGACTTCGCCTGCCACGACCCCGACGCGCCGCAGAACTGGCCGCGCAACATGTTCGTCTGGCGCTCCAACCTGCTGGGTTCCAGCGGCAAGGGGCACGAGTACTTCCTCAAGCACCTGCTGGGCACCAGCAACGGCGTGCAGGGCAAAGACCTGGGGCCGGATGACGCCAAGCCGGCCGAGGTGGTCTGGCACGACAAGGCCCCCGAGGGCAAGCTCGACCTGCTGGTGACGCTGGACTTCCGCATGAGCACCACGTGTCTGTACAGCGATATCGTGCTGCCCACCGCCACCTGGTACGAGAAGAACGACCTCAACACCAGCGACATGCACCCCTTCATCCACCCGCTGTCCGCGGCGGTGGATCCGGCCTGGCAAAGCCGCAGCGACTGGGAGATTTACAAAGGCTTCGCCAAGGCGTTCAGCGAGATCTGCGTCGGCCACCTGGGCGTCGAAAAAGAAGTGGTGCTGACCCCGCTGATGCACGACACCCCGGGCGAGATGGGCCAGCCGCTGGAGGTGCGCGACTGGAAGCGCGGCGAGTGCGAACTCATCCCCGGCAAGACCGCGCCGCAGATTGCCGTCGTCGAGCGCGATTACCCCAACGTCTACAAGCGCTTCACCGCCCTGGGCCCCTTGATGAACAAGCTGGGCAACGGCGGCAAAGGCATAGGCTGGAACACCCAGATCGAGGTCACCCAGCTGGGCGAGCTCAACGGCCTGGTGCGCGACGAAGGGCCCACCAAAGGCATGCCCCGCATCGAGACCGACATCGACGCCTGCGAGGTGGTGCTGCAACTGGCGCCCGAGACCAACGGCCACGTGGCCGTCAAGGCCTGGGAGGCCCTGAGCAAACAGACCGGCCGCGAGCACGCCCACCTGGCGCTGTACCGCGAGGACGAGAAGATCCGCTACCGCGACATCCAGGCCCAGCCGCGCAAGATCATCTCTTCGCCCACCTGGAGCGGCATCGAGAGCGAGACCGTCTCGTACAACGCCGGCTACACCAACGTGCACGAGCTCATCCCCTGGCGCACGCTGACCGGCCGCCAGCAGTTCTACCAGGACCACGCCTGGATGCGCGCCTTCGGCGAAGGCCTGAGCACCTACCGCCCGCCGGTGGATCTGAAGGCCACGGCGCTGATGCACAACCAGCGCAGCAACGGCAACCCCGAGATCCTGCTGAACTTCATCACGCCGCACCAGAAGTGGGGCATCCACTCCACCTACACCGACAACGTGTTGATGCTGACGCTCTCGCGCGGCGGCCCCATCATCTGGCTCAGCGAGGACGACGCCAGCAGCGCCGGCATCGTGGACAACGACTGGGTGGAGCTGTTCAACGCCAACGGTGCCATCGCCGCCCGCGCGGTGGTCAGCCAGCGCGTCAAGAACGGCATGGTCATGATGTACCACGCCCAGGAAAAAATCATCAACACCCCCGGGGCCGAGATCACCGGCGTGCGCGGCGGCATCCACAACTCGGTGACCCGCATCGTGCTCAAGCCCACGCACATGATCGGTGGCTATGCCCAGCTGGCCTACGGCTTCAACTACTACGGCACCATCGGCACCAACCGCGACGAGTTCGTGGTGGTGCGCAAGATGAACAAGATCGACTGGCTGGACACGCCGGTCGGCCAGGAGAAAGTGGCCCTGGTGCAAGCGCAAGGAGAGAACGCATGAAAGTCCGCGCCCAAATCGGCATGGTGCTGAACCTGGACAAGTGCATCGGCTGCCACACCTGTTCGGTCACCTGCAAAAACGTCTGGACCAGCCGGCCCGGCGTCGAGTACGCCTGGTTCAACAACGTCGAGACCAAACCCGGCATCGGCTACCCCAAGGAGTGGGAGAACCAGAGCAAGTGGAAGGGCGGCTGGATGCGCCGCGCCGACGGCTCCATCGTGCCGCGCCAGGGGGCCAAGTGGCAGATCCTGATGAAGATCTTCGCCAACCCCAACCTGCCCGAGATCGACGACTACTACGAGCCCTTCACCTTCGACTACGACCACCTGCAAAGTGCGCCCGAGATGAAGGCCAGCCCCACGGCCCGGCCGCGCAGCCTCATCACCGGCCAGCAGATGGACAAAATCGTCTGGGGCCCGAACTGGGAGGAAATCCTCGGCGGCGAGTTCGCCAAGCGCAGCAAGGACGCCAACTTCGAGGGCTTCGAGGCCGCGCAAAAAGCCATGGTGGGGGAGTTTGAAAACACCTTCATGATGTACCTGCCGCGGCTGTGCGAGCACTGCCTGAACCCCGCCTGCGTGGCGTCCTGCCCCTCGGGCAGCATCTACAAGCGTGAGGAAGACGGCATCGTCCTCATCGACCAGGACAAATGCCGGGGCTGGCGCATGTGCGTCTCGGGCTGCCCCTACAAGAAGATCTACTACAACTGGAAGAGCGGCAAGGCCGAGAAGTGCATCTTCTGCTACCCGCGCATCGAGTCGGGCCAGCCCACCGTCTGCTCCGAAACCTGCGTGGGCCGCATCCGCTACCTGGGCGTGCTGCTGTACGACGCGGACCGCATCGAGGCCGCCGCCAGCGTGGAGCACGACCGTGACCTCTACCAGGCCCAGCTCGACGTCTTCCTCGACCCGAACGACCCCATCGTCATCGAGCAGGCGCGCAAGGACGGCGTGCCCGACGCCTGGATGGCCGCCGCGCGCAAGAGCCCCGTCTACAAGATGGCCATCGACTGGAAGGTGGCGCTGCCGCTGCACCCCGAGTACCGCACGCTGCCCATGGTCTGGTATGTGCCGCCGCTGTCGCCCATCACCGCCGCCGCCCAGGCCGGCCACGTGGCCACCCAGGGCGAGCTGCCCGACGTCAGCCAGTTGCGCATCCCCGTGCGCTACCTGGCCAACCTGCTGACCGCCGGCGACACCGCGCCCGTGGTGCGGGCACTGGAGCGCATGCTGGCCATGCGTGCGTACCAGCGCAGCAAACACGTCGATGGCCAGCACAACCAGGCCGTGCTCAACCAGGTGGGGCTGTCGCAGGCGTTGGTCGAGGACATGTACCAGACCATGGCCATCGCCAACTACGAAGACCGCTTCGTCATCCCCAGCGCCCACCGCGAGTACGCCGAGAACGCCTTCAACGTGCGCGGCAGCTGCGGCTTCACCTTCGGCAACGGCTGCTCGGAAGGTAGCAGCGAGACCAGCCTGTTCGGCAGCGACAAGCGCCGCACCATCCCAATCAAAGCCGAGATCTGATATGGGCCTGTTCACCACCCCACCCCGCGCCGCGCCGCACACCTTGCGTGCGCTGGCCTGGCTGCTGCGCTACCCCGACCACGAGGTGCGTGCCCATCTGCTGCTGCTGCGCGAGGCGCTGCATCAAGAGGCCGCGCTCAGCGCCAGCCGACTGGCCGAGCTGGACGCCCTCGTGGCCCAGTTGGCCCGTGCCGACGAGCTGGCCGTCGAGGCCGACTTCGTGCAGCTGTTCGACAGCGGCCGGCGCACCGCGCTGCACCTCTTCGAGCATGTGCACGGCGACTCGCGCGAGCGCGGCCCGGCCATGATCGATCTGGCGCAGACCTACGAGAAAGCCGGCCTCTACCTGGCCGAGGGCGAAATGCCCGACCACCTGCCGGTGGTGCTGGAGTTCGCCTCCACCCAGCCGGCGCGCGAGGCGGCGGCCTTTCTGGGCGAGATCGCCCACCTGGTCAACGCCATCTTCCAGGCCTTGCAAGCCAAGGACAGCCGCTACGCCAGCGTCATGGGCGCGCTGCTGGATCTGGCCGGCGTGCCGGCCAGCGCCGTGACCGTGCCCGAAGACGAACCGCTGGACGCCACCTGGGCCGAGCCCGAAGCCTTTGGCGGCTGCTCCAGCGCCGGCCAGCAGGCGCCTTCGGCCCAACCCATCCACCTCGTGCGCCGCGCCAGCGGCGCCCAACCGCAACAGGGAGCCCGCGCATGAACCCGCCGCCCTCAGCTCTGTCCGTCTACCTGCACGACTTCTTCTTCACCGTCTACCCCTACATCTGTCTGGTGGTGTTCTTCCTGGGCTCGTGGCTGCGGTTCGACCGCGACCAGTACACCTGGAAGAGCGATTCCTCGCAGTTGCTGCGCGCCGGCCTGCTGCGCTGGGGCAGCGTGCTGTTCCACGTCGGCATCCTGTTCCTGTTCTTCGGCCACCTGGTGGGCATGCTGACGCCGCACGCGGTCTACGGCGCCTTCATGAGCGCGGCCAACAAGCAGATGCTGGCCATGGTGGCCGGCGGCATCGCCGGTGCCATCTGCTTCGTGGGCCTGTCCATGCTGTTGTGGCGGCGCACGTTCGACCCCCGCATCCGCCTGACCAGCCACAAGACCGACCTGGCCGTGCTGGTCATCCTGTGGGTGCAGCTCGCGCTGGGCCTGGCCACGCTGCCGCTGTCGTGGGAGCACGCCGACGGCTCGGTGATGATGATCCTGGCCGACTGGGCGCAGCGCATCGTCACCTTCCGCCCGCAGGCCGGCAACCTGATCGGCCTGGCCTGGACGTACAAGATCCACATGGTGCTGGGCATGACCATCTTCCTGCTGTTCCCGTTCAGCCGGCTGGTGCACATCTGGAGCGGCTTTGCCAGCATCACCTACCTGCTGCGCCCCTACCAGTTGATGCGCGCCCGCCGGCTCAACCTGCCCGAAGGGCACAACACGCCGCGGCGGGTGCTCTGATGAGGGCCGCCCACATCAACGGCGTGGCACTGCACGGCGACGCCGAGGTGCTGGACGAGGCCGCGCTGCGCCAGCGCGCCTGCACCGAGCTGCTGCGCCAGCAGGCGCAGCGTGCCGGCCTGCTCGACAGCACCGACACCCCGCAGGACGGCATGCCCAGCGAGGCCGCCGTCGCGGCCATCGACCGCCTGCTGGAGGCCGCGCTGGCGCTGCCCGAGCCCGACGAGGCCGCCTGCCGCCGCCACCATGCGGCCCATGCCGCGCGCTACCGCCAGGGCGAGCGCGTGCAGGCCCGGCACATCTTGCTGGCCGTGACGCCCGGCACGCCGCTGGCGCCGCTGCGCCAGCGCGCCGAGGCCTTGCTGCTGGAGGTGCGTGCCGAGCCGGCCTTGTTTGCCGAGCGGGCTGCCGCCCTGTCCAACTGCCCCAGCGGCGAGGCCGGTGGCCAGTTGGGCTGGCTCACGGCGGCCGAGGTGGCGCCCGAGTTCGGCCGCGAGCTGTTTGGCCACCCCGAAGTGGGCGTGCTGCCGCGGCTGGTGCACAGCCGCTTTGGCCTGCATGTGGTGGAGGTCCTGGCCCGCGACGTGGGCGAGGACCAGCCCTTTGAGGCCGTGCAGGGCGCCGTGCGCCAGGCGCTGCAGCAGCAGGTGTTTGCCACCGCGCTGCGCCAGTACCTGCAGCAACTGGCCGGCCAGGCCCAGGTGGTGGGTGTGGCGCTGGAGGCCGCCGACACCCCGCTGGTGCAGTAGTGGCGCCGGATACGGCGATCGGCGACGAGCTGCTGACCCGGCTGCGGCGCTTTCACGAGCACACCTTTCCGGGCATCGAGGCGCAGTACCGCGACCTGGTGGCCGACGGCCAGCACCCGCACACGCTGTTCATCGGCTGCTCCGATTCGCGCGTGGTGCCCTATCTGCTGACCGGCGCCAGCCCGGGCGAGCTGTTCATGGTGCGCAACGTGGGCGCCTTCGTGCCGCCGCACGACGGCTCGGCCGGCCTGCATGGCACCACCGCCGCCATCGAATACGCGGTGCTGGCGCTGGGCGTCTCGCGCATCATCGTCTGCGGCCACAGCCATTGCGGCGCCATCCGCGCGCTGTACTTCGGCGGGCCGGCGGGGGCACTCAACCTCCAGGCCTGGCTGGAGCTGGGTCGTGAGGCCGTGTTGCCGGTGCAGCCCACGCCCGAGGCGCTGCGGCGCACCGAGCAGCGCGCCGTGGTGCTGCAACTTGAGCGCCTGATGAGCTTTCCCATGGTGCGCGCGGCCACCGAGGCCGGCACACTGACGCTGCACGGCTGGCACTTCGTGCTGGAGGCCGGCGAGGTGCATGTGTTCGACGTGGACACGGGCCGCTTCGTGCCCGCCTCACTGGCCACGCACAGCGGCAGCGGGCCTTACCAGCCGGCGCCGGTGGACGAGGCGCCGCCGCCCGCGTCGGCGGCTCAGCTGGGCGTGTAGGCCAGCCGCACGTAGAGCGGCGCAAAGGCCTCGGCCTGGGTGATTTCCAGCAGCCGCTCGCGCGCCAGCTCCAGCATGGCGATGAAGGTCACCACCACCACCGGCACGCCGCTGCCGGTGTCGAACATGTCGGCGAACTCCACATAGCGCTGGCCTTGCAGCCGGCGCAGCACCACGCTCATGTACTCGCGCACCGAGAGCTGCTCGCGGCTGATCTGGTGGTGTTGCGTGAGGCGGGCGCGCTTGAGGATGTCGGCCCAGGCCTCGTGCAGGTCGGCCGGGTGCACGTCGGGCCAGCGCGGCTGGTCGGACTCCTCCATGTGCACGCGGGCGCGCAGCACGTCGCGGCCCAGTTGTGGCAGGGCGTCGAGCCGGGCGGCGGCCAGCTTCATCTGCTCGTATTCAAGCAGGCGGCGCACCAGCTCGGCGCGCGGGTCTTGCGGCTCCTCGCCCTCGGGGGTGGGCTTGGGCGGCAGCAGCATGCGCGACTTGATCTCGATCAGCATGGCCGCCATCAGCAGGTAGTCGGCCGCCAGCTCCAGGTTGTGGGCGCGGATCTCGTCCACGTACTGCAGATACTGCCGCGTCACCTGGGCCATGGGGATGTCCAGGATGTTGAAGTTCTGCTTGCGGATCAGGTAGAGCAGCAGATCCAGCGGCCCCTGGAAGGCCTCCAGAAAGACCTCCAGCGCATCGGGCGGGATGTAGAGGTCTTGCGGCAGCGCAAACAGCGGCTCGCCGTACAGCCGGGCCACCGCCAGTGCATCCACCGGCGTATCGGGCGCGTCCACGGGGGCGGGCGGCAGCTCGGGCGCCGCGTGGGTGCTCACTCGGCCTTGGGCGGGCTGAAGTAGACGTAAGCCTGCTGCGGCACGCGGGCGGCGCGGAATTCGCTGGCCAGCTCGCGGTTCTGCGGCCTATCCCACAGCAGGCCGCGCCCGGCGCGCTGCTCGGCCTCGAGCTGCGGGCGCTGGGCCTTGAGCTCGGCGATGAACTGGGTCACGTCGGATTGGTAGGGTTTCCAGAAGAGCGGCATGGTGGCAGCACAGGGCAGTGGGGCAAACGGGCATTTTATTCGGCGGCCCAGGCGGCCTCCACCTGCGCCACGATGTGGGCCGCACCCACCTGCGCCGTCACGCCGGCCCGCGTCAGCAGCGAGGCCGGCTGGGCGTTGGGCCGCGCCAGCCACAGCGTGATGCCGCGCCGCGCCAGGCTCTGGTGCAACTGCGTCAGCGCGTCGGCACCGGATGTGTCCAGCGACACCAGCCGGTGCAAATCCAGCACCAGGTGGCGGGTGCCCGGCGCCAGTTGGGCCGGCAGCGCATCCACCGGGCCGATGGCGCCAAAAAACAGCGAGCCATACAGCTCCATGACCTGCCAGCCGGCGGGCGGCGGCGGCTCGGGCGCCAGCGGCGTGACGGCGAACTGGGTGGCCATGCGGTAGATGAAAAAGCCGCAGGCCAGCAGCAGCCCCACTTCCACGGCCACCGTCAGGTCGAACACCACGGTGAGCACGAAGGTGCCCACCAGCACCACGCGGTAGGGCAGGCGGTAGTGGCCCAGGTGGGCAAACGCCCGCCACTCGCCCATGTTCCAGGCCACGAACAGCAAGATGCCGGCCAGCGCGGCCAGCGGCACCTGCTGCGCCAGCGGCGCGGCCACCAGCATGCAGGCCAGCAGCACGGCCGCGTGCGTGATGCCGGCCACCGGGGTGCGCCCGCCCGCGCGCACGTTGGTGACGGTGCGGGCGATGGTGCCGGTGGCCGGCATGCCGCCAAACAGGGGCGTGACGAAGTTGGCCACGCCTTGCGCCATCAGCTCCTGGTCGGGGTCGTGGCGGGGCAGCTCGGGCGTGAGGTTGTCGGCCACGCGGGCGCACAGCAGCGATTCGATGGCGCCCAGCAGCGCCAGCGTCACGGTGGGAATCAGCAGCAGTTTGGCGCTGGCCCAGCTCAGCTCGGGCAGGGCCAGCGGCGGCAGGCCTTGGGGAATCTCGCCAAAGCGGCTGCCGATGGTGGCCACCGGCAGCGCCAGCAGCCACACGGCGACGCTGGCGCCCACCAGTGCCACGGCGGTGCCGGGCAGCCGCGAGACCTGTGTGAGCAGCCGCTGGCCCCAGCCCGGCCCGGTCCAGGCGCCATAGCTCTTGGGCCAGATCACCACCACGGCCAGACAGGTCAGGCCGATGGCCAGGGCCCAGAGGTTGACGTCTTGCCGGTGCAGCCACAGCGCACCGATCTGGGCGAAGAAGTCGGCCGGCATCTTGGCGATGTGCAGGCCCAGCAAATCCTTGAGCTGCGACAGGCCGATGAGCACGGCAATGCCGTTGGTAAAGCCGATGACGATGGCCACCGGGATGTAGCGCACCAGCCGGCCCAGCTTGAACAGCCCCATCAGGAACAGCAGCACGCCAGCCAGCATGGTGGCGATCAGCAGGTTGGCCAGGCCGAAGCGCTCGATGATGCCGTAGACGATGACGATGTATGCCCCGGCAGGCCCGCCGATCTGCACGTTGGAGCCACCCAGCGCGGCAATCAGGAAACCGGCCACGATGGCCGTGATCAGCCCGGCCTGCGGCGGCAGCCCCGAGGCGATGGCAAACGCCATGGCCAGCGGCAGCGCCACGATGCCCACGGTGAGACCGGCGGCCAGGTCGTGCCCCAATTGCGCGCGGCCGTAGCCAGGCAGGGTGTCCAGCAGGCGCGGGTGGAACGGATGCAGCGGCACGCCCCGCGCCCGCGCCCAGGCGGCCAGTTGCTGCAGGGGATTGACCACCGCCACCGGTGTTCAGCGCACGCGCATGCCCGGCTGGGCACCGGGCCAGGGCTCGAGCACGAAGACGCCGGGCGTGGCCTGCTCGTCGGCATGGCTGGCGGCCAGCACCATGCCTTCGCTGACGCCGAACTTCATCTTGCGCGGGGCCAGGTTGGCCACTGCCACGGTGAGCTTGCCCACCAGTTGCTCGGGCGTGTAGTGGGCGGCAATGCCGCTGAACACCTGGCGGGTGCGGCCCTCGCCCACGTCCAGCAGCAGGCGCAGCAGCTTGGTCGAGCCCTCGACGCGCTCGGCCGCCTCGATGCGGGCGATGCGCAGATCGACCTGGGCAAAGTCGTCGATGGTGATGACCTCGGCCACGGCCTCGCCGCCTGGCAGCGCCGGGGCGGGCGTGGCCTCGGGCGGCGGCGCCAGCAACTCGTCCAGCAGCTTGGCATCCACCCGCTGCATCAGGTGGCCGTAGGGGGCGATGGTGTGAGCACCCAGCGGGGTGTCGGCATCGGCAAAGGCCAGTGGCGGCACCTGCAAAAAGGCCTCCACCTGCGCGGCCAGCGCGGGCAGCACGGGCTTGAGGTAGATGGTCAGCACGCGGAAGGCCTCGATGCAGGTGCTGCAGGCGGCATGCAAGGCCGCGTCGGCGCCCGCCTGCTTGGCCAGCTCCCAGGGCTTGTGGGCGTCCACGTAGCCGTTGACCCCGTCGGCCAGCGCCATGATGTCGCGCAGCGCGCGGCCGTATTCGCGTGCCTCGTAGAGCTGCTCGATTTGCGGGCGGGCCGCACGCAGCTGGGCCAGCACGGCGGCCCCCTCGGCATCCAGCGTGGCGGCCAGCTGGCCCCCAAAGCGCTTGGTGATGAAGCCGGCGGCGCGGCTGGCGATGTTGATGTACTTGCCCACCAGGTCGCTGTTGACGCGGGCGACGAAGTCCTCGGGGTTGATGTCGAGGTCTTCGACGCGGCTATTGAGCTTGGCCGCCAGGTAGTAGCGCAGCCACTCGGGGTTGAGGCCCAGCTCCAGGTAGCGCAGCGGCGAGATGCCGGTGCCCCGGCTCTTGCTCATCTTGGCGCCGCCCACGGTGACGAAGCCGTGCACGAACACGTGGTCGGGCGCCTTGCGGCCCGAGAAGTGCAGCATGGCGGGCCAGAACAGCGTGTGGAAGTAGGTGATGTCTTTGCCGATGAAGTGCACCTGCCGCACATCGGGGTTGGCAAAGAAGGCTTCCAGCGTCTGCCCCTGCCGGGCCAGCCAGGCCTGCAGCGACGCCAGGTAGCCCACCGGGGCGTCCAGCCAGACGTAGAAGTACTTGCCCGGCGCGTCGGGGATCTCGATGCCGAAGTAGGGCGCGTCGCGGCTGATGTCCCAGTCGGCCAGGCCGGCGCTGCCATCCTCGCGCGGCGCGAACCACTCGCTGATCTTGTTGAGCACCTCGGGCTGCAGGCGGCCTGCAGCGCCCGTCCAGTCGCGCAGATAGCTCAGGCAGCGGGGGTCGGAGAGCTTGAAGAAATGGTGCTCCGACGCGCGCAGCACCGGGGTGGCGCCCGAGAGGGTGGAGTAGGGTTTCTTCAGGTCGGTGGGCGCGTAGACGGCGCCGCAGACCTCGCAGGCGTCGCCGTACTGGTCGGCCGCGCCGCAGCGCGGGCATTCGCCCTTGATGAAGCGGTCGGGCAGAAACATGCCTTTGTCGGGGTCATAGAACTGCTCGATGGTGCGGGTGGCGATCAGGCCGGCCGCCTTGAGGTCGAGGTAGATCTGCTGCGCCAGCGCGTGGTTCTCGGGCGCGTCGGTGGAGTGCCAATGGTCGAAGCCGATGTGAAAGCCATCGAGGTAGCGCGCGCGTCCGGCCGCCACCTCGGCGACGAACTGCTGCGGCGTCTTGCCGGCTTTTTCGGCGGCGATCATGATGGGTGCGCCATGGGCGTCGTCGGCGCAGACGAAGTGCACCGTGGCGCCTCGCATGCGCTGCGCCCGCACCCAGATGTCGGCCTGGATGTACTCCATCATGTGGCCAATGTGGAACGGCGCGTTGGCGTAGGGCAGGGCGGTGGTGACGAAGTACGTGGGCTGCATGGCGGAATTGTAGGGAGTGGCAACTGGCGGCTGTTTGTCACGTTTTTTGTCACATCACCGTCACGCACAGCACCCACAATGCGTAGCACTGCGACTGCAAACAACCGACCACACCACTGGGTGGTTGCCGGAACCCGTCACCGGTGTCTCAGAACTTCCCCGCCATGCGTCAAGCCGGTGGGGGCACAAGGGCTCTTCGGAGCCCTTTTTGCTTTTGCACCGCCACGCTCGCACGGCCGCTAATGGTGTGCTAAGTGTGTGGGCTCACCATGCGAACCATCGACGGCAATCACGCCGCGATGATCTCTACGCAAAGGAGTTTGCACATGAACCGCAACACCGCCCTGGCCGCTCTTGTTGTCGCCGCCGGCGTTGCCACCGCAGGTGGCCTGGCCTATGCCCAACCCCACCCCGCATCTGGCGCGGTGGCCAACGCGGCTGTGGCCGAGCCGGCCAAAGCCAGGTTGACGCTGGAGCAGGCCATCGCCGTGGCCCAGCAGCAGCACGCAGGCAGCCGGGCAACCAAGGCCGAACTGGAACGCAAGCGAGGCTCGACCTACTACGAGGTCGAGGTGAGGACGGCGGACAACCAGGTGTTCGATGTCAAGATCGACGCCATCGAGGGCAAGGTGCTGTCCAGCAAGCTGGATCGACACGATCACGACGACGACGATTGCTAGTGACCGCAGGCCTGCCCCGCCTTCAGGAACCCAGAGATGCGCGTGTTGCTGGTCGAAGACGACCCCATGATTGGCAGTGCGGTGCAGGCCGCGCTGAAGGATGAGTCCTATGCCGCCGACTGGGTCCGCAGCGGCCCGTCGGCCTTGACGGCTCTGGCCGCGCAGCGCTACGACGTGATGCTGCTGGACCTGGGCCTGCCGGGGCAGGATGGGCAGGAGGTGCTGCATGCGGTGCGTGCCAAAGACCAGGCCATGCCGGTGCTCATCATCACGGCCCGCGACGGCCTGCAAGACCGCCTCAAAGGCCTGGATGGCGGCGCAGACGACTATGTGCTCAAGCCCTTCGAGATGGCCGAGTTGCTGGCCCGGATGCGCGCCGTGCTGCGGCGCAAGGGCGGCACGGCGGCCCCGGTGCTCACCAGCGCGCAGCTGTCGCTGGACCCGGCCACCCACGAGGCCACGGCCACGGGGCAGGCCACGGTGGCGTTGTCCAACCGCGAGTTCGCGCTGCTGCAGGCGCTGATGATGCGACCGGGCGCGATCTTGTCGCGCGCCGATCTGGAGGACCGCGTGTATGGCTGGGGCGAGGAGGTGGAGAGCAACGCCATCGAGTTCCTGATCCATGCCTTGCGCAAGAAACTCGGCAGCCAGGCCATCAAGAACGTGCGAGGTGCAGGGTGGATGGTTTCAAGGAGCGTCTGACGCACTCCATCCAGGTCCGGTTGGCCTGGGGTTTGTCCATGGCCATCGTGCTGGTGGCGCTGGTGGCGGGTGCGTTCTCGTTTGACGCGGCGTTCAAGGAGGCCAACGAGTTGCAGGACGACATCCTGCGGCAGGCGGCGGCGCTGGTCCAGCATCAACCGGCTTCGGCCTGGTCGCGGATGGCGGTGCATGACGCCCACGGCCACGACACCGACTCTGATCTGGTGGTGCAAGCCCTTGCGGGGTCTGAGGGCGGCGGGCTGCCGCTGCCGGCCGCGCTGGCCGATGGCCTGCACACCGTCAGGGTCGATGGCGATACCTACCGCACCTTCGTCAAGACGCTGGGCAATGGCCAGCGCCTGGCGGTGTCTCAGGATACCGAGATGCGCGATGAGATTGCGCAGGGCAGCGCCCTGCGCACCATCCTGCCGCTGCTGATTCTGGTGCCCGTGTTGCTGCTGGTGGTGACCTATCTGGTGCGCAAGATGCTGCGGCCGGTGACGCTGCTGTCCGCGCAGATCGATGCGCGCAGCGAGCAGGATGTGCAGCCCCTGGCCGCCGCCAACCTGCCATCCGAGATGCGCCCTTTCGTGCGGGCCATCAACCGCTTGCTGAGCCGTGTGGGCACCGCCATGGACGAGCAGCGCCGCTTCGTGGCCGATGCGGCGCACGAGCTGCGCTCGCCGTTGACGGCGCTGTCGCTGCAGGCCGAGCGGCTGGGTGCCGCCCCCTTGTCGCCCGAGGCCGCGCAGCGGCTCGCGACTTTGCGCCAGGGCATAGAACGTGGGCGCCACCTGCTCGAGCAACTGCTCAGCCTGGCCCGGGTGCAAAGCGCCGACGGCCTGCCCGCGCAGGCCGTTTCGGTGCGCACGGTGTACCGCCGCGTGCTGGAGGACTTGATGCCGCTGGCCGAGGCCAGGGGCGTGGATATCGGCATGGCCGATGGGGCAGACGTGCAGATCCTGGCGCACGAGGTGGATGTCTACACCCTGGTGCGCAACCTGCTGGACAACGCCATCCGCTACACCCCCGAGGGCGGGCGGGTGGATTTGGCCGTCAGCCAGGACGGGCCGCACGCCATCCTGGAGGTGGAAGACAGCGGCGTGGGCATTCCGGTGGCCGAGCGCCAGCGGGTGCTGGACCCCTTCTACCGCGTGCTGGGCAGTGAGCAGATCGGCTCGGGCCTGGGGTTGTCCATCGCCAGCACGGTGGCTCAGCGGCTGGGTGGGCGGCTGGAGTTGCTGGATGCCACGCAGTTTGCGCAAGGGCTCAAGGTCAGGGTCGTGGTCAAGGCCGCCTGAGGCTCCCCCAAGGCGCGCCCGTTTCGGGGCCTTGCGCGCGACAATCGCTGCTCATGGACGCCACCACCTTGCATGCGCTGATGCTGGCTGCCGCGCTGGGGGTGGCGGCCTGGTGGCGGCCCTGGCGCGCGCTGGACGCACCGCCTGCCTGGCCCTGGCTGGCCTGGTGGGCCGTGATGCCGCTGATGTGGAGCGTGGACCACCTGCTGCGGCTGCCGCTGGCCTTGCCGCTGTCGGGCATGCCGCTGCTGGTGCTGATGCTGGACTGGCCACTGGCGCTGCTGGCGCTGGCGCCCGTCACCGCCATGGCCGCCACGGTGGGCGGCCTGGGCTGGGACGAGGCGCTGGCCCGCGCCGTCTGGCTGGGCGTGGTGCCCGGCGCCGTCGCGGCCGGTCTGGGCTGGGCGCTGGTGCGCTGGTTGCCCCATCACCTGTTCATCTACATCCTGGGGCGCGGCTTTTTCACCACCACGGTGGCGCTGACACTGGCGGGCGCGCTGTCTTCGCTGCAGGCCGATGTGGACAGCGTGGTGCTGGCGCGCTTTCTGCTGGCCTCGGGCGAGGCCTTTCTGACCGGCATGCTGACCGCCATCTTCGTGGCCTTCAGGCCGCACTGGCTGCGCACCTGGAGCGACGGGCTGTACCTGCAACGCCGCAGCGACGTCTGAGCGCGCAAGGGTCTTTGCAAGCTGCGCTTCAGCCACATGACGCAGAATCGGGGGTTTCCCCTTAGATTCGCCCGCCTCATGCCCGCCCGCACCCTGTACGACAAGCTCTGGGACGACCACCTGGTCCACCAGGACGCCGATGGCAGCGCGCTGCTGTACATCGACCGCCACCTGCTGCACGAGGTCACCAGCCCGCAGGCCTTCGAGGGGCTGGCGCTGGCGGGGCGCAAACCCTGGCGGTTGACGGCCAACCTGGCGGTCAGCGACCACAACGTGCCCACCACCGACCGCGCGGCCGGCATCGCCGATCCGGTGTCGGCGCTGCAGGTGCAGACGCTGGACGCCAACTGCGACCGCTGGGGCATCACGCAGTTCAAGATGAACGACGCGCGCCAGGGCATCGTCCACGTCATCGGCCCCGAGCAGGGCGCCACGCTGCCGGGCATGACGGTGGTCTGCGGCGACAGCCACACCAGCACCCACGGCGCATTTGGCGCGCTGGCCCATGGCATCGGCACCAGCGAGGTCGAGCATGTGCTGGCCACGCAGACGCTGCCGGCGCGCAAGGCCAAAAACATGCGCATCACGGTGACGGGCCGGCTGGCGCCGGGGTGTGGCGCCAAGGACATGGCGCTGGCCATCATCGGCCACATCGGCACGGCGGGCGGTACCGGCTACACCATCGAGTTTGCCGGCGAGGCCGTGCGGGCGCTCTCCATGGAAGGGCGGATGACGCTGTGCAACATGGCCATCGAGGCCGGTGCGCGCGCGGGCCTGGTGGCCGTGGATGAGGTGACGCTGGCCTACGTCAAGGGCCGCCCGCTGGCGCCCAGCGGGCCGGCCTGGGACGCGGCGGTGGCCCATTGGCGCACGCTGCATTCGGACGAGGGCGCGCCGTTTGACCGCGAGGTCACGCTGGACGGCGCGCAGATCCGCCCGCAGGTGACCTGGGGCACCTCGCCCGAGATGGTGTTGCCGGTGGACGCCGCTGTGCCCGACCCCGAGCGCGAGAAGGATGCGGGCAGGCGCGCCGCCATCGAACGGGCGCTGGCCTATATGGGGCTGACGCCGCGCCAGCCGCTGGCCAGCGTGGCCATCGACAAGGTGTTCATCGGCTCGTGCACCAACAGCCGCATCGAGGACTTGCGCGAGGCCGCCGCCGTGGTGCGCCGCGTGGGCGGCCGCGTGGCGCCGCACGTGCGGCTGGCGCTGGTGGTGCCGGGCTCGGGCCTGGTCAAGCGCCAGGCCGAGGCCGAGGGGCTGGATGCGGTGTTCAAGGCGGCGGGCTTCGAGTGGCGCGAGCCGGGCTGCTCGATGTGCCTGGCCATGAACGCCGACCGGCTGGAGCCCGGCGAGCGCTGCGCCTCCACCAGCAACCGCAATTTCGAGGGCCGCCAGGGCGCCGGTGGCCGCACCCATCTGGTCAGCCCGGCCATGGCCGCCGCCGCCGCCATGCGCGGGCATTTCGTTGACGTCAGTCGAATCTGAAGGAGCTCTGATGAAGAAGGTCTGGATCGCCATCGCCATCGCCGCCGCCGCCTTGCTGGCGGGCTGCAACACCGTGGCCGGCGTGGGCAAGGACGTGCAGAAGGCCGGTGAGGCCGTCGAGCGCGCGGCCAAGTGAGCATGGAGGCTTTTACCGTCCACGAAGGGCTGGTGGCACCGATGGACCGCGAGAACGTGGACACCGACGCCATCATTCCCAAGCAGTTCCTCAAGTCCATCCAGCGCACGGGCTTTGGCCCCAACCTGTTTGACGAGTGGCGCTACCTCGACCGGGGCGAACCGGGCCAGCCGGCGGACGGCCGCCGGCCCAACCCTGATTTCGTGCTCAACCAGCCGCGCTACGGCGGCGCCAGCGTGCTGCTGACGCGGGCCAACTTTGGCTGCGGCTCCAGCCGCGAGCACGCGCCCTGGGCACTGCAGCAATACGGGTTCCGGGCGCTGGTGGGCGTGAGTTTTGCCGACATCTTTTTCAACAACTGCTTCCAGAACGGCTTGCTGCCCATCGTGCTGCCGCCAGCGCAGGTGCAGCGGCTGTTCGATGCCGTGGCGGCCTTTCCCGGCTTTCGCCTCACCATCGATTTGCCGGCGCAGCAGGTCCGGCTGCCCGACGGCGAGGTGCTGGCCTTCGACGTCGAGCCCTCGCGCAAGGCGCGGCTGGTGGGCGGGCTGGACGACATCGGCCTGACCCTCAAGCACGCCGATGCCATCCGCCGCTTCGAGGCCGAGCGGCTCCTCAAGCAACCCTGGCTTTCGCACACGCTATGACCGCTCACATTGCTCTTCTGCCCGGCGACGGCATCGGACCCGAAATCATGGCCCAGGCGCGCAAGGTGCTTGAGGCGCTGGCGCTGCCGCTCACGTTTGACACCGCGCCCGTGGGCGGTGCGGCCTATGCCGCCGCCGGCCATCCGCTGCCAGGCGCCACGCTGGCGCTGGCGCGCGAGGCCGACGCCGTGCTCTTTGGCGCCGTCGGCGACTGGCAGTACGACACGCTGCCGCGTCATCTGCGGCCCGAGCAGGCCATCCTGGGCCTGCGCCAGCAGCTGGGCCTGTTTGCCAACCTGCGTCCGGCCATCTGCTACCCCGAGCTGACGGCGGCCTCCAGCCTCAAGCCCGAGCTGGTGGCGGGGCTGGACATCCTCATCATCCGCGAGCTGACGGGCGACATCTACTTCGGCCAGCCGCGCGGCCGGCGCAGCGCGCCCGATGGCGCGTTTGCCGGGGCCGACGAGGCCTTCGACACCATGCGCTACACGCGCCCCGAGATCGAGCGCATTGCCCACCTGGCCTTCCAGGCGGCGCGCAAGCGCGGCAAGCGCCTGACCTCGGTGGACAAGGCCAACGTGCTGGAGACCTTCCAGTTCTGGAAAGACGTGGTGACCGAGGTCGGCCAGCAGTACCCGGACGTGGCGCTGTCGCACATGTACGTGGACAACGCCGCCATGCAACTGGTCAAGGCGCCCAAGGCCTTCGACGTCATCGTCACCGGCAACATGTTCGGCGACATCCTGTCCGACGAGGCGGCCATGCTGACGGGCTCCATCGGCATGCTGCCCTCGGCCTCGCTGGACGCGAATGGCAAGGGGCTGTACGAGCCCAGCCACGGCAGCGCGCCGGACATTGCGAACCAGGACGTGGCCAACCCGCTGGCCACCATCCTGTCGGCGGCCATGATGCTGCGCTACACGCTGGGCCAGGAAGAGGCGGCGGCGCGCATCGAGGGCGCCGTGCAGCGCGTGCTGGCCAGCGGCCTGCGCACGGCGGACATCTGGCGTGAGGGCACCCGCCGCGTGGGCACGCGCGAGATGGGCGATGCGGTGACGCAGGAGTTGCAACGATGAACACCCAACCCTTGGTCGGCCTCGTGGGCTGGCGCGGCATGGTCGGCTCGGTGCTGATGGCGCGCATGCGGGCCGAAGGCGATTTCGCGCTGATCGAACCGCGCTTTTTCTCCACCAGCAACGCCGGTGGCGCGGCGCCCGCCGAAGCCAAAAACGAGCGCACGCTGTTCGATGCGCATGACCTCGCCGCGCTCCAGCAATGCGAGGTCATCATCACCGCGCAGGGCGGCGACTACACCCAGGCCGTCTATGGCCCGCTGCGCGAGGCGGGCTGGAAGGGCTACTGGATCGATGCGGCCAAGACGCTGCGCATGGCGGACGATGCCGTCATCGTGCTGGACCCGGTCAACCGGCCCGTCATCGAGGACGCACTGGTGCGCGGCGTGCGCAACTACATCGGCAGCAACTGCACCGTCTCGTGCATGCTGATGGGCGTGGGTGCGCTCTACAAGGCCGGGCTGGTCGAGTGGATGCAGACCTCCACCTACCAGGCGGCGTCGGGTGGCGGCGCGCCCAATATGCGCGAGCTGCTGACGCAGTACGGCAGCCTGCATGCCGGGGTGGCGGACCTGCTGGCCGACCCCGCCAGCGCCATCCTGGAGATCGACCGCCGCGTCACCGCCACGCAGCGCGGCTTCAGCGCCGAGGAGACCCGGCACTTTCGCGGCGTGCCGCTGGGCGGCAACCTGATTCCGTGGATCGACGCCGACCGTGGCGACGGCACCAGCCTGGAAGAGTGGAAGGGCGGCGCCGAGACCAACAAGATCATGGGCTTTGGCCGCCCGGGCAGCCCGGCGACGGTGCCGGTGGACTCCACCTGCGTGCGCATCGGCTCCATGCGCTGCCACTCACAGTCGCTGACCTTCAAGCTCAAGCGCGACGTGCCGCTGGCCGACATTGAGGCCTTGATTGCGGCCGACAACGCCTGGGTCAAGGTGGTGCCCAACGAGCGCGTGGCCACCGAGCAGCAGCTCAACGCCGCCCAGGTGGCCGGCACGCTGACCATTCCGGTGGGCCGGTTGCGCAAGCTGGCCATGGGGCCGCAGTATCTGGGCGCCTTCACCATCGGTGACCAACTGCTGTGGGGGGCCGCCGAGCCCTTGCGGCGCATGCTGCGCATCTTGCTCGACGCGCGCTGATCTGTTGGTTCGTGGCAACATTCGGTCCGGGCGCTGCTCCCAGTGCCCGGACTGTGTGCTTTTGTTAAGGCTGTTCAAGCGATTGCAGCCCTGCACTGCCACTATCCTTGCAACCACTGCCAAAACGCCTTCGGGCGCAAGGCCTTTGAATACGTACCGCGTTGGGGACTGCGTTGAAACACCTGTGGCTTAAATCCATTGTGAGAACGCCGATGTTGGCTGTGATGCTGGCACTGGCCATCACATTGCCGCATCTGGAAGCCCAGGCGTTGGGCCTGGGCCGTGTGGTCGTCCTCTCGGCGTTGGGTGAGCCGCTGCGCGCCCAGATCGATGTGTCCGGGTTGACGTCTGAAGAGGCGGCCACGCTGCAGGCCCAACTGGTCAGTCCCGACGCCTTCCGCGCTGCAGGAGCCGAGTTCAATGCGGCCCTGACCGGCGCGCGCACCGAGGTCCAGCGCCAGACCGATGGCCGCGCGCTGATCGTCATCAGCGGCGAGCGCAAGGTGGTCGAGCCCTTCCTCGACGTGGTGCTCAACGTGGGCTGGAGCAGCGGCAAGCTGCAACGGGCCTACACGCTGCTGATCGATCCGCCCAAGGGCGTGACCGAGCCGGCGGCAGCCGCCGTGGCCGCTGCGCCAGCCATCACCACCGCGCCGCTGCCCGCGTCGCGGCCCGCGGCGCCTGTTGCACGGCCCAAGGCCGAACCCCGGCCGACCGCCAAAGCCAATGAACCCAAACCGGTGGCCGTGGCCGCGCCGCCGGTGGCCAAGCCTGCCGTCGTGGCCGCTGCGCCGGCCGCCGAGGGGGATTACCGGGTGCGCAAAGGTGACACCTTGTCGGCCATCGCCAGCCGTCAACGCGGTGCCAGCGTCTCGCTGGACCAGATGCTGGTGGCGCTGTACCGCGCCAACCCCGACGCCTTCGTGGGCAACAACATGAACCGCCTGAAGGCCGGTGTGGTGCTGCGCGTGCCCGATGGTCAAACGGCCGGTGGCATCGCCCGCGACGAGGCTCGTCAGGTCATTCAAGCCCAGAGCAACGACTTCCGCAGCTACCGCCGCAAGCTGGCCGGAGCGGCCGCCACCACCCCGGCCGTGCAGGCCAAAGAGCCGCCGCGCCAGGTCACCGGCAAGGTGCAGACCACGGTGGAGGACAAGAAAACCAGCGCCGCGCCGCCGCCGCCCGATCAGCTCAAACTCTCGCAAGGTGCCGTCAAGGGCGGCGAAGAAGCCAGGATCGCCGCCGAAAACCAGCGCAAGGCCAGCGAGGCTCGAATGGCCGAGCTGACGCGCAACGTTGATGCACTCAAGCAACTGGCCCAGAGCGCATCGGCACCGCCCGGCACCCAGGTGGCTGCGGCCGCATTGCCGCCCTCGGCACCCGGATTGGAGGTGCCGGTGGCATCGCCGCCGCAGGTTGCCGTCGTCGCATCAGAGCCGCTTGTTGCGGCTTCTGCCGCTTCTGGGGCGGCCGCCATGGTCAAGGCAGCGGCTTCGGCGCCCAAGGCCGCGCCGCCCCCGCCGCCGGCACAGCCCGAGCCCGGCCTGCTGGAGTCGCTGTCCGAGAACCCGCTGGTGTTGCCCGCCGTGGCCACGCTCGTGGTGGGCCTGGCGGTCATCGTGCTGATGCGCCTGCGCCGCCGCAACGACGCCGGCTTTGGCAGCGAAACCTCGTTCCTCGAAAGCAAGCTGCAACCCGACTCCTTCTTCGGTGCCAGCGGTGGCCAGCGCATCGATACCCACGACAGTGCGCATGGCGGCGCCTCGTCGCTGAGCTATTCGCTGAGCCAGCTCGACGCCATCGGCGACGTCGATCCGGTGGCCGAGGCCGACGTCTACCTGGCCTATGGCCGCGACCTGCAGGCCGAGGAAATCCTCAAGGAGGCGCTGCGCGCCGACCCAGCCCGGGTGCCGGTGCGCGCCAAGCTGCTCGAGGTCTACGCCAAGCGTGCCGATGCCATCAACTTCGAGCTGCAGGCCGAGCAGCTGCGCCAGCATGTCGCCGCCGACAGCCCCGAGTGGCAGCGGGCGCAGACGGCCGGGCGCGAGCTGGATCCCGGCAATCCGCTGTATGGCCACGAGGTGGCCCATGCGGTGGACTTCGACACCTCGACCGAGCCGCCGCCCGATTTGCGGCCGGCGACAGACCCCTGGACGGCTCCGTCGCAACCCGTGGCCGAACCCGAGCCTGAGCCGGCGCTGACCATGCCCATGCTGCCCGAGCCCGAGCCGGTGACGGCACCGCAGCCTCTGCCGGATCTGGACATGGGACCGCTGGAGCCCACCGCCGAGCCCGAGAAAACCCAGCCGCTGGACATGCCGCTGCCTGAAGTCCAGGAGCTGCAAACGATGCCCGATCTGGACATCGACCTCAACGCCCCGCCGGCCTTGACCGGCATGGAGTTGACCGCGCCGGCCGGTGCCGACGAGCTGCTGGATCTGGGCGGTGCCGATACCCGGCCGCTGGCCGACGCCGACGCGCTGTCGTTCGATCTGCAACTGGACGACGAGCAGACGGCGGCGGCACCTGCAGCGGCCGAAGCGCCGCCGCTGGTGTTCGACTTTGGCGATCTGTCGCTGGAGTTGGATGGTGGCTCGCCCACCTCGCCGGCGCCGCTGGACGACGACGCGCTGATGCGCAAGCTCGACCTGGCCGACGAGTTCCAGCAGATTGGTGACGTGGAAGGGGCCCGCGACCTGATCGACGAGGTGCTGGGCCAGACCCAGGGGCCTCTGCGCGAGCGGGCGCAGTCCATGAAAGACCGACTCAGCTGAGCGACCTCCACCGCCTGGCACTGGGCGTCGCCTACCGCGGCGACGCCTACCACGGCTGGCAGCGTCAGCAGGACGGGCGCACCGTGCAGGATGTGCTGGAAGCGGCGCTGACCCAGTTCGCCGCCCACCCCGTGGCCACCGTCTGCGCCGGCCGCACCGATGCCGGCGTGCATGGCCTCAACCAGGTGGTTCACCTGGACACACCGCTGGTGCGCGAGCCCACGTCCTGGGTGCGCGGCAGCAACCGCTACCTGCCGGCCGATGTGGCCGTGCAGTGGTGCCGCCCCGTCACACCGGACTTTCATGCCCGGCGGCTGGCGCGAGGCCGCCGCTACGTCTACGTGCTGCTGGAAAGCCCGGTGCGCCCTGCCGTGGAGGCCGGCCGCTGCGGCTGGGTGTTTCGCCCGCTGGATGGCGACGCCATGCGCGCGGGCGCGGCCCACGCCGTGGGCACCCACGACTTCAGCGCGCTGCGCTCGGCCCAGTGCCAGGCACTGTCACCCATCAAGACGCTGCACGCCATCACCATCACCCGGCATGGCGCGTACTGGCGCTTCGACTTCGACGGGATTGCGTTCTTGCACCACATGGTGCGCAACCTGATGGGCTGCCTCGTCGCCATTGGCCAGGGGCGCCAGCCGCCCGAATGGATGGCCCAGGTGCTGGCCACCCGCTCGCGCGACGCGGCGGCGCCCACGTTCGCGCCCGACGGGCTGTACTTCCTGGGGCCGCGCTACGACGCGCAGTGGGGCCTGCCAGAACACACGGCGGCCATGGATGGGTTGCCGGGTGGGTATGTGTTCTGACGCAGGGTGTCGTCATCCGCAGTCTGGACGTCATCGGTGAGGCCGGCCGCGATATCAGGTGAACGCTTGCTGTGTTCTCTAGAAAACGCTGAGCTGCCCCAGGTTATCTGATCCTCTGCAAGGCAGGCCTGTCGCGCGATGGGCTTGCCTGCATCCTGGCCTACCATGCGCCGTGCTCCAGTCGCCAGTCCATCCTCACCGCCGACCTGCGCCGCCGACGCTGGCGCTGGCTGCTGCTTGCGCAGCCGGCTTCATGTGGGGTACGGGGGCACTGGTGGTCCATGTGCTGGTGCGCCGCCATGGTTTCACGCCTGAGACGGTGTCGTTCTGGCGCTTCGTCGTGGGTGCCGTGGTGCTGCTGGCGGTGTTTGGCACGCGGCTGCCTTGGGCGCAGTTGCGGGCCACCTGGCCCACGGTACTGGGTGCGGGTGCGGCGATGGCCGGCTATGTGCTGTGCTGGTTTCTGGGTATCGAGCGCCTGGGCGCGGCCATTCCAACCCTGATTGCACTGTGCCTGCCGCCGGTGCTGGTCACGGTGTTGGCGCTGCTGCGCGGGCAAGAACGATGGGATGCGCAGCTGGCGCTGGTGCTGGCTGCGGCGTTGTTGGGCACCTGGCTCATCGTCGCCCAGCACGGTGGGCCGACAGATGTCGTGACATCGGGTGATTTGGCACTGGGCGTGGCCTGGTCGTTGGCCTCGGCCGTGTTGTATGCAGGCTTCACGCTGATCAGCGGTCGGCTCTCCCTACAGCTTGGCGCGGGGCCTGCCGCCCTATGCCTCACCGTGGTGGCTGCGGCGGTGATGGGCCTCACCGCACTGTATCGTCCGCTGCAATGGCCTGTTGGCGTACCGCCTCAGGCCTGGTTGCTGTACCTGGGTGTGGTGACGGCTGCGCTGGCGCTGCTGGTATTCAGCTGGAGCGCGGCCCGCCTGACACCCACTGCGCTGACCGTGGCCACGCTGGTGGAGCCGTTGTCGGCCGTGCTGTTGGCGGCAGCGCTGCTGGGCGAGCGGTTGGGCGCCTGGCAGTGGCTGGGCGGGGCCTTGCTGCTGCTGGCCATCTGGGGGCTGGGACGGCGGCTCAGCGTACCGCCGCCGTAGGTGGCGCCAGCGCGGCATCCGGTGCCATCCAGCCGGGCAGGGCGGCGAGCCGGGCGAGCCAGGCTTGGATGGCCGGCCATTCGCGCCCGTCAAGTCCGGCCTGATCCAGCCAGTAGAGGTAGCCGGCGCAACTGCAGTCGGCCACGGTGAGGCCGTCCGCCAGCACATAGTCCTGCCGGGCGAGCACGGCCTCCAGCACCGCGAGGTCGGTCCGTGCGCGGGCACGCAGCCAGTTCAGCACGGGCTCGGGCTGTGGCGCCCAGCGCAACGCAAAGCGCAGGTTGGGTACCGCCAGGCCGATGCGGTTGCTCTCCCAGAACAGCCATTCGCGCAGCGCGGCGGGTGGGCCCGGCAGCACGCTGTGCTGTTCGGCCAGGTGCAGCAGGATGGCATTGGACTGGGCGAGCACGGTCTGGCCCTCGGTCCACACCGGCACCTCGCCAAACCGCGTCACGCGCTCAAATGCCGGGTCGCGCTGACCGCGCGGCTGTGCCAGGTCGACGGTGCGGTAGCGGTGCGGCACGCCCGCCAGCAGCAGGGCCAGGCGCACCTTGTAGCTGTGGCCGGATTCGGGAGCGCCCCAGAGGGTGGGTAGGTCGGTCATGGCTGCTGAGTGCACATGCGGTCGTTCATCATGCCGTAGCTCAAACGGGTGGAAGCCGGCCAGGCCCCGCCGTGGTCCAGCCACGAGACGCAGGCCTGCTCCAGCGCGCCGCAGGCGCCCAGCATCGGCCAGGGGCCGGCGCTCAGGCGCCGCACACCCAGGCGCGTGCAGGTGGCCAGATCGGGCAGATCGGGCGCGGCCATCACATTGAGCGGCATGGGGTTGGCCTGGGCGATGGTGGCGATGGTGTCCGACTCGGTCAATCCGGGCACGAAGGCGCCATCGGCGCCGGCATCGCGGTAGCGTTGCAGTCGGGCCAGTGTCTCGGCGGTGGCTGCCGCACCGCTGGCGAGACCGCGCAGGAAGACGTCGGTGCGGGCGTTGATGAAGAGTGCGCGGCGGCCCAGTGCCCGGCGACAGGCTGCGATCTTGGCCGCCAGGCATTCAGGTGACTCGTTGCCGTCCTCTAGATTGATGCCGGCCACACCCATCCCGGCCAGGTTCACGGCCAATGCCGCTACCGCCTCAGGGTCGCGGCTGTAGCCGGCCTCGGCGTCCACGCTCAACGGCACGGCCAACACCCGCACCAGTCGGCGCACGGCGGCCAGCAATTCGTCCATGGGCAGGTTGTCGCCATCGGGCCAGCCCAACGACCAAGCCAGGGCGGCGCTGGAGGTGGCAATGGCCCGGGCGCCGGCTGCCTGCATGCTGAGGGCGCTGGCGGCGTCCCAGGCGGTGGGCAGCAGCAGCGGGTGGGCGGTTTGATGCAGCGCGTGGAATGGGGTCATGGGAGACTTGCGTTGGAATGAGGCCCTGCATGATGCAGCGTGCAACACCCACCATGCGCCCCCACCGGACCTGTTGTTTTTTGCATCCATGCCCACCCGCACCCGCATCAAGATCTGTGGCCTGACCCGCGAGACCGACGTCGCAGACGCCGTGGCCGCCGGCGCCGATGCCATTGGCTTCGTGCTCTATTCGGCCAGCCCGCGCGCCGTCACCATTGCGCAAGCCGTTGGGCTGGCGCGCACACTGCCGCCGTTCGTGACGCCAGTGTTGCTGTTCGTCAACCCCGATCCGGCGCAGGTGTTGGCCGCGCTGGCCGCCGTGCCGCAGGCCATGCCCCAGTTCCACGGTGACGAAAGCCCCGCGCTGTGCCGCGCGGCCGGCCGGCCTTATTTGCGCGCCGTGCCCATGGCGCCGGGGGTGGATTTGCTAGACTGGGCGCGCCGCTACGGCGATGCTGCAGCGCTGTTGCTGGACACCGCCAGCCCCGCGCGCGGCGGCACCGGAAAGGTTTTCGATTGGTCACTCGTCCCCGCAAACGTGCCCCTTCCAGTCGTTTTGTCTGGTGGGTTAACTGCTGCCAACGTCGGCGCTGGCATGGCGCGGCTGGCGCCTTTTGCGGTTGACGTCTCTTCGGGCGTCGAGGCCGCCAAAGGCATCAAGGACGGCGCGCTGATGCGCGCGTTTTGCGGCGCCGTGCGCGCCGCCGATGTGACCCATTTGGATACACCATGACCCCCTACAACCAACCTGATGCCCGGGGCCATTTCGGCCCCTATGGCGGCCGCTATGTGGCCGAGACCCTGATCCACGCCCTTGATGAGCTGCAAGCCGCCTGGGATGCGGCGCGGCAAGACCCGGCGTTCGACGCCGAGTTCCGCCACGAGCTGGCGCACTTCGTCGGCCGGCCGTCGCCCATCTATCACGCGGCGCGGCTCTCGCGCGAGGTGGGCGGGGCGCAGATTCACCTCAAGCGCGAGGACTTGAACCACACCGGCGCGCACAAGATCAACAACACCATCGGCCAGGCGCTGCTGGCGCGGCGCATGGGCAAGCCGCGCATCATTGCCGAGACGGGCGCCGGCCAGCATGGCGTGGCCACGGCCACCATCTGTGCCCGCTACGGGCTGGAGTGCGTGGTCTACATGGGCAGCGAGGACGTCAAGCGCCAGAGTCCCAACGTCTACCGCATGAAGCTGCTGGGCGCCACCGTGGTGCCGGTGGAGTCGGGCAGCAAGACGCTGAAAGATGCGCTCAACGAGGCGCTGCGCGACTGGGTGACGAATGTGGAAGACACCTTCTACATCATTGGCACCGTGGCCGGCCCGGCGCCGTACCCGGCCATGGTGCGCGATTTCCAGCGCGTCATCGGCGATGAGTGCCTGACCCAGATGCCGGCGCAGATTGGTCGGCAGCCCGATGCGGTGGTGGCCTGCGTGGGCGGCGGCAGCAACGCCATGGGCATCTTCTACCCCTACATCCCGCACGCAGGCGTGCGCCTGGTGGGGGTGGAGGCGGCGGGGGAGGGCATCGCCACCGGCCGCCATGCGGCATCCATCGCCGCCGGCACGCCCGGCGTGCTGCACGGCAACCGCACCTACCTGCTGCAGGACGATGACGGCCAGGTGATCGATACCCACTCGGTGTCGGCCGGCCTCGACTACCCCGGCGTCGGCCCCGAACATGCGTACCTGCACGACATCGGCCGCGCCGAGTACGTGGGCATCACCGACACCGAGGCACTGGCGGCCTTCCACCGGCTGTGCCGCACCGAAGGCATCATCCCGGCGCTGGAATCCAGCCACGCCGTGGCCCACGCCATCAAGCTGGCCGCCACGCTGCGGCCTGACCAGCATGTGCTGGTCAACCTCTCGGGCCGGGGCGACAAAGACATTGCCACCGTCGCTGCGCTGCAAGGAGGGCTGGTATGAACGCCGCATCTCCCCGCATGGCCGCCACCTGGGCCCGGCTGCAGGCCCAGGGCCGCAAGGCGCTGATTCCCTTCATCACGGCGGGCGACCCGGCCGCCGACACCACCCCAGCGCTGATGCAGGCGCTGGCCGAGGGCGGGGCCGACATCATCGAACTGGGCGTGCCGTTCTCCGATCCCAGCGCCGATGGGCCGGTGATCCAGCGCGCCACCGAGCGGGCGCTGGCGCGTGGCATCGGCATGGCCCAGGTGCTGGCCATGGTGCGTCAGTTCCGCCAGCACGACGACACCACGCCCGTGGTGTTGATGGGCTATGCCAACCCCATCGAGCGCTATGAGCAGCGCCACGGCGCCGGCGCCTTTGCCCGCGATGCCCAGGCGGCGGGCGTGGATGGCGTGCTGGTGGTGGACGTGCCGCCCGAGGAGTGCGAGGCCTTGGCCGGCGCCATGCGCGCGGCCCGGATCGACCTGATCTTCCTGCTCGCACCCACCTCCACCGAGGCGCGGATGGCGCAGATTGGCGCGTTTGCCACCGGCTACGTCTATTACGTTTCGCTCAAGGGCGTGACTGGCGCCGGCCATCTGGACGTGGCGGCGGTGGCCGACGCCTTGCCACGCATCAAGCGCCATGTGGCGGTGCCGGTGGGCGTGGGCTTTGGCATCCGCGACGCGGCCACGGCACGCGCCATCGGGGCGGTGGCCGACGGTGTCATCATCGGCTCACGCCTGATCGAGTTGCTGCAAAATGAAACCGGCGACAATGCGCCTTTGGCCGCCCGCGCCTTCATGCGTGACATGCGGCAGGCGCTGGACGCCGTGGAGACTTGATATGAGTTGGTTGGAAAAACTGCTGCCCCCCAAGATCCAACAGCACCAGGAGGGCGCGGAGCGCCGCTCGGTGCCCGAGGGGTTGTGGATCAAATGCCCGTCGTGCGAGTCGGTGCTGTACAAGACCGACCTGGAGCAGAACGTGGGCGTGTGCCCCAAATGCGGCCACCACCACCGCATTGGCGCGCGGGCGCGGCTCGATGCGCTGCTCGATGCCGAGGGCCGCTATGAAATCGGCCACGAGGTGCTGCCCGTGGACGCGCTCAAGTTCAAAGACAGCAAGAAGTACCCCGAGCGCCTGAAGAACGCGCTGGAGACCACGGGCGAGACCGACGCGCTGGTGGTGCTGGGCGGCGCCATCATGAGCGTGCCCGTGGTGGTGGCCTGTTTCGAGTTCGACTTCATGGGC
This sequence comes from Pseudomonadota bacterium, assembly GCA_020161145.1. Taxonomy (GTDB): domain Bacteria; phylum Pseudomonadota; class Gammaproteobacteria; order Burkholderiales; family Burkholderiaceae_C; genus Ideonella. The sequence continues at coordinate 202,557 of JAIUPQ010000002.1, forward strand.
GGCTCCATGGGCTCGGTGGTGGGCGAGCGCTTCGTGCGCGGCGTCGAAACCGCCATCGAGCAGAAAGTGCCTTTCGTCTGCTTCACCGCCACCGGCGGCGCGCGGATGCAGGAGGGGCTGTTCAGCCTGCTGCAGATGGCCAAGACCAACGCGGCGCTGACGCGTCTGGCCAAGGTCGGCCTGCCCTACATCGCCGTGCTGACCGATCCCACCATGGGCGGCGTGTCGGCCAGCTTCGCCTTCGTGGGCGACGTGGTCATTGCCGAGCCGGGCGCGCTGATCGGCTTTGCCGGCCCGCGCGTCATCGAGAACACCGTGCGCGAGAAGCTGCCCGAGGGCTTCCAGCGCGCCGAATTCCTGCTGCAAAAAGGCGCGGTGGACATGATCGTGGACCGCCGCGAACTGCGCGAGGAGATTGCCCATTTGCTGGCTCTGCTGCAGCGCCAGAGCGCTGACGCCGTAGCCTGACCGCACCGCCATCGTCTTGACCAGCCCGCGCCTCGCGCGGGCTTTTTCACATGACCTACCCCACGACCCTGGAGGGCTGGCTGGCCCATTGCGAGCGGCTGCACGCCAAGGCCATCGACATGACGCTCGAGCGCGTGCGCACCGTGCGCGAGCGGCTGGGCCTGACCTTCAGCGCGCCCGTCATCAGCGTCGCCGGCACCAATGGCAAGGGCTCCACCTGCGCGCTGATCGAATCCATCGCCCGCGCGGCGGGCTACCGCACGGGGCTCTTCATCAAGCCGCACCTGGTGCATTTCGAGGAACGCTGCCAGATCGACGGGCGCATGGTGGCGGGCGAGAGCCTGATCGAGCACTTTGCCGCCGTGGAGGCCGCGCGCGGCGACATCACGCTGACCTACTTCGAGTTCACGCTGCTGGCCATTGCCCGGCGCCTGGCGGCCGAGCCGCTGGACCTGGTCATCCTGGAGGTGGGGCTGGGCGGGCGGCTCGATGCGGTCAATGCCTTCGATGCCGACGTGGCCGTCATCACCAGCGTGGCGCTGGACCATACCGAGTACCTGGGCAACGACCGCGAAAGCATAGGCCGCGAGAAGGCCGGCATCCTGCGCGCGGGCAAGCCCGCCATCATTGCCGACCCGGCCCCGCCGGCCAGCGTGCTGGCGGTGGCGGCGGACGTGGGGGCCGACGTCTGGCTGGCCGGTCGCGACTTCCACCACCAGGGCGATCGCCAGCAGTGGACGTGGTCGGGCCGCGGCCGGCGCTATGCCGCGCTGGGCTACCCGGCACTGCGCGGCGCCAACCAGGTGCTCAACGCCAGCGCCGCCATCGCCGCGCTGGAGGCGCTGCGCGCGCGCATCCCGCTGGCCGCCCAGGCCGTGCGGGTGGGGCTGGCCACCGTCGAGTTGCCGGGGCGGTTCCAGATCGTGCCCGGCCAGCCGGTGCTGGTGCTCGACGTGGCGCACAACCCGCAAAGCGCGGCCGCGCTGGCGCACAGCCTGGACCAGATGGGTTATTACGCCGACACCGTGGCCGTCTTTGGCGCCATGCACGACAAAGACCTGGCCGGCGTGGTGCAGCCGCTGGCGCCGCTGGTCACGGCCTGGTACCTGACAGACCTGCCCATTGCCCGGGCGGCCACGGCCGACGCGCTGGCCGAGGTGGTGCGGGGCGTACAGCCGGACGCAGCCGTCTCGGCTCACGCCAGCCCATCGGCCGCCCTGGCGGCCGCCTTGGATCAGGTGAAACCCGAAGCTAGAATCGTTGTCTTTGGCTCATTTTTCACCGTCGGTGGTGTGCTGGCGGCCGGTCTGCCCAGGCTGGCTGCGCCGCATCGGCCCTGAACCTACCGCCACGCATGGGTTTGTTTTCCAAGTTCCGCAAGGACGCCACGCCGTCCGACCGCCCGCGCGCTGCTGCGGCCGATGGCGAGTTGCGCGAGGTGCGGGAAGCTCGCGTGCGCACCCGCCGCCGGCTGATCGGGGCCGTGCTGCTGCTGGGGTTGGGGCTGGTGGCGTTTCCGCTGATTTTTGAAACCCAGCCGCGCCCGGTTCCCGTCGATGTGGTGCTGGACATCCCCGACGCCGCCAAGGCGCCGCCGCTGGTGCTGCCGCTGCCGCGCGCATCCACGCCCAGCGCTGCGTCCACCCCGGCCGTGGCGTCACCGCCACCCACCCCGCCGGTCGAGGCACGCCCCCGGCCGACTGCGTCCAGCCCGGCCGTGACGCCGGTGACCCCACCGTCGCAGTCGCAGTCGCAGTCGCAGTCGCAGTCGCCGCGCCCTGCCGACACCGTGGTGTCGTCCACCGATGCGCGCACGCCGCCCAGGCCGGCAACACCCCCGCCCGAGGCCAAGCCCCAACCCAAGCCCGACGCCGATGCCGCTGGAGACAGCAGCCGCTTCGTCGTTCAGGTGGGTGCGTTTGCCGAGGCGGATGGGGCACGCACGGCGCGGCGCAAGGTCGAGGCCATGGGCCTCAAGACCTATACCCAGGAAGTGAGCACGGCCGGTGGCAAGCGCATCCGCGTGCGCGTGGGACCCTACACCTCGCGCAGCGACGCGCAAAAGGCGGCCGACCGCATCAAGGCGGGCGGCCTGCCGGCCGCCGTGCTGACGCTGTAGCCATGATCGGGTGCTTGAGGTCGTGAGCGCCGCCCCCATCTCCACATCCATGCTGGCCACGCTGGACTGGGTGTTGCTGGCCGCGCTGGTGGGCTCGGTGTTGCTGGGGCTCAAGCGCGGGTTCGTGACCGAGGCCATGGCCGTGGCAGGATGGTTGGTGGCCTGGTTGGCGGCCCGCTGGTGGGCCGCCGACATGCAGCCCTGGCTGCCGGCGGCCACGCCGCAGGCACTGCGTCCGCTGGTGGCTGCGGTGCTGGTGTTTGGGGCGGTATTGATCGGCTGGGCCGTGCTGACGCGGCTGTTGAGCGCGCTGGTCGGGGCGACGCCGCTGGCGCTGGCCGACCGGTTGTTGGGCGCCGGCTTTGGGGCGTTGCGGGCCGGCCTGGCGCTGTTGATGTTCACGGCGGCGGCGTTGTGGGCCGGCGCCACCTGCCAGCCCTGGTGGCAGGCCTCGCACGGCGCGGCCTGGGGGGCCGATGCGCTGCGGGTGGTGCAGGGCTGGCTGCCCAGTCAAGGATTCGATTTCTCTTTCATGAGGCCTTCATCATGTGCGGCATCGTCGGTGTGATCTCCAACCAACCGGTCAACCAGTTGATCTACGACTCGCTGCTGCTGCTGCAGCATCGCGGTCAGGATGCGGCAGGCATCGTCACCATGCAGGGTGGCAAGTGCTTCATCCACAAGGCGCGCGGCATGGTGCGCGACGCGTTTCGCACGCGCGACATGCGCGCCCTGCCGGGCGGGGTGGGCCTGGGCCAGGTGCGCTACCCCACGGCCGGCAACGCCTACAGCGAGGAAGAGGCCCAGCCGTTCTACGTCAACGCGCCCTACGGCATCGTGCTGGTGCACAACGGCAACCTGACCAACGCCCACACCTTGAAGCGCGAGCTGTTCGACATCGACCGCCGCCACATCAACACCGAGAGCGACACCGAGGTGCTGATCAACGTGCTGGCCCACGAGATGGAGCGCCACATGGGCAAGGGGCCGCTGACGCCCGAGGCCGTGTTCCGCGCTGTCGAGGGCGTGCACCGGCGCGTCAAGGGCTCGTATGCGGTGCTGGCGCTGATCGCCGGCCACGGCCTGCTGGCCTTTCGGGATCCGCATGGCATCCGTCCGTTGGTGTTCGGCACCGCGCCGGGCGAGGACGGCCGCCAGCAGGTGCTGATCGCCAGCGAGAGCGTGGTGCTCGAGGGCACGGGGTTTGAGCTGGTGCGCGACGTGGCACCCGGCGAGGCGCTGTTCATCACGCCGGACGGCACCGTCCACAGCCAGCAGTGCAGCGGCCAGACCGAGAACGCCCCCTGCATCTTCGAGTTCGTCTACCTGGCGCGGCCCGATTCGGTGATGGACGGCGTCTCGGTCTACCAGGCCCGGCTCAATCTGGGCGAGACGCTGGCCGAGCGCGTGCGCGCGCAGATTCCGCTGGACGAGATCGACGTGGTCATCCCCATCCCCGAGTCCAGCCGCCCCTCGGCCATGCAACTGGCGCAGGTCATCGGCAAGCCCTATCGCGAAGGCTTCGTCAAGAACCGCTACGTGGGCCGCACCTTCATCATGCCCGGGCAGGCCGTGCGCAAGAAGTCGGTGCGCCAGAAGCTCAACGCCATCGGCATCGAGTTCAAAGGCCGCAACGTGCTGCTGGTGGACGACTCCATCGTGCGTGGCACCACCAGCAAGGAGATCGTGCAGATGGCGCGCGAAGCCGGTGCGGCCAAGGTCTACATGGCTTCGGCCGCGCCGCCGGTGCGCTTTCCCAACGTCTACGGCATCGACATGCCCACCAAGGAAGAGTTGATTGCCCACGGCCGCACCGAAGACGAGGTGCGCGCCTACATCGGCGCCGACGCGCTGATCTATCAGGACATTGATGCGATGAAGCGCGTGGTGGGCGCCCTCAACCCGGCCATCGACCGCTTCGAGGCCTCGTGCTTCGATGGCGACTACATCACCGGCGACGTCTCCGCCGCCGACTTCGATGCCATGCAGGCCCAGCGCGCCGCCCAGCCGGCCAGCGAGGACGAGTCCGACAGCCAACTCGCCCAGCTCAGCCCTACCTGATCCACCTCACGCCCTCTGCCCGATGACCGTCCGCACCCGCATCGCCCCGTCGCCCACCGGCTTTCTGCACCTGGGCACCGCCCGCACCGCGCTGTACTCCTGGGCCTACGCACGCCACCACGGCGGCCAGTTCGTGCTGCGCATCGAGGACACCGACGTGGCCCGCTCCACGCAAGAGGCCACCGAGCAGATCCTGCAGGCCATGCGCTGGCTGGGCCTGGCCTGGGACGAAGGCCCCATCTACCAGATGCAGCGGCTGGACCGCTACCGCGAGGTCATCGCCAGCATGCTCAGTGGCGGCGGCGCCTACCACTGCTATACCACGCCCGAAGAGCTGGCCGCCCAGCGGGCCGAGGACGAAGCCGCCGGTCGGCCGCCGCGCGGCTACGACGGCCGCTGGCGCCCCGAGCCCGGCAAGGTGCTGCCGCCCGTCCCCGCAGGCGTCACGCCCGTGGTGCGCTTCAAGAATCCGCAAGACGGTGCCGTCACCTGGGACGACCTCGTCAAAGGCCCCATCACCGTGGCCAACAAAGAACTGGACGACCTCATCATCCAGCGCTCGGACGGTGTGCCCACCTACAACTTCGCCGTCGTCGTGGACGACTGGGACATGGCCATCAGCCACGTCTTTCGCGGCGAGGAGCACATCAACAACACGCCCTGGCAGATCAACATCTACCGCGCCCTGGGGGCGCCGCTGCCGCGCTTCGGCCACCTGCCCGTCATCCTGGGCGACGATGGCAAAAAGCTCAGCAAGCGGCGCGGCGCCGTCAGCGTCACCGCCTATGCCGAAGCCGGCTATCTGCCCGAAGGCATGCTGAACTACCTGGCCCGCCTGGGCTGGAGCCACGGCGACGACGAACTCTTCACGGCCGAGCAGATGGTGGCCTGGTTCGATGGCAGCCACCTGAACAAAAGCCCTGCGCAGTGGGACGCCGCCAAACTGGCCTGGGTCAACGCCCACCACCTGAAGGCCGCCAGCGGCGAGCAGCTGGCCCCACTGGTGGCCGCCCAGTTGGCCCGGCAAGGCCTGGCCGAGCCGCCGGCACTGCCGGCCTTGTGTGCGCTCTACAAAGACCGCTGCACCACCACCGTGGAGCTGGCCGACTGGGTGGCGTTGCACCTGCGGCCGCCCGTGCGCACCCCCGAGCTCGAGGCGCTGTGGCAGCGCCACGAGGTGGCCGCCCGTGCCCCCGCCCTGGCCGCGCTGCGCGCGCGCCTGGCCGAGGTCGAATGGACGGCGCCCGCCATTGCGGCGGCCATCAAGGCCGTGCTGGCCGAGCAGGGCCTGAAGATGCCGCAACTGGCCATTCCGCTGCGTCTGGTGGTCACTGGCCGCGACCAGACACCGGCCATCGATGCCGTGCTGGCGCTTTTTTCACGCGATGACGTGCTGACACGCTTGCAGGACGCTTGAAACGCGTGCTATAGTCATGGACTTGCTTGAACGGCACTGCCCCGGCAGAAAAACGGGGGTATAGCTCAGCTGGGAGAGCGCTTGCATGGCATGCAAGAGGTCAGCGGTTCGATCCCGCTTACCTCCACCACTTGCACCAGGGCAGCGTCGTGAAGGCAGTGAAAGTTACCAGTCCCCTTCGTCTAGAGGCCTAGGACACGACCCTTTCACGGTTGTAACAGGGGTTCGAATCCCCTAGGGGACGCCACCGCTGCGGAGCGGTAGTTCAGTTGGTTAGAATACCGGCCTGTCACGCCGGGGGTCGCGGGTTCGAGTCCCGTCCGCTCCGCCAAGCAAATCAATGGGTTACGTCGCAAGGCGTAACCCATTTCCATTTCCTGATTCCAAACTTTGCAATCAGGCTGCGGATCAACCCTCGGCACTTTGACTACTTCGGTGCACTCTGCACCCAGTGCAGCATCGCAGGCCCGATGGTCGCGGCAATCGTGTAGGCTCCTTCACCTGCCTTCTTGATCTTGTCTAGGTTGTCCGCAACCTTCGCGATCTTTTCGATGATCGTCCCGGCGCGCGCAAGAACGCTCCTGGCTGGTTCCGATGCCTTCGCATTCTCAGCTTCGATCCTGGGGCGCTCCACGATGTAGGCACCTGCCACCTGCTGCAAGGCGGTTTCAATAGGCTTCACTCCCTGCGCTTGGTAGACCTTGAGGGCTGTTCGAATCGTGTCAACCTGCCGTTGAACGAACCCGCGAAGATATGGGCTCATGTCGGTCTCGCTCAGGCTCTTTTCGAGTGAGTCCAGTTCGGCTCGAAGTTGTGCCATCTCATTGGCTGGCATGTCGTCTTCGTCTTCGTCACGAAGCACCCAGTTCGCCCACATGAACGGAATGCGGTTTTCTGGCCTGGCGGCATCCTCCCGGTTGCCGCTCCATCCAGAATTCAAGATTGCGGTTGAGCTGATGTGGCGCAGCCGTGCGAAACCGGGCTGTAGCAGGCTATCGGAGACACCTCGGGCTTCGAGCTTTGCCTTCAGCAAGTCCAGTTCGGCGCGCAACGCCTGAAGGCACGTGACAACATCGTCTTCAATGGTCGGGTCTTCGGTCGGAAGATCGAACACTTGTGCCCATCGCTTCGTCATGGATACATCGTTGCCGCCCGAATTGATGTTTAGAAGACGTACGTAGATTTCGAGTAGCCGACCTGCGCTGTTCATCGAACCTCCTCTCCCTCGCTCAAAAAGTCGATTGTCTGATGGCTTCAAGAAAAAGCCCCGAGCGAAAGCCAGACGAGGAGTCCCCGCAGGGACTGCGCGCCACTCCCGAAAAGCTGTCATCCTGTCGGTGATATAATAAATACGAATCATTCGTATTTCGTTTTCTGGGAGGGAGCATGTTTCGACGCTTGCAGGCGCCTGCCGACAGGACAGCAACCACCCGCAGTATGGGCGGGTTGGGGTGCGGTCACCCATGCGAAGGCGGGCGCGAGACGGTTAGTTGGGCCTGGCGCGCCAGCCATTTGGCATGCGCCTCGCTGTTGGCCGGCGTGGGTGGGGTGGCTGCCCAATCTGCGCCTGTACCCGCACCAGCGGCCTCGGGCGCCTCGCCTGCAGGATCGGCTGCCGCCTCCGCGCCGTCTTCAGACTCAGCCGATGCGGCGGTGCCCGTCGTGGCGCTGCCGGCCATCACCGTCACCGCCACCCGCCACGAGCAGGACGCACGCACCGCGCCGGCGTCGGTCACGGTGGTCAACCGGGCCGCCATCCAGAGCAAGGCCAGCGACGACCTGCTCAGCGCGATTGAAGACACGCCCGGCCTGACACTGTCGCCGCGCCAGGTGGCGGGGCGGCGCACGTTCTCGCTGCGCGGCATGGACAGCCGCCACACGCTGATGCTGATCGATGGCCGCCGCATCTCGGCCACCGACGACGTGGTGGGGCACTCCGACTACCAGTACGGCTGGGTGCCGCTGGCCAGTGTGGAGCGCATCGAGGTCATCCGGGGGCCGCTGTCGCCGCTGTATGGCTCCGAGGCGCTGGGCGGCGTGGTCAACGTCATCACGCGCTGGCCCACGGACAAGTGGGAAGGCTCGGTGCGGCTGTCGGGCCAGCTCGCGGCCGACCGGGCGTGGGGCGGCGATGGCGGCCGGCTGGGCGTGTATGCAGGCGGCCCGGTGGCCGAGGGGCTGTCGGTGCGCCTGAACGCCGAGGCCAGCCGCAGCGGCACCGTCGCCGACCGCGACGCACCGCAGTACAGCGAGATCGAGGGTCGCGATGGCCGCAGCGGTGGCATCTCGGCGCGCTACGCCATCAATGCCCGGCACAGCCTGGAGGCAGGCTGGCAGCAAGGGCAGGAGGAGCGCCTCTACAACGACGTCAATGCCCGCAGCGGCGTGGCCTACGAGAACCGCTACGACCTCGATCGCAGCCATGGCTACGTCCAGTGGCAGGGCGATTGGGACGACGTCACGGCCCAACTGCGCGCCTACCGCAGCGCCATCAGCGTGGACAACCGCCGCACCAACGGCGTGGCGCCCACCCGCCCGCAAGACATGAAGGACGTGGTGGGTGATGGTTTTGTGCAATGGCGGCTGGGCGACCACCACCTCACGGTGGGCGGTGAGTGGCGGCGCGAAAGCCTGGTCAACGCCGGCCTGAAGGACGGCCGCGACAGCGCCGACCATCAGGCCGTGTTCGCGCAGGACGAGATCTCGCTGGGCACCCACCTGATCGCCACGCTGGGTGCGCGGCTGGATCGGCACGCCTACTTTGGCAGCGAGTTCAACCCGCGTGCCTACCTGGTCTGGGAGGCCACGCCAGAGTGGGTGGTCAAATGGGGCTTCGGCACCGCGTTCAAGGCGCCCACGCTCAAGCAGATCTCGCCCAACTACGTCGGCGCCGAGGGGCCGCACACCTTTCTGGGCAATGCCGACGTGCAGCCCGAGTCCTCGCGCTCGTTCGAAGTGGGCGCCGACTGGCTGTCGGGGCCGTACTCGGTTCGCGGCACGCTGTTCCACACCCGCGTCAAAGACCTCATCACCACGCGCCTGCTCAGCCAGCAGGGCACGCGGCGCGTCTACCTCTACGACAACGTCGACAGCGCCACCCTGCGCGGCGCCGAGCTGGGCTTTGCCTGGGAGGTGGCCAGCGGCTGGCGCTGGAACACCGACCTGACGCTGCTGCGCACCCGCGACGGCAGCACCGGCCAGGAGCTGACCGACCGACCGCGTCAGGTGCTGCACTCGCAGCTGCAATGGCAGGGCGCGGGCGATTTCAGCGCGCGGCTGGGCGTGGACGTCACCGGCCGCCAGCGCACGTCCACGGACACCCAGCTGCCCACCTACACCGTGGTCAACGCCAGCCTGGGCTGGCAGATCACCCGCTGGCTGACCGGGCGAGTCGGGGTGGACAACCTGGGTGACGTGCGCCTGGCCGAGCAGTCCGCCGACTTCGGCTACGCCATTCGCGGGCGCACCTACTTTGTCAACATGCAGGCGGACTTTTGATGGGACGGCTGGCACGCTTGACGATGCGGGTGGGTGGCGCCGTGCTGGCGGCGCTGCTGTGGGCCGGCGCAGCGCAGGCGGCCCTGACCGCCACGCCCGAGGCTGGCGCCACCGCTGCGGCGGCCACGCACCGCGTGCTGTTCATTGCCACCGGCAACGTGCCCAAGGGCAAGTTCCGCCAGTTGGCACCGCTCGCGGCGGCGCATGGCCTCGCGGTGGAGGTGCGCTACCTCAGCAGCATCCCGGCCCGAAGCGAGCCCTCGCTGTGGGACGGCTGGGATGCGGTGTTCTTCGACTCCTACCTCTACGACCAGATTCAGGAGCATCTGGCGCAGGCCCTGCCCGGGCTCAAGGTGCCCCACGCCTGGCTGTATGACGCCAGGCCGGTCTGGGGTGGTGGTCTGTCCGAGGCGCAGGCGCGCCCGCTGGTCAGCTACTACGCCAACGGCGGGCAGCGCAATTTCGAGGGCTTCTTCAGCCTGCTGGCCGCCACGCTCGAAGGCCGCCCGGCGCCCGCCGACCTCAAGCCGCCGGTGGTCTTCCCCAAGACCGCCGTCTACCACCCGCAGGCGCCGCAACTGGTGTTCGCCAGCGCGGCGGACTTTCTGCGCTGGCGCGGTGTGACGCCAGCGGCGGCGGGGGCGCCGCGCCCGCCCGTGGTGGCCATTCCCATGCACCAGCAGTACATCGCGTCGATGCAGACCGGCTTCATCGACGACCTGGTGGCGCGCATCGAGCAGCGCGGCGCCGTGGCCATGCCCATCTACGGCCCCATGATGCCCGCCGGCGCCATCGCGCGCGTGCTGCAACCCCAGGCCGATGCGCCGCCGCTGGCCGACGCCCTCATCAACACGCAGATCATGCTCAACGCCGAAGGGCGGCGCGACGAGTTCGCGGCGCTGGGCCTGCCCGTCGTGCAGGCCATCGCCTACCGGCGCGGCGACGAGGCCGACTGGGCGGCCGACCCGCACGGCGTGGCGCTGATGGATGTGCCGTTCTACCTGGCCCAGCCCGAGTACGCCGGGGTGATCGACATCCAGATCGCCGCCGCCACCCGCAAAAGCGACGACGCCCTGGTCGCCATTCCCGACCAGGCGCAGGCCACGGTGGACAAGGTGCTGGCGCTCATCGATCTGCAACGCAAGCCGGCGGCCGACAAGCAGCTGGCGCTGATGTTCTGGAACTACCCGGCCGGCGAAAAGAACTTTTCGGCCGCCTTTCTGAACGTGCCCCAGAGTCTGCGCAGCACCCTGAGCGCGCTGCGCCGCGCCGGCTACGACGTGCCACCGCCTCCGCAAGAGGCCGAGTTGATTGCCACCGTGCAGCGCCTGCTGGCGCCCAGCTACCACGACGGCCTGCTGCCCGCGTTGCTCGCCGATGGCCTGGCCGCACTGCTGCCCGTGGCGCAATACCGCCAGTGGCTGGCCACGCTGCCCGAGGCCACGCGCACCGCGCTGATGGGCCGCTGGGGCGAGCCCGAGCGCTCGGCCAGCGTGATCCACCAGGGCGGCCAGGCCTATTTCGTCATTCCCCGGCTGCAACTGGGCAAGCTGGCGCTGCTGCCCCTGCCCGGGCGGGCCGACAAAGGCGCCGATGGCGCTGCCGGCCGCGACCGCGCGCTCTACCACTCCATGAAACCCGATGCGCTGCCCCCGCACGCCTACCTGGCGGCCTACCTGTGGGTGCGCGAGAGCAGTGGCGAAGACCCGGGCGCCCGCCGCGACGCGCTGATCCACTTTGGCACCCACGGCACGCAGGAATGGCTGCCCGGCAAGGAGCGGGGCCTGTCGGTGTCCGACCCCGGCATGCTGGCCGTGGGCAGCCTGCCCGTGGTCTACCCCTACATCGTGGACAACGTGGGCGAGGCCACCCAGGCCAAGCGGCGCGGCCGCGCCGTCACCATCAGCCACCAGACGGCGCCGCTCAGGCCCGCTGGCCTGCACCGCACGCTGACCGAGCTGCACGACCTGCTGCACCAATGGCTGGCGCAGGACGAAGGGGCGGTCAAGGCCCGGTTCCAGGCCGACATCCTGGCGCGTGTCGCGCAGGCACGCATCGCCGCCGACATGGGCGGCTGGACGCCCGAGCGCGCCCGCACCGAGTTCGTGCCCTTCATCGACGCCTTGCACGACCACCTGCATGAGCTGGCGCAAACCGTGCAGCCGGTGGGCCTGCACACGCTGGGCGAATCGGCCGCCCCCGAGCACCGCGCCGCCACCGTGTTGATGATGCTGGGCCGCCCGTTCTGGGAGGCGGCGGCGCGCCAGGCCGGTGTGCCCGTCGTCGATCTGGACGAAGCCCTGGTGGCCGACCACGACCAACTTGCCGCCACCCCGGCCTACCGGTTGCTGGCGCGCCATGTGCTGGACGACACCGCGCCGCCCGCAGACCCTGGGTCGTTCACGCCCGAGTTGCAAGCCTTGCTCGCGCAGGCCCGCACCTGGTGGCGCAACCTGGACGCCAGCAGCGAAACGCAAGGCCTGCTGGCCGCGCTGGCGGGCCGCCACATCCCCACCGCCTATGGTGGCGACCCGGTCAAAAATCCCGACGCCCTGCCCACGGGCCGCAACCTGTACGGGTTCGACCCCTCGCGCATCCCCGCGCGCCAGGCCTGGGCGGCGGGCCAGCAGGCCGCCGAGCAGTTGATTGCCACGCACCGCCGCCAGACCGGCCAGACGCCCACCAAGCTGACCGTCTCGCTGTGGTCGGTGGAAACCATGCGCCACCTGGGCCTGCTGGAGGCCCAGGCGCTGTGGCTGATGGGCGTGGAGCCGCTGTGGGACGAAGGCGATCGCGTCACCGGCGTGCGGCTGGTGCCGCGCGCCACGCTGGGCCGCCCGCGCGTGGACGTGGTGCTGTCGGCCACGGGCCTCTATCGCGACCACTTCCCCAACGCCATGCAGCACCTGGCCCGCGCCGCCCAGCTGGCCGCCCAGGCCGATGACGAGCCCGACAACCCCGTGGCTGCCCACACCCGGCGCCTGGCGCAGCGCCTGCGTGCCCAAGGCTGGGCCGAGGCCGATGCGCTGGACGCCGCGCAGACGCGCATCTTCTCCTCCGAATCCGGCCGCTACGGCACCGGCCTGGACGACGCCACGCTGGCCACCGACAGCTGGCAGGGCAAGGCCGAGGGCGACCGCAAGCTGGCCCAGATGTACCTGGCGCGGATGCAGTACGCCTACGGCCCCGACGAAGCCCGCTGGGGCAGCCTGCCGCCGGGTGCCGATGCCGACGGCACCTCGCAAGGCAAGGCCTTGAATCTGTACGCCGAGCACCTGCGCGGCACGCAAGGCGCGGTGCTCTCGCGCAGCTCCAACGTCTACGGCATGCTGACCACCGACGACCCCTTCCAGTACCTGGGCGGCATCGCCCTGGCCGTGCGCCATCTGGACGGCAAGGCGCCCGAGCTGTACATCAGCAACCTGCGCGGGGCGGGCAGCGGGCGCGTCGAGGGCGCGGCGCAGTTCCTGGCCAAGGAGCTGGCCACGCGCCAGTTCCATCCCGGCTACATCCAGGGGCTGATGCAGGAAGGCTACGCCGGCACCTTGCAGGTGCTGGATGCCACCAACAACCTCTGGGGCTGGACGGCGGTGGCGCGCGAGATCGTCCGCGACGACCAGTGGCAGGAGATGGCCGACGTCTACGTGCGCGACAAACACCAGCTGGGCCTGGCCCAGTGGTTCGAGCAGCACAACCCCCACGCGCTGGCCCAGACCATCGAGCGCATGGTGGAGGCCGCACGCCAGGGCTATTGGCAGGCCGATGCCGCCACGCTGGCCGAGCTCAAAGACCGCTGGCGCGAGCTGGCGGCGCGCCACGCCGTCCAGAGCGACAACGCGCGCTTCACCGCCTTCGTGCAGGCTGCCGCACCGGGGTTCGGCCTGGGTCAGCCGTTGGCAACGGCCGCCGCCGCGCCAGATCAGCCTGGGCCGCCCGACGCCGCCACCGAGCAGCCCACGGCCGACGCCGCCCCGCCACCCGTGCGCGGCCTGCGCATGGCGCCGGTGGCCCCGCCGCCGCCACCACCGCCGCCGTCCGCCGTTGCGCGGTTCACGCAAGCCCTCTCGGCGCTGCTGCTGCTGACGCTGGTGGCGCTGGGAGCCGCTGTGCAGGCGCGCCGCGTCCGCACGCCGGTCGCCTTGCCGCGCACCGCTTTTTCATCCCCCATTGCCAACGGAGTGTCCGCATGATCAATCCCCTGGAAGGCGCGATGTACAGCATCAGCCAGTTGTTCCTCTACCCCGTGCTGCTGGCCGTGGCGCTGGTGTTTGCCTATGCGTTCTATGCGCTGGGCGCATTCGGCTGGCAGGCGGTGCAGCGCGCCCGGGCCCGCGCGGACGGCAGCCTGGCCGGCCACGAGCTGCTGGCGGCCCATGCGCAAGACCCCACGCTCACGACCGATGAGCTGGAGGCGCTGGCCCTCGAGCGCCTGGAGATGGCCCGCATCGCCACCCGCGTGGCGCCCATGCTGGGCCTGGTGGCCACCATGATCCCCATGGGCCCCGCGCTGCAGGCGCTGGCCGAGGGCCAGCTGGCCGAGATGTCGCGCGGGCTGATGGTGGCGTTCTCGGCCGTCATCCTGGCGCTGATTGCCGCCGCCGTCACCTATGCCGTGGTGCACGTGCGGCGGCGCTGGTATGCGCAAGACCTGCTGGCCATCGCGCACCAGCGGCTGGACCGCACCCCTCATGCCACCCTGCAAGAGGTGCCGGCATGAGAACCCGCCTGCTGGACGACGTGGAGGACGACGACCCCATCCTCTCGGTCGTCAACCTCATCGACGTGTTCCTGGTCGTCATCGCCGCGCTGCTGCTGGCCGTGGCCAGCAGCCCGGCCAACCCGTTCTCGGCCCACACCATGACCATCATCAAGAACCCGGGCCAGCCCGATATGGAGATGATCGTCAAAGAGGGCGAAAAGCTCGAGCGCTACCAGGCCAGTGGCGCCATCGGCGAAGGCCACGGCACCAAGGCCGGCGTGGCCTACCGGATGAAGGACGGCTCCATGGTCTACGTGCCCGAGGCGGGCACTGCCGACGCGGCGCGCTGATCCAGCGCAAGACAGGCCCCGCGCAAACACGGACAATCGGGCTCTTCACCATCCTGGATGGACAACAGGCGAGGAGCACGACATGCAAGGCGACCCCAAGGTTCTCGACACCCTCAACCAGCTGCTGGCAGGCGAGCTGGCCGCGCGTGACCAGTACTTCATCCACGCGGCGATGTACGAGGACTGGGGCTTTGGCAAGCTGCACACGCGCTTCCACCACGAGATGGAAGAAGAAACCGGCCACGCCCGCGCCATCATCAACCGCATCCTGATGCTGGGCGGCACGCCGCGCATGACGCCCGACGCGCTCTCCATCGGCCAGGACGTGGCCGACATGCTGAAAAAAGACCTGGCCGTGGAGCTGCACGTGCGCGACGCCCTGAAAAGCGCCATCGCGCTGTGCGAGCAGCAACAGGACTACGTCAGCCGCGAGATGCTGGTGCTGCAACTGGCCGACACCGAAGAAGACCACGCTCACTGGATCGAGCAGCAACTGGGCCTGATCGACAAGGTGGGGCTGCCCAACTACCTGCAAAGCCAGATGAGCTGAGGTGACTCGCGGGGCCTGGTTGACTGGCGACAGGATCCGTCCCCGACGGGGTTTCGGGGCCGGTGGCCGATGGCGGTCATGCCTGTGACTCAGGGGCCCCTGTGATCGCCATGGGAATACTGCTCATCCTCCTCTCCGCGGTCGGATTCGGTTCGATGGCGTTGCTCGCGACCGTCGCCTATGAGGGGGGCGTCGACACGGCCACGCTCCTGATGCTGCGCTTCGTCATTGCAGCCGTGCTGCTTGGCAGCCTGATGTGCGCACGCGGTGTGCGCGCCCCTCGCGGGCGCGCGTTGGCCAACTGCGTGGGCATGGGTCTGGCCTACGCCATGATGGCCTGGGCGTATTTCAGCGCGCTGCACTACGCGCCCTCGGCAACGGTGGCGTTGGTGCTCTATGTCTATCCCATTCTGGTCGCGTTGGCGGCTGCAGCCTTGCGCATGGATCGCTTCGGGTTGGCGGAGAGCGTATCGCTTGTGGTTTCGTCGACTGGCTTGTGTCTGGTGCTTGGCGGGGCACTGGATGGCGCCATGCCGGGCTTTTTGCTCGCACTGGTATCCGCCTTGTGCTACAGCGCTTACATCCTCATGGGTAGCCGCCATGTCGGTGAAGTCGACGCCATTGCCAGTTCGGCCACCGTCCTGACCGTCGCCGCGGCCTGCTATCTCCTGCTGACGCTTTGGCAGGGACCGCATTGGCCACCACAACCACGCGCCTGGATGGCAACGGTGGGCGTGGCGATTCTTGGGACAGCGGTTGCGATCGCCGCGTTCATCGCCGGGCTCAAGCGCGTCGGGCCCACATTGGCGGCCGTGTTGTCGACGCTGGAGCCCGTCGTGACCGTGGGGCTGGGGGTCTGGTTTCTTGGGGAGCAACCCACCTGGGCCGCCTGCGTGGGCGGGGGGCTCATCCTGGTGGCGGCCATCGGGCTTGCGGTTGCGCGAAACCGGCGAGCCGCCACCCGGCGCGGCACACACACCGATGCCGTTACGCCGCCGGCGTGAACATCGGGTTGCCGTTGGCCGTCTTGTCGACCGGCACCTCTTCTTGCATCACGTCCCAGTGCTCGACGATCTTGCCGCCCTCGATGCGGAAGATATCCACGGCGATCAGGGTTTTGCCCGCCCAGCCGCTGTAGCGGCCGTGGGACATGACGAGGTTGCCCTGCGCCACCACCATGCCTTGCTCGAAACCCGGGCCCGGCATGGGGTTGCTGATGAACTGGCGCAGCACGTCCAGGCCGTTGGGCATTTGCGGGTTGTGCTGAATCATCTGCCCGGCCCAGAAGGTCTCGGCCTTGGCCAGCGACTTCTCGACGAAGACGGCGTGCAGGTAGTTGCGAACCACGGCGGCGTTGTCGGTGCTCTTGAGGTGTCCTTGTGGTGATGAGGTTGGCGTCACTGGCCCAGGCCCATCTGCTGCATCAGCGCGGCGTTGTCCCAGAACAGCCATTCCTCGTCCATCACGCCGTCTTTGGTCCAGTGGCCGATGGTGGCCATGCCCAGCTTGAACTTCTTGCCCGTGGGCGCCAAGGTCTTGCCGCCGCCTATGGGCATGGGCTGGCTGAACGTGCCTTCCACATAGCCCGTCACCGCCGTCCATTCGCCCGAGGCGATGCGGATGGGGTGCTCCTTGATGGCGGTGTCGGGCGCAAAGACGAACATGGGCTTGAGCGCCTCGATGTGCGCGTCCAGCCCCTTGGTGGTGCGGCCATCGGGGTAGTGCACGGTGATGTCTTTGGCGTGGCTCTTGCCCAGCTGATCCCACTTCTGGCCGCTGTAGACGTTGAAGTCCAGGTCGTCGAAGGTGGCGAGGTTGGCCTGCTCCACCTTGCGCTGTGCGGCGACGGTCGCGACCTGCTTTTGCAGCAGGGAGACCGCAGCCTGATCGGCCGGGCTGAGTTGGCTGATGTTCAGGGGTTGGCCAAGGTCTTGCGCCAGGGCCGATGTGGACAGCAGCGTGGCGAGCGTCAGCGAGGCGGTGCGTGCGTTCATGGGGGCGTTCCAGGTGAAGAACGGGTCGGGATCGACCCGGGGCTCATCGGCGGGACGCGGTGGCATCCCAGGCAGGCAACGCGGCGCGCGCGTTGGCCCATGCATGGTAGCTGCGGTGGATTCGCTCAGCAGATGCGCGGCAGCTGCTCCCCGCTGAGCCAGTCGACGATGCGCCGCCCGCCCAGTCGGGTGCGCATCTGCACAAAAGGCTGGCCCTCGGCCGTCACCGTGCCGATGCGGGCGGCGCGCGCGCCCAGCGGGTGGGCGCGCAGCGCGGCCAGCACGGCGTCGGCGGCGGCGGCGGTGCAGATGACCACCAGCTTGCCCTCGTTGGCCACATAGAGCGGATCCAGCCCCAGCAGCTCGCAGGCCGCCTCCACCGGCGGGTTGACCGCGATGGCGGCCTCGTCCAGCGTCATGCCCACGGCCGACTGGCTGGCGATCTCGTTGAGCGTGGTGGCCAGGCCGCCGCGCGTGGGGTCGCGCAGCACGTGCACGGCGCCGGGCGCAGCGGCCAGCACCGCGGCGGTCAGCGTGTGCAGCGCCGCGCTGTCGGAGCGCACGTCGGCCGCAAAACCCAATGACTCGCGCTGCGACAGCACGGCCACGCCGTGGTCGCCGATGGTGCCCGAGATCAGCACCGCATCGCCCGGCTGCGCCAGCGCGCCGCCCACCTCCACCCCATCGGCCAGCACGCCCAGGCCGGTGGTGCTGATGAAGACGCCGTCGCCCTTGCCGCGCTCCACCACCTTGGTGTCGCCGGTGACGACGGCCACGCCCGCAGCCCGCGCCGCCGCGCCCATGGACTGGGCGATGCGCTGCAACTCGGCCAGCGCAAAACCCTCTTCGATGATGAAGCTGGCCGTCAGGTACAGCGGCTGGGCGCCCATCACGGCCACGTCGTTGATGGTGCCGTGCACGGCCAGGCTGCCCACGTCGCCGCCGGGAAAGAACAGCGGCGAGACCACGTGGGCATCGGTGGCCAGCACCAGCCGGCCCTGGGCCGGCGGCAGCCGCGCGCCGTCGTCGCCCTGGCGCAGCGCCGGGTTGTCGAAGGCGGGCAGGAACAGCTCGCGGATCAGCTGCGCGCTGGCGCGGCCGCCAGCGCCGTGGTTGAGGTCGATGCGGCCGCGCTGGATGTCCAGCGGGCGGGTGTAGGCGCGGGGCGAGGTGCTCATGCGGTGGTGATGGGAATGTCGCGGAAACGGCCGTAGGTGTAGTGCGCGGCGCAGGCACCTTCACTGGACACCATGCACGAGCCCACGGGGTTTTCGGGTGTGCAGACGGTGCCGAAGATTTTGCAATCGGCCGGCCGTTTGACGCCGCGCAGGATGGCGCCGCATTCGCAGGCCTTGTTGTCGGGCACGCTCTCGTAAGTCAGGCCAAAGCGCTGCTCGGCGTCAAAGGCGGCGTAGCGCGGCCGGATGCGCAGCGCGCTGTCGGCCACCGTGCCCAGGCCGCGCCACTCAAAGGTCTCGCGGCGCTCGAAGACCTGGTCCATCAGCGCGATGGCGCGCGCGTTGCCGTTGCGGTTGACGGCGCGGGCGAACTCGTTTTCCACCTCGGCCCGGCCCTCGTTGACCTGGCGCAGCAGCATCCAGATGGCCTGCATCACGTCCAGCGGCTCGAAGCCGGCAATGACCACCGGCTTGCGGTAGCGCGCGGCAAACGGCTCGTAGGCGCCGTAGCCGATGACGATGCTGACGTGGGCCGGGCCGACGAAGCCGTCCAGCGGCACGGCCTCGCTGGCGGGCGTGTCTAGGATGTGGGTCATCGCGGCCGGCGTCAGCACGTGGCAGCACAGCACGCTGAAGTTGGGCAGGTTCTCGGTGGCGGCCTGCGCCAGCGCCACGGCGGTGGGCGGCGTGGTGGTCTCGAAGCCGATGGCAAAGAACACCACCTGGCGCTCGGGGTTGGCGCGCGCCAGCGCCAGCGCGTCGGCCACCGAATAGACCATGCGCACGTCGGCGCCGCGTGCCTTGGCGCGCAGCAGCGACAGACCCTCCGAGGCCGGTACGCGCAGCGTGTCGGCGTAGGTGCACAGCAGCACGTCGTGCTGCAGCGCCAGGTTGATGGCCATGTCGATGCGGCCGATGGGCAGCACGCAGACCGGGCAGCCGGGGCCGTGGATCATGCGCACGTTGGCCGGCAGCAGCTCCAGCACGCCGTAGCGCGACAGCGCATGCGTGTGGCCGCCGCAAAACTCCATGAAGCCGTAGTCGCGTCCAGGCAAGGCCTCGGCAGCGATGCGCGCGGCAATCTGCTGCGCCAGCGCGCCGTCGCGGAACTCGTCGATGTATTTCATGGCGCCTCCTGCGGCGTCAGGCCGGCAAACAGCGCCAGCGTGCGGGCGGCCTCGGCCGGGTCCAGCTTGCCGATGGCGTGGCCGACGTGGACGATGACCCAGTCACCCTCCTGCACGTCGTCCAGCAGCGCCAGGCTGATGCTTTTGTGCACGCCGCCCACATCGACCAGCGCTTGCGCGCCGTCCTGCAGGGCAACGACACGGGTGGGAATGGCCAGACACATGGGGTGGATCCTCCTTCGTCAATGGCGGGTGTGGGCGCCCACCCAGGCCTGGCCCAGGGCCAGCCCCGCGTCGCCGCAGCCACTGGCCGCCGGAAAGCGCACCTGCAGGCCGGCGGCGTCGAGCCGGCGCTCGACCTCACTGCGCAGGATGCGGTTGTAGAAACAGCCGCCCGCCAGGCAGACGGTGCCCACCTGCTGCTGCGCGGCGGCCTGAGCGGCCCAGGTGGCCAGCGCGGCGGCCAGCGTGGCGTGAAAGCGCGCGGCGGCGGCACCCACGTCGTCCACGTCGAACAGCGTGGCCAGCAGCGGCGCCAGCGCCAAGGTGGCGGGCGAGCTGGCCATCTGCTGCGCCAGCCGCGCATCGGCCATGTGCGCGGCCGGCAGGCCTTGCGCC
This sequence comes from Pseudomonadota bacterium, assembly GCA_020161145.1. Taxonomy (GTDB): domain Bacteria; phylum Pseudomonadota; class Gammaproteobacteria; order Burkholderiales; family Burkholderiaceae_C; genus Ideonella. The sequence continues at coordinate 222,636 of JAIUPQ010000002.1, forward strand.
GCCAGCCACTCGGTGGCGGCGCGCTCCAGCGCGATGGCGGCCTGGGCCTCGTCGTCCTGCTTGAGCATCAGCCCCAGCGCGGCGGCGGCGGCGTCGAACCAGCGTCCGGCGCTGGTGGTGCGCGGTGCGCGCAGGTCTTTGTGCAGCAGCTCGGCCACGCCCTCGGCCTGCACGCGGCCGACGGCCTGGGCGTAGCGCGGCGCGATCTCGTGCGCGCGGTCCAACTGCTGCAGCACGGCGGCGGCCATGCGCCAGGGCTCGCGCGCGGCGCGGTCGCCGCCCACCAGCGGCAGCGGTGCAAAGTGGCCCAGCCGCTGCCATTGCTGGTGGTGCACCCACAGCAGCTCGCCACCCCAGGGCAGGCCGTCGGTGCCCAGGCCCACGCCGTCCAGCGCCAGGCCCACCACGGGCTCGTCCAGCCCATGCTCGGCCACCACGGCGGCCACGTGGGCGTGGTGGTGCTGCACGCCAATGGCCGGCACGCCATGCGTCTGCGCCAGGTGCTCGGCCAGGTGGGTGCTGGCGAAGTCGGGGTGCAGGTCGTGGGCAAACGCGGCCACCGGCCCCTGGGCCAGCCATTCGGCCACGCTGGCGGCCAGCGCGTCGCAGGCCTCGGGCGTGCCCAGGTCGCCATGCAGCGGCGACCAGCTTGCGGCCTGCCCCTGCAGCCGGCAGGCGCGGTTCTTGAGCCAGGCGCCGGTGGCGATGATGGCCGGTGCGGTCATGGCTGCTGCGCGCGCGCCAGCGCGGCCTCCAGCTCGCGCACGCGCTGCTGCAGCGCGGCGAGGGTGGGCGGCGTGCCGTCGGCTTCATGCCCATGCGCATGGTCATGATCGTGGCCGTGGCCGTGGCCGTGGCCGTGGGCTGCCGCCAAGGCCGGCGTGTGGTGGCTGAGCCAATGCAGCCAGTCGTCCATGCCGGCCCCGGTGGTGGCCGAGACCTCGATGATCTCGATCTGCGGGTTGACGCGCCGGGCCATCTCGCTGCAGCGCGCCACGTCGAACGTCAGGTGCGGCAGCAAGTCGGTCTTGTTCAGCAGCATCAGCTGCGCCGCGCCGAACAGGTCGGGGTATTTCAGCGGCTTGTCCTCGCCCTCGGTCACCGAGAGGATGGCCACCTTGGCCGCTTCGCCCAGATCCCACAGCGCGGGGCAGACCAGGTTGCCCACGTTCTCGATGAACAGGATGCCGCCGTCGTGGCCGTGGCCGTGCACGTGGTCGTGGTCATGGGCGTGGTGCGCATGGCCATGCGCATGGAAGTGCCCATGCAATTGCGCAAACGCCTGCTCCACCATGGGCGCGTCCAGGTGGCAGCCCTTGCCGGTGTTGACCTGCACGGCCGGCGCGCCGGTGGCGCGGATGCGGTCGGCATCGTGGCTGGTCTGCTGGTCGCCCTCGATGACGGCCACCGGCAGCTCGGGGTGGCGCGCGCGCAAGGCCTCGATGGTGGCCACCAGCAGCGTGGTCTTGCCCGAGCCGGGGCTGGAGACCAGGTTGAACGCCGCGATGCCGTGGCCCTCGAACCGGGCGCGGTTGCGCACGGCCACGGCGTCATTGGCGCCCAGCACGCTTTGCTCGATCTGGATGGCCCGCGCCTGGCTCATGCCGGGCACTGAGACGCGCGCAGCGCCCAGGCCGAAATGGAGGTCTTGCTTGGTACTCGTCGTCTCAGCGGGCGTGCCGCAACCACAGACCACACACATCGTCGTTTCTCCTTCAGTCTTCAACCTGCATGTCGACCACGCGCAGCTCGGTGCCCTCGTGGGGCATCAGCTGATGGCCGCCGCAGCGTTCGCAGGGATCGCCGCGCGTGTGCAGCGGCACGGTTTGGGCGCAGGCCATGCACCAGGCCTGGCCCACGGGGGTGTCGATGATGATGGCCGCGCCCTCCAGCAGGGTACCGGGGGCGATGGTCTCCAGCGCGAACATCAGCGCCCGCACGTCGACGCCGGCCAGCGAGCCGGCCTCCAGCCGCAGCACGCGCACGCGGGTGAAGCGCTCGCGCTGCGCCGCGTCCTCGACGATGTTCAGGATGCCACCGGCCAGGCTGACCTCATGCATGGCCGGCCTCGATGACGTAGGGCACACAGGGGTCGAACGCGGCCATGGTGGCGGCCACGGCGGCGGGGTGGCTGCCCACGGCGTGCAGCATGCGCGCCACCGCGCCTTCGGGATGGAAGTTCCACTCGGTTGGGGCCACCACCCGGTAGCGGCGCAGCCCGCCGTCGCCATCGGCCTCGGCCACGTGCAGCAGCAGGCCGCGCGCCATCTCCACCCAGGCCACGGCGCGCCCGCTACCCAGCGCCAGCGCGCCATGCACCAACTGGGCCTGGCCGCTGCCCAGGCGCAGCCACTCGGCAATGCGGCAGCCCAGCAGCAGCGCGGTGTCCAGTGGCCCGTGCAGGCCGGCCCGGCTCCAACAGCCGGTGTGGGCGCAGCGGCCTTGCCAGGTGGGGCGCAGCACCAGGGCGGGCGTTTGCAGCACCTGCGCGGCAAACGTGGCCAGGGCATCGGCGTCGTGGTGCAGGTTCAGCGTGGGCACGTCGGCCGGCAGCGGCTGGCGCAGGGCCAGCGCGGTGGCCATCAGCGGGGCCAGCCAGCCTCGGCGGCGCTGCGCCCAGCGTGCCAGCCAGGCGCCGGGGCGCTGTTCCCATTGCGCCAGCCATTCGGCGGCGGGCAGGCCCAGCGCGGCCTCGGGCGTCAGCGCGGCACCGGCCATTGGCCGCGCGCCCAGATGCAGCGGCCAGTCCAGTTGCAGCCGGCGGGCATGTTCGGTGCGGGTTTCGCCGTCCAGGTCCACTGGGGCGTCCGGCACGGCGATGCGGGCCGCGCGCAGCGCCAGCGTGGCGGCCAGCGTGTGGGCGTGGCCGCAGAGGTTGAAGACCAGCGCCAGCGTGCGCGGCAACTCGGCCGCGGGCACGGCAGCCACCAGTGCGGGCAGCAGGTCGGTGCGCGGGTTGAAGAGGCCGCGCCCCAGCTCGGCGCCCGCCACCACGCGCAGCGGGGCGCCCAGCGCGGCCAGCGGTGCGTTCATGGAGCGGCCCGCCCCAGCAGCAAGCTGCGCCGGGTTGGCGATGCCGGCGGCGTCGGGTGGGCTGGCTCGGCCACCGCACGCGCCAGCCGCAGCGCGTCTTCGGCCACGGCCTGGGCCTGGGACTGGCTGGCGAAGTCGCCCATGGGCGAGAACAGGGCGCAGCTCTCCCAGGCGCCGAAGCCCGGCTCGTGGTGGCCCAGAAAGTCGAAGACTGTGCTGCCGCACGCACGCGCGCCGCGATGGCCCACGCGCAGCACCGCCAGGTCGCCCTGCAGCGGCAGCCGCACCAGGCTCATGAACCACGGGGTCAGCAGCACGCCGTCGGCCCAGCCCGGCTCGGCGGCCTGCCAGCCCACGGGCTGCACCGCCAGTTGCGGGTTGAGCAGCGGCACACCCGCCATGCGGGTGCGCGCGATGTGCGTGAACAGCGCCGCGAGCGCCGCGACGCGCTCGGCGATGCGGGTGGCGGTGTCAGGCGGGTGCATCGGGCAGCAGCAAGAACTGTTCGGGCGCGCAGTCGCAGTTGGGGCAGCGCCAGTGCGCGGGCAGGTCGGCAAACGGCGTGCCGGGCGGAATCTGCCAGACCGCATCCCCCTGCGCCGGGTCGTAGACCCACCAGCAAATCTTGCACTCCAGCCGCGAGGTGGGCAACAGTGTGGTCTTGTCGCCCAGGTAGGTGCCTTCGAAGGTGTCCATGTCAGGTGGACTCGTGGAGCATGGCCAGGATGTCGGCCAGCCGCTCGTGGCTGTCGCGCAGGTCTTCGGGGGCAGCCAGGGCCACGTCGGGCAGGGCGGTGACCTCGACGCTGTTGAGGATGACCGCGTCGGCCGAGTTGTAGTAGACGACGCGCCAGACATGGGCCAGCCGCGTGCTGGTGATGCGGCAGTTGCCGTAGCCGCGCGAGAGCACGGTGAGGTCGCCGGTGCCCAGGTGGTGGTCGAGGAAGGCGATGTCGCCCATGGACATGGGCAGCAGCGAGAGGTTGATGACCTCGGCCGGCGCGCCAGGCTGCCAGGCGGCGGCCTTCTGGGCCACCTCGGCGATCAGCGCGGGGGCGTTGACCACGCCGTCGGGCAGCGGGCCGTCCCAGGCGGGCGGCGCGGGCCACAGGCCTTGCAGGGCGGCTTCGGCCAGGCAGGCCGGTGCGGGGCCCACCTCCACGTGGTCGGTCACCACCTGGCCGGCGCGGGTGTGGATCACGCGCCAGACGCCGGCAAACACGGCCTCCTGCACGCACACCTCGCTGCCGTCGGCCTGCTGGATGCGGGCGCCGACCTCGCCCTCGCCCAGCAGCGTGTGCAGCGCCGTGCGCTCGGCCGGCTCGAGCGTGGCCAGATCGATGGGCGCAGGGTCTGTGGCCACCAATGCCGCCGCCAGCCGCGCCAGCACGGCCAGCACGGCAGGCGGTGTGGTGGCGGGCAGCGGCGGCGTGGCGTAGACCGTCATGTCGGCCGGCATCTTCAGGTAGTGCAAGGTCTCTTCTTCGGCCATGGCGCCGGGACCGATGAGGCGCACGGGCAGTGGAAAGGGTTTCATGAGCAGGAGGCGGTTGAGGTGTGCGGGCTGGCGATGGCAATGGGCGGGCGCGAGGGCGGCGCGGCCAGCGCGGCGCTGAATTGCTGGACGAACGGCAGCCAGTCGTGCATGCCGGACAGCGCCGTGGCGTAGCGGCCGTGGGCAAAGCACACCAGCGCGGGCCAGCGCTGCGCGCCCAGCCGCGCGGCCAGCGGCTCTTCGTCGCTGCGGTGGGCGATGCCGATGGCGCAGGGGATGCCGGCGGCGCGGATCAGCTCGGGCAGCACGGCGGCCACGTCCTGGCCTTCGGGGCGCAGCAGCGGGTCGCCCGCCAGCAGCAGCACCGCATGCGGCGCGCTGGCGGCCCAGTCGTCCAGCGTGGCGGGCGTGACCCAGGTGGCGGCATGCTGGTGCGCCAGGCGCTCCAGCGCGGTGGTGGGGGTGGCGGTGGCTTGCATCACGAGGTCATCCTTGCCAGGGCGGCGGGCGAGAGTTGGGAGGGCAGGGTGAACGGGGCGGGGGCGTTGGCCGCCTCGGCAGCGGCGGCCGCACCGTTGGCGGCGGCACGCACCAGCGCCAGCGTGTGGTTGATCTCGGCGGCGCGGTCGGCGTCCAGCCGCGCCACCGCATCGCTGAGGAAGACGAGCAGCCACTCGCCGGCCCGGGCAGGGCCAACGAGCGCGGTGCGCACGCGGCGGCTCTGGCCTTGCGCGTCCACGCAAGGCACCTCGCCGTCGCCGGCCTGCTGCACGCGCATGGGGATGCCGATGCACATGGCTCAGGGCTCCTGCGGCAAAAAGCGCGCGTCGCCGACGCGGCAGGCGGCGTGGGCGCTGGGGCGCTCGCCTTCGTAGGCCGACAGCGCCAGCTCGCCCGCCTCGGGCAGCGGCGCGGCGCGCTCGCGCACGGTCACGCCCCAGGCTTGCAGCTCGGCGCGCGCGGCGGCCAGGGCCGGCGCCAGTGCGGCATGCACCACCGGGCGCAGGCTGCCGCCGTAGTCGTCCAGCGCTTCGGGTTGGCAGCCGATCAGCGTCAGGCGCTCGGGCATGTGGCCGGTCAGCGCGGCCACCTGCAGCACCTCCTGAAAGCCGGTCTGGTGCAGGCTCATCTTCTTGGCGCCCATGAAGCGCGGCACGGCGTCGCCGCGCACCACGTGCAGCGTGCCCGGCGCCAGGCCGTAGTCGATGGCGTCGAAGATCAGCAGCGCGCGGGCCTGCTGCACATAGGGCAGCAGGTAGAGGCCCTGGGTGCCGCCGTCCACCAGTTCGACCTCGTCGGCGTCGTCGAAGGCGCAGGTCTGCTGCAGCCGCTCCAGGCAGCGCACGCCAAAGCCTTCATCCGCCCACAGCAGGTTGCCGATACCCAGGATGCACACATTCATGTCAGTTACTCCGGGGTGCCAGGTGGCACCCGCGTCGCGCCAGCCAGTCGCCACCCAGCGACCGCCGCGGATCCGGCTTGGCCGGTCCGCCAGCGGTGCCCCCTTCGAGGGGGCGCGATCTGTGATCGCGTAGGGGGTGGTTCATGTCAATCTTTAAAGGTGCGGTGGCCCGAGATCATGGTGCTGACGATGCTCTGGCGGCCCATGATGTCTTCGCGGATGGCGGCGTAGACGTGGACCAGCACGAAGCACACCATCAGCCACATGCCCAGGCGGTGCCAGTTGTGCACGGCCAGCGAGTTGCCGAACAGCGGCACCACCCAGCTGGTGAACAAGGTGTGGGCCCAGGAGCCGGGCAGGGTGCCCTCGCCATACAGCGCAAAACCGGTGCACAGCATGAACAGGGCCAGCCCCATGATGAAGATGAACATCATCAGCCGGGCCATGGGGTTGTGGCCCACGTAGCGGCCCGGCGCGGGCACCAGAAAGGCGTACCACTTGCCCATGTGCAGCAGCTCTTTCCAGTAGGCTTTTTGCAGCACCGGCACCCAGAAGATCTCGCGCGCATGGTGGTTGCCCACCAGGGCCCAGTAGATGCGACCCAGCAGGCCGACGGCAAAGATGTAGCCGGCCGCGAAGTGGGCAAAGCGGATGTAGCCCATCAGGTAGTGGCTGCTGGCCTCGCCGCTCAGGCTGGGCGGCGGCTGGCCGATGAAGTAGCCGGTGACGGCCAGCACGGTGATGGCCAGCGCGTTGACCCAGTGCCACAGGCGCACCGGGGCTTGGTAGACGTAGACCGATTTGATGCTGCGGCCATGCGAGACGGCGCTGTCATCGACGCCGGTGACGTCGGCTTGGGTGTGGGTGGTGGCGGACATGACGGCCTCCAGGCTAGGGGTTCACAGCGACAACAGCAGCCAGCCGCCGGCGGCACTCAGGGTGGCGCCCAGCGCCGCCAGCACCCGAGGTGCCTGGGCCTGCCAGCGGCGGCGCAGCGCCAGGCCGGCCCCGACACCGCCCAGGTGCATCAGCGCCGTGGTCAGCATGAAGCCGGCCGCGTAGGCGGCCAACGAGGCCGACAGCGGCGCCTCGGCGCCATGGGCCAGGCCGTGCAGCGCGCCCACGGCGGCCACCAGCGCCAGGCCACCGGTGGCGGGGCGGCGCACGGCAGTCAGCACCAGCATGACGCCCATCAGCACCACGCTGGCAGCGATGGCGTGCTCCAGCAGCGGCGGCTGCCGACCGGCGGCGGCCAGCAGGGCACCGCCCAGCAGCGCGAGCAAAAAGGCGGCCGGGCCTTCCCACACGCGGTGGGTGGGCAGCGCAAACACCGACCACAGGCCCACGGCCAGCATGGCCAGCAGGTGGTCGGCGCCAAAGGGGTGGACGAGGCCGGCGGTGAAGCTGGTCACGTCGTGGCCGGTGTGGGCAAAGGCGCTGGCGGCGGTCAGCGCCAGGGCGGTGGTGACTAGGGCTTTTTTCATGGGGTGGGTCCTCAAGGCAGGGGTCAGCGGACGCTGACGTGGGCCAGTTGCGCGCCGTCCTCGCTCATCACGTGGGTGGAGCAGGCCAGGCAGGGGTCGAACGAGTGCAGCGTGCGCAGGATTTCCACCGGCTGCTCGGGGTTGACCATGGGGGTGTTCATCAGGCTGGCCTCAAAGGCACCGATCTGGCCTTTGGCGTCGCGCGGCGAGCCGTTCCAGGTGGTGGGCACCACGCACTGGTAGTTCTCGATACGGCCGTCCTTGATCTTGATCCAGTGGCCCAGCATGCCGCGCGGCGCGGCCACGGTGCCCACGCCCTTGGTTTCCTTGGGCCAGGTGGCGGGGTCCCATTTGTCCACGTTGGCGGTGGCGCGGTCGCCGGCCTTGATGTTGCCGACCAGTTGCCTGAAGTCGGCCATCATCATCTCGGCCGCGTACTGGCTCTCCAGCGCACGGGCCAGCGTGCGGCCGATGGTGGTGGGCATCAGCTGCTGGGCGCTGAACTGGGTTTCGGGCAGGCCCAGGGCCTTGGGGATGGCGCTGTTGATGGCCACGGCCGCGTCGTCCACCTGCTGCTTGACGCGCTGGCAATAGGCGTTGCCCTTGGTGGCGTGGGCATAGCCCAGGATGTAGCGCGCCAGCGGCCCCACCTCGACGGCATGGCCGCGCCAGCGCGGCGACTTGATCCACGAGTATTTGGCCGTCTCGTCCAACTGCTCGATGGCGGTGCGGCTGCCCTTGGTGCCCGGGCCCAACTCGTAGTGCGGCACGGTTTCGCCGTCCCAGGGATGCAGGCCTTTCTGGTTGTCGCCGTCGTAGGTGTACCAGCTGTGGGTGACGAACTCCTGCACCTGCTCGGGGTCACGCGGGTCGATGGGGTGGATCTTGCTCCAGTCGCCACCCAGGATGACGCCGCCAGGCAGTTGCTGGGTGCTGTGGTCGTAGGGCACTTTCTCGTAGGTGCCGTAGTCGGCCACGTTGGTGGCCGAAAGGCCGCCGCCATAGAGCCAGCCGGCCTGCTTGTACAGCGTGCCGATGGCCAGCACGTCGGGGATGTAGACGTTGTTGTTGAACTCGATCATCTCGCGGATGCGGGCCTCGACGAAGTTCAGCCGCTCCATGTTGATGGGCGCGCCGGCGGCCATGTCGCCGTCGAGGTTGATGGCGCAGGGCACGCCGCCCACCAGGTAGTTGGGGTGGGGGTTTTTGCCGCCAAAGATGGTGTGGACCTTGACCCACTCTTTTTGCAGATCCAGCGCCTCCAGGTAGTGGGCGGTGGCCATCAGGTTGGCCTCGGGCGGCAGCACATAGGCCTTGCTGCCCCAGTAGGCGTTGCTGAAGGGGCCGAGCTGGCCGCTGTCGACGAACTTCTTGAGCCGGTTCTGGATGTCGCGGAAGTAGCCGGGCGAGGACATGGGGTGGGCCGGCGAGACCAGCTGCTGCAGCGCGCTGGTCTGCTTGGGGTCGGCCTTGAGGGCCGAGACCACGTCCACCCAGTCCAGCGCATGCAGGTGATAGAAATGCACGGCGTGGTCGTGCACCTGCAGCGTCTTGGCCATGATCTCGCGGATCAGGTGGGCGTTGAGCGGAATCTTGATGCCCAGCGCGTCTTCGACCGCGCGCACGCTGGTCAGCGCGTGACAGCCGGTGCACACGCCGCAGATGCGCTCGACGAAGGCCCAGGCGTCGCGCGGGTCGCGCCCCTTGAGGATGACCTCCAGGCCGCGCCACATGGTGCCGGTGGAGACGGCGTTGCGGATGACGTTGTTGGCGTCGAGGTTGACCTCGACGCGCATATGACCCTCGATGCGGCAGACGGGGTCGACCACCACGCGGCGGCCGGAGTTGTCGAGCTTGAAGCCCTGGGTTTCGTAGGCAACGGACATGGTTGGGATCTTTCGCGTGCGGGTGGCGGGTGGGCTCAGTGCGGGGTGGTGTCGCGCTCGCCGCGGGTGTCGCGGGCATCGCGGGCATCGCGGTTCTGCGCGGCGCGCTTGATGGCCGAGGCGGCGGCGTGCGCCACCACGGCGGCGCCCACGGCCACGGCGGCGGCGCCGCCCACCTTGTCGGCGTTGGCCTCGATGCCGAACTGCGGGATGTTGGTCAGCCGGTCATAGAACGAGCCCTTGTCCCAGAAGCCGTCTTCGGAGCAGCCGATGCAGCCGTGGCCGGCCTTGATCGGGAAGCTCGTGCCCTCGTTCCACATCACCGTGGAGCAGGCGTTGTAGGTGGTGGGCCCTTTGCAGCCCACCTTGTAGAGGCAGTAGCCGCGGCGTGCGTTCTCGTCGTCGAAGGCCTCGACGAACTGGCCGGCGTCGAAATGGGGCCGGCGGTAGCACTTGTCGTGGATGCGCTGGCTGTAGAACATCTTGGGGCGGCCCTGGCGGTCCAGCTCGGGGATGCGGTCGAAGGTCAGCATGTAGGTGATGACGCCGGTCATCACCTCGGCGATGGGCGGGCAGCCCGGCACCTTGATGATGGGTTTGCCGGTGATGACTTTGTCGATGGGCGTGGCCCGGGTGGGGTTGGGCTTGGCGGCCTGTACGCAGCCCCAGGACGCGCACGAACCCCAGGCGATGACGGCCTTGGCGTCGGTGGCCACGCGCTTGAGTTTTTCAACGAACGGCCGGCCGCCCTGGATGCAGAACATGCCGTCTTCGTTCAGCGGCGGGTTGCCTTCCACGGCCAGGATGTACTGGCCTTTGTACTTGGTCATGATCTGCTCGAGGATTTCCTCGGCCTGGTGGCCGGCGGCGGCCATCAGCGTGTCGTCGTAGTCCAGCGAGATCATGGACAGCACCACGTCCTTGGCCAGCGGGTGCGCGGAGCGGATGAAGGACTCGGTGCAACACGTGCACTCCAGCCCGTGCAGCCACAGCACCGGCGTGCGCGGCTTGGTCTCCATCGCATGTGCAATCTGCGGCGCAAAAGCCGGGCCCAGGCCCAGCGAGGTGGCGGTCAGCGAGCAGTACTTGAGCAGGCTGCGGCGTGAGATGCCTTTGCGGCGCAGTACGTCGTAAAAAGTTTCCATCGAGGGCGTCTCCTGGCGGTTGCGATCTGAAGAGATACAACTCGCATGCCAGTTCGCGCCGCGCGCGGGTAAACACCGACAGGCGTTGGTAACCGCCTGTCAGCACACGTTTTTTTGGGCCGCTCCAAACACGCCACCACGACCGGGCGAGCGAGGGCGGTCAGCCGCTTTTCAGCTTGGCTGCGAAACCGCAAGCGGCGCTGCCAGCGGCAGCGTCAGCCGAAAGCAGGCGCCGCCCGCCGGGTGGTTGCCCCCCGTCAGCGTGCCGCCATGGCGCTCGGCGATGCCGTAGCTGATGGACAGGCCCAGCCCCGTGCCCTTGCCCACGCCCTTGGTGGTGAAGAAGGGGTCGAAGATGCGCGGCAGGTGCTCGGGCGCGATGCCGCTGCCGTTGTCGTGCAACTCGACCTGCACCTGTTCGCCCTGGCGGTGCATGCGGATCACCAGCCGGGGCTCGCTGCGGCCGCTGGCGGCGTCGCTCGCGTTCTGGATCAAATTCATCAGCACCTGCAGCAACTGCCCGGCATGGCCCATCACCTGCGCCGGGCCGTCGGTCTCGAAGGTGATGTCAAAGCCCGGCGCCGTGCCCTTGCGCACCCAGTGGATGGCGCGCTCGACCACGCCGGTCAACTCCACGAGGCCGTGGTCTTCGCGGTCGATGGCCGAGAAGCGGCGCAGGCCGCCCACGATGTCGGCCGTGCGCTGCGCGCCCTCGCGCGTGCCCTCCATCAGCGAGGGCAGGTCGGCCAGCAGGCTGTCCAGCCGCAACTCGGCGCGCAGCGCAGCCAGCTCGGGCGGCTGGGGCAGGGCGTGCACGGCGTTCAGGTACTGCTCAATGCGCGCCGCATAGCGCTCCAGCGCATGGACGTTGCCCAGCACAAAGCTGATGGGGTTGTTCAACTCGTGCGCCACGCCGGCCACCAGCCGGCCCAGCGAGGCCAGCTTCTCGGAGTGCAGCAGCTGCGCCTGCGTGCGCTTGAGCGCCTCGTGCGCCTCGCGCAGCGCGTGGTAGGCGCGCTTGATCTCGCCCATGGGCCGCCCCACCAGCACCTGGCCCACGCTTTTGCCCGCCGCATTGCGGCGCAGCGTGCAGTTCAGGTCCACCGGCACCGGCTGGCCCTGGGCACCGCGCAGCGCCACCTCCACGGTGGCGCCGCCGCGCTGCGCCTCGGGCGAGGCCAGCGCCCGCGCCAGCCGCTCGCGGCTGGCCTCGTCGGCCAGCAGCACCTGCAGCGGCTGGCCGTGTAGCGCCTGCGCGGTCTCGCCCACCAGCCGGCACAGCGCGGCATTGGTCTGCTCGATGGCACCGTCGCCCCGGCAGGCGATGAGCACATCGCTCATCGAGGACAACAGGCTGAAGATGAATTGCTGCGAGGCCTCGAGCTGGGCGTTCTTCTCTTCGAGCGCCACCTCGTCATCCACCAGCCGCGCATAGACCTCGTCCATCTGGCGGATCACATCCACCCAGACGGCCTCGTCCACCTGCGCCAGTTGCTCGCCACTGGCGTGGGCGATGTGGTCGGGCAGGGCGCTGGGGCGGTGGGTGGGCATGGTGGGGGGAGTCTATGCCGGGGTGGGGGGCTCAGGTGGCCAGTGCGTCCAGCGGCGAGCGCACCGCGCCGCCGCCCACCTTCAACACGTGGGTGTAGATCATGGTGGTGCTCACATCGGCGTGGCCCAGCAACTCCTGTACGGTGCGGATGTCGTAGCCGGCTTGAAGCAAATGGGTTGCGAAGCAGTGGCGCAAAGTGTGCGGTGTGACTTGTGACGTGACGCCCGCCATCGCGACCGCGCGCTTGAAGGTGCGCTGAAACGTTTGGTCGAACACATGGTGGCGGCGCACCTCGCCGCTGCGTGGGTCCATAGCATGCGTGGCCTGCGGAAACACCCAGAACCACGCCCACGATGCACCCGCACGCGGGTATTTGCGCGCCAGCGCATCGGGCATCTCCACGCCCGCACAGCCGGCCTGTGCATCGGCCTGCCATAGTGCGTGAGCGTGGTCCAGTTGGGTGCGCAAGGCGGGTGCGAGCGACTGCGGCAACATGAGTGCACGGTCTTTGCCGCCTTTCCCCTCGCGCACCACCAGCGTCTGGTGGACGAAATCCACGTCCTTGACGCGCAGTTGCAGCGCCTCCGAGAGGCGCATCCCCGTGCCATAGAGCAATTGGGCAAACACGCGCCAAGTGCCAGCCAACTGGGTCAGTATGGCTTGCACCTGCTCGCGCGTCAGCACCACCGGCAGGCGGCGCGGCGTCTGTGGGCGGCTGGCGCCGGCCAGCCAAGGTACGTCCATCTGCAACACTTTGGTGTACAAAAACAGCAGCGCCGACAGCGCCTGCCGGTACGTGGCGGCCGACACCTTGCGCTCAGTGGCCAACCAGGCCAAGAAGGCATCCAGTTGCGGCGCGCCCATGTCGCGCGGGTGGCGAAGACCATGAAAGCGGATGTAGGCACGGCACCAGTGCACATAGGCTTCCTCGGTGCGGCGGCTGTAGTGCACAGCATGCAAATGCGCTCGCGCACCTGATCCAGCAACTTGACAGCCCGCAGTGGCGGTAGCGCAGCGACAGGCGCCGGTGGCCGGGCGCGTGGCGCAGCAGATCGAGCAAGTTTCAATCGCATGCGGCTCTCAAGAAAACGCCGGGCCGCTCCCAAGTTTTCTTGACCCCCTCGGGGGGCCTGACGCGCAGCGGCAGGTTTGGGGGCGCTCACAAGGCAGGAAGCCTGGCGCGTCCGCTGCACAGTGGCGCTGTTTCAGCTAGGATGGTGCGCCAGAATGCCGCCACAATAGGGCTGTATGTTTATCCAGTCAATCACCGTCAACCCGCATGACCATTGGGCCGCAGCTGCGACTTGGCATCGACGTTATGGCGCAACGGTGATGTTAGGGCGCACTGTTGTGCGCCCCAGAACACGTTAGCGGGCATGGGGAGATTGTCGAAAAATGTCGTTCTCTTAACAGCAGCTTTGGCAGGCTGCGACAGCATTGATGTCGCGGAGACTTCTTACCCTGACATGGCGGCAGCAGCTTCGCGCGGCGGCATTTCAAGTGGCTGGGTTCCCGAGTGGCTCCCCGCCAGCTCAACTGAGCTTCGCGAGATCCATAACATCGACACAAATGAGAGCGCCCTAGCATTCAACATCACAAACAGCGGTAACTGGCGTCCTCCCAACCAATGCCAAGTTGTCCTGGCATCTGCAGTTGTCCCATCACGCTATCGTCAGCCGTGGTGGCCGGACCCGGCCGAGCTAAGCCGCTCGTATACGTTCTATAGTTGCCCAAGTGATGTATCACCCACCTCCATGTTTTTTGGCATTCACAAAGGGGGCGGCCGCGGAGTGCACTGGCGCGTTTCTGCCCGCTAACAATTCATTCAAGCCGAACCCGCTTCGCGGGTCGGCTTAATTCAGGCGTTAGGCGTCACAGGAAACTCCCATGCCACTTCCACTGATTCCAGTCTTCACTGCCCTTGCCGCAGGCGGCTCATTGGTACCGCATGCAGCTGGCGGCCTGATAGTGACATCTGCAGGCGGCTATGTCGCGGGTACCTATCTCAGCACAGCAACCCTTACGGCACTCCTTGTCGGTGGTGCCACGGCCCTGGGAACCGGTGTGGCTGTGGTATCTGGCGCCGCAGGCGCCGTCATTGGAAGCGCTGGCATCTTCGGAACAACAGTCGGTGCCACAGGAGTTACCGGAATGCTCATGTCTGCGGGAGTCATTGCTTCCACTCCGGTTTGGGTCCCGGTAGCACTCGCGGGAGCAGGTGTAGGCGTCTCCTATGGCGCATTCCGGTACTACACACTTCGCAAGAAGCTGGTAGCAACTCCCGCAGGGGAGGAAGCGCATTTCACGGAGAAAGAGGCGAAGGTAATCGAATGGCTGATTCGCCGGTTTGCAAAGAGCGCCAAGCACAATGACGCCTAACCCCTCCGTCAAGGGGACTGGCCTGCGGCCAGCCCCTTACGTCGAACGTTAGGCGTCATCAAATGCCTCCAGATCTCTTTGACCGTCGGAATCGAGCTCTACGCAAGCACTACGACGCTATGGAGTGCAAGCACTCTGAGCATCGACTGACCAAGCGCACGGTTCGCAACGGTTCGATTCAGTTCGTTCAACAGTGTCAAAGCTGCGGCGATGCAAGATCAAATCCAATCAAGCGAGATGCTGCTCTGATGTTGAACGGCGGGGTTGAACCGCCACCCTTTGATGAATCCATAGCGGCACGGTATCGGGATGCAAGGGAAGCGGGAGCCCAGAGGATCATCGGCAAGTTCGAGAGTCGCGCCGCCTTCGAACGCGCAGAATTTTTGACCTGGTACGACGAGTACTTGAAGTCAGCCGAGTGGGCGTCTATCCGAGACAAGGTTCTTAGGCGTGCCAACTACGTGTGCGAAGGTTGCTTGGAGCGTCCGGCAGTGCTTGCACATCACACTTCGTACGACCATGTGGGGAGAGAGTTTGCCTTTGAACTCCTCGCGCTCTGCCAAGACTGCCACGACCGCTATCACGCCGACGAGGCCGACGCGCCCGACGTCGACGATGACGCCTAACAGGTCGTTCAACCGGACACGCCACGGCATGACACCCTGGCCGTGCAGCCGCCTTTGCCTATCATCGGCCGCACGGCCAGGGCGCCACGCCGCGTCGCGCCGGTTAACTCTGCGTTAGGGCGCTATGAATTTCGCGAAGAAGATCGTTCTTCACTGTCCCAACGGTGTTCCGTCAAACATGGGCGAAGTCGCGGAGCAGTTCGTAGCGAACGGAGTCAAGTTCGTTGGCGCTGTCGGCCCGGCGTGCGAAGAGGTTGAGAACATCGTCGATGAAGTCTCAGTCGCAGCGGGCTCCCCCGAGAGAAATTTCATCCTGACTTCCTCTCACCCGAAGGAATCCTTGCAAGACGCAATTGAATTCGCTGAGTGCCTTGGGGGCGAGTACGAGGGCTCAGTTCAAGTTTTGGAGCTCCTATGAAGAATATCCTTGGGCCTTGCAAAACCGAGCGCCCTAACCAGTCGCTCGAGCCGACTCGCGTCGGCAGGCCGCCGCTCGTGGCTCAGCTTCAACGTTAGGGCTTTCCATATGGCTCCGAAGCATTCCGTCCTTTCAGCCTTCCTTATGGCAGCCACTTCAATTGCCTGGCCTCAAGCGGCATCGCAGCCGACCGCTGCCCCATCGCCGGCCATGCAAGAGTTTGCTGGCGCATTCGTCTATTGCGCCCTTACCGCGGACATCTTTGCTGAGTTGAGTGGCACTCAAGCCGAGGCCAAGGCCTACTGGAAGGAAAATGCAGAACTTAACTGGAAGGCGGCTCGCTCATCCACTTCCGACCAATACGTTCAAAACCAGATTGAGCCCATCCTCAAGCGAGTCGGACCTCGGCGAGTAGGAACCGACAATCGGCGTGAGTCACAGGAGGAGATTGCACAGCGCGTGAATCGGGAAATGAAGGGCTGTGCT
Source organism: Pseudomonadota bacterium (assembly GCA_020161145.1). Lineage (GTDB taxonomy): Bacteria > Pseudomonadota > Gammaproteobacteria > Burkholderiales > Burkholderiaceae_C > Ideonella. The sequence continues at coordinate 238,542 of JAIUPQ010000002.1, forward strand.
GCCCTTCGCGCCGATCTCGAAAAGGTCACGAATGCTTCGGCCGCCTCCGCCGGCAAGCCCTAACCCCTCCGTCAAGGGGGCGGCCACAAGCGGGCTTCGCCCACTTGTGGCTGCCCCTTACGTCGAACGTTAGCCGTCACAGGACAGTCAGTGCGCCGCCTCGTCTTCCTTGTCGCCGTTGCATGCGTTGCTAGCGGTGCTCACGCCGCCGATGAATGCCCCTTGATCCGTCCGCCCGGCCTGTCAGTACAGCAGGTAGATGCAGCCGTCCTAGCAATCTACGCCCAAGGACTTCGCACTGATCCCACAAGAATCAACACGGCCAAGACAGTCAAGTCCCTTGACGGGACTGAGAACGCCATCCTGACGTACTCCTTCGCCACGCTGACGGTCGGTGAGGCGCTCGGCTTCGATGCTGTTCGAACGTTCTTTGACGCAGCAAGGGCGAAGGGTGGGGCACAACCGTTCGACACGCTGTCCATGGCGGAACTTCAGTCGCTCGCCCGCGCTGCTTACGAGAGAGGCACGGACTCAGATCCACCGTTGGCCAAAGCAGAGGACACCTACAAGGTCCACTCATTACTCGTTCGAGCACCTCAGCCGGTTGCAGACTGGCGGCTCGTTCAGTGCGGTGGCGAGTACGTGGCCTTTCGTCGGCAGTCGGCTGTCGGTATGTCCACTGCTGGAGTTCGAGTCGCCGCGCTCCCGCGCTACTCGTCCGAGCGCCAGTTCATGGGTCTTGTGAGTAGCATGCTTTCTGCATCAGTTCCGACGGGCTATGTGCCGCGCCCTTGGAAACCAGTTGCTGTCGCGTCCTCAGGGGCGCCCTGCGCAGACGCCAATCTCATCGCCGAGGCGGCTGACGGAACGCCAATGTTGGTCCGTTCGCGCATTTGCTACGCGTCGCCAGATGCCAGCTTTGGCTACGCCATCATGTTCGTGCACAGGGCTGTGAAGGACAGTGAGGCTCCGAACAATGAGGCGGAAGCGTTTGTCCATTCAATAGGCGCAAAGTGACGGCTAACCCCTCCATCGAGCGGACGTCCAAACGGCTGCGCCGCTTGGACGCCGCTCATGTCGAACGTTAGGCCGCGCAAAAGCCGCCACTCGATCATCCATCCGAGAGAACCGCCGATGACCGTAGTAGCCTCGAAGCCAATCACCCTTCGTCTTCTATGCAAGTCGATGCCCGAGACGCCGGCCGAGGAAGGAACGCTTGATGTTGGAGTTCAAGACAAGAGTCAGGCCGTTCACGCCGGCCGAGTGTGCAAGGATGGAACGGTGTACTTTGAATGCTGGGCCGAAGCGCGGATAGACAGCGCGACCAAGGAACTCGACTTTCGCGGCCCCTTTGTGCAGGGTACGCCGCAAGCCCGATTTCTCTACCTGAGCTGGAAACGAAGGAATGGAAGTGCGGCGCCCTGGTACTGGCGTGTAAAGATTCCGCTTTCTGGAATCGCGGAGAAGGACGTCTCTTCTCTGAAAGCAAATGAAGTCCTCATAGCAGACATCACTGGTCGCCGCCCTCACGCAACCGATCCCATAGCTTGGAAGCGCAGCGTTGCAAGCGCGGCCTCTCAAGAAACTCCTTCCAAGTAGTTGATTTGCCGGCTGTATTTCAAGCTGCTGCGATGGGCAAGAGCAGCAAGCCGAGTTGCTGCGCACGCCGAGTGAGATTGGCCACGACGCGCTGGCGATAGCGCTCCTCGTAGTACGCCTGCCCGCGATCGGTGTATTCCTCGCCGCGGGTGAGCATCACGTAGATCAGCCGCGCGAGCTTGTGCGCCGCAGCAGTCACCGCCTTGGGTTTGTCCATCCTGGCGCACAGCCGCCGGTAGTACGCACCCAGCGCCGACTGACTCGTGCGCAACGCCGTGGCCGCGAGCTTCAAGGCCTGCGAAGCGCGGTTGGCCACGTGAGCCGTCTTGCCGCTCATGACCTTGCCGCCGGTGATCTTGGTGCCCGGGCACAGCCCGAGCCAGGAGGCAAAGTGCTTGTCGCTTGGGAACTTGCTCATGTCCGCACCGACCTCGCTGACCACGACCAGTGCCGTGGTCACGTCGATGCCGTCGATGCGCGTCAGGTCCACGCCGCACATCTTGAACAGCCGTGCGCGCAGATCGAACTTGGGCGCATTGCGCGCCTTGCTGCGCTTCTTGCCCTTGGCCGGTTCGGCCTCGGTGGCTTGCAGCACCTGCAACTGCGCCTCGATCTGCGCGTCACACTCGGCCAGCTGTTGGCCGCAGAAGTCGAAGGCATCGAGCGCCTGTTTGAGCGCGAACAGGTGCTCGCCTCGCCAGTGGCCTTGCAGACTGGCGGCGATCTCGTCGGCGCCGGCCCTGATGCGCACGTCGCACAGCGCGGCCAGGTTGTGCCCGTCACGCTCACCGGCCACGATGGCGCGCAGGATCGCTTGGCCCGAGACGCCGGCCACATCGGCGATGACGGTGGCGAGCTGAATGTTCATCTGCACCAGGGCCTTTTGCATGTGCTGCACCGCGCGCGACTGCGTGCGCAGAATCGTCGCGCGCAGCGCGCACACCGCGTCGCCCGGGCGGAAGGCGCCGCGCAGCAGACCGTAGCTCATGAGCTGCTGCAGCCACTGGCAGTCGAGCACGTCGGACTTGCGGCCCGAGACATTCTTCACATGCCGCGCGTTGACCAGCAGCACGGTGAAGCCGCGCGCATCGAGCAGCTCGAACAGCGCTATCCAGTACACGCCGGTGGACTCCATGGCCACGGTGTCGATGCCGCACTCGGCCAGCCAGCCAGTCAGCCAGCCGTTCAAGCTCTCCGGTGAAACTGCGGAACTCACGCACCGGCTCGTCGCACCGATCCGGCGGCACGGCCACGAAGTGGCTGGCACTGCCGATGTCGATGCCCGCCGCGTTGGGGTGGGTCAGGGCCAGTGGCGCGGCCCGGGTGGAGCTGCGATTGCGTTGCGTCATGGCATGCTCCATCATCAGGTTGTGGAACGTGACGCCGAGGTGGGGTACGTCGTCTTGATCACTCTCTCAAACGGGATGACCGCGCGCGAGCCCGACGCTCACGCGAGGACTCACCAATGTCGATGACGCAGCCCATGACCACGCTAACCCGCGGGCAGTACGCACCATTGCTGCAACGGTCTTCCCCGGCGCCGCGGTCCACCTTGCCACAACGCAGCAGCACAGAGTTTCTTCGGCGCGATTTGCGGCGCGGGCTGGCCGATTACTTCGCTAACAACACGCTCCAGCCGACTGTCAAAAAGCTGCGCTTTTGCCGTCGGCTGAGCTAGCACGTTAGGCCGCACATGCTCCGCATCGTCGTCTTCGTGTTCCTGGACCATCTCTGCGTCGCTGCGTCGTAAACAATATCCTCCATGCTCGGTGCGATCGCCTTCTCAATCGTAGGCCTTCTCGCCGGCGGGGTGCTGGGTGTGGTCCTTGGCTTTTCAGTCGCGTCTCACAAGGACGTGCTTCGCGGCGTTCGGCCAACCACGAAGAATCGGCTTATCGTGTTCCTTGCGCGCCCAACGGCCGAGATGAGCTTCAAAGAGGGAATCGTCTTCTTCTTTCTCATAGTCGTGTGGCTGGCTGTGTTCTTCGCATTGGTGCTGTTGCCAGGCATTGCCTCTGAGCGCCTTTCCGGCGATGGCCCGCCCCTCATCCTCTTGGCTTACGGATGCACTGCGGTGGCGTGGTGGCTTGGTCAGAAGTTTGGTGCCCACGCGTGGAGCACAATGTCGTGAGAGTGCGGCCTAACTGACCAACTCGCACCGCCATCAATCGCGACAAAACATGGTGGGCACATCTTCAGATTTGACGGCAAACCGCCTCCGCGCACGTCGCGTAGATCGGTTTTTGCCCAGCGTTGTTAGGCATCATATTCAGCACCCATGCCCACCCTCTTCTTCACGCCTCGGTACACCGAAGACTCGCAAGCACTCTGGAAAGCAGCGGCGAGCTTGGGTTGGAAGACTGAGCGTTTGACATCGTGGCGAGTCCCGGACCACCTCAAGGCCGTTGAAGATCCAGTGATCTACGGCGAGGCAATGTTTGCACCCGCATTGGCGGAACAACTGGGTCGCGTACTCAGAAATCCACCCGACGACTGGTTGGTCAGGTTGCCTTACGAGTACAAGCAAAGAAATATCAGGATGACGACGCTTGGCGAGGCACGTATCGCTACTGAGCCTGCATTTGTGAAGCCGCCGAACGACAAGAGCTTTCCCGCTGACGTCTACCGAGGCAGTGAACTCCCGGCTGAGTTCGAAGACACTATGACCGTTCTCGTCTCGGAGGTGGTGAGGTGGGAGCGCGAGTTTCGATGCTTCATCCTTGATCGACAGTTGCAGACGTTCAGCATTTACTCCCGGCACGGCGAACTGCAACGGGATCAAAAGTTCGCCAGCGAGCCGTGCGAGGACGAAGAAGTTCGAGCGTTTGTGTGCAAGATGCTCGCGGATCAGCGGGTCGAGTTGCCAACTACCACGGTCATCGACGTGGGAACGATCCAAGGCAAAGGATGGGCTTGTGTTGAACAGAACGCTGCATGGGGCGCCGGGATTTATGGCTGCGACCCGGCGGCAGTTCTTCGGGTGCTTCAGCGCACATCCAGTGATGCTGACCCTTCGCACCAGCCGACCTGCTACACCGCACAGGCGCGAGGCGCCAAGGCACAATGAGTGCATGGAACTCGCTGTCCGACACCAAGAGTCTGAATCCAAGGGTGCGTTCTTCGTGGAGGGTGCCGATGGAAGGCGTCTGGCGGAGATGACCTATAGCAGAACCAATGCGTCGATGATCATCATCGACCATACGGAGGTCGACCCCGCGCTCGCAGGTCAGGGCGTGGGGCGTAAGCTGCTGGACACCTTGGTGGGTTGGGCCAGGAGTTCCCGGGTGAAGGTGCTTCCGCTGTGCCCGTTCGCCAAGGCCCAGTTTGGGAAAGACCCCACGATTCGCGACGTGCTCATGTAGCCGGGTGCTGCGGGGGTGAGCGTCGCAGGCATCCTGACGTCTGGGCCGCAACGAATCCATGCCGGGAACGTCACCTGGTTGGACCGGCGGTGAATGCGGCCCAACCCTTCGCTCAAGTGGGCGCGGCCCCGCGTGGCGTTTGGCCCTCGAGGCGTTTCAGGTCATCATCCGCCAGCGGCTGGCGCCACACCGGCGCGCGCGCCGCTCAGCTCAAACATCAGGCCGCATGGACACCGCTGCAAAGCCCGCCGCAAAAGCAAAGACTGACACTCGCTCAGTACATCAGGCGTCGCAATGGCGTGGCGGCTGGGTCACGTGGCAGCCTGCGCAACATGCTTGATCGCTCGCTGGGTGCCGGCACATTTGCTGGCTTCTGGCGGCACTGGAACCCCGTCTTTGGCTACCACCTTGGGCGATATGTGGATGCCCCGCTTCGGTCCGTCATTCCGCCCCCATTCGCACTGATCGCGACGTTTGTGGTCTGTGGCGCCCTCCACGACCTGGTCACGGCCGTGGTCCGAGGCGCTCCGGCTTTTCTTTTCACGCCCTGGTTCTTCTTCCTTGGTATTGGCGTCGTCCTTGGCCGTGTCTTGCGTCTGGACTTCTCGGGTCAGTCTTGGCTGCTCCGCGCCGCAACCAATCTTGCCTACGTTGCGGTGTGTCTGGTTGCCACCCTCGCCATCGGTTTCCTTGTCAGGTAGGCCGCATCAGACGCTGCTCCTCATTCCCACGGTCAAGAGTAGAGTGACACGAGACAGACGCGCACATTGCATGTACACCTGCCCCACCTGCGGTACGCACATTCATGCTCGGTCGCGTTGGCTTCACTCTGCGCAGTTTGCCTGCCCTGGTTGCAACTCAAGTCTGTGCATGAGCCCGACACCTCGCACGCTTTGGGTCTTCCGCGCGACCGTAGCAATCGGCCTAGTCGCGTCTGTGTACTTCGCGCGCGCAGGGCAGCGGCACTTTTTGTGGGCAACCCTTGGTGCTCAACTCTTGGCCATCTTCGCGCTGCAGGCCTTTGGCCAGGTAGCTCTTCGGGACGCCGGCAGTACACAACCAGACCACTTGTCGCGGGCTATGGAGGGGCCACGAGGTATATGGGTCCGTGCGGGGCTGGTGCTTCTAGTTGTTCTGCTCGTCCTGCTCGGTGCAGGAGCGCTGGAACCGTCAGTTCTGGCTGACGGATTTCTCAGTCTTGCAAATATGGTCTTCCAAGAAACACGACCCAAGTAGCTGGTCTGCAATGGTGTTTTCAGGCAAGCTGAGGCGCCGGGATGATCTGCATGTCAGGCTGGCCCGCGCGGTGAGGTTGCGCAGCACGCGTTCGCGGCGGTGATCGAAGGGTCGACACACTCGCATCAACGACCGGTGCCGAATCTGGCGTTCAATCTCCGGACGCACAGCATCATTGCCATCGGCGCTGGGAACGTCTGCGTCATTGCAATCGAGAGCAATGAGCGTCACGTGCAACTGAGGTCTCGCCAAATGTCACGCTACCGCCGCAACGGAGCTCTGACAACTCCCCGCGCCCCGCGCCCCGCACCCCGCGCGACGGGATCGTCGCGCGGGGTGCGAGCGTTGGGCCTCGCGGGGGCGCCACAGATCAGGGTACCTGGATGCCAAACTCTGGTACCTCGCGGGCGCCTCGAGATGGGGAAGTCCCTTGTGTTCGTTTGACCGCATAGCCAACAAATCTGCATGCCCTCCGAGCCACTCTCTACCATCCAGGCACGTCTTGTGTCGCAAGGCGTCGCGCCATCGCATTTGGCGCGCATGGCAGCGGTGCATCAACTCTGCGAGCGTTCGCCGCACTGTCTGGGCGTAGCCCTCGTGGGCTCTGTTGCCAAAGGCTGTGCGGATCGGGTTTCCGATCTGGACCTGGCAGCATTCGTCGCAGACGATCGTGAAGCCGAGTTCATGGCGCAAGCGCATGAGGTGCTGAGCCGCGACCCCATCCTCAATGACTACGGCCAATCGCGCTCCGGTGTGGTGGCGTTCCGCAAGTACGTCTATCTCGACTTCGCGAGCTGCGAGTTCCATGCCTTCAACGTCCGCGCGCCTTTCAAGCTGCGGCGCCCATTCATCGCGGTCTGGGATCCCATGGATTTCCTGGAGACGTTGGTCGTCGACGAGCCGCCTCCTTCGCACGAGAGCTTCCAGCCCTATTCCCACGGCGATGAAGGCCTCATTTGGGAGCTCGTGGACTGCATCAAATGGCTGAGCCGTGGGCATAGTCACCTGGCCAAGAACTACCTTGCCGGCCTCGGGCAAGCCGTCGTTGCCTCCGATGGGCATGCGGCTCCACCCAGGCATCCGCCGTCATAGCCACGCCGTGCCATCCGCCGCCTCGCTGCTGAAAGAAGTTCGCGCCTGCACGTATTGCGCAGCGCATTTGCCGCATGGCCCCCGGCCGGTGCGGCAGCTGTGTCCTTCAGCGCCAGTGCTCATCGCCGCCCAGGCACTGGGCCGCAAGGTCCACGACACCGGTGTGCCGTTCAACGATGCGAGCGGCGACAGGTTGCGCAGTTGGTTGGGCGGTACCCGCGAGCAGTTCTACGACCCGAAACTGTTCGCGATCGTGCCGATGGGCCTGTGCGATCCGGGCAAGGAGAGTTCTGGCGACCTGCCGCCACGCCCGGAGTGCGCGCCGCGGTGGCGTGAGTCTTGGCGTCGCGCCAGCAGTAGGCCATGTGGTTAGCTATCGGTTTGTGATAGCATTTCCGCGTGAACGCCAAGCATCGTCGAACACTTGCGGCCGTATTCGCGCGGCCCACGTCTTCCTCCGTCGTCTTTTCCGATATCGAGGCGTTGGTGAAGGCCCTTGGCGGCACGGTCGAAGAGCGCGAAGGCTCGCGCGTCAAGATTGAATTGCTGGGCGAGCAGTGGCGCTGCCATCGACCTCATCCGGGGAAGGAAGCCAAGAGGTACCAGGTTGAGGAAGCACGCGAGTTGTTTCAACGCGCCGGAGTAGATCCATGAATACGATGTCTCACAAGGGCTATACCGCCCGTATCGAGTTCGACGAACGCGACAACATTTTCATCGGCCGCGTTCTCGGCCTTCGAACGATGATCAGTTTCCACGGCGAGACTGTGGCCAAGCTGCGCAGCGAGTTCGAGAAGGCAGTCAATGACTTCGTGCGCGAGTACAAAGAGAAGGGCCTCAAGCCCGAGAAGCCTGCGTCGGGAAAGCTCTTGCTTCGCGTCCCGCCGGAGGTGCATGGCGCCGCACTGGTGGCGGCACAGGCCGCTGGCAAGAGTCTCAATCAGTGGGCGACCGAGCTCCTCCAAGAGGCCGTGCACCATTGAGCCAGGCGGCTCACCCTTCTTCGCGCAGACTGAATCGCCCCGGGGTTTTGCGGTGACTTCGATGCCGTCGATGCGCGTCAAATCCACACCGCATATCTGGGCCTCCCCCTGGCCATCCGCACGGGCCTGAGCTTGATCAGAATGAGCCGATCATGAGAGGCGGTCAGTCGGCACCGGCCTCCCCGCGCCAGTTAACCCGTTAGCCGCCCACACCACTGCCGTGCCATCCGTCGCCTCGCTGTTGCAAGAAGTTCGTGCCTGCACGCATTGCGCAGCGCATTTGCCGCACGGCCCCCGGCCGGTGCTGCAGTTGCGTCCTTCGGCGCCCGTGCTCATTGCCGCCCAGGCCCCGGGCCGGAAGGTCCACGACACTGGCGTGCCGTTCAACGATGCGAGCGGCGACCGGCTGCGCAGTTGGTTGGGCGTCACCCCCGAGCAGTTCTACAACCCGAAGCTGTTCGCGATCGTGCCGATGGGCTTGTGCTACCCCGGAAAAGGGCGTTCGGGCGACCTGCCGCCGCGCCCGGAGTGCGCACCGCGGTGGCGTGGGCCCATCCTGGGGACGCTCCAGCGCCTTCAGCTGACGCTGGTCATCGGTCAACACGCGGTTCGCTACCACTTGGCCGAAGAGCGATCGGGCCTGACCGCCGCCGTCCAGAACTGGCGCCGCTACTGGCCCTCCATCCTTGTGCTGCCGCACCCGAGCCCCACCAACAACCGCTGGCTTGCGCGCCACAGGTGGTTTGAACAAGAAGTCGTCCCCCTGCTGCAGGCCAGGGTTGCCGAGATCCTTCGCGCTGAGGGCTCTCAAGCCCCTACCCGATCGCGCGCGTAGCAAGGCCTCTTGGCACACATGAGTGCCTACACAGGAGCGAAGGGGTTGAAAACCTCCGGTAGCCCCAACGCGTTGAAGTCAGCCACGTTTCTTGTGGCCACTGTCAGGCCGTGCACCTGGGCCGTCGCGGCGATCATGGCGTCCTCATAGAGCGTGTCGGATTGCCGGTGCATGAGTCGCGCCCAAGCCCTGAAGGTGGTCGCGTCCATCGGCAATACGTTGTAGGACCCTGCAACCAACTCCAGCCATGCCTCGATTTCCTCGGCTTTTCCTGGGTCTTGCTCTCGCGTCGGTTCAATGCCGGCTTGTATCTCACCCAGGGTCACGGCGGATAGGTACAGGTGGGCGTCATCCACCGATTTCAGCCAGGCGACCACAGCGCCATGTGGGCGTTGCTTCCTAAGCTCGGAGACCACATTCGTGTCAAGCAGGTAGGTGCGGGTCAACGCAGGGGCTCCGCACGGCGGCGCTTCGCTTGTCCTCGCGCAGGCAGGATCATGTCGGCCCGCGCTTCATCAGAAAGCAGCAACTGCTTCAGCGTAGGGCGCGCAGCCGCCTGCAGGCGGCGCCACTCTTGCACGGGCACCAGCACGGCGGCTTCAGCGCCACGTCTGGTCACCATCTGCGGGCCTTCGACCAGGCACGCGTCCAGGAACTCACTGAACCGTGCTTTCGCATCCTGAACGGGCCAGCTCTGCATGGCAATTCCAATCAAACTAGTCATCTAACTAGTCTGACATGATGGGCGGTGCGTGTCAAACCACCCTTGGGCTTTGGCGCCGGTGAACGCTGCGTAGCCCGGCCTCAATGCACCGTACACACCATGCACGGATCGAACGAGCGCACGATGTGCTGCACCGCGACGTGCTGCGCGTCGCCCTCGCCGATGGGGGCGCCGACCAGCGCGGCTTCCAGTGGGCCGGGCGAGCCGGCCGCGTCGCGGGGTGAGAAGTTCCAACTGGTAGGCGCAATGATCTGGTAGTTGGCGATGCGCCCACCCTCGATGCGCACCCAGTGGCCCAGGCTGCCGCGCGCGGCTTCGGTCAGGCCCGCGCCCAGGGCCTCGCTGCGCGGTGTGGCGGGCACGGCGAACGGCGCCTGCGGGTCGATGGCGCGCAGCCACTCTTGCATCAGCGGCAGCAGCCGGGCGATCTCCACCAGCCGGCCCAGCACGCGCGTCAACACGGTGCTGCCTACGCCGCCGCCGGGCTGGGCACCGGCCAATGCGCGCAGCGGGGCGTGGCCGTCGGTGAGCTGACGCGCCAGCGCGCCCACCTCCACGGTGCGGCCAGCCAGCCGGGGTGCTTTGCACCAGGTGTAGGCGCCGGGCTTGTCTGGCGCGGGCAGGGTCTGGCCGTGCAGCGGGTGCAGCGGGGCGTCTCCGTCCAGCCAGGCGTGGTGGGTGTCTTCGGTGAGGGTGGCCAGGTCGGGCGCGCCCAGCGCCTGGCCGTCCCAGAGGCCGCCGCCAAAGGCCTGCTGCGGCGCGGCCCAGGCCATGGCGCGGTCGGCGCCGGGGCCCAGGGTGTGCAGGGCCAGATCGGCGGCAATTTCTTGCCACAGCGCCATGTCGCTGCCGGGGCCGGGCTGCAGCGCGGCGGCGGCGGCCAGCGGCGCGCCGAAGGTGGTGGTCTCCAAAAAAGCCTGCATCTCGGCCAGCCGTGCCAGCAGCCGCAGCCGCTCGCTGCCCGAGAGGGCGCGGGCGCTGCCGCCGGGGGTGACGCTGCCGGTGTGGGGCCATTTGCCGCCCAGCGTGCCCATGAGTTCCAGCCAGCGCGCGCGGGCGGCGGCGGCGGCGCGGCTGTGGGCGCCAGGCGCGGGGCCGGCCAGTGCGCCAAAGCGGCGCAGGGCCTCGGCATGCCAGGGCCGGCCGCTGTAGCAGGGCCGCGCAAAGTCGGGCATGAAGAACAGGTAGAAGTGCGTCAGGTGGTCGGCCAGGTTTTCGCAGCCGGCCAGCAGGCGCTGCATCAGCAGGCCGTTGGGCGGCGGCGTGACATGCCAGGCGGCGGCCAGTGCGCGCGCGGCGGCCAGTGACTGCGCCACCGAGCAGATGCCGCAGATGCGCGGCACGATGGTCAGTGCGTCCAGCGGGTCGCGCCCGCGCAGCATGGCCTCGAAGCCGCGGAACATGGGGGCGTTGACGCGGGCCTCGGCGACGCGGCCGTCGGCCACGTCCAGCCGCACTTCGAGGTCGCCCTCCACACGGTTGAACGGGCCGACGACGAGCCGGGTGCGGGCCGGCGGTGGGGTCATTTCTTCAGGCCTGTGCGGCGGATGGCCGGTGCCACCACGGGCGTGTGGTGCGAGGCGTTTTCCTTGACCCGGCGCGGCGTGGCGCTTTTGGACAGCGAGGCCAGCGCGACGAACCAGGCCTTGGGCATGTCGGTGGGCAGGCCGATGGGAATGCCGGCGATCTTGGGCGTGGCGTGGTAGGGGTGGCCCGGGTCTTGAAAACCGGGCTCGGTGCAACTGATGCAGGCGTAGCCGCCCCGGGTGCAACTGCCTTCGCCGTTCCACAGCCGGGTGTTGCAGTCGGCGTGGGCCTGGGTGCCTTTGCAGCCCATGTGCTCCATCATGCAGCCCAGGTCGGATGGCTTTTCGGCGCTGGCCTTGAACTCGTAGAACTCGTTGCGGGTGCAGCCGTGGTGCACCAGTTGGTCGGCGTAGAAGCGGGGCCGGCCCAGCGCGTCCAGGTCATCGGCGGTCAGTACACCCTGGGCCAGTGCGGTCAGCGTCTCCAGCACCCAGTCGGGGTGGGTGGGGCAGCCGGCCACGTTGACCACCGGCAGGCCGCTCGGGTCGCGAAAGCCGGTGCCCAGCAGGCCACCGGGTTCGGCGTTCTCGTACTGCAGGCCGCAGGCGTCGGCGGGGTTGGCGCCGGTGGCCGAGAAACCGCCCCAGGCGGCGCAACTGCCCACGGCGACGACGTGGCGCGCGCGCGGCGCCAGCCGCTCGATCCAGGTCATCATGGGCGTGCCGGTGCCAGCCAGCAGGTGGAAGCGGCCACTGCGCTGCGGCCCGCGCAGCACGGCGCCTTCCAGGCACAAGATGTCGAGGGGCGCGCGGCCGGCGGCCAGGTCTTCCAGCAGCGCGACGACTTCGCCTTGCCCGGCCTCGGACAGCGAGGGGTGCCACAGCCAGGTGAGGCCGCTGGCGGCCACGCGGGCCGGGAAGTCGGGCGTGTCGGCGCACAGCAGCGACATGCTGCAGCCGCCGCAGCCGCCTGATTGCAGCCAAAGAACGTTCATTGGACTACCCTCCGCACTGCGTGCTGCGGGATTCGCACTTGGGAGCGGCCCGGCGTACTCATGGCGCCACCTCCAGCCGCTGCAGCTTGGCGCGCAGGCCCACGCGCGAGAGGCCCAGCTCCTGCGCGGCCTGGGTCTTGTTCCAGCGGTGGCGCAGCAGCGCTTCCTTGAGGATCATGGCCTCGACGGCATCAAGCCGCTCTTGCAGTGTGCCGCGCGCGGGCAGCGTGCGCTCCAGCGCGCTGGCCTGCAGCGCAGCGCCGGTCTGGCCCCGGGTGACGGTGGCTGAGAACAGCTCGGGGCCAATGGTCAGTCCGTCGGCCAGCACCACGGCGCGGCGCAATTCGTTGCGCAACTCGCGCACGTTGCCGGGCCAGCCGTAGGCGTGCAGCGCGGCCAGCGCGGCCGGCGTGAAGCGCGGTGCGGGCCGGCCGTGCTCGTTGGCCAGTGCGGCCAGCAGGTGCTCGGCAATGGGCGTCAAATCGCCCAGCCGCTCGCGCAGCGGCGGCAGCGTCAAGGTGAACTCGGCCAGGCGGTAGTAGAGGTCTTCGCGAAAACGGCCGGCCTGCACCTCGGCGGCCAGGTCGCGGTGGGTGGCGCACAGCACGCGCACGTCCACCGGCACGGCGCGGGTGGCGCCCACGGGGCGCACCTCGCGCTCTTGCAGCACGCGCAGCAGCTTGACCTGGAAGTGCGGCGAGGTCTCGCCGATTTCGTCCAGGAACACGGTGCCGCCGTGGGCGCGCTGAAACAGGCCCACGTGGTCGTCCACCGCGCCGGTAAAGGCGCCCCGGCGGTGGCCGAACAGCTCGCTTTCAAGCAGGGTGTCGGCCAGCGCCGCGCAGTTCTCGACGACGAACGGCCCGCTGATGCGCGGGCTGGCGTAGTGCATGGCGCGGGCCAGCAGCTCTTTGCCGGTGCCCGAGGCGCCCAGCAGCAGCACCGAGACGTTGTGCACGGCCACGCGCGCGGCCACCTCGCACAGCGCATCCAGCGGGCTGCCCGGTGCGCGGCGGATCTGCTCGAAGGCGTAGGCGGCGCTGGCCTGGGCCACCGCGCCGGCGTGGCGCTGGTGCAGCACGGCCGGTGCGGCGCGCAGATCCAGCTCCAGCCGCGAGATGCCGTGTTGCAGCGCGCGCGCCTGCACGGCCTCGCGCACCACGCTCAGCAGGTGGTCGGGCATCCAGGGCTTGAGCAGGTACTGGTAGAGGCCGGCCTCGTTGATGCCGGCGATGATGTCTTCGCTGTCGGTGTAGCCCGAGACGATGATGCGCACACAGTCGGGCCAGCGCTCGCGCACTTCTTTGAGAAAGACGATGCCGCTGGTGCCGGGCATGCGCTGGTCGCACAGGATGACGCTGACGTCGGCGGCCTGCAGGTGGGCGCGGGCGGTGGGCAGGTCGGTGGCGGTGCGCACCTCGAAGTCGTCATCCAGCGTGCGCCGGATGGCATCCAGGGAATGCGGCTCGTCGTCGAGCACAAGGATGGTCTCGCGCGGCATGGGCAGAATCGTAGCATCGGCTAATCTCTCGTCCTATTCCCATTTGCCCAGGCTGCCCCATGCAGTTCCAAGACTATTACGCCATCCTTGGTGTGCCCAAGGACGCCAGCGCGGATGCCATCAAGAAGGCCTACCGCAAGCTGGCACGCCAATACCACCCGGATGTCAGCCAGGCGCCCGATGCGTCGGCGCGCATGGCCGAGATCAACGAGGCCAACGACGTGCTCGGCGATGCCGAGAAGCGCGCCGCCTACGACGCCGTGGGTGCCCAGGCCTGGGCCCAGGGCGCGCGCAGCCAGGACGACGTGCGGCCACCACCGGGCTGGAACAGCGGCTTTGAGTTCACCGGCGCACCGGGCGACGAGCGGGCCGGTGACCACAGCGCGTTTTTTGAAGAGCTGTTCGGCCGCGCGGCCCGCGCCCAGCGGGGCAGCGGGCGCAGTGGGGGTGGCGGTGGCGGCGCCATGCGCGGTAGCGACCACCATGCGCGCATCGAGATCGACCTGGCCGATGCCTACAGCGGCGCCGAGCGCGCCATCACGCTGCGCGGCGCGCATCTGGATGCGCAGGGGCAGGTGGTGGGCGACGAGCGCACGCTGCAAGTGAAGATTCCGGCCGGTGTGCGCGACGGGCAGATGATCCGGCTGGCGGGGCAGGGCAGCCCGGGTTTGGGCGGCGGCCCGGCGGGCGACCTGCTGCTGGAGGTGCAACTGCGCAGCGACGCGCGCTGGCGTGCCGAAGGGGCCGACGTGATCCAGCGCCTCTTTGCCAGCCCCTGGGAGCTGGCCCTGGGCGCCGAGGTGACGGTGACCACACCCGGTGGCAGCACCTTGACCGTGACCATCCCGGCCGGCTCCAACGTCGGGCGCAAGCTGCGGCTCAAGGGGCGGGGGCTGCCAGCGCCATCGGCCAGTTCGGTGGCGGGGGACCTGTACCTGGAGTTGGCAGCGGCCATCCCCAGCCCGGTGACCGACACGCAGCGCACGGCGTGGCGCACGCTGGCCGATGCCTACCCTGGTTTCAATCCGCGCGCTTGAGGAGCATGACGATGAGCGACATTCATGTGGATCTGATCGAGGCGCTGTCGGTGCAGCAACTGGCCCAGGGCAGCGGCATGTCGCCCGAATGGGTGCTGACGCGCATCGAAGCTGGCCTGATCGAGGGCGAGGCCGATGGCGCGAGCTGGCGTTTTGCCAGCGCCACACTGGTGCGCGCGCGGCGCATGGCGCATCTGGAGCGGTGCTTTGACGCCGACCCCCAACTGGCCGCGCTGACCACCGACCTGATTGAAGAGGTGACGCGCCTGCGGGCGCAGGTGCGCATGCTGGCTGGGTAAGGTCTTTGGCGCCCAGACGCAACAAAGCCCGCTGCTCGAGCGGGCTTTGTGGTTTGTGGCCAAGGGCCTCGGCTCAGTGGATCACTTGAGCTTGATTTCCTTGTACAGCACGTGCTTGCGCGCTTTGGGGTCGAACTTCATGAATTCCAGCTTCTGGGGCGTGGTCTTCTTG
Source organism: Pseudomonadota bacterium (assembly GCA_020161145.1). Taxonomy (GTDB): domain Bacteria; phylum Pseudomonadota; class Gammaproteobacteria; order Burkholderiales; family Burkholderiaceae_C; genus Ideonella. Next base: position 253,903 of record JAIUPQ010000002.1, read on the forward strand.
TTCTTGGCCGTGGTGTAGAAGTGGCCGGTGCCCGCGGTGGACTCCAGCTTGATTTTCTCGCGGCCGCCTTTGCTTGCCATGGTGGTTCTCCTTGCTCAGTACCGGGTCAGAGTTGGCCTTTGGCGCGCAGATCGGCCACGATCTGGTCGATGCCGACCTTGTCGATCAGGCGCAGCGCGGCGTTGGTGATGCGCAGGCGCACCCAGCGGTTCTCGCTCTCGACCCAGAAGCGGCGGTACTGCAGGTTAGGCAGAAACCGACGCTTGGTTTTGTTGTTGGCGTGGGAAACACGGTTCCCGACCATCGGGCCTTTGCCCGTGACTTGACAGACGCGTGCCATGTGGCTGCTCCGAATGTTCTGGTGCGCTGTTTGATGGCGCTTGACAAAAAAGGCCAAGCTGGCACGCGCCAAGCTTCGGCAAAGACTGCGATTCTATACCACCCGCCAAACCTCGGTCAATCTTGCTGGTCGAGGAAGCGCTGGGCGTCCAGTGCCGCCATGCAGCCGGTGCCGGCGCTGGTGATGGCCTGGCGGTAGATGTGGTCCTGCACGTCGCCCGCCGCAAAGACGCCGGGGATGCTGGTCTGGGTGGCAAAGCCCTGGTTGCCGCCGCGCGTCTGCAGGTAGCCGTCGTGCATGGCCAGCTGGCCCTCGAAGATCTGGGTGTTGGGGTGGTGGCCGATGGCGATGAAGCAGCCCTGCACGGCCAGATCCTGCGCGGCCTCGCTTTGGGTGCTCTTGATGCGCACGCCCGTGACGCCGCTGGCATCGCCCAGGATTTCATCCAGCGTGTGGTGCAGATGCAGCACCACCTTGCCTTCGGCCACGCGGGCCATCAGCTTGTCCACCATGATGGGCTCGGCGCGGAAGGTGTCGCGGCGATGGATCAGGTGCACGGTGCGGGCAATGCCGGTGAGGTAGAGCGCCTCTTCCACGGCCGTGTTGCCACCGCCCACCACGCAGACGTCCTGGTCGCGGTAGAAAAAGCCGTCGCAGGTGGCACAGGCGCTGACGCCGCGGCCGGCGAAGGCCGTCTCGCTGGGCAGGCCCAGGTATTTGGCCGACGCGCCGGTGGCGATGATGAGGCTGTCGCAGGTGTAGCTGCCGGTGTCGCCCACCAGCTTGAACGGGCGCTGACCCAACTCCACCCGCTGGATCTGGTCGAAGATGATCTGGGTGCGAAAGCGCTCGGCGTGCTGCAAGAAGCGCTGCATGAGGTCTGGCCCCTGCACGCCCTCGGCATCGGCAGGCCAGTTGTCCACCTCGGTGGTGGTCATCAACTGGCCACCCTGGGCCATGCCGGTGATGAGCACCGGATTGAGGTTGGCGCGCGCCGCGTAGACGGCGGCCGTGTAGCCGGCCGGGCCGGAGCCGAGGATGAGCACGCGGGCATGGAGATTGGGCTGGGTCATGAAGGGGCTCGATTTGCGGGGCACTGCAGGCGTAATTCCGAGCCTGAACGGCGCCCAACGGTGGGACACAATGAACCCATCATTCTAAAAAGCCTCGGGAGCAGTTGGCCTGCGGTGTTTTGCATCGGTCCGATAGGAGAAAGCCACGCCATGTCGATGTTGACCAACCTCGATCTGATTCGCCGGGTGCCGCTGTTTTCGCTGCTCACCACTGAACAAGCCCAAGCCATTGCCGATGGCGTCGTCAAGCGCCGCTTCAGGCGTGGCGAGCTGGTGGTGGAGCAGGGCAAGAAAAGCAATGCCCTCTACATCCTGCTCAGCGGCCGCGCCCGCGTGCTGACGGCCGACAGCCGGGGCCGCGAGGTCATCCTGGCCGTGCTGGAGGCGGGCGACTACGTGGGCGAGATGAGCCTCATCGACAACCAGCCCCACTCGGCCACGGTGCGCTGCGAGGTGCAGTCCGACATGCTGATCCTGGGCCGGGCCGAGTTTGCGCGCTGCCTGCCCGAGAACTCCAGCCTCTCCTACGCCATCATGCGCGGCCTGGTGGCGCGGCTGCGCAGCGCCGACCGCCAGATCGAGTCGCTGGCGCTGCTGGACGTCTACGGCCGCGTGGCGCGGGCCTTGCTGGACATGGCCGAAGAGGTCGATGGCCAGCAGGTGGTGCGCGGCAAGGTCTCGCGGCAAGACATGGCCAAAGTCGTCGGCGCCTCGCGCGAGATGGTCAGCCGGGTGATGAAAGACCTCGAAGAGCGCGGCGTCATCGAGACGCTGGACACCGGCTCGGTGCTGCTCAAGGAGCGGCTGGCCGCCACCGAGTGATGTGAGCGGGTGGGCCGGCGGTTGGGCCAGGCCTTTGCGGCGACGGTGGCCCATTCAGCGGATGCGGGATTGCCATCAAGCGATCCTGACCTTGGTGCGCTTGTGCCAGGCCACGTTGCCTGAAGTGTTGGGGCTGATCGAGCGTGAACAGCTCCATGGGTTGGGCTGCGGGGTGGTGGACGTGATGCTGTTGGCGCCCACTCGCCTGACGGCAGGCGCAAGGCTGTGGACGCCGGGCAAGCGGCTGGCGGCGCTGGCTCAGCGCTTTGGCGTGAGCCATCGGTAGAGGCGGTGCGTGGCCGGACTCGCGGCCAGCAGAGACAATCCCCGCGTGACTCCTATCGCCGCTCGCCCATGAAACCTGCCGCCGCCGCGCTGGCCGGCTCTGCCGACCAGCCCATCCGCATCAGCCTGGCCAACCAGTTGCGCCTGACCCTCAGCGGCGCGCTGTGGCTGGCCTTCACGCTGGTGCTGGCCACTTACCACGCGGGTGACCCCGGGTTTTCGACCACCGGCACGGGCGAGCCGGTGCGCAATCTGTTGGGCGCCACCGGCGCCTGGCTGGCCGACGTGGCGTTGGTGCTGCTGGGCTATTCGGTCTGGTGGCTGGTGGCGGTGGGCCTGCAGCGCTGGCTGCGCATGCTGGCCGGCGCGCTGCGCGGCGAGGCGCCGGCGCCGCACCGCCGGCCGCGCTGGCAACTGCTGCTGGGCTTGGCACTGTTGCTGGCGGCCAGTTGCGCGCTGGAATGGACGCGCGTCTACGGCGCCGAGGCGCGGCTGCCCGGCCATGCCGGTGGCGTGCTGGGCTATGTGCTGGGGCCGCCGTCGCAGGCGCTGCTGGGCTTCACCGGCTCGGGCGTGCTGTGGATTGCGCTGCTGGTGGTGGCCTTGCCGCTGACGTTCGACTTCTCCTGGCTGCGCTGGGCCGACGCGCTGGGCGCCTGGGTGGAGGGCTGGCGCGCCCACCACGCGCATGAGCGCGAACTGGCCGAAGACCAGCGCCTGGGTGAGCTGGCGCGCAGCGAGCGCGGCCTGCCCAAGCGGCGGGTGGAGCCCAGCGAGTCGCCGCCGCCCTGGCCTGAGGACGAGCCCGAGGCCGACCTGCTGCCGCCGCTGGCGCACCTGCCCATCGTCATCGAATCGCCGCCGCCCGAGGCGCCGCCGTCGGCTCGCGTGGCCGCCGAGCGGCAGGCGCCGCTGTTCACCGAGCTGGCCACCAGCCGCCTGCCGCAGGTGGACTTGCTGGACAAGCCCCCGGCGCGCACCGAGACGGTCTCGCCCGAATCGCTGGAGATGACCAGCCGCCTGATCGAGAAAAAGCTGGCCGACTTCGGTGTGCAGGTGCGCGTGGTGGCGGCGCAGCCGGGGCCGGTGATCACCCGCTACGAGATCGAGCCGGCCACTGGCGTCAAGGGCTCGCAGGTGGTCAACCTGGCCAAAGACCTGGCGCGCTCGCTGTCGCTGGTGTCCATCCGCGTGGTGGAGACCATTCCAGGCAAGAACCTGATGGCGCTGGAGTTGCCCAACGCCAAGCGCCAGACCATCCGCCTGTCGGAAATCCTGGGCTCCGAGGTCTACAACGCCGCGCCCTCCATGCTGACGCTGGCACTGGGCAAGGACATCGTGGGCCTGCCCGTGGTGGCGGATCTGGCCAAGATGCCGCACTGCCTGGTGGCCGGCACCACCGGCGCGGGCAAATCGGTGGGCATCAACGGCATGATCCTCAGCCTGCTGTACAAGGCCGAGGCCAGCGACGTGCGGCTGATCCTGATCGACCCCAAGATGCTGGAGATGAGCGTCTACGAAGGCATCCAGCACCTGCTGTGCCCGGTGGTCACCGACATGAAGCAGGCCGGCAATGCGCTGTCGTGGTGCGTGGCCGAGATGGAGCGGCGCTACAAGCTGATGAGCAAGCAGGGCGTGCGCAACCTGGCCGGCTACAACAAGAAGCTTGCCGACGCCAAGGCGCGCGGCGAGTCCATCCCCAACCCCTTCAGCCTCACGCCCGAGGCGCCCGAGCCGCTGGAGAAACTGCCACACATCGTCATCGTCATCGACGAGTTGGCCGACCTGATGATGGTGGTGGGCAAGAAGATCGAGGAGCTGATCGCCCGCCTGGCGCAAAAGGCGCGCGCGTCGGGTATCCATCTGGTGCTGGCCACCCAGCGGCCCAGCGTGGACGTGATCACCGGCCTGATCAAGGCCAACATCCCCACGCGCATCAGCTTCCAGGTCAGCAGCAAGATCGACAGCCGCACCATCCTCGACCAGATGGGCGCCGAGGCGCTGCTGGGCATGGGCGACATGCTCTACCTGCCCTCGGGCACCGGCCTGCCGGTGCGCGTGCACGGCGCCTTCGTCAGCGACGACGAGGTGCACCGCGTGGTGCAGGTGCTCAAGGAGCAGGGCGAGCCCAACTACATCGAGGGCATTCTGGAAGGCGGCACGCTGGACGGCGAGGGCGGCGACGCGGTACTGGGCGGCGAGGGCGGCGGCGAGGCCGACCCCATGTACGACCAGGCCGTGGCCATCGTGCTGCAACACCGCAAGGCCAGCATCTCGCTGGTGCAGCGCCACCTGCGCATTGGTTACAACCGCGCCGCGCGCCTGCTGGAACAAATGGAGCAATCCGGACTCGTATCCGCCATGAACAGCAACGGCAGCCGCGACCTGATCGTGCCCAAACGAGAGGAATGATGACCATGCATCGCAAAGCCCTGTGGGCGGCGCTCGCGCTGACCCTGGCCACACCGCTGGCGCTGGCCCAGGATGCCGTGAGCCAGTTGCGCGCCTTCGCCCAGGCCAGCAAGGCTGGCGAGGCCCGCTTCACCCAGACCGTGACCTCGCCAGACGGCAAGCGGGTCAAAACCTCCAGCGGCACCTTTGCCTTCGAGCGCCCGGGCCGCTTCCGCTTCGACTACACCAAGCCCTACCCACAGACCATCGTCTGCGACGGCAAGGAGTTGTGGTTCCACGACCCCGACCTCAACCAGGTGACGGTGCGCGCCGCCGGCGACGCGCTGGGCAGCACGCCCGCCGCCATCCTGCTGGGCGCGAATCTGGACCAGACCTTCACCCTCAAAAGCCTGCCCGACGCCGACGGCCAACGCTGGGCCGAGGCCGTGCCCAAACAGGCCGACGGCCAGGTGCGGCAGATCAAGGTGGGCTTCAAGGGCGAGCAGATCGCCACCCTCGAATTGGCCGACGCCTTCGGCCAGCGCTCGGTGCTGGTGCTGGAGGGCTACAAGGCCCAGCCCGGCCTGCCTGCCGGCGCTTTCACGTTCACGCCGCCCAAGGGGGCGGATGTGACGCGGCAGTGAATGGGAGTAGATAGAAACGGAAACAGCCGCCCGCAGGCGGCTGTCATCTTTGGGGGTGCCGCGCTCAGTGCAGCATCTGGCTCTCCATCAACCCCATATCCGGCGCCGACATCATCTGCTCGATGTCCAGCAGGATCAGCATCCGCTCGCCCTCGCCCTGGCCTATGGTGCCCAGGCCGGTGATGCAGCTGGCGTCGATGGCGCCGCTGAAGTCGGGGGCGGGCTTGATCTGGGATGCGCCCAACTCCATCACGTCGCTGACCGAGTCCACCACCATGCCCACGGTGCGGCCGGCCACGTTGAGGATGATGACCACCGTAAAGGTGTCGTAGCTGACGTCGGCCAGATCGAAGCGCAGCCGCATGTCCACGATGGGCACGATGACGCCCCGCAGGTTGACCACACCCTTGATGAAATGGGGGGCGTTGGCGATGCGGGTGGGGGCTTCGTAGCCGCGGATTTCCTGCACTTTCAGGATGTCGATGCCGTACTCCTCGGCCCCGAGCTTGAACGACAGGTATTCGCGGGCGGCTTGGGACGAGGCATGGGCTGCAGGCGCGGCTTCGGTGGCAGAGGACACGGCGGTCATGGGAAGAGCTCCAATTAGGGGGCGTGATGGCGATCAGTGTGGCGTGGCTGTGGGGGCGCAATGCCCGGAAAAGCGCGGAAAATCGCCGGGTCATGCCGCCTCAGCAAGAAGCCCTGTTCGACGATTCGCCGCAACCCATCGGGGCGGCCGCGCCGCCATCGGCGGGTGCGCCGCTGGCGGAGCGGTTGCGGCCGCGCACGCTGGACGAGGTCATCGGTCAGGCGCACCTGCTGGGCCCCGGGCAGCCACTGCGGGTGGCGTTCGAGCAGCGGCGGCCGCACTCCATGATCCTCTGGGGCCCGCCGGGCGTGGGCAAGACCACGCTGGCGCGCATCCTGGCCGGTACGGCGGGGGCGCAGCTCATCGTGCTGTCGGCCGTGCTGGCGGGGGTCAAAGACATCCGCGAGGCCGTGGAGCAGGCGCAGGCCGCACAGCGCACGGGGCGGCGCACCATCGTTTTTGTTGACGAGGTGCACCGCTTCAACAAGGCGCAGCAGGACGCGTTTTTGCCGCATGTGGAGTCGGGCCTGTTCACCTTCATCGGGGCCACCACCGAGAACCCGTCGTTCGAGGTCAACTCGGCGCTGCTGTCGCGGGCCACGGTGCACGTGCTGGAGGCCCTGGGCGAGGCGGATCTGCTGCGTCTGGTGGCCCGGGCGCAGGCCGAGCTGGCCGCGCCGCCGCTGACCGCCGAGGCGGCTCAGCAACTGGCCGCCTACGCCGACGGCGACGCGCGCCGGCTGCTCAACGCCTATGAAAACCTGGTGGCCCAGGTCGGGGCGGTGGATCAGATCGACGCGGCCGCGCTCAAGCGCGCGCTGGGCGCGCAACTGCGCCGCTATGACAAGGGCGGCGATGCCTTCTACGACACCATTTCGGCGCTGCACAAATCGGTGCGCGGCTCCGACCCCGATGCCGCGCTCTACTGGCTGGCCCGCATGCTGGATGGCGGGGCCGATGCCCGCTACATCGCGCGGCGGCTGATCCGCATGGCCAGCGAGGACATCGGCAATGCCGACCCACGGGCGCTGCAGATTGCGCTGGACGCCGCTGCCACCTACGAGCGCCTGGGCTCGCCCGAGGGCGAGCTCACGCTGGCCCAGGCCACGGTCTACCTGGCGGTGGCGCCCAAGTCCAACGCCGTCTATGTGGCCTGGAAGCGCGCGCAGGCGCTGGTGGCCCAGCATGGCAGCCAGCCGGTGCCCAAGCATTTGCGCAACGCGCCCACCCGCTTGATGAAGGCGTTGGGCCATGGCGATGGCTACCGCTATGCGCACGACGAGCCCGATGCGTTTGCGGCCGGCGAGACCTATTTCCCCGACGGCCTCGCGCCGCCGCCGCTCTACGAGCCGGTGCCGCGCGGGCTGGAGTTGCGCATCGGCGAGAAGCTGGCCGCCCTGCGCGCGACTGCCACAGGCGCCCCGGACGGCGCATCCGGGTAATCCCAGGGGGGGTGTTGCGCAAAGCGGCACAGGCCTTGCGTTAACGTGAGGGCCTAGGCCCAATGTGGCGCCCGGTCAACACCAGAAGTCAAGGAAAACCGCCATGGACATATTTGTGCAACAGATCATCAACGGTCTGGTGCTGGGCAGCATGTATGCGCTGGTGGCCTTGGGCTACACCATGGTGTACGGCATCATCAGCCTGATCAACTTCGCCCACGGCGAGGTCCTGATGGTGGGGGCCATGGTGTCGTGGACGGTGGTCATGGCGCTGCAAGGCACGGGCTGGCCCGGCTGGTTGCTGCTCATCATCTCGCTGGTGGTGGCCATCGTCGTGTGCTCGGTGCTCAACTACGCCATCGAGAAGATCGCCTACCGGCCGCTGCGCAAGGCGCCGCGGCTGGCGCCGCTGATCACCGCCATGGGCATGAGCCTGCTGCTGCAGACGCTGGCCATGATCATCTGGAAGCCCAACCCCAAGCCCTATCCGCCGCTGCTGCCCACCGAGGTCTTCCACCTCTGGGAAAACGGGCCGGTCATCACGGTGGTGCAGATCGTCATCCTGGTCAGCACGGTGGTGTTGCTGAGTGCGCTGCTGTGGCTGGTCAACCGCACCAAACTGGGCCGTGCCATGCGCGCCACGGCCGAGAACCCGTCCGTGGCCAGCCTGATGGGGGTCAAGCCCGACTTCGTCATTTCGGCCACCTTCGTCATCGGTGCCACGCTGGCCGCCGTGGCCGGCGTGATGTGGGCGCTGAACTACGGCACGCTGCAACACACCATGGGCTTCGTGCCCGGCCTCAAGGCCTTTACGGCGGCCGTGTTTGGCGGCATCGGCAACCTCACCGGCGCCATGGTGGGCGGCGTGCTGCTGGGCCTCATCGAAGCCCTGGGTGCCGGCTACCTGGGCGACCTCACGGGCGGCGTGTTCGGCAGTCAGTACGTGGAGATTTTTGCCTTCCTGGTGTTGATCCTGGTGCTCACGCTGCGGCCCTCGGGGCTGATGGGCGAGCGCGTGGCGGATCGGGCGTAAGGAGCACACCATGATGCAGATGAGTCAAACGCAGAAGATCGTTCTCTTCCTGTTGGCCGCCCTCGCGCTGATGGCGCTGCCGCTGTTCATCGGCCAGTTTGGCCAGGGCTGGGTGCGCATCCTGGCCATTGCCCTGCTGTACGTGCTGCTGGCGCTGGGCCTCAATATCGTGGTGGGCTATGCCGGCCTGCTCGACCTGGGCTATGTGGCGTTCTACGCGCTGGGTGCCTACATGTTCGCGCTGCTGGCCTCGCCGCACCTGACGGACAACTTCCCGTCCATCAAGGCAGCCTTCCCCAACGGGTTGCACATGCCGTTCTACGTCATCATTCCGCTGGCCGCCGTGCTGGCGGGGGTGCTGGGCATGTTGCTGGGGGCGCCCACGCTCAAGCTGCGCGGTGACTACCTGGCCATCGTGACGCTGGGTTTTGGCGAAATCATCCGGGTCTTCATGAACAACCTGGAGTACCCGATCAACATCACCAACGGCCCGCGCGGCATCGGCCAGATCGACTCCATCGAGGTGTTCGGCTTCGATCTGGGCAAAAGCCACGAGCTGTTTGGCATGACCATGACGCCGGTGATCCAGCACTACTACCTCTTCCTGGCGCTGGTGGTGCTGTCGGTCATCATCTCGTCGCGGCTGGCCGACTCGCGCGTGGGCCGCGCCTGGATGGCCATCCGTGAGGATGAAATCGCCGCCAAGGCCATGGGCGTCAACACCCGCAACCTCAAGCTGGCCGCCTTCGGCATGGGCGCCACCTTCGGCGGCATCTCGGGCGCCATGTTCGCCTCGTTCCAGAACTTCGTCTCGCCCGAGTCGTTCACGCTGATGGAGTCCGTGATGATCGTGGCCATGGTGGTGCTGGGGGGCATTGGCCACATCCCTGGCGTCATCCTGGGTGCGCTGCTGCTGGCCGCGCTGCCCGAGGTGTTGCGTTACGTGGCCGGGCCGCTGCAAGAGGCCACCGGCGGGCGGCTCGATGCCGCCATCCTGCGCCAGTTGCTGGTGGCGCTGGCCATGATCTCCATCATGCTGCTGCGTCCGCGTGGCCTGTGGCCGGCGCCCGAGCATGGCAAGGCGGCCCCCAAGGTCGATGCCAAAGCAGCCGCTTGAAGGGAATCGTCATGAGCGACAACGTACTCAAAGTCCAGGGCGTCTCCAAGCGCTTTGGCGGCCTGCAAGCCCTGTCGGACGTGGGCATCACCATCAAGGCCGGCCAGGTCTATGGCCTGATCGGCCCCAACGGCGCCGGCAAGACCACCTTCTTCAACGTGCTGACGGGCCTGTACACGCCCGACGGCGGCACCTTTGAGCTGGGCGGTGCGCCCTACACACCGCAGGCGGTGCACCAGGTGGCGCGCGCCGGCATTGCGCGCACCTTCCAGAACATCCGCCTCTTTCCGGAGATGACGGCGCTGGAGAACGTCATGGTGGGCCGCCACGTGCGCACCCACTCGGGCATTCTGGGTGCCATCTTCCGCACCCCCGGCTTCAAGGCCGAGGAAGCCGCCATCCGCGCGCGGGCGCAGGAGCTGCTGGAATACGTGGGCATTGCCGAGTACGCGCCCACCCGCGCGCGCACCCTGTCGTACGGTGACCAGCGCCGGCTGGAGATTGCCCGCGCGCTGGCCACCGACCCCAAGCTGATTGCGCTGGATGAGCCCGCTGCCGGCATGAACGCCACCGAGAAGGTGGTGCTGCGTGAGCTGATCGACCGCATCCGCAAGGATGGCCGCACCATCCTCCTCATCGAGCACGACGTCAAACTGGTCATGGGCTTGTGCGACCGTGTCAGCGTGCTCGACTACGGCAAGCAGATTGCCGAGGGCACGCCCGCCGAAGTTCAGCGCGACGAGCGCGTCATCGAAGCCTATCTGGGAGCCCACCACGCATGAGCACCGCAGCCCCCACCCTGCTCAAAGTCTCCAACCTCAAAGTGGCTTACGGCGGCATCCAGGCCGTCAAAGGCGTCAGCTTCGATGTGCACCAGGGCGAACTCGTCAGCCTCATCGGCGCCAACGGCGCCGGCAAGACCACCACGCTCAAGGCCGTCACCGGCCTGCAGCCCGTGGCAGCAGGCGACGTCGAATACCTGGGCAAGTCCATCAAAGGCCAGGGCCCCTGGGATCTGGCACGCCAGGGCCTGGTGATGATTCCCGAAGGGCGTGGCACCTTCACCCGCATGACCATCGTCGAAAACCTGCAGATGGGCGCCTACACCCGCGAGGACGATGAAATCGAAGCCGACATCGACATGGTCTTCGGCATCTTTCCGCGCCTCAAGGAGCGGGCCCAGCAACTGGCCGGCACCATGTCGGGCGGTGAGCAGCAGATGCTGGCCATGGGCCGCGCGCTGATGGCCCGTCCCAAGGTGTTGCTGCTGGACGAGCCCTCCATGGGCTTGTCGCCCATCATGGTCGACAAGATCTTCGAGGTGGTGCATACCATCCACAAGCAGGGCGTGACCATGCTGCTGGTGGAGCAAAACGCCAGCCGCGCACTGGAGCTGGCCAATCGGGGCTATGTGATGGACTCGGGCGAGGTCACCATGAGCGGCGAGGCCAAGGCCTTGCTGGCCGACCCCAAGGTGCGCGCCGCCTACCTGGGCGAATGAGGCCCCTGCCGGGCCGCGCCATGCCGGCCGTCAGCGCCTCGCGCCGCACCCTGGTCAAAGGCGCGGTTGCGCTGCCGCTGCTGCCCCTGTCCTCGGCGCTGGCTGCGGCCAGCCCCGGCGAGGCCGCGCCCGCCGGCACGCTGACCGCCGTGGCCTTCGTCGGCATGGCCGCTCCCACGCTGGCCAACCCGGCGGCCATGGCCACCACCACCGTGGGCTCGCAACTGCTGGCGCGCTACAGCGACGGCAGCGAGCGGCGCTGGCAGCTGGGCTACGAAACCTTGTGCCTCACCGGCGACCTCGTGCCCGACGGTGCCGGCGGCACGGTGGTCGTGGGCGGCCAGGTGGACAGCCGGGGTCGTCCCATCATGGACACCTCGGTGCCCGAGCGGCCGCGCCAGTTCTATTCCAACTGCCCCGACGGCTCCTCGCTGCTCACGCTGGCCGATGCCCGGGTGCCGGGCGTCAAAGGCCACACGGTGTTTGCCGTGGTGCAGTTCGAATACACCTCGCGCGCGCAAGACGAGGTCACCGACCTGTACGGCCACCTGCCATCCCCCATGGCCGTGCTGACGCTGGACCAGAACCCTGACACCGGCCAGCTCAAGCTGGTGCAGTACCACAACGTGGACACCCGCAGCGTGCACGGCCTGTGGATGACGTGCGGCGCCAGCCTCTCGCCGTGGAACACCCACCTGTCGTCCGAGGAGTACGAACCCGACGCCTTTGACGCGCGCGAGGGCAGCCGCCTGGCCGCCTACAGCCGCAACGTCTTTGGCGACGCCGCCGTGGCCAACCCCTACCACTACGGCCACCTGCCGGAGGTCACCGTGCTGCCCGACGGCAGCGGCCGCATCCGCAAGCACTACTGCACCGGACGCACCTCCAAGGAACTGGTGCAGGTCATGCCCGACGAGCGCACCGTGCTGATGGGCGACGACTGGACGCATGGCGGCGCCTTCATGTTCATCGCCGATGCTCCGCGCGACCTCTCGGCGGGCACCTTGTACGCCGCCCAGTGGCTGCAGACCAGTGGCGAGGGCCCCGGCCGGGCCGCGCTGCGCTGGATTCGGCTGGGCCATGCCCGCAGCGCCGCCATCGAGGCGCTGATCGACGGCGGCATCCGGCCCACCGACATCATGGACGTGCGCACCGCCGACCCGCAGGATGCGCGCTTCACCCAAATCCACTACGCCGGCCAGCCCCAGTGGGTGCGGCTCAAGCCCGGCATGGCGCAGGCTGCGGCCTTTCTGGAAACCCACCGCTACGCCGCCCTGGTGGGCGCCAGCCTGGGCTTTACCAAGTGGGAAGGCACCACGGTCAACGCGGCCGACAAACTGGCCTACCTGGCCATGTCGCGCATCGAGTCCAGCATGCTCGACGGCAGTGCCGGCATCCAGGTGCAAGGGCCGTACTCGGGCGCCGTCTACCAGCAGCGGCTGCGCGGTGGTCAGCGCGACACCACGGGCAAGCGCATCGCCAGCGAATGGGTGCCGGTGGACATGGCGGCCGTCTCCGAGCTGGTGGCCCACGACCTGGGTGCCACCGCCGAGCGACCTTACCCCAAGAAGGCGGCGCAGGATGCGCTGGGCAACTTCGCCCACCCCGATCGCATCGCCTCGCCCGACAACCTCAAGTTCGACCCCGTGCTGCGCACCCTCTTCATCGGCGAAGACAGCAACACCCACGTCAACAACTTCCTGTGGGCCTTCCACGTCGATACCCGCCAACTCACGCGGCTGCTGTCGTGCCCCGTGGGCGCCGAATCCACCGGCCTGCATGCCGTCAGCCACGTCAATGGCTGGACGTACGTCATGAGCCACTTCCAGCATGCCGGCGACTGGGCCAGCCCGCTGCACGACAAGGTCAGGGCCCAGGTCGAGCCGTTGATCCGCGCCAACTACAAAAACCGGTTCGGGGCCAGCATCGGGTATCTGACGGGCGTGCGCACCACCGTCCGCACGTGACGCAGGTCGCGCATCCCTTGTTCGGGGGTGTAACGTGGCTGAGGGCTTGGGGCATCATGCCCGTTGCCCCACAGCGTTACCCTGAACCCTCATGTCTGCCCATTCGCCGCACTCACTGTCCACGGATGCCGACCGGCTGGCGCGCGGTCCCGAGCCCGCTGCGGCCTTTGCGCCGCTGACCCAGGCCCTGGCGCAACAGGTTGCCTTGCAACCCACGGCGCTGGCCGTGGCCGATGCCCAGGGCGGCGCACTGACCTATGCCCAGCTCGACGCCGCCTCTGCGGCCGTGGCGCGGCGCCTCATCGCCCTGGGCACGGTGGCCGACGACCGCGTCGCCATCTGCGCCGAGCGCGGGCTGGACATGGTGGTGGCACTCTGGGGCGTGCTGCGCGCGGGCGCCGCCTATGTGCCGGTGGATCCCACCTACCCGCCCGAGCGCATTGCCCACATGCTGGCCGACAGCCGGCCCAAGGCCGTGCTCACCGCGCGCCAGGCACCGGTGCTGCCGGCCCACGGCGCGGCGCAATGGGCTGTGGACGCCCTGGCACTGGCCGCCGCGCCCGCCGACGCCACGCCGCTGCCCGAGCCGGCGGCGGGCGATCTGGCCTACGTCATCTACACCTCCGGCTCCACCGGCCTGCCCAAGGGCGCCGCCATCACCCACGGCGGCCTGGCCAATATGCTGGCCTGGTATGGCGAGGACTACGGCATGGACGCCACCGAGCGCGCGCTGGTGGTCACCTCGTTCAGCTTCGACCTGACGCAGAAGAACCTGCTGGCGCCGCTGATGCACGGCGGCCAGGTGCATCTGGCGCCGGTGCAGTTCGACCCTGCGGCCATCGCGCGGCAGATCGCAGCGGCCGGCATCACCTTGCTCAACCTCACGCCCAGCTTCTTCGGCGCCATCGTGGACTCGGCCCTGCCTGTGGCGCTGGCCTCGCTGCGCCGCGTCTTCCTGGGCGGCGAGCCCATTCTGGTGGCGCGTTTTGCCACGCTGGAGGCCGCCTGCCCGCAGCTGCAAGTCATCAACAGCTACGGCCCCACCGAATGCACCGACGTGGTGGCCACCTACACGCTGACGCGGCCCTGGCAAGCCTATGCCCAGTCCTCGCCGCCCATAGGCCGGCCCATCCGCCACACCCAGCTCTATGTGCTGGACGCGGCCGGTGCGCCGCTGCCCCCCGGCGCCGTGGGCGAGATCTGGGTGGGCGGCGCAGGGGTCTCACGCGGCTACCTGGACCGGCCCGAACTCACCGCCGAGCGTTTCGTGCCCGACCGCCTGGGCGGCGTGCCCGGGGCGCGCCTCTACGGCACGGGCGATCAGGGCCGCTGGCGCGACGACGGCCAACTGGACTACCTGGGGCGCAACGACTTCCAGGTCAAGATTCGCGGCTTTCGCATCGAGCTGGGCGAGGTCGAGGCCGCCTTGCAGGCCTTGCCCGGCGTGCGCGAGGCCGCCGTCATGGCCTTGCCCGGGCCCGATGGCGACAAGCGCCTGGTCGGCTACGTCTCGCCGCAGGCCGGTGCGGCGCTGGAGGCCGGTGCCCTGCGCGCGGGCCTGACCACGCGGCTGGCCGAGCACATGGTGCCGGCTGCCATCGTGGTGATGGCGGCCATGCCGCTGACGCCCAGCGGCAAGATCGACCGCAAAGCCCTGCCCAGCCCGGCCCGCGAGCGCCCGCCGCTGGCCACGGCGTTTGCCGCGCCGGTGGGCAAACTGGAGGCCGCCATCGCGGCGGCGTTTGCGCAGGTGCTGGACCTGGACGCCGTGGGCCGCGACGACAACTTCTTCGACCTGGGCGGCAGCTCGCTGGCCGTGGTGCGCGCGGCCACGCTGCTGGCGCCGCAACTGGGCCGCCCCGTCAGCGTGCCCAGTGTGTTTGCCCACGCCACGCCGCGCGCGCTGGCTGCCGCGCTGGAAGGGCGCACGGTGGCGCGGCAGGCCCGCGCGGTCGAAGGAGGGCAGGCCGTGCCCATCGCCATCCTGGCCTGCAGCGGGCGCTTCCCGGGCGCGGTGGACGTGGACGCCTTCTGGCGCCAGTTGCTCGAAGGCCGCGACGGCATCACCGACTTCACCGCCGAGACACTGGATGCGGCCATCCCCGCCGCCGTGCGCGACGACGCGGCCTACATCCGGGCGCGCGGCATCCTGGCGGACATCGACCAATTCGAGCCGGCCTTCTTCGGCATGTCGCTGCGTGAGGCCCAGATCACCGATCCGCAGCACCGGGTGTTTCTGGAGATCGCCTGGGAATGCCTGGAGCGTGCCGGCTATGCGCCCGACGCCGCACCCGGTGTGGTGGGTGTCTATGCCGGCGTGCACGAGCCCACCTACCTGCATCGGCATCTGGCGCTGCGGCCTCAGGCGCTGGCGCGGGCCGGCGAGCTGGCCGTGCTGCTGGCCAACGACAAAGACTATGCGCCGCTGCGCGTGGCCCACAAATTCGGCCTGCGGGGGCCTGCGCTCTCCATCACCACCGCCTGCTCCACCTCGCTGGTGGCCATGGTGCAGGCCATCGACCACCTGCGGCTGGGGCGCTGTGACATGGCGCTGGCCGGCGGCGTGGCCATCACCGTGCCCGACCACAGTGGCTACCTCTACCAGGAGGGCGCCATGCTGTCCGAGGACGGCCGCACCCGCACCTTCGATGCCCGCGGCAGCGGCACCGCCTTCAACGACGGCGCCGCCTGCGTGCTGATGAAGCGCCTGCCCGATGCGCTGGCCGATGGCGACACCGTGCTGGCCGTGATTCGCGGCGCGGCCGTCAACAACGACGGTGGCGGCAAGGCCAGCTTCACCGCGCCCAGCGTGGATGGCCAGGCGGCCGTCATCGAGGCGGCGCTGCGCGATGCGGGGGTGAATGCGCGCGACATCAGCTACGTCGAAGCCCATGGCACCGCCACCCCGTTGGGCGATCCGGTGGAGGTGGAGGCACTGACCCGCGCCTACCGCCAGCACACGGCCGACGTGGGCTGGTGCCGCATCGGCTCGGCCAAGAGCAACATCGGCCACACCGTCACGGCGGCCGGCGCGGCTGGCGTCATCAAGACGGCGCTGGCGTTGCAGCACGAGGTGTTGCCGGCCAGCATCCACTTCGAGACCCCCAACCCCAAGATCGATTTCGCCGCCAGCCCCTTCATCGTCAACGCCTGTCAGACGCCGTGGCCGCGAGCGGCCGAGCCTCGCCTCGCTGGCGTCAGCAGCTTTGGCGTGGGCGGCACCAATGCCCACGTCGTCCTGCAGGAGGCGCCGCTGCGCCAGCCCTCACCGCCGGCCCAGGGCTTGCAGTTGCTGCTGCTCAGCGCCCGCAGCGCGGCGGCGCTGGCCCGGCAGGCCGCCCAGCTGGCCGACGCGCTGGCGCGTGAGCCCGCTCTCAACCTGGCCGACGTCGCCCACACGCTGGCCGTGGGTCGCAGCCGCTTCACCCACCGGCTGGCCGTGGCCTGCGCCACACCCGATGAGGCCGTGGCCGCGCTGCGCACGGCCGGCCACCCTGCGCGCGTGCAAGGGCAGGTGGCGGCGGCCTTGCCCGACCAGGTGTGGCTCTTCACCGGCCAGGGCGCGCAATACCCCGGCATGGGCCTGGCGCTGGCGCAGGCCGACCCAGCGTTTGCCACCGCCTTCGATGAGGCGCTGGCGGCCATGCAGCCGAACCTGCCGTTCGATCTGCGCGCCCGCCTGGCCGACGCCGACCCCATGGCCTTGACCGACACGGCCGTCACCCAGCCCGCCACCTTCTGCCTGCAGGTGGCGCTGGCGGCGGCCTGGCGCGCCCGCGGCGCCGAGCCGGTGGCCTTGATCGGCCACAGCGTGGGCGAGTTCGCCGCCGCCGTGGTGGCTGGCGTGCTCACGCTGGGCGATGCAGCCCGGCTGGTGGCGCGGCGCGGCGCGCTGATGCAGGCGCAGCCGCCGGGTCGCATGCTGTCGGTGCGCGCACCGGCCGAGACCATCGCCGCCAGGCTGCCGGACGGCGTCAGCCTGGCGGCCGACAACGGCCCGCAGGCCTGCGTGGTCGCCGGCCCCGAGACGCTGCTGGCGCCGCTGGCCGCGCAGTGGGAAGCCGAAGGCCTGGCCGTGCGCCTGCTGGCCACCTCGCACGCCTTCCACTCCGCCATGATGGCGCCGGCCGTGGCGCCGTTCGAGGCTGAGGTGGCGGCCGTGCCCCGCCAGGCGCCGCAGATCCCCATCGCCTCCACGCTGACCGGCACCTGGCTGACCGATGCCGAGGCCACCGATGCCCACTACTGGGCGCGCCACCTGCGTGAGCCGGTGCGATTCCGCCCCGCGTTGGCCGAGGCGCTGGCGCGCCACCCCGGCGCGGCGCTGCTGGAGATCGGCCCGCGCGCCACGCTGCTGGGCCTGGCCCGCCAGCAGGGCGGCAGAGGCGTGGCCAGCCTGGAAAGCGCCCCCGGGCGCGAAGCCGCCGCCATGGCGCTGGCCCAGGGCGGCCTGTGGGCGTTGGGCATTGAGCTGCCCGCACCGGTGGCCACGCCGGCACAGGGTCGCCAGCGCGTGACCCTGCCCACCTACCCGTTCGAGCGCCAGCGCTGCTGGGTCGATGAACCGGCGGCGGTGCTGGGCGGCGCGGCCGAGCCGGCGGCCAACCCGGTGCGCGATCTGGTGCAGCAGCAGCTGGCGCTGATGCAACAGCAACTGGCGGTGATTCAGCAGCGGCGGAGGGCGTAAGACCTTGGCGTGCGCCGGGCCTCACATCCCCCGCGCGCACGCCGCCGCGCTGGCCCAGGCCCACTGGAAGTTGTAGCCACCCAGCCAGCCGGTCACGTCCACCACCTCGCCGATGAAGTAGAGGCCGGGCTGCGTCTTGGCCTCCAGGGTCTGGCTGGACAGCGCCCGCGTGTCCACGCCGCCCACGGTGACCTCGGCCTTCTTGTAGCCCTCGGTGCCGGTGGGCGTCAGCGGCCAGCGCGCCAGCCCCTCGGCCAGCCGGGCCAGCGCCTTGTCGCTGGCCTCGTTGATGGGGCGCTGCCAGTCTGGGCTTTGCGCCGCCCAGGCGTCGGCCAGGCGGGCGGGCAGCAACGTGGCCAGTTCGTTGGCGATGCGCTTTTTGGAGCCGGCCTTGCCGGCGGCCAGGAAGGCCGCCACATCAGTCTGCGGGGCCAGGTTGGTGTCGATGGGCGTGCCGGGTTGCCAGTAGCTGGAGATTTGCAGCACGGCCGGGCCTGAGAGGCCGCGGTGGGTGAACAGCAGGTCTTCGTCGAAGGCCATGCGCGCGGCCTTGGCGCCAGTGGCGATGCGCACCGGCAGCGCGAGGCCAGCCAGGCCCGCATACGGCGCCCAGCCCGCGCCGTCAAAGGTCAGCGGCACCAGGCCCGGCCGCGTGGGCACCAGCGGCAGGCCGAACTGCGCCGCCAGCCGGTGGCCGAAGTCGGTGGCGCCGATCTTGGGGATGGACAGGCCCCCGGTGGCCACCACCAGGCGCGGCGCCTGCACGGTGCCGCGCGCGGTGGCCAGCTCGTAGCGGCCATCGCGCCACTGCACCTGCTGCACCGCGCAGGGCTGCCAATGGGTGACGCCGCCGGCTGCACACTCGGCCAGCAGCATGCGGATCAAGTCCTCGGCGCTGCGATCGGCAAAGAGCTGGCCTTTGTGTTTTTCGTGGAAGGAGATGCCGTGGCGCCGCACCAGGGCGATGAAGTCATCGGGGGTGTAGCGCGACAGCGCCGAGCGGCAGAACGCGGGGTTGGCGCCCAGGAAATGCTTGTGCGGCGCGCGTGGGTCCAGGTCGCGGTTGGTGAAGTTGCAGCGCCCGCCGCCCGAGATGCGGATCTTCTCGGCCACGCGCTCGGCGTGGTCGATGAGCAGCACCGAAAGGCCGCGCTGGCCGGCCTGGGCGGCGCAAAACAGGCCAGCGGCACCGGCGCCGATGACGATGGCATCAAACATCATGGCGGGCATTGTCACAGCCGCGTCATCTGGGCTTTCTAGAATTTGCCGATGAGCCAGCCGTCCCCCGAACCGGTGCCCGCGCGCCGAACCGTGTTGCTCAACCGCGAGCAGTCCATCCTGGAGTTCAACCGGCGCGTGCTGGCCCAGGCGCGCCGCGCCGACGTGCCGCTGCTGGAGCGGCTGCGCTACGTGACCATCGTCTCGTCCAACCTCGATGAGTTCTTCGAGGTGCGCTTTGCCGACGTGCTTGAGCGTGTGCGCCTGGCGCCAGCGGCGCAAAAGCGCCGCTGGCAGGCCGAGGTCGATGCGCTGTCGGCCCAGGCCCATGCGCTGATCGCCCAGCAATACGCCTTGCTCAACGACGACCTCATGCCGGCGCTGGCGGCGCATGGCATCGAGGTGCGCCATCACGACGCACGCAACGCCGAGCAGCGTGCCTGGGTGGCGCAGTACTTCCAGCGTGAGGTCCGGCCGCTGCTGCTGCCGGTGGGGCTGGATCCGTCGCACCCGTTTCCCCAGGTGGCCAACAAGTCGCTGCATTTCATCGTGCGGCTGGGCGGGCGCGATGCGTTCGGGCGCGCGTCCAGCACCGCCATCGTGCGGGTGCCACGCGCGCTGCCGCGCGTGATCAAGATGCCGGCCCACGTGGCCGGCAAGGGCCGCCAGACGCTGGTGCTGCTGACCAGCGTGATCCGCGCCCACCTGGAGGAGCTGTTCCCCGGGCGCACGGTGGAGTCGTTCTCGCAGTTCCGCCTGACGCGCGACTCCGATCTGGATGTGGACGAGGGCGACATCACCAACCTGCGCCACGCGCTGCGCCGGGGCCTGACCACGCGCCACTACGGCCAGGCCATCCGCATGGAGGTGGTGCACACCTGCCCGCCCGAGCTGGCCGAGGTGCTGCTGACGCAGTTCAACCTGCCGGCCGATGCGCTGTTCCGCGTCAACGGGCCGGTCAACCTGGTGCGCTTTGGCGAGCTGATCGACCTGATTGCCGACGTACCCGGCCAGCAGCTGCGCTTTGCGCCGCATGTGCCGCAATGGCCCGAGCAGCGCATGCCGCGCGGGCGCTCCATCTTCGAGACGCTGCGCGAGCGCGACGTGCTGCTGCACCACCCGTTCGAGAGCTTCGATCCGGTGGTGGCGTTTTTGCGCGAGGCCGTGCACGACCCCGACGTGCTGGCCATCCGCCAGACCATTTACCGCACCGGGGTCAAGTCCGAGCTGATGGACTTGCTGATCGAGGCCGCGCGCCGGGGCAAGGACGTGACGGTGGTGGTGGAGCTCAAGGCCCGCTTCGACGAAGAGGCCAACATCAACTGGGCCGAGCGGCTGGAGGCCGTGGGCGTGCAGGTGGTCTACGGCATCGTGGGCCTGAAGACCCACGCCAAGCTGCTGCTGGTGACGCGGCGCGAGCGCAGCACCAGCGGCGCCACACGGCTGCGCCGCTATGCCCACCTGTCCACCGGCAACTACAACCCCAAGACGGCGCGGCTCTACACCGACGTGGGCTACCTCACCGCCGACCCCGGCCTGACGGCCGATGCCGACGGCGTGTTTTTGCAGATTGCCAGCCTGACCCGCGTGGCGCCGCCGCGCCACCTGCTGACGGCGCCCTTTGTGCTGCACCGGCGGCTGCTGCGCCACATTGCCCAGGTGGCCGAGGCGGCGCGCCAGGGCCGCCCGGCGCGCATCGTGGCCAAGTTCAACGCGCTGACCGACGAGCCGCTGATCGAGGCGCTGGTGGCCGCCTCGCGCGCAGGCGCCAGCATCGACCTCGTCGTGCGCGGCGCCTGCATGCTGGCGCCGGGCGTGCCGGGGGTCAGCGAGCGCATCCGCATCCGCTCGGTCATCGGCCGCTTTCTGGAGCACACCCGGGTGATGTATTTCCGCTGGGGCGAGGCCCCCGAGGATGAGGCGCTCTACCTCTCCAGCGCCGACTGGATGAACCGCAACATGGCCGGTCGCATCGAGCTGGCCTGGCCTATCCGCGACGCGGCGCTGCGCCAACGCGTGATCGACGAATGCCTGGTGCCCTATCTGCACGACACGCTGGATGCCTGGGCGCTGCGCCCGGACGGCAACTACGAGAGCCTGGCCCAGCCGGGCGGGGTCAGCGCGCAGCAGGCGCTGATGCAGCGCTACTCAGGCTAGCCCAGAGCGGATCCAGTTCGGCCGCGCCGATGGGGGCCAGATTCAGGTCGGGCCAGCGCGTCTGCAAGGCCTGCACCAGGGCCTGCGCCCACAGCGCATTGGCGGCCGTGCCGAAGTGGCGGTCGCCCAGCAGCAGGTGGTTGGGGGCATCGCCAATCTCGGGCTTGAGGGTGAGCGGCCCCAGTTGCAGGGTGCGGTAGGTGGGCAAGCCCTGGTCGCTCTGGCCCACCCAGTGGCGGGCAAACCAGGCGCGGTTGTCAAAGTACAGCCTGCGCGTCGGGTCCTGGGCCTCCAGCAGTTTCAGGTGCCGGTCGAACGGCGCCAGTGCCTGCTCGATGTGGGCAATGCCCGAATCGGTGCGCCACTGCGTGCGGTTCAAGGGGTCGTGGGCGTCGTTGAGCGGCCCCACCAGCACCAGCCGCAGGCTGGGCTGAGCCCGCTGCAACAGTGCCACGGCGCGGGTGTGCGCCGACTGGCACAGGCTGATGTGGTCTTCCACCGCGCGGGCACGAGGGTTGTTGGCGGCGGCTTCCAGCCACAGGGGGTTGTTGAGGGCAATGCCGCCGATGCGCATCACCACCAGCCCGTTTTCCCAACGGGCGGGATGGGTCTCGATCAGGTCGCGCAGGTAGGCGGCCTGCTCCAGCAGGTGGTCACAACCCTGGCCTGAGATGGCAAAGTTGTACTGGAAGTCCATCTTGCGCGGCGTGCGGGGGTTCTGGCCCAGCCAGGTCAGGGCGCGGTGTCGCCAGCCCGATTGGCCCCATGCATCCCAGGCGCCCACGTCCAGCTGGGCGCCCCGCCAGCGCGCCAGCAATTCGGCCCACTGCCAGGATGTTGCGCGCCACTTGCCGCCCCGCTCCTCATTGCCCTGGGCAAACGTGATGGTGTCCTGGTAGGACTGGCTGTCGGAGTCGCCCAGCACCGCCAGCGGCACACGCGCACCAGACGGTGCATCAGGGCCTGCAGAACCATCGCCGACCAAGGTCAGCGTGAGCGCCGTTGCGCACAAACGGCATACCGTATTCATGCCTTCAGCGTAACGAACTCAGGCGGCACTTTCCATGCCACATATGGGGGACTTTTCTTACCAACTGAGATACCCAGCCCCCGCGCGAAGCCCCTTGGGCGACCGTGGGTTTTGACCATGGGTTTTTCCCGAAGGGTGAATTCCTTATGGCGCGCCGCAGGCAGCTGTGTCCACAATCGTGGCCCTTTTTTGGAGGAGACAGTCCATGAACACCATTCACCGTTTTTCAGTCGTTGCCACGGCCGGGTTCGCCTTGTTGGCAAGTGCCGCCATGGCGGCACCCCGGCCCGCCATGCCCGAGCTGAATCTGGGCGAGCGCGGGGCCAGCGGCGAGCGCGCCATTGTGCTGCTGGGTGACAACCTGGCCGCCGTGGCCGCCCATCACGGGATCGCCCCTGAAGTGCTGATGCAGCGGCTGCGCTCCGACACGGCGCTGCGGCTGGATCAGAGCGGCCGCCTGTACTTTGCCGACGACCACCTGCCGCCGGCCCTGACACCCGAAACGGTGCGCCCGGCCAGCGTCGCGCAGGCCCCGTTGGCCGACACGTTCTTGCTGCACAGCCGCCCGGGTGCCCAGCGCACCATCTACCTGGACTTCAACGGTGCCGTGATCAGCGGCACGGCCTGGAACGGCGGCGGCGGCCCCATCAACGCCCAGCCTTTTGATGCCGACGGCAACGCGGCGGTGTTCTCCAATGCCGAGCTGACCACCATCCAGGCCATCTGGCAGCGCGTGGCCGAGGACTACGCGCCGTTCGACGTGGATGTGACCACCGAACAGCCGCCCGCTGGGGCGCTGACGCGGGACAACCTGGCCGACACCGTTTTTGGCACCACCGTGGTCATCACCCACAACGCGGGGGTTTATGCCTGCTCGTGCGGTGGCGTGGCCTATCTGAGCGCGTTCGACAACGTGGGCGACTACTACAAACCGGCGCTGGTGTTCTGGAACATGCTGTCCAGCGACGAGAAGTACGTGGCCGAGGCCATCTCGCACGAGGCGGGCCACAACCTGAACCTGTACCACGACGGCGACGCCACCAGCGGCTACTACACCGGCCACGGCAGCGGCGCCACCGGCTGGGCGCCCATCATGGGCGTGGGCTATTACCAGTCGCTGGTGCAGTGGAGCAAGGGCGAGTACAGCGGCGCCAACAACACCGAGGACGACTTCGTCGTCATGCAAAACACCGGAGCCCCGCTGCGGGCCGACGACCACGGCAACACCCAGGGCACCGCCACGGCCATGACCCAGACCGGCACGGGCCTGACGCGCAAGGTCAAGGTCAGCGGCGTGGTGAGCACCGATGCCGACGTGGACATGTTCTCGTTCAACGCCGGGGCGGGCACAGCCACGATCAAGATCAAGCTCGATGCCCTCTCGCCCAACCTGGACGCGCAACTCATCCTGCGCGATGCCGGCGGCAACCAGTTGGCCAGCTCCCAACCCAAGAAGTCGCTGGGGGGCAAGGTCTCGGTCTCGTTGCCGGCGGCGGGCACCTACTACATCAGCGTCGAAGGCGTGGGCAAACCCCCGGTGCTGGGCACGGGCTACAGCGGTTATGGCAGCCTGGGGCAGTACACCTTGTCGGGGACGGTGCAGGCGCCGTGATGTAGCCCCCACGCTCCGTGCCGGTCGCTGCCGCAGGGCTTGCAGGCCCTGCGGCGTTCCCCGGCCACCCATCAGCGCGCAGTGCGCTGATGGGTGCGCAGGCTCACCCCCCCCGAGGGGGGCTTAGGCAGTGGACCGGCCAAGCCGGATCCACGCCGAGAGCGGGGTTGGCGTCGGAGCCATGCGAGGTGGGCAATCCAATGGGGCGGCGTTCAGGATGGGTTTTCTGAGCGCCGCTCCACCCCCATGCACGTGGCCAGTACCGGCACACTGCGCACCAGCCGCCAGATGAGCAGGCTGCCCAGCAGCGTGGTGGCCACCAGGGTCAGCGCCTCCAGGGCCAGTGGCCAATGCAGGGGTGCCAGCAGGTGGCCGGCGACCACGGTGAGGGTCTGGTGGGCGATGTAGCAGGGGAAGACCGCCTCGGTCAGCGCCCGGCGCCAGGGCCCGTCGCGGTGGGCCAGATGCAGGCGGGCATAGCCCAGCAAGGCCACCACCGGCAGCCATTGCCGTGCGGCCGTGTTGGCGCGCAGCAGCGCGAGCAGCGGCTCGGGCACGGGCATGTCGCCGGGGTAGGCCCATTGCGCGGCCCATGACACCAACTGGGCCACGAGTGCCAGGCCCAGCGCCCAGCGCCGCCAGCGCACGGCGGCGGCCCAGGCGCCGTGGCGATCGTCCGCATGACCGAACAGCGCCAGGCCCAGCACGAACAGCGTGGCATACAGCAGGTGGGCGTAGCCGTCGTGCAGCAGGTCGTGGGTGATGGGCAGGTGCGGCATGACCGTGATGCGCAGCACGGCCAGCAGCAGCCAGGGCAGCCACAGCAGCCGCGCGCCGCGGCTCAGCCCGGCCCAGATGGGGCTTTGCCGCCAGCGGGCGCCCAACGCCAGTGCGGCCAGCGTGTACAGCCACAGATAGGGCAGAAACCACAGGTGGTTCCAGGTGGGCAGGGTCAGGCAGTCGTCGCCCCGGCAGAAGCCGCCGTAGCCCTGGACGTAGAGCCGCATGAACGCACCGTAGTCGCCGCCCCAGCCCAGTTTCTCCACCACCTCCAGATACGGCTGCGGCGGCACCACCACCGCCATGCCGAAGAGCAGCGGCAGCATCAGGCGCCGGGTGCGCCCGGCGGCCAGGCGCCAGCCGGGTGGCCCCATCAACCCGGTGGCGGCGCCTGAGATCAGGAACAGCAAGCCCATGCGCCAGGGGCTGATGGCCGCCATCACCCATTCCAGCGCCGGCACCAGGCGGGGCGATTTGACGTGCCACTCCCAAGGCACGTAGAACATGCCGCAGTGGTAGAGGATGAGCAAGGCGAAGGCGCCGATGCGCAGCCAGTCGAGTTCGGTCAGGCGGGGTGAGGGTTGTGGCATGGGGCGGCAGCTTGCCCGTCCGCTGGCCCGGCCCGGGGGGAATGTGACGAGCTGCCCCCTGGCGGTGACCAGCCGCCCCGCGCCAGGGACGGTGGCTGCCTACACTGCCCGCCATGCCTCAGGACTTGTTGCAACGCTACCTGCGCCACCGCCGTTTTTTTGAGCCCCTGATCTGGGTGGCTTTGCTGACGCTGCTGGCGGTGCTGAACACGGCCGCCGTCTGGCAGGAGCAGCGCCGCGCGGGCAGCGGCGTGCCACTGTGGGAGCTGGTCACCTGGGAGGGCAGCAGCCACCTGGCCTGGCTGGCGCTGCTGCCGCTGATGCTGGCGGTGTTGGCGCGCTGGCCGCTGTACTGGGGTGTGTGGCGCCGGCACCTGCCCATTCACGCACTGGCGGCGGTGGGCGTGAGCCTGGCGCACACCGTGCTGATGGTGGCGCTGCGCAAGGTCGTCTACGCCGCCCAGGGCGCGCACTACGACTTCGGCGACTGGCCGCGCGAGCTGCTGTATGAAGGGCTCAAGGACGTGCGCAGCTATGCCTTCATCGTCACGCTGGCGCTGGCCTACCGCCTGCTGCTGTGGCGGCTGCAGGGCGAGGCGCGGGTGCTGGGCGCGCCGGACGAGGCCGACGAGGCCCCCGCACCGCAGCCGCCGCAGCGCCTGCTGGTGCGCAAGCTGGGCAAGGAGTTTCTGATTGGCGTGGACGAGATCGAATGGGTGCAGGCCATGGGCAATTACGTCAACCTGCACCGGCGCGGCCACGCCTACCCGCTGCGCGCCACGCTGACGGCCACGGCCGCTCAGTTGGGCGACGCCTTCGTGCGCGTGCACCGCAGCCATCTGGTGCGGTTGGCGCTGATCGAAGCCATTGAGCCTACTGAGGCGGGCGACGCCCTGCTGCGGCTGCAAGGCGGCGCCAGCGTGCCGTGCAGCCGCAGCCACCTGGAGGGGCTGCGGGCGCGGTGGCGGTGAGGTGCGGCAGGGTGCCCGGGCTCAATGCCCCACGCACCTGGTGTGGGCTTCGCCCTCGATGTCCACCGGCGCGTTTGCGCCGTCGCCCTCAAAGAAGAACGCGGCCCTTGCCTTCTTGCGCGGCGCCACCTCGTCCATGCCCGGCAGCGCGTAGAGGCGGCCGTTCTGCATCACGTGGCCGATGCGGTCGCTCTGGCGGATGTCGGCCAGCACGTCGCCCTGGATGACGACCAGATCGGCCAGCTTGCCGACGTCCAGCGAGCCCAGGTCATGCGCCAGCCCGAACTGGCGGGCGGGGTTGATGGTGGCGGTCTGCAGCGCTTCGAGTGGGCTCATGCCGCCGGCCACGAAGGTCCACAGCTCCCAGTGCGCGGCCAGCCCTTCGCGCTGGCCATGGGCGCCGATGTTGGCCTTGACGCCGGCCTGCGCCAGCTCGTGGGCGGTGCGGGCCACGGTGAGGACGTTGAAGTCTTCCTCGGGCGCCGTTTCGCGCCGCACGGCGCGGCTTTGCAGGATGCCGCGCGGCACGTAGCGGGCCAGCAGCGGGTGGCGCCAGACGTCGGTGCGGGCGTACCAGTAATGCTCGCCATCCAGCCCGCCGTAGGCCACGCCCAGCGTGGGCGTGTAGCCGGTGGCCGCCTGGCCCCACAGCTGCTTGACGTCGTCGTACACCTGCGCCACCGGCAGCGAGTGCTCAATGCTGGTGTGGCCGTCGATGAGCATGGACATGTTCATCTGGAACAGCGAGCCGCCCTCAGGCACCACCATCATGCCGGTCTGGCGCGCGGCTTCCAGAATCATCTGGCGCTGGTCGCGGCGCGGCTGGTTGTAGCTTTTGACGCTGATGGCGCCGGCGGCCTTCATGCGCTTGAGGTGCATCAGCGCGTCGTCCAGCGTGTCGATCTGGGTATGCAGGTCGCCTTGGGCGCCGTAGAGGATGGCGCCGGTGGAATAGATGCGCGGGCCGGTGACCAGGCCCGCGCGCTGCATCTCGGCATGGGTGAAGATGTCGCCGGTGCGGTTGGAGGGGTCGTGCAGCGTGGTGACGCCGAAGGCCAGCGAGGCGTAGTCCACCCAGCTGCGCTGCGGCACCATTTGCGCCTCGGCCATGGCGCCGTGCCAGTGGGCGTCGATGAAGCCGGGCACGATGGTGGCACCCTTCAGCTCGATGGTGGTGGCGCCGGCCGGCACCGGGGTGCTGGCACGCGGGCCGATGGCGGTGATGCGGGCGCCGTGGACGATGACGGTGCCGTCGTCGATGACTTCATCGTCGTGCTCGCCGCGCAGCGTCACCAGCCGCGCGCCCACCAGCGCGATGGGGGCGCCCTGCGGAGCATCCGTGGCCTGCCTGAAGCCGATGGCCTGGCGGGTGGCGGCGGCGTCTGCGGCCAGCGGCGTGGTCACCAGCACGTCGCCCTGCATGTGGTGCAGCCGCTGGCTGTCACCGCTCCAGTGCAGGGATTGGCCAGCGTCGCTGGCCAGTGTGCGCACGGGCAGGGCGTCCATGGTGGGGGACAGCGCCACTGGCTTGCCGGTCTGCGGCAGCGGCACCACGTGGGCTTTGAAGCCTTCGACGAAGCCCAGCCAGCGGCCATCGGGCGAGAGGGCGAACTCGGTGGCGCCCTGGCTGGTGGCGACCACCGTCTGCACGCGGTCGGCCAGGCGCAGTCGCACCAGGCTGCGCTCGGTGTCCACCTCGTCTTTGTGGCGATAGCGGGTGAAGTAGAGGGCGTCGCTGCCAGCGCCCCACTGGGGCGCCTCACCATCGGGGGTCAGCCGCTGCGGCGGGCTGCGGCCGTCCACCGGCGCCACGTAGAGGCCGGCATCCTGGCCGCCCCAGGGCGCGGTCAGGCGCCCGCCCCGCACCTTGGTGTAGGCCACCCAGCGGCCGTCGGGCGAGAGGCGCGGTGCGGTGTAGGTGCCCGCCGTGGGGGTGAGCACGGTCTCCTTGCCGCTGGCCAGGTCGCGCAGGCGGATGCGGCCCAACTCTTCGTCGTGCCAGCTGGCGTAGACCAGTTGCCGGCCATCGCGCGAGAAGCTGGGGTAGTAGGCGAAGGCGCCCGCCGCCGTGGCGATGCGCTGGGGCTGGCTGGCGGGCGCGCCGCCCAGTTCGCGCAGGTAGAGCGAGCCCAGCGCGCCATAGACCACGCGCCGGCCGTCCGGCGCCACCTCGGCCCAGCGCAACTGCTTGACGTCGAAGGTGTCGGCCGCCACGTCGGTGGCGCCGGGCGCGCGCACCGGCTGGCGCAGCTCGCGTGTGTCGCTCACGTGAAAAGGAATGGCGCTGGCGCTGCCCTTGGTCACGTCCACCCGCCACAGTTGGCCACGCGCCCAGATCACCACCTCGCGCGAGTCGGGCAACCAGGCAAAGCCGGGGTAGACGCCGTGCACCGACCAGGCCTCCTGCATGTCGCGCTCAAGCGGCCCCCAGACGGCGCGCTCGCGGCCGCTGGCCAGGTCTTTGACGAACAAGGTGCTGACGCCATCCACGCGGCGCACGAAGGCCAACTGCTTGCCATCGGGTGCGGGCTGCGGCCGAATGGCACCGCCGGCGCCGGTGAGGTAGGGCTCGACGCTGCCGTCGTCCAGGCTCTGGCGGTAGAGGCGGAAGATCTCGGCGCGGCTGTTCTTGTTGTATTCGAAATCGGTGCCCGGCGTCGCGTCCTGCGACCAGTACAGCCAGCGGCCATCGGGCGAGAGTGCGGGCTCGCCCCGGTCTTTCTGCCAGTTGGCCTTTTCATTGAGCTGCACGCCGGTGTTGGCGCTGCCTCCGCCCAGGTGGTAGAGCCAGATCTCGCCCGAACCCAGCGAGCGCGTGCCTACGAAGTGTTTGCGTGCGGCGATGTACTGCCCGCCGGGGTGCCAGACGGGGTTGCCCAGCAGGCGGGTCTTCTCTTGCGTGACGGCACGCGCGCCCGAGCCGTCCACGTTCATCACCCAGACGTTGTCGCCGCCGCCGGCATCGCTGATGAAGGCGATCTGCTTGCCGTCGGGCGAGAAGCGCGGCTGCATCTCCCAGGCCATGCTGTGCGTCAGCGCCTTGGCCTCGCCGCCGGCCAGGGGCAGCAGGTAGAGATCGCCCAGCAGGTCGAACACCAGGGTGCGGCCGTCGGGGCTGACGTCCACCGCCATCCAGGTGCCGGTTCGGGTGTCGATCCGCGCCTCGGCCTTGGGGCCCGGGGGGCTGTTGACGCTCCAGACGGAGGCGGGCTGCGCGGCGGCGGCGCAGGTGGAGAGCAAAGCAAGGCAGAGGAGGGCGTGGCGCATGGTGGAAACGGCTGTCGTGCAAGCCGCGCAGCATAGGTCATATGCCCATTCTGGGTATGGACCGGGAAGCCCACACGTATCATGCCGGCCATGCTGACCCACCCGCAATTCAACCCCATCGCACTGGACTTGCATGGCATCGGTCTGCCGGTGCAGATCCACTGGTATGGCATCACCTACCTGGTGGCGTTTGCACTCTTTGTCTGGCTGGGTCGGTTGCGGGTGCGCCAACCCTGGAATGCGGCAGCGGGCTGGCGCACGCAGGATGTGGAAGACCTGCTGTTCTATGGCGTGCTGGGCGTCATCGTCGGCGGGCGGCTGGGCTATGTGCTGTTTTACAAGCCGGTGTATTACGCGGCGCACCCGCTGGAGATCTTTGCGGTCTGGCAGGGTGGCATGGCGTTTCACGGTGGCCTGATTGGCGTCATCGTGGCGTTGGCGCTGTTTGCGCGCCGCCGCCAGCGGCCGTTCTGGGCCGTGACCGACCTCATTGCACCCTGCGTGCCGCTGGGGCTGGCCAGCGGGCGCATCGGCAACTTCATCAACGGCGAGTTGTGGGGCCGCGCCGCCGACCCTGCACTGCCCTGGGCCATGGTGTTTCCGCAGGCCGGTGACGGCGTGCCGCGCCACCCGTCGCAGCTCTACCAGTTCGCGCTGGAAGGGCTGCTGCTGTTCGTGTTGATGTGGTTGTATGCGCGCAAGCCGCGCGCCACGGGGCAGATTTCGGGCGCCTTTCTGTTCGGCTACGGCGTGCTGCGGTTCGTGGCCGAGTACTTTCGCGAACCCGATGCGTTTTTGGGCCTGCAGGCGCTGGGCCTCTCGCGCGGGCAGTGGCTGTGTGTGCCCATGATCGTGGCCGGCGGTGCCGTCTGGCTGTGGGCCACGCGGCGCCAGGGCAGGGCAGCGGCATGAGGCAGGTTTTTCTCGACACCGAAACCACGGGCCTGTCGCCCGAGAGCGGCGACCGCATCGTCGAGATCGGCTGCGTGGAGATGGTGGACCGACGCCTGTCGGGCGAGCGGCGGCACTTCTATCTGAACCCCGAGCGCCGCAACAGTGAAGGCGCCTTCGCCGTACACGGCCTGTCGGACGAGTTCCTGGCCGACCAGCCGCTGTTTGCCGCCGTGGCCGACGACCTGCTGGCGTTTGTGGACGGCGCCGAGCTCATCATCCACAACGCCGCCTTCGACGTGGGCTTCCTGAACGCCGAGTTGCGCCGCGTCGGCAAGCCGGCCATCGCCCAGGTGGCGGCGCGCATCACCGACTCGCTGGCCCTGGCCCGCGAGCAATACCCCGGCAAGGCCAACTCGCTGGACGCGCTGTGCAAGCGGCTGGAGGTGGACAACACCCACCGCACGCTGCACGGCGCCTTGCTGGACGCCGGCCTGCTGGCCGAGGTCTACATCCGCATGACGCGCGGCCAGCATGCGCTGGTCATCGAGGCCGAAGGCGATGCGGTGGCAACACCGGGGCTGGAAGCCGAGATGCACAGCGTGGATCTGGCGGCGCTGAACCTGTTGGTGCTGGCGCCCACGGCCGACGAGTGGGCCGCTCACGCGGCCGTGCTGGCCGATCTCGACAAGGAAAGCGGCGGCAAGCTGTTGTGGCCAAAAGCTGTGGCATAATCGCAGGCTTTCCCGGACACACCCGGGCGGTTAGCTCAGCGGTAGAGCACTGCCTTCACACGGCAGGGGTCGCAGGTTCGAACCCTGCACCGCCCACCACATGTGTTCAAGACTTGCGGCCCTTCGGGGCCGCTTTGTTTTTTGGCATCAACTTGGGGCGGCGCGGCTCAATCGCGCGGCTTGAAACCCAATATCATCTCCTGCGGGATGCTGCCGCTGGGGTTGCGCGGCAGCTTACCCGTGCGGTCGATGGCTTGCAGGACTGCGTCGTCCCAGGCCTTGTTGCCGCTGCTCTTGACGATGCGGCGGCTGACGATGTCGCCGGTGAGCGTAACGCGCACCTCGACGTCGGTCTGGGGGTTGCCGCTGATGAGGTCGCCAAAGCGGATGTTGGGCTTGACCGCAGCCACCACCAGCGCGCCGTAGCCGCGCAGGGTGGCGCCGGTGTTGCGCGCAGCCTGGCCGCTACCGGCCTCGCCGCTGCCGCTGCCCAGTTGGGCCTGCATGCGGCGCAGTTGCTCGTCGCGCGCCTGTTGGGCGGCGCGGTCGGCAGCGGCCTTGTCGCGGCTGGCCTTGTCTTTCTCTTTCTTCTGCCGCTCGCGCTCGGCCTGCTCTTTGGCGGCCTTGTCGCGCTCGGCTTTGTCGCGCTCGGCCTTGGCCTGGCGGGCTTGCTGCAACTCCCTGGCTTTGGCTTGTTCGCGAGCGATCTGGGCTTCCCGCTCGGCAGCGCGATCGGGCTCGGGCGCAGGCGGTGGTGGGGCGGGGCGGGGCGGTTGCGGTGCGGGCTGCGGCGCTGGTTGGGGTGCGGGCGCAGGTGCGGCACCTGCAATCTGCGGCACCGCCGACCACAGCTCGGCATTCAGCACGCCGGCTTCGGTGGCGGCGGTGTGCCAGCGGGTGCCCAGGGCCAGCGCGCCGATCAGCAGCGCGTGGGCGGTCAGCGAGACGCCCAGCCCCAGGCCGGTGCGGTCTTCGCTTTGCGGCTGGTGGTAGCGGGTTGGCTTCACTGGCCTTGTTTGACGGTCAGGCCCACGCGTTGCACACCGGCCCGCTGCAAGGTGTCCATGATGCGCACCACCTCCTCATAGCGCACCTGGCGGTCGGCCGAGATGATGACGGGGGTGTCGGCGCTGCCGGCCTGGGCGGCCAGCACGGCGCGGGCCAGTTGCGGCCGGTCGATGGGCCGGGCCTCTTCGCGGTCCAGCTTGAGCAGCAGGCGCGACTGGGCGTCGAGCGAGACTTCAATGACGTGCGCGGGCCTCACTTTGGCCTTGCCCACCGACGGCACGTCGACGACGCCCACGGTGATGAGGGGCGCGCTGACCATGAAGATGATGAGCAGCACCAGCATGACGTCGATGAACGGCACCATGTTGATTTCGTTCATGGCGCGGCGACGGCTGCCGCGGTGGGCGACGGCGGGCATGGCTCAGGCGCCGGCCACGCCGCTGGCGTTGCGCTGCAAGATGTTGGAGAACTCGTCGGAGAAGGTTTCCATCTGCACGGCGACGCGGTCGATGTCGCGCGCGAAGCGGTTGTAGGCGATGACGGCCGGGATGGCGGCGAAGAGGCCGATGGCGGTGGCCACCAGCGCCTCGGCAATGCCGGGCGCCACGGTGGCCAGCGTGACCTGCTCGACGCTGGCCAGGCCGACAAAGGCGTGCATGATGCCCCAGACGGTGCCGAACAAGCCCACATAGGGGCTGACCGAGCCCACCGAGGCGAGGAAGCCCAGGCTGCCTTCGATGGTGTCGAGTTCGCGCTGGAGGCTGGCGCGCATGGCGCGGCGGGCGCCGTCGAGCTGGCTGGCGGCGTCGAGCTGGCGCTCGCGCAACTTGAGGAACTCCCGCATGCCGCTGGCGAAAAGCCGCTCCAGCGGGCCGGCTTCGGTGCTGCGGCTGGCACTCTGGTACAGCTCGGTGAGTTGGCGGCCTGACCAGAAGGACTCTTCGAAGGCGTCGTTGCGCAAGCGGATGCGACGCAGGCCGACCAGTTTGGCAAAGATCAATGACCACGACGCCAGCGACACCAGCAGCAGCAGTGCGATGACCAATTGCACGACCCAGGAGGCGTGCAGCACGAGTTGGATGATGGAGAGGTCTTGGGCGTTCATGGCAGCTCAATGGGGATGCGCTTCGGGCGCATCGTCTGGCGGTCGACGCAGGCAATGCGAACCTCGGCCTCGGCCAGCAGGTCGTCGCCGCGCCAGGCGCGTTGGATCAGGCTCAGGCTGGCGCGTTCCGCCGCATGTTCGGTATGGCGCGCCACGGTGATGCGCAGCAGGTCGTCCAGCCGCGCGGGCTTGAGATAGCGGGTGCGTGTTTCGGTGACGACGAACAGCACGGGCAGCGCCTGCTGCTGCACGCCGGCTGCACGCAGCCACTCGGTGCGGGCGCGTTCAAAGTAGCGCAGGTAGTTGGCGTAGAACACGATGCCGCCGGCATCGGTGTCCTCCCAGTAGACGCGCAGCGGCCAGCTGAATTCAGCCATGCCGGGCGGCGACCTCGGCGGGACGCAGGTCGGCTGCGGCCTTGTCCAGCACGCCGTTGACGTACTTGTGGCCGTCGGTGCCGCCGAAGCGTTTGGCCAGTTCCACCGCTTCGTTGATGGCCACGCGGTAGGGAATGTCGATGCACTGGCGCAGCTCGAAGGTGCCTATCAGCAGCACGCCATGCTCGACCGGCGAGAGCGCTGAGGTGGCCCGGTCGACGTGGCGTGCCAGCAGGGCGTCCAGTTCGGCCGCGGCCTCGATGCAGCCGCGCAGCAGGGCGTCGTAATGGGCGCTGTCGCAGCGAGCGAATTCGTCCTGCTCACGGATGTGGGCGTCGATGGCGGCCACGTCGGCGCCCCCCACCAGCCACTCATACAACCCTTGCAGCGCCAGTTCGCGGGCGCGGCGGCGCGGCGAGGAGGTGGCCTTCTTTTTGACCGCCTCGGTCACAGCAGGTCGTCCAGCAAGTTGGCCATCTCCACGGCCACGCGGGCGGCTTCCTTGCCCTTGTCGGCCGCGCGCTCCCAGGCCTGGGCCTGGGATTCCACGGTGAGGATGGCGTTGGCGATGGGCACCACGTACTCCAGCGCCACTTGCGACAGGCCGGTGCCGCTTTGCATGGCCACCAGCTCAAAGTGGAAGGTTTCGCCACGAATCACGCAGCCCAGGGCCACCAGCGCGTCGAAGTTCTCGCTGTCGGCCATGGCCTTGAGCGCCACCGGAATCTCCAGCGCGCCGGGCACGGTGACTTGCGTGATCTGCTTGTCTTCCACACCCATGGCGGCCAGTTCGGCCAGGCAGGCGTCGGCCATGGCTGAGGTGATTTCGTCGTTG
This sequence comes from Pseudomonadota bacterium, assembly GCA_020161145.1. Lineage (GTDB taxonomy): Bacteria > Pseudomonadota > Gammaproteobacteria > Burkholderiales > Burkholderiaceae_C > Ideonella. Next base: position 288,369 of record JAIUPQ010000002.1, read on the forward strand.
AAGCGGGCGCGCACGATGCCGATGTCCAGCCCTGCGCCCTCCAGTGTGCCGGTCTGGCCTTTGTTGGCGTGTTGCATGAGGGGTTCTCCAGGTAAAGGTTCAGGGCAGGGATTGGAAACCAGTGACCTCAAGACCGTAGCCGGCCATGCTGGGCATGGGCCGATTCGTGCCCAGCAGCGTCATGCGGCCCACGCCCAGCGCGCGCAGGATTTGCGCGCCCAGGCCATAGGTACGCAGCGGGCGGGTGGTCTGGGCATGGGTCGGGTCTGGGGCCAGGCGCTGGGCAAAGGCGTCGGGCGTTTCCAGGCCGCAGTTGAGCAATACGGCCACGCCGCGGCCATGTTGCTGCAGCGCGGCCAGTGCGCGCGGCAGCGGCCAGGTGTGGGCGCCATCACCCTCGGTCAACAGCGCGTCCCATGCGGACAGTGGCTCGTGCACGCGCACCAGCACCTCGTCGTCGGCCTGCCAGTTGCCCACGGTCAATGCGAGGTGGGCGCCGCCAAACCGATCGCGGAACACATGGGCATCAAACGTGCCCTGTGCGGTGGCCAGCGTGCGCGTCTGCGCGCGCTGCACCAGCGTTTCGTGGCGGCTGCGGTGGGTGATGAGGTCGGCGATGGTGCCGATCTTCAAGCCGTGCTCGGCCGCAAAGCGCTCCAGGTCGGGCAGGCGCGCCATGGTGCCGTCGTCGTTCATGATCTCGCAGATCACGGCGGCCGGCGTCATGCCGGCCATGGCGGCCAGATCGCAGCCGGCCTCGGTATGGCCAGCGCGCATCAGCACACCGCCATCCTGGGCTTGCAGCGGAAAGATGTGGCCGGGTTGCACCAGATCGCTGGGCAGCGCATCGCGAGCCACGGCCGCCTGCACGGTGCGGGCGCGATCGGCGGCCGAGATGCCGGTGGTGACGCCGGTGGCCGCTTCGATGCTGACTGTGAAGGCCGTGCCCAGGGCCGTGCCGTTGCGCACCGCCATGGGCGGCAGCTGCAGGCGCTCGCAGCGCTCGCGGGTGAGTGTCAGGCAAATCAGGCCGCGCGCATGGCGCGCCATGAAGTTGATGGCGGCCGGCGAGACGCAATCGGCCGCCAGCACCAGATCGCCTTCGTTTTCGCGATCGGCCTCGTCCACGAGGATGACCATACGACCAGCCGCCAGCTCGGCCACCAGCTCGGGAACAGGGGAGATGGGCATGGCGTGCATTGTAGGCGGGCGTCGCTGGCAGGCCCGTTGTGAAGGCTCGGCCAGCATCGATTAGCACAGTTTTGAATCGGGCCATACCCGCATAAAACGGCTGTAAGGTCAGCGTTATAGTCGCGCCCTACTGCGCCGGCCCTGGGCTTGCGCATGGCGTAACTGACAGCGGCTTCTTTGGGGCTGCTGGGAGATGTTGAGTGGATTTCGCAGAAGCACAAGTCAAGTCGTCAAGGAGCATGGTGGGCTTGGGCGCCGTCGTGGTGATCCATGTCATCCTGGGCTGGGCACTGGCCAGCGGCTTGGCGCGCAAAGTGGTCGAGGTGATCAAAGAGCCCATCGAGACCAAGATCATCGAGGAGGTGCAGCCACCGCCGCCACCCCCTCCGCCCGAGAACCTGCCGCCGCCGCCGCCCAAGGCCCTGCCGCCGCCGCCGGTCTATGTGCCGCCGCCGGAGATTGCGGTGGCCAATCCGCCGCCCGCGCCCACGATCACCACCACCCAGGAGGTGCCGCCGCCGCGGCCGCCGGGGCCCGTGGTGCCGACGGCCAAGCCGGCGCCGCCAGCGCCGGCCGCACCGCGCGGCATGAAGCCCGCCATCGCGGACGTTCGGGCCTGCTCGCCGACCAGCGAGGACTACCCGGCAGCGGCGCGCCGTGCAGAGGCCACGGGCATCACCAAGATTCGCTTTACCGTGGATGCAAAAGGTGCGTTGGCCAAGGCCGAAGTGCAGCGCTCTTCGGGCTCCAGCCGCGAGCACAAGCAGCTTGATCGGATTGCCATGAGCAAGCTCAGCGACTGCCGGTTCACGCCGGGCACGGATGCCGAGGGGCGTCCTGTCGGTGGCACGTTCGAGGTCGAATATGTCTGGAAGATCGACTGAACGCGCCACTGGCGTCATTCACCCATTTTTTGAACTCTGCGTCCGTCGATTACAAGGTGACGGGCATCGCATTACCCCTGGAGGCACCATGTCCTTTCTGAAGACCCTTCGATCCCCCGCAATGGCCCTGATGCTCGCCCTGGGCGCGCTGACGGCGGCCCCGACCCTGGCCCAGGAAGCCTCCGCTCCCGCTTCCGCTGCGGCCGACATGGCGCCTGCTTCTGCACCTGATATGGCTGCGGCGCCTGCCGATGCCATGGTGTCCAACGTGCAGCATGAGGAAGTTGAGAACCCCTACGGCCTCAAGGCCATGTGGGAGCAGGGCGATCTGGTGGCCAAGGCCACGCTGGTCATCATGATCATCATGTCGGTGGGCTCCTGGTACATCACCTTCGTCAAGTGGTGGGAGCAGCAAAAGATGCTGAAGTCCGCCAAAGAGGCGCGTGACAATTTCTGGAACGCCGGCACCGTGCGCAAAGGCGCCGAGGCACTGCGTGAAGACAGCGCCTTCCGCTACATCGCCGAACAAGGTCTCAAGGCTTCCGAGCACCATGAGGGCACGCTGCTGGAAAACATCGACCTGCACACCTGGATCGGCATGAGCGTGCAGCGCGCGGTCGACCTGATCAACGGCCGTCTGCAAGGCGGCCTGGCCTGGCTGGCCACGGTGGGCTCCACCGCCCCGTTCGTGGGTCTGTTCGGTACCGTGTGGGGCATTCTGCACGCCCTGACCTCCATCGGTATCTCGGGCCAGGCGTCCATCGACAAGGTGGCCGGCCCCGTGGGTGAGGCGCTGATCATGACCGCCATCGGTCTGGCCGTCGCCGTGCCGGCGGTGATGGGCTACAACTGGCTGGTGCGTCGCAACAAGGTCGTCATGGACGGCGTGCGCCACTTTGCCGGCGATGTGCACAACGTGCTGCTGGCAGGCAAGCGCTGAATCCCGCATCGAGGGCGGTGCTGCGGCGCCGCCCCGTTGAGCTTGTGAGTGAGAGGAAATTGCGATGGGGATGAACGTAGGCTCACCCGACGACGGTGACGATACCCCGATGAACTCGTCCATCAACACCACGCCTCTGGTGGACGTGATGCTGGTGCTGCTCATCATCTTTCTGATCACCGTGCCGGTGGTCACGCAGTCGGTCAAGCTGTCGCTGCCCAAGGAAATCAACGTTCCGACGCAGACCAAGCCCGAGAATGTGCTGCTCGCCGTGACCAAGGATGGTGACATCTACTGGGGTACCAAGCGGTTTTCGGACCGCGATGAGTTTCTGGCAGAGCTCAAGGAGGTGGCCGTACTCGACCCGCAGCCCGAGGTGCACATCCGGGGTGACGAGACCGCGCGCTACGAGTCCATCGGCCGGTTGATCGTGTTGATCCAGCGCGCTGGCATCGCCAAGGTCGGCTTCATCACCGAGCCGCCGGCTCGTGGTGGCTAATCAGGAAGGAGCCGAACCATGGCTATGAGTGTAGGAACCGGCAGCGACGACGACGTGATGGTGGACATGAACACCACACCGCTGATCGACGTGATGCTGGTGCTGTTGGTGATGCTGATCATCACCATTCCGGTGCAGACGCACGCCGTCAAGATGAACATGCCGGTGAATTCGCAGAGCGCGCCACCACCGGTGCCGCCTGAGATCATCAGCGTGGATGTGGACTTTGACGGCACGATCACCTGGAATGGTGAGCCGTTGGTCAACCGCAATGATCTGCAGACCCGTTTGTTGAACGTGGCCCAGGTGCCCGATCAGCCCGAGGTGCATTTGCGCCCGAACAAGCTGGTCGAGTACAAGTACGTGGCCATGGTGCTGGCGGAAGCCCAGCGCCTGGGCGTGACCAAGATCGGTATCGTCGGCAACGAACAGTTCCTGTGAACTGATCGGAACTGCGGTTCAGTGAACCATTTCGAGAAGGGGGTGCGCCGGTGTCGGCCAACCCCCTTTTTGCGTCAAGACTAGGAGTGATGCGCAACATGACCAAGTACAAGCTCAACCTTCGCCCCCTGGCCGTGGGGCTGCTCGCGGCCACGCTGGCCGTCGGTGCAGCCGCGCAGGCCTTGCGTCCCGAGGTGGGCAAACCGCTGCAGCAGGCCAGTGACCTGCTGCGCAGCGGCAAGGCCAAGGATGCCCAGGCCAAGGTGCGCGAGGCCGAAGCGGTGGCCAACAAGACCCCGCAAGAGCAGTTGATGATCAACAAGATGAAGGCCGCCGCGGCCCAGCGTGCTGGCGACAACGCCAGTGCCGTGGCCGCGCTCGAGGCCTTGTTCAACTCAGGCCGACAAAGCGGTGCCGAGCAGGCCCAGACGGCCGAATCGCTGGCCTTCACCTACTCGCAAATGCGCGATCTGGGCAAGGCCAATCAGTGGGCGCAACGCGCCCAGGCGGCCGGTGCCAACAGCGCGCAATTCAAACAATTGCAGGCTTATCTGCAGGGCCAGTCGGGTGACTACACGGCCATTGCGCGCGATGCGGCCGCTGCGGTGGCCGACGCCGAAAAGGCTGGCCAGCGCCCGGCCGAGGCCGATCTGCTGCGCCTGGCCGACGCCTATCAGCGCACCAAGAACCAGGCCGGCTACCTGTCCGCGGTGGAAAAGCTGCTGACCCACTATCCCAAGAAGGAGTACTGGGCGGCCGTGTTGGGACGCCTGCCCAGCAAGGCGGGTTTTGCCGCCCGTTACCAGGTGGACGTGCTGCGCCTGAAGTTCGCCACCGACAACCTGACCACGGCCGATGAGTACATGGAGTTGACCCAGCTTGCGCTGCAAGCGGGCTATGTCCAGGAAGCCAAGACGGTGGTGGACAAAGGCTTTGCCTCGGGCGTGCTGGGCACCGGGCCCCAGGCCGCGCGCCACCAGCGGCTGCGCGACATGGTGGGCCGTCAGGTGCCTCAGGCGGTCAATGCGCTGGCCCGGCAACGCGACGAGGTCACCAAGGCGGGCGACGAAGAAGGCATGGTCCGCGTGGGCGCCGCCATGGCGGCCTCGGGTCAGGTGGATGAGGGCATCAAGCTGATCGATGCCGCGCTGGATCGTCCGAAGCAGCTGCGCTCACCCGAAGATGCCCAGCTGCGTCTGGGCCTGGCCCAGTTGCAGAAGAGCAGCCTGCGCGCCACCGCCGTGCAGACCTTGCGCAGCGTGCGCGGCACCGATGGCGTGGCCGACATCGCCAAACTGTGGGTCATCCGCGCCGGTCAGCGCTGAGCGGCATGTTGCCGGCCCACACCGACGACCTGGGCGATGGCGTCTACGCCATCGACACCGGGTTTCAGCGCCCGCGCTTCGATGCGGCCTACCTCGTCGTCGATGGCGGCAAGGCGGCCTTCATCGACAGCGGCACCAACCACTCGGTGCCGCGCCTGCTGGAGGCGCTGGCGGGTGTGGGTCTGGCTGCGGATGCCGTGCAATGGGTCATTCCCACCCATGTGCATCTGGATCACGCGGGCGGCGTGGGCGAGTTGATGGCTCGCTTGCCGACCGCCCAGGTGCTGGCTCACCCGCGTGGCGCCCGCCACATCGTGGATCCGCGTGCGCTCTATGAAGGCGCGCTGGCCGTCTATGGCCAGGCCGAGATGGATCGCTCTTACGGCCGGCTGCTGCCGGTGCCCGCCGAGCGGGTGCTGTCCAGCCATGACGAGCAGGTCATCCACGTGGGCCAACGCCCGTTGCGCCTGATCGACTCTCCCGGTCATGCGCGGCACCACCACGCCATCTGGGACGAGCGTTCGCGTGGCTGGTTCACCGGCGACACCTTTGGCCTCTCGTATCGCGAACACGACGTGGAGGGCCGGCCCTGGATCTTCCCCACCACCACGCCCGTGCAGTTCGACCCTGAGGCCATGCGTGCCTCCGTGGCGCGCATGCTTGCGGCCCAGCCCGCTTGCGTCTACCTCACTCACTACAGCCGTGTGCGCAACGTGCCGCAACTGGCCACGCAGTTGCTGAACCTGCTTGATCAGGTGGTGGCCATTGGCGAGCAGTTGCGCCATGCGCCGCAACGCCACGCGGCGCTCAGGCAGGCGCTCACCACGCTCTACGTGGACAGCCTGCATGCACATGGCAGCCCCTACTCGGCGGCTGAAATTGCCGCGCAACTCGAAGTGGACATTGAGCTCAACGCCCAGGGCATGGGTGTGTGGCTGGGCGCAGCCTGAGCCGCAAATCGTCGCCCACGGGCAAGGCCTCGACCAGCGTGAAGCGCGGTGCAGCGGCCAAGCGGTGCAGCTCGGGCAGCGCAGCCCAAGGCAGGCCCGGCCCCAGCAGCACGGGGGCGATGTAGGCCAACCATTCGTCCACCCAGCCGCCTTCAAACAAGGCGGCGTTGAGCCGGGCGCCGGCCTCCACGTGCAACTCGTTGACACCGCGCTGCGCCAGCGCGTGCAGCAGCGCGCCCAAGTCAACCCGGCCTGCCTCCCCTGGCAGGGGAAGCACCTCGGCACAGGCGTGACTGCCTGGCTGCGCCGTGACCAACAACACCGGATCGGGTGCGGCGAACAGGCGCGCCGTGGTGGGGGTTTGCAGACGCGCATCCACCACCACTCGCAGCGGCTGGCGGGCCGTAGGCACCTCGCGCACCGTGAGCTGGGCGTCATCGGCCAGCAGCGTGCCGATGCCTGTCATCACCGCGCCCGCACGGCGGCGCCAGAGGTGGCCATCGCGGCGTGCGGCGGAGCCGGTGATCCATTGGCTGGCGCCACCGGGCAGCGCCGTGCGGCCATCCAGCGACGCCGCCACCTTGACCCGCACCCAGGGCCGGCCGCGCGTCATGCGGCTGACGAAGCCAATATTCAGTTCATGCGCCGCCTGCGCCACGTCGGGCGGCCCGTCCACCACCTCAATGCCGGCAGCCACCAGCCGGGCTCGCCCCTGGCCGTTCACCAGCGGATTGGGGTCGGCCATGGCCATCACCACGCGGGCCACGCCGGCCGCCGCCAGGGCATCGGCGCACGGCGGCGTGCGGCCCTGGTGGGCACAAGGCTCCAGCGTCACATGCACCGTGGCGCCGCGCACGTCATGGCCTTGCGCCGCCGCATCGCGCAGTGCCATCACCTCGGCATGCGGGCCCCCTGCGGCCTGGGTGTGGCCGCGGCCCAGCACGCGGCCATCGGCGGCGGTGATGACGCAGCCCACTCGCGGGTTGGGCTCCGAGAGCCCCACGGCCAGCTCGGCCAGTGCCAGTGCCTCGTGCAAAGGGGTGCGGTCAGGCGGGTTCTGGGTCCAGGTCGTGTGGGGCATGGTCTGGGCCGGCGCCGGTGAGCAGCCGACCAATGGTTTCGGCGGCAGTGTAGGCCGGGCATGAAAAAGCCCGTGCTGGGCACGGGCGTCTGAGGGCAGAGATTGAGGGAGGGTGTTACTTCTTGTCCTTGTCGCCGCCGTTCTTGGCATCGAATGCCATGCCCTTCTGGACCTGTTCGATGGCGTGGTCAACCGCCTTGATGGCGTTGACGCGGTGGCCACCTTTGTCATCGCTGGCCTGATTCAACGCGGCCTTGGCTTCTTTCAGCTTGGCCAGGGCGGCTTCCATATGGGGCTGGGCGGCCGCGGCCAGGGTCGAAACGCTCAGTGCGGCAGTCAGGGCCAACGCTTGCAGGATGCGAGTCATGGAGCAATCTCCTCGGAGTAGTAGAGACACGTGGCCAACTGCCACCGCCGCTCAACGCGCTGTGGGCGGCTAGGGATGACCCAGTTGACGCTGGGCCTCCTCCACGTCGCGCGTGAGTTCGGCCAGATACCGTGAGCGCTCCTCACTCGCCCACTCGGTGTCGGCAAAGGCGGACAGCGGGTAGCTGCCGCTCGCATGCACCGGGCCGGCCAGACGCGGCAGCAGCACGCGGTCGGGCGAGCGGTTCTCGTGCAGCAGGAAGGCGTCCACATCGCGCAGGCGCAGCGGCAGCGCGGGCTGCGTGTCGCGCACCAGCTTGCCAAACAGCGTCAGCCCGATCACCTGCCGGCCAGCAGGCAGCATGTCGTTGAAAGTGAGCAGCGCGAACGGTTTGCCCTGGGCGTCGTCCACCCGCCCCGTGGCCACGTAGCGGCCGGCCTGGTTCACCTGAACGGGCAACTCGAAACGCAGCGACCCCGCCACCAGGCGGTCGCGCACAGGCCCGGCCCAGGTGGCCGGCGACAGCGGGCTGTAGACGATGTCGAAATAGGTGTAGCCGGCCTGCCCTTCGCTTTGCAGACCCACCTCCACGCGGATGCCCATGGGCTCCTGCCCCGCAAAGCCCTGGCTGGCCGGATGCAGGCGCAGCGTCTGGGTGTGACCGGCCGCATCGGCCACCGCCGCCAGCGCCACCTGCATGGTGCCGGGCATGGCGGGCTCCACATGGGCCAGTGCCTGCGTGATGACCAGCGGGCGCGGCTGGCCGTCGGCACCTACGACGGCCAGCGTGAACGTCACGTCCTCATCGCCCTGGACGAACACCCGCTGCTGCACGCTGCGCAGCACCAGCCCCGCACCATCGCCGCCCCCCGGCAGACGCAGCGGCTGCTGCTGCACGATGGGCCGGTTGGGGTGCATCTGATCAGGCTGCTCGGCGGCCGGGCGGCTGCTGTGCGGGTAGCGCGTGGTCTCGCGGTAGGTGGCCAGCGCCGCCTGACTGCGCGCCAGCCGCTGCGCCCACAGTGCCTGCCGCTCGGCTTCGGCGCCGCTGGCCGCCACACGCAACCCTTTGGCTGGCGATACCGAAGAGGCCGCGGTTGGGGTGGCGAGCGCAACCGGTTGCACCGCCTCCACAGGCCCAGCCACCACCTCGTCGCCGCGCCCCATCAGCCACACCGCCAGCGCCACCAACAGCAGGCCGCCACCCATCAGCCCCCATCTGCTCATGTCACGTCTCCGCCACAGCCTGCGCACCACACCACCGCCCACCCAGCCGTCGGCGCGGAGCCGGCTTCGCCGGTCCACTGCCGAAGCCCCCTTGGGAGGTGGCGACCGGGAGGGAGCCTGGGGGCCTCATTCACTTTGCATTGGCCACCATATCTGCCCGCACCCGCGACACCACGCCGGCCCAGTTGCCGGCGGTGTAGTGGTTGTAGGCCTCGTTGTCGTCACGCCAGACCACCGTGTGGTTGGTCCACTTGGCGCGGCCGCCCTCGGTCTTGGCGGTGCCCAGCGTCAAGTCGTTGCACCACCAGTCGCCGGGGTTGCAATAGGCTGCGCCCGACGTGCCGGCCACGGCGCCGGCCGAGTGGTAGGCCACCGCCTCATCGTCCTGCCCTGGCAGCACGAAGGAATACATGGTGCCGGCCGAGCCGGCATACATGTTGAACAGCACGCCGCGTGTGTCGTTGTGGTTGTACAGCGCCCGCGCCGTGGTGGTCTTGAGGTCGGACACCAGCGGCTCGCTCAGCGCCCAGTCACCCTGGTTGGCCAGCTCCGAGCCGCCGCCGGCACCTGCTGCGATGTCCACCCACTTGATGTTCCAGCCCGTCTGCGTGCTGCCGTCGACCGCGCCGCATTCGCCGTTGGCGTTGGGCTGGGCATTGCGTTTGGTGCGCGGGGTGCCGCCGTACATGGCCAGTGCGTAGCCGATCATCATGTCGCCCGCGCTGTGGGCCGCCACATAGCACCAGTTGCTGCCGGTGCAATAGCAATCCAGCGCATCGCGCACGCGGAAGTTCTGGTTGGCGATGCGGTTGTAGCCGTCCCAGTTGACCGACTTCTTGTTCACCCCGGCTGCCGTGCCGGCCGGGCCCCAGTAGGTGAAATCGGCATGGTTGCCAGGCTGACCGCCACCGGTGCGGCCATTGATCCAGAGGCTGTAATTGGTGGCTTGTGCGGCACCCACCACGGCCGCCACGGCGACGGCGGTCAGGACGAGGGCAGGGCGCAGCGAGAACGAGAAATGCATGGAGGCCTCCTGGGGCCGGTTGCGACGGTGGCGCGACTTTGGCAGCCGCGCCGCGCCGGGCAAACCGGATAAACCCCAAGAAGACCTGTTTTGTTCACCTATGGTTTCTCAAGAAAACGCCGGGCCGCCCCAAGTTTTCTTGACCCCCTCGGGGGGCCTGACGCGCAGCGGCAGGTTTGGGGGTGCTCACAAGAAAACGCCGGGCCGTCCCAAGTTTTCTTGTCCCCCGCGGGGGGCGGGCTGGGCACAGCCCGGCCCTGGGGGTGCTCACATCTCGATCTTGGTGAACTTGGCGCCCGACATCGACACGCCAGCCTCCAGCCCGGCATTGGTCAGCACATAGCCCACCACCGCCTGGCTGGCCGTGTTGGTGTCACCGCCCAGGTTGGCGCCGGCGCTGGCCACGCTGACCGAGGCGTTGGCCCCGGCCGTCCAGCCGTTGCTCTCGCGGAACTCGTGCAGCGCTTCGCGGGCATTGAACACATAGACCATGGCGCGCGACTGGGCGCCGGCCTGGAAGCCCAGCGACAACGAGCTGACGCGGTAATAACCGGCATCGGCGCCGCGCTCACGCAAGATGCAGCGGCCGCCTTCCACGCCCACGCCCAGCGAGCCACCCACCACCGCCGGGCAGATCAGCACCCCGGGTGCACGGGCAATCATCTCGCGCGAGGTGGGCGCCGCCTCGAACAAGCGGGTCAGCGTCGAGTCGGCCTGCAGAATCAAGGCCGCCTTGGCCGCCATGGGCGAGCCCTTGTCGGTTGCGTTCGTGGTGGTGCAGCCCGCCAACGCCATTGCTGCGGCGGCGGCCAGGCTCAGGGTCAACGTGGGTACATGCAATGCCTTTAGCGACATGATGGGCTCTCCTCAATTAAGCCAAACACAGGCGGCGGATGCCGCAGGCCCATTATGCGCACGCAGCTTGGCCGCAGATGCAACCGAATTCGGCGATGATGCCCGCCCTATGACGCTGCTGCTTGCGCCCATGGAGGGCTTGCTCGACCACCGCCTGCGCGACGTGCTGACGCGGGTGGGCGGCATCGACCGCTGCGTCAGCGAGTTCATCCGCGTCACCGACACCGTGCTGCCGGCGCGCGCCTTCCTGCGCGTGGTGCCCGAGCTGGCCAGCGGCGGGCGCACCGCAGCCGGTGTGCCGGTGCGGGTGCAGTTGCTGGGCTCAGACCCCACGCTGCTGGCGCTCAACGCCGCGCGTGCGGCGCAGTTGGGTTCGCCCGGCGTGGACTTGAATTTCGGCTGCCCGGCCAAAGTGGTCAACCGCCATGGCGGCGGGGCCGCGCTGCTGGCCGAGCCCGAACTGCTCTACCGCATCACCGCCGCCGTGCGCGCCGCCGTGCCGGCGGGCGTGCCCGTCTCGGCCAAGATGCGCCTGGGCGTGGCCGACGATGCCCAGGCGCTGGATTGCGCCCGCGCGCTGGTGGCCGGCGGCGCCGAGGAGCTGGTGGTGCATGCCCGCACCAAGGCGCAGGGCTACCGCCCGCCCGCCTACTGGGCGCGCGTGGCCGACGTGGCTGCCGCCGTGCCCGTGCCCGTGGTGGCCAATGGCGAAATCTGGCAGGTGGCCGACGCGCAGCGCTGCCGGGCTGAATCGGGCTGCCACGCGCTGATGCTGGGGCGTGGCATGGTGGCCGACCCGGGCCTGGCGCTGGCGCTGGTGGCCGGAGCCGACCGGCCTGCCGAAGCGCCAGCCCGCAGCCCCGGCCTGCCCTGGGCCGCACTGCCACCGCTGCTGGCCCGCTACGCCGAACTGGTGCGCGCTGGCGTGGCGCCGCGCCACCAGGCGGGGCGGCTCAAGCAGTGGCTGCACTACCTGCGCCGCGCCCATCCTGAGGCCCAGGCGCTCTACCAGCGCCTGCGCACCGAGAACGACCCGCAGCGGCTGGCGGCCGCATTGCTGGCCAGCGGCTAAAATCGCCCGCTTCGATGAACCGGCTTTGCCGCGCCTTCTACAACCGACATGGCCGACCCCCGACCGACCGGCGCCCCAGGTGGCGCCGGTGCGCTGTTTGAGCTGAAATCCACCTCGCTGGCCGCGCTGGCCCTGCACCTCAAAAGTGGCGATCTGGCGGCGCTGGCCGCTGGCCTGGACGCGCGCTTTGGTGCCACACCCGGCCTCTTCGTGGCCGAGCCGCTGTGCCTGGACCTGACCGCGCTGCGCGAGGCCGAGACCGCACCCGAATGGGCCGACCTGCTGCCCCTGCTGCGCCGCTGGGGCTTCAACCCCGTGGCGGCGCGTGGCGGCAACCCGGCCCAGATGGCGGCTGCGCTGGCTGCCGGGCTGGCCGAGGCGGCCGAGGCCACGATGCCGGCCCCCGCGCCCGCCGCGCCACCGCCACCCGAAACCCCCACACCCGCTGCAGTGCCGCAGCCCGCCGTGCCGCCCTCGGCGCTGGTCATCGACAAGCCACTGCGCTCGGGCCAGCAGGTCTATGCGCGGGGCCGCGATGCGGTGGTGCTCAGCGTGGTCAGCCACGGCGCCGAAGTCATCGCCGACGGCCACATCCACGTCTACGGCCCACTGCGTGGCCGCGCGCTGGCCGGCGCCCAGGGCGATACCTCAGCCCGCATCTTTGCCGCCGCCATGGAGCCGCAGCTCGTCTCCATTGCCGGCACCTGGCGTACCTTCGAAGCGGGCCTGCCCGAGGGCGTGGCCGGCAGGCCGGCCCAGGTGCGGCTGGTGGATGACAGGCTGGTCTTCGAGCCGATGAAATGAGGCCCCCACGCTCCCTGCCGGTCGCTGCCCCCAAGGGGGCGCTCGGCTGCGGACCGGCGAAGCCGGATCCGCGCCGGTACTGGGTTGGCGGTGGTGCGATGCGTTGGGGTACTGCCGTATGACGTTTAACCAAAAGGAATTCTTACTGTGACCAAAATCGTCGTCGTCACCTCCGGCAAAGGGGGCGTGGGCAAGACCACGACCAGTGCGGCATTCGCCTCGGGCCTGGCGCTGCGCGGGCACAAGACCGCGGTCATCGACTTCGACGTGGGCCTGCGCAACCTCGACCTCATCATGGGCTGCGAGCGCCGGGTGGTCTACGACCTGGTCAACGTCATCCACGGCGAGGCCAAGCTCACCCAGGCCCTCATCAAGGACAAGCAGAGCGACAACCTCAGCATCCTGGCTGCCTCGCAAACCCGCGACAAGGACGCGCTGACCCAGGACGGCGTCGAGCGCGTGCTGGACGAGCTCAAGGAAATGGGCTTTGACTACATCGTCTGCGACTCGCCCGCCGGCATCGAGACGGGTGCGCTGATGGCCATGCACTACGCCGACGAGGCGCTGATCGTCACCAACCCCGAGGTCTCGTCGGTGCGCGATTCCGACCGCATCCTGGGCATGCTGTCGTCCAAGACCAAGCGCGCCATCGAAGGCGCCGAGCCCATCAAAGAGCACCTGCTCATCACCCGCTACAACCCCAGCCGGGTCGAGGGCGGGCAGATGCTGTCGCTGGACGACATCCAGGAAATCCTGCGCACGCCGTTGATCGGCGTCATCCCCGAGAGCGAAAGCGTGCTCGACGCCTCCAACCAGGGCCTGCCCGCCGTGCACCTCAAGGGCACCGACGTGGCCGAGGCCTATCTGGACGTGGTCGATCGCTTCCTGGGCGAAGAGCGCCCGCTGCGCTTCACCGAGGCCGAGAAGCCGGGCTTCTTCAAGCGCCTCTTCGGTGGGAGGTAAGCCCCATGTCGCTGCTGTCTTTTCTGCTGGGCGAGAAAAAGAAAACCGCCAGCGTCGCCAAAGAGCGGCTGCAGATCATCCTGGCCCACGAGCGCGCCGGCCTGGGCGCCAGCGCGCCGGACTACCTGCCCGCGCTGCAGCGCGAGCTGGTGGCGGTGATCTCCAAATACGTCAAGATCTCGCCCAACGACATCAAGGTCAACCTGGAGCGCCAGGACGACCTCGAAGTGCTGGAAGTCAAGATCGAGCTGCCTGAGGGGCGTGCATGAAGGGTGGGGCGGCCATCGCGCCGGCGCTGATGGCGCTGGCCTCGGCCGCCAGCGGGCAGGCCGTGCCGCCGCGAGCGGCATCGGCCGCCACGGCGCCCCAAGGCCCGCCACCCGTGGTGGCCCAGCGCCACCACTACGTCTGCGACGGCGGCGAGCGCGTACAGACCGACGTCTACCTGACCGAGGCCGGCCCCAGCTTCATCGTGCTGCATTACAAAGGCCACCGCTACGGCCTGGCTCAGGCCGTGTCCGCCAGCGGCGCCCGCTACGTGGGCCTGGTGGGCACCAACCCCGAGGTGGGGCTGGAATGGTGGGGCAAGGGCAACACGGCCATGCTGGCCGAAGTCAACCGCCAGGACATCGACGACAGCCGCCGCCTGCTCGACTGCAAGGCCGCCCCGCCGCCATGAGCGCGCCGGGCCGTTCCCAAGCGCGAATCCCGCAGCACACAGTGCGGAGGGTAGTCCGATGAACCCGCGTCCGCAGCGCGTGCTGATGGTCTGCATGGGCAACATCTGCCGCAGCCCCACCGCCCATGGCGTGCTGGCGCACCAGGTGGCCCAGGCCGGCCTGCAGGCCCATGTCGAAGTGGACTCCGCCGGCACCCACGGCTACCACGTGGGCGAGCCGCCCGATCCGCGCAGCCAGGCCCATGCCGCACGGCGCGGCTACGACCTCAGCGCCCAGCGCGCCAGGCGCCTGACGGTGCAGGACTTCAGCGACTTCGACCTCGTGCTGGTGATGGACGCCGCCAACGAAACCGCCGCCGCCGCACTGTGCCCGCCCGATCAGCGCCACAAATTGCGCCGGCTGACCGACTACGCCACCCGCCACCGCGCCACCGAGGTGCCCGACCCCTATTACGGCGGCGACGCCGGCTTCGAGCGCGTGCTCGATCTGGTCGAAGACGCCTGCACCGGCGTGTTGAACGACGTCAGGCCCTCGGCCAGATAGTCCAGCAGCGCCCGCACCGACGAGGCCAGGCCGCGCCGCGAGGCAAACACCGCGTGCACCAGATCGGTGGGCAGCGACCAGTCCGGCAGCAGCGGCGCCAGCCGCCCCGCCGCCAACGCATCGGCAGCCAGTGGCCAGGGCAGTTGCACCGCACCCAGACCCGCCTCGGCGGCACCCGCCAGCAGATGCAGGTCGCCACTGGCCAGGCGCGGCGTGTGCACATAAGGCGTGCGCTCGCCATCGGGGCTGACCAGCGGCCAGGTGGCCTGGCCGGTGGGTGTCACCGGCCCCAATGTGGGCCAGCGCGAGAACTGCTGCGGGTGATGCGGCTCGCCCAGCTCGGCCATCAACGCCGGGCTGGCAAACAGGCCTTGGCGCACCTCACACAGCGCCCGCATGGCCAGACTGCTGTCCGACAGCGGCAGCGGCCGCGCGCGCAGCGCCAGATCCACGCCTTCCGCCACCAGATCCACCGGCCGGTTCAGTGGCAGCACGTGCAGCCGCACCAGCGGATGCCGCGCCGCAAACGTGACCAGCAGCGGCCCCACCTGGGCGCGCAGCAAGTCGATGGGGCAGGCCACGCGCAACTGGCCGCAGGGCTCGGCCTGGGCGCTGGCCACCACCGCCTCGGCCGCCTCGGCCTCCTCGCGCATGGCCTTGGCGTGGGTGTAGAAGGCCTGGCCCACCTCGGTCACCGTGAGCTGGCGCGTCGAGCGCTGCAGCAGCCGCGTGGCCAGCCGCGCCTCCAGCGCCGCCACCCGCCGCGACAGCTTGGACTTGGACTCGCCCAGCGCCCGCGCGGCGGCCGAAAACCCGCCGTGCTCGACCACGGCGGCAAAGTAGAGCAGGTCGTTGAGATCGTGCATGGCGCCGATGGTAGGGTGTATGCCCATGCCAGGAGCCACCATGCCCCCACTTGCCGACCGCATCCGCGCCAGCTTCGAGGCCCAGGCCCTGATGCACACCCTGGGCGCCAGCCTGGAGCGGGTCGAGCCGGGCGAGGTGCACATCGCATTGCCGCACAGCGCGCGCATTGCACAGCAGCAAGGTTTCGTCCATGCCGGCGCCCTCACCAGCATCGCCGACAGCGCCTGCGGCTATGCCGCGCTCACCCGCATGCCGCCGGGCAGCGAAGTGGTCTCGGCCGAGTTCAAGATCAACCTGCTGCGCCCCGCCATCGGCCAGCGCTTTCTGGCCATCGGCAAGGTAGTGAGCAGCGGCCGCACCCTCACCGTCTGCACGGGCGAGGTGCACGCTCATGCGGCAGACGGCACGCACAAGCTGGTGGCACTGATGCAGGCCACCATGGTGCGGGTGGAGGCGGTGGGGTGAGACCGGGCGACATGCTGACCCATTTCTGCTCTGTTGGAGTAGACGCCTTTTTTGCGGCACGAGGCAGGCCCTATCTCTGCGCATCGATAGATTGGACTCAACGATGAAGCTGAAGTCGGCATGGCTTGTGACCTGGGAATGGATCGGCGATCACGCTGTCGTAAAAGAAGAGGAAAAAGTGGTGGCGCTGGTGAACTACCGCCGAGGGGGCGAGTATGTGAAGGACGTCGTGGAGCACCTGTACATCGCTAAAACCTCGTCGCCTGTCGAGAAGGCAACATACGCTCGAAATCCGAACGCCAATCCGTATCGTGCTCAATTCGATACGCGCAACGGGATACCCTGGCAAGGCCGCATTCATTGCGGCCATAACCCTTGGTTGTACGCGCGTCTGGTCAGCAACGTTCGCACAGTGAACACTGCGGAGGGAGAGGTTCTGCGTTGGGACGAGCGGTCTTTACCGGTGCCCCATTGAGGACCTTTCCCTATGAAGGAAGTGGGCACATACAACGGTGTGGCTGAAGATATCTCTCCTAAGCTCGTCACCGTGGAGTGCCTTGTGACCCCCCAAAAAGATCTCATCGACGCCGACAACCAGTGGATCAACACCTGGCTGGGCAAAGGCTATGTGCACGCCTGGTTTTCATGGATCGAGTGGATCACGCTGACCGTGGCCATTCTGTCGGTCTGCCGCCGGCTCTGGCCCGACATGCACCGCTGGCCGGACTGGTACGCCTGGCCCGTGCTGGCCGTGGGCGCGCTGTCCAGCGTGCTGGTGTTCCTGTCGGGCATCAAAGGCTTTTCCACCTATCTGGTGGACACCACCGGCGCGCGGCGCTGGCCCAAATGGTTGCAATGGGTGTTGGTGGGCCTGCTGTCGGTGACCGTGCCCGTCTCGCTGGCCGTTACGCTCATCCCCATTGCCCTGGGCATCATGGCCGGCGGCGGGTGAGGGCCGCCCAAGGCGGGTTATCGTAGATTCACCCCAACCTCCACCTCACACGCCATGAAATCCCTGGGTCAACGCGCCAGCGGCCTGCGTCTTGAGCGCATGCAAGCCTCGCCGCTGTGGAGCGGCAGCGGTTTTCGCAACGGCTACCCGGTGCGGCCCGATCTGCGCCAGGGCGCCATGCCGCCCATGGGCGAGATCCTCTGCCCGCGCGGCCGCCAGTTGCCGGCCGGCCCGCTGCCGGCCATGAGCCCGCTGGCCGACTGGCTGCGCCCGCCCGCCACGGGCCTGCGCGCCACCTGGCTGGGGCATTCCACGGTGCTGGTGGAGATCGGCGGCCTGCGCGTGCTGACCGATCCCGTCTGGGGTCCGCGCGCCTCGCCCACGCGGCTGGCCGGGCCGCGCCGCTTTCAGCCGGTGCCGCTGACGGTGCGCGAGCTGCCGCCCATCGACGTGGTGCTGATCTCGCACGACCACTACGACCACCTGGACTACCCCACCATCCGCGAGCTGGTGCGCCACCAGCCGCAGGCCCAGTACGTCACCACGCTGGGCGTGGGCGCCCACCTTGAGGCCTGGGGCGTGCCGCCCGCGCGCATTGCCGAGCTGGACTGGTGGCAGGCCTGGCAGGCGCCGGGCGCCGAGCTGGCCATTCACGCCGCACCGTCGCAGCACTTCTCGGGCCGCGCCCTCAAAGACCGCAACGGCACGCTGTGGGCCTCGTTTGCGCTCGTCGGCGCCCACCACCGCGTGTTCTTCAGCGGCGACACCGGGCTGACCGACGCCTACGCGCTGATCCGCGAGCGGCTGGGCCCGTTCGATCTGGTGATGCTGGAAGTGGGCGCCTTCCACCCGGCCTGGGGCGACATCCACCTGGGCCCGGCCCACGCGCTGGAGGCGCATGCGCTGCTGGGCGGCGGCCTGCTGCTGCCCGTGCACTGGGGCACCTTCTGCCTGGCCGTGCACGACTGGGACGAGCCGGTGGAGACCTTGCTGCGTCTGGCCCCGCAGCACGGCGCCCCACTGGTGCTGCCGCGCCTGGGCCAGACCGTGGAGCCGCCGCAGGTGCGCGAGCAAGGCCGCCCGCCCGAGCCATGGTGGCGGGCGGTGCAGGGCAGCGGGGTGCTGCCGCCCGAGCCTGAGATGGCGCCGCTGCCCAAGAGCGTGCAGTGGCCGCTGGATTGAGGGGCAGGGCGCTCAACCGTTGCCGCTCTCTCCATTCACACCCCATGCGCACCATTGCTCTACCGGCCATCCAGTTCTACAAACGCCGCATCTCGCCGCACAAGGGTTTTTGCTGCGCGTACCGCGTCCATCTTGGGCGCAGCAGTTGTTCCACCCTCGGCTACAGAGCTATTCGCCGATACGGCGTGTGCATCGGGCTGGTGGTGCTCAGGCGCAGGTTGACGCTCTGCGGAATCACCCATGGTCGGTTTCGGGGCATGCACCCATCTGACCAGCGTGGCAGTGCGCCATGCGATCTGCCGTGCGACCTGAACTGCGTGCCGGACACCTGGGGAGACGACTGCCATCGCGCCAGCGACTGCCTCAATTGCTGCTCTTGTGACTGGCCTTCGCGCGACAAGCGCAGCGACAGGCACAAGGGCGTCTACATCCCGCCAGCCCGCCGATGACGGCGGCCCGGCTGCGTCCCATCGTCCCACCCCTTGCAACAATCCATCCCATCCGCCCCGGCTAGTGCGCGGGGGGCATCGCCTTCATCATTGAGCCCATGGAACACGGTGCAGATCGCATCCGTGCAGACAAGGAGCGAGATATGAAACAGATCGTCCACGTTGCCCCCGCCCCCGGCCGCCACTGGGTGGGTGATGGGTTTCCCGTGCACGGCATGTTTGGCTACGGTCAGGGCGCGGACACGCGCAGCCCGTTTCTGATGATGGACTATGCGGCACCGACCGAGTTCCCAGCCAACCCCGGGCAGCATCGGCGCGGCGTGGGCTCGCACCCGCACCGTGGGTTCGAGACCGTGACCATCGTCTACGACGGTGAGGTCGAACACCGCGACTCCACCGGTGCGGGCGGCGTGATCGGCCGTGGCGACGTGCAATGGATGACCGCCGGCGGCGGCATCCTGCACGACGAGTTCCACTCCGAGGCCTACAGCAAGGCCGGTGGTCCGTTCGAGATGGTGCAGTTGTGGGTCAACCTGCCCGCCAAGGACAAGATGACGCCGGCGCACTACCAGGCGCTGACCGATCAGGCCATTCCGGCCGTGCCGCTGGCGGACGAGGCGGGCACGCTGCGCGTGATCGCGGGCACCTTCGAGGGCTTTGAAGGCCCGGCCGAGACCTACACGCCGATGGAGGTCTGGGACGTGAAGGTGAACGCCGGCAAGCAGGTCACGTTGCCGCTGACGGATGGCTGGACCACGCTGCTGCTGGTGCAGCACGGCACGGTGCAGGTCAATGGCGACGCCATCGTGCGCGAGGCCCAACTCGTCACGCTGGACCGCAAGGGCGAGAGCCTGACGCTGGAGGCCAATGCCGATGCCCGCGTGTTGCTGTTGTCGGGTGAGCCCATCGACGAGCCGGTGGTGGGGTATGGCCCGTTCGTGATGAACACCGAGCAGCAGATCCGCGAGGCCATCACGGACTTCAACACCGGCAAGTTCGGCCGGATGTGACCCGCCCCCGAGGCGCCAGGTGGCGCCTCGTCGCCTGAGGCGCGGCGCGCGGCACGGCTTCGTGCGCGCGCCGCCAGGCGGCTGATTGGAGGACAAGACCCATGGAATCCAGACGCATTGCCCGCATCGACGGGCTGACCACGCTGCACGAGGACGCGATCCGCCTTGGTCGCGCGGCCATCATGCCCGGCCAATGGGCGCGGCATGACCCTTTTCTCTCGATGATGAACGACCGCTTCGGGCGCGGCGCCTTCGGCCCGCATCCGCACCGGGGCTTTGAGACGCTGACCTATGTGATCTCGGGCCGGCTGCGCCATGAAGACAACCAGGGTGGCGGCGGCACGCTGGGCCCGGGTGACGCGCAGTGGATGACCGCCGGCCGCGGCGTGGTGCACAACGAGTTGCCCGAGGGCGACGCGCCGGTGCACGTGCTGCAGCTGTGGATCAACCTGCCGCAGGCGCGCAAGCTGGCGCCGTTCCGCTACCAGGACTTGCGCGGCGCGGCCATGCCGGTGCGGCGCGAGCCCGGTGCCGAGGTGCGCGTCTTTGCCGGCGCGTCTGGCGGCGTGCAGGGCCCGGCGCAGACCCATACGCCCCTGACCATGCTGGACATCCGCATGGCGGCGGGTGCGCGGCTGACACAGGTGCTGCCGGGCGGTCACAACGGTTTTGTCTACGTGCTCCAGGGCGCGGGCCGCTTCGGCGCCGATGCGCAAGCGGGCCGGCAAGACCAGACGCTGTGGCTGGACCGGCTGCCCAACGCGGGCGACACCCGGTTGGCCATCGAGGCCACCGAGCCACTGCACCTGCTGCTGTTTGCCGGCGCGCCGCTGCAAGAGCCGGTGGTGGCGTATGGTCCGTTCGTCATGAACACCGAGGCCGACATTGCCCAGGCCATTGCCGACTACCAGCGCGGCGAGTTTGCCCCGGCCTGACGGCCGGCTCTATGTAGTCCCACGGCAAGGCCTTTGGCCACGCCACCTTTGATGCCCTGAAGGAGACCTGCACCATGACCCGCTTTGCTTCCGTTTTTGCCGCCGCCGTCCTTGGCGCCGCCCTGCTGACCGCCCCGGCCGCGCAGGCCGCCGAGGTGGCCTACACCCTGGAGCCCAACCACACCCAGGTGGACTTCCGCTGGGTGCACATGGGCATGTCCACGCCCGCCGCCAGCTTCGACAAGGTGGACGGCACGCTGCTGTGGGATGCGCAAGACGTCTCCAAATCGTCGGTCAAGGTCAGCCTGCCGCTGACCGGGGTGCACACCCGCGTGCCGGCGCTGGACGAGCACTTCAAATCGGCCGACTTTTTCGACATGGCCAAGTACCCCAGCGTGACGTTCGCCAGCACCCGGGTCGAGCCGCAAGGCCTGGGCAACATCTACCGCATCTACGGCAATCTCACGGTGCGCGGTGTCACCAAAGAGGTGGTGCTGGACACCCGCCTGAACGGCGCGGGCACCCACCCCATGTTCAAGGCCCCGATGCTGGGCTTTGATGCGCGCACCACCATCAAGCGCTCCGACTTCGGTATGGGCGCGCTGGTGCCCATGGTCAGCGACCAGATCGAGATTCGCATCACCACCGAGGCGGTGGAGGCCCAGGGCCTCAAGCGCGCCCTGGCCGAGATGGCCAAGGCCAAGTAAGCGCACCCCCATGAACCCACCTCTGCAGGGCGCGTCCCGCGCCCTGCATCACTTCAGGAGACCAATATGGCCAGCGAGCCCATCCGAGACCCCAGGCAAGACGATTTGCTGACTCCGCAGAACGCTGCCCTCATCGTCATCGACTACCAGCCCGTGCAGGTGAACTCCATCGCCTCGATGGACCGCCAGCTGCTGGTCAACCACATCGTCGGCACCGCCAAGGCGGCCTTGGCCTATGGCCTGCCCATCGTGCACTCCACGGTCAACGTCAAGACCGGCCTGAACAAGCCGCCCATCCCGCAGCTGCGCAAGGTGCTGGACAAATTCCCCACCTACGACCGCACCACCATCAACTCCTGGGAGGACGTGGAGTTCCGCAAGGCCGTGGAGGCCACCGGCCGCAAGAAACTCATCATGACCGCCTTGTGGACCGAAGCCTGCCTGACCTTCCCGGCGCTGGACGCCATCAAGGCCGGCTATGAGGTCTATGTGGTGGCCGATGCCGTGGGCGGCACCTCGGTGGTGGCCCACGAGATGGCGCTGCGCCGCATCGAGCAGGCCGGCGGCAAGATGATCAGCGTGCCGCAGCTGTTTTGCGAGCTGCAGCGCGACTGGCAGCGCAAGGACACCGTGCCCGCCTTCATGAACCTGTTCATTGAAACCGGTGGCACGGCCGGCATCCAGTTCGCCGCCGACCGCGCCGAGTAAACGCCCGGGCCGGGGCCACGGTCTCGGCCGCTTCCACTTCAAAAGAACCGACAAGGATCACCATGAGCCGAAAACTCAAGATTGCCGTCATCATCGGCAGCACCCGCGACGCCCGCTTCGGCCCCCGAGCCGCCGAATGGTTGATGGGGGTGGTCGGCCAGCGCGACGACATCGACGCCGAGCTGGTCGATCTCAAGGCCTTCGATCTGCCCTTTTTCAACGAGAAAGCCTCCAGCCTCTGGATGCCCAGCGAAGACCCGCGTGCCGTGGCGTGGCAACAGAAGATTGCCGAGTTCGACGGCTACGTCGTGGTCACCGCCGAGTACAACCGCTCGGTCACCGGTTCGCTGAAAAATGCGTTCGACCAGGCCTACACCGAATGGGGCCGCAAGCCCATCGGTTTTCTGGGCTATGGTGGGGTGGGCGCGGCCCGTGCCATCGAGCATGCCCGGCTGATTGCGGTGGAGCTGCAAATGGTGCCCGTGCGCTCGGCTGTCCACCTTGGCGGGGCGGATTTCTTCAACGTGGTGATGAAAGGTGAGCCCATGGCCAGCGTCGAGGCCACCTTGCTGCCCGCCACCAAAGACATGCTGGACCAGGTCGTCTGGTGGGGCAACGCCACCCGCAACGCCAGGGGCTGACACCCGAGGAGAGGCCGTGATGGACGCATTCCCGCAAGGCGACGCCGGGCCGCCCCAAGATGCCCTGACCCCCTCGGGGCGCGGGCCGAGCGCAGACCGGCCCGGGGGGTTCTCGGGGTGGGTGGGCCGCATGGCCCGCGCGCGCTGGGTCTATCCGGTACTGGCCACGCTGCTGACCTACATCTTCTGGTGGAGCAGCCTGACCAAGATTGTGGGCTTCGAGGCCGCCACGGCCGAGATGGCGCAGTTCGGCCTCAACCCGCCGGCCGCGTTTGCGGCGTTGACCATTGCCGTGCAACTGCTGGGCGCGGTGCTGGTGATCTGCGGCGGGCGCCTGGTCTGGCTGGGCGCGGGCATGCTCATCGTGATGACGCTGGGCACCGTGCCCGTGGCACACCGCTATTGGCAGATGACCGGCATCCAGGCCATCCTGGAGCAGGCCATCGTGCAAGAGCACTTCTCGGTCATCGGCGGCCTGCTGCTGGCCGTGGTGGCGGCCGAGCTGCGCCGAAAGGCGAAGGACACATGATGGAGACCACCCTGAACACCCCCCGCCTCGATCCCTCCTGGCTGGGCCCATTGGCCCGGGTGCCGCGCAGCGGCTGGGGCGCGCTGACCAGCGAGCTGGCCCGCACCTGGCTGGCCATGCACGAGAGCCTGCGCCATGGCCAGCGCGAGCTGGAACGGCTGGGCCAGCGCTGGCAGGCGCGGCAGATCGACTGGATGGGTTTTCGCCGCGAGGCGCTGCCGCTGCTGACGGCCCACCTGGGCCATCTGCACGGCCACCACCGGCTGGAAGACCAGCATTACTTCCCGGCGCTGCGGCGGGCCGACCCCAACCTGGCGCGGGGGTTCGATCTGCTGGCGGCCGATCACCAGCAGCTCGACGCCTTGCTGCGCAGCCTGGACGGCCTGCATCGCCAGTTGGCCAACGCCAACCCGGCCGAGGCCGCCGCCTGGCAATGCGCCCACGATCTGGTGCGCGAGGCGCAGGCGCTGGGGCCTGTCATGCTGCGCCATCTGCACGATGAGGAAGACCTCGTCATTCCCCTGCTGGCGCTGCACGACCAGCGCCAGGCCGCCTGACCCTCAACCGCAACCGCCAAGGAGTGCCACCGTGAACGACCAAAGCATCCTCAAGCACATCAACCAGCTCGTCGAGGAGGAGCAGCAACTGCGTGGCACCGCCGCCACCGACGACGGCCAGCGGCTGCGCGAGGTCGAACACCAGCTCGACCAATGCTGGGACTTGCTGCGCCAGCGCCGCGCGCGCCGCGAATTCGGCCAGAACCCCGACGGCGCCCAGGTGCGCGACGCCGGCACCGTCGAAGGCTATCGAGGCTGAGCCCCTCGCACCCCCAAACACACCCACAGGAGAGACCCCATGCCCAACGACGCCCCCGTCACCCTGAACGAAGCCGCCCACCGGTTCGAGCTGGTCGTGGACGGCCACATGGCCTATGAAGTGTTCGAGCGCTTCCCGGGCGGCATCGCCTACCTGCACACCATCGTGCCCCAGGCCCTGGCCGGGCGCGGCGTGGGCGGGCAGCTCGTCAAATACATCCTCGACTACGCGGCCGACAACCACCTCAAAGTGCGCCCCGACTGCCCCTTCGTCAAGGCCTACATCGACAAACACCCTGAATACCAGGCCAACTCGCTGTACCACGGCGCCACGCTCTGAACCGCACATCCCGCGAGACCCACATGAACCCACCCCAACGCATTGCCAGCCGCGCCGCCATCGTCGGCGAGGACACCCCCATCACCCGCGCGCTGCCCAGCCGAGAGCGCCGCATGGTCGGCGCCTGGTGTTTTCTCGACCACGCCGGCCCCGTGCAGTTCAAGCCCGGTGCCGGCCTGCACGTGGGCGCCCACCCGCACATCGGCCTGCAGACCTTCACCTGGATGATCGAGGGCGAGGTCACCCACCGCGACTCGCTGGGCTACGAGCAAGTCATCAAGCCCGGCCAGGTCAACCTGATGACCGCGGGGCGCGGCATCGCCCACACCGAAGACAGCGTGCAGGACGGCGAGCGGCTGCACGCCGCGCAGTTGTGGATTGCGCTGCCCGACGCCGAGCGCCACCGCGAGCCCGGCTTTTGCAACTACCCCGAGCTGCCGCAGTTGAACGCCGACGGCTTTCGCGCCACCGTGATTGCCGGCACCGCACTGGGCCAGACCGCGCCCACCCAGGTCTACAGCCCGCTGGTGGGGATAGACCTGACCAGCGAGCACTCGGCCCACACCACGCTGCCGCTGGATGGCAGCTTCGAGTACGGCGCGCTGGTGCTGCGCGGCGAGGCCGTCATCGAGGGCGAGCTGGTGCGGCCCGGCGAGCTGCTGTATTTCGAGCCCGGCCGCCACGAGCTGAGCGTGCAGGCCGATGGCCCGGCCCAGGTGCTGCTGCTGGGCGGCCAGCCCTTTGGTGAAGAGATTCTGCTGTGGTGGAACTTCGTCGCCCGCACCCAGGCCGAGATGGAGGCCGCCGTCGCCGACTGGGAGGCCGGCCGGCGCTTTGGCACCGTGCGGGCAGGCACGCAGGCGGCGCCGCTGCAGCCGCCCAGCCTGGCCGGCGTGCAGCTGCGATCGCACCGGTGAGTAGGGGCGGCGGGGCGTCACGCACGGGCCCCGTGCGGGGCTACAGCACCGGCCCCAGCGTGGCCATGCCGTTGTGCCAGATGCGGCGCCACCAGGGCCAGGCCTGGACGGTGGCCAGCGTCACCCCATCGGATGCGGCCAGATAGGCCTGCTGGCGGGCCTCGATGGCGGTGGCGGTGGCCGCGTCCTGCAGCAGCACGTTGTTCTCGTAGTTGAGGTCGAAGCTGCGCAGGTCGATGTTGGTCGAGCCGATCAGCGCCACCTCGCCGTCCACGGTCAGCGTCTTGGCGTGCAGCAGGCCGGGGCGGTACTCGTGGATGGCCACGCCGGCCTTGAGCAGTTGGCCGTAGGTGGCACGGCTGGCGGCGGCCACGATCCAGGAGTCGTTGCGGGCCGGGAAGATCAGCGTCACCCGCACACCGCGCCAGGCTGCCGCGCACAGCGCCTCCAGCACCGTGGCGTCGGGCACGAAGTAGGGCGTCGAGAGGGTCAGCCGCTCGCGCGCCGCCGCGATCAAGGTGGCGATCAGCTGCGGCGTGGCGCGCGGGCGCTCGGTGGGGCCGTCGCCAAAGACCAGCGCCGCAAAGCCGCCCGGCAAGGCCGGGGCGGGCGTGGGCGGCGGCAGTCGCTGGCCGGTGACGGGCAGCCAGTCGCTGGCGAACAGCAGCGCGGTCTGCGTCACCACCGGGCCTTGCAGCCGCAGCATGATGTCCACCCAGGGGGCGAACCGCGCCTTGATCTGAAAAGCCTCGTCGGCACAGTTCTGGCTGCCGCACCAGGCAATGCGGTGGTCGATGACGGTGATCTTGCGGTGGTTGCGCAGGTCGATGCGGCTGGTCAGCATCACCTTGAGCGGGTGGGTCAGCGGCAGCGCCACGGCGGTCTGCACGCCGGCCGCGCGCAGTGCCCGCCACTGCGGCGTCTGCAACCAGGCGCGCGAGCCCAGGCCATCGACCATCACGTGGCAGGCCACGCCGCGCCGGGCGGCGCGCATCAAGGCATCGGCCATGCGCACGCCGGTGGTGTCGGCCAGCCAGATGTAGTAGAGCACCGCGACGTGTTCGGTGGCGGCGTCGATGTCGGCCACCATGCGGTCGCGGGCTGCCTCGCCATCCGCCATCAGCTCGGCCTGGTTGCCGGCCATGGGCTCGAAGCCGTTGATCGAGGCGGCGTAGCGGAACGCGCCCAGGTAGTGCGGCGCAATCAGCTGCGCGGCCGCCTCGGGCGTGCCCATCAGCCGGGGCAGGTCGGCGGCGGGCACCTGCTCGGCAATGTGGTCGCGTGCGGCCTGGTGTTGCCGGCGGGCATTGCGGTTGATGTGGGCCTCGCCCAGCAGGAAGTACAGCGCCGCGCCCAGATAGGGCAGGATGAACAGCACCGCCAGCCAGGCCATGCGGGTGTCGGACGAAAGGCTGTCGCGCAACATCACGCGCAGACCGAAGCCCAGCACCAGGCCGGCGTGCAGCGCCAGCAGCAGCAGAGCGGGCCAATCCACGAACACCATGAGGGCCAGTCTATCCACCCTGCAATTCAACGCAGAATGGGCGCTCACGCACCCACCGAGGAGAACCCAGTTGATGAAGCTCTACTACATGCCCGGCGCCTGCTCGATGGTGCCCCACACCGCGCTGGAGTGGACGGGCCAGCCCTACGAGGCCCAGGCGGCCAACATGCAGCTGATCAAGTCGCCCGACTACCTCAAGCTCAACCCGCAGGGTGCAGTGCCGCTGCTGGTGGACGGCGAGCTGGTGCTGCCGCAGAACGTGGCCATCCTGCAGTACCTGGATGCGCGCTTTCCCCAGGCCCGCCTGTTCGGCAGCGACACCATCGAGGGCCGCGCCCGCGCCTGGCGCTGGCTGGCCTTCCTCAATGCCGACGTGCACAAGGCCTTCGGCCCGGTGTTCCACATGCCGGCCTATGCCAAGGGCAAGCCCGAGTTCGAGGCGGCCATCCAGCAGGCCGCGCGCGACAGCATCGTGGCCATGCTGGCCCAGGCCGATGCCCACCTGGCGGGGCAGGAGCACCTGGGCGATGCGCTGTCGGTGGCCGATGTCTACCTCTACGTGCTGCTGCGCTGGTGCCGCTCCATCCAGCTGGACCTCGGCTCGCTGCCCCGTCTGGCGCCGTTTTTTGCGCGCATCGGCGCCAACCCCGGCGTGCAGGCCGTCATCGCCCAGGAAGGGCTCAAGCCCTGAGCGGGCGGGCCTCCCCACTGCCATAGAAAGTCGCTCATGACCCGAATCCTGGCCCTCTCCGGCAGCCTGCGCGCGGGCTCGTACAACACCGCACTGGCGCACGCCGCGCAGGCGCTGGCACCCGACGGCGTGACCATCGAGGTGGCCACGCTGCACGGTGTGCCGCTCTATGACGGCGATGCCGAGGCCAGGGATGGCATCCCCGAGGCCGTGCTGGCCCTCAAGGCGCAAATCCTCGCCGCCGAGGGGCTGCTGCTGGTCACGCCCGAATACAACAACGGCGTGCCCGGGGTGTTCAAGAACGGCATCGACTGGCTGTCGCGGGCCGACATGCGGGCCATCTTCGGCGGCCGGCCGGTGGGCCTGATGGGCGCCTCGCCGGGGGGCTTCGGCACGCTGCTGTCGCAGACGGCGTGGCTGCCCGTGCTGCGTGGGCTGGGCACGCTCTACTACAGCGGCGCCAGCATGATGCTGTCGCGCGCGCACATGGCCATTGCCGATGGCCAGTTGGCCGACGAGGGCGCGCGCAAGACGCTCGCCGCCTACCTGGCCGGCTTTGCGGCCTTCGTGCAGAGGCACGGCCGATGAGGCGCGCTGCGCCGGTCCACCGCGGACGCGACATCCACGAGGCCCACCGCGTCGCCACGCCGCTGGAGCTGCTGTTCGACCTGACCTTCGTGGTCGCCATCGCGCTGGCGGCGGCGCAGCTGCACCACGGCCTGGCCGAGGGCCACGTGGGCCCGGTGGTGGTGCAGTTTCTGATGGCGTTCTTTGCCATCTGGTGGGCCTGGATGAACTACACCTGGTTCGCCTCGGCCTACGACAACGACGACCTGGCCTTCCGGCTGCTGACCATGGCGCAGATGGTGGGCGTGCTGATTTTTGCGGTGGGCGTACCGGGTATTTTCGAGGGCGAGTTTGCGGCCGGTGTGCTGGGCTACGCCATCATGCGCGCGGCGCTCATCACCCAGTGGCTGCGCGCCGGGCAGGGCGACCCTGAGCGCCGCACCACCTGCCGCCGCTATGCGCTGGGCCTGGGTGTGCTGCAGCTGTTCTGGATTGCGCGGCTGGGGTGCGACCCGGCCTGGCTGCTGCCCACGTTCTGCATCCTGGCCGTCGGCGAGTTGCTGGTGCCGCCCTGGGCCGAGCGGGCGGGGGAAACGCCCTGGCATGCCCACCACATTGCCGAGCGCTACGGCCTGCTGGTCATCATCACGCTGGGCGAGTGCGTGCTGGGTGCGGCCAATGCCGTGACCAACCTGTGGCGCGCCAACGCGGCCAACCCCGACGTGGCCAACTGGTCGCCCGACCTCATCATCGTGGGCCTGGGCTCCATGCTGCTGGTGCTGTGCCTGTGGTGGATGTATTTTCTGCTGCCCTCGGGCGAGGCGCTGCATCACCACCGCGAGCGCGGCTTCGCCTGGGGCTATGGCCACTTCTTCGTCTTTGCCAGCCTGGCCGCCATGGGGGCCGGCCTGGAGGTGGTGGCCGACACGCTGAACCCGGGTGTCGTGACCCCGGGCGATGCCGCGCCGCCGTTCTACGCCATCAGCATGGTGGCGCTGCCCATGGCCCTCTTCGTGTTCGCCGTCTGGGCGCTGCACCGCCATGTGGCGCGCGCGCAGGACAGGCAGCGCCGGCTGTTGCTGGCCTGCCTGGTCTGCATCGCCCTGGTGCCGGCGGCCGTGGCTGGCGGGCTGGCGTTGCCCTGGGCGCTGGTGCTGTTGTCGGTGGGGCCGGTGATTGCCATTGCGTCCCACGAGCGCACCCGGCGCCAGGGGCCGACTTTGCACGTTCAATAAGCTCATCGAGGAGAAGGCGCCATGGCCACCGAAGGAGGATCGCAGCTGGTTCAAGTGGTCACGCTGCTGGGTGCGGCGGTGGTCGCGGTGCCGCTGTTCAAGCGCATCGGCCTGGGCTCGGTGCTGGGCTACCTGGCCGCCGGGCTGGTCATCGGGCGCTTTGGCCTGGGCTGGGTCACCGATTCGCAGTCCATCCTGCACATCGCCGAGCTGGGCGTGGTGATGTTCCTGTTCGTCATCGGGCTGGAGATGAAGCCCTCGCATCTGTGGTCCATGCGCCGGCAGATCTTTGGCCTGGGCAGTCTGCAAATCCTGGTCTGCGCCGTGCTGATGACGCTGGTGGGCATCTGGGGGTTCGATGCGCCGCCGGCCGTGGCCTTCGTGGCGGCGGCCGGTTTCGTGCTGACCTCCACCGCCATCGTCATGCAGGTGCTGGCCGAGCGCGGCGACATTGCCCAGCCGCGTGGTCAGCGCATCGTGGCCATCCTGCTGTTTGAAGACCTGCTCATCGTGCCGCTGCTGGCGCTGGTGGCGCTGCTCTCGCCCAACCCCGGCCCGGGCGGCTCGCTGTGGGCCGACGTGGGCATTGCGGCATCCGCGCTGGCCGCGCTGGTGGGCGCGGGGCTGTGGCTGCTCAACCCGCTGTTCAGCGTGCTGGCCGGCGCCAAGGCCCGCGAGGTGATGACGGCGGCCGCGCTGCTGGTGGTGCTGGGCGCGGCGCTCTTGATGGAGATGGGGGGGCTGTCCATGGCCATGGGCGCCTTCGTGGCCGGCGTGCTGCTCAGCGAGTCGTCGTTCCGCCACCAGTTGGAGGCCGACATCGAGCCTTTTCGCGGCCTGCTGCTGGGCCTCTTTTTCCTCGGCGTGGGCATGGCGCTGGACCTGGCCCAGGTGCGCGACAACTGGCGCCTGGTGCTGGCCGCCGTGGTGGCGTTGATGCTGGCCAAGGCCTTGTGCATCTATGTCGTGGCGCGGCTGGCCAAAAGCAGCCACAGCGAAGCGGTGGATCGCGCCATCCTGATGGCCCAGGGCGGCGAGTTTGCCTTCGTGCTTTATGACGCCGCCGTGCGCCAGGGCGTCATCGATGGCGTGGTCAACGCCAACATGACGGCCGTCATCGTGTTGTCCATGGTGTTCACGCCGATGGTGGTGGCGCTGCACAAGCGCTTCGAGCGCGTGGCCGCACCCGATGTCAGCGGGCTGGAGGCGCCGGAGGATCTCAAGGGCAACGTGCTGGTCATCGGCTTTGGCCGCATGGGGCAGATCTCCACCCAGGCCGTGCTGGCCCAGGGCGGCGCCACCATCTCGCTGATCGACAACGACCCCGAGGTCGTTCGCGACAGCGAGAAATACGGCTTCAAGGTCTATTACGGCGACGGCGCCCGCGCCGACATCCTGCACGCCGCCGGCGCCAGCCATGCGCGCGCCATCCTGGTCTGCGTGGACGACAAGAAGGCCGCTACCGCCATCGTCGACAACGCCCGTCGCGAATGCCCGCACGTCAAGCTCATCGTGCGGGCCTGGGACCGCGAGCACGCGGTGGAACTCATCAAGCACGATGCCGACGTCGTCTTGCGCGAGACCTTCGAGTCGGCGCTGGCCATGGGCCGCGAGGCGGTGCTGGCGTTGGGCGTCGAGCCCGAAGAGGCCGACCTCGTCATCGCCAACGTGCGCCAGCGCGACAAGGAGCGCTTCGCGCTGGAGACCGCCGGCGGCCTGTTCGCCGGCCGCGACCTGGTGCTCAGCAACATGACGCCCAGCAAGAAGCCCGCATGAGGCCGGCCCTGACCCTGGCGCTGGCGGCCGGCGCGCTGCTGCTGGCCGCCTGCAGCAGCCCCTATGGCTACGCCGACCCGGCCAAACCCCACCGCGCCGCCGAGGGCTTTGTCAACCCCGGCACGCCTTGGGAGCCCAAGTCGGTATGGGAGTCGGCCTGGCGCAACCTGCGCGGAGACTTTCGCCCTGCGCGCGAACCCGCCGGCGGCTACGCCGCGTTTGCCGCCACCTGGCGCGTGGCCTTGACGGCCACCGACCTGGCCGCGCCGCCCGCCGACGCCCCACCGCGCCTGGTCTGGCTGGGCCATGCCACCGTGTTGCTGCAGGTGGGTGGCCAGACGGTGCTGATCGACCCCCAGCTGTCCGACTACGCCGGCCCCGTCAGCTGGCTGTCGGCCAGGCGCCGCGTGCCCCCGCCCATCACCGCAGGGCAGTTGCCGCAGGTGGACGTGCTGCTCATCACCCACAACCACTACGACCACCTCGACCTGCCCACGCTCAAGCGCCTGTGGGCCACCGGCCAGCGGCCCCGCGTGCTGGTGCCGCTGGGCGTCAAGGCCTGGTTCGACGAGCAAGGCCTGCCGGGCGCCGAAGAGCTGGACTGGTGGGACGAGCGCCGCATCGGCCCGCTGACGCTGCGCTACCTGCCGGCCCAGCACTGGAGCAAGCGCACCCTGTGGGACACCAACCGCACGCTGTGGGGCGGCTGGGCGGTGGAGTGGCAGGCGCCCGGCGCTGCGAATCCCTGGCGCTTCGTGCACACCGGCGATACCGCCTACAACCCGGCGCTCTACGAGGCCATGGCCCAGCGGCTGGGCGGCCCGGTGGACCTGCTGGCCCTGCCCATCGGGGCCTACGAGCCGCGCGACTTCATGCGCGCCCAGCACACCAACCCCGAGGAGTCGGTGCGCATCGCCCAACTGCTGCGGGCGCGCCAGGCGCTGGGCATTCATTGGGGCACGTTCGAGCTGTCGCAAGAGCCCTTCGATCAGCCCCCCAGGGACGTGGCCGCCGCGCTGGCCCGATTGGGGCTGCCTGCGGAGTGGGTCTGGCTGCTGCGGCAAGGCGAGATCAGAGCGCTTTCTCCCCCGCATTGATGCGCTCAAGTCGGCGCCCCCAGGGCCGATAGGCAGGAACGATGTTCGCGAGTTTTGCATGGTGCCGGGTGTGGCGCGCGCTCCGCTGGCCCTTGCTTTGGCTGTGGCTGGTGGCCGCGCCGGCCTGGGCGGCCTCACCTCTGCTGCTCTCGCCCGGGTCGGGCGAGGTGGATGGCTGGCCCGCCACCACCGCCCGGTTCGACCCCGGGGGCACGCTGGAGGCCGAGCAGGTGCTGGGCCGGCTGGACGAGTTCCACCGCCCCGAGGTGCCGCATGCCAACTTCGGCGTGCAGCGCGACCCGCTCTGGCTGCACCTGCCGCTGCAGGTGGACGCGCGCGATGACGGCCAGTGGCTGCTGTCCATCGACTACCCGCCGCTGAACGAGGTGTTGGTGACGGTCTGGCACAAGGGGCGCCAGATCAGCAGTGCGCGCCTGGGCAACCTGCAGCCCTTCTCGACCCGGCCGCTGCCCACCCGCACCTACGCCATGATGCTGGACCTGACCCCGGGCCAGCAGTACGACGTGCTGGTGCGGCTGCAGTCGCGCAGCTCGGTGCTTGCCCCCATCAGCCTGAGCAAGCAGGAGACGTTTCACCTGCGCGAGGCGCGGATGCAGCTGTTGCTGGGGCTGTGGTTTGGCATTGCGCTGATGCTGGTGGCCTACAGCATCACCCACTGGATCAGCCTGCGCGACCGGCTGTTCGCCTATTACGCGGCGCTGATCCTGGGCACCTCTGCCTTTTTCCTCACGTTCACGGGCCTGGGCCAGCAGCATTTGTGGGATGTGCAAGCCGTGGGCGCCCTGGCCCGAACCGGGCCGCTGGGGGTGCTGGCGGCCATGGTGGCGGGCGCGCTGTTCGTGATGCGGGCGCTGCACACCGCACAGCACAACCCCCGCCTCCACCGGGGGTTGAAGGTGCTGGCGGCCATCGGCGCGGTGGCCTTCGTGGCCACGCTGGTGGGGGTGATGGACTACCGCCAGGGCCACGCCGCCGCCGTCGTCCTGGGGCCGGGCGCCATACTGCTGGCCTTGCCGGCGGCCTGGCGCAGCGCGCGGTCGGGCCAGCGCGTGGGGGTGTGGATGCTGCTGGGCTGGTCGTGCTACCTGCTGGGCGTGATGACCCTGGCCGCCTTGCTCAGCGGCCTGGTGCCGGCCAACGTGTGGACCATCAACTTCTTCCAGTTCACGGCCATGCTCGAGATGCTGATCTGGCTGCGCGTGCTGGGCCTGCACGTGGAGGTCATCCGCCACGCGGCCGAGCATGCCGCCGCCGAGCGCGAGGTGCTGGAGTCGCTGGCGCACACCGACGCGCTCACCGGCCTGCCCAATCGGCGTGGCCTGATGCGGGCGCTGCATCAGGCCCGGCCGGGCGGGCTGGCGCTGTACCTGCTGGACCTGGATGGCTTCAAGCCGGTCAACGACACCCACGGCCACGACGTGGGCGATGCCCTGCTGGTGGCCGTCGCCCAGCGCCTGCAGGCCGATCTGCGCAGCAGCGACCTGGTGGGCCGCTTGGGCGGCGACGAGTTCGTGGTGATGGTCCGCCGCATGCCCGGCTCTACCGAGGCCGCTGCGCTGGGCGACAAGCTGTTGCGGGCCTTCGACGCGCCGTTCGACGTCCTGGGCCACCGCTGCCGCGTGGGCGCCACCATCGGCTATGCACTGGCCCCGCAGGATGCGCCCGGCGGTGAGGCGCTGCTCAAGGCCGCCGACACCGCCATGTACGCCGGCAAGGCCGCCGGCCGGCGCACCGTGCGCCGGGCCGAGACGCCGCTGCTGACGGACGAGCGGCCCGCCACTGTTGAGCGGGAGTTGACGCAGAGTCAGACGGGCATGGATTGATCGCCACCCTGGCGGGCATCTACCATGTGTCGATGTCCCACTGCCCTGGCTTCACCATGACCTTCAAGACCCTGGCCACCACCGTGGTGCTGGCCGCCGCCAGCCTGGCCGCGCAGGCGGCCGATGCGCTGCAGCTCACCGTCTACAGCGCGCCCGCGCACAGCTTCAACGTCAACTCGGTGCTGGTCACCGGCGCCAAAGAGGCCATGGTGATCGACGCCGGCTTCACCCGCGCCGACGCCATGCGCATTGCCGCCAACGTGCTGGACAGCGGCAAGACGCTGACCACCATCCTGGTCAGCAACGCCGACCCCGACTACTACTTCGGCGCCGAGACGCTGCACGCGCTCTTTCCCAAGGCGCGCCTGGTGGCCGCGCCGGCCGTGGCCGCCGAGATCGCCGCCCACCGTGCCGGCAAGCTGGCTTACTGGGGGCCGCAGATGGGGGCTAACGCGCCGCACAACGTGCCTGTGCCCACGGCGCTGACCACCACCACGCTGCAGGTGGACGGCCAGGCCGTGGAGCTGCGCGGCACCACCGGCGTGCTGGCCAACCGGCCTTATGTGTGGATCCCGTCGTTGCGCGCCATCGTGGGCAACGTGGGGCTGTATGGCCAGATGCACGTCTGGCTGGCCGATTCCCAGCAGCCGGCCCAGCGTCAGGCCTGGCTGGAGCAGTTGAACGCCATGCAGGCGCTGGCGCCGGCCGTGGTGGTGCCCGGCCACATGGCGCCTGGCACGCCGCTGACGGCCGCCGTCATCGAGCAGACGCGCGCCTACATCACCCGCTTCGAGGCCGAGGCCGCCAAGACCAAGGACAGCGCCGCGCTGATGGCGGCCATGCAGGCCGCCTACCCGGGCCTCTATGGCGAGGACTCGCTGGCCTTGAGCGCCAAGGTGCTCAAGGGCGAGATGAAGTGGCCGTAAGCCCTTCCTCGCCGGCCCAGTTGGCGCTCCAGTAGTCGATGCAGGCGCGCAGCTTGGGCAGCCTCAACCGTCCGCCCGCGACGATGGCGTAGAGCGGCAGCGGCTGGGGGTCCACGTAGGCCGGCAGCACCGGCAGCAGCCGCCCGGCGCGCAGCAGCGGCTGGGCCACCAGCGTCATCACCCGGCCTATGCCCAGGCCCTGGGCCACCATGTCCAGCAGCAGGGCCGTCTCGCTGGTCTGCCACTGGCCTTGCACGTCGCGGCGCAGCGGCTGGCCGTCGACGACGAAGGGCCAGGCATTGAGGTGGGTGGCCGCGCTGTTGGTCACCAGCGTGTGGTGGGCCAACTCGTCCGGATGCTGAGGCAGGCCATGGGCCTGGGCATAGGCCGGCGCCGCATACAGGCCCCGCCCCACCTGGCCGATGGGCCGCGCAATGCTGCTGCCCGGCGGCGAGCGGGTGGTGCGGATGGCGATGTCGATGCCCTCGCGCGCCAGATCCACCAACTGGTCGCTGACCTGGATGTCGATGCGCAGGCCCGGGTAGTGGGCGCTCAGGCCGGGCAGGCTGGGCACCACCAGATGGCGGGCGATGACGCTGCTGGCCGCCACCCGCACCAGGCCGCTGGGGCCGCTGCGGCCGGCGCTGAATTCGGCCTCCAGGTCTTCGACGCCCTGGGTCAGGTGCAGGCAGTGGGCCAGAAAGCGCTCGCCCTCGGGCGTCAGCGTCAGCGCGTGGGTGGAGCGGTGCATCAGACGTGCGCCGCATTGCGTCTCGATGCGCGCCAGTGCGCGCGAGATCTGGCTGACCGGCACCACGCGCTCGCGCGCCAGCGCCGACAGCCGGCCCAGCGCCGCCAGACGGATGAAGAGCTTGAGGTCGGCCAGGGTCAGCGCATCCATGCGACCCATGGTAGCGGCCGCTGGCCTTGCGCCGGCTGCAAAACGCTGTTGCGGCGCCAGGCGTTTCGCCGTCGGCGGCGGCGGCCTATCGTGACGGCACTCGTTTTACAAGGCCACGATCATGTCTGCGCTGCACACCCTCTCCCCCACCGAACACGCCCGCCTGTACACGCTGGCCCGCCAGGCTGCGCACGAGGCACGCGAGCGTGCGATGGCCGATGGCTGGCGTGCGCTGGGCCGCCTCTGGGGTGCCGGCCGCCGCAGCGCCGACGCCCCGCCTCGTGCGCCCCTCAAGGACGCCTGGAGCTGACGCTCAGGCCGCGCCCGGCGGCAGCACCATGCGGCGCATCACGCCCTGCAGCGCCGCGTCGCCGTGCTGGCAGCGGCCGGTGTGCACCGGTGAGGTCTGGATGATGCCGCTGCGCCGGGCGGTCAGCCAGTGAAAGCGGGCGCGCAGCGGCAGGCGGCCGATGGGGCCACTGTCCGGCGTGCCGTCGCAGATGGCCACGATGGCGTTCAGGTGGCGGCGCACGGTGGCCAGGTCGATGCCGGCGTCCAGCGCATGCAGCCTGGCTTCGTCCAGCGCGATGGCGGCGCGCAGGAAGTTGCCCGTCTGGCACGAGAGGATGACGCCGACGTTGACGAACTCCTCGCGCTCCACCCTGGGCACCACGCGGATGACGGCGTAGTCGTAGATGTCAGCCGCGTGCATCGATGGCCCCTTGCAGCCAGGCGTGCCGGTCGGCCAGCCGGGCGCTGAAGTAGTCGAGGTAGGCCTGCCGGTGCACGGCGGGCTGGGCCAGCGGGCCGTCCTCGCCGGCCAGGGTGAGGAAGGCGTCGGGCACCTGGGCCAGCACGCCCTGCAGCACGGGCGGCGTGAGGCGGGCGGCCAGTTCGGCGTCCACCTCGGCCAGGTGGCTGGCGGCGGGCAGCAGCACGTGGTCGGCCACCGGTGCGAAGGGCTTGGCCGGCTGGGCCACGGTGCCCTGCCAGCCATGGTGGAAGACCAGCGTGGCGCCGTGGTCGATCAGCCAGGGCCGGCCATGCCAGATCAGCATGTTGGTGTTGCGCGCACTGCGGTCGACGTTGCCCACCAGGGTGTCGAACCAGACGATGCGCGAGGCGGTGCTGGCATCCACCGCATCGGCCACGGGGTCGAAGTTGACGGCGCCGGGCAGGTAGTCCAGCGCCACGTTGAGGCCGCTGCTGGCGCGGATCAGGTCCTGGATTTCGGGGTCGGGCTCCAGCCGCGCCAGTTCGCCATCCAGCGTGGCCAGCACGATCTCGGGCACGGGCAGGCCCAGCGCGCGGGCGATGCCGCCGCTGATGATTTCAGCCATCAGCGCCCGCACGCCCTGGCCGGCGCCGCGGAACTTGAGCACGTACAACCCGTCGTCGTCGGCCTCCACCACGGCGGGCAGCGAGCCGCCCTCGCGTAGCGGGGTGACGTAGCGGCTGACGGTGACGGTGCGCAGGCTAGTCATCGGTGATGAAGCGCCGCAGCACCGCCAGCGCGGCCTCGGGCTGGTCGCGCCAGGTGCCGTGGCCGGCGTTCTCGATGACCTCGAACTGGCGCCAGGCGGCGGGCAGGGCGGCGGCGATGTCTTCGCTGTCGGCCACCGGGCAGACGGGGTCGTCGCGGCCGGCCAGCACCAGCACCGGGCAGCGCGCCTGGGCCAGGCCGGGCAGCAGGTTCATCTGGCGCATCTCGCCGCGCACGAAGTGGTGCAGGATGGGCAGGCGCATCTGCGCGGCCGGGCGCGGCGGGGCCGGCCGGGGGTTGTACAGCGGCAGCACCTGGCTCAGGTAGGCGGCGGTGTTGGCGTCGTCGGGCGCCTGCCAGAAGGCCTCGGCCAGGGCTCGCGCACCGGGGCCGCCCAGGCGCTCGAACATCGCCAGCTTGCGCGGCAGGTTGAGCGCCGCCGAGGTGGACGAGAGGATGACCTTGGCCGGGTGGCCCGGGTGGCGCGCCAGGTAGCGCTGCGCCACGAAGCCGCCAAACGACTGGCCCAGCACGATGGGCCGCGTGATGCCCAGCGCCTCGCACAGGCGCACCACGTCGTCGGCCCAGATGTCGAGCTGCCACTCCTCGGGCGGGCGGGCGTCGCTGCGGCCGTGGCCCCGGTGGTCGTAGCAGACCAGCTGGGCCACGTCGGCCAGGCCGTCCACCGCCGACTTGAAGCTGCTGTGGTCGAAGCCCGGGCCGCCGTGCAGCAGCAGCACGGTGGGGCGCTCGCGCAGCACGGCGCCTTCGGCGGCCAGGCCCCAGCCCGTCACATCGACGAACAGGCGCACGCCGGGGGCGATTTCAACGCGCATGCTTGCGGGCTTTGGCAGGCGGCGTCAGCGAGGCGTGCAGATCGACGAAGGCCTGGGTGAGCTTGTGGCGACCGTCAAAGTACACCATGGGCCGCGCGGCCTCGTGCGACTCCTTGATCTTGACGCTGGCGGGCAGATAGGGCTGGCGCACCGGCAAGCCCTCGGCCACCAGCTCGGCCACCGTGCGCTGCGGCAGGCTGGCGCGCGGCTGGAACTGGTTGACCACAATGCCCTCGACCACCAGTTGCGCGTTGTGGTCGGCCTGGATCTCGGCCACGTTGTCCATGAGCGTGTACAGCGCCTGGCGCGAGAAGTCGTCGCAGTCGAACGGGATCAGGCAGCCGTCGGCGGCGATCAGCGCGCTGCGCGTGTAGAAGTTGAGCGCGGGCGGGGTGTCGATCCAGACGGCGTCGTAGGCCGGGCTCAGCGCATCCAGCGCCTCTTTGAGCTTGTAGATCTTGTAGCGCGACTCCAGCTTGCCGTGCAACTCGTCGAGCAGCCCGTTGGCCGGCAGCAGGTCCAGCCCGTCAAACGGCGTCTCGACGACGTAGGCATCCAGCCCCTGCGGGCGCGCCGTGAACTTCAGCGTCTGCTCGAAAAAGCCCGCCGCGCCGTCGCCGGCCTCGGCCGCCGCCGCGCCCAGCAGGTAGCGCGTGGAGTTGCCCTGGCCATCCAGGTCGATGACCAGCACCCGCTGGCCCTGGCTGGCGCCCACGGCGGCCAGGTTGCAGGCGATGGTGGACTTGCCCACCCCGCCTTTTTGGTTGAACACGACACGGCGCATGGCCCAAACCCCTCCGAACGAATCAGTCGAAGGCAGGATTGTCGCCGCCCCGTCAGGTGCGCCTGGCCAGCCGCCGCCCCAGCCCGGCCATGGGCAGATAGGCCAGCAGCAAGTCCAGCGCGATGAACCAGGCTGCCAACGCGCCGTGGCGGTCGGCCAGCTGTGCCACCGATGAAGAGGCCCGCCACGATGGCCCGGATGGTGCGCAAGGCTTTGGGGCATGGGATTGGGCGCTTGGTCAAGGCGCAGCCGAGCTTACGCTCCGCGCGGGATGCGCCTATAGTGAAACGCCCGCCACCCGCTTCCCGGTCGCCATGTCTTCAGCCACGCTTGCGTCACTGTTCGGTCACAAGTCCTGGGCCAACCGCGAACTGTTTGCCGTGCTGGCGGCGGTTCCTCCAAGCCAGGCCGAGTCGGTCCACCCCTGCATCCGCATGCTGAACCACATCTACGTGGTGGATCGCCTCTTTCGCGCCCATCTCAGCGGTGAGCCCCGGCCGTTCGACGCCACCAACACCGAGCGCACGCCCACCCTGGCCGAGCTTCAAGCCGACGTGGCGGCCACCGATGCGTGGTACGAGCGTCACGTGGCCGGGCTGGGTGCGGCCCGCCTCGCCGAGGTCATCGATTTTGTGTTCACTGATGGCGACGGGGGTCGCATGTCACGCGAGGAAATCCTGCTGCACGTCATCACCCACGGTGGCTACCATCGGGGCAATGTGGGCCAGATGCTCAAGGCCATGGGCGTGGCGCCGCCGCGCGACCTCTACACCAGGTTTTTGCACCAGAGCGAGCCGGCGCGTCGGGCGCCGGCCTAGGACGGCACACGGCCGCCACCACCGCCAATTCACCCCCCTCCAACCATGCTGCCCATCGTCCCCGTCCAACTGCAGTACGCCGCCAGCTACCGTGAATGCCTGGACGTGGTCGCGCGCGAAAAGCGCTACCTGGCCCAGATCGAGGCGCTGCCGCTGGCGCGCATCGAGGCCTTCGTGCAGGAGAGCGTGGCCCACGATGCCGTCCAGTTCTTTGCCCTCGATGGCGAGCGGGTGGTGGGCTGGGCCGACATCTTTCCCGCCTGGGCCCACGCCGTGGCCCATCGCGGCACGCTGGGCATGGGCGTGCATCCGGCCTACCGCCGGCAAGGCCTGGGTCGGCGTTTGCTGAGTGCCTGCATCGATAAGGCCTGGCACCAGGGGCTGACCCGCATCGAGCTGGAAGTGCGCACCGACAACGACGACGCCATCCGGCTGTACGAGCACATGGGTTTCCAGCACGAGGCCGTCAAGGCGCGGGCCTTGCGGTTCGATGGGGTGTACTACAACGCCGCCCAGATGCGGCTGCTGCACGACGGGGCGCCCTGAGCGCCCCTGGCCCGGCTACTTCCAGGTGTCCTTCAAGCTGGCAATGCGGTTGAACACCGGCTTACCCGCCGCGTGATCCACCCGGTCGGCCACGAAGTAGCCGTGGCGCTCGAACTGGAATTTGTCGTCCGGCTGCGCGCTGGCCAGTGAGGGCTCCAGCCAGCCCTGCACCACGCGCTTGCTGTGCGGGTTGAGCACGCTCAGGAAATCGCGCCCGCCGGCCTCGGGCTGGGCCTCGGTGAACAGGCGGTCGTAGAGCCGCACCTCGGCGGCCACGGCCTCGTGGGCGGCCACCCAGGTGATGACGCCCTTGACCTTGACGGCATCCGCACCGGGCGTGCCGCTCTTGGTGTCGGGCACCACGGTGGCCAGCACGGCGGTGAGGCGGCCGTCCGCATCCTGCTCGGCGCCGGTGCACTCGACGACGACGCCGTATTTGAGCCGCACCTTGTTGCCCGGGTAGAGCCGGTGGTAGCCCTTGGGTGGCACCGCCTCAAAGTCCTCGCGCTCGATCCACACCTCGGGGCCCAGGCTGAACTGGCGCGTGCCCAGCTCGGGCTGGTGCGGGTGGGCGGGGGCGTGGCAGGGCTCGCGGTGATCCGCGCTGCCGAACACCTCGGCCCAGTTGGTCAGCTTGAGCTTGAGCGGCTCCAGCACGGCCATGGCGCGCGGGGCGCGGGCCTCCAGGTCGGCGCGCAGCGCGCCCTCCAGCACGCTGTAGTCGATCCAGGCGTTGGCCTTGGTGACGCCGGTGCTCTCCACCATGGCGCGGATGCTTTCGGGCGTGTAGCCGCGCCGGCGCATGCCCACCAATGTGGGCATGCGCGGGTCGTCCCAGCCATCCACATGGCCTTCCTCCACCAGTTGGCGCAGCTTGCGTTTGCTGGTGACCACATAGGTGACGTTGAGGCGGCCGAACTCGTATTGGCGCGGCAGCGGCTGGGCCAGCAGGCCGCCTTCGGCCAGGCGGGCCAGCAGCCAGTCGTAGAACGGCCGCTGGTCTTCGAACTCCAGCGTGCAGACGCTGTGGCTGATGCGCTCCAGCGCGTCCTCGATGGGGTGGGCGAAGGTGTACATCGGGTAGATGGACCAGGCGTCGCCCGTGTGGTGGTGGGTGGCGTGCTTGATGCGGTAGAGGGCCGGGTCGCGCAGGTTGATGTTGGGCGAAGCCATGTCGATCCTGGCGCGCAACACCATGCTGCCGTCGGGATGCTGGCCGGCCTTCATCTCGCGCAGCCGCGCCAGGTTGTCGGCCGGGCTGCGGTCGCGCCAGGGGCTGTTGGTGCCGGGGGTGGTGAAGTCGCCCCGGTTGGCGCGCATCTGCTCGGGCGTCTGCTCGTCCACATAGGCCAGGCCGCGCCCCACCAGGTACTCGGCCGCGCGGTACATGAAGTCGAAGTAGCTGCTGGCGTTGTAGAGGTTGTCGTGCCAGTCCCAGCCCAGCCAGCTCACCATCTCGCGGATGGCGTCCACATAGGCCTGCTCTTCCTTCTCGGGGTTGGTGTCGTCGAAGCGCAGATGGGCCAGGCCGCCGTAGTCGCGCGCCAGGCCGAAGTTCAGGCAGATGCTCTTGGCGTGGCCGATGTGCAGATAGCCGTTGGGCTCGGGCGGAAAGCGCAGCCGCACGCGGGCCGGGTCCTGCCCGCCCGCCGCATGGTGGGCGGCATCGCCCGGGGTGCCCCCCCAGGGGCGGCCGTCGTAGACGCCTTGGGCCAGGTCGTGTTCGATCTGGGTGCGCAGGAAGTTGTGCGGTTTGGGGGCGTCGGGCGTGGTCATGGGGCGGTGAGGAAGAAAAAAGCGCGGCAATTTTAGGAGTCGGCGCGGCGGATGTTCAGCACCCCGCTTTTGATGTGCAGATCGCGCTGCGGGAACGGGAACTCGATGCCCTCGGCGCCAAAGCGCTCGTAGATGGCGAAGTTGAGCTGGCTGATCAGCCGGCCCTTGCGGTCCAGCAGGTTGCTGGACCAGGCGCGCAGCTCCAGCTCGATGCCGTCGTCGCCAAAGCCCACAAAGCGCACGGCGGGCTCGGGCTCCTCCAGCACGTCGGCGTCGGCGTGGGCCACCTCCAGCAGCAGCCGTGCCACCAGGCGGGCGTCGCTGCCGTAGGCCACCGTCACCGGGATGCGAAAGCGCACCTTGTTGTCGTTGTGGCTCCAGTTGATGACCTCGTCGGTGATGAAGCGCGAGTTGGGCACGATGACGGTCACGTTGTCGTTGTCGAGCACCGTGGTCGAGCGCGCGCCGATGGCCACCACATTGCCCTCGGTCGCGCCCACCACCACGCGGTCGCCGATCTTGATGGGCCGCTCGAACATGATGATCAGCCCCGCCACGAAGTTGCTGATGATGTTCTGCAGGCCAAAGCCGATGCCGATGCCCACCGCGCCGGCCAGCACGTTGAAGGTGGTCAGGTCGATCCCCGCCGTCTGCACGATGACCAGCAGCCCCACCGCCAGCATGGCGTAGCGCGTCAGCGTGCCGGCCACCTGGCGGCGGTTGACGTCCAGCCGCTGGCGCAGCACCGGGCCATCGATGACCCAGCGCTGCACGCGCTGGGTGAACCAGAACAGCAGCCACACCAGCACCAGCACATAGGTCACCGACCACAGCGTGACGCGCGTGGCGCCGGCCGTGAACAGCGTGTATTGCATCAGCGCCTGCACGCGCGCGAGGGCGTCGGTCAGCCAGGTCCAGTCCAAAGCGGTCTCCAGGGAGGGGTCGTGGGGCCAGTATGGCTCGGCGCAGTCGCTACAGTGCGGAGCCATGAATGCTGCTGCCACCCATCGCCGTCCGCTGATTCGCTGGGCCATCGTCTCGTTGCTGGGGCTGCTGGGCCTCGCCGCCGCCGCCGCGCTGGCCCTGTGGCTTTTCCTGCGCGCCAGCCTGCCGCTGCTCGAGGGCACGCACGCCGCGCCCGGCCTGCCGGCACCCGTCACCCTCACGCGCGACGCCCAGGGCGTGCCCACCGTGCAGGCGCCCACGCGCGAGGCGGCGGCCTGGGCCACCGGCTACCTGCACGCCCAGGAGCGCTACTTCCAGATGGACTTGCTGCGCCGATCGGGTGCCGGCGAGCTGGCGGCGCTGGTGGGCGCCAAGGCACTGCCCATTGACCGCGAGCGGCGGCTGCACCGCATGCGGGCCCGCGCCCAGGCTGCGCTGCGCCAGCTGCCGCCGGCCGACGCGGTGCTGCTGGCGCAGTACACGGCTGGCGTCAACGCCGGGTTGGCGGCGCTGGGGGCGCGGCCACCCGAATACGCGCTGCTGCGCCAGGCGCCCGCGCCCTGGCGCGCCGAGGACGCCATGCTGGTGGTGGCCGCCATGGGGTTCGACCTGCAAGGCAACCTGCTGCCGCGCGAGCTGGCGCGTGGCTGGCTGGCCGCCCATGCCAGCCCGGCCCAGTTGCAGGTGTTGCTGCCCGAGGCCAGCCGCCACGACGCGCCGCTGGACGCCGAGAGCGTGGCGCTGGCCCGGCCGCCCTGGCCGGCCAGCGCACCGGTCTGGCTGGCGCAGCCGGCCTCGGCGCCCGCCGCCCAGACGGCGGCCACCGAGCTGGCCACCAGCGTGGGCAGCAACAACTGGGCGCTGGCCGGCACGCGCACGCCGCATGGCGCGGCCATCCTGGCCAACGACATGCACCTGGGCCTGCGCCTGCCGGGCATCTGGTACCGCGCCGTCATTGCGGTGGACGGCGCGCCCCGGCTGGTGGGCGTGACGCTGCCCGGCGCCCCGCTGCTGGTGGTCGGCAGCAACGGCCACGTGGCCTGGGGCTTTACCAACAGCTATGCCGACCTGCTGGACCTGACGGCGCCGCAGGGCGAGGTGAGCACGCACGAGGAGCGCATTGCCGTGGCCGGTGGCGCGCAGGAGCGGCTCACCGTGCGCGAAGCCGCCAATGGCCCGCTGATCGAGGCCGGCGGCCAGACCTGGGCCGTGCAGTGGGTGATGCACGCCCCCGGCGCCATCAGCCTGGGCCTGCGCGGCCTGGAGACGGCCGCCACGCTGGAGTCCGCCCAGGCCGTGGGCAATGCGGCTGGCGTGCCCGCACAAAACCTGTTGGTGGCCACGCGCGATGGCCGCGTCGGCTGGACGCTGGCCGGCCGCCTGCCCGACCGCGCGGCGCGCTGGGCCGACACCTTCCCCGGCGCGGCCGGCTGGGTCGGCTTGCGCGCACCCGCCGAGGCGCCGCGCGTCATCGACCCGCCGGATGGCTTTGTCACCACCGCCAACAGCCGCACGCTGGCCGGCACCGACTACGCTTTGCTGGGCGACGGCGGCCTGGACCTGGGTGCACGCGGCCGCCAGATTCGCACGGCGCTGGCCGCGCTGCCGGCCCAGGCGGACGAGCCGGCGCTGTTTGCCGTGGGCCTGGACGACCGCGCGCTGTTCATGGCCGGCTGGCGCGAGCGCGCGCTGGCCGTGCTGGATGCGGCGGCGCTGGACGGCCACCCGGATCGCGCCGACTACCGCCGCCTGCTGCAAGACCGCTGGAGCGGCCATGCCGGCGCGGATGACGTGGGCTACCGGCTGGCGCGGGCCTACCTCTACGGCCTGTACGGCGAGCTGTTTGCCGGCGTGGACGCGCAGCTCAA
Source organism: Pseudomonadota bacterium (assembly GCA_020161145.1). GTDB lineage: Bacteria > Pseudomonadota > Gammaproteobacteria > Burkholderiales > Burkholderiaceae_C > Ideonella. Next base: position 333,329 of record JAIUPQ010000002.1, read on the forward strand.
GGCGGTGGATCCGGCCGCCACCTTTGCCCGCGCGGCCACCCGCTGGCCGGCCGTCATCGAGCGGCTGCTGGATGAGCAGCCCGCCGGCTGGCTGCCGCCAGGGCGCAGTTGGCGCGCGCTGCAGCTGGCCGCCATCGACCGGGCCATCGCCGGTGTGCAGCAAGGCCACGAGGGCGGCAGCAAGACCGCGCCCGGCACAGACGCCGGCAGCCCGGCCGGCGTGCCGCTGGCCCAGGCCACCTGGGGCGCGCGCAACACCAGCCGCATCGCCCACCCGTTTGCGGCCTTGCTGCCCGGCCCGCTGGCGCGTGCGCTGACCGTGCCGCCGCTGCCCATGGCCGGCGACGAGCACATGCCGCGCGTGGCCGCGCCGCAGTTCGGCGCCAGCGAGCGGCTGGTGGTGGCGCCGGGGCATGAAGACGCAGCGCTGTTCACCATGCCGGGTGGGCAGAGCGGCCACCCGCTCAGCCCTTACTTCCTGGCCGGCCACGACGACTGGGCCGCCGGCCGGGCGCGGCCCTTGCTGCCGGGGCCCACGGCGTACACGCTGCGGCTGGTGCCTACATCGCCTTGAAGCGCGCGGCGTGGATGCGGCTGACCGGCAGGCGTTCGGGCCGCTCGCGCAGGTGCAGGGTCAGGCGGCCCTGGTCGTCGCGCTCGGCGTGGTCAATGGCGTCGGCGCGCACCACCATGCTGCGGTGGATCTGCCAGAAGCGCGCGGGGTCCAGTTGCGCCAGCAGCTCGCGCAGCGACAGCCGCACCAGATGTTCTTGCGTGGCGGTGAGCACGCGCACGTATTTGTCGGCCGCCTCGAAGTACAGCACCTCGTCCACCGGCACGAAGCGGATCTGCGCGCCCTGGCTGGCCTGCAGCAGCCGCAGGGGCTCGGCGGCGGGCGGGGGCGCCTGCAGGGTGCGCAGCTGCGCCAGCACGGCGTCCAGCGCGCCGCCCTGGCGCTGGCGCAACTGGGCCTTCAGACGCTCGCAGGTCTGGGCCAGCCGCTCGCGGCGCAACGGCTTTTGCAGGTAGTCGATGGCGGCCCGCTCGAACGCGGCCAGCGCGTGCTCGCCGTAGGCGGTGACGAACACCAGCAGCGGGAACGGGGCGTCATCGGGCCAGTCCTCGGCCAGCAGCTCGGCCACGTCCAGCCCCGAAGGGCCGGGCATCTTGACGTCGAGAAACAGCACGTCGGGCCGGTGCTGCCGGGTCAGCGCCAGCGCATCGTCGCCGTCGGGCGCCAGCGCCACCACGCGCAGCTCGGGCCACAGCAGCGCCAGCTCGCTTTGCAGGTGCTGCGCCAGCAGCGGCTCGTCTTCGGCAATCAGGGCAGTGGGGTTCATACGGGCAAGGTGAGGGTGAGGGTGCAGCCGCCGGCTGCGGGGTAGGCGAGCTGCAAGGTGCCGCCCAGCGCGGCCAGGCGCTCGCGCACCTGCGTCAGGCCAAAGCCGTGGTGGCCGGGTGGGCGCGGCGGGGCGTCGGCACCCAGGCCGTTGTCCTGCACGCGCAGCGTGAGCAGGTGGCCTTCGCGTGCGGCCGTCACCTGCAGGTGGCCACCCGCACGGGCCGGCTCCAGCCCATGCTGGATGGCGTTCTCCACCAGCGGCTGCAGCAGCAGCGGGGGCACCGGCAGGCCGCGCAGCGCAGGGGGCAGGTCGAGGGTGAAGGTCAGCCGGCTGCCCATGCGCATCTGCATCAGCGCCAGGTAGTCGGCCAGGCGCTCGAACTCCTGCGCCAGCGGGTGGCTGGTCTGGCGCGAGGCGTCCAGCGTGGCGCGCAAAAAGGCGTTCAGCGCATCCAGCATGGCCTGGGCGCGGGCCGGGTCGATGCCGATCAGCACGCGCAGATTGGCCAGCGTGTTGAACAGCATATGCGGCTCCAGCTGCGACTGCAGCAGCCGCAGCCGGGCCTCGGTGGCCTGCTGGGCGGCCTGGTCGGCGCGGCCGCGCTGGTACTGGAACAAGGCCACGAGGAGGCTGATGGTGACAGAGACCCAGACCGTGGTCTGCGAGACGTTCCACGACGTCAGGTTGCGCCACAGGTATTCGCGGTTGCCGGTCAGCACATGCCCCAGATTCATGCCCAGCAGCGCGCCCAGGACGCCGCCGACCACAAAGCACGGCGCCACGCTCAGCCAACCTCGCCAGCCTTGCAGCCAGGCGGACCGCCCGGCGCCGCGCAGCGCCTGCGCCAGCAGCCGCACGCTGCTCTCGACGAAAAGCCAGGACACCAGGCTGATACAGCAGGTGTACACCCACATCTGGCCCAGCCTGGCCCAGGGCTGGTCGAAGAGGCCGGTCAGCGCCACGGCCAGGACGCTGCACAGCAGCAGCCAGCGGGCCAGGTCGCGACCCCACTGGGCGGCGGTGCGACGCGGGGTTTGCGGCCACGGGTTGAAGGGGTGGGGGGTGCTCACAGGACAACCCCTCGCCCGGCGTGCTGCGGGATTCGCACTTGGGAACGGCCCTGCTTGCTCATGGCGCGGCTCAGGCCAGCAGGTTGAAGGTGTGGGTCCACAGCAGGTCGCCCAGGTAGCGGCCCGGCAGCAGGGTGAACGCGCCGGCCACCAGGCAGCCGCCGAGGTAGAGGCCGCGCATGTGTTTGCGGTGGCGCTCGATCTGGCCGTGGGCCACGGCCCACAGGCCGCGCACCAGGTGGTAGGCCACGAAGGGCACCAGCAGATGGATGGGGGAGAAGCCGCCCCATGTCCACGCGCCATGGTCGCGCAGGCCGGCCGCCGTTGCGGCGGTGGCCACCATCAAGGCCACCCAGAGGTAGCCCGCGGCGCGGTGGCTGCGCGAGCCTTTGCGCGTCCCCCACAGCGCAATGGGGCCTATGACCAGGGCGGCGAGGGCGGCCAGCAGGTGGGCGGCCACGAGGGGAGACAGAGGCGGCATGGTGGGTGGGGCAATCGGTGCGATGGCCCGCATGGTGCAAGCCACCCGTCCGTGCGGCCAGTGCGCTGCGACGAGCGCCCACCTGTCGGCGCCAGCGGTGACCCGCCGGGCGCGAACGGTGGGCGCGGCTCGGCATCAGGCTGGCGCGGCGCAGCCTTTGCGCACCTCGCGGCCGACGATGAGGGTGGCCGCGTAGGCCGGATGCTGGCCGTCTGCCGCGCGGCAGGGGCGCTCGCTGGTGATGGACAGCACGACGCGGCCACCCGCGTCCTCGGCGCCGAACTCGACGCTGCGCGCATAGGCCAGCGGCGTGACGGCCACCGTGCGCGGGCTGCCGTCGGCCAGCGTCAGGGTCAGGGTGCGCTGCGCATCCACCGACGCCTGCCAGGCCGGGGATTCGCCGTAAGCGGTGTAAGCCTGCACCGGGGGTTGGTCGGGCAGCGGCGCGGCGGCCGATGCGGCCGACGGTGCCGGCGGCGGAGGCGCGGGTTGGCTGGGGGCGGGCGCGGCGGGTGGCGCCGGGGGCGGCGGGTCGGGGCGGCAGGCGGCCAGCGCCAGCAGGGTGCCGAAGGCCATGAGGGCCAGGCCGGCGCGAGCGGCCTGGCGCGCGGGCGGCACGGCAGCGCGCCAGGCGCGCTCAGTAGGGTCGGTCATGTCAGGGCTCCAAACGGGGGGATGGGTAGTCTAGGTGTCAGCCGCACGCAGCCGCGCCACCAGCGCGTCGCGCAGGTGTTCGTAAACGCGCCGGATCAGGGTGTGGCCCCGCACCTCGCGGTGCACGGCAACCCACACCGGCAGCGACGGAATGGGCAGCGCCGGCAGCACGCGGCGCACGGCGCGCTCGGCATCGCCCACGTAGCAGGCGGCAAAACCGATGCCCACGCCAGCCCGCACGGCAGCCCAGGCGGCGAGATGGTCGTCCGAACGCCAGCGGAACTGCTCGCGCCGCAGCGGCCAGCCCATGCGCGCGGCGGCGTCGATCACGCTGGGGTCGTGGTCAAACCCGACCAACAGGTGGCGAGCCAGCTCGCTCATGGTGGTGGGCGTGCCGCAGCGGCGCAGGTAGCCGGGCGTGGCATAGGCGCCAATCGCCACGCTGCCCACGTGGCGCGCCAGCAGCGAGCCTTGCGTCGGGCGCACCATGCGCACGGCGATGTCGGCTTCCCGGCGCACCAGGTTGCTGATGGTGTTGGTGGCCACCAGCTCGATCTGCAGGTCGGGCTCGGCCGCCAGCAAGGGCGCCAGCAGTGGCGGCAGCAGGTGGGTGGCCGCCACCTGGCTGGTGCTGATGCGCACGGTCTGGCCACCGAGGTGGCCCTGACCGGTGAGCAGCCGGGCGACGGCGTCGGCACCTTCCTGCATGGTGCGCGCCTGCTCGGCCACCTGCCGCGCGGCCGCCGTGGGCACGAGCTGCTGGCCCGCGCGCTCGAACAGCGCCACGCCAAGCTGGGCTTCCAGTTGCGCCATGTGGCGGCCCACGGTGGGTTGGGCCATGCCCAGCTGCCGGGCTGCAGCCTGCAGCGAGCCGCCGTCCAGCACGGCCAGGAAGGATCGCATCAGGTGCCAGTCGAACGGGTTATGCGGTTTTGCATCCATGGTCTGCGATTTTGACGAATTGCCGGGCAGCGCGGTGACGGCCAGACTGCCGCCATGAACACCTTCGTCAAGTCCTCCACCCGCAGCGTCCTCGTGTTGGGCGCGTGCGGCCGCCTGGGCGGTGCGCTGCTGCCCGCTTTTACCGCCGCCGGCTGGCGCGTGCTGGCCCATACCCGGCGGGCCGAGGTGCCGGCGCTGGCCGGCGTCACCTGGCTGCGCGGGCCCGTGGAACAGGTGGGCTCCCATGCGCGGGCGGCGGGCGGCGCGGCGGTGGTGGTGCACGCCATGAACCCGCCGTATACGCGCTGGGACACCGAGCTGCTGCCCCAGGTGAACGCGGCGCTGGGCGCCGCGCGGGCGCTGGGCGCGCGGCTGCTGTTTCCGGGCAATGTGTATGCCTACGGGCCGCCGCTGCCGGCGCTGATCGACGCGGCCACGCCGCCGCGGCCCGGAACGCGCAAAGGGGCGCTGCGCGCCGAAGCCGAGGCGCGGCTGCGTGCCAGCGGCGTGCCCACCGTGGTGGTGCGGGCGGGTGACTTTTTCGGGTCGGGGCAGGGCGCCTGGCTGGATCTGGTGGTGGCCAAGGCGTTGCGACGCAAGGGCCGCATCGTCTACCCCGGCCCGCTGGACCTGCCCCACGCCTGGGCCTATCTGCCCGATCTGGCGCAGGGCTTTGTGGCGGTGGCCGAGGCCGAGTCGCGGCTGGCGCCTTACGAAGAACTGCCATTTGCCGGCCATACCGTGACCGGCACCGATTGGGTGGCGGCCCTGACGGCGGGCGCGCAGGCGCTGGGTTGGCTGCGTGCGGGCCAGGCCGCTCAGGTGGCGCCCATGCCCTGGGGCTGGCTGCGGCTGGCGGGGCTGGTGGTGCCCATGGCGCGTGAGGTGGCGGCCATGCGTTTCTTGTGGGATCAGCCCCACCGGCTGGACGCGACCGCCTGGCATACGCGGCTGGGTGAGCCCGCACAAACCCCTTTGACCCAGGCCGTTCAGGCGGCGCTGGCCGCCATGCCTTGACCCCAAAAACCGCCTGCCACCCTGTTGTCAGCTGGCGCGGGTATGGTTTCCTCGCCACAGGAGCCCTCGGCATCGGCCAGACCGGCCGCCGCCGCAACAAGGGGGCCGGGTCCGGCCGGGATCGTCCCGGCGCAGACTCAAGCGGCGTCATGAAGGGGGAAACAGTGCAAATGGCCCGGAAATCGTCCAAATTGCACGCGGGTTGCGACAGAAGGCGCGCGCCACAATCGCCGTGGGTGCAGCGATGGGAGATGGCGATGCGGTGGACGCACGTGATGGTGGGGGCCGTGCTGGCCTGGCTGCTGGTGGTGCCGGCGCATGCCATGTCGGTGGCCTTCATCAACCCCGGTAAAAGCAGCGAGGCTTATTGGGCCACCTCGGCGGCCGCCATGGGTGCCGCCGCGCAGAGCCTGGACGTGCGGTTCGAGAACCACTATGCCGAGCGCGCCCACCCGCGGGCGGTGGGCATTGCGCGCCAGCTGGCCGCCCGCTCGCCAGCCCAGCGGCCCGACTACGTGATCTTCTCCAACGACTACGGCACCGGCCCCGAGGTGTTGCGCATCCTGGACGCGGCGGGCATCAAGACCTTCATGGCCTTCAGCGGCGTGCAAAGCGCGCAGGACAGGGCACAGACGGGCCATCCGCGGGAGCGGTTCAAGGGCTGGCTGGGCAGCCTGGAGCCCCAGGCCGAGGACGCGGGCTACCTCACGGCGCGTGACCTGATCGCCGCCGGGCGGCGCGTGGGCGCGCGCGCGGCCGACGGCAAGCTGCACCTGCTGGCCATAGGCGGCGACCGCTCCACCCCCAGTTCGGTGGAGCGCAACGCCGGCATGCGCCGCGCCGTGGTGGAGGCGGGCGACGTGGTCATCGACCAGGAGGTCTACGCCGCCTGGCGGCTGGACAAGGCGGCCGAGCAGGCGGCCTGGCTGTATGGGCGCTACCCCGATACGCGGCTGGTCTGGTCTGGCAGCGACCAGATGGCGTTTGGCGCCATGCAGGCCTGGACGGCGCGTGGCGGTGTGCCGGGTCGGACGGCGTGGTTCAGCGGCATCAACACCTCGGGTGAGGCGCTGGAGGCGATTCAGGACGGCCGGCTGGCGGCGCTGGCGGGTGGGCATTTCATTGCCGGGGCGTGGGCCATCGTCATGCTCTACGACTACCACCGGGGCCGTGACTTTGCCGCCGACGAGGGGCTGGAGTTGCGCCAGCCCATGTTCGTGGCCTTTACCGCCGCCACGGCGCGTGCGTTTGCCCAGCGCTATGGCGATGGCCGCTTTGACCGGGTCGATTTCCAGCGCTACGCCAAGACACGCAACCGCGACCTCAAGCGGTACGACTTCCGGTTCACGCAGCTGCTGGAATGATGCGCACCACCGACCCCCAGTTCCGCCCGCTGGCACTCAAGCTCACCCGCACCATTTTTGTGTGGGCGACGGTGTGCGCGCTGGCGTTCGGCGCGTTCCAGGCGGTGCTGGTCTATCAGAGCGAGCGCCAGCGTTTCGTGGAGGAGCTCGACCGCGTGGCCACCACCACCGTGCCGTTGCTGTCGGTGCTGCTGTGGGACATCGAGCCGGCGGCCGTGCAGCGGCAGGTGGACTTGCTGAGCCAGCGCTCCGACGTGGGCAGCGTGCGGCTGGTGGTGAGCACCGGCCAGGCGTTTGCGGCCGGCAGGGCCATGCCGGCCGACGACGACGGCATGCGCCGGGTGTTCGTGGTGCCGGCGCCGGGTGACGAGGACGCCATGCTGGGCTCGCTGACCGTGCAGGGCGACCTGCGCAACCTGTGGCTGCAGGTGGCGCACAGCGTGGGCGTGATGCTGCTGGGCCTGGGTTTTCTGACGCTGATGATGTGCGCGGTGATGGCCTGGGTGGTGCACGCCACCTTTGTGCGGCCGCTGCGGCAGGTGGCGCGGTTTGCCACCGAGCTGACACCGCAGACGCTGACCACGCCGCTGCACGTGCGGCGGGCGCAGCTGGCAGGGCGCGACGAGATCGATCTGGTGGTGGACGGCTTTGCGCTGCTGCAGCGCAGCCTGCGCAGCCACATCGACGAGCTCGATGAGCGCGTGGCCCAGCGCACCCGCGAGCTGGAGGACGCGCTGGGGGCCATCCGGGCGCTGTCGATGACCGACCCGCTGACGGGCTGCCTGACGCGGCTGGCGTTCAACGAGCGCATGGCCCAGGAGGTGCAGCGGGCGCAGCGCTATGGCCGCCCGCTGGCCGTGCTGTTCGTTGACATCGATCACTTCAAACGCATCAACGACCGCTATGGCCATCTGGTGGGCGATGCCGCCATTGCCCACGTGGGCGAGTTGCTGCGCGCGCACCTGCGCGAGGGTATCGACTGGGTGGCGCGCTATGGCGGCGAGGAGTTCGTCGTCGTGCTGCCCGAGACGACGCTGGAGGCCGCACTGCTCACGGGCGAGCGCCTGCGGGCTGCGCAGGCGGCCCAGCCCTGCGTGCACGGCGAGCTGCGTGTCAAGCAGACGCTGAGCGTGGGTGTGGCCGCCTGGCGCCAGGGCGAGGCACTGGAGGCGCTGCTGCAGCGGGCCGACAACCTGCTGTACGAGGCCAAGAGCGGGGGTCGCAACCGGGTGGTCTGCGAACCACCGCCGCTGACAGGCCCTTGACGGCCGGTTGACAAGGGCTATCGGCGTCTGCTGCCGCCCAGGATGCTGCCCAGCACGCCGCGAATGATTTCGCGGCCCACCGAGGTGCCCATGGTGCGCACGGCGCTCCTGGCGGCCATTTCGGCCAGCCCTTCGCGCTTGCCGCCGCGCGGGCCGGTGGAGCCAAACAACAGGTCGGACAGGCCGCCCATCAGGCCGCCGTCGGCGGCGGTGGGCGCGGTGCCGCCAGCGGCCGCCGGGGCCGTGGCCACGCGCTGGTTCAGTTTTTCGTAGGCCGATTCGCGGTCCACGGTTTTTTCATAGACGCCGGCCACCAGCGAGCCCTGCATCAGCGCCTGCCGCTCGGCGGCGGTGATGGGGCCGATGCGGCTGCCGGGCGGCAGCACGTAGACGCGCTCGGTGGGGCTGGGGCGGCCTTTGGCGTCCAGCAGGCTGATGAGGGCCTCGCCCACACCCAGCTCGGTGATGGCGGCGGCGATGTCCAGGCTGCCGTTGGGGCGCATGGTCTCGGCCGCCGTCTTGACCGCCTTCTGGTCGCGCGGGGTGAAGGCGCGCAGCGCGTGTTGCACGCGGTTGCCCAACTGGCCCAGCACGCTGTCGGGCACGTCCAGCGGGTTTTGCGTCACGAAGTACACGCCCACGCCCTTGGAGCGCACCAGCCGCACCACCAGCTCGATGCGCTCGACCAGCGCGGCCGGCGCGTCCTTGAACAGCAGGTGGGCCTCGTCGAAGAAGAACACCAGCTTGGGTTTGTCCGGATCGCCCACCTCGGGCAGCGACTCGTACAGCTCGGACAGCATCCACAGCAGGAAGGTGGCGTAGAGCAGCGGGGCGTTCATCAGCTTGTCGGCGGCCAGGATGTTGACCACGCCTTTGCCATCCACCGTCTGCATGAAGTCGGCGATGTCCAGCATGGGCTCGCCAAAGAAGCGGTCGCCGCCCTGCTGCTCGATCTGCAGCAGGCCGCGCTGGATGGCGCCGATGCTGGCCGGGCTGACGTTGCCGTACTGGGTCTTGTATTGCGCGGCGTTGTCGCCCACGTGCTGCAGCATGGCGCGCAGGTCTTTGAGATCCAGCAGAAGCAGGCCGGCGTCGTCGGCAATCTTGAACACCATGGTCAGCACGCCGGCCTGGGTGTCGTTGAGGCTGAGCATGCGCGCCAGCAGCAGCGGCCCCATGTCGGAGACGGTGGCCCGCACCGGGTGGCCTTGCTCGCCGAACACGTCCCACAGCGCGGCCGGGCAGGCCAGCGGCGTGGGCGCGGCCAGGCCGCGCTCCTTGAGCACCGCCAGCAGCTTGTCGCTGGGCGCGCCGGTTTGCGCAATGCCGGTCAGGTCGCCCTTGACGTCGGCCATGAACACGGGCACGCCCAGCTGGCTGAACGACTCGGCCAGTTTTTGCAGCGTGATGGTCTTGCCGGTGCCGGTGGCGCCGGTGATGAGGCCGTGGCGGTTGGCCAGCGCGGGCAGCAGCTCGCAGGTCACGGCGCCGTGTTGGGCCAGCAGGATGGGGTCGGACATGGTGGTGTGGGGGCGTGTGGGGGTGGGGGCGTCACGGGCAGGCCGGATGCGACAGTGTCGCCTGCGTGGGGGGCACAACGCCGTCCGCACCGCGGCGGCGGACCTGGTCGGTGAAATACCTCACAGCGGCCAGACCACCAGCAACATGGGCACGGCCACGGCCACGACCAGGATTTCCAGCGGCAGGCCGGCCCGCCAGTAGTCGCTGAACTTGAAGCCGCCCGGACCCAGGATCAAGGTGTTGTTCTGGTGACCGATGGGGGTGAGGAAGGCGCAGGAGCCGCCGATGGCCACGGCCATCAGAAACGACTCGGGCCGGGCGTCCAGTGCGTGGGCGGCGTTCAGCGCGATGGGACACATGACGGCGGCCGTGGCGGCGTTGTTCATGAAGTCCGACAGCGTCATGGTGATGACCAGCACCAGCGTCAGCGCCACCACGGCGTGGCCGCCGGTGAAATGCGTCATCAGGAAGCGGGCAATCAACTCGGCGGTGCCCGTGGTCTCCATGGCGGCGGCCACGGGCATCAGCGCGCCCAGCAGCACCACCACCGACCAATCGACGCTGGCGTAGATGCGCTCCAGCGGCATCACGCGCAGCAGCATGTACAGCAGCACGCCCGCCGTGAACGAGACAGCGGCGCTCAGCAGGCCCAGGGCGGCGGCGGCCACCGCGCCGGCCATGATGCCGGTGGTCAGCAGCATCTTGCGCTTGTCGCGGATGCGGATGCGCCGCGTGGTCAGCGGCGCCAGCGCAAACTCGGTGCTCAGCAGCTGGGTGGTGGCGGGTGCGCCTTGCAGCAGCAGCACGTCGCCGGCCAGCAGTGGCTCGTGGATGATGCCGCGGATGCTGCGCCCGCCCTGGCGCGAGATGGCCAGCACCTCGACGCCGAAGCGGTCGCGCCAGGCCATGTCGGCCACGCGCCGGCCCACGGCACGCGAGGCCGGCATGACCACCACTTCGGCCAGGCGGGTTTCCTCCTGCTGGGCCTCGTCGGTGCGCTCGCCGCGCTTGCGGTGGGCCAGCTTGAGGTGGTGGTCGGCGATGAGCTTGCCCAGCGCCTCGGGCTCGGCCTCGATGGTCAGCACGTCGCCAATGACGATTTCGCGCGAGACATAGGGCGCGTACAGCCGCGTGTCGTCGCGCACCATGCCCACCACCTGGGCACCGTATTCGCGCAGCGTGTCGTAGAGCTGGTGCAGGCGTTTGCCGGCAAAGTCGCTGCCCGGAGCCACCACCACCTCGGTCAGGTAGTTGCCGATGTTGAAGTCCTGCGCCGCGCCGCTCTGGCGCTCGGGCACCAGCCGCCAGCCGATCAACAGCATGAAGGTCACGCCGGCAACGGCCACGGCACCGCCCACGGGCAGGAAGTCGAACATGGCAAAGCCGTTCAGGCCGTCCGTCTGCTGCATGAAGCTGGAGACGATGAGGTTGGGCGGCGTGCCGATCAACGTGGTCATGCCGCCGAACAAGGTGGCAAAGGCGATGGGCATCAGCAGCCGGCCGGGCGGCACCTTGATGCGCTTGGCCAACTGGATGGCGGCGGGCATCAGCAGCGCCAGCGCTCCCACGTTGTTCATGAAGGCCGACAACACCGTGCCGATGACGCACAGCGCGGTCAGCGTCAGGTAAAAGCCCGCGCGGCGCGGCACCAGCTTGTCCACCAGCCAGTCCACTGCGCCGGTGGCCTCCAGCCCCGCTGAGAGCACCAGCACGGCGGCCACGGTGATGACGGCCGGGTGGCCAAAGCCGGCGAACGCCTCGCGGCCGGGCACCAGGCCCAGCAGCACGCAGGCCACGAGTGCGGCCAGCGCCACCACGTCATGGCGCCAGCGTCCCCAGATGAACAGGCCCATCAAGGTGGTGACGAGGGCCAGGACGAGAAACTGGTCGGTGGTCATGGACCCATTGTGACTGGGTGACGCCCAGCTTGTGCCGCAGCCTGCCTGGATGTAAAAGCAGGGCACCCATCCGCTGCAAGGAGCCTCCCATGACTGCACTTCGCTCGCGCATCTGGCAAGCGGCCGCCCTGGCCGCCGCCCTCACCGTCGGCCTCGGGGTCGCCGCCCCGGCGGCGGCCGACGAGACCTGCAACTCGCCCTACACGGCCAGCCTCATCAAAGGCCAGGAAGATTTCGTCCACGTCTGGACGCTGGGCGTGCCCGGCATGGGCGACGGGCAGGACAAGCTGGTCACCATCGCCGCCAACCCCACCAGCGCGCAATACGGCAAGGTGATCCACCAGGTCTCGGTGCCGGGGCGGGGCGAGGCTCACCACATGGGCTTCACCGACGACCGCCGCTACCTCTGGGCCGGCCGGCTGGACGACAGCCAGATCTTCGTTTTCGACCTGATCGACCCGGCCCAGCCCAAGCTGGTCAAGACCATAGGTGACTTCGCGCCCACGACGGGCTTCGTCGGCCCGCACACCTTCTACGCCATGCCGGGGCGCATGCTGGTGCAGGCGCTGTCCAACAGCAAAGACCATGGCGGCGCCACCGGCCTCGTGCTCTACACCAACGCCGGCCAGCGTGTGCAGCAAATGCCCATGCCCACCGGCAAGCTGGGCGGCGTGCAGGGCGATGGCTACGGCTACGACATCGGCATCAACCCGGCCAAGAACACCATGCTGACCAGCAGCTTCACCGGCTGGAACAACTACATGATGGACCTGGGCAAGCTGATCCAGGACGCCGAGGCCATGAAGCGCTTTGGCAACACCATGGTGGTGTGGGACGTCAAGGCCATGCAGCCGCGCCAGGTGCTGGCCGTGCCGGGGGCGCCGCTGGAGATCCGCTGGTCGCTCAAGCCTGGCGACAACTGGGCCATCACCGCCACCGCGCTGACCTCCAAGCTGTGGCTGGTCAAACAGGGGGCCGACGGACAGTGGCAGGCCAAGGACGTGGCCACCATCGGCGATCCGGCCAAGATTCCGCTGCCGGTGGACATCTCCATCACGGCCGACGGCAAGGGCTTGTGGGTCAACACCTTCATGGACGGCATGACGCGCTACTTCGACCTGAGCAACCCCGAGGCGCCGAAGCAGACCTATGAGCTGCAGACGGGCAAGCAGGCCAACATGGTCTCGCAAAGCTGGGACGGCAAGCGCATCTACATCACCTCGTCTCTGCTGGCCAACTGGGACAAGAAAGGGGCCGACGACGAGCAGGTGCTGCGCGCCTACGACTGGGACGGCAAGGCGCTCAAGCAACGGTTCGAGGTGGATTTCCACGCCCTCAAGCTGGGCCGTGCCCACCACATGAAGTTCAGCGCCCGGCCCAGTGGCCAGCCGCTGGCGGCGCGTTGATGGCCCAGCGCCGGCGCCAGGTGCTGGGCGCGCTGGCGGCCTGGCCGCTGACGCTTCGGGCCGCGCCGGACGCCCGCCCCACCGGCCCGGCGCCGGTGGACGTCAGCCGCCTGCCCGCACCCGGCAGCTACCGGCTGGCCCGGCTGGGCCGCGCGCCCGACGGCACGGTGCTGGATCAGCGCGGCCAGCCTCAGCGGCTGCACGCGCTGCTGGCCGGGCGCGCCAGCGTGGTGTCGTTCATGTACACCTATTGCCGCGATCCGCTGGGCTGCCCGCGCGCCTGGGCCGCGATGGACGCCTTGCACGCTGCGCTGGTAGCCGACCCGAAGCTGGCGGCGGGCGCACAACTGGTCAGCCTCTCGTTCGACCCCGCCAACGACACGCCGGCGCAGATGGCTCTGTTTGCCGGCGAGCGCGCGGCGGATGCCCGGGTGCGCTGGCGCTTCCTGACCACGCCGTCGGTGCGCGCGCTGCTGCCGCTGCTGGCCGGCTTTGGCCAGGACGTCAGCGTGGAGCACGATGCCTCGGGCCAGCCGGTGCGCACCCTCAACCACCTGCTCAAGGTGTTTCTGGTCGATGCGCGGCTGCAGCTGCGCGAGATCTACAGCGTGGCCACGCTGGCCCCCGAGGCGGTGCTGGTGGACTTGCGCACGCTGGCGCTGGAGCGGCGTTGACGGTGCGCGCGCTGGCGATGGCGCTCGGGCTGCTGGCGGCCAGCACGGCGGCTGCCGGCGCGCCGGCCGATGTCGATCTGGGCCGCAAGCTGTTTTTCGATCGCCGGTTGTCGGTCAACGGCACCCTGTCCTGTGCCATGTGTCACCTGCCGCAGCAGGCGTTCTCGTCCATCGAGCTGCGCACGCCAGTGGGCATCCACGGCGTCAGCCTGCGCCGCACCGCGCCCGGCCTCTGGAACGTGGGCGAGCTGCCGAAGCTGTTCTGGGACGGCCGCTCGCCCAGCCTGGAGGCCCAGGCGCTGGAGCCGCTGGTGCACCCCGAGGAGATGGCCAACCCCAGCATCCAGGCCGTGGTCGCCCGCGTGGCGGGCCTGGCCGACTACCGCGCGCCGTGGCGGGCGGCGTATGGCAACCGCCCGCCCGACGGGGCGGCGCTGGCCCGGGCGCTGGCCACCTACCAGCGCACGCTGGTGGCGCGCGGCTCGCCGCTGGAGCGCCACCTGGCGGGCGAGCGCGGTGCGCTGTCGCCGCTGGCCGAACGCGGCTGGCAGCGCTTCAATGCGCTGGGCTGCGTGCGCTGCCACACACCTGGCCCCAACGCCGCCTTCACCGACCACGGTTTTCACAACACCGGCGTGCAGGCCCGCAGCCGCGCGCGGGCGGAGGCGCCCACCGAGGTGGAGCTGATTCCCGGCGTGCGCGCCATGGTCTCGCCCACCGAGTACGCCCGCTTCGGCGCGCCGTTTCGACCCGACGAGGGGCGCTACGAAGTCACCGGCGCCGAGGCCGACCGGCGCGCCTTCCGCACGCCCGGCCTGCGCAACGTGGCCCTCTCGCCGCCCTATATGCATGACGGATCGCTGGCCACGCTGGATGCGGTGCTGGACCACTATGCCCAGGGCGGCTGGCCGGCGGATGCGGCGCTCTCGCCGCTGCTGCGGCCGCTGACCCTGAGCGCCGACGACCGCGCCGCGCTCAAGGCCTTGCTGGAGGCGCTGACCTCGCCGCGCGCCGCTGCCGTCCAGGCCGGGGCGGCGACGCCGTAGGCGCTACCGGTCAGACCACCGACTCGCCGCAGTTGCGGCCGGCATGCTTGGCCTGGTAGAGGGCCACGTCGGCGCGCCGCAGCGGGGTGGCCAGATCCTGTTCGCCGTCGCGCACGCCGGTCAGCCCCCAGGACAGGGTGATGCGCAGATCGGGGTGCAGGTCATCCCAGGGGCTGGCCTGCACCTGCTGGCGCACCCGTTCGGCTACCAGGCGGCCCGTGGCCAGGTCGGTGCCGGGCAGCACCACCAGGAACTCCTCACCGCCCACGCGGCCGATCAGGTCGTAGGGGCGCAGCGCGGCGCGGGCCACGGCGGCCACGCGGGTCAGCACCACGTCGCCCGTGGCGTGGCCTTGCTCGTCGTTGACGCGCTTGAAGTGGTCGATGTCAAAGATCAGCACGCAGGTGGGCGCGTGGTTGCGCCGCGCCTGCGCCAGCGACTGAGTGGCCTGGATTTCGATGCCGCGGCGGTTCAGCACGCGGGTCAGCGGGTCGGTGACGGTCAGCGCGCGCAATTGGCGCGACAGCAGGTACTGCCGCCACAGCAGCGTGCCCAGCGCGGCCAGCAACAGGCCGCTGGCCAGCAGGGCTACGCCCTGCCAGCGGCGGGCCTGTTGGGCGGCCGTCAGTTGCGCGGCCTGGGCCTGCTGGGCCGCCTGCAGCCGCACGTTCTCGGCCTGGCGCTCGGAGTTGGCAAACTGCTCACGCGCCCACAGACCTTGCTGGTTCAGCATGTTGGCGTGCAGCCGCTCGCGCACCTCCAGCAGGCGCTTGTAGTCGCGCAGGGCGGCGTCGGTGCGGCCCAGCGTCTCATAGGCCTGGGCCCGGTCGGCCAGCGCTTCGGCCAGGTAACGCGGCTGGTCGCTCTGGCTCCAGCCGTCGATGGCGCGGCTGAGCAGGCGCACGCCGGCCTCCGGCTGGCCCACGCCCACCATCATGGCACCCCGGTAGAAGGCCAAGGTCAGGCGCTCCGAGACGTCGCCCGCCTCGCGCTGGTGCTGCTCGGCCTGATCCAGCAAAACGCGGGCGGGGCCAAACTCGCGGCGCAGCAGATGCACGTGCGCCAGCGCCAGCTCGGCGGTGGCGGAAAAGCTGCGCTCCCGGTGGTCGTTGGCGGTGCGCAAAGCCTCGCGGAACTGGACCTCTGCTGCCGTCAGCCGGCCCTGGTCCTCGTGCAGATAGCCCAGTTGCAACTGGGCGGCGAGGACGCTTTGCCAGGCTTCCAGCGACTGTGCGTTGGCCAGCGCACGCTGCAGAAACAGCGTGGCATTGACGGGGTCGTCCATGCGCCGGTAGGCAATACCCAGGGCCAGCAGGTTGTTGTCGGCGTAGTCGGTGAGTCCGGCGTCGGTATAGATCTGGGAGGCGCGCAGCAGGTCTTGCAGGGCATGGACATGGGCGCCGGCCACCGATTGGGTGCCGCCCCGGTACTCCAGGGCGCGGCCCAGCCACAGCGGGTCGCCCAGCTCGGTGGCCAGGGCCACCAGTTGGTCGGCCTCGGGCACCAGCGGGGTGTCGGTGGAGGTGAACTCGTAGAACTGCAGGCGGCACAGGTTGGCCATCACCCGCTCGCTCAGTTCGTGGCCCGTCTCGCTGGCGGTCTTGGCCCAGCGCGCGGCGAACGCATAGGCCTCGGCAGGATCGCCGGGTTGGCTGGTGCACTCCAGGTAGCGCAGCATGGCGCGCCGGTGGGCGTCGCCTTCGGGCAGTTCCTTGCGCAACTGGGCCAGCGCCAGGCTCTGGACGGCGTCGCGGCTGCCCAACTGGTCGCGCAGGCTGGTGGTGTGCCACAGCGCATCGAACGTGGCGGCCGTGGCCTGTGCCGCCGTGGGCACGGCGGCGGCCAGCAGCAGGCTGGCCAGCAGCAGGCTGGCCAGCAGCCTCGTCAACGGAATGACCTTGGGCCACATGCGCGTGCCTCAGCCTGCTTTCGGGAACGGGAAAACCACAATCATCTGAGGCTCATCGGACGGCCATGGCCAAGCTTGAGCCCGCGGGCCCGCACTGTGCCATGCCGCGCAGGGTGTTGGTACAACGTCACAAGCCACCCCCCAAGGATGAGGGAGGCCGTCGTTCCTTAAAATCGCTTCCTTTCGCAAACAGAGGTTTTCGCACCATGGCCGGACATTCCAAATGGGCCAATATTCAGCATCGCAAAGGCCGTCAGGACGAAAAGCGCGGCAAGGTCTGGACGCGCGTCATCCGTGAAATCATGGTGGCGGCCCGCCAGGGCGGCGGCGACATGAGCGCCAATCCGCGGCTGCGCCTGGCGGTGGACAAGGCCAAGGCGGCCAACATGCCGGCCGACACCATCAAGCGCAACATCGACAAGGCCACCGGCAACCTCGAAGGCGTGAGCTACGAGGAAATCCGCTACGAGGGCTATGGCATTGCCGGTGCCGCCATCATCGTGGACACCGTGACCGACAACCGGGTGCGCACCGTGGCCGAGGTGCGGCACGCCTTCAGCAAATACGGCGGCAACCTGGGCACCGACGGCTCGGTGGCCTTCCAGTTCAAACACTGCGGCCAACTGGTCTTTGCGCCGGGCACCAGCGAGGACGCGCTGATGGATGCCGCGCTTGAGGCCGGCGCCGAGGACGTGATCACGGGTGAGGACGGCGCCATCGAGGTGTTGACCGCGCCGGCCGAGTTCGAGTCCGTCCGGGAGGCCCTGGCCGCCAAAAGCCTGGTGGCCGAGTTGGCCGAGGTGACCATGCGCGCCGAGAACCCGGTGGCGCTGGCCGGCGACGATGCCGTGCGGATGCAAAAGCTGCTGGATGTGCTGGAAGACCTGGACGACGTGCAGGCCGTCTACCACAACGCCGAGATGGACGAGGAGGGTGCGGCATGAACGTCATGGTCATCGGCGGCGGCGGCCGCGAACATGCCCTGGCCTGGAAGCTGGCGCGGAGCCAGCGGGTGCAGAAGGTGTTCGTGGCCCCGGGCAACGGCGGCACGGCGCTGGACAAGCGGCTGGTCAACGTGCCCCTGACCGAGCCCGCCGCTCTGGCCGACTTTGCCCAGGCCGAAAAGGTCGGGCTGACCGTGGTCGGCCCCGAGGCGGCGCTGGCGGCCGGTGTGGTCGATGTGTTTCGCAAGCGGGGCCTGCGCATCGTCGGCCCCACCCAGGCCGCCGCGCAGCTCGAAAGCTCCAAGGATTTCGCCAAGGCCTTCATGCAGCGCCATGGCATCCCCACGGCGGCCTACCAGTCGTTCACCGACGCCCAGGCGGCCCACGCTTACGTGGAGGCCCAGGGCGCGCCCATCGTCGTCAAGGCCGACGGCCTGGCGGCCGGCAAGGGCGTGGTGGTGGCGCAGACGCTGGCCGAGGCCCATGCGGCCATCGACGACATGCTGCAGGGCAATGCCTACGGCGTGGCCCACAACGCCGGCGGTGCGCGCGTGGTCATCGAGCAGTTCATGGCCGGTGAGGAGGCCAGCTTCATCGTGCTGTGCGACGGCCGCCACGTGGTGGCGCTGGCCACCAGCCAGGACCACAAACGCGTGGGCGATGGCGATGTGGGCCCCAACACCGGCGGCATGGGGGCCTACTCGCCCGCACCGGTGGTCACGCCCAACGTGCATGCGCGGGTGATGAAAGAGATCATCCACCCCACCATCGCCGGCATGGCTCAGGAAGGGGCGCCGTTTACGGGCTTCCTCTATGCCGGTCTGATGATCGACGGTGAAGGCCACCCGCGCGTGGTCGAGTTCAACACCCGGCTGGGCGACCCCGAAACCCAACCCATCCTGATGCGGCTCAAGACCGATCTGGTCGAGCTGCTGGGCCACGCCGCCGACGGCACGCTGGACCGGCTGGAGCCCGACTGGGATCCGCGCGTGGCGGTGGGTGTGGTCATGGCCGCCCAGGGCTACCCGGCCCAGCCGCGCACGGGCGACGTCATCCACGGCCTGCCCACGGCCGAGGCGGACGACGTGATGGTCTTCCACGCCGGTACCAGGGCCGACGGCGGCCAGACCGTGACCAGCGGCGGGCGTGTGCTGTGCGTCACCGCGCTGGGCCACTCGGTCAAGGCCGCGCAGCACAGCGCCTATGAGGCGCTGCAAGGCATCACGTTTGATGGCGCGCACTGGCGGCGCGACATCGGCCACCGGGCGCTCAAGCGCTGAAGCGCAACCGGACTCCCTAGAAACCAAGCCCGCCCTGGTGGTGGGGTTGGTTTTTTGGGATGCCAAAATCCGGGCATGTACCTGCATCCGTTCGCCTCGTCATGACGCTCGGTCCTGCCGTGCCCCTGCTGCGCAGCTTCGACGAGGCCCGCACGCGGGCGTTCTACGTCGACTACCTCGGCTTTACCGTCGATTGGGAACACCGCTTTGAGGACGGCCTGCCGCTGTACATGCAGCTCTCGCGCGACGGCTGCGTGCTGCACCTGACCGAACACCATGGCGACTGCACCCCAGGGGCGGCGCTGCGCATCGCCGTCGCCGACATCGACGCCTTTGCGGCCGATCTGGCGCGCCGCCACCACCCCGGCGCGCGCCCCCACATCGAGACCATGCCCTGGGGCACGCGCGACCTGCGCGTCACCGACCCCCATGGCAACCAGCTCGTCTTCACCAACGCCATCAGCGTCTGACCGCTTGCTGACCATGACCTCAGAAGCCTTGCGCACCTACTTCCTCGACCTGCAGGCGCGCATCGTCGCCCAGGCCGAAGCCCTGGACGGCCAGCCGTTTCTGACCGACGCCTGGACGCGCGGCGCCGACGAGCCGCTGCAGGGCGACGGCATCTCGCGCCTGATCGAGGGCGGCCGACTCTTTGAGCGCGCCGGCTGCAACTTCAGCCACGTGCGCGGCGCCGCGCTGCCCAAGTCGGCCACCGCCGACCGGCCGCTGCTGGCGGGTGCACCGTTCGAGGCGCTGGGGGTGTCGCTGGTGTTCCACCCCCGCAACCCCTATGTGCCCACGGTGCACATGAATGTGCGCTGCCTCTCGACCAAGGCGGTGGGTGATGAAACCGTGGTCTGGTTCGGCGGGGGCATGGACTTGACGCCGTATTACGGCTTCGAGGACGACGCACGCCACTTCCACCGGGTCTGCCACGGCACGCTGGCCCCGTTCGGGGCCCACCTCTACCCGCGCTTCAAGACCTGGTGCGACGACTATTTCTTCCTCAAGCACCGGCGCGAAGCCCGCGGTGTGGGCGGCGTCTTCTACGACGACTTCATGGAACTGGGCGCCGAGCAGAGTTTTGCGATGACGCGCGCCGTGGGCGACGCCTTTGCGCAGGCCTATTTCCCCATCGCCCAGCGCCGGCGCGACACGCCCTACGGCGAGCGCGAGCGCGATTTCCAGGCCTACCGCCGGGGGCGCTACGTGGAGTTCAACCTGGTCTGGGACCGTGGCACCCACTTCGGCCTGCACGGCCATGGCCGCACCGAAGCCATCCTCATGTCCATGCCGCCGCAAGCCCAGTGGCGCTACGACTGGCACCCCGAGCCCGGCACGCCCGAGGCCCGGCTCTACACCGATTTTCTGCCGCCCCGGGACTGGCTGACGGCGTGAGCGACGCGGGTTTGGATATCGGCCTGTTCGGCGGCAGCTTCAACCCGCCGCACCTGGGCCATCTGGCGCTGGCCCGCGCTGCGCGCGATGGGCTAGGCCTGGCCGAGGTGCGCTGGCTGCCCGCCGGCCAGCCGTGGCAGAAAGCGGGCGCCACGCTGGCGCCGGCCAGCGACCGCGCTGCGATGGTGGCCGCACTGATTGCTGGCGAACCCGGCATGGTGCTCGACGAGCTTGAACTGCGCCGCGCCGGCCCCAGCTACACCATCGATACCGTCGAGGCGCTGGCGGCGGCCACGCCCGCCGCGCGCTGGTGGCTGATCCTGGGCCAGGACCAGCACGCCCGCCTGCCCACCTGGCACCGCGCATCCGAATTGCTGGCCCGCGTGCACCTGGCCGTGGCCGCCCGCGACGGCGTGGCACCCCACGGCGTCACCGCCATCGCCATGCCCCGCACCGACATCAGCGCCACCGCCGTGCGTGCGGCCGTGGCGCGCGGCACCGATGCCACCCCGCTCGTCGGCGCCGCCGTCGCGCGTTATATTGAAGAGCACCACTTGTACCGAGGCTGAATGGACATCCGCAAACTGCAACGCACCATCGTCGATGCGCTGGAAGACGTCAAGGCGCACCACATCGTCGTCTTCAACACCGAGGCGCTGTCGCCGCTTTTCGAGCGCATCGTCGTCGCCTCGGGCACCAGCAACCGCCAGACCAAGGCCTTGGCCGCCAGCGTGCGCGAGGCCGTCAAAAGCGCGGGCCTGGAGGTGCGTGTCGAGGGCGAGGACAACGGCGAGTGGATCATCGTGGACTGCGGCGCCGCCGTCTGCCACATCATGCAGCCCACCATCCGCGACTACTACCGGCTCGAAGAGATCTGGGGCGTCAAGCCGGTGCGCCTGAAGCTGGGCGGCGAAACCAAGCTGCCCAAGGCCAGCGAGCCGGCGGCACCGGCCAAGCCGGCCCGCAAGCCGGCCACCCGCGCCGCCGCCCCGGCCGCCGCCAAGAAAGCGCCGGCCAGGAAGGCCCCCGCCAAGCCGGCGGCCAAAACGGGCGTGGCCAGGAAGGCCGGCGCCAAAAAAGCGGGTGCGGTGCAAAAAGTGGTCGTCCATTCGCCTCGGGCGCCCAAGACCGCCAAGCCAGCCGCCAAGCCGGCCGCCAAGAAGACCCCCACGCGCCGGTAAGCCCAGGCGCGATGCAACTGGTCATTGCCGCCGTGGGCCTGCGCCAGCCGACCTGGGCCGACGCGGCGTTTGCCGACTTTGCCAAGCGCCTGCCGCCCGAATGCCGGCTGACGCTCAAGGCCGTCAAGGCCGAGCCACGCGAAGGTGGCAAGACGGCCGCGCAGATGATGGCTGCGGAAGCCCAGCGCCTGACGGCGGCTGCACCCAAGGGCGCGCGCACGGTGGTGCTCGATGAGCGCGGCACCCGCCACACCACCGCCAGCCTGGCGCAGCGCTTCGATGCCTGGCTGCAAGACGGCCGTGACGTGGCCTTCTACATCGGCGGCCCCGACGGCCTGGCGCCCGACATCAAGGCCGGCGCCGACGAGACGCTGCGCCTGTCCGACCTGACCTTGCCCCACGCCTTCGCCCGCGTGCTGCTGGCCGAGGCGCTGTACCGCGCCTGGAGCCTGCGCGCCGGGCATCCGTATCACCGCGAGTAAGCCTCCATGCAAACGTCCAACCCACCTGTTTTCCCCTTCCGCATCGGCGAGGGCTGGGATGTGCACCAACTGGTCGAAGGCCGTCCGCTGGTGTTGGGCGGGGTGACGGTGCCGCACACGCATGGGCTGCTGGGGCACTCGGATGCCGATGCGCTGGCGCATGCCATCACCGATGCGGTGCTGGGTGCGGCTGGGTTGGGCGACATCGGCCGGCACTTCCCGGACACGGCGGCCGAGTTCAAGGGGGCCGACTCCTGGGTGCTGCTGCGGGAGGCCACCCGCCGCGTGCGCGCGGCCGGGTGGGCGGTGGTCAACGTGGACGCGACCATCGTCGCGCAGGCGCCCAGGATGGCGCCGCACATCGCGGCCATGGCGGCGCGCATGGCCGCGGCGCTGGACGTGCCGGCCTCGGCGGTCAACGTCAAGGCCAAGACGGCCGAGCGCATGGGGCCGGTGGGGGAGGGCCGCGCCATCGAGGCGCGAGCCGTGTGTCTGCTTCAGTCGGGGGCCACTGCCGACGCAGCGCCCGCTGCGTCGTAAGGCTGGCCGGCGACGACGAGGCCGGCGTCCGACAGCTTGCGCGCGGTGGCCGGGCCTATGCCTTTGATGCGGCGGGCGAGATCGGCCCAGTCATGGAACGGACCATTGGCCTTGCGCGCGGCCAACACCTGCTCCACGCGCTGCGGGCCGAGGCCTTTGATCTGTTCCAACTCGGCCTGGTTGGCGAGGTTGACGTCCACGGGCGCGGCCAGCACGCCGCTGCAGAGCAGCCAGGCCGCGCAGGCCAGCGTACGGCGCATCAGCTGCGCACGCCTTCTTGCACCGGCGCCGGGCGCAGCATGCCGTCCTCGACGCTGACGCGGGTGCCCACGCTGGCGGGCTGGGTTTGGTTGATGGTGCGCCAGGTGCCATCGTCCATGCGCACGCGCACGTCGTAGCTGGTCTCGGCGCGCATTTTCTTTTCCACCTGATGGCCGGCAATGCCGCCACCGATGGCGCCCACCACAGTGGCCGCGCGCTTGCCGTTGCCGCCGCCGATCTGGCTGCCGATCAGGCCGCCCAGCACACCGCCGGCTACGGCACCGACGCCCTGGGCATCGCCATCGCGCTTGACTTCGGTCACGCTGTCAACCACGCCGCAGTTGGGGCAGGCCCAGGCGGTGACGCGGGCCGGGGCGGGGGCAGGATCGAAGGTGGTGTTGCCTTGCGTATCGGTTTGCTGGGTCGGCAGGGTGGCGGCGGCCGGTGCAGGGCTGGCCACCCGCACGGGCGTGCTCCGGGGGGTGGGTGCGGGCTTGGCTTTGGCCACCACAGGGGCCGGCGCTGGCGCAGCGGGCTGGGGCAGCACCGCCGGCTCGGCCACCACGGC
This sequence comes from Pseudomonadota bacterium, assembly GCA_020161145.1. Lineage (GTDB taxonomy): Bacteria > Pseudomonadota > Gammaproteobacteria > Burkholderiales > Burkholderiaceae_C > Ideonella. The sequence goes on from JAIUPQ010000002.1 coordinate 356,573, forward strand.
CGGCAGGCTGGCCACCGGGGCCGGTGGCGGCAAGGCGGTCGCCAGCGTAGGCGGCGGCGCCGATTGGCGGCCGAGTTGCCAGGCCAGTGCGGCGGTCAGCGTCAGGATGACGAGGCCCGCGCCGACCAGCACGGCGGTGAAGCGGGAGGGGCCGGTGGTCAGCGGGATGGCAGGGGCGGATGTCATGGAACAGCCTTCGCAAAACGGTGGGGACGCCGCCATAACGTCAGGCGGCTTCAGTCGGCTGACGAGGGGCTGTGACCGAGTGTGTCCTGTGGCCGGGTGCCCGGCGGGCCGCATTCACTGAAGACGCGCGCAGGGCAGGCGGCGCAGCGCTCGGGGTCGAGCCGGCCGATGATGTGGACGAAGGCCTCGCGCTTGTCGGTGAACAGATGGTGCTCGCCCAGCAGGGTCAGAAAGCCGTCGCGCTGCCAATGGGCGACCACCTCGGGGCGGGGGCGGTGGACGTAGAAGTCGCCGCCATCGCGGCGGCGGTGGCGCAGCTCGTTGCGCCACAGCGCCGAGCCGGCCACGTCGACGAAGTTCATGCTGGAGGCCATCAGCAGCAGATGGCGCTGGCCGGGTGACTCGTCGCGCAGGGTCTGCAACTGGTCGGAGACATGCTCGGTGGCGCCGAAATAGACCGAGCCGGCCATGCGCACGATCTTGATCTGCGGGCATTCGGGCAGCGGGTGGCTGCTCTCGGCCCGCACCACCAGGCGGCGCGGCAGCGTCATGCGGTCGAACCCCATGGCCAGCAGCGGCGGGCGCGAGGTGCGCTGCAGGTAAATGCCCAGCGACAGCGCGCTGCCCACCACCACGGCTGCCTCCAGCCGCAGCGTCAGCGTGGCCACGCAGGTGGCGGCGGCCACGCCCAGCTCCAGCGTGCTGGCGCGCGCCAGCAGGCGCCAGCCATCGACGTTGAGCAGCGCCCAGCCCACCAGCAGCAGCACGCCGGCAATGCCGGCCAGCGGCACCCAGGCCAGCAACGGGGCACCGAACAGCGCCAGCGGCAGCAGCAACAGGGCACTGGCCACCGCAGCCAGCGGGGTGCTGGCGCCGGCCTCCAGGTTGGGCACCGAGCGGTTCATGGAGCCACAGACCACGTAGCCGCCGACGCCGCTGGCCACCACGTTGGCCAGGCCCTGGCCGACGAATTCGCGGTTGGGGTCGATGTGCTGGCCCGAGCGCTCGGCCAGCGCCTTGGCGATGGCGATGGACTGGGCCAGCGCCACCACGGTGAGCGCGGCAGAGATGCCCAGCCATTCGGGCAGTTGGGCCAACGGCAGCGCCGGCCAGGTCCAGCTGGCATGGAACACCGGCAGCGCCGCCCAGCGCGCCACGTGCCACCAGTCGGCCTGCTGGCCACGGGTCAGCAGCAGGACGCCGTCCAGCGCCAGCGCCGCCAGCGTGCCCATGGCCAGGCCCATGAGCAAATGCGGCCAGCGTGGCCACCGGCGCCTGGCCAGCAGCGCGGTGGCGACGGTGACGACGGTGACCACCACGGCGCCGGGCTGGATGTAGGGCGCCTGTTCGACAAGGGCCAGCACCAGGGCCTGGGTGCGCGCGGCATCGGGGCTGGCGCTGGCCGGCAGGCCCAAGGCCTCGCGCATGGCGTGCAGCATGATCAGCAAGGCCGCCCCGGTGGTGAACCCCAGCAGCGCCGTGGGCGAAATGAAGTGGGCCAGCGCGCCCAGCCGCAGCGTGCCGATGGTCAACTGCATCAGGCCCACGCCCAGCGTGACGGCCAGCGCCAGGCCGATGTAGTCGGGGCTGCCCACGGCCGCCAGTGGCGTCAGCATGGCCAGCAGCGCCAGCGACAAGGCGTTGGTGGGACCGGTGACCACATGCCAGCTGGATCCGGCCAGTGCGGCCACGATGCAGGGCAGCACGGCAGCCTGCAGGCCGTATTGCGGCGGCAGGCCGGCCAGCGCGGCAAAGGCCAGCGCCTGGGGCAGCACCAGCAGCGCGCCCAGCAGGCCGGCCAGGGCGTCCAGCCGCAAGGTGGCGGGGGTGACCCGCGCCCACCAGCGAGGCGCCGTCAGCCACTGCATGGCCCAGCGCCTGAGCTTGCCTGCTGCGGCGCTGATCGGAGGGTCCCGCGCGCTCATTCCGGCCGGGCCAGCGCCAGCCAGGCGCGCACCACGGTCGCCAGCTCTTCGGTGCTGTAGGGCTTGCTCAGGAAGTCGTCCATGCCGGCCTGGATGCACTCCAACCGGCTGTCCTCGGTGGCGGTGGCGGTCAGCGCGATGATGGGCACGCGGGGCTGGCCCTCGTTGTACTCGTGAGACCGAATCTGCCGCGTGGCCTCGTAGCCATCCTGGATGGGCATCCGGCAGTCCATCAACACCAGATGGGGGCGATCGGTGCCGCCGGCCTGCATGCGCGCCACGGCATGGCGGCCGTCGGTCACCCGCTCCTGGCGCAGACCCAGTTGATCCAGCGCGGCGTGGGTGATCAAGGCGTTGACGTCGTCATCCTCGGCCACCAGCACCAGCGGGGCGTCGGCCGGCACCGTGGCCGAGGGTTCTTGTGCAGGTGCCTGGGCCGGCGCCGGGGTGGCCACAGCGGGCAGCCGCGCGGTGAAGCGGAACGCGGCGCCGTGGCCGGGTTGGCTGTGCACCGTGAGGCCGCCGCCCATGGCACGCGCCACGTCGCGGGCAATGGTCAGGCCCAGGCCGGTGCCTTCGCTGCCGACGGCGGATTCGGTGCGGGTGAATGCCTCGAAGATGCGCGCCTGGTCGGCCGAGGCAATGCCGGGGCCGGTGTCGGTGACGGTAAAGCACAGCAGCGACGCATCGTCCACCAGCCGGCTGACGTGCAAGGTCACCGTGCCCACGGGGGTGAACTTGATGGCGTTGCCCAACAGGTTGTGCAGCACCTGAGCCACTCGGCGGCGATCACCCTGTACCCATAGACCGGGACGCAGCGTGTGCTCCAGCGTCAGCACCAGGCCTTTCTCGCGGGCCCGCTGGTAGTGCATGCCAATGACCTCCTGCACCAGCATGCCCAATTCGAACGGGGCCAGGCGCAGCTTGGTCAGCAGATCGACGCGGCCGCGCTCCGCATCGAGCAAGTCGTTGATCAGCGCCAGCAGATGGCGGCCCGAGGCGTCGATCAACTCCAGCCAGCGGCGGGCGCGGCCGGGCGGCGTGTCGCCCTGAACCAGCCGCGCCAGGCCCATCATGCCGTGCAGCGGGGTGCGCAACTCGTGGCTGACGCTGCCCAGAAACTCGGACTTGGCGGCGCTTTGCTTGAGCGCCAGCGCCAGCGCCTCGTCCTTCTCACGGGCCAGCGCCTCGGCCTCGTGGCGCAGGCGCACGGTTTCACCCAGGCGCCGACCGGCCTGGCGGGCCGTCAGCAGTTGCAGTGTCAGCAGCAGCATCAACCCCACGGCGATGGACAGGCCCATGCGATCCAGCCGCAAGGCCAGCGCAGCGGCCATGGGCAACAGCACCGGGGCGACATAAACGGCCGTGGCCAGCGGGTAAATCTGCAGGCCGAAGGTGGCGATGCAGGAGATGCAGGCCAGCGCACCCACCACATAAGCCACCACCAGGGGATCGGCGTGGCCCGCAAACCAGGCGCCTGCCACGCCCCACAGCAACCCGTCCAGGCCCATCAGCACCAGCGTCAGTTGGGCGTGCTTGCAGGGGGCGCTGTCGCGCTGCAAATTGCTGTGCAGCAGGCGCCAGCGCACCACCGTCAGCAGCAGTTTGGCCGCCAGCCAACCCAGCACCAATGGTGCGGGTGCAAACGGTCCCAGGTAGGTGGCCAGCAAGACGGCCGTTGCCAACCCGATCAACAGTGCTGCCAAGGCGTGGCCTTCGATCAAGGCCAGTTGTTCGCGATGTACAGCGTGCAACGGGGTGGCGTCGACGTTCATGTCGGTCGGATTCTATGCAGGACAATGCCCGCATGACTGTTCCCACCCTGGCGCTGATTGCCGCCATCGCACGCAACGGCGTGATTGGCCGCGATGGCGGGCTGCCCTGGCATCTGCCTGAAGATCTGGCCTATTTCCGCCGCGTCACGCGGGGGCATCCGGTGGTGATGGGGCGGCGCACCTGGGAGTCGCTGCCGCCGCGCTTTCGGCCGCTGCCGGGGCGACGCAATGTGGTGCTGACGCGCCAGCCAGGCTGGCATGCCGAAGGCGCCGAAGTGGCGCCCGACTGGGGCGCCGCGCGGGCGTTGCTGGCCGGCTGCGAGCGGGTGTTCGTGCTGGGAGGGGCCGAGGTGTTTGCCAGCTTGCTGCCCGAGGCCGATGAGCTGTGGCTGACCGAAGTGCAGGCCGATGCCGACGGCGAGGTGCGCTTTCCCGATTGGCCGCGGGCAGCGTTTGCCGAGGTCAGCCGCGAGCGGGTGCGTGCGGCGCCGCCCGCCGACGTGGACCTGGATTTCGTGCGCTACGTGCGACGTTGAGCGGCCCGAGGGGACGGGCCGCTGCACCCCCCGGCTCAGTTCTTGACCAACTCGCCCAGCAGATGCTGGTCTTCACGGATGCGCAGCATCAGGCGAATGTCACCCTGCGGCGGCCAGGTCAGCGGCGGGGTCTGGAAGCGGGCCTTGAGGGCGTTGGGGTTGTCGGGGTCGGCCTTGGCGATGCGCGGTGAGGGCAGGGCCCAGCCGCAGGGCAGCTTTTGCTCGCCCACCGTCAAGTAAAGCTCACAGTCCTTGCGGTCGATGTCGGCTGCCATCACCACCACGCCGCGGATCTCCCAGGTCTGGCCCGGAACCGGCGGTGACGGGGGCATGCGCAACTGCAACTGCTTGACCTCGTCGGGCGTGGGGGCGATCCGGGTGGTCCAGCCACCCATGGAGCGGCTCATGCCGGCGCCACCCACCGCACCGGCGCGCGCCTTGGCGGCATCGCCGCCTTCGTTGCGGGCCACCGCTGCCGTCAACGCGGCGCGCTTGCGCAACTGGCTGGTGAACTCCACCGGCGGCGGGTTCGGGTTGGCGGCGCGGGCCTTCTTGTAGTCCTCGCGCACCTTGTCCAGCGGCGTGACGGGCAGGTTGGCGTAGTCGATGGCGTAGCGTGCGCCCAGCATCTCGAAGCTCTCCTCGTCCAGCGCTTCCAGGCCCAGCTTGGGGCCGTCGGCGCGCATGGTCTTGAGCTCAATGTTCAGATCGGCCAGATCCGACAGGCCCACTTTGCGCCAGTGCGAGCGGATGTCTTCAATCAGCGTGTTGAGGTTCTTCAGATCGTAGACGCGGTCGTAGACGCTGATGTCGGGACCCAGGCGCGACCATTGCTGGCGCGCATGCCACTCGACCGAACCGGCGTATTTGGCGTAAGCGTCGTAGCGGCGCACCAGCTCGTTGAGCTGGGGGTCGAAGGTCAGGCCGGCGGCAGTCAGGCCAGGGCCGGCATCGGACATCTCGGACATCTCGCGGTAATAGACCACGCGGTTGCGGTACACCGAGATGAAGCGCGCGATGGGTTCGCGCACGATGCCGAAGGTGAAGTAATCGGGGTAGCGCGCCATGACGTCGGGCGAGTTGCGCACCAGCAGGTTGCCTTCACGGCCACGGGTGAACAGGTGGCGGGCGGCGGTGGAGTCCACCAGGGCGATCTTCTTGCCGGCGGCCTTGGCAGCCACCGTCCAGTGCTCGTACAGCCAGTCGAGCACCGAGGTGGAGCCCACTTTGGGCGAGGGTGCGTAAGCCAGTTTCAGCAGCGGAATGATGATCATGTTGAGCCCCAACGCGGCGTGTGAATGCCTGTCTGTTCAAAACCTATAACTATAGCCAATGCTTCAGCGCGGGGCATACAAGACCTCGGCACGCTGCAGCAGGATCCAACTGGTCAAGATGTATTTGTCACACGACCGTGGGGTCACGCCACGGTGCGTGTGGGTGAAGTAGGCCGGTGCAATCACACACTGGCCGGCCGTCGGTTTGAGTGCGCGCTGCTGGTAATAGAACTCCGTCTCGCCGCCGTCGGCCACGTCGTTGAGGTAGAACATGAACAGCACGCAGCGGTGCAACGCGTCGTTGCCGTTGGCCTCGGGATAGACCTCGCAATGCCAGTAGTTGTAGTTGCCGCTGCCGACGTCGTACTTCTGCATCTGGATGGGCCCCATGCGAAACAGCGTGCGCATCAGCGTGCCCACCTGCGGCTTGCCCACCTCGTCCCAGTTCTCGGGCGTCAGCGCCACCGGCTGGCCAGTCTTGGGGTGCACCACGGTCAGCGCCAGCGGCGCGATCAGCGCAAAGAAGTACTTCTCGAAATAGCGCTCGGCGCATTGCGCGATGGCCATCTGCGAATGGCCCAGCAACTCCGCGTACTCGGGGTACTGGTAGAGATACAGATCGGTGGAGCGCTTCTTGGATTCATCCACCCCGCCGCCCGTGCGGCCCCGGGTGCGGTGCGGGCTGGCCTCGAAGGCGGTGATGTAGCGCTGGCAGACCTCGGGTGAGAGGGCGCCGTCATAGGCTTCGATGAAGTCGGTGGTCGTCATGAGGAGGCTCCACAGGGGCGCAAGGTCAGCCGCACCAGCGCGGCGGCCAGCGCCGCAAACAGCACCAGGCTCCAGATGGCGTAAGGCACACCCAGCAGATTGATCGACGCATCGGCGCACGACGCCATGGGGGCGAAGACCGAAGGTGCCAGATCAAACAAGCCCAGTTGCTTGAGGATTTTGTCGGCCAGCGTCAGGTTGCACGACGCCTCGGTGGCCGCATGAAAGTGCTGCCAGTACGCCGCTGCCACGCCGCCCAAGGCGACCAGTGCGGCTAGCCCGGCCAGCAGCCGGCGCGCCAGGCCGGGCAGCAGCGCCGCCGCCAGCGCCAGCGCGCCCACCACCAGGTACAGCAGGCGCTGAAACGTGCACCACGGACAGGGCAGCATGTCGAACTGGTACTGCGACACCAGCGCCACGCCCACCGAGCCCAGGCTGACGGCGGCCACGGCCAGCAGGCCGCGGCGGGTGCAATCCCTCATGACCGCAGCTGCGCGATCAACTCGATCTCGACGCAGGCCCCCAGCGGAATCTGCGCCACGCCAAACGCGCTGCGCGCATGGGCGCCCACCGTGGGGCCCAGCACCTCGGCCAGCAGGTTGGAGCAGCCGTTGGTCACCAGGTGCTGCTCGGTGAACGTGGGCGTGGAGTTGACCAGGCTCATCACCTTGACCACGCGGGCCACGCGCTCCAGATCACCGCCGGCTGCGGCCTGCAGCGTGCCCAGAAGGTCGATGGCCACGGCGCGTGCAGCCTGCTGGCCTTCTTCGGTGCCCATGGTCAGGCCCAACTGGCCCACCCAGACCTGGCCGTCTTTCTTGGCCAGGTGGCCCGACAGAAACACCAGCGAACCGGTCTGCACATAAGGCACATAGGCGGCGGCGGGCACGGCGACTTGGGGCAGGGCAATGCCCAGGGCTTGCAGGCGGGCGGCGATGGTCATGGGGCGTGTCCTCGTTGGGGCGGCAAAGGCAAACGACGATCCTACACTGCGCCCCACCATGCGCTTTGCCCCCCTGCTGCTGGCTGCCACTGCCCTGGCCTGGGTGCTGGGCGTGGCCGTGCAAATGCACCAACCGCTGCTTTGGGCGGGCTGGGTCTATGCGCTATGGGCGGCGGCGGCCTTGGCCATGCTGCTGCTGCGCCGCCCGATGCGGTGGCCACTGGCCGCGCTGGTGCTGGCATTTGCCAGCACCGGCTGGCGGGCCAGCGTGCAAGATGGCCAGCGCCTGCCCGCCGTGCTGGAGGGGCGGCCGGTCACTGTCACCGGCCGCATCGCCGGCCTGCCGGCCCTGTCGGCGCAAGGCCCGCGCTTTGTGCTGGCCGTGGTCGACGCGCCGCCCGGCGTGCCCGCGCGGTTGCTGCTGCGCTGGCCATCGTCGGCGGATGCCGGCGATGCACAGGCGGGCTGGGCCGGCGCCCCGCCGGCGGTGCACGCGGGCGAGCTCTGGCGGTTGACGGTGCGGCTGCGGCGCCCGCACGGCAACGCCAACCCCGGTGGTTTCGACGCCGAGCTGTGGCTGTGGGAGCAAGGCATAGGCGCCGTGGGCAGCGTGGCGCCACAGCGCGCCGGGGACGTCCAGCGTCTGGCGCAGGGCAGCCCCTGGCGCATCGACGCCTGGCGCGAGCGCGTGCGCGACGCGCTGCTGCTGCGCGTGGGCGAGCAGCCCCAGGCCGGCGTGCTGGCGGCGTTGACCGTGGGCGAGCAAAGCGCCATCGATGGCGCAAGCTGGGAGGTCTTCCGGCGGACCGGCGTGGCCCATCTGGTCAGCATCAGCGGCCTGCACATCACCGCCTTTGCCTGGCTGGCGCAGGCGCTGCTGGGCCTGCTGTGGCGGCGCAGCGCCACGCTGTGCATGCGCGTGCCGGCGCCGCTGGCCGCCAGTTGGGGCGGGGTGGCGCTGGCCCTGCTCTACGCCGTGTTCAGCGGCTGGGGCGTGCCGGCCCAGCGCACCGTGTGGATGCTGGCGCTGGCCGTGGCCGTGCGTGGCAGCGGCCTGGGCTGGCCGGCGCCGCTGCAGGCGCTGCTGGTGGCGGCGGGCGTGCTGCTGCTCGACCCCTGGGCGTTGATGCAGCCCGGGTTCTGGCTCTCGTTCGGCGCGGTGGTGCTGCTGATGCTGGGCGATGCCCGCACCCCGCGCGGCTGGCGTGCGCATCTGGTGCAGATGCTGCGCACCCAGGCCCTGGCCAGCGTGGCGCTGGCGCCGCTGGCGGCCGTGCTGTTCCAGCAGGTCAGCGTGGTGGGCCTGCTCGCCAACCTGCTGGCCGTGCCCTGGATCACCTGGGTGGTGACGCCCCTGGCGCTGGCCGGCATGGTGCTGGCGCCGCTATGGCAGATGGCGGCCTGGGCGCTGGCGCCGCTGCTGGCGGTGCTCAACGCGCTGGCGGCCTGGCCGCAGGCCATCTGGACGGTGCCGCAGGCGCCGCCCGTGGTGGTTGTGCTGGCCGTTGCGGGCGCCGTGCTGCTGGCGGCGCGGCTGCCCTGGTGGCTGCGCAGCGCCGGGGTGGTGGCGGTGCTGCCGCTGCTGCTGTGGCGCCCGGCGCCGCTGCCCGATGGGCGCTTCGAGCTGCTGGCCGCCGACGTGGGGCAGGGCGGCGCGGTGCTGGTGCGCACCCGCCACCATGCGCTGCTGCACGACGCCGGCCCGCGCCTGGGCGACGATGCCGACGCCGGCCAGCGCGTGCTGGTGCCGCTGCTGCGCGCGCTGGACGTGCGCCGGCTCGATGAGTTGGTCATCAGCCACCAGGACAGCGATCACGTGGGCGGCGCCGCCTCGGTGCTGGCCGCATTGCCGGTGGCGCAATTGCGCCACCGCCTGCCGCCGGGGCATCCGCTGTTGGCCACCCCCATGCCGGTGCTGCGCTGCGAGGCCGGGCAGCACTGGGTCTGGGACGGCGTGCGCTTCGCCGTCATGCACCCTGTGGGTGAGATGGCCGGCGCCAAACCCAACGCCCAGTCCTGCGTGCTGCGCATCGAAGACGCCGCAGGGCGCCGCGCCTGGTTGCTGGCCGACATCGAGGCTGCGCAGGAGGCGGCGCTGCTGGCCAGCCTGCCGCCGCAGGCGTTGCGCACCGACGTGGCCATCGTCGCCCACCACGGCAGCGCCACGTCATCAAGCGCGGCTTGGCTGGCGGCCACCACACCGCAGGTGGCCGTGGCGCAGCAGGGTTGGCGCAACCGCTTCAATCACCCGCATCCCGACGTGACGGCGCGCCATGCCGCCATGGGCATCCCGCTGGTGCGCAGCGACACCTGCGGCGCGTGGACGTGGCGTTCGGACCAGGAGCCGCGCCAAGCCACCTGCGCGCGCCAGGTCATGCGTCGCTATTGGCATTGGCAGCCAGAATAGGCACATGGCCTATACCGACGCCGAAATCACCGCCCGCCTGGCCGCCGAATTGCCGCACTGGCGGCTGGAGGACGGCTGGATCCGCCGCACCTACAAGACCGCAGGCTGGAAGTCCACCCTGATGCTGGTGAGCACCATAGGCCACGTCGCCGAGGCCGCCTGGCACCACCCGGACCTGGCGGTGTCTTATGCGTTCGTCATCGTCAAGCTCAAGACGCACGACGCCAAGGCGATCACCGACAAGGACTTTGCGCTGGCCGCGCAGATCGAGGCCGTGGTCACCTGGCGTCCGCCCAAGGATGGTTGCCTGGAAGGCACGCCGGACGACCCGCGGCTGCGCTACCTGCGCTACGAGTCATGACATGACGGTGGCGGTCATCCTCGCCTCGGCCCGTTCGGCAGGCAACACGCGCACCCTGGTGGACATGTGCTTTGCGGCCGGGGTGTCCATCGAAGATCTGGCTCGCTTGCATGTGGCTGGCTACGCCTATGACGACCGCCACGCCGAAGATGACTTCCTGCCGCTGATCCGGCGCTTGTTGGCAGCGGACGTGTGGCTGCTGGCCACGCCGCTTTACTGGTACACAGTCAGTGCGCAGGCCAAGGCCTTCATCGACCGGCTGACCGATCTCATCACCGTGGCCAAGCCGCTTGGGCGGCAACTGCGTGGCCGCGCGCTGGGCGTGCTCTGCACCGGCACCGACTCCGCACCGCCCCCGCTTTCGATGAGCCGCTGCGCCTGACCTGCGCCTATCTGGGCATGGCGTTTCTGGGTACGCACTATGCGCGGTTTGAGGGCTTGTATCCGGCTGATGTCCAGGCGAGGACGGATGCTGAACGGTTCGGTCAAGCGGCATTGATGTGGCATGCAAGCGGGACGCAGCCAAATGCATGAGCGCGTCGGGCCGTTCCCAAGTGTGAATCCCGCAGCACGCAGTGCGGAGGGTAGTCCAGTGAGCACTGCGCACGCTCACGCCAACCGGCACCCGCCGGCGGCTCCTGCTGCGGCGGTCGGCGCATGCGCGCCGACTCCGCTGCGATGCTCGCCCGCAGGCCGGCGTCGGGGAACTCACTGCACTCGCTGACGCTCGCTTCATTCAAACAGCCCCGACGAGTTTGAGGTTGATGCGCGCTGGCGCGCGCCCGGCCTGCGGGCTGTGCGTCTCGCCGCCGCAAAAGTCGCCGTCGGCGGGTGCCGGCTGGCGTGCGCTGGAGCTCAGTGTGCGACTGGCTTCAACGGCCTGCGCAGTCTGCCAACTCGGTGCCGGCGTGGCGCAGCGGTCGGTCGGCCCGTTGGCGCAGCCGAGGCGCGCAGTGGAGGATGCCCGCGCGCCGCAGGCGCGTGTTGTGAACTGACTCGGAGCCGCTGTTTGACCGGAGCGAACGCAGTGAACGTAGGGCGTTCGGCGACGGGGCATCTGGAGCGAGCACCGCAGGGAACCCCGAGCCTCGGGCGAGGGGCAAGGCTTCGGGCTGTCCGGCCGCAGCGCCACGCCGGCACAGCGCGGGGCACCAGTTGCGCTTGATCCAAACCCTCACCGCCCCCGCAAGAACAGCGCGTCCAGCTCCTTGATCGTCAACTGCCGCCAGGTCGGCCGGCCGTGGTTGCATTGGCCGGCCCGCTCGGTGGCCTCCATCTGGCGCAGCAGCGCGTTCATCTCGTGCAGCGTCAGCGTGCGGTTGGCGCGCACGGCGGCGTGGCAGGCCATGGTGGCCAGCAACTCGTCGCGGGCGCGGGTGACCAGGTGGCTGGCGTCGCCGCCGTCGATCTCGGCCAGCTCGTGCAGCACCGCGCGCGCCAGTTCCACCGCATCGCCCCGGGCCAGCGCGGCGGGGCGGGCGCGCACGGCCAGGCGGCCGGGGCCGACGGCGGCCACGTCCAGGCCCAGCGCCGCCAACTCCTCTTGCCGCGCTTCGGCGGTGGCCAGCTCCAGGTCGCTGGCGGCGAAGGTGGCCGGGATCAGCAGCGGCTGCGCGGCCAGGGGTGCGGCGTCGCTGGCGGTCTTGAGCTGTTCGTAGACGATGCGCTCGTGCGCGGCGTGCATGTCCACCAGCACCAGCCCCTGCCGGTTCTCGGCCAGCACGTAGACGCCGCCCAGTTGCGCCAGCGCGCGCCCCAGTGGCCAGTCTTCGGTGGCCTCTGCTGCTGCCTCGGTTGCGCTGGGGACCGGCCAGGGGCGCTCGCGCTCCTGCGCGGCGGGGCGCGCTTCGGGCATGGGCGGGGCCTGCAGCAGGGCCAGATCCTGCAGCGACAACGGGCGCTGCGCAGGCGGCGGCGCCCAGGCGCGTGGCGGCGCAGGCTGCGGGGCGGCCGTTGGCATGGCAGGCGGTGGTTCGGCAGCGGTTGCGGCCAGTGCCGCCGCCACCGTGCGGCGCACGGCCTGATGCACTTCACCGCCGTCGCGAAAGCGCACCTCGATCTTGGTGGGGTGCACGTTGACGTCCACGCGCTCGGGCACGATTTCGACGAACAGCACATAGGCGGGCTGCCGCTGGCCATGCAGCACGTCTTCATAGGCGCTGCGCACGGCGTGGGTGATGACCTTGTCGCGCACGTACCGGCCATTGACGTAGGCGTACTGCTGGTCGGCCCGCGCGCGGGCGGCCTCGGGCAGGCCGACGAAGCCGTGCACGCGCAGCGGGCCCACCTGGGCATCGATGGGGCGGCTGGCGGCCGTGAAGGCGTCGCCCAGCACGTCGGCGATGCGGTTGGCCGACGTGCCGGCGCGCCACTGGGTGTGCAGCTTGCCGTCGTGCCACAGCGCAAACGCCACGTCGGGGTGGGCCAGGGCGTGGCGGCGCAGGCTGTCGGCGCAGTGCGCCAGTTCGGTGGACTCGCTTTTGAGGAACTTGCGCCGGGCCGGGGTGTTGAAGAACAGCTCACGCATCTCCACCGTGGTGCCCTGAGCACGCGCGGCAGGGGCCAGCTCGCCATCGCGGGCGTTCAGGCGGTGGGCGTGGGTGGCGCCTTCGGTGCGGCTGATGAGGGCCAGGTCGCTGACCGAGGCGATGGCGGCCAGCGCCTCGCCGCGAAAGCCCAGCGTCGTGGCGGCTTCAAGGTCGTGCAGGTCGCGGATCTTGCTCGTGGCGTGCCGGCGCAGGGCCAGCGCCAGTTCTTCGGGCGGGATGCCATCGCCGTCGTCCTCGACGCTGATGGCGCGCACGCCGCCGCCGGTCAGCCGCACGGTGACTTGCGCCGCACCGGCATCCAGCGCGTTGTCCACCAATTCACGCACCACCGAGGCGGGGCGTTCGACCACTTCACCGGCGGCAATCTGGCTGATGAGTTCGTCGGGCAGGGCGGCGATGGCGCGGCGGGTGTTCGGCATGGGTCATTCTAAATTTGATGCCTGCGTACACTGGACGGTTTGCATCGCCGCCGTCTTGCATGGACATCGCCTCCTACCTGATCGACTTCATTTTGCACGTGGACGTGCATCTGGCCCAGTTCGTGGCCGCCTATGGCACCTGGGTTTACGTGCTGCTGTTCGCCATCATCTTCGTCGAGACGGGGGTGGTGGTCATGCCGTTTCTGCCGGGCGACTCGCTGCTGTTCGTGGTCGGTGCGCTGGCCGGGGCGGGCGTCATGGACATCAAGGTGGCCATGGCCGTGATGGTCACCGCCGCCATCGCCGGCAACCAGTGCAACTACACCATCGGCGCCTGGGTGGGGCCCCGCGTGTTTCAGTGGGAGAACTCGCGCCTGTTCAACAAAGACGCCTTTGTGCGCACCCACGCGTTTTACGAGCGCTACGGCGGCGTGACGCTGATCGCGGCCCGCTTCATGCCGTTCTTGCGCACGTTTGCGCCCTTCGTGGCCGGCGTGGCCCAGATGACGCGTGTGCGCTTCACCTTCTTTGACGTGACCGGCGCCTTGCTGTGGGTGCTGAGCATCACCACCGCCGGCTACCTGTTTGGCAACGTGCCCTGGGTGCAGGCCAACCTGAGCAAAATCATCTGGGCCATGATCCTCATTCCCGGCGTGGTGGCGCTGATCGGCGCCTGGCGGGCGCGGCGCAAAAGCACCGCCGATGCGCTGTCGTGACACAGTGTCCCGACCCGGCGCGCTAGCCTGCGGGAACATGGCTTGCTAACCTGACCCCATGGTTCAAGCTGCCGCCCCCTCCCGCACCGTGCGTGTCGCCGCTGTGGGGCGGTTGCACCTGGGCTTTCTCGATCCGGCCGCCACGCTGGGGCGGCGCTTTGGCAGCCTGGGCCTGATGGTCGAAGGGGCCGCCACCGAGGTGGTGCTGGCACCGCCGCCGGGCGCGGCCGACCGGTTCACCGCTGATGGGGCCGCAGGCGAGGCCGAGTTGCCGCGCGCCATGGCCCACATCCAATCCCTGCGCGCCCGCACCGGGTTGCCGGCGCCGCTGCATCTGCATCTGGCGCATGTCCTGCCGGCTCACGCAGGGCTGGGCTCGGGCACGCAACTGGCGCTGGCGGTGGGGCGCGCGTTCGCTCGCTGGCACCGCATTGCGCTGCCCACTGCCACGCTGGCGCATGGGCTGGGGCGGGGGTTGCGCTCGGGCATCGGCATTGCCGGTTTCGACGAAGGCGGGTTGCTGCTCGATGGCGGCCCGGGTGCCGATGGCACCCCCGCGCCCGTGCTGGCGCGGCTGGCGGTGCCGCCCGAATGGCGGGTGCTGCTGGTGCAGGATCCGACACGGCGTGGCCTGTCCGGCAGCGAGGAGCGCGCCGCGTTGGCCCGCCTGGCGCCGCTGGGCCGTGCCCAGGCCGCCGACATCTGCCACCAGGTGCTGATGCAGGTGCTGCCCGGCGTGGCCGGGCGCGACTTTGCCGCGTTTGCCAACGGCGTCAGCCAGATGCAGCAGGTGCTGGGTGCGCATTTCGCGCCGGCCCAGGACGGCGAGCCCTATACCAGCGCGGCCGTGGGCAACCTGATGCGCTGGCTGGCGGCCCACACGCCGGGGCTGATCGGTGCGCCGGTAGGCATCGGCCAGAGCTCCTGGGGCCCCACCGCGTTTGCCGTGCTGCCCAGTGCGCTGGCCGCCCACACCGTGGTGCAGGCGGCGCTGGCGGCCGAGGCGGCAGCGCCCCATTTGCGGCTGGACGTGGTGGCCGTGCGCAACCAGGGTGCCCAGGTGGCCGACTCCGACCAGCCCGCCGCCGCCACCCCGCTGCGCCATGCCAGCGCCGACAGCCTGTGGCGCTGGGCCCAACCCGGCCCCAGCGTCTGGCGCACCCATTGACGCCTGCCGTCCCGTCTCTAGAACCGGAGCCCTTGCCATGTCCCACACCTACATCCTGCACATGTTCACGCCGGCCCAGCACATCAGCCCCTTTGATGTGAACATGGCGGCCGACGCCGGCTACCAGCTGCTGCCCGGCTGCACCGAGGTGGGGCTGGACCAGATCACGGCGCTGACCCAGGACGCCATCTTTTCGCGCAGCCCCAAAGGCCTGGCGCACACGGCCATCTTCATCGGCGGGCGCGACGCCATCCTGGCCGCCGACATGCTGGACCAGGCCCGCGCCGCCATGTTCAAGCCGTTCATGGTCTCGCTGATGGCCGACCCCAGCGGCGCCTACACCACCGCAGCCGGCATGGTGGCCAGCGTGGTGGCGGCGCTGCAGGCGCAAGGGCAGGCGTTGGCCGGCCAGCGCGTGGTCATCATGGGCGGCACCGGGCCGGTGGGCCGCATTGCCGCCGTGCTGGCGGCCCAGGCCGGGGCCGACGTGGCGCTGTCCAGCCATGGCGGGCTGGCGTCCGCCAGCAAGGCGGCCGAGGCCACCGGCCAGCGCTTCGGGGTCAGACTGGGGGCGGTCAGCGGCGCCGATCGCGAGGCCGTGCGCGCGGCCTTGGCCGGGGCCGATGTGCTGCTGGCCTGCGCCGCCGCCGGCGTCCAGGTGGTGACTGCGCAAGACCTGACGCACGCCAAACGGCTCAAGGTGGCCGCCGACGTCAACGCCGTGCCGCCTGAAGGCATTGCCGGCGTGGGCGTCAAAGACAACGCCAAGCCACTGGCCGGCACCCAGGCCGTGGGCATCGGGGCGCTGGCCATTGGCAACGTCAAATACCAGACCCAGAACCGCCTGCTCAAGCGCATGGCGGCCAGCGACACGCCGCTGGTGCTGAGCTTTACAGAGGCCTTCGAGACGGCCCAGGCCTATCTGCAGGAGTGAAGCTGCTCATCGCCGCCACCAGCGCCCGCGCCCTGGCGGAAGCGGCCTGCACCAGCGGGTTCGAGGTGGTGGCGCTGGACGTGTTTGGCGATGCCGACACGCGGCGTGCCGCCCGCCATTGGGCCTCCATCGGGGAGCCCGCCACGCTGCGCATCGACGCCGGCCGGCTGGCCCAGGCGCTGCACACCCATGCGCCGGGTGCCCTGGGCTGGGTGGCCGGCAGCGGGCTGGAGGCGCTGCCCCATTGGCCCGAGGTGGCGGGCCTGCCGCTGCTGGGCCGGCGGGGCCCGGTCCAGGGCGCCGAGTGGCTGGCCGCGCTGACGCAGCTGGGCCTGCCGCACCCGCCGTCGCAGGCCACGCCACCGCCGCAGGGCGATGGCTGGCTGCGCAAAGACCTGGCCTCGTGCGGCGGCGTCGCGGTGCGGCGCGGCGACCTGCGGCCCGGCGGCGCCAGCGTGTACTGGCAGCGCGAAGAGGCGGGTCTGCCGGTGTCCCTGACCTTCATCGCCAACGGCCGTGAGGCCGTGGGGCTGGGCATCAACCGCCAGCTCACCCACACGGACGAGCCGGGCCGACCCTATCGGTTTGCGGGCGTGGCTGCCCCGCAGCCGCTGCCGGCGGCGGCCGAGGCGGCGCTGCTGCGGGCGGCGCGCGCGCTGACGGCCCGGTTCGGTCTGCGCGGCCTGGCCGGCCTTGACGCCCTGTGGCGGGGCGACACGCAGGACGACACCATCCGCGTGCTGGAGCTCAACGCCCGCCCGCCTGCCAGCCATGCCCTGCATACCGGCCCGCTGCTGGCCTGGCATGTGGCGGCCTGCCTGGAGGCGCGCCTGCCGCCCGAGGTGAGGCCCGGTTTTGCACTGCCCGTGCCCACCACGGCCAGCGCCCTGGCCCACGTGCTGGCACCCACGGCCGGTCGGCTGACGGCCGGTCTGCTGCAGGCCTGGACCGCCCGCGAGGGCGTGCACGACGTGGCCCGCCCCGAAGACACCCCGCTGGCGGTGGCCGCCGGTGCGCCGCTGTGCACCGTCAGCGTGCAAGGCCCTGCCCACGACATCGACGCGCGGCTGCACGCCGCCCGCGCATACTGCCTGGCCGATTGGAGAGCCCACCATGTCCGTTGAATCCACCCCGCTCAGCGTCAACCAGTTGGCCATGCCGCTGGTGCGCCGCCTGATTGACCACGCCGACCGCCTGGGCGTGGCTGTGCGCACCCTGCCTTCGGGCGTCACCCTGGTCGATGCCGGCATTGAGGTCAGCGGCAGCGTCAAGGCCGGCCTGCTCATTGCCGACATCTGCCTGGGTGGGCTGGGCCGCACCCGCAC
Organism: Pseudomonadota bacterium; assembly: GCA_020161145.1. Lineage (GTDB taxonomy): Bacteria > Pseudomonadota > Gammaproteobacteria > Burkholderiales > Burkholderiaceae_C > Ideonella. The sequence continues at coordinate 373,859 of JAIUPQ010000002.1, forward strand.
CGTGCCCTGTGCCCAGAGCGGCTGGCCCACCTCGCTCACCGTCAGCAGCCCCCAGCCCGTGCTGGCCTGCCTGGGCAGCCAGTACGCCGGCTGGAGCCTGGCGGCCAGCGCCGAGGAGACGGGCGCCAAGAAATTCTTCGCCCTGGGCTCGGGCCCGGCGCGGGCGCTGGCGGCGCGCGAGCCGCTGTTCGCCGACCTGGGCTACCGCGATCGCGCCGAGCAGGGCGTCATCGTCATGGAGGTGGACTGCGAGCCGCCCCAGGTGGTGCTGGACAAGGTGTTGCGCGACACCGGCCTGGCGCCGCAGGGGCTGACCGTCATCCTCACCCCCACGCGCAGCCTGGCGGGCAGCACCCAGGTGGTGGCGCGCGTCATCGAGGTGGCGCTGCACAAGGCGCATGAGCTGGGGTTCGACCTGGCCCACGTGATGGACGCGGCCGGCACGGCGCCGCTGCCCGCGCCCATTGCCGATGCGGTGCAGGCCATGGGCCGCACCAACGACGCCATCCTCTACGGCGGTCAGGTGCACCTGGTGGTGCGCGGCAACGCCGAGGCCGCCCGCGACCTGGCGCGGCGCCTGCCCTCGCGCCAGTCGCGCAGCCACGGCAAAGGCTTTGCCGAGATCTTCAAAGAGGCCGGCTACGACTTCTACCAGATCGACCCCATGCTGTTCGCCCCGGCCGAGGTCTTCGTCAGCCACGTCGAAAGCGGCGAGACCTTCCATGCCGGCGGGCTGGACATGGCGCTGTTGATGAGCCTGTGGCGCTGTGACGCCTGATGGGGTGCTTGCGCGTCGCCCTGTTCACCGACGAGATCGGCTGGCACACGCGGCAGTTGCAGGCCGCGCTGCGCGCGCGTGGCGCTCAGGGGCGCTGCGTCGATCTTGAGCACTGCGCCATCGACACCACGCGCGCGGCGGGTCTGCGCATTCCGGGCTTTGCCGGCCTGCCCGACGCGGCGCTGGTGCGCGGCATCGCCGGTGGCACCTTCGAGCAGGTGACCAAGCGGCTGGGGGTGCTGCATGCGTTGCGGGCGCTGGGGGTGCCGGTCTACAACGAGGCGCGGGCCATCGAGCGCGCGGTGGACAAATCCGCCACCAGCCTGCTGCTGCACGCAGCCGGCTTGCCCACACCGCCCACCTGGGCCACCGAATCGGCGGCCGAGGCCGAGCGCCTGGTTGCGCGCGCCAGCGCAGCGGGCGAGGCCTTGGTGGTCAAGCCGCTGTTCGGCTCGCAAGGCAAGGGCTTGCTGCGCGTGGGCTGGGTCAACGGCGCCCACCAGCCGCTGCCGCCCCAGGTGTTCGGCTCACGCCGCTTTGGCCACGGCAAGATGGCCTATCTGCAGCGCTACGTGCCGCCGCCCGCCACGCCAGGCCACGACTGGCGTGTGCTGGTCATTGGCGGCCGCGCACGCGCCGCCATGCGCCGCATCAGCGACGGCTGGGTGCACAACGTGGCCCAGGGGGCGCGCTGCGAGGCGGCGGCGCTGACGCCCGAGTTGGCGCATCTGGCCGAGGCCGCCAGTGCGGCGCTGGAGCTGGACTATGCCGGCGTCGATCTCATCCCCGGCGCTGGCGGCGCGCAGGTGCTGGAGGTCAACGGCGTGGCCGCCTGGCAAGGCTTGCAGCGGGTCACGCCGTTCTCCATTGCCCAGGCGCTGGTCGATGACTTGCTGGATCGGCGCCGGCCATGACGCCGGCCGCTGCCTTTCTGCAGGCCTGCGCGCTGGACGTGGCCGTGCGCAAACCCGGCAACGTCAGCCAGGCATCGCCTGGCCATGGCATGACGGCGGCCGACTTCCTGGCCAGCAGCGAGGCGGCCGCGCCCGCACTGGTGCAGGCCGGGTCGGTGGGCGCGCGCATCGAGGCCGCCGTGGCCGCCACCTGGCAGCGCGTGGGCTGCAACACCAATCTGGGCATCGTGCTGCTGTGCGCGCCGCTGGCCATGGCCGTGCAGCAGGCGGCGCGGCCGGATCGCCCGGCGCTGCGCGCCGCCTTGCAACAGGTGCTGGGCAGCCTCACGGTGGCCGATGCCGAGGCCGCGTTTCGCGCCATCCGGCTTGCCAACCCCGGTGGCCTGGGCGAGGCGCCCGAGGGCGACGTGCGCGAAGCGCCAGCGATGACGCTGCGTGACGCCATGGCGCTGGCCGCCGGGCGGGACCGCATCGCCCGCTTTTACGCCGAGGGCGGGGCCGAGCTGTGGGAGGTGGGCCTGGCGGCCCGCGACGCCGTGGCCGCGCCGCTGGCCAGTACCCAAACCGTGCAAGCCATCTACCTGGCCTGGCTGGCCAGCGCGCCGGATGCACACATCGTGCGCAAACATGGGCTGGCGGTGGCGCAAACTGTCATGCAGCAGGCGGCGCCCTGGTGGGCGCGCGCCCGTGCGGGTGCCGTGCCGGACGATGACCCGGCGTTTGCGGCCTGGGATGCGGCGCTGAAGGCGGCCCGCATCAACCCCGGCACCAGCGCGGACTTGACCGTGGCCACGCTGATGGCCGCGGGCTGCCTGGAAGCTGGGGCAAACCCTGAGCCGTGACGGGGCTTGCGTGGCACGCTTCGTGTATGCTGATTTGAGTCGCCGGTGACGGTCACCGGTGTCACATCTGTGTAGGCAACCTTTTGCTAGAGGAGCAACGAGAACATGGCCAAGATCGATCGCATGTTGGTGGGTGAGTCGCTGGTGGGTGATGGCAACGAAGTTGCGCACATCGACCTCATCATCGGCCCCCGTGGCACGGCCGCCGAAACCGCGTTTGCCAACGCGCTGACCAACAACAAGGACGGCTTCACCTCGCTGCTGGCCGTCATCGCCCCCAACCTGTTGACCAAGCCGTCCACCGTGATGTTCAACAAGGTCACCATCAAGGGTGCCAAGCAGGCCGTGCAGATGTTCGGCCCCGCCCAGCGCGGCGTGGCCATGGCCGTGGCCGACTGCGTCGAGGACGGCACCATCCCGGCCGACGAGGCCAACAACCTGTTCGTCTGCGTGGGCGTGTTCATCCACTGGCTGGCTGAAGACGACAAGAAGATCCAGGACTACAACTACGCCGCCACCAAGGAGTCGATCAAGCGCGCCGTCGCCGGCTTCCCCACGGCGGCCGAAGTCGTGGCCAAGAAGGGCAGTGCCACCCACCCGTTTGCCGCCAACTGACATTTGGCGTAGCATTGAGGCACGCAAGCGCTGAACCCTTGCGTTCCTTGCGCGGCTTGATTGGCCGCGCCCCCAGCCGGCCCACCATTGCGGTGCGCGCCGGCTGGTTCATTTTGGGATCGGCGCGGCTGTCGCCGCACCGGTCAGCTGGGGATCATCCCCGAGCCGATCCAGCGCAACACCTGGGCGCTGTGCGCCGCCTGCACGGCCGGGCCGTCGCGGCTGGCGCTGCGCTCGATCTGCACGCCCACGGCACCCACGTCGTCGAACTTGCGCGGCTTGACGATCTTGACGCGCACCCAGGTGGCGCCAAAGTCCACCAGCAGCATCTGGGCGATCTGCTCGGCCAGCGCCTCGAGCAGCGTCACGCCGTGGTGCGTCATCAGCGCACGCAGGCGCTCGCGCACCACGCCGTAGTCGATGGTGTCGGCGATGCGGTCGGTGGCGCAGGCGCGCGCGCGCGGAATGCCCGCCACCACGTCGATGATCAGCGGCTGCGGGTTGTGCAACTCGGTGTCGTGGATGCCGATCACCGTCTGGCCGGTGAAGCCCTCGATGAAGATCAAATCCAGCGGCTGCGCCTCGGCGGCCAGGACGGGGGCGGAGATGAAAGGCATGGACATGGTGGGCGTGGCTTGCAAAATCGGGGCCTGCTGGCACAGCTCGTGCAATCGGCATTGTGCGTGAGGCCAGCCGGGGGGCTTGGCACTACAGTCCACCCTCTACGGGTGCAACGGGGACAGGCATGACGTTGGTGTTGCCGCGGCGTGAGCGCCATGCGGATCGGGTGTTCGAGGTGGTGCGCGGCGGCGTGCGCGATGCGGCCGAGCCGGTGGTGGCGCGCTCATGGGGCCGCTGTCTCAATGAGTTCCAGTTGCATCCCGACCGCCCGCCGCGCCAGGTGCCATTGGTGTCCGACACGGCGCTGGCCGGACGGCAGGGCCGGCTGGCCGACCTGCTGGACTGCGCCCGCTTCGAGATGACCTCGCTCTACCAGCAGATGGGCGACGACGAAACGGCGGTGCTGCTGACCGACACCGACGGCGTCATCCTGCACATGGTGGCCTCGGCCGACTTTGCCGCCGAGATGGCCGGCTACGGCATGCGGGTGGGCGCCATCTGGAGCGAGGCCGAGGCCGGCACCAACGGCATGGGCACCTGCCTGGCCGCCGCCGCGCCGGTGGCGGTGCGGCGCGAGGATCACTTCTTCACCCAGTTCACCGAGCTGACCTGTTCGGCCGTGCCCATTTACGACCCGGCGGGCGAGCTGACGGCGGTGCTGGACGTCTCCAGCCGCTCCACCCAGGCGCAGCAGCATCTGCTGGTGCTGCTGGGCATGACGGCGCGGATGATCGAAAACCAGCTCATCGACGCGCAGTTCCGCAGCGCGCATGCGGTGCATTTCCACAGCCGCCCCGAGTTCGTCTACACGCTGCACGAAGGCCGGCTGGCCGTGGGCAGCGGTGGCGAGGTGCTGGCCGCCAACCGCAGTGCGCTGTTCCAGATGGGCATGACCACCATGGGCGAGATCCGTGGCCAGCGCTTCGAGGCGCTGTTCCAGGCCACGCTGCCCGAGCTGCTGGAGCGCAGCCGGGCCTCGGCCTACCACCCCGTGGTGGCCTACCGTGCCCATGCCGCCCACCGCTTCTTTGCCGTGGTGCGACCGCCGCAGGGCGCGGGCGAGACGGCTCCGCTGATGCCGCCGCCGGTGGCGTCCCGCCTGAGTCCACGGACGCCGTCGGTGGCCGTGCCCATCCAGGGCGGCGTCACCTTTGCCGACCCGCGCCTGGCCCAGGCGCTGCAGGTGGCGCAGCGCGTGATTGCGCGGGCCACCCCGGTGCTGCTCAGCGGCGAGACCGGCTCGGGCAAAGAGGTGTTCGCCCGTGCCGTGCACGAGGCCAGCCCCCATGGCAGCGGTCCGTTCGTGGCCATCAACTGCGCCAGCCTGCCCGAAAACCTGATCGAGTCCGAGCTGTTTGGCTACCGGGCCGGCGCCTTCACCGGCGCCCAGCGCACCGGCCGGCGCGGCAAGATCGTGCAGGCCGACGGCGGCACCTTGTTCCTCGACGAAATCGGCGACATGCCGCTGGATTTGCAGGCGCGGCTGCTGCGGGTGCTGGAAGACCGCCAGGTGACGCCGCTGGGCACCGAAGACGTGTTGACTGTCAACTTCCAGCTCATCAGCGCCAGCCACCGCGACCTGCTGACGCGGGTCGAGCAAGGCGAGTTCCGCGAAGACCTGTACTACCGCCTCAGCGGGGTGGAGCTGGTGCTGCCGCCGCTGCGCGAGCGCAGCGACAAGCGCGAGCTGATGCTGGCCTTGCTGGCCACCGAGGTCGGCGTCGGCAGCAAGCTGACCCAGGCCGCCGAGCACCTGCTGATGAACCACCCCTGGCCCGGCAACGTGCGCCAGCTGCGCCACGTGCTGCGCGCGGCGGCGGCGCTGGCCGATGGGGCCGTGCTGGACATCGCCCACTTCCCGTCGCTGCGCCCGCGTGGCGAGGCCAGCCTGCTGCCGCCGGTGCTGCCCAACCCCGAGCCCACGCCGCCGCTGCCGCCGCTGGGGCCCATCCAGGCCAACGAGCGGCAGGTGCTGCTGGGCCTGCTGGAGCAGCACCGCTGGAACGTCAGCCAGGTGGCCAAGGTGCTGGGTGTCAGCCGCAACACCCTCTACCGCAAACTGCACAAGCTGCACATTCCGGTCTCCCATCCCTGCGCATGATCGACGACGACAACCCGCCCGTCGAAGGGCTGCCGCGGCGCTCGCGGTTCGCCTGGTGCATCACCGGCTCGGGCCATTTTCTGGACGAGTCCATGGCGCTGGCGGCGCGGCTGCCCGAGGTGGATCTCTTCCTCTCCGCCGCCGGCGAAGAGGTGCTGGGCATCTACGGCCAGAGCCTGGCCTCGCTGCGCGAGCGCTGGCGCGTCTTTCGCGACAAGACCGCCAGCAGCGTGCCGGTGGGCGCGCTCTACAGCGATGTCTATCACACGGTCATCATTGCCCCGGCCACCAGCAACACGGTGGCCAAGTGCGCGCTGGGCATCTCCGACACCTTGCCCACCAACATGCTGGCCCAGGCCGGCAAGCTGGGCATTCCCAGTCTGGTCTTTGCCTGCGACGCCGAGCCGGTCATCGTCACCCGGGCGCCGCACGACTGGGTGACGCTGCGCCCCCGGCCCACCGAGCTGGACCACGTCGAGCGCCTGCGCGGCATCGCCCACGTGCGCGTGGCGGCGGTGCTGCCGGAGTTGCGCGTGCTGCTCGAGCAGCGGCTGACCGAACTGAATCTCGCGTGGAACACATCCTCTTCCTGACCGGCCGCCTGGCGCAGCCGCAACTGGAGCGCGTGCTGGCCGGCATGGCGGGCACGCCCTTTACCTGGAGCGTGCACGACCTGGGCCTGCAAGTCGCCGCGCTGATGACCACCGACATGGTGCGCCGGCGCCTGCCCGAGCTGCCGCCCTGCGACCGGTTGCTGCTGCCCGGCCGCTGCCGGGGCGACGTGGACGCGCTGGCCGGCCACTACGGCATCCCGGTGCAGCGCGGGCCCGACGAGCTCAAAGACCTGCCGCAGTTCTTCCAGCGCGCCGCGCAACCGGTGGACTTGAGCCGCTACCGCACCCTGGTGTTCGCCGAAATCGTCGATGCGCCGCGCCTCACCGTGGCGGCCATCGTGGCGCGGGCGCAGGCGCTGGCGGGCGAGGGCGCCGACGTCATCGACCTGGGCTGCCTGCCGGCCACGCCGTTTGCCCACCTGGAAGACACCGTGCGGGCGCTGAAGGCCCAAGGGCTGCACGTCAGCGTGGACAGCCTGGACACCGCCGAGCTGCTGCGCGGCGGCCAGGCCGGTGCCGACTACCTGCTGAGCCTGACCGATGAAACCCTGTGGGTGGCCGACCAGGTGGCCGCCACGCCCGTGCTGATACCGCGCACACCCGAGGACACGGCCTCGCTGGACGCCGCCATCGCCGGCATGGTGGCGCGTGGCCGCCCGTTTCTGGCCGACCCCATCCTCGACCCCATTCCCTTCGGCTTCACGGCCTCCATCGTCCGCTACCACGCCCTGCGCCAGCGCCACCCCCGGGTGGCCCTCATGATGGGCGTGGGCAACCTGACCGAACTGGTCGAGGCCGACACCAGCGGCATCAATGCCTTGTTGTTCGGCATGGCCGCCGAGCTGGACGTGGCAGCCGTGCTGACCACCTCGGTCAGCCCCCATGCCCGCCGCGCCGTGGCCGAGGCCGACGCCGCGCGGCGCGTCATGCACGCCGCCGTGCAGATGCAGACCCTGCCCAAAAGCCTCTCGCCGCTGCTGGCCACCGTGCACGAGCGGCGCCCTTACACCGACACGCCGGCCGACATCGCCGCCACCGCGGCGCAGATCAAAGACCCCAACTTCCGCGTCCAGGTGGCCCAGGACGGCATCCACGTCTACAACCGCGACGGCCACCATGTGGCCAGCGACCCTTTTGCGCTGTGGCCACAGCTCAAGCTCGACGCCTACGGCGCCCACGCCTTCTACATGGGGGTGGAGCTGGGCCGCGCCGAAATCGCCCACCAGCTGGGCAAGCGCTACAACCAGGACCAGCCCTTGAACTGGGGCGTGGCCTGGCAGCCGGGTGCCGAGGACATGTACCACTTCCGGGCCACCGGCAGCACACTCAAGAAGAAGCCGGCCGATGAATGACGTGATCTACGAGGCCATCGTCACCACGGAGCGACCCGATGGCACGCCCCACATCACCCCGCTGGGCATACGCTGGCGCGAGGGGCAGGTGGTGTTGATGCCGTTTCGGCCCTCGTCCACCCTGGCGCAGGCGCTGGCCACGCGCCGGGCCGTGGTCAGCCTCATCACCGACACCCGCATCATGGCCGGCTGCGTCACCGGCCGGCGCGACTGGCCTTGCGTGCCCACGGCGGGCGGGTTTCGGCTGGCCGCCGCGCTGCGCCACCTGGACCTGCAACTGGCCCGGGTGGACGACGACGCGCAGCGCCCCGCGCTGACCTTTGACGTGACCGCCGACCAGACCCATGCCCCCTTTGCCGGTCTCAACCGCGCCCAGGCGGCGCTGCTGGAGGGGGCGGTGCTGGTCAGCCGGCTGCACCTGCTGACGCCGCAGAAGATCGATGCCGAAATGGCCTATCTGGCCATTGCCATCGCCAAGACCGCCAGCGACGCCGAGCGCGAGGGCTGGGCCTGGCTGCAGGAGGCGGTGACCGCCCACCGCCAGGGGCAGGATGCATGAGGGTGCTGGTCAGCGTGCGCAACGTGGCCGAGGCGGCACTGGCGGCCGAGGCCGGGGTGGACTTCATCGACCTCAAAGAGCCCGCCAACGGCGCCCTGGGTGCGCTGCCATTGGCCGAAGTGCGTGCCGGTGTGGCCACGGTGCGGCGGCTGGCCCCCGCCGCGCGGGTGAGTGCGACGGTGGGCGACTGGCCGGCCGAGGCGCTGGAGGCCGTCACCGCGCAGGCCCGCGCCGTGGCCGCTTGCGGCGTCGATGACGTGAAGGTGGGTGTGCCGCCGGGCGCCGACGCGCTGCTGGTGCGGCTGGGCGCGCTGCGCCAGCAAGGCCTGCCCATCGTGCCCGTGCTGTTGGCCGACGGCGGCGTGCCGCGCACGCTGCCCAGCGGCTTTGCTGCCGTCATGCTGGACACCCAGGACAAGCTGGGCGGCAGCCTGCGCCAGCGCCTGCCACTGGCCGAGCTGGCGGCCTTTGTGCGCGCCGTGCAGGCCGGCGGCGCCTGGGCTGGGCTGGCCGGCGCGCTGACGCTGGACGACGCGCGGGCGCTGGCCCCGTTGGCGCCGGATTTTCTGGGTTTTCGCTCGGCCGTCTGCGCCGGGCCGCGGGCGGGGGCGCTGTGCCGCCAGCGGCTGGACGCGCTGCTGGCGGCGCTTGCGGCGCCGGCCGAGGGTCAGGGGCGCGCGTCCGGCAGGGCGTAGGCGATCACGTAGTCGCCTCGGTAGGCCTTGGCCGCGTAGGTGGCGCCGCCGACCGACAGCACGATGTACTGCTTGCCATTGGCCGCCACATAGCTCATGGGCGTGGCGTTGGCGCCGATGGGCATCTCCATCTTCCAGACCTCGGTGCCGGTCTCGACGTCGAAGGCGCGCAGGTAGTGATCCATGGCGCTGCCGAAGAACACCAGCCCGCCACCGGTGACCACGCTGCCGCCCAATGTGGGCATGCCGATGGGCATCTGGATGCCGGTGCGCACGCCGACGAAATCCAGGTTGGCCACGGTACCCACCGGCCGCTGCCACAGCAACTGGCGCGTGTGCAGGTCGATGGCCGAGAGCGTGCCGTAGGGTGGGCGCGAGCACAGCAGGCCCAGCAGCGACTGCTGCGCCGTGCGCAAAATGCCGTAGGGCGTGCCCAGTTGCGGTCCCACCGGCGCGTGGGGGCCGGGTATGCCGTCGGACGCCGGCACCTGGTCGCGCGGCAGCAGCTGCGTGACGATGGGCAGACGCAAGTCGTTGATGACGAAGATGCCGCGACGCTCGTCGATGGAGCCCGCGCCCCAGTTCATGCCGCCCTGCGCGCCCGGGTAGGTGAAGAAGGGCTCGACCGAGGGTGGCGTGAACTCGTCGCCCGTGTAGCGCAGCTTCTTGAAGCCGATGCGGCAGAACACCAGATCGACCGGCGTGGTGCCCCACATGTCGCGTTCGGTCATGCCCTGGCCGCCGATCTGGGGCATGCCCACCGAATAGGGCTGGGTGGGTGAGAGATCGGTCAGCCCCGGGGCGCCACCCGTGGTGCTGACCGGGCGCTCCTGCACCTCGGCCAGCGGCGTGCCGGTTTCGCGGTTCAGGTAGAAGAGCTGACCGCGCTTGGTGGGCTGAATCAACGCCGGAATCATCTGCCCCGTCTTGGGGTCGAGCACGTCATAGAGCGAGGGTTGCGCCGGCAGGTCGTAGTCCCAGACGTCTTTGTGCACGGTCTGGAAGTGCCAGCGCACCTGGCCGGTCTTCAGGTCCAGCGCCACCACCGAGCTGTTGTAGCGGTCGTCGAAGGGCCGGCGGTGGCTGCGCCACATGTCGGGCGTGGCGCTGCCGGTGGGCAGGTAAATCAGGCTGCGCGCGTCGTCCACGGCCATGTGCGACCACACATTGGGCGTGTAGCGGGTGTAGGTCTGTCCGGATGGCGGGGGGCCGTTGTCGCCGGGGCGGCCGGCGTCCCAGGCCCAGCGCAACTCACCCGTGCGGTCGTCGAAGGCACGGATCACGCCCGAGGGCTCGCCCACGGCGTAGTTGTCCACCACCATGCCGCCGACCACGATCACCCCCTGCGCCACGGTGGGCGCCGAGGTCTGCATGTACTCGCCCGGCTGCACCTCGCCCATGCCGTCGCGCAGATCCACGCTGCCTGCGCGGCCAAAGCCGTCGCAGGGCTTGCCGGTGTCGGCGTCCAGCGAGATCAGGCGTGCGTCCACCGTGCCCAGCGCCAGCCGCCGCGTGCAGGCGGCAGATCCGGCGTCGCCGGGTGTTTCGTAGTAGGTGCCGCCGCGGCAGCGCATGAAGAAGGGCGCGCCGTCCACAGCACCAGCCACAGCAGCACGCCCAGGGCGAACAGGCGCGGGATCAAAGGCCAGAACCACAGACCCAGCGGCTGGACGTCCCACCAGGCCCAGACGGTGCTGGCAGCGCAGACGGCCATGAACAGCCCCACCCCGAGTGGCCGCGCGCGCCATGAGGCCATGGCGGAGCCGGCATGTCGCTTTCGCATGGCGTGCGGATTGGTGTTCCGGGCCGGACACAGCATCCGGCTCGACCCATGCAATCGTGGACAGGCGGCTGCATAAACTGGGCTTTTCTGCACAACCCAGGAGCGAGACCCATGACCGACCATGCCATCAAGGGCAAAACCGTCTTCATTGCCGGCGGTGCCAAAAACCTCGGTGGGCTGATCGCCCGCGATCTGGCCCAGCACGGTGCCAAGGCGGTGGCCATCCACTACAACAGCGCGGCCACCCGGGCCGACGCCGAGGCCACGGCGGCCGCCATTGAGGTCGCGGGCGCGCGGGCGGTGGCCATCCAGGCCGACCTCACCACGGCCGCCGCCATGGCGCGGTTCTTCGCCGAGGCCGTGGCGGCCGTCGGCAAGCCGGACATTGCCATCAACACCGTGGGCAAGGTGCTGAAAAAGCCGCTGATGGAGGTCAGCGAGGCCGAGTACGACGAGATGACCGCCGTCAACGCCAAGACCGCGTTCTTCTTTCTTCAGGAGGCCGGCCGGCATGTCAACGACGGCGGCAAGGTCTGCACGCTGGTCACCTCGCTGCTGGGGGCGTTCACGCCGTTTTACGCCGCCTATGCCGGCACCAAGGCGCCGGTCGAGCATTTCACCCGCGCGGCCGCCAAAGAGTTTGGCGCGCGCGGCATCTCGGTCACCGCAGTCGGCCCGGGCCCCATGGACACGCCCTTCTTCTACCCCGCCGAAGGGGCCGATGCGGTGGCCTACCACCGCACGGCAGCCGCCTTGTCGCCGTTCAGCAAGACCGGCCTGACCGACGTGGCGGACGTGGTGCCCTTCATCCGCCACCTGGTCAGCGACGGCTGGTGGATCACCGGCCAGACCATTCTGATCAACGGCGGCTACACCACCAAATAAACCGGTCGCGGCGGGGGCGCTCAGTACCGGTCATCGAGCGCGAAGATGGGCTTGCGCGAGGCCCAATGGCCTTCGGTGAAATCGGGGAAGGCCACGGTCTGGCTGCCCTGGGTCACCGAGGCCTCCGACAGCGGCGTGATGGCGCTCCAGGTCACCGCGTCGTAGATGTCGATGGGCATGGGCTCGGCGCGCTTGAGCGCCTCGATGAAGGCGTGGATGACGAAGAAGTCCATGCCGCCGTGGCCCGAGCCCTCGGCGGTCTGGCCATATTTGCGCCACAGCGGATGGTCGTAGGTCTTGAACCACGTGCTTGCCGCATCCCATTCGTCGTGCTTCTTGGACTTGCCTTCGATGTAGATGCCGTCGGCCACATCCATCCACAGCCCTTGCGTGCCCTGCACGCGAAAGCCCAGCGAATAGGGTCGCGGCAGCGAGGTGTCGTGGGTCAGCAGCATGGTTTCGCCGCCCGCGCAGGCCAGTTGGGTCTGCACCACGTCGCCCAGCTTGAACCGCACCGCATTGTTCGGGTGCGTGGGGTTCTGGCCTTTGACGTAGGCCGACAGGCCACGCGCCTTGCTGGCGTAGCTGGTGAGCTGGACAAAGCGGTTGCCGCGATTGATGTGGGCCTGCATGGCGCAAGGGCCTATGCCATGGCTGGGGTAGAGGTCGCCGTTGCGATGGACCGAATGGTCGGTGCGCCAGCGCGCCTCCGACCAGCCCTTGGCGCCGAACTCCACGCCCTGGCCATAGAGCTTGCCTGGCACGCCGCTGTTGAACTTGACCGGGCGCAGGTCATGCTCATAGCCGCCTTCGAGGTGCACGATTTCGCCGAACAGGTTCTGGCGCGCCATGTTCAACGCCGCCAGCACGTCGCGGCGGTAGCAGACGTTCTCCAGCAGCATGTAGGGCACACCGCTGGCCTGCTGCGCGCGCAGCACCTGCCAGTGGTCGTCCAGCGTCACGCCGGCCACCACCTCGCAGCCCACGGCGATGCCGGCCTGCATGGCGGCGATGGCCTGCGGCGCATGCAGCTCCCAGGGCGTGACGATGAGCACGGCATCGAGCTTGCCGCCGCTGCCATCGGCCAGCAACTGGCGCCAGGCATCGGGGCTGCCCGTGTAGAGCGCGGGCATCGGCCGGCCGGCCTTGAGGACCAGATTGCGGGCGTAGTTCAACGCCCAGTCGTCGATGTCACACAGCGCGGTGACGGCCACGTCGTCGCGGCGCAGCAGCTCGCGCAGATGCACCCATCCGCGCGCGCCCGTGCCAATGACGCCCACCTTGAGCTGGCTGCGCGGCGTGGCAAACGCACGGGCCACCTGGTCGGCCGTGGCCGGGCGCAGGCCAGGCCGCGGCGTGGCCAGGGCCTGCCGGCCACCAGTCCAGCCGACGGCGGCGGCGGTGAGGGCAAAGTTGCGTCGGTTCAGCATGGCAGGGCTTTCTGATGAGGGGGACCGCTGGGCACAAGGGCAGGGCCGGCAACACGCGATGGCCGGCGCCGCCCACCAAGCGGCCTATTGTCCCTGGCTGCGGCGGGCGGGCAGGCCTCGCGCCAGGCCAGGCGAGCCGGCGCGCACGCCACCTACCATGACAAAAAAAAGGGGTTTGAGCATGGACCGACTTGACCAGTACCGCGTCTTTGCCCGGGTGGCGCAGTTGGGCAGCTTCATCCAGGCCGCGCACGCCTTGGGCCTGCCTCGTGCCACCGTGTCGGCGGCCGTCCAGCAACTGGAAGCGACGCTGGGCACACGCCTGTTGCACCGCACGACGCGGCGGGTCAGCCTGACGGCAGATGGCCTGCGGCTGCTGGAGCGCGTGCAGGCGCTGCTGGCCGAGGCCGACGAGGTCGAGCAACTCTTTCACACCGACCCGGGCCGGGTCAGCGGGCGGCTGCATGTGGACGCGCCCAGCCGCATTGCGCGCCGATTGATCTCGCCCGCGCTGCCCGGTCTGCTGCGCCGCCATCCGCAGCTGCAACTGGTCCTGGGCTCGACCGACCGGCTGATCGATCTGGTGGGCGAGGGCGTGGATTGCGCGGTGCGAATCGGCAAGCTGCCCGACAGCAGCCTGGTCGTGCGCCCGCTGGGCCACATTGAACAGATCAACTGCGCCAGCCCCGGCTACCTGCGCGAGCACGGCGTGCCCACCGACCCCGATGGGTTGGCCAAAAACCACTGGGCCGTGGGCTATGCCGCCGTCCCGTCGGCGCCGGCGCCCTCTTGGACCTATCTGGACGCCGACCAGACGCGGGCCGTGGCCGTGCCCAGCCGGGTCAGCGTCAACAACGCGGAGAGCTACATCGCCTGCGCCGTATCCGGCGTGGGGTTGATCCAGATTCCGCGCTTCGACGTGCAGCACCTGATCGAGGGCGGGCAGCTGGTGGCGGTGTTGCCCGCCTACCAGGCGTCGCCTCTGCCGGTCTCGCTGGTCTATGCGCACCGGCGGCAGCGCTCGCGCCGGATGGGGGTGTTCATCGAGTGGTTCGAGGCCTTGATGCGGCCCCACCTGCTGGCCTGATGGCCGGCCGCCGGCTCATGGCGGCGGCGCCTGCAAACCCTCCAGCAGCGTGGCGAGCGCCGCCTCCAGCGGCTTGGCGCCCACTTTTTGCGGCAGCAACAACCCCTCGATGGCCAGCAGGGTGAGGCCGTGCATCTGCGCCCAGCAGGCCGCCACCTGAGCCTGCACCGGGCGGCGCCTGAACACGCCGGCCTGCTGGCCGCGCGCCAGCAGATCGACCAGCACGCCCAGCGTCTGCAAGACGCGCTCGCTGGCGTGGACGCTGGCCGCATCGCCGGCCTCGGCACTGAACATCAGCCGGTACAGCGCCGGGTTGCGCAGGCCGAATTGCATATAGGCCGAGGCGGCGGCGCGAAACGCCGCGAGCACCGACCGCGACGGCGGCTCGCCCGCCGCCCGCAGCTCGCGCCCCAGTTGCTCGAAGCCCTGCACCGCCAGCGCCGCCAGCAGCGCCCCCTTGTCCGGAAAGTGCTTGTACGGCGCCGCATGGCTGACCCCGACGCGACGGGCCACCTCGCGCAAGGTGAACTGCCAGCCTTGCTCTTCGGCCAGCAGCGTCAGGGCCGTCTCGATCAGCGCCCGGCGCAGATCGCCATGGTGGTAGGGGCGCGGCGGGGCTTGTTCCATACGGCAGCAGGGGTGGTCGTCATCAACCCACCCATGTTCCCATAAAGATGCCAGTGAAAACATTGTTGACACAAGAAACATGAGGCCTTATGCTCGCTCAAGTTGTCAGTGTCTACATTGGAGTCCATCATGAACCCAGTTCCCGCAGAACCCGACGCCGCCGGCATGGCGGCGCTGCTGCAGCGCCAGCGGGACGCCTTTCGTGCTGCCGGCGCCCCCACGCTGGCCCAGCGTCGGGCCGACCTGCGCAAGCTCAAGGCGCTGGTGCTGAGCCACCGGCCCGCGATCGAGGCCGCGCTGCAGCAGGACTTTGGCCACCGCTCGCCGCACGAGACGGTCATCATGGAAATCCTGCCCGTGGTGCAGGCCATCAACCACGCGCACCGCCACCTGCGCCGCTGGATGCGGCCCGAGCGGCGGCACGTGCCGCTGCACTTCCAGCCCGGGCGGGCCTGGGTGGGCTACCAGCCGCTGGGCGTGGTGGGCATCATGGCGCCCTGGAACTACCCGCTGCAGCTGGCGCTGCTGCCGCTGGCGACGGCCATGGCCGCCGGCAACCGGGCGCTGCTCAAGCCGTCCGAGTTCACGCCCGCCACCTCGGCGCTGCTGCAGCGCATGCTGGGCCAGGGCTTTGCCGAGGAGCAGGTCGCGGTCGTGCTGGGCGATGCCGAGGTGGGCCGGGCGTTCTCGGCGCTGCCTTTTGACCACCTGCTTTTTACCGGCAGCACGCCGGTGGGGCGGGCCGTCATGAAGGCGGCCAGCGACCATCTGGTGCCCGTGACGCTGGAGCTGGGCGGCAAGTCGCCCGCCCTCATCCAGCCGGGGCATCCGATGGCGCAGGCGGCGGCGGCCATTGCCTACGGCAAGCTGGCCAACGGCGGCCAGACCTGCATTGCGCCCGACTACGTGCTGGTGCCCCAGGGCGAGGTGGAGGCCTTTGCCTCCGCCTACGACACCGCCGTGCGCGCGCTGTACCCGGCCGGGCCGACCAGCGCGAACTACACCAGCGTGGCCAACCCGCGCCACCACCAGCGCCTGCTGGGCCTGCTGGATGACGCGAGGGCCCGCCAGGCCAAAGTCGTCGAGGTGGGCGTCAACCCTGGCGCCGCCAGCCAGCGCGCCCACAACCTGCCGCCCACGCTGGTGCTGAACACCACGGACGACATGGCCATCATGCGCGAAGAGGTCTTCGGCCCGCTGCTGCCCGTCGTGGCCTACCAGGGCCTGGACGAGGCCATCGCCTACATCAACGCCCGGCCCCGGCCGCTGGCCTTGTACTTCTTTGGCGATGGCCCCGGCCGCAGCCAGGTGCTGGCGCGCACCACCTCGGGCAACGCCACCGTCAACAACACGTTGCTGCATTACGTCCAGGACGACTTGCCGTTCGGTGGCATCGGCCCCAGCGGCATGGGCGCCTACCACGGCGTCGATGGGTTCAAGACGCTGAGCCACGCCAAAGGGGTGTTCCAGCAGGGACGCTGGAACCTCAGCAACCTGTTGCGGCCTCCGTTTGGCCCGCTGGCGGATGCGGTGTTGAAGGTGATGCTCAGGTGACGCGGCCCGCGCGTGGTCACAATGGACGGGTCGCCCACCTCGCCCCGCCGTGAAAGGGACACCCCATGCGCGAAGCCCAGCCGCTGCTGGCCCGACTCGGCCTGCAGCACCCCATCATCCAGGCGCCCATGGCGGGGGTATCCACGCCGCGCCTGGCGGCCGAGGTCTCCAACGCGGGCGGGCTGGGCTCGCTGGGCATCGGCGCCAGCACGCTGGCCCAGGCGCGGCAGGCCATGGAGGCCACCCGGGCGCTGACGACGCGGCCATTCAACGTCAACGTGTTCTGCCATGCGCCCGCCCGGCGCGACGCCGCGCGGGAGGCCGCCTGGCTGGCCTACCTCGCGCCGCTGTTTGCCGAAGTGGATGCCGAGCCGCCCACCACGCTCGAGGAGATTTACCCCACCTTCGTGGGCGATGAGCAGGCGCTCGAACTGCTGCTGGCGCAGCGCCCCGCCGTGGTGAGCTTCCACTTCGGGCTGCCCACGGCGGGCCAGTTGCAGGCGTTGCGCCAGGCCGGCATTTGCACGCTGGCCACCGCCACCCGCCTCGACGAGGCGCAGGCCATCGAGCGGGCCGGTGTCGACGCCATCGTGGCGCAGGGCGTGGAGGCGGGCGGCCACCGCGGCGTCTTCGACCCGGATGGCGTTGACGAGGGCCTCAGCACCGCCGTGCTGGTGCGCCTGCTGGTGCGGCGCATCCGGCTGCCCATCATTGCCGCCGGCGGCATCATGGACGGGCAGGGCATCCGGGCCGCGCTGGCTCTGGGGGCGGTGGCCGCACAACTGGGCACGGCGTTCGTGCCGTGCCCCGAGTCGGCCGCCACCGACAGCCACCGCGCCAACCTCAAGAGCGAGCGCGCCGCCACCACGCGGCTGACGCGCGTGCTGTCGGGCCGGCCGGCGCGCGGCCTGGGCAACCGCCTCATCGCGTTCGGCGAGGCGGCGGGCAGCCCGCAGCCCGCAGCCTACCCGGTTGCCTATGATGCAGCCAAGCAGTTGAATGCGGCGGCCACGCAGCGCGGCCATCACGGGTTCGCCGCGCAATGGGCGGGCCAAGGCGCGCCACTGGCCCGCGAGATGCCGGCGGCCCAGTTGATGCGGGCGCTGGTTCATGAACTGGCCGGCACCCAGCGCAGGCCAACCCCGGAGGACTGATGCCATGTTCCAAGCCATCCTGGTGGAAAAAGACGAAGCGGGCTACCGCGCCCGGCTGACCTCGCTTGACGAGGCCGCATTGCCGCCGGGCGACGTGCGGGTGCGGGTGGACTACAGCACGCTCAACTACAAGGACGCGCTGGCCCTCACCGGCAAGAGTCCCGTGGTGCGCACGTTTCCGCTGGTGCCTGGCATCGACCTGGCGGGGACGGTGGAGGCCTCCACCCACCCCGACTACGCGGTGGGTGACCGCGTGGTGCTCAATGGCTGGGGGGTGGGCGAGCAGCACTGGGGCGGCCTGGCGCAACAGGCCAGCGTGCGCGGCGATTGGCTGATTCCGCTGCCCGAGCGGCTGTCGAGCCGCCAGGCCATGGCCATCGGCACGGCCGGCTACACGGCCATGCTGGCCTTGCTGGCGCTGGAGCGCCATGGCCTGACGCCGGCGCGCGGCGACGTGCTGGTCACCGGGGCCAACGGCGGCGTGGGCAGCTTTGCCATCGCGCTGCTGGCTCGCCAGGGCTACCGGGTGGTGGCCGCCACCGGGCGCCTGCAGGAGGCGGCCTATCTGCACGCCTTGGGCGCGGCCGAGGTCATCGACCGCCGCCCGCTGGCCGAGCCGGGCAAGCCCTTGCAGAAGGAGCGCTGGGCCGCCGCCATCGACTCGGTGGGCAGCCACACGCTGGCCAACGTCTGCGCCGGCCTGCACGCCGATGGCGCGGTGGCCGCCTGCGGGCTGGCGCAAGGCATGGACTTGCCGGCCACCGTGGCGCCGTTCATCCTGCGCGGTGTCAGCCTGCTGGGCATCAACAGCGTGACGCGGCCCAAGGCCGAGCGCATCGTCGCGTGGGAGCGGCTGGCCCGCGATATCGACCCGAAGCAGATGGAGGCGATCACCCGCGAGATCGGACTTTCCGAAGCGATGGCGGCCGCCACCGACATCCTGGCTGGTGGCGTGCGGGGGCGGTTGGTGGTGGACGTCAACCGCTGACTCCAGCGCCGCCCATGAGCCGGTGGAAAGTTGCCACGGCAAGGGGAGATGGCCGGTGCCGTCTGGCGCACGGGCTGCACACCCCAGGCGCTCAGGCAAACCAAAGGCACGCCAGCCGCCACGCTTAACCTGCGTCGTGCGCCAGGCCAGCAACAACCGCGCGGGCGAACTCGTATTGGTCAGAGGACAGGTACGAAACGCAGAACTGCAAGATCGTGCTGGTTGCGCAGGCCTTGCCCATGAGGCGGTAGACCGGACGACCGCTATCTTGCTCCACCAACAACTGCTCGGTTCCGATCCAGGAGTCGCCGTCTCGCCGACTGCCTGCAGCCACCACACCTAGCAGCGTGTCGGCACTCACCACGTCACCAATCTCAAAGATGTTGACGTCTAGCGCCCAATCCTCACCCCAGGCCGACCAGGACCCGTCGGGGTTGCGTTGCGCAGTGCAGGCCGGAAGCTCGACACTCCAGCCGGCCCAAAGCAACCACCGAGTCATTCGTACACCTCCCTGAACGGTTGCGGCATCTTGCCGTGCTTCTTCACGAGGAAGCCGCTACCGTGCTCCTCGGCCGGAGCCGATGCCTCGTCTTCCAGCGGCACGCTCAGTTGGCGCAGATACCGGAACAGCATCGGCGGGGTGAAGCGCGCCTTGATCGGCCGGGCACTGTAGCAGTCATGCTCTTCGAACGCAAAGGGCTCGCCGCTTTGATGGAACTTCCACTTGCCGCCGTCATCGGCCGCAAAAACGGCGCGCCGCGGCACACCAGCGATGTAGTACTCGAACATCGTGGCGCCATACTTCTTGACGCGGCCGTTCGGTTCGATCTGCTCGATGGCCGCGACCGCGCGAATCGCATCCACCTGCATGCGGGCCGACAACACCTTGGGTGGGGACGCGTCGGTTCCCCCAATGGAATTGTCGAAGTAGAGTGTCCACGACCCAAGCGGCCAGAACAGGTACCGGGTCGTGATCGGTGCCGTGCGGGGAATCAAAGCTTCCAATACGCCGGCAAGCGTGCCCTCCATGGGCTCGCGACGCAACTCAAAGCCGTACGGCTTGAGAATGGCCTGCTGCCAGTTGCAGAACTCCTCAACGACTGTCTTGCACGGCGCCCTGACGAGACCGAAGGAGTCCCGAAACCGCCCTAGATTTTCCACGTTCATCAGTTCACCATATACAGTTTGACCGTCTCGCCAGACCGTCCCAGGTTTTCTTGGGAGTGCCTGGCAACCATGGCGCCAGCAGGCTCGTGGCTTCACGCAAGGGAAGCACGTTGGCCTCGTGCGCAACCTCGGGTGGCACCCACTGGGGGAACAGAACCTCCGATACGACGTGGCGGCCTGACTGCGTGTGTTCCTCGCGAACTTGGGCAATCTGCTGCGGCGCAAACCGGGCTGCCAGTTTCACGAGCGCCGGCCACAACCGACTGTGCACCAGCGTCACCTTCCCATTGACGAGGCGGCAGACCAGGACGTGCTCGGAAGCGCGGACCTCGGTGAGCACGTTGTAGATGGCGTTGGCTTGCGGATGCGACCACCAATTGCCGCGGATGGGCTGACCCGCGATGGCGTCGATGAGGCGCGGAGCAGCGCCTTTGGCCGCTTCAAGCACCACGCCGTGGGCCTCGACAAACGCGAGCGCAGCGGCGACGGATCGGGCTGCGTTCGTGGGGTCAAATGCTGAGGAAGGTGGTGGACTGGTCATCTGGAAGGCGGCTTTGTGGACCAAGGCGTGGGCTGCATAGGGAGGGCTACCGCCAGGCCAGCGCGATCTTCCAGCCGGTGGCCGACACGGTGGGCAGCAAAACGGCCTGCGCGCTCTTGCGCGCGGCCTCGATGAACTCGGGCCGCGCGCAACTGGCTTCGATGTCGCGCTGCGCCTTCTGAAGGGCGAGGTTCATGGCCTTGGTCTGCTGTTCGGTTCCGGGCAACAGGGCGACCACACCGTTCGTGCTCGCTTCGTAGAACGAAGAGCCGCCTGACTTGGGGTCGTGGTTCAGTCGGGCCGAGACCACGCTGGGCTGCGGCACGACCAGTGTGGCGGTCTGGGTGGCGGTGGCCAATTGCTCGTACCTGGCCTGCTTGAGATCGACGCCCACCAGGCATTCACCGCGTGCAATCAGCAGCACCCGAGAGCCACCGAATCGAAGCTCCCATTGCGTCCAGGGGATGTCTTGCGTCACGCGCTGGTTGAACTCGACGACGTTGGCGTAGTTGACCTTCAACGACACCAGGGTCCCCATCTCCTGCACGCTCACCAAGGGCGGCGCGGACGGTGGTGGCTGCTTCTCGGGTTTCAACTGCCATGCGGCGATCGCCGAGAGCGTCGCCACCAGCAGCAGGGCAAATGTGTGGTTCATGTCAGATGGCTCACTGGACGGTGCGGCTTGAACAATGACGCCGGGTCGGCAACCCGTTCAGCGTCGAAAGCCAGTTCGCAGCCATTGCATCACGACCGCTCGGAGCCGCCGCATCACCGCCCGCCAGGCTACCCCTGCAAGGCCATGACCGGTGACCGCACCTTGCGCCGCTGCGCCATGAAGGCACTGCCCATGGAGGCCGTCACGATCATGCCGATGGCCAGCCATTGGGTGGGGCTCAACTCCTCGCCCAGCAGCACCAGGGCCAACAGCGCGGCGACGGCCGGCTCCACGCTGATCATGATGCCGAATGCCTGTTGCGGCAGGCGTTTGAGCGCCACCATCTCCAGCGAAATGGGGATGGCGCTGGATAGCGCCGCCACGCCCAGGCCAATGAGCAAGACGCCCGGCGTCAACAAGGCGCTGCCCGCATGTGCGACGCCCACAGGGACCGTGACCAGCGCCGCAGCAGCCAGCCCCAGCGACACCGAATGTCCGGTGTGCAGGTGCCCCAGGCGTTTGCCGAACAGGATGTAGGTGGCCCAGCACACGGCGGCGGTCAGGGCAAACAGCACGCCCCTGGGATCCAGCGCGCTGGCGTCGTGCCCCAGCGGCAGCAGCAACCCCAGCCCCAGCACCGCCAGAGCCACCCAGATGAAGTCCAGCGGACGGCGTGACGACAGCAGCGCCACGGCCAGCGGCCCGGAGAACTCGATGGCGACGGCGATCCCGAAGGGGATGGTCTGCAGCGACAGGTAAAAGCACAGGTTCATCGCGCCCAGTGCGGTGCCATAGGCGGCAATCCCCCCCGCGTCGCGGCGGGTCAGCGGCCACCGCCAGGGGCGCCACACCACCAGCAGCAACAGCGCCGAGAAGCCCACGCGCACGGCGGTGGTGCCCTGGGCGCCGACCAGCGGGAACAGGCTGTGTTTGGCCCAGGCCGTGCCCAGCCCCAGAAAGGTGACGGCGCCCAGTATGGCCAGGGCTGGCACCAGTGATGAATAGCGTGATCTCGACATGGCGAGACTTTATTTCGGCAGCATCTTCATTTAGGCTCTGTTTCAATGGCCTTGATGCAACTTTCGCTCGATATCTGAGCCAGTCAGCCCGCCCATGCTTGACGCCTTCGACCTTGCGATTCTGGACATCCTGCAGCGCGACAACACCGTGTCGCAGCGGGAGATCGCCCAGGCGGCCCACCTCTCGGCGCCGGCCGTGCAGCGCCGCATCGCGCGGCTGCGCGAGAGCGGCGTGATCCGTGCCGAGGTGGCGGTGCTGGACGCCAACCGCCTGGGCCGGCCGTTGACGCTGATCGTCGAAGTGCATCTGCACGAAGAACACCCCTCGCGCACCGCCGGCCTGCGCCAGCGCATCCTGGCCGAGCCTGCCGTGCAGCAGTGCTACCTCATCACCGGTGAGGCCGACTACCTGCTGGTGGTCACGGCGACAACCATGGTCGATTACGAAGCCCTGGCCGAGCGGCTGTTCGGCGGCGACGACAACGTGCGGCGCTTTCGCACCTCGGTGGCGCTGGGCTGCCTCAAGAGCGGCCTGCAGGTGCCGCTGCCGCAGGTTCAGCGCTGACGGCAAGGCCAGGCGAAATCTCAAGCACCCCAACCCCATGGAGCGACCGAATGAGGTTGATGGCTATTTTGCTTGGCGCGGTCTTCAGCGCCAACGCCCAAGCGGCCCTGCAAGCGCCCGCAGCCGCCTGTGAAGCGGCGTTGGCGGCCGCGATCCAGAGCGACATGACCTTGAGCGAGCCGGACTTTGACCAGGCGGAGCACACCGGCTTTCGGGCGCTGGCGCGCAAGGGCTGCCAGGCCGAGGCCGGTGTGCTCGCCCTGGCCTATCTGGGCCGCAATCCCGGCACCTCCCCGAACGTCTGGTGGCATGCGGCCCAGATGTTTGCGGGGGCAGGGCGCATGGCGGTGGCCGACGCGCTGGCCACGTTCGCGCTGTCCGGCCGCGAGACGGATGCCACGCCGTTCCGGTGGAATGACTACGTGCTCGCCTCCAAGGCCTACTTCGCTCGCGACCCGGACCAGTTCGCCCTGTACACGACCAAGGTCCGTCAGAAGGTGGCCTGCCAGGTTGGCAATGCGATCAACCTGAACATGCTGGAGGCGCTTCAAGCGTCGTGGGACGCGGGCTATGACACCGCAGGCGCGCGCGGTCGACACCCTGGACGCCAGGGTGCAAGTGCTGATGGCGGACTGCCCGCCACCGGGGTGAGCGGCCCCGCAGCGGGGCCAATCCACGCTTGCCGCGCTCGCGCGCACGCGGTACGGTCGGGGCTGGCCGCCGGGTTGCGCACAACCCACCCTGGCCACTGAATCGTCGGGATTGCACGCCATGAAACCCATTGCACTTGCCGCCGCCACCCTGTTCGCCACCTCACTCGCGCTGGCCGCCCAGGTGGCGTGGTCACCCCCATCGCTGACGTTGACGGAAGGCCCCTTCATGCTCAGCCCGCGCGCCGGCCATCAGGCCACGGCCCTGCGGTCAGGCCAGGTGCTGTTCACCGGGGGCTGCGCCGAAAGCGGCTGCGATGCCGTCCAGCGCTCGGCCGAGTTGTTCAACCCGGCGGGGGCCGACGCCGGCCGCTACGCCGCAGCCGGCCGCATGCACGAGGCCCGCGTTTCGCACACGGCCGCGCTGCTGCCCGATGGCCGGGTCTTGTTGGCGGGCGGTTGGACCGGCGCCGCCACCACGGCCACGACCGAGTGGTACGACCCCCAGACGCGGCAGTTCAGCCGTGCCGCGCCCATGTCGGTGCCCAGGATGGACGGGACCGCCACGCTGCTCGCCGACGGCAAGGTGCTGATCGTGGGTGGGGCCCCGCAGACCAACCGCCCCAGTGCGACGGTCGATGTCTTCGATCCAGCCACGAACACGATGGCCGCTGCCGCCCCGCTGCAGACGGCGCGGGCGCATCACGCGGCCGTGCGGCTGCCGGACGGCCGCGTGCTGGTCGTGGGTGGCCTGGTGGGCCGGGCCGTGGCGACGGCATCGGCCGAGATCTACGACCCGCAAACCGGCCGCTTCGCACCCACCGGCGCCCTGAGCCAGCCCCGCTGCAAGCTGGCCGCGCTGCCGCTGCAAGATGGCCGCGTGATGGTGTTGGCCGGCTCAACCGATTGCAACGAACGCCGCCGGCTGGCCAGCACCGAAATTTACGACCCCAGGACCGGGGTGTTCGGGCCGGGGCCGGTGCTGCGCAACCCGCGCTACAAGGTGGCCAGCGCCGCCGCCGTGCTGCCCAGCGGAGCCGTCCTGATTGCCGGTGATGCCCAGGATGTCGAAGTCTGGCGGCCCGGGGAGGCCCAGTTCTCGGCGCTTGCGGGCCGGTTGGCCGCCGGACTCGCCTTCAGCACGGCGACGCTGTTGCCGGACGGCCAGTTGCTGATTGCTGGCGGCTACGACGAAGACATTGCGCCGACTGCACAGTCCTGGCGGGTCGCCGAGGCCGGGCTGCCGGCGCGCTGAATGCGGGTGGGTGCCGGCATAGCGATTCACGCATCGGGTTGCCTTTCGAAAAAGAAACAGTCAGGCAGGAAGGCCGGGGCGATGGAGGCTATGTCCTTGGCCGACACGCCGCAGGCGAAGAAGCCGTCGCGCCAATGCCGGACGACATCCGCGAGGCGATCAATTTGCCCGCGTGCCTCTTCAACCGACAAGCCGAAACGCCCTGCCTGCGACAGGAGGTTGTAGATGCTGGCCGTGCGGCCATAGCTGCCGACGGTCAACGCCAGGTCGCGCCGCTCCAGGCTCACCACAGGCGCGGGCACGAGGTCGTAGGCCGGAGACAGCCGCCATCCCTCTTGCCTGCGCAGCAGGGCGTGGTTGCGCGGATGATCATCGTTGTTGGTCACGGCGGCATTGAAGACCATCCGCCTGAACAGTTCGGCGCAGTCGGCTTGCGGTTGGTCGGACCAGCGGCGCAGGTTGTCGGCCATCAGCGGATAGGACCAGCGCTCCCGGTCCAGATGGCTGTCGCCGCAATCGAGCACGGTCAGGCCGCTGACAAGACCGAATCGCAGGTAGCCCTTGCCGGTGCGGGTCTCGACGTACTGGCGATCGAACCGTTGCAGCATCAGCACGTCGCGCTCGCCGACCGTCTCCAGCCGGGCTTGCGTGACGTTCAGGCCGCATCGGCGCGCGAGGTCTAGCGTCGCCAATTCGATGCGCTGCAGATTGAAGCGGTCCTCTCTGGCGGGAAATTTGCCCAGCCATAGATGGTGCGCATCCTCGATCGTGGCCTTCGGCCGCGCACCACCCATGCTGGTGCCTGGATCGAGCTGTTCGAGCAGATGGGCGGCCACGGGGCGTCCTTCTTCGATCGCCTGTGTGGCCGCGATCAGTTCGGCCAACTGGTGGGTGCGGTTGTACTGGCGCCTGGGCGCGGGCGGCTCGACCTTCAGCCCAAAGCTCAAGTAGCCGGCCCCGTCTTGCGGACCATGCAGCAAATAGTCGATTTCCTGGAGGTCCGCCGCGCTGCGCTCAAGCTTGTGTTCGATCACGCGCCGGCCCCAGGCGTCGGGGCCAGCGTCCCGCACTGCACCGGGAATGCCCTTGAGCTGGGTGAATTCGAAGACCTGCTTGGCCAGAGGCAGTCGGAACGGATCGAGTGCCACCGCGTCCGGGCGTTGAAGGTAGCGGTCGCCGTAGCGAAACCGCCCGATCTGTGTGCCGTCGGGCAGCGTCTGCACCCGGAGCAGCGCGGCCGGCACCGCCTCCAAGGTGCCAGGCAGTTGAATGTAGACATAGGCTTCGCGTACTGAGCGCCCCCAGGCCCGGGCTGCGCCCAGTCCCCCTCCCAAGGGGGGCAAGACAACTTGGGGCGGCCCGGCGCGGCGCTCAGAAGTCATAGTCGTCGCCCGCCTTGCGGGCCTTGCCCGCCCGC
This sequence comes from Pseudomonadota bacterium, assembly GCA_020161145.1. Lineage (GTDB taxonomy): Bacteria > Pseudomonadota > Gammaproteobacteria > Burkholderiales > Burkholderiaceae_C > Ideonella. Next base: position 399,727 of record JAIUPQ010000002.1, read on the forward strand.
TTTGGGCGGCGCGACGCTTCGAGCGCCTTGCCGTGGAGATCGCTGTCGGGATCCGCCACCGCGTCCAGCGACTGGTCCAGGCCGAGTGCCCACAGGACGGTGACGCACACGCCGACCGCCGTACCTGGCTTGCCGAGCTCCAGCGCCGTCAGGGTGTTGCGGTTGATGCCCGCTTTGCCGGCGAGATCGGCAACCGACCAACCGCGCCGAATGCGCGCCACCCGGATGCGCTGGCCCAGCTGGACGACGCGCTCGGTGGCTTGCGATGGCATCACGAATTTACTCATGAAACTAGGCATTTCATATACTCAACGCCCACTATGCTAGGCTTTTAGCGCGTAGAGAACAAGACTGAAGACGGGAAGAATTTCGCCAAATTAGGCAAACAAGTCGATAGTGCCTTGTATTTTGGGCATTTTGTAGGGGCTGTGGCAGCACGTCCCGATCGCCACCCGTTGGCCTGAGCGCATGAACTAGCTTTGCAGCCGTCGTTCATGCTCCGTACGTGCTGAACGCCGTCAGCGCCATCACCGCCGCTGCCCGGCCCCCAGGCTGCGCTTGCGGTGGCCCGCCGGGTTGGCCGCGCGGGCTGCCTGTGCCAGCTGCTCGCGCTGCTCGATCAGAAAGTCCATCAAGGCCCGGATCTTGGCCGGCATCTGGGCCCGTGACGGCACGTAGAGATAAAAGCCCGGGAACGGGGGGCACCAGGCCTCCAGCACCCGCACCAGCGTGCCCTCTGCCAGGTGCTGGCGCACGCACAGGTCGATGTGCCGCACCAGCCCCACGCCTTGCAGCGCGCCGCGCAGCATGCTTTCGTCGTCGTTGAACACGGCATTGCCCTGGGGCTCGAACACCAGGGTGCGGCCTTCGGCATCGGGCGAGGTGAAGGCCCAGCGGTCGATGGTGCCGCTGGAGGTGAAGCGATAGGCCAGGCAGTTGTGCTGCGTCAGGTCGGCAGGCGTCTGGGGCACGCCATGCCGCTCGAAATACCCGGGTGAGCCCACGATGGCCATCTCCAGCGGCGGCGTGACGGGTACCGCCACCATGTGGGCGTCCAGGCTCTCGCCCAGGCGCAAGCCCACATCCAGCCCCTGGGCCACGATGTTGGTGAAGCCGTCGTCCATCACCAACTCCAGCCGCAGCTTGGGGTGGCGTGCCAGAAATGCACCCAGGTGCGGCTCGATCAGCAGCCGTGCGGCAATGCGCGAAGCACTCATGCGGATCAGGCCCGAGGGCTCGGCATGCGCCTCGCCCACCTCCTTTACAGCCTGCTCGATGGCGGTGAGCGCGGGCTGCACCACATCCAGCAGGCGCTGGCCTTCAGCCGTCAGCGACATGTCCCGCGTCGTGCGGTTGAGCAGCCGCACGTTCAGGCGCTGCTCCAGCCCTTTGAGGTGTTGGGACAGCGCGGCGCGCGTCACCTCCATCTCCGTGGCCGCCTTGGTGAAGCTGCGGTGGCGGGCAATGTGGGCGAACCAGGTCAGGGACGAGAGAAGGGCGGGATCGAGTGGCATTTGTTTAGTTTAACTAACCATTTATGCGGCAAATGAGTGATTTATTTAATCCAATAAGGGCGGCAACATCCAGCCTGTTTCTGTCGCTTTGCCGACGATTTTTCAACTCGCAACGAGGAGATCTCATGCCCCGAACCACGTTCAAGAACCTCAACGGCCAAGGCATCACCATGGCTGCCGTCGTCGAGTTCCCGGCCGACTTTGACAAGAGCAGGACGTACCCCGCCGTGGTCGTCTCGCACCCCGGCGGTGGTGTCAAGGAGCAGACGGCCGGCCTCTATGCCCGAAAGCTGGCCGAGCACGGGTTGATCGCCATTGCGTTTGACCGCTCCTACCAGGGCGAGAGCACCGGCGAGCCGCGCCAGTTGGAGAACCCCTACATCAGCACCGAAGACGTCAGCGCCGTGATCGACTACCTGACCACACTGCCTTACGTGGACAAGGCCCGGATTGGCGCCATGGGCATTTGCGCGGGCGCAGGCTACAGCGCCAACGCGGCCATCAACGACCGCCGCATCAAGGCGCTGGGCATGGTGAGCGCAGTGAACATCGGCCAGATGTTCCGCAACGGCTGGGAGAACACCGTCAAGGATGCCGACGCGCTGCCTTACCTTGAAGCGGGCGCTGCGGCCCGCACCGCCGATGCGGGCAACAACGGCATGGCGACCATTCCGCTGGCCCCGCTGAAGGAAGAAGACGCACCCAATGCCGAGTTGCGCGGCGCCTGGGAGTACTACCACACCCCCCGATGCCAGCACCCCAATGCGCCGGGCTACACGCTGGCGCGCAACCTCACGCAAATCATCACCTACGACGCCTACAACAAGGCCGAGGCCTTCCTGACCCAACCCGTTCTGGCCGTGGCCGGCAGCAAGGCGGGCAGCAAGTGGATGAGCGACGACTTGATCGCCCGCGCGGCCAGCCAGGACAAGACGCTGTACGTGGTCGATGGTGCCGACCACATGGACTTGTATGACGTGCCCAGGTACGTGGATGAGGCCGTCTCGAAGCTGGCGCCGTTCTTCCAGGCCAAGCTGAAGTAAGACCGGTCACTCCTTTTTTCCAACCAACCCACGAGTTATTCATGAGCACGACAAAGAGCATTCAGATCAAGCACACCTACTGGCACATTGCTGCGGACTTGCATCTCCCACCCGGTTTCGACGACAAGAAGAAGTACCCGGCCATCATCAGTGCCCACCCCATCGGCAGTTGCAAGGAGCAGACCGCCGGGAACGTCTACGGGAAGAAGCTGGCGGAGGCCGGGTTTGTCGTCATCGCCTTTGACCGCAGCACGCAAGGGCAGAGCGGTGGCGAGCCCCGATCCATCGAAGATCCGGCCATGGCGGTGGAAGACTTCAGCCGGGTCATGGACTACCTGGTCACGCTGCCTTACGTCGATGCCGACCGCATCGGGGTGCTGGGCATCTGTGGCGGCGGTGGCTACGCCATCAATGCGACCATGACCGAGCGCCGCATCAAGGCCCTGGTCAGCATCACGGGCGTCAACTACGGCCGCCTGTGTCGCGAAGGCTTCAGCGGTTTCGATCCCATCGGCCAGATGGAGGCCATGGCCAGGCAACGCACGGCCGAGGCCCGGGGCGAGGCACTCAAGGTAGACCTGTTCGTCCCCCCGTCAATGGATGCGGCAGTCCAGTCGGGCATGACGGACATTGACGTGCTTGGGGCGACAGACTACTACCGCAATCGCTGCGTCAACGAAAACGCCGGCACGCGGGCACTGTTCTCGCATCGCGCGGCCTCCGTCGGCTGGGATGCCTTCCACCTGGCCGAGACGCTTCTGACGACGCCCATGATGGTGGTGGTTGGGGACAAGCCGGGCGGATTTGGCGCCTACCGCGATGGACTGGAGATCTATGCGCGCGCCGCATCAAAGGTCAAGAAACTGGTGGTCGTCGAAGGCTGGTCGCACTACGACCTGTACGACAAGCCCGAACCGGTGGCCATCGCCATGGCCCGGGTGGTGCCGTTCTTCAAAAGCACGCTGTGAGCCCGGAGCCCGCCATGACCCATGTCCTCATCCTCGGTGCCAGTGGCCAGATCGCCCAATGGGTCGTCAAAGCTCTCGCCGACGACAAGAACCTGCGCCAGACCCTGATGCTGCGCGACCCCAAAAAGCTCACGGGCCAGGAGCCCGCCAACGCCCAGGTCGTGATCGGCAATGTGCTGGACAAGAAACTGCTCAAGGACGCCATGGCCGGCCAGGACATCGTCTATGCCAACCTCACCGGCGCCGACCTGGACCAGCAGGCCCAGGCCGTCATCGCCGCCATGCAGGCGGCGGGCGTCAAGCGCCTGGTCTTTGTGCTGTCGCTGGGCATCTATGACGAAGTGCCGGGCCCGTTCGGCGCGTGGAACCAAGCCACCATCGGCGAAGACTTGAAGCCCTTCCGCCGCGCCGCCGATCTGATCGAAGCCTCGGGCCTCAGCTATACCTTGTTGCGCCCGGCCTGGCTGACGGACGAGGACGAGGTGGACTACGAACTGACTGCCAAAGGCCAGCCCTTCAAGGGCACCGTGGTCTCGCGCCGCAGTGTGGGCGACCTGATCGCCAAGGTCATCGCATCGCCCGGCCTGCACGTGGGCGAAAGCCTGGGCGTGAACAAGCCCAACAGCGACGGCGACAAGCCGTACTTCATGTAAATCGGGGCTGGCCACCGACTCGTCGTCGATGAGGCCCGCCACCTGTCCGGCGGCGATCGGCCCTGGCACGCATGGCCATCTAAGTGGCGCGCTTGGCATGTCGCCGGTCGGGGTGGCACGCTAAGCTGTTCCCACGCACTGGACTCCGGTCTGGTCATCACCGGTCCCGGGCACATTCGCATGGCACGCCACCTCACCTTTTCATTGGACATCGGCTGGCGCACGCTGCTGGCGGACTTCGGCCTGAAGCCCGAGCATGTGCTGCGCAAGGCCGGACTGCCCGAAGACCTGTTCTCCCGCGCTGAGCGTGGCCTCAATACGGACGAGTACTTCCGCTTCTGGCGCGCGCTGGAGCAGGAGGCGGGCGATCCCCTGTTTGCGCTGCATCTGGTGGAAAAAGTATCGGCCGAGGTGTTCGATCCGCCCCTGTTCGCCGCGCTGTGCAGCGCCAACCTGATGCAGGCGGTGCAGCGGCTGGCCAAGTACAAACAACTCGTGGCGCCCATGAGCCTGGCGGTGGGCGTGGACGGCGCGGGGTCGCTCACGGTGTCGCCGCGCTGGCTGTCGGTGCAGACCGAGGTGCCTTACGCGCTGCAGGTGGCCGAGGTGGCCTTCTTGCTGCGCCTTGCCCGCCTGGCCACACGCGAGCCGGTTCAGGCGCTGCGGGTGGAGCTGCCGCAGCTGCCGCCCAGCGCCTGCGCGCGCGACTACAAGCGCTTCTTCGGCGTGCCCGTGCAACGGGGGGATGCGCCCCGCATCGGCTTCGCCGCAGCCGACGCGCTGCGCCCCTTCCTCACCGTGAACGAAGGCATGTGGCGCGTGTTCGAGCCCGACCTGCGCCGCCGGCTCAGCCAGCTGGATGCCGCCGCCACCACGGGCGAGCGCGTGCGCGCCGTGCTGCTGGAGCTGCTGCCCAGCAACACGGCCACCATCGAGAAAGCCGCCGAGCGCCTGGGGATGAGCAAGCGCACCCTGCAGCGCCGCCTGGAAGACGAGGGCGAGAACTTCCGCGCCCTGGTCCACACCACCCGCGAAAGCCTGGCCCGCCACTACCTCGGGAGCACGACGATGACGGGCGGCGAGATAGCCTTTCTGCTGGGCTTTGAAGACCCCAACTCCTTCTACCGCGCCTTTCTGGAATGGACGGGCCAGACGCCGGACACCGCCCGCAGCGCCATGCGTATGAACTGAGGACGATCACCCATGACCGAACAAGAGAACCCACGCAACGTGCTGCTGGCCGGCGCCACCGGACTCGTCGGCGGCCTGCTGCTGCAGGCCTTGCTGGCCGACGGCGGTGTCAGCGAAGTCCACGCGCTGACCCGCCGTCCGCTGGCCCTGCACCACCCCAAGCTGCAGACCCACACCGTGGATTTCGCCCACCTGCCCGCGCTGCCACCGGTGGACGAGGTGTACCTGGCCCTGGGCACCACGATCAAGGTGGCGGGCAGCCAGGCGGCCTTTCGTGCGGTGGATTTCGATGCCAACCTGGCCGTGGCCCAGGCCGCGTTCGCGGCAGGGGCGCGCCGCGCGGGCCTGGTCAGCGCCGGATCGGCCAACGCCCGGTCGGCCGCGTTCTATACCCGCGTCAAGGGCGAACTGGAGGATGCGCTCAAGGCCATGTCCTTCAAGGCGCTGGTGATCGCCCAGCCCTCGCTGCTGCTGGACCAGCGCGATGGCCTGGGCCAGCCCTCGCGCTTGGGCGAGCGCATCGCCATCCCGGTGGCCAGGCTGCTCGCGCCCATCCTGCCCGGGGCCTACAAGCCCGTGCATGCCCGGGCCGTCGCCCAGGCGCTGGTGCGCACCGTGCCCACGGCCGAGGGCGTGATCGTCCTCCCTTCCGACGTGCTGGCCCGCATCGGCGCCGAGCGGGGGTGAGATGAGAGGGGGTGTCCTGCGCCGGTGCCTGCCCATGCTTGCGGCCGGCCTGCTGGCGGCCTGCGCCAGCGTGCCTGAGCCGGCGCCGCGCAGCTTCGAGGGCGGCTGGCTGATCGACGGGGCCTTGCAGGCGCCAGCCGCCCCGTTGCCTGCCCGGTCGCCCGCGGCCAGGCCCCGGGTGGCCCTTGTCCTGGGCGGTGGCGGCTTGCGCGGCTACGCCCATATCGGCGTGCTGCAGGCGCTGGAAGCGGCCGGCATTCAACCCGATCTGATCGTGGGCACGTCCATCGGCGCCATCATCGGCGCGGCCTATGCGTCGGGCCGCACGCCTGAGCAGCTCTGGCAGCAGGCCAACACCTTGCGGGTGCGCTCGCTGGCCGATGTCACGCTCAGCGGCCCTGGCTTCGTCAAGGGCGAGGCCCTGGCGCGCTGGGCCGACGGCCTGGTCGGTGGGCAGGTCATCGAACGCTTTGCGGTGCGTTTCGCCGCCGTCGCCACAGACATCGACCGCACCCGGCCCTATGTGATCACGCAAGGCGACGCCGGCCAGGCGCTGCGCGCGTCGGCCGCGATCCCGGGCGTGTTCCTGCCGGTGCAGGCGGATGGCCTCACGCTGGTCGATGGCGGCGTGACCGCCCTGGTGCCGGTGCACGCGGCCCGCGCGCTGGGCGCCGACGTGGTGATCGCCGTGGACATCTACTGCCACGGCCCGCGGTACCCATCGAGCTCGTCCGTGTCGATGTGGCTGCGGGTGTCGCAGGCGCAGAGCTGTCTGCTTTCCGGCCCTGAGGCCGCATCGGCCGACGTGCTGATCGCCCCGGCGATCGCGCCGGCCGGCGTGGACGATGCCGAGGGCCGCGAAACGGCCCGGCGGCTGGGCTACGAGGCCGCCATCGCCCAACTGCCCGCCCTGCGCGCGGTGCTTGGGCGACACGGCCCCATGGTTGACGCGGCTGAAGCCGCAGCGGCATCAGGGCGCTGAGCGACCTGCCCGCTGAGGGGCATGGCGGCCCACGAGGTGGCGCCAATGGCAAGTCACTTGGCGCGTGACGCCAGCCCATGCGTTGGCCTTCCCCAAGAAACTGACGGCTACTCAACAAGCGAGGTTCGTCATGTTCGTCAAAGGAAAGCAAACCGCCCTGGTCACCGGCGCCTCGTCGGGCATGGGCAAGGCGATTGCCCGGCGCCTGATCCAGGATGGCTACCAGGTCTATGTGGCCGCACGCGGCATGGACAAGATGGCCGATCTGGCCCGGCTGGGTGCTCAGCCCCTGCGCATGGATGTGGCGAAGGACGAGGAGATCGTGGCTGGCGTCGAAACCATCCTCGCCCAGACGGGCGGCGTGGACGTGCTGGTCAACAACGCGGGCTTCGGGCTGTATGGGCCGGTCGAAGAGATCAGCATGGACGAGGCGCGCCACCAGTTCGAGGTCAACCTCTTCGGCGCTGCGCGGCTCACGCAACTGCTGCTGCCCGCCATGCGCGCCAGGCGCTCGGGGCACATCGTCAACATCACCTCGATGGGCGGCAAGATGTACAGCATCCTCGGCGCCTGGTACCACGCCACCAAGCACGCGCTGGAAGGTTGGTCGGACTGCCTGCGTCTGGAGGTCGCCGAGTTCGGCATCAAGGTCGTGATCGTCGAGCCTGGCGTGATCGAAACAGGCTTTGGCGACGCCGCCAGCGACACCCTCGTCAAGCGCTCGGCCAGCGGCCCGTATGGCCGGCTGGTGCAGATGGTGGCCCAGGCGATCCAGAAGACATACGGGCATGGCACCGGCAGCGACCCGGGCGTGATCGCCGATGTGGTCGCTCAGGCGGTGGCCAGCCGCAACCCGCGCACGCGCTATGCCGCAGGCAGGTTCGCCAAGCTGCTGATCCGCCTGCGCGTGGGGCTGGGCGATCGGCTGTTCGACCGGATCATCCTGAGCCAGATGGGCTGACAGGCCCGCTGGACGCCAAGATGGGCAAGCCGGGCATGGGATGCAGCGCGAACGACAAAGGGAACGCGCTCTATACGTTCCCTTCTTGCCCTGACCAGGGGCGCTGGCTTGCCTGGCTGGCGTTGCGCACAAGCGCCCCTATGCAAGGAAGGCCGTCAGGCCGAACCACTCAGCATGCGCAGGTAGGCCGGCTTGAAGGCCTCGATTTCCTTTGGCCAGTTCCTGCCAAGGTCCTCGGGAGTGGCGGGGCCGCCCGACGATGCGGGCATGGTGAAGACGCTGGCAGCGCTGCGGCCAGCAATCTCGGCGAGGATCTGGTCTGCGACGACAGCAGATTGCAGTCCTGCCGCAAATGCGGTCTTGGGCACCGGTGCCCCCACCACATCACCCAGCCCGTAGACATGGGGGTAGCGGGCATGACGCAAGGTGTCTTTGCTGACTTCCAGCCAGCCGCCTGCAGCCCATTTGCCGCTTCGCCACGGCAAGGCGCTTTTGCGAACCGCGTCCGGCGCTCGCATCGGCGGCACGATGTGCAGGAAATCGTAGGCGACCTCTTCGCTGCCCTCTTTTGTGCTGAAAACGGCGATGCGCCGGCCCGGATCGACCGACTTCAGCGTCCGGTTGTTGTTGACCGCAATGTCGCGTCCCTTGAAAAGCGCGTTGATCTGATCAGCAAGGGCAGGCATGCCGATCACGGCGTCCGGGGCGGAGTTGTAGGTGATTCGAGCCTTGCTGCGGACGCCTGCGCGACGCAGGTGATCTTCCACGAGGAACGTGTACTTCATCGGTGCGGTGGGGCATTTGATGTCACCTGCTGGACGAACGAACACGGCATGCCCACCTTTTTCGGAAAAGGCCGACATCAACTTCGAGGTGTCCTGCGCGGCGGCCGGTCCACGGTAAACGCTGCCGATTCCCGCCTTGCCGATCAACGCCTCATCCATGCCTTCGATCGAGGCGTAGTCCTGGCTCAAGCCTGTGGCGACCACGAGGAAGTCATAAGGAATCCGGTCGCCCTTGTCCGTCACCACCGCCTTTCCATCTGCATCGAACTCGGCGACGCTGGCGGACACCAGCCTGACGTTCTTGGGAATGTAGGCGGCCGTCTGTGAAAGCACGTAGTCGATCGGCTTCAAACCAGCCCCCACCAGCGGCAGACCAGGCTGGTAGTAGTGCTCCTTGCGTGCGTCGATCACGACAATCTGCGCGCCTGCCAGGCCGGCGGCCAGATGAGAGGCGACGGCCAGTCCGCCAGCCCCGCCTCCTGCGACAACAATGCGGGCCTTGGTCATGACGGGAGAGGCTGCAAAGGCCATGCGGGATGGCAAGGCCATGCCCAGCATCCCTAAGGCGACTCCCTGGACGACCCGGCGTCGCGGGATCGACAAGGAAAGTTCTGCGGCTCGAAGAGTTTTTTCGTCTTGCATCGGGTGTCCTTTGGTGGATGCGTGGATGAAGCGACTGCCGCTCATGCGGCAGCTGGTTGGTGACTCCTGTTGTCTGCAGGCCGACTCGAAACGGGCTCGGGTACTTGCGTTCCAGCCGCTTCAATGCCTTCATTCAATCATTATGCTGAATAATCGCATGTAGGTGAGCCTGGTGTCAAGAACGCCAAGTGCAGCGCCCTGCGCGTCTGATTGGTTGTCGCGCCCAAGGAACAGGTCTGGGTGCACGACCGTGACGACGTCGACCATGCCGCGACGCACCTGGTGCGCCGCACGCGTTGGCTTAAGAGATGCCCATCGGCATGGTCACCCTCAGTCCAGAACGTGGCTCAGCCGCCCACCCGGCCGCCAGCGCCTGGCCTACTCAGCACGAAGTGGCGTGGTCGAGGCGACAACGACCTTGACACGCGCTGTCAGGCGGCGGTCTCGATCTCCAGACCCGCAGCCTTCCATTCGGGAAAGCCGTCTTCCAGGCGGCGCACGTGAAAGCCCTTGGCTCGCAGAAGCGCAACGGCCTCGAACGACAGCACACAGTAGGGGCCGCGGCAGTAGGCGACGATCTCGTGCTTCTTGGGCAGCTTGGTCAAACGCGTCGTCAAATCTTCCAGCGGGATGTTGAGCGCGCCGGGCAAGTGTCCGATGGCGAATTCGTGCTCAGGTCGAACGTCGATCAACGTCACCGAGCCATCTTGCAGTTGCTCGATCAATTCCTCTCTTGACACCGGCGCCAGTGCGTCGCGTGCAGAGAAATAGTCCCGCATGATCTGCTGTACTTCGGCGCGGTTGCGTTCGCCAACGCAGCCCAGTGCCTTGAGCAACGCAGTGATCTCTGTGTGGCCGGCAAGGCTATACAGGACATATTTGCCCTGCCGCTCCGTGTCCACCAGGCGCGCGCGCCGAAGAATCTGTAGATGACGCGACGTATTGGCAAAGGTCAGTCCGCTCAGTCCGCTCAGTTCTTCGACGCTGAGTTGTCCTTGCGCAAGGTATTCAAGGAGTTCGAGCCGATGCGGATGGCCGACGCCTTGAGCGATCTCTGCAAGATTGGAAAAGACGGCCTGCTTCGGCCCCACCTGTACCACGTGCGTCCCTCGATAGGTTGGGTTGATCTTAGGGTGAACCAGTCTTTCTAGCACAGTCGCAGAAGTCGGACAAGCGCACGGTCCGACAAGGCCATCAGCCGTGACCGTCGGGAATCTGGACGGCAAGCATCTCACCCAGGGCACAGGCGTTGCCATCCGCGCTGAGCGTCAACGCGATCACGGCCTTTCTGCCCTCCAGCGAACGCAGCGTGCCGACCCTCACCAGTTCGGTGCCCATCGGCGTTGGCCGCTTGACGTCGATCTTCAAGGAGGCGGTGACGAAGCGGATGGGCGCAAGCTCGTCGTGGCTCCTGAGTTTGTGCCCGTGCGGGTTGGCCGGTCCGCATCCATAGCAGTGGGCGAACTTCGCAGGGTAGTTGTCTTGAATGGCTTTCATGACTTGACGATGTGGAGGCTTTCAAGCCGCCGGGCGGACGACCCGGCGGCTCTCGTGACGGCACACTGTTCAGCCGAGCGCCTGTTTCAGATCCGCGATCAGATCGTCAGCATCTTCCAACCCGCAGGACAGCCGAACCATGCCATCGGCGATGCCGCGCCGCTGGCGTTCCTCCGGCGTCATGCCGTGATGGGTTGTGGTGATGGGCTGCGTGACCAGGCTTTCCACGCCACCCAGGCTGGCAGCAATGGTGAACAGCTTGAGCCTATCAACCACCGATGCCGTGGCAGTCGCATCGCCATCGAAGACGAAGCTGATCATGCCGCCGAAGCCGCGCATCTGCTTGCGCGCCACGTCGTGGCCGGCGAAGCTCGCAAGGCCCGGATAGTTCACCTGCCTGATCTTCGGATGCCTGCTCAGGAACTCGGCCACGGCCTGCGCATTGGCGTTCTGCTGGCGCACGCGCACCGTGAGGGTACGCAGGCTGCGCGCCAGCAGGAAGGCCACCTCGGGGGCCATCATCTGGCCGAGATTCTTGCGCCACGGCCAGATGGGGGCGACCAGCGATTGCGCGCCGATCACGACGCCGCCGGTCAAGTCACTGTGACCGCCCAGGTACTTCGTGGTGCTGTGAACCACCAGATCGGCGCCGAGCTGCAGCGGCGACTGATTGACCGGGGACGCAAACGTGTTGTCCACCACGGTCAGCGCCCCGCGCGCATTGGCGACCTTGACGGCGGCGGCAATGTCGATCACTTCCATGTTCGGGTTGGTCGGCGTCTCGAAGAAGACGATGCGTGTGCGGTTGGTGATCACGTCCGTCAGCCGTTCTATTTCGCTGCCGAGCAGGAAGGTCGTCTGGATGTTGAGGCTGGGCAACTGGCTTTGCAGCAGCTCGAAGGTGCCGCCGTACACGTCGCCGATGCAGACGATGTGATCGCCGCTCTTGCAGTAGGTCAGGAACACGGCCGCCTCGGCGGCCATGCCCGAGCTGAAGACAAGTGCGGCTTCACCGCCTTCCAGCAGCGCCAGCTTTTTCTCGGCCGCCTTGATGGTCGGGTTCAGGCCGTAGCGGGTGTAGAGATTGCCCTCGGCGCGACCTTCGACCACATCCAGCAGCGCCTTGGTAGACGGAAATCCGAACGTGGAGTGGTTGTAGAGCGGCGTATGGATGCCGCCTTGCGCATCCATCGACTCACCGCCGTGAACGCACAAGGTGGACAGACCTGATTTCACTTCTTGCATGGATAAAAGCTCCTTATTGCGGGTGGTTTGAATTGGAGAAATGGATGGGAAGCAGCGTGTCTCAGATGGTTGCGACAGCCAGGCCGGCAGCCTTCCACTCGGGAAAGCCGTCCTCCAGGCGCTGGATGCGATAGCCCTTGGCACGCAGCGCCGCCACCGCCTCGTTGGACAGGACGCAGTAGGTGCCACGGCAATAGGCCACGATGGCCTGGTCCTTGGGGAGCTGCGCAAGTCGGCGCTCCAGTTCGTCTACCGGCATGTTGAGCGCGCCCGGAATATGGCCGAGGGCGAATTCGCTGGGCGAGCGAACGTCGAGCACCGTCACCATGTCGTCTTTCAGGCGTGCCATCAGTTCTTCCCGCGAGACCGCTTCCAGCGCCTCCCGGTCACAGACGTAGTCGCTCATGACGCCCTGCATTTCCAGCACGTTGCGTTCGGCCATGCGTCCCATCGCATTGAGCAGTGGGATGACTTGCGCGCAATCGGCCAGCGTGTAGAAGACCTGCTTGCCCTGGCGCGTGTTGCTGACGAGTCGCGCACGTCGCAGCAACTGGAGATGGCGAGACGTGTTCGCCACGGTCAACCCGCAACCCGTTGCCAATTGCTCCACGCTCTGCGGCCCCTGGGCCATGAGTTCGAGCAGTTCAAGGCGATGTTCGTGGCCCATCGCTCTTGCGATCCCGGCCAGGTTCTCGTAAATCACACGCTTGGGGTTTGAGCTTGACATGGTGATGCCTGTTGATGGATCATTCACGTAAACGATTGAATGATATAACCTCAACATGGAAGCTGCAAGACTGTGAAGACCCTCATCATCATCAACGATCCCCCCTATGGCACCGAGCGCATGTTCAACGCCTTGAGACTGGCCGGTGGGCTGGTCAAGGGCGAGGGTCACCAGACCACCGTGTTCCTGATGGGCGATTCGGTCTCTGGCGCCAAGGCGGGACAGAAGACTCCTGACGGCTACTACAACGTCGAGCGCATGTTGCGCCGGATCGTCAACGGCAAGGGGGAAGTCCTGCTGTGCGGCACCTGCCTGGATGCACGCGCCATTACCGAGGACGAACTGCTGACCGGCACCCGGCGCAGCACGATGGACGAACTGACGGCGGCGACGGTGGCTGCTGATAAGGTGCTGGTGTTCTGACATGGCGCGGGTCTATCTCGACTACAACGCCAGCACGCCAATCGACCCGGCGGTAGCGGCTGCCATGCGGCCGCTACTGGAGGATGCCTTCGGCAATCCGTCGAGCGGTCATTGGGCGAGCGTGACCGCCAAAGCGGCGCTGGAGCGTGCACGCAGCCAGGTGGCGTTGCTGCTTGGCGCGTCGCCCGACGAGATCGTTTTCACCAGCGGCGGCAGCGAGGCCAACAACCTTGCCATCAAAGGCTCCTTCTTCGCCCTGCGCGACAGGGGCGAGCACATCATCACGCAGGCCACCGAGCATCCGGCGGTGTTGAAGCCGCTGGCGTTCCTTGAGAAGCTGGGGGCCACCGTGACTTATCTGCCCGTCGATGGCACTGGCCGCGTCGATCCCGATGCGGTACGCCATGCCATCACGCCGCGCACGATTCTGGTCAGCATCATGCATGCCAACAACGAGACGGGTACGGTGCAGCCTATCGAGGCGATTGGCGCCATCACGCGCGAGCACGGTATCCGTTTGCACACCGATGCGGCGCAATCGGTAGGCAAGATCGCCACGCGAGTCGATGACCTGGGCGTCGATTTGCTGAGCATTGCCGGTCACAAGCTCTACGCCCCCAAAGGCGTCGGCGCGCTCTATGTGCGGCGAGGCACGGCGCTGGAGCCGCTGATCCACGGCGCCGGCCATGAACAAGGGAGGCGGGCCGGCACCGAAAGCGCACTGATGGCCGCCGGACTTGGCCAAGCCTGCGCGCTGGCTGCCGACCTTGCTCCTGTCGCGCGCATCCGCGAACTGCGCGACCATTTCTGGCAAGCCTTGCAGGACATTTACGGCGAGCGCGTATTGCTCAATGGCCACATCGATCTGCGACTTCCGAATACGCTCAATGTGTCCTTCATCGGGCAGGTGGGCGCCGACGTACTGGCGCGTCTTGAGGGCGTGGCGGCATCTACCGGCTCTGCGTGTCATGCCGGCCGTGTGGAGCTGTCGCCTGTTCTGGCCGCCATGGCCGTGAGCGAGCGCGCGGGCATGGGTGCTGTACGTTTCAGCCTGGGGCGGGCAACGACACGGGCAGAGATCGACTCGGTCGTGGCGCAGTGGCGCTTCCACGCCGCCACAACGGAACAACCTGAAAACTCATAGAGGCAACATGCTCAGCAACGCCATGCACCGCCAGGTGCTCATACTTGCCAGCGCGCAGGCGCTGTTTCAGATCGTCTCGGTCGCCGTCATGACCGTGGGTGGCCTGGCCGGTGCGGCTCTCGCCCCTTCGCCGCGCTGGGCGACCCTACCCATCGCCACGATGTTTCTGGGAACGGCAATGATGATGTTCCCCGCCTCGATGTGGATGGCTCGCGTCGGTCGCCGCGCGGGCTTTCTGGGCGGGACGTTGTTGGGCATTGCGGGTGGACTCGTGGCCGCATTCGGAATTGCCAACGGATCGCTGACCTTGTTGGCGTTTGGCACGTTCCTGATCGGGAACTACCAGGCGTTTGCACAGTTCTATCGTTTCGCCGCCAGTGAAGTGGCCAGCGTTGCTTTTCGTGCGCGGGCCATCTCGCTTGTCATGGCTGGGGGTGTGGTCGCTGCGTTAGCCGGGCCTATGCTGGCTCGTCTTGGTGGGCCGCTGATGACACCGGAATACCTGGGTTCGTTTCTCATTCTGGCGGTGGTCTCATTGGTTGCCACGGTCGTCTTGTTGGGTTTCCAGGTTCCGGTACAGACGCTTGCCGTCACCGAGGAAACCAGCAAGGGCCGTCCCTGGCAGGAGATCGTTTTTCAGCCCACCTACTTCGTTGCGCTGTTCGGTGCGGCCACCGGCTACGGCATCATGATCCTGGGGATGACGGCGGCACCAATCGCGATGGTGCATCACCAACATGCACTTGGCGCGGCTTCGACCGCGATCCAACTTCACGTGCTGGGCATGTTTCTGCCGTCTTTCATCACGGGCTCGTTGATTGCGCGGTTTGGTGTGCTGCGCATCATGTTGACCGGTGTGATGTTGTTCGTTGGTCATGTCTTGATGACCTTGACCGGCACCGGTTTCGGCTCGTTCGCCAGCGCGCTGATCTTGCTTGGTGTGGGTTGGAACTTCCTGTATATCGGTGGCACCACGCTGCTGACCAGCACCTACGCGCCGGCCGAGAAGGCACGGGCACAAGCCATCAATGACATGACGATCTTCGCCGTTGGGCTGGCGTGCTCATTCGGCGCGGGAGGTTTGCTGGAGGCGCTAGGCTGGCAACAGCTCAACCTGTTGCTGTTGCCGTGGCTGGCCCTGGCCGCTCTGTCTCTTGGCTGGCTTGGACTCAAGCGACAGGCCTTGCTGCGGCAGGAGCAAACGGGATGACGGTGGCTTTTGACGCAAATCAGGTGGGGTTCACGAGGCGGGCCTACCGGTACCGAGTCACTCCCACTCAATCGTCGCCGGCGGCTTGCTGCTGACGTCGTAGGTCACGCGGTTGATGCCGCGCACCTCGTTGATGATGCGGCCGGAGACTTTTTTCAGCAGGCTGTAGGGCAGCTCGGCCCAGTCGGCGGTCATGAAGTCGCTGGTCTGCACGGCGCGCAGCGCCACCACCCAGTCGTAGGTGCGGCCGTCGCCCATCACGCCCACGCTCTTGACGGGCAGAAAGACGGTGAAGGCCTGGCTGGTGAGGTCGTACCAGCTCTTGCCACTGTGCGGCTCGATGGTGGAGCGCAGCTCGTCGATGAAGATGGCATCGGCCCGCTGCAGCAAGGCCACGTACTCGGGCTTGACCTCGCCCAGCACGCGCACGCCCAGGCCGGGGCCGGGGAAGGGGTGGCGGTAGACCATTTCGGGCGGCAGGCCCAGGGCCACGCCCAGCTCGCGCACCTCGTCCTTGAACAGCTCGCGCAGCGGCTCCAGCAGCTTGAGCCCCAGCGTCTCGGGCAGGCCGCCCACGTTGTGGTGGCTTTTGATGGTGGTGGCCTTCTTGGTCTTGGTGCCGCCGCTCTCCACCACGTCGGGGTAGATGGTGCCCTGGGCCAGCCACCTGGCGTTCTGGAGCTTGGCGGCCTCGGCCTGGAAGACCTCGACGAACTCGCGGCCAATGACTTTGCGCTTGGCCTCGGGGTCGGTGACGCCCTTGAGGTGACCCAGGAACTGGTCGCTCGCGTCCACATGCACCACGCGCGCATGCAGCTTGCCGGCAAACATGTCCATGACCATCTGCGCCTCGTTCAGGCGCAGCAGGCCGTGGTCGACGAAGACGCAGGTGAGCTGGTCACCGATGGCGCGGTGGATCAGCGCGGCGGCCACGCTGGAATCGACGCCGCCCGACAGGCCCAGGATGACGTCTTCGTCGCCCACCTGCTCGCGGATGCGGGCCACGGCTTCTTCGATGTAGCCGCTCATCACCCAGTCGCCCTTGCAGCCGGCGATCTCGCGCACGAAGCGCTGCAAGATGGCCGCGCCGTGCACGGTGTGCGTCACCTCGGGGTGGAACTGCACGGCGTAGTAGCCGCGCGCCTCGTCGGCCATGCCGGCGATGGGGCAGCTCGGCGTGCTGGCCATCAGCTTGAAGCCGGGCGGCAGTTGGGTGACCTTGTCGCCGTGGCTCATCCAGACCTTGAGCATGCCGTGGCCGTCGGCGGTGGCGAAATCCTGGATGCCATTGAGCAGCCGGGTGTGGCCGTGGGCGCGCACCTCGGCGTAGCCGAATTCGCGGTGGTCGGCCGGCTCCACCTGGCCGCCGTTCTGCACGGCCATGGTGAACATGCCGTAGCAAATGCCCAGCACGGGCACGCCTGCCTCCCACACGGCCTGCGGCGCGCGCAGCTGGTGGTCTTCGTAGGTGCTGGCGTGGCTGCCCGAGAGGATGATGCCCTTGGCGCCAAAGTCGCGGATGAAGTCGTCCGACACGTCGTTGGGGTGGATCTCGCAGTAGACGTGGGCCTCGCGCACGCGACGGGCAATCAACTGCGTGACCTGGGAGCCGAAGTCGAGGATGAGGATCTTGTCGTGGTGCATGGCGGTGGCGCTCATCAGGGTTGCGTCGGGGGTGCGGCCGGGCTCACCGCAGCATCGGGGGCGATGTGGGCGGGCGCCTGGGCCTCATGTTTGAAATGCACCCAGCAGGCCGCCAGCGAGGCGGCCTGCAACAGGGCACACAGGTAGAACGGGGCGCCCACGCGCCAGTCGTCGCGCGGCAGGTCGGCCACCAGGTACATCAAGCCCATGCCCAGCAGCGGGGCCATGACGGCCATCAAGCTGTTGAGCGAGGAGAGGGCGCCCATGGTCTCGCCCTGGCGGCGCGCATCGGCCGCGTTGGAGATGTGGCTTTGCAGCGCCGGCCCGGCGGCATAGGCCAGCAGGCCCACGCCGATGGCCACATACATCACCCAGCCCGCCGTGGCGGCGCCCCACAGCAGGTTGCTGACCACGGCTGAGGCCAGGCCGGCCATGGCCAGTTGCGGCACCGAAAACACCTTGAGCAGCGGCCGCAGCAGCCCGCCCTGCACCACCACGGCCAGCACGCCCACGGCGAACAGCGCCCAGCCGTTGTCGCGCGGCGTCCAGCCGAATTTGTGCTGGGTGTAGAGCACCCATGAGCTTTGCAGAATCAGCTGCGCCAGGCCACTGAGCGCCACCACCCAGACCAGGCTGCCCACGCCGCGCAGCTGCGCGAGGCGGGCAAACACCGACAGCGGGCTGGCCTTGCGCCAGTCCATGTGCGTGCTGCGGCGCGCCGGCGGCAGCGACTCGGGCAGCACGAAGTAGCCGTACAGCCAGTTCAGCACCGCCAGCGTGCCGGCCACCACAAAGGGCACGTGCAGGTCGCCCCGCAGGCCGAAGGGCAGTTGCGTCTGCGGATCGCCCAGCAGCCCGCCCAGCACGGGGCCGAGGATGAAGCCCATGCCAAAGGCCGCGCCCAGCATGCCAAAACGCTTGGCGCGGTCTTGCGGCGCCGTGATGTCGGCCACGTAGGCGTTGGCCACCGCCACGTTGGCCTGCATGGCGCCCGAAAAGATGCGCACCAGCACCAACTGCCACAGCGCGGTGGCCACCGAGGTGACGAAGAACGACAGCGCCAGCCCCGAAAAGCCCACCAGCATGATGCGCCGCCGACCGTAGCGGTCGGAGAGGGCGCCCAGGATGGGCGAGCCCACAAAGTTGGCCGCGCCAAAGGCCAGCGACACGGCCAGCATGGCCGCCGTCTGCTCGCGCGGCGAGTGGGCGAACGAGGTCACCAGCGGCGCCAGCACGGGGATGATGAGGCCGATGGAGATCATGTCGATCAACACGGCCAGCATGATGAAGCCCATGCCGGCGGCACGGGGCTTGGGGGACGGGGTGTCGCTGACGATGGTCATGGGGGCGGGAAGGAAAACGGGGTCATGCGACCCCGTCCGTAGCGCGGCGGGCGCTCACTCCATCCGGTAGTTGGGCGCTTCCTTGGTGATCTGCACGTCGTGCACGTGGCTCTCGCGGATGCCGGCGGCGGTGATCTCGACGAACTCGGCGCGCTCGCGCATGGCGTCGATGGTGGCGCAGCCGCAATAGCCCATGGAGGCGCGCAGGCCGCCCGCCATCTGGAACAGGATGGCCACCACCGAGCCCTTGTAGGGCACGCGGCCCTCGATGCCCTCGGGCACCAGCTTGTCGGCGGCCGGGTTGGCGGACTCGTCCGCTTCCTGGAAGTAGCGGTCGGCCGAGCCGGCCTTCATGGCGCCGATGGAGCCCATGCCGCGGTAGCTCTTGTAGCTGCGGCCCTGGTAGAGGATGACCTCGCCCGGCGCCTCTTCGGTGCCGGCGAACATGCCGCCCATCATCACCGTGCTGGCGCCGGCCGCGATGGCCTTGGCGATGTCGCCCGAGTAGCGCACGCCGCCGTCGGCAATCAGCGGCACGCCGGTGCCCTTGAGCGCGGTGGCCACGTTGTCGATGGCGGTGACCTGGGGCACGCCCACGCCAGCCACGATGCGCGTGGTGCAGATGGAGCCGGGGCCGATGCCCACTTTGACGCCGTCGGCGCCGGCTTCCACCAGCGCCAGCGCGGCCGCGCCGGTGGCGATGTTGCCGCCGATGACGTCCACCTGCGGGAAGTTGCGCTTGACCCAGCGCACGCGCTCGATCACGCCCTCGCTGTGGCCGTGGGCGGTGTCCACCACCAGCGCGTCCACGCCGGCGCGCACCAGCAGCTCCACGCGCTCCTCGGTGCCTTCGCCCACGCCCACCGCCGCGCCCACACGCAACTGGCCGTGTTCGTCGCGCGCGGCATTGGGGAAGCTGGTCTGTTTGGTGATGTCCTTGACCGTGAACAGGCCGCGCATCTCGAAGGCATCGTTGACCACCAGCACGCGCTCGAGCTTGTGGCGGTGCATCTGGGCCTTGGCCTCGGCCAGCGAGGCGCCTTCCTTGACGGTGATCAGGCGCTCGCGCGGCGTCATGATGTCGCGCACCGCCGCGTCCATGCGGGTCTCGAAGCGCAGGTCGCGCCCGGTGACGATGCCCACCACGCGGCCATGCTCGACCACCGGAAAGCCCGAGATGCCATGCTCGCGCGACAGCGCCACCACCTCGCGCACGCGGGCGTCGGGGCCGATGGTGATGGGGTCTTTGAGCAGCCCCGATTCATAGCGCTTGACCCGTGCCACCTCGGCCGCCTGCTGGGCGGGCGAGAAGTTCTTGTGCACGATGCCCATGCCGCCCTCCTGGGCGATGGCAATGGCCAGGCGCGATTCCGTCACCGTGTCCATGGCGGCGGAAATCAGGGGCAGGTTGAGCGCAATGTGGCGGGAGACGCGGGTGGCCAGCGAGGTATCGCGGGGCAGCACCTGGGAGAAAGCGGGCACCAGAAGCACGTCGTCGAACGTGAGGGCCTTGCCGAGCAGACGCATGGGAAACATCCTTACGCAAAGTCGAATTATACGGAAGTCACTGCGCATTTCCGGTGCTCGCCGGGGAGGTGGACTTCTACACTGTGCAAATGACTGCCATCATGATGATGACCATGTACCGTCTGCGACTGCCTGCCTTGTGCATGGCTGCGTTGCTCTGTTTGACCACCGCCGAGGCAGCCCCCCTGTGGAAGTGGCGGGACGCCAACGGCCGCGTGCAGATCAGCGACCGCCCGCCACCCAAAGAGGTGCCGGACAGCGCCATCATCCAGCGCCCTGACGCTGCCGCCACCATCAACTACAGCCCGGCCGCCGTGCCGCCGGGCCATGTGACGCCCGTGGGGCGGGGGCGCGGTGCATCCACAGCCGCAGAGAGTGCCCCGGCCGTGGACCCCGAACTGGAAAAGCGCCGCAGCCAGATGCAAGCCGAGGCGGCCAAGCAGCCGCCCTCAGCCCCCGCCAAAGCCGACCCTCAGGCCGCGGCCCAGCGCGCCGAAAGCTGCCGCCGCGCGCAGAACCTGCTGGCCGCGTTGCAAAGCGGCCAGCGCATGGCCCGCGCCGGTGCCCAGGGCGAACGCGAGGTGCTGGACGACAAGGCCCGAGCCGAGGAAGTCCAGCGCGCGCAGGCGCAAATCCTCTCCCACTGCAACTGACCCTAGCCCGCAGGGCGGGGTGGGCGCTGGCCCGGCTTGATCTGCTGCTGCTTGTAGCGCAGCCGCCGCGCCTCCTTGGGATCCACCCGCAGCGGGCGCCAGATCTCCACCCGGTCGGCCTCGCGCAGCGGTTTGTCGGCCGGCTCGGCGCGCATCCAGACGCCAAAAGCCAGTGCGCTCAGGTCCAGCGCGTACTTGGCCACCAGCCCGCTGGCCGCAATGGCCTCGCCCACGGTGGCGCCGGGCGCCAGCCTCAGGTGCACCTGATCGACTTCGCGCGGGGCCGGGCTGTAGGCCACCGTCACGTGCAGCCGCTCATCGTTTGCCATAGACGGCCTCGGCCCGTTTGATGAAGGCATCCACCAGCGTGCCCGCCACCTTGTCGAACACGGGGCTGAGCACCAGCTCCAGCGGGCGGCTGGAAAACGCATAGCGCAAATCGAACTCGATGCGGCAGGCACTGGCCGCTGCCTGCCCGGGGCGCATCAGCGGCGCAAAACGCCAGTTGCCTTCGAGCACCGAGAACGGCCCATCCACCAGCGTCAGTTGCACGCTCTGGTCGGGCACCTGGACGTTGCGCGTGGTGAAGGCATGGCGCATGCCGGCCAGCGCCATGTGGACGCGCGCCGTCACGCCGTCATCGTGCGTCTGCACCACCTCGCCCTTCTCGCACCAGGGCAGAAACTGGGGGTAGGCGGGCACATCCACCACCAGACGGTACATCTCGGCGGGGCTGTACCAGAGCAATACGGACTTGCGAACCTGCTTCATACAATGACCGCAATTATGACCAAGCCCCCCGCCGCCATTGCCGAAAACCGCCGCGCCCGCCATGAGTACCACATTGAAGAGCGTTACGAGGCGGGCATGGTGCTCGAAGGCTGGGAGGTCAAGGCCATCCGGGCCGGCCAGGTGCAACTGACCGACGGCTACGTGGTCATCAAGAACGGCGAGCTGTACCTGATCGGCTGCCGCATCAACGCGCTGCGCTCGGCCTCGACCCACGTCAACCCCGAGGCCGACCGCACCAAAAAGCTGTTGATGAACAAGGACGAGATCCGCCGCCTGGTGGGCAAGGTGGAGCAGCGCGGCTACACGCTGGTGCCGCTGAACCTGCACTGGAAGGCGGGCCGCGTCAAAGCCGAGGTGGCGCTGGCCAAGGGCAAGGCCCAGCACGACAAGCGCGAAACCGAGAAGAAGCGCGACTGGGATCGCGAGAAGGGGCGACTGATGCGCCACAAAGTCTCCAGCAAAGGGGGGGCGTAGCCATGGCGCCCTGCCTGGAAACCGCGCTCTACCCGCCCGTGGCCGCGTTGCGCAGCGGCAAGCTGGACGTGGGCGACGGCCATACCCTGTACTGGGAAACCTGCGGCAACCCCAACGGCATTCCGGCCGTTTTTCTGCACGGCGGCCCGGGTGCCGGCATCGGCCCCACCAGCCGACGTTTTTTTGACCCCACGCGCTGGCATGTGGCCTTGTTTGACCAGCGAGGCTGCGGCCAGAGCACGCCGCTGGGCCAGACCGAGGCCAACACCACCGCCCATCTGGTGGCCGACATCGAGCGGCTGCGCGAGCACCTGGGGATCGAGCGCTGGCTGGTTTTTGGCGGCTCCTGGGGCTCCACACTGGCGCTGGCCTATGCGCAGGCGCACCCGGCGCGCTGCCTGGGCCTGGTGCTGCGCGGCATCTGGCTGGGCAGCCAGGCGGAAATCGACTGGTGGCTCTACGGCATGCGCCAGTTCTTCCCGCGCGAGTGGGAGGCCTTCTCGGCCCACGTGGACGACGCCCCCGACCTGCTGGCCGCCTACCTGGCGCGCATGCAAGGCACCGACGAGGCCGTGGCCCACGCCGCCGCCCGCGCGCTGGCCCGCTACGAAGGCGCCTGCCTGCACCTGCTGCCGCAGCCGGCCGAGGCTGAAGAAGACGCCAGCCGCCTGCTCTCCACCGGCCTGCTGGAGGCGCATTACTTTGCCCACCAGGCGTTTGTGGCGCCGGGGCAGTTGCTGGCCGGCATGCCCCGCATCGCCCACTTGCCGGGCGTCATCGTGCATGGCCGCTACGACGTGATCTGCCCCGTGCGCTATGCCTGCGCGCTGGCCGATGCCTGGCCGGGCGTGGATTTGCGCATCGTGCCTGATGCGGGCCACTCCTCCATGGAGCCCGGCATTGCCACCGCGCTGGTGGCGGCCACCGACCAGATGGCACAGCGGCTGGGCTGAGCGGCGAGGCCGCCATGCGCTACACCCGACTGCCTGAACTGGACCACCCGCTGGCGTGGCTGCGGCTGCTGCGGGCCGACGACATCGGGCCCTGGTATGCCGCGCTGAGCCAGCCGCAGGTGTTTGAGCACACGAGCTGGAACCTGCAGGCCGCGCGGGAGCTGGCCGTCTATGCCCAACCGCCCGACCCGACCGACGCCGCCGCGATGTTGCGCCTGGCCATTGCAGCGCGGGACGACGACCGGCTGCTGGGCACCGCAGGCTTTCATTCGGTCTGGCCGCCCGACCGGCGCGCCGAGATCGCCTACGACCTGGTGCCCGCCGCCTGGGGCCAAGGCCTGGCCACGGCGGCCGTCAAGGCCTTGCTGGACTGGGGCCACGGGCATGTGGGCCTGGTGCGCATCCAGGCCACGGTGCTGGTCAGCAACGCGCCCTCGCTGGCCGTGCTGGCGCGCTGCGGCTTTGCCCGCGAGGGCTTGCTGCGCAGCTACCGCCAGGTGCGCGGACGCAGCGGCGACTTCTGGCTGTACGCCCACGTGGCGCCGTGAGGCGCTACGGCGTCGGCGGCGTGTCGGCGCCGGACTCGTCCTCCCGGAGGGTGGCGTCCACGGCCTGCCGCACCCAGGCGTCGAGCCGGGCGTCGTTGGCCGTGAAGGCCCGGCAACGGCGGCAGATGACGCGGTGCCACCCTGCGGTCAGCCGCACCGGCAGGGCGGCAGCAGGCAGTTGCTCCGAGGTCAGCAGGAAGATGTACTCACGGCAACGCATCAAACGGCTCCTTCGGCACCAAATCCACGGGTGGCCAGGCACAGCTGCAGCTGCTTGCGGGCCCGGCTCAGGCATTGCCAGTAGTCGGCGCGCGACAGGCCCAGCGTGTCGCAGATGGCCTCGGCCTCCCACTCCAGCAGCACGCGCAGGCTGAACACGCGCGCCGGCTTGGGCGGCAGGCGCTCGGTGCAGGCCTCGACCAGGGCAAAGAACTGCGCGGTGTGCAGTTGCGCATCGGGCAGATGCCAGCGTGCCACGCTCTGGCCGGCGGCCCATTTGCCGCGCGCGTTGAACAAGGTCTGGTCCAGGGTGTCGTCCTCCTCGGGGGCCTGGGGCTCGCCGTGGCGGCCACGGTCGCGCAGTTGGTCGGTGATCTTGTGTTTGAGGATGCCGAACAGGTAGGGGCGGGGGTCGGCGGGCCATTGGGCCGGTGGCTGTGCCAGCAGCGCGGCCAGCGCCTCCTGCACGGCGTCTTCGGCGTCCTCGGCGCAATGCAGATGCAGGCGGGCGTAGCGCAGCATGGGCGCGCGCCAGCGCCGCGTGATGTCTTGCGCGCTGGCGCTGGTCACGGCGCCTGCCGCAGCCCGAGCCCGTGATCCAGCGACCAGCGGCCCGGGCCCTGGGTGAAGACGGCCAGCAGCATCAGCGCCAGCATCAGCGGCACCTTGAAGCCCAGGCCGGCCTCGGTCTCGATCTGGTTCCAGCCGGCCCAGCCCAGATCGAAGTGCACGCTGACCACGGCCACCCAGGTGACGAAGAGCAGCGCCAGCGCGGCCAGCCGGCTGTGCAGGCCCACCAGCAATGCCAGGCCGGCCAGGCACTCGACGACGCCCGCCGCCAGCCAGTTGACCTGCGTGCCCAGCAGCGACACCGGCCAGGGCAGCATCAGCGTGGCAAACCACTCGGGCGGCGTGGGGCCCGCCGCCAGCTTGACCCAGCCGGCCTGGATGAACTCCTGAGCCAGCCACAGGCGCAGGCCCAGCAGGCCCAGGTCGCGCAGGCCGTCAAGGCGCCGCGCGCTGCTGATCGAGAAAGACGATGAAGGCATCGGTCAGGTCTCCGTAGAAATGCGAATCCCAAGCCGATTCGCGCACGAAGGCGGCGATCAGCTCGTGCCAGCCCGGCTCGCCCAGGCGCTTGCGCACCTCGGGGAACTGGGCGTCGATCATCTGGGCCGCACCCAGATGCACCAGATAGCGGTAGGCGCGCAGCCCGTCCTCGCGGTAGCCCTCGGGCACCACCTCGCTGCGGCCTCTTACGTAGTCAAAGAAAGCGGCCTCAGGCATTGCAACTCCTCGTTGAGCACCTCGGCCGAGGGCACGTCGTTGTCCCATTCGAGCAGGATGGGGTGGCCGTGGGTGGCCTGCCACTGGCGTGCCAGCGCCGTGGTGGCGGGCTCCACGCGGGCGCTGTGGGTGTCGATGTAGAGGCCGAACCGCGCATCGAACTCGTGCCCGGCCACATGCAGGTAGCGCACGCGGGTGGCATCGATGCGGGCCGTGAACGCCTCGGCCGTCAGGCCGCCGTGGTTCTTGAAGTTGACGGCGGCGTTGTTCACGTCCAGCAGCAGGTCGCAGTCGGCCAGCTCCAGCACGCGCTGGATGAAGTCCGGCTCCGGCAGGTCGCCCACGTTGGCATACCAGGTGGTGTTCTCCACCGCCATGCGCTGGCCCAGGGCGTCCTGCACGGCGGCGATGCGCCCGGCCACCCGCTGCGCCTCGGCCTCGGTGCAGGCGATGGGGAACAGGTCGTAGAGCTGGTGCGCGTCGCCGCTGGCGGCCAGGTGGTCGGAGTAGTGCACGGGCAGGCCCGTGGCACCCAACTCGGCCATCAGCTCGCGCAAGCCTTGCATGAAGGCCGGCTGCAGCGCGCCGTGGCCGCCCAGGTTCAGCGACACGCCGTGCAGCCAGACGGGCCGGCCGGCGGCCACGATCTGGTGCAGCGGTGTGCGGTCGCGCCGCAGCCAGTTCTCTGGTGCGACCTCGAAGAAGTCTGCCGTGAGGCTGGCCAGATCCCAGTCGGCCATCTCGCGGCGCAGGCCCAATCCAATCATGATGCGGTGCTTACTTCTTGCTGCATGAGGCGTCTTTTTTGCTGCACTTGGCTTCGAACGCGGCGCTGGCGGGGCTGGCCGCCTTCTTGCTGCACGAGGCGTCTTTCTTGCTGCACTGGGCGTCTTTTTTGCCGCACTTGGCTTCCGATGCGGCGCTGGCCGGGTTGGCGGCCCGCTTGGCGCAGGATGCATCCTTCTTGCTGCACTTGGCGTCTTTCTTGCTGCATTTGGCGTCTGACGCCCCGTCGGCCGGTGCCGAGGCGGCTTTTTTGCCGCAGGTGCCGGCGCCGCAGCTGTGCTGAGGGGCTTCCCCGGCGGCATAGGCCGAGGCGGCGATGGCGGTGGCGGCCAGGGTGGCCAGTTGTTTGAGGTTCATCACGGGTGCTCCATGCGGGTTGAGAGAGGGCCGCAGCGGCGTGATTGCCGTGCGTGCCCTGGGTTGTCGCACAAGCGGGGTGGAACCTGACAGTTTTTTTCGCGGCCATGAAAAAAACCGGTGCCGCGGGCGCGGCACCGGTTGTCTGGCCTGGTGTGCCGCAGCCGGACGTCAGGGCCGCGTGCAATACGTCGCGGTCACCGGGGTCACCGCCGGGGCGGTGCTGCTGTAGCTGTTCACCGTGCGCACGGTGACGTTGCAGCTCGCGTCCACGTCGAACTCGAGCACGTTCCACCAGTCGGTGGCGTCGCTGTCGCCTGCACCGGCCACGTAGAGCCGCAGTGGCTGATCGGCGAAATTGACTTCCACGCGCGCATCCGACAGGCTGAGCCAGCGATCGAGTTGGCCCGAGTAGTTGTGCACCGAGTAGCGGTAGGTTCCCACCATCAGCTTGTTCAGCGTCACCACTTCAGGGCCGAAGCTGCTGACGTCGTCCACGTCCAGGTTGGCATAGGGGGCAGACAGCAGATTGCCTGGGTTGCTGTAATAGATGTGGCTGCCGTCGGGTGCAAGCAGGTGCGAGTCCAGATCCACGGGTAACTCGCCCCAGGTCAGGCGCAGGGTGCCACCCAGGCCAAACGGAGTCAGCACCAGGCAGGAGTCCAGCGCGTAGTCCTGGCTGCCCGCCTCGATGCGCACGGTGTTGGTCAGCAGGTTGACGGACTGGCCAACGATGGCCGCCGTGCCGGACTTCATCATGGGCACGCTGAAGGCGCCGTTGGCATCGGTGTAGGCGGTGCCGGTGCCGCTGTAGCTGATGCCGTCGGTGATCACCGTCGCATGGGCGATCCGGTTGCCCACCTCATCGGCTACGCAGCCGTTGACGTAAATGGTGTCGTAGACGCGGTCGGCATTCCAGGTGGTGAAGTGGGTCACCGTGCCCGTGTAATAGCGGGCGCCGGGCTCGCCGGCCAGGGTGGCCGTGCCTTCTTCCACCCAGACACCAGCGGTCTGATCGAAGTGGTAGAGCGGGACGGTCTCGGGCCACTCACTGCTGCGCGTGGACAGCGGAATGCGCAGCGTGGCAGAGGCGCCCGGTGCCAGATTCAACTCGTTGCCAGCCTCGTCATACAGGCGCACGTTCAAGGCGCCCCAGCTCTGCAGCGGCGTAAGGGCGCCCTCCACCAGGGTGTTGTAGTCGCCCGGCATCTGCGCCGGATCCACGGCGGGCGAGATGGGCGTGATGCGCACGCGCACGTTGCCGCTGGCCGCCGTGCCGTCGGCCCGCACCAGGCCGTTGGCCGGCAGCACGACTTGCGCCGTCGAGTCGGGCACGGTGGCGGTGCCGCCGGTGGCGATTGGCAGCACGGTGTCGGCCGCATACGGCAGCAGGCGCACGTTCACCTCGGTGCGGCCGGCCTGCACACGGGCGATGCGCGAGGTTTCGATATGCGTGTCGGCGCCGAACACGACGCTCACCCGGTCGGCCAGCGGCACGCCGGGCAGGGTGTAGTTGCCGGTGGCATCGGTCAGCGCCGTCAGCCCGCCCAGCCGCACGGTCACGTTGGGCACGGCGTTGCCGGTATTGGCATCAAGCGCCAGGCCGCCGACCGTACCGTAAGGCGGCACCGTCAGCGCCACCGTGGCGCTGGCACACATCCGGTTGTCGGCGGCGTTGCACAGCTGGTAGCCCAGGCTGTAGCTGCCCGGCGCCATGTCGCTAGCCAGGGTGATGACGCCACCCGCCACACTGACACCGACTGGCAATGTCCCCGTGGTGGTGAACGTGACATTGCCGTCACTGCCCACGCGGGCGGCGCTGCCCTCCACGGTGTCGTTGTCCAGCACGCTGGCGGTGTTGCCGGGGGTCAGACTCACCGTATCGTTTTGTGGCAGGGGCGCGGCGTGCACCACGGGGGTGGGCACGTCCGGTCCGTCGCTGCCACCGCAGCTGGACAGGATGAGGCTGGCGCCGCACAGCAACGCGCTGCCGGCCACGCGCCCAATGGGCATGGTTCGCTAAGCCATGGCTTTTTCCTTCCTTGTGGTGCCGGTGGCTGCCGGAACAACGTGTGGTTCCGAACCCTCCGACCCCATGGCGACTGATCGTATAGAGCCTTCGCCGGTGCTCCCCAGGGGGATTTCGCCTACATTGCCCATGAGGGCAGGTGTGTCCCCGGCGGCATCGCCAGCCGCTCCCAGGTCGCTGGTGTGCGCGCCAATTGCGCGCTGTGGCGCAGCGTCACCAGGCGGCCGAAGCCGCTGTCCACCGCCTCCAGCCAGGGCTCA
This sequence comes from Pseudomonadota bacterium, assembly GCA_020161145.1. GTDB lineage: Bacteria > Pseudomonadota > Gammaproteobacteria > Burkholderiales > Burkholderiaceae_C > Ideonella. Next base: position 428,271 of record JAIUPQ010000002.1, read on the forward strand.
CGTGCCGGCGGCTGGGCGGCAAAGCCGTGCACCACGCGCGGCAACTGCCACAGCCAGTGGCCGGTCTGCGCCAGCGCCACCTGCACGTGCCAGGCGCCGCCTTCGCGCTGCTGGCGGTGCAGTGCGGCCGCCGCGCCCAGCGCGATCAGGTGGCCGCTGACGTGGTCCAGGGCCTGCATGGGCAGGGCGCGCGGCTGGCCGTCGCCGAAGGCCACACCCTCGGCGTGGTTGAAGCCGGCGGCGGTCTGCACCAGCGAGTCGAAGCCGCGTCGCGCAGCCCAGGGGCCGTCGGTTCCCCAGGCGCTGAGGCTGACGGTGACCAGCCCCGGGCGCAGCCGGGCCAGTTCATGCGGTGCAAACCCGCGCGCGGCCAGGCCACCCGGCCGGTAGCCCTGTACGAAGACGTGGGCGTCTTGCACCAGCGCGCGCAGCACGGTGCGGCCGGCTTCGCCGTTCAGGTCCAGCAGGCACGAGCGCTTGCCCTGGCTGAGGTCGGCGATGGCGGCAATGTTGGGCAGGTGCGGGCCGTTGACCATCAGCACGTCGGCGCCGTAGCCGGCCAGCATGCGTGTGCCCACCGGGCCGGCCAGGATGCGCGTCAAGTCCAGCACGCGCACGCCCGTCAGCGGCCGCTGACCAGCGGTCAGTTTGGGCAGGGGCAGCGGCGGGCCGTCGCCCACGCGGGTGACGGTGAACAGCGGTTGTGCGGCCACGGCCTGAGCTTGTGCCGTGGCCTCCCACTGGGCGCGGGTGCGCAGCGCGGCGACGACCAGACCGCGCTCGGCGGCGGCGGTCTCGAACGCCTCGGCGTCCCAGGCCTGCAGGGCGCGGACCACGTCGGCCTTGGTGGCGGTGGCCGCATCCAGCCCCAGCAGCGCCAGCGCGCCGTCGCGGTGGTGGGCGAAGTTGGCGTGGATGCGCACATGGCCGTCGCGGCAAGGGTAGAGGCCGGAGTAGGCGTCCCACATGTCGGGCACCACGCCGTTGACGCTGAACCAGGAGGTGCACTCCAGCGCGGCGTGGGTGGCGTCCACGGCCACGTCCTGCCGCAGCTGGCCGCGCAGGTGGCCCAGCTCGCACGCCGCCAGCGCTGCCGCCGCAATGCCGGCCTGCGCCGCCGCGCCGACGGCGAATGACGAGGGCAGCACCGGGTCGTGGCCGCTCAGGCGGGCGTGGGCCAGGGCTTGGGGCGGCAGGCCGGTGAGGGGCCAAAGCAGATCGAGCGTGTGCATGGCGGCGGCGCGGAGTGAGTGGGCATCTTGCCAGCACTTGCCGTGCTGTGAAGACAGCGGTCTGGAGGTGCTGGTGGATCCGATCCGGGGCTGCGCCTCGCGGTTCGACTTGAGCGGTTTGATGCCCGATTTGGAGCGGTCGCTCGGTGTGCCCGCGGGTTTGCATACGCCCAAGTCGCCGGGCCGCTCCCAAGTGCGAATCCCGCAGCACGCCGTGCGGCGGGAAGTCCCGTGAGCGCGCAGGCGTTCGGGCAGGACAAGCGCAGCGACAACGCAGTGCTGATGTCACCGACGGCTTGGGGTGAAGTGCCAGAGTTGGCCCTGCGACTTCAGCGAGCGATGGCCGGTCGCTGACTATCGTGCAACTGAAGCCCTTGGGCGCGAGGGGGAGCGGCTTGGGGTGGCATAGTGACCATCCCCTTCGCTGGATCGTATGGATGCCTTGACGCCACCTTTCGCTTCACCGCCCGGTCATCGGCGCGCCCGCCCGGGTTGCCAGGCCTGGATTCTGGTCTTGCTGGGTGGCTTCCTGCACGCCACCGTTTGGGCCGCCGGGTTTGCACGGGTGACCGTCCCGGCCGAGGGCGGCCAGCCACCGCTGCAGGCGATGGTCTGGACGCCTTGCAGCCAGCCGCCCCAGCCGCAAACCGTCGGCCCTTTCACGCTGCAAGGCACGCCGGGCTGCGCCATCCGTGGCCGCGACCTGCCGCTGGTGGTGATCTCGCACGGGCAGGGCGGCACGCTGCTGGGCCATCACGACACGGCCACAGCGCTGGCCGACGCGGGCTTTGTGGTGGCGGCGCTCAACCACCCGGGCGATACCTATGGCGACGATGGCCGCGCGCAGCAATTGGGCATCTTCGAGTCTCGCCCGCGCGACGTGTCGCGGCTGGTTGACTTCATGACCCAGCGCTGGTCTCAGCGGGCGGTGCTGCGGCCGGGCGCCATCGGCGTGTTTGGCTTCTCGCGCGGCGGCTACACGGGGCTGGCGCTGGTGGGTGCGCGGCCCAACCTTCAGGCAGCCAGCCCGCGTATCTGCCAGGGGCTGACGCGCTGGCTGGTGCCCCTATGCTGGCGGGTTTCGGCCAGCGATGCCCGCATCCAGCCGAAGGCCGACCCGCGCATCCGCGCTGCCGTCATCGTCGATCCGTTGAATCTGTTCGACGCCGCCGGGTTGGCCCAGGTGCGCGTGCCGGTTCAGCTATGGGCTTCACAGCAGGGCGGCGATGGGGTCAAGCTGGCCGATGTCGAGGTCATCCGCAACGCCCTGCCACCGGGCACCGAGTACCACGTGGCGCAAGGGGCAGGGCACTTCGCCTACCTGGCGCCGTGCCCGCCCGCCTTGGCGGCCGACGCACCCAAGCTCTGCCGCGACCCTGATGGTTTTGACCGCGTGGCATGGCACCGGCAGATGAACGCGGCCGTGGTCCGGTTTTTTCAGGCGCGCTTGAACGGCAGCCCCACGCCCTGAGGGCGATGCCGGGTGCCCGCATGGGGCCGCACCCGGCCGCTACTGCCGCGCCGTGCGCACGCTGGGCGGCAGCACCTGGGGGTGGCTGGTGCGAAACGGGTTGATGTCCAGGCCGCCGCGCCGCGTGTAGCGGGCGTAGACGGTCAGCCGCTGGGGCCGGCAGCGGGTGCGGATGTCCATGAAGATGCGCTCCACGCAGTGCTCGTGGAACTCGTGGTGGTTGCGGTAGCTGACCAGGTACTGGAGCAGCCCGGCCTGGTCGATGGGCGGGCCGCTGTAGGCGATCTGCACCGCGCCCCAATCAGGCTGGCCGGTGACCAGGCAGTTGCTCTTGAGCAGGTTGCTGGTCAGCACCTCCTGCACGCTGGGTTCGTCCTCGGCGGCGTGCAGCAGCTCGGGCGCGGGCGTGTAGTGGCTGCACTCGATGTCCAGCCGGTCGAGGCTGAGGCCTGAGAGCTCCTGCAGCGGCTCGCGGTCGAACGCATCGGGCAGCAGCAGGCGCACGCCCACGCCGGCCTGCACGGCGGGTGCGCCGCGCCACAACAGCGCGTTCAGGTCGGTGCGCAGCCGCTGCTGCACCTCGACTGCGCTGTCAAACCGGGTGTTGGCAAAACTGCCCAGGTAGAGCTTGAACGACTTGCTCTCCACGAGGTGGGGCGTTTCGCAGGGTACGGTGACGTGGGCGATGGCCACCTGCGGCTTGCCGCGCGCATTGAGCCAGCTCAGTTCATAAGCCGTCCACAGATCGGCGCCCATGAAGGGCAGCACGCCCGTCACGCCGATGGCCACGCGGTTGGTGGCGCGCTCGATGGGGAACAGCAGCGTGGGGTCGTACTGGCCCGTGTAATGGCTGGGCTGGCCCAGCGGGGAGTGGTGGGCGTCGGGCATGCGCTCAGCTGCCCTTCAGGGCCGCCAGCGCCAGCGGGTTGGGCGTGGGCTCGGCGACTTTGGTCAGGCGGTTGCGGTCGGTGTGGTGGAAGGGCTCGGCCAGCCCCTGGATCTGCATCACCGTGTCTTCGTCGTACCACCAGCTGCCGTCGGCGTCGAACCCCACCTTGATGCGGAATTCGAGGGTCTTGAAGGCATGGTCCAGAAACGGCCCCGAGCAGATGCCGAACGTGGGGTCACCCAGCCGCGCCACCAGCTCGAACTCGCTCGCGTCGGGCGCCACCTGCCCGCCGGCCATGGCCACCTGGCCACGGGGGATGGTCAGGGTGTGGATGACGGTCTGCGTGGCCGGCTCCCACAGCCAGTAGCCCACCTGGTCGTGGTAGGTCTTGACGTTGTCGGGCTTGGTGATGTGGGTGTGGTAGCGCAGCCCGTAGAACAGCTGCGGGCCGTTGGTCTGCGCGTCGATGGGCTGGGCCTCGTAGCGCTCCACGAAGGCCTGCTTCTTGGGCCCCTCGGCCTTGGGCTTGACGTCCAGCCCGCGCGTGCCCTGCCAGATGCCGGCCATGCGCGCCAGCGGGCCCAGGTTGGCCAGCGTGTGGACGTCGATCGCGGGCTCGGTGTAGATGTCGCGGGGGTAGCTCATGGTGTGCGGCCTGTCATCAAGCGGATGACTGCGCACTATGCCTTGAGTTGCGCCGCCGCGGGCGCACGCGGTGTCAGGTCAGCGGCTGGTCGGCAGCGTCCGGTTCGGCTTCGACCTCGGCTTCGGCGTCGATCTCGGCGTCGTAGGTGGCTGCACCGGCCGCGCCTTTGGCGCTTTTGGGAATCAGCGGCTTGTCCAGCGGGTGGCAGACGCGGCGGTTGAGGCTGGCCAGTTTGGTCGAGCGCTCCATGGCCGCAATCACGGCCTGGGGGTCCATCAACATGCCGAACGGATTGGCTTTGGCGGAGGCGAGGCGCATAGTGGAACTCCAGGCGGTGCAATGGATCGGTTGGTGGAGGCACTCTAGGTGGCACCGCGACCTGTGACCATTGGTGCAGCGGCCATGCCGGATGTCGGAAATACACTGACAATGGGTTACATGAAAGCGCTGTCTTGGGCCGCCGTGCTGGCGGCCATTGTCTTTTTGGCGGGCTGTGGGCCTGCCGCTCCCGAGGCCGGTGAGCCGCCCCCCGTGACCGTGCGCACGGTGCAAGTCCAGCCGCAGGACTGGCCGGTGCGCCTGCGCGCCGTGGGCAGCGTGACGCCGCCGGCCAGCGTGGAGGTGCGCCCGCAGGTGACGGCCACCGTGCAGGCCGTGCACGTCAAGGACGGCGACATCGTGCGGGCCGGCCAGTTGCTCTTTACGCTGGACGGGCGGCCCGGCGCTGCCCAGGCCGCCCAGGCCCAGGCCCAGATCGTGCGCGACCGCGCCACGTTGGCCGACCTGCAGCGCCAGCAGCGGCGCGCCGAAGAGTTGCTGGCGCAGCGCTTTGTCTCCCAGGGCGCGGTGGACACCGCGCGCGCCCAGGTGCAGGCCCAGGCGGCCGTGGTGGCGGCGGGCGAGGCGGCGTGGCAGGGCGCGCAGCTCAACCTGGGCTATGCCCGCATCACGGCACCCATGGCGGGGCGGGCGGGCATCGTGGCGGTCTCGCCCGGCGCGGTGGTGCAGGCGGGGCAGACGCCGCTGGTGACGCTGGTGCAGATCGACCCCATCGACGTGGCCTTCGGCGTGCCGCAGCGCCTGCTGGCCGACGTGCTGGCCGCCCAGCGCGCGGGTGACGTGAGCGTGACGGCCGAGGTCCCGGGCAGCGCACCGCTGACCGGCCGGCTGCACGTGGTGGACAACGCCGTGGGCGCGGGCTCGGGCACCGTCACCGTCAAGGCCCGTTTCGCCAACGCCGATCAGCTGCTGTGGCCGGGCGCGTTTGCCCAGATCAGCCTGACGCTGCGCACGCTGCCGGGCGCCCTGGTGGTGCCGCAGGCGGCCATCGTGCAGGGCCAGCGCGAGCGTGCGCTCTTTGTGGTGCAAGGCGGCAAGGCACAGCGCAAGACCATCACCGTGCTGGACAGCGCCGATGGCAACGCGGTGGTCAGCGGCCTGGCGCCGGGCGCGCAGGTCGTGGTCGAAGGCCGCACCAACGTGCGCGACGGCGCTCCGGTGGTGCTGCAGCAACCATGAATTTCTCGGCGCTCTTCATCCGCCGTCCGGTGATGACGGTGCTGCTCAACCTGGCCATCGTGCTGGCCGGGGTGCTGATGTACCGCAGCATCCCGGTGGCCGCGCTGCCCAACTACGACACGCCGGTCATCAACGTTTCGGCCCGCCTGCCCGGCGCCAGCCCCGAGACCATGGCCACCTCGGTGGCACTGACGCTGGAGAAACAGTTCCAGACCATTGCCGGCCTGGCCTACATCAGCTCCAGCAGCACGCTGGGCGAGACCTCGGTGACGCTGGAGTTCGAGCCCGGGCGCGACATCGACTCGGCGGCGCTGGACGTGCAGGCCGCGCTGCTGCGGGCGCAGCGGCGGCTGCCGCAGGACATGACCGAGCTGCCCTCGTACCGCAAGGTCAACCCGGCCGACTCACCCATCCTCTTCGTGGCGCTGGCCTCACCCGCGCTGTCGCCGTCCGACCTGCAGGACTATGCCGACCACCTGATCCTGCCCTCGCTGTCCACCATCAACGGCGTGGCCCAGGTGTTCACCTTTGGCTCCAAGCGCTATGCGGTGCGGGTCGAGGTGGACCCGGCGGCGCTGGCGGCGCGCAACATCGGCTTTGACGAGTTGGCCACCGCGCTGCGCGCGGCCAACGTCAACACGCCGGTGGGCACGCTCGATGGGCCGGCCCAGTCGCTGACGCTGCAGGCCAACCGCCAGTTGCAGGATGCGGCCGATTTCGCCCGCCTCATCGTCAGCGCGCCGGGCGCCACGCAGACGGTGCGGCTGGCCGACGTGGCCCGGGTGCTGGACAGCCTGGAGTCCACCCAATCGTTCTCCACCCTCAATGGCGAGCCCACCATCACGCTGGCGGTGATGCGCCAGCCGGGCGCCAACACCGTGGCCGTGGTGGACGCCGTGCGCGCCGCGCTGCCGGCCCTGACCGCGCAGCTGCCGCAGAGCGTGACGCTGCGCACCGTCAACGACCGCTCGCTGTCGGTGCGCGAGGCGCTGCACGACGTGACGCTGACGCTGCTGGGCACCATCGTGCTGGTGGTGCTGGTGATGTTCCTCTTTCTGCGCCGCGTCACGGCCACGGCGGTGCCGGCGTTGTCGCTGCCGGTGTCGCTGCTGGGGGCGGTGGCGCTGCTGGGCTGGCTGGGCTACAGCCTGGACAACATCTCGCTGCTGGGCCTGACCCTGGCCGTGGGCCTGGTGGTGGACGACGCCATCGTGGTGCTGGAAAACATCATGCGCCACATCGAGGACGGCGAGCCGCCGCTGACCGCTGCCTTCAAGGGCGCGCGCGAGGTGGGCTTCACCATCGTCTCCATCTCGCTGTCGCTGGTGGCGGTGTTCATCCCCATCTTCTTCATGCCCGGCGTCATCGGCCTGCTGTTCCACGAGTTCGCCGTGGTGGTGGGGTTGGCCATTGCGGTGTCGGCCTTTGTGTCGCTGACGCTGGTGCCCATGCTGGCCTCGCGCTGGATCGGCCCCGAGCATGGCCGCCATGGCGCCCTGGTGCGCGCCTTTGAGCGCGCCTTCGACCGCGTGCTGGCTGCCTACACCCGCACACTGGATGGGGCGCTGGCCCATCGCGGGTGGGTGATGGGGGTGGCCGTGGGCACGCTGGTGGCCACGCTGGTGATGTTCTGGGCCATTCCCAAAGGCTTTTTCCCGCAGGAAGACCTGGGCCAGATCCAGGTCAGCGTCGAGGCCGGCGACGACACCTCGTTCGAGGCCATGGTGGCGCTGCAGACCCAGGTGGCCGAACGCCTGCGCAACCACCCCGCCGTGCGCACCGTCAGCAGCTTTGCCGGCAGCGGCAGCGGGCGCATGTTCATCAACCTCAAGCCGCGCAGCGAGCGCGCGCCCATGGCGCAGGTGCTCGACGAATTCCGCCAGCAGGCGCGCCAGGTGGCCGGCATCAACATCTACCTCAACCCCATGCAGAACCTGCGGCTGGGTGGCCGCATCAGCCGCGCCCAGTACCAGTACACGCTGCAAAGCGTGACCAGCGACGGGCTGGGCGACTGGGCCGACCAACTGCAGACGGCGCTGCGTGCCGACCCGCTGTTTCGTGACGTCAACTCCGACCGCCAGGCCACCGGCCTGCAGGTGGACGTGCAGATCGACCGCGAGCGCGCCGCCACGCTGGGCGTGGCCGTGGCCGACGTGCGCTCGGTGCTGTACAGCGCGTTCGGCGAGCGCCAGGTCTCGACCATGTACCTGCCGGCCGACAGCTACGCCGTCATCATGCAGCTGGCGCCCGAGGCGCGGCAGGACGAAAGCGCGTTCGACCAGCTCTACGTGCGGGCGCGCAGCGGCCGGCTGGTGCCCGTCAGCGCGTTTGCCACCGTGGCGCGCAGCGTGGGCCCGACGGCGGTCAACCACGTCGGGCAGCTGGAGGCGGTGACGGTGAGCTTCAACCTCGCGCCCGGCGTCCCGCTGGGCGACGCCACCCGCCGCCTGGCGCGGATGCGCACCGAGTTGGGCATGCCCGAGTCCATCATCGCCCGCTGGGGCGGTGACGCGGCCGTGTTCCAGAGCGCGCAGACCAGCCAGGTGGTGCTGCTGCTGTCGGCGCTGCTGGTGATGTATGTGTTGCTGGGCGTGCTCTACGAGAGCTACATCCACCCGCTGACCATCCTGGCCGGCCTGCCGTCGGCGGCGGTGGGCGGGCTGGCCACGCTGATGCTCTTCGGCCAGCCGCTGACGCTGATCGCCACCATCGGCATCCTGCTGCTGATCGGCATCGTCAAGAAGAACGCCATCATGATGATCGACTTCGCGCTGGCCGCCCAGCGCGAGCAGGGCCTGACCCCGCAGGCGGCCATCCGCGAGGCCTGCCGACTGCGCTTTCGGCCCATCATGATGACCACGCTGGCGGCCATGGCCGGCGCGCTGCCCATCGCCCTGGGCATTGGTGCCGGCGCCGAGCTGCGCCAGCCGCTGGGCCTGGCGGTGGTGGGCGGCCTGGTCTTCTCGCAGGCGGTCACGCTCTACATCACGCCGGTGATCTACCTGCTGCTGGACCGCTGGTCGGGCCGCGGGCCGCTGCCGCCCGAGACCGAGTTGATGGGCGAGGCGTCGCCGGCCAGGGGATAATCCTGCCCCTCATGCAAACCGCCACCATCCCCTCGCTGCGCCAACTGGCGCGCCCCATCGCCGCCATGGCCGCCGTCATCGTGCTGTCCAACTGGCTGGTGCAATACCCCATCAACGACTGGCTGACCTGGGGCGCGTTCAGCTACCCGCTGGTGTTTCTGGTCTGCGACCTGACCAACCGCGCCGTGGGCGTGTCCGCCGCGCGCCGCGTGGCCTGGGCCGGCTTTGCGGTGGCCGTGGTGGTCTCGCTGCTGCTGGCGCCCTGGCGCATCGCCGTGGCGTCGGGGGTGGCCTTCATCGCCGCGCAGCTGCTGGACATTGCCCTGTTCAACCGCCTGCGCGCCGCCTCGTGGTGGAAGGCGCCGCTGATCGGCTCGGCCATCGCCTCGGTGCTGGACACCGTCATCTTCTTTTTCATCGCCTTTGCCGGCTCCGAGCTGGACTGGGCCATGCTGGCCGCCGGTGACCTCAGCGTCAAATGGCTGATGGCGGCGCTGCTGCTGGCGCCCTACAAGGCCATGCTGGGCCACCTGGGCATGTGGGTGCCGGGCGCGGCAGCCGCGCGCCCCTGACCCGGCGCGCGGCGGGAGCCCCTGATGCCGCCCTGCGTGCTCTGCGCCGCCACCGACCCCGCCACCACCGTCCTGTGGCAGACGCCGCAGCTGCGGGTGGTGCGGGTGCTGGACGCGCCTGACTTCCCCGCCTTCTACCGCGTCATCTGGCAGGCCCACGTGGCCGAGTTCACCGACCTGACGGCGGCCGAGCGCAGCATCTGCATGGCCGCCGTGGCCACGGTGGAGCAGGCCTTGCGCACGGCGCTGGCTCCCACCAAGATCAACCTGGCCAGCCTGGGCAACGTGGTGCCGCACCTGCACTGGCACGTGGTGGCCCGCTTCGACTGGGACAGCCACTTCCCGCAGCCCATCTGGGGCTCGCCCCAGCGCGCGGGCGATGCGGCGCGGCTGGCGGCGCTGAAGGACGATCTGCCGGCGCTGGACCAGCGCCTGGCGGCCACCCTGACACAATCCACGGTATGAACCCCATGCCCGCCGCCCTCCGAAGGCGCCGGGCCGCACTGACATGACCCAAACCCATTTCGGCTACGACACCGTGGACGAGACCGCCAAGGCCGGCAAGGTCAAGGGCGTGTTCGACTCCGTGGCCTCACGCTACGACGTGATGAACGACTTGATGTCCATGGGCCTGCACCGCCTGTGGAAGCGCTACACCGTGGCCGTGGCCGACGCCAGGCCCGGCGACCAGGTGCTGGACATCGCCGGCGGCACGGGCGATCTGGCCCGGGCGTTTGCCAGGCAAGTGGGCCCCAGCGGCTGCGTGGTGCACACCGACATCAACGAGGCCATGCTGCGCACCGGCCGCGACCGCCTGCTCGACGCCGGCCTGGTGCTCCCCACCGTGCTGTGCGATGCCGAGGCGCTGCCCTTCGAGAGCAACCGCTTCGACGTGGTCTGCGTGGCCTTCGGCCTGCGCAACATGACGCACAAGGACAAGGCGCTGGCCGAGATGGCCCGCGTGCTCAAGCCGGGCGGGCGGCTGGCGGTGCTGGAGTTTTCCAAGGTGGCCGCGCCGCTGCAAAAGCCTTATGACTGGTACTCGTTCAGCGTGCTGCCGCGCCTGGGCAGCCTGGTGGCGGGCGACGCCGAGAGCTACCGCTACCTGGCCGAGTCCATTCGCATGCACCCCGACCAGGCCACGCTCAAGGCCATGATGAAGACGGCCGGCTTCGGCCACGTGGACGTGCACAACCTCACCGGCGGCGTCGTCGCCCTGCACCTGGGACTCAAATGCTGAAGCAACCCCCCATGCTCGAATCCCTGAGCCAGACCGTCTCGGGCGCCGTCAAGCCGGCGGCCGACGCCGTCTTTCGCGCGGCGCAGGCGCGCGGCGTGCTGTGGGCCAACCACGTGCTCAAGAGCGCGCCGGCCGCCACCCAGCGGCTGGTGCCCCATGCCGGCCGCGTGCTGCGCGTGGAGCTGGAAGGCGCCTGGAACCAGCCTGGCCCCACGGTGCTGGCCATCACCCCGGCTGGCCTGCTGGAACAAGTGGACGACGCCCATGCGGCCGACCTGACGCTGCACGTGGATGCCAGCGCGCCGCTGGATCAGGCGCAGCGCCTGGCGCGCGGCGAGCAGCCGCGCGTGGCCATCGAGGGCGACGCGGCGCTGGCCGCCGACGTCAGCTGGATCATCGCCAACGTGCGCTGGGACGTGGCCGCCGATCTGGAGCGGGTCTTCGGCCCCACGGCGGCCGACGTGCTGGTGCGTGCCGGCGGCATGGCGGCTGAAGGTGCCCGCATGGCGGCCGACGGCATGCGCGCGGTGGCCGCCGCTTTCAAGCGATGACGCGCTCCGTCCACGCACCCAGCTGATGCGCCACATCACCCGTTCGGCGCGCATCGGCTACGTGCTGCTGCGCTATGGCATCGATCAGCTGGCGCTCAGCGGCCTGTCGCACCGGGGCGTGCGCCTGGCTTCCTGGCTGGTGCGCGGCGGGCGCCAGTTCGACACCCCACGTGGCGAGCGGCTGCGCCGCGCGCTGGAAGAGCTGGGCCCCATCTTCGTCAAGTTCGGCCAGGTGCTCTCCACGCGGCCCGACCTGGTGCCGCCGGACATCGCCTCCGAACTGGCGCTGCTGCAAGACCGCGTGCCACCGGTGCCGTCGGCCCAGGCGCGCGAGCTGATCGAGGCTGGCCTGGGCCAGCCCATCGAGGCCGTGTTCAGCCAGTTCGAGGCCGAGCCGGTGGCCAGTGCCTCCATCGCCCAGGTGCATTTCGCCGTGCTGCACGACGGCCGCGAGGTGGCCGTCAAGGTGCTGCGGCCCGGCATGCAGGCCGTCATCGAGGACGATCTGGCGCTGCTGCACACGCTGGCGCGCTGGGTCGAGCGCTTCAGCGCCGATGGCCGACGCCTGCGCCCGCGCGAGGTGGTGGCCGAGTTCGACACCTACCTGCACGACGAGCTGGACCTGCTGCGCGAGGCCGCCAACGCGGCCCAGTTGCGCCGCAACATGGCCGACCTGCCGCTGATCATGGTGCCCGAGATGCATTGGCCCTGGTGCAGCCGCACCGTCATCGTCATGCAGCGCATGACTGGCGTGCCCATCAACCAGGTGGAGCGCCTGCGCACGGCGGGGGTGGACTTCAAGACGCTGGCCCGCGACGGCGTCACCATCTTCTTCACCCAGGTGTTTCGCGACGGCTTCTTCCACGCCGACATGCACCCGGGCAACATCCAGGTCAGCCTGGCGCCCGAGACCTTCGGCCGCTACGTGGCGCTGGATTTCGGCATCGTCGGCACCCTGTCCGAGACGGACAAGGACTATCTGGCGCAGAACTTCATCGCCTTCTTCCGCCGCGACTACCGCCGCGTGGCCGAGCTGCACGTGGAAAGCGGCTGGGTGCCGCCCAGCACGCGCATCGAATCGCTGGAGGCCGCCATCCGGGCTGTTTGCGAGCCGCACTTCGACCGCCCGCTCAAGGACATCTCGCTGGGCCAGGTGCTGATGCGGCTGTTCCAGACCTCGCGCCGCTTCAACGTCGAAATCCAGCCGCAGCTGGTGCTGCTGCAAAAAACGCTGCTCAACGTCGAGGGCCTGGGCCGCACGCTGGACCCGGAGCTGGACCTGTGGTCCACTGCCAAGCCCTTCCTGGAGCGCTGGATGCAGCAGCAGGTGGGCTGGCGCGCGCTGGTGCGCCACCTGCGCGACGAGGCGCCGCACTATGCGCGCCTGCTGCCCGAGCTGCCGCGTCTGGTGCACCAGCGCCTGCTGGCGCCGCCCGAGAGCGAGGCCATCGCCCCGCTGCGCGCCCGCGTGCGGACGCTGGAGCGCGCGCAGCAGCGCACGCAGGGGTTCATCCTGAGCGCGCTATGGCTGCTGACCGGGTTCGTGCTGGGCGCCTTGCTGATCCACTGGTTCGTCCAGTAGCCGCCGCCACCCGGCGTGCCCCAGCGCCGTGACGGTGGCGATGTTGCGCTCGTAGATCTGCTCGGCCTCGGGGAAGGCCGCCACCGCCCGCGCGATGCTGGCCTCGCGCAGCAGGTGCAGCGTGGGGTAGGGCGCGCGGTTGGTCAGGTTCTCGGCGTCACCCGGCGCCGTGCCGGCAAACTGGTAGTCGGGGTGGAAGCTGGCGATCTGCAGCACGCCCTCGAGGCCCAGTTCGGTCAGCGCCTGATCGGCCACGTCCAGGAAGTCGTTGAAATCCAGGAAGTCGGTCAGCACCTGAGGGTGGATGAGCAGCGTGGTGTCGAGCTGCTCGGGGTCGGCTGCGGCCAGGTGCGTCAGCTCGGCCACCAGCTCGGCCAACAGCGCCTCGGGCGTGGTGGCCGTGCTGACCACATGGCGCACCTGGTCCTTGACCACCACGCCCTTGGCAAACGGGCAGAGGTTGAGGCCAATGACGGCCCGCTCCAGCCACTGCCGGGTGCGGGCCTCTTCCAGGCTCATGCGCCGGCTTCGGCGGTCAGCGTGCCACGGCGGATCTGATCGCGCTCCAGCGACAGGAAGAGGGCGCGGAAGTTGCCTTCGCCAAAGCCCTCGTCGCCCTTGCGCTGGATGAACTCGAAGAACACCGGACCCAGCAGCGTCTGCGAAAAGATCTGCAGCAGCAGGCGGGGCGAGCCGCCCTCGGTGGAGCCGTCCAGCAGGATGCCGCGCGTCTGCAGTTCGGACACCGGCTGGCCGTGGCCGGGCAGGCGATCGGCCAGCATCTCGTAGTAGACGTCGTTGGGTGCGGTCATCACCGGCACACCGGCCATCACCAGCTTGTCCACCGAGGCAAAGATGTCGTCCGTCAGCAAGGCGATGTGCTGGATGCCCTCGCCGTTGAACTGCATCAGGTACTCCTCGATCTGGCCGGCGCCGCCCTTGGCTTCCTCGTTGAGCGGGATGCGGATCAGGCCGTCGGGTGCCGTCATGGCCTTGCTGGTCAGGCCGGTGTACTCGCCCTTGATGTCGAAGTAGCGGATCTCGCGGAAGTTGAACAGGTGCTCGTAGAACTCGGCCCAGAACGCCATGCGGCCCCGGTAGACGTTGTGCGTCAGGTGGTCGATGATGGAAAAGCCGTGGCCCTCGGGGTGGCGCGGCACGCCGGGCAGCCATTCGAAGTCGATGTCGTAGATGGACTTGCCGTCTTCGAAGCGGTCGATCAGGTACAGCGGCGCGCCGCCGATGCCTTTGATGGCCGGCAGCCGCAGCTCCATGGGGCCGGTGGGAATCTCGATGGGCTGGGCGCCCAGCTCCAGTGCGCGGGCATAGGCCAGGTGGGCGTCCTTGACGCGAAACGCCATGCCGCAGGCGCAGGGACCGTGCTCGGCGGCGAAGTAGCCGGCCAGGCTCTTGGGCTCGTTGTTGACGATGAAGTTGATCTGGCCCTGGCGGTACAGCAGCACCTGTTTGCTGCGGTGGCGGGCCACGAGCGAGAAGCCCAGTTGCTCGAACAAGGGCTCCAGCAGCCCGGGCTTGGGCGAGGCGAACTCGACGAATTCGAAGCCCATCAACCCCATCGGGTTCTCAAACAGATCGGCCATGTGTGTCTCCAGTAGAAAAATAAATGGTGGTTCAGTGTGGGGCGGTACCGGCCCGTGGCGGTGCGCCCGGCCGCCCCCGCACGCTGCGCGCGAGGTGGTCGCCGAACACCAGTTGGTAGACGCAGGAACACATGGTGGGCGATGTTAGCGCCGCCGCCATGGGGCGTGCCGGCCTCAGCGCGCTCGTTCAGGGCGCCGCGGGCGGGGTGCTGGCGTCGTCCAGCGCGGCGAGCGCGGCAACATCCAGCCGGTTGGCATAGGTCAGCAGCGTGAGGTGCGCCAGCCACTCCCGGGCGATCGCGTCGGCGTGGGCCAGCTCGATGCGGGCGGTGTCGGCCTCGGCGGCCAGCAGATCCAGCAGCGTGCGGTCGCCGGCCTGCAGACCGGTGCGGGTGGCGTCCAGCCGCGCGCGGCTGGCGACCAGGGCGTCCTGCATGGCGCGGGCGCGAGCGGCCTGCGCGCCTTGGCCGGCCCACTGCGCGCGCACCTGAGCGTCCAGTTGCTCGCCGGCCAGCGCGAGGCCGGCTTCGGCCTGGGCCAGTTCGCTGGCCGCCTGCTGGGCCCGGGCGCTGCGCACGCCGCCGTCGAACAGCGGCAGGCTGATCTGCACGCCCACGCCCCACGGCGTGGCGCGCTGGCTGGCCGCACCGAAGTCGCCGTTGCCCGAGAGGCGCTCCTGGCGCCATTCGCCCACTGCGTCCACGGCCAGTTGGGCGCCCGGCCGCTGGCCGCGCACGCCCTGGCGCGCCGCGTCCACGGCCAGGCGCTGGCGGGCGAGGTCGGGGCTGGCGGCGCGGGCGGCGGCCAGCCAGCCGGCCTCGTCGCCGGGGTCGGCCGGCTCGTTGCGCACACCGCGTGCAGGCAGCGCCGGCTGCGGGTCGGGCAGGCCGGTGAGGTCGGTCAGCGCCTCGCGGGCCAGCCGCGCCTGCGCGGCGGCTTGCACCTGCTCGGCCTGCACCTCGGCCAGCGCGGCGGCGGCCTCATGGGTGTCGGTGATGGGCGTGCTGCCCACGCGGTAGCGCTCGCGCGCGGCATCGCCGGCGCGGGCCACGGACGCGTGTTGGCGCGCCAGCACCTGCGTGCGCTGGCGCGCCAGAGCCAGGTCCAGGTGGCGCTGGGCCAGCCGCAGCGCGGCTTGCTGGCGCGCGCCGTTCCATTGGTGCTGGTCGGCCTCGGCGGCCAGCCGCAGCTGTGCGGCCTGCGCGTCGCGGGCCGGGCTGTAGAGCCGCCACTGGGCTTGCAGCGCGGCGCGCGAGGCGTGGCCGTCCTGGATGCGGGTGTCCAGGCCCACGGGGCCGGTGAGCGGGCTGCCGGGCATCTCGAAGGCGCTGCCGCGCAAGGCGCTCTGCACGCCGCCCGCACCGGCCATGACGCTGGCCTGCGCGCTGGGCCGGTACAGGGCGTCGGCCTGCGCGCGGCGGGCATCGGCCATGCCGCGCGCGGCCTCGGCCACGGCCAGCGCGCGGTCGTGCTGCTGCGCGGCCTGCCAGGACTCGGCCAGCGTGGTGGCGCCGGCCAGCGTGGGCAGCAGGGCGGCGATCAGCAGCGCGCCGCAGTTCACGCGCGCGCTCCGCCAAAGTACTCGTAGGCGGCTATGGCCTCGGCGGCGTACATCAGCGCCGGGCCGCCGCCCATGTAGATGCACATGCCCAGCATCTCCTCAAGCTCGGCGCGCGTGGTGCCCAGCTTGACCAGCGCCTCGGCGTGGTAACCCAGGCAGGGGTCGCAGCGCGCAGCCACCGACAGGGCCATGGCGATCAACTCCTTGGTCTTGGCGTCCAGCGCGCCGGGCTGGGTGGCGGCCTGGGCCAGCGCCGAGAAGCCGCGCGTGGTCTCGGGAATGTCGGCGCGCAGTTGGCGCAGCAGGCCGCTGGTGCGGGCGGTGATGGCTTTGTAGTTTTTGTCCATGTCAGCGCCGCCCGGCCGTTCCGAAGGCGCTGACAGCCCCCGCGGGGGGCAGCGAACGAAGTGAGCGTGGGGGTTGGTTCATCTCAACATCCGGGTTTGAAGCCCAGCTTGCGCATGAGGGTTTCCATCAGGCACCAGCGCGAGAGGCTGCTTTGCAGCAGGTTGGCGCCGACGAAGGCGGTGAACCACAGCCACGCCGGATGCACGTAGTGGGCCAGCGCCAGCGAGGTGAGGATGAACACGCCTGCGATGAGGCGCACGACTTGCCAGGAGGTCATGATGGAGTTCCTTTGGAGTGGGGGGTGATGAGGCGCGCAATGCCCAGCGCCTTGAGCACGTGGCGTTCGTAGACGGGCTCGCTGGTGCCGCTGCGCAGCTTGTGCATGAAGTACTTCTCGAACGCGATCTTGGCCAGGTGCACCCACTTGCCCTTCTTGAACCAGTTGACGTTGCGCGGCGGGATCTGGGGCAGGGCGATGAAGGCGGCGCCGGTGTTGCCCATGTCGGCCAGGCAGATCGCATTCCAGGTGCCGCTGGCGGTGGCCGGCTTGCCGGCCAGCTCGGCGGCGATGTTGTGGGCGATGGCCGTGACCATGGTCTCGATCATGTAGCCCGTCTTGGGTGCGCCGGTGGCCACGGGTGTGCCCTCCACGGGCGGGATGGCCACGCAGACGCCGGCCGACCAGATGGTGGGGTAGGCCGTGCTGCGCTGGTACTCGTCGATCAGCACGAAGCCGCGCGGATTGGTCAGGCCGGGCACGGCCATCAGCGGCTCGATGCCCTTGAACGCGGGCAGCATCATCGCCAGCTTGAACGCCACGGCGTGCTCGCGCCGGGGCTGGCCCAGGCCATCGAGCTCGGTGGCGTGCAGCACACCGGGCTCCACACGGGTGGTTCTGGCGTTGGTCACCCACTTGATGTCCTGGTTGCGCAGGTCGCTCTCCAGCATGGACTTGCTGTCGCCCACGCCGCCCAGGCCCAGGTGGCCGATGTAGGGCTCGCTGGTGACGAAGGTGATGGGCACTTTGTGGCGCAGCTTGCGCTTGCGCAGATCGGCCGCCAGGATGAACGCGAACTCATAGGCCGGACCGAAGCAGCTCGCGCCCGGCATGGCGCCGACGACGACGGGGCCCGGGTCTTGCAAAAAGGCCTGGTAGTCGCGCCAGAACGCGGCGGCATGGTCCACGGTGCAGACCGAATGCGTGTGGCCGCCATGCGGGCCGCTGCCCGGCACCTCGTCGAACGCCAGGCGCGGGCCGGTGGTGATCACCAGGTGGTCGTAGGCCAGCGTCTGCCCGTCGGCCAGCGTCAGGCGGTGGGTCTGGGCGTCCAGCGCGGTCATCGCCTGCGGGATGAAGGCGATGTGCTTTCGGGCCAGCAGCGGGCCGATGGCGAGCTTGACGTCGGCGGCCTGGCGCCAGCCCACCGCCACCCAGGGGTTGGAGGGCACGAACTGAAAGTAGTCCACCGCGTTGACGACGGTGATGCGGTGCTGGGCGGGCAGCGCCTCGCGCAGCTCGTAGGCCGCCGGCATGCCGCCGATGCCGGCGCCGACGATGACGATGTGGGCCATGGTGGGGGTCTCCTGTTGTGGTGATGGCAAAGACGTCAAGCCGACTGGCCGCGCCGGGCCATGAAATACAGCAGCGGGATGACCACCAGCGTCAGCACGGTGGAGACGGCGATGCCGAAGACCAGCGAGATGGCCAGACCGTTGAAGATGGGGTCGTCCAGGATGAACAGCGCGCCGGTCATGGCCGCCAACCCCGTCAGCACGATGGGCTGCGCCCGCGCGATGGCCGACTGCAGGGTGGCGCGTGCCAGGGGCACGCCCTGCCGCAGTTGCAGGTTGACGAAGTCCACCAGCAGGATGGAGTTGCGCACGATGATGCCGGCCAGCGCGATCATGCCGATCATGCTGGTGGCGGTGAACGGCGCGCCCAGCAGCGCGTGGCCCGGCATCACGCCGATGAGGGTGAGCGGAATGGGGGCCATGATGATCAGCGGCGTCAGGTAGTTCTTGAACTGCGCCACCACCAGCAGGTAGATCAACACCAGGCCCACGGCGTAGGCGGCGCCCATGTCGCGGAACGTCTCGTAGGTGATCTGCCACTCGCCGTCCCACTTGAGCGCGTAGCCCCGATAGGGGTCGGCGGGCTGGGTGATGAAGTGCTCGGCGATGGGCTGGCCGTCGGGGGCGGTGAGGGCGGCGATGGCGCGGCGCATGGCGAACAGGCCGTACAGCGGGCTGTCGGCACGGCCGGCCATGTCGCCCACCACGTAGCTGACCGGCAGCAGGTCTTTGTGGAAGATGGGCTCCTCGCGCTGGCCCTCGCCCACGCGCACCAGCTCGCGCAGCGGCACGTTCTGGCCCGCCGCGCCGGGCACGTGCAGGTTCAGCAGCGTGCCCAGCCGGCCCTGGTCGCGGGCGTCGAGCTGCAGCCAGGCCGGCATGGGCGTGCTGCCGGGCACGTGCAGCCAGGTGGCGCTGCGCCCTTGCAGCGCGGTGGCCAGCGTGTCCACCACCGCCGCCTGCGGCACGCCCAGCAGCGCGGCCTTGCGGCGGTCCACGGTCAGCATCACGCGCGGCGCGGTGTCGGGGTGGGAGCTGTCCACGTCCACGATGCCCTCGGCGCCCGCGAAGACCTGGCGCACGGCGGCGGCCACGGCGCGGCGGCCATCGGCGTCGGGGCCGTAGATCTCGGCCACGATGGGCGCCTGCACCGGCGGCCCCGGCGGCACCTCCACCACCTTGAGCCGCGCGCCGTGGCGGCCGGCAATGGCTTGCAGGGCCGGGCGCTCGCGCAGCGCGATGGCGTGGCTCTTGAGCGCGCGCTCGCCCTTGGGCTTGAGGTTGACCTGCAGGTCGCCCAGCTCGGTGCTCTGGCGGCCGTCGTACTGGCGCACCAGGCCATTGAAGCTGATGGGCGCGGCCGTGCCGGCATAGGCCTGCCAGTCGGCCACCTCGGGCACGGTGGCCAGGTGGGCGCCCAGCTCGGCCAGCACGGCAGCGGTCTGCTCCATGGGCGTGCCGGGCGGCATGTCCACCACCACCTGGAACTCGCTCTTGTTGTCGAAGGGCAGCATCTTGAGCACCACCAGGCCGGTGGCGGGCAGCAGCAGCGAGACGGCGATCAACCCCAGCACGCCCAGCCCCAACACTGCCCGTGCGCGGCCTGAGGTCAGCAGCGGCGCGAAGAGGCGCTCGAAGTGCGGTGCCAGGCGTTGCGAGAAATCGAACCCCGCATGTCCACTGGGGGCGCGCATCCAGCGCCGCGCCAGCCACGGCGTGATGACGAAGGCCACTGCCAGCGACAGCAGCATGCCCATGCTGGCGTTGATGGGGATGGGCGCCATGTATGGCCCCATCAGGCCCGACACGAAGGCCATCGGCAGCAGCGCGGCGATGACGGTGAAGGTGGCCAGGATGGTGGGGCCGCCGACCTCGTCCACGGCGGGTGGAATCAGCTTGGCCAGCGACATGTTGGGGTGCATCGCCACATGGCGATGGATGTTCTCCACAACGACGATGGCGTCGTCCACCAGGATGCCGATGGAGAAGATCAGCGCAAACAGCGACACGCGGTTCAACGTGAAGCCCCAGGCCCAGGAGGCGAACAGCGTCGCCGCCAGGGTCAGCACCACGGCGGCGCCCACGATGGCGGCCTCGCGCCGGCCCAGCGCCAGCAGCACCAGCAGCACCACCGAGGCGGTGGCAAAGCCCAGCTTGGTGATGAGCTGCACCGCCTTGGCGTTGGCCGTCTCGCCGTAGTTGCGGGTGACGGCGACCTGCACGCCGTCGGGGATGGCGGTGTTCTGCAGCGCCGCCACGCGCGCCTCGAGCTCGCGCGCCACCGTGATGGCGTTGGCGCCGGGCTTTTTGGTCAGCGCCAGCGTGATGGCCGGCTGGCCGTCGTACCAGACCGATGCCTTGGGCGTGGGTGCGCCGTCGTGCACGGTGGCCACGTCGCCCAGCGCGATGGGCTTGCCGGCGTGGGCGCCGACGATCAGCGCGGCCACGTCGTCGGCGCTGCGCAACACGTCGCCCACGTGCACCTCGATCGCCTGGTTGCCGGCCACCAGTTCCCCCACCGGCTGGCCGAGGTTGGCGCTTTGCAGCGCGCCTCCCAATTGCGCCAGCGTCAGGCCCGAGGCGGCCAGCCGCGTGCCGTCCACCGCCACGACCACGGCGCGCCCCGGATCGCCCGTGACCAGCACGTCGCGGGTGCCGGGCACGCGCTTCAAGTCACCGGCGATGCTCTGGGCGACCCGGCCGAGCGCATAGGCGTCCGTCAGGGTTGGCGCGGCGTCGCCTTGTGGCCGCGAGCCATGCAGCGTCAGCGCCACGATGGGCACGTCGGCGATGCCCTTGGGCTTGAGCAGCGGCGGCAACACCCCCAGGCCCGGCGGCAGCCAATCGGCATGTGCCTGCACGGTGTCGTTCAGGCGCACCAGCGCCTCGGTGCGGGGCACACCCACCTTGAACTGCACGGTGATCACGGCCACGCCGGGGCGCGAGACCGACGTCACGTGCTCCACGTCCGCCATCCGCGCCAGCACGCGCTCGGCCGGTGTGGTGACCAGCGCAGCCACGTCCTCGCTGCTGGCGCCGGGGAAGGGCACGATGACGTTGGCCATGGTCACGTCGATCTGCGGCTCTTCTTCGCGCGGCGTGACCAGCACGGCGAACACGCCCAGCAGCAGCAGCGCCAGCGCCAGCAGCGGGGTGATGGCGGCGTCCTGGAACGCCGCGGCCAGGCGCCCGGCAATACCCATCCGGGTGCCGCTCATCGCACCCGCGCCGGTTGGGTGACCACCTGCTCGCCGGCGGCCACGCCGGCCAGCACCTCGACCTCCTGGCCCATGGCGCGGCCCAGCCGCACCTGGCGCAGCAGCGGGGTGCCCGTGGCCGGCTGCACGTAGACGGCGGTGAGCTCGCCGCGCCGCACGATGGCGGCGGCCGGCACCGCCAGAGCCGGCGTGGCGGCGGCGGCGCCGGGCAGCGCCAGCCGCGCGAACTGCCCCGGCACCAGCCCGGTGCCGGCCGGCAGCGTGGCGCGCACGGTCTGCGTCAGCGAGCGGGCATCGACGGTGGGCAGCAGCTCCACGCGCGTGGGCGTGAACGTCTGCTCGCCCACGTGCAGGCGCAGCTCGGCGGCGTGGAACGCCTTGGGCAGCGCGGTGGCGGGCACGGCTGCGGTCACGCGGAGCACGGCTGGGTCGTAGAGGGTGAGCAGCGGCTGGCCGGGCAAGGCCATGTCGCCCACGGTGGCCGGCACGCTGGCGACCACGCCGGCAAACGGGGCGCGCAGCACGCCCAGGTCGCTTTGCGTGCGCGCGGCGCCGGCCTGGGCGCGGGCGGCGCGCAGCGCGGCCTCGGCGGCGGTGTGCTGAGCCTGGGCCTGCTCCAGCGCGGCGCGGCTCAGGTAGTTCAGCGTCGCCAGCTGCTCGCGGCGCCTGAGCTCGGCGGCGGCCACGCCCACCTGGGCCTGGGCGGCGGCCACCTGCGCGGCCTGGGCGGCGGCGCCTTGTTCGGCGGCGCGCGCGTCGATGCGGGCCAGCACGGCGCCGGCCGCGACGCGCTCGCCCGGCCGCACCGGCAGCGCCAGCACGGCGCCCGGCACCTGCGGCGCGATGGCGGCCGCGCGCTCGGCCTCGACCACGCCCTCATGCGCGGTGGTGGCGGCGCCGGCGAGCACCCGCACCGGGGCGGTGGGCAGAGGGGCGGACGGCGCGGCCCAGCCGGGCGCGGCCAGGGCGGCGGCCACGGCCAGCAAGCTGAGGTGGATGGGGAAAGCGCGCGGGTGCATGGGTTCCACTCTATCTGTATTTGCGCATATGCGCAAATACAAATTAACTTACACTGGCGCCATGGCCTCAGACTCCCTGCCCGTGGCGGCGCTGGAACAAATCGCGCTGTACTTCCAGGCGCTTTCCGAGCCCACGCGGCTGCACCTGCTGCGGCTGTTGCGCGACAGCGCCGAGCACAGCGTGGGCGAGTTGGCCGAGTTGATCGGCACCAGCCCGGCCAATGCGTCGCGCCACCTCTCCATGCTGTGCCAGCACGGCTTTGTGGCGCGCGAGAGCCGGGGCAACGCGGTTTATTACCGCGTCGCCGACGAGTCGGTCTACGAGATGTGCGACGTGGTCTGCGGCCACATTGCACGCCGGCTCGAGGCGCTGCAACGGTCTTATGCGCCGGCCGTGCGCCGGCGCGCCTGAGCATCCAGCCCGGTTCAGTCTGCCGGCACGAAGCTGCCGTGAAACCCCAGCGGCAGCGCATAAGGCAGCACCGCCTGGGCCAGCGGGCCGTCGGCCAGGTGGGCGGCATCCAATAGGTTGAGCACGGTCGCCTGGCGGCGGGCGTCGAAGTGGGTGGCCAGCAGCCAGGCATCCAGTTCGCCGCGTCCCCCGGGCTTGGGCACCCAGACGGGCTCCTCGGTGACGGCGTGGTCGCCCATGTCCACGCGCTGCGTGCGGCCGCTGTCCAGGTCGGTCAGCTGCCAGCCATGGAAGAGGTCTTGCGGGCGGTGGCGCCAGGCCGCGGCGGTGCTGACCCAGCGCTGGCGCAGGCCCACGCGCGCGGGGTGCACGCGCGGGAACTCCATGTCGAACGGCTCGCCGTGCACCTGGATGCGGCCGCTGGCCAGATGCAGCCGGCAGTGCAGCAACTGCGGATCGGCAGTGGGTTGCCGGGGCAGGGCGGCCATCAGCGCGGTGGCGCCGTCGTTGAGAAAGTCCAGACCGCGCCCGCCGATGAAGCTCAGTGCGACCTCGCCCGGCCCGGCATCCCAGGCATTGGCCACGTGGAAGACCATCTGCGCCGGCAGCTCGAAACGCCATTGGCGGCTGAGGTCGGCCTTGTCGATCACCAGCAGCGTCAGCGGCCGGCCCGGCTGCATGGCAAAGCGGCGGGCGCCGCCGTCGGGCGTGGGCCCAAAGCTCAAGGGTGCCAGCGGCGGCAGCGGCACCACCAGGTGGCGCTCGGTGATGGCCATGTCGTGCACCAGGCCGCCCACCTCGGGCACGCGCAGCACCTGGGCCTGGGCCAGTTGGCCGTCGGGTGCCAGATGCCAGACGAGGAGGGTGCCGGGCATGCTGCCGATGTTCCACAGATGGCCTTGCGCGTCCACCTTGGGGTGGGCACTGAACGGCGTGCCCTTGAGGTCGGCGCGCCAGGTGACGGGGCCGATGGTTTCCAGGGTGGCGGCATCCAGTTCATGGGCGGAGCCGCCCTCCCACAGCGCCAGCAGCCGGCCGGCGTGGGCCACCACATGGGTGTTGGCGGTGTTGGCGCCGTCGGGGCCGGTCAGGGGCAGGGTGTCTTCGATGTAGGTGCCCAGCACCGGCACGGCCAGGCGGCCGGCGGCGCGCTCGCGCGCGAGCTTGGTGGTCTGGACCAGCCGGCCCAGGTGGGTGACCTGGCCATCGCCCAGGCTGTAGCGCTGCACCATGCCGTCGCCGTCGAACCAGTGGCGGTAGCGCTCGCCGGCGCGCGCCATCAGCGCCGGGCCGTTGCGGTAGAAGTGGCCGCGCAGCGCGGCCGGCCAGCGGCCACGCAGCAGTGCGGTGGCGCTGGGCGCGGCGCCGTCGGCCACGCCCAGAAACGGTGTGCGCAGCGGGTCGGCGGCGATGCGTGCGCGCACCGTGGCGTCGTCCAGCCCGCGCGCGGCGCCGGCCAGAGGCGCCAGCAGCGGGGCCGCGCCGGCGGCCAGCAGGTGGCGGCGCTTCATTGCGACATCACCACGGTGACCGGCGCATCGCCCACCTGCACCTGGGCCTTGGCCCAACTGGGGCCAAAGGCGGCGCTGGCGCCGCTGCTGCCCCAGGGTTCGGTGGGCATGCCCATGGCGTTGCGGCCCATGCGGCTGTCGCCGTCCAGGTCCTGGTACAGCAAAAAGGCCAGCGGCCCGTCCGCCGGCAGGTCGCACAGGTTGACCGTCTGGCGCGGCGCGCTGCCGGCGGCCACGGCCACGGCGGCCACCGGTTTGCGGGCAAAGTCGGCCTCGCTGGCGTAGGCGGCCACATAGAGGGTGCCGGCGGCGGGGCGCACGCCGTCCACGTCCAGCGCGGCGCAGCGGCCGGCCTGGGCGGCGGGGGCGGCCAGCGCGGCGGCCAGGGTCAGAAGGGGCAGGGTCAGGCGGGTCATCGGGGGTTCCTCGTCGGGTGGCAAGAGGTTTCATGCTGCGCGGGTCGGCTGCTGCAGGCCAGCGCGTTGCGACCAAGCCAGATGGCGGCGGCGCCAATGGCGGTGGGGCGTCGCCAATGGGGCGCCAGGCGCGCTATGCTGGCCGCTCGCCGGGGCTTGACAAGATCTGCGTCCGCCCCCATGTGACGTGCAACGAACGCCTTCGAAAGACCACCCACATGCGCATCGACAAACTGACCACCGCCTTCCAGCAGGCCCTGGCCGACGCCCAGAGCCTGGCCGTGGGGCGCGACAACCCCTATATCGAACCCGCCCACCTGCTGGCCGCCATGCTGGCCCAGCCCGATGGCCCCAAGGCCTTGCTGGAGCGGGCCGGCGCCAACACGGCGGCGCTGAAGACGGCCATGGACGTGGCCATCGCCAACCTGCCGCAGGTGCAGGGCGGCGGGCCGGTGCAGGTGGGGCGAGACCTGAACGCGCTGCTGCAGGCGGCGGACAAAGAGGCCCAGGCACGCGGCGACCAGTTCATCGCCAGCGAGATGTTTTTGCTGGCGCTGGCCGAGGCCAAGACCGACCTGGGCGCCGTGGTGCGCGGCCACGGCCTGACGCGCAAGGCGCTGGAGGCCGCCATCACGGCGGTGCGCGGTGGCGCCACGGTGGATTCGGCCGATGCCGAAGGCCAGCGCGAGGCGCTCAAGAAGTACACGCTGGACCTGACCGAGCGCGCGCGCATGGGCAAGCTGGATCCGGTGATCGGCCGCGACGACGAAATCCGCCGCGCCATCCAGGTGCTGCAGCGGCGCAGCAAGAACAACCCGGTGCTGATCGGTGAGCCCGGTGTGGGCAAGACGGCCATCGTCGAGGGGCTGGCCCAGCGCATCGTCAGCGGTGAGGTGCCCGACACGCTCAAGGACAAGCGCGTGCTGGTGCTGGACATGGCCGGCCTGCTGGCCGGGGCCAAGTACCGGGGCGAGTTCGAGGAGCGGCTCAAGGCCGTGCTCAAGGAGGTGGCGGCCGACGAGGGGCGCATCATCCTCTTCATCGACGAGCTGCACACCATGGTGGGCGCCGGCAAGGCCGAGGGCGCCATCGACGCCGGCAACATGCTCAAGCCGGCACTGGCGCGCGGCGAGCTGCACTGCATCGGCGCCACCACGCTGGACGAGTACCGCAAGTATGTGGAGAAGGACGCTGCGCTGGAGCGGCGCTTCCAGAAGGTGCTGGTGGGCGAGCCCAGCGTGGAGGCCACCATCGCCATCTTGCGTGGCCTGCAGGAGAAGTACGAGGTGCACCACGGCGTGGAGATCACCGACCCCGCCATCGTGGCGGCGGCGGAGCTGTCCAACCGCTACATCACCGACCGCTTCCTGCCCGACAAGGCCATCGACCTCATCGACGAGGCGGCGGCCAAGATCAAGATCGAGATCGACTCCAAGCCCGAGGCCATGGACAAGCTGGATCGGCGCATGATTCAGCTCAAGATCGAGCGCGAGGCGGTCAGGAAAGAGAAGGACGAGGCCTCGCAGCGGCGCCTGGGCCTGATCGAGGAAGAGCTGGTCAAGCTGGAGCGCGAGTACCGCGACCTGGAAGAGATCTGGACCTCGGAGAAGGCGGCGGCCCAGGGCAGCGCCCACCTGAAGGAAGAGATCGACCGCGTGCGCTTCCAGATCGAGGAGTGGAAACGCAAGGGCGACTTCAACAAGGTGGCCGAGCTGCAATACGGCAAGCTGCCCGAGCTGGAGGCCAAGCTCAAGGACGCCCAGGCCGCCGAGACCGGCAAGACCGCCAGCGGCAAGAAGGCGCAGCTGCTGCGCACCATGGTGGGCGCCGAGGAAATCGCCGAGGTGGTGGCGCGGGCCACCGGCATCCCCGTCAGCAAGCTGATGCAGGGCGAGCGCGACAAGCTGTTGCACATGGAGGCCAAGCTGCACGAGCGCGTGGTGGGCCAGGACGAGGCCATTGCCGTGGTCAGCGACGCCATTCGCCGCAGCCGCGCAGGTCTCTCGGACCCCAACCGGCCGCTGGGCTCCTTCCTGTTCCTGGGCCCCACCGGCGTGGGCAAGACCGAGCTGTGCAAGGCGCTGGCGGGCTTTTTGTTCGACGCCGACGACCACATGGTGCGCATCGACATGAGCGAGTTCATGGAGAAGCACTCGGTCTCGCGCCTCATCGGCGCGCCGCCGGGCTATGTGGGCTATGACGAGGGCGGCGTGCTCACCGAGGCGGTGCGGCGCAAGCCCTACAGCGTCATCCTCTTTGACGAGGTGGAAAAAGCCCACCCCGACGTCTTCAACGTGCTGCTGCAGGTGCTGGACGATGGCCGCCTGACCGACGGCCAGGGCCGCACCGTGGATTTCAAGAACACGGTGATCGTGATGACCAGCAACCTGGGCTCCCACCTCATCATGCAGATGGCCGGCGAAAAGCCCGACCTGATCAAGGATGCGGTCTGGGCCGAGGTCAAGCAGCATTTCCGTCCGGAGTTCCTCAACCGCATCGACGAGACGGTGATCTTCCACGCGCTGGATCAGCAGCACATCGAGTCCATCGCCCGCATCCAGCTCAAGATCCTGGAGGCGCGCATCGCCAAGATGGAGATGCAGCTTGATGTGGCGCCGGAGGCCCTGGCCGAGCTGGCCAAGGTGGGGTTCGACCCGGTGTTCGGTGCCCGGCCGCTCAAGCGCGCCATCCAGCAGCGCATCGAGAACCCGCTGTCCAAGCTCATCCTGCAAGGCCGCTTCGGGCCCAAGGACGTGATCCCCATCACGTACGAGGGCGGCGAGTTCCGCTTCGGGCGGACGGTGCATTGACCTGAGGCTGCGGTGGGTCCGTAAGATCGCGCCCACCCGCTGCCTTGAGCGGGCCGCCATTGGAGGAGTTCACGATGATGCCCGCCCGCCTGATGGCCCCGGCCGCCCTGGCCTTGCTGTTGAGCGCTTGCGCCACCCCGCCGCCCAAGCCGATGGCCACGCCGATGGCCACGGCCACGGCGCCCGTGGTGGCGGTGGCAGCTGCAGCGCCTGCGCTCCCACCGCCCATGGCCGCGCGCCACCCCAGGGACGTGACGGTGCATGGCGACACCCGCATCGACGACTACTTCTGGCTGCGCGAGCGTGACAACCCCGAGGTCACGGCCTACCTGAAGGCCGAGGCGGCCTACACCGCGCAATGGTTTGCGCCGCGGCAAGGGCTGACCGACACCCTCTACCAGGAGATGGTGGGGCGCGTCGAGCCGGCCGACGAGGCGCCGCCGATGCGCGAAGGGCGCTGGTGGTATTCGAGCCGCACGCTGGACGGCGCCCAGTACCCGCAGCTGATCCGCCGCGCCGCCATGGGCCCGGCCCGGGCGCTGGACGAGACCGCGCCGGTGCAGGTCATGCTGGACCTGAACGAGCTGGCCAAGGGGCGCAAGTTCCTCGCGCTGGGCACCCGCAGCGTCAGCCCCGACGGCACGCTGCTGGCCTACAGCATCGACGAGACGGGGGCCCGCGACTTCACGCTGCACCTGCGCCGCCTGGCCACCGGCCAGGACTTGCCGCTGACCGTGCCCAAGACCATGGACCTGGTTTGGGCGGCGGACAGCCGCCACTTCTTCTACCTGACCGCCGACGACACCACCCGCCGCACCCACCGCCTGTGGCGCCAGCGGGCGGATGCCGCCCAGCCGCCGCAACTGGTGTATGAGGAGACCGATCCGCTGTTCAACCTGATGCTGGGCAAGACGGCCGATGGCCGCTACCTGCTGTTGACCAGCATGGCCAAGAACACCACCGAGGTGCGGCTGCTGGCGGCCAACCGGCCGCAAGGGGCGTGGCGCCCGGTGCTGCCGCGCCAGGCGGGGCAGGAGTACAGCGTCGAGCACCGGCAGGGACAGCTGTACCTGCGGCTCAACGACACCGGCCCCAACTTCCGCCTGGTGCGGCTGCCGCTGCCGCGTGCACTGCCGGTGCGGCCGGCGCAACTGGCCCGGGCGCAGCAGCTGCTGGCCCAGCGGCCCGATGCGCTGCTGGAGGCCATCACGATGTTTCGCACCCACTACGTGGCGCAGTGGCGCGGCGGCGGTTCGGTCAGGCTGGTGATCCACGCGGTGCAGGGCGGCGGCGCGCGTGACATGGCGTTTGACGCACCCACCTATGTGGCCCAGGCCAGAGGCTGGAGCCTGGATCTCAACCGCGAGTACGACAGCCCGTTCGTGCGGCTGAGCTACGACGCACTGGCCACGCCCAACCGCATTTACGACGCCGACCTGGCCACCGGCCGCCTGACGCTGCGCAAGGAGCAGCCCGTGAAGGGCGGCTACGACGCCAGCCGCTACGCCAGCGAGCGCATCTGGGCCACCGCCGCCGACGGCACCCGCGTGCCCATCTCGCTGATTTATGCCAAGGCGCAGCGCCGCAGCGGCCCGCAGCCGCTGCTGCTGTACGGCTATGGCAGCTACGGCATTTCCAGCGATCCGCGCTTCTCATCGGAACGGCTGTCGCTGCTGGATCGCGGCGTCATCTTCGCCATTGCCCACATCCGTGGTGGCAGCGAGATGGGCCGCCCCTGGTACCTCGGCGGCAAGCTGAGCCAGAAGATGAACACCTTCACCGACTTCATCGCCAGCGCCGAGGCCTTGATCGGTGCCGGCTACACCACGCCGCAGCAGCTCATCATCCGGGGTGGCAGCGCCGGCGGGCTGCTGATGGGCGCGGTGGTCAACCTGCGCCCCGAGCTGTTCAAGGCGGTGGTGGCCGAGGTGCCGTTCGTCGACGTCATCAACACCATGCTGGACGAGACCATTCCGCTGACCACGGAGGAATTCATCGAGTGGGGCAACCCCAAGCAGCCGGCGGAGTACGCGTGGATGCGCGCCTACAGCCCGTACGACAACCTCAAGCCCGGCCCATATCCGGCCATGCTGCTGCGCACGGGCTTCAACGACAGCCAGGTGCCGTACTGGGAGCCGGCCAAGTACACGGCCCGGCTGCGCACGCTCAAGACCAACGACACGCCGCTGCTGTTCGACATCAACATGGACGTGGGCCATGGCGGCGCGTCGGGCCGCTTCGATGCGCTGCGAGAGCGGGCCAGGGTCGATGCCTTCATGCTGGCGCAATGGGGGTTGGTGCCTTGAGCGCCGCCCGCTGATCGTGGGTCGCGCCACCACCGTTGCGGCTTATCTCGAAGCTGCCCCGCCCGAGGGCCAGGCCCACTTGCGCCGCCTGCATGCCTTGCTGGCGGCGGCAGCGCCCGAGGCCAGCGCGGTCATCAAATGGGGCAGCCCCTTTTTCGTCGAGCCGCGCTTTGTGTTCGCCTACTCGGCGCACAAGGCGCACCTGAGCTTTTCGCCCGGCCGCGCGGTGCTGGAGACCTTCCAGGCGGAGTTGGCGCCATATGCGACGACCCGGCACTTTCTGAAGGTGCGCTACGACCAGCCGCTGCCCGAAGACCTGCTGCGGCGCATGGCCGCGCGCTGTGTGCAGGCCGTGCACGAGCGTGAGGGGGACGGTTTCTGGTAGCGCCGGGTGACTGGCATCATGCGGGTTCCGTTCATACAAGGAGACTGCGATGAACCCGTTCCAGACCCCTGGCGCCATGAGCTGGGCCGAGTTGATGACCAGCGACGCCGAAGCCGCCGTGCGGTTTTACGGCGAGTTGCTGGGCTGGCAGATGAAAGGCATGCCCATGGAGGGCATGGGCACCTACCACGTGTGCAGCGTGCCGGGCCATGACGACCAGCCCATAGGCGGCATTTGCAACCGGCCGCCGCAGGAGGCGTCGCAGCCGCCGGCCTGGGGCGTTTACGCCACGGTGGCCGACGTCGAAGCCACCGCGGCGCGCTGTACGGCGTTGGGTGGCACGGTTTGCGCCGCGCCGTTCGACGTGCCTGGCGTGGGCCGCATGGCGGTGCTGCAAGACCCGCAGGGCGCGGTGTTCCAGGTCATGCAGTACGAGATGCCGGCATGAGGTGGGCAGCGTTGACGCTGGCCGCCGCCCTGGCGCTGGGGGCGGCCCCTGCTGGCGCGGCCGCCACAGCCGCTGGCGTGCGGGCAGAGATCGACGCGCTGCTGGCGCGCCTGCAGGCGTCGGACTGCCAGTTCGGCCGCAACGGCACCTGGTACGCCGGCACCGAGGCCAAAGACCATCTGCTGCGCAAGTTGTCGGCCATCGAGGGCCGCACCACCGTGGCCAGCACCGAGCAGTTCATCGAGTTGGCGGCCTCGCGCAGCAGCACCACGGGCCGACCCTACGCGGTGCGCTGCGCCGCCCAGGCGGCCACGCCCAGCCAGCAGTGGTTGACGCAGCAGTTGACGGTGCTCCGGGCGGCCAAGCCGGGCGCGGCACCGCGATGACCCGCACTTCTAGAATTTGCCCATGACAACCGTCTCATCCGGGCCTGCTCAGGCCGACGCCCTGCCTGTGGTCATCGTCGGTGCCGGCCTGGCCGGCTTGACGGTGGCCTTGCATCTCGCCGCCCAGGGTCAGCGGGTGGAGGTGCTGGCCAAGCGCGGCCTCACCGAAGGCGCCACGGCCTGGGCGCAGGGCGGCATCGTGGGCGTGCTGGGTGCGGACGACAGCGTCGAGTCCCACGTGCGCGACACCGAGACGGCCGGCGCCGGCATCGTCGATGGGGTGGCCGCGCGCTTCATTGCCGAGCGCAGCGCCGAGGCCGTGGCCTGGCTGGTGGCCCAGGGCGTGCCGTTCTCGGCCGATCCGGGTGGTCCGCTGGGCCTGCACCTGACGCGCGAAGGGGGCCATGCGGTGCGCCGCATCGCCCATGCGGCCGACGCCACCGGCTGGGCCATTCAGCAGGCGCTGCTGGCCCAGGCCCAGGCCCAGCCCTTGATCACCTTGCGCGAGCGCTGGATGGCGGTGGACGTCATCACCTCGCGCCACGTGGGCGCCGTCGAGGGCGAGCCGCCGCGCTGCCACGGCGTCTATGCCATGGACATTGCCGAGCGCCGTGTCGAGACGCTGCCGGCACGCGCCGTGGTGCTGGCCACGGGCGGTGTGGGCAAGGTCTACCGCTACACCAGCAACCCCGAGACGTCGACTGGCGATGGCATTGCCATGGCCTGGCGCGCCGGCTGCCGGGTGGCCAACATGGAGTTCATCCAGTTCCACCCCACCTGCCTGTACCACCCGCAGGAGCGCACGTTTCTGATCACCGAGGCGCTGCGCGGCGAAGGGGCCTACCTGAAGCTGCCCGACGGCACGCGCTTCATGCCGGCGCACGACGCGCGGGGCGAACTGGCCTCGCGCGACATCGTGGCGCGCGCCATCGACTTCGAGATGAAGCGCCTGGGCATCGACCACGTGTGGCTGGACGCCACTCACCTGGGCGAGACCTTTTTGAAGGAACACTTCCCCACCATCCACGCGCGCTGTCTGAAGCTGGGCATCGACATCGCGCGCCAGCCCATTCCGGTGGTGCCGGCGGCGCACTACACCTGCGGCGGCGTGGTCACCGACCTGTTCGGTCGCAGCGACCTGAGCGGCCTCTACGCCGTGGGCGAGGCCACCTACACCGGCTTGCACGGTGCCAACCGGCTGGCCAGCAACTCGCTGCTGGAATGC
This sequence comes from Pseudomonadota bacterium, assembly GCA_020161145.1. GTDB lineage: Bacteria > Pseudomonadota > Gammaproteobacteria > Burkholderiales > Burkholderiaceae_C > Ideonella. The sequence continues at coordinate 460,276 of JAIUPQ010000002.1, forward strand.
GTGGTGGTGGGCCGCACCTGTGCCCAGGCGGTGCTGGACGCGCCGGTGCGCAACGCCGTGCCGGTGCCCGCCTGGGACGAGAGCCTGGTCGAGAACGCCGACGAGCAGGTGGTCATCGCCCACAACTGGGACGAGTTGCGCCTGCTGATGTGGAACTACGTGGGCATCGTGCGCACCACCAAGCGGCTGGAGCGGGCGTTGCACCGCATCAAGCTGCTCAAGGCCGAGATCGACGAGTACTACGCCAACTTCAAGGTCACGCGCGACCTGCTGGAGTTGCGCAACCTGGTGGTCTGCGCCGAACTCATCGTGCGCTCGGCCCTGCTGCGGCACGAGAGCCGCGGCCTGCACTACAGCCGCGATTTCCCGCAGGCGCTGCCGGTGAGCTTCCCCACCATCCTGGGTCGCAAGGCGCGCAGCGGCCGGCGGTAACGGCTACTTGAACATTGGCCCCATCAGCTGAAATCCGGGCTTGATGCCGCGCTTGGCGAACCAGCCCTGGTTCATCTCCAGCACGTAGCGCACGGGTTTGGCCGAGCACTTGGACTGCTCTGACAGCGGCTGCATGTCCTCGATGTTGACGATGCGGCCGTCGTCGGCCACATAGGCCACCGACAGCGGCAGGTAGGTGTTGCGCATCCAGAAGCACTGCGTGGCCGACGCTTCGAAGATGAAGATCATGCCTTCGTGGGTCGCCATCTGCTGGCGCCACATCAGGCCGATCTCGCGCTCGCGCGGCGTCTGCGCCACCTGCACCAGCAGGTTGTGCATGCCCGCTTGCAACTGGGTGGTGGCCAGCTTCTGAGGCTGGCCCTGGGGCTGGGCCGGGGCGGAGGGCGCCAGCAGCAGCAAAGGCAGAGCGCACAGCAGGGGCTTGAGGGGCATCATGGGGCAGGGCGGTGGTTGTGGTTACAGTGGGCAACGCGCCAACCGGGTTGATGGATGTCTGTGACTGTAGCTGTTGACGCCGTGCTGCCGGCACGGCCTGTTGAACAAGAAAGTGCCCCGACCACGCCGGCCGACGGGGCCCATATGGCCGAGGCCTGGTTCCAACTCGGGGGGCTGTACTGCGCGGCCTGTACCGGGGTGATCGATGCGGCGCTGCGCGCGGTGCCGGGCGTGGCCGACGTGCACATCGGCACCGGCACCCACCGTGCCCGCGTGCGCTGGCATGCAGACCGCACCGACCCGGCCGCGCTGATGGACGCCGTGCGCCGGGCCGGCTACGAGGCCGTCCCCGATGCGGTGGCGCCGGCCCGGGCGCTGCGCCTGCGCGAGCGGCGGCGGGCACTGTGGCGGTTTTTCGTGGCCAGCTTTTGCGCCATGCAGGTGATGATGTTCGCCACGCCCAGCTATGTGGCGGGGCCCGGTGAGCTGGCGCCCGATCTGGCGCGATTGCTGAACTGGGGCGGCTGGCTGTTGTCGCTGCCGGTGCTGGTGTTCGCGGCGGGGCCGTTCTTCCGCGGGGCCTGGGCGGCCCTTTCGCGGGGGCGCATCAGCATGGACGTGCCGGTGGCGCTGGGGGTGCTGGTGACCTTTGTGGCCAGCACCGCGGCGACGTTCAATCCTGGCGGCGTCTTTGGCAGCGAGGTGTATTTCGACTCGCTGACCATGTTCGTGGCCTTTTTGTTGGGCGCGCGCTACGTGGAGATGCTGGCGCGCCACCGCGCGGCGGCTGTGCTGGATGAGGCGTTGGCGGTCATTCCCGAGCAAGCCCAGCGGCTGACCGCAGAAGGTGGGGCCGAGTGGGTGGACGTGGCGGCGCTGCGCGTGGGCGACCGCGTGCGCGTGGCGCTGGGGGCGGCATTTGCGGCGGACGGCCGCGTGCTGCAAGGCCAGACGCAGGCCGATGAGGCGCTGCTGACCGGTGAGTCGCGCCCGGTGCCCAAGGGCGTGGGCGATGCGGTGGTGGGCGGCAGCATCAACCTGGGCGCGCCGGTGGTGGTGGTGGTCGAGCAGGTGGGTAGCGCCACGCGCTACGAGGCCATCGTGGCCGCCATGCGCGATGCGCTGTCCCAGCGCCCCGCTGTGGCGCGCTGGGCCGATGCCTGGGCCGCGCCGTTCTTGTGGGTGGTGCTGGCGTTGGCGGCTGGCGGTGCCTTGGTCTGGAGCCAGATCGATCCGTCGCGCGCGGTCTGGGTGGCGGTGGCGGTGCTGATCGTGACCTGCCCCTGCGCGTTGTCGCTGTCGGTGCCTTCGGCGATGACGGCAGCGGCTGGCGCGCTGGCGCGGCGGGGGGTGTTGCTGCAGCGGCTGGACGCCCTGCAGGCGCTTGCCAAGGTCAATCGGGTGTTCTTCGACAAGACAGGCACGCTGACCTGCGACCAGCCCACCTGGCATGTGCGGGCGCCAGCAGGCGGGCCGGTGCCGGCCGACGTGGTGGCGGCGGCGCAAGGGCTGGCCCAGTGGTCCAGCCATCCGCTGGCGCGGGCGCTGGCCGCCGGCGATGGTGAGTCGTGGCAAGCCGTGACCGAGCAGCCCGGTGCGGGGCTGGAGGCTGAGGACGCCCAAGGCCAGCGCTGGCGGCTGGGGTCGCTGGACTGGGTCAGCAACTTGACGGAGTCGGCGCAGCAGGCGCCGCTGCCGCAGGTCTGGTTTGGCCGACTGGGGGCGCCGCTGGCCTGTTTCGAGTTTGATGAATGTTTGCGACCGGATGCGCTGGCGGCCGTGCGCGCGCTGGCCGACGCGGGCCTGCGGCCGGGTCTGCTGTCGGGCGATGACCCGCAGCGTGTCCATGCCCTGGCGGTGCGCCTGGGCCTGGCCGATGGCCGGGGCGGCTCGTCGCCTGAAGACAAGCTGCGCTGGGTGCGCGCGGCCCAGCAGCGGGGCGAGGTGGTGGCCATGGTGGGCGATGGTGTCAACGATGCACCGGTGCTGGCCCAGGCCGACGTCTCGTTTGCCATGGGCCAGGGCGCAAGGGTGGCGCGCGCGCATGCGGACCTGGTGATGACCGGCGGGCGTCTGCAGGACGTGGCCTGGGCTCAGCGGCTGGCGCGCGCCACGCAACGGGTGGTGCGGCAGAACCTGGCCTGGTCGGCGGCCTACAACGCGGTGTGCATTCCGCTGGCGCTGGCCGGCTGGCTGCCGCCGTGGGCGGCCGGGCTGGGCATGGCGCTGAGTTCGCTGCTGGTCATTGCCAATGCCAGCCGGCTGCTGTGGTTCAAGGCAGACGGGGCGACAATGGCCTGATGGATGTCCTGTATCTGCTGATCCCGCTGTCGGTGCTGCTGGTGCTGGGCATCATTGCCGTTTTTGCCTGGGCCTTGTTCCAGGGTCAGTTCGACGACCTTGAGGGCGAAGGTGTCCGGATATTGCAACAAGACGATGCCGGACTTGATGGACATCAAGTTCGAAAAGGTGACCTGGATCAAGAATCCCGGGTGTGAAAAACAGGCTCAAGCCTGGATACGAATTGCTAAGGAGAGCGTCAATGGCAGGTGATCGGACACCGGCAACAGGGCCGGTATACAGCGACACCGTGGTGCGATGGTTTGCCGTCGCCTCGGTGGTCTATGGCATTGTGGGCATGGCCGTCGGGGTGCTCATTGCTGCCCAACTGGCCTGGCCCGACCTGACGGCAGGCATCTCCTGGCTGTCGTATGGCCGCCTGCGGCCGCTGCACACCAACGCGGTCATCTTCGCCTTCGGTGGCTGCGCGCTCTTTGCCACCAGCTACCACGTGGTGCAGCGCACCTGCCAGACGCGGCTGTTCATGCCCGGGCTGGCCATGTTCACCTTCCTGGGCTGGAATCTGGTCATCCTGCTGGCGGTCATCACGCTGCCCATGGGCATCACCTCCAGCAAGGAATACGCGGAACTGGAGTGGCCCATCGATGTGCTGATCACCATCGTGTGGGTGTCTTACGCGGTGGTGTTCTTCGGCACCGTGGGCATCCGCAAGGTCCGGCACATCTATGTGGCCAACTGGTTCTTCGGCGGCTTCATCCTGGCGGTCGCGCTGCTGCACGTGGTCAACAGCGCGGCCATCCCGGTCAGCTTGTGGAAGAGCTACTCGGCCTATGCAGGCGTGCAGGACGCCATGGTCCAGTGGTGGTACGGCCATAACGCCGTGGGCTTCTTCCTGACCGCCGGCTTCCTGGGCATGATGTATTACTACATTCCCAAGCAGGCCGAGCGGCCGGTGTACTCGTACCGGCTGTCCATCGTCCACTTCTGGGCGCTGATCTTCACCTACATGTGGGCCGGCCCCCACCACCTGCACTACACGGCGCTGCCCGACTGGGCGCAGAGCGTGGGCATGGTGTTCTCGCTGGTGCTGCTGGCGCCCTCGTGGGGCGGCATGATCAACGGCATCATGACCCTGTCGGGCGCCTGGCACAAGCTGCGTGATGACCCCATCCTGAAGTTCCTGATCGTGGCCTTGTCGTTCTACGGCATGAGCACGTTCGAGGGCCCGATGATGTCGATCAAGACCGTCAACGCGCTGTCGCACTACACCGACTGGACGGTGGGCCACGTGCACTCCGGCGCGCTGGGCTGGGTGGGCCTGATCTCCATCGGTTCGCTCTACTACCTGATTCCGCGCATGTTCGGCCGCAAGGAGATGTACAGCGTGCGCGCCATCGAACTGCACTTCTGGATCGCCACCATCGGCATCGTGCTCTACATCGCCGCGATGTGGATTGCCGGCGTCATGCAAGGCCTGATGTGGCGCGCGGTGCACCCCGATGGCACGCTGGTGTTCAGCTTCGTCGAGTCGGTCAAGAGCACCTATCCGTTCTACGTGATTCGCGTGCTGGGCGGCGTGTTCTACCTGGCGGGCATGTGCATCATGGCCTGGAACGTGGTCAAGACCATGCAGAACGGCAAGGTCGTGACCTACGCCATCCCGGCGGTGCCGGCCCACGCCTGAGAAACAAGGAGAACGCAATATGGCTGGCAACCACAAGCCCCGGGGTCACGAGAGGATCGAGACCAACAACTTCCTGATGATCGTCCTGATCCTGCTCACCGTCTCCGTCGGTGGTCTGGCAGAGATCGTCCCGCTGTACTTCCAGCGCTCCACCACCCAACCCGTCGAGGGCCTCAAACCCTACACCGCGCTGCAACTGGCCGGCCGCGACATCTATGTCCGCGAGGGTTGCTACAACTGCCACTCGCAGATGGTGCGGCCGTTCCGGGCCGAGACGCTGCGCTATGGGCCGTACTCGGTGGCCGGTGAATTCGTCTACGACCACCCGTTCCAGTGGGGCTCCAAGCGCACCGGGCCCGATCTGCACCGCGTGGGTGGTCGCTACTCCGACGAGTGGCACCGCGTGCACCTGCACAACCCTCGCGATGTGGTGCCTGAGTCCAACATGCCGGCCTACCCCTGGCTGGAGAAGGCCACCATCGATCCGGCCGAAATGGCACCCAAGATGCGCGTGCTGCGCACCCTGGGTACGCCCTACACGGACGACGAGATCGCGCAAGCGGGCGAAGCCGTCAAGGACAAGACCGAGACGGAGGCCTTGATCGCCTACCTGCAGGTGCTGGGCACAGCCCGCAAATGAGCGCCGCCATGGACATCAATACCTTGCGCATTGCGGTGACCCTGGTGTCGTTCGTGCTGTTCGTCGGCATCGTGGCCTGGGCCTGGAGCCGTCGGCGCGAATCGGATTTCGAGGCGGCAGCCCAATTGCCTTTTCAGGATGAGGCGCCCTCGTCCAATCCCCGGAGAGACTGATGATTAGCGACTTCATTCACAGCGGTTGGTCGCTGTATGTGGCCGGCCTGACGTTGGGCGGCCTGGTGTTCTGCCTGGTGTTGTTGTATGTGGCCAGCCGTCGCACGGTGATGGCCAGCGACAACAGCACGGGTCACGTCTGGGACGAAGACCTCATCGAGATGAACAACCCCCTGCCGCGCTGGTGGGTGGGCCTGTTTTTGATCACCGTGGCCTTCTCGGTGCTCTACCTTGCCATCTACCCCGGCCTGGGCAGCTTTGCCGGCACGGCGAAGTGGTCGTCGGTGGGGCAGTTGGACGCCGAACAGGCCAAGGCCCACAAGGCCATGGCGGAGGTCTACGCCGACTACACGACGATGACCCCCGACCAGTTGGCACACAACGACAAGGCCATGGCCATCGGCGAGCGCCTGTTCGTCAACAACTGCGCCCAGTGCCACGGTGCCGACGCGCGCGGCTCCAAGGGCTTTCCCAACCTGACCGACAAGGACTGGCTGGGCGGCGAGGGTGCCGAGTACGTGCACAAGACCATCATCGAAGGCCGCACCGGCATCATGCCGCCCATGGCTGCCGCCGTGGGCACGCCCGAAGACGTCAAGAACGTGGCCAACTACGTGCTCAGCCTCTCGGGCAGCGCCCACAACGCGGTGGCGGCGCAACTGGGCAAGCCCAAGTTCGCGGCCTGCGCGGCCTGCCACGGCGCCGACGGCAAAGGCATGCACGCCCTGGGTGCGCCCAACCTGACCGACAAGGTCTGGCTGCATGGCTGGGGTGAGCAAGCCATCATCGACGCCGTCAACCGGGGCAAGACCAGCGTCATGCCCCCCCAGGGCCAGCGCCTGACGCCCGAGCAGTTGCACGTGCTGACGGCCTATGTGCTCAGCCTGTCCAAGCCGACTCAGGTGGCTGCACAATAGCGTCATGAATGCTGCGCCCCCCAAGGCGCCTGATGACAGCGACACCACCGTCCAGGTGGTGTCGCTGTACCAGAGCGAGAAGAAGATCTACGCCCGTTCGGTGACCGGTGTGTTTGCCACCTGGCGCTGGGCGCTGGTGTGGTTCACCCAGTTGCTGTACTACGGCCTGCCGTGGCTGAGCTGGAACGGCCGCCAGGCGGTGTTGTTCGACCTGGGTGCGCGCCGCTTCTACATCTTCGAGCTGGTGCTCTACCCGCAGGACTTCATCTACCTGGCGGTCCTGCTCATCATCTGCGCCTATGCGCTGTTCCTCTTCACGGCGGTGGCTGGCCGCCTCTGGTGTGGCTACGCCTGCCCGCAGACGGTCTACACCGAGATCTTCATGTGGGTGGAGCAGAAGTTCGAGGGCGACCGCATTGCCCGCATGAAGCTGGACGCCCAACCCTGGGGCACCGAGCGCATCCTGCGCAGCGGCGGCAAGCAGGTGGCCTGGGTGGCCATCTCGCTGTGGACGGGCTTCACCTTCGTCGGCTACTTCACGCCCATTCGCGAGCTGGCGGCGGCCGCCCTGACGCTGTCATTTGGGCCCTGGGAGTGGTTCTGGGTGCTGTTCTACGGCCTGGCCACCTATGGCAACGCAGGCTTTCTGCGCGAGCAGGTCTGCAAGTACATGTGCCCGTACGCGCGCTTCCAGAGCGCCATGTTCGACCGTGACACGCTGATCATCGGCTACGACACCGAACGGGGCGAGCCGCGCGGCTCGCGCAGCAAGAAAGTCGATCCCAAGACCGCTGGCCTGGGCTCCTGCATCGACTGCACCTTGTGCGTGCAGGTCTGCCCCACCGGCATCGACATCCGCAAAGGGTTGCAATACGAGTGCATCGGCTGCGCTGCCTGCATCGACGTCTGTGACGACATCATGGACAAGATGAACTACCCGCGTGGCCTGATCCGCTACGACACCGAGAACGGCATGGCCGAGCACCTGGGCCGCTCGGCGCTGCTGCACCGGGTGCTGCGACCGCGGGTGCTGGTCTACACCGCCGGCCTGGCCTTGATTTGCATTGCCTTCGTGGTCAGCCTGTGGCTGCGCTCACCCATGCGTGTGGACGTGGTGCGCGACCGCGCCACGCTGGCACGCATCGTCGATGACGGCTACATCGAGAACATCTATCGGTTGCAGATCATGAACGTGGCCGAGTCTGCGCAGCGTTTCGTCGTCACTGCCGACGGCCTGCCCGGCATTGCCGTCGCCGGGGCGGCCAGCTACCTGTTGGAGCCCACCGAGGCGCGCTGGGTCACCGTGGCGGTGCGCCTGGCGCCAGAGGCGGCGCAGCAGGCCGGCAGTGGTGCCCATCCCATGCACTTCATCGTGCAGCGCGTCACCGAGCCTGGTGACACCGCGCAGGTGCAAGAGAAATCAACCTTCGTGATTCCCCGATGACCCGCCGCTCCACCGATCCCCAGCCCTGGTACCGCTATCCCATCGTCTGGATGGTCGTTGGCGGGCCGCTCGTCGTGGTCGTGGCCAGCCTGGTTACTGCCTTCATCGCCATTCGTGGCGCAGACCCCGTGCTCACGCGCGAGGACTCGGCCGCCGCCGCCGTGGGCCGTGACGGCATGGACACGCTGTCGCCCGCCGTGCAGGCGCGCAACCATGCAGCCACGCCCAAAGAGGGCGGGGTGCAGGACGCTGAAGCGCACAAGCCCGCCGGCGACTGATCGCTCAGCGGGTCGAGTCGCGGGCCAGCAGCGTCGCCACCTCGGTGTGCAGGCGCTCGGGGGTCACGGCATCGGCAGGCAGCGGTGCGCCGATGCGCAGTTCCACCTGATTGCGCAGGCCACGCCGCAGCGGTCGCACCATGGCCCGGCCGTCTTCGATGCGTGAGAAGTACGAACCCCACAGGCTGCACAGCGCCATCGGCACCACCGGCAATTCGGCCACCGGCCGTTCGGCCAGGATCTTCATGATGCCGCCCTTGAAGGGGTGCAACTGCCCATCGGACGTGATGCCACCTTCGGGAAAAATGGCCAGCAGATCACCCTCGGCCAGCACCTCGCGGGCGGCAGTGAACGCCGCGTCATAGGCCTTGGGGTCTTCGTGCTGCGGGGCCACCGGGATGGCCTTGCCCAGCCTGAACAACCAGCCCAGCACCGGCATGTTGAACAGGCGGTGGTCCATCAGAAACCGCAGCGGCCGGGGGCTGGCGGCCAGCAGCAGCACCGCATCGACATAGCTCACGTGATTGCACACCAGCACCGCCGGACCTTCGGCCGGCACATGGTGTGCGCCCTCTACCCGAAAGCGGTAGACCAGCCGCGTCAACACGAAGGCCGCAAAGCGCAGCAGGTACTCCGGCACGATGAGGAAGATGTAGGCCCCCACCGCGAGGTTGGCCAGGCCCGCCGCCGCAAACACCTGCGTCACCGTGTAGCCGGCTGCCAGCATGGCACCGGCGGCCAGCGCGCTGACGATCATGAACAACGCGTTCAGGATGTTGTTGGCGGCAATGATGCGGGCCCGGTGCGTCACGGGTGTGCGCAGTTGAATCAGCGCATACATGGGCACGCTGTAGAGGCCTGCCGATAGCGCCATCAACGCCAGATCGGCCAGCACCCGCCAATGCGCGTGCAGGGATAGAAATGCGGCCAGGTTCATCTCGCCCGTCATGGGTGGCAACGCCGTCACTGCCGCGTACAGATCCAGCGTGAACACGCTCATGCCCAGGGCGCCCAGCGGCACGAGGCCGATCTCAACCTGCCCACGCGACAGCCACTCACACAGCAGCGAGCCTGTGGCGATGCCCACCGAAAACACCACCAGCAACAGCGAGGCCACGTGCGCATCGCCATGCAGCGCGTCCTTGGCGAACACCGGGAATCCGGCCAGAAACACCGCGCCGAAAAACCACAGCCACGAGATGCCCAGCAGCGAACGGAACACCGCCAACTGCTGATGGGCGAGCTTGAGGTTGCGCCAGGTTTCGCTCACCGGGTTCCAGTTGATCGGCAGCCCCGGATCGGTGGCCGGGCTGGGCGGAATGGCCTGCGCCGTCAGCCGCCCCAGGATGGCCAGCAGCAGACAAGCCACCGCCACCTGCCTGGGCCCCACCACCGGCGTGGCCACCAGCACGCCGCCCGCCACGTTGCCCAGCAGGATGGCGACGAACGTGCCCATGCCGATCATGCCGTTGCCGCCAGTCAACTCGGCCGCCGTCAGGTGCTGCGGCAAGTAGGCGTATTTGATCGGCCCGAACAGGGTTGAGTGCAGCCCCATCAGCAGCACACAGGCCAACAGCACGGGCACGCTGCCCCGCCAGAAGCCCCATGCGGCCAGCGCCATGATGGCGATCTCCAGCGTCTTGACGGCGCGAATCAGCATGCGCCGGTCGTACTTGTCGGCCAACTGCCCACTCGTGGCCGACAGCAGCAAAAAAGGCGTGATGAACAGCGCCCCGATCACCACACCCGCCTGCTCGGGGGGCAACCAGCTCAGATGCAACTGGTAGGTCAGCAACACGGTCAGCGCAAACTTGAACAGGTTGTCGTTGGCCGCCCCCAGGAACTGGGTCCAGAAGAACGGCGCAAAACGCCGCTGGACCATCAGGCTGAACTGGTGTGGTTGGGAAGGATCGCTCATGGCTTGACATTATTGACAGGGCCGACACCCGACCCTATGGTCTGCGCAGGCTCTTGAGCTCGTTGCGCCCTGGCCTATAATGAATGATCGTTCATTCTCAAACTCCATTCCAATAACAACCTCCTGGAGGCTTTCCCATGCGTCGATCCTTCGTGTTTCTTCCGCTGCTGAGTGCGGCCTTGCTCGCCGCCTGTGGTGGCGATAAATCGGCGCAGGCGCCCGGTGCCGGCGCAGCGGCACCGGCCGTTCCGGTGCAGGTGACGACGCTCAAGACCGGGCCCCTGGTGCAGCAGCGCGAGTTGCCGGGTCGTGCCGTGGCCTCTTTGGTGGCCGAGGTGCGGCCGCAAGTGGGTGGCATCGTGCGCCAGCGCCTGTTCACCGAGGGCGGCACGGTGCGTGCCGGCCAGTCGCTGTACCAGATTGACGACGCCACTTACCGCGCCGCCGTGACCAGCGCCCGCGCCACGCTGGCGCGAGCCGAGGCCACACTGGTGTCGGCCAGGCTGAATGCCACCCGCAGTGCCGAACTGGTCAAGATGGATGCGGTCAGCCGTCAGGACGACGACACCGCCCAAGCCGCACTGGCCCAGGCCCTGGCCGATGTGGCCGCCGCCAAGGCCGGTGTGCAAAGCGCCGAGGTGACGCTGGGCTACGCGCAGATCATCGCGCCCATCTCAGGCCAGATCGGCCGCTCCAGCGTCACTCAAGGGGCGCTGGTCACCGCCAGCCAGGCCACTGCGCTGGCCACCATTCAGCGCAACGACCCCATGCATGTGGAGTTGAACCAATCCAGTGCCGAGGTGCTGGCGCTGCGCAAAGCCCATGCTTCGGGGGCGCTGGGCGGCTCGCCGCGCGCCTTGCCGGTCAAGGTGTTGCTGGAGGATGGCAGCGTCTATGCCCACCCCGGCAAGCTCGCGTTTGCCGAGGCCACGGTGGATCCGGCCACGGGTGCCGTGGCCTTGCGCGTCGAGGTGCCCAACCCCGATGGCCTGCTGCTGCCGGGGACTTATGTGCGTGCCGTCATCGGTGAGGGCGAGCGCAACCAGGCCTTGCTGGTGCCCCAGCGCGCGGTTGCCCGCGACCCCAAGGGCGACACCAGCGCCATGGTGGTGACGGCGCAGAACAAGGTGGAAGTGCGCCCGGTGCGCGTCAGCCGCGCGGTGGGTGACCAGTGGTTGGTGGAGGATGGTCTCAAAGCCGGTGAGCGCGTCGTCGTCGAGGGCTTGCAAAAAGTGCATGCCGGCTCGGCGGTGCAGCCCACCGAAGCCACTGCCAAGCCGGCTGCCGCCGGTGCCGCGCCCGTGGCTTCGGCCGCCCACTGATCGGAGCTGCGCATGGCACGCTTTTTCATTGACCGCCCGGTTTTCGCCTGGGTGATCGCCATCATCATCATGCTGGCCGGTGGCCTCGCCATCTTCACGCTACCGGTTTCCATGTACCCGACCATTGCGCCGCCCACGGTGCAGGTCAACGCCACCTACACGGGCGCTTCGGCCAAGGTGGTCGAGGACTCGGTGACGCAAGTCATCGAGCAGGCCATGACCGGCCTGGACGGCCTGCTGTACTTCTCGGCCAACAGCACGGCCAGTGGCGCTGCCACGGTCACGCTGACCTTCTCCAGCGACACCAACCCCGACACCGCCCAGGTGCAGGTGCAGAACAAGTTGCAATCGGTGATGGCGCGGCTGCCTCAGTCGGTGCAGAGCCAGGGCGTCACGGTCACCAAGTCCAGCTCGGGCTTTTTGCAGGTGATCGGCTTCGTCTCCACCGATGGCCGGATGAGCCGCACCGACATCTCCGACTATGTCTCGGCCAACGTGGTGGACGTGCTGGCGCGCGTGCCCGGCGTGGGCAGCCTGCAGGTGTTCGGTGCACCCTATGCGATGCGCATCTGGCTCAACCCGGATCAGCTCACGGCGTACAACCTGTCCACCAACGAGGTCATCGCCGCCATCAACGCCCAGAACGCCCAGGTGTCGCTGGGTCAGGTGGGCGGCACGCCGTCGATCCAGGGCCAGCAGCTCAACGCCACGGTCAACGCCCAGTCGCGGCTGCAAACGCCCGAGCAGTTCCGCGCCATCATCGTGCGCAGCAACGCCGACGGCTCGGTGCTGCGGCTGTCGGACGTGGCCCGGGTGGAGTTGGGGGCCGAGTCCTACAACTTTGTCTCGCGCTACAACGGCCAGCCGGCCACCGGCGTGGCGATCTCGCTGGCCACCAACGCCAATGCGCTGGCCACTGCCCAGGGCGTCGAGGCGGCGCTGGAGCGGCTGCGGCCCACCTTCCCCGAGGGCATCAAGACCGTGACCCCGTTCGACAGCACGCCGTTTGTGCGCGTGTCCATCGAGAACGTGATCGAAACCTTGATCGAAGCCTTCGTGCTGGTGTTCCTGGTCATGTACCTGTTCCTGCAGAACTGGCGCGCCACGCTGATCCCCTCCATCGCCGTGCCGGTGGTGCTGCTGGGCACGTTCGGCGTGCTGGCGGTGCTGGGCATCTCCATCAACATGCTGACCATGTTCGCCATGGTGCTGGCCATCGGCCTGCTGGTGGACGACGCCATCGTGGTGGTGGAGAACGTCGAGCGCATCATGACCGAGGAGGGCCTCTCTCCACTGGAGGCCACGCGCAAGTCCATGGACCAGATCACCGGTGCGCTGGTGGGCATCGGCCTGGTGCTGTCGGCGGTGTTCGTGCCCATGGCCTTCATGAGCGGCTCCACCGGCATCATCTACCGCCAGTTCTCGGCCACCATCGTGTCGGCCATGGCGCTGTCGGTGCTGGTGGCCATCGTGCTGTCGCCCGCGCTGTGCGCCACCATGCTCAAGCCGGTGGAAAAAGGCCATGACGCGCTGGCCACGACCGGCTTTTTCGGTTGGTTCAACCGCGTCTTCAACCGCGGCAGCGGCCGCTACCAGCGCGGTGTCAAGGGCATGGTGACACGGCCCTGGCGCATGATGCTGATCTACCTGGCGCTGGCGGCAGTCATGGTCGTGGTCTTCCTGCGTCTGCCCTCGTCCTTCCTGCCCAGCGAAGACCAGGGCGTGCTGTTCGCCATGGTGCAGACCCCGGTGGGCGCAACCCAGGACCGCACGCTCGAGGCGATCAAGAAGGTCGAGAACCACTTCTTCGAAAACGAGAAGGAGAACGTCGAGTCGGTGTTCAGCGTGCAGGGCTTCAGCTTTGCGGGCACCGGCCAGAACGTGGGCATGGCCTTCGTCAAGCTCAAGGACTGGTCCGAGCGCGAGGCGCCAGAGCAGGGCGCCGACGCCGTGGCCATGCGAGGCATGGGGGCGGTGTCGCACATCGGCGATGCCCTGGCCTTCGTCTTCGCGCCGCCCGCCATTCCCGAGCTGGGCACCTCGGCCGGTTTCACCATGTTCCTCAAAGACATGGGCGGCCATGGCCACCAGGCGCTGGTGGCCGCACGCAACCAGTTGCTGGGCGCGGCTGCGCAGAACCCCAAGCTGGTGGGCGTGCGCCCCAACGGCCAGGAGGACACGCCGCAGTTGCAGGTCGACATCGACCAGGCCAAGGCCGTGGCGCTGGGGCTGTCCATCTCCGACGTCAATGCCACGCTCTCCACGGCCTGGGGCAGCCGCTACATCGACGACTTCATCGACCGCGGCCGCGTCAAGCGCGTGTACATGCAGGCCGATGCGCCGTACCGGATGGCACCCGAGGACTTCGACCGCTGGCAGGTCAAGAACAGCGCCGGCGACATGGTGCCGTTCTCGGCCTTCGCCACCTCGCGCTGGGTCTATGGCTCGCCGCGCCTGGAGCGCTACAACGGTGTGGGGGCCATGGAAATCCAGGGCCAGGCGGCGCCAGGTATCTCGTCGGGCACGGCCATGGCCGAGATGGAGCGCATGGCGGCCGAGCTGCCACCGGGCTTCGTGATCGAGTGGACGGGCCTGTCCTACCAGGAGCGCGCTGCGGGCGAGCAGACTTCGCTGCTCTACATGCTCTCGCTCATCATCGTCTTCCTGTGTCTGGCCGCACTCTACGAGAGCTGGACGATTCCCACCTCGGTGCTGCTCGTGGTGCCGCTGGGCATCCTGGGCGCGGTGGTGGCCACCTGGCTGCTGGGGATGGAGCGTGACGTCTACTTCCAGGTTGCCATGCTGACCACCGTCGGCCTGTCCAGCAAGAACGCCATCCTGATCGTGGAGTTTGCGCAGGCCAACCTGCACAGTGGCGCCACCGTGATCCAGTCCATCATGGCCGCCGTGCGCGACCGGCTGCGCCCCATCCTGATGACCTCGCTGGCCTTTGGCCTGGGTGTGTTGCCGCTGGCCCTGGCCAGTGGTGCCGGCTCGGGTGCCCAGCGTGCCATTGGCGTGGGCGTGGTGGGCGGCATGCTGGCCGGTACCTTCCTGGGCTTGTTCTTCGTGCCCGTGTTCTTCGTCGTCGTGCAGCGCCTGTTCGTGCGCGGCAAGACCGCAGCCCCCGGCCAAGAGGAGGCCGCATCATGACCAAAACCCTGACCTTGCTGGCTGCCGCGCTCGTCGCGGCGGGCTGCACCACCATGGCGCCGGATCTGCCGCAGGCCCAGAGCGGCACGCCGGTGGTGGTGGCCGCGCCCGGCCTGCCCGCGTCGGGCGTGGCTGCCGTGGCCGAGACGCCCTGGCAGCGCATCTTCACCGACCCGGCGCTGCAAAAAGTGATCGAGATGGCCCTGGCCGGCAACCGCGACCTGCGCACCACGGTGTTGCAGGTCGAGCAGGCCCGCGCCCAGTACGGCATCCAGCGGGCCAATCAGTGGCCCGCACTGGGGGCGCAGTTGACCGGCACGCGCAACGGCACCGACACCGCCATCACCCAGCAGTACTCGGCCGGGCTGGCCGTCTCCGCCTTCGAGCTGGATTTGTTCGGCCGTGTGCGCAGCCTCTCGGATGCCGCGCTGCACAGCTGGCTGTCCACCGACGAGGCCCGTGCCTCGACCCAGATCAGCCTGATTGCCGAAGTGGCCAATGCCTACCTGACGCTGGCCGCCGACCGCTCCAGGCTGGCACTGGCACGCGCCACGCTGGAGAGCTACACCCAGTCGCTGAACCTGGCCGAGCGCCGCCACACGGCGGGGGCCATCTCGGGGCTGGATCTGGCGCAGTCGCGCACCCAGGCCGCCAGCGCCCGGGCCGATGTGGCCAGTTATGAACGTGCGGTCGCCAACGACCGGCTGGCGCTGGACTTGCTGGCGGGCAGCCCGGTGGCCGAGGACTTGCTGCCGCAAGGCCTGACGCCGCGCGTGGCCGCGTTGCCCGCGCCGCCGGCAGGCCTGCCCTCCGAGGTGCTGCTGCGCCGCCCTGACGTGAAGGCGGCCGAGCACGACCTGCGGGCCGCCAACGCCCGCATCGGTGCCGCCCGGGCCGCCTTTTTCCCCAGCATCTCGCTGACGGGCAGCGTGGGCTCCGCCAGCAACGAGTTGTCGGGTCTCTTCAAGTCCGGCTCGGGTGTGTGGAGCTTTGTGCCCCAGATCACCTTGCCCATCTTCCAGGGTGGGGCGTTGGAGGCCAGTCTGGAGTCCAGCGAGGCGGCCCAGGGCGCCGCGCTGGCGCAGTACGAGAAGGCCATCCAGTCGGCGTTCAAAGACGTGGCCGGCGCGCTGGCCAGCACCAGTTGGCTGGCCGTGCAGCGCGAGGCGCAGGTGGTGCTGGTGGAATCGTCGGTGCGCGCCGACACCCTGGCCGATGCCCGCTGGAAAGCCGGCCGCGACAGCCAGCTGACCCGGCTGGACACCCAGCGCACGCGCTACGCCGCCGAGCAGGCACTGATCGCCACCGAGCTGGCCGAGCAGAGCGCGCGCGTGGGCCTCTATCGCGCACTGGGAGGGGGCTGGATACAGCCAGGATGATGACGACGGCACGTGCTCAGGACAAGCGCGAGCGCATCATCCGCGCCGCGCAGGATTGCTTCGAGGCCGAGGGCTTTCACGGTGCGAGCATGGCCCGCATTGCCGCCACCGCCGACGTCAGCGCGGGCCTGATCTACCGCTACTTTGCCAGCAAGGAAGCCATCATCGAGGCCATCGTCCAGCGCCAGCTCGAAGCCATCCAGGCCCATGTGGACTGCGGCCCGCGTGACGCCACCAGCCTGGCCCAGCGGTTGACTGCCGAATACGGCGAGCCGGTGGGGTACAACCCCCGGCGAGGCAACCCCAAGCTGGGGCTGGAGCTGTCGGCCGAATCCACACGCAACCCGGCCATCGGTGCCGTGGTGCGCCGCTTCGACACCGAAATCCGCCGCCACATCACCCAGTGGCTGGCCGCGCCGGTGGCCGATGGCGGCCGTGCCATGCCGCCGACCAAGGCGCGCGAGCGCGCCTTGATGCTGCAGATCGTGATCGAAGGGCTGATGGTGCGCGAGGCGCGCGAGCCCGATCTGGATCGCGCGCTGCTGGGCCGCACGCTGGCCAGGCTGATTCCCGAGGTGCTTGACGCCTGAACCTCGGGCCGGCTCACCACCGCATCCGCACCCCCACGCTCCAGGCGCGCGGCGCGCCGGGGGCGGCGAACAAGGCCAGGTGCTCGTCGCCGGCCCAGGCCCCTTGGGCATCAAACTGGGTCTCGGCCAGCGCGCCGAAGTTGGCGTAGCCGCGGTCGAAGACGTTGCTGATCTGGCCGAAGAACTCCACCCCCCGCCACGACGGGGGTTTGTAGCTGGTGCGCAGGTTGACGATGGCGTAGCCGGGCAGGCGCACGTCCTTGGCCAGCCCGTCGTCTTCGAGCAGCCCGTCCTCGTTGCCGGCCACGCCGCGCGGCCCCACCGCCTGCACATCGCCGCCCATGCGCCAGCCGCCACCCACCAGCCAGTCGGCGCCCAGCTTGAGCTGCTGGCGCGCCAGACCCGCGATGCGCATGCCCGGCGTGATGGCCACGTTGCGCTCGCCCTGGCGCAGCACGCCATGGGCCTGGTAGGTGGCGTCCAGAAAGCTGTAGCCGGCGCTCAGCTCCACATCGCCCAGGCGGCTGGTGATCTGGGCATCCAGCCCCTGGTGGCGGGTGCGCGCAAAGTTCTCGAAATAGCCTTGCTGGCCCGTGACGCTGACGCTGCGAAAGAGGATGTCGTCGCGGTTGTTGGTGCGCCACAGCGTCACGCTGCCCCGGGCGCCGGGGCCCAGGTTCAGGCGCAGCCCGCCTTCCACGTGGGTGGCCACCACGGGCTTGAGATAGGGGTCGGCCTGCAGGCCGGCGGGCAGGCGGCAAGGCTGTTCGGGGTCGGCGCAGCCCAGCTCGATGACGGTGGGCACGCGGGTGTTGCGCGCCAGGTTCGCGAACGCGGTGACCTGAGGGCTGAATTGATGGGCCACGCCCAGGGCCGGGCTCAGCGCGTCGTAGGTGAAGGTCTCTTCGGCGTGCGGGGTGAAGACGCCGGTGTCGTCGTCCACGCTGGCGATGCGGTTGCTGACCCGCGTGTGGTTGTAGCGCAGCGCGCCGGTCAGGTGGGTGGCGGCCGCCACGCGCCAGGTGTCGCTGGCGTACAGGCTGGCGGTGTGGCTGCGGCCGCTCACCTGGGCGTCCAGCACCACCGGCTCGTCGCTGGCCTGCACGCCGCGCGTGGCATCGAAGGTGCTGGCCTGGGTGGTCTGTTCAAAGCGCACGCTAGAGGCGTCCAGACTGGCGCCCACCTGCCACTGGTGCGCGCCGCTGCCTGAAAGGGCCACCGCCAGACCACCGCCGCGCTGGCGGGCGTGGGTGCGGTTGAAGGTGGCGTTGAGCAGGGCGTCGTCGCCATCCTCGTCATCCTCGTCGGGGCCTTCCTCGGCCTCGTCGCCGTTGATGGTGTCGCGGCGGGAGTGGCGCACATAGGCCAGGGTTTCCAGCAGGCGCTGGCCGCCCAGCTCATGCGTGCTGGCCAGGCTCAGCTGCACCACGCGGTTGTCGGTCTCGTCGGGGTGGGTGTAGATGGCGCTGCGGCGGGTCATGCCCAGGTCGGGCGTGGTGGCGCCGTCGTCTTCGTCGATGGTGTACAGCGGCACCAGGCCGTTGCCGATCAACTTGCCGCCCGCCACCAGCAGCCGCAGCCGGATGTCGCCGCCCTCGATCTCGCGGCCCAGCGTGGCACTGAGGTGGGCCAGGCGGCCGTCGGAGTGGTCGCGCCAGCCGTCCTCGCGAAAGGTGCTGACGCCGATGTAGTGGTCCCAGCCGTCCTCGGCGCCGCCGTGCGAGGCGCTGGCGCTCAGGCGGCCGAAGCGGCCCGCGCCCAGCTCGGCCCGCACGCCGGGTGCCGTCTTGCCCGTGGCGCTGGTGAACACCAGGGCCGCCCCCAGCGTGTTGAGGCCGAACACCGGGTTGGCGCCGGGCGTCACCGCCACGCTGTCGATGGCGAACTCGGGCAGCATGTCCCAGTTCACCACGTCGCCGAAAGGCTCGTTGATGCGCACGCCGTCCAGGTACACCGACAACCCCTGCGCCGCGCCCATCAGCCCACTGGCGCGGTAGCCGCGAAACGTCAGGTCGCTCTGGAACGGGCTGCCCTGCACGTCGTTGATCTGCACGCCGGGCAGGTGACGCGCCAGATGGTCGGTCAGCGTCTGGGCCTGGGCGTTTTGCAGCGCGTCGCGGCGGATGACGGTGGTGGTGTAAGGCAGGGCGTTGCGGTCCACCCCCTGGCCGGGCAGCGGGCCGGCACCGATGATCTCCACCACCTGGGGCGGGGCCAGTGGGGTGTCGTCGGTGGATGGCTGGGCCGTGGCCTGGGCGGCCAACGCAAGGGTGCACAGGGCAAAGGCGGGGGCTTTCATAAGGCCATTCTGCGAGGGGGGCGAACCCGAAGTGGCCCCTTGATCTCGTGGCGGGAGAAATTCCCGCTCTGCTGTGACACTCAGCGCAGCAGCGGTGCCAGCCCCTGCCACACCGTGCTCAGAATCTGGGGCTGGGCGGCGGCGGTGGGGTGCAGGCGATCGGCCTGGAACAAGGCGGTGGGGTCTTTGGCGTCGGCCACGCCGGCCAGCATGAAGGGCACCAGCGCGGCCTGCTCGGCGCGCGCCACGTCGCTGAAGGCGGCCGCGAAGTCGGTCGTGTAGCGCTGGCCGTAGTTGGGGGGCACCTGGTTGCCCACCAGCAGCACGCGCGCACCGGCCGCACGGCAGGCCGCCACCATGGCCGTCAGGTGGGCGCGCGTGTCGGCCAGCGGCAGGCCACGCAGCGCATCGTTGCTGCCCAGTGCAATGACGACCACGCGCGGCGTGTGGGTCTTGAGCAGCGCCGCCAGCCGCGCGCGCCCGCCCGCCGTCGTCTCGCCGCTGATGCTGGCATTGACCACCGCATACGGCGGCTTGTGCGTGGCCAGCCGCTGGGTCAGCAGCGCCACCCAGCCGCTGCCGCGCGTCAGGCCGTACTCGGCCGACAGGCTGTCGCCCAGCACCAGCAGCTTGGGCGGCTCGGCCGCATGCGCAGTGGGCAGCAGCGCGAGCAGGCCACAATGCACCAGCACCCGGCGATTCAACATCATCATGGATTCATCCCCTCTGGTCGTCGTCGATGACCTCACCCAACGCGTCAGCGATTCGCAAGGCGTACTCACCATTCTCGACGGCGTTTCGTTCACGCTGGCGGCCGGCGGCACGGCGGCCATCGTCGGCGCCTCGGGCTCGGGCAAGTCCACCCTGCTGACGCTGATGGCCGGGCTGGACGTGCCCGCCAGCGGCACCGTGCGCATCGCCGGCCAGGACTTGTTCGCGCTGGACGAAGACACCCGTGCCCAATGGCGGGCGCGGCACATCGGCTTCGTGTTCCAGAACTTCCAGTTGCTGGCCAGCCGCACCGCGCTGGAAAACGTCATGCTGCCGCTGGAGCTGGCCGGCACCGCGCAGGCCGAGGCGCGCACCCGCGCCCGCGACATGCTGGCCCGCGTGGGCCTGGCCGAGCGGCTGGCGCATTACCCGCGCGTGCTCTCGGGCGGCGAGCAGCAGCGCGTGGCGCTGGCGCGCGCCTTCGTCACCCAGCCGCCGCTGCTGCTGGCCGACGAGCCCACCGGCAGCCTGGACGCCACCACCGGCGAGACCGTGATGGCGCTGATGCTGGAACTCAACCGCGAGGCGGGCACCACGCTGGTGCTGGTCACCCACGACCAGGGCCTGGCTGCGCGCTGCGAGCGGCAGTTGCACATCGAGGCCGGGCGGCTGGTGGCCTGATCAACTCAGTAGCCGCCGCCCCTGCCGCCAGGCCGCGCGCACGGCCAGCACCACGCCGGCCAGCGTCAGCGCCAACGCCGCCAGCGCGGCCAGGCGCAGCAAGGTGTTGTTGAAGTCCTCGCCGCCGCCGTAGTCCATGATGTGCAGCCGCCACAGCAAGTCGTAAGCCACCCAGGCGTCGGTGCGGGCGGTCAGGTAGGCGCCGCTGGCGCCGTCCAGGTAGATGCGCGTGCCCAGCCGGTCAGCGAACTGCACCCGCCACACATCGCCGCGCCCCGCCAGTTCGTGGACGATGCCCAGCCGGTGCGGCACCTCGGCCAGCCGCTGCACGTCGGCCACGGCCGCGCCCTCCCGGTGCAGGCTGGCGCCAAATGCGCGCACCGCCTCGGCCGTGGGCGCGGGCAGCGGCCGGCCGTCGGTGCCCAGCACCTGCGGCGGTGCACCTGGCGTCTGCACGCGCAGTGCCGGCCCGGCCGGTGTGGCCACCACGGCCAGCGCCTCGGCACCGGCCGGCAGCGCCCAGCCAGCTGACAGCACGGCCTGCGGCGGGCGCACCACGTCGCCGGCCTTGACCCAGCCGTCGAACGGCAGCCACGCGAACAGCACGCCGCCCAGCACCCAGGCCAGCACCTGGGCGCCCACCAGCCAACCGGCCCAGCGGTGCAGGCGATAGATCCAGGCGACGGTTTTCATGCCGCCTCCTGCGGCGCCAACACCTGATCGATCAGCGCGAAGCTGGTGTCCCATTGCGCATCGCTCATGGCCATCAGCCCGAAGTGGCGCAGCAGGAAGGCGCCCTCGGTGGCCAGCAGCGCCAGCCAGGCGCGGCGGCCGGCGTCGGTGCCGGTGTCCACGCCATCGGCCAGCCGGGCATACCAGGCGCGCACGGTGGCCAGGTGCTCGGGCGCCTGGATCAGCGCCGCCATCAGGCCGGCGGCCTTGGCCTGGCTGAGGGCGTCGGCACCGTGGGTGGCGCGCGCATGGGCGCGCACGCGCTGGGCCGGCGTCGCGCCGGGCGGCGGTGCGAACAGCGCCTGATAACTGGCCTCCCAGCGCGTGAAGAGGGCATCGATGAGGCCGTCCTTGGTGCCGAAGGCCGATTGCACACCGCCCTTGCTGATGCCGGCGGCGCGCGCCACGGCGTCGATGGTCAGGCCGGCGGCACCGCTGTCCCGCACGATGGCCTCGGCCACGTCCAGCACGGCGTCGCGATCGATGCTCGGTTTGCGACCCATGAGGGCTCCTTTTAAAATAAATACGACCGTATTATAATTTCGGCCATGAACAAGCTGACCAACCGCTGGCTGGTGCTGGCCATTGTCTCTACGGCGCTGCTGCTCATCGTCGTGGACATGACCGTGCTCTACACGGCGCTGCCGCGCCTGACGCACGACCTGGGCGCCACTGGCGCGCAAAAGCTGTGGATCGTCAACGCCTACGCGCTGGCGGTGGCCGGCTTGCTGCCTGGCGCCGGCACGCTGGGCGACCGCGTGGGCGCCAAGCGCATGTTTCTGGTGGGCCTGGTCATTTTTGCGGTGGCCTCGGCGGCAGCGGCCTTCGCACCCACGGCGGCGGCCTTGATCGCGGCGCGCGTGCTGCTGGCCGTGGGTGCGGCGGCCATGATGCCCGCCACGCTGGCCATCATCCGCCACACCTTCGACGACGCCGACGAGCGCGCACTGGCCATCGGCATCTGGGCGGCCGTGGCGGCCGGCGGCGCGGCGCTGGGGCCGGTGCTGGGTGGTGCGCTGCTGGCGCATTTCTGGTGGGGCTCGGTGTTTCTGATCAACGTGCCCATCGTGCTGGTGGCGTGGCCACTGGCGGCGTGGCTGATCGAAGGGCGGCCGGGCGATGCCAGCCGGCATTGGGACGCCTGGGCCTCGCTCTACCTGCTGGGCACGCTGGTGGCGCTGGCGTTGGCCATCAAGACGGCGGGTCAGCGGGCACCGTCGCTGGGCGTCATCTCGCTGGCGCTGGTTGTGGGCCTGGGCTGCGCGGCGCTGTTCGTGCGGCGCCAGCGGCGTGCGGCCAGCCCGTTGATCGATTTCACGCTGTTTGCCGAACGGCGCTTTGCGGGTGGTGTGGCGGCGGCATTGGTGGCGGCGCTGGCGCTGGTGGGGTTGGAGCTGGTGCTGGCGCAGCGGCTGCAACTGGTGGCGGGCCTCACGCCGCTGGATGCGGCGCTGGTCATCCTGCCGGTGCCGTTGGCCGCCTTTGTGGCCGGGCCGCTGGCCGGGCTGGCATTGCGCCGCATGGCCGCGCTGCCGCTGATGGCGCTGGCCTTGCTGGTGGCGGCGCTGGGCACGCTGGGGGTGGCCATCACCCACGCAGCGCTGGGCTGGCCCCTGCTGGTCTGGCTGGCCGTGCTGGGCGCCGGCCTGGGCGCGGTGATGACGGGCGCGTCCAGCAGCATCATGCACCACGCCCCACCCGAGCGGGCCGGCATGGCCGCGTCGATGGAGGAGGTGTCGTACGAGCTGGGCGGCGCGCTGGGTGTGGCCTTGTTGGGCAGCGTGCTGGGCGGCGTCTACGCCGCGCGGCTGGCGTTGCCGCAAGGGGTGTCGCCAACGGCTCGCGACAGCCTGGACCAGGCCTTGCTCGCCGCCGAGTCGCTGCCGCCAGCGGTGGCACAGAACCTCATCGCACTGGCGCAGACTGCCTTCGATCAGGCGTTCAATGTCGTGGTCTGGGTCACGGCCGCACTATTGCTGCTGTGTGCCGGGGCGCTGGCCTGGGTCAGTCGCCCATCCTTCACGCGGCACGCCACCCAAACCCAGCGACTGCCGTGGATCCGGCTTTGCCGGTCCACTGGCAGTGCCCCCTTGAGGGGGCGCGATCTGTGATCGCGTAGGGGGTGGTCGGTCAGGCGAGGGTCAACGTCATATCAATGTTGCCCCGCGTGGCGTTGGAGTAGGGGCAGATCTGGTGGGCGGCATCCACCAGCGCCTGGGCGGCGGCGCGCTCCATGCCGGGCAGGTGCACCGTCATGCGCACGGCGATGCCGAAGCCGTGGGCGATGGGGCCCAGATCGACCTCGGCGTCGATGGCCACTTCGGGCGGCACCCGCACGCCTTGCTTGCCGGCTGCGGCCTTGATTGCGCCGATGAAGCAGGCCGAATAGCCGCTGGCAAACAACTGTTCGGGGTTGGTGCCGCCGCCGGCCTGGCCCGGGGGCGTCAACACCACGTCGAGCCGGCCGTCGTCGGTGCGCGAGGCGCCGTCACGGCCCCCCGTGGTGTGGGCGCGGGCGGTGTAGAGGACTTTTTCAAGGGTGTTGGGCATGGGGGTCTCCGTGATGACTCTGGGAGTGCCCAATGTAGCGCCCTGCGAAGGGCGGGCTGGCCATAGCCCGGCCCCGCAGGGGGCTTACAGCCGTCGCAACGCATCCAGCTTGGCCAGAAAGCGCTGGCGCTGGGCGGTGTCGGTGCTGAAGCGCTGGGCCTGTTGCAGGTGGCGCATGGCGTCGTCGACCCGGCCCAGCCCCAGCAGTGCCTGGGCCATGGCGTGGTGGACCAGCGGATCCTCGGGGGCGCGTTGCAGGGCCTGCGCCAGCGCGTCCCGGGCCTCGGCCCAGCGGCTTTGCGCCAGGGCCTGGCGGCCGCGCTCGTACTGGGCATAGGGGGGGTCGGGTTGCAGGCGGGCCAGCCGCTGGGCCAGCACGGCGGCCTCGGCGGTGTCGGCGGTGCCGGCGCGTGTGGCCAGCAAACCATGCAGATTGGTCAGCGCCGCCAGATGCGTCGGGGCCTGGCCCAGCACCTCGCGCAGCACGGCCTCGGCCTCGGGCACCAGCCCGCCGCGGTACAGCACCACGGCCAGCGTGTTGCGGGCATTGGCGTCGTTCGGTGCCCGGCCCACGGCGGTGCGCGCCAGCGCGTAGGCGCGCGCCAGGTCCCCGGCCGCCAGCGCCTCGGCGGCGCGGTTGTTCAGGTACATGGCGCCCACCTGGGGGCGGCTGACCTCGCGCACCTGCTGGTGGGCCAGATCCTGCCCGGGCAGGAAGTCCACCACCCACTCGCTGTCGCCCAGCGGGCCCGTGACGCGGTGGACGTTGTTGGGCGGTGCCAGCGACAGGTTGACGTGGCCGGCCGCGATGACCAGCCCCTCGCTGTGCGTGAAGCTGGGTGGCGCCAGCACCTGACGCAGGCGCACGCGCAAGCCCATTTCGTCGGCAAATGCGGCCGACATCAGCACCAGCGACAGGCAGTTGCCGCGCCGGTCGTCAAAGGCCTGGGCCGCGTTGCGGGTGGGGCCGCCGTCGTACTCCAGGCGCAACCGGCGCTGGTCCAGCAGCGCATGCAGCAGCACGCGGCGGGGGTCATCGCCTTTGCGCAGCAGGGGCCGGATGACGTCGTTCAGGTAGGCCTGCATGGTGGCACTGACGCGCAGTGCGCTGTCGGCGTCCTCGACCACCGGCAGCGGGGCGAAGCGGGCATCGGCGCGCGCCAACGCCTGCGCCAGCACAGGCTCGGTGGGTGGGGCGTCCTGGGTGACGTGGGCGCAGCCCACCAGGGCGGCGGCCAGCACCGTCAGCAGGTGGCGGCCAATGCGCGATGGGGCGGGTAGGGCGGCATGCAACATGACCAACTCCCTTCAGAGCCCGTCATCTCGCCGGGCCACGTCGCCATACTACGCCGTTGGGCGCTGGTGCGCATCCCGCCAGCGCAAGGCCGGCCGCTCCACCGTGTGGTGCAGTGCGGCCCCCAGTGCGCCGACCGCCAGCGCATAGGCGGCAAAGGCAGCCCAGCCATGCAGATGCGCCTCGATCCAGGGCTGAGCCAGGTGGTAGGCGATCTTGTGGCTGAGGTAGAGGCTGTAAGACGCGGCGGCCACCCAGGCCACGCCGGGCAGGCGCCAGCGGCCGATGAGGCTGCCCGGCTGCGCGGCGGCGAAGACGTTGAGCGCCAACGCCAGCGACAGCACCGGCCAGCCCACGCTGTTGGCCAGCAGGCCGGTGCGCTGGCTGAACAGCACCATGGCCAACGCCAGCAGCGCCAGGCCGGCCAGCAGCACGCCGTTGGCGCGTGCCCGCAAGCCGGCCCACCAGGCGGGCCGCCAGGTCTGCAGCGCGGCCAGCAGCACGCCGGCCAGCAGGCCGTCCAGCCGGCACCAGGTGGGGTAGTAGAGGTCTTCGACAAACCAGGCGCGGGGCGGGTCCAGCGCGCTGCCCTGCAGCCAGATGGCGCTGCGCAGCGCGATGCCGCCCAGAACGATGGCCAGCGCGACGGCGGCCGTGCGGCGCAGGCTGGGCCGGCGCGAGAGCGCCCAGGCCAGCGCCGGGAACAGCAGGTAGAAGTGCTCTTCCACGCACAGCGACCAGGCGTGCGAGAACGCCGGGTGGGCCAGGTAGTCCACACAGAGATTGAAGACGAAGAGGGCGAATACCCACCACGGCTCCATGCCCGGTGCCTCGCGTGCGGCCGGCACCAGCGTATAGACGGCCAGCACCACCCAGAACGCCGGCAGGATGCGCAGCGCCCGGCGCCAATAAAAGGCCGCCATGTCCACGCGGCCCTGGGCGGCCAGTTGCTGGAAGACCTGGCCGCCGATCAGGTAGCCGCTGAGGACGAAGAACACGTCCACGCCCATCCAGCCATAGCGCGACAACCACTCCCAGTCGGGGCCCAGGCCGCCGACCAGAAAGCTGTGGAACAGCATGACCCAGACCACGGCCAGGGCGCGCAGCAGATCCAGGCCCGGCAAGCGGGCTGCAGGGGTCAACGGCCCAGCCAGTCGCGCAGCACCTCGGCCGTGTGTTCGCCCAGCAGCGGCGGCGCCTGCTCGTAGCGCACCGGCGTGGCCGACAGGCGGATGGGGCTGGCCACCAGCGGCACGCTGCCAAAGGCCGGATGCGGCAGTTCGAGCTTGAGCCCGCGCGCCACCACCTGCGGGTCGGCAAAGACCTCGTTCAGGCGGTTGATGGGGCCGCAGGGCACGCCGGCGGCCTCCAGCAGCGCGATCCATTCGGCCGTGGGCTTCATCACCGTGGCCTGGCGGATCAGCGGCATCAGCGTCTGGCGGTGGGCCACGCGCGCCGGGTTGGTGGCAAAGCGCGCGTCCGTCGCCCACTCGGGGTGGCCGGCGGCGGCGCAGAACTTGGTGAACTGGCCGTCGTTGCCCACCGCCAGAATCATGTCGCCGTCGGCCGTCGGCACGTCCTGGTAGGGCACGATGTTGGGGTGGGCATTGCCCAGCCGCACCGGCGCCTTGCCGCTGGTCAGGTAGTTGGCGGCCTGGTTGGCCAGCGTGGCCACCAGCACGTCCAGCAAGGCCATGTCGATGTGCTGGCCCTCGCCGGTCTGCTGGCGGTGGTTGAGCGCGGCCAGCACGCCGATGGTGGCGTAGAGGCCCGTCATGATGTCCACCAGCGCCACGCCCACCTTCTGCGGGCCGGCGCCGTCCTCGCCATCGGCGCGGCCGGTCAGGCTCATCAGCCCGCCCATGCCCTGGATCAGGAAGTCGTAGCCGGCACGCGGCGCATACGGCCCGGTCTGGCCAAAGCCGGTGACCGAGCAGTAGATCAGCCGCGGGTTGACGGCCTTGAGGCTGGCGTAGTCCAGCCCATAGCCCTTGAGGCCGCCAACCTTGAAGTTCTCCAGCACCACGTCGGCCTCGCGCGCCAGTTCGCGGATCAGCGCCTGCCCCTCGGCCGTGGCCATGTCGATGGCAATCGAGCGCTTGTTGCGGTTGGCACACTGGAAGTAGGCCGCCTGGCGCGAGTCGGTGCCATCGGCCTGCGCCACCCACGGTGGCCCCCAGGCGCGGGTGTCGTCCCCGCTGCCGGGCCGCTCGACCTTGACCACATCGGCCCCCAGGTCACCCAGGATCTGGCTGGCCCAGGGACCAGCGAGCACGCGAGAGAGGTCGAGGACTTTGAGACCGTGCAACGCCGTGGTCATAAAACAGCACACCTATAAAAAAACCAACCGCCGCAATGCCAGAGCCCCCAACCCGGCCGTCGGCGTGGATCCGGCTTCGCCGGTCCACTGCCGAAGCCCCCTCGGGGGGTAGCGACCGGGAGGGAGCTTGGGGGCCTTAAAACGCTGCGATGCCGGTCATCGCCCGGCCCAGGATCAGCGCATGGATGTCGTGCGTGCCCTCGTAGGTGTTGACCACCTCCAGGTTGACCAGGTGGCGCGCCACGCCGAACTCGTCGCTGATGCCGTTGCCACCCAGCATGTCGCGCGCGGTGCGGGCGATGTCCAGGCTCTTGCCGCAGGAGTTGCGCTTCATGATGGAGGTGATCTCGACGGCGGCCGTGCCCTCGTCCTTCATGCGGCCCAGGCGCAGGCAGCCTTGCAGCGCCAGCGTGATCTCGGTCTGCATGTCGGCCAGCTTCTTTTGCACCAGCTGGTTGGCCGCCAGCGGCTTGCCGAACTGTTTGCGGTCCAGCGTGTACTGGCGCGCCATGTGCCAGCAGAACTCGGCCGCGCCGATGGCGCCCCAGGCGATGCCGTAGCGCGCGCTGTTCAGGCAGGTGAACGGGCCTTTGAGGCCGCGCACCTCGGGAAAGGCGTTCTCCTCGGGGCAGAACACCTCGTCCATGACGATTTCGCCGGTGATGCTGGCGCGCAGGCCCACCTTGCCGTGGATGGCGGGGGCGGTCAGGCCCTTCCAGCCTTTTTCCAGCACGAAGCCGCGGATGGCGCCGTCGTCGTCCTTGGCCCAGACCACGAACACGTCGGCGATGGGGCTGTTGGTGATCCACATCTTGCTGCCCGAGAGGCTGTAGCCACCGGCGACCTTGCGGGCGCGGGTGACCATGCTGCCGGGGTCGGAGCCGTGGTTGGGCTCGGTCAGGCCGAAGCAGCCTATCCACTCGCCGCTGGCCAGCTTGGGCAGGTACTTCTGCTTGGTGGCCTCGTTGCCGAACTCGTTGATGGGCACCATGACCAGCGACGACTGCACACTCATCATCGAGCGGTAGCCCGAGTCCACGCGCTCGACCTCACGGGCGATCAGGCCGTAGCAGACGTAGTTCAGACCCGCGCCGCCGTATTGCTCGGGGATGGTGGGGCCCAGCAGGCCCAGCTCACCCATCTCGCGGAAGATGGCCGCGTCGGTCTTCTCGTGGCGGAAGGCCTCCATCACGCGCGGGGCCAGCTTGTCCTGACAGTAGGCGGCGGCGGCGTCGCGCACCGCGCGCTCGTCGTCGGTGAGCTGCGCGTTCAGCAGCAGCGGGTCGTCCCAGTGGAAAGCGGCTTTGGCGGCCATGGCGTCGTCTCCTTGCTTCAAAAGCGGCGATTCTAGAAACCCCGTCGGGCCGCCGGCAAGCGAGAAATTCGCAGCCTGTTGTGCGCACATCGCATTCCGGGCCTAGCATGCCGCCATGCGCCGCAAACTGCCCTCCACCGCCGCCCTGGCCGCCTTCGAGGCGGCCGCGCGGCACCTGTCATTCACCCGCGCGGCCGAGGAGCTGGCCGTCACCCAGAGTGCCGTGTGCCGGCAGGTGGCCACGCTGGAGGGGTTCCTGGGCACCAAGCTGTTTCGCCGCAGCCAGCGCGGCGTGGTGCTGACCGAGGTCGGCCGCCGCTACGCCCAGACCGTGGCCGCGCGGCTGGACGCGGTGGAGCGCGACGCGCTGGACGCCATCGGTCAGGCGGTGCCCGCCGCCGCAGGCCAGCTCAGCGGGGCGCTGGAGCTGGCCGTGGTGCCCACCTTCGCCACCCAGTGGCTGCTGCCCCGGCTGCCGCGGCTGGCGCAGGCCCAGCCGGGCATCACCGTGCACCTGACCTCGCGCACGCGGCCGTTTCTGTTCGACGGCTCGGGGCTGGATGCCGCCATCCACGCCAGCGCCAGCCCCTGGCCCGGCACCGAAGGCCTGCCGCTGCTGCCCGAGGACTTGATGGCCGTGGCCGCCCCGGCGCTGCTGGCCGGGCGCAAGCGCTGGCAGCCGGCCGACCTGCTGCGGCTGCCGCTGCTGCAGGCCAGCACCCGGCCGTATGCGTGGCGGCAGTGGTTTGCCAGCGCCGGTGTGCGCCACGTGCAAGATGGGCAGGATCTGGCCGGGCCGCGCATGGAATTGTTTTCTTTGCTGGCCGAGGCCGCCGCCCAGGGGCTGGGGGTGGCG
Organism: Pseudomonadota bacterium; assembly: GCA_020161145.1. Classification (GTDB taxonomy): domain Bacteria; phylum Pseudomonadota; class Gammaproteobacteria; order Burkholderiales; family Burkholderiaceae_C; genus Ideonella. Next base: position 489,721 of record JAIUPQ010000002.1, read on the forward strand.
CTGCTGCCGCGCCTGCTGGTGGAGCGCGAGCTGGCCGCCGGCCGGCTGGCCCAGGCCACGCCCCATGTGCAGCGGGGCGAGCGCACCTACCATCTGCTCTACCCCAGCCACCGCGTGGGGGAGCCGGTGCTGGCGGCGTTTGCCGACTGGCTGGCCCAGGAGGTACGGGCCTACCAAAACGGCTGATGCGGCGGAGGGGTCTCAAGAAAACGCCGGGCCGCCCCAAGTTTTCTTGACCCCCACGGGGGGCGGGCTGGGCAAAGCCCAGCCCTGGGAGCCTTCAGAACCACAGCCAGATGCGGCGCAGCCACAGCGGCGTGCGGTCGGGGCGGGTGGGGTAGACGTGGCGCTGGAAGGGGTACATGGCGGTGTCCGGTGGTCAATGGATGTGCGGCCACTTTACTGTATAAAAAAACAGTTATCAAGCCTGATCGGCCCGCAGGGGGTGGGGCGGGCGGGGCTTTAGAATCGCGCCCGTCGTTGGTGCTCAACCAGTTAAACGGGAAGCAGGACGGTCGCAGCGCCCGCTGCATGGCCTAACCTGCGCTGCCCCCGCAACGGTAAGCACCTGCCGCCCTGGCCTTGCGTCCCGGGCGGCCCCTCCGGGCCACTTGCCACTGGACGCTGCGGCGTCTGGGAAGGCACCCGGGGTGGGGTGTAGCCCGGATACCGGCCAACGAAGTGGTGCGCTGCCTGGCGGCGCATGGATGGTGCGCGCGGTTGCGGGGAGCGGCGGCGCACGGTTGTTTTGCCGTTTGTTTTCTACTCCCATGCATCAACTTTCTTCGGGCCGCGCTGCCCGCACCGGCCTCATGCTGGCCGTGGCCAGCCTGGGTGCGCCTGCGTGGGCGCAAGCCCTGGCCGCCGCCCCTCAAACCGTGGTCGTCACCGGCGCGCGCGAGCCGCTGCCGCTGGCCGACATTGCCGCCGACGTGGTGGTCATCGACGCCGCCCGCATCGCGGCCAGCCCGGCCGATTCGCTGGCCGACCTGCTGCGCCGCGAAGCCGGCGTGCAACTGACCCGCAATGGCGGCCCGGGGGCCGCCAGCAGCATCTCCATTCGCGGCGCGGCGGCGTCGGGCACCCTGGTGCTGGTCGATGGCGTGCGCGTGGGCTCGGCCACGCTGGGCCAGGCCGAACTGGAGGGCATCAGCCTGGCCACCATCGAGCGCATCGAGGTGCTGCGCGGCCCCGCCTCCAGCCTGTGGGGCGCCGACGGCGTGGGCGGGGTGATTCAGATCATCACGCGCCAGGGCAAGGCCGGCACCCAGGGCGGCGCCCGGCTGGCGCTGGCCAACTACGCCGGCCGCGAGGCCTCGGCCTGGGCCAGCGGCAAAAGCGGTGCGCTGGACTGGGCGGCCAGCCTGGCGCGCGAGCAAAGCGACGGCATCTCGGCCGTCAAGCCCGATGACCGCTGGGGCAACCACAACCCCGACAACGACGGCTTCGAGCGCACCACCGTGCAGGCCAGGCTGGGCCTGCAAGCCGCGCCGGGCCAGCGCCTGGGCGCCAGCGTGGTGGCCGGCCGCCACGACAACCAGTACGACGCCACCGAATACCCGCCACCCGACTACGCGCCCAGCAACGCGGCCGACTTCCGCAGCGAGGCCCGCAGCCACAGCCTGGAGGCCCATTGGCGAGCCGACTGGACGCCGCAGTGGCAAACGCTGGTGCGTGCCACCACGCAGTTGGGCGACACCGACACCGGCGGCCAGCTCATCGACAGCTACCGCACGCGCCGCGAAGGCCTGACGGCCCAGGCCACCTGGCAGCCGCAGCCCACCCAGCACCTGACGCTGGCCGCCGAGACGCTGCGCGAGCGGGTCAGCTCCACCGCCTACGACGACGAAAGCCGCCGCACCAACAGCCTGGCGGTGGCCTGGGCCGGCCGCCATGGCGAGCTGGCCACCCAGGCCGACCTGCGCCACGACGACAACAGCGTCTACGGTGGCACCACCACCGGCCGCCTGGGCCTGGCCTACACCCTGGCGCCGGGGCTGCGGCTGCGCGGCCTGGTGGGCAGCTCGTTTCGTGCCCCCAGCTTCAACGAGCTGTACTACCCCAGCTATGGCGTCACCACCATCCAGCCCGAGAAAGGCCGCAGCGCCGAGCTGGGCGTGGAGCACAGCCTGGGCGACGTCAGCCTGGCCGCCACCGTATTCCATAACCGCGTGACCAACCTCATCGCCTACCAGAGCGACGCCAGCCAATGCCCCAGCGGCTACAGCTACGGCTGCGCCGCCAACATCGGCCGCGCCACGCTGCAAGGCATGAACTTCACCGCCGGCTGGCAGGACAGCCACTGGGACTTGCGCGCCGCGCTGGACCTGCTGCGCGCCCGCGACGACGCCACCGGCCAGCGGCTGGCGCGCCGCGCGCCGCACCAGTTCTCGCTGGACGCCCGCTGGCAGGACGGCCCCTGGCAGGCTGGTGCGGCCTTGCTGCGCGTGGCCGCCCGGCCCGACAGCGGCATCACCTTGCCCGCCTACACCCAGATCGACATCAGCGCCGGCTGGCGCTTTGCGCCGCAGTGGACGCTGGAGGCCAAGGTCAACAACCTGACCGATCGCCAGATCGAGCCCGTGCGCGACTACCAGTCGCTGGGCCGGCAGGGCTGGCTGATCCTGCGCTGGGCGTCGTGATGGTGAGGTTGCTGCTGGCGGCGCTGGCGCTGTGCGCGGCATGGGCCGCGCAAGCCGCGCCGCAGCGCATCGTCACGCTGATCCCGTCACTGACCGAAAGCGTCTGTGCGCTGGGCGCCTGCGCGCGGCTGGTGGGGGTGGACCGCTACTCCAACTGGCCGGCCGAGGTGGCCAAGCTGCCCCATCTGGGCGGGCTGGACGACGTGCAGATCGAGCGCGTGGTGGCGCTCAAGCCCGACCTCGTGCTGGCCTCGCCGTCCAGCCGCGCCGTGGCGCGGCTGCGCGCGCTGGGGCTGCACGTGGTGGTCATCGAAGCGCGCACCCACGCCGAGGTGCGCAGCAGCCTGACCGAGCTGGCGCGGCTGCTGGGCGAGCCGGCAGCGGCCGAGCGCGTCTGGGCCGGCATTGCGCGCGACCTGGACACCGCCGCTGCCCGCGTGCCCGCCGCCTGGCGCGGCCAGCGCGCCTATGTGGAGGTGGCGCCCGACCCCTATGCCGCCGGCACCGTCTCCTTCATCGGCGAGACGCTGGCCCGGCTGGGCCTGGTCAACATCGTGCCGGCCGCCATGGGGCCGTTTCCCAAGCTCAGCCCCGAGTTCGTCGTGCGCGCCCAGCCCGACCTCATCATCGCCACCCAACGCGACTGGGCCGCCATGCCCGGCCGCCCCGGCTGGGCCGCGCTGACCGCCGTGCGCCAGGGCCGAGCGTGCGCGTTTGCGCCGGCACCTTATGACGTGCTGGTGCGCCCCGGCCCGCGCATGGGCGAGGGCGCGCTGCTGCTGGCGGCGTGCATCGACAAATTGAGCTCGGCGGAGGCCCGGTGAGCCGTCTGGGCCTGGCGCTGGCGCTGCTGTCGGCACTGCTGGTGGCGCTGGGCCTGGCCGTGGGCAGCCAGGGGTTTGCGCTCGATTGGGGTGGCGAGCAGGCGGCGCTGATCGTGGGCGAGATCCGCGCCCCGCGCACGCTGGGCGCCTGGCTGGTGGGCGCGCTGCTGGGGCTGGCCGGCGCCGTGGCGCAGGGGCTGTTTCGCAACCCGCTGGCCGACCCGTATCTGCTGGGCGCCGCCTCGGGCGCGGTGCTGGGCGTGGTGGCCACGCTGGCGCTGCTGCTGGGCGCCGCCGCGCCGCCCTGGCTGGCGCAGACGGGGCAGGTCGTGGCCGCATTTGCCGGCGCCGTGGCCGGTGTGCTGCTGACGCTGACGCTGGCGCGCGGCGCCACCCACACCACGCGGCTGCTGCTGGCCGGCGTGGTGGTGGGCGTGGTGCTGGGCGCCTGCAGCGACCTCATCACCACCTTCGAGCCCGACGTGTTGCGCGGCAAACAAGCCTTCTTGCTGGGCAGCACCGCCTACATCGGCTGGAGCGGCGTCGCCTGGCTGGCGGCGGGCGTGGTGCTGGCGCTGCCGCTGGCCTGGCGGCTGGCGCGGGTGCTGGACGCGCTCACGCTGGGCGACGACAGCGCCCGCAGCCTGGGCCTGGCGCTGCCGCGCTGGCGCCTGGTGCTGGTGGGCGTGCTGGCGCTGGCCACCGCGCTGGCGGTGGCCCAGGCTGGCCTGGTGGCCTTTGTGGGCCTGGTGGCACCGCACCTGGTGCGGCGCATGGTGCCGTCGGCCCATGCGCCGCTGCTGCTGGCCAGCGCCGCCACCGGCGGTGTGCTGCTGCTGGCCGGTGACGTGCTGGCACGCGGCCTGATTGCGCCCGAGGAGCTGCCGGTGGGCGTGCTCACCGCCGTGCTGGGTGGCGGCTACCTGGTGTGGCTGCTGCGGCGGGGGGTGCGGTGACCGCACTGAGCGCCCACCAGCTCGGCGTGGTGCTGGCCGGGCGGCCCGTGCTGCGCGGCGTGGACGTGGCCTTTGCACCCGGCTGGACGGCCGTCGTCGGCCCCAACGGTGCCGGCAAGAGCACGCTGTTGCGCGCGCTGGCCGGCTTGTTGGCGCCGCAGGCCGGCCAGGTGCGGCTGGACGGGGCGCCGCTGGCCGCCTTGCCGCCGCGCCAGCGGGCGCAGCGGCTGGCCTGGCTGGCGCAAAGCGGCGAGCCCAGCGGCGAGCTGACCGTGCGCCAGACGGTGGCGCTGGGCCGGCTGCCCCATCTGGGCCTGCTGGCCGAGCCGGGGCCGGCCGACCATGCGGCCATCGAAGCCGCCATGGCCGCCACCCAATGCACGGCCTGGGCCGGGCGCCGGCTGGCGGCGCTGTCGGGCGGCGAGCGCCAGCGCGTGCTGCTGGCGCGGGCGCTGGCCACCTGCGCCCCGGTGCTGCTGCTGGACGAGCCCACCACCCATCTGGATGTGCCGCACCAGGTGGCGCTGGCGCGCTGGCTGCGCAGCGCGGCGGCCACGCGCACCGTGGTGGCCGTGGTGCACGACCTGACGCTGGCGCTGGCGGCCGACCGCGTGCTGGTGCTGGCGGATGGGCAGGTGCGGGCGCATGCGCCGGCCCACGAGCCGGCGCTGCACCGTGCCATCGAGGCCACGTTCGACCACGCGGTGCGCATCGTCCAACTGGACGGGGCCTGGACGGCATTGCCGCGCTACCTGTAACACCGGCTGACCGGCCGTTACCTGGGCGCCGGGCGGCGCCGCCAGAATGCGCAGCCCATGTCTGCCACCGCTTTTGCCTTCGCCCCGTTCAGCTTGCCGCCACCCAGCCGGTCGGCTGCGGCGCCGCTGTGCGAGGCGGCCGTGCCGGTGGACGCCATCGTGCTGGCCAAGGCGCTGGCCTCGCAGCTCATCGTCTGGCACCACCTGGTGCTGTACGGCCCGCTGCAGGAGGCCCTGGCGCAGTGGGCGCCGGCCCTGACGGTCTGGCTGCGCCAGGACGGGCGGCTGGCGGTGCAGGCGTTTCTGGTGGTGGGCGGCTACCTGGCGGCCGGCAGCATCTGGCGGGCGCAGGCCGAGGGTCGCGGCTGGGGTCAGTTGGTGGCCGCCCGCTGGTGGCGGCTGGTCAAGCCCTATGCGCTGGCGCTGCTGGCGGCCCTGCTGGCCGCCTGGGCGGCGCGGCTGCTGGTGGCGGATGCCGACACACCGGCTGCGCCCACGGCCGCCCAGGTGGGCGCGCACCTGCTGCTGGCGCACGACGTGCTGGGCGTGCCGGCGCTGTCGGCCGGCGTCTGGTACGTGGCCATCGACCTGCAGTTGTTTGCCTTGTGGGCCGCCTTGCTGGCGCTGACCCGGGGCCGGGTGCCGCTGCCGCTGGTGCTGCTGGCGGGGCTGGCGGCGTCGCTGCTGGCGTTCAATCTGGAGGCGGGCGGCGACGTCTACGCCCCGTACTTCTTCGGCACCTGGGGCCTGGGCGTGGCCGCCTGGTGGCTGCGCGCGCAAGGCTGGCGCGCGCCCGCCGCGCGTGGCCTGGCGCTGGCCTTGGTCGCCTTGCTGCTGGTCGCGCTCACGCAGGCCTGGCGCGAGCGGGTGGTTCTGGCGGCGGCGGTGGCCGTGGTGCTGACGCTGGCTCCCGCGCGCGGGCTGCTGCCCAGCCGGCTGCGGGCCGGCATCACCTGGCTGGCCGATCACTCTTACGGCGTGTTTCTGATGCATTACCCCGTGCTGCTGCTGGTGGGCGCGCTGGGGGCGGCCGCCGGCCTCGTCTCGCCGGCCGCCGCAGCGGTGGTGATGGCGGCCGGCTGGCTGGCCAGCCTGGCCGCTGGCGCGGCGTTGCACCGGCTGACGCAGGCGCGGCTCAGCCCAAAACCAGCCGCCCGGCCCGCGCCTGGGCCGTGGCGCCCAGCGGTTCGTGGCTGGTGACGATCCAGATGCGCTCGGTCTGCGTGGCGGCGGCATCCAGCAGCGCGCGCAACTCGTCCTGACAGGCGGCATCCACGTTGGCCAGCGGTTCGTCCAGCAACAGCACCGCCGTGCCGGTGGCCAGCATGGCCGCCAGCGCCAGCTTGCGCTGGGTGCCGCTGGACAGTGCGGCGATGCGCGCGCCGCGCCATGGGGCCAGGCCCAGGGCATCGGCCACGCGGTCGTAGATGGCCACGTCGAAGCGGGGGTAGAGCCCGGCCAGGAAACTGGCGTATTCATCCGCATGCAGGTGGCCAAACACCAGCGCGTCCGGCCCGCACCAGCCCACGGCCTGGCGCCAGGCCAGCGGGGCGTGGCGGGCATCGGTGTCCCCCAGCCGCAGCGTGCCGAACGGGGCGGGCAGCGCCCCGCCCAACACCTTGAGCAAGGTGCTCTTGCCGCAGCCGTTGGGGCCTTGCACCCAGGTCAGGCCCGGCGCAAACGTGTGTGACCAGCCGGCCAGCACCGGACGGCCCGGGTAGCCGGCATGCAGGCCGGTGACGGTGAGGTTCATGGCATGACTTGTGAAGCAAAAGCAAAGGTCAGGGCGAGCACCAGCAGCGTCCAGGCGGCATCGTGGTCGGCGCGCGCCGTGGGGGCGCTGCTGGCGCGCCAGATGGCCACGGCCATGCCCAGCAGCCAGCCGGCCAGCGGCAGCGGGTGAGGGCGGTGAGCGCCCAACAGCACGGCCAGGGTGGCGGCCACACCCAGTGCGGCGGGGGCACAGACCAGGGTGCGCGCCGCGCGCGGCGGCGGGGTGCGCAGCGGCAGGGCGGCGCAGGCGGCCCACAGGGGTGCCAGCTCATCGTGCAGCCGCCGCTGCAACTCGGCGGTGCCTGCCATGGCCAGCAGCGCCTGGGCGGCCAGCCACCAGCCGCCGTGGGCCGGCCAGCCCATCAAGGCCAGTGCCGGCAGCGGCGCGGCGGCCAGCAGCAGGGCCAGCGCGCGGCCGCTGCGCCGGGCCGGGCCGCGCCACAGCGGCCGCAGCAGCAGCGCCCACTGCGCGTGCTGGGCCTGTACGCCCTGGGCCAGCGTGGCGGGGCCGTCCGATGCATGGCCCGGTGCAGCGGCGGCCCGCCAGCGGCGCAGCAGCGCGCGTGCCAGCACGGCGGCCGCCAGCGCGGCCAGGGCCAGCGCGGCCACGGCCAGACTGCGTGTGGCGTGCAGCCCGGGCGGATCCAGCGCCCACAGCAGCGCCGCACCCAGCGCCAGCAGGCCTTGCAGCGGCAGCCAGCCCCAGCGCAGGCAGCGCCGGTCGGACGCGCGCAGCACGCTGGCGGGCAGCGGCAGCGCGCGCTCGGCTTCGGCCCAGCGCGCCGGCCACCACAGCGGGCGGGTCAGCCACACGGGCAGCACGCCCGCCAGCGCATAGGCCAGCGTGGCGCCCGCCAGCGGCCAAGGCCCTTGTGCCGCAGCGCTGAACAGCGGCAGCGCCAGCGCCACGGGCAGGCCGGCCAGCAAGGCCAGCGGGTCGTTGGCGCCCATGACCAGCAGGGCGGCGAAGGTCAGCAGCCACAGCCCCCAACGCTGCAGACCGGCGGCGAGGCGGCTGCGGGCGTGGCGCATGCGCATGGCGTGGTAGTCCATGCGGCCCATTGTGCAAGGGGTCGCCCAGGGGAGAATGCGGCGATGTTCGATTGCATACACCTGGCTTCCCAGAGCCCGCGCCGCGCCCAGTTGCTGGCCCAGATCGGCGTGCGCCATGTGCCGCTGCTGCCGGGTGCCGACGAGGATGCGGAGGGTCTGGAGGCCGTGCGCCCCGGCGAGCCGCCGGAGGTTTACGTGGCCCGCGTGACCCAGGCCAAGCTGGCCGCCGCGCTGATGCGCCGCGTGCAACGCGGTGCCGCCGATTGGCCGGTGCTGTGTGCCGACACCACGGTGGCGCTGGACGGCGCCATTCTGGGCAAGCCGGCCGATGCCGCCGAGGCGCTGGCCATGCTGACGCGGCTGGCCGGGCGCAGCCACCAGGTGCATACCGCCGTGGCCGTGGGGCAGGGCGGGCGCGTGCTGGCACGCACCCAGACCTCCACCGTGCGCATGAGCGATCCGGGCGCGGCCCGGCTGGCCGCCTACGCGGCCAGCGGCGAGCCCATGGGCAAGGCCGGCAGCTATGCCATCCAGAGTGCGGCGGCGGCCTGGATCATGGAGATCCACGGCAGCTACTCCGGCATCATGGGCCTGCCGCTCTACGACACGGCCGAGTTGCTGGCGGCCTTCGATGTGGTGGTGGGAGCGGGCCATGCATGAAATCCTCATCAACTGGTCGCCGCAGGAGACGCGGGTGGCGCTGGTGGAGAACGGCGCGCTGCAAGAGCTGCACATCGAGCGCGCGCTGGAGCGCGGGCTGGTGGGCAACGTCTACCTGGGCAAGGTGGCGCGGGTGCTGCCGGGCATGCAAAGCGCGTTCATCGACATCGGCCTGGAGCGCGCCGCCTTTTTGCACGTGGCCGATCTGCAGACGCCGTTCGGCCAGGGCCGCGACGTGCAGCCCATCGAGAAGCGCCTGTTCGAGGGCCAGAGCCTGGTCACCCAGGTCATCAAAGACCCGATCGGCTCCAAGGGCGCACGGCTGTCGACGCAGATCAGCATCGCCGGGCGGATGCTGGTTTTTCTGCCGCAGGACGACCACATCGGCATTTCGCAAAAGATAGGCTCGGCCGAGACGCGCGAGGCGCTGCGCTGTCGCATGCTGGCGCTGGTGGGCGAGGGGGGCGGCGGCTTCATCCTGCGCACCAACGCCGAGGACGCCAGCGACGCCGAGCTGGCCGACGACATCGCCTACCTGCGCAAGACCTGGGCCGACGTGCGCCAGCGGGCCAACGCCTTGCCGGCCGGCAGCCTGTTGCGTCAGGATTTGTCGCTGGCCGAGCGCGTGCTGCGCGACCTGACGGCCGACGAGACCCAGGCCATCCGCATCGACGCCAAGCTCCAGCACGACCGCCTCAAGGACTTTGCGGCGGCCTACATGCCGGCGGCCGGCGCCAAGCTCCAGCTCTACCGGGGCGAGCGGCCCATCTTCGACCTCTTCGGCATCGAGGACGACATCGCCCGCGCGCTGGCGCGCCGCGTCGATCTGAAGTCGGGCGGCTACCTCATCATCGACCAGACCGAGGCGCTGACCACCATCGACGTCAACACCGGCGGCTTCGTCGGGGCGCGCAACTTCGACGACACCATCTTCCGCACCAACCTGGAGGCGGCCCACGCCATTGCCCGCCAGCTGCGGCTGCGCAACCTGGGCGGCATCATCATCGTGGACTTCATCGACATGGTGCAGGGCGAGCACCAGCAGGCCGTGCTGGCGGAGTTTCGCAAGCAACTGGCGCGCGACCGCACCCGCACCACGGTCAGCGGGTTCACGCAGCTGGGGCTGGTGGAGATGACGCGCAAGCGCACCCGCGAATCGCTGGCCCACATCCTCAGCGAGCCCTGCCCCACCTGCGGCGGCCAGGGCCAGGTCAAGACCGCGCGCAGCGTCTGCTACGACGTGCTGCGCGAAATCCTGCGCGAGGCCCGCCAGTTCGACCCCAAGGAGTTCCGCGTCATCGCCAGCCCCACCGTCGTCGAGATGCTGCTGGACGAGGAAAGCGCCCACCTGGCCGACCTCTCGGCCTTCATCGGCAAGCCCATCTCGCTGGCGGCCGAGCGGGGGATGAATCCGCAGCAGTACGACATCGTGTTGTTGTAGGAAGAGGGGACGTACGCGGGGGAGGCTGCACTCAGCGTCAAATTGAGTCGTTACTCGAACCGCTCATTGGCGGCTCGATGTTCCTCAAGTTCGCGACGTGCCTCGCGATCAATAGTCTGCTTCAGCTCATTTGTCCAGCCTGCAACTCGGTCCGCATGTTCTGGCCCAAGGACGTGGGCCAACTCGTCGAGAAGTGGCAACTGCCGCCGAATGGTTCCTGCCAAGGATCCCCACCAACTCGGCGGAACAATGCGCGAAACCATGGATTCCGCTAGCCTGGCTGGCTCTGGGGCGTGTCGCAGCAGACAAAGTACGTGCTCAGACCATCGAGGGCCTTGCGAAGGGTTTTCTGATCCGAACGCGGGAACGAGAAGGGCGACGTGGATCCATCGGTCGGATGGACCATCCTGGCACCATTGCACAAGCGTGGCCACCGGAACCTCAGCCAAGACGCTGGGCCTGTTCCTATCTGCGAGTAAATGGCGACGCTCACAAGCACGGTCATCGGTTTCGTCACCGACTAGCGTGTCCAGGGCGATCAAAGGCTGTACACGGCATAAGGCAGCGAGCGATTCGTTCAGTTCGTGACGGGAAAGTGTGAAATTCTCTAGCCCTTCTCGCAGAGCCGTCAGGATTCCGCGTGCTGCAGGTTCACCGTCAGGTCCGGCGGCAAACTTTCCAATCACCTCAGCCAGTTCGTGATCGATGTGGCTACCGTGCTTGGATAGCGGCGCATGTGCGATCAAGTTGCGAGCCACATCGATGACAAGTGGCCCAATCGGGTTGGGGTTGTCGTAGATGTGCATATACAGGATGCCAATCACGACAGCCTCTCCGTCAGGCTTGATGCTCAAGCGCTGAAGGAGCTCTGCCAGATTGCGATCCGCAAGGCAATGGGTTGCGCGACCTGAGTCGAGGTCTTGGAACATCCATGCAGATACGGCTGGGTCATTCATCGACGCCAACAAGCGAGCACAGCCAAGTTCGTCCAGAGGCGCACTCAACTGCAGCACTGGCACCCACTGGGCCAAGGCGGCGCGTCTCATGGCGTCATCAAGGATGTGCTCGAACGTGCTGCGATCGCGCTTGAATACCTCGCTCAGGAAGCCGCGAAGGGTCTGCACATTGCGTTGCTCCTCAGGCGCAGCCTCGAGCGCCTGGGTTAGCGCGTTCCAGCATTTCTCAATGTCTACCACCTTGCTTGCCAAGCCAGCGCCGAACATTCGATGTCGACCCTGTCGCTTGATGACAATCAACGGCAGGACAGTTTTGAACGCATCGGCGTCGGTCGCCACAGACTCGCCGAGTTCGCGTGCAAGTAGCTCTGCACGCTCATAGCTGGATGAGGCGCTCTCCCCGTCGGAATAGCCCAATCCAGCCGAATGCCCATCCAGCACGATTGCTTTGACGCGCGCAACCAGCGTTTTCGGACGTGCACGCTCCTCAAGCTTGTGCAGACGAGTCCTGATGTCTGCGGGAAGCGTCTTGCTATCAAATCTAATGGTCTGTTGGACGGCAAACCACCCCTGTTCCCATCCCGCGTCCAGCAGTGGACCAGCGGCGACTTCCAACACGTCCGCCATCCCCGCTGCCGTCCAAAGCGATCGGAAGTGTCGAGCGAGAAGTTCGCGGGCGCCATCGGCCCAGAGGTGGTCGCCTTGTGCGATTTCGACGGCGAGTTCGATGAAGGTCCTAAACCAGGCCTGTATGTCCGCGCCGCGCGGGTTGGCACCGTAGTCGCGTACGCGTGCGCCGAACTCGAATCCGTAATGCGAGGAGAAGTGATCGGACCCTAGCGCCGATGAGAGTGCATTGAGGCCGATGGTGCCCAGCTGTGCGTCACCCGATTGGAGCGCTTTTCGAATCCAGTCGGCACGCTGGCTCTTCGTCGCATGCGTACCAGAAAGGTATGGCGTAAAGAGCGAGGCAATCACCGGTCGGGTTGGATTCGTTCTATTGTCTTCGGGCTCGGCGCGAGCGAAGGCCTCCAGCACCTCCAGGCAGTCCTCGAAGAACTCCGGCTCATACGCGATTGACCGGACGAGTTTGACCAGCCGCGACCGTGATGCGTTTGACGCCGACAGAATGTCGGCGCGCCGCTGTCCATTGACGCCACGTCTAAGCGCCTGGAGCGAGGCTGCTGGATCCACGGGTGCGACGTTGATCAAGACGTCAAGCAGACGCGGCGAAAGCCCAGCAACATCACCCAGAAATCCATCCTCGGAGAGCCAGTCGCGAACGATGCTCACGGCCCTCTGCGAGGCGTGCAGGTAGCCCAGCCGCCGAGAGAACGAGCTAAGCAAGCGACTCCGCGATGCCACTAACTTCTCGTGGATCAGCGGATATGGGATGGCTTCGAGCGCCTGACACGCCAAGGCGTTGGAGATGGCATGCGGAAGCACGGCACGCCAGCGTCCGCGGCGTTGGATCAGACCGCGGTTCTGCAACTCACTCACAGGACGGTACAGCGACTGCGCCGACCTCCCAGCAAGTGCAGCAAGCGCGCTCAACTCGCCCTCGATGTCCTCTCCATCGAAGGAGTAGACGAGTGCGCAGGCCTCTGCCGCAACCTTTAGTTCTTGCTGTACCTCTTTGCCGAGCCAGAAGAGTCGGTCGAACAGCTCTCGGTCGGTCAGGCCAGCCAGTGAGTCGTTCGTGTCCATCGTGTTCGCGAGGGCGGCTGCAACCCGGGAATTGCCGTCAGCAAAGTCGGCGATCGTCCGCACGTTCACCGGAGATATGTCCGGAAATTGCTGCTTGATCAGCTTCTCAATGAGTTCGGACGACGCTGCCTCAAGCAGGAATACGTTGGTCTCTTGAGGCAGGTCTTCGCGTATGTCGTACTCGATGGTCAGCAGGCTGACCAGGCCCGACTTCTTGCAGCGGGTAGTGAGTTGGTTGTGCAACTGCGATCCGCAGTTGTCAACGATCAGGATGGCGCGGCGCTGCGTGGTAATCAGCTCGTCCAAGAGCGCCAATGGGGATGGTTCCGGACTGTGCGCCGTATCGGTATAAGCCGCCACATCTTGTGGCAGCGCCCCTGACGCGGCGCTTTCCTCAAAGAGGGCCTGAGCAAACCGCGTCTTGCCGGTGCCAGACAACCCCGTCAGTCGAACCGACCTACCGCCAGTGCCAAGTATCTGGCGGACGCGCTGCAGTCCATCCACAAGAGAAAGCAACCGCTTGCGATCGAGCGGGTCGGAAAGGCGGTGTTTGTCATCTGGGAGGAACGGTTGTGCTATTCCACCTCGCGTGTCCGCCCATTGTCCGTACGGCTGCCAACCTTGGCGCGGCCGACCGAGTTGGTGCTGAACCCACGCGATCAAGCCTGGGTGCCGATTCGTCCAATCGGCCAACCGCTGGGCATCGTAGAAATCACACTTCACCTTCGGAAGGTCAAACTCCGAAATGGCAGCTTGCATGGCTGCGACGCGCTTGTTGTACTCGCTATCGGTGGCAGAGTCGGACGTTGCGATGATGTAGGCGCCCTGGCCCAGGATCAGTTCCCGAATCGATGGCCTCAGCAGACCGCCAGGGCACATTTCCTTCCGAATGTCGTTGACGCGCATTCTCGTCGCCTTGACCTGGTAGCCGACGACGCTTGCAGGAAAGCAGGCTCGTTGAGCATCTGCATCCGAAAGCTGAACCCGAACGTCGATGCCACCGTCAGGTGCACGCTGGTCTCCGCCCCAGGTAACAGGGTCCGACGGCAACCCCGCGTCGGCAAGCCGTGCAATGCAAAGCCGTGCAACCAAGCTTCGGAGGTCGGCATCCGATAGCTTGGCGATATCGTGGGTGGAGACCTCGAACAACATGGTCCCGGAAGTATCAAGCCTAGTTCGGACAACCGGTTCGGTCTGGCGCGCCAGTTGCCGCCTCGCGCCACTCAGGGCCTTGCCGACAGCTCCGCCAACCACCCCTCGAACCATCGCACCAGCGCCGTCACGGTGCAATGGGTGTGGGCATACGTTTGGCTTGCGCGGCCCAGGCAATCGGCCGGTTCGGACTGCTGCCACAACCTGCGGATGGCGTCAGCCAGCGTCTGGGCATCTCCGCTGGGGCACAACAGGCCGCTTTCACCGTCGCGCACGTAGTCGTGCAGGCCTTCGGAGTCGGTGGTCACCAGCGCTTTGCCTCGCGGCATGGCGGTCGAGGTGGTGACTTGGCTGCATGGCACTTGGTCATGGACCGGCGACAGCACCGTGAAGCGGGCGTTGGCGTAGGTGCTGATGTTCTCAGCCTCGGCCAACGGCAAGCGGCCGCACACCTGCACGTTGGGCGGTATGGTCAGACCAACGCGGCAGCGTGTAGTTGAACGAGAACCTCCGCACCGGAACGCGCGGTGCCCACGCAGGTCGTTGCGGGGCAGGGCGCCCCGCCGCCCCTGCCAGTCGGGCGCGAGTTCGCGGACGTTGAGGTTGAGGATCGGAGCTGCGGTGACCATGGTGGCCCGGTGAGCCTGTCGCCAGGGCACGGATGCTATGATCCAAGACCCCTGATCGGGCGCCTGAAACGGCAAAATCACACAGCAAATCAACGAGTTAGCAGGCCATGCGCCTTCAGCACATCCGGCTTGCGGGCTTCAAGTCGTTCGCCGAACCCACCACCTTCCAGCTCCCCGGCCAGCGGGTCGGCGTGGTTGGCCCCAATGGTTGCGGCAAGTCCAACATCATGGATGCCGTGCGCTGGGTGCTGGGCGAGAGCAAGGCCAGCGAGCTGCGCGGCGAGTCCATGCAGGACGTGATCTTCAACGGCTCGGGCCAGCGCAAGCCGGCCAGCCGCGCCAGCGTGGAGCTGGTGTTCAGCAACGAAGACGGCCGTGCGGGCGGCTCGTGGAACCAGTACGCCGAGATCGCCGTCAAGCGCGTGCTCACGCGCGACGGCACCAGCAGCTACTTCATCAACAACCAGCCCGTGCGCCGGCGCGACGTGCAGGACGTCTTCCTGGGCACCGGCCTGGGCCCGCGCGCCTACGCCATCATCGGCCAGGGCACCATCAGCCGCATCATTGAAAGCCGGCCCGAAGAGCTGCGCCTCTTTCTGGAAGAGGCGGCCGGCGTCAGCAAATACAAAGAGCGCCGCCGCGAGACCGAGAACCGGCTCAAGGACACGCGCGAAAACCTCACGCGGGTGGAAGACATCCTGCGCGAGCTGAACACCAACCTCGACAAGCTCGAGCGCCAGGCCGAGATGGCACAGCGCTACCGCGCGCTGCAAGACGAAGGCACGCGCAAGCTGCACCAGCTGTGGTTTCTCAAGCACCAGGGCGCGGCCAGCGAGGCCGAGCGCGTGGCCGTCGAGACGCGCGAGGCCGCCACGGCGCTGGAGGTCCGCTCGGCCGACCTGCGCCACACCGAGGCCCAGCTCGAAACCCTGCGCCAGCAGCATTACGCCGCCAGCGACGCGCTGCACCTGCGCCAGGGTGACCTGGCCCAGGCCGCACTGGAAGTCAGCCGGCTCGAAGAGCGCATCCGCTACGTCATCGAAGGCCGCAAGCGTGCCGAAGCCCGGCTGGCCGACCTCAGCGCGCAAAGCGAGCAGTGGCGGCTGCGCCGCACCGAGGCCGAGGCCGAGCAGACGCACATCGCCGAGCAACTGACCGCAGCCGACGAGCAGGCCCAGGTGCTGGCCGCCCAGGCCGAGGAGCAGGCTTCGGCCTTGCCCGGTTTTGAAGACGCGCTGCGCGCTGCCCAGATGGCCAGCAACAGCCAGCGCACCAGCGTGGCCCAGGTGCAGCAGCAAATCCAGGTGCTGGCGGCCGAGAGCCGCAGCGTGGACGAGCAAAGCCGCACGCTGCGCGCCCGCCGCGAGCGGTTGGCTGCCGAGCGCCAGAACCTGGCCGCCCCCGACACCCAGCGGCTGGCAGCGCTGCAGGCCCACAGCGCCGAGGCCGAGGCCCAGCGCGCCGGCACCGAGGCGCGGCTGGCCGAATTGGCCGACCAACTGCCACTGCTCGAAGCCGAGCGCCGCCGCCAGCAGGAGGCGGCCAACCATGAGGTGGCTCGCCAGGCCGACGTCAGCGCCCGGCTGGAGGCGCTGCGCGCGCTGCAAGAGAAGGTGCAGACCGGCGGCAAGCTGGGCGCCTGGCGCGACAAACACGGCCTTGGCGGCCTGCACAGCCTGTGGCAGCGGCTGCACGTGGAGCCCGGCTGGGAGGCCGCACTGGAGGCCGCGCTGCGCGAGCGCCTGCACGCGCTGGAGGTGAGCCGGCTGGACACCGTGCGCGCGTTTGCCACCGACCTGCCGCCCACCCGCCTGGCCTTTTACGCCACCGACGTGGCCACCCCGCCGGCCGCGGCGGGCCGCGCGCGCCTGCTGGATCGCGTGCGCACCCCCGAGGCCGGCGTGCAGCAGTTGCTGGCGCATTGGCTGGCCGGCGTCTACACGGTGGCCACGCTGGACGAGGCGCTGGCCCAGCGCCCGCAACTGGCGCCCGGCGAGGTGTTGATGACCCCAGGCGGCCATGCGGTGATGGCCGGTGCGGTGAGTTTTTACGCGCCCGACTCCGAGCAGGCCGGCCTGCTGGCGCGCGCGCAGGAAATCGAGAACCTGACCCGCGAGGTGCGTGCCCAGGCGCTGCTGGCCGATGAAAGCCGGGCGGCGCTGGTGCGGCTGGATGCCCGCGTGACCGAGGCCCAGGCCCAGCTGGGCCAGGCCCGCCGCGAGGCCGGCGAGGCGCAAAGCCGCGCCCATGCCTTGCAGGTGCAGGTGCTGCAACTGGCGCAGCAGGCCGAGGCCGCCACCAGCCGGGGCGCCCAGTTGGCCGAGGAACTGGCCGAGGTGGATGGCCACCTGGAGGAGCTTGCCGAGCGCCGCGCCGTGGGCGAGGCCCGGTTTGAAGAGCTGGACGCCCAACTGGCCGACGCCCAGCAGCGCCATGCCGATCTGGACGACACCGCCATTGCCGCCGAGCGGGCACTCGCCGGTGCGCGCGACCAGCAGCGCGCGCTGGAGCGCCAGGCGCAGGACGCCCACTACCAGCGCCGGGCGCTGGACGCGCGCCAGGGCGAGCTGGCCCGCGCGCTGGAGACGGCCAGCCAGCAAATGGCCGCCAACGCCCAGGCCGGCGAGCAGTTGCAGCTGGAGCTGGGCGGCTTCGACGACGTGGCCGCGCAAGAGGGCTTGCAGGGCGCACTGGCGCTGCGCACCGAGAAAGAGGCTGCGCTGTCGGCCGCGCGCCAGCACTATGACGAGCTGGCGGCGCAGTTGCGCAGCGTCGATGAGCAGCGCCTGGGCCACGAGCGCAGCCTGGAGCCGCTGCGCGCGCGCCTGACGCAGCTGCAGCTCGACGCCCAGGCGGCCCAGTTGGGCGGCGCGCAATACCTGGAGCAGTTGCAGGCCGCCGAGGTGGACCTGGCCGTGCTGGCCGCCCAGGTGGCGGCCGACGGCGTGGTGCTGCACGGCCTGCAGGCCGAGATCGACCGGCTCCAGCGCGAGGTCAACGCGCTGGGGGCGGTCAACCTGGCGGCGCTGGACGAGCTGGGCGCCGCGCGTGAGCGCAAGACGTTTCTGGATGCCCAATCGGCCGACCTGCTGGACGCCATCACCACGCTGGAAGACGCCATCCACAAGATCGACCTGGAGACGCGCGAGCTGCTGATGACCACCTTCAACCAGGTCAACGAGGGCTTTGGCCGCATGTTCCCCAGCCTCTTTGGCGGCGGTCAGGCCAAACTCATCATGACGGGCGACGAGGTGCTGGATGCCGGCGTGCAGGTGATGGCGCAGCCGCCCGGCAAGAAGAACGCCACCATCCACCTGTTGTCCGGTGGCGAGAAGGCGCTGACCGCCATCGCGCTGGTGTTTGCCATCTTTTTGCTCAACCCGGCGCCGTTCTGCCTGCTCGACGAGGTGGACGCGCCGCTGGACGACGCCAACACCGAGCGCTACGCCAAGCTGGTCACCGAGATGTCGGCCGGCACGCAGTTCCTCTTCATCTCGCACAACAAAATCGCGATGGAGATGGCCGAACAACTGATCGGCGTGACCATGCAGGAGCAGGGCGTCTCGCGCATCGTGGCGGTGGATATGCAGGCCGCCGCCCATTTGATGGAGAAAGCCGCATGACGCTGACCGTTGCGCTCGCCATCCTGGCCGCCGTGGTGCTGGCCGCCATCCTGGCCCACAGCACCTGGACGGCCCGCCGGCAGGCCCCCCGGCGCCCGCGCCAGCCCGCACCCGAGCGCAACCGCGAGCACGAGATCACCCGCCCGCCACCGCCCGATGCGCGGGTGGAGCCCACGCTGTCGCAACTGGATGACGCGCTGGACACCCGGCCCGAAATGCCGTTTGCCGCCGACCTGAGCGAGCCCGAGTTGCCCGCAGCCGCCGAGCTGGGCAGCGCCGACGACATCCCGCCCGTGGACCTGGCCGAGCCCGAATGGGCCGATACCCGGCCGCCCGAGGCGGCTGCCGCCAAGACGCCCAGGGTCGCGCCGCGCCGGCAGCGCCGTGCGGGGCCCCAGGTGGATGCGCTGATCGATGCCATTGCCACATTGCGACCAGAGGGTCTGATCTCCGGCGCCATGCTGCTGCAGCACCTGCCCACCACCCACCGGGCGGGCGGCAAACCGTTCTACATCGAAGGCCTGTCGGCCGCCACCGGCGAATGGGAGTTGCCGCACGAGGCGGCGCGCTACACCGAGGTGCAGGTGGGTCTGCAAATGGCCAACCGCCAGGGCGCGCTCAACGAGATCGAGTTCTCGGAGTTTGTACAGAAGATGCAGCCGCTGGCCGACGGCATCGGCGCCGAGGCCGAGTTCCCCGACATGATGGACGCCGTGGCCCAGGCGCGCGAGCTGGACGCTTTTGCCAGCCAGCACGACGCCCAGCTCACGGCCAGCCTGCGCGCCAACAGCGTGGCCTGGAGTCTGGCCTATGTGGAGCAGTGCGCCGGCCGCCACGGCTTCGTGCCCGGCGCCGTGCCGGGCCGGCTGGTGCTGCCCGGCGAGGGCGTGGGCGCACCGCCGCTGCTGGTGCTGAGCTTCGATGCCCAGGTGGCGCTGGCCGACGACGCCAGCCAGAGCGCGCTGCGCGAGGTCACGCTCAGCCTCGACGTGCCGCAGTCGCCCGAATCGGCCGAGCCCTTCGTCGCCTGGCAGCAAGGCGCGCGCCGGCTGGCCGACGACCTGGACGCCACCCTGGTCGATGAGCAAGGCCACCCCATCACGCTGCAGGCCTTTGCGGCCATAGGCCAGGAGCTGACCCGGCTGTACCAAGCCTTGGCTGCGCGCGATCTGGCCGCCGGCAGCCCGGCCGCCCGGCGCCTGTTCTCATGACGCCCGCCGACGAGGCGGCGCGGCTGCGCGAGCAGTTGCACCGCCACGCCCACGCCTACTATGTGCTGGACGCGCCGGCCATCCCCGACGCCGACTACGACGCGCTCTTCGCCCGCCTGCAGGCGCTGGAGGCCGCCCACCCCGAGCTGCAGACCCCCGACTCGCCCACCCAGCGCGTGCTGGGCGGCGTGCTGCCCGGCTTTGCCAGCGTGCGCCATGTGGTGCCCATGCTGTCCATCCGCACCGAGACCGACACCACGGCCGGTGGCGCCCTGGCCTTCGACGCCCGCGTGCGGCGCGAGCTGGGCCTGGCCGAGGCCGACCCACCCCTGGCCTACGCCTGCGAGCTGAAGTTCGACGGCCTGGCCATCAACCTGCGCTACGTGCACGGCGTGCTGGTGCAGGCCGCCACGCGCGGCGACGGCGAGACGGGCGAAGACGTGACCGCCAACGTGCGCACCATCGGCGCGGTGCCGCTGCGTCTGACTTCCTCCACGCCTGGCGCTGAAGCGCCTGCGCTGCCCCCCGGCGGGGCCGATGCGCTGAATGGTGCTCCCGCCGTGCTGGAGGTGCGCGGCGAGGTCTATATGCGCCGCGACGACTTTGAGCGCCTGAATGAGCGCCAGCGTGAGCGGGGCGACAAGACCTTCGTCAACCCGCGCAACGCGGCCGCCGGCGCCGTGCGCCAACTGGATGCGCGCCTGGCCGCCCAGCGCCCGCTGCGGTTCTTTGCCTACGGCCTGGGCGAGGTGCAGGGCTGGGCAGTGCCTGAAACGCACAGCGCCACCATGGACGCGCTGGCGGCCATGGGCCTGCCCGTCAACGCCGAGCGCGCGGTGGTGCAGGGGGCCGAGGGGCTCATCGCCTTCCACGCCCGCGTGGCGGCCCAGCGCGATGCGCTGCCGTTCGACATCGACGGCGTGGTCTACAAGGTGGACGACCGCGCGCTGCAGGCGCGGCTGGGATTCGTCAGCCGCGAGCCGCGCTGGGCCGTGGCGCACAAATACCCGGCGCAGGAGCGCACCACGCGCATGCTGGCCATCGACATCCAGGTGGGCCGCACCGGCAAGCTCACCCCGGTGGCCAAGCTCGAGCCGGTCTTCGTCGGCGGCACCACGGTCAGCAACGCCACGCTGCACAACGTGTTCGAGGCGCGGCGCAAAGGCGTGCGGGTGGGCGATCAGGTCATCGTGCGGCGGGCGGGCGATGTGATTCCCGAGGTGGTCGGCCGTGTAGTGACACCCCCGGTTCTCGGGTACGAGACCCTGCCCCCCGAGGGGGCGGCCGGCCGCCCTTGGGAGCGGCCCGGCGAGCGGCCGGTGGCCGCCTGGGTTGTGAGCGCCCCTCAACCTGCCGCTGCGCGTCAGGCCCCCCCAGAGGGTCAGGAAAACTCGGGAACGGCCCTTCGTTTTCTTGAGAGAGTGCCCTACGTGCCCAACCTGCGCATGCCGCGCACCTGCCCCGTCTGCGCCAGCCCCACGGCCAGAGAGCGCGGCGAGGTGGACTGGCGCTGCACCGGCGGCCTGACCTGCCCGGCGCAGCAAAAGCAGGCGCTGCTGCACTTTGCCAGCCGCCGCATGATGGACATCGAGGGGTTGGGCGACAAGGTGGTGGAGCAACTGGTGGACGGCGCCATCGTGCGCAGCATCCCCGAGCTGTACAAGCTGGGCGTGGCCAAACTGGCCGCGCTGGACCGGTTGGGCGACAAAAGCGCCAGCAACCTGGTGGCCGCCATCGAGGCCAGCAAGGCCACCACGCTGGCGCGGTTCATCCACGCGCTGGGCATCCGCCACGTGGGCGAGGCCACGGCCAAGGCGCTGGCGCTGCACTTCGGCAGCATGGACCGGGTGATGGACGCCAGCCTGCCCGAGCTGATGGAGGTGGCCGACATCGGCCCCATCGTGGCCGCCGCCGTGCGCCAGTTCTTCGACCAGCCGCACCACCGCGAGGTGGTGGAACAGCTGCGCGCGGCTGGCGTGCACTGGCCCGAGGGCCAGGGCGAGGCCAGCGACGCGCCCCGGCCGTTGCTGGGCCTGACCTTGGTGCTCACCGGCACGCTGCCCACCTGGAGCCGCGACGAGGCCAAGGACGCCATCGAGGCCGCCGGTGGCAAGGTCAGCGGCTCGGTGTCGAAGAAGACCACCTACCTGGTGGCCGGCGCCGAGGCCGGCAGCAAGCTGGACAAGGCGCAGGCACTGGGGGTGGCGGTCATCGACGAGGCGGGGCTGCGGGCGCTGCTGGGTTGAGGTCGTTCAGCGGCTGGGCGGCGCGGAGGGACCTTTGTCCTCGTAGTAATTGACCCGGCGTGCAAAGTAAGGCGAGGTGCTGCCATCGGCATTTTGGTAGACCTCGGTCTCGAACACCCATTGCTTGTTGCCGTAGCGGGCCAGGGGTTCCCAGGTGCGGACGCGCGTGTAGCGAGGGAATACGGTTGTAATGGCCACGTTGTCCATGTCCAGAATCCAACTCACGTTCGGGTTGCAAATCCACGAGGGAGAGTCAGGAAACTTGTCGCATCGCTTGGCCGTGTGATCCGGGAACAGCGTGAAGCCGAACAGGCCATTGGCGTGGAAGCTGCTGCGCCAAGTGCGAGCGGCACCCTCTTCACCACCAAAGCTGGCGCCCGCCATGGGTTTGACCATATTGGTCTGATCCACCCATTTGAGCTCGTTGCCCTGCATGTCCCCCATGAGCCAGATTTCGCGGCCATTGCGCGCATCGGTGGCCATGCGCCGGTAGGCACGTGGCCCTGAAGGCAGTTCCATCACCACCCAGCCGCTTTGGCGCAGATGGGCAGGATAGGCGCGCTCCGAACGCTCGAATCGGACGGTGCCTGGCAGGCCCGAGAAGGTCACCGTATCCACGGGCGGCCCGTAAGGGTAGAGCTGCCTGTCGTCGGGCTCTTCGCTCAACCCAGCCAGCTGCGTGCCCGCCACCAGGTCGGAGACGTCCACGGGGGTGCTCAAGGACTGGCGCTGCCGTGGACGATCGGCGCCATCGGTTGCATAGGGTTCGCTGACGCCGTCATCACAGCCGCCGACCCAGGTCATTGTGCCGACGACACCCACAATCGTCTTCCCGGTTCGGGGGCGTTGATCCAGGTCGCGGTAGATGACCTGGGTTTGGTCGTCGCGCAGCGTGGCCCACTCTCCGCATCGATCGCTTTGATCGACGGAGGTGGTAATGGGTACGTCGTACGTCAAAACCCTGCCGCCGTTGCCGTCGCTTGTGTAGGAGCCGCTTCTGACTCCCAGCCTATCGGTTTCCTTGGCCCGGCCCGCAGCCGCATCCCAATGCACCACGCTGGCAACGCTCATCTCCATACCGATGCCGTAATAAGCCACCCGCTGCACCTGCGCCAACGCGCCGCCGGTCCATGCCAGCAGCCCAGCAGCTGCAATGGCCGCAGCCACCTCTTTTCTTGTCAACTTCATCAAAAACCTCCGTGAAGCCCCAATCCCTATCGGGGCTGTGCGCAGTGTCCTGTCACAAATCCATACATCAAACAGTGCTTTCCCTAGCGCTGAAGGGCAGGTGGTACGAGCCGCGCAAGAGGTGCTGGCGGCGGTAATTCAGGGTTTTGTTGGCGAAAGAGCGGCGATGGGTGGGTGTTTTCAGACAATGAATTTGGCTGTGCCCTTCACAATAAGAAACCCACGTCCATCAACCTAGGGCCATACCCCGGTGCTGAGTCAGTTCTTCCTGTTGCGCGGCGACGCGCCGACGCTGCTTCTCCTCAGCGGAAGCCATCAGCCAGGCATGGTGTTGCTGTCGATTCTGGTGGCCTCGCTGACGTCGGCGATGGCGCTGCAGATGGCGGGCATGGCGGGGCGCACAGCCAACGCGGCCAGCCGCCAGGTGATCCTGGCCAGCGGAGCTGCGGCCATGGGCGGCGGGGTCTGGTCCATGCACTTCATCGGCATGCTGGCGTTTCAGCTGTGCGTCGATGTGCAGTTCGATACGGCCTGGACGCTGGCCTCGATGGTGCCCGCCGTGCTGGCCTCCTGGGTGGCGCTGGCTTTGCTGTCGCGCGGCCAGATCTCGCGCTGGCAATGGCTGCAGGGCGGTGTGCTGGTGGGGGCGGGCATCGGCACCATGCATTACATGGGCATGGCGGCGATGCGCATGAACGCCTTGCTGCGCTACGACCCCTGGTGGTTTGCGGCGTCCATCCTGGTGGCCGTGTTGCTGGCCATGGTGGCGCTGTGGATACGGTTTGGGCTCGAAGGGCGGATGCGCTACCACTGGACGGTGCTGCTGGGTGGCCTGGTGATGGGCGCCGCGATTTCGGGCATGCATTACACGGCCATGGCGGCCGCGCGATTCATCAGCCCGACCGACGACCCCTGCGGTGGGCTGACCAGCGGCCATGGCGCGCTGGCCCTGGGCATCACCGTGATTGCCCTGGTGATCAGCGCGCTGACCGGCGGCACGAACGGGCTGCTGGGTTACCGCCGGCTGAACCTGCAACTGCGCACCGAGAAGCAGCGCATGCAGGCGATGCTGGACACGGCCGTCGATGGCGTCATCACCATCGATGGCCGCGGCAGCATCCTGAGCTTCAACGGCGCGGCCGAGCGGCTGTTTGGCTGGGCGGCGGGCGAGGTGGTTGGCCGCAACGTCAAGCTGCTGATGCCCGAACCGCATCACGGCCAGCACGATGGCTATCTGGCCCGGCATCTGGAGACGGGCAAAACCAGCATCATCGGCGTGGGCCGTGACGTGGAAGGGCAACACAAGGATGGCCGGCTGCTGCCCATCCGGCTGGCCATAGGCCGCGTCGAGCAGCAGCAGGGCGACACCCAGAATGAAGCCTTGTTCGTGGCCTTCGTCACCGACATCAGCGCCCGTCAGCAGATGGAGCAGGCGCTGCGCGACAGCGAGCTCAAGTACCGCAGCCTGATCGCCAACAGCCCGGGGGTGAACTTCCGCTGCCGCGTGGACGCGCAGCGCAGCATGCTGGTGATCAGCGACTCCGTGCAGGCGCTGACCGGGTGGGCGGCGCAGGACTTCATCACGGCGCGCACCAGCTATGCGGCCATGATCCACGACGAGGATCGCACCCGCGTCCAGGCTGCCATCGAGCACGCGCTGGCGCAGGATCAGCCCTACCTGCTGGAGTACCGGTTGAACGTTCGCCATGGTGCCGAACGCTGGGTGTCGGAAACCGGCCGCGGTGCGCGCGATGCATCGGGGGCTCTGCAATGGATAGACGGCGTCATCCTCGATGTCAGTGAATCCAAGCGCCTGCACTTCGCGCTGGAAGAGGCCAAGGGCCGGGCGGAAGCAGCCGCCGCCGCCAAGGGGGCCTTCCTGGCCAACATGAGCCACGAGATCCGCACCCCGATGAATGCCATCCTGGGCTTCACCGAATTGCTGCTGGACACCACGCTCAGCAAGGTGCAGCAACGGTACCTGAGCACCGTGCGCAGCTCGGCCCGCTCGCTGCTGGGGTTGCTCAACGACATCCTGGACAGCGCCAAGCTCGACAAAGGCGCGGTCGAGATGGAGCACCGGGATTTCTCGCTGCGGGCCGTGTGTGAGCAGGCGCTGTCCTCGCTGCGCCTGCTGGCCGAGCGCAAAGGGCTTGCGCTGCGGCTGGATTACCCAGCCGACGCACCGCAGTTCTTCAAGGGCGACGCCTTGCGGGTGCAGCAGGTGCTGCTGAATCTGGTGGGCAACGCCATCAAGTTCACCGAGCGGGGATCGGTGCGCCTGGCCGTGCGCACGCAGGAGTCGGATGGCCAAACGCACATCAGCGTCACCGATACCGGCATTGGCATCGCGGCCGACCGGCTGGACCGCATCTTCGATGCCTTTGCCCAGGCTGACGCCTCCACCACCCGGCGCTTTGGCGGCACCGGGCTGGGCACCACCATCTCGCGCCAGCTGGTTGAGCGCATGGGTGGCACGATCAGCGTGGAAAGTGTGCCTGGCGAGGGCAGCAGCTTCCATGTCTGGCTGCCCTTGCCGCGCGGTGAGCCCGTGCCCACCGAGGCGATGGCCGAGGCCGTGTCCATGCTGCCCAGGCTGCACGTGCTGGTGGCCGACGACGTGCAGCAGAACGGTGAGCTGATGCAGATCATGCTGGCCCGGGACGGTCATCGGGTTCACCTGGTGAGCAATGGTTTGCAGGCGTTCCAGGCCTTCAGCGAGGCAGAGGATCCGTTCGATGTGGTGCTGATGGACATCCACATGCCCGAACTGGATGGCCTGGGTGCCACGCGACGCATCCGCGGCTTTGAGCTGATGCACGGTCGGGCGCGCACCCCCGTGGTGGCGCTGACGGCCAGCGTGCTGGAAGACGACCACCAGGCCGCCTTGACGGCCGGCATGGATGGCTTCACGGCCAAGCCGGTTGAGCCCGCGAACCTGCGCGCCGAACTGGCGCGCGTGCTGGGTTTGGTGCCTCGCGTGGCCGCACCGACGCCGGATGCAGCCCCGGCAGACCTGCCGCTGGACTGCGAGCAAGGGGTGCGCCTGTGGGGCAATGCCGGCGCCTGGCGGCGGGCCTTGGGCCGCTTTGCCGAGGAGCACCGAGCGGGCGCCGCCCAGCTCGAAGCCTTGCTGCAGGCACGCACATGGCACGACGCCAGGGCCGTGGTGCACCGTTGGCGCGGGGTGGCGGGCAGCCTGGCCTTGCCTCAGCTGCTTGCCACCGCCATGCCGCTGGAAGATGCCTTGCGACAAGGGCGGATCGAGCAGGTGCCCGCGTTGGGGCGGGCCTTGTCCACGGCCCTGGAGCAGACCTTGGCGGCCATTGACGAGTTGAGCGCGGGCCCCACGTCAACCACTGCACTCGACCTCGACCTGATTTCGACATCGGCCATGGCGCTGGCCCGTCTGGAGCAGGCGCTGCGGCGTGGCGAGCTGGACGATGCGGCGCTGGCCGAGCTGCGCCAGGCCTTGGGCGTGCCGCGCTGCAAACCCCTGTCCGACGCCATCGAGCAGTTCGATTTTGAAAGTGCACTGCGCATCGTGCAGGCGCTCAAACAAGAAGACCAGCGGAGGGCATCGTGAGCAAGGAGGCGACCGACAACCGCCCCAGGCTGCTGGTGGTCGACGACCAGCCCACCAACCTGCAGGTGCTGCGCCAGGCGCTCCAGCAAGACTACCGCCTGCTGTTTGCACGAGACGGCCACAAAGCCCTGGAGCTGGCACGCACCGAGGCGCCGCAGCTGATTTTGCTGGACGTGATGATGCCCGAGATGTCAGGCCTGGACGTGTGCCGCGCGCTGAAGGCCGAGGCCGCCACGCGGGCCATTCCGGTGATCTTCGTCACCGCACTGTCCGAATCCCAGGACGAAGCCCTGGGCTTCGACGTCGGGGCCGTGGACTACATCACCAAACCCATCAGCCCCACCATCGTGCGGGCGCGGGTGCGCACCCACCTGTCGCTGGTGCGCGTCGAAGAGCTGCGCGCGACCCGCCTGCAGATCGTGCAGCGCCTGGGGCGCGCCGCCGAGTACAAAGACAACGAGACCGGCCGCCATGTGCTGCGCATGAGCCACTATGCGCAGATCCTGGCCCGCGCGACGGGGTGGGGCGAGCAACAGGCCGAAGAACTGCTGCATGCCGCGCCCATGCACGACGTGGGCAAGCTGGGCATCCCGGACGCCATCCTGCGCAAGCAAGGGCCGCTGACCGAGGCCGAATGGGCGGTGATGCGCCGCCACCCGCAAATCGGTGCCGAGATTCTGGGTGAGCATGAGCACGGCCTGCTCGTCATGGCTCGCCACGTGGCCCTGGCCCACCATGAGAAATGGGATGGCAGCGGCTACCCCTTTGGCCTGGCCGGCGAGGCCATCCCCGAAGCGGCCCGCATCGTCGCCATCGCCGACGTGTTCGACGCCTTGACCAGCGTACGCCCCTACAAGCCGGCCTGGCCCATTGAGCAGGCGGTGGACTTCCTGCGCGAGCAGGCCGGCCGCCACTTCGACCCGCGCCTGGTGCCGCTGTTCATTGCGGAGCTGCCGGCCTTGTTGGCGGTGCGGGAGCGGTTTTTGGATGAGGGGTGAGGGGCGCTGCCGCTGGGTGCCTTGGCTCGTCGTCGCGGCACTTTTGCAACACCTCTGGCCAATGTGTGCTGCGAGCAATGCGGAGATGAGACGCCACGCGAGGCGTTCTGGATGGCCGCCGGCTGTTCATCCACGTTGTGCTGGGCGTCATTGCTCGGGTCACCCTTCTCCTCTGGCCCACCTCTTCGCCCTCGGCTTTCCCATCACTTGCTCAACAATGCCAGGTATTACGATGCTTCCACCGGTCGGTATATCTCCAGCGATCCGATTGGGTTGGCGGGGGGGATTAATACGTTTTCGTATGTGGGAGGTAGGCCAACTGGCCTTGTGGATCCTTGCGGTTTGTATTGTTTGACGAATGATCAAATTTCGGCACTAGGTGCAGCAATTGGTGCGGGGACCGCATCTGCAATAGAGGGAGGGGTGAAAGGTTTTGCACTGGGTGGTGGAATTGGGGCAGCGGTAACCGGCGCATCTCAAGGGATGCGTGGGTTTGGTACCGGAATGATTGCTGGGGTGGCCGCGACGAAAGCAGGTCCTACAGGGGAGGCGGTTGTATCAGCGGTAACTACAGCGGGGAATTGGACTGAGCAGGGGCTAGCTGCGCTTGGCGCATTTACAGGAAGCAGCTTTACATCTTTCGCCGACTCAGATGTCAGGCACGCGACAGAAGGGGCTATCTTGGGTGCCATCATGTCTGGCAACAACGCAGCCACAGCTGCTCCAGGAGGGATTGTGGGTACGCTAGCCGCTTCCGCAGTAAAAAATGGCAATGATTGTGGGTGTGGCAAGTGAGAGGGCAGCAAATTGGAATTTGCCCCTCTTGTGGAACAAGATTGCCACTACTAAGTAGATTTGTTGTGTCTCGGCGGCGTGGTGTTTTGTGTCAAAATTGTGGGAAAAATATATTCAGCGCGACTGGATTCGGTGTACTTGATGGTTTATTGTTGTTTATTTTTGCCATATCACTTCCTCGATTATTTGTGGCGAATGGTTTGATCTGGATCGTATTTTTTGTTATTTCCTTGATTGCATTTTTGCTGCTTGTGTGGGTTCAGCTATCCAGGCCGCTGATGCTGGAATAAATTGAGTTGGCCCTGCAACGTTAGATATGGTCGCGATCGATTTGACAGCTGGGATGTGATTGAAAAAGTCGTTTGGGATGCGACGTAGACCGATGATTGCGGATTCAGGAGATGAGCGAAGCTATAGCAATGATGGAAGGGCCGACTCAACCTTGAAGTGCGACACCCCGCATCCGATCAAGTGATGCCGTGATGGAACACACGACCCGCACCTGACCCTGATCGACCGTCACCGGATTGCCGCGTTGCACGCCCAAGGCTTGAGCGCCTGCGCGCTGCGGCGCGACTGGTATTGACGCGGGCGGGTGGCGGCTCGGCAGGGGTTGCGATGCGGGTCTCTGTCCCGTCTGGTTCAGTCGCGAAGAGCCAGCGCCATCGGTTACCGTACACGGCTCAACCCAGCCCACCCGACGAGGAGAGCCCCCCATGACCGCCCCCACCCTGCAAAGCCACATCGCCGGCCGCTGGATTGGCGCCGAGCCGGCGCAGACGCTGCGCTCGGCCATCAACGGCCGGGCCGTGGCCGCCACCCATGCCGAGCGGCCCGATTTTGCCGAGGCCTGCGACCACGCCCGTCGCGTCGGCGTGCCGGCGCTGGCCCGGTTTGACTTCCAGCAGCGCGCGGCCCTGCTCAAGGCGCTGGCCAAACACCTGATGACGCGCAAAGAGGCGCTCTATGCCATCAGCGCGCACACCGGCGCCACGCGGGCGGACTCGTGGATCGACGTGGAGGGCGGCATCGGCACGCTGTTTGCCTACGCCAGCGCCGGCAGCAACGAGCTGCCCAGCAGCAACGTGTTGCACGAAGGGCCGGTGCTGCCGCTGGGCAAGGGCGGGCAGTTCATGGGCACCCACATCCTGGTGCCGCGTGGTGGGCTGGCGGTGCACATCAATGCGTTCAACTTCCCCATCTGGGGTCTGCTGGAAAAGTTCGCGCCCAGCTTTCTGGCCGGGCTGCCCTGCATCGGCAAGCCGGCCACCGCCACCAGCTACGTGACAGAGGCGCTGCAGCGCGAGATCGTGGCCGCCGGCATCCTGCCCGAGGGCGCGCTGCAACTGGTCATCGGCTCCACCGGCAACCTGCTGGATTTGCTGGACGGCCGCGACGTGGTCACCTTCACCGGCTCAGCCGCCACGGCCGCCAAGCTGCGCGTGCACCCCAATCTGATTGCCCACAGCGTGCCCTTCAACGCCGAGGCCGATTCGCTGAACTGCGCCATCCTGGCGCCCGACGTGACGCCGGACGACCCCGAGTTCGACCTCTACGTCAAAGAGGTGGCGCGCGAGATGACGGCCAAGGCGGGCCAGAAGTGCACGGCCATCCGCCGCGCCATCGTGCCGGCCCACCGGGTGGATGCGGTGGTCGAGCGGCTGGTGGCGCGGCTGGCCAAGACGGTGGTGGGCGACCCGGCGGTGGAGGGCGTGCGCATGGGTGCGCTGGCCTCGCACGAGCAGCAGGCCGACGTGCGCGCCGCCATTGCCCGCCTGGCCGAGGAGGCCGAGGTGGCGTTTGGCGCCGGCGAGCTGGCGCTGCAGGGCGAGGGCGTGGCCGAGGGGGCGTTCATCTCGCCCACGCTGCTGGTCGCGCGCGATGCGGCGCGGGCCACGCGCGTGCATGAGGTGGAGGCCTTCGGCCCGGTCAGCACCGTCATCGGCTATGCCGATGAAGACGAGGCGGTGCGGCTGGCCGAGCGCGGGCGCGGCAGCCTGGTGGGCTCGCTGGTCACCAAAGACTCAGCCACGGCGGCGCGCCTGGTGCCGCGCCTGGCGTCGCTGCACGGCCGCATCCTGGTGCTGGAGCGCGAGGCGGCGGTGGAATCCACCGGCCACGGCAGCCCGCTGCCGCAGCTCAAGCACGGCGGCCCGGGCCGCGCGGGTGGGGGCGAGGAGCTGGGCGGCATCCGCGCCGTCAAACACCTGCTGCAGCGCACGGCGGTGCAGGGCTCGCCCACCATGCTGGCGGCCGTTACCGGCGAGTACGTGCGCGGCGCGGCCAGGATAGAGACCGAGGTGCACCCGTTCCGCCGCCACTTTGAAGACCTGCGCATCGGCGAGAGCCTGCTGACCCATCGGCGCACCGTCACCGAGGCCGACATCGTCAACTTCGGCGGCGTCTCGGGCGACTACTTCTACATGCACTTCGACGACATTGCCGCCAAGGACACCTTGTTCGGTCAGCGCATCGCGCATGGCTACTTCGTGCTGTCGGCGGCGGCGGGCCTGTTCGTCAGCCCCGGCCCCGGCCCGGTGCTGGCCAACTACGGGCTGGACAACCTGCGCTTCGTCAAGCCCGTGCCCATTGGCACCACCATCCAGGCGCGGCTCACCGCCAAGCGCAAGATCGACCGCATGAAGGTCGATGAGAAAGGCCGTGGCCACGGCGTGGTGGCCTGGGACGTGGAGGTGCGCGACCAGGACGGCGACCTGGTGGCCAGCTACGACATCCTGACGCTGGTGGCCAAGCGCAGCGCCTGATCGAAGTGGCCCTCGTGGGGTCTTAGGCCGGCCTTAAGGTCGGCCGCCCAGAATCGGCAGGGTGACGAGAGTTGACCCTGTTTCACGCCGCTGGTGGTGGGTACTGGTGGCTGCCGTGGCACTGCGTCTGGTGACGCTACCGCTGGCCCCGCTGGCCGACCAGACCGAGGCCCGCTATGCCGAGATTGCCCGCCTGATGCTGACGCTGGGCGACTGGGTCACCCCGCACATCTCACCCGACCAACCCTTCTGGGGCAAACCGCCGCTGGCCACCTGGGCCCATGCGGCGGCCATGAGCTTGTTTGGCATCAGTGCCGGCGCGGCGCGGCTGGGCTCGCTGGCCTGGGCGCTGGCCGGTCTGGGCGCCTTCGCCTGGTTGCTGCGCGGCACGGCGCAGCGGCCGGTGATGCTGGTGGCCTGGTGGCTGACGCCGCTGGCGTTCATCAGTGCCGGCGCGGTGATGACCGACGCCACGCTGGCCGCCTGCGTGCTGGCCGTGCAGGCGGCCTGGTGGCAGGCTGTGCAGGCGGTGGATGCGCCGGGCCGGCGCCGGGCCGGGCGGTTGATGGCCGTGGCGCTGGCACTGGCGCTGCTGTGCAAAGGGCCGGCGGCCGGTGTGCTGGCGCTGCTGCCGGTGGCGCTGCACGCGGCGTGGCGGCGCCATGGCGGGGTGTTGGCCACCCTGCTGCGCGACCCGCTGGCCTGGGGCCTGCTGCTGGTGCTGGCGCTGCCCTGGTACGTCTGGGCGGAGTGGCGCTCACCCGGGTTCTTGCAGTACTTCCTGCTGGGCGAGCACGTGATGCGCTTCATTCAGCCGGGCTGGCAGGGCGACCGCTATGGGTTTGCCCATGCCCAGCCGCTGGGGGCCATCGTGGTGTTCGTGCTGGTGGCCAGCGCACCGTTGTCGCTGGCCGCGCTGCTGCGCTGGGTCTGGCGGCGCGGCGGCGTGGTGGCCGATGTGCGCACCGTGCTGCCAGGCGATCTGCTGGCGCTTGCGGTCTGCATCGTGGCCGGGCCGCTGCTGTTGTTCGGCGCGGCGCGCAACATCATCTGGACTTATGCCGGCACCGCCTTGCCCGGTGTGGTCATGCTGGGCTGTGCGGCCTTTGGCACGGCCACGCTGGCGCGGCCGCGCGCGCTGGGCGTGGCGGCGGTGTTGGTGGTGCTGTATGCGGCCGCATTCGGCTGGGTGGTGCCGCGGCTGGCCGAGGGCTACTCCGACCGCGGGCTGGTAGCCGCCTGGCAGGCTGCCTGCCCAGACGGCGGCTGTCCGCTGGCCTATGCGGGGCGGCCGACCTATTCGGCGCAGTTCTACACCCAGGGTGCGCTGTACGCGCGGCCACAACCGGGGCCGGGTTTCACCGTGCGCCAGCGCCGGGAGTTGCACGGCGCTTCCGCGCTGGCCTGCAACCGGGCCCGCTGCCTCGTCCATGACTGACGCGCTTGCCCTGACGCGCCCGCCGCCAGCGTTGCTGTCCGTCGTGCTGCCCGCGTACAACGAAGCCGCCAGCCTGCCCACGGTGGTGGCCGACATCGCCACCGCTCTGGCGCCGCGCGCGCAGCGGCTGGAGTTGATCGTGGTGGACGATGGCAGCCGTGACGCCACGGCCCAGGTGGCGCTGGATCTGCGCGCGGCTGGCTGGCCGCTGCGGCTGATCCGCCTGTCACGCAACTTCGGCAAGGAGGCGGCGCTGACGGCCGGGCTGGATGCCGCCGAGGGCGACGTCGTGCTGTGCATGGACGGCGACGGCCAGCAACCGCTGGCGACGGCGTTGCAGATGCTGGATGGCTGGCAGGCGGGTGACGAGGTGGTTTACGGCGTGCAGACCGGGCGGCGTGCGTCCCAGTCCTGGCGGCGGCGGGCGTTCACGGCGGTGTTCTATCGGTTGATGCGCAGCGGTGCACGTTTCGAGCTGCCACCCGATGCCGGTGACTTCCGCCTGCTGGACCGGCGCGCCGTGCTGGCGCTGCGCCAGTTGCCCGAGCGCACCCGCTACATGACGGGCTTGTTCGCCTGGGTGGGCTTTCGCACGCGCGGCGTCACCTTCGAGCCTGCGGCGCGGGTGGCCGGCGAGAGCCGCTTTTGCTTTACGCAACTGGCGGGGCTGGCGCTCACCGGCCTGACGGCCTTCAGCAAGGCGCCGCTGCGCGCGGTGTCGGTGCTGGGGGTGTTGGTGTCGGGCCTGTCGCTGCTCTTTGGGCTGTGGATCGTGGCCGAGAAGCTGTTTCTGGGCAATCCCATCTCGGGCTTTGCCACGCTGGCGGCGTCCATCACCTTCCTGGCCGGGGTGCAACTGCTGTGCCTGGGCATCACTGCCGAATACCTGGGGCAGGTGTTCGACGAAGTCAAAGGCCGGCCGCTGTACCTGGCCGATGAGCTGACGCCGCCCCTGCCATGAGCGGCGCCAGCGTGCTGTGGTTTTTGGCCGTGGGCGGTGCGGCTGCAGCGGTGCATCTGGCCACGGTCTGGTGGTTGGTGGGCGCGCTGGGCTGGTGGCCGCTGGTGGTCAACGTCATGGCCTTTGGAGTGGCGTTTGGAGTGGCGTTTGGTGTGGCGTTTGGTGTGGCGTTTGGTGTGAGCTTTGCCGGCCATCGCGGGTTGACGTTCGCGGCCCAGCGCGCGCCGCTGGCGCAGGCGCTGCGGCGCTTTGCGCTGGTGGCAGTGGGTGGCTTCGTTCTGAACGAAGGGCTCTATGCCGGGCTGCTGTGGGCAGGCTGGGGCTACCGGCTGGCGCTGGTCACGGTGCTGGCTGCCGTGGCGGTGGTCACTTACGTGGCCAGCCGCTGGTGGGCATTCCGGGGCAGGGCGGCATGACACCGGTGACCGTGATTGCCGACGACTTCGGCTTTGATGCCGGTGTGTGTGCGGGCATTCTGGACGTGCTGGCCACTGGCCGCGTCGATGGGACGGGCTGCATGGTGGCCGCGCCGGCGTTGGCATCGCACGCGCCCGCGCTGCGCGGGACCGGGGCGCAGATCGGTCTGCATCTGGACCTGAACACCTTCACGGGCTGGCCGGGCATGTCCATGCTCAGTTGGTGGTGTAGGCCTATGCGGGCAGGCTGGACGTGGCCCACCTGCGCGATTGCGTGCGCCAGCAACTGGATGCGTTCGAGCGACACCTGCAGCGCCTACCGGATTTCATCGATGTCCATCAGCATGTGCACCAACTGCCTGCTGTGCGTCAGGTGCTGCTGGCGGAGCTGGCCCAGCGCCAGGGCCAGCCCACGCTGCGGCGCACGCGAGGTGCGCACTGGCGCGGCGCCAAGGCGGCACTCATCGGCGGCCTGGGTGGACGGGCGCTGGAGCAGTTGGCGGCGGCGCAAGGCGTGGCCATGCAGAACACCGACTTTGCCGGTGTCTATGCATTCGACGACCGGCAGCCTTATGCCCGGCACGTGGCGCGCTGGCTGGCCAGCCTGGACGCGGGTGGGCTGCTGATGACCCATCCGGCGCGCCCCGGCGCGGCCAGCGCGCACGACGCCATCCGCGAGGCCCGCTGGCGCGAGCACGCGTTCTGGTTGTCGGGTGAGCCGGCGGCGCTGCGCTGCGGTTGGCAGGGCGCGTCAGCGGCCGTTCGCGGTCAGTCGCCTCAGCGGCCGGAGCCGGAGGGGTAGACGGCGAGGAATTGCGCCGCGGCGTCGGCGCGGGCGTCGTGGCGGTCGCGCGGGCTGAACCAGCGACGGGGGGCGGCTTTGCTGCCGGCCTCGTGTTCGTGGGCGCTGTCTTGCGCGTGTTCGGTGGCGTGAACGATGGCGGTGCGCAGGGCACCGTAGGTGGCGTGAATCGAGTTCATGGGGTGCGATGGCGCCTCGTGAGCGCCCCGTCCTTGCGAGACAAAGTAAGTTAAGGGTTAACCCTTGTATTGTAGCCGTGTGTGTGCTCGGGATGCAAGCCCGCGGGGTTCAGGTAAGCGTGCAGGAAGTTGGCCAGGGTGCCGGTTTGCGCCGCCTCGATCTGTTCGCGATGGGTGTCCGAGTCGGCGGCCAGCCGTGCCCAATGGGCTTGCCGCTCGGGGGGCAGGGCTTGGGCCAGCAGGCCGGCACGGTGCTGGGTGGAGATGGCGTTGCCAAAGCCCATCAGCGCGCGCTCGGGGCGTGCGGCCAGGTCGGCCAGCACGCGTGCCGACGGCAGCCAGTCGGCATGGGCCAGGCGACCCAGCGCACCCGCCAGGGCGTCGCGGTAGAAGGCGCCGCCGTGCAGGTGGTCGAGCCGGTCGGCCAGCGGCAGGCAGCCGTCCCACCAGACCGCCGCCGCTTCATGCAGCGACCAGGGGCCGGCCTCGCAGGCCGTCGGCTCCAGCAGCAGTTCGGGGTCGCGCCCCTGGGCTGCCGTGCGCAACTGGTTGCGTGCCAGGCAGGCGATTTCCTGCGGTGTGTCGGGCGGGCTGGCGTTGAGGGCGCAGCGCAGCAGGAAGAGGTCCAGCACGCGCATGGTGGCTTCGGAGATGCCGGCCGGATCGAAGGGGTCGAGATCCATGCTGCGCAATTCCACATAGGCCACGCCGCGCTCGCGCAGCGCGTGCAGCGGGCGCTCGCCCCGGCGGATGGGCTGCTTGGGGCGGATGACGCCATAGAACTCGTTTTCGATCTGCAGCAGGCTGGTGGTCAATTGCTGCCAGACGCCATCGGCGTCCACGGTGCCGATGCGGGCGTAAGGCGGGTAGGGCTGGGTCAGCGCGCGCTCGATGGCCTCGCCGTAGGCGCCCAGGTGGTTGTAGCCGGCACCGATGCCGGCCTGGGCGTCGCTCTGGTAGCCCAGCCGTCCCATGCGCAGCGAGGTGGCAAAAGGCAGGCCCAGCGCGCCGGGGGCCACCGGCGCGAGGCCATGCTCCAGCCCCTCGACGAAGCAGGCGTTGACGGCGGGCGAGGCCCCGAACAGCAGCAGCAGCAGCGGAATCTGCCGCCGCACGTTGCGGATCAATGCAAAGTAGTCGGCGTCAGACAGCCCGGGCAGCGACCAGTTGTAGTGGATGCCCGAAATGGTCTGCATGCGCCGGCCATAGCGGTTGGCCAGGCCCCGGCGGTAGATGGTCTTGGTCTGGCCGATGTGCGAGGGGCCGTACTGGCCCAGCCGGATGGCGGCCTCATCGGGCAGATGGCAGGGCATGGAATAGCCCCAGAGCCGCTCCTCGCCCATGGCGGCCAGCGAGGTCTGGTGCAACTCGACCAATTCGCCGCGGCAGTCTTGCGGCGTGGCGTGCACACCGGTCACCAACTCCACCTGGGCCTCGGCAAAGTCGGTGGTGATGTTGGGGTGCGTCAGCGGCGAGCCCAGCGCCGCCGGGTGCGGCGTGGTGGCGAGTCGGCCTTGCGCGTCCACGCGCAGGCTTTCTTTCTCGATGCCGCGGCGCATGCCCAGCAGGCGTTGCGGGCTGATGTCGGTGAGGGCTTGGGTCAGGGCGCAGGGCATGTAGGCCTTTCTGGCGGGGCAGCAACCCATGAGTCTAGGCCCGGCGCGCAACAAAAAACCCGCCGCAGCGGGTTGTTTGCTTCGTGCACGCCAGCAGTCTTCAGGCGGCGATGGCCTTGATGCGGGCCGACAGGCGGCTCTTGTGGCGAGCGGCCTTGTTTTTGTGGAAGATGCCTTTGTCGGCGATCGAATCGATCACGCGCTGGGCGCTCTTGAAGGTCTCGCTGGCCTTGGCTTTGTCACCGGCTTGCACGGCCTTCAGCACGGCCTTGATGGCGGTGCGGAACTTGGAACGCAGCGACGAGTTCGCGGCGTTGATCTTGACGTCTTGGCGCACGCGCTTGCGGCCCGACGCCAGGCGAACGGTCTTTTTCTTGGCTTTGGAAGAAGTGGCCATGTTGGTTCAGTATGCCCAGGGTGCACGAAAGGATGGAATTATAGCACGCGCTTGACAGGCGTGCTTACCACAGCTGCCACCAGGGCTTGTCTTCCTCGTCCAGGCCGCGCGTGAGGAAGCGGCTGTCCGGGAAGTTGGCCGCCAGCACCAGCCGGGCGTCGTCGCGCAGTGGCTCCAGGCCCAGCTTGTCGTAGGACTGCATCATGATGTAGAGCGCTTCTTCCAGCGCTGGCGCCTGCGGATAGGTCTTGAGCGCGTACTGGGCCCGGTTGACGGCCCCCAGGTAGACGCCGCGCCGGAAGTAGTAGCGGGCGACCAGCACCTCGTACTCGGCCAGCGCGTTGACGATGTAGTCCATGCGCAGGCGCGCATCGGCAGCGTACTGCGAGTTCGGGAACTGTTCGGTCAGCTGACGGAACGACTGGTAGGCGTCCAGCGAGGCCTTCTGGTCGCGCTCCGAAAGCTTCTGGCGCGACAGCCCGCTCAAGAACCCCATGTTGTCGTTGAAGTTGACCAGCCCGCGCAGGTACAGCGCATAGTCCATGGCCGGGCTCGAGGGGTTGAGGCGGATGAAGCGGTCGAGGGTCGAGAGCGCCTGCGCCTTGTCGCCGCCCTTCCAGTGGGCATAGGCCAGATCGATCTGGGCCTGCTGCGCCAGCAAGGTGCCGCCAGCGCGGCCTTCGACGCGCTCCAGCAGCTTGGTGGCCGCGTCCCAGCTGCCGCTCGCCATCTCGTCCTTGGCGTCTTTGTACAATTTTTCGGCCGAACCCTTCACATCGCCGTCGTCTGGGGTAGAGGAGCAAGCGGCAAGCACCGCCACGGCGGCAATGACAGACAGACGGCGCAGATTCATGGACAACCCACAATGACAATGGCGGGCGATTATAGGCAGCCACCCCCGGCTGACCTCGCCCCCGATGCCGAGCGCCGCGAGGCCGGCATCCCGCACGAACAGCAGGGTTGGCGCCTGGACAAGGCGCTGGTGGCGCTGGCGCCGGAGTTCTCGCGCAGCCACCTGCAAACACTGATTGCCCAAGGCCTGGTGGAACTGGGCGGGGTGCCGGCGCGCACGGCGTCCAAGCGGGTGCAGGCGGGGCAGCGGCTGGCGGTGGTGCTGGCGCCTCCGGCCGAGGCCTCGGCTTTTCTGCCCCAACCCCTGCCCATCGAGACGGTCTATGAGGATGAGCACCTGCGCATCATCAACAAGCCGGCCGGCCTTGTCGTGCACCCTGCGCCCGGCAACTGGTCGGGCACGCTGCTCAACGGCTTGTTGGCGCTGGACCCACCGGTGGCCGCGCTGCCGCGAGCCGGCATCGTGCACCGGCTGGACAAGGACACGTCGGGGCTGATGGTGGTGGCGCGCACGCTGGTTGCGCAGACCGCGCTGGTGCGGGCCATGGCCGCGCGCGAGATCCACCGCCAGTACCTGGCTCTGGCGCACGGCGACGTGGGGGCGGCACCGTTTTCCGTGACCGTGCCTGTGGGCCGCGATCCGGTCTCGCGCGTGCGCATGGCCGCCGTGGCCAGCGGCAAGCCGGCCCGCACCGACGTGACGCCGGTGGCCCGGCAGGAAGGCGTCAGTGCCGTGGTCTGCGTGTTGCACACCGGCCGAACCCACCAGATTCGCGTTCACCTCAGTCATCTGGGGCACCCCCTGGTGGCCGATGCCGTCTATGGCGGCCGGGCCGCCCTGGGCCTGACGCGCCAGGCGTTGCATGCCACCGAACTGGCTTTGGCGCACCCCGTCACCGGCGTACCGCTGCGCTTTCACGCGCCACTGCCGGCCGATCTGGCGCAGGCTTGGGTTACAATTACGGGAGAGACACGTTGAACGTTGCTTCCGTGCCCCGCCTGCCGGCCTCACCGGCGGGCCGCTGCCCTGGGTCTGTTGATGAACGGGGCGCCCCCTGACTGAACCTGGTATGCCTGCCGCGTGAGCGACGGGCCTTGGCGTCCAACCCGATGCAAACCGACGAAACCAAGCGCGTGCTGGAAACCGCGCTCATCTGTGCAAGCGAACCCCTGGCCTTGCGTGAGATGCGTGTGCTGTTCGACGATGGCGTCGACGACGGCCTGTTGCGCGCCTTGCTGGCCGAACTGGCTGCCGACTGGCAGGGGCGCGGCGTGGAGCTGGTTCAACTGGCCTCCGGCTGGCGGTTCCAGAGCCGGCCCGAGATGCGCGTGTTTCTCGACCGCCTCAACCCCGAGAAGCCACCGCGTTACTCGCGCGCCGTGCTGGAGACGCTGGCCATCATCGCCTACCGTCAGCCGGTCACGCGTGGCGACATCGAAGACATCCGCGGCGTGGTCGTGGCCACGCCCATCATCAAGCAGCTCGAAGACCGGCAATGGGTCGAGGTCATCGGCCACCGGGATGCGCCTGGCCGGCCGGCGCTCTATGCCACCACGCGCCACTTCCTGGACGATCTGGGCGTCACCACGCTGGCGGACCTGCCGGCGCTGGACGGCGTGGCCAGCGCCCAGACGCTGGCGCTGCTCGATGGTGAGGCTGGCTCCGACGGGCAGGCCGAGCTGATTGCCGATCAGGCCGCGTTGTCCCTGGAGGCGCCCGAAGCCGCACCGGACGCCAACCTCGAATCCCCCACCTGTCCCCCCTCTGAAACCGAACCCACCCTCATTGCCGATGAACACCGAACCGACACGGCCTGACGGCCCCCTCGACGAAGCCACGCCCGCCCCGGCGCCGCAGACCGACGCGGCGCCTGTGGCCGACGACGGTGGCGGTCAGCCCCGCCGCCGCAGCCGTGGCCGACGCGGAGGATCCAGCAAGACCGAGGCCGCACCCGAGGCCCGCTTCACGCTGGCCGAACCCGCCGAGGCGGTGCCGTCGCCCGCCGTGCCTGACGCAGGCGACCTGTTCGCCGCCGTGTTGTCTGGCGACTTC
The DNA here is from genome assembly GCA_020161145.1 of Pseudomonadota bacterium. Classification (GTDB taxonomy): domain Bacteria; phylum Pseudomonadota; class Gammaproteobacteria; order Burkholderiales; family Burkholderiaceae_C; genus Ideonella. The sequence goes on from JAIUPQ010000002.1 coordinate 529,398, forward strand.
GACCAGCAGCTGGAAGCGCCTGCCGACGACGCCCCAGCGGCGCCTGCCGATGTGGGCGAGCCGGTCGAGGGCGCACCCGAAGAGACCGGTGACGACGCCGCTAAGCGTGTGCTGTTGCCCGACCCTGATGCGCCCAAGCTGCACAAGATGCTGGCCCAGGCCGGGGTGGGCTCGCGCCGCGACATGGAGCAGGCCATCGAAGAGGGTCGCGTCACCGTCAACGGCGAGGTGGCGCACACCGGCATGCGCATCTCGTTTGGGGACCGCATCGAGCTCGACGGTCGGCCGGTGCGCGTGCGCATCGCTCCGGCGCCGGCCCGCGTCATCGCCTATCACAAGCCCGTGGGCGAAGTGGTCACCCGTGAAGACCCGCAGCAGCGGCCCACGGTGTTTCGCAACCTGCCGCGCCTGGCGCATGGCAAATGGCAATCGGTGGGCCGGCTGGACATCAACACCGAGGGGCTGATGCTGTTCACCACCTCGGGTGACTTGGCCAACAACCTGATGCACCCGCGCTTTGGCGTGGAGCGCGAGTACGCGGTGCGCGTGCTGGGCACGCTGGAAAAAGAAGCCCGCGAGCGGCTGCTGGCTGGCGTCGAGATCGATGGCCAGAGCGCCGCCTTCAAAAGCGTGGAAGAGGGCGGCGGCGAGGGCGTCAATCGCTGGTACCGGGTGGTCATCACCGAAGGCCGCAACCGCGAGGTGCGCAAGCTTTTCGATGCCGTGGGCCTGACCGTCAGCCGGCTGATCCGGGTGCGCTACGGCTGCGTGGTGCTGCCCAAGGGGCTCAAGCGCGGGGCCTGCGTCGATCTGCCCGAGTTTGATGTCAAGGCCTTGCTGCAACTCACGGGCAGCGGCCGCTCCGCCCACCAACGCGGCAGCGACCCCCAGCGCAGCCGCAACGAGGCGCGCAAAGACCCGCGCAAGGACGGTCCGCGCCCCTCGCGGCCGCCCGAGCCCAAGAAAACGAGCAAGGGCCGCGGCGATCGCGGTGAGCGTGGCGACACCCTGTCGCGCGAGGATCGCGAGCCGGGCGACCCCAGCCGCATCCCCAACCCGCTGCAGCAGACCTTTGATCGCCGCGCCATCCAGGCCGAGCGGCGCAGTGGCGGGCGCGACATCGACTACGAAAACGGCCCCATTCCCAACCCCCTGCAGCAGACCTACGACAAGCGCTTCGTCCAGGGTGGCAAGCCCGCGAGCCCGTTCGGTAAGCGCGCCAGCGGTGGTGGTGGCGGTGGCGGCGGCCAGCCCGATCCCATGCGCACGGCGGTGGGCTACATCGGCGCCGATGCCTTTGTGCGCAAGCTCTCGGGCTCTGGCGGGCGTGGCGGCGGCCGAGGGGGGAGCGGCGGCGGCGGCGGTGGCGGTGGCCGCCGGGGCGGACGCTAAAATCCCATCCTTTTACTGAATTTCCAACTCCCTGCAGGACACCTCCATGGCTATCGAACGCACCCTCTCCATCATCAAGCCCGACGCCGTCGCCAAGAACGTGGTCGGCCAGATCCTGGCCCGCTTTGAGGGCGCCGGCCTGAAGATCGTTGCCGCCCGCATGATGCATCTGTCGCGCCGTGAAGCCGAGGCCTTCTACGCCGTGCACAAAGAGCGTCCCTTCTTCAAGGACCTGGTGGACTTCATGATCTCCGGCCCCGTCATGGTGCAGGCGCTGGAAGGCGAGGGCGCCATTGCCAAGAACCGCGAACTGATGGGCGCCACCGACCCCAAGAAGGCCGACAAGGGCACCATCCGCGCCGACTTTGCCGATTCCATCGACGCCAACGCCGTGCATGGCTCCGACGCAGCCGAGACCGCCGCCGTTGAAGTGGCGTTCTTCTTCCCCGGCATGAACGTCCACGCGCGCTGATCGGCAACGTGGCGGTCAACCTCCTCGACTTCGACCTGGAAGGGCTGGCCGCCTATTGCGAGCGGCTGGGGGAAAAGCGCTTTCGCGCCACCCAGCTGTTTCGCTGGATACACCAACGCGGGGCTGGCGATTTCAGCCAGATGACCGATCTGGCCAAAAGCCTGCGTGACAAGCTGGCGGGTGAGGCGGTGATCCAGCCGCTGCCCGTGGCCAGCGAGCAGATCTCTGCCGACGGCACCACCAAGTGGCTGTTCGACGTGGGCGGCGGCAATGCCGTCGAGGCGGTGTTCATTCCCGAGTACGGCGACGCCGGACCGGCCCAAGGCGCCGTACTGCCCCCTCGGGGGGCTGGCGCCGAAGGCGACAGGGGGTGGGCAAGCCTCGATAGAGGCACGCTGTGCATCTCCTCGCAGGCCGGTTGTGCCGTGGCCTGCCGCTTCTGCTCCACCGGCCATCAAGGCTTTTCGCGCAACCTCACCACCGGCGAAATCCTGGCCCAGCTCTGGTGGGCCGAGCACACGTTGCGGGCGCGGCTGCAAACCAGCGAGCGCGTCATCTCCAACGTGGTGATGATGGGCATGGGCGAGCCGCTGCAGAACTATGCGGCGCTGGTGCCCGCGCTGCGCGTCATGCTCGACGACCACGGCTACGGCCTGTCGCGGCGGCGCGTCACCGTCTCCACCTCGGGCGTGGTGCCCATGATGGACAGGCTGCGCGAGGACTGCCCGGTGGCGCTGGCCGTGTCGCTGCATGCGCCCACCGACGCCTTGCGCGACGGCCTGGTGCCGCTGAACCGCAAATACCCCATCGATGACCTGCTGGACGCCTGCAACCGCTACCTGGATGCTGCGCCGCGCGACTTCATCACCTTCGAGTACTGCATGCTGGCCGGCGTCAACGACAGCCCCGAAGACGCCCAGGCGCTGCTGGCCCTGCTCAAGGGCCGCGTGCCCTGCAAGCTGAACCTGATCCCGTTCAACCCCTTCCCGGCCTCGGGCCTGGTGCGCTCGCCTGCCGAGCGGGTGCGTGCGTTTGCCCGCGTGCTGCAGGACGGCGGACTGGTGACCACCATACGCAAGACACGGGGCGACGACATTGCCGCCGCCTGCGGCCAGCTTGCCGGCGAGGTGCAGGACCGCACCCGCGTGGCCCAGCGTCTCAAGCGCATCCACGTGCTGCACCCTTCATGATGGAGAGGCCCCACATGACCCGAATCGTCTTCCTTGCGCTGGCGGCATGGTTGTTGACCGGCTGCGCCAGCACCGTGACGCCGGCACCGACCACCGCCAGCACCGAGTTGCCTAGCGCCGCGGGTGCGCAGCCCGACCGCGAGCGGCTGTCTCGGGTGCGGCTGGAACTGGCGACGGCCTATTTTGGCCAGGGCCGGTACGACACGGCGCTGCAAGAGGTCAATCAGGCCATCGCCGCGCGGCCCGACCTGGGTGCGGCCTACAGCTTGCGCGGCCTGATCAAGGCCGCGCAGCGCGACCCCCAGGGCGCCGAGGCGAGCTTTCGCGAGGCCTTGCGCATCAACCCGCGTGACGCCGACACCGCGCACAATTTCGGCTGGTTCCTGTGCCAGCAGCGCCGCTACGCCGAGGCCGACGCCCAGTTCGAGGCGGCCATAGCCCAGCCCACCTACCAGGCCGTGCCGCGCACCCTGATGGCGCAAGGCGTCTGCCACGCCCGCAACGACCGCCTGACCGATGCCCAGCGCCGGCTGCTGCTGGCACTGGAGCAAGAGCCTGGCAACCCGGCCATTGCGCTCAATCTGGCCGAGGTCATGTACCGCAGCGGCGAGTACGAGCAAGCGCGCTTCTACATCCGCCGCGTCAACGCCACCGACGCTTACATCACCGCGCAGACCCTGTGGCTGGCCGCGCGCATCGAACACAAGATGGGCCGCTTTGATCTGATCGAGCCGTTTGGCGACCAGTTGCGCCAGCGCTTTCCCCAAGCTCCTGAAACCCTGTGGCTGGAACAAGGCCGCTGGGACGCCCCATGACCGAGGACCTGCGCAACGCCGCCCCTTCCCCCGCCGCCAGCGGCGCCACCGCCGGCAGCCTGTTGCGCGCGGCGCGCGAGGCCCAGGGCCTGCATGTGGCCGCACTGGCCATCCAGCTCAAGGTGCCCCCGCGCAAGCTGGAGGCGCTGGAGGCCGACCGCTACGACGAGCTGCTGGACCCCACCTTCACGCGCGCGCTGGCCCTGGCCGTCTGCCGCCTGCTGAAGATCGACGCCGCGCCCGTGCTGGCCTTGTTGCCCAAGCGCCCGCTGGACGACCTGGAGCATGTGGCTTCGGGCGGCATCAACACCGCCTACAAAGACCACGGTGGCCCGCCGCCCGAAGTGCGGCTGCCCATCGGCAAGGGGGCGCTCACCGCCCTGGGCGTCATCGTGCTGGCGGTGCTGGCACTGGTGCTGGCACCGGCCGATTTCGGCAGCCAACAGCTGGAGCAGTGGCTGCAGGCGGCCTCGGCGCCGGCCTCGGCCAGCGCCCCGCCCGAGGTGGTGCCGCCGCCGGATGCCGCGTCGGTGCCAGCCCTGGAGCCGGCCTCGGCGGTGACCGTCGTGGCCGCAATGCCAGCGGCATCGCAGGCGGCCTCGGCCGCCACCACCGAGGCCGCGGCAGGTCCGCTGGTGCTGACCGCTGTGCAGGCCAGTTGGGTGCAGGTGCTGGACGCCGATGCGCGGCCGCTGCTGATCCGCCAACTGGCTGCGGGCGAGTCGGTCAACCTGGACAACGCGCCGCCGCTGCGCCTCATCATCGGCAACGCCGCCGGCACCCGGGTCACCTGGCGTGGCCAGGCGGTGGATCTGGCGGCGCGCACGCGCGACAACGTGGCGCGTTTCGAACTCACAGGCACCACGCCATGAACCTCGACCAACCCATTGCCGGCAGTGCGCCCGCGCCGCGCCGCAGCCTGCAGGCGCGCATCCGCTGGGGCGAGCATGTGGTCACCGTGGGCGGCGACGCGCCGGTGCGCGTGCAGGCCATGACCAACACCGACACGGTCGATGTGATTGGCACCGCCATCCAGGTCAAGGAGCTGGCCCAGGCCGGCAGCGAGCTGGTGCGCCTGACCGTCAACACCCCGGAGGCCGCCGCAGCCGTGCCGCACATCCGCGAGCAACTCGACCGCATGGGCATTGCGGTGCCGCTGATCGGCGACTTCCACTACAACGGCCATCGCCTGCTGACCGAGCATCCGGCCTGCGCCGAGGCGCTGTCCAAATACCGCATCAATCCCGGCAACGTGGGCAAGGGCGCCAAGCGCGACCGCCAGTTTGCGCAGATGGTCGAGACGGCCGTCAAGCTGGACAAGGCGGTGCGCATCGGCGTCAACTGGGGCAGCCTCGACCAGGAGCTGCTGGCCGACCTGATGGACACCAACTCGCGCCGCCAGCAGCCCTGGGACGCCAAGCAGGTGATGTACCAGGCGCTGGTGCAGTCGGCGCTGGAGTCCGCGGCCCAGGCCGTGGACATCGGCCTGCCTGCGCAGCAGGTGCTGATCTCGTGCAAGGTCAGCGGCGTGCAGGACTTGATTGCCGTCTACCGCGCGCTGGCCGCGCGCTGCGACTACCCGCTGCACCTGGGCCTGACCGAGGCCGGCATGGGCACCAAGGGCACGGTGGCCTCCACCGCCGCGCTGGCCGTGCTGCTGCAGGAAGGCATAGGCGACACCATCCGCGTCAGCCTCACGCCGCAGCCCGGCGAGGCGCGCACGCAGGAGGTGGTGGTCGCCTCGGAAATCCTGCAAAGCCTGGGCCTGCGCAGCTTCAACCCCAGCGTCACCGCCTGCCCCGGTTGCGGGCGCACCACCAGCGAGGGCTTCCAGGAGCTGGCCAAGCAGATCGACGACTTTCTGCGCGCCCAGATGCCCGTCTGGCGCGACCAGTACCCGGGCGTCGAGACCATGAAGGTGGCCGTCATGGGCTGCATCGTCAACGGCCCCGGCGAGAGCAGGCACGCCGACATCGGCATCAGCCTGCCCGGCACCGGCGAGGCGCCGGCCGCGCCGGTCTACATCGACGGCGAGAAGGCCATGACGCTGCGCGGCGAGGGCATTGCGCGCGAGTTTCAGCAGATCGTCCAGCAGTACATCGAACGCCGCTTCGCCGCGGCCTGAGCAAACCCCATGAGTGAAGCCTTGCGTGCCATCAAAGGCATGAACGACATCCTGCCGCCCGAGGGCGCGCACTGGGAGTGGGTGGAGGGGCGCATGCGCGTGCTGCTGGCCCGCTACGGCTACCAGAACCTGCGCACGCCCATCGTCGAGACCACGGATCTCTTCGTGCGCGGCGTGGGCGAGGTCACCGACATCGTCGAGAAGGAGATGTACTCCTTCGAAGACAAGATGAACGGCGACCGCCTGACGCTGCGCCCCGAGGGCACGGCCGGCATCGTGCGCGCCATGATCGAACACGGCGTGCTGCACCACGGCCCGCTGCGCGGCTGGATGATCGGCCCCATGTTCCGCCATGAGCGGCCGCAGAAAGGTCGCTCGCGCCAGTTCCACCAGCTCGACGTGGAGGCGCTGGGCTATGCCGGTCCCGACGTGGATGCCGAGCTCATCCTGCTGACGCGGGCGCTGTGGCGCGAACTGGGCCTGGTCGAAGGACGCGACGTGCGGCTGGAGCTCAACACCCTGGGCCAGCCGGCCGAGCGCCAGGCCCACCGCGAAGCGCTGGTGGCCTATTTCCAGGCCCACACCGAGCAACTGGATGACGACGCGCGCCGCCGTCTGCACACCAACCCGCTGCGCATCCTGGACACCAAGAATCCGGCCATGCAGGCCCTGGTCGAGGCCGCACCCAAACTGAGCGAGTTCCTGGGGCCCGAGTCGCTGGCCCACTTTGCCGGCCTGTGCGCCATCCTCGACGCCGCCGGGCTGGCCTACCGCGTCAACCCCCGCCTGGTGCGGGGGCTGGACTACTACAACCTCACCGTCTTCGAGTGGGTCACCGAGCGGCTGGGCTCGCAAGGCACCGTTTGCGGCGGTGGCCGCTACGACGGCCTGATTGCCCAGTTGGGCGGCAAGGGCGCACCGGCGGCCGGCTTCGGCCTGGGGCTGGAGCGGCTGGTGCTGCTGCTGCAAACCTGCGAGTTGCTGCCGGCCCCGCTGGCGCCCGACGCCTACGCCGTGGTGCCCGACGCGGCCGCCGCGCCGCGCGTGCTGCTGGTGCTGGAGGCGCTGCGTGCGGCCGGTGTGGCCGTGGTCATGCACGCAGGCGGCGGTGGCATGAAAAGCCAGTTCAAGAAGGCCGACGCCTCGGGCGCCCGGTTCGCGCTGATCTTTGGCGCCGACGAACTGGCCGCTGGTCAGGTGGCCGTCAAACCGCTGCGCGACGGCGGCGAGCAGCGGCTGCTCGCCCTGGCCGACGTGGCGAGCTGGGCGGCCGAGCTGCGCACCGCATAATCCCATCTTTCTCCCGTTGGACACCGCATGGCGACCCATCTCGATCTCGAAGAACAAGAACAACTGGCCGAACTCAAGGCCTTCTGGGCCCGCTGGGGCAATCTCATCACCGGCACCCTGACCGTGGTGCTGTTGGCCTTTGCGGGCTGGAATGGCTGGAACTGGTGGCAGCGCGAGCAGGCTGCCAAGGCATCGGCGCTGTTCGACGCCTTCGATCGGGCCGTCGTCGCCGGCAACGCCGAGCAGGCCGGCCGTGCGTTTGGCGACCTCAAGGATCGCTATGGCCGCACCGTCTATGCCCAGCAGGCGGGCCTGTTGAACGCCAAGCTGCAAGCCGACAAAGGCGAGACGGCCGCCGCCACCGCCGCGTTGCAGTGGGTGAGCGCCCAGGGCGATGCCCAGCACGCCGACCTGGCACGGCTGCGGCTGGCGGGGCTGCAACTGGATGCCAAGCAGTACGATGCGGCGCTGCAGACGGTGGATGCCATCAAGGCGCCGTCGTTTGCCGCCTTGGCCCAGGATCGCCGGGGCGACATCCTGGCCGCGCAGGGCAAGGCCGACGAGGCCGCCAAGGCCTGGCGCGCCGCCTGGGACGCACTGCCCACCGAACAAAACTACCGCCGCGTCGTCGAGGCCAAACTGGACCGGGCGGGCGTGGCGCCGCCGCTGCCGGCCTCGGCTGCGGCCTCGGGAGCCCAGCCATGAACATCCGTTTGCTTGCGGCGGTGGCCGCCGCTGTGTGGCTGGCCGGTTGTGCCGCCGATCGGCCGCCGCCCGCGCCGCTGGAGACCGTGCAGGCCAAGATTGCCGGCCGTCAGGTCTGGTCGGCCCGCATCGGCAAGGTGTCGTTCCCGCTGGAGGTGATGGCACGTGGCGGTCGGCTGTATCTGGCCGCAGACGACGGCCAGGTGCTGGCGCTGGACGCCACCACGGGCGCCGAGGCCTGGCGTGCCCAGGTGGCCGGTGGCATCGCGGCCGGCGTGGGCAGCGACGGTCGGTTTGCCGCCGTGGTCACCCGGGCCAACGACCTGGTGGTGCTGGAGGCGGGCCGCGAGGTCTGGCGCACCGCCCAGCCCGGCCCGGTGGTGACACCGCCGCTGGTGGCGGGCGAGCGCGTCTTCGTCATGGGCAGCGACCGCATCGTGCGCGCCTACGACGCCCTCGATGGCCGCTACCTGTGGCAGTTCAAGCGCGCGGGCGATTCGCTGACGCTGGCCCAGCGGGGCGTGCTGGCGGCTTACCAGGACACCTTGCTGGTGGGGCAGGGTGCCAAGCTGGTGGCGCTGGATCCCACTGTGGGCACCGTGCGCTGGGAGGCTGCGGTGACGAATCCGCGTGGCACCAACGAGATCGAGCGCCTGGCCGATCTGGTCGGCCCCATCAACCGGGTGGGCGCCAGCTACTGCGTGCGCGCCTTCCAGTCGGCCACCGGCTGTGTGGACGCCACCAATGGCCGCGTGCAGTGGAGCCAACTGGGCGGGGGTGTGGAAGCGGTGGGCGGCCAGGCCGACGCAATCTTCGGTGCCGATGGCAGCGACCGCGTCAGCGCCCGCCGCCGTGACAAGGGCGACCTGCTGTGGAGCCATGAGCGCCTGCTGAATCGCCAGCTCTCGGCTCCGGCCGCCATGGGCACGGCGGTGGTGTTTGGCGACTTCGAGGGTTGGCTGCATTTCATGGACGCGGCCACCGGCCAGCCGGTGCTGCGCCTAGGTACCGACGGCTCGCGCATCGCCGCGCCGCTGGTGGTCGAGGGCACGACGCTGGTGGCTGTGACCGCCGACGGTGGTGTCTTTGCCTTCCGTCCCGAGTAACCAAGCGATCAACAGTCTGTGAAACCCGTCATCGCACTCGTGGGCCGCCCCAACGTGGGCAAGTCCACGTTGTTCAACCGCATGACCAAGAGCCGCGACGCCATCGTCGCGGACTTTGCGGGTCTGACGCGCGATCGCCACTATGGCGATGGCCGGCTGGGCTCGCGCGAGTTCATCGTTATCGATACCGGTGGCTTTGAGCCCGAGAAACCCACCGGCATCGTCGCCGCCATGGCCAGCCAGACGCGCCAGGCGGTGGCCGAGGCCGACGTGGTGGTGCTGGTGGTCGACATCCGCGCCGGCCTTTCGGCGCAGGACATGGACATCGCCCGCTACCTGCGCCAGGCCGGCAAGCGCACGCTGGTGGCGGTCAACAAGGCCGAGGGCATGAGCGAGTCGCCCCATCTGGCCGAGTTTCACGAGTTGGGCATGGGCGAGCCTCATCCCGTCTCGGCGGCCCATGGTCAGGGCATCCGCAGCCTGCTCGAGGCGGTGCTCGACGATGTGCCCGAGCCCGAGGCTGAGGAGGGCGACGACGGTGAGGAGGCCGAGAGGCCCATCCGTCTGGCCGTGGCAGGCCGGCCCAACGTGGGCAAAAGCACCCTCATCAACGCCTGGCTGGGCGAGGAGCGGCTGATCGCCTTCGACATGCCCGGCACCACGCGCGATGCCATCCGCGTGCCGCTGGAGCGCGACGGCCAGCGCTACGAGCTGATTGACACGGCGGGCCTGCGCCGCAAAGGCCGGGTGTTCGAGGCCATCGAGAAGTTCTCGGTGGTCAAGACGCTGCAGGCCATCGCCGACGCCAACGTGGTGGTGTTGATGGTGGACGCCACGCTGGGCGTCAGCGAGCAGGACGCCCACATTGCCGGCTATGTGCTGGACGCCGGCCGCGCCGTGGTCATTGCCATCAACAAATGGGACGCCATCGACAGCTACCAGCGCCAGATGCTGGAGCGCTCCATCGAATCGCGGTTGGCCTTCTTGAAGTTTGCGCCCATCGTCCACATCTCTGCCCTCAAGCGCCAAGGATTCAGCCCCCTATGGCAGGCCATTGCCCAGGCCCATGCCTCGGCCACGCGCAAGCTGTCCACGCCGGTGCTGACCCGCCTCGTCGCCGAGGCGGTCATCCACCAGGCGCCCAAGCGCGTGGGTGCGGTGCGGCCCAAGCTGCGGTATGCCCATCAGGGCGGCTCCAACCCGCCCATTGTGGTCATCCATGGCAATGCGCTGGACGGGCTGACCGATGCGTATCTGCGGTATCTGGAAGGGCGTATCCGCCTGCATTTCAAGCTGGTGGGCACGCCGCTGCGGTTCGAGCTGAAAAGTTCGCGGAACCCATTCGACCCCAAAGCGTCTTAAACTGACCCGTTCGTTTTTTCTTCTTCGGAACCCATATCGTGAGCAACAAAGGGCAACTCCTACAAGACCCGTTTCTGAACCTGCTGCGCAAAGAGCATGTGCCAGTGTCCATTTACCTGGTCAACGGCATCAAGCTGCAAGGCCACATCGAGTCGTTCGATCAGTATGTGGTGCTGCTGCGCAACACGGTCACGCAGATGGTTTACAAACACGCCATCTCCACCGTGGTGCCGGGCCGCGCGGTGAATTTCCACCCTGCGGACAGCGGTACCGACGACGCTTGAGCCCGGTCACTGTTTCCGACACCGCCCCCAAGGTGGTGTTGGTGGGGGTCGATTTCGGCCCCGGCTCCTCGTTTGAGCCCACCCTGGACGAGTTGGCGTTGCTGGCCGAGTCGGCCGGTGATGCGCCCGTGGCGCGCATCACGGCACGCCGCAAGTCGCCTGACCCGGCCCTCTTCGTGGGCAGTGGCAAGGCCGACGAGATAAAGGCCGAGGTGGTGCTTCAAGGCGCCCAGGGCGTGATCTTCGACCAGGCCCTGTCGCCCGCCCAGCAGCGCAATCTCGAGCGCCACATGGGCGTGGCCGTCTCCGACCGCACGGCGCTGATCCTCGACATCTTTGCCGCCCGGGCCAAAAGCCACGAGGGCAAGCTGCAGGTGGAGCTGGCGCGGCTGCAATACCTGTCCACGCGCCTGGTGCGCCGCTGGAGCCACCTGGAGCGCCAGAGCGGCGGCATCGGCATGCGCGGCGGCCCTGGCGAGACACAGATCGAGCTGGACCGCCGCATGATTGGCGATCGCATCAAGTCGGTCAAGGCGCAGCTGGAGAAGGTCAAGCGCCAGCGCCAGACCCAACGCCGTGCGCGCGAGCGCAGCGGGGTGTTGCGCGTCTCGCTGGTGGGCTACACCAACGCCGGCAAGAGCACGCTGTTCAATGCCCTGACCAAGGCCCGCAGCTACGCCGCCGATCAGCTCTTTGCCACGCTGGACACCACCACGCGCGCGCTGTACCTGAGCGAGGCCCAGCGCTCGGTGTCGCTGTCGGACACGGTGGGCTTCATCCGTGACCTGCCGCACAAGCTGGTCGAGGCCTTCCAGGCCACGCTGCAGGAGGCGGCCGATGCCGACTTGCTGCTGCATGTGGTCGATGCGGCCAACCCGCTGCTGCACGAGCAGCGCGCCGAGGTCGAGCGCGTGCTCGAAGAGATCGGCGCGCAGCAGGTGCCGCAGATTCTCGTTTTCAACAAGATCGATGCCTTGCCGGCCAGCCAACGCCCGCGCACGCTGGTCGATGCACTGGAGCTGGCGCCCGGCCTGCGCGTACCCCGCGTGTGGGTCAGTGCGCTGACCGGTGAAGGCCTGCCGCAGCTGCGCCAGGCCATTGCCGAGTTCGCTGCGGCCCAGGCGCTCGCGCCGGCGCCGGCTGTGGCCGATCCCCGTTTTGAACCCCTACCTGGTGCTGTGTCATGAACCCACCTCGATTCCGCCTGCCCGGCATCTTCCAGCAGGGCCGCAACGACGGCCCGCCCGACCTCAACGAGGTCTGGGAGCGCTTCAACCGCCAGCTCTCTGGCCTGCTGGGCGGCAAACGCCCGCCGCCGCCACCGCCCAATCCGAACGGTAACGAGCCGCCGCAGTTCCAGCCCGATCTCAAGCACGCCGGGGCCGGCGTGGGCCTCGCCGTGGCGGCCGTGGTGGCGGTCTGGCTGCTGTCGGGTGCCTTCATCGTGCAGGAAGGCGAAGAGGCCGTGATCACCACCTTCGGCAAGTACACCAGCAAGGTGGGTGCCGGCATCCAGTGGCGCATGCCTTACCCCATTCAGCGTCACGAGACGGTGCCGGTGACGCAACTGCGCTCGGTGGAAGTGGGCAATGACTCCTCGGTGGTGGCTGCCACCGGCCTGCGTGACTCGTCCATGCTGACCCAGGACGAGAACATCGTCGATCTGCGCTTTACCGTGCAGTACACGCTGAAAGATGCGCCCGACTTCCTCTACCAGAACCGCTCTCCCGAGGTGGCCGTCAAGCAGGCGGCCGAGTCGGCAGTGCGTGAGATCGTGGGCAAGAGCCGGGTCGACGACGTGCTGTACGAGCGCCGCGACGCCATCGCCGCCGATCTGGTCAAGTCCATCCAGGCCCAGCTCGACCGCCTCAAGGTGGGCGTGCAGCTCAGCAGCGTCAACCTGCAAAGCGTGCAGGTGCCCGAACAGGTGCAGGCCGCGTTCGACGACGCCGTCAAGGCCGGCGCCGACCGCGACCGCCTGAAGAACGAAGGCCAGGCCTATGCCAGCGACGTGGTGCCCAAGGCCCAGGGTCAGGCCGCCCGCCTGGACGAAGAGGCCAAAGGGTATGCGGCGCGCGTCGTGGCCACGGCCGAAGGTGACGCCCAGCGCTTTGCCTCGGTGGTGGCCGAGTACCAGAAAGCGCCCACCGTCACCCGCGACCGCCTCTACACCGACACCATGCGTGAGGTCTATGGCAACGTCAGCAAGGTCATGGTCGAGAGCCGCAGCAGCGGCAATCTGCTGTACCTGCCGCTGGACCAGTTGCTCAAGCAATCCGGTGCGACCTCACCGCCAGCGGCCACGCCAGCCGAGCCTACGCATGTGACGCCTGCCGACGCCGCTGCGGACGCGCGCGCGCGTGACACCAGCCGCAGCCGCGAGCGCGACAGCCGTTGAGCCCGGGAAGGACACCAAACGCCATGAATCGCATTGCCCTAATCGCCGCCGGCCTCGTGCTCGCGCTGATGGCCGCCGCCTCCACCATGTTCGTCGTCGACCAACGGCAGATTGCCGTGGTCTATTCGCTGGGTGAGTTCCACGACGTCATCCAGGACCCGGGGCTGAAGTTCAAGCTGCCGCCGCCGTTCCAGAACGTGGAATTCCTCGACAAGCGCATCCAGACGCTGGACAGCCCCGAGTCGCGCGCCATCTTCACGGCCGAGAAAAAGAGCCTGGTCATCGACTGGCTGGTCAAGTGGCGCATCACCGATCCGCGCCAATACATCCGCAACAGCGGCACCGACCAGCGCAACCTGGAAAACCGCCTCTCGCCGGTGGTGCAGGCCGCGTTCAACGAGGAGATCACCCGCCGCACCGTGGGCGGCGTGCTGGCCACCGAGCGCGAGCAGATCATGCAGGAGGTCAAGAACCGCCTGGCCAACGACGCCAAATCGTTCGGCATCGAAATCCTGGACGTGCGCATCAAGCGCGTGGACTTCGTGGCCAGCATCACCGATTCGGTCTACCGCCGCATGGAGTCCGAGCGCAAGCGCGTGGCCAACGAGCTGCGCTCCACCGGCCAGGCCGAGGGCGAGAAGATCCGCGCCGACGCCGACCGCCAGCGCGAGGTCATCCTGGCCGAGGCCTACCGCGACGCCCAGAAACTCAAGGGTGAGGGCGACGGCCAGGCCAATGCCATCTACGCCCAGAGCTTTGGCAAAGACCCGCAGTTTGCCCAGTTCTACCGCAGCCTCGAAGCCTATCGCGCGAGCTTTCGCAACAAGGGCGACGTGATGGTGGTGGACCAGAGCAGCGACTTCTTCAAGGCCATGCGCTCCACCGGCAGCAAGTGAGTGGCTGGGATTGGCTGCTGACGGCGGCCGGGCTGATGCTGATTGCCGAAGGGCTGCTGCCCTTCGTCAATCCCGACGCCTGGCGGCGCGTCGTCGAGCAGGCGCTGCGGCTGCCCAATGCGCAGTTGCGCCTGATCGGCCTGGCGTCCATCGGTGCGGGCGTGCTGCTGTTGCTGTGGGTCTGAACGGGCCATCGGTACAATGCCGTTTTTAACCCCCCGGTGAATTTATGTCGTCTGCTTGGCTGCTGCCCGAGCACATCGCCGACGTGCTGCCGGCCGAGGCGCGGCGCATCGAGGAATTGCGGCGCCGCTGGCTGGATCTGGCGCGCAGCTACGGCTTCGAGTTGATTGCGCCGCCGCTGCTGGAACACCTGGACTCACTGCTCTCGGGCACCGGCAGCGACCTCGATCTGGCCACCTTCAAGCTGGTCGACCAACTCTCTGGCCGCCTGCTCGGCGTGCGTGCCGACACCACGCCGCAGGCCGCCCGCATCGACGCCCACCTGCTCAACCGCCAGGGCGTGACGCGCCTGTGCTACTGCGGCCCCACGCTGCACACCCGCCCGGCCGGCGTGCGCGCCAGCCGCGAGCCGCTGCAGTTTGGCGCCGAGATCTTCGGCCACGCCGGACTGGAGGCCGATCTCGAAGTGCAGGAGTTGGCGCTGGATGGCCTGGCCCTGGCCGGCGTCACGGCGCCCATGCTGGACCTGGCCGATGCCCGGGTGGTGCGCGCCCTGTTTGCCGGCCTGCCGCTGGCCGCCGAGAGCCTGGCCGACATGGTGGCCGCGCTGGCCACCAAGGACGCTGACCGGGTGCAGGCGCTGGCCGCTACCTGGCCTGCGCGTGCACGCGAAGGCGTGGAGGCGCTGCTGGATCTGTATGGCGGGCTGGACGTGCTGGCGGCCGCGCGCGAGCGGCTGCCGGCCAGCCCGCTGCTGCACCAGGCGCTGGACGACTTGCAATGGCTGGCCACGCAGTTGCAAGCCAGCCACCCCGAGGTGCAGATCGGCATCGATCTGGCCGACCTGCCGGGCTATGCCTATTACAGCGGCGTGCGCTTTGCCATCTATGGCGAGGGACGGCCCGATGCCCTGGTGCGCGGTGGCCGCTATGACGAGGTGGGCGCGGTGTTCGGCCGCAGCCGGCCGGCCGCCGGCTTCAGCCTGGATCTGAAGGCACTGGCCGGGGATGCGGCTGGCGACCGCTGCCAGCCGGCCATCCGCGCGCCCTGGGGCACCGACACCGGCCTGCGTGCGGCCGTGCGCGCACTGCGCGTAAGGGGCGAGGTCGTGGTCTGTGCATTGCCGGGCCACGCCCAGGAAACCGAGGAATTCCACTGCGACCGCGAGCTGCGGCAAGTGGGCGAGCAATGGGCCGTCGTGCCCATCCAACCCAGGACGAACGGATGAACAGCAAGCACACCAGCCCCGTGCGGGGGCGCAACGTGGTGGTCGTCGGCACCCAGTGGGGCGACGAAGGCAAGGGCAAGGTCGTCGATTGGCTGACCGACCACGCCGACGGCGTGGTGCGCTTCCAGGGCGGCCACAACGCCGGCCACACCCTGGTCATCAACGGCGTCAAGACGGCGCTGCAACTGATCCCCTCCGGCGTCATGCGCCCGGGCGTGCCCTGCTACATCGGCAACGGCGTGGTGGTGGACCCCTGCCATCTGGTCGGCGAGATCGAGCGGCTGGAGCGAGACGTCAAGCTCGACGTGCGCTCGCGCCTCTACCTCTCGGAGAGCTGCCCGCTGATCCTGCCCTTCCACGTCGAGGTGGACAAGGCACGCGAGCGGCTGCGTGAGCACTCGGTGGGCGGCAAGATCGGCACCACCGGCAAAGGCATAGGCCCGGCCTACGAGGACAAGGTGGCGCGCCGCGCACTGCGGGTGCAGGACCTCAAACACCCCGAGCGGTTTGCCGCCCGGCTGCAAGAGCTGCTGGCCCTGCACAACGAGGCGCTCGCCGGCTACCTGGGCGCCGAGGCGCTGGCTTTTGCGCCCATCTACGAGGCCGCCATGCGGGCCGCCGAGGTGCTGCGCCCGCTGATGGCCGACGTCGGTTACCGCATCTACGAGGCCCACGCCCAGGGCGCCAACCTGCTCTTCGAGGGCGCGCAGGGCACGCTGCTGGATGTGGACCACGGCACTTACCCCTTCGTGACCTCCAGCAACTGCGTGGCCGGCACCGCCGCCGCCGGCTCGGGCGTCGGGCCCGGCCTGCTGCACCATGTGCTGGGCATCACCAAGGCCTACACCACGCGTGTGGGCTCGGGGCCGTTCCCCACCGAACTGGACTGGCAGACGCCGGGCACGGTGGGCCACCACCTGGCCACCGTGGGCCAGGAGTTCGGCACCGTCACCGGCCGCGCGCGCCGCTGCGGCTGGCTGGATGCCGCCGCACTCAAGCGCAGCGTCATCATCAACGGCGTGCAGGGCTTGTGCATCACCAAGCTGGACGTGCTCGACGGCCTGCCCGAAATCCTGATCTGTACCGGCTACCGGCTGCGGGGTGCGGTCATCGACATCCTGCCGCTGGACGCCGACGACATCGCCCAGTGCGAACCCATTTACGAGACCTATGCCGGCTGGCAAGGCAGCACCAAGGGGCTGACCACCTGGGCCGCGTTGCCGGCGCAGGCGCAGGCGTATCTGGAGCGGGTGAGTGCGCTGATCGGTGCGCCCATCGACATGGTCTCCACCGGGCCGGACCGCCAGGAGACCATCTTGCTGCGGCACCCGTTTGGGGCGTGACTGTCTGGTGGCGTGCTTCGGACTCGGTCACGCGTAGCGCGACCCCGGCCGGCCTTGCAAGGCCGGCCTTTCGAGTCCTATCGCCAGGCGCGCAGGCGCCTGGCTCCTCCTGGACACCCCATCCCCAAAACAAAAAAGCCGACACTTGCGTGTCGGCTTTTAGGGGGATGTGGTGCCCAGGAGAGGACTCGAACCTCCACGGAGTTACCCGCTAGTACCTGAAACTAGTGCGTCTACCAATTCCGCCACCTGGGCTTTCAGGATTTGTTTTCTCTAAGCAGCATGCGCTGCACAGAAAGATAGGACTTTATCATCAAAACGCAAAACAACACCAGCGGCAGCGAAAAAAACGTCGCCCTGCTGGGTGACATCGAGGGCATCGTCTGGGGTCACCGCGATGGCCACGGTTTCGTGCGCCGCGAAGGCGAGGCGGACGTGTGGCTGTCGCCCTCCGAGATGGCCACCGTCATGCATGGCGACCGCGTGAGCGTGCGCATCGTGCGGCTGGACCGCAAGGGCCGCCCCGAAGGCCGGGTGCTGGACATCCTGGAGCGGCGCAAGCGCGCCATCATCGGCCGCCTGCTGCTGGAAAAAGGCATCTGGCTGGTGGCGCCCGAGGACCGGCGCTTCGGGCAGGACATTCTGGTGCCCAAGAACGCCACTGCCGGCGCACGCGCCGGCCAGGTGGTGGCGGTGGAGTTGACCGAGCCGCCGCTGCTGCATGCGCAGCCCGTGGGCCGCATCACCGAGGTGCTGGGCGAGATCGACGACGCCGGCATGGAGATCGAGATCGCCGTGCGCAAATACGAGGTGCCGCACCAGTTCAGCCCGGCCACCCAGGCCGCTGCCGAGGCGCTGCCCGACCACGTGCGCGCCATCGACATGCGCCGCCGCGTGGATTTGACCGACGTGCCGCTGGTCACCATCGATGGTGAGGACGCGCGCGACTTCGACGATGCCGTCTACTGCGAACCCCACGTGCAGGGCAAGGGCAAGCACGCCAGGAGCGGCTGGCGCCTGCTGGTGGCCATTGCCGACGTCAGCCACTACGTCAAGCCCGGCGAGCCACTCGACGCCGACGCCTACGAGCGCGCCACCTCGGTCTACTTCCCGCGCCGCGTCATCCCCATGCTGCCGGAGAAGCTCTCCAACGGGCTGTGCTCGCTCAACCCCCTGGTGCCCCGGCTGACGCTGGTGTGCGACATGCTGGTGAGCGCCACCGGCGACGTGGAGGCCTACCAGTTCTACCCCGCCGTCATCCAGTCGCATGCGCGGCTGACCTATACCGAGGTGGCGGCGGCGCTGGCCAACGCCCACGGTCTGGAAGCCCAGCGGCTGGCGCCGCTGCTGCCGCATCTGCGCCACCTGCACGACGTCTATCGCGCGCTGCTCAAGGCCCGGGGCCAGCGCGGCGCGGTGGATTTTGAGAGCACCGAAACCTACATCGTCTGCGACGACCAGGGTCGCATCCAGCGCATCCTGCCGCGCACCCGCAACGACGCGCACAAGCTGATCGAAGAGGCCATGCTGGCCGCCAACACCTGCGCCGCCGACTTCATCGCCGGCGCCGAGCATGCCGGCCTTTACCGCGTGCACGAAGGCCCGACGCCGCCCAAGCGCGAGGCGCTGCAAAACCAGTTGCGGGCGCTGGGGGTGGGCCTGTCCATCAGCGACGACCCCACGCCCAAGGAATACCAGGCCATTGCCCACGCCACGCAGGAGCGGCCCGACGCGCAGCAAATCCACACGCTGCTGCTGCGCTCCATGCAGCAGGCCATCTACACGCCGGTCAACAGCGGCCACTTCGGCCTGGCCTATGAGGCCTACACCCACTTCACCAGCCCCATCCGCCGCTACCCGGATCTGCTGGTGCACCGGGTCATCAAGGCCATCCTGGCCGGCAAGCCTTACCGCCTGATCGGTGGGCGCAAGGCGGCCGGTGCGCAGGCCGAGCAGGCGCGCTGGGAAGAGGTGGGCGCGCATTGCAGCGCCAACGAGCGCCGCGCCGACGAGGCCTCGCGCGATGTCACGCTGTGGCTCAAATGCCAGTACATGCGCGAGCACCTGGGCGAGGAGTACGCCGGCACCGTCACGGCGGCCACGCCGTTCGGCATCTTCGTCACGCTGGACGAGCTCTACGTCGAAGGGCTGGTGCACATCACCGAACTGGGCAGCGAGTACTTCCGCTTCGACGAGGCGCGCCAGGAGTTGCGCGGCGAACGCACCGGCATCCGCTACGCCATCGGCAGCCGCGTGCGGGTGCAGGTGATGCGCGTGGATCTGGACGCGCGCAAGATCGATTTCCGCCTGATCAACGAGAGCGGCGGCGAGCATCGCCCGGGCGGCCGTCCCACCAAGGCCGGCGAGCAACTGGCCCAGGTGCAGGCGGCCGACCGGGCCCTCAAGCGCCAGCGGCGCGAGGCCGCCGCCGAGGCCAGCGCCAGTCCTCGGGGGGGGCAGCGCAAGGGGGCCGCCAAGGCATCGCACAAGGCATCTGGCAAGGCGCCCAGCAAGACGGCGCAAAAGGCTGCTCACAAGAAAACGCCGGGTCGCCCCAAGTTTTCTTGACCCCCGCGGGGGGGCAGGCTGGGCGCAGCCGGGGCCTGGGGGCGCTCACAACACCTCGCGCAAGGTGGGGGGCCGAGGGCGGTAGACCGTACGGCCAGCCCGTCCCCCACCCCATGGGATGGGGGCGTCAGGGGCCTGGCGCGTTCCACCAGGCCTCGAAATGCTGTTGGTCGTCCCCGATATCGACGACTTGTCCCATGCGCGGTGTCAGGAGACGGAATGCCTTGCCCTGGCTGGCCGCACTGATGCGTTGATACGGGTCGTCCCAGGCGTGGCTGGCCAGCGCAAAGCGGCCGGCATGAACGGGCAGGACGGAGTGGGCGCGCAGGTCCTGCGCGGCCTTGACCGCCTCCTCGGGCAGCATGTGGATCTGCGCCCAGCGGGTGTCGTACTGGCCGTTCTCCAGCAATGCCAGGTCGATGGGGCCGAAGCGCTTGCCGATCTCGGCGAAGTGCGGACCGTAGCCGCCGTCGCCGCTGTAGAAGACTTTGCGCTGCGGGGTCTCGAACAGGAACCCCGCGAACAGGGTCCGATTGCTGCGCAGGCCGCGTCCCGAGAAGTGACGTGCGGGCAGGACGTGCACCGTGAGACCCTGTGCAATGGCGACATGCTGATTCCAGTCCAGCTCGTGGATCACCTCGGGCGCGTAGCCCCAGCGCTCAAGGTGTGAGCCGATGCCCAGCGGAACCACGATGGCCTTGACCTTGGACCGCAACGCGCCAAGAGTGGGATAGTCAAGGTGATCCCAGTGGTCGTGGGAGATGACCAGGACATCGATCGCTGGCATGTTGGCGTCCGAATAGGGATAGTCACCGTCGAAGGCGCTGTAGATGAAAGAGATCGGCGACGCCTGCGCGCTGAAGTTGGGGTCGATCAGGATGCGCTTGCCGTCCAGTTGCAAAAAAGCCGACGAGTGGCCGAGCCAGACGGCGACATCCTTGCCTGGCTCCAGGCCAGCAAGATCGGTTTTGTCGATCGGCAGCGGAAGCGACGGGCGAAGGTGCTCCTTGGTCTCGGAGAAGGAGTCGCGCAGCCAAGAACCTGCGCTCGCATCGTTGGAGTACAGCGAGGTCGGCTCCGTGTAGTGGAACTCGCCGCTGAGGTAGTTCGCCGAGGCTTCGATGCGTGTCTGGCGCTCGCCTTGCGGCAACTCGCCGAAGCTGGGCAGCGTGGCGAGCCAGACGAGCATCACGGCTGTGCCGAGCAGCATGACAAGGCCCCCGAGGCCGCGCAGCCAACGACTGGTGCGGGTTTTGATTGGTGTGTTCGACATAAGGTCATCAATCTTGATTGGTTAATGCGCGACTAGTCACTCAAAATGAAGAGCAGGCGTATTCGCGCATTGCATGCAAAAACCGAAGTCACGCGTCAGCCCAAATCCGGCAGTTGGACGCGCCCGAGCGAGCCGGCATCGGACGGGCTGGCAAGGCGCGACGTAGCAGCGGGCCGATGTCCGCCATGAGGCGCAACACCGTCAGCGCGTTCAAGGGCGGTTTGATCGGGTGCGGTCAACTGCCGGGTTTAGGGTCAGTGAACATCGTCCACATGGCGGCGAAACCGCTGGCCTTGTAGGCCTTCGCCTTCTTGGGATCGCGCGCTGCAAACCGCATGGTCACATCCGCCAACGCGACAAAGATGGCATCACTGAAGGCTTCTGGCAGTTTCGCAAAGACGGTGTTGGACGCGTAGCCTGAAGCGATGCCGGTGTCCGGGAAAAGCGCATGGCCCCTGGCGCGCGTCTCCGACATGAGCACCTCGGAAACCTCCAGTTGATTCAGTGCGCTGTTGGCTGAAGCATTGGCGATGCCCCAATCGATGTAGCTGTTCCAGAGCGCCTGGGCGCGCAGCCGCAGTTCTTGCGTCGGCACGAAATGCGCAGTCATGGCTTCACACATGTTCTGCTTGATGTGCAGGTACAACTCGTTGAGCAACGCGTCCTTGGTCGGGAAGTAACGAAACAGCGTTCCTTCGGCGACGCCGGCCTGCATGGCGATGCGCGAGGTGGGCGCGCCCAAACCGTGGGCTGCAACCGCTTCGGTCGCTGCGTCCAGCAAGGCCAGTCTTTTGTCTTCACTTCTCGGGCGTGCCATCGGTCTTCCACTCTCGAGGCGCAATCGGGCAGGTCGCCGATGCGGGGGACATTGGTTTATTGCGAATGTACTCACTCATTATAGGGAATGCCGGCCCGGGCCGCCATGTATGAGCCGTTTCATGTCGAATCCCTTTCCTGGAGCGCGCACCGTCAGGCGGCAAGGTGCTTTTCGTAGAAGCCGGCGAGCTTGTCGATGGCCTTCGAGACGAACGCGTCCTTGTAGTAGAGGTCCATGTGCGAGGCGCCCTCGATGTCGAACAGCTCGGCCGTCTCGCCGGCACGCGCCACGGCGGCCTCGCTGAAGTGACGGGTGTCGGCCTCGGTGCCCGCGATCATCAGCAGCGGACGGGGTGCGATCCAGTCGATGTGCTCGAAGGGCCTGAAGTGGGCCAGCACATCGAACTGCAGCAGTCCCCATCCGGTGGAGTTGGCGTGCTTGCCGATGCCGTCCACGTAGTAGTCGTAGCACTCGCGGAACATGCTCCGTGCCGGATAGGCTTCGGCCTCGGCCCGGGTGCCGGGGTTTACGTGGGTCAGGAACGGGCCTTCGCCCCGTCCTTCAAGGTTGCGCAGCAGGCCGGCCTGGTTGAGCAAGGCCTCACGGGTCTCGGGATGCTCCAGCAGTTCAGCCGCAGGATCGACCGCGCTCACGGTGGCGACCGCGCGCATGCGCCGGTCGGTCTGGGCCGTGTAGGACACGTAGCTGCCGCCCGCGCACACGCCGAGGATGCCGACGCGGCGCTCATCCACGAAGCGGCGGGTCGACAGGAAGGTGACGGCGCTGCGGATGTCTTCGGCACGCTGGAAGGGGTCTTCCAGGCCGCGCGGGGCACCGCCGCTCTCGCCCTGGCGGGCGGCGTCGAAGGTGAGCGTGGCAAAGCCCTTCCTGGAGAGATCCTCGGCATAGCGGCCTGCGGTCTGCTCTTTGACGCCGCCGGCGGGATGCGCGACAACCACGCCCGCTAGCGGGCGGCCATCGTAGTCGTCAGGCAGGTAAAGAACGCCAGCGATCTCGATGTTGTGGCTGAGGAAGGTGACAGGGGATTTCATGATTGGTTTCCTAGATTTGCAGGATGGGTGCAACGTAAATTGCGGGAGTGCTCACTCATTATATGGGTGGCGATCAGGTCCGAGCAAGTCCCTGTCATCACGGGTCTTGTGGCCTCCGTGGCGGTGTTCCGTTGGGGCAACCGCATGAATTCCCGGCTGCACGGATGCAGTTTGGGGCGATCGACCCGTCAGATCGTGCGGGCTTGGCGTCACGCCTAGCGCACCGGGGTTGCGCGCAATCCGGCTGATGCGCAAGTTGCCTCAGCGATCAAACACTACACTTGATTGCGCCTGGGTGGCCAGACCTTGGCCCCTTGCAACCAACGGGAGACCACCATGCGCATCGAGGAGATGATTGCCGAGGTTCAGCAGGTGCTGGGCGTCACGGTGGACGGCCGGGCAGGGCCGCAGACCTGGGCCGCCATTTATGCGCGCCTGGTCAGCAAACGGATCGATGGCCTGAGGCCCGCCGAGGCGCTGACCCCGGTGGACAGCCGCAGCGAGGCGCAGATCGCCACGCTGCAGGCCGCCGTGCGGCCCATGGCGCGGGCGCTGGTGCACAAGGCGGCGACGGCCGGCATCACCATCAAGGTCATCAGCGGTCTGCGCAGCTATGCCGAGCAAGACGCGCTCTACGCCAAGGGCCGCACCCAGCCCGGCCCCATCGTCACCAAGGCCCGCGCGGGGCACTCCAACCACAACTTCGGCATCGCCTTTGACGTGGGCGTGTTCGAGGGCAACCGCTACCTGGGCGATTCGCCCAAGTACAAGGCCGTGGGCGTGCTGGGCATGGACCTGGGGCTGGAGTGGGGCGGCAACTGGAAGACCATCATCGATCAACCCCACTTCCAGTTGCGCCCGGCGTGGGCCGACGACCTGACCGAGCGCCAGATGCTGGCCGAGCTGCGCACGCGCACGGCAGCCGGCGCGCCCCTCTACGCCTGAGGCAGAACGCAACCATGGCGACCACCGCTGATTTCATCGCCTACGTGGCCGAGCAGGCCGACTTCGGCGCGCGCCTGACGCACAAGAAGATGTTTGGCGAGTACGCGCTCTACCTCGACGGCAAGGTGGTGGCTTTTGCCTGCGACAACAGCTTGTTCGTCAAACCCACGGCGGCCGCCACCGCGCTGGCCCCGCACCTGCCGCAGCGCCCGCCATACCCCGGCGCCAAGCTCTACCCGGTGGCCGATGAACTGCTGGACGACACCCAGGCGCTGCGCCGGCTGCTGACGGCCACGGCCGAACTGTTGCCGCTGCCCA
Source organism: Pseudomonadota bacterium (assembly GCA_020161145.1). Lineage (GTDB taxonomy): Bacteria > Pseudomonadota > Gammaproteobacteria > Burkholderiales > Burkholderiaceae_C > Ideonella. The sequence continues at coordinate 553,160 of JAIUPQ010000002.1, forward strand.
AGCCGAAGAAGCCCAAGGCCCCCAAGGCCCCGGCCTCGCGCAAGCCGCCGGTGCGCTGACGGTGTCTCAGGCGGGTGGCGCGCCCAGCAGGCCGGTGACGAAGCGGTTGCGGCCGCCGGTCTTGGCCGCGTACAGCGCCTCGTCGGCGGCTCGCAGCAAGGCCTCGCTGGTGACGAACTGATCCGGCACCACGGTGACCATGCCGCCCGAGATGGTGACGTGGGCGGCCACCGTGGATGCCGGGTGGGGCAGGGCGGCGGCGGCGAACATCCGGGTCAGCGATTGCGACAGCGTCAGGGCGCTGCTGCCCGGTGTCTCGGGCAGCACCAGCGCAAACTCCTCGCCGCCGTAGCGGGCCACGGCGTCGTAGGGACGGCGGGCACTGTGGCGCAGCAGCGTGCTCACCCGGCGCAGGCAGTCGTCGCCGGCCGGGTGGCCCAGGCGGTCGTTGTAGCTCTTGAAGAAGTCCACATCGCACATGGCCACCGTCAGCGGGGTCTGCAGGCGCTGGGCGTGGCGCAGGGCGGCGTCCAGCCGGTCGGCCAGGCCGCGGCGGTTCAGCAGCCCCGTCAGCGGGTCGTGCTCGTTCTGGCGGTGCAACTCCTCGTTGGCCTGGCGCAACTCGGTCGAGAGGCGCAGCAGCTTGTGGTGCATGCCGCGCAGCCGGGACATGGTCTGAATCTTGGCCTCCAGCACCACCGGGTGGATGGGCTTGAGCACGTAGTCGTCGCCGCCCGCCGCCACGCCTTCGGCCACGTCGGCTTCCGAGGACAGGCCGGAGAGAAAGATGATGGGCGTCCAGGAACTGGCTTGCTCGGCCTCGTGGGCGCGAATCTGGCGGGCCAGCCAGTAGCCGCCGTGACCCGCCATGACGATGTCGGTAAACACCAGGTCGGGCTTGTAGCGCCGGTACAGCTCCAGCGCCCATTCGGCATCGCCGGCTTCGATGACGCGGTGGTTGCGGCCGTCTACCAGCGCGGCGATATGGGCACAGACTGAGGGGTCATCATCCACCACGAGGATGCTGATGGGCTCGCGCGGTGCGCTATCTGTTGGGGACATGCAGGCCGCCTGTCGATTTTTGTTTTGGATGAGCCGTTATCGGTCGGGAGGATATAGGCTTAAGAATCGTATGGGTATTACTGCCCGGAGGCGGGTGGCGTGCGCTGGCCCAGCAGCAGGTTGCGCATGTCATCGCACTGATGGCTGGCCAGCACATGGATGGGAAAGCTGGCGCGCTGGGCCAGGTTGGCAAAGGGCGCATCAAGGACGCCATCCTGACACAACTGGGCCAGGCTGCGACCGCCCGCCGGCACGCGCTTGACCACGACCAGCCGCTCGGCATTGAGCCGCTCGGCCAGTTGCAGCGCCAGGCTGTCGCTGGTGTAGCTCCAGTTGGTGGTGGCGTCTGCCGCACTGCGCAACTGGTTCAAGGGGCACCACAAGGCCGTTTTGCCCCGGCGCAGGGCGCTGGTGATCAGCGGCTCGTCGGTGGCCAGGTACAGGGCGGATTGCAGGGCCTGCATCAGGTAGGCCGTCTGGGCCATGGCCAGCACGGCCATGTTGTGGGCCGCCAGGTCATCGAACTGCCAGGTGCCTTGCAGCCGCCGCACCTCGTCGGCCAGGGTGCCGCCGCCGGGCACGATGGCCACGCGACCGCTGCCCAGATGGGTCAGCAGCTCCAGCCAGCGCGGCAGATCGGCGTCGGCCGTCAGGCTGCCGCCCAGTTTCACAACCCACATGGCAACCTCCCTTGGTCTTGCAGATAGAGCGCCGCCACGGCCACGCTGGGCGCACAGACGCTGGCCATGGTGGCGTCGGCATAAGGGTACACGGCGATGCCCGCCGCGCGGGTGCCGAAAGCCAGCCGCAGCACCTCGGGCACGAGGAAGGCACCGCAGCCGGCCGTCACCACCCGGGCGGGCGGTGCGCCGGGGCGCCAGACGCGGCGCAGCGCCGTGGCCATCAGGCCGGCCTGGGCACCGCGCCAGTGCTGCGCCAGCGCCAGCCATTGGGCGGCGCTGGCGTCGGCCGCGTCGCAGCCCACCATATGGGCCAGGCGGCGGCGCGTGGCCGGCAGGTCTTTGCCGCCGCCGTCGGCGGCCGGGTGCAGGTCATGCGCGGCATCCAGCTCGCCGGTCAGGCGGTAGACGTCGGCCGTGGTGGCAAACCACTCGTTCATCACGTTCAGCGCCTGGCCAGCCAGCGGCACCCGCTGGGCCAGCGCGCACAGCGGGGTGCGCACCACACCTTGATAGACCAGCTCGCCGCTGGCCAGCCGGTCGCGGTCGGTCTGGCTGGTGGTGTCGGCGCCGCCATCCCTCAGGCGGATCAGGTCGGTGGTGGTGCTGCCCACATCCACCAGCAGCCCGGCACCATGCACCAGGCCTGCGTGGTGGGCGCTGGCCAGCCAGTTGGCCGATGCGATGTGCGTCCAGGCACGGGCGGCCTCGTCGGCGCCCACCCAGGCCCGTTGGGCGCCCGCCGGTGCAAACAGGCGCACCGGGCCGGGCAGGGCGGTTGTCAGGGCGGTGGCGATCCGGGCCACGCCTTCGGCGCGGTCGGCAAAGCCGTCGGTCATCTCGCCGGTCATGGTCACGGCGTGGTGGCCCGCCATGGCCTCGGGCCAGCGCGCCTGGGCGGCGGCCACAGCTGCGTGCAGGTGATCCATGCCCTTCCACAGCGGGCAAGCCCATTGCGCCACGTCCTGCAGCCGCCCATGTGCATGCCAGGCGGCCTTGAGGTGGGCGCCGCCCACGTCCCAGCCGATGACGTTCTCAAGAAGCCCCCCGGCTTTGGGGGCGCTCACAGCCACCTCCCGGCCAGGTTGTGGCCCAGCCGGGCCGACAGCCCCACATAGCCGCAGGTCACGCGCGGGTTGACCTCGATCACCACCGGGCCGAACGCAGGGCTGGCCACGTAGTCCACACCCACGTAGCCCGCCAGTCCCGGCATGGCATCGGCCACGGCCTGGGCCAGCGGGGCCAGGTGGGCGTCGAGCGGTGCGGCGGCGAGGCCCAGGTAATGGACCTGCCCATCACCCGCCAGCTCGATCTGCTGGGCATTGACGGCCAGCAACTCGGCACGGCCCGCCGTCACCCACAGGCCCAGACTCATGGGGACACCCTCCACCCAGGGCTCGATGGTGAAGCCGGGCGCGGGCGCCGGGCGTTCGGCAAGGCGCTGCGTGGCCACGCTGCCCGCGCCGTCGTCAGGCTTGCGCACCACGTGGCTGGCGGCAGCGCTCACGTCGGCGCGCAGCGGGGTGGCAATGCCTGCTGCGTGCAGCGCAGCCAGCGTGCGACTCTTGCTGGTGGCCAGGCTGATGGCGGCTGGCGCGCAGCCCAGCCAGCGGGCATGCGGCGCCACGGCCGCGTGGGCGGCCAGCAGCAAGCCGTCCGACTCGGGTGCCACGGCGCAAACGGCGTCGTGCTGAGCGGCCCAGCGCGCCAGTGCGGCCAACGGGGCCTCGCCGGGAGCCGCCTGCAGCGCCGCGGCCGGGCCGCTCCAGGGCGCGTCGGCGCAGGCGGCCACGCTGAGCTGCACGCCCGGCAGGGCGGCGAAATCGGCCGCCAGCGCGGCGCGCATGGCGGCGCCCATGGGCATCAGTTCGACCGCCAGCGCCGGCTCATCCGCCAGCGCCCCGGCACTGACCCACTCGTGCACCAGAATGCGCGTCATGCGGAACCCATCATGCAAGTGATCCCCGTGCTGGACCTGGCCGCCGGCCAGGTGGTGCACGCGGTGCGTGGCCACCGCGCGCGGTATGCGCCGGTGCGCTCGCGATTGTGCGAGGGTGCCGCCCCCCTGACCGTGGCCCGCGCGTTGCTGGCCCACAGTGGCGCAGCCACGCTGTACGTGGCCGATCTGGACGCATTGCAAGGCGGCGCACCGCAATGGCCGGTGGTGGCCGCTTTGCAGGCCGCGCTGCCGGGTACCACCCTCTGGCTGGACGCGGCTTTCAGCACGCCCGCTGCCGTGCGGGCAGCCCAAGCGCTGGGCGTGCTGCCGGTCATCGCCAGCGAGGTGTTGCCCGACGCGGCGGCCGCCGCCGCACTGCTGCCCACGCCGCGCGCCGAGGGCGTCATCCTGTCGCTGGACCGGCGCGCCGGCCAGATGCTGGACGCGGCCGGCCTGTGGCAACGCCCGGCCCATTGGCCGCGCACCGTGTTGATCATGACGCTGGAGCGGGTGGGCACCCACACCGGGCCCGACCTCACCACATTGGCCGCACTGCGCGCCCAGGCACCCGACGTGCGCTGGGTGGGTGCGGGCGGCTTGCGCCATGCCCAGGATGCCGCGCAGGCAGGCGCCGCTGGCGCGCAGGGCTGGCTGGTGGCCAGCGCGTTGCACGCGGGGGTGAGGTTCGACCAAGCATGACGCACTCTAAATGGGCATTCAGGATTCGTGCCACGCGACGCACCGATCCGCCCGGCAAAAAGCGACACAATCTGTGGCGTTCCGCCTGCGTTGCCGGTGGTGGCAGGTGGGTGGCACATGTATTGCGTTTGGACTGCCCATGACTGCGGCCCTCCCCATCTGGACCTGCCCCTACTGTCCGCTGCTCTGTGACCGCTTCACGCTGGAAGCCGGGCTGACGCTGCGAGGCAGCACCTGCGCCGTGGCCGAGGGTGGCCTGGGCCATGCCCGTGCGGCGCCCGGCACACCGCAGGTGGCCGGCCAGCCCGTCACGCTGGACGCGGCCCTGGCCGCTGCCGCCGATTTGCTGCGTGCCAGCCGCCAGCCGCTGCTGGCCGGCATGGGCACCGACGTGGCGGGCGCCCGCGCGCTGCATCGGCTGGCCCGCTCCAGCGGCGCGCAGACCGACGCCTTGAACGGCCCCGCCTTGATGCAGGCGGTGCGCAGCCAGCAGGACAAGGGCGGCTACACCACCACGCTGGCCGAGATCCATGAGCGCGCCGACCTCATCGTCCTCGTGGGCAGCTGGCCCCTGGCGCGCGCCCCCGAGTTGCTCAACCGCCTGCGCCGCGACGGCGGCTCGCTGCCACCGCTGCGCCTGCTGGGCGAGCGTGCCGAAGGCGTGACCGGCGTGGCCGCCGAGGCGGACGTGCCGGCCAGCCTGGCCGAGTTGTGTGCCCATGTGGCCGGCCGCAGCGTGCGCACGGCCACGCCCGAGCTGGCGGCGCTGGCGGCCGAGCTGCGCGCCGCCCGCTACGCCGTGCTGATCTGGGAGCCGGCGCAGCTGGGGCCGCAGGCGGCGCTGGTCATCGAGCGCGCCCAGCATCTGGTGGGTTTGCTCAACCAGACCACCCGTGCGGGCGGCTTCGTGCTGGGGGCAGGCGAGGGCGCCTCCACCGCCAACCAGGTCTTCCTCTGGCTGGACAGCCTGCCGCTGCGCACCCGCCGCACGGCGCTGGGGCTGGAGCACGAACCCCACCTGGGCGCCGCCGAGCGCGTGCTGGCGGGTGGCGCGGCCGACCTGCTGCTGTGGGTGGCGCAGTGGCAGCCGCGCACGCCGCCCGCCGGCTGGCGCGGCCCCACCATCGCGCTGGGCCTGCCGGCGCTGGGCGCGGCGGCGGGTTTCGTGCCCGATGTGTTCGTGCCGCTGGCCATCCCGGGCATCGACGTGGCTGGCCACCTGTTCCGCAGCGACGGCGTGGTGCTGCTACCGCTGCACGCCCAGCGCGAGTCTGCGCTGCCCACGCTGGCCCAGGTGGCCGAGCGGCTGGCGGCAGCGCTGGAGGCACAGCCATGAGCCGCACCGTTCGCCTGACCGGCGGCCTGGTCATCGACCCCGCCCACCCCGGCAGCGGCCAGGTGCGCGACGTGGGCATCCGCGCCGGCCGCATCGTCGCCCTGCAGCCCGGCGAGCCGGTGCATGAGACGCTGGACTGCACCGGCTGCGTGGTCATGGCCGGCGGCATCGACCTGCACACCCACATCGGCGGCGGCAAGGTCAACCTGGCGCGGCTGCTGTTGCCCGAGTTGCAGCGCGAAGGCATGAACCCGCTGGCGCCCATCCCGGAGGGCCTCTACGACCCCTGCTGCCCCGTCACCCCCGGCACCGTGGCCACCGGCCTGCGCTATGCGCAGATGGGCTACACGTCGGCCTACGAACCGGCCATGGTGCCGGCCAATGCGCGCCATGCCCACATGGAGATGGGCGACACCCCCATCCTCGACCACGGCGCCTACGTGATGCTGGGCAACGACGAGCTGTTTTTGCGCATGATGGCCGAGGGCCGGTCCTTCGAGCAGATCCGCGACTACATGGGCTGGACCATCCACGCCAGCAAGGCGCTGGGCGTCAAGGTGGTCAACCCGGGCGGCATCTCGGCTTTCAAGTTCAACCAGCGCAAGCTGGACGTCAACGAGCCGCACGTGCACTGGGGCGTCACGCCGCGCCAGATCGTCCACACGCTGGCGCGCGGCCTCAAAAGCCTGGGCGTGCCGCATCCGCTGCACATCCACGGCAGCAACCTGGGCGTGGCGGGCAACATCGAAAGCACGCTGGAAACCATCGCCGCGCTGGAAGGGCTGCCCGCTCACCTGACCCACATCCAGTTCCACGCCTATGGCAACGAGGGGCCCAAGAAGTTCTCCAGCGCCGCGCTGCAACTGGCCGAGGCCGTCAACGCCAACCCGAACATCTCCATCGACGTGGGCCAGATCATGTTCGGCCAGACGGTCACGGCCTCGGGCGACACCATGCGCCAGCACGCCAATGCCGGCATTGCCAACCCGCGCAAATGGCTGGGCGCCGACATCGAGTGCGATGCCGGCTGCGGCGTGGTGCCCTTCAAGTACCGCGAGCAGAGCTACGTCAACGCCCTCCAATGGGCCATCGGGCTGGAAATCTTCCTGCTGGTCAACGACCCCTGGCGCGTGGTGCTGACCACCGACCACCCCAACGGGGGCGCGTTCACCAGCTACCCGCACCTGATCCGGCTGCTGATGGACAAGCCCTTCCGCGACGAACAACTGGCCCGGCTGCACCCCGACGTGGCGGCGCAAAGCGCGCTCAAAGACATCACGCGCGAGCTGACGCTCGACGAGATTGCCATCATGACCCGCGCCGGCCCGGCCCGGCTGCTGGGCCTCCAGAGCCAGGGCCACCTGGGTGTGGGCGCCGAGGCCGACGTGGCCGTCTACCGCGTGCAGCCCGACCGCGAGGCCATGTTCACCACGCCCGAGTGGGTCTACAAGCGCGGCGAGCTGGTCTGCCGTGCCGGCCGCATCACCGCCACGCCGGTGGGCGGCACCCACTTCGTCGAGCCCGAGTACGACCGCGGCATCGAGAAGATGCTGCGCGCCCACTTCGAGCACCACAGCGCCATCAACTTCGACCACATGGCCATGACCCATGACGAGCTGTGTGCCTGCAGCCGCTGCGGCCCGTTGCTGCCCGTGGCCTGCCTGCCAGGAGCGCGCGATGCGTGAGCGCCACGGCGTCGCCATCGACGACACCTTTGCCGAAGCCTTCCCCATGAAGGCCACCCGGGTCATCGTCACCGCCCACAACCTGACCTGGGCCCGCCACGCGGGCGTCACCGCCACCGGCTTTGCCACCTCGGTCATCGGGGCGGGGGTGGAGGCCGGCATCGAGCGTGAACTGACGCCCGCCGAAACCCCCGACGGCCGGCCCGGCGTTGCGCTGCTGTTCTTCGCCATGAGCGGCACGCTGCTGGCCAAGCAGTTAGAGACCCGGCTGGGCCAGTGCGTGCTGACCTGCCCCACCACCGCCGTCTATGCGGGCTTTGACATGCGCAACCCGCCGCCCGGCGACACCATTGCGCTGGGCAAGAACCTGCGCTTCTTTGGCGACGGCTGGCAGATCAGCAAGGTGGTGGACGGCAAGCGCTACTGGCGCGTGCCGGTGATGGACGGCGAGTTCGTGGCCGAGGAAACCACCCGCCTCATCAAGGCCGTGGGCGGTGGCAACCTGCTGCTGCTGGCGCGCAGCACCGAGGCCGCGCTGGCCGCCGCCGAGGCCGCCGTCGCGGCCATGAAGCGGCTGCCCAATGTGGTGATGCCGTTTCCGGGTGGGGTGGTGCGCTCGGGCTCCAAGGTGGGCAGCAAATATGCGGCCCTCTCGGCCTCCACCAACGACGCCTTCTGCCCCACGCTGCGTGGTCTCGTCGCCAAGAGCGAGCTGGATGCGCGCGTGGCCAGCGTGATGGAGATCGTCATCGACGGCCTGACCGAAGCCGATGTGGCCGCCGCCATGCGCGTGGGCCTGATCGCCGCCACCGACGAGGTGGGCGCAGCCGGCGGCCTGGTGCGCATCTCGGCCGGCAACTACGGTGGCAAGCTGGGGCCGTATCTGTTCCACCTGCATCCGCTGCTGGCGCAGGCAGGGGCCGCATCATGAGCGGCTGGCAGCTGACGCTGAAGGCCACGCCCGCGCTGCGGCTGGACTTGCGCGGCCTGTCGCAACTGGCCGGGCTGAGCGCGGCCGACGTGGAGCGCCTGCCACTGCCCTACGGCGCCGGCACGCTGGCGCTGGCCGAGTGCTTCACCGTGCGCGCTGGTGGCGCCGAGGGCGATCTGCTGCTGGAGGGTGACCTCTCGCGCAGCGACCGCATCGGCTGGGGCTGGTCGGTGGGCACGCTCACCGTGCAAGGCAGCGCAGGCCATTACCTGGCTGCCGGCATGACGGCCGGCCGCGTGGAGGTGCACGGCCACGCCGGCGACCTGGCCGCCTGCGAAATGGCCGGCGGCGAGTTGCACGTCCACGGCAGTCTGGGTGATCTGGTGGCCAGCCACCTGCCCGGCAGCATGGACGGCATGCGCGGCGGCCTCGTCCACGTGCGCGGCTCGGTGGGCGCGCGCTGCGCTGACCGCATGCGGCGCGGCCTGCTGCTGGTGGAGGGCGACGCGGGCGACTTCCTGGCCTCGCGCCTGGTGGCCGGCACGGTGGCGGTGGCCGGCCGCTGCGGCGCCCACCCCGGCTACGGCATGCGCCGGGGCAGCCTGTTCTTCACCGGCACGGCGCCCGAGCTGCCCGTCACCTTCCTGCCCGCCGGCGGCGAGGTGCCGGTGGCCTGGCAGCTGCTGGCGCGCGACATCGCCCGCCACGGCGGCCCCTTCGCCGGCTTGGCCACCCGCCCGCACACCCGCTGGCTGGGCGACGTGAGTGTGGGGGGCAAGGGCGAGGTGTGGATGGTCGGATGATGGGTGTACAATTTTTGAAATTTTGTACATCCATCCGGGCGCCCTCATGACTGCCGTCACCAAAGTGTTCATCAATGGCAACAGCCAGGCCGTCCGCATCCCGGCAGCCTTCCGGCTGGATACCGACCAGGTGCGGATATCGCGCAACGCGGCGGGCGATCTGGTGCTGCGCCCCATTCACAAAAAGCGGGGCGATGCGCTGCTGGCGGCGCTGGAAGGCTTTGATGCCGACTTCGTCGCCGCGCTGGAGCAGGGGCAGCGGGAGGCCCAGCCTGTGCAGGAGCGGGATGCACTGTGAGTCGCCTCTACATGTTGGACACCAACATCCTGATCTATCTGCTCAAAGGCAAGGCGCCCGGTGTGGCCCAGCGCATGAACGCGCTGGCGACGCACGACCGCACGGTCATGTCTTTCGTCACCTGGGCTGAGTTGCTGCTGGGCGCGGCCCGCAGCACCCAGGCGGCCAAGGTGATGCGCCAACTCGATGGCGTGGCCCGGCATGTGCCGGTGCTCTACCCGCAAGGGCCGGGCATTTGCCGGCATTACGCTGATCTGGTGGCGCGGCTGCGCGCCGTCGGTCAACCCATAGGCGGCAACGACGCCTGGATTGCCAGCCACGCGCTGGCCGAAGCGGCCACGCTGGTGACCCACAACACGCGCGAGTTCGCCCGTGTGCCGGGCCTGGCGCTGGAAGACTGGGTCTGATGCCCGCATGCCCACAAGCGAGCCCACCATGCACCACCTCTTCGTCTACGCCGACTCGCTCTCCTGGGGCATCGTGCCGCTGACGCGCGAGCGGCTGGCGTTTGCGGCGCGCTGGCCGGGCGTGCTCGAGGCCGGGCTGGCGGCCCAAGGCGTGCCCGCCCGCGTGACCGAAGACTGCCTCAACGGCCGCCGCACCGTCTGGGACGATCCGTTCAAGGCCGGGCGCAACGGCCTGGAGGGCTTGGCGCCGCGCATCGAGGCGCAGTCGCCGCTGGCGCTGGTGCTGCTGATGCTGGGCACCAACGACCTGCAATCCATGCACCCGCACCATGCCTGGCATGCTGCGCAAGGCGTGGCGGCCTTGGTGCGCGCCATCCGCACCGCACCCATCGAGCCCACGATGCCGGTGCCGCCGGTGCTGGTCATTGCACCGCCGCCCATCACCCAGCCGGCCGGGCCCATCGCGCCCAAGTTTGCGGGCGGTGCTGCCAAAAGCCAGGGCCTGGCTGCGGCCTATGCCGAGGTCTGCGCCGAGCTGGGCTGCGCCTACTTCGATGCCGGCGCCGTGGTGCAGGCCAGTGCGCTGGATGGCGTGCACCTGGACGCCGCCGCCCACGTCGCACTGGGCCAGGCCCTCACCCCGGTGGTGGCCGCCCTTGTTTCCTCCTCACCTCCTTGAGTTCACCATGAGCAACACCCCCGTGTTTTGTGCCGGCGAAGCCACCGTGCTCGCCGCAGAGGGCCAGGCCACCGACGCCATGCCCGAAATCCTCATCGGCCGCACCGACGGCCCCGTCGGCCAGGCGTTTGCCAACCTGATGGCGCAGAGCAAAGGCCACACGGCCATGTTCGCCATCCGCGCCTGCAACCAGATGGTGCGCCCCGCCACCATGCTGGTGCCCAAGGTCACGCTCAAGGACAGCGTCAACATCGACCTCTTTGGCGGCGTGGTGCAAAGCGCCGTGGCCGACGCGGTGGTCGATGCGGTGGCCGAGGGCATCATTGCCAAGGCCCAGGTCAACGAGCTGTGCATCGTCGCGCTGATGTGGATAGACCCGCGCTGCGCCGCCGATGCCAAGGCCGGCACGCTGGACAAGAAAGACATGTACCGCACCAACTACGAGGCCATGAAGCTGGCACTCAAGCGGGCCTTGCACAACGAGCCTTCGATTGACGAATTGATTGCCAACCGCCACACCATCAAGCACGACATGGACGACTGGAGTTGAGCGCTTTTGCCCTGCTTGACGACAACCGCGCCGGCAGGGCGAGGCTCTACACCGCGCTGTCCCACGTGCACACCTGCGCGGACGCCGCCGGGCTCGAGGCCTGCTGGGCGCGGGTGGCGGCCGATCAGCAGCGCGGCCTGCACGCCGTGCTGCTGGCCGACTACGAATGGGGCGTGGCGCTGGCCGGCCTGCCCACGGCGGCGCCGGGCGCGCTGCGGGTGTTGATGTTCGGGCAACTGACCCACCTGGCGTTGGGCGCCATCGATGCCTGGCTGGCCGCGCAGGACGCCGGCGCCGCCGGGCCGACGCCGGCGGGTGCGCTGGGCCTGAACGCCAGCGTGGATGAGGCCCAGTTCATGGCGGCCATCGCGGCCATTCACGAGGCCATCCGCGATGGTGCCACCTACCAGATCAACTACACCTACCGCCTGAGCGGCCAGGCGCACGGCATGCCGGCGGCGCTCTACCGCCGGCTGCGCGCGCGCCAGCCGGTGGCCTATGGCGCCTTCATCGCGCTGCCCGGTGGCAGCCACGTGCTGTCGCTGTCGCCCGAGCTGTTCTTGCGCCATGCCGAAGGCGTGCTGACGGCCAGGCCCATGAAGGGCACGGCGGCGCGTGGCGGCGTGCTGGAGGCCGACAGCGAGACCGCGCGCGGCCTGCACTTCGACGACAAGAACCGCGCCGAGAACCTGATGATCGTGGACTTGCTGCGCAACGACCTGGGCCGCGTGGCGCGGGTGGGCGGCGTGCGGGTGCCCGAGCTGTTCGCCGTGGAGCCTTACCGCACGGTGTTCCAGATGACCTCCACCATCGAGGCCGACCTGCGCCCCGGCGTGGGCATGCCCGAGCTGCTGCGGGCGCTGTTCCCCTGCGGCTCCATCACCGGCGCGCCCAAGCACGAAACCATGAAGCGCATCGCGGCGCTGGAGACCACGCCGCGCGGCCTGTATTGCGGTGCCATCGGCTGGGTGGATGCGCCCGCCGCCGGTGCGCGCTACTCCAGCGTGGGCGACTTCTGCCTCAGCGTGGCCATCCGCACGCTGACGCTGGCCGCGCCGGATGCCCAAGGCGCGCGCGCGCTGCGCCTGGGCATAGGCGCCGGCATCACCATCGCCAGCGACGCTGGAGACGAGTACGCCGAGTGCCAGCTCAAGGCCCGCTTTCTGACTGGGCTGGACCCGGGGTTGGGCCTGATTGAAACCCTGCGCGTGCAAGATGGCGTGGCGCCGCTGCAGGCGCGCCACCGCGCCCGCATGGCCGCCAGCGCGCAGGCGCTGGGCCTGCCGTTTGACGCGGCCCGCTTTGACGCCGTGCTGGCCGCCGCCGCGCCGCCAGCTGGCACGCACCGGGTGCGGCTGCTGCTTGAGGCGGCGGGTGGGTTGACGGCCCAGGCGGCACCACTGCCTGAGCTGCCCCCCGGGCCGCTGCGGCTGGTGTGGGCCGAGGCGCCGCTGGCGCCCACACCGCTGTCGGCCCACAAGACCACCCAGCGCGCCCACCACGATGCCGCCATTCGCGCGGCCGAGGCCCAGGGCGCGTTCGACACCCTCTACCTGAATGCCGCCGGCGACCTGGTGGAGGGCGCACGCAGCAGCGTGCTGGTGCGCGTGGACGGCCAGTGGCTGACGCCCCGCGTGGCCGATGGCGCACTGCCCGGCGTGATGCGCGCCGAGCTGCTGGCGCGCGGCTGGCCCGGCAGCGGCGAGCCCGTGCGCGAGGCTCATCTGCCGCGCGCCTGCTGGCAGCAGGCCGACGCCTGGGCCGTCTGCAACGCGCTGCGCGGCGTGCGGCTGGCGACGTTTTAGACGGCCTCGCTTGCGGCATAGTCGGCCCCTTGCGGCGGCCACCGGCCGCGCCCCCTTTTTGGCTTCTTGTTTTCAGAGGTGTTGTGTGTCGCTTCGTCTGACCCTTGCCGCATCCCTGGCCATGCTGGCCGCCCTGCCGGCCCAGGCCGCCAACGACTTGTGGCTGCGCCAAGCCGCCATCTCGCCCGACGGGCAGCAGATCGCCTTCACCTACCAGGGCAATCTGTTCGTGGTGCCCAGTGCCGGCGGCGCGGCGCGGGTGCTGGTGGCACATGGTGGCTACAGCACGGCACCGCAGTGGTCGCCCGACGGCAGCCGCATCGCCTACGCCAGCGACGTCAACGGCAACTTCGACGTCTACAGCATCGGCGCCCAGGGCGGCGCCTCCACGCGGCTGACCACGCACTCGGCCAACGAGCAGCCGCTGGGCTTCACGCCCGATGGCCGCAGCGTGCTGTTCTCGGCCAAGCGCATGGACGCGGCCGGCAACGCCCAGTTCCCCACCCGGCTGATGAGCGAGGTCTACCGCGTCAGCGCCACCGAGGCCGGCGCGCGGCCCGTGCAGGTGCTGACCACGCCGGCGCTGGCTGCGCAGTACGCGCGCGACGGCCAGCGGCTGGTCTATGAAGACATCAAGGGCTACGAAGACCTGCACCGCAAACACCATGTCTCACCGGTGGCACACGACGTGTGGCTGCTGGACGTGGCCAGCGGCAAGCACACCCGGCTGACCAGCTGGGGCGGCGAAAACCGCAACCCCGTCTGGGCACCCGACGAGCAAGGCATTTACTACCTCAGCGAGCAAAGCGGCACGCTGAACGTCTGGCAGATGCCGCTGGGCGACCCCAAGGCCGCCACGCAGGTGACCCGGTTCACGCGCAACCCGGTGCGCTTTTTGAGCGCGGCGCGCGACGGCACGCTGTGCTTTGTGCAGGACGGCAGCCTCTACACGCTCAAGCCCGGCGCCCAGCCGCAGCCGGTGGCGCTGACCATAGCCGCCGACACCCTGGCGCCGCGCGTGACGCACCAGAGCCTGACCAAGGGCGCCACCGAGTTCGCCGTCAGCCCCGACGGCAGCGAGGTGGCGTTCGTGCTGCGCGGCGAGGTGTTCGTAGCCTCCACCGAGTTTGGCGATACCCGCCGCATCACCACCACGCCGGGCGCCGAGCGCTCGGTGAGCTTCAGCCCCGACGGACGCCGGCTGCTGTTTGCCGGCGAGGCGGGCGGCTCATGGAACCTCTATGAGGCGGCGCTGCCGCCCGGCAAGGCCGGTCGCAAACAGGCCCCCAGCTTCTATGCGGCGGCCGAGGTGCCCGTGCGCACCCTGCTCAAGAACGGCCGCGAGAACTTCCAGCCGCAGTACTCACCCGACGGCAAAGAGGTGGCCTATCTGGAAAACCGCACCACCCTCAACGTGCTGAACCTGGCCAGCAGCGCCATCCGCACCGTGATGCCCGGTGAGATGAGCTACTCGTATGCCGACGGTGACCAGTGGTTTGAATGGGCGCCCGATGGCCGCTCGCTGGTGACCACTTTTGTTGACCGCCACATCTGGGGCAGTGAGGTGGGCCTGGCCGACGCGCGCGGCGGCAAACCGCTGGTCAACCTCACGCAGAGCGGCTACACCGACATGATGCCCAAGCTGGCGCGGGGCGGGCAGGTGATGGTGTGGCTTAGCGACCGCGCCGGCCTGCATGGCACCAGCGGCTCCGCCCAGCAAGACGTGTTCGCCCAGTTCCTCAACCGCGAGGCCTATGAGCGCTACAACCTGAGCAAGAGCGAGTACGCGACCCTGGTCAAGCAGGAAGAGGCCGACAAGCCCGATGGCGATGCCAAAGAGGAGGGCAAAAAAGGCAAGGCCAAGGACGAAGATGCCATCACCCTGCCCAAGCCCACCGTCCTGGAGCTGGACGGGCGCGAGCAGCGCATCGAGCGGTTGACGCTGAACTCGGCCGACATCCGCGACATGGTGGTGACGCCCGACGGCGAGTCGCTGCTGTACCTGGCGCACACCGCCGACAGCGTGGACTTGTGGCGCGTCAAGCTGCGCGAGAAAACCGCCACCAAGGCCGCCAGCTTCCCGGCCGCGTCCGAGGACGAGCGCGGCGACGGGGCCGGTGGCATCGCGCTGCAACTGGACGCCAAGGGCGAGACGGGCTTTGTACTGGTGGGCGGCGCGCTGCACAAGTTCAAGCTGCCCAAGGAAGAGGGCGAGATCAAGCCCGAGGCGCTGGCCTTCAAGGCCGAGTTCGACGTGGACCACGCGGCCGAGCGCGCCGCCATGTTCGAGCACGTCTGGCGCCAGACCCGCGCCAAGCTCTACGTGGCCGACATGGGCGGCGTGGACTGGGACTATTACAAGCAGGTGTACGCGCGCTTCGTGCCCGGCATCGGCACCAGCCGCGACTTTGCCGACCTGCTGGCCGAGATGCTGGGCGAGCTCAACGTCTCGCACACCGGCTCGGGCTACCGGCCCAAGGCGGCCGGCGGCGACGCCACCGCCCAGTTGGGCCTGTTTGAAGACAGCGGCCACGGCGGTGACGGCATCAAAGTGGCCGAGGTCATCGCCGGCGGGCCGCTGGACCGGCCCAGCGTGCGGCTGCGCGCCGGCATGGTCATCGAGCGCATCGCCGGCAGCCCCGTGCAAGCCGGCCGGGCGTGGGACGCGCTGCTCAACCGCCAGGCCGGCCAGCGCATCGCGCTGGCGGTGTTCGACCCCGCCACCGGCCAGCGCTGGCAAGACGTGGTCAAACCCATTTCGGCCGGCGAGCAGGATGAGTTGCTGTACCAGCGCTGGGTGCGCCAGCGCCGCGCGCAGGTGGACCAGCTCTCGGGTGGCCGCCTGGGCTATGTGCACGTGCGCGGCATGGACGACGACAGCTACCGCCAGGTGGTCTCCGAGGCGCTGGGCCGCGCCAGCGGCAAAGAGGGCCTGATCGTGGACACCCGCTTCAACGGCGGCGGCAACCTGCACGACGAGCTGGCCACCTTCCTCAGTGGCCGGCGCTACCTGGAGTTCGTGCCGCGCGGCCAGTCACTGGGCTGGGAGCCCAGCACCCGCTGGACCCAGCCCTCGGTGGTGCTGGTCAGCGAAAGCAACTACTCCGACGCCCACCTCTTCCCCTGGGTCTACAAACACCAGCAGATCGGCAAGCTGGTGGGCATGCCCGTGGCCGGCACCGGCACCGCCGTCTGGTGGGAAACGCTGCAGGACGACGCCCTCTACTTCGGCATCCCCGAAGTGGGCTTTCGCGACGCCAAGGGCGAGTACATGGAAAAAGCCCTGGTCACGCCGGATGTGCTGGTGCCGCATGACCCGGCCGAACTGGCCAAGGGAAGGGATGCGCAGTTGGAGGCGGGGGTGAGGGTGTTGTTGGGGAGGTGAGGTGGGCGCCCAGATGTGCATAGAGGGTCTGAGTACTCTGCTATCCGTTACGCACGGTGTGTACGACCGCATGGACGAGGAAAGGCCGATGCCTGAAGTACTGGACGTTCACGCGGGAGTTGGCTGATGGGCACCCACTTCGGATTTCTTGTTGAGTTGGATCGCCTGTGCTGGGACGGTGGCCAGATAGAGCCTCTGGATGGCCACGAGGCCACCGTCAGAGGCATTCTTGCCCATGATCGTCACTATGCGAATTGGTTTTATCCGCCTCTGGCACCGATATGTGGTGGCAGGGATCATGTTGCATCCAAGGAGCGCCCAACTATGCCGGCAACATTCAAGCTGCCGGCAACGCATGCGCTGACGTTGACGTGCCCACAAGCGGATGCCGATGCCGAGAGCTTCTTCATCGCGTTGTTCGGCATGCTCAAGGGGTTGCGTTTGCAACGCGAGGGCTGGCAGCACTTCAGTCGCTGTCCGACCAGGCCGGGGACATTGTGCGACTTCACCGCTGACAGATCGGAAATCGCTCAAGCGCTCGGTTTGGCAATGGATTTCTGGAGACAGACAACAGAAATAGAGGTTCGCGGGCTCGCCTTTAAGGCCATCCATTGGCACCTTTTTGCGCAACTCTACCCTCACGACTTCGAACGTTTCAATGCCCAATACATGGCGTTGGACACCTGTTGGGCGCTGGCCCGGAGGAAGCTGAGGCTTACCGACAATGGGCACGGGAGCAGACCTTGTGCACTGTCCATGGCATTGAACCTTCAAACGCCTAGCTGGGCGAACTCCTCGAATGGGGCTACAGCGACCAGCTTGTCGAAGCGCCGCAATGCGCTGGTCCACGAAGCCAGCTATGCGGATGCACCCCTCGCTTTTGCCCATCCGCAGACCGAACTCAACATGGAGCGCGAGTTGACCAACTTCGTGGCGCGCTGCATTTTTGCGTTGCTCGGCGTTCAGAACGAATACACACGGTCACCGGTGAACCAGCGACAGGTCTGGGGCTTCGCGTTCGACGAATCGACTGACTGACCCCGGTGGCTTTCGTCGCCGACTGGTGATCGCCACTTTGCATGTAGGCCCCTGTCAACGGCGACAACTTGGACTCATGCGTTGGCGCCCATCAGATCGTCGGCACCCACGCTGGAAGGATCGCACTTGCACCTCCGCCTGCCATTGGCCACGGGTGGCGCGGCAGCCCTGTCTTCCGCACGGGCGCCGTTGCAACCCCCCACGCAGGACGACATTCCCGTCTCTACTGAGGGGTCGGACATCCGTGCCTATGTGTCCCAACCTCGCCACCAGCGCAGCCCGGTCGGTTACCAACTGCCGTTTCTGGAGCGCTACCACCCAAACCACACGTTCTACCTGCCGCAGGGCTTGCGCGAGCAGCTCCACGCCCTGGGTCGCTCGCCAGCGGATCACACGCCGGCGGGCACCTTCGCCAAAGACATCCTCAACCGGTTGCTGGTCTATCTGTCCTGGGCCTCGTCGCATCTGGAGGGCAATACCTACAGCCGTCTGGATACCGAGCGGCTGATCGAGTATGGCCAGGCCGCCGAGGGCAAGGATGCGCTGGAGACGCAGGTGATCCTGAACCACAAGCAGGCCATCGAGTATCTGGTGCTGACCCCCGAGCATGCCTGCGTGCAAACCGACACCTTGATTGCGCTGCATGCGTTCCTGTCGGACGGCCTGATGGCAGACCCGGCAGCCGTCGGCCGCATCCGGCGCCGTGCCGTGGAGATCGGCGGTAGCGTGTACCTGCCGATTGCCCTGCCGCAGCGGCTGGAGACGTTGCTTGGCATCGTGGTGCAGATGGCCGCAGAGATCACCGACCCGTTCGAGCAGGCCTTCTTCCTGATGGTGCATCTGCCCTACCTGCAGCCCTTCGAGGACGTGAACAAACGCGTGTCGCGCCTGGCGGCCAACATCCCGTTCATTCGCCACAACCTCAGTCCGCTGTCCTTCATCGACGTGCCGCAGCAGACCTATGTGAACGCCATGCTCGGGGTCTACGAGCTGAACCGGGTGGAGTTGCTGCGCGACGTGTTTGTCTGGGCCTATGAACGCTCATGCCAGCGGTATGTGGCCGTCAGGCAGAACCTGGTGCCCCCAGACCTCTTTCGGCTGCGCTATCGGCAGGCACTGGCCGAGGTGGTCGCTGCCATCGTGCGGCAAGGTGAGGCGGCGACGCCGCAGACCGTCAGGGACAAGATTCCGCTCTCGGTTCCGCTGGCGCAGCAGGATCATTTCACCCACCTGGTGCTGGCCGAGTTCGCGGCGCTGCATGTGGGCAATATGGTGCGGTTTGGCATACGGCCGCTGGAGTTCTCGGCCTGGCAACGTCGTCATCAAGGTGGCGTGTCGTGATCGCCTGAAGTTGACCTCAGCCTTCAGCGGCCTGCCTGACCGCGTCGGCCGCCGAGATGATGCCGATGCCCTGATGGCTGCCGATGCCGAGCAGGTCGCTGTCTCCCGACACGATGAACTGGGCGCCGCCGGCCACGGCCGCAGCGATGACGTGATCGTCGTCGGCATCGCCTGGCACCACACGTGGCACGTCGGTCGGCGCCACCATTTCGACTACTTCGACGTAGTCGGCCAGCACCGCCTGCGCGGTCTTGCCGATGACCGCCAGCCGCTTGGCCGCCGAAGGCCGCGTCAGCACATCGGCCAATTCCTCCAGCAGCACCGCGCTGCTGACGAGTTGTACGTCGCTGCGCTGACCAATGGTCTCCAGTAGCCGATACGGCGTGCCGCGCCACAACAGCGCGGACAAGGCGACGTTGGTGTCAAGAACGATTCGCACCCGCGTCCTTGGCTGCTGAGGCAGCCAGCTGCGCGCGCCGCGCGGCGCGTGCCGCCTTGACCTCGGCGGTGATGTCGTCCTCGCTCATCGGCTCCACGCCGGCGGCTTCAAGCGCCGGCGCGATGGCCAGCAGCCGATCAAACGCTGCGCGCTTGGCCGACTTGGCAGCCAGAAATTCCACGAAGTCCACCACCTCGGCCACCTGCTGTGGTGACAGCGCCTTGATTTTGGTGATGAGCACCTGCTCCACGGTCGCATTCATGGTGAGGTCGCCTCTGAGAATCGGCGTGCGTCGCCCGATCATCCAACGGCGGTCTTGTGCTGCGCCGCCAACCAGCGTGGCTCGAACTGCCTCGGGCAGAGACAGCTCATTTACGAATATAGCCTCGAATGGCGGTTGAAGGTTAGGCAGGCCATGATGGCTGGGGTGTCCTCGAATCTCGGCGGTCATCACCCAGGCCTGGTGCGGGCCGGGCACAGCCCGGCCCTGAGTGCGCTCCGATCAGTCGGGCAGCAACGTGATCGACGTGCGGTAGTAGGAACCCTCCGGCACGCTGGCATCGCTCATGTCCAGGCTGGCGCTGTTGGTGGACTGCAGCGTGACCGGGAAGGTCTGCGCCGCCACCAAGGCGCCCGGGCACCAGTTGCGCGGGTTGTTGGTCAGGTTGCCCATGAAGAGGAAGGGATTGCCGTCGGGGCTGTACTTGCGGTAGGAGGCGCAGTTGACCTGGGTGCTGAAGCTGCCAACCACCTCGCCGTTGACGGTCAAGGTGTCCGTCGTGTTCTTGTACTCGTTGCCACCATTGGCGGCGCCGTGGCCGCTGACGATCACCACGGCCCTGCCCGAACCTGTGCGGTTGGACGTGGCGCTGCCAGCCACGGGCACGGCGGTGTAGTCGCCGTAAGGCACCGGCAGCGAGGGCATGCCTTTGGTCGGCACCCGGGCGGTGGTGGACAGCAGGTCAACCGAGTAGCGGAAACCCACGGCCCGGAAATCGGGCGTCACGTCGCGGTTGGTGCAGGGGTCGCCCGTATAGGGGTTGGAGCCGCCGTCCAGGCCCAGCCAGACGTCCACCTTGCGGTTGCCCATCAGGCCGGCGAAGGCGGAGAGGTCGGCGTCGGCAAACACATACGTCGCCTTGGCGCCATTCCAGTAGTTGCTGAAGGGCGTGACCCAGCGCGCGATCTCGATGATGGGGTCGCCGTCCACCGGTGCCACGCCTTTGGGCTTGACCATCAGGAAGAGGCCGCCCAGGCGGTCGTAGTTGTCGCACTGGGCGTGGTAGGTGACGCGGGCCTTGAGGTCGGTGCCCAACGTCAGCTTCTGTGCCTTGGTCAGTTTGCTGATGTAGCGGGTGCCGTTCTTGAGCATCACCACCCCCGGCGGCGGGGTGTAGTTGGGCGGCGTGCTGACGTAGATGCCGAACTGGGGAATGTCGTCAAAGACGGTGAACTGGCCGGCGGCGCTGGCCGCAGCGGGCGAGAGCAGGACGCAGGCAGCAGCAGCGGATGCGAGGGTGAGCTTCATGGGGATCCTTTTTCCGAAGCGCGCTCGTGGAGCGCAAGGGCAGGTGGGTTGGTGGCCTGTGGTGACAGGCCTCTCGGTGTCGGTTGACGCCGACGGTGCAGTGTCGGGCGGTGGCCATGGCCAGGGCGTCCGGTGTATCCCGCATTGAAGGCCCCAAAGCAAAAGGCCACCCGGTGAGGGGTGGCCTTTTTCAGTTCAACTGGTGCCGGCAAGAGGAGTCGAACCCCCGACCTTCGCATTACGAATGCGCTGCTCTACCAACTGAGCTATGCCGGCGAAAGGCGGATTCTATGTCAGCTTGCGGCGTGCAGATCGATCAGGCGCTGCACTTCGTTGCGCGAACCCAGCATGACCGAGACGCGCTCGTGCAGCAGCTTGGGCTGCACCTCCAGGATGCGCTGGGTGCCGGTGGTGGCCAGGCCGCCGGCCTGCTCGACCAGCATGCCCATGGGGTTGGCTTCGTACAGCAGGCGCAGCTTGCCGGGCTTGGCGGGCTCGCGCTGATCCCAGGGATACATGAAGACGCCGCCGCGGGTGAGGATGCGGTGCACGTCGGCCACCATGCTGGCCACCCAGCGCATGTTGAAGTCCTTGCCGCGCGGGCCTTCCTTGCCCTGCAGGCATTCGTCGATGTAGCGGCGCACGGGCGGGGCCCAGTGGCGCATGTTGCTCATGTTGATGGCGAACTCTTTGGTGTCCTCGGGGATGCGCACGGCGTCGGCCGTCTGCACCCAGGAGCCTTGCTCGCGGTCCAGCGTGAACATCACCACGCCATCGCCCACGGTCAGCACCAGTGTGGTCTGCGGGCCGTAGACGCAGTAGCCGGCGGCGGCCTGCTGGGTGCCGGGCTGCAGGAAATCCTGCTCGCTGACGCCCTGGCTGCCTTCGGGCTTTTTGAACACCGAGAAGATGGTGCCGATGCTGACGTTGACGTCGATGTTGGACGAGCCGTCCAGCGGGTCGAACATCAGCAGGTACTCGCCCTTGGGGTAGCGGTTGGGCACCAGGTAGATGCCTTCCATTTCCTCGGAGGCCATGGCGGCCAGGTGGCCGCCCCATTCGTTGGCGCCGATCAACTCTTCGTTGGCGATGATGTCGAGCTTTTTCTGCACCTCGCCCTGGACGTTGTCGGTGCCGGCCGAGCCCAGCACGTCGCCCAGTGCGCCCTTGTTGACGCTGATGGCGATGCGCTTGCAGGCACGGGCCACCACCTCGATGAGCAGGCGCAGCTCCTGGGGGATGCGGCCGTGCAGGCGCTGCTGCTCGACGAGGTATTGGGTCAGGCTGACACGCTTGCTCATGCTTGGGTCTCCGGGTTGGCGGGGGTGGCCGGGGCGGCCGCCAGGGCGCGGTCGATGATTTCGCGCACGTCGGGTGAGAGGTCGGGCTTGGCGGCCACGCGCTTGAGGGCTTCCAGTGCGGCGCTGCGGTAGGGCTCGGCCAGCGCGGACCAGCGGTCCATCACGCGCGCCAGGCGGCCGGCGATCTGCGGGTTGATGGCGTCCATGG
Source organism: Pseudomonadota bacterium (assembly GCA_020161145.1). Lineage (GTDB taxonomy): Bacteria > Pseudomonadota > Gammaproteobacteria > Burkholderiales > Burkholderiaceae_C > Ideonella. The sequence continues at coordinate 575,274 of JAIUPQ010000002.1, forward strand.
CCAGCACCTGTTCGGCCCAGAACACGTAGCCGCCGGCATCCGGGCGGTGGAAGGCACCGGGGTTGAACAGGCACAGCGAGGCGATGAGGCTGCGCGCGCGGTTGGGGTTTTTGAGCGTGAAGTCGGGGTGCTGGACCAGTTGCTTGACGCGGGCAAAGACACGGCCGGCTTGCTCGGGCGCACGGGCCTGCAGCGCAAACCACTTGTCGGTGACCAGCGCGTCGCCCTGGAAGCGGGCGTGGAACTGGGCCAGCGCGGGCTCGGCCAGCGGGGCGTGGGCAGCCACCAGCGCGGCCAGGGCGCCCATGCGATCGGTCATCTGGCTGGCATCCTTGAAGCGCTGGTAGGCGCGGCCGGGCCAGACGGCGTCGCCGCTGGCCTGGGCGTGGCGCACCAGCCGGGCCAGCGCCAGGTTGGCCAGCGCGCGGCGGCCGCTTTGCTCAGCCGTGGGCTGGTAGCCGCCCACCACCTGGTTGGCCTCGAAGGCGGCGGCCCAGTCGGCGTGCAGCGCGGCGGCCAGTTGCGTCTCCAGCGCCATGACGGCGGCGTGGATGGCCTGCGGGTCGACCACGTCCAACTGCTCGGCCACGTAGATTTCGCTGGGCACGGTCAGCGCCAGGGCCTTGAAGGCGGGGTCCAGCTGCGGGTGGTTGAGCACGGCGCGCAGCGCCTCGGCCAGCGCGGCGTCCAACACCAGCGGCTGGCCGCTTTTCACGGCGGCCAGGATGCGCGCCAGCATCAGCCGCTGGCCGGCCTCCCAGCGGTTGAAGGCGTCGGCGTCGTGGGCCAGCAGCACCAGCAGCTCGGCGTCGGCCAGGCCGTCGTCCAGCACCACCGGGGCCGAGAAGCCGCGCAGCAGCGAGGGCACGGGCGCGTCGGCGATGCCGGTGAAGACGAAGGTCTGTTCGCCCGCATCCAGCACCAGCGTGCGCTCGGTGCCGGCCGGCGCGTCCTCGCCCGCCAGTTGCAGCGGCAGCGCCCGGCCGTCCGGTGCCAGCAGGCCCAGCGTCACCGGCACCACGTGCGGCAGCTTGCCCGCGTCCAGGTGCTGGCTGAGGGTCAGCGTCCAGGTCTGCGCGGCGGCGTCGTGTACGCCGCGCGCCGTCACGCGGGGCGTGCCGGCCTGGCTGTACCAGCGCTTGAAGGCATCCAGCCGGGTGGCCAGGGCGCTGGCCGGGTTGGCGTCGGCCATGGCCTGCGCAAAGTCGTCGCAGGTCACGGCCTGACCGTCGTGGCGCTCAAAGTACAGCGTCATGCCTTTGGCAAAGCCGTCGCGGCCCACCAGGGTCTGGTACATGCGCACCACCTCGGCACCCTTGTCGTAGACGGTGGCGGTGTAGAAGTTGTTGATCTCCACATAGCTGTCGGGCCGCACCGGGTGGCTCATGCTGCCGGCGTCTTCGGGGAACTGCATGGCGCGCAGGTCGCGCACGTTCTCGATGCGGCAAACGGCGCGGGCGCTGGCGCTGCCGGCCATGTCCATGCTGAATTCCTGGTCGCGGAATACGGTCAGGCCTTCCTTGAGCGAGAGCTGGAACCAGTCGCGGCAGGTGACGCGGTTGCCGGTCCAGTTGTGGAAGTACTCGTGGGCGACGATGGACTCAATGCGCGCAAAGTCCGCGTCGGTGGCGGTGGCCGGCGAGGCGAGCAGGGCGCTGGTGTTGAAGATGTTGAGCCCCTTGTTCTCCATGGCGCCCATGTTGAAGTCCGAGACGCCCACCACCATGAAGCGCTCCAGATCCAGCGGCAGGCCGAAGCGCTGCTCGTCCCAGACCAGCGAGGCGATCAGCGAGTTCATCGCGTGCTCGGTCTTCTCCAGGTCGCCCTGTTGCACGTAGATCTGTAGCAGGTGGTCTTTGCCGCCGCGCGTCCTGATCCATTGCTCGCGCGTCACCAGGTCGGCCGCCACCAGCGCAAACAGGTAGCTGGGCTTGGGGAAGGGGTCGTGCCACTTGGCGTAGTGGCGGCCGTTTTCCAGATCGCCTTGCTCCACCAGGTTGCCGTTGGCCAGCAGCACCGGGTACTTTTGCTTGTCGGCGCGCAGGGTGACGGTATAGGTGGCCATCACGTCGGGGCGGTCTGCAAAGCAGGTGATGCGCCTAAAGCCCTCGGCCTCGCACTGGGTGAACAGGCCCGAGCCCGAGGCGTAGAGGCCCGACAGCGCGGTGTTCTTGTCCGGCGCGATGGTGTTGCGCACCTCCAGCACGAAGGCGTCGGCTGCCGGCGCGTCCAGCGTCAGCAGGTTGTTCTCGTGGCGAAAGGCCACGCTCTGGCCGTCCACCAGCACGCGCAGCAGGTTCAGCTCTTCGGCGTTCAGCACCAGCGGCTCGGCCGCGCGCTCGGTGTTGCGCTCGATGCGCATGCGGCTGGCGACGATGGTCTTGGCCGCGTCCAGGTCGAACGTGAGTTCCACCTCGCGGATCCAGTAGGCGGGGGCGCGGTAGTCGGCGCGGTGGATGGCGGCCGGGGTGGCCGAGCCTTCACGCATCAGCATCATGGCGTGGTCCTTTCTTGTGGGGTGTGGAGCAGGTGGCGGTCGAAAGCCGCCAGGTCGGGCACGGTGGCCAGCAGGTTGGGATAAGCGGCAAAGCCGGCAGCGGCCAGCGAGGTGGTGACGGCCACGGCCGTCATGCCGGCACGCTGGGCGGCCTCGATGCCCAGCGGTGCATCCTCGAACACCAGGCAGCGCGCGGGCGCCACGCCCAGCTGCTGCGCGGCGTGCAGAAAAATGTCGGGGTGCGGCTTGCCGCGCAGGCCATCGGCGGGGCTGACCACGGCCTGTACGCGCTGGCGCAGGCCAAAGCGCGCATCGGCCACGGCGATGTTGGCCAGCGGCGCGGCGGTGCAGATGGCCAGTTTGAATCCCTCGGCAGCGCAGGCGTCCAGCAGCGCCAGCGCGCCGGCCACCGGTTGCAGGTCGGTTTCGGCCAGCGTGCGGTAGCGGGCCTCTTTGGCCTCGGCCATGGCGGCACGTTCGGTCAGCGTGGCGTGGGGAAAGTAGTCGGCCAGGATGTCTTCGCTCAGGCGCCCGGCGCTGGCGGCAAACGGCTGCGCATCGCCCGCCAGCGCCACGCCCTGCGCCGCAAACCAGGCGTGCCAGGCGCGGGTGTGCAGCGGCATGGAATCGATCAGCGTGCCATCCAGATCGAACAGCAGGGCGTCGAAGCGCGTGAGGGTCACAGGCCCTGCTTCAGGCTGGCGGTGATGAAGGCGTCCAGGTCGCCGTCCAGCACCTTCTGGGTGTTGGAGATTTCCACGCTGGTGCGCAAGTCCTTGATGCGGCTCTGGTCCAGCACGTAGGAGCGGATCTGGTGGCCCCAGCCCACGTCGGTCTTGCTGTCTTCGAGCTTTTGCTGCGCTTCCATGCGCTTGCGCATTTCAAAGTCGTACAGGCGCGAGCGCAGCCGCCGCCAGGCCACGTCGCGGTTGCTGTGCTGGCTGCGGCTGTCCTGGCACTGCACGACGATGCCGGTGGGGATGTGCGTCAGGCGCACCGCCGAGTCGGTCTTGTTGATGTGCTGGCCACCGGCGCCGCTGGCGCGGTAGGTGTCGGTGCGCACGTCGGCCGGGTTGATGTCGATCTCGATGGAGTCGTCGATCTCGGGGTAGACGAACAGCGAGGCAAAGCTGGTGTGGCGCCCGCCGGCTGAGTCGAACGGGCTTTTGCGCACCAGCCGGTGCACGCCGGTCTCGGTGCGCAAATGGCCGAACGCGTACTCGCCCTCGACCTTGATGGTGGCGCTCTTGATGCCGGCCACGTCGCCGGGGGTTTCGTCTTCCAGCGTGGCCTTGAAGCCCTTGCGCTCGCAGTACTTCAGGTACTGGCGCAGCAGCATGCTGGCCCAGTCCTGCGCCTCGGTGCCGCCGGCACCGGCCTGGATGTCGATGAAGCAGTTGCTGGGGTCGGCCGGATTGCTGAACATGCGGCGGAACTCCAGCCGCTCCACCGTCTCGCGCAGGCCCTCGGCCTCGGCCTCGATGGCGCGCAGGCTGTCCTCGTCGCTATCTTCCTTGACCATCTCGTACAGCTCGCCGTTGTCGGCCAGGTGCTGGGTCAGGTGGTCGATGGTGCCCACCACCTCATCGAGCTGCTTTTTCTCCTTGCCCAGCTCCTGTGCCCGCTTGGGGTCGTTCCAGATGGCGGGGTTCTCCAGCGTGGCGTTGACCTCGCTCAGGCGCAGCGCGTTGCGGTCGTAGTCAAAGATACCCCCTGAGCGCTTGCGTGCGCTCGCTGAGGTCACTCAGCAGGGTGCCAATGGCGTTGATGTGTTCGATGTCCATGCCGGGGTATGCTGTTGGCGTCGTCGCAAAGCCGGCTATTTTCTCATGCCCACCCCTCGCCCCTCGCCCCCCTGGTTGCTGCCCGCCTTGCTCACAGGGTGGGCATTGGCCAGCTTCGTTCTGCCGCTGGCCGCGCCGCATTGGTTGTCGCCGCCCCTGGCCTATGGCGTCACGGCATTGGGCGCGCCGCTGGCCTTTGTGGCCATCGTGGCCGTGCACGCGCGGCTGATGAACCGCCGATGAGGCGCTGCCCATGAACCTGGGCCGGTTGCACGCGGCCTACGGGGCCTACACCGTCTGCTTCGTGGTCTTCGTGCTGCTGCTGGCCTGGGGCGAACAGCGGGGCCTGCCGGCGGCGGTCATGGGCGGGCTGTTCTTCGCCGGGCCACTGGTGGTGTATGCCGTCATCGGCGTGCTGTCGCGCACCTCGGCGGCCGATGAGTATTACGTGGCGGGCCGGCGCGTGCCGGCCTTCTACAACGGCATGGCCACGGCGGCCGACTGGCTGTCGGCCGCCTCGTTCATCGGCATGGTGGGCATGCTCTACGTCAGCGGCTACGGCGGCCTGGCCTACGTGTTGGGCTGGACGGGGGGGTTTTGCCTGGTGGCGCTGCTGCTGGCGCCCTATCTGCGCAGCCTGGGCCACTACACCGTGCCCGATTTTCTGGGCCAGCGCTATGGCGGCGCCGGCGCGCGGCTGGTGGGGTTGGCTGCCGCCGTGCTGTGCTCGTTCGTGTACCTGGTGGCGCAGATCTATGGCGTCGGGCTCATCATCACCCGGCTGACCCAGATCGCCTCGTTCGAGGTGGGCGTCTTCCTGGGCCTGGGTGGCATGCTGGTGTGCTCGTTCCTGGGGGGCATGCGGGCCATCACCTGGACGCAGGTGGCGCAATACATCGTGCTCATCATCGCCTTTCTGACGCCAGCCGTCTGGATGGGCTGGCAGCAGACGGGGCAGCCGGTGGTGGCTGCGTCGGTGGTCTCCACGGCCGAGCGCGTCAGCGCCGCCGAAATCCGGCTGATGGCCGACCCCCGGGAGCAGGAGGTGGTGCGCCTGCTGCGGGCCCGTGCCGAGGTGTTGCGCAGCAAGCTGGCCGACGTGCCCACGGCGCTGCAGGGCGACCGCGACGCGGCCGCCCATGCCGTGCGGGTGTTGATCGGCAGTGACGCGCCGCAGCGCACCATCCAGGCCGCCGAGCGGGCGCTGGCCGCGCTGCCGCGCGACGAGGCCGCCGCCGTCCAGCTCTGGCGCGGCCAGCTGCGTGCCATCGAGGCGCGGGCCCAGCCGCTGGGCGGCCTGGTGCCGCATGCGGCGGCCCCGCAGGGAGTGGCCCGCACCCATTTTCTGGCGCTGGTGTTTTGCCTGGCCCTGGGCACGGCCGGTCTGCCGCACCTGCTGACGCGCTACTACACCACCGCCAGCGTGGTCGAGACCCGCCGCTCGGTGGTGTGGACGCTGGTCTTCGTCCTGCTGCTGTACCTGACCGCGCCCGCGCTGGCGCTGCTGGTCAAGGCCCAGGTGCTGGAGCATCTGGTGGGCACGCCCATGGACGCGCTACCGGCCTGGATCAGCCATTGGCAGCAAGTGGCCCCCGATCTGCTGGACATCGAGGACATCAACCGCGACGGCGTGCTGCAACTGGCCGAGCTGCAACTCGACGGCGATTTGCTGATGCTGGCCACGCCCGAGCTGGCGGGCCTGCCGCTGTTCGTCACCGGCCTGGTGGCGGCGGGCGGGCTGGCGGCGGCGCTGTCCACCGCCGACGGGTTGCTGCTGACCATTGCCAACGCGCTGTCGCACGACCTGTACGTGCAGCACCGTCGGCCCAGCCTCTCGGCCACCCAGCGGGTGGTGCTGTCCAAGCTGCTGCTGCTGGCCGTGGCCGGCGCGGCGGCAGCGGTGGCCGCGCAGCGGCCGGCCAACATCTTGTTCATGGTGACCGCCAGCTTCTCGCTGGCTGCGGCCACCTTTGTGCCCGCGCTGGTGCTGGGCATCTTCTGGCGCCGCACCAACGGCTATGGCGCCGTCACCGGCATGGTGGCCGGCCTGGGCACCTGCCTGGCCTACATGGTCTGGACCCACCCCTGGCTGGCGGGCCTGCTGGGGCGCGCGCCGGCCACCGGCCTGCCAGGCATCGGCCCCGACACCGCCGCCGTGCTGGCCGTGCCGGTGGGTGCCGTCGTCACGGTGCTGGTCAGCCTGCTCACCCCCTTGCCTGGCCGGCGCGCGCAGGCGGTGATGGGGCAGATGCATCGGGCGCAATAAATGGGCATGGCTGCGGTCATTCGCCCCATGGTGGCGCCGGACGCCGCCGCCGTGTCGGCGTTGCTGCCTGACCTGGGCTACGCCGCCACGCCCGCGCAGGTGCAGCAGCGGCTGGCTCACCTGCTGGCCTGGCCCGATCAGGCCGTGGCCCTGGCCTGGGCCGGGCCGACCCTGGTGGGGCTGGTGCACGTGCAAGGCGTGCGGCTGCTGGCGAGCGACGGCTATGCCGAGGTGCAGGCCTTGGTGGTGGCCCGCGCTGCGCAGGGGCAGGGCATAGGGGCCCAGCTGCTGCGCCACGCCGAGGCCTGGGCGCGGGCGGCCGGCTACGTGCGCGTGCGGCTGCGCTCGGGCGTGCAGCGCGAGGCGGCCCATGCGTTCTACCGGGCGCAGGGTTATGCCCAGGCCAAGGCGAGTCTGGCGTTCGAGCGACCGCTGCCCGAAGGCCCCGGCGACCGATCCGCCGCGCCGCCACCGCCATAATCCGCGCCGCATGAATGTGCTCAAAGCCGCGTCCACCGTCTCGCTGTGGACTTTGCTCTCTCGCGTCACCGGGCTGGTGCGCGACCAGTTGATCGCCTACGGCTTTGGCGCCAACGCCATGACCGACGCCTTCAACGTGGCGTTTCGCATCCCCAACCTGCTGCGCCGGTTGTTTGCCGAAGGGGCGTTCTCGGCCGCCTTCGTGCCCATTCTTGCCACCACGCGCGAGCGCGAGGGCGATGCCGCCACGCACGAGCTGATCGATGCCGTGGCCACGGTGCTGGTCTGGGTGCTGATCGCCACCTGCATCGTGGGCGTGCTGGCCGCGCCGCTGCTGGCCTGGGCCATGGGTGCGGGGCTGGCGCGGCTGGATCTGGCGGTGGTGATGACGCGCTGGATGTTTCCCTACATCTTCTTCATGTCGCTGGTGGCGCTGGCCTCGGGCGTGCTCAACACCTGGCGGCGCTTTGCCGTGCCCGCCGCCACGCCGGTGCTGCTCAACGTGGCCATGATTGCCGCCACGCTGTGGCTGGCGCCCTGGCTGGGCCGCCATGGCATCGAGCCCATCCATGCGCTGTCGGCCGGCGTGCTGCTGGGGGGCGTGCTGCAGCTGGGCGTGCAGATTTCGGCGCTGGCGCGGCTGGGCGTGCTGCCGCGCGTGCGCGTGAGCCCGCGCGGCGTGGCCCGGGCCTGGCGCCATCCCGGCGTGGGCAAGATGCTGGGGCTGATGGCGCCGGCCATTCTGGGTGTCTCGGTGGCGCAGATCTCGCTGCTGATCAACACCCAGATTGCCTCGCACCTGGGCGAGGGCGCGCCGTCCTACCTGTTCTATGCCGACCGGCTGATGGAGTTCCCCACGGCGCTGCTGGGCGTGGCGCTGGGCGTGGTGCTGGTGCCGGGGCTGTCGGCCCGGCTGGCGGCCGGTGACCGGGCGGGTTACAGCGCCCAGCTCGACTGGGGCTTGCGGCTGATGGCGCTGCTGGCGCTGCCTTGTTCGGTGGCGCTCCTCGTCTTTGGCCTGCCGCTGGTGGCCACGCTGTTCCACCACGGCAAGTTCGGCGACGAGGCCGCGCAGATGACCACGCTGGCCCTGCGCAGCTATGGCGTGGGGCTGTTCGGCCTGATCGCCATCAAGGTGTTGCTGCCGGGATTTCTGGCGCAGCAGGATTTGCGCACCCCCGTGCGCATCGCCATCGTGGTGCTGGTGTGCACCCAATTGATGAACCTGGTGTTCGTGCCCTGGCTGGGCCATGCCGGGCTGGCGCTGTCCATCGCGGTGGCGGCGCTGCTCAACGCCGGCTGGCTGTACGTGGGGCTGCGGCGGCGGCAGATGTACCAGCCGGCACCGGGCTGGGCCTGGTTTCTGGCGCGCATCGCGCTGGCCTCGGCGATGCTGGGCTGGGCGCTGTGGGAGGCCACGCGCCGCATCGACTGGCTGGCGCTGCGCGCCCATGAAGGCCAGCGCGTGGCCTGGCTGGCCGCCGTCGTCGTGGCGGCCGTGCTGGGCTACTTTGCGCTGCTGACGCTGATGGGCATCAACCTGCGCCACTTCGCCCGCAAGGCGCCTACACTGGGCGCATGACGCTGCCCTTCGATCTGGGCGCACCGCCCGACCCGCTGGCTTACTTCCGCTCCGTGGTGGCGGACGAAGACAGCTTGCCGCTGGCCGAGGCCGCGGCGCTGCTGGGCCAGATCGACGAGCCCGAGTTGGACGTGGCCAGCGTGCTGACCCAGATCGACACCCTGGCCGCCCGGCTGCTGCGGCGCCTGCCGCCCGATGCCAGCGGCCTGCACCGGGCGCGCACGCTGAGTCACTTCTTTTATGCCGAACTGGGCTTTGCCGGCGCCGTCAACGACTGGCGCAACCCCGACAACAGCTACCTGCACCGGCTGCTGGAGCGGCGCCGGGGCATTCCCATCTCGCTGGCCGTGCTGTATGGCGAGCTGGCGCGCCAGATCGGGCTGCGCGCCAGCGGCGTGAGCTTTCCCGGGCACTTCCTGATCAAGCTGCGGCTGGCCCAGGGCGAGGTCATCATCGACCCGCTGAATGGCCAGTCGCAGACCCGCGAGATGCTGCTGGCACGGCTGGCCCCGCTGATGGGTTTTGCCACACCGCCGCTGTCGGCCCTGCTGCGCGACGCCACGCCGCGTGAGACGCTGGCGCGCATGCTGGCCAACCTCAAGCTGCTCTTTGAGGCCGAGGCCGACTGGGAGCGCCTGCTGGCCGTGCAGCACCGGCTGGTGGCCGTGCTGCCCGACGACTGGGGCGAGCGCCGCGACCGGGGCCGCACCCGCGCCCAACTGGGTGACCTGGCCGGCGCCGCCGCCGACTACGCCGAATACCTCCACCACTGCGGCGACGCCGCCGACGCGGCGCTGCTGCGCCAGCAACTGGCGGAGTGGGACGGGCACCAGGAGCGGTAGCCGCCGGACGGCAAGGGGCCACGTTGCGCTGGGGCGACAATGCGGCGCTCTTTCGCTCTGCTCCATCCCCCCATGGCTCTGACTTCTCATCAACGCCAAGTGCTCAGTTGGCTGGGCGTGTTGCTGGCCATCGCGCTGCTGTTCTGGCTGCTGGCCCCGGTCATGATGCCCTTCATCACCGCCCTGGTGCTGGGCTATGTGCTGCATCCGGCCGCCCGCAAGCTGGTGCGGCGCGGCGTGCCCAAGGCGCTGGCCGTGACGCTGGTGGTGGTGGGCGCCATGGTGGTGGCCTTGTCGGTGCTGCTGCTGGTGGTGCCGGTCATCACCCAGCAGTTGCCCATGCTCAAGGCGCAGTTGCCGGTGCTGGTGGACAAGGCCAACGCCGCCCTCTCGCCGCTGCTGGCGCAACTGGGCATCGAGATGCGCTTCGACTGGGATGGCTTCAAGCACATGCTGGCCCAGGCCGACTGGGGCGGCATGTCCGACCGCCTGCTGCAATCGGCGCGCATCGGCGGCTCCTGGCTGCTGACGGTGCTGGGCAATCTGCTGCTGGTGCCGCTGGTGCTGTTCTACCTGCTGCTGGACTGGCCCCGGCTGATGGCCATGGCCTACCAATTGGTGCCGCCGCGCGTGCGGCCGGGTTGGGAGTCGTTCTTGAACGAGTGCGATCAGGTGCTGGGCCAGTACCTGCGCGGGCAACTGCTGGTGATGCTGGTGCTGGCCGTCTACTACGCCGGCGCGCTGTGGCTGGCCGGCCTCGATCTGGCGCTGCCGGTGGGCATCTTTACCGGCCTGGCGGTGTTCATTCCCTACCTGGGCTTCGGCCTGGGGTTGGTGATGGCACTGCTGGCGGCGCTGCTGCAGTTTGGCAACTGGTACGGCTTCCTGGCGGTGGCGGCCATCTACGGCTTTGGCCAGGTCATCGAGAGCTTCTACCTGACGCCGCGCTGGGTGGGGGAGTCCATCGGCCTGCATCCGGTGGCGGTGGTCTTCGCGCTGATGGCCTTTGGCCAGCTCTTTGGCTTCGTGGGCGTGCTGATGGCGCTGCCGCTGGCGGCGGTGGCCCTGGTGGCGGTGCGGCGCATTCGGGCGGCTTATCTGGCCAGTGACATGTACAACGGCTAGGCCATGCGCCCACCCCCTACAGGACTTGACCCACCCCCTACGCGGTCACAGATCGCGCCCCCTCAAGGGGGCACCGCTGGCGGACCGGCAGAGCCGGATCCGCGGCGGTTGCTGGGTTCGATTGGCGCTGTACGGATGTGGGGGCGTGAGATGAGGCAGTTGCCGCTGGCGTTGGGGGTGGCGCGGGAGCCGGGGTTTGATGACTTCGTGGTGGGGGGCCATGGCGCCACGCTGGCGGCGTTGCAGGGGCACCAGATGCCGGGGGCGCCGCTGTTTCTGTATGGGCCGGCGGGCAGTGGCAAGACGCATCTGTTGCGGGCGCTGGCGGGCCGGGTGGCGGGGCAGGGCGGGCGCTGCGGCTGGTTCGAGCCGGCCACGCCGCTGCCCTGGGTGTTTGACGCCGGCTGGTCGCTGGTGGTCATCGACGGTGCCGAGCGGCTGGATGCCGCGCGCCAGCATGCGGCCTTCGTGCTGTTCATCGAGGCCGCCAGCCACGCCGTGCAGGTGGCGGCGGCCGGGCGGCTGCCGCCGGCCGAGTTGCCGCTGCGCGACGACTTGCGCTCGCGCCTGGCCTGGGGGCTGGTGCTGGGCCTGGCGCCGCTGCCCGAGGCCGCCGCGCGCGCCGTGTTCGAGGCCGAGGCCACCCGCCGTGGCATGGCGCTGCCGCCCGAGGTGGTGGACTACGTGCTGACGCGGCTGGACCGCAACCTGGGGGCGCTGATGGCGCTGCTGGCGCGGCTGGACGGCTTCTCGCTGGCCCAGCGGCGCGCCGTCACCGTGCCCTTGCTCAAGAAAATGCTGGCCGATGAACCTGACCCTGTTTGACCTTGATGGCACGCTGATCCCCGGCGACTCCGACCATGCGTTCTGCGAGTTTCTGGCGGGGTTGGGCTGGACCGACGGTGCCGCCTGGCGCGCCCGCAACGACGCCTTCTATGCCGACTACCAGCGCGGCACGCTGGACTTGCCGGCCTACGTTGCCTTTGCCACCGCACCCTGGCGCGCCCGCCCGCTGGCCGAGGCGCTGGCCGCGCGCACGCGCTTCATGCACGAGGTCATCGCCCCCATGATCCGGCCCCAGGCGCTGGCGCTGGTGCGGCGCCACCAGACGGCGGGCGACCGCGTGGCCATCGTCACCGCCACCAACCGCTTCGTCACCGAACCCATCGCCCAGGCCTTCGGCGTCGACCAATTGCTGGCGGTGGAATTGGCATGCGGCGAGAATGGTGAATTCACCGGCGCCATCACCGGGGTGCCCACGTTCCGTGAAGGCAAGGTCAAGCGGGTGGACGACTGGCTGGCGCAGCAGGGTTTGGACTGGGGCGATTTCGACCAGACCTGGTTTTACAGCGACTCCACCAACGACCTGCCCCTGCTGGAGCGTGCCTCGCACCCGGTGGCCGTGCAACCCGGCGCTGCGCTGCGCGCCGTGGCGCTGGCGCGTGGCTGGCCCATCCTGAACCTGTTCGACCAAGCATGATCCGCAACTTCATCGACAAACTGCTGGGCAAGCCCCAGACGGCCGCCACCACCCTGCACCTGGGCAAGCGCGTCGAGCATCCGGCCAGTGAGCACAGCATCGACCCACGCCTGCTGGACGAGCGCGCCATCAACGTGGTGGCCACGCTGCAGGACGCCGGCCACACCGCCTACGTGGTGGGCGGCGCCGTGCGCGACCTGCTGGTGGGCCGGCGGCCCAAGGACTTCGACGTGGCCACCGACGCCACGCCCGAGCAGGTCAAGGCCTTGTTCCGCCGCGCCTTCATCATCGGGCGGCGGTTTCGCATCGTGCACGTGGTGTTCGGCCGGGGCCGTGACCACGAGGTGATCGAGGTCTCCACCTTCCGCGCCTACCTGGACGCCAGCGCCGCCGAGCAGGTGCAGGGCAACGAGAAAACCGCCAAGCACGAGATCGCCAGCAAACAGCATGTGGTGGACGCCACCGGCCGCGTGCTGCGCGACAACGTCTGGGGCCCGCAGATCGAGGATGCGGCGCGGCGCGACTTCACCGTCAACGCCATGTATTACGACCCGCGCACCCAGGTGGTGGTGGACTACCACGGCGGCCTCAAGGACGTGCGCAACCAGACGCTGCGCATGATTGGCGACGCGCCCACGCGCTACCGCGAAGACCCGGTGCGCATCCTGCGGGTGGTGCGCTTTGCCGCCAAGCTGGGTTTCAAGCTCGACCCCAAGACCCGGGCTCCGCTCAAGGAGATGGCGCCGTTGCTGGCCGGCGTGCCGGCCTCGCGCCTCTTTGACGAGATGATCAAACTGCTGCAGACCGGCCATGCGCTGGCCAGCCTGGCCCAGCTCAAGGCGATGGGGCTGGATCGCGGCATCTTCCCCGTGCTGGACGCCGCGCTGCACCCGGCGCAGCCCACGCCCGGGCGACAGGCCTTTATCGACCGCGCGCTGGCCGACACCGACCGCCGCGTGGCCGAGGACAAGGCCGTGGCGCCCAGCTATATGCTGGCCTGCCTGCTGTGGCACGACGTGCAGGCCGCCTGGGCCGAGCGCCGCGCCGCCGGCGCCCACCCCACGCCGGCGCTGCAAGAGGCCATCGACGCCGTGTTCGACGCCCGCATCGGCGACATCTCCGGCCGCGGCAAGCTCGCCGCCGACATGCGCGAGATCTGGATGATGCAGCCGCGCTTCGACGTGCGCGCCGGCCGCTCGGCCGCCTCGCTGGTGGAGCGGCCGCGCTGGCGCGCCGGTTTCGACTTCCTGCGTCTGCGCAGCGAGTCGGGCGAGGTGGCCACCGAGCTGGTGGACTGGTGGGAAGACTTTGCGCTGGGCAACGAGGCCGAGCGCGAGGCGCTGGTGGAGGCGGCGCGCAAGAGTGCGCCCAAGCCCGCGCCCCGGTCGGGTGCCAAGCCGCCCCGCACACCGGCCGCACCGGCCACACCTGGCGCACCGGTCGCACCCGAAGCCGAAGGCGAGGGCGGCACTGCCGCCCCCGCCAAGCGCCGCCGTCGCCGCCGCCGCAAGCCGGCCGGGGGCGGTGAGGGGCAGGGCACACCAGGCGAGGCCGTGTGAGAGCCGTGCGCGCCTACGTGGGCCTGGGTGCCAACCTGGGCGATGCGCGGGCCCAGCTCGCCGGGGCGCTGGAATCCCTGGCCCGGCTGCCGCAGACCACGGTGGCTGCGGTGTCGCCCTGGTTTCGCACCGCGCCGGTGGATGCCGATGGGCCTGACTACCTGAACGCCGTGGCGGCGCTCACCACCGCGCTGCACGCCGACGCGCTGCTGGCCGCGCTGCACGCCATCGAGCAGGCGTTCGACCGTCAGCGTCCCTACCGCAACGCCCCGCGCACGCTGGATCTGGATTTGCTGCTCTATGGCGATGCCGTCATCGCCACCCCCACGCTCACCGTGCCCCATCCGCGCCTGACCGAGCGCGCCTTCGTGTTGCGCCCGCTGCTGGCGCTGGCGCCCGACCTGGTGTTGCCCGGTGGCCACCGGCTGGACGCTTTCTGGCCGGCCGTGGCGGATCAGCGCATTGATGAGGTGTGCCCCCCAAACGTAGCGCAGACGACGCCAGCGGGCCGAGCGCCGGGCCGCCCCAAGCCGGCCCGCATCCCCTCGGGGGATCGGTCGGTGTACCCACCGGACGAGGGGTCAACATGACAGCGGGCCGAGCGCCGGGCCGCCCCAAGCCGGCCCGCATCCCCTCGGGGGATCGGTCGGTGTACCCACCGGACGAGGGGTCAACATGACGGCCGTGTCGTTGCCGCTGGCGGTGCAGACCTTTGGCTTGCTGGCCATCGCCAACGTGTTCATGACGTTTGCCTGGTACGGCCACCTCAAGAACCTCTCGGGCCAGGCCTGGTGGGTGGCCGCGCTGGTCAGCTGGGGCATCGCCCTGTTTGAATACCTGTTGCAAGTGCCAGCCAACCGCATCGGCTACGCCGGTGGCTACAGTCTGGCCCAGTTGAAAATCGCCCAGGAGGTCATCACGCTGGCCGTCTTCGTGCCGTTTGCGCTGATCTACATGGACCAGCCCTTCAAGCTCGACTACGTGTGGGCCGCGCTGTGCCTGGTGGGCGCCGTGTATTTCATCTTCAGAAGTTGAGGTCTCCTCATGACGCTATTTGCCAAGCTGCTGCCCAAGGAGGGCAATTTCTTCGAGCTGTTCAACCAGCACGGCAACTACATCGCCGAGGGCGCGCGAGCCTTCGGCCTGATGGTTGAACACTACGCCACACCGCAGTTGCGGGCCCAGCACGCCGCCGAGGTGGATGCCGCCGAGCGGGCCGCCGACAGCGTCACGGCCACGGTCAACCGCGAGTTGCACCGCACCTTCATCACACCCATCGACCGCGAGCAGATCCACGGCCTCATCAACGCCATGGACGACGTGCTGGACCTGATGCAGGACGCCGCCGAGGTGATGATTCTTTACGACGTGCAGCGCGTCAACGACGACGTGACGCGGCTGGCCGAGCTGTGCGTCAAGTGCTGCGATCGCGTGCGCCATGCCGTCTCGCTGATGCCCAGGCTGCGCGAGCCGGCCGTGGCCGACTCGGCACTCAAGACCTGTGAGGAAATCGACCTGCTCGAGTCCGACGCCGACCGCGCGCTGCGCAGCGCCATGTCGCGCCTCTTTCGCGAAGAAGAAGACACCCGCGAGCTGATCAAGCTCAAGGCCGTCTACGAACACCTGGAGGCCATCACCGACCGCTGTGAAGACGTCGCCAACCTCATCGAGGGTGTGGTGCTGGAGAACGCCTGACCGCCATGGACATCCCCACTCTGAGCTTCGGCGTCGTCGCCTTCCTGGTCGTGATGGCCCTGGCGTTCGACTTCATGAACGGTTTTCACGACGCCGCCAACTCCATTGCCACCGTGGTCTCCACGGGCGTGCTCAAGCCGCAGCACGCGGTGCTGTTCGCGGCCTTCTTCAACGTGGTGGCCATCCAGGTCTTTCACCTCAAGGTGGCGGCCACCGTGGGCGGCGGCATTGTGGAGTTGGGTGCCGTCGATCACCACGTGGTCTTTGGCGCCCTGACTGGCGCCATCACCTGGAACTTCATCACCTGGTGGCTGGGCATCCCCTCGTCCAGCTCGCATGCGCTGATCGGCGGCATCATCGGTGCCGTCATTGCCAAGGCCGGCGTGGCGCCGCTGATTGGCAAAGGCATTGCCATGACCGTGGCCTTCATCTTCGTCTCGCCGCTGCTGGGCTTTGTGCTGGGCTCGCTCATCATGGTCATCGTGGCCTGGGTCTGCAAAGGCCGCTCGCCCCTGAAGGCCGACCGCTGGTTCCGCCGCCTGCAGCTGGTGTCGGCGGGGCTTTACTCGCTGGGCCACGGCGGCAACGACGCGCAAAAAACCATCGGCATCATCTGGATGCTGCTGGTGGCCTCGGGCTATCTGGCGCGCGAGGCCGGCGCGCCACCCACCTGGGTGATCTGGTCGTGCTACATCGCCATCGGCCTGGGCACCATGTTTGGCGGCTGGCGCATCGTCAAGACCATGGGCCAGCGCATCACCAAGCTCAAGCCCGTGCAGGGGTTTTGCGCCGAGACGGGCGGCGCGCTGACGCTGTTCCTCGCCTCGGGCCTGGGCGTGCCGGTGTCCACCACCCACACCATCACCGGCTCCATCGTGGGTGCCGGCTCGGTGCGCAGCCTCTCGGCCGTGCGCTGGGGTGTGGCCGGCAACATCGTCTGGGCCTGGATCTTCACCATTCCCGCCGCCGCCATCGTGGCCTGGTGTGCCTACTGGGTCAGCACCTGGGTGTTGTGATCTTCACCCTACTCGGTCAGTGACAGCGTCGTCAGCGCGATGTGCTGGCGCGGGGTGCCGAAGGTCTTCTCCACCGCAGCCAGGGCTTCATTGATGAGGCGCTTGCGCAAAGCCGGGGCCATCGTCGGCCCTGCCACCGGGTTGGCGCGCACCAGCAACTGGTTGCCTACCAGCTCCACATCGCAGGCCAGCGCCGGCTCACCCTCAAGCGCCGCCTCAAAGCGCAGCCGGCGCGCCGCGTCGCGCGGCGGAGCCTGCTGCAGTTCGGTCTCCACCATCAGCAGGGAGAGGGCGGCATTGGTGCTCTGGTCACGGTCCATGATGGCCGGTCGCTGCGACGGATACCGGCTACCCGCACTGTCCTCGCCGTCATCCACCCAAGGCAGGTCGGGCAGGCGGTTGATGGCGGCCAGGGTTTGCCCGCCCGTGGGGTCCAGGCTGTAGTTGCCCGCATCGGCGCCTGAAAGCGTGAGACCCGTGAGCGACACCGTCTTGCCCCTACCCACCTGTGGGTCGGCGAAGCTCGCCCCGGTGTGGGTGAACGCCACTGCGTCGGCGCCCACCACGCCCACGAGACTGCCGGCGTGGCTGAGGGTGGCGTTCACGCCGCCGTCGTACATCTTGTCGGCGGCGGCCACGCCGGTCAGCGTCAGCAGCTTGGGCGTGATGTCGGCGCTGGCGCTGGCCG
Source organism: Pseudomonadota bacterium (assembly GCA_020161145.1). Taxonomy (GTDB): domain Bacteria; phylum Pseudomonadota; class Gammaproteobacteria; order Burkholderiales; family Burkholderiaceae_C; genus Ideonella. The sequence goes on from JAIUPQ010000002.1 coordinate 592,288, forward strand.
TGGTGTCGGCCAGCAGGTAGTTGCCCGCATCTGCACCGCCCAGGCTCAGGCCGCTGATGGTCACCGTCTTGCCGCTGCCGGCGTGCTTGTCGGCGAACACCCCGGTGCCACTGGCCACCGAGAGCGCATCGCCACCCACCATGCCGGTGAAGTCGGTGCCCGAGGTGGTCAGCGTGGCGGCCGTGCCGCCGTCATAGATCTTGTCCGCCGCCGTGATGCCGGTGATGGCGGTGATGGCCTTGGGGGTGATGGTGGCGCTGGTGCTGGCCGTGGTGTCGGCCAGCAGGTAGTTGCCCGCATCCGCGCCGCCCAGGCTCAGGTCGCTGATGGCCACCGTCTTGCCATTGCCCACGTGCTTGTCAGCAAAGGCGCCGGTGCCGCTTGCCACCGAGAGCGCATCGTCACCCACCAGGCCGGTGAAGCCGGCCGCGGTGGTGTCCAGCTGGGCCGCGCTGCTGCCGTCGTACACCCGGTCCGCCGCCGTGATGCCGGTGATGGCCGTGATGGCCTTCGGGGTGATGGCGGCGCTGGCGTTGGCCGTGGTGTCGGCCAGCAGGTAGTTGCCCGCATCCGCGCCGCCCAAGCTCAGGCCGCTGATGGCCACCGTCTTGCCATTGCCCACATGCTTGTCGGCAAAGGCGCCGGTGCCGCTGGCCACGGTCAACGCATCGCCGCCCACCATGCCGGTGAAGCCCGCGCCCGAGGTGGTCAGCGTGGCGGCCGTGCCGCCGTCATAGACCTTGTCCGCCGCCGTGATGCCGGTGATGGCGCTGATGGCCTTGGGTGTGATGTCGGCCGTGGAGGTGGCGGTGGCGCTGGTCAGTGTGTAGTTGCTGGCATCGGCGCCGCCCAGGCTCAGGCCCGAGATGGAGACGGTCTTGCCCAGCTCCGCGTTCTTGTCGGCAAAGGCGCCGCTGCTGCTGGCCACATTCAGGGCGTCGCCGCCCACCATGCCGGTGAAGCCGGCGCCCGAAGTCGTGAGCGTCGCCACCGTGCTGCCGTCGTAGACCTTGCTGGCCGCCGTGATGCCGGTGATGGCGCTGATGGCCTTGGGCGTGATGTCGGCCGTGGTGGTGGCCGTGGCGTCCGTCAGCGTGTAGTTGCCCGCGTCCGTACCGCCCAGCGACAGGCCGGTGATGGCCACCGTCTTGCCGGTGCCCACGTTTTTGTCGGCAAACGCCCCCGAGCCCGTGGCCACCGTCAGCGCGTCCCCGCCCACCATGCCGGTGAAGCCCGCGCCCGAAGTCGTGAGCGTCGCCACCGTGCTGCCGTCGTAGACCTTGCTGGCCGCCGTGATGCCGGTGATGGCGCTGATGGCCTTGGGCGTGATGGTGCCGATGGCGCCGTTGGCCGCGGTGCTGGCGAGCTGGTAGCCGTAGACGCTGGCGGCGCCGTTGGACGCGCCGTCCAGGCTCAGGCCGGTGGCGCTCACCGTCTTGCCGCTGCCGGCGTTCTTGTTGTCGTAGCGGGTGGCGGTCACGCCCAGCGTCACGCTGTCGCCATCGACCAGACCGCTGTACTGGTAGTTGCCGGCGGCCAGCGTCGCGCTGTCGCTGCCGTCGTAGCCCTTGCTGACACCGCCCGTCAGCGCCACCGTGACCACCGGGGCGTAGCTGTAGAGCAAACCATCGCCCGAGCCCTGAATGTTGTCGCCGCTGACGTAGTTGTACTGCTTGTAGTCGTAGACCAGACCGTCGCGCACATCGCCCGTGGTGGCGTTGAAGGGGTCGGCGTTGCGGCTCCAGACGGTCCAGTTGTAGAGACCGTTGGTGACGTTCAAGGCCCCGCTGCCGGCGGTGTTGACAAAGCGGTCGGCCTCAATCCAGATGCTGCCCGCCGTGGCCGTCAGGGCGCTGTCCAGGCGCACCTCGCCCGTGCCCATGATGGCGATGTCGGCCGCGCTCACCGTGCTGCCCGCGCCCACGCGCACGGCCTGCGTGGTGCCCGCGCCGGTCAGGGTCAGAAAGCCCAGACCAGCGTCCACCGTGGCGCCGTTCAGATCGATGCCGATGGCGCCCAGCGTGTTGTTGGCCCACAGGTCGATGGCGCCGCCGCCGCTGCCGGTGGTGAGGGCCGCGCCCGGGCCTACCGAGATCGCGCCGCTGCCGTTGGCATCGCTGTCGGCCACGTAAATGATGGAGCCGCCCTGGCTGCTGACGGCCACGTTCGCACTCTGGGTGATGGTGGTGGCCGCCTGGAGCATCACCTGCGCGCCCGCCGCCGTGCTGGCCAGGTTGGTGTTGAGTGTGATGTTGTTGCCGTACAGACGGATGGGCCCGGCCACGGTGGTGGCCACGGCCATGGTGATGTTGTCGCTGTTGCCCATCACCACGGGCGCGAGCGTGAGCGGCTGCAGCATGCCGCTGTACTGGCCCAGCGTCAGGCCGCCCAGGCTGGTCATGTTCTTGAGCGTCAGGCCGTCGTAGGTGCCTGTGAGCGCCAGATCGGCGCCGCTCATGGCGCCGCTCCAGGTCATGGTGCCGCTGTAGTTGCCGTTGTAGGGCGCCAGCGTCAGCAGGCCGGTGGTGCTCACCGGCAGGGTGGCCACCGAGTTGGCCAGCAGCGTGATGTCGCCGCTGCCGGTGGTCAGCGGGTTGGCCGTGGCACCTTTGATGCCGGCGTTGCTGGACTGGCCTGGACCAGCCCACAGCAGCATGTCGCCGCCGGCGGTGTTGATCTGGCCGGTCACCTCGATGGCGTTGAGGTTGGCGCTGGCGGCGCTGACGGCAGGCCCATCGCCCACGGTCAGGCCGTTCCATTTGAGGCTGCCGCCCGCCGTGCTGCTGCCGCCCATCCACAGGTGGCCGCCATTGGTGCCGATGTGGCCTTGCAAGGTGATGCCGCCGACGTTGGCGTTGCCATAGTCCGACCACAGCACCACGTCCATCACCGTGCCGCTGGCGCCGATGCCCGTGCCGCCGTTCAGGGTGATGCGGCCCGCCGATTGCAGCGTCAGCACCGAGCGCGCACCGCCGGTCTTGGCGATGTTGTTGTTGAGGAAAATGCTGTCGGCGCCCGTGGTGGCCACCGACTTGAACAGGATGTCGCCCGTGGCCGTGCTGGTCATCAAGGCATTGAGGTAGATGTGACCGCCGTAGATGCTGATGGGGCCTGCCACCGTGGTGGCCTGGGTCAGGAACAGGTCGGCCGTGTTGGTGGTCTTGCCGATGCGCAGGCTGCTGGCGTTGACCACGCTCAACCCCAGACCGATGCCACCGCTGTCGAAGCTCGCACCCGCCGACTCGACGACGGCCGCGCCCGTGGTCTGCAGCGTGTTGATCCCCAGAAAATACATCGAGTTGGACGTCACCGTGATGGCGCCCGATTGCCCGCTGGCAGCGCCCAGCACGCCGGTGTTCATCTCCAGGCCTTCGCTGGACGAACCCACGCCCTGCGTGCCGTTGATGGCCAGCGCCCCGCTGGCCGACCGGATGGTGGCATCGTTGATCACCACCCCGTCGTTGTTGCTGCTGCCGGCCTGGCCACCGCCCGTGCCGCTGATCGTCACGGTGCCGCTGCCGGTGCCCGTCACGGTGCCCACCCCGGCGCCCAGGATCAACACCCCATGGTTGTCGCCGCCCGTGCTGCCCGAGCCACCGCCGGTGCCGCCGATGAACAAGTCCTCGCTGGCCGTGATGCTGCTGGTATTCAGCAACACGCCCACGTTGCCGCCGTTGGCGCCGGTGTTGGTTGCCCCGGTGCCGGTTAAGGTCACGACGCGCGCGCTCAGGATGCTACTCTCCACGTTGATGCCCGTGCTCCAGGCCGATGTGGTCTGGTTCGAGGCTCCGCGCAGCGTGATGTTGCCCGCGCCCGCATTGAGGGCGACGCCGTCCATGTAGATGCCATGGTCCCCGATGGCCGCGCCATCGGGCCGACCATCGGCGTTGCCATCCAGCCCCCCGCCCATGACCACATCGCCGCCATTGCTGGTGATGGGCACATTGATCACCTGGATGCTGCCCGCGCCCGAGTTGTCCTGGTCGGCCCACAGCACCACGCCCAGCTTGCCGGTGTTGGAGGTGAGGCTCGCATTCACGGAGATGTTGTTGTCGGCCTTCAGCGTCAGCGTCGCATCGCCGCCCGCCGTCTTGGCAATGACTGCGTTGACGACGATGTCACCCGAGCCAGCCCCCGTCGCGCCCTGGCTCGGGTTGTTGACCGTCGTATCCACCGTCACACTGGTGCCGGTATTGAGCGAGCTCACGATCGTCGCCGCCTGCGGCGCATTGATGGTGTAGTTGTACGGATCAATCAGCCACTGCCCGCCGGCCCCTGAAGAAGCGCCGGCATCCACCCTGGCGCCATCCGTATCGACCGCATGCCCCGACGTCTCGATGCGCCCGCCCTGGCTGATGCCGCGCGCAGAGAGCGTCCCTGCCGCCGTCGTCAACCCACCCTCGGCATGCACATCACTCCACAGCACCACCTCGCCGCCCGCACCCTGGTGCGTTGCATCCGCACTCACGCTGGCACCAGCATCCATCGTCACCCGCTGCGCCTGGCGTATGTCCCCTTGCCCCTGCCAGGCTC
>JAIUPQ010000008.1 GCA_020161145.1 Pseudomonadota bacterium
TCGCCATTTAAAGAGGTACGTGAGCTGGGTTTAAAACGTCGTGAGACAGTTTGGTCCCTATCTTCCGTGGGCGCTGCAAGATTGAGAGAGCCTGCTCCTAGTACGAGAGGACCGGAGTGGACGCACCGCTGGTGTATCGGTTGTCATGCCAATGGCATTGCCGAGTAGCTAAGTGCGGAAGAGATAACCGCTGAAAGCATCTAAGCGGGAAACTCGTCTCAAGATGAGTCTTGCCGGGGCCTTGAGCCCCCTGAAGGGTCGTTCTAGACCAGGACGTTGATAGGCTGGGTGTGGAAGCGCAGTAATGCGTTAAGCTAACCAGTACTAATTGCCCGTGCGGCTTGACCCTATAACTTTGACGACCTCGTCAAGGACTTAGAGTAAACCGTTGTGACCCAACCGGTTACGCAATCATCCCCGATTCGATTCTTTGAATTCGCCTAGCTGCACTTCAATAAGCAGCACGGCAGCCAGTTAAGCCTGATGACCATAGCGAGGTGGCACCACCCCTTCCCATCCCGAACAGGATCGTGAAACGCCTCTGCGCCGATGATAGTGCGGATTCCCGTGTGAAAGTAGGACATCGTCAGGCTAATATTCGAAACCCCGAGTCCGCAAGGCTCGGGGTTTTTTCTTGTGCGTTTCAGCCAGCCTTTAAATGGTCGACCAGTTGCTGCACGGCCGCATTGGGCTGACCTGGAATGGACAGCGGCCAAGCGCGTGGCGCCGGGCGAGGTGCCAGGAGGCACTGGCGTATGTCGTTCAGCAAGGTGCCGGGGCGGGTGCCGACGGGGCCCCCCATGAGCTGGGCCAGGCGCCAGGCGTTTTGGGGCTGATCGTAGGCGCTGGGCATGACGAGCTGATGCACTCCCGCCCGCAAGCCCTGCGCGATGGCGCCAATGCCGCCGTGATGGACGAAGACCTTGGCCGCCTCCAGCAGGCTGGGCAGATGCGCTCGAGGTGTCTCGGGCGCCAGCAGGCGACAGGCCGTGCCCTGGGCCGCCAGTGCTTCACTGGCGGCGCACATGGCTTGGGCGGCGGGCGTGGCCACGGAGCCGGGGTAGAGCACCACCTCACCCCGGTCCTGACCGGCAGGCGAGCCGGCGTCGTACAGCGGGAAGCCGCACAGCCAGAACCCAGGTGGCACATCGCCGGGTGGCGCGGCAAACTCGGGAGGCCACAGTCCGCATGATGGCTGGCCCCGGTGCAACCAGTCGCCAAACACCGACCCAACCAAAGGCGGCAGCGCCTGATTGCGACGCCAGACATTGAGCGTCGCGCGGGCCATGGGCTCCAGTCGCCAGGCGTCCAAACCTTGCCACAGCCAGTGACGGGCGCGGGTGGGTAGCCAGTCGGGTGCGTGGTAAGGGCCCAGAAACATGGGCGTCGCGACACTGCGCAGGCTGGTGGGTGCGGTGTGGGCCAGCGTCAGACGCAGAGGCCAACGGTCGGCGGCCAGGCGTGCGCCTATGGCCAGTGGGGAGGCCAGCACACGCAGGGCGCCAGTTTTCCGGCTCAGTGCGCCCAGCAGCTGGGTGCTGGGCTCGATGGACGGCACCACCAGATGACGCCACAGCACACCCAAACCCCGAATGGGGTGCCACAGGTCGGGGTGAGCCAGGGTGCGCGCCTCGTCCTCGGCGGTGGCGATGGCCGCGAAACGCACGCCCTGTGCCCGAACCTCGGCTTCATGAGAGGCCTGGCTGGCCAGCAACACGTCGGTGCCCTGTTCGTGCAGAGCCCGCGCCACGGCCAAAAAGGGGTGGAGGTCGCCGGCGCTGCCCAGCGTCATGATGACGATCTTCACCATGGCGGGGGGCCACCCAGCAATTGGAAGCGGGTGAAACCGGTGGCGCTTGTTTCTGGCGCAAAGCGGGTGCGCAGTGTCTGTGGCCCGGCCGTGGCGGCAAAGTAGTCCCACGTTCCTGGGCGCTGGCCGGCCATCACGTACTGAAAATGGCAGCCATAGCGGTCGCGCTTGAGGGCGGCGTAGCGGTCTGCATCGAACAACTGGGCGAACCGGGGGTTGACCAGGGTGGGGGTGGGCGCGGCGGCGAGTTCAAGGCCGGCATGCCAGGTGGGCGATACCAGAGCCATACAACAGGCGTCGGGGGGGGCGCTGACGTCCACCCAGGTCAACCCATCCGCACGGGCCAACGCCACCAACTCGGCGCGAAAGGCGTGGGCCGTGGGCTGCTGGCTGAGCATCTGGGTGCAATGGCCCAGGGTCAGCAAACTCAGACGGGTGCCGGGCCGGCCTTGCAAGGCACGGGCCGCCGTCAGCATGGCCAGCATGGCGCCAGAGCTATGACCGACCACCAGCACCTCGTCGGCGGGCGCGGTCTGCAACACGGCAGCCAGGTGCGCCGACCAGGCGTTCACCCGCGCGTCCAGTGCAGGTGTCTGGCCGCGTCCCTGCCGCACCAGCATGGCCATGCTGCGCATCAGCCAGGGCAGGTGGGCGCGCGCAACCAGTCGCCACGCCAGCGCGATGCCGACCAGCGCCAATCCACCCGCCAACCAAGGCGTCGCCATGGCCAGCAAGCCCAGGCCCGCGCCGCCCAGCATGGCCGCCACCAGCAACAGGCTGGGCAACCCCAAGGCCAGAAAGGCGGGCCACGACGTTCTGAGCGTGCGCCACATGATGCCGTCGCGCCACAAATGCCAACTGGCAAGCGCGGTCGCACGCAACACCCCCCAAGGCCCACGCGCCCAATGCGCCCGCACGATGTCGTCCCAGCGCAGACACTCGAAGCGGGTCTCCGTTGCCACGCCGTCCATCTCGGCCCGCACGGTCCAGGCGTCGCACCAGTCGTTGGCCCGCTCGCGGGGGCCCACCTGCAACCGGTAGCCACCCACGGCGGCCTGGCGAGCACCCTCCTCCGCGTAGCGCCGGTGCGTCAACGCCGGGCTGCGCGGGTCGAACCCGCCCACGTACAGCACGTGACGGCGCCGCACCTGCATGGTCAGAAAATCGTCTGCCGGTGCAGGCCTTTGGCCAGCATCAGGTCCACCAGGGGTTGCTCGCGCTTGTTGGCGCGCTGGCAATGGCCGTGCTGGAAATGGTCGGTCACCCAGATCACCCACTGCGCCCAGCGCCGGTGCCGGTCGCGCCAGGCATGCGAGGAGACGGACTCCCAGGCATAGCCGTCAAACAGCGTGGCGTTGACGAAGTGGTCCAGCGCCCGCACTCCGGCGCGGCCGCGCTCGGCCCGGCCGAACAGCCCTACCCAGCACAGCACCAGATAGCCCATCAACGCCATGGGCACCACCACCGCCATCAGCAAAAAGCCGGACAGACGCTCTTTCATCGCGGCGCCACGTAAAGCCAGATGCCGTCGCCGGAGCGTATCGTCAACCGCCCCACCGGCGTGGGCACGCGGCCGGGCACCGGCCTGACCTGGAAGTGCCGTGCCACCACGGCCAGCACCAGCGTGGCCTCTTGCAGCGCAAACGCCGCGCCGATGCAGATGCGCGGGCCCAGGCCAAAGGGCAGATAGGCCTGGCGCACCGAATCCTTGGCGCTGACGGCGTCGTCGGGTTCGTCGCGCGTGAAGCGGTCGGGGTCGAACTCGTCGGGGCGTGCCCAGAGCTGGCGATGGCGGTGGATCAACCAGGGTGCCACCACCACCGAGGCCCCGGCCTTGACCGTCTTGTCGCGCATGGTGCAGGTCTGGCTGGCCGTGCGCACAAAAAACCCCACCGGTGGAAACAGCCGCAGCGCCTCGCGGAACACGTTGCGCGACAGCTTCAACTGGGTCATCGCCCCCGGGTCGGTGGCCACCGCATCCAGCCAGGTGTCGGCCTCAGCGGCCAGCCGCGCCTGCACATCGGGTGCATTGGCGAGCAGATGCAGCGACCAGGCCAGCGCGCTGGCAGAGGTCTCGTGCCCGGCCAGAAACAGCATGGCCACCTGATCGACCAATTCGTCAAAACCGAACGCCTGCTGCGCCAGCAGCGCACTCAGGATGTCGTCATGGGCGTCGGGCTGGCCGGCCTGCGCCGCCTCGAAACGCGGCCGGATCAACGTGGCGATCAGGTTGCGGATCTCGGCCGCAGGCTGGCGGCTCTTGCGCACCTGCCACCAGGGCCGCAGCCACCGGAGGCCAAAGAACGCCGGCATCAAAATGCGCGGGGCAATGGCCTGGTAGCGTGTGAACGCCTCGAACACCTGCCGCGCACCGGCACTGTCCAGGGGCTGCGAGATGATGGTGCGCAAAATCGTATCGGCCGCCACATGGGTCATCTCCACCTCGGCGTCCAGGGGCTGCCCGGGCGGCAGCGCTGCCAGGCGCGCGCGCATGGCCTCGGCCGCCTCCCACATGCGACCAAACACGCGCTTGACGCGCGCCGCCTCGAAGGCCGGGTCCATCAGCGCCCGCTGGCGCGCCCAGGCCGGGCCATTGGTGGTGAAGATGCTGTCGCCCAGCAGCGGCCGCAGCGCCTGGGCCAGCATCTCGTGCTTGGGAAACTGCGCCCACTCGCTCACCATCACCCGCCGCACCAGCGGGGGCTCGTTGACCATATAGGCATGGGCACCGGGGATGCGCACCTCGCCCATCTTCATCGTGTAGCTGCGGGCAAACAGGCCATTCAGCATCGAGTGGCGCTTGCGCAGAAACAGCGTCAACAGGCCCAGGCGGCTGCGCACGGGTGGCGGATAGTGGGGGCAAAAACGCGTCATGGCGAGGGTGGGGTGTGAGGCAGGGCGTTGGGGCGGGCGACTTGCGCCACGATATCCCAGCCGCCCGGCAGGTCGGGGGCGTGCAGGTACTGCATGTGCAGCGCATGGCGGTCGCGTCGGAGCGCCGCGTAGTGCGCCGGCGTCAGCGCGGCGTGAAAGCGCGGTGAGCGCGCCCAGCATTCGGCGGCCCCCGCCGGCGCGCCGGACCACGGCGGCAGGCCGGCCAGCGCGGCCCAGTCGGCGGGGGCACTCACGTCCAGCCAGGTCAGGCCCTGCAGGGCGGTCAGCGTGGCCACATCGGCGCGGCCGGCCGTGCCGGCCGCGCGGGCCGTGCCCAACGGCAACGTCTGGCCCAGTGTCACCAGGCCCAGGGTCGGGCCCCGGCTGCCCAGCCAGGGTGCCAGCCGCTGGGCCCGCGCCAGCACGGCGGCGGCCCAGTTGCTGCCCACGCTGTGACCCACCAGCATCAGCTCGTCGGCATCACCGGCCTCGGCCGCTGCCACCACGGTGCGGGCCATGGCGTCCAGCCGGGCGTTGAGCGCGGCATCCCGCCCTCGGGCCAGGGCATCGGTCACCTCCAGCAGCCCCAGCATCCAGGCAGCCCGCACGGGCTTGGCCGTGACCGCCAGCAGCGTCAGCGCCGCTGTCGCGGCCAGCCCCACTGCGGCTGCGACAGGCAGCCCCAGCAGGCTGGCCAGCAGGCCAGTCACCCCACCTGCCAGCACGCAGGCGGTCAACAACGCCAGGGGCACCAGGCCCATCAACAAGCCTGGGCGGGCATGGCGCCAGAGCGTGCGCATATAGGCCCCATCGGGCAGCGCACGGCCGTACACCCGCGCTGCATGGCGCAGCAGGCCAGCCAGACCCGCAGGTGAGCGCGCGCGCACCACATCGTCCCAGCGCAACACGGCGTAGCGTGTGGCCCAACTGCCGTCGGCGTCCGTCCAGGTCATGGGCCACCAATCCTCCAGCGTGTCCACTGCGGTGCGTGTGCCCATGGTTGCGTGGGCGCCGTCGGCCGGTCGCCGAGCGACCGCCGCGCGCATCAGCCGGTGGTAGTGGCGTGGGCTGCGCGCATCGAAGCCACCAATGAAGTAGACACGCCGGTGCCAATGCATGTCAGTGGCGTGTGGCTACACGCAAGGTGTCGCCCTGTTGCACCACCCAGCCGTCGTGCAGCAGCCGCTGCACCAGCTCGTCGGTCCAGGCGGCCAGGTCGCGCTGCCCCAGGCGCCGGGCCATCTGCTGAAAGACGGGGGTGGCCTGGAGATCGGCCTGCAGGGCGGCGCGCGAGGGGGCGGTGCGCGCCATCAACGCGAACATCAGCAGTGCCCGCGCCGCATGCGCGTCGTGCCGGCGGGGCTCGGCTTCGAACTGATCCAGCCGTCTGCGGCTGGCGGCCAGGGCCGAGGTCACGTCGGCAAACGCCGGGCCGTGGCCCGGAATGACCCAGCGCGGGGCCAGTTGCTCGATCAGGTCGAGCGTGGCCCGCGTCGGCGCGAAGCCGTCAGCGTCGTCCAACTCGGGAAAGATGATGGCCAGCCGCGCCTGCCACAGCGCGTCGCCCGCAATCAGCGTGCGCGATGCCGGCTCCCACAGCAGCACGGCATGCGGGTCATGGCCTGGGGCGGCGTGGATCTGCCAGGGGTGCCCGCCCAGCAGCAGCGTGGCACCCGGTGCCAGGCCATGATCGGCGGTGAAGGGAGGGCAGTGCTGATGCACGCGGGCATAACCCAGTGCCCAGGTGTCCCAGGTGCGCACGGCGGCCAGCGAGGCCTGGGGTACGCAGGTTTGCACGTCAGGCCAGGCCTGTTGCAGCCGCTGGTTGCCGCCGCAATGGTCGGCATGCAGATGGGTGTTGACGATGCGCACCAACGGCGCCGCGCCCAGCGCGTGGCGCACCAGGGCCAACGTGGTGTCGGCGTGGGTCACATAGCCGGTGTCCACCACCGTCGCCGGACTGTCGGGGGCGGCGGCAAACACGATCTGATTGGCGCTGAGCCAGTCGCGCTCAATCAGCGTCAGGCCCAGCGCGGCAAAAGGTGGCATCGGCATGGACGGATTGTCGTCGCTGGGCCGCAGCCAGCCCACTACCATCGGGCCATGACGCCCCAGGCCCAGCCCAACCCGCAGCGCCGCATGGCCTGCCTGAGCCTCGCGTTGTGGGTGAGTGGGGCGGTGGTGCTGGTTTGGCGCGGGGCGGCGCAGTGGCTGCCGCTGTGGCTGGCGCTGGCCCTGCTGGCCAATCCGCTGGGCTTGCTGGTGTGCGGGCTGTTGGCGCGGCGGTTCACGCCGCTGCCCTGGGCCGTGTCGGCGCGTGCCTGGTGGCGGGAGGCGACGTTGGCGGTGCAGGTGTTCGGCTGGCAGCAGCCTTGGCGGGCGGAGGTCCACCCCGATCTGCTGCCTCCTGGCGGTGGCCGTGGCGTGGTGCTGGTGCACGGCCTGTTTTGCAACCGCGGCTTCTGGAACCACTGGCTGCCCCGACTGCGTGCGCGCGGCACGCCCCATGTGGCGATCACGCTGGCGCCGATGTTGGGCGATATGGACCACCACCTGCCGGCCATTGCCGCCGCCGTGGCGCGCGTGGCGGCCGCCACGGGCCAGCCGCCTTTGCTGGTGGGTCACAGCATGGGCGGGTTGGTCATCCGGGCGTGGTTGCGCCAGGCCGGCGAGTCGGCCCGGGTGCACGGTGTGGTCACGTTGGGCACGCCGCATCAGGGTGCCTGGTTGGCGCGGCTGTCGCCGCCCTGGCGCGGTGTGTGTCAGTTGCGACCGGGTAGCGCCTGGTTGGCTGCGCTGGCGGCGCAGCCGCAAGCGGCGCGCTTCGTGTGCATCTACAGCGATGCCGACCAAGTGGTGTTCCCGCCTGCCTCGGCCGTGCTGCCAGGGGCGCAGGCCTGCTTGCTGGCTGGTGTGCCCCATGTGGGGCTGGCCCACGACGAGCGCGCATGGCAGTTGGTGGTGACGCAGCTGGACGGCTGAACCACCGGTTTGGGGCTCACTCGTCCAACTCGGCCAGCAGCCGGCGCGCGGGCGCCTCGCCCAGATTCAGCAGCGCGGCAATGGCCGTCACGTCATCAGGGATGGCGGCATTGCCCCAACCCTGGGCGGTGTGCCGCGCCAGGCGCACGGCCAACGTGACCAGACGCTCTTGCGGGCCGGCCTGGTCGGCGTCGGCCGTGGCCCGCACCAGCACGTCGGGCAGGTGCCAGCGGCGCATCAACACCTGCTGGATTTCGGTCAGCGTGGTGCCCAGTACCGCGCGTTGGGCGGTCTGGCTGCGCAGCGTGGCGTCGGCATCCAGTTGGGCGCGAACGGCCAGCGCGGTGTCGGGGGCATGGCACCACAGCAGCATCTCGGCCAGATCGTGCAACAGCGCGGCTTCGTACAGCAGCCCGGCGTCCGGATCCAGCCGGTGCGAGGCAAAACCCAGCGCGAAGTGGCCGGCGCGCCGGGCCCGTGTCAACACCTCGCGCAGGCCGGCCAAGGCATCGGGCCGCGCGGCCAGGCTGTCTTCCACTGAGGTGGGTGTGCCCAGCGCCGCGAAAAAGGGCGAGATGCCCAACAGCACCAGCGCCTCGCGGGTGGTTTCCACGTCGGTCTGGCGGCGGCTGCCATGGGCTTTGGCCGTGTGAGACAGCAGCTTGAGCGTCATCAGCGGATCGGCCGCGATCACCTCTTCCAGGCAGCGCACGTCCACGGCGTCCTCATGCTCGCGCCACAACGCCAACTCCTGCACCGTGGCGTGCAGCACCGGGATGTCGGCGGCTTCAAGGTGGCGTACCCAGCCGGCCAGATCACTAGGAGGGCGCGTGGACATGCGGCACTTATCGGCGCGCCATCCGCCACCTTGATGGGCACTTACAGCCGCGTCACCGGCAGCGTGCCAATGCGCACGCCATCGGCATACAGCTCGCCATGCTCGAACTCGATGTGGGGCGGCGCCGCGGCAGGGGCGTGGTGCTGGCGGGTCAAGGCCAACGCGATGCGGTGCAAGTGGGCGGCCAACCAGCAGCGCCAGGGCGCCGGGGCGGGCTGTGTGGACCAGGGCAGGGAGGACGTCATGGTGGTATCCCGGTGAGCGATTCAGGGGCCGCTGCGCAAGGCGCGGCGCAGGTCTTGACGGGCATGCTGGCGCAGTGCCTTGGCGCTGGGGCCGTGGCGGCCGGCGCGGCGTGCCCGCACCAGCGCGACCAGGGGGTTGCGCGGTGAGGTGGAGGGCAATGTGACCTTCATGAGAAATGTTCCTTATTCATATTGGGCGATGTCAGAGAACCCTATCGGCGCGGGTAGCGACCGTCAGGGGGATTCAATCCAATTTACCGGAGGCGGTGCTTGGGGCCGCGCAGCGTGGCGGTGTGGCACCGGTCGCGCAATGATAAAGAAAAAACAATCTTGCGCAAGTGCGTTTATCGAGAGTCCGACGCCTTGCGTTTGAGCGGCGCCACACCGCGCTGGCTCTGCAGCCATTCTTCGTGGGGTGTGCTGGATGGCGCCGGCGCTGGCGCGGGCTTGGCTGCACTTGCGGGGGGGCGCTCGGGTGATGGTGGCGTCAGCACCTCGCCCAGCAGGCCCAGCAGGCGCTCTTTGGCACGCTGGGGATGGCGCCGGTAGTAGGTCAGCACCAGCCCCACGATGAAGCGCTCGTCATCGTCCTGTGCCACGCTGGGCGCAGGGGCCGCGGCAGTGGGCGCTGGCGACCGGGTGTCGGCGGGTTCAACGGCATGCGGCAGATCCAGCCAACCGGCCGGCTTGTGGCAGCGCTGCTCGAACTGGCGCGCCAGCCGCTCGCCGATCTGGCGCGAGCGGCTCTTGATCTGGCTCCAGTAGCTGGGCTGGATGGCCAGGCGCTCGGCGAACCGCCGCTCCAGCCCGCGCAGCGTGGCGGCGTCGGGGTGTTTGACGGTCTGGCCGACGAACTCGTCGAACAGCACCAGCGCGTTGCGGTAGCGGCGGGTGGCGATGTCGTCGCTGCTCATCGGATGCGCAGGGGCCGGCTCATTGAAAGGCCACCTCGTCGAAGCTGCGCAGCTTGCGGCTGTGCAGCCGGCCCATGCCCTGGGCGCGCAGCAACTCCAGCGCGCGGATGCCGATGCGCAGGTGCTGATCGACCCGTGCCCGGTAGAACTGGTCGGCCATGCCGGGCAGCTTGATCTCGCCGTGCAGCGGCTTGTCCGACACGCACAGCAGCGTGCCATAGGGCACCCGAAAGCGAAAACCGTTGGCGGCGATGGCGGCGCTTTCCATGTCGGCCGCCACGGCGCGGCTCTGGCTGTAGCGGCGTTCGGGGCCGGGGTGGGGTTGCAACTCCCAGTTGCGGTTGTCGGTGGAAGCCACGGTGCCGGTGCGCAGCACGCGCTTGAGCTCCCAGCCAGTGAGCTGGGTCACGTCGGCCACCGCCGTCTCCAGCGCCTGCTGGATCTCGGCCAGCGCGGGGATGGGCACCCAGGGTGGCAGGTCTTCGTCCAGCACATGGTCTTCGCGCACATAGCCGTGGGCCAGCACGTAGTCGCCCAGTTGCTGGCTGTTGCGCAGGCCCGCACAGTGGCCCAGCATCAGCCAGGCGTGCGGGCGCAGCACGGCGACGTGGTCGGTGATGGTCTTGGCATTGGCCGGGCCCACGCCGATGTTGACCATGGTGATGCCGCTGTGTGCCGGCCCCACCAGGTGGTAGGCCGGCATCTGCGGCAGGCGCGTGCCGCTGGGCTCCACAAAGGCGCTGTAGCCGCTGCCGGGGTCGGCGGCCAGCGCCCGGCCCAGGCGCTGGAACTCGTCGATGTAGAACTGGTAGTTGGTGAACAGCACGAAGTTCTGGAACTGCTCGGGCGCGGTGCCGGTGTAGTGGCGCAGCCGGTGCAGCGAGTAGTCCACCCGCGCGGCGGTGAACAAGGCCAGCGGGCGCGCGGCGCCGGGCGGCGTCTCGTGCGTGCCGTTGGCGATGCCGTCGTCCATGGCGGCCAGGTCGGGCAGGTCGAACCAGTCGCGCAGGCGGGCACGCAGCGCGGCATCCAGCGAACCTTCCAGATGGTCGTCGTCGCGCAGCGCGAAATGCACGGCAATGGGCTCGCGCGAGAGGCCGATCTCCAGCGGCTGGCCATGGTTGGCCAGCAGCAGCGAGAGCTGCTCGCGCAGGTAGTCGGCAAACAGCGCCGGGCGCGTGACCGAGGTCTCGTAGCGGCCCGGTCCGGCGACGAAGCCAAAGGCCAGGCGCGAATCCACCTGGCGCAGCACGGTGTCGGTGGTGAGCCGCACGCTGGGGTAGTAGGCGCGCAGGCGGGTGGTCGGTGTGGCGCCGGCCAGGCAGGCCTGCAACTGGCTGCGCAGCCAGGCCGTCTGCTCGTCGTACAGCGCCGTCAGTTGGGCCAGCGCGGCGTCGGCATCGGCAAAAGCCAGGCGGGCGGGGTGGGGGGCAGCGGTCTGCATGAGGGGCCATTGTCCCTTGTCAACAGCCAGGCAGGGCGCGGCGTTGTCAGCCCATCCAAGCTGAGGAGCCCCTCCTGATGAACACCTTGACCCGTCTCACGCTGGCCGCTGCTGCCGTCCTGCCCATGGCCGTTGCGATGGCCCAGTCGGCGACCACGGAGCCCGCCAACGCCAACAATGCGGTGCGCCACCGCGCCAAGCAGCTGGAGTTGCTGGACGCCAACAAAGATGGTCGCCTGAGCCGTGCCGAGGTGCAGCCGCGCGGCGGCCTGACCCAATCGTTTGATGCGATCGACACCGATCGCGACGGCTATCTGGAGCGCGACGAGTTGCGGCAGTGGGCCCAGACTCAGCCGGCGACGCATCCGCGCGGCAACAACCCCAACCCGAACTCCAAACACGAAGGCAAGTTTTTCGGCAAGCACGATCTGAATCACGATGGCGTCCTCACGGCCGACGAGGCCGCCAAATCGAAGCGGGGCGGCGAGATGTTCTCGCAGGCCGATGCCAATGGCGATGGCAAGGTGACCAAGAAAGAGGCCCATGCCTTGCGCAAGGCGCACCAGGCGGCGCCCAAGCGTCCCCCGGCGCCCAAGGAGCGGGCACCGGCCCAGACCGTTCAGCCGCTGGCGCCCTCGACCGATCCCAACCCTTGATCGACCCCATTCCCACACCGCCGACCGGTAGCCGGTCGGCGGTGTTTTTTTATGATGCGGGGATGAACACCTTTCAAGACAAGACGGCGGTGCTGACGGGCGCCGCATCCGGTTTCGGCCTGGAACTGGCGCGGCTGGCCGCGGCGCAGGGCATGAGGCTGATGCTGGTGGACATCCGTGACGAGCCGCTGCAAGCCGTGGCGGCCGAGTTGCGTGCGCAGGGCGCGCAAGTGGCCACGCGCTGTATGGACGTGGCCAGCGCGGCCGAGACCGAGGCCTTGGCCGACGAGACCGAGCGCCGCTTCGGCCCCGTGCACCTGCTGTTCAACAACGCCGGCGTGGCCTTTGGCGGCCTGCTGTGGGAGCACACCGAGCGCGATTGGGACTGGGTGATGGGGGCCAATCTGCTGTCCATCGCCCACGCCATCCGCGCGTTCGTGCCACGCATGCTGGCGGCGGCCCGTGCCGATGCGGCCTACGAGGCGCACGTGGTCAACACCGCCTCGATGGCGGGGCTGCTGGTGACGCCCAACCTGGGCGCCTACACGGTGAGCAAGCATGCGGCCGTGGCCATCAGCGAGCAGCTTTACCACGACCTGCTGCTGGTGACGCGCCAGGTGCATGCGGCGGTGCTGTGCCCCTACTTCGTGCCCACCGGCATTTACGACAGCGAGCGCTACCGTCCCGCTGCCATGCAGCGCGAAGAGGCCACCACCACCAGCCAGCAACTGGCCTATGCGGCGGGCGAGAAAGCGGTGCTGGGCGGCCTGGTGCCGGCCACCGAGGTGGCGCAGATGGTGCTGGACGGCGTGCGCGAGCAGCGCTTCTGGATCTACACCCACCCGCGTGCGATGCGGCCGGTGCGCCAGCGCATGGAGTCCATGCTGGCGGCCACCAACCCGCGCGACAGCATGGCGTCGCGGCCCAGCGCCACGGCGGCCTGGCGCGAGGCCCTGGGCGTCAAGTTGTAGAGGCCTACAGCCGCCAGTCCAGCAGACCGGCTTCGGCGGCCAGCCGCACCAGCTGGATGTCGGATTGCACGCCCAACTGGGCCCGCACCAGCGACAGCCGGTTGGCAATCGTCTTGGCGCTCAGGTGCAAGCTCTCGCCGATGCGCTCAAGCGGCGTGCCCAGCACCAGTTGGCGCACGATTTCAAAATCGCGCGGGGCCAGTGCCTGGAAGGCCGCCCGGCTGTCCGGTTGGGTGTGCGCCAGCCGCTGAGCCAGCCCGTCGGCCACATAGCGCTGCCCCCGGGCCACGGCCAGCACGGCCTCGCGCAGCACCTGGGGCGGGCTGTCCTTGCCAATGGCGCCCAGCACGCCCACGTCCAGTGCGTGCTGGATGAACACCGGTTCGGCCAGCATCGAGCACACCAGAATGCGGGCCCCAGGGCTGGCGTTGAGGATGCGCTGGCTGGCCGCAATGCCGCTGCCGGCGCCCAGCATGATGTCCATGACCACCACATGGGGTCGGGTGCGCTGCCAGGCGTGGTAGGCGCCGTCGGCGGTGTCGGCCTCGGCCACCACGATCACGCCGGGCGTCTGTTCCAGAAAGGCGCGGTAGCCGCTGCGCACCACGGCATGGTCGTCGACCAGCAGCACGCGGATGGGGTCGTCAATGGGCATGGGCCTGGTCCTCCAGGGGCAGATCGATGTGCACGCGCCAGCCGTCGCCGTCGGGCCCCACGGTACAGCGGCCACCCAGGGCCAGGCAGCGCTCGTGCAACCCCAGTGTGCCCAGGCCGGCCGATTCGGCGGGCAGCGGCGGCGCCGCTCGGTCGTTGGTGATGACCAGGTGCAAGGTGTGCGGCGCATGGCGCAGGTGCAGCATGATGCGGCGGCCACCGTGGCGCAGCGCGTTGGTCAGGCACTCCTGCACCAGCCGGTAGACCTGCACGTCCAGCAGCGGCCCCAGGTCTTGCCAAGGGCCTTCCAGGCGCAACTGCACGTCGGCCTGCACGTTCAGCGTGGCCGGGGTGACCCGCGCCAACTGGGTCAGCGCGCCCTTCAGGCCCAAGGTTTGCAGGGCGGGCGGATGCAGTCCCGTCAGGATGCGCCGCAGCGTGCCCAGCACCTGGGCCAGATGGGCGGCCAGCGTGGCCAGCGGTGCGGCCAGATCGGCGGTGTCGGGGCGTTGCGCACATTGCTGCTGCAAAGTGGCCGTCAGCGGTTGCAAGGCCACCAGGTAGGGGCTGACCTCGTCGTGCAGGTCGTGCGCCAGGCGGCGGCGGGCCTGGTCGTCCAGATCGAGCAGCTTGCGCAGCAAGGCCTGGCGCTGCGCCTCGGCCTGGTCCAGCGCGCCGGCCATGCGGTTGAAGAGCAGCAAGGTGGCCAGACCCAGCAAGGCCAGTGCCGCCATCAGCGCCAGGCTGCGGGTGTAGTCGGCCCACAGCTCGGCCATCTCGTCGGCCGGGGCCGGGCGCACCATGAAGTAGCCGATCAGGGCGCCGTCCGGTGCGTGCACGTCCTGCCGGGTGGCGGGTGGCGTGGCCGGGGTCGGCAGCCAGCGCGGCGGCTGCGGGTGCACGGTGGGCGCCTCTGCCAGGCGCGTGCCGTCGGGCGCATGCAACGTCACCGAGACGTGGCGGATATCGGCCAGTTGGCCCATCAGCGCGCGCAACTCGCGCGCATCGCTGGCACGCTGCGGCAGCAAGGCCGCGATCCAGGGCAGGGCGGCAGCGGTTTCGGTGTCGGCGCGGCTGCGGGCTTCGCCCAGCAGCATCGCGCTGTAGAGGGTGACGAAGGCCACCATCAGCACCGCCAGCACCGTCAGCAGCGCCGCGCGCTGGCGCGGCCGGGTGGGGGTGAGGGTGGCAGTGCGGGCAGTCATGCCCGCATTGTCATCAAGCCCTGGTGGAGATGGCGGTGGCCGGGGTCTGGGCCATCAGGGCGTTGGCATCGGTGGCGCCCTGGGCGGCCAGGGTGTCGATGCCGGCCAGGGTCAGGCCGGCCGCCATCAAGGCCAGGCCGAACAGGGCGCTGCGCAGGGCGGTGGAGGCGACGAAGGGGGCGTTGGCGGTGGTGTTCATGGCAGGTTCCTTGGTGCGGGTCAGGCGGTGAAGCGATGACTGCACTTTAGGAATCCGTGACCCGCGCCACCAGCGTCTTGCGACGAACACGCGGCCTGGCCGCATGAGCGGCGTCAGCGCAGGAACAGCCGGTAGGCGGGGTTGCGCGTTTCTTCCACGCAGGGGTAGTTCAGGCGGCTCAAAAACGCCTTGAACGCGGCGCGGTCGCGCGTGGGCACCTGCATGCCCACCAGCACGCGGCCATGGTCCATGCCTTGGTGCCGGTAGTGAAAGAGGCTGATGTTCCACTCAGGCGCCATGGCCTCCAGAAAGCGCATCAGCGCGCCCGGGCGTTCGGGGAAGATGAAGCGATACAGGCGCTCGTCCAGCGCCAGGCTGCTGCGCCCGCCCACGAGGTGGCGCACGTGTTCGCGCGCCAGGTCGTCATGGCTGATGTCCAGCGCACCGAAGCCGGCCTGATGCAGGTGCGCCACCAGCTCGGCCGCTTCCGCAGGGCGCTTGATGGCGATGCCGACAAAGACATGGGCGGCGTCGGTGTCCGAGATGCGGTAGTTGAACTCGGTGACGCTGCGCGCACCAATGACCGCGCACAGCGCCCGGAAGGCGCCGCGCCGCTCGGGGATGGTGACGGCCAGCAGCGCCTCGCGCGCCTCGCCCACGCCCACGCGCTCGGCCACCGAGCCCAGGCGGTCGAAGTTCATGTTGGCACCGCTGGTCACGGCCACCAGCGTCTGCCCGGCCGGCGTGCGGCGGCGCGCGGCATAGGCCTTGAGGCCGGCCAGCGCCAGCGCGCCCGAGGGCTCGACGATGCCGCGCGTGTCCTGGAAGATGTCTTTGATGGCGGCGCAGACGGCGTCGGTGTCCACGAGGATGATCTCGTCCACCAGCATGCGCGCCAGCCGGAAGGTCTCGCGCCCCACTTGCTTGACGGCCGTGCCGTCGGCAAACAGGCCCACGTCGGCCAGGGCGACGCGCCGGCCCGCCTTGAGCGAGTCGGCCATGGCGTGCGAATCTTCAGATTGCACGCCAATGACCTTGACCTCGGGCCGCACGCTCTTGATGTAGGCCGCCACCCCGGCAATCAGCCCACCGCCGCCGATGGGCACGAACACCGCATGCAACGGCCCCTGCTGCTGGCGCAGCACCTCCATGGCGATGGTGCCCTGGCCGGCGATCACCAGCGGGTCGTCGAACGGGTGGACAAAGGTCAGGCCCTGCGCCGCCTGCAGGGTCAGCGCATGGGCGTAGGCGTCCGAGTAACTGATGCCGTGCAACACCACCTCGCCGCCGCGTGCGGCTACGGCGTCCACTTTGACCTGCGGTGTGGTCAGCGGCATCACGATGACGGCCCGGCAACCCAGCTTCTGCGCCGCCAGCGCCACGCCCTGGGCGTGGTTGCCAGCCGAGGCGCAGATCACGCCGCGTGCGCGCTCGGCCGCGCTCAGATGGGCCATCTTGTTGTAGGCGCCGCGCAGCTTGAAGCTGAACACCGGCTGCAAGTCCTCGCGCTTGAGCAGCACGGTGTGGCCCAGGCGCTGCGAGAGCGCGTGCGCAGGCTCCAGCGGCGACTCCGTGGCCACGTCGTAGACCTTGGCGTTGAGGATGCGGCGCAGGTAGTCGGCGGCGGTGCGGGTCACGGCAGGCCTCTGGATGGCGGACAAAAAAAATCCGAGGCCGAGGCCTCGGATGTGAATCCACACGAGGTGGAGGAGACAACTGTGAGCGGCCCCAGGCCGCCGCATTGCAGCCAGTGTACTGCGCCGCCTGCGATCGCGCCAAAGGATTGCTGCATTGCAACAACGTTGCGTTAATTGTGGTAACGGGGCAACGTTTGTGCGTCAATTGGCGTCGCAGTTTTGCCACGAGGGTGCAGGTCTGTTGCAATAGGTTCCTTCAAAGAAGCCGGCATTGATCGGCTGGCGCACGGATGGCGCATCGGACGCGTGGTTCAACCAAGGAGATACAGGAATGAAGAAATCGCTGCTCGTGCTGGCGCTGCTGGCTGGATTCGTGGGTGTTGCTGCCGCGCAGTCGTCGGTCACCATCTACGGCAAGATTGATCTGGCCGTTGGTAAGGCCTCCAGTTCGGATGACCAAGTGGTTGCCGACACCTCCGGCAGCCGCATCGGCTTCAAGGGTGTGGAAGACCTGGGCAATGGCAACAAAGCCTTCTTCGCGCTGGAGCATCGTTTCAGCCCGGACACTGGCGACAGCTTCAACATGGTGCCCAACTACCCGTTCTGGGGTGGCTTCGCGTTCGTTGGCCTGCGCGGCAACTGGGGGGCGGTGACGTTGGGCCGCCTGTATGCGCCGACCTTCACCATGGTGCAAAACCAGGTGGACCCGTTTGCCGGCGAGACCCTGGCCCAGTTGCGGCACGTGGGCATGTGGGGCGGGCGCGGCGCCTTGCCGGTGGCCTACATTCCCGGCGCGCCCATTTATGGCGCGCAGACCTATGGCTTGTACGTCACGCAGGCCGGCAACTCGCTGGCCAACTTCCGCATCAACAACGCGGTGCGCTACGACGCCAAGTTCGGCGGCTTCAGCTTTGGTGTGGCGGCGGCCGAGCGGGTGGCCAACCAGGTCAACGGCAACGTGCCGTTCTCGGTCGCCGGCAGCTACGAAGCCGGTCCGCTGTATGTTGGCCTGGGCTATGAAGACCCGACCAACCAGTACGACAACCTGGGCAGCCTGGCCGTGCGCTACAACTTCGGCTGGGCCACGCTCTCGGCGGGTGCCACGGGCGGCAAGAACACCCTGGACATGGACACCAACAGCTGGATCCTGGGTGGCATCGTGCCCTGGGGCTCGAACGACTTCAAGATCGGCTATGCCGAGTCCAAGCAAGGCAGCTTCAAATACAAGAAGGTGGGCCTGGGCGTTCAACACAACCTCTCCAAGCGCACCTACATCTTTGCCGATGTGTCCTATGTCGGTGGCCATCTGATGATGAACGACGAGCGCACCGGCTACGATCTGGGTATCCAGCACAACTTCTGATGCCCGCTGCCGCGCCGCCTCGACCGAGGCGGTGCGTGCCGAGCCTGAAGCCGCCGCTCTGGCGGCTTTTCCATTTGCCCTTTGAGCCGACATGAAATTCGTAGACGAAGCCACCATTGACATTGCGGCCGGCAACGGTGGCGCCGGCTGCGTGAGCTTTCGGCGCGAGAAGTTCATTCCCTTCGGCGGACCGGATGGCGGCAACGGCGGGCGAGGCGGCAGCGTCTATGCAGTGGCCGACCGCAACCTCAACACCCTGATCGACTACCGCTACCAGCGCAAGCACATCGCCCGCAATGGCGAGCAGGGGCGCGGCTCGGACTGCTTCGGCGCCGCCGCCGACGACCTGACCTTGCGCGTGCCGGTGGGCACCATCGTCACCGATGTGGACACGGGCCGCGTGCTGGCCGAGCTGGTGGAGCCCGACGTGCCGGTGCTGCTGGCCAAAGGCGGCGATGGCGGTTTCGGCAACCTGCACTACAAGAGCAGCACCAACCGCGCACCGCGCCAGCACACGCCGGGCTGGCCCGGCGAGGCCTACAAGGTCAAGCTGGAGCTGCGCGTGCTGGCCGACGTCGGCCTGCTGGGCCAGCCCAACGCCGGCAAGTCCACACTGATCGCGGCCATCTCCAATGCCCGGCCCAAGATTGCCGACTATCCGTTCACCACCTTGCACCCCAACCTGGGGGTGGTGCGGGTGGGGCCCGAGAAGAGCTTTGTCGTGGCCGACATCCCCGGCCTGATCGAGGGCGCCAGCGAAGGTGCGGGCCTGGGCCACCTGTTCCTGCGCCATCTGCAGCGCACGCGGCTGCTGCTGCACGTGGTCGATCTGGCGCCGTTCGATCCGGCGGTGGATCCGGTGGCCGAGGCCAAGGCCATCGTGCAGGAGCTGCGCAACTACGACCCTGGCCTCTATGACAAGCCGCGCTGGCTGGTGCTCAACAAGCTGGACATGGTGCCCGAGGACGAACGCGCGGCCCGCATCAAGGACTTCGTCAAGCGCTTCAAGTGGAAGGGTCCGGTGTTCGAGATCTCGGCCCTGGCCCGCGAAGGGCTGGAGCCGCTGATCCATGCCATCTGGCAGCATGTGGCGCAGACGCAGAGCGCGCCGCCACCTGAGCCGGACCCCCGCTTCGACGCACCTCAGGCATGACCCTGAAGCGTGCCCGGCGCATCGTCGTCAAGGTCGGCTCCAGCCTGGTGACCAACGAGGGCCGGGGCGTGGACGCCCGGGCCGTGGGCGACTGGTGCCGCCAACTGGCGGCCCTGGCCGCGCAGGGCCGCGAGGTCATCATGGTTTCCAGCGGCGCGATTGCCGAGGGCATGCAGCGCCTGGGTTGGCGCGAGCGCCCCAAGGCGCTGCCGCAGTTGCAGGCGGCGGCGGCCGTTGGCCAGATGGCGCTGGTGCAGATGTATGAGCAGCAACTCGCCGCCCAGGGTTTGCGCAGCGCGCAGGTGCTGCTGACCCACGCCGACCTGGCCGACCGCGAGCGCTACCTGAACGCCCGCAGCACCTTGATGGCGCTGCTGGGGCACCGGGTGGTGCCGGTGGTCAACGAGAACGACACCGTGGTCACCGACGAGATCAAGTTCGGCGACAACGACACCCTGGGTGCGCTGGTGGCCAACCTGGTCGAAGCGGATGCGCTGGTCATCCTCACCGATCAGCGCGGCCTGTTTGCCGCCGATCCGCGCCGGGACGCCACCGCGCCGCTGATCGCCCAGGCGCTGGCGGGCGATGCCGCGCTGGAGGCCATGGCCGGCGGCGCCGGCAGCGCCATCGGCCGTGGCGGCATGCTGACCAAGGTGTTGGCCGCCAAGCGGGCGGCGCGCAGCGGGGCAGCCACCGTCATCGCCTGGGGCCGCGAGCCCGACGTGCTGCTGCGGCTGGCCGCTGGTGAAGCCATTGGCACGCATTTGGCGCCAGGCCTGCCCGTGCTGGCCGCGCGCAAGCAGTGGATGGCCGACCACCTGCAATTGCGCGGTGCGGTGCACGTCGATGCCGGCGCGGCGGCCAAGCTGCGCGACGCCGGCAAAAGCCTGTTGGCGGTGGGGGTCACGGCGGTGGAAGGTGAGTTCAGCCGCGGCGACGTGATTGCGGTGCGGCAACCCGATGGCGACGTGATTGCGCGCGGGCTGGCCAACTACGCCAGCGCCGAGGTGCGGTTGATTGCGCGCCAGCCCAGCAGCCGCTTTGCAGCCATCCTCGGCTACTGCGCCGAGGGCGAGCTCATCCACCGCGACAACCTGGTGCTGCTATAGCTCCAGCGCATCTGGCGGTGGCGCAATCTCCTGGGTGGCGTCGATGGGTCTGGGCCCGCGGCTGCCGCCACGCAGATGGCGGTTGGTCTGGCGCGGCCGTGGCACAAAGCGGGCCAGCTCGGTCAGCGCCATTTGATACACGTCGCGCTTGAACTCGATCACCACGTCCAGCGGCACCCAGTAGTCGTTCCAGCGCCAGGCGTCGAACTCGGGGTGGTTGGTGGCGCGCAGATTCATGTCGCTGTCGCGGCCCATCAGGCGCAGCAGAAACCAGATCTGCTTCTGGCCTTTGTAGTGTTTGCGCGCATCGCGGCGCACGAAGTGTTCGGGCACGTTGTAGCGCAGCCAGTCACGGGTGCGCGCCAGAATCTGCACATGCTCGGGATGCAATCCCACTTCCTCGTGCAGTTCGCGGAACATCGCCTGCTCAGGCGACTCTCCGGGCTTGATGCCCCCTTGTGGGAATTGCCAGGAATGCGTGCGCAACCGCTTGCCCCAAAACACCTGGTTGCGGCTGTTGAGCAGGATGATGCCGACGTTGGGCCGGTAGCCTTCTCGGTCGAGCATAATCAAAAACCAAATTTATTACTGATTTCAATATAGCACCCGAGCCCAGTGCCGTCCAACCCATGCGAGCGTCCCAGTTCTTCATCTCCACCCTCAAAGAGGCCCCGGCCGATGCCCAGGTCGTCAGCCATCAACTGATGCTGCGGGCGGGCCTCATCAAGCGCCTGGGCGCCGGGCTCTACACCTATATGCCCATGGGGCTGCGCACCATCCGCAAGGTCGAAGCCATCATCCGCGAGGAGATGAACCGCGCGGGTGCCGTGGAAATGCTGATGCCCGTGGTGCAGCCGGCCGAGCTGTGGCGCGAGACCGGTCGCTGGTCCAAGATGGGGCCCGAGCTGATGCGCGTCAAGGACAGGCACGACAACGATTTCGTCATCCAGCCCACCAGTGAGGAAGTGGTCACTGACATTGCGCGCCAGGAGCTGCGCAGCTACAAGCAGCTGCCGCAGAATTTCTATCACATCCAGACCAAGTTCCGCGACGAACGCCGGCCGCGGTTTGGCGTGATGCGCGGGCGCGAGTTCACGATGAAGGACGCCTACTCCTTCGACCGCGACCTGGAAGCCGGCCGCCTCAGCTACGCCGCCATGCAGGCCGCCTACTGCCGCATCTTCGACCGCCTGGGCCTGCGCTACCGTGCGGTGGATGCCGACACCGGCGCCATCGGTGGCGACGTGTCGCAGGAGTTCCAGGTCATTGCCGACACCGGTGAAGACGCCATCGTCTACAACCCCGACAGCGACTACGCCGCCAACATCGAAATGGCCGAGGGCGTGGCGTTGCTGGACGCGCGCGCAGCCGCCACCGAGCCGCTGGTCAACACCCCCACCCCTGGCGCCGCCACCTGCGCCCAGGTGGCCGACTACCTGAAGCTGCCCATCGCGCGCACCGTCAAATCGCTGGTGCTGGCCACCGACCAACTGGACGACGCAGGCGCCATCGTCAAGACCACCGTCTGGCTGCTGCTGCTGCGCGGCGATCACGACCTCAACGAGGTCAAGGCGGGCAAGCTGCCTGGCTTCAAGGCAGGTTTCCGCTTTGCCAGCGCAGCCGAGCTGCAGACCCACTTCGGTGCGCCGGCCGGCTACCTGGGCCCCATCGGCGCGCGGGACATCCGGATCGTTGCTGACCGCACCGTCGCGCGCATGGCCGACTTCGTCTGCGGCGCCAACCTCGAGGGCCACCACTACACCGGCGTCAACTGGGGGCGCGACCTGCCCGAGCCCGACCTCGTCGCCGACTTGCGCAACGTGGTCGCGGGCGACCCCTCGCCCGACGGCAAAGGCGTGCTCGCCATCCAGCGTGGCATCGAGGTGGGCCACGTGTTCCTGCTGGGCACGCAATACAGCCAGCCCATGAACGCCACGTTTCTGGACGAAACCGGCAAACCCCAGCCCTTCGTCATGGGCTGCTACGGCATTGGCGTCACGCGCCTGCTGGGTGCTGCCATCGAGCAAAGCCACGACGCCAAAGGCATCGTCTGGCCGCTGGCCATGGCGCCCTTCAGCGTGGTGCTGTGCCCCATAGGCTACGACCGCAGCGAAGCCGTGCGCGAGGCGGCCGATGCGCTCTACGCCGAGTTGCAGGCCGCCGGCATCGACGTGGTGCTGGACGACCGCGGCGAGCGCCCCGGCGCCATGTTTGCCGACTGGGAACTGATCGGCGTGCCGCTGCGCGTGGTGCTGTCGGACCGCGGCCTCAAGGAAGGCCTGCTCGAAGTCCAGGGCCGCCGCGACGAGGCCGCCAGCCGCGTGGCCACCGCCGACGTGCTGGGGTGGCTGAAGGCCCGTCTGGCCGCCTGATGCAGCGTCGCGCGCTGCTGGCGGTTGCCGCGCTGAGCCTGGCCCCGCGCGCCTGGGCCGGGGCCCAGGCCGAGGAGCCGCTGATCGACTCGGTGCGCAGCGCGCTGGCGGCGGCCATTGCCAACCGGGCGCCGCCCAAGCCCCATTTCGCGAACGCTGAGGCCCGCCAGGCCTATTCGCGCTGGTTGGGCCTGCAGAGCGACCGCCTCAAGCCGCGCCTGGCCGAGGCACAGACTCGCACCGAGTTTCTCGAAACCCTGTGGTACGAGGGCGCCCGCGCCGGCCTGGAGCCCGACCTGCTGCTGGGCCTGGTGCAGGTGGAGAGCGGCTTTCGCAAATACGCCATCAGCAGCGCCGGCGCGCGGGGCTATATGCAGGTCATGCCGTTCTGGGCCCGGCTCATCGGCAACGGCGACGCCGCCCGCCTCTTCCACATGCAGACCAATCTGCGCTTTGGCTGCGTCATCCTGCGCCACTACCTGAACATCGAGAAGGGCGACCTCTTTCTCGCGCTGGGCCGCTACAACGGCAGCCGTGGCCGGGCCGAATACCCGAGCGCCGTGATGGCCGCGCGGCGCAAGTGGCTCACTGCCTGACGTCGGCCCAGTCGCTGCCCGTGAGTTGCTGCAGCGCCGCCGGCGTCAGCGGGAACACCGCGTTGGGTGTGCCGCCCGCCGCCCACAGGCGCGCAAAGCGCTGCAAATCGGCGTCCAGCAGCACGTGCAGACCGGCCGGCAGCCCCACCGGGCAGACGCCGCCGATGGCATAGCCGGTGGCGGCGCGCACGAAGTCGGCATCGGCGCGCTCGATGGTGGCGCCCACCAGCGCCTTGACCTTTTTCTCACTGACGCGGTTGTCGCCGCAGGCCACCACCAGCACCGCCGAGCCGTCGTCCTTGCGTCGAAAGACGATGGTCTTGGCGATCTCTGCCACCGCACAGCCTATGGCTTCGGCGGCCTCGGCGCTGGTCTTGGTGGACTGCTCGAACTCGACCACCTGCGCCGGCAACCCCGCTTCAGCGAGCAGGGCGGCCACGCGCAGCGCGGTGGGGTGGGTGGCGGGTTGCATGCCGCCGATGATAGGGGGCGCCGGGCGGCTGCTTCAGCACCCCTGCCACGGCGTGGGGGCGGCACCGGGCACGCCGGCCAGGCCCAGCAGGCGCTCGGCGCCTTCGGCCACGATGGCCTCGACGCTGGTGGGCTTGAGGTAGAAGGCCGGCAGCGGCGGGCAGATGACGGCGCCCATTTCGGTGGCGGCCACCATGTTGCGCAGGTGCGCCAGATTGAGCGGCGCCTCGCGCGTGGCCAGCACCAGCCGGCGGCGCTCCTTGAGCGTGACGTCGGCCGCGCGGGTCAGCAGGTTGTCGCCCAGGCCGTGGGCCACGGCCGCCAGCGTGCGCATCGAGCAGGGCGCGACGAGCATGGCCTGCACGGCAAAGCTGCCGCTGGCGATGCGCGCGCCCACCTCGTTGATGCCGTAGGCCTCGTCGGCCAGCGCCTCCAGCGCGCGACGCTCCAGGCCCAGCTCATGGTGGGCGGTCAACAGGCCGGCGGGCGTGGCCACCAGGTGGCTGCGCACACCCAGCTCGCGCAGGCGTGTCAACAGCCGCACCGCGTAGGCGGCACCGGTGGCGCCGCTGAGGCCGACGACGACGTCAGCCGCCATCAGCCCAGGGCGGCTTTCAGCTCGCCCGACTCGTACATCTCCATCATGATGTCCGAGCCGCCGACGAACTCGCCATTGATGTAGAGCTGCGGAATGGTGGGCCAGTTGGCGTAGGCCTTGATGCCCTGGCGGATGGCCTCATCCTCCAGCACGTTGACGGTGGCCACGTCGGTGGCCCCGGCGGCCTTGAGCACCTGCACGGCGCGGCCGGAAAAACCGCACTGCGGGAACTGAGCCGTGCCCTTCATGAAGAGCACCACTTTGTGGCCTTTGACGATGTCGTCGATGCGTTGTTGGACGGCGTCCATATGGGTCTTCCTTGAGTTGGTGGGCGATGCCCGAGTGCAATACCCCGATTATCCGACCAAGGGAAAGCCCCAGGAGCCGTCTCATTTGCCTTGAGGATGCGGGCCGACCCGTGCCGGCCTACCTTGGAGGGGACTTTCAACCCCTGACAAGGAGGACATCATGCATACCCTGAGATGGACAGCCGGCCTGCTGACGCTGACCGCATTGACCGCATTGACCGCTTGCGGCGGCGATGGTGGCGATGAGCCCCAGGCCCGTCTGGAGGCTGGTGCCGACACCACAACGCTGGACTGGAACACCGCCGTCACCATCGATGCCCTGGCCAATGACCGCCTGACCGGCGCCGGCACGCTGACGCTGGCGGGCGTGGGCACCCCTGGCCACGGCAGCGCCACGGTGGCGGCGGGCAAGATCAGCTACACCCCGGCGGCCAGCTACTTTGGCCCCGACGCCTTCAGCTACACCATCAGCAACGGCCAGGGCGTCACGCAGACCGGCCAGATCAGCGTGACCGTGGAGGCGCAGATGGTGCTGACCGGCCGCGCCTATGACGCCCCGCTGGCCGGTGCGGCCGTCACCGCCGAGGTCGGCAGCGCCCGCTTCAGCGCCACCGCCGATGCCGATGGCTACTACAGCCTGCCGGTGACGGCTGGGGCGCAAGAGGCATTCGTCGTGCTGACCGCCGCGGGCGCGCAGGCGCAGGCGCAGGTGGTGCTGAACAGCCTGGTGGGCGAGGCCGTCAGGCTGGCCGCGGCCGTGGGCGAGGACGGTCGCACCGTCGCCGATGCGGACATCAGCGCCCTCAAGGTGACCAACATCACCACGGCCCAGGCGGCGCTGGCCACCCAAATCAACGGGGGCACGCAACCCGCGACCCAGGCCGCGCTGGACGCGGCCAATGCCGAAGTGGCGCCCGACGCCCTGCTGCAGATGGCCGCGCTGATCCGGATGGTGGCCGACGGTGCCTCCGCGCTCCCGCAGGGGGTGGCGGACACGCGCGCGCTGGTGACCAACCTCGATGCCTACCGCGCCTTCGCTGCCGAGCAGGTGATGAACAGCCCTGAGCTCATTGCGGACACCCAGGCGGCGATGGCGGCAGACCCGGCGCTGGCGCTGGCGCTGCAGCCGGTGGTGGCGCCGGTGCATCGCGTGTACTACTGGGGGCAGGGTTGCTGCACCCGGGAGGCCACCACCGTGGTGGTGAACCCCGATGGAACGGGCAGCGTCGACATGGGTGCGAATGGGGATGGCACGGGCGCGAAGCCCATGACCTGGACGCTCACCGATGGCTGGATCGACATGGTACTGACCACGCCCTACACGAACCTGTATCAGGTGACGACGGTGGGGTTCAAGGCCAAGGCGGTGGTGGGCGACGACGCCCGGGGCTCGGCCTACTTCGGCGGCTACGGCACCTGGCTCGATGGGAATGGCGAGGCGCAGCCGTACGACTCCGGCTCCTACATCAATCAATACGTCGATGAAACCCGGTTGGTGGCCCCGAGCGCGACCGAGTTGACCAGTCACGCCTGGGCCGGCGTGCCCGGTCTTGAGGTGCAGTTGAAAGAAACGCAGGATGTGCTGACCCTGAATGCCGATGGCAGCGGCACGCTGGCGCGCAGCGGCATCGGCGTGACTTGGGTGCGTGACGACCAGGGCGTGACGCTCCGCTACCCCGATGGCGGCCAGCTATGGTTCAGCCGCCTGCGCGTCGGCGCGCTGGGGGACGAGCGTTGGCTGATTCGCACCTGGCAGTCCGGTGAAGGCGGCGCGTTGGTGCCCGCCAAAACGGTCGATGCGTTGATCGTGCCCCGGACCACGACAGTGGGCTTTACGACGGACACCGTGCCTGGGCTGTGGTTGAGCCAGACCAACGCGGGCCTGGTCACGGATTGGGGCCTCGTCTACTACCGCCTGGAGGCCGGCGGCACCGGCAGACAGGAAAACCATCTGCTGGACGGCACAGTGACGGTTGGTCGCCCGTTGTGGTGGAGGTTGGGTGCCGACGGCGTGCTGCACATCGAGTACTACTACAGCCAGCGGCTTGGGCAGTACCTGGCGCAATGCCCGGCGGGCGACACCTGCTCCTACGTGCTGCGCGAATGGACCTTGCTGCACCGCAGCGGCGCCAGCAACTTCGTGCTGGAGCATCTGCTCTCACCGGTCGACGACCAATACCGCACCAACCGCTACGACCTGACGCCGTAGCGGCCCCCGCTGCACCGATCCAGCCCGGCCAAGTCAGGTCGGGTCTGGATCGCGGCGAAACCGGTTTCGGCCAGCAGCGCCCGCACGGCGGGGCCCTGGTCGAAGCCATGCTCCAGCAGCAGCCAGCCACCCGGCTTCAGGTGGGCGGGTGCCTCGGCCACGATGGTGCGCAGGTCGGCCAGGCCATCCAGCCCCGCCGTCAGCGCGGCGATCGGCTCGTGCCGCAGCGCCGCCAGATGGGCGTCGCCCTCGGCCACGTAAGGCGGGTTGCTGACGATGAGGTCGAACGGCGGCGCGCCCTGCACCGCCTGCCACCAGGAGCCTTGCTGCCAGGTCGCCGTCAAACCCAGCCGCTGGCCGTTGGCGCCGGCCACGGCCAGCGCCGCGGCGCTGGCGTCGGTGGCGGTGACGGCCAGGCCGCGCGAGGCCAGCGCCAGCGCGATGGCGCCGCTGCCGGTGCCCAGGTCCAGCACCCGCGCCGGCTGGGGGCAGACGGCCAACGCCCACGCCACCAGCAGCTCGGTCTCGGGGCGCGGCACCAGCACGGCCGGGCTGACGGCCAGCGTGAGGCCGAAGAACTCGCGCTGGCCGACCAGGTAGGCATAGGGCTCGCCGGCCGCGCGGCGGGCCAGCAGCGCCTCGATGGCCTGCCGCTGGCCGGCATCGGGCGCGTGGTCGTCGTGGGCAATCAGCCAGGTGCGCTCGCGCCCCAGCACGTGGCCCATCAGCCCCAGCGCGTCGCTGCGCGCCACGCCCTGGGCTTGCGCCGCGCGCAACAGCTCGGCCAGCGTCACAGGCCGGCTTCCAGCTCGGCCATCTGCTGCTGGGCGCGGGCGGCGCGCAGCGCGGCAATCACGTCGCCGAGGTCGCCATCCATCACCGCCGCCAGTTTGTACAGCGTCAGGTTGATGCGGTGGTCGGTCAGGCGGCCCTGGGGGAAGTTGTAGGTGCGGATGCGGTCGCTGCGGTCGCCCGAGCCCACCAGCGCCTTGCGCGTGGCGGCCTCCTTGGCCAGCCGCTCGTCGCGCTCGCGCGCCTGCAGCCGCGCCTGCAGCACGGCCAGGGCCTTGGCCTTGTTGCGGTGCTGGCTGCGGTCGTCCTGGCATTCGGCCACCAGACCGGTGGGCAGGTGGGTGATGCGGATGGCGCTGTCGGTCTTGTTGATGTGCTGGCCGCCGGCGCCGCTGGCGCGGAAGGTGTCGATGCGCAGCTCGGCCGGGTTCAGTGTCACGGCCTCGGCCTCGTCGGGCTCGGGCAGCACGGCCACTGTGCAGGCGCTGGTGTGGATGCGGCCCTGGGCCTCGGTGACGGGCACCCGCTGCACGCGGTGGCCGCCCGATTCGAACTTCATGGCCTCGTAGACGCGCTCGCCCTCAAAGCGCAGCACCACCTCTTTGTAGCCGCCCAGCTCGGCAGCGCTTTCGCTGACCACCTCGGTGCGCCAGCCCTGGCGGTCGGCAAAGCGCAGGTACATGCGGGTGAGGTCGCCGGCAAACAAGGCGGATTCGTCGCCACCCGTGCCGGCGCGGATCTCCACATAGGCCGGACGCTCGTCGTCGGGGTCGCGCGGCAGCAGCGCGGTCTGCAGCTCGGCGTGCAGTGCGGCCAGCTCGGTCTCGGCGCTGGCAATCTCCTCGCGCGCCAGCACCGCCATGTCGGCATCGGCCAGCAGCTCGTGGGCGCTGGCCGCGTCGGCCTCGCGCTGCAGCACGCGGCGCCACAAGCCCACCACCATGGCGCAATCGGCCTGCTCGCGGGCCAGTTGGCGAAAGCGGGCCATGTCCTGCATCACGGCCGGGTCGGCCAGCAAGGCATCGAGCTCGGCCAGGCGCAGGGTCAGGCGATCGAGCTGCTGGCGCAGCGCCGGCGTCACTTGGGGTCGCGGGCGTTGGCCCGCAGAAACAGCCGCGAGACGGTGTGCGCCAGTTGCGCCCGCTGCTCGCCTTCGGCCGCGTGCAGCTCGGCCAGCGTGCCGTGCAGCATCTTCTGCGTGATGCCCTGGGCCAGCGCCTCCAGCACCTGCTCGACCGGCGCACCCTTGGCCAGCAGCTTGCGTGCCCGGGCCAGCTCGGCGCTGCGCCACTGCGCGCTTTGCTGGCCCAGCGCCTGGATCAGCGGCACGCTGGCGCGCTGGTCCAGCCAATGCGAGAAGCTCAGCACGCCGGCGTCGATGATGGCTTCGGCCTGGGCCACGGCCGCCTGGCGGCGCTCGCCGCCGGTCTGCACCACGCCCACCAGGTCATCCACGGTGTAGAGGTAGACGTCGGGCAGGCGGGCCACCTCGGGCTCGATGTCGCGTGGCACCGCCAGATCGACCATGAACATGGGCCGGCGGCGCCTGGCCTTCAGCGCCCGCTCCACGGCGCCCAGGCCGATCAGCGGCAGGCTGCTGGCGGTGCACGAGACGATGGCGTCGTACTCGTGCAGGCACTGCGGCAGATCGGCCAGGCGCAACGCCGTGGCGCCAAACCGCGAGGCCAGCTTCTCGCCGCGCTCCAGCGTGCGGTTGGCCACGGCCATGGCCTTGGGCTGGCGCGCGGCAAAGTGGGTGGCCACCAACTCGATCATGTCGCCCGCGCCGACGAACAGCACGCGGATGTCGCGCAAGTCTTCAAACAACTGGCCGGCCAGCCGCACCGCCGCCGCCGCCATGCTGATGGAGTGGGCGCCGATCTCGGTGGCGGTGCGCACTTCCTTGGCCACCGAGAAGCTGCGCTGGAACAGCTGGTGCAGCGTGGTGCCCAGCGTGCCGGCGTCGTCGGCGCCGCGCACCGCGTCCTTCATCTGGCCGAGGATTTGCGCCTCGCCCAGCACCATGGAGTCCAGCCCCGAGGCGACGCGAAACGCATGGCGCGCGGCGTCGCGGTCGGCCAGCACATAGGTGTGGTCGCGCAGCGCGTGCTCGCCCACGCTGCCCTGCTCGGCCAGCCAGGCCAGCGCCGGCTGCACCAGGGTCTGGCTGTGCGCCGGCGCGGCCACATACAGCTCGGTGCGGTTGCAGGTGGACAGCAGCGCGGCCTCGGGCGCCCGCGCCTCGTTGGCGCCGCAGCGTTGGGCCAGCGCCTTGAGCGCGGCAGGCAGTTGTTCGGGGGCGAACGCAAAGCGGCCCCGGATATCCAACGGGGCCGTGGTGTGGTTGAGACCGAGCGCGAAAACACTCATATCCCCGGATTATAAAATTTGTCCGCTATGGATGTGTCCCAAGCCTTCTGGCATGCCCTCAACCTGCTGGCCACCCCGCTGGGCGTGGCCTTGCTCACGGCCGTGCTGGCTGCGGCGGTGTGGCGGCGCTGGCCCGCCCGCCGTGCGCTGGGCTGGACGGTTGCGGTGGCGGTGGCCGTGTGGCTGGCCCTGTTGGCCCTGACGGGCCGCGAGGGCACCATGGCGGCCTATGGTGCGCTGGTGCTGACCGTGGCCCTCACGCTGTGGGCCACAACGTATCGGCGCTGACGGCGGCCGGGCTGGCACAGCCCGCCTGGGCCAGTGCGATGAGGAGTTCGTCCTGCAATCGGCGCAGCCACTGCGCCACGCCGGCCGCGCCGCCGGCCGCCAGCGCCTGCACCTGCGGGCGGCCCAGCAGCACGGCATCCGCGCCCAAGGCCAGTGCCTTGAGCACGTCGCTGGCGCTGCGGATGCCGCCATCCACGAGCAACGGGTAGTCGGCGCCCACGGCGGCGCGCACGGCGGGCAGCGCGCGCGCCGTGGAGACGGCGCCGTCCAGCGCCCGCCCGCCATGGTTGGAGACGATGACGCCGGCCACCCCCAGCGCCTGCGCCTGCTGCGCATCGGCCGGGTGCAGCACGCCTTTGAGCCACAGCGGCAGCGGCGCGTCGCGCACCAGCCGCGCCACGTCGTCCCAGGTGGGCGCGCCAGCCAGCAGCGTGGCCGCGCTGCCCTGGCCAAAGCCGGGTGGCAGGTGCACGGCCTGGGCGCCGGGGGGCAGCGGCGCGCGCGGGCTTTGCAGCGGCGCGTCCACCGTCAGCACCAGCGCCTCGCAGCCGGCGTCGGCGGCGCGTTGCGCCAGGGCCTGGGTCAGCGCCCAGTCGCCCAGGTGATAGAGCTGGAACCACAGCGGGCCGCAGTCGGCCTCGCCCGCGTAGGCGCGCGCCACCTGCTCCACCGCCACGCTGCTCTGGCACGACAGCACCAGGCCCGCGCCCTGGGCGGCGGCGGCCAGCGCGGTGGCCAGCTCGCCCTCGGGGTGGGCCAGCCGCTGCAAGGCCACCGGGGCCAGCAGCAGCGGGTGGGGCAGGGCGCGGCCCGCCAGTTGGCAGCGGGTGGTGCAGTCGGCCAGCGGGCGCAGCACGCGCGGCGCCAGGCGCAGCGCGTCCCAGTCGGCGCGGTTGGCGGCGTGGGTCAGGCCCGCGCCGGCCACCGCGTCGAAGTAGCTCAGGTCTGGCTCCATTGCTGCAGCAGTTGGTGGTAGACGGCCATCAGGCGCAGGGTTTCCTCATCCTCGCCCAGGCGTTGGCGCAAGGCCAGGATGCTCATGTCCAGCTCGAACAGCAGCCGCCGCTGCTCGTTGCTGCGCACCAGGCTTTGCACCCAGAAGAAGGCGGCCAGCCGCTCGCCCCGCGTCACCGGGGTGACGCGGTGCACCTGGGTGGCGGGGTAGAGCACCAGATCGCCTGCGGCCAGCTTGATGCCGTTGCCCTGCTCGACGATGAGCTCGCCGCCGTCGTAGTCCTCGGGCTCGCTGAGGAACAGCGTGGCCGACAGGTCGGTGCGCAGCCGCGTGCCGTTGGCCAGCAGCCGCACGGCGCTGTCCACGTGGTCGCCGTAGTGCTCGCCCACGCCGTAGCGGTTGATGTGCGGCGGAAAGATGCGCAGCGGCAGCGCGGCCGACAGGAACAGCGGTTGGCGCTCCAGCGCGGCCAGCACCTGGGTCTGCACGCGCTGGGCCAGCGGGCCGGCCGGCAGTTGGCGGTTGCGCTTGACGGTGGCCGCCTGGCTGCCGGCGCTGACGCGGCCGTCCTGCCAGTCGGCCGCCGCCAGTTCGGCGCGCAAGGTGGCCGCGTCGGCGGCGCTGATGACCTGGGCGATGCGCATCAGAACCGCCAGGTGCCGGTCACGTCCAGCCGCCGCGCGGCACCGGGGATGTAGTGGCCGCTGTAGAGCGCATCGGCGTAGCGCTTGTCGGTGACGTTGCTGAGGTTGGCCTGGAGCTTGAACTGCTCGGGGATGACGGCCCACTCCACCATCAGCTCGCCGGTGACGAAGCGGGGCGCGGCCCAGCCCGGGTTGCGGTTGGGCGTCTGGCTGCTGCGGGCGTTGAGGCCGGCGCCGACGCGCCAGGCGGGTGTCAGCTGGTAGGTGGTCCAGAGGCTGCCGCTGTGGCGGGGCGTCAGCGAGGGGCGGCTGCCCTCCTGCTCGGTCTGCAGGCAGGGGCTGCCGGGGATGCAGGTGGCGGCCTTGTCGATCTTGGCCACCGGCAGCCACATGTAGGAGGCAAAAACCTCCCAGCCGGGCGTCAGGCGGCCGGCCAGGTCCACTTCAAAGCCGGCCACGTGCCGTTTGCCCGACAGCGTGACCAGGTCGGTGACCAGCGGATCGGTGTTGCGCTCGTGCAGCTTGGTGGACCGGAAGGCCGCCATGCGGGCCGAGAAGCGTCCGTCCACCGAGGCCCAGTTGGCGCCCACCTCCAGGTTGATGGCCTTCTCGGGCGGGATGTCCTTGTTGGCAGACGTCAGCGAGTAGGCATCGCCCGAGGTGTTGAACGAGGTGGCCCCTGAGGCGTGCAGCGACCACTGCTCGCTGGGCTGGTACAGCAGGCCCAGGCGCTGGCTCCACTCGGCCACGTTCATCTGATAGGTGCTGGTGGTTACCGGGCCGGGTGCGGTGGTGGGGATGGCGTAGGTGTCATAGTCGCCGCTGAGCTTGTCCCAGCGCAGGCCGGCCAGCACCTTCCAGTGTTCGGCCACCTGGATCAGGTCCTGCACGTAGACGCCCAGGTTGCGCGCGCGGTAGTGGCTGGACTCGCGCAGCACGCGCGAGGCCTCGTCCACCCATGCGCCATCGTCTGGCGCGCCCACCGTGGTCAGTGGCTTGGTCAGCGTCACCCCACCCTGGGCGCTGCTGCGGGCGGCGTAGACGGTCTTGGTCTCGACGGCGGCGTCCAGGCCGGCCAGCAGCTCGTGGCGCAGGCCTAGCGCGTTGAAGCGGGCCGAGAGGTCGCTTTGCAGCGCGGTGGTCTGCAAGTCCTGGATCTTGAGCTGGCTGCCGCGCGTGAGTTTGGTGTCGGGGCCGAAGTCCGCCAGCGACATGGGCACCAGT
The DNA here is from genome assembly GCA_020161145.1 of Pseudomonadota bacterium. Lineage (GTDB taxonomy): Bacteria > Pseudomonadota > Gammaproteobacteria > Burkholderiales > Burkholderiaceae_C > Ideonella. Next base: position 32,882 of record JAIUPQ010000008.1, read on the forward strand.
CGCTCGGGGCACAGCGCGCTGGGCGTGTAGGTGACGGGGGCACCGGGGGTGCTGGGAAGGTTGGTCCGGGGGCCACACAGGCGAATGGTGCTGGCGCGCTGGTCGCGCTCGTAGCGGCCGTGGCGCAGCCGCGTGGTCAGCTCCACGTCGTGGCTGAAACGGTGGGTGTGGCCCAGCGTCAGCAGCGTGGCGCTGCCGGCGTTGACGTCGCTGGCCATGCCGTAATAGGCATCGGAGGGCAGTGGCAGCATCGTCGTGGTGCTGAGGTCGGCCGTGTGCGTGGGGCGTATCCACGGCAGGCCGTAGTTCATGCCGTTGTCGTTCTGCAGCCGGTAGACGCTGGCCGAGATTTCGTCGGTCTCGCCGATGCCCCAGCGGTAGGCGATGGCCATGCCGCTCTTGTTCAGGCTGGAGCCGGTGCCGTCGTTGTCGGCCACGGTGTTCATCACGCCCATGCGCACGGCCGAGTTGCTGCCCAGCACCAGGTTGAAGTCGCCCACGCCACGGCGCAGGCCGCCGCTGCCCAGCGTGACAGCCACATTGCTCTGGTTCATCAGGAAGGGCGCCTTGGTGACCTGGTTCACCGCGCCGCCGGTGGAGCCGCGCCCGAACAGCATGGAAGCCGAGCCGCGCAACACCTCCACGCGGTCGAGGAAGAAGGTGTCGCGGTCGTAGAAGGCGGCGTCGCGCATGCCGTCCACAAAGACGTCGCCCGTGCTTTGCAGCGCAAAGCCGCGCAGGCGGATGTCTTCTTCGCTGCCCTCGGCGGCCAGGAAGCTGATGCCGGCCGTCTGGCGCAGCGCATCCTTGACGGTGTCGAGCTGGCGGTCGTCCATCAGCCGCTCGGTGACCACGGTCACCGACTGGGCCACGTCGCGCAGCGCCTGCTCGCCCTTGCCGATGCGGGTGGTGGTGGCCTGCACGTTGTCCTTGTCCGCCGGGGCCGGGCTGGCCTTGACGGTGGTGGGCGGCAGCACGGCCGGCTCGGCAGCGGGCGTCTGGGCCAGGGCCATGCCGGCGGCCAGTGCGCCCAGGGGCAGCAGCGCCATGTGGCGCAGATCGGGGGTAGAAGTCATTGTTGGTTTTAGGGCAAAAGCGGACTTGTCCGCTGGTTGGCGGCTGGCGTAACGCTGGCGGATGGGGTGGAGGGAAGGGGCTTCAGCCGAGGTCGAAGACCATGGGCTTGAGTGCCACGAAGGGGGTGGGGCGGCCGCGCACCACATGGGGTTTGAAGCGGGCCGTGCGCATGGCGGACAGGGCGGCGGCGTCCAGGCGCTCGTAGCCCGAGGAGCGCTCGACACGCACCTCCTGCATCTGGCCTTGCGCATCGACCCGCACCCGCACGACCACGGTGCCCGATTCGCGGCGCGACACCGACAGCGGCGGGTAGACCAGTTGCGGCTCGCGCAGGAAGGCGATCTGGTTGGACTCCAGGTGCACCAGGGTCGGCGTCGGGGGCTCGACCGGCGCGGGGGCCACCAGGGCCACGGGCGCCGATGCGGCCACGGGCGCGGGGGCCGGGGCTGGCAGCGCCACCGGTTGCGGCGCGGGCGGTGCCGTCGGGTGCACCACGGTGATCTCGGGCACCACCACCGCGCGCTGCGGCGGCAGCGGGGTCTGGGGCGGCGCAGCCAGGGCCACCGGCTGCGGCGTTGGCGTGACCGTGGGCGCGCTCACCAGGCTGACCATCAGCGGCACCTGCTCGGCCAGCGTGCGGCGCAGCCCATCCAGTTGCAGCAGCCCCCAGATGGCCAGCACATGGGCGGCCACGATGGCCGCCAACACCCCCGGCGACGGCGGGCGGGCGAATTCAGGCGCAGCGAAAGAGGGGATGGCGGCGGTCGACATGGGCGACTGCCATCATAACAACAATAATGCGAATGATTCGCAATGCCGTTGTCATCCGTCAACGCCAAGGTCGCCGACCGGTTGACACGGCCGGCCGGCCGGCCGGCCGGCGGGTGCGTGCGTCTGCTACCCCGGCTGGGTCTCCCGCACCACCACCTCGCCGCGCAGCGAGTGCGGGTAGGCCTGGGTCAGGGTGACGTCCACGAACTGGCCCACCAGCCGCGCCGGTGCGGCGAAGTTGACGATGCGGTTGCAGACGGTGCGGCCCATCAGCTCGGCCGGGTTTTTGCGCGACGGCCCCTCGACCAGCACGCGCCGCACCTGGCCCACCATGGCGTCGCTGATGGCCTTGTAGCCGCGCTCCAGTTCGGCCTGCAGGGTTTGCAGCCGGGCCAGCTTGACGGCGTGCGGCGTGTCGTCGGGCAGGTTGGCGGCCGGTGTGCCGGGGCGGGGGCTGTAGATGAAGCTGAACGAGGCATCGAACCCCACGTCGGCCAGCAGCTTCATCAACTGGGCAAAGTCGGCCTCGGTCTCACCCGGAAAGCCGACGATGAAGTCGGACGACAGGCTGAGGTCGGGCCGCGCCGCGCGCAGCTTGCGCACCAGGGCCTTGTACTCCAGCGCGGTGTAGCCGCGCTTCATGGCCGAGAGGATGCGGTCGCTGCCATGCTGCACCGGCAGGTGCAGGTGGCTGGCCAGCTTGGCGATGCGCGCATGGGCCTCGATCAGCCGCGGCGTGAACTCGTTGGGGTGGCTGGTGGTGTAGCGGATGCGCTCGATGCCGGGCACGTCGGCCACGTAATCCAGCAGCAGCGCGAAGTCGGCCTTGTCGGCCGTGCCACCCATGGTGCCGCGCCAGGCGTTGACGTTCTGGCCCAGCAGCGTCACCTCTTTGACGCCTTGCGCGGCCAGGCCGGCCACCTCGGTCAGCACGTCGTCCAGCGGGCGCGAGACCTCTTCGCCGCGCGTGTACGGCACCACGCAATAGGTGCAGTACTTGGAGCAGCCCTCCATGATGGAGACGAAGGCGCTGGCGCCCTCGACGCGGGCCGGCGGCAGGTGGTCGAACTTCTCGATCTCGGGAAAGCTCACGTCCACCTGGGCGCGGCGCTGGCTGCGCCGCGCATCGATCAGTTGCGGCAGCCGGTGCAGCGTCTGCGGGCCGAAGACGATGTCCACATAGGGCGCGCGCGCAACGATGGCCTCGCCCTCCTGGCTGGCCACGCAACCGCCCACGCCGATCAGCACGCCTTTGTCTTTCAGGTGCTTGACCCGGCCCAGGTCGGAGAACATCTTCTCGGCCGCCTTCTCGCGCACCGAGCAGGTGTTGAACAGCACCAGGTCGGCCTCGTTGACGTCGGTGGTGGGCTCGTAGCCTTCGGCCTCGCGCAGCACGTCGGCCATCTTGTCCGAGTCGTAGCTGTTCATCTGGCAGCCAAAGGTGCGGATGAACACTTTCTTACTGCTCATGGCCGCCTCCAGGTCTGGGTGGTGGCGTCGAAGGCCCAGGCCTGGGCCTCGGCGCGGCTGCGCGGCCAGACGCTGGCGGCCTCGCTGGGCCGCAGCAGCCAGATCTCCAGCGGCTGGCCCATCAGGTCGGTGGTGTAGTTGACGACCACGCGCTGGCCGGCCAGCAGGCTGGGCGCGACGCCCATGTCGTCGGGCCCGCGCACGCGGGCGGCAGGCGCCAGCCGCGTGGGCTGGCCGTTGAGCAGCACCTCGGGCGGCGCCGTAAAGGCAAGCTCGCCGCGCAGCGTGTGGGCGGCAAAGCGGCGGGTCGGGGAGGTGTCGGGCGCGGGTGCCGCGCAGGCACCCAACAGCAAGGCCGCCGAGACGGCGGCCGCAAAGACACAGCGGGTCATGGGCATATCCAGGGGCTGCGAAGAACCCGCCATTTTAAGGCGGCGGCCCCCGGGCTGCCCGGCGCTCAGCCCTTGAACACCGCCACGGCCTCGGCCAGACGACCGGCCTGGCCTTTCATGGCCTCGGCGGCGGCGGTGGTCTCTTCCACCAGCGCGGCGTTCTGCTGCGTGACCTGGTCGAGCTGCGAGACCGCGATGTTGACCTGGCTGATGCCGCCCGACTGCTCGGTGGTGGCGTTGCTGATCTCGGCGATCAAGTCATTGACGCGCTTGACCTGCGAGACGATCTCGCCCATGGCCTGCCCGGCCTCGTTGACCTGGCGGGCGCCGTTCTCGACCTTGTCCACGCTGTCGCCGATCAGCGACTTGATCTCCTTGGCGGCCTCGGCACTGCGCTGCGCCAGGCTGCGCACCTCGCCGGCCACCACCGCAAAGCCCCGGCCCTGCTCACCCGCGCGGGCGGCTTCCACGGCGGCGTTCAGCGCCAGGATGTTGGTCTGGAAGGCGATGCTGTCGATGACGCCGATGATGTCGGCGATGCGCTTGCTGGACGTGCTGATGTCGCGCATCGTGTCGACCACCTGGCCCACCACCGCGCCGCCGTCGGCGGCCGCCCGGGTGGCGCCGCTGGCCAGCTGGGCGGCCTCGCGGGCCGTGTCGGCGTTGTTCTTGACCGTGGAGGTCATCTGCTCCATGGAGGCGGCCGTCTCCTGCAGGCTGGAGGCCGTCTGCTCGGTGCGGGCACTCAAGTCGTTGTTGCCCTGGGCGATCTCGCCGCTGGCGGTCTGCACCCCGGTGATCTGTTCGCTGACGTCGTCCACCAGCGAGCGCAGGTTCAGCCCCGACTGGTTGACGGCACGCAGAATCATGCCGATCTCATCGACCCGGTTCAGGTGCACGTTTTCGCCGGGCTGGCCCGCCGCCACGCTCAGCGCCTGCTTGAGCACCTGCTCCAGCGGGCGGGAGACCTGGGCCTCCAGCAACAGCGAGGTCACCAGGCTGAGCACGGCCGCGCCGCCGGCAAACGCGGCCAGCGCCACGCCCGTCAGCCCGGCGGTCGCCGCGCCACCCACGGCGGCGGCGCCCAGCAGGTAGACCGGCAGGCGCAGGCGCCAGCGGGCGGGCAGCGTCTTGGACCACGACGTCCAGGCCATCAGCCCGGTGCGCAGAATCAGCCCCTGGTGAAAGCGGCGGCTGCCGGCGCGGCCCTCGCGGAACTCGCGGTACAGCGTCTCGGCCCCCTCGATCTCCTGGCGTGAGGGCTTGGTGCGCACCGACATGTAACCAGTGACCTGGCCGCCGCGCAGCACGGGCGTGGCATTGGCGCGCACCCAGTAGTGGTCGCCGTTCTTGCGCCGGTTCTTGACCAGCGCCGTCCATGAGCGCCCCGCCTTCATCGTGGCCCACATGTCGGCAAACGCCTCGCGCGGCATGTCGGGGTGGCGCACCATGTTGTGCGGCTGCCCCATGATTTCTTCACGGTCGAAGCCGCTGACGGTGATGAAGGCGGCGTTGGCGTAGGTGATGTGGCTTTGCGTGTCCGTGGTGGACATCAGCGTGGCATCGGCCTGGAATTCGTATTCGCGCTGGGTGACTGGCTGGTTGTTGCGCATGAAAAGTTCCTTTGGAGCTCACACAGTGGGGTTATTGCTGGCGCAGGGGTCTGCGTCCGACGGCCGGCTGCGATCAGACGGCTTCTTCGACACCTCAAAGTCTGACTTGAGCGCGCCTGCGGTAAGCGCCAAAAAAAACGTGGTTTGACCGCCAGACCAAACGATGGCACCGGCTCGCCCCGCCAGGCCCCGGCGGCGCCCCTTTCAGCCGGTGCGGCGGTGCGCCTCGCGATCGGCGGCCGCGATGACCAGCAGCAACACCATCAGCGCCACGCTGTACTCACTGCCTCCGGTGCCGTGCTCGCCCACGAACCAGCCGAAATGGCGGTGAATCAGCACTATGCCCCCCGCCGCCACGGTGAACAGCACCGAGGCCGCCAGCCGGACGTGGCGGTTGCAGATCAACAAGGTGCCGGCCACCAACTCACTGACGGTGATGGCCCAGACCCAGTACACGCCGTGGGGGAACCCGGCCGACTCCATGAAGCCGCCAAACCGCCCTATCGTCCCCAGCAGGATGCGGGACAGCGCGTGCACCATGAAAAACAGCGCCGTGGCCACGCGCAGCAGGGTCAGGGTGTGCGGCCAGGACAGAAACGGAAAGTCGGTCAGCTTCATGGGGGCTCCAGCCGCGTGGCTGCGCCGGCCAGGAGTCGGCCACGCGCGGTGGCGCAGTATTGCCTGGGATGCAGCGCCGGCCTGTGGCTGGGTGGGGAACATGCCCGTTCGGGCGGGTGGCCCGACTTCACGCTGCGAGAAAGACCAGCGCTGCCACGATGAGAAACGCGACCCACGACAGGTGCCTGCCGCGCGTGAAGACGATGGGGAAGGCCGCCGAAACCAGGGCGGCGCCACCGATCACGCGCAGAACGGTCGCTGTCGACAACTCCGCCCTTGAGGCGAACACCAGCAGCAGCGCCATGGCCCACCAGGCCACCGTGGTGAGATGCCAGGCGAAGCGCAGTGTCCCGGCGGTGAACGCCGTTCCGCCGAAGAGCCTGGGCAGGTTGTCGCGCTTGAGCAGGCGCACGAGCAGGAAGCGCTCGCCCAGGTAGGAGTGCGCACAACCGGTGGCGAAGACGATGAAAGCAGCGGCGAGCAACATGAAGGAGCCGAAATCCGAAGCGGCGATAGGGCGCGCGTATTGTGTGGCGCGTTCGCCGTGCGGCCAAGGTTTGATACGGCTTCGCAATCAAGGCGCCAACTTCGTTCCGTCGCCTTGCCAGCCCGCCGCCAGCGTGGCCTCCTCCAGATCCAGCCAGTGCAGCAGCTTGGCATAGAGGACCGGCGGATCCACCGGCTTGGTCACGAAATCATTCATGCCAGCAGCCAGGCAGTTGGTCCTGTCCTCGCTAAAGGCGCTGGCCGTCATGGCCACGATGGGCAGCGCGCGCAGCGCCTTGTGGCTGCGGATCTCGCGCGTGGCCGCCAGTCCGTCCATGCCCGGCATCTGGATGTCCATCAGCACCAGCGCCGGCGGCGCGGCCAGCACCTTGCGCACGGCCTGCTCGCCGTCCACAGCGGTGTCGGCCTGCAGGCCGACCGCCTCCAGCATGCCCACGCCCAGCATGCGGTTGACCTCGTTGTCCTCGGCCAACAGCACGCGCGCGCCCGCGTGGTGCTCGCGCAGCGCCGCGGCCGCGTTGGCCGCCTCGGGCTGCGGCGCGGCCTCCTGCGCGGTGCCGCGTTGCAGCTGCGCGGTGAACCAGAAGCGGCTGCCGCGCCCGAGCGCGCTGTCGACGCCGGCCTCGCCGCCCATCAGCACGGCCAGCCGCCGCACGATCGCCAGCCCCAGCCCGGTGCCGCCATGGCGCCGCGTGGTCGAGGCATCACCCTGCTCAAAGCTGTCGAACAGCCGCTCCAATTGCCGCGGCTCCAGCCCCGGCCCGGTGTCCTCCACCTCAAAGCGCAGCAGCAGTGTCTCGCCCTGCGCCCGCACCAGCTGCACCCGCACCGCCACGCTGCCGCGCTCGGTGAACTTGAGCGCGTTGCCGACATAGTTCAGCATGGCCTGGCGCAGCCGCGTGGGGTCGCCGCGCAGCCACGCCGGCACGGCGGGCGCACCGTCGTCGAAGGTGAGCGCCAGGCCTTTGACCTCGGCCGGCAGGAGGGTGATCGAGCGCACCTGATCCATGATGGTCGGCAACGAGAAGTCCACCACTTCCAGCGCCAGCTTGTTGGCCTCGATCTTGGACAGATCCAGGATGTCGTTGAGGATGTCCAGCAGGTGGCGCCCGGCAGTCACGATCTTGTCCAGCTGCAATGCCTGCGCTGGCGTCGCCCCCTGCTGCCGCAGCAGCCCGGCCAGCCCCAGGATCGAGTTCATCGGCGTGCGGATCTCGTGGCTCATGTTGGCCACGAAGCGGCTCTTGGCCCAGCTTCCCTCCTCGGCCCGCGCCCGCGCCTCGACCAGTTCGGCCGTGCGCTGCGCCACCATCGCCTCCAGGTGCTCGCGATGAGCGCGCAGCTCCTCCTCCTGGCGCTTGCGCTCGGTGATGTTCATGTGGATGCCCACGGCCCGCAGGGGATGGCCCGCCGCGTCGTGCCCGATCGTGCGGCCCGCCGAGTGGAGCCAGACCCAACCGCCATCCTGATGCCGAATGCGGAACTCGACCGTGGACATCCCCACCTCGTTGTCGAAGCGGTCCGGCGGTGCGGCGCCCAGCGCCTGCAGATCGTCGGGATGCACCCGCTGCAGCCAGTCCTGGCGGGGCATCACCGCCTGCTGCGGCAGGCCCATCATCTGGGCCGATCGCTCGCTGATGCGCAGGGTGTCGCTGGGAATCTGCCATTCCCAGGAGCCCAGCCCCGCGCCGTCGAGGCTCAGCGCCAGCCGCTGCTCGCTCTCGCGCAACGCCCGCTCGTTGCGGCGCTGCTCGGTGAGGTCGCGCAGGATCAGGTAGTGGCCGTTGACCGCCCCCTGCGCGTCGTGCAGCGGTCCGGTCGTGGCGTCGAGCAGCCGCGTACCGCCGGCGGTGCGCTGGAGGCAGTCCGGGATGTGAACCTGCACGTTCTCTGCCACGGCGCGGCGGCATGCGGCCAGGATCTCCTTGCTGTGATCCTGGGCGAGCAGCGTTTGCGGATGCACCTGCCCCACCAGATCCGCGGCCTGAAGTCCGCTCAGGTGCTCAGCTTCGCGATTGGCCACCAGGACGCGCTGCTCCAGGTCGCGCACGATGATGGCGTCACCCATCGCCTCGACCACGGTTTCCAGCAGTGTCAGCGCCTCCAGCCGGCTGGCCTGCGCCTGGCGCACGGACTCCGACTGCGCCAGCGCCTGGCGATGGCGCCGCATCAGCGACAGCCCCACCACAGCCAGTGCCCCCAGAAGTCCGGCCGTGCCCACCGCCGCTGCGGGCAGCAGCGCTTCGCCCAGTATCTGGGCGTAGCTCCTGCCGGCGATCAGCATCCAGCCGCTGCCCGGAACATGGTGACCGGAGACGATGTAGCGCTGACCACTGAGGTCCCGTACATCGAAGACCACGCCCTCGGGCACCCGCCCACTCAGCATCTGCACCGCAGCCTGATAGGGCTTGGCGCGAACCAGGTGCGCGACCTCCCGGCGCTCGCCCAACTCGGGTTGGCCCGCGCGCAGGATGAACACCGCGTCGCCCTCGCGCCAGGACATCCGTGCATCGCCGCTGCGCACAGGCGAGTTCCAGGCACTCAGCAGCAGCATCAGGTAGTTCTGCGCGTCCGCGCGCAGCACCAGTGCCGGTGGCGGCCCGCCGTCGCTGCGCGGCAGCCGCACGACGAAGTCCACGAACACGCGCCCCGCACTGGCATAGGGATTGATCATCTTCGCCAGCGAGCCCTCCGCCACGACCGCCTGCACCCGTGCACCGGCCTCCAGGCCCGGCGCCGAACGCCACAGAACCGTGCCGTGCTCGTCCAGCAGCAGCATGGCGTCATAGCTGTAGGCCGCGCGCCACTCCTCCATGCGTTGCAGCAGCACGCGGCCGGCTTCCTCGTTGCCGCGGCCACGCCAGCGCTGGTAGTAGTCGCCCCAGATCGGGCTGCGCGACAGCAGATTGAGGTCGCCTTGCCGCTCGCGCACCCAGTTGCCCACGACCTGCGCCTTGAGTTCGGCCGTACCCTGTATCTGCACCGCCGCGGCGGCGCGCGCCAGGTACAGCACCAGGGCGAGGCCTGCCCCCGTGAGCGCCACCACGGCCGCCATCGACAGGCCCAGCCACGACAGCCAAGCGCGGCCCTCGTGCAGCAGGCGCTGCAGGGGACGGCGGCGCGCAATCGAGGTCACACATCCTTCTATCACTTATGCGTGCGGTGGGCCAGCCCCAGCACTACCCCCGAAAGAGGGGGGTGATGACGCCGCTCACCCGCAAGGGGGTGCGGGTCGAAGAGGAGGCCCCACCGCCAGGCGCTGGCCAGCCCCGCCCAACACCTCCCGCTTATGCGCCCACCGCACAAGCAAAGCCGAAAACCGCAGCACGCGGGGGCACCCGGGGCCACCTCAATGGCGCCATGAACTTCCAGCAACTGCGCGCCGTGCAGGAGGCTGTGCGGCAGGGCGTCAACCTGACCGACAGTCACGCCCCGCGCTGCGGCGCCAGGGCGCTTGGCCGCTCAGATGAACGCGGCCACCAGCAAGCTGACAAACGGCAGCACCACGCCGGCCATGTAGACCGTCAGCGTGCGCCGGTAGCCGGGCAGGGTGCGCAGCGCGGCGTCGGGGCTGAGCATGCGCCACAGCGCCGTCACCAGCAGCGCCACGCCGCCCAGGCAGCCAACAAACAGCACGGCGTCGCTGGCGTCATGGATGTTGAAGGTGGGCTCGGCAATCCACTGGCCCAGAAACCCCACCAGAAAACCCAGCACCACGCCCAGCGAGGTGACCAGCGGCTGGCGGTAGTCTTTGATGTCGAACGGGGGCGTGGCCTCGGGTGGCGTCATGCGGGCTCCTGCTGGGTGGCGCAGTGGATGGTGCCACCGCCCACGGCCACGCCGTCGAAGTCGATGGCCTCCACGGTGCGGCCCGGGTAGGCGGCCTGCAGCGTGCGGCGGGCGGCGGCATCGGCCGCGGCGTCGCCAAAGCTCTGCATGACGACGGCGCCGTTGCAGACGTAGTAGCCGATGTAGCCGGCGGCAAAGTCCTTGCCCGGCCGGCGCTGGCGCAGCGTCTCGGGTGCGCGCAGCGGCAGCACCTTGAGCTTGCGACCCTGGGCGTCGGTGGCGCTGCGCAGCAGCTCCAGGTGGCGCTGGGTCACCTCGTGGTCGAACGAGCGGGGGTCGTCGTCCTGCGCCGCCAGCACCACGCCGGGGGCGGCGAAGCGGGCGTAGAAATCGACGTGGCCGTCGGTGATGTCCTGACCCCGGATGCCGGGCAGCCAGATGATTTTGCGCAGCCCCAGCAGCGGCATCAGCCGGTCTTCGAACTCGGCCTTGGACACGCCGGGGTTGCGGTTGGTGTTGAGCGTGCAGCTTTCGGTGAGGATGGCCGTGCCCTCGCCATCGACCTCCACGCCGCCGCCCTCCAGCACCAGCGGCGCCACCAGCCGGCGCACGCCGGCCTGCCGCGCGACGAAGGCGGCCACCTCGGCGTCGCGGCCATGGGCTTGTTTGCGGCCCCAGCCGTTGAAATTGAGGTCCACCGCCGCCTTGTCGCCCTGGGCGCTGCGGATGAAGACCGGCCCGGTGTCGCGGATCCACAAGTCGTCCAGCGGACAGGCCAGCAACGTGACGCGCGCATCGACCATGCTGCGCGCCAGCGCCATCTCCTTGGGCCGCACCAGCAGCGTCACCGGCTCGTGGCGCACGATGGCGCCCGCCAGCCGGGCCAGGCTGGCGCGGGCACCGGGCAGCAGGCGCCGGCCCCAGATGGCTTCGGACGCGCCGAACGCCATCCAGGTGCGGGCGTGGGGCGCGGCCTCGTCGGGCAGGCGCCAGCCCGCAGCCGCTTCCTCGCGACGGGCCCAGGCCGGCGGCAGCAGGCTCAGGCCGGCCACCCATTGCATCAATCGGCGTTTGCTCATCATGGCCGCATCATGGCAGTACCCAACGATGGCCGCGCCACCACCCAACCCGGCGACTGCCGTGGATCCGGCTCGGCCGCCGTCCACCTGCATCCAACAACGGCAGGGCCAGCACGCTCACCCTTCACTACGCCACCGACCAACCCGGTGACTGCCGTGGATCCGGCTCGGCCGGTCCACTGGCAGTGCCCCCCTGGGGGGGCGCGATCTGTGATCGCGTAGGGGGGGTCTGTCTCACAACCCCGACTTGAACCGACTGAACGTGCGGGCCATCAGGCGGCAGGTGTCGTTGTTGACCGCGCCCTGCACGCTCATCCTGGCGATCTCGGCGTCGCTGGGGTAGACGGTGGGGTCGGTGCCGATGGCCGGCTCGACGAAACGGCGCGCCGCGGCGTTGGGGTTGGCGTAGTGCAGGTGGTTGGTCAGCGCGGCATGCACCTGCGGGCGCAGGATGTAGTCGATGAAGCGATGGGCGTTCTCGGGGTGCGGCGCGTCGGCGGGGATGACCATGGTGTCGAAGAACATCACGCCCCCCGTCTTGGGCAGCAGGGTGCGCAGGGTCTGGCCGGTTTTCTCGTGGGCGGCGCGCTGGGCCGCGCGATGCAGGTCGCCCGACCAGCCCATGGCCACGCACAGCGCGCCACGCGAGAGGTCGTCCACGTAGCCGGTGGAGCTGAACAAGGTCACCGAGGGCCGCACGGCCTGCAGCAGCGCCAGCGCGGCGCCGTAGTCGGCGGGGTTGTTGGTGTCCAGCGGGCGGCCCAGGTAGTGCAGCGCGGCAGGCAGCACCTCGGAGGCGGAGTCCAGATACGACACGCCGCAGCGCTTGAGCCGCGACACATAGGCGGGCGCGAACAGCAAGTCCCAGGCGTTGTCGGGCAGGGGCATGTCGCCCAGCGCGGCGCGCACCTGGTCCACGTTGATGGCCACCGTGGTGTAGCCCCACAGCCAGGTGACGGCGTAGCGGTTGCCGGGGTCCAGTTGCGCGGCCCGGGCGGTGAGCGCGGGGTCGAGGTTCTTCAGGTTGGGCAGCAGCGCCTTGTCCAGTGGCCGCAGCAGGCCGCCTTTGGCCTGCATGGCGGCCCAGCCGGTGGACGAGATGACCACGTCGTAGCCCGTGCGGCCGGCCACCAGCTTGGCGTGCAGGATTTCGCTGCTGTCGAAGGTGTCGCGGCGCACGCGGATGCCGGTTTCCCGCTCGAAGTGGGTGATGACGTCGGGGGCGATGTAGTCCGACCAGTTGTAGAAGTTCAGCACCGCCTCTTCGGCCTGCGCCGGGGCGGCGGCGCCGAGGGCCAGCGCGGCCAGGGCGCCCAGCAGGCGAGGGGTGGCGCTCACAGCGGCTCCTGCTGGGTCACGCAGTGGATGCCGCCGCCGCCCGCGGCCACGGCGTCGATGGGCAGCATCACCACCTCGCGCGTGGGCAGCAGCTCGCGCAAGATGGCCTGGGCGTTGGCGTCGGCGCCGGCGTCGCCGAACTGCGGCACCATCACGCCACCGTTGACGAGGTAGAAGTTGACGTAGCCGGCGGCCAGGTCTTTGCGGCCATAGGGCGCGCGGGGCTGGGTGGGCTTGTCCAGCACCACCACGGTCAGGGGGCGGCCGGCGGCGTCCACCGAGCGGTTCAGGATGTCCAGGGTGGTCTGCGTGACCGCGTGGTCGTAGGAGCTGGGGTCGCTGTCGCGGTGGGCGACGACCACGCCCGGCGCCACGAAGCGGGCGTAGAAGTCCACGTGGGCATCGGTGATGTCGCGGCCCTTGATGCCGGGCAGCCAGATGAAGTGGGTGATGCCGAAGGCCGCCGCCAGCGCGGCCTCGGCCTGGGCCTTGGTCATGCCGGGGTTGCGGTTGCGGTTGAGGATGCAGCTTTCGGTGAGGATGGCGGTGCCCAGGCCGTCCACCTCCAGCCCGCCGCCCTCCATCACCAGCCCGGCGCCGACTTCGGTGGCGCCGGCGGCGCGCGCCATGCGCGCGACCACGCCGGCGTCTTTGCCATGCACCTGCTTGCGGCCCCAGCCATTGAAGTGCAGGTTGACGCCGCCGGGCGCGCCGTTGTTGCCGTGCACGAACACGCAGCCGGTGTCGCGCGCCCAGATGTCGTTGAGGTCGCAGGCCAGGTAGTCGCAGGCGTCGCCGCAGGAGTCGGCGGCCAGGTCCATCTCGTGGCGGCGGGCCAGCACGGTGACGGGCTCGAACTGGGCGATGGTGCGGGCGATGCGGCCGATGTCGGCGCGCACGCCGTCCAGCATCGAGCCGCCCCAGATGCTGCGCGCGGCGCCAAACGCCATCCAGGTGCGGCGGTGCGCATCGCCCTCGTCGGGCATGCGCCAGGGGGTGGGTGCGGTGGCGCTCGCAGCGCCCAGCCGGGTGGCGAGCAGCGCGCCCAGCGCGGTGGTGGTGAACTGGCGGCGGTTGGTCATGACATCTCCGGGTGGCGGCGCAGGTCGCTGCGCATAGGCTGGCCGTCGCTGGTCAGCAGGGGTTGGTACATCTCGGGGCGGCGGTCGCGAAAGAAGCCGAAGCTCTGGCGCGCGCGCCGGGCCTCGTCCAGACTCAGCGTCTGCACGAGCAAGGCCTCCTCGCTGCGGCCGGCCTCGGCCAGCTTGGCGCCCGTGTGGTCGGTGATGAAGCTGGAGCCGTAGAAGGTGGTGGCCAGCGGCTGCTGCTGCGGGTTGCCATTGCCCAGGCCCACCTCGCGGCCGATGCGGTTGGCGGCCACCACCGGCACCATGTTGGCGGCGGCATGGCCTTGCATGGTGCGCTGCCAATGGCCGGCGGTGTCCATGCCGGCGTCGTGCGGCTCGCTGCCGATGATGGTGGGAAAGCACAGCACCTCGGCCCCCAGCAGCGCCAGGCTGCGCGCGGTCTCGGGAAACCACTGGTCCCAGCAGATGGCCAGGCCCACGCGGCCCACGCGGGTGGCCCAGACCTTGAAGCCGGTGTCGCCGGGGGTGAAGTAGAACTTCTCGGTGTAGCCCGGGCCATCGGGAATGTGGGTCTTGCGGTAGACGCCCAGCACGCGGCCGTCGGCATCGGCCATGGCCACCGAGTTGTAGGCCACGTTGCCGGCGCGCTCGAAAAAGCCGATGGGGATCACCACCCCCAGCTCGCCCGCCAGCCGCGCAAAGTGGGCGATGCCGGGGTGGCCTTCGAAGGGCCGCGCCAGCGCCAGATGGGCCGCGTTCTGGTCGATGCAGAAATAGGGCGACATGAACAGCTCGGGGCAGACGATGAGCTGGGCGCCCCGGGCGGCGGCGGCGCGAATCAGGCGCTCGGCGCGGGCGATGTTGGCGGCCTCGTCCCAATCGCCCGAAGCCATTTGCACGGCGGCGACGGTGAGGTGGCGGTCGGGGGTCATGGGCGGGTCTCCACAAAGGGCTGTTGCTGGGTCGAGCAGTGGCTGGCGCCGCCGCCCATGGAGATGGCCGCGATGTCCAGCAGGTGCACGTCGCGCCCCGGGAAGGCGCGGGCAAACACCGCACGCGCGGCCTCGTCCTCGGCCACGCCAAAGGCGGTGGAGATGACGGCGCCGTTGACCAGGATGTAGTTGGCGTAGGTGTCGCAAAAGCGCGGGCTGCCCCAGGTGGGGGCGCCGCGCGGCGCGGGCAGGTCGATCAGCTCGAAGCGCCGCCCCTGCGCATCGCGCGCCAGCTCCAGCGCGCGGCGGTTTTCGGCCATGGCCAGGTGGTAAGCCCCCCTGTCGGGGCCAGGGGCGTTGAACAAAATGCGCCCCGGCGCCACGAAGGAGGCGATGCCGTCCACGTGGCCGTCGGTCTCCACCTCGGCCGCATGGCCGGGCAGCCAGACGATGTGGCGCACGCCCAGCATGCGCCGCAGCTCGGCCTCGATCTCGGCCCGCGTCAGGTGCGGGTTGCGGTTGGGGTGCAGCAGGCAGCTCTCGGTGGTCAGCAGCGTGCCCTCGCCGTCCACATAGAACGAGCCGCCCTCCAGCACCATGGGCGAGCGGTGCAGCGGCGCGCCGGCCAGCGCGGCCAGGTCGTCGGCCAGCCGCGCGCAGCCACCGTAGGGCTGGTATTTCTCGCCCCAGGCGTTGAAGGCAAAGCCGGCCGCCGCCAGCCGCTGCGCCGCCGCGTCCACCAGAAAAATGGGGCCGCAGTCGCGCACCCAGTTGTCTTCCAGGGCCAGCGCGTGCACCCGCACCGTGGGGCCGCACAGGCGCCGGGCCTCGGCGGCCAGCGGTGCGTGGGCGGCCACCTCGCAGCGCTGGTAGCGGGCCACGGTGCGGGCCAGCAAGGCAAAGGCCTGGCAGACCTGGGGGTAGTGGTCGCCCCACAGTGCCTCGCGGCCCGCCAGTACCGGCCAGCCCAGCCAGGTGGCGGCCTGCGGCGCCCATTCGGGCGGCATGTGCAGGCCGGCGGCGGTGGCGTCAAACGGTTGGTTCGTCATGGCCGCCATCATGTCGTGAGAGATACTGATCGAAAAGCGATGTTTTCTCGGTCAATTCAACAGTAAAACTCAACTCATGCGCCTGCCCTCGCTGAACTTCCTGATCGGCTTCGAGGCCGCCGCGCGGCTGGGCAACTACGCCCGCGCGGCCGAGGAGCTGTACATCTCCCCCTCGGCCATCAGCCACCAGATGGCCCAACTGGAGCAACACGTGGGCCAGCCGCTGTTCAAGCGCCAGGGGCGCGGCGTGACGCTGACGGTGGCCGGCCGGCTGCTGCTGGAGCGGGTGGCCGGGCCGCTGGCGCAGATCCGGGGCGGCCTGGGCCAGCTGGACGTCTACCTGGACGCCAACCTGCTGACCATCGTCTGCCCCGCCCCGCTGGCGCACGGCTGGCTGCAAGGCCAACTGGCCGCGCTGGTGGCCGCCCACCCCGGCCTGTGTCCGCTGATTGCCACCGACGAAACCGCCCGCTACGTGGACGAGCTGGACGTGGACATCGCCATCAGCCGCGCCCCGCTGCGCCAGCGCGGCGTGCGCGACGAGCCGCTGCTGACCGATGCCGACCTGGTGGTGGCCGCGCCCGCGCTGGCCGCGCGGCTGCCCGCCGACCCGGCCAGCCACGCCCGACACGCCGGCCTGCTGTGCCTGGAGGCCGCGCTGACCGACCCCCAGCGCGGCCCCTATCTGCGCACCCACCTGGGTCACCTGACGCGGCTGGGCATCTACGACGACGCCCGCCTGCTGCTGGACGCCGTGCTGCGCGGCTGGGGCCTGGCGCTGCTGCCGCGCGCGCTGGCGGCGGGTGATCTGGCCCAGGGCCGGCTGGTGGCGGTGGCGGGCTATCCCGAGTTGCCAGGTGAGACCTACTGGATCTCGTGCCGCGAAGGGGAGGGGCGCACGCCGGTCATTGGGGCGGTGTTTGGGGCGTTGCGGGGGGCGGCGGCGGGTTGACTCGGCCCCAAAGCCGTGGCCTCAGTCGCCCCACTCGAACCGCTGCGAGGGATCAATGTCATCCCGCATCATCACGTGGTCGCGTGTGGCCGTGCAGGTCCAGCGCCTGCGGGTGGCGTCCAGGCCGCCTGCGGGCTCGCGCAAGGCATCGGGCGTGAACACCGCCACGCAGGCACAGCCCGGCGCCCGCACCGACTCGTAGCGGATGACCGCAATGCCGGCCGGCTCGGCCGCAGCGGCCAGGCGCTGCGTGGGCGCGTAGTCGTGACCCACCCAGGCCTCGCGGCAGGCCAGCCATGGCGGCGCCATCAGATCGATGCCATGGCCCGCCACGGTGGCGGCAAAAAAAGTGTGGTGGCTGACGATGCGGGCGCCGATCAGCCCCGCGCTGTCGAGGATGAAGCGTTGGCGCCAGTACGCCACCTCGGCGCAGGCGGCCGCGAGCACCGGTGAGCCGTACCAAAGCCCATGCCGTCCTTGGTCGGCCTGGCGAAACCGGCTGTCCTGCGTGGGCGTATAGCGAAACGGTGTGGTCAGCAGAAAGTGCATGGCCGTCGTCTTGGTTGGCGGCAACGGCGGCTTGCTGGCTTCGAGCAGGCGCTCCAGCACCTCGTGCTCGTCAAGCGAGTCGATCAGCGTCATGGTGGCACTGGCGTATTGGCTTTCTACACCGCGCCAAACCATGGGCTCGGTGATGAGGCCGGCGTGTGTGGTCAGCCACTCAGGCTGCCAGGTGGCTGCCGTCATGCGGCGGCGCGCATGCCGTCCAGATAGGCCAGCGTGCGCACCAGGCCATCGGGCGTCAGCACCAGCGTGGCCGGCACGCCGTTGAGGGCGCGGTTGGGGCTGTGCATCCAATCCTTGCGCTTGCCGTCGTCGGCGCCCACCAGCGGATCCAGCGAGCGGAGCACGCGGATCAACAACAAGGCCAGTTCGCCCGGCTTGGAGCCTGGCGCAATGCCCGCTGCTGCCGCCCGGTAGCGCGAGACGGTGGCGCCGCTGACGCCGATGACCTTGGCCAGATCGCTGCTGCGCAGGCCCAGCAGATCGGCCGCCCGGACGGTGGCCTTGGTCAGCACGGCTTCGGGGTCAGGTTGGGGCTTGCGTAGGGCGTTGGGCATGGAGTGATTGTGATCAAGTGAAAGAAATTTGGCAAACCACCGCATGTGATTGGGCGGATGCCTGATCGCTCTCGCGCCGTTTTTGCCGACGTGGTGACCATGGACGGCGAGGCGTGGTCAGACCAATGGCCCAGGGCATAATTTCCTTACGTGATGAGGGGTCGCTTGTGCATGGCGTGAGTGCGAGTGATCAATGCCATGTCAAGGTTCCAGTTCAAGGGAGTGATATATAAATGAAAAATCTGCGGGCCTGTTTCGTAAGCCTACTTGTTGCCACACCGTGTTGGGTCCAGAGTTATTCTGGGCAATACACGTGGGAAGAGTATGGGAGGCGCATCAAGGCCAGCGAGCAGGTTTCGCCCCTGGGGGCGAATTTTGCGGGCGAGCAGGGGCCGACTCAACCTTGAAGTGCGACACCCCGCATCCGGTAACGTGATGCCGCCATGGGAACGCACTACTCTCACCTGACGATAGCCGACCGCCATCAGATTGCCGCCCTGCACGCCCAAGGCCTGAGCGCCCGGGCCATTGGTGGCCGGCTGGGGCTTCACCATGCCACCATCAGCCGCGAGCTCTCGCGTGGCAAGCGCAAGCCCTGCGGTGTGCCCTACGACCCGCTGCATGGGCAGCGCGTGCGCCACCAGCGCCGGGCTGCTGCAGGCCTGTCGCGCCGCAAGCTGGGCCGCGACACGGACTTGCCGCGCTGGCGCACGGTGCGCAACTTGTTGGCGACCAACTGGTCGCCCCAGCAGATTGCGGGCAGACTGCGCCGCATGGCCGATGCCCAACCCGACAACCCTGAACGGCGTGCGCTGTGCGTCTCGCACGAGACCATCTACTGCGCCATCTACGCCATGCCGCGCGGCCAGTTGCGCAGCGAGCTCATTGGCCTGCTGCGCAAGTCCCACCGCAGCCGCATGCCCCGCAGTCGGGGGGGACCAGCGCAGCAACGGCATCAAGGACATGACGCCCTTGTCGCTGCGCCCGCCCGAGGTGGCTGCACGCACGGTGCCTGGGCACTGGGAGGGCGATCTGATCAAAGGCGCCATGAACCGCTCGGCGGTGGGCACCCTGGTCGAGCGCACGAGCCGCCTGGTGATGCTGGTGGACTTGCCTGGCTGCGATGCGCAGTCGGTGCTGGAGGGCTTCACGCGCCGACTCAAAGCCGTGCCCGAGTCGCTGCGCCAGACGCTGACCTACGATCAGGGCCGCGAGATGGCGCTGCACCAGACGCTGGCGAAGAACCTCCAGATCGATGTGTTCTTCTGTGACCCGCACAGCCCTTGGCAGCGCGGCTCCAATGAGAACGCCAATGGCCTGATCCGCGAGTTCCTGCCCAAGGGCATGGATCTCAGTCAGGTCAGTCGCCAGCAGCTCACCGCCATTGAGCACAATCTCAACCACCGACCCCGCAAAATCCTCGACTTCCAGACTCCCTACGAAGTCTTCTCCCAACTCAAACCAACCGATATTGCGGGTGTCGCGCTTCAAGTTTGAAACCGCCAGGTTAGTCTTTCCAATGGCGCGTTGTCGTTTGCGGTAACTGATGTTTCCCTGCCTGGAAACAATGGGCTGAGTGTCGAATTTGGTAGAAAATACACTGTCTTTAGTCGCAAAGATTATGGCGACCTGGGCATGCTCGCAGACTGGGTCGTAAACGCCCCCAGCATCAGTGCCGTCTTTGCGCCTGACTGGTTGATGGGGCCGGCCAAGACGGGTGATCGCTGCACCAGTGGTAATGTGCCCTACGTCGCGAGCCCGTTCAAACTAAGTGACTTCTGGCAAGGCCTGTCCATCAATCTGCCGGGCGTCGCGGGTGGGGAGTCGGTTCTGCTTCGGACGCTTTCCGGTGTGACCAAGCCTCAAGATGGAGGCTCTTACTACTGGATGACCAATGGGTTCACCCATGTGGGTTGTCTTCCTGCTATCAAAAATGGCGCGGGTGAGGGGTTCATCGCGATCACACCTGACGGCACAAGATATTGGTTTGATTGGATGGCTCAAACCAAGGAGCCTGTGTCCAATATGCCAGACATATCCGTGGTGGGTGCCATTGTATATCGTACGCTTCCTCGCACAAAGAACTATTTGTATGCGACCCAGGCCATGGATCGGTTTGGAAACACGGTCAAATACACCTACACCAATGCGTGGAATGCGCCGGGCAGGTTGACAAAAATAGAATCCAGTGATGGGCGCAGCCTCAGCATTGGCTATACGGGAGCGACCATATCTACCGTATCAGATGGCGCGCGAACCTGGAGTTACAGCTATGGTTCAACCCCATCTGGCCGGAAAACCCTGACCACGGTCACGTTGCCGGACAGCAGTCGATGGAATATCAACTTTTCCGGCCTCACCAACGCTGAAATAAAGTATTACGAGGTTACGCCGGGCGGAGAGATCATGCGTACGTGCATGACCCCTGCTTTGCCCCTTAATATGGGAGAAAAATTCGTTGGCCGTGTGACCCATCCCGCAGGAGCGACAGCAGAATTTAATCTGGGCATCTGGGAACATGGCCGCAGCTTTGTCCCCATCAGCTGCAGCAACTTCAGAACTCAATTTCTCACCGGCCCCGGCAAGGGACTGGACAACGATCCGAATGATGACATTAATATGTGGGCGATATCGGCGAACAGTCTGACGTTGCTCGACAAAAAAATATATGGACCTGGACAGGCTTCTTTGAATTGGAACTATGGCTACGCGTCAAATATTAGCTACTACATGTATCCGGGAACTACATGGACGTGGCCGGTGTGTGATTGGGCAAAATATTATTGCTCTCAACCTCCCTGTGTCAGTGAGACCTGTGCCAAGTCCAGCGTCACCCTTGTCAACGGGCCTGATGGGCAATGGCAAAAATACTACCACGGCAACACATACAGATACAACGAAGGCAAGTTGCTTAAGGTGGAAACTGGGGGCGCCGGCGGGATTTTGAGATCGGAGGTGTATACATATGACTATTCTACTTCCGGACGCCCCTATCTGGCTCGCTATGGCATCAGCATGCGCTCCGACTATGATGGTTATACGGATGAATACCATCGGCCAACGACTCAGATTGATATTGGTCAGGAGGGTGCCACATATGTCCGGTCTATAACGGGTTTTGATGGGTGGGCCCGTCCCCTGACCATCAGCAAATCCAACACCCTGGGCGCGAGCAAGAGTGAGGCAACCTACTACCACGACAACCTAAGCAAATGGGTGCTGGGCCAGGTCCAGGCCGTGGTGGACACCACCAACCCCGCCCAGCCCGTCACCACCGAATACCACAGCTACGACGCCACCACTGCCCTGCGCATCGCCGACTACGCCTTCGGCCTCTACACCGATGGCTACGACCACAACCCCGATGGCACGGTTTGGCACCACTACAAGCCATCGCAGGAATCCGGCAAGTTCGACGCCACCACCTACAGCAACTACAAGCGAGGCATCCCGCAGCTGGTGCAATACCCCGACGGCAGCAGCGAATCCGCCCTCGTCGACGACCTGGGCCGCATCACCAGCCACACCAATGGTGCCGGCACCACCACCGGCTACGGCTACGACAGCATGGGGCGCCTGGCCCGCATCACCCCGCCTCTGGAGGCCGACCTCACCCCCCACCCCACCGTCATCACCACCAGCCAGGTCGCTGGCGTCGAATACGGCCTGCCCGCCGGCCATTGGCGGCAGATCCAGACCCAGGGCAACGCCGTCACCGAGCGCTACTACGACGGCCTGTGGCGACCCGTGCTGGAGACCCGCTACGACGCCGCCAACCGCGGCGCCACCGAGCGCGCCGTGCAAACGCGCTGGGACCACGAGAACAGGCCCACCTTCACCAGCTACCCCCAGCGCAGCATCGGCGCCTACAACAGCGCCGTCGATGGCAGCTGGAGCAGCTACGACGCCCTGGGCCGCCCGAGCCAGAGCACCAGCAACAGCGAGCTCGGCAACCTCACCACCACCACCACCTACCTGACCGGCAACCGCGTCGCCGTCAAAACCCCGCGTGGCCACACCACCACCACCTACCAGGCCTTCGATCAGCCCGAGCAAACCGCCCCCACCCTGATCCAGGCCCCCGAAGGCGCCACCACCACCATCGCCCGCGACCGCTGGGGCAAGGCCCAGAGCATCACCCGCAGCGGCAGCTACAGCGGCGTGGCCGTCAGCCACACCCGCCGCTACGTCTACGACGCCTACCAGCGGCTGTGCAAAACCCAGGCCGGCGACACCAACGCCACCGTCTACGGCTACGACCTGGCTGGCAACCCCGAGTGGACGGTCGAAGGCCAGAGCCTGCCTGATCCGGCCGGTTGCAACTACGCCGAAGTGGCCAACCAGGGCGGCAGCAAAACCGTGCGCACCCACGACAACATGGGCCGCTTGGTGCTGACCACCTATGGCGACGCCAGCCCCAGCGTCAGCCGCACCTACTGGGGCGACGGCCAGCCCCGGCAGATCAAGACCAACAATGGCTACACGCTGGACTACAGCTACAACAACCGGCGCCAGCTCACGCAGGAAACCCTCAGCGTCGCCAACGGCACCGTCAATACCAGCTACACCCTGGCGCGCCACTGGAACGCCCACGGCCACCCCGACAGCCTGGCCTACCCTGGCGGCAGCCCCCTGGACCTGGCCCCCACCGCCCTGGGCCAGCCCACCCGCATCGGGGGCTACGCCACAGGCGCCAGCTACCACCCCAACGGCCAGCTCGCCGGCTTCACCTACGGCAACACCACCGTCCACACCCAGGGCATCAACACCCGCGGCTGGCCCAGCAACTGGTGGCACTCGGGCATCATCTTCACCAGCCACATCGGCTACGACCAGAGTGGCAACGTCACGGCCATCAACGACGACGTGGGCACCAGCCGCGCCATGGGCTACGACGGCCTGGAGCGCCTGACCAGCGCCAACGGCGTCTGGGGCAGCGGCCTCTACGGCTACGACCCGCTGGACAACCTCAGAAGCGCCCAGGTGGGCAGCCGCAACCAGCGCTTCGTCAGAAACAGCCGCAACCTCATCGGCGCCATCCAGAACGTGGGCGGCGCCAGCACCGCCCTGACCAGCGACCGCTTCGGCCAGCTCACCAACAAAGGCAGCAACGCCTACGGCTGGAACCTGGCCCACCAGATCACCAGCACCGCGGGCAACACCTACCGCTACGACGGCAATGGCCGGCGGGTGTGGAACGTCACCGCCGGCCAGTGGCAGGTGGACTTCTACAGCCTGGGTGGGCAGCTGGTCTTCTCCCAGCACCAGAGCAAGGGCAGCACGGCTTACATCCAGCTGGGGGGCAAGACCATTGCCGAGCAGAACAGCAGCACCGGCACCAGCTACCTGCACACCGACCACCTGGGCAGCCCGGTGGCCAAGACCAATGCGGCCAAGGCCATCACCCACCGCTACCGCTGGGAGCCCTACGGGGCCAGCATGGATGGCACCCCCTCAGGCATCGGCTACACCGGACACCTCAGCGATGCCACGGGGCTGGTGTACATGCAGCAGCGCTATATGGATCCGGGCTTGGGGCGGTTCCTATCACCGGATCCGCAGGCTACCGATACCAAGAGTGCGGGGAACTTCAACAGGTTCAACTACGCCAACAACAATCCGTATAAGTTCAGGGATCCGGATGGAAAGAAAGGTGTTGCTTTCACGTTTGGCGGTGACTTAACAGTTCTCCGCGGTGGGTCTGCGGGATCGGGCGGATATTTCGCATTGGATACCCAAAAATCAGGCGCGCTAACCTACGTCGGAAAGACGTATGGGCTCAGCACGGCGTTTGCGGCTTCGGCGACATTCTTTGCGGGATCGGGGACAAGTCTGCTCCAGGGGGATGCAACAAACTACAACATCTCCGCGCTCGCACTAAATTTGAGCGTCTCCTTTTCAAAGAACGCAAATGATGGAATTTTTGGGATAACGGCAATTACGGTAGGGGTTGGGGCAGGATTGCCTATCGGCGCGACGGTAAGTGAAACAAAGACCACCATCCAAAGTGAGGGGCAATTTTCCACATCGTCACTCTTTGAGGGAATGCCTTCTCCACAAGCGCGTACGCCTTTCCCGCCATCCCCAAGATTTAGGGAGCCAGGCTGGTTTGATCGCTATTCATTTTAGGCAAATATTTTCCGCCGACATGGTTTTCATGTGTATAATCATACCTCTCCGAGCGCGCGGCCGTATAAATTGCAGCGCGCCAACAGCCCCCGCTGGAGATTTGGCTAATATGAATTGCTGTGTAAGCACGCGCGTGCGAAACAACTTAACCGACAATAGACCATGACTTCAAAAAGAAGATATCAACTATTGAATTCCATTGCATGCGGGTTGTTCCTTTTGTCTCTCGTGGGTGTATTTGTTGGTTATCCCCTCGTCGGGGGGGTAAGTGCAGTGGTGGCAATTTGTACATATTTATATTGTATTCAAACAGCGCGTTGCGCTCGATGCAATGCCCGGTTGTTGATTAAGATGAAAGGCCCATTCGTGGTTCATGCGCCTTTTCCCAAAAATTGTCCCGTATGCGGATTTGACACGGGGCATATTTTTCAAGCGACCTAAAATATACAAAGAAAATAGATTTTACTTCTCGAGGGATGCGTCCCAGTCGGCCATTTGAGTTACAGTGGTTCACTGTTGTAGCCATATTGACTCGATGTCGAGTAGGCCCGCCGAGGTGAAGCTTGGCGATTTCAATAGACGACAAGAAGATGGTGAAGTGAAGGCGTTAGTCGTTGGGCTGTTGGCGTTGTTTGGCGCATCTGTCATAGTTGGTGTCATTCTTGCGCTGATTGCATTTGGTCGCTATTGTGACGAGATTGCCAAGTATTACGGGCGTGAGCAGGAGAGGAATGGTCATCGGGGATCGGATGAAAATGTCAAAAATGCATTCGAGCGTGAGCAATATTGGAACTTGATGTTTGGCCGACACAGATCCCAAGGTGCTCCATCAACAATCAAGTTGGGCGACCGCCTTTCACTCGGGTTCCGAATTCTGTTTGTGGCCTCGATAGGCTTTGTCGCCTGCTTCGCAATACTTTTCGGGGGATGAGCCAGGCTGGGCGCGGTACGGCGCCCTGCCTACACGCACAACCCCTCACCCCTGCCCCGGCACCCCCCACGTCTGCCTGACCTCCCCGCTCGCGTCCACGCTCTCCAGCCGCACCGCAAACCCCCACAGCCGCCCCAGGTGCTTGAGCACCTCCTGCGTGCTGGCGTCTTCCAGCGGGCGGCCGGTTTGTTGCTGGTGGCGCAGGGTGAGGCTGCGGTCGCCGCGGCGGTCCACGTTCCAGACCTGGATGGCGGGTTCGCGCGCGCCCAGGTCGTATTGGCGGGCCAGCTTCTCGCGCAGCGCGCGGTAGCCGCGCTCGTCGTGGATGGCGCAGACCTCCAGCTCGCTTTGGGCCTCGTCGTCGCTGATGGCGAAGAAGCGAAAGTCGCGCATCAGCTTGGGGCTGAGGTATTGGCCTATGAAGCTCTCGTCCTTGTAGTTGCGCATGGCCTCGTGCAGCACGGGCAGCCAGGGCGTGCCGGCGATGTCGGGGAACCAGGCGCGGTCTTCGTCCGTGGGCTGCTCGCAGATGCGGCGGATGTCGGTGTACATCGCAAAGCCCAGCGCATAGGGATTGATGCCGCTGTAGGCGCGGTGGCCCACGGGGGGCTGGAAGATGACGTTGGTGTGCGACTGCAGGCACTCGAGCATGACTTTGTCGCTCAGGTAGCCGGCGTCATACATGGTGTTGAGGATGCGGTGGTGCCAGAACGTGGCCCAGCCCTCGTTCATCACCTGGGTCTGGCGCTGCGGGTAGAAGTACTGGGCCACTTTGCGCACGATGCGCACCAGCTCGCGCTGCCAGGGCTCGAGCAGCGGCGCGTGTTTTTCGATGAAGTACAGCAGGTTCTCCTGCGGCTCTTCGGGGAAGCGCTTGGCGGCTTCGGGTGTGGCCTCGCCGTCTTGTTTGCGCGGCACGGTGCGCCACAAGTCGTTGACCTGCAGCTGGGCATATTCCAGCCGCTCGGCGCGCTCGGCGGCCTCGCGGGCCAGGCTTTTGCGGGCCGGGCGGCGATAGCGGTCCACGCCGTGGTGCTGCAGGGCGTGGCAGGCGTCGAGGAAGGTCTCCACGGCGTCCAGGCCGTGGCGCTCCTCGCACTGGGCCACGTAGTGCTTGGCGTAGACCAGGTAGTCGATGATGGACTCGGCGTCGGTCCACATGCGGAACAGGTAGTTGTTCTTGAAGAAGCTGTTGTGGCCGTAGGCGGCGTGGGCGATGACCAGGGCCTGCATGGCCATGGTGTTTTCCTCCATCAGGTAGCTGATGCAGGGGTTGGAGTTGATGACGATTTCATAGGCCAGCCCCATGGCGCCGCGCTTGTAGTTTTTTTCGGTGGCGATGAAGGACTTGCCGTGGCTCCAGTGGCGGTAGAAGACCGGCATGCCCACGCTGGCGTAGGCGTCCATCATCTGCTCGGCGGTGATGACTTCGAGCTGGTTGGGGTAGGTCGAGAGGCCAAAGCACTCGGCCGTGCGGGCAATGGTCTGGTGGTATTGCTCAATGCGCTCGAAGGTCCAGTCGCTGGCGTCGGGCAGTGGCGCGTCGGCGCGCGGCAGCTCCAGCGGGTGGGTGAGCGCCAGTTCGGTGATGGCATTCATTTCGCGGCCCTCTCTTTCTTGAACAGATCACGAAAGACGGGATAGATGTGGCTGGCCTCGGTGGCCTTGCGCATGGCGAAGGCGGGCTGGCTCTGCGCCAGCTCGGTCAGGGTCTGCCACAGCGGTTGCTCTTCTTCGGCCACCTGCACGTAGGCGTAGTAGCGGCAGCGCGGCAGGATGTGCTGGCGCAGCAGCTCGCCGCAGCGGGCGCTGTCGGCGTGCCAGTTGTCGCCATCGCTGGCCTGGGCGCCGTAGATGTTCCACTGCGTGGGGTCGTAGCGCTGGGTGATGATCTGGTCCATCAGCTCCAGCGCGCTGGACACCACGGTGCCGCCGGTTTCGCGGGCGTGGAAGAAGGCCTCTTCGTCCACCTCCTGCGCCTGGGTGTGGTGGCGGATGAAGACGAGGTCGATCTTCTCGTAGTGGCGCGTCAAAAACAGGTAGAGCAGGATGAAAAAGCGCTTGGCCAGGTCTTTGCGCGCCTCGTCCATGGAGCCCGAGACGTCCATCAGGCAGAACATCACGGCCTGGGTGGTGGGCACCGGCACGCGCACGCGGTTGCGAAAGCGCAGGTCGATGGGGTCGAGGAAGGCGACGCGGCCCAGCCGGGCGCGCTCCAGCGCAATCAAGGCCAGCAACTCGGCCCGGTCGGCCTCGGCGCCTGGGGGCAAGGCCTCCAGCTCGGCCTCAAGCCGGTCGATCTCGCGCCGCGCCGGCATGCCCAGCGCAATGCGCCGCCCCAGCGCGCCGCGCATGGAGCGCACCACGTGCAGGCTGCTGGGCGTGCCGTCGCTGACGAAGCCGGCGCGGTGGGTCTTGTACTCGGGCATCTCGGCCAGCTGGGTGCGGGCCAGGTCGGGCAGGGCCAGGTCTTCAAAGAACACCTGCATGAACTCCTCGCGGCTGAGGTGGAAGACGAAGTCGTCTTCGCCCTCGCCCGAGTCGCTGGCCTGGCTGCCGCCGCCCTGACCCTGGCCGCCCTTGGGGCGCTCGATGCGGTCGCCCGTCACGTACTCGCGGTTGCCGGGGTGGACGCGCTCGCGCAGGCCGCCCTCGCCATGCTGGAACACGGGCTCGGCCAGGTCGCGCTTGGGCACGTGCACGTCGGTGCCGCCGGCCACCTCGCGGATGCCGCGCGCGTCCACCGCGCGGCGCACGGCCTCGCGGATGTGGGCCTGATGCCGGCGCAGAAAGCGCTCGCGGTTGCCGGCGGACTTGTTCTTGCCCGCCAGCCGCCGGTCGATGATTTGTTGCAGCGCCATGGCTGTGTCCTCCGTTGATGCAGCGTGGGCCGTGCCGCCTTACGAGCTCTTGCGCACCCGCAGGTACCACTCGCACAGCAGGCGCACCTGCTTGGCGGTGTAGCCCTTGTCCACCATGCGCTGCACGAAGTTCTCGTGTTTCTTGGCCTCGTCGGCGCTGGCCTTGGCGTTGAAGCTGACCACGGGCAGCAGGTCTTCGGTGTTGGAGAACATCTTCTTCTCGATCACCGCGCGCAGCTTCTCGTAGCTGGTCCACAGCGGGTTCTTGCCGGCGTTGTTGGCGCGGGCGCGCAGCACGAAGTTGACGATCTCGTTGCGGAAGTCCTTGGGGTTGGCGGTGCCGGCGGGCTTCTCGATCTTCTCCAGCTCGGCGTTGAGCGCCGCGCGGTCGAAGACCTCGCCGGTGTCGGTGTCGCGGTACTCCTGATCCTGGATCCAGTAGTCGGCGTAGGTGACGTAGCGGTCGAAGATGTTCTGGCCGTACTCGCTGTAGCTCTCCAGATACGCCGTCTGGATCTCCTTGCCGATGAACTCGGCGTAGCGCGGGGCGAGCTGCTCCTTGATGAAGGCGACGTACTTGTCCTCCACCTCCTTGGCAAACTGCTCGCGCTCGACCTGCTGCTCCAGCACATACATCAGGTGCACCGGGTTGGCGGCCACCTCGGCCGGGTCGAAGTTGAAGACCTTGGAGAGGATCTTGTAGGCAAAGCGGGTGGAGATGCCGCTCATGCCCTCGTCCACACCGGCGTAGTCGCGGTACTCCTGCAGGCTCTTGGCGCGCGGGTCGGTGTCCTTGAGGCTCTCGCCGTCGTAGATCTGCATCTTGCTGTAGAGCGACGAGTTCTCGGGCTCCTTGAGCCGCGTCAGCATGGCGAACTGGGCCATCATCTTGAGCGTGCCGGGTGCGCACACGGCGTCGCCCAGGGCCGAGGAGCGGATCAGCTTCTCGTAGATCTGCACCTCTTCGGTCACGCGCAGGCAGTAGGGCACCTTGACGATGTAGATGCGGTCGAGGAAGGCCTCGTTGTGCTTGTTGTTGCGAAAGGCCTTCCACTCGCTTTCGTTGCTGTGCGCCAGCACCACGCCGTCGAACGGCATGGCGCCAAAGCCCTCGGTGCCCTTGAAGTTGCCCTCTTGCGTGGCCGTCAGCAGCGGGTGCAGCACCTTGATGGGCGCCTTGAACATCTCCACGAACTCCAGCAGCCCCTGGTTGGCCAGGCACAGGCCGCCCGAGTAGCTGTAGGCGTCGGGGTCGTCCTGGGCGTGGTGCTCGAGCTGGCGGATGTCCACCTTGCCCACCAGCGAGGAGATGTCCTGGTTGTTCTCGTCGCCCGGCTCGGTCTTGGCGATGCCCACCTGGCGCAGCACGCTGGGGTAGCGCTTGACGACGCGGAACTGGCGGATGTCGCCGCCAAACTCTTCGAGCCGCTTGACCGCCCAGGGGCTCATCACGCGGCTGAGGTAGCGGCGCGGAATGCCGTACTCGGCCTCCAGCACCGGACCGTCCTCGGCCGGGTCGAACAGGCCCAGCGGCGACTCGTTCACGGGCGAGCCCTTGATGGCGTAGAACGGCACCTGCTCCATCAAGGCCTTGAGCCGCTCGGCGATGGAGCTCTTGCCGCCGCCCACCGGGCCCAGCAGGTAGAGGATCTGCTTCTTCTCCTCCAGCCCTTGCGCGGCGTGGCGGAAGTAGCTGACCACCTGCTCGATGGCGTCTTCCATGCCGTAGAACTCGGCAAACGCCGGGTAGCGCTTGATGAGCTTGTTGGCAAAGATGCGCGAGAGGCGCGGGTCGTTGCGGGTGTCCACCAGCTCGGGCTCGCCGATGGAGTTGAGCATCCGCTCGGCGGCGCTGGCGTAGGCCAGCGGATCGCGCTTGCATTCGGCCAGGTAGTCGGCCAGCGACATCTCCTCTTCACGGGTGCGGGCGTAGCGCGAGAGGTAGTGGTTCATCACGTCCATGGGGTGCCTCCAGTTGGCAAGGGGAATGGGCTTCGCGGGCCCGGATCAAGAACGTTTTGATGGCGTCCCGCTGAAGGAGGTACTGCGGGGTGAGGCGCCATCAAAGCGTCCTGTGGCCTTGACGTGATGAGCCCAGTCTGCGCGCGTTGGCGGAGGGGTTAAAGCCCGATGTGCGGCGACATAGACCGGCAAATCTGCCTGGAGCGCCGACGTGGCGCATGCCCCCTCAACGCGGGTCTGGGGTGCGGGGGGGACACAAAGGGCGGCAGGGTCAGGCGCGGCAGCAGGCCAGCACCTGGCGCCAGTAGGGCGCGCGCGACGGATCGCCATCGCCATCGCCGTGGCCGAACAGGCCGATGCGCTGCGGCCGGCTGGTGGCAGTGGCCGCCTGGTAGGTGTGAAAAACCTGATCCCACAGCACCAGCGCACTGCCGTAGTTGGTGTGGGCTTCGGCCGGCTCGGCGGCATGGTGCCAGCGGTGAACCTCGTTGGTGCTGAACACCCGGTTCTGCCAGCCGTTGGCGGTGCGCACATTGGCGTGTTGCAGCATCAGCACCGGCTGGGTGAGCGCCAGCGCACCCAGCATCACCTCGGCCGGCGCGCCCAGCAGCAGCAGCGGCAAGGTGCTCACGGCCACGTTGAGCGCGTGGTTCAGTGGGTGAAAGCGCAGGCCGTTGAGCCAGTACAGCCGCTGCGCGCCGTGGTGCAGCACATGGAGCCGCCACAGCGCCGGCACCCGGTGGTGCAGCCGGTGCGAGGCGTACCTGGCCAGCTCCAGCCACAGCACGGCGGCCACCACCTGCACGGCCAGCGGCAGCGCAGCCAGCGGCCACGCCGCGCCGGCCTGCCGGCCCAGCAAGGCGGCGGCCACCAGCGGCAGCACGGCCTTGAGCAAGGGGTCGACGGCGGCGACCAGCACGGCGGCGCTCCACAGGTCGGTGGCGGTGTCGCCGTCGCCGCGCATCCAGGCGCGCTCGAACGGCAGCCAGCGCTCGAGGCCGGCGCCCAGCGCCAGCATGGCCGCGCTCCAGGCTGCGATGGCGGGCGCCAGCGGCCAGCCCAGCGCGTGGCCGGCCGCGAACACAGCGGCGCCGCCGCCGACGGCCAGCACATAGAGGTGACGGCTCAGGGCGTGCAGCATGCGGGGCTCGCACGCAAGGCGGCGCCAGGCTGGCCCTGGCAGCAGTGGGCGCCGAGGTAGGCCAGCAGCGCACCCATGTGCGCGAACGAGGCGCGGTAGATCAGGTTGCGCCCCTGGCGCTCTTGCGTGACCAGGCCGGCCTGCATCAGCTCCTTGAGGTGGAACGACAGCGTGGCCGCCGGCACCGCCAGGTGCGTGGCCATGGTGCCTGGCGTCAGGCCTTGCGGCCCGGTGACCACCAGAGCCCGAAAAATGAGCAGGCGCAGCTCATGCGCCAGCGCGGCCAGCGAGCGGATCACGTCTTTGTCTTCCATATTTCAAGTGTTATAGAAAAATGGAATCTTTGCAAGAAAAAAACGCCACCGGTCCTGACCGGTGGCGCGGCGCGGGCGCTTACGAGCGCTGCATCTGTGCCGTCAGCGCCTGCGTCAGCCGGTCCAGGCTCTCTTGCAGGTGGGCGCGGGTGGCCACGTCGGCGCCGCCGCGCTGCACGGCCTGGCGCAGCTGGGCTTGCAGCTTGACGGCGTGCCAGCGCATCAGGCTGACGGCATCGGCCGGCGTGTCGCGGATGCCCGACAGCAGCATGGCCTGCATGCGGCGCAGGTGCTCGCGCTGCAGGTTGCGCCGCAGCGGGTCGATGGCCGCGCCCTGGCCGGCCTCGCTCCAGATGGCGGTCTGCAGGCTGCCGTACAGCTCATCGAGGCTGAAGGTGCTCTTGCGCTGGCCCTCGGGCAGGTAGCCGGGCAGCTCCAGCACGCGCTGGGCGGTGCCGGCGGCCAGCAGCTTGTCCAGCGCGCGGGTCTGCAACTGCGCCACGGTGGCGGCGATGTTGACCGGGCCGGCGCGCTCCCACTCCAGCGCGTCGGTGCCGGTGTGGGTCAGGAACTCGGGCTTGAACTGGAAGCTGTTGGCGCTGAAGAGGCCTGCCTGCAGGAACTTGAGCGCCGCACGCTGCTGGGCCGGATCGACCGGCCGGTAGGCCGGGCGGTTGGTGGTGGGGCCGTCGCGCACGATGAACATGCCGCCCACGTATTTGCTGACCAGCTCGGGCATGTCGCGCAGTTGCCGAAAGCCGCTGGCGATGACGCGGCGCGCACGCAGCGGGTCATCGCTGGGCTGTACGCCGCGCGCCTGCACGCGCTGCCACAGCTCTTGCGACAAGGCCAGGCGGCGGCCGTACCAGGCCAGCGGATCGGGGCCCAGGTCGAACCGGTTGACGGTGGGGTCGATGCCGGCCGGGCCGTCGGCATCGGCGTCGTCGGCAAACGCCAGCAGCGGCTCGGTGGCGCGGGCCGCAATGCGCTGCAGCTGGGCGTTTTCGGTGGCGGCCTCCAGCGGCCGGTAGGCGTACTCGATGGCCCAGTAGTCGTAGGGGCCGATGGTGGTGTTGGTCAGCGTGCGCGGGGCTTCGCCGCGCAGCGGCAGGTTGGCGGCGTTGTAGTCCATCACCGAGGCCGAGATGCCGTGGGCATCGGTCCAGCTCTTGTCGGCCAGTTGCTGGGCGCTGAGCGTGGTGGAGGCCTTGAAGTTGTGCTTGAGGCCCAGCGTGTGGCCCACCTCGTGCATGATGACGTCGCGCACCACGGCCTGCACATAGGCCTCGGCCTCGGGGCCGTCGGGGGTGAAGTCGCCGCGTGCTTCCAGCAGGTCCAGCGCCATGTGCATTTGCGCAGCCGCGTCACCGGCGTAGGTGCAGGTGGCGTGGTCGGCGTGGTTGCCATGGGCCGTCTGGCCCTCGCTCAGGTCTTCGGCAATCAGCCGGCGGGCGCCGCGCGTGAACACGTCGCTCATGCCGATGTCGGCGTCGATGACCTCGCCGGTGCGCGGGTCGCGCTTGCTGGGGCCGATGGCAAAGCCCACGTCGGCACCGACGAACCAGCGAATGGAGGCGTGCTGGGTGTCCAGCGTGTCGAAGTCGGCGTCGTCGCCCTGCTGCTGCACGACGACGGCGTTCTTGATGCCGATCTGCTCGAACGCCTTGTTCCACTCCAGCACGCCGGCGCGCACGCTGTCGCGGTAGCGCGCGGGGATGTTGCGGTCCAGCCAGTAGGTGATGGGCTGCACGGGCTCGGAGAGCGCGGCGGCGGGGTCTTTCTTCTCCAGCCGCCAGCGCGAGACGTAGTGCACGCGCTGGTTGGGTTTGGTGTCGGTGGAGAAGTCGGTGAAGGCCTCGGTGAAGTGGCCCAGGCGCGGGTCGGCCAGGCGCGGGCGCAGGGCGGGCTCGGGCAGCTGGGTGAAGTTCAGCGTCAGCGCCACGAAGAGGCTGCGTGGGTCGGGCGTGGTCTTGGGCGGCGGCGGCACGGGCATGGGCGGCGGCGTCAGCGGCGGTGCCGGGATGCGCGCGGTGGAAAAGTGCAGCCGGGTGTTGAGGCTGGTCATGCCGGCCACGGTGCGCACGCTGTCGAAGCTGGAGTTGCCCTTGTCCAGCGCAAACGGCAGCCGGAACGCCGCCTCCAGCCGGGTGCTGTAGCCGGGCAGGTCGGCCAGCAGCAGGCTGGCGTCCACCAGCACCGATTTGCGCTCGGGGTGGGCGGCACTGGCCACGGCGCCCGAGGCCAGCAGGCTGTCGGAGAAGGCCTGTTGCACGGTCAGCTGGGTGGCCAGATCGGTGCCGGCGCGGTAGTCGGTGTTCTTGGCAATCAGCTGCATGGTGTTGCCCACGCGGCGCCACTCCACCAGCCAGTCGCTGGCCATCTGGCTGGCATACAGGCCCCGCTCACCCACCGACTCGCGCACGCCGATGGTCAGCAGCATGGGCTTGCCGATACGGTCTTCGGCCAGCTCCAGCCACACCTTGTCGTCCTTGCGCCAGACGGGGATGAAGCCCTCGGTCTGCTTGGCGTCCTTGATGACGTCGGCAAACGGCTTGGGTGCCGACGGGTCGGGCTTGGCCGCAGCGGTGGCGCCGGATGCGGCGGCGGCCGGCGTGGCGGCTGCGGCGCTGCCGGGCGTGCCGGTGGTGGCGCAGCCGGCCAGACCGGCCAGGGCGGCCAGCGCAGCCAGCGACAGCAGATGCCGTGCGGGCCGGCTTGGGTTGTGTGCGTGCATGGGTTCAACCGAGGGAGGGTGGAAAGCCCGGGATTGTCCATGGCGCTTATGCGCCCTCCTATGGGGGATAGCCACAAGGGGCAGCATGGACCCGGGCCTGGGCCAGCCTGCGCAGGCCTAGGCCTACACTCGGGCGCCATGCCGCCTACTCACCTGCTGTACCTGCACGGCTTTCGCTCCTCGCCCCAGTCGACCAAGGCCCGGATGACCGGCCGCTGGCTGGCGGCGCACCGGCCCGAGGTGCACTGGTGGTGCCCGCAGCTGCCGCCGTCGCCGCACGCGGCCATGGCGCTGGTGATGCAGGGCATTGCCGACTGGCCCCGCGCGGGCATGGCCGTGGTGGGCAGTTCGCTGGGCGGCTTTTACGCCACGCTGGTGGCCGAGCACACCGGCTGCCGGGCGGGGCTGCTCAACCCCGCCATTGACCCGGCGCGGGATCTGGCCGCCTACATCGGCGAGCAGCGCCAGTGGCATGCGCCCGAGGAGGCGTTTTATTTCAGAGCCGAGTACGTCGATGAGCTGCGGGCGCTGGCGCCGGGGGCCATCACCCGGCCCGAGCGCTACTTCGCCGTCATGGCCAAGGGCGATGAGGTGCTGGACTGGCGCGAGATGACGGCCCGCTATGCCGGTGCGCAGATCCGCCTGCTCGAAGGCAGCGACCACGCCCTCTCCGATTTCGATACCGACCTGCCGCACCTGCTGCGGTTTTTGCAACTGGCATGAAAGGCGCACCCATGCGTTTGAAGGACAAAGTCAGCATCATCACCGGCGCCGCCCAGGGCATCGGATTGGCCACCGCGCGCAAGTTTGCCCGCGAGGGCGCCATCGTCGTCATTTGCGACATGCAGCCCAGCGGCGTGCAGGCGGCGGTGGCGGCCTGCGAGGCCGAGGGCGCCCGCGCGGTGGGCTATGTGCTGAACGTGGCCAGGCGGGCCGAGGTCGATGACATGGTGGCGGCCGTGCTGGCCCAGTTCGGCCGCATCGACGTGCTGGTCAACAACGCCGGCATCACGCGCGACGCGCGGCTGCAAAGCATGACGGTGGAGCAGTTCGACGCCGTCATCGACGTCAACCTGCGCGGCGTCTTCCACTGCGCGCAGGCGGTGGCCGGGGCCATGGTGGCGGCGGGCAGCGGCGTCATCCTCAACGCCTCCAGCGTGGTGGGCATCTACGGCAACTTTGGCCAGACCAACTATGCGGCGGCCAAGTTCGGCGTCATCGGCTTTACCAAGACCTGGGCGCGCGAGCTGGGCCCCAAGGGCGTGCGCGTCAACGCGGTGGCGCCGGGCTTCATCGAGACGCCCATCATCGCCTCCGTGCCCGAGAAGGTCATCGACCAGCTCAAGACCCAGGTGCCGCTGCGCCGCCTGGGTCAGGCCGACGAGATTGCCAACGTCTATGCCTTCCTGGCCAGCGACGAGGCCAGCTACGTCAACGGGGCGGTGTTGGAGGTATCGGGCGGCATGACCGTCTGATACGGCTCCGCAATCAAGGCGCCAACTTCGTTGCGTCGCCTTGCCGTGCTACAGCACTGTCTGCGGCGCCGCGCCTAGTGATCACCTTGATTGCGAAGCCGTCTGACGCCCGGCTGCGGGCCGCTGGGCGACAATCTCGCCCGTGAACTACGCCCTATTCGATGAGGCCGGCAAATTCCTTGCCGGCCGTGTACTTTCCGAGTCCGACGCCTCGCTGCAGGTGGAGCTGGACTCGGGCAAACGTGTCAAGGTCAAGGCCGCCAACCTGCTGCTGCGCTTTGCCGCGCCGGCGCCGGCCGAGCTGCTGCACAGCGCCGCCGCGCGTGCCGCCGAGGTCGAGCTGGACATGGCCTGGGAATTCGCCCCCGAGGGCGAATTCGGCTTTGAAGACCTGGCGCGCGACTACTACTCGGCCAGTGCCGATGCCACCTCGCAGGCCGCCATGCTGATGGCGCTGCACGGCGCGCCGCATTACTTCCGCCGGGCCGGCAAGGGCCGCTTCAAGAAGGCGCCCGAGGAAGTGGTCAAGGCGGCGCTGGCCGCCATCGAGCGCAAGGCGCAGGTGGCCGCGCAGATCGACGCCTGGGCCGGCGAGTTGGTGGCGGGCCAATGTCCGGCGGCGGTGCGTGAGCAGCTCTACAAGATTTTGTTCAAGCCCGACAAGAACGCGCCCGAATACAAGGCCGTGGTCGAGGCGGCCCGGCGCAGCCAGCGCGCGCCGCTGGCGGTGCTGACCGAGGCCGGCGCCATCGACTCGGCCTACCAGTTCCACTGGCGGCGGTTTCTGTTCGAGCAGTTCCCCAAGGGCTATGGTTTTGCGCCGCTGGCGGCGCCGGCCATCGGCGAGCTGCCGCTGGCCGAGGGTGTGCAGGCGTTCTCCATCGACGACTCGCAGACCACCGAGATCGACGACGCGCTGTCGGTGCGCGGCCTGGGCACGGGCGTGGTCACCTTCGGCATCCATATTGCCGCGCCGGGGCTGGCGTTTGCGCCCGATGCGCCGCTGGACAAGGTGGCGCGCGAGCGCCTGTCCACCGTCTACATGCCCGGCTACAAGCTCACCATGCTGCCGGACGACGTGGTGCAGACCTACACGCTGACCGAAGGCCGCGACTGCCCGGCGGTGAGCCTCTACGTCACGCTGGATGAGGCCACGCTGGCGGTGCAGGCCAAGGTCACGCGCATCGAGCGCGTGCGCATCGCCACCAACCTGCGGCACGACCAGCTCGACGCCGTCATCACCGAGGCCAGCCTCAGCGGCGCGGCCGAGGCGGCCTACCCCTTTGCGCCCGAACTGGCGTTTGCGCACCGGCTGGCCCGCCACCTGAAGGCGGCGCGCGAGGTGGTTCGGGGCAAGCCTGAGACCTTCAACCGGCCCGACTACAACTTCCGGCTGGTGGGCCACACGGGCGAGCCCACGGGCGACGAGACGGTGCAGATCAGCACCCGCCAGCGCGGTGCGGCGCTGGACCTGATCGTGGCCGAGGCCATGATTCTGGCCAACAGCAGCTGGGGGGCGTGGCTGGCTGAGCTGGGCGTGCCCGGCCTCTACCGCAGCCAGGCCAGCCTGGCGCCGGGCGTCAAGGTGCGCATGGGCACCAAGGCGCTGCCGCACGCCGGCATGGGCGTGGCCTGCTACACCTGGGCCACGTCGCCGCTGCGCCGCTACGTGGATCTGGTCAACCAGTGGCAGCTGATCGCCTGCGTGCAGCACGGCACCACCGCCGCACTGGCCGCGCCGTTCAAGCCCCGGGATGCGTCGCTGTTTGCCATCCTCAGTGCGTTCGATGCCGCCTACACGGCCTACAACGGCTTCCAGAACCAGATCGAGCGCTACTGGACGCTGCGCTGGCTGCAGCAACAGGCCGTGCAGGAACTCAGCGCCAGCGTGCTCAAAGACGGTCTGGTGCGTGCCGACACGCTGCCACTGGTCTTCAAGGTGCCGGGGCTGGAGAGCCAGCCGCGTGGTACCCATGTGCGGGTGCGTGTGCAGCACATCGACCTGCTGACGCTGGAGCTGCATGCCGGCCTCGTGGCCGTGCTGACCGACCCGGCGGCTGAGGACGATGCGGGCGAGGATGAGGATGAGGCGCCCGCCGCCGGCCTGGCGCTGGCCATCGATGTGGCCGATGCCGAGGCGGCGCCAACGCCCGAGGCCGCCGCACCCTGATGAACCGGCTCCGGCTCGCGTCGCTGAGCAGCCTCAGCAGCCTGCAATGGGCGCTGCTGGGCTCGGTGCTGGTGCATGGGCTGCTGCTGACGCTGCGGTTTGCCGCGCCCGAGACCTTCAACCAACTGGTTCAGGACACGTCGCTGGCCGTGGTGCTGGTCAACAGCCGCGCCGACGAGGCGCCGTCCAAGGCCCAGGCCATCGCCCAGCACAACCTGGCCGGTGGCGGCGAGGCGGATGCAGGCCGCGCCACCACGCCGCTGCCGCCCTCGGCGTTGAACCTGGCCGGTGACGCACCGCTGGACGCGCAGGAAGCCGCCATCGCGCAGATGCAGGACGAGCAGCGCCAGCTGCTGGCCCTGGTGCGCCAGCAGTTGGCGCTGCTGCCGCCACCCGACCCCAGCCGACCCGCCGCCACGCCCGAGGCGCGCGCCACCGAGACCCAGCGGCGCCAGATGCTGCGCATGCTGGCCGAGATCGACAAGCGCATCCAGGATGAAAACGCCCGCCCGCGCAAGCGCTACATCAGCCCCGCCACGCGCGAGGCGGCCTACGCCGTCTACTACGATCAGATGCGCCAGGCCATTGAAGACCGGGGCACACGCGACTTCCCCACCTTCGACGGCCGCAAACTTTATGGCGAGCTGACCATGGACATCACCATCGATGCCGCAGGCCGCGTGCGGGGTGCGCGCGTCGTGCGCTCCTCGGGCCAGTCGCAGCTGGACCGCCGGGCCGTGGCCATCGTGCAGGCGGCGGGGCCGTATGGTGCCTTCACCGCGCAGATGCGCCGCCAGACCGACCAGATCGTCGTCACCTCGCGCTTTCGCTTCACCCGCGAAGAGGGGCTGTCCACCGAAATGCTGGAGCAAAAACCGTTGCCATGAGTGCCGCCTTCTTGCTGGCCGTCATCGGCCATCCGGTGGCCCATAGCCGCTCGCCGGCCATTCATGCGGCGTTTGCGCGCGCGCTGGGCCATGCCGTGGCTTACGAGCGGCTGGACGCGCCGCCGGGGCAGTTTGCGGCCGTGCTCGCCGCCTTCGCGGCGCGGGGCGCGCGCGGCTGCAACGTGACCGTGCCCTACAAATTCGACGCCCATGCCGCTGCGGCCCGTCACACCCCGCGCGCCGTGCTGGCCGGCGCGGCCAATACGCTGCGCTTCGATGCAGCGGGCTGGCTGGCCGACAACACCGATGGCGCCGGCCTGGTGCATGACCTGGGCGTCCATGCGGGCTGGCCATTGGCGGGTCAACGCCTGCTGCTGCTGGGCGCCGGCGGCGCGGCGGCGGGCGTGCTGGGCGCACTCGTGGCGGCGCGGCCGGCCGCCATCCAGGTGGTCAATCGCACCGTCGCCAAAGCACAGCTGCTGTGCCAGCGTCACGCCGACCATGCCGCCGCGCACGGCGTGGCGCTGGCCGCCGCGCCCCTGGCGGAGCTGGGTGGCGGCTTCGGTGGCATCGTCAACGCCACGGCCAGCAGCCTGCAGGGCGCCGAATTGGCGCTGCCGGCCGGCCTGCTGGCCACTGGCGGCTGGGCGGTGGACTTGATGTACGGTGCCGCCGCCGCGCCCTTTCTGGCCTGGGCGCGTGCC
Source organism: Pseudomonadota bacterium (assembly GCA_020161145.1). Taxonomy (GTDB): domain Bacteria; phylum Pseudomonadota; class Gammaproteobacteria; order Burkholderiales; family Burkholderiaceae_C; genus Ideonella. The sequence continues at coordinate 71,986 of JAIUPQ010000008.1, forward strand.
CAGGGCGGCCAGGCGCGCGATGGGCTGGGCATGTTGGTGGCCCAGGCCGCCGAAAGCTATGCGCTGTGGCTGGGCCAGCGGCCGGACACGGCGCCGGTGCTGAGGGCGCTGCGCGCCGAGGTGGACGCCGCATGAAGGCCGTCGTCCGCCTGGCCGTGTTGCTGCTGCTGGCCGCGCTGGCCTTGCAGCTGTATTTTCTGGCCCGCGTGGCGCTGATGGCGGTGGTGGATCCGGTTTCCACCACCTTCCAGCGCAGCGAGATCTGGCGCCTGGCGACCACTCAGGGGCGTGTGGACTGGGCTCAGCAATGGGCGCCGCACGAGGCCATCAGCGACCACCTGCGCCGCGCCGTCATTGCCAGCGAGGATGCGGGCTTCATCGAGCACGGCGGGGTGGAGTGGGACGCCATCCAGGCGGCAGCCCAGAAAAATGAGCGCGCCCAGGCCCGTGCCGACAAGGTCAACGCCAAAAACCCCAAACGCCAGGCGGTGCCCAAGGTGGTGGGCGGCTCCACCATCAGCCAGCAACTGGCCAAGAACCTGTTTCTGTCGGGGGAGCGCACGGCGCTGCGCAAAGGTCAGGAGCTGGTCATCACGCTGATGCTGGAGGCCTGCCTGAGCAAGGGGCGCATCCTGGATATCTACCTGAACAACGTGGAGTGGGGCGAGGGCGTCTTTGGCGCCCAGGCCGCCGCGCGGCATTACTTCAGGGTGGACGCCGCGCGCCTCTCGCCCGCTGCCGCCGCCCGCCTGGCGGTGATGCTGCCCGCGCCCAAGCGCTTTGAGAAAAACCCCGGCTCGGCTTACGTCAGCGGCCGTGCCAGCACCATTGCCGCCCGCATGGGCGATGTGGATTTGCCGCCATGAACACCGATCTGCTGCAGGCGGCCGCCCGCCTCGTTGCCGAAGAGGGACTGGACTACGACCGCGCCAAGCGCCGTGCCGCCGAGGCGCTGGGCCTGGATGCGCGCCGCACCCCCATGCCCAGCCATGAGCAGCTGGAGGACGCGGTGCGGGAGCATCTGGCCCTCTTCCAGGCCGACACCCAGCCCGCCGAGCTGGCTGCGCTGCGCGACGTGGCACTGGCGGTGATGGCGCGGCTGCAGGCGTTTGCGCCGCATTTGCGCGGGGCGGTCTGGCGCGGCACGGCCACCCGGCTGTCGCCGGTGGTCATCGACCTGTACGTGGACGACCCCAAGGCACCTGAGCTGGCGCTGCTCAACGCCGGCGTGGCCTTTGACAGCGACGGCGGCGATGCGCGTGACGGCCGGGGCGCCGTGCTCACCCTGGCCGAGCCCTGTCGCGCGCTGGGCGAGGCGGCGACCGTGCATCTGGTGGTCAACGCCATGAACGATTTGCGCGGTGCGCTCAAGCCCGACAGTCGCGGGCGCAGCTGGCGCGGCAGCGTCCAGGCCGTGCGGGCTTTGCAGGCGGTGCAGGCGCAGGGGCCGGGATAATCTACCCCATTTGTTGCCATCTGCTCGACCGCTCCCATGGCCATTGCCTCCCGTCGCCGCCTGCTGTTTGCCGGCACCGCCGCCGCCGCCTTGACGCTGGGCGCCAGCGTGGCACTATGGCGGCTGCGCCTGGCCGAACCGGTGGCCGACGCGCCCTGGCTGCACCTGCCGTTGACGGGCCTGGATGGTGCGGCCAGCACCTTGGGCGAGCGGCTGACACAGGGCAATCGCCCGCTGCTGGTCAATTTCTGGGCCACCTGGTGCCCACCTTGCCTCAAGGAGATGCCCGAGTTGGACGCTTTTGCGGCCGGGCATCCGGCTTGGCAGGTTCTGGGCGTGGCACTGGACGGCGAAGAGGCAGTACGCGGTTTCCTGGCCCGTCAGCCGGTGAGATTTGGCATCGCGTTGGCCGACCCCATGGCGGCCATGCAGGCCATGCGTGATCTGGGCAATGCGCCGGGCGGCCTGCCCTTCACGGCCTTGCTGGATGCGCGTGGCGCGGTGCGCAAGCGGGAGTTGGGGGCCACCTCGCAAGAGAAGCTGCGAAGCTGGGCGCAACCCTAGGCGATCATCGCCTAACGTGCCCGAATCGTGAAAAATTGACGTACAGTGCGGCCTGCACGGGAAGCAACCCGTTACAGACCAGGGTCTATTTGAGAATAACAGGTGATGGCGCAAGATCGCCGCACCATCCGGAGTAATCGCGATGGATTTGCGCAAATTAAAGACATTGATCGATCTGGTGTCGGAGTCCGATATTTCGGAGCTGGAGATCACCGAGAACGAGGGCAAGGTGCGCATCGTCAAGGCCAGCCACCAGCCGGCCATGGCGTTGGCCGCAGCGCCCTTGGTCCAGGCCTTGGCCGCACCGGCCCCGATGCCTGCGGCGGCGCCCGTGGTGGCACCTGCGGAGCCCGAAGAGCCGACGGGCCAAGTGGTCAAGTCACCCATGGTGGGCACGTTCTATGCCGCCAGTTCGCCAGGCGCCAAGGCGCTGGTCGAGGTCGGCCAGGTGGTCAAGGTGGGGCAGCCTCTGTGCATCATCGAGGCCATGAAGATCATGAACGAAATCGAATGCGAGTTTGACGGCACCGTCACGCAGGTGTTGGCGACCAATGGCCAGCCGGTCGAGTTCGGCCAGCCGCTGTTCGTCATTGGTTGAGCCCATGTTCAAGAAAATTCTTATTGCCAATCGGGGCGGTCGCGCGCAGCGCGGACATGCCGCAGGCATGGCAAATTGCCCGGCTGCGGGCGCAGCCCGCAGGGGCGATTGAGCCGAGGCACCATGTTTAAAAAAATTCTCATCGCCAACCGAGGCGAAATCGCCCTGCGGATTCAGCGCGCTTGCCGTGAGATGGGCATCCAATCGGTGGTCGTCTACTCTGAAGCCGACCGCGACGCCAAGTACGTCAAGCTGGCCGACGAGGCCGTGTGCATCGGCCCGGCACCTTCGGCGCAAAGCTATCTGAGCATGCCGGCCATCATCTCGACGGCCGAGGTGACGGACGCCGAGGCCATCCACCCGGGCTACGGCTTTCTCTCGGAGAACGCCGACTTTGCCGAACGCGTGGAGCAAAGCGGCTTCACCTTCATCGGCCCCACGCCCGAGTCCATTCGGCTGATGGGCGACAAGGTGTCGGCCAAGCAGGCCATGATCAAGTCAGGCGTGCCCTGCGTGCCCGGCTCCGAGGGGGTGCTGCCGGATGATCCCAAGGAGATCATCCGCATCGCCCGCTCCATCGGCTACCCGGTCATCATCAAGGCCGCCGGCGGCGGCGGCGGACGGGGCATGCGCGTGGTGCACACCGAGGCCGCGCTGCTCAGTGCCGTGCAGATGACCAAGACCGAGGCGGGTGCGGCGTTTGGCAACCCCATGGTCTACATGGAAAAGTTCCTGGAGCAACCGCGCCACGTCGAGATCCAGGTGCTGGCCGACAGCCACCGCAACGCGGTTTGGCTGGGCGAGCGCGATTGCTCCATGCAGCGGCGCCACCAGAAGATCATCGAGGAGGCGCCGGCGCCGGGCATCCCCCGGCGCGTCATCGAGCGCATTGGCGACCGCTGCGCCGCCGCCTGCAAGAAGATTGGCTACCGCGGGGCCGGCACCTTCGAGTTCCTCTATGAGAACGGCGAGTTCTACTTCATCGAGATGAACACCCGGGTTCAGGTGGAGCACCCGGTGACCGAGATGGTCACCGGCATCGACATCGTGCAGCAGCAGATCCGCATCGCGGCGGGCGAGAAGCTGCCCTTTGCCCAGCGCCAGATCCAACTGCGCGGGCACGCCATCGAGTGCCGCGTCAACGCCGAGGATCCGTTCAAGTTCACGCCCTCGCCGGGCCGCATCACCATGTGGCACACCCCGGGCGGCCCAGGCGTTCGGGTGGATTCGCACGCCTACACCAACTACTACGTGCCGCCCAACTACGACTCGATGATCGGCAAGATCATCACCCACGGCGACACCCGCGACCAGGCGCTGGCGCGGATGCGCACGGCGCTGCAGGAGTCGGTGGTGGAGGGCATCCACACCAACATCCCGCTGCACCGGCTGCTGATGGTGGACGCCAACTTCGTCAAGGGCGGCACCAGCATCCACTACCTGGAAGGCTGGCTGGCCAACCACGCCGTCCCCCCCTCGTCGTCCTGACGCCATGCCGCTGCACGCCCTGGCACTGACGGCGCCGCAAAACCTGGTGGAGGCCGTCAGCGACGCGCTGATGGATGAGCTGGGTGCGCTGGCCGTCTCCGTCGAGGATGCCGACGAAGGCACCGCCGCAGAGCAGGCGCTGTTTGGCGAACCCGGTCTGCCCGCGCCCCGTGTGGGCTGGGCGCGCTCGGTGCTGACGGCGCTCTTCGACAGCGACGCCGTAGCCCAGGACGCCGCCGCGCTGCTGCTGGCCCAGGACTGGACGGCCGGCCTGGCCGTGCAGCACCTGAGCCCCGTGGCCGAGCAGGATTGGGTGCGGCTGACACAGTCGCAATTCAATCCGGTCGAAGTCACGCCCACGTTCTGGATCGTGCCGTCCTGGCACACCCCGCCCGAGGGCGCGCAGCGGGTCATCCGGCTCGACCCAGGCATGGCTTTTGGCACCGGCACCCACCCCACCACGCTGATGTGCCTGCGCTGGATGGCGGCGCATGCGCCGGCCGCCGGTTGGTCGCGGGTGCTCGACTACGGCTGCGGTTCGGGCATTCTGGCGCTGGGCGCAGCGCTGCATGGTGCGCGCCAGATCGACGCGGTGGACATCGACCCCGCCGCCGTCGAAGCCACCCGGGCCAACGCGGCGGCCAATGGCGTGACGTTGAGCGCTGCGCTTCCGGATGCGGCGCAAGGCCGCTACGACCTGGTGCTGGCCAACATCCTTGCCACCCCGCTGACGCTGCTGGCCCCGCTGCTGGCCGGCCATCTCGCGCCTGGCGGACACCTGGTGCTGGCCGGCATCCTGGAGCGTCAGGCCGGGCAATTGCAGGTCGCTTACGCGCCCTGGGTGGCGCTGCAGGTGGAACAGGAACTGGATGGCTGGGTTTTGATGACCGCTGCCGCGTGACGCACGCTGGCATGATGGCTGCATCATGAGACTGGCCACCCGCTGCCCCGCTTGCCACGCTGCCTTCGAGGTGGTAGCCGACCAGCTCAAGGTCTCGGACGGCTGGGTGCGCTGCGGGGTCTGCCAGGAGGTCTTCAACGCCGTGGCGGCCGCAGCCACGCTGGCGGCGCCGGCCGCAGGTGTGCCGCCTCTGCCGGCACCTTCTCCCCCCGAGCCTGAGCCGGTCGAGCGGGACGCCTCCCCCCATGAGTTGCCTGCGGAGCCTGCGCAGGCGCTGACGGCCTGGTTGGCTCATGTCAAGTCGGAGCCCCAATGGGAGCTGGCCATTCCGTCCGAGCTGGGGCCTGCGCCGCCAGAGCTTGAACCGGTACCCGAACCGGTGCCCGCGCCGGCCTCCGCACCGGAACAGGAGCAGGAACAGGCGTCAGGGCTGGCGCCTGCCCCCGCATCCGAAATCGTGTCGCCTGAGCCTGAGCCTGAGCCTGAGCCTGAGCCTGAGCCTGAGCCTGAGCCTGAGCCTGAGCCTGAGCCTGAGCCTGAGCCTGAGCCTGAGCCTGAGCCTGAGCCTGAGCCTGAGCCTGAGCACCAACCCGAACCGGAGTTCCTGCCAGCGCCCGAGCCCGAGCCTGTGCCGGGTGACGTCACACTGGCTGCCGTGGCCCACATGAGGGTCGGCAGCGGGCCGCGCGAGCGGCTGGGTTTTGTGCAGCGCGCCCGCGATGCGCATCACTGGCGCCACCCCGCCGTGCGCGCCGTGTTGCTGGCGTTGCTGCTGCTGCTGGTGCTGCTGCTGGCCTGGCAGGCTGCCTGGCATTGGCGCAATCTGCTGGCTGCGCGCTCACCGCAGGCGGCCCAGGTGCTGAGCGCAGCCTGCCGCCAGTTCGGCTGCACGCTGGAGGCCCCGCGCGCGCTGGACGCGCTGGTGCTGGACAGCAGCCAACTCGCCCGCACGCCCGATCCGCAGGTGCTGCGCCTGTCGCTGGAGGTGCGCAACAGCGCCAGCTACCCGGTGCGCACACCCGCGCTGGAGCTGACCTTTACCGATGCCGATGGCCGCACGCTGGTGCGGCGTGTGCTGCAACCCGCCGAGACTGACCTGGCCGCCCCGGCGGCACTGGCTGCAGGAGCCACCTGGCGCGTGGATCGCCCGCTGGCCGTAGGCCGCCAGGCGGTGGCCGGCTTTGCCGTCGAACTGTTCTACCCCTGAGTACCCACCATGACCTGTCTTGTCAGCGGCTCCGTCGCCTTCGACACCATCACCACCTTTCCGGGTCGCTTTGCCGAGCAAATCCTGCCGCAGCAGATCCACATCCTGAACGTGTCCTTCCTGGTGCCCACGCTGCGCCGCGAAGATGGGGGCTGCGCCGGCAACATCGCCTACAGCCTGCGCCTGTTGGGCAGCGACGTGGCGGTGCTGGCGGCCATCGGCGAGGATGGCCTGGCTTACCGCGCGCGCATGGCCGCCCAGGGGGTGGACGTGACGACGCTGAGCGTCATTGAAGGCAGCTACACGGCACAGGCCATCATCATCACCGACGCCGACAACAACCAGATCACCGCTTTTCACCCCGGCGCCATGCAGTATGCGCACGAGATCGGGTTGCCGGTGCGCAGCGACATCCGTCTGGCGTTGATCGGCCCTGATGGCCGCGAGGCCATGCAGCGCCGGGCGGCCGATTTGCAGGCGGCTGGCATCCCTTTTGTCTTCGACCCCGGCCAGGGCCTGCCCATGTTCGATGGCGCCGAACTGCGCGGCTTCATTGACCGCGCCACCTGGTTGGCCGTCAACGACTACGAAGGCCAGATGCTGTGCGAGCGCACAGGGCTGGATTTCGCTGCGTTGTCGCGCACGCATCTGCAAGGTGTGATCGTCACGCTGGCCGCTCAGGGCTGCGATGTGTGGGTAGGTGGCCAGTGCACCCACGTCCCGGCCGAGACGCCGCGCGCCGTGGTCGATCCCACCGGGTGTGGTGATGCGTTTCGCGCCGGCCTGTTGCATGGTCTGGCGCAAGGCTGGCCACTGGTGCGTTGCGCGGCGCTGGGCAACCGCCTCGGGGCGCTCAAAATTGCCGAACGCGGCGGGCAGAACCACCGCTTCGGGCCCGAGGTGCTGGCTGGCATTTGAGCACCCAGGGTGCCCATAAAAAAACCCGGCCGAGGCCGGGTTTTTGTTTGCGAGACTGCCGCTTCAGGGCTTGTTGCCTGTCGGGAAGGGCCAGGCCGCAGCCGGGCTCAGGGCCGTCTTGGCCGCAGGTTTGGCTGCAGCGGTTTTCTTGGCTGGGGCCTTCTTGGTGGCCGGGGCAGACGTGCTGGTCTTCTTGGTCGGCGGCGGCGTGCTCGTATCCTTCTTGGCCGGCGGCGCCTTCTTCGCCGGGGGGGCCTTCTTGGCCGGCGGCGTTTTCTTGGCTGGGGCCGCCTTCTTCACGGGTGCCGCCTTCTTCGCGGGTGCGGCCTTCTTGGCCGGTGCTGCCTTCTTCGCGGGCGCCGCCTTCTTGGCCGGTGCTGCCTTCTTCGCGGGCGCCGCCTTCTTGGCCGGTGCTGCCTTCTTCGCGGGCGCCGCCTTCTTGGCCGGGGCCGCCTTCTTCGCGGGCGCCGCTTTCTTGGCTGCCGGGGCGGCCTTCTTGGCCGGTGCCGCTTTCTTGGCCGCCGGAGCAGCCTTCTTGGCCGGTGCCGCTTTCTTGGTCGCCGGGGCGGCCTTCTTGGTCGCAGCCTCTTTCTTGGTCGCCGGGGCGGCCTTCTTGGCGGGCGCCGCTTTCTTGGCCGGAGCCGCTTTCTTCGCAGTTGCCATATCAAACTCCTTGATCAAGTTGCAGAAAAAACCCGCACCGTTCGCGTACGGCCGGGGATTCACAGCCTGGTTGTGGCCCAGGTCGGTGAATGGCTGGAAATCCGGATCGCCACCTTTTCTGTGGTGCGGCTAAGCCGGATTTCACGGGTACTGACTCAAACGCCGGGGTTGGATGGCACCTGCGCGGAGCCGCTCAATCCCAGCTCAAGGCGCCACCAGACTGGTACTCAATGACGCGGGTTTCAAAAAAGTTGCGTTCCTTCTTCAGGTCAATCATCTCGCTCATCCAGGGGAAAGGATTCTCCTCGTTGGGGAAGAGCGGCTCCAGGCCGATCTGCGTGGCCCGTCGGTTCGCAATGTAACGCAGATAGCCTTTGAACATCGAGGCATTGAGCCCCAGCACGCCACGCGGCATGGTGTCTTCAGCGTAGCGGTATTCGAGCTCCACCGCTTTTTCGAACAGCTCGCGAATTTCGGCCTTGAATTCAGGGGTCCACAGGCCGGGGTTTTCAAGCTTGATCTGGTTGATCAGGTCGATGCCGAAATTGCAGTGCATGGACTCGTCACGCAGGATGTACTGGTATTGCTCGGCGGCGCCCGTCATCTTGTTTTGACGGCCCATCGCCAGAATCTGCGTGAAACCGACGTAGAAGAACAACCCTTCCATCAGGCAGGCGAAGACGATCAGGCTCTTGAGCAGGGTCTGATCCGTCTCGGGCGTACCGGTGCGGAAGTGGGGGTTCATGATGGCGTCGATGAACGGGATCAGGAACTCGTCCTTGGCCCGGATGGAGTCCACCTCGTGATAGGCGTTGAAGATCTCGCCTTCGTCCAGGCCCAGCGATTCGACGATGTACTGGTAGGCGTGGGTATGAATGGCCTCTTCAAACGCCTGGCGCAGCAGAAACTGGCGGGCCTCGGGGGCGGTGATGTGGCGATAGGTGCCCAACACGATGTTGTTGGCCGCCAGCGAATCGGCGGTGACGAAAAACCCCAGGTTGCGTTTGATGATGCGGCGCTCGTCATCGGTCAGCCCGTTGGGGTCTTTCCACAGTGCGATGTCGCGGCTCATGTTGACTTCCTGCGGCATCCAATGGTTGGCGCAGGTGGCCAGGTATTTTTCCCAGGCCCACTTGTATTTGAACGGCACCAGTTGGTTGACGTCGGTGTGGCCGTTGATGATGCGTTTCTCAGCGGCGTTGACGCGCCGGGTGCTGCTGGCCACCACGCTGGCGGCGGCATCGCCGGCGGCGTTGGGCGCAGTTTGCAAAGGCTGTGTGGAAACCCGCGGCGCCGGGCTTTCAAACACCGGGCGTTGCACGGGTTGCAACATGGGTTCGGGCACCGCAGCAAGGGCTTGCGGTGGTACGGGGGGCACGGATGCGGGGGTGTCGTCTTCCCAGACCAGCATGGTGATGATTCCTGTTCGTCAAATTATCCGGGTGTTGTGCGGAAACACCAAGCCCTGATTGACAAATACTGCGGTTACCTGTGGTGCAGCGGCATCGTCAATCGGGTCTTGGCGAGTTATTGGCAGGCCTCGCAGGTGGGGTCATCGACACCGCAAAAGCGAATGTCGGTGGCCGGTGCGGCGTCGCCCATCAGCGCGCGCGCCTGGGCTGCGGCGGCGTCCAGGGCGCTCAGGCCACCGGTGCCACCCAGTGAAGGCACGGCGTTGAGGGCGCCGGTTTGCACGGTGGATTTCTCGGCGTGGGTGGCGGCCATGGTGCGCAGGTAATAGGTGGTCTTGAGGCCGCGCAGCCAGGCCAGTTTGTAGAGGTCGTCGAGTTTTTTGCCAGAAGCGCCGGCCAGGTAGATGTTCAGGCTCTGGGCCTGATCGATCCATTTCTGGCGCCGCGAGGCGGCTTCGACCAGCCAGGTGGCGTCGACCTCGAACGCGGTGGCGTAGAGCTGCTTGAGCGACTCGGGCACGCGGTCGATGCGGCGCAGCGAGCCGTCGTAGTGCTTCAGGTCCATCACCATCACGTCGTCCCACAGGCCCAGCGCCTTGAGATCGCGCACCAGGTACTCATTGATGATGGTGAACTCACCCGAGAGGTTGCTCTTGACCGAGAGGTTGCCGAAGCAGGGCTCGATGGAGGCGTCCACGCCAATGATGTTGCTGATGGTGGCCGTGGGGGCGATGGCCACGCAGTTGCTGTTGCGCATGCCGTGTTCGGCGATGCGGGCCCGCAAGGCGTCCCAGTCCAGGCTGGTGCTGCGGTCCACGTCGACGTAGCCGCCGCGCTCACGCACCAGCAGGTCCAGCGAGTCCAGCGGCAGGATGCCCTGGCTCCACAGTGAGCCCTGGTAGCTGGAGTAGCGTCCGCGCTCGGCGGCCAGTTCGGTGGAGGCCCAGTAGGCGTGGTAGCACAGCGCCTCCATCGAGCGGTCGGCAAATTCGACGGCCTGCACGCTGGCATAGGGCAGGCGCAGCTGGTAGAGCGCATCCTGGAAGCCCATCAGGCCCAGGCCCACCGGGCGGTGGCGCAGGTTGGCGTCGCGCGCCTTCTTGACGGCGTAGTAGTTGATGTCGATGACGTTGTCCAGCATGCGCATGGCCGTGCTCACGGTGCGGCGCAGCTTGGCGTGGTCGATGCCGCCGTCCTTGACGTGCTGGGACAGGTTGATGGAGCCCAGGTTGCACACGGCGATCTCACCCTCGTTGGTGTTGAGCGTGATCTCGGTGCACAGGTTGCTGGAGTGCACCACGCCCACATGCTGCTGCGGCGAGCGCACGTTGCAGGCGTCCTTGAAGGTGATCCAGGGGTGGCCGGTCTCGAACAGCATGGACAGCATCTTGCGCCACAGGTCTTTGGCCGGCATGCGCTTGAACAGCTTGATCTCGCCGCGATCGACCTTGGCTTCATAGGCGGTGTAGGCCGCCTCGAACGCGGTGCCCACCTTGTCGTGCAGGTCGGGACAGGTGCTGGGGCTGAACAGCGTCCAGTCGCCGCCTTCCATCACCCGCTTCATGAACAGGTCGGGAATCCAGTTGGCGGTGTTCATGTCGTGCGTGCGGCGGCGGTCGTCGCCGGTGTTCTTGCGCAGCTCCAGAAACTCCTCGATGTCCAGGTGCCAGGTCTCCAGATAGGCGCAGACCGCGCCTTTGCGCTTGCCGCCCTGGTTGACGGCCACGGCCGTGTCGTTGACCACCTTGAGGAAGGGCACCACGCCCTGGCTCTTGCCGTTGGTGCCTTTGATGTAGCTGCCCAGCGCGCGCACATTGGTCCAGTCGTTGCCCAGGCCGCCGGCGAATTTGGACAGCAGCGCGTTCTCCTTGAGCGCCTCATAAATGCCATCCAGGTCGTCGGAGACGGTGGTCAGGTAGCACGATGAGAGCTGCGAGCGCCGCGTGCCGGCGTTGAACAGCGTGGGTGTGCTGCTCATGAAATCGAAGGTGGAGAGCACGTCGTAGAACTCGATGGCGCGCGTCTCGCGGTCGATCTCGTTCAGCGCCAGGCCCATGGCCACGCGCATGAAGAAGGCCTGCGGCATCTCGATGCGCTGCTCGTCCACATGCAGGAAGTAGCGGTCGAACAGCGTCTGCAGACCCAGGTAGTCGAACTGCAGGTCGCGCTCGGCCTTGAGTGCCGCGCCGAGCTTGGCCAGGTCGTAGTGCCCCAGCCGCTCGTCCAGCAGCTCGGCCGCAATGCCTTGCTTGATGAAGCCCGGGAAGTACTCGGCATAGCGCGTGGCCATGTCGCCCTGCATCACCTCCTGGCCCAGGATCTCCTTGCGGATGGTGTGCAGCAGCAGGCGGGCGGTGGCGCGGGTGTAGCCGGGGTCTTTCTCGATCAGCGTGCGCGCGGCCAGGATGGCGGCCTTGTACACCTCGTCAATGGGCACGCCGTCATACAGGTTGCGGTAGGTCTCCACCAGAATGGGCTCGGGCCGCACATCGGCCCCCAGGTCGGCGCAGGCATCGCCCACCAGCTTGGCCAGCCGCGCTTCGTCAAGCGGCACCTGCTGGCCACCGTCGGTGACGATGACGCCGCTGGGCTGGGCCACGTGGGTGGCGTGCGGCGCCTGTTTGGCGCGCTCCTGGGAGCGGCGCTCACGGTAGAGCACATAGGCGCGCGCCACCTCGTGGTGGCCGCCGCGCATCAGACCCAGCTCCACATGGTCCTGCACGTCCTCGATGTGGAAGGTGCCGCCGCCCGGGCGCGAGCGCAGCAGCGCCCGCACCACGGTTTGGGTCAGCTCGTCCACGGTCTCACGCACGCTGGCCGAGGCCGCTCCCTGGGTGCCGTGCACGGCCAGAAACGCCTTCATCAAGGCCACCGCAATCTTGGCCGGCTCGAACGCCACCACCGCGCCGTTGCGGCGAATGATCTGGTAGCTCTGGTAGACGCTGGCAGGGGTCGCTGCGGACGCAGCGGGCAGGGGGACGGCGGTGGCGGTGCTGGGTGTGGCGGCAGTGGTTTGCATGGGTGGGCAGACGCGTGACAGAGGAATGAAACCCGCCAGCAGCGCAGGTGCGCGGCGGGCGGTCGGACGGTTGGGGTGGAGTCTGGGCGGCATGCGGATGTGCCGCGCTGGTGACACTATATATGGGTGGGAATTGGGTTTCAACCACTATAGCTAGCGTTTTGGCCGGGTTGACGGGGGTGGTGTTTTGTGCTCGCGGTGGGGTCTTTCATCGGGGCGTCAAGCGCCAGGGCGCGCCGTTGCGGCCTGCCTGGGTATCGACCCTGGATTCATGCGCCCTGGGCCCAGATGGCGCGGCGCCAGGGCGCATGAATTCAGGCTGCCCAGGGTGCAAAACAGGCGCGCGGCCAGGCCGTGGCGGCGGCCAGCGCCGGCCAGTCGAAACCGGCGCCCGGATCGCCTTTGCGGCCGGGCGCGATGTGCTCGTGGCCCACCACCTCGGTGATGGGGTAGCGCTGCGCCAACGCATGCGTCAGGCGGGCCAGCGCAGGGTATTGCGCGGGTGCGAACGCCTCGCCTTCCAGCCCTTCCAGTTCCACGCCCACCGACCAGTCGTTGCAATTGGCGCGGCCACGCCAGACCGAGCGGCCGGCGTGCCAGGCGCGCTCGCCGACACCGACGAACTGCACCGTCTCGCCGCTGCGGCGAATGAAGAAATGCGCCGAGACCTCGAGCCCGCGCAGGACTGTAAACGCCGGGTCGCTGGCCACATCCAGCTGGTTGTGGAACAGCCGCTCCACCGCGTCGCCGCCATAGACCCCGGGGGGCAGGCTGATGGAATGCACCACCAGCAGCGACACCGCGACGCCCGCCGGCCGCGGGCCGAAGTTGGGCGACGGGCTGGGCCGGGCTGCGGCCCACCAGCCCCGCCGCCAGGGCGGCGGCTCAGCCGGCATCGCCATCGGAGATGCCCAGCCGCGCCATGCGGTAGCGCATCTGGCGCAGCGTCAGGCCCATGCGTGCGCCGGCCGCGGTGCGGTTGAAGCCGTGGGCGTGCAGCGCTTGCAGCAGCAGCGCGCGCTCGACCTCATCGAGGTGGCGGGCCAGGTCGGTGGGCAGGTCGGCGGACGGTTCGCCCGATGCCGAGGCGCGCTCGGCATCCGCTGCGGCAGCGGCTTCGTCCAGCGCATCGGGCTCGTGGGCGGGCAGGCCCAGATCGGCTTCGTCGATCTCGGCGCCGGCCGCCATCGCCACGGCACGGTGCAGCAGGTTTTCGAGCTCGCGCACATTGCCGGGAAAGGGGTGGCGCGTCAGCCGCGCCAGCGCGTCGCCGGTCAGCATGGGGGCGTCGGCCACGCCCGCGTCGTGGGCGATGCGCTCCAGCAGCGCCTGGGCCAGGGCCAGCAAGTCGGTCAGGCGCTCGCGCAGTGGCGGCACGGTGATGGCAATGACGTTGAGGCGGTAGTACAGGTCCTGGCGGAACCGGCCCTCGGCCACCTCGGTGGCCAGGTCGCGATGGGTGGCGCTGACGATGCGCACGTTGGTGGGCACCTCGGCGGTGGCGCCCACGGGGCGAACGGCGCGCTCCTGGATCACGCGCAACAGCTTGGGCTGCATGGACAGCGGCAGATCGCCGATTTCGTCCAGAAACAGCGTGCCGCCTTGCGCGGCCTGGAAAAAGCCCATGCGGTCTTCGTTGGCGCCGGTGAAGGCCCCTTTGCGGTAGCCGAAAAACTCGGCTTCGATCAGGTTCTCCGGGATGGCGCCGCAGTTGACCGCCACAAAGGGCTGGCCCGCGCGCGGGCTGGCAGCGTGGATGGCGCGTGCCACCAGTTCCTTGCCGGTGCCCGATTCGCCTTGCACCAGCACCGGCGCCATGCTGCGCGCCACCTTGTCCACGCGCTCGCGCACCTGGGCCATGGCCGGCGCGTCGCCCACCAGCGCGCGCGGCGAGACCGGCGGCGGCAGGCGGGAGGTGGCTTGCGGGGCGCTTTGCGGGGCCGTGGGCGTCTGGCCCAGCGCCGTGTTCACCAACTGGCGGAACTGGCGCAGGTCCACCGGCTTGCTCAGGTAGTCGAAGGCGCCGGCCTTGAGCGCTTCTACGGCATTCTCGGTCGAGCCGTAGGCGGTGACCACGACGACGCGCTCGCGTCGCTTGCCAGCTTCCAGCCGGCGCAGCAGATCCAGGCCGTTGCCGTCGGGCAGGCGCAGATCGCAAATGACCAGCGCATAGACCCGCTCGGTCAGCCGCGCCCAGGCTTCCTCGACGCTGGCCGCCGTATCCACGTCGTGGCCTTCGCGCAGCAGCGTGAGCTCATACAGCGTCAGCAAATCGGGTTCGTCGTCGACGACCAGCACGGCCTGGTTCATGGCTGGAATTGTCCTTCGCGCACCAGGGCCACGCGCCGCAGCGTGACGCTGAACAGGTTGGCGTGGCGTGCGTTTGGCACGGCGGTGTAGGTGATCTGGCCACGGTGGCGCACGCACAGCTCGCGGCAGATGTAGAGGCCCAGCCCGGTGCCCCGGCTGCGCGTGGAATGAAAGGGCTCGAACAGATGGACTTGCACCTCGGCCGGGATGGGCGTGCCGTCGCTGGCCACGTCGATCTGCACGGTGCGGGCATCGGGCGCCGACAGCGTCAGCGCGATGGCGCCCTGGGCCTCGCTGGAGTGGCGCCAGGCGTTGTCGAGCAGATTGACCAGCACGCGACGCAGGTGCTCGGTATCGAACGCCACGCCCAGTGGGGCGCTGTCAGCGGCGCGGCGCACCACGGTCAGGCGCGGGCCGTCCGCGCCGGGTGTGGTGGCGCGCCAGTCGGCCACGATCTGGTCCAGTTCGGCATCGACGTTCAGCGTGTGCGACGGCGAGCGCACACCGGGCGCCGCCTCCATCACGTCGTCCACCAGCCGCCGCAGCCGCTCGACATTGGCGGTGACGATGGCCACCAGCCGCTGCTGGTCGCGGCGCAGCGCGTCCTCGCCCAGCAGCGCGCCGGCCTGGGCGATGGCGGCCAGCGGGTTGCGGATCTCATGGGCCACGGCGGCCGAGAAACGGCCCATCATCGCCAGTTGCTGCTGGCGCTGGCGCGCCTGCACCTGTCGCACGTCCTCCAGGAACAGCACGGCCAGGCGCTCGGTGGCGTCGCTGCGCGCGTCGCGCAGCACCTTGGCGCGCAGCAACAGCATGCGCAGCGGGCCACCCGCGCAGGTCACGCCCACTTCACGGCCCTCATCGGGCCAGGTCTGGCCGCCCAGGGCGTCCCATGCCGCGTCCTGCACCGGCCGCCAGCCCGCGTCCAGCCCCAGCTCGAACGGCGGCAGCGGGCAGGCGCCCGCGGGCCCCGCCAGCAGCAGCCGGGCGGCCGGGTTGGCGGCATGCACGCGGCCCACGGCGTCCACCACCAGCACGCCCTCGGCCATGTCCTCGATGACCAGGCGCGACAGCTCGATGTGCTGGCGCGCCAGAGCCAGGCTGCCGCGCGCCGAGCGCTGCTCGCGCGCCACCCAGCGCGCCACCTGCAGCGCCAGCAGCGCCACGGCGAACATGCCCAGACCCGCCAGGCCGGTCTGCGACAGCAGGGCCAGCGAGGTCTCCTCGCCGTTCACCAGCCGCTGCACCGAACCGGCCAGCAAGGCCAATGCGGCGGCGGCCGCCGTGGCCAGCGCGGGCACTGTGGGGCCGCCCACGCCGGCCATCAACACCGGCAACACCAGCAGCGCCGCCGGGTTGGCGCTGCCCCCGCTGGGGTCCACCCCATGCAGGGCGGCAAACGTGGCCACGTCGATGGCGATGGTCAGCCACCACGCGCGGCTGCGCACCTGCGGCAGCCGCTGCGAGCGCAGGGCCACCCCCCACCACAACAAGGCCAGCACTGCATAGATTGCACAAATGGCCAGCGTCCAGGGCGACGGCGGGGTCTGGCGCCACCAGGCCAGGGCCGCCGCCGCGAGCAGCAGGCCCAGCGCCAGCACCACGCGCGCCGCCAGATAGGTGCTGACCATGCGGCGGTGTTCGGCATCGTCGCCGCCCAGGGTGGCGCCAAACGCATCCACCCAGCCCCAGCGGGTGGCCCAGGCAGCCCGCGTCACGGCTCGTGCGCCGGGCCCAGTTGCCGATGCGCGTCGCTGCAATAGCGGTGGCCTTGGGCGTCCGCAAAGGCATCGGGCTGCGGCAGGTGCACACCGCAATGCGCGCAGCGCACCATGGCGATGGGCGTGGCCGCCGGGGGGGGCGGCACTTTGGCACGCAGGCGCCTGCGCAGCCACCAGATGAAGGGGGCCAGGATCACCAGCAGCAACAGCAGGCGCAACAGCATCAACATGGCATCACCGGTGCAAGACGACTTCGGTCACAAAACGCGAGCCCACATAGGCCAGCAACAGCAGCAGCGTGCCGGCATACAGCCAGCGCGTGGCCTGACGGCCGCGCCAGCCACGCCAGTAGCGGCCAACGATCAGCGCCGCGAGCACCGCCCAGCCCAGCAGCGACAGCACCGTTTTGCGGTCGCCCCAGCGCCAGCTGGGCTCGGCCAGGCCCACGGCCAGCGCCAGCGTCAGCACCACGAAGCCGCCCTCCACGAAGCGGAAGGTCACCCGCTCCAGCGTCAGCAGCGGCAGGCCGCCGCCCGCCGCTGCCGGACCGGCGCGGCGCAGGCGCTGCTCGCTGGCGTCCAGCAGCAGGCCATGGAAGACGGCCACGCCAAAGAGGCCGTATGAGGCCATGCCCAGCACCCAGTGCAGGGGCGACCAGCGCGTGAGCCCGCCTGCATGCCACTCGCCGGGGTAGAGCAGCGCCAGCGTCACTGCGGCGGCGGCGCCCAGGGCCAGGCCGCGCCGCAGCGTGGGCTGGGCCAGCCAGCGGGCCTCCAGGCCGTAGACGCCCACCACCAGCCAGACGGTGAACGAGAGCACCGGGGCAAAACCCAGGCGCAGGCCTGCGGCGCCGCCGTCGCCACCGCTGAGGGCGGCCGTCACCAGCGCCAGGCCATGCAGCGCCCAGCCTGCGTTCAGCGCCCAGCCCGGCCACCGTCGACCCTGCGCGGCCGGCGCGAGCGCCAGCGCGTAAGCCCCCAGCGCCAGCAGCGCAGCCAGCAGCGCGAGGGGCTCGTCGGATAATGTCATCGACACAGTTTAGCCTCGCGCTCCCCACCGAATCCCATGGCCTCCACCCTCACCGACCGGCTGTCGCGCCTGGTCAAAACCATGCGCGGCCAGGCCCGCATCACCGAAGACAACGTGCAGGAGATGCTGCGCGACGTGCGCATGGCGCTGCTGGAGGCCGATGTGGCGCTGCCGGTGGTGCGCGACTTCATTGCCCGCGTCAAGGTGCGTGCACTGGGCGCCGAGGTGGTGGGCTCGCTGACGCCGGGCCAGGTGCTGGTGTCCATCGTCCAGAAGGAGCTGGCTGCCACCATGGGTGACGGCGTGGCCGACCTGAATCTGGCCACCCAGCCGCCGGCCGTCATCCTGATGGCGGGCCTGCAGGGCGCGGGCAAAACCACCACCACGGCCAAGCTGGCCAAGCACCTGATCGAGCGGCGCAAGAAGAAGGTGTTGACCGTCTCGGCCGACGTCTACCGCCCGGCCGCCATCGAGCAGTTGAAGACCGTCACCCGTCAGGCCGGCGCCGAATGGTTCGAGAGCCGGCCCGACCAGCAGCCACGCGACATTGCGCTGGCCGCGCTGGACTACGCCAGAAAGCACTACGTCGACGTGCTGCTGGTGGACACGGCCGGCCGCCTGGCCATCGACGAGGCCTTGATGGCCGAGATCCGCGAGTTGCATGCGGTGCTCAAGCCGGTGGAGACGCTGTTCGTCGTGGACGCCATGCAGGGTCAGGACGCGGTCAACACCGCCAAGGCGTTCAAGGAGGCGCTGCCGCTGACGGGCATCGTGCTGACCAAGCTGGACGGCGACGCGCGCGGTGGCGCGGCGCTGTCGGTGCGACAGGTGGCAGGGGCGCCCATCAAGTTTGCCGGCGTGTCCGAGAAGATCGACGGGCTGGAGGTGTTCGACGCCGAGCGCCACGCTGGCCGCGTGCTGGGCATGGGCGACATCGTGGCCCTGGTCGAGGGCGTGCAGCAGGCGGTCGATCTGGAGTCGGCGCAGAAGCTGGCCAACAAGGTGCGGGCCGGTGAAGGGTTCGACCTCAACGATTTCATGGACCAGCTGGCCCAGATGAAGAAGATGGGCGGCCTGCAAAGCCTGATGGACAAACTGCCCTCGCAGATGACCGGCAAGGCCGGCGCGCCGGACGTGGACAAGGCCGAGCGCGACATGCGCCGCATGAGCGGCATCCTGGGGGCCATGACCGCCAAGGAGCGCCGCCTGCCGGCGCTGCTGCTGGACGGCAAGACCAAGGCCAGCCGCAAGCGCCGGATTGCCAGCGGCTCTGGCGTGCAGGTGCAGGAGGTCAACCGGCTGCTGAATCAGTACACGCAGATGCGCGACATGATGAAGCAGATGAAGGGTGGCGGCCTGATGAAGATGATGAAGCGCATGGGCGGCATGAAGGGCATGGCCGGCATGAAGGGCATGCTGCCGCCCGGCATGGGCTGAGGCTGGGTACTACCAGGCGGGCGCCAGCTGGGCAAACCCGGCGGGCGCATCGGCCACATCGGCAAACGTGACCAGCTCCCATGCGTCCGCATCGGCCAGCAGCGTGCGCAGCAGCCGGTTGTTCAGCGCGTGGCCGCCCTTGTACGAGGTGTAGGCCGCCAACAGCGGCCGGCCGGCGACGTAGAGGTCGCCAATGGCATCCAGAATCTTGTGTTTGGCGAATTCGTCGCCGTAGCGCAGCCCGCCCTCGTTGAGCACGCGCTCGTCGTCCACCACGATGGCGTTGTCCATGTTGGCGCCCAGCGTCAGGCCGCGGGCGCGCATGGCCGCCACGTCTTTGGTGAAGCCGAAGGTGCGGGCGCGGGCAATCTCGTGGGTGTAGCGGCCCGAGCCCATGTCGAACGTGACCTGCTGGCCAGTGGCATTCAGCGCCGGGTGGTTGAAGTCGATCTGGAAGGTCAGCTTGTAGCCGTGAAACGGCTCCAGCCGCGCCCACATCAGCTGGGCCCCTTCGCCCTGGCGCACCTCCACCGGCTTTTTGACGCGGATGAAGCGCTTGGGCGCGTCCTGCAGCGCGATGCCGGCACCTTGCAGCAGGAAGACAAACGCGGTGGCCGAGCCGTCGAGGATGGGCACCTCGTCGGCCGTGATGTCCACCATCAGGTTGTCCAGCCCCAGGCCAGCGCAGGCCGACATCAGGTGCTCTATGGTCTGCACCCGGGGCCCGCCCGGATCGCCACCGGGCGAGATGGTGGAGGCCATGCGCGTGTCGCTGACGGCGCCTGCGTTGACCGGGATCTCCACCGGCTGCGGCAAGTCCACGCGGCGAAAGACGATGCCGGTGTCGGGCGCGGCCGGGCGCAGCGTCAACTCCACCCGCTGGCCGCTGTGCAGGCCCACGCCCACGGCGCGGGTCAAACTCTTGAGCGTGCGCTGTTGCAGCATGGCCACCTGCGTCAACCCAGCAGCGCCTGCGCGAACTCGCGGGCGTCGAAGGTCTGCAGGTCTTCGAGCTGCTCGCCTACGCCAATGAAATAGACCGCCAGCGGCCGCTGCGCCTGGCGCTCGCGCGTGGCCCACAGGGCAATGGCTGCCAGCACGCCGCCCTTGGCCGTGCCGTCCAGCTTGGTGACCACCAGGCCCGTCAGCCCCAGCGCGGCGTCAAAGGCCTGCACCTGGGCCAGCGCGTTCTGGCCGGTGTTGCCATCGACCACCAGCAGCACCTCGTGCGGCGCGGTGGCGTCGGCCTTGGTGATGACGCGGCGGATCTTCTTGAGCTCGTCCATCAGATGCGTCTGCGTGGGCAGGCGGCCGGCGGTATCGGCGATGACCACATCGACCCCGCGCGCCCGGCCGGCGTTGACCGCATCGAACGTCACCGCCGCCGGGTCACCCCCCTCCTGGCTGACGATCTCCACCTGATTGCGGTCAGCCCAGACGCTGAGTTGCTCGCGCGCGGCGGCGCGGAAGGTGTCGGCCGCCGCCAGCAGCACGCGGGCATTGGCCTCGGCCAGGTGGCGCGTCAGCTTGCCGATGCTGGTGGTCTTGCCGGCGCCGTTGACGCCCACCACCATGACCACCGTGGGCTCGTGCGCGCCCACCACCAGCCTGCCCTGCAGCGGCGCCAGCGTTTGCGTCAGCACGTCTTCCAGCAAGGCCCTGACCTGGCTGGCCTCGGTGGCCTTGCTGGCCTTGACGCGCTGGCGCAACTCGGTCAGCACATGCTCGGTGGCCTTGACGCCGGTGTCGGCCAGCAGCAGCGCGGCCTCCAGCTCGTCATAGAGCTCGTCGTCGATCTGTGCACCGGTGAACACCTGGGTGATGGACGAACCCGTGCGCGCGAGGCCGGCGCGCAGGCGCTGCATCCAGGAAGCGCGGGTGAGTGCCTCAGGAGGGGTGACGGGAGCAGGAACTGGCGCCGGAGCAGGTGGGGTTGGCGTGGGTGACAAGGCCGTCGCAGGCGGCGGCGCTACAGGAGGTGTCGTGGCCGGCAGTGGTGCCTCCGGTGCCAGCGTCTCTGCCTGGCTCAGGCCCAACTTTTTCTTGATGAAACTGAACATGATCGATCGATTGTCGCGCACGCCAGTGCGGTATTGCCCTGTGCTACACTGGCGGGCTTAAGGCGCTTTAGCTCAGTTGGTTAGAGCGACGGAATCATAATCCGCAGGTCCGGGGTTCGAGTCCCTGAAGCGCCACCAAAAAACAAGGGCTTAGCAGCGATGCTAAGCCCTTTGTCGTTGGGGGCCGGCGGCCGAATGTGAGCGATCGTGTCCTGTAAACAGGCGACGCCCTGCGTCAGGCTGACGCCAGCGCCGCCAGCAGCTTCTCATGCACCCCGCCAAAGCCGCCGTTGCTCATGCACAGCACGTGGTCGCCTGGCCGGGCGACGGCGGCAACAGCGGTCACCAGCGTCGGGATATCGGCCGCCACCCGGGCGCGCTCGCCCATGGGGGCCAGCGCTTCGCGGGCGTCCCAGGTGAGGCCACCGGCGTGGCAAAAGGCCAGGTCGGCGTCTTCCAGCGCCCAGGGCAGCAGCGCCTTCATGGTGCCCAGCTTCATGGTGTTGCTGCGCGGCTCGAACACGGCCAGGATGCGCGCCGTGCCCACTTTGCGGCGCAGGCCGGCCAGCGTGGTGCGCATGGCGGTGGGGTGGTGGGCAAAGTCGTCGTAGACCGTGACGCCGCCGGCTGTGCCGCGCACCTCCAGGCGGCGGCGCACGTTGTGGAAGGTGGCCAGCGCGGTGGCAGCGCGCGCGGGATCCACGCCCACGTGCTCGGCGGCGGCAATGGCGGCCAACGCGTTCAGCTGGTTGTGTTCACCCAGCAGCGCCCAGTCCACGTGGCCGGCCAGCAGGCTGCCGCGCAGCACGTCGAAGCTGCCGTGATCGCCGCGTGCGCGCCAGCCGCCCGGCTCTTCGCCGGCGGTGCCGAAGCGCACCACCTCGCTCCAGCAGCCACGCTCCAGCACGCGCTGCAAGGCCGGCTCGCGGGCGTTGACCACCAGCCGGCCGCTGGCCGGCACGGTGCGCACCAGGTGGTGGAACTGGGTTTCGATGGCGGCCAGGTCGGCAAAGATGTCCGCGTGGTCGAACTCCAGGTTGTTCAGGATGGCGGTGCGCGGCCGGTAGTGGACGAACTTGCTGCGCTTGTCGAAAAAAGCGGTGTCGTACTCGTCCGCCTCGATGACAAAAGGTCCATTTGGCCGACCCCGCCGCGCCGAGACACCAAAGTTTTGTGGCACGCCGCCGACCAGAAAGCCTGGCTCCAACCCTGCCTGCTCCAGCACCCAGGCCAGCATGGCGGTGGTGGTGGTCTTGCCGTGGGTGCCGGCCACGGCCAGCACATGGCGGCCGGCCAGCACGTGCTCGGCCAGCCACTGCGGGCCGCTGGTGTAGGGCGCGCCGGCATTGAGGATGGCCTCCATCAGCGGGTTGCCGCGCGTGACCACGTTGCCCACCACGTAGACGTCGGGCGCCAGCGCCATCTGGCTGGCATCCCAGCCTTCGATGAACTCGATGCCCAGGGCCGTGAGCTGATCGCTCATGGGGGGGTAGACGGCGGCGTCGCAGCCGGTGACGCGGTGGCCGGCCTCGCGGGCCAGTGCGGCCAGGCCGCCCATGAAGGTGCCGGCGATGCCGAGGATGTGGATGTGCATGGTCGAAATCGGTCCGCGCAAGCCGCGCAGTGCGCCTGTCAAGGCGGTTGAAAAGAACTCACCCCGCCGTCAAATCCTGCCGCCCCACCCATTCGTCGCCGGGGTACAGCTCCACCGGCTCGCCGATGCGGGCGGCCTCGACGCACAGCATGTGCTGCCAGTCGCCGGCCGGCATGTCGGCCATGACGGCGTCGGGGCCGGGGTTCCAGACCACGACGTCCTCGAAGCCCGCCATGGCGATGCCCAGCCGGCGGCCCAGCTCGCGCAGCGTCAGTGGGGCGTTGGCGCCGTAATAGACACGGTCGATGGCGCCGACCAGCGTCAGCACGTCACCCCACTGCTGGCCGCTGATGGTGCCCGGCGGGTCTTTGAGCGCGTCCTCGAACGAGACGCCTTGCAGGCCTTCGAGTTGCAGCTTGAGCGCATCGCTGGTGCGCAGGTAGGTGTGCAAGGCGGCAGTGAAAGAGAACGGCGCGGCGTTGGCGTCGCCCGTGTGCTCTACAGCCAGCTCCATCTCCAACGTGCCACCCGCCACGCTGAGGGTGAACTCGGCGGCGAAAGGCATGGGCCAGATGGCGGCGGTCTCGGGCGTGGGCTCGAAGCGCAGCGTGGCCAGCGCCACCCCGCCACGCACGGCGTCCAGCACCGGTTGCCAGGGGCGTGTGCGCACCAGGCCGTGGCGCGGCAGCGGGCCGCGCGCGTTGAACTGCGGAAAAATCAAGGGCACGCCGCCGCGCACGCTGGCCCCGGGGCCGAACTGGGCGGTGGGCGAGAGGTAGAGCTGCTCCTGCCCCCCCGCCGGCACCCAGGAGACGAGGTGGGCGCCATGCAGCAGCACCGTGGCCCGCGCCCCATCAGGCGCCGTGAGGGTCAGCGCCGGCTGGCCCTGGAAGGTGGTCAGCATCAGCCCAGCTCCGCAAACACGGCGCGCGCGGCGTCTACCGTGGCCGAGATGTCGTCCAGGGTGTGGGCGCTGCTGACGAAGCCGGCTTCGTACAGGGCAGGGGCCAGGTAGACGCCCCGGTTCAGCATGCCGTGGAAGAGGCGGGCGTAGCGGGCGGCGTCGGTGGCCATCACGGCCGGGTAGTTCTGCGGCAGCTCGGGCGCGAGGAAGAGGCCGAACATGCCGCCCTCGAAGTCCACGGCCAGCGGCACGCCGGCCGTTTGCGCAGCGGTGTGCAGGCCGTGGGTCAGGGCCGCGGTGTGCTTGGCCAGTTCGCTGAAAAAACCCGGGCGGGCGATTTCGCGCAGCGTGGCCAGGCCGCAGGCGGTGGCCACGGGGTTGCCCGACAAGGTGCCGGCCTGGTAGACGCCGCCCAGCGGCGCCAGGTGGCTCATGATGGCGCGGCTGGCGCCGAAGGCGGCCAGCGGCATGCCGCCGCCGATGACTTTGCCAAACACCGAGATGTCGGGCATGAAGCCGGGAATGGCCTTGGCGTAGAGGCTTTGCGCCGAGCCCAGCGCCACCCGAAAACCGGTCATCACCTCGTCAAAGATCAGCAGCGCGCCGTGCCGGCTGCACAGCTCGCGCAGCCGCGCCACAAAGGGCACGGCGGCGCGCACGAAGTTCATGTTGCCGGCGATGGGCTCGATGATGACGCAGGCCAGCTCACTCCCGTGCTCGGCAAACGCCTGCTCCAGCGCGGCCAGGTCGTTGTACGGCAGCACATGGGTGTGCTGCACCACTTCGGCGGGCACGCCGGCCGAGGTGGGGTGGTTGAAAGTGGCCAGGCCCGAGCCGGCCTTGACCAGCAGCGCGTCGGCGTGGCCGTGGTAGCAACCCTCGAACTTGATGAAGCGGCTGCGGCCGGTGGCGCCGCGCGCCAGGCGGATGGCGCTCATCGTGGCCTCGGTGCCGCTGGAGACCAGTCGCAACTGCTCGATGCTGGGCACGTGGCGGATGACCTCCTCGGCCAATTCCACCTCGCGCTCGGTGGGGGCGCCAAAGCTCAGGCCATCGCGCACGGCCTTTTGCACGGCGTCCAGCACGGCCGCGTGGCCGTGGCCCAGAATCATCGGGCCCCAGGAGCCGATGTAGTCGGTGTAGCGCCGACCCTCGGCGTCCCACATATAGGCGCCCTTGGCGCGGGTGATGAAGCGGGGCGTGCCGCCCACGGCCTTGAAGGCGCGCACGGGCGAATTGACGCCCCCAGGGATGACGGCCTGGGCGCGTTCGAACAGACCAGCGTTAGTGGACACTGCGTGAGCCTCCGGGGGGTGTTTGGTGGGGGTCGAACTCAGGGCCGCCGTCGGTGGGCAAATCCCCTTCATCGCCTTCGGGCAACTCGTCGCCCATGGCCCAGAAGAAGCGGTCGGGCACCACGTGGCCCATGCCCGGCGCGAAGCCGGCCTCCAGGCTTTGATCCAGGAATTGCAGCGCCTCGCCCACGGCGGCCTGCAACTCGCTGCCCACGGCCAGCAGCGTGGCCAGCGCGGCCGACAGCGTGTCGCCCGCGCCCACGAAGGTGGCCTCGACATGCTCGAACTTCTCACCCGTGATGGCGCCCTGCGGGCCGGCCAGCACGTTGTCGATGAACTGCCCGCTGCCGGCGGCGGCGCCCACACCGGCCTTGCGGCTGGCCAGCATCACGCCCGTCACCAGCACGAAGCCCGTGCCGGCCTGGGCGGCGGCCACGGCCAGCTCGCGCGGTGACGCCGGGCGTTCGCTGTCCCATTCGGGCAGCAAAAAGTCGGTCAGGGTCTGGTGGCTGCCCACCAGCACGGCGGTGGCGGGCAGGATCAACTCGCGCCAGGCGTCCAGATAGCTCTGGCGCGCGTCTTCTTCCATCCAGCCCAGGTTGCCCAGATAGGCCACCACGGGGATGTCGGTGTAGTCGGACAGCAGCTCGGCCACCACCGTCACGTTCTCGGCGTCGCCCAGAAAGCCCACCTTGAAGCCGCCTACCGGTGTGTCTTCAAGGATGGTGCGGGCTTGCTCATCCACCAGATCGGCGTCCAGTGCCTCATGGTCGAAGACCTCGGCGGTATCGCGCACGCAAACGGCGCAGGTGATGGGCAGCGCGTGGCCACCCATGGCGGCGATGGTGGCCACGTCGCCCGCCACGCCGCCTGCCCCACTGGCATCGGCGGCATTGAAGGCAAGCACGCACACGGGCGCGCCGTCCATGGCGGCGGTGTCGTCTGCTTGCGGGTCTGGGGCAAGGGAGTCGGTCATCGGGTGTCGGGTGTCGGCGTGGCACAAAGTGGCAGCTCACGCAGGTAGGCAGCGAAAAAGCCCTGAAAAACCGCGCTTTGCGGCCGATATCACTCAGGCTGGTGCCGACACCCCCTGGCTACAATCATTTCATTGTAGTGACAGGCCCTTGGATGCACCGTGACCGAGCTGAAAACCTGGATGTGCCTGACCTGCGGCTGGATCTATGACGAAGCCACAGGCGATCCCGACCACGGCCTTGCCCCTGGCACGACGTGGGCGGATGTGCCCATGAACTGGACTTGCCCGGAATGCGGTGCGCGCAAGGACGATTTTGAGATGGTCGCAATCTGAGCGGGTTGGCGGCACTGGCAATGGAGCCATTGGTGGCTCCGACAGACGCGAGGAAGTCCCAGTGAGCGAAACCCCCCAGGTCGACGCGGTGCGCGTCATGGTCATCGACGACAGCAACACCATTCGTCGCAGCGCCGAGATCTTTCTGCGCCAGGCCGGCCACATCGTCACCCTGGCCGAGGACGGCTTCGACGCGCTGGCCAAAATCGTCGATCACAAGCCCCAGCTGATTTTTTGTGACATCTTGATGCCGCGCCTGGATGGCTACCAGACCTGCGCCATCATCAAGCGCAACCCGCGCTTCGAGCGGGTGCCGGTGGTCATGCTCTCCAGCAAGGACGGCGTGTTCGACAAGGCCCGCGGCCGCATGGTGGGCTCCGAGGCCTACCTGACCAAACCATTTACCAAAGACCAGTTGCTGGCCGCCGTGATGCGTCACCATGTGTCACCATATGTGTCTCCATCCGAACTGGCCCTGTTGAGTTGAACCGGTCATGCCCGTCCACCACATCCTCATCGTCGATGACTCGCGCACGGAGCAGGCGTTTCTGGCCGACCTGCTGACCGACGCGGGGTATGCGGTGCGCACCGCCTCGGGTGGCGAAGAGGCGCTGCGGCTGATGGATGAAGTGAAGCCCGATCTGGTGTTGATGGACGTGGTCATGCCCGGCGCCAACGGGTTTTCGCTGACGCGCCAGATCACCCGCGACCCCCGCTGGACGGGCATTCCCGTCATGCTGTGCACCAGCAAGCGCCAGGACTCCGACCGCATCTGGGGGCTGCGCCAGGGTGCATGCGACTACCTGATCAAACCCGTCAACGGGCCCGAATTGCTGAGCAAGATTGCCGCCCTGCAGGAGCATCCATGATGAGCCAGACACCCCCCGCGCCGGGCTGGCTGGCGGTGCAAGCCGGCGGCCAGTCGCTGCTGTTGCCGCTGACCCAGTGCGGCGAAATCCACACCACCAGCCTCGTGCAGCGGCTGCCCCATACCCGCCCCTGGTTGTTGGGCGTGGCCAACCTGCGGGGCCAGGTGGTCACCGTCGTGGATCTGGCCGGCTACCTGGGGCTGCCGGCGGTGGCCTTGTCGCATGAGGCTGCCTGCGGCCCGCTGGTTGCCTTGCCCACCGACCTGGGTGTGCCGGCGGCGCTGCTGGTGGGCGCGCTCAAGGGCATGCGCCAGCCCGGCGCCATGCAGCCCGACGAGGCCGCCGAGCCGCCCGCATGGGCCACCTGCGCCTGGCGCGACGAGGCGGCCCAGACCTGGCTGGGCGTGGACATTGCGCAGATGACGCGGCAGTTGCGGTTCATCGATGTGACGGCCGGTTGAAGGAGCGCCAGCCATGACGCGTGATGCCGAAGTCAACGCCATGCTGTCGCAGATCGGCGAGCATCTGGCCTCCCGTCCGCGGCCGTCTGCGGCCGACGAGGCGGCCCCCGATTCGCTGCCCGATGCCACCTGGGTGGCCGGTCGTCCGGCGCCGCCGCCGACGGCAGCCGTGACGGTTGAGCGCCTGCCGCGCCGCGCGCTGGGTGCGCTCGCAGCGGCGTTGCTGGCGCTGGTGGTCGGCCTGGTGTTGGCGATTGGCGGTGCGGGCCTGCAGCGCGATCGCCTGGTGGCGTTGGGCCAGACGGGTGCCCAGGCGCAGCGGCTGGTCTGGGCCGCCGACCAGGCCCAGGCCGGACAGAGCAGTGCGTTTGCCGATCTGGCAGACGGCGTCCAACGTTTGCGGACCAACGCGCCACCGCTGCAGCCCATGGCGCTCGATGGCAGCGCCGTGGAAGGGGCATTGGCGCCGGTGCCGGCGATGGCGGCACGGGCTCAGCGCAATGCCGAAGTGGTGCTGGCCCAGCGCGCGGCGCTGGAGCGCGCGGCGCGCGCGGGTGCTGCCGTGGCGGCGCGCCTGCCGGCCTGGAGCGATGCGCTGCAGGCGCTGGCCTCCGAGCCGGCTGTGGCGGCCGAGCCGGCGCACCAGATCGCGGCCCACCAACTCAGCGCGCTGGCCCAGCGCATCGCCCGCCAGGTGCGTGCCGTGCAAAGCCGCGGCGGCCTGCAGCCCGATGCGGCCATGCCATTGGGCGCCGACCTGCAGGCCTTCCAGGACCAGCTCATTGCGCTGCAAAACACCTTGCCAGCGGCTGCACGCGAGCGGCTGGACGAGGTGGCGGCACCGTTTGCCGCGGTCTCGGCCGAGGCGCGGGTGCTGATCGGCCAGATCGAGGCGTTGCGTCAGGTGCAGGTCGCCTACACCCAACTGGCCGGCGAGTCGGTGGCGCTGCAGCGTGCGGTCGATGGCGCCACGCGGCAGGTGCGGCTGGGGGATGCCATGGGATTGGCGCCCTGGGCGCTGATTCTGGCGGCCTTGCTGGCGCTGGGCCTGGCCGGCGGTGCGCTGTGGCGCAGCCAGATGCGCCGCCAGAGCGGCCGCGCCAACGCCGCCTTGCGCGAGCTGGACGAGGTGGGCCACCAGGAGCGCGAGGCCCAGCGCATCAACGACGCCAATCAGGCCGCCATCGTGCGCCTGATGAATGAGCTGCAGGTCGTTGCCGCCGGCGACCTGACGCAACAGGCCACCGTCACCGAAGACATCACCGGCGCCATTGCCGACACCATCAACTACACCGTCGATGAATTGCGCACCTTGCTGGTGCAGGTGCAGCAGGTGGCCGCCCGGGTGATGGACACCACGCAGCAGGTCGAGGCCACGTCCACCGAATTGCTGGCCGCATCGGGCGAGCAACTGCGCGAGATCCAGGACACCGGCCAGTCCGTGCTCGGGATGGCCGGGCGCATCAACGAGGCGTCGGGCCAGGCCCAGGCCATGGCCGCCGTGGCCCAGCAATCGCTGGCCGCCGCCGACACCGGCCGGGGCGCGGTCGGCGCCACCATCGCCGGCATGAACCGGCTGCGCGAGCAGATTCAAGACACCGCCAAGCGCCTCAAACGCCTGGGCGAATCGTCGCAGGAGATCGGCGAGATCACCGAGCTGATTTCCGGCATCACCGAGCAGACCAATGTGCTGGCGCTCAACGCCGCCATTCAGGCCGCCTCGGCCGGCGAGGCCGGGCGCGGGTTCTCGCCCGTGGCCGAAGAAGTGCAGCGGCTGGCCGAGCGCTCGGCCGACGCCACCCGCGCCATTGCGGCGCTGGTCAAGACCATCCAGGGCGACACCCTGGGTGCCATGGCGGCCATGGAGCAGTCCACGCAAGGCGTGGTGCAAAGCGCCCGCTTGGCCGATGCGGCCGGCAGCGCGCTGGCCGACATCGGCCGCGTCACGCGCGAGCTCTCGGTGCTGATCGCGCAGATCGAGGCCGACACCCGGCGCGAGGCCGATTCGGCCAACGTGGTGGCCACCCACATCCAGCACATCTTCGCCGTCACTGAGCAAACCAGTGACGGCACCCGCTCGACCGCGAGCACCGTTCACGAGCTGGCGCGCATGGCGCAGGAACTGCGCCAGTCCGTCGACCGCTTCAAGATATCCTGATCCCATGACGGCGAGCGATACCCCCACCGCGCAGCGCGACATCAGCACCCTGGCCTGGGTGCACGACGAGTTGCAGCATGCCCTGGAGCAAGCCCACCGCTCGCTGCTGCGTGCCCAGCGCGAACGCATCGACCACCCCGGTCAGGCGCTGAGCGGCACCGCGCTGACCGCGCTGGCCCATGCGGCCGGGCTGACTCACCAGGTGGGCGGGGCGCTCATCGTGCTCGACCTCGTCGCACCGGCCCGCCACGCCGAGGCCACCGAGGCCGCGCTGCGCCACCTGCTGCAATACCCGGCGGCGCTGACGGCCGAGGCGCTGGACACCGTGGCGCGCGCGCTGTTCTCGCATCAGGACTATCTGCGCCGCCTGCTGGCCCACCAGCCCGTGGGCGAACTGGCGTTGTGGCCCAGCTACCAGGCACTGACCCAACTGGCCGCCAACCCGCGCAGCCATCCGGCCGATCTGGCCGCACTGCCGCCTGCCGCCGCGCTGCCGTTGGTGGAGGCGCCGCCGCTGCATGAAGGCTCGGCGGCGCGCACCGTGATGGAGCGCGAGTTGCTGGCCGGCCTGCGCGGCGATGCGGCGGCGCTGCGCAAGCTGACCGCGCTGTGCCTCGGCCTGGCCGCAGGCGCGCGCGACGATGCCCGGGTGCTGTGGCAATGGGCGGCGGCCTTCTTCGACGGCCAGGCCGCGGGCCGCATCGTCCCCGACGAGCACAGCCGCCGCATCGGCTCACGCCTGCTGGCGCGGTTGCGCGGCAGCGCCAGCGCCGACCCCTCCGCGCTGTTGCTGCGCGACCTGCAATTCTTCTGTGCCACCGCCCGGCCGGACGGCGGCCCGGCGCCCATCCTGACTCAGACCCTGAGCCTGGGCGGACTGCCGGCTGTGATCACCGACCCGGAGCGACTGCCCGCGCTGGGCCGGATCGATCCGTCCTGGATTCCGCAGGCCCGGCGGCGCGCGCGCGCGCTGCACGACACCTGGGCTGCCGTCACCGGTGGCGATGTGGGTGCCAACGGCTTGCTGGCCGAACACCTGGCTGGCTGGAGCGAGTCGGCGCGCCAGTTGCTGCCACAGGGAGATGCCCTGGCGGCGGCCATGGACGCCGCCGTCACCGTGCATGGCGAGCGCCCCAGCCCCGAGCTGGCCATGGAGGTGGCCACCACGTTGCTGTGCGTCGAGGCGGCGCTCGAGGACATGAGCTTCGACCAGCGCGGCCGCGCGGCTCAGTTCGCCACCCTCGCCGCGCGGCTGACCGTTGCCGCCGGGGGCGAGACGCCGGGCCCCATCGAGCCCTGGATGGAGCAGCTCTACCGCGACGCCTCCGAGCGCCAGACCATGGGCAGCGTCACCCAGGAGTTGCGTGCTCACCTGGCCGAGGTGGAGCAGCGGCTCGACCGCGTCAGCCGCCAGCCCGCCGACCGCAGCCCGCTGGCTGACGTGCCGGCCCGCCTGGCCGCCATGCGCGGCGTGTTCACCGTGCTCGACATGGGCCAGGCTGCCCAGGCCGTGCTGCGCATGCGCGACGACGTGGACGACGCCATTCGCGGCGCCACCGACGCCGATGCCGACGCCCGCATGGCCCACAACGTCAGCGCGCTGTCGTTGCTCATCGACCTGCTGGCGGTTCAGCCGGCGGTGGCGAAGAAGCTGTTCCGCTTCGACGCCGTCAGTGGCCGCATTTCGGCACTGATGGGCCATGTGCCGGCAGCGGCCCGCCTGGCTGCACAACAGGCGCCATCTCCTGTACCGGAGCCGCCGGCAGTGGTCGATGCGGACGCCGAACTGCGTCAGGTGTTTTTCGAAGAAGCCCGCGGCGTGCTCGCCGAAGGCCAGACCGCGCTGGTGCGGCTGCGCACCCGGCCCAGCGACGCCGTGGCGCTGGGCGAGATGCGCCGTGCCTTCCACACCCTCAAAGGCAGCTCGGCCATGGTGGGCATGCAGACCATCAGCGACGCCGCCTGGGCGTGCGAGGCCGTCTGCAACGTGCGCCTGGAGGCCGAGCCGGTGCAGGCCGAACCCGCGCTGCTGGCCCTGGCCGAAGACGCGCTGGTGGCGTTTGCCAAAGCCATTGAGCGCCCCGGCACCACCGCCACCGATGCGGCGCTGGCCAACCTCCTGGCCCAGGCCCAGCAGGTGCTGGCGCCGACGCCGGCCGCCGAATCCGATGGCGCGCTGGACCTGACCCTGGATCTGAATCTCCAGCCGACCACCGTCATCGACTGGGCCGCCACCCAGGCCGTCAGCCTCTCTGGCGGGCGTTCTGTGGCCGCCCCGGCCGACGAGGCCTTGTCCGCGCCACCGCCCGCCGATCTGGACACGGGCGGCGTGGACTTCGAGCTGGATTTCGACACGCTGCTGACCCCTCCTCCTGCGGCGCCGGCACCTGAAGCCGCACCGGAGACCGCACCCGAGCCGGTGCTGGAGCCCGAACCCGAGCTTCTGGAGGATGCCGTCCCGGCACCTGTTCCTGAGCCTGAACCCCTGCCCGAACCCGAGCCCGAACTGATGGGCCGTGGTGCCGAACCGATGCGGCATGTGGGTGACCTGCGCATCCCCATCAAACTGTTCAACATCTTCCTCAACGAGGCGGATGAGCAATCGCGCCGGCTGGGCACCGTGCTGGCCGAATGGGTGATGCAGCCCACACAGCCCGTGGACGGCGAGGCCGAGCGGCTGGCCCACACGCTGGGCGGCGAAGCGGCCACGGTGGGCTTTGCTCCGCTGGCCGAGGCAGCGCGCTGGCTGGAGAAGGCGCTGGTCGCCGTGGCCGCCGGCACCACCCCGCAGGCAGCGGCGTTGCTGCCCGAGGTGGCCGAAGCCCAGCGCCGCCTGCTGCATCAGTTTGCCGCCGGTTTCGTGCACCCCGTGCCGCCCGAGCTGGCCGCCCGCATGGCGGCCTGGGTGGCCCAGCCGCCGCCGCCCAAGGTGGTGCCGCTGCGTGCGGCGGCGGTGCCGACGGCTGCCGCGCCCACACCGCTGCCGGCCGAGGACGATCTGGAGCGCAGCCCGCTGGATGCGCTGGCCGAACCCCTGATGGCGCAAGACGCGCTGGATGCCACCCTGTGGCCCGTGTTCGTGCCCGAAGCCCAGGATCTGCTGACCACCATGGCGCACCACCTGCGCCAATGGGAAGACCAACCCAGTGCCACCGAGCCGGCGCACGCCATGTTGCGGGCCTTGCACACCTTCAAGGGCGGCGCCCGACTGGCCGGTGCCATGGCCCTGGGCGAATGGGCGCATCGGCTGGAGTCGGTGGTGGAGCAAGGGCTGCGGCGCGACGAGCCCGCCCGCCTGGCGCCGCTGCAGCAAGGGGTGGACAGGCTGGCCGAAGCCTTCGAGCGGCTGCAGGCCGGCGATGGCACCACCGCGCCGGGTGCCACCGAGGCGGCCCAGACCCCACGCCGCGGCGTGCGCGTACACGCCCGGCTGCTGGATCGCATGGTGGCGCAGGCCGGTGAGGTGGGCGTGGCGCGCACCCACCTGGAGGCCGAACTGACGCGGATGCGTGAAGGCGTGGCCGAACTCAGCGGCAACCTGGAACGGCTGCGCGGCCAGTTGCGGGAGTTGGACATTCAGCTCGAAGCCCAGATGATTTCGCGCACACCGGCAGCGCCCGGCTCGCATGACGAAGGGTTCGACCCGCTGGAGATGGATCGTTTCACGCGGGCCCAGGAGCTGACCCGCATGCTGGTGGAATCGGTCGAGGACGTGGGCACCGTGCAGCGCGGCCTGCGTGAGGCCATTCTGGCCAGCGAAGACCAGCTCGTGCAGCAGGGGCGCCTGACGCGCGGCCTGCAGGACGACTTGCTGCGCGCGCGGATGCTGGAGTTCGACACCCTGTCCGAGCGCCTCTACCGGGTGGTGCGCCAGGCCGCCAAAGAGAGTGGCAAACAGGTGCGGCTGCACCTGGAAGGCGGTCACGTGGAGATCGACCGCGGTGTGCTGGACCGCATGGCGCCGGCGTTCGAACACCTGCTGCGCAACGCGGTGGTGCATGGCATCGAGCGCTCGGCGCTGCGCGAGTCGCTGCACAAGGACCCGGTGGGCACCATCGAGGTGCGGCTGCGGCCCAGCGGCAACGAGGTGCTGATCGAGGTGCAGGACGACGGCGGCGGCCTGGATTTGGCCCGCATCGCCGAGCGCGCCCGCCAGAATGGCTGGCTGGCCGGCGACGCGCGACCCACCGAGGCCGAGTTGACGCAGCTCATCTTCCGGCCGGGCTTCTCCACCGTCAGCGAGGTCAGTGAACTGGCCGGGCGCGGGGTGGGCATGGACGTGGTGCGCACCGAGGTGGCTGCCCTGGGCGGGCGCGTGGACGTGACCAGCACGGGCGGGCAGGGCACGCGGCTGCAACTGGTGCTGCCGCTGTCCACCGCCATCACCCAGGTCGTGCCGGTGCGCAGTGGCCGCTGGCAGCTGGCCTTGCCTGCCATGCTGATCGAGCAGGTGGTGCAGGTGCCCGCAGTCCTGTACGAGGCCACTCGCCGCGATCACCAATTGGCCGTGGATGGCACGCTGCTGCCGCTGTGGCCGCTGGCCACCTTGTTGGGCGACGCGCCGCCGCCGCTGCCGGGCGAAGGGGCCCAGACCACCGTGCTGGTGGTGCGCAGCGCCGACCAGCGGGTGGCGTTGCAGGTGGACGCGGCACTGCCGCGCGAAGAGGTGGTGGTCAAGAATCTGGGCCCCCAATTGGCGCGCCTGCCGGCACTGTCGGGGGTTTACCTGCGGCCCGATGGCCGGGCCGTACCCATCTACCACCCGCTGGCGCTGGCCGGGCTTTACGGCGAGGCCGCCCACCGTGCTGCGGCGGCCGGCGAGCGGGCACCCGGCGCTGCAGACGATGGTGACCGCAGCCCTGCGCCGGTGGTGCTGGTGGTGGACGATTCACTGACCGTGCGCCGCGTCACCCAGCGGCTGCTGGAGCGCGAGGGCTGGCGCGCCGTGCTGGCGCGTGATGGCGAGGACGCGCTGGCTCAACTGGCCGCGCTGACCGCCCAGGGCCAGCCCCCGGTGGCGGTGCTCAGCGACATCGAGATGCCGCGCATGGACGGCTTCGAGTTGCTGCGCACGCTGCGCGCCGACGCAGCCACGGCCGGGTTGCCGGTGGTGATGATCACCTCGCGCATCGCCGAGCGACATCGCGAGCAGGCCATGGCCCTGGGCGCTTCGGCCTACCTGGGCAAGCCGTATCAGGAAAGCGAATTGCTGGCGTTGGTGAAAGAATACGCAGCCCGATCCTGAGGCTGCTGCGACACCAACCCCATGATGCGACTCAAGAAACTGCTCAAGCAATTGCTCAACCCGCGCGCCGTGCGGCGGGCGGTCACCAAGGTGGCCACCCCGGCTGCCATGGTCACGGCCTTGAGTGCCACGGGTGCGCCCACGCCGGCCGAGCCGCCCGAGGACGCGGGTTTTCGGGGGGGCAATGCCCCCAAATCGGTGGTCTACAAGACGGTCGGCGGGCACGATCTGCGGCTGTTCATCCGGCGGCCCAAGCCCACGTTCGCAGGGCCTCGACCGGCCATCCTGCTGTTTCACGGCGGTGCCTGGCGTTCGGGATCGGCCGGGCGCATCGACTTCCTGGCCAAAGAGTTCGCCAGCCAGGGCATGGTGGCCATTCCGGTCGAGTACCGGTTGCTGCCGGGCAACGAGCGGCTGCGCATACCGCAAGAGGGCATCGAGGACGCCCGCTCGGCCATGCGCTATGCCCGCGCTCACGCCAAAGATCTGGGCATCGATCCCAACCGCATCGCGGCCGGCGGCCCGTCGGCTGGCGGCCATCTGGCCATGATGACGGCGCTGATGCCGCTCAGGGCGCCCGGTTACGACGCCAGCAGCGACGACCTGGCCGTCTCGCCCCGGCCACAGGCGCTGGTGCTGCTGAGCTCGGCCTACACCGGCGAGGGGCAGCAGCGCGCGCGCGGCATTCCCGAGGCCCAATTGCGGCAGATCACGCCCCGCTTCCTGGTCAACGCCGACAACCTGCCGCCCACGCTGATGCTGCACGGCGAGGCCGACAACGCGGCGCCCTATGCCAGCGCCCAGGCCTTCTATGCTGCCGCCAAGGCCGCCGCGCCCAAGGCCGACGTGACGCTGGTGGGCTACCCCGGCCACGGCCACGGCTTTCCGCTGCCGCGCATGGCGCCGGCCGAGGCCGAGAAGGTGCGCGAGGTCCTGCATGCCTTCTTCGTGCGACTGGGCTGGGTTCAGGGTGCCCTGCCGCCCGCACCCTGGGGCAAAAAAGGGGGCAAGGGTCGAGGGGCTGGGGACGACGACGCCGAGGACTGAGCGTCAGTCGCGTACGGTGCCGTAGCGCGCCAGCGCATCGCGCCGCGCGGCGGCCAGTTCGATGATGGGCGCGGGGTAGGTGGCTGGCGGCACGTCGGCCTCCCACGGGGTGTGGATGGCGTCGTCTGGCAAGGCCGCCAGTTCGGGCACATAGCGGCGGATGAACTTGCCGGCCGCGTCCCAACGGCGGCTTTGCAGCACCGGGTTGAAGATGCGGAACCAGGGCTGGGCGTCGCAGCCGGTGCCCGCCGCCCACTGCCAGCCGCCGTTGTTGCTGGCCAGGTCGAAGTCGTTCAGGTGCAGCGCAAAGAAGGCTTCACCCAGCCGCCAGTCCACGCCCAGGTGCTTGGTCAGAAAGCTGGCGCTGACCATGCGCAGCCGGTTGTGCATATAGCCGCTTTGCACCAGTTGGCGCTGCGCCGCGTCCACCAGCGGATAGCCGGTGCGGCCCTCGCGCCAGGCCGCCAGCCGGCCTTCGGCCGCCGCGCCGCGCAACCAGGGCACGGCGTCGAATTCGCGCTTGAAGGCATGACCCACCACATGGGGGTGGTGCGCCAGGATCTGGTGGAAGAACTCGCGCCAGATCAGCTCCGACAGCCACACCTCGGCGCCGTGCGAGCCGCCCTGCATCCGCTGCCACGCCGTGCGCACCAGCGCGCGCACGGACAGCGTGCCAAAGCGCAGATGCGGGCCCAGGTAGCTGGGGCCTTTGACGGCTGGGTAGTCGCGGGCACCGGCGTAGTCGTCGATGCGGGTCAGAAAGTCCTGCCACAGCGCCCGCCCGCCGGCGCTGCCCGTGGGCAGGTGGTGCAGCGCGCCGGCGGCGGGCGCAAAGCCGAGGTCGGCCAGCGTGGGCAGTGGGCGCGCCGCATACGGCGCGGGCCAGGGCGCCAGGGCTGCGGCCAGCGCCGCCACCGGCCACTCGCGCAGCGCGGTCGCGTCCAGCTTGCGCAGCCAGGCGCTCTTGTATGGCGTGAACGTGGTGTAGGGCAGCCCGCTGGCGGTCAGCAGCTCGGCGCGCTCGAAGACCAGGTGGTCTTTGACGGTGTGCAAGGCCACGCCGGCGTTGGCCAGATGGCCGCGCACGGCGGCGTCGCGGGCCAGGGCCTGGGGCTCGTCGTCGTGGCTGGCGAACACGGCTTGCGCCCCCACGCCAGCCGCCAGGCGCGGGATCTCGTCCACGGCCCGGCCATGCAGCGCCAGCAGGCCCACGCCCGCGTGGCCATGCGCCTCGCCCAGGGCCCGCAGCTGGCCGTCCAGATCGGCCAGGGCCTGGTGAATGAAGGCCACGCGGCGGTCGGCAGGGGGCAGCGCGGCGAGGATGGCGGTGTCGTAGACGAAGGCCACGTGCACCGCCCGTGCGCTGCGGCAGGCCGCGTGCAGCGCGGCGTGGTCGTCGGCCCGCAGATCGCGGCGCACCCAGACCAAAGCCCTATCCAGCATGTGCCTTCTCCATGGCCCGCCACTGGCGTCACGCGTGGCGCCGACCCATGTTTGTGCCAGGGGGTGGGCCCTAAAATGCCGCCATGTCCGCAGGCGCAGCCCCCACTGATTTCACCAACCAGTTTCTCATCGCCATGCCGGGCATGGCCGACGACCAGTTTGCGGGCACCGTGGTCTACGTCTGCGAGCACACACCGCAAGGCGCGCTGGGGCTGGTGGTCAACAAGCCCATCGACATCAATCTGGCCAATCTGTTCGAGAAGGTCGATCTGCCGCTGGACGAGCCTGCGCTGGCGGCCCAGCCCGTCTATTTCGGCGGCCCCGTGCAGACCGAGCGTGGCTTTGTGCTGCACGAGCCGCGCGACGACACCTTCATGTCCACGCTCAACGTGCCCGGCGGCCTGGCCATGACCACCAGCAAAGACGTGCTTGAAGCCATGGCCGCTGGCCAGGGGCCGCGCCGCGTGCTGGTGACGCTGGGCTATTGCGGCTGGTCGGCCGGTCAGTTGGAGCGCGAGATCGGCCACAACGGCTGGCTCACCGTGACGGCCGAGCCGGCGGTGATCTTCGACCTGCCGCCCGAGGCGCGCTACCAGGGCGCGCTGAATCTGCTCGGGGTCGATGCCCGCATGCTGTCGAAAGACGCTGGCCATGCCTAGTGCCACGCTGCTGGCCTTTGACTTCAGCCTGCGCCGCGTGGGCGTGGCGGTGGGCAACACGCTGACGCGTGAGGGCCAGCCGCTGCGCACGCTGACCAGCGAGGGCGATGCCCGCTTTGCCGCCATCGCCGCATTGCTGGCCGAGTGGCAACCCGACGCGCTGGTGGTGGGCGTGCCCCGCCACCCCGATGGGGCGCCGCACGAGAACACCGCCCGCGCCCAGCGCTTTGCGCGCCAGTTGCACGGCCGCTTCGGGCTGCCGGTGCACGAGGTGGACGAGCGCTACACCACCACCGAGGCGGCGGCCCTGGGCGCGCGCGACCTGGACGCGGCGGCGGCGGCGCTGATGCTTTCGCAATACTTCAACGAGCAACAACCATGACCGATCTGGACGCGCAAGCGCTGTATGCCCGCTTGCGGGACGCCGTGGCGCCCTGGGCGCAGGACGGCGCGCTGCTGGTGGGCATCGTCTCGGGCGGCGCCTGGCTGGCCGAGCGCCTGCAGGCCGACCTGGGCCTGGACGGCCCTTGTGGCGTGCTGTCCAGCACGCTGCACCGCGACGACTTTGCCGCACGCGGTCTGGTGCCCACCAGCACCACCACGCGGCTGCCATTCGCCATCGAGGGTGCGCACCTGGTGCTGGTGGACGACGTGCTGCACACCGGCCGCACCGTGCGCGCGGCGCTCAACGAGCTGTACGACTTCGGCCGCCCGGCCTCGGTGCGCCTGGCGGTGCTGGCCGACCGAGGCGGGCGCGAGCTGCCGTTTGCCGCCACCTTTGCCGCCGCCACGCTGGCGGTGCCGGCCGACCAGCGGCTGGTGCTGTCGCGCGCCGACGATGGCCACCTCGTGTTCACGCAGCAGCAGGGAGGCTAGAGAGCGTGCGCAACCCCCAACTCAATGCCCATGGCGAGCTGATCCACCTGCTGTCCATCGAAGGGCTGCCGCAGCCGGTGCTGACGCACATCCTGGACACCGCCAGTTCCTTCGTCTCGGTCAGCGACCGCGACGTCAAGAAGGTGCCGCTGCTGCGCGGCAAAAGCGTCTTCAACCTCTTTTTCGAGAACTCCACCCGCACGCGCACCACGTTCGAGATTGCCGCCAAGCGCCTGTCGGCCGACGTCATCAACCTCGACATCGCCCGCTCGTCCACGGCCAAGGGCGAGAGCCTGCTGGACACGCTGGCCAACCTCTCGGCCATGCACGCCGACATGTTCGTCGTGCGGCACAGCGAGTCCGGTGCGCCCTACCTGATTGCCCAGCACACCGCGCCGCATGTGCACGTGGTCAACGCCGGCGACGGCCGCCATGCCCACCCCACGCAAGGCCTGCTGGACATGTACACCATCCGCCACTACAAGGGCGATTTCACGCGCCTGTCGGTGGCCATCGTGGGCGACATCGTGCACTCGCGGGTGGCGCGCTCCGACATCCATGCGCTGACCACGCTGGGCGTGCCCGACATCCGCGCCGTGGGCCCGCGCACCCTGGTGCCGGGCGACCTGGCCGGCATGGGCGTGCGCGTCTGCCACACGCTGGAAGAGGGGCTGCGGGACGTGGACGTGGTCATCACGCTGCGGCTGCAAAACGAGCGCATGAGCGGCGCCCTGCTGCCCAGCGCGGGCGAGTACTACAAACACTGGGGACTGACGCGCGAGCGGCTGGCGCTGGCCAGGCCCGACGCCATCGTCATGCACCCCGGCCCCATCAACCGCGGCGTCGAGATCGCCTCCGACGTGGCCGATGGCACCACCAGCGTCATCCTGCCGCAGGTCACCTTCGGCATCGCCGTGCGCATGGCGGTGATGTCCATCCTGGCGGGGAACGAAGCATGAGCGCCTCCACGGTACTGATTCGCCATGGCCGCGTCATCGACCCGGCCTCGGGCCGTGATGAGCGGGCCGACTTGTTGCTGCAGGGCGAGCGCATCGTCCGCATCGGCGCGCTGGGCGACGCCAGCGCCGACCGCGTGGTCGATGCCAGTGGCTGCATCGTCATGCCGGGCCTCGTGGACTTGTGCGCGCGCCTGGGCGAGCCCGGCGGCGAGCACAAAGGCCTGCTGGAGAGCGAACTGGGCGCGGCGGCCGCAGGCGGCGTCACCAGCCTGGTCTGCCCGCCCGACACCGACCCGGTGCTGGACGAGCCGGGCCTGGTGGACATGCTCAAGTTCCGCGCCCGGCGCCTGTCGCGGGCGCGGCTGTTTCCGCTGGGCGCGCTGACCCGTGGCCTGCAAGGCCAGGCGCTGACCGAGATGGCCGAGCTGCGCGAGAGCGGCTGCGTGGGCTTCTCGCAGGCCGAGGTGGCGCTGGCCGACACCAACCTGCTGCTGCGGGCGTTTCAATACGCCGCCGGTTTTGGCTACACCGTCTGGCTGCGGCCGCAGGATGCCTTTCTGGGCACCGGCATGGCCGCCAGCGGCGCGCTGGCCACGCGGCTGGGCCTGACCGGTGTGCCGGTGGTGGCCGAGACGATTGCGCTGCACACCTTGATCGAGCTGGCCCGCGCCACCGGCGTGCGGTTGCACCTGGCCCGGCTGTCCAGCGCGGCCGGCGTGGCGCTGGTGCGCGCCGCCAAGGCCGAGGGCCTGCCCATCACGGCCGACGTCAGCATCCACTCGCTGCACCTGACCGACGTGGACATCGGCTTTTTCAACGCCGCACTGCGGCTGACGCCGCCACTGCGCCAGCAGGCCGATCGCGACGCGCTGCGGGCGGGCCTGGCCGACGGCACGCTGGACGCGCTGGTTTCCGACCACACGCCCATCAGCCGCCACGCCAAAGACGTGCCGTTCGGCGAGGCCGAGCCCGGTGCCACCGGGCTGGAACTGCTGCTCAGCCTGGCGCTCAAGTGGGGCCAGGACACGGGCCTGGCGCTGCCGCAGACACTGCGCGCCGTCACCAGCGGGCCGGCGGCCGTGCTGGGCGAGTCGCTGGGCGGCCTGGCTGCCAGCGTGGGCCGCCTGGTGGAGGGCGGCGTGGCCGACGTCTGCGTCTTCGACCCCACGCCGACCTGGGCACTGACCCCCGGCGCGCTCAGAAGCCAGGGCACGGCCTCGCCGTTTGCCTTCGACATCACCGGCATGGCGCTGCCCGGGCGCGTGCGCGCCACCTGGGTGGCGGGCACGCTGGCCTACGAGGCATGATGGCCAAATCGATCGAGGGGTTCTGACGTGCGAACCACATTGCGTTGGGTTGGCGTGGGCACGCATCTGGTGCGCGGCTGTGCCGTGGCCTCGCGCTTTCCCACCCACACCCCGGTGCAGCGGCACGCGGCCGTGGAGCGCTGGTCACAGGGATTGCTCACGGCCCTGGGCGTGCAGCCGAGGGTGCAGGGCGAGCCGCAGCAAGGGCCGGTGCTGGTGGTCTCCAACCACGTCTCGTGGCTGGATCCGGCCACGCTGCATGCGGCCAACGGGCGGTTGCGCTTCGTCGCCAAATCGGAGGTGCGCGGCTGGCCGCTGATCGGCTGGCTGGCGGCGCAAAGCGGCGGCCTCTTCGTGCGCCGCGACAACCAGCGCGACGTGCTGCGTGTGGTCCAGACCGTCGCCCAGGCGCTGACCGGCGGCGATGCGGTGGCCTTCTTCCCCGAGGGCACGACGGGGCACGGGCCTGAGCTCAAGCCGTTCCACGCCAACTTGCTGGAGGCCGCCATCGCGGCCGGCGTGCCGGTGCAGCCGGTGCTGCTGCGCTACACCCAGCCGGGCCAGGCCTTTGCCAAGGCGGCGCGGTATGTGGACGGCATGACGCTGGTGGGCAGCTTCGGCCGCATGGCCCGCACCCCGGGCCTGGGGGTGGCGGTGGACTGGCTGCCCGCCGTCACGCCCAACGGCTACTCACGCCGCGCGCTGGCCACCCAGCTGCGCGAGCAGATGCAGGCGGGGCTGAATCAGGCCTTGCCCTGACTGGCCACCGCCGCAGCCGCCTTGGCGACGGCCTCGGCGTCGCCCAGGTAGCGCTTGGTGATGGGCTTGAGCGCGGCGTCCAGCTCGTAGACCAGCGGGATGCCGTTGGGGATGTTGACGCCGACGATGTCGGCGTCGCTGATGCCGTCCAGCATCTTGACCAGGGCGCGGATGGAGTTGCCGTGCGCGGCCACGACGATGCGCTGGCCCGAGCGGATGGCGGGGGCCAGCACGTCGTCCCAGCAAGGCAGGACGCGGGCCACGGTGTCTTTGAGGCATTCGGTCAGCGGCACCTGCTCGGGGGCGAGGCGCGCGTAGCGGATGTCCTGGCGCTGGCCGCGCGGGTCGGCCGCGTCCAGCACGGGCGGCGGGGTGTCGTAGCTGCGGCGCCAGATCAGCACCTGCTCGTCGCCGTACTGCCTGGCCATGTCGGCCTTGTTGAGGCCTTGCAGCGCACCGTAGTGGCGCTCGTTGAGGCGCCAGTCCTTGACCACCGGCAGCCAGGTGCGCTCCATGCCGTCCAGGCAGTGCCACAGCGTCCAGATGGCGCGGCGCAGCACCGAGGTGTAGGCCACGTCGAAGTCGAAGCCCTCGGCCTTGAGCAGGCGGCCGGCTTCCTGCGCCTGGGCCACGCCGGTGGCGGTCAGCGGCACATCCGTCCAGCCGGTGAAGCGGTTCTCCAGGTTCCAGGTGGACTCACCGTGGCGGATCAGCACGAGTTGGTACATGGCAAGGGTTTCGTCGTGGCAAACCGCGAATTTTATAATCCGCCCCCTTTTACGAACGGACGTCTGCCGTGCTTGCATTCCTGACCGAAAACTGGCTGCTCGTGGCCGCCGCGCTCATCTCCGGCGCCATGCTGGCCGCGCCCAAGCTGCGCGGCGGCGTGGGCGGCGGCATCAGCCCGGCCGAAGCGGTGCGCCTCATCAACCGCGAGAAGGCGGTCGTCATCGACGTGCGCGAGGCCGACGAATACGCCAAAGGCCACATCAAGGGCGCGCGGCACGTGCCGCTGGCCAGCCTGGATGGCGCCAAGGCGCTGCCCACCAACAAGGCGCTGCCGCTGGTGGTGGTGTGCGCACGCGGTGCGCGCGCCGGCCGGGGCGCTGCGCAGTTGCGCAAAATGGGCTATGAGCAGGCGCAGGTGCTGGCCGGCGGCATGGGGGCCTGGCAGCAGGCCGACCTGCCCGTCCAGACCGCCTGACCCGCTACAAGGAGAGACACCATGAAACCCGTGCGCATGTACACCACCCAGGTCTGCCCGTATTGCCTGCGCGCCAAGGCGCTGCTCAAGCAGCGCGGCGTCGAGGCGATCGAGGAAATCCGCGTGGACATGAACCCCGCTGAGCGCGACCGCATGATCGAGGCCACCGGCCGGCGCACCGTGCCGCAGATCTACATCGGCGACACCCACGTGGGCGGCTTCGACGATCTGGCGGCGCTGGACCAGCGCGGCGGCCTGGTGCCGCTGCTGGCCGACTAAACTGAGCGGTTTACCCCTTCACCCCTTTTACCGAGAGCGCCCACCATGGCCGAGCAAGACCAAAACACGCCCCAGTTCCAACTGCAACGCATGTACCTCAAGGACATGTCGCTGGAGCAACCCAACTCGCCGCAGATCCTGCTGGAGCAGCAGCAGCCCCAGGTGGACATCCAGCTGGGCCTGGGCGCCGAATCGCTGGCCGACGGGGTCTACGAGGCCACTGTCACCGCCACCGTCACCACCAAGATTGGCGAGCGCACGGTGTTTCTGATCGAGGCCAAGCAGGCCGGCATTTTCGAGATCCGCCACTTCCCGGCCGAGCAGGTGCAAGGCATTTTGGGCGTGGTCTGCCCGCAGATGATTTACCCGTATCTGCGCGCCATGGTCTCGGACATCTGCACCCGCGCGGGCTTTCCGCCCATCTTGCTGGCCGAGGTCAATTTCCAGGCCATGTACGAGGCCCAGCAGGCCGCGCAGCAGCAGGCGGCGGGCGGTGACGGCGCTGCGGCACCCACGCTGAACTGAGATGCACATCGCCATCGTCGGCGCCGGCGCCTGGGGCACCGCGATGGCGGTGGCCGCCGCACGGCGACATGACGTGTGGCTGTGGGCGCGCAATGCCCAGCAGGTGGCGGCCATGCAGGCCACGCGCCGCAACCCCTATCTGCCCGATGCGACGCTGCCCGATGCGCTGCACCTGACGGCGGATTGGGGCGCGTTGCCGCCAGAGGCCCTGTGGGTCATCGCCACCCCGGTGGCCGGCCTGCGCGAGACGCTGGCCCGGCTGCCGGCGGGCGCGCAGGCCCTGTGGTTGTGCAAGGGGCTGGAGGCAACCAGTGGTCAGATGCCCCACGAGATTGCCGCCGCCGTGGCCCCGCAGGCCGTGGTGGGGGCGCTGTCGGGCCCCAGTTTTGCGCAAGAAGTGGCGGTGGGCCTGCCCACCGCGCTGGTGGCGGCCAGCGCCGATGCCGCGCTGGCCGAGCAGGCGGTGGCGGCCTTCCATGCCGAGGCGCTGCGGGTCTACACCTCCGACGATCTGGTCGGCGTCGAGGTGGGCGGTGCGGTCAAGAACGTGCTGGCCGTGGCCACCGGCGTGGCCGATGGCCTGGCGCTGGGCGCCAATGCCCGTGCGGCACTCATCACGCGCGGCCTGGCCGAGATGGCCCGGCTGGGCGTGGCCCTGGGCGGCCAGGTCGAGACCTTCATGGGCTTGACGGGCCTGGGCGATCTGGTGCTGACGGCCACCGGCGATTTGTCGCGCAACCGGCGCGTGGGCCTGTTGCTGGCCGAGGGCCTGCCGCTGGCCGACATTCTGGAGCGCCTGGGCCATGTGGCCGAGGGCGTGCGCTGCGCGCCGGCGGTGGTGGCCCGTGCCCGTGCCTTGGGCGTCGACATGCCCATTGCCGAAGGCGTGCTGGCGCTGCTGCAAGGTCGCCTCAGTGCCAGTGCCTGCGTGCGCGGCCTGCTGGCACGCGATGCCAAAGCGGAGTTTTGATCCCATGGTGAACCTCGACACCCTCAACGCCGCCGCCGCGGCCTGCCTG
Organism: Pseudomonadota bacterium; assembly: GCA_020161145.1. GTDB lineage: Bacteria > Pseudomonadota > Gammaproteobacteria > Burkholderiales > Burkholderiaceae_C > Ideonella. Next base: position 116,681 of record JAIUPQ010000008.1, read on the forward strand.
CCCGGCCATCTGGGCATCGTCGTCACCCAGGTCGGCGACCGGACGGTGCGCGCCGAGTTGCCGGTGCGGCGCGAGTTGATGGCGCCCAACGGCTACCTGCACGCGGGCAGTCTGGTGACGCTGGCCGACACGGCCTGTGGCTATGGCTGCATGCTGCACTTGCCACCGGGCGCCAGCGGCTTCACCACGGTGGAGCTGAAGTCCAATCACCTGGGTACGGCGCGCGAAGGGGCACTGAGCTGTGTGGCCACGGCGGTGCATTTGGGCCGCACCACCCAGGTCTGGGATGCGGTGGTGACCCACCAGGACACGGGCAAGTCACTGGTGCTGTTTCGCTGCACGCAGTTGCTGATCTACCCCGCCGCGCCCGCGTAGCCGCACTGGCGCCAGGCGTCGAACACCGCCACCGCCACCGCATTGCTCAGGTTGAGGCTGCGCTGACCGGCGCGCATGGGCAGGCGCACGCGCTGGGCGGGCGCAAACTGCTCGCGCAGCGCGGCGGGCAAGCCGGCCGTCTCCCGACCAAAGACCAGCCAATCACCGGGCTGCCAGTGCACCTGGGCCAGCGGCTGGCTGGCGTGGGTGGTGAAGGCAAAGCAGCGCGCCGGGTCGGGCCGGGCGTCGTGCACGAAGGCCGCCCAGTCGGCGTGGCGTTGCACGGCCACGTATTCGTGATAGTCCAGACCCGCGCGGCGCAGCAGCTTGTCGTCCATCGAAAACCCCAGCGGCTCGATGAGGTGCAGCGTGCAGCCGACGTTGGCCGCCAGGCGGATGACGTTGCCTGTGTTGGGCGGAATCTCCGGGTGGACGAGGACAATGTGAAACATGGCGTGGATTGTCACGGTGTGCGCACGGCGGCCCACAAGGTCACGCTGGCCGCACCGGCCTCCAGCAGCGCCTGGGCCGCCGCGCAGGCGGTGGCGCCGGTGGTGGTCACGTCGTCCACCAGCGCCACGCGCCGGCCCCGGATGCGCGCGGCCTGCGCCGGTGCGGGCATGAAGGCGCCGGCCACGTTGCGCTGGCGCTGGGCTTCGTCCAGATCGGTCTGCGGTGCGGTGGTGCGCCAGCGGATCAGCAGGTCGGGCACGGCAGGTAGCGTCAGCTCGCGCGCCACGCGGCGGGCAATCAGCCAGGCCTGGTTGTAGCCGCGCGCCCGCAGGCGACTGGCGTGCAGCGGCAGGGCCGTCACCAGATCGACGTCGGCCGCGCCGGCCTCGCGAATGCGCTGCGTCAGCAGTCCGGCCAGCGGCTCGGCGCGGTGCAGCATGGCGTGGAACTTGAGGTCGCGCACCAGCGCGTCCCATGGAAACGCGTAGTCGCTGCCCACGCGGGTGGCGGCCAGCGGCCAGGGACGAACCCGGCAGCGGCCACAGCCATCCAGCACCAGGCCCGTGGGCGTGGCGCAGCGCAGGCAGCGCGGCGTGGCGGGTGGCATGAAGACGGCCGTGCAGTCGGTGCACAGCGCCGCGCCGCACCAGGTGGCGCAAAGGGCACAGCGGCGAGGCAGGGTCAGCACCGGATGTTGAGCAAAAGCGAGTGGGCGGACTCTATTGGACGGCACGCCTGGATCGCCGAAGCGCTCCCTATACTGCGCCGCCTATGTCCGATACCCCTGACGCCCCCGATGCCCAGGCGCTGATGCGCCAGCGCCGCCGTCTGGCGGCGGGCGAGCGGCCATGGATCCATGCCGAGGCCGCGCGCCGGTTGGCCGAGCGGCTGGCCTGGATCAAGGTGCCGGTGCGCACGGCGTTGCAATGGTCGCCACCAGGCACACAGGCGCTGACCGAGCTGCCGCGTGCGCAATGGCGGCAGGTGGGTGCGCCGCCGCAGCGCGGCCTGGGCCGTTGGCTGGGCGGCACGCCCAGCGTGGCGCCCGAAGCCACGGCGGGGGCCGAGGCCGATCTGGTCTGGTCGGTGCTGGACCTGCCTTGGGTGGCCGAGCCGCGCACGCTGCTGGCCGCCTGGCGCGCGGCCTTGCAGCCGCAGGGCTTTGTCATGTTCGCCACGCTGGGGCCGGGCTCGTTCGCGCCGCTGCGCGAAATCTATGCGGCCCATGGCTGGGGGCCGCCTCATGCGGCCTTGACGGACATGCACGACTGGGGTGATCGGCTGGTGGAGACCGGCTTCGAGGGGCCGGTGATGGACCAGGAGACGCTGACGCTGACCTACGCCAGCCCCGAGGCCTTGCTGGCCGATTGGCGCGCCAGCGGCCTCAACGCGGCGCAAGGTCGCTTTGCCGGCCTGCGCACGCCGCGCTGGCGCCAGCGGTTGCTGGCGGCGCTGGCGGAATTGCGCGGTGCCGATGGCCGTATTGCCATGCCGTGGGAGTTGGTTTATGGCCACGCTTTTCGCGGGACGGACCGCGGGCCCGCCGTGGCGGCAGAGACCCGGATCGATGCCGCCACCATGAAATCCCTGCTGCGACGCGGGCGGGATCGTGGCTAGAATCCTAATTTGATGTGGATCAAGTCCACACGAGGAGACGGACGGCCTCAGCCACGCTTGGCGTGACTTGGGGCCGTGTGGTGTTGTGCACACGCACGAGGCGATGGGGCAAAAGACAACGATGAGCAGCAGCAAGGCGATGACACGATGGGCCGCCGCCGGCGCCCTGGCACTGAGCGGCATGATGGCAAGTGGGGCCGCCCTCGCAGAGAAAGTGAACGACCTGCCCGGCGGCCCGGCGGTCAATCAGCTGGATTTGCATCCGCCCGTCACCCAGATCGCCAGCGACGTGCACTCGCTGCACGTGTGGCTGATGTGGGTGTGCACGGTGATCTTCATCCTGGTGTTCGGGGTGATGTTCTACGCCATCCTCAAGCACCGCAAGTCGCTGGGCCACAAATCTGCCCACTTCCATGAAAGCGTGGGCGTTGAAATCGCCTGGACGGTGGTGCCCTTCATCATCGTGGTGGCCATGGGCTTCGCCGCCACCAAGACCGTGGTGGCGCAGAAAGACACCAGCAATGCCGACCTGACCATCAAGGTCACCGGCTACCAGTGGAAATGGGGCTACGACTACCTCAAGGGCGAGGGTGAGGGCATTGCCTTCCTGTCGCAGCTTGATCCGGCCCAGCGCGCGCTCTCGAACGCGGGCACCCCGCAGGGCGACAACTACCTGTTGAAGGTGGACAACCCGCTGGTGGTGCCGGTGGGCCAGAAGGTGCGCATCATCACCACGGCGGCCGACGTGATCCACTCCTGGATGGTGCCGGCCTTTGCGCTCAAGCAGGACGCCATTCCGGGTTTCGTGCGCGACACCTGGTTCAAGGCCGAGCAGACGGGCGACTTCTACGGCCAGTGTGCCGAGCTGTGCGGCAAGGAACACGCCTACATGCCCATCCATGTGCGCGTGCTCAGCCATACCGACTACAGCGCCTGGGTGGCGGCCGAGAAGAAGAAGGCCGCTGCGGCCGCCGACGACCCCACCCGCACCTGGACGCACGACGAGCTGATGGCCCGTGGCGACAAGGTCTATGCCGCCAACTGCGCCGTCTGCCACCGCGCCGACGGCAAGGGCGCCGGCCCCATCAAGCCGCTGGACGGTGCGGCCGTGGTGCTGGACGCCGACCACACCAAACAGCTGGCCGTGCTGCTGCACGGCCAGAACAACGGCGCCATGCCGTCGTGGGCAGCGCTGTCGGACGTGGAACTGGCGGCGGTTGCCACCTACACCAAGAACAGCTGGAGCAACCACTCCGACCAAACCGTGCAGCCGGCCGAAGTGACGGCCGCGCGCAAGTGACCCACGGGCCCCAGATCAAAGGAAGCAGACCATGAGCGCGGTACTTGACCACCACGGCCACCCAGGGGCACACGGCGACCATGCCCACGACGACCACCACACGCCCAGTGGCTGGCGGCGCTGGGTGTTTGCCACCAACCACAAAGACATCGGCACGATGTACCTGCTGTTCGCCTTCACCATGTTGATGGTGGGTGGCGTGCTGGCGCTGTGCATCCGGGCCGAGTTGTTCCAGCCGGGCCTGCAGTTCTTCAACCCTGAGCTGTTCAATCAGTTCACCACCATGCATGGCCTCATCATGGTGTTCGGCGCCATCATGCCGGCCTTCGTGGGTTTTGCGAACTGGATGATTCCGCTGCAGATCGGGGCCTCGGACATGGCCTTCGCGCGGATGAACAACTTCAGCTTCTGGCTGCTGATTCCGGCGGCCGTCATGCTGGTGGCCAGCTTCTTCATGCCGGGCGGCGCACCCGCCGCCGGCTGGACGCTGTATGCACCGCTGACGCTGCAGATGGGCCCCAGCATGGATGCCGGCATCTTCGCCATGCACATCATGGGCGCCAGCTCCATCATGGGTTCGATCAACATCATCGTCACGGTGCTGAACATGCGCGCGCCGGGCATGACGCTGATGAAGATGCCGCTGTTTTCCTGGACGTGGCTGATCACCGCCTACCTGCTGATCGCCGTCATGCCCGTGCTGGCCGGCGCCATCACCATGACGCTGACCGACAGGCACTTCGGCACCACCTTCTTCAACCCCGCCGGCGGCGGTGACCCCATCATGTACCAGCACATCTTCTGGTTCTTTGGGCACCCCGAGGTGTACATCATGATCCTGCCGGCCTTCGGCATCGTCAGCGCCATCATCCCGGCGTTCGCGCGCAAGCGGCTGTTCGGCTACACCTCCATGGTCTACGCCACGGCGTCCATCGCCATCCTGTCGTTCATCGTCTGGGCCCACCACATGTACACCACCGGCATGCCGGTGACGGGCCAGTTGTTCTTCATGTACGCCACCATGCTGATTGCCGTGCCCACGGGCGTGAAGATCTTCAACTGGGTGGCCACCATGTGGCGGGGTTCGATGACCTTCGAGACCCCGATGCTGTGGGCCGTGGGCTTCATCTTCGTGTTCACGATGGGCGGCTTCACGGGTCTGATCCTGTCCATGGCGCCAGTCGACCAGCAGTTGCAGGATACCTATTACGTCGTGGCCCACTTCCACTATGTGCTGGTGGCCGGTTCGCTGTTCGCCATGTTTGCCGGCTATTACTACTGGGCGCCCAAGTGGATGGGGGTGATGTATTCGGAGACGCGCGGCAAGATCCACTTCTGGTGGTCGCTGATCGCGTTCAACATCACCTTCTTCCCCATGCACTTCCTGGGCCTGGCCGGCATGCCGCGCCGCTATGCCGACTACCCGATGCAGTTCGCCGACTTCAACATGTGGGCGTCCGTCGGCGGCTTTGCGTTCGGCCTTGCACAGGTGTATTTCTTCTTCTTCGTCGTGCTGCCGGCCATGCGCGGCGAGGGCGTCAAGGCACCGCAAAAGCCCTGGGAGGGCGCCGAAGGTCTGGAGTGGGAAGTGCCGTCGCCGGCCCCTCATCACACCTTCGAGACCCCGCCCAAGCTCGACGCCACCGCCACCCGCGTGATCGGCTGACGTCATGGCCTTGACCGAACAGCAACGCCGCGCCAACCTGCGCCTGGCCTTGATCCTCGCCACCGTGGCGCTGGTGTTCGGGCTGGGGTTCGTGGCGCGCTTCGTGCTGCTGCGCTGAAGGATGGGTATGGGGCCGCGCTCGGACAATGGCCGCATGGTGGCCAAGCTGGTGGTCATCACGGTGGCCATGTTCGGCTTCGGTTATGCACTGGTGCCCATCTACAAGCACATCTGCGAGGCGCTGGGCGTCAACGTGCTGTCGCTGACCGAGGGCAGCGGCGTGGCCAGGGCGCCGTTGCCCAAGAACACCCAGGTGGACACCAGCCGCACCGTCACCATCGAGTTCGACGCCAATGCGCGCGGGCCCTGGCAGTTCAAGCCGGCGCAGCGTTCGCTGGAAGTGCACCCGGGCGAGTTGGCCACGGTGATGTACGAGTTTGAGAACGTGCAGAACCGCACCATGGCTGCGCAGGCTTTCCCCAGCTATGCGCCCAAGGTGGCCACGGCCTACTTCAACAAGCTGGAGTGCTTCTGCTTCAACGAGTACACGCTGGCGCCTGGCGAGCGCAAGGTCTGGCCGGTGACGTTCTACGTGGATCCCAAGCTGCCCAAGGACGTCACGACCATCACCCTGTCGTACACCTTTTTCGACGTCAAGGGCAAGATCCCGCCCGCGCCCCAGACATGACCTCGGCTGACGACTCATCCAAGCAAGAGCTGCGCGATGTCGTGGCCCGCAAAGGCTCGTTCCTGGGCACCATGCGGGCCGTGCTGTGGTCGTTCTTTGGCGTGCGCCGGAGCAAGGACCACGCCCACGACGTCGAGCAATTGAATCCCGTGCACGTCATCATTGCCGGCGTTCTCGCGGCCGTGCTGTTCGTGCTGGCGCTGGTGCTGATCGTGCAGTGGGTCGTCCCTGCACCAGTGGCCGGCTGAGGCCCATCCCACAAGATCGATTCCAACCTTTTATTCAGGTGACGAGGAGCAGAGCAACCATGTCCGCAGTCAGCAAACACGGCAGCGCGCCGTATTACTTCGTACCGGCGCTATCGGCCTATCCGGCGCTGGCGTCGTTCGGCCTGTTCTTCGTCGTCCTGGGTGCCAGCCAATGGGTCAACGGCCATGGCTGGGGCGCATATGCGCTGCTGCTGGGCCTGGCCATCCTGCTGGGCACCCTGGTGCGCTGGTTCGGCGCGGCCATCGCCGAGAGTGAGGGTGGCCTGTACTCTGACCGCGTCGACGCCTCCTTCCGCTGGAGCATGTCCTGGTTCATCTTCTCGGAGGTGATGTTCTTTGCGGCCTTCTTCGGTGCGCTGTACTGGGCGCGGGTCCATTCGGTGCCGGCGCTGGGCAACATCGACAACCAGTTGCTGTGGCCCGACTTCAAAGCCGTCTGGCCCAGCAGCGCGCCCGGCACCACGGCCTCGCCGGCCGGTATCGTCGAGCCGTTCTCGACCATTGGCCCCTGGCCCATTCCCACCATCAACACGGCCATCCTGCTGACCTCGGGGGTGACGTTGACGGTGGCCCACCATGCGCTGATTGCCAACAACCGCAGCAAGACCATCACCTGGATGTGGATCACCGTGCTGCTGGGCGTGACCTTCCTGAGCCTGCAGGGCTACGAGTACATGCACGCCTACCGTGACCTGAACCTCAAGCTCTCGTCCGGCATCTTCGGCTCCACCTTCTTCATGCTCACGGGCTTCCACGGCTTTCACGTGTTCCTGGGCACCATCATGTTGCTGGTCATCACGCTGCGGCTGCAAAAAGGCCACTTCACGCCCAAGCATCATTTCGGCTTCGAAGGCGCGGCCTGGTACTGGCACTTCGTGGACGTGGTCTGGCTGGGCCTGTACCTCGTCGTCTACTGGATGTAATACCCTGGACCTGAGTGAAAACGCCGCGCTCGCCGCGGCGTTTTTGCTTAGATGCCGTGGGGCGCGATCCAGCCCATCCACCACGCCAGCATCACGAAGGCAAACAGCGCCACCGACAACCCCACGCGCCAGGCCAGCGCGCGTGCCATGCCGGTGGCGCGAGCGGTTTCGCTGTCGTCCTGCCTGCGCAGCATCAGCAGGCCAGCGCTGGCCAGGGCCGTCAGGATGGCCGCCAGGGCCAGCACGATGATGACTTTCATGCCCGGATTATCGTCACCCACCACCCGCCGCGTCATCGTGGCCGTCGCCACGCTGGTGGTGATGGCCGTGACCGGGCGGCTGGGGCTGTGGCAACTCGACCGGGCCGCGCAGAAGATCGCCTGGCGCGATGCGCAGCTGGCGCAGGCCCAGGCGCCCGTGCTCGCGCCCAGCGAGCTGGCGCGCACCGAAGCCCAGGCCCAGGCCCAGCAGCACCGCCGCGTGCGCGTGCAGGGCCGGTGGTTGCCCGCGCACACCGTTTTCCTGGACAACCGCCAGATGGACGGCCGGCCCGGCTTCTTCGTCGTCACCCCGCTGCAACTGGCGCCCGGCGACGTGGTGCTGGTGCAGCGCGGCTGGGTGCCGCGCGATGCGCAGGAGCGCACCCGCCTGCCCGAGGTGGCCAGCCCCGCCGGCCTGGTCACCCTCACGGGCCATGTCGATGGCTGGCCGTCGCGGCTGGCGCAGCTGGGCGGCGAGGTGCCTGGCCCGATCCGGCAAAATCTGGAGCCGGCCGCGTTCGCGCGCGAACTCGGTCAGCCCCTGCGGCCACTGTCCATCCGCCAGGACGAGGCCGCACCCGAGGGCGATGCCGAACTGCGTCGCCAATGGCCCGCGGTTGCCGACCGCGTCGCCACCCACTACGGCTATGCCGTGCAATGGTTTTCGCTGTGCGCCCTTGCGGGCGGTCTCTATGTCTGGTTCCAACTCATCCGCCCCCGCCGCGCCCGCCGCCTTGCCGACTGATCCGGCCACGCTGACGGTGCACACCCCGCCCGAGCCGCTGCTCACGCCGCAGGCCGATCGCCGCCGGGGCCGGCTGACGGCGCTGCTGCTGCTGCTGGCCTGTGCGGCGCCCATCATCGCCTCGTACTTCATGTACCACGTGGTGCGGCCCGGCGCGCGCACCAACTACGCCGAGTTGATCCAGCCCAGCGTCGCCCTGCCCGAAGGCTTGACGCTGCATGACCTGCAAGACCGCCCCGTGGCCGCCACCAGCCTCAAAGGCCAGTGGCTGCTGGTGGTGGTGGCGGGTGGCGCCTGCGACGCGCGCTGCGAGCAGCATCTGTACCAGCAGCACCAGCTGCGCGAGATGATGGGCCGCGAGGCCGACCGCATCGATCGCGTCTGGCTCGTCACCGACGCGGTGCCGGTGCGCCCGGCCATGGCCAAGGCCATGGCCTCGGGTGACGGTGGTCTGGTGCTGCGCGTACCGCCCGGTGCGCTGTGGCTGGCGCCCGCCACAGGGCAGGGCGCCGACGCCCACCTCTACGTCATCGACCCCCAGGGCCAGTGGATGATGCGCACGCCGGCCGAGCTGGAGCCCATGCGCTTCAAGCGCGACCTCGAGCGCCTGCTGCGCGCCTCGGCGTTCTGGGACCGGCCGGGCCGCGGCACGTGAACCTCGCCCCGCTGCCCCAGTTGCTGGCCCTGGCCGCGCTGCTGGCGCTGCTGCCGCTGACCGTGGTCTGGCTGCGCGCGCGCGGCGCCAGCCCGCGCGCGCGGCTGGCGGCGCTCACCGCCATCACCTTGTTTCTCACCTTCGATCTCATCGTCTTCGGCGCCTTCACCCGCCTGTCCGATTCCGGCCTGGGCTGCCCCGACTGGCCCGGCTGTTACGCCGCTGCCAGTCCGCTGGGCGCGCGCGCCGACATCCATGCCGCGCAGACCGCCATGCCCACTGGGCCGGTGACCTGGAGCAAGGCCTGGATCGAAATGATCCACCGCTACCTGGCCATGGTGGTGGGCGCCCTCATCCTCGTGATGGCGGTGGCCAGCACGGTGTGGCGCCGGCGCCTGCCGCATGCCGTCGCCTGGCCGCTGGCCACCCTGGCCTGGGTCATCGTGCAAGGCTTGTTTGGCAAGTACACCGTCACCCTCAAGCTCTACCCGGCCGTGGTCACGGCGCATCTGCTGGGCGGTCTGGTGTTGCTGGCGCTGCTCACCGTGCAGCACGAGGCCTACCGCCAGCGCCCGCTGGCCGTGCCGCGTGCGCTGGCCGTGGCCGCGCTGGTGGCCGTCTTCGTGCAGGCCGCGCTGGGCGGCTGGGTCAGCACCAACTACGCCGTGCTGGCCTGCACCGGTTTTCCGGCCTGCACCGGCCAGTGGTGGCCGGCCATGAACCTGGCCGAGGGCTTCACCGTGCTGCGCGAGCTGGGCCGGGCCGACCATGGCGGCCTGCTGACGCACGATGCGCTGGTGGCCATCCACATGGCCCACCGCCTCTTTGCGCTGGTGGCGGCCGGCCTGGTGCTGTGGCTGGCGTGGCGGCTGGCATTGGGGCCGGCCACGCGCGTTCATGGCCTGGTGCTGCTGGCGCTGGTGGCGGCCCAGGTGGCCAGCGGCGCGGCCAACGTCGTCTTCCAGTGGCCGCTGGCGGCCGCGTTGGCCCACAGTGCCGGGGCGGCCGCCCTGGTGGGGGTGTTGGTCAGTCTGGTGGTGCGCGGGCGGCAGGAGCAATGGACATGAGAAGTTTGACCCTGGGTCAGCGCTGGACGCAGTTTTACGTGCTCACCAAGCCACGTGTGGTGCAGCTCATCGTTTTTTGCGCGCTGATCGGCATGCTGCTGGCCACGCCCGGTTTGCCGCCCTGGCGCACCGTGCTGGCGGCCTGTGTGGGCATCTGGCTGATTGCGGCCGCAGCGGCGGCCTGCAACCTGCTGGTCGAGCGCGAGATCGACAAGCGCATGAAGCGCACCGCCTGGCGCCCCACGGCGCGCGGCGAGATCACGCCCGTGCAGATCTCCGTGTTCGCCGCGCTGCTGGGCGTGGCGGGCAGCGTGGTGCTGGCGCTGTGGGTCAACGCGCTGACGCTGTGGCTGACGCTGGCCACCTTTGTGGGCTACGCCATCGTCTACACCGTGTTGCTCAAGCCGGCATCGCCGCAAAACATCGTCATCGGCGGCGCCTCGGGCGCCATGCCACCGGTGCTGGGCTGGGCCGCCATCCGTGGTGACGTGGGCCCCGAGGCCTGGTTGCTGTGCCTGATCATCTTCCTGTGGACGCCGCCGCATTTCTGGGCGCTGGCGCTCTATCGCGTGGAGGACTACCGCCAGGCGGGCCTGCCCATGCTGCCCGTCACGCACGGCTCCGAGTTCACGCGGCTGCACATCTTCCTCTACACCATCGTGCTCTTTGCCGCCACGCTGATGCCCTTCATCTACGGCATGAGCGGCTGGATCTATCTGGCCGCCACCGTGGTCCTGGGCCTATGGTTTATGGTGTTGGCCTTCATGCTGTGGCGCCACTACAGCGACCACCTCTCACGCCGGGTGTTCCGCTTTTCCATCTGGTATCTGGCGGCGCTGTTTGCGGCGCTGCTGATCGACCACTACCTCAGCCCCTGGCTGTTCGCCTGAGAGGAGGCCGTCCCCATGCTCAAACCCCTTGCCGTCGTCGCCCTGGCCCTGGTGCTGGCCGCCTGCCAACCCGCCGGCGAGTCCACGCCCGCCGCCCCCAAAGTCACCTTCAACGCGGTGGACATCACCGGCGCCGAATACGGACGCAAGCTGGACCTGCCGGATGCCGATGGCCGGATGCGCAGCCTGGCCGACTGGAAGGGCAAGGTCGCCATCGTCTTCTTTGGCTACACCCAGTGTCCCGACGTCTGCCCCACCACGCTGGCCGAAATCGCCGCGCTCAAGCGGCAGCTGGGTGCCGACGGCGACAAGGTGCAGGCCGTGTTCGTGACCCTGGATCCCGAACGCGACAGCCCCGAACTGCTCAAGGGCTACATGGCCAACTTCGGGCCCGGGTTTGTGGCGCTGCGCGGCACGCCGGCGCAGACCCAGGCCGCCGCGCTGGAGTTCAAGGTGTTCTACAGCAAGGTGCCGGGCAAGGTCGAGAACCACTACACCATCGATCACACCGCAGGTGCCTACGTGATCGACCCGCAGGGCCGGTTGCGCCTGTTCGTGCGCTACGGCGGCGGGCTGGACAAACTGGGGGCCGACGTCAAGGCCTTGCTGGCCGGGGCCTGACCGGCGCGCGGCGTCGCCGCCGCCCATGCGCCTAGCCGTCGTGGTGGCACACCACCACGCGGTCGCGGCCCGCCTCTTTGGCGCGGTACAGCGCCGCGTCGGCGCGGTGCAGCAGCGCCTCCGGGTCGTCGCCGCTGGGCGCTGCCACCGCCACGCCGATGCTCACCGTGATGCGCAGATCGGTCGTCACGCCGGGCAGGCGCAGCGCGCGCACCGCCACCACGATGCGCTGCGCCGCCTGCTCGGCATCCTCGGCGGTGATGTGTGGCATCAGCACCCAGAACTCCTCGCCGCCCACCCGGGCCACGCTGTCGCTGCCCCGGCTGGCCTGACGCAGGCAATCGGCCACCGCCTTGAGCGCCTTGTCGCCAGTCGGATGACCCCAGGCGTCGTTGACGCGCTTGAAGTGATCCACGTCGATGGCCAGCAGGCCATGGCTTTGCGGATACCGGGCCTGGCGCACGAACTCCTCGTCCAGCCGCTGGGCAATGCGTCGCCGGTTCATCAACCCGGTGAGGTCGTCGTGGTGGCTGGCGTACTCCAGCTGGCGCGTCAGGCGCCGGGTCACCAGCGCCACAAGCGCGATGTTGAGCACCAGGCCCGAGCTCATCATGGCCAGCACCATGACGACGTTGGCCGTGTTGTCCGTGTGCAGCGGCTGGCTCATGCCGCTGGACGGCAGCGCCAGGCCCATGGTGCGCAGCACGAACAGCAAGGTGATGCCCCATATGGGCAGCGCCGCCAGCCGCGCCTCGCGCGGGCCGAACTCGGTGGTCAGGCCGCGCTGGGTGGCCAGCGCCGACAGCGTCAACAGCCAGGCCGACGAGGCCGAGGCTGCCAGCAGCAGCCAGCGTCCGGCGTTCGTCGCCAGCAACACGGTCAGCAGCGCGGTGTAGCCCAGCAGCGTCAGCAGGTGCACGCTGTTGCGATACGGCCGCTGCGTGAAATCCCAGACCCCGCGCGCCAGCAGGCCCACGCTGACGAAGATCAGCACATTGGCCAGCACCACGCCTTGCCAGGGCGGCAGGTGGCCGCGCAGCGCCACCAGCGTCATGCCGGCGCCGGCAGCCACCGTGGCCAGGCCCCACTGCGTGCTGGCGCGCCGCTCCAGCCGTGTGCGCACCGCCAGCCACAACCCGGCCATCAATGTCTGCTGCAGCAAGAAGGCCACCAGGGCCACGATGATGGGACTCACCCTGGCATTGTCGGGGTCAATAGGCGCGGCCTTTGCGCCATTGCGCATGGGCTTTGCGGTTCAATTGGGCGGCTTGGGCCAGTGCACCCAGGCTGCGCCCCGCCTGAGCGTGGGTGATGGCCAGGCCCAGCGCGTCCGCCGCGTCGGGCCCGGGCGGCTGTGGCAGCGCCAGCAGGCGCTGCACCATGTCCTGGATCTGGGCCTTGGCGGCGTGGCCATGGCCGGCCACCGCTTTCTTCATCTGCAAGGCCGTGTACTCGGTCACCGGCAAGGCCTGCGCCACCAGCGCCGCCAGCGCCGCGCCCCTGGCCTGGCCCAGCAGCAGGGTGGACTGCGGGTTGACGTTGACGAAGACGATTTCGCATGCCGCCTGCTGCGGCGCATAGCGCTGCGCCACCTCCTGCACGCCGGCAAAGATGATGCCGATGCGTGTGGGCAGATCGCCCTGCGCGGCGCCGGTGGTGCGGATGGTGCCGCTGGCCACGTAGCGCAGCGCCGTGCCCTCCACGTCGATGACGCCAAAGCCCGTGCATTGCAGGCCGGGGTCGATGCCGAGGATGCGCATCATCCGGCCGGCCTGAAATAGCCGTAAGCGGTGTGGAAGAACAGCGGCGCCGAAAACGCCAGCGGCGCGATGCGATCCAGCAGGCCCACGGCGCCGGTCAGCGCCGGCTGGTTGCCCCAGACCCGCACGCCGGCCTCGATCTTCAGCGCCTGCATGATCAGCGCGCCGACGATGCCGCTGGCGCCTGCCAGCGCCGCCATCAAAGCCGCCTGCAGCCAGCCGAACGGCGTGATCCAGCCCAGCAACACCCCCACCAGCGCGGCCAGCGCGGTGCCCAGGCCCAGCGCCGTGTAGGAAAACCGCTTGTCGATGCCGCGCGCCGGCGGGCCCTCGCCGCGCGGTCGCCGCTGCGGGCGCTGGCTGACCACCACATAGCCCACGTGGCCGGCCAGCGTGGTGGCCACCAGGAAGAACACCAGGAACGCACCGCGCCCGCCAAAGCCCGGCAGATCCAGGATCAGCAAGGCCGACGCATGCGACAGACCGAACACGCAGACCATGATGCCCCACTGGATGCGCGCGTTGCGCGCCAGGAACTGCTGCGCATCGCCCGCCAGCACGCTGACGATGGGCAGGGCCGCAAACACGTAAACCGGCACGAACACCGAAAACAGGTCGAACCACTGCCCCGCCGCCAGCAGGTACTGCGCCGGCAGCACCACAAAGAAGGCCAGCGCCAGCGTGCGGTGGTCGCTGCGCCGGGTGGGCGTCAAGGTGATGAACTCGCGCAGCGCCAGAAACGAGATCACCGCAAACAGCAGCGTGGCGCCCCAGGGCCGGGAAATCCAGGCCACCCAGAACACCACCGCCCCCAGCCAGGCCGCGCTCAGGTCGCGCCGCCACTGCGCCAGCTGCGCCCGGCCCAGTGGCGAGAGGTCGTCGCGCAGGCCCACCCGCAGCGTGGCCACCGTGGCCACGGCCAGCAGGCCGAACAGCGTCACGAACAGCACGCCCACCTGCATGGCGGGTTCGGCGCGGGCCAGGCTGAGGTAAATGTCGCGCCACATGGTGCTCAGGCCCCCGCCGGCCGCAGGGCCAGCACCGCGTCGCGGGCGCGGGCCGCAAACGCATCCTTGTCCTCGCCCTCCCGCAGCGCCAGCGGTGCGCCATAGGTCACCGTGCACAGCACCGGCACCGGCAGCACCTCACCCTTGGGCATCACCCGCTGCACATTGGCGATCCAGGCCGGAATCAGCTGCACCTGCGGGAACTGCTGCGCCAGCCGGAAGAGGCCGCTGCGAAAGCGCTGCACCTCGCCCGTCAGGCTGCGCGTGCCCTCGGGGAAGATGACCAGCGAATCGCCTGCCGCCAGCGCCGCCACCAGCGGCGCCAGCGCATCGCCTCCCGCCGCCGCGCCGTCACGCTCGACGTAGATGGCGTTGAACACCTCGCGCGTCAGCCAGTGCTTGAGCCGGCTGCTCTGCCAATAGTCCTTGGCGGCAATGGGCCGGGTCTGGGCGCGCAACGCCTCGGGCAGCGAAGCCCAGATCAGGATCCAGTCCAGGTGGCTCTGGTGGTTGGCAAAGTAGATGCGCTGCAATGCCTCGGGCGGCGCGCCCTCCCAATGGCCTTGCGCGCCGGTGACGAGACGGGCGGCCAGCGTGATGAGGCGCCCCATGAGTTGCGCACGGGTCATGGCCGGCTATGTTAGTGGGGTCTGCGCAGCTGCCGCAGCAGGCTGAAGGCCATGCCGGCCAGCGCCACCAACCCCAGACCCAGCGCGGCCCAGAGCCAGCCGGACGCGGTGCGGGCGGCGGGCCGATCCGGCGCCGGTGCGGGCGCACTGGCAGCCGGCGCCAGCGTCAGCGGTGGCAACACCACGCTGGCGCTGCCCAGGCCGGCGGCGGCTGCGGTGGCGGGGCGCAGCGTGGCAGCGGCCACGGCGGCGCCGGGCGCACGCCCGTCACCCCAGCGCAGCAGCACCGGGGCTTTCGGCTCGCGCACCAGCACCACGAGCTGGCGCGGGCGCACACCCAGCGCCACCCTGGGCGGGGCGTTGCCCCAGGCGCCGGGGCCACCCTGGGGCTCGATGCGCAGCCGCGTGGCGACGCTGCCATCCAGCCACAGCGGTGGTGAGCTGACGTCGCCCTGGGTGGGCAGCGTCAGCCGCCAGGCCACGGCGTCGGCCAGCATGCGCCGGGGCGGTTGCGCCGCCGCGCCTGCGGTGGCGGGGCGCTGGCGCAGCACCTGCCAGGCGTGCAGCGGATGCGGTGGGCGGCGCTGGGCGTGACGGTGGGCCACTGGCAGATCGGCCAGCAGGCGCAAGGCCACCACGGTGTTGGGCTGCGCCAGGGTGAGGCGCAGCGCGTCCAGCGGCGTGCCCGGCGGCAGCGGCCAGTCGCAGCCGCGCTCGTCGCATTGGGTGGGGGCGGCGTCGGCCGTCCACTGCAGCGCCGGTGGAGGTGCCAGCGCGGTGGCCAGCGCCACGACCTCGGCACCCTCGACGCGCGGCGCGCGGCCCAGCCAATGCAGGCGCAGGAAGCGGGCCTGCACGCCGTCCAACGCCACGGCGTCCTGACGCAGCAGCGGGCTGCTGCCGGCGGCGGCCAGTTGCATCACCGTGCGGGCATCGTCCAGCGGGCGCCAATGCTGCAAGTCGTCGCTGACGGCCAGGCGCAGGGTGTACACGCCCTGGGTGTCCGTCGTCAGGTGCAGGCGCAGCTGCGTCAGGCTGCCGGGCTCGGTGCCGGCGTCCACGATCCAGTCGCTGCTGGCGGTGGGCGCCGGCGCGGGCGCGGTGAGCACCAGCCGCCCGTCGGGCGTCAGCGTCAGGCCCTGCGGCCGGGCCTGGGGCGGGACACCGGCCGGCAACGGGTAGATGGCGGCGGCGCGGCGGTGTTCGGCGGGCGGCGTGGGGGGCGGGTCGTCGGCCCAGGCCCAGGCCAGCGGCTGACCGGGCGGCTGCACCAGGCGCAGATCGGCCAGCGCCGCGTCGGCGGCCAGCGCGTGAATGCCAATGGGCAGCGTGAGCTGGTGGTAAGGCCCGCTGCCGCTCAGTTGCAGCGGGGCCTCACCGGCCTGGGCGGCGGCGGCCACCAGGGCCGCCAGCGTCAACAGGGGCTTCATGCGGTGCGCTCCTCGCGCCGCGCGGGCACCGGGGCCAGATAGCCCACCAGCAGCAGCAGCGCGCCCACGCCCAGGAAGGAGACGATGCGCCAGATGCCACCCTGGTCGGCCAGCTCCACAAAGAACAACTTGGCCACCACCACGCCCAGCAGCGCCGCGCCGGCCAGCCAGGCGGCGCGCAGGCTGCGCCGGTTGGCCAGCACCATCAGGCAGACGGCGGCCGCCGTCCAGGTCAGTGACAGCGCGGCCTGGGTCAGCCGCGAGGCGAACAGCGCCTGCGCCGTCCAGGGCACGTCGGCCAGGTGGTGGCAGGCGCGCAGCACGGCGCCGGTCAACAGCAGCAGGCCGGGCAGTGCCACGGCCAGCCGCGTGGCGCGCGCCGGCAGCCGCAAGGGGGCATCGGCCGGCAGCGCGCGCTGCCACTGCCACAGGCCCAGCGCGGCGGCGGCCAGGCTCAGCTCCAGCGGGTTGAGCAGCGGCAGGTACGGCAGCGGCGCGGCATCGCCCGGGTGCAGCAGGCCGCCGCCCAGCAGCCACAGCAGCGCCGCCAGCGCCAGCGGCACCAGCGCCAGGTTCAGGTAGGTGGCCGGGTTGGCCTGCACCGGCCAGCGGCGCCGCATGGCGGGGTGGGCCAGCCCGTACAGCACCGCCAGCGGCACGGCCAGCATCAACGCCGCCTGCCAGCCGTCGCCCAGGCCCGACCAGGGCGCCAGTTGCTGCTGCACCTCGCGCGTGGCCAGCAGCACGAACAGCCACAGCCCGCCCACATGCCAGGCGGTGCGCGCCAGCCCGGGCTCGGCGCCGGGGCGGCGCAGCAGCCACAGGTGCCAGCCCAGGGCCAGTGGCCAGGCCAGCCAGCCCAGCCCCGTCGAGGGCGGAGGGACCATCGGCCACCCCAGCGTGGGCAGCACCCGCACGGCCGCCACGCAGGCCACGGCGGGCAGCACGGCCCAGCTGGCGTTGGCCATCTGCGGCCACGCGCGCACGCGGGCCGCGCCGCGCATCAGGGCGCCCGTCGCCAGCAGCATCAGCACCAGCGCGCCAGAGCCCCAGTGCAGGAGCAAGGCGGCGTCCAGTGCTCCTTGCAGCTCGTGCGCCCAGACCTGCACCCAGCCCAGCAGGCCCACCGCCAGCGGGGCGGCGCGCAGCCAGGCGGGCAGGTGGCGGGCGCGGTCCAGCAGGCCGGCGGCCACCAGCCAGGCCAGCGCATGCCACAGCCAGATCAGAAAGGCCGCGTTGGCCAGCCAGCGCGGCGTGGCCTCCAGCGGGCCGAAATACAGGTGCAGCGGCGCGGCCAGCACCAGCAGCGCGAACGCGGCCGCGCCGGGCAGCGCCAGCCGCAGCCGCAACGCCACGGCCAACAGCGGCAAGGCCAGCAGCGGCCACAGCCAGCCGATCACCTCGCCGGGCCAGACGGCCAGCGGCGCCAGCGCCAGCAGGCCGGCGACGACCACCACCGCCACCTGCTGCGCCAGCGTGGCGGGCGGGGCCTCGGCCGGCGCGGCCCAGGCGCGGCGCAGCCAGCCCCAGAGCGCCCACAGCAGCCCGGCCGCCACCGCCAGGGCGCTGGCCAGGGTTTGCAGGCCGCCGTGCAGCGGCACCCCGTCGCCCGCGTGCAGCGTGGCGAGGAAGCCCAGTACGGCGGCGCCATGCTGGGCGGCGCTGACCCAGGTCAATCGGGTGGCGGCGGCATCGCCCTGCCGCGCCAGACGCGCGGCCAGCCAGGTACCGCCCGCCGCCAACGCGGCCAGGCCCACCGGGGCCAGCGCCGGGGGCAGCGTCATCCAGGGCAGCAGCGCGAGGGCCGCTGCGGTCAACCAGGGCATGGCACCCACGCCCAGGCGCTCGACCTGGGCCAGCACGCCGCTGTCGTCCACCGTCGCCGTCTGTTCGGCACGGCGGCGCAGCAGCGCGAGCGTGGCGGCGGCGCCGGCCAGCAGCAGCGGGCCCAGCAGCGGGCCGCTGAGCCAGGGGCCGGCGGGATCGCTGTTGGGGGCAATGTCGCCCAGCAGCTTGACGGTGGCGCCCACCATCACGGCCAGCGCGAACACGCGCGCATAAGGCCGCTGCTGGCGCAGACCCAGCCAGTACATGCCGGCAGCCTCCACGGCCCAGGCGGCACCCGTCCAGCGGCCTTCGAGGCCCAGCGGAATGGCCAGCGTGCCAAACAGCACGGCCACCACCGCATAGGACTCGGCCAGCAGCGCCAGGCCGGGCTGGCGCGGCGCCAGCGCCAGCCGCGCCAGCGCCAGCTGGAACAGGCCAAAGCCCACGGCGGCCAGCGCCGGCCCCAGCGGCTGCTCGCGCACCAGCAGGTATTGCAGCGCGTAAGCCGTCAGCGGCACGCCGAAGACCAGGGCCGAGTCCACCCGGCCCACCTGGCGCAGCACCTGGCCTGCGCGCTGGCCCAGGCTGGCGTCGGCGGCAGGGGGCGGCGCGTCTTGCAGCGTGCGGCGGGCGAACAGCAGGCCGATGGCCGAGAACAGCAGCGTGAAGGCGATCAGAAAGCCTTGCAGCACCGGCCGGTTGGGCGCCAGCGCATGCGTGTGCACCCAGCCGGTGGCCAGCGTGGCGGTGCCGACAAAGGCGATCAGGTGCAGCGGCCGCCAGGCCTTGAACCAGGCCATGGCGAGCACGCCCAGATCCAGCACCAGCAGATAGCCCAGCAGGCCCACCGGGCTGTCGCTGCCGCTGCCCATCAGCACCGGGGCGGCAAAGCCTTCGAGCGCGGCCACCACGGCCAGGGCCATGGCGTTTTGCAGCACGGCCAGCGCGGCACTGAGCAGGGCGATGGCCAGCAGCACGGCAAAGCCCTGGCCGGGCTCGATCAGGCCGTGCAGCTTCATGGCGCCCAGCACGGTGAGGTTGAGCACGCCGATGCCGGCGCCTTGCAGGATGAGGGCATAGCCGCGCCGCCGCTCGCGCAGCCACCAGCCCAGCGCCAGCAGCGCCACGCCGGCCAGCGCCACGCCGCTGTAGCGCAGGGGCAGCGGCACGCTGACCCGCTCGGCCGTGTAGCGCAGCAAAAAGGCCAGGCCCAGGAACAGCAGCAGCACACCGACCTTGACCAAGGTGTTGCCGCCGAAAAGAAAGTCGCGCAGCGGCGCCGGCAGCCGGTCGCGCCAGGGCACGGGCGGCGGGGGCGGAGGCTGCGGCGGGCGCGGCGCCACCCAGGGTTCGGGGCGCGGCGGCGGGGCCGTGGGCTCGGGCACCGGCTGCGCCTCGGCAACCGGTTCCGGCGCCATCGGCTCAGGCGCCGGCATGGGCACCGGCATGGGTGACTCGGGCATGACCAGCACGTGGGCGGCTGCAGCCGGCTGCGGCGCTTCGCCTTCGAGCGCCCGCACGCGGGCTTCGAGCCGCTGCACCTGCTGGCGCAAGGCCTGGAGCGCGCTCGCGTCGGACGACGGCGCCGTCGTGCGGCGAGGGGCGCGCTGCGCCATCAAGGCCAGTGCGGCCACCACGCCGGCCAGCACCAGCCCCATCATGGGCGAGCCCAGCCAGGCGCCCACCACAAAGCCGCCCAAGGCGGCCATCCACCAGCTCATTGTTGTTTTCTCCCTGCGATACAGCGGCGGCAGTGTCCCATGCGCGCGATGTGCAGGGGTCAGTGGGGGTGGGTGTGGTGCGCGTCGGGCGCATGCGCATGCCGCTGCGGCGGGTGGCGGTGCGCGTGGCTGTGGGGGCCCGGGGGCATGGGGTCGTGGGTGTGGTCGTGATGCCCGTCGTCGTGCGTGTGGGCATGCTCGTGTTCTTGCGCGTCGTGCGTGTGCGCATGGTGGTGCGACTCGGCCAGGTGGGTGATCACACCGGCCAGCATCAGCATGCCGCCCAGCACCAGCCCCAGGCCGCCCGTGCGCTCGCCCAGCAGGTAGGCCAGCGCCGCGCCGATGAAGGGCGCAAACGCAAACACCGAGCCCGTCCGCGCGGCACCGAATGCCCGCTGGGCCAGCAGGTAAAAGCGCAGGCTCAGACCGTAGCCGGTGGCGCCGACCGCCAGCAGCCCCAGGGCGGCGCCGGCGCCCGGCAGGGGCTCGGCTGTGGCCACCGCCAGGCCCAGCGTGGCCATGACGCCCAGCGCGGCCTTGGCCAGCACGACCTGGCCGGGGTCGCGTTCGGCCAGCGCGCGCGACAAAGTGTTGTCCATGCCCCAGGCGGCGGTGGCCAGCAGCACGGCCAGCAGCCCCCACAGCTGGCTGCCGCCGCCCTGGCGCTGATCCAGCACCAGCGCGGTGCCGCCGGCCAGCAACAGCAGCACGCCGGCCCAGACCCGGCGGTCCATGGTCTCGCCATAGAGTCGCCAGGCCAGCACGGCCGTGAACAGCGCCTCCAGCGTCAGCATCAGCGACGCGCCGGTGCCACTGGTGCGCTGCAGACCCCAGGCCAGCGCCACGGGGCCGACGACGGCGCCAAAGCCGGCCACGGCCAGCAGGCGCGGCAGGTCCGAGCGCCGCAGGCGCGCTTCCTGCTCGGGTGGTTGGCGCAGCAGCGCACCGACCAGCGCGGCCCCGGCGTAGAGCAGGCCGGCCGTGGTGAACGGCCCCAGGCCAATGCCCAGCCGCTGCACCAGCGGCGTGCTGATGCCAAACAGCGCTGCCGCCAGCAACGCCAGCAGGCCACCTTTGAGTGCCGGGAGCTGGGGCGGTGCGAACGGGCCGGTCATCGTGACCTCATTTCACCGTGAATCGCACGGTCACGGTTTTGCCCTCGACGGGGTTCAGCACGGCCACGACTTTGTCGCCCTTGCTGAGCTTGACACCGGTGGCGCGCAGCTGGTTGGCACCGGCTTCCTTGATGTCCACCTCGGTCTTGCGGCTGCCTTGCAGGACGGTCAGTTTGCCGGTGATGCCTTTGGTGGCCATGGGCGCATCGTGGTCCACCAGATAGAGGGTGGCGCCATCGGCCTCGGCCACCAGCTCGAAGGTCACGTCGCTGGCCACCTGCACCACGCCGCCGTGGCGCGGCTCGCCAGCGCCGTGGGCCATGGCCGGGTTCAAGGTCAGCGCACCCAGGGCCAGGGCGGCGATCTGGATCGCCTGCTTGGTCTTCATCGTCTTCATCTCCGTTCAACGTGCGGTGCGCTTGAGGGCGGCACCGCGAGGCCCGGTCGCATCCGGTCAAAAAGCGTGCAGTGCCTGCGGCTCGGTGTCCGCCGCCCGGGCATCGCGCAGCAGGCGCTCGAGCGAGCCGCGCACGATCATGGCCCGGCTGAAGGCCTCGCGCTCGAGGCGGCACAGGTTGTTGCAGCGGCTGATCTTCAGGATGCCGTGGCGGGTGGCGATGCCGGCCAGCCTGATGAAGCCCACCATGGGCGCCACCAACCGCGCGGCTGCCGCCGCCTCGGACACGGACGCCATGAGGGTGCGCAAGCCCATGCGGCGCCCAGAGTCAAGCCCAGCGCCAGCGCGCTGCGGATGGGGTGGTGGGGCCTCATGCCTGACCGCCGTCCAGTGGGCAGGGTACGGGCCTGCGCAGCCAGCGCCAGCCGAGGGCGAGCAGCCCCAGCAAGAGGGCGCCGCCGCCGGCCCAGGCCCAGCCCCGGTGGTCTTGCGCGGCGGCCAGGGCCTGGCCTGTGCCGACGTGCAGCACGCCGCCCAGCAGGTCGCTCTCGTCGCCAGCCCGGATGGTGATGACCAGCGGGTGCGCACCCGGGGTGGACAGCTGCTTGAGCAGGGCCGGGTCATCCACCGCGTAGTCGCCCAGGTCGGCGTGGAAGGTGGCCTTGGCCTTGCGTGGGCCGGATTCGACCTCGACCTGCGCCCCGAGCACGGGCTCGTTGGTTGCGTAGCGGTCGATCAGCAGAGACAGCTCGCCGCCCTCGAGGCGGGCCACCAGCTCGAAGTGCTCGGATTGGGCCTCCAGCCGGGGCGCGCCCGTGGCCGCCACGGTGCCGGACGGCGGGGCGTCCAGGTGCTCGCCGTTGGGGCCGTGGGCGCCAGGGGCGGCCAATGGGGTGGCTGCGAACAGGCACAGCGCCAAGGCCAGGGCCGGCCGGTGCCACGCCAACGGCTTAGGGTTCAGGTTCATGGGAGTTGTCCGGGTGCGTGTTGGTGTGGGGCGCGTGCCTGGGCCGGCGCGGCGCAGCCCGGCGCGCAGCCTGTACCAGCACAGGCCGCGCGCCATGGGGCAAACCATGGGGGTGATTTCAAGGGTCATCCTGACGAGGAGGTGGGGCGGCCCGGCGGGCGTGAGCCGCAAGCCAGGGCGCCACCGTTCAGATCTGGCGCGCAGGGGCAGGCCCCGCGCGAGACGGCGGTGTCAGGAGCGGGTTTTAGGCGGTCGCTCGGGGCCGCTCAGATCGGGCCGGGGCGGTTCGGCGACGTGGGCGTCGGCCGGCGGGGATGCCGAACCGGTGGCCAGCAGCGGCGGGGCGACGACGGTGGGCAGCACCGGCGCGTACACGCCGGCGTCGGTCAGGCCATGCTGGGTGGAGGCCGGCGATGCATCCTTGTGGAACGCGCCGTCATGGCCATCGTGGTGATGGGCCTCGCCCTCGAAGTGAAGCTGGGCGTGCGCCCGCTCCTGGCCCTGGGCCATCAGCACCGCCATGCCGGCATAAGCCAGCGATTGCCAGCACAGGCAGAGCATCAGCAGAAGGGGGACGAGCCGGCGGCGCATGGGCCGGGAGTGTAGTTGAGTATGACCAAAGGGCCGGCGGGCCGCCAGGGCCCGCCGGGTTCGTCAGGGTCGGGTCAGTGCCGCGAATGGCGCACCATGGCGCCCACGTCCAGGATCAGCGCCACGCGGCCGTCGCCCATGATGGTGGCGCCGGAGACGTCGGGCACTTTGCGGTAGTTGGCCTCCAGGTTCTTGACCACCACCTGCTGCTGGCCCAGCAACTCGTCCACCATCAGCGCCACGCGGCCGCCGTCGGCTTCGACGACGACCATGATGTTGGATCGCGCCTCCGGATCGAGGCGTGGCACGGCGAAGACCCGGTCCAGCTCGATGACGGGCATGAATTCGTCGCGCACCTCGACCACGCGGCCGGAGTTGCCCACGGTCTTGAGCATGCCGGCATCGACCTGGAAGGACTCGACCACCGAGGCCAGCGGCAGGATGTAGCACTCCTCGCCCACGCCGATGCTCATGCCGTCCATGATGGTCAGCGTCAGCGGCAGGCGCACCTTGACGCTCATGCCGTAGCCCTGGGCGGAGTCGATGTCCACCGAGCCGCCCAGCGCGGTGATGTTCTTCTTGACCACGTCCATGCCCACGCCGCGGCCGGAGACGTCGGTGACCGCGTCGGCGGTGGAGAAGCCGGGCGCGAAGATCAGGGCGTAGACCTCCTGGTCGGTCATGCTGTCGGGCGCGTCCAGGCCGCGCTCGCGGGCCTTGGACAGCAGCTTGTCGCGCGAGAGGCCGCGGCCGTCGTCGCGCACCTCGATGACGATGGAGCCGCCCTGGTGCGAGGCCACCAGGGTGATGGTGCCGTGCGCCACCTTGCCTTTGGCGATGCGCTCGGCAGGCAGCTCGATGCCGTGGTCGCAGGAGTTGCGCACCAGGTGGGTCAGCGGGTCGGTGATTTTCTCGACCAGGCTCTTGTCCAGCTCGGTGGCCTCACCCTGGGTGACCAGCTCGACTTTCTTGTCCAGCTTGGCGGCCAGGTCGCGCAGCATGCGCGGGAAGCGGTTGAAGACCATCGACATGGGAATCATGCGGATGGACATCACGGCCTCTTGCAGGTCGCGGGTGTTGCGCTCCAGATCGGACAGGCCCGACAGCAGCTGCTGGTGCAACTGGGCATCCATCTGGCTGGAGTTCTGCGCCAGCATGGCCTGGGTGATGACCAGCTCGCCCACCAGGTTGATGAGTTGGTCCACCTTGTCGATGGACACGCGCAGCGTGGTGGAGTCGCCGCCCTTGGGTTCGGCCCGGGTCGGCGCCGGTGGGGCGGCGGGTTTGGCCACGGCGACGGGTTCGGCGGCCGGGGCAGCCGTTGGGGCGGCTGCCGTCGTCGGCGGCGGTGCGCCGGGGGCGTCGGCAAACAACCCCCAGCCCTGGCCCGATTCGCCGGCCGCAGCCACCTCGGTCGGGGCGCCGGGAGCGCCAGCGTGGAAGCCGTAGCCGGGCCCCAGCGGGCTCAGCGTCAGGTGCTCGCGGGCGATGTGGAAGGTGAACAGGTCCAGCAGATCGGTGTCGCTGGCGCTGGAGACGATTTTGAAGCGGCGCATGCCGTCGGCCACCTGGCCACCGGCCAGCGGTTCGATCTGGCCCAGGCCGGTGATCTCGCGGAACAGCTCGGCCAGGTTGTCGGCCAGGGACGGGTCGCTCAGCGGGCCGACGGTGAGTTCGAGCTGGCGCTCGCCACCGGCGGTGGCCGCAGCGGGGGCCGGCGCTGGTGCGGGCGCCGGCACCGGTGCGGCCGCGACGGGCGCGGGTGCGGGTGCGGCGGGCAGCGGCGCGCCGGCGGCATCGCCATGGGCCATGGCGCCGATGCGCACGACCAGGTCGGTGGTGTCCAGCGGCGTCCCCCGGCCGCCGTTCTGATGGCGGGCCAGCAGGTTGCTCAGTGCGTCCCCGGCTTCGAGGAGCACGTCCACCATCTGGGCGGTGGGCTGCAGCTCGTGGCGGCGCAGCTTGTCCAGCAGCGTCTCCATCTGGTGGGTCAGCTCGGCCACGTCGGCAAAGCCAAAGGTGGCAGCGCCGCCCTTGACCGAGTGGGCACAGCGGAAGATGGCGTTGAGCGCCTCATCGTCGGCCGCACTGGGGTCCAGGGCGAGCAACATCTGCTCCATGCCTTGCAGGTTCTCGCCGGCCTCCTCGAAGAAGACTTGATAGAACTGCGACAGGTCGATGCCGGCGGCGCCGCTGGCGTCGTTGGCGGTTTCAGCCATGACCGATGCTCCTGTGGGTTTATTTGATGACCCGGCCGATCACTTCGATCAGCTTGGTGGGGTCGAACGGTTTGACCAGCCAGCCGGTGGCGCCAGCGGCGCGGCCAGCCTGCTTCATCTGGTCGCTGGACTCGGTGGTCAGGATCAGGATGGGCGTGGACTTGAACTTGGGGCTCTCGCGCAACTTCCTGGTCAGCCCGATGCCATCCAGCCGCGGCATGTTCTGGTCGGTCAGCACCAGGTCGAAGTCCTTCTGGCGGGCTTTCTCCAGGGCGTCCTGGCCGTCAACCGCCTCGGTCACGGCAAAGCCTGCCGTCTTCAGGGTGAAGGCCACCATCTGGCGCATGGAGGGCGAGTCATCGACAGCGAGAATCGAATGCATCAGGGTCTCTCCGGTCTCAAAACAATTCAATCGATCCCGCGTCCACTTCGTCTTGCGTGACGGGGTTGGGGCGGTTGGGGATCTCACAGACCACGGCGGCGCCGTCCTCGTCATCGTCCATGGCGTCACGGGCGATGCGGTCGGCCAGGCCCCGCAAGCGGCGCTGGGTGTGGGCAATCAGTTGGGTGGACATGTCGTGGAACTGCAACGCCGTCAGCGCTTCGCTCAGTTGGCGTTGCACGTCGATGGTGGTGCCCGTGGTGAGCAAGTGGTTGGCGGTGTAAAAACAGGTCGACAAGGTCTGGGTGGCGTCATCTAGCAGGCGCTGCAGGCGGTCCAGGTCATGGCCGGCCACCAGCAGGTGGTCTTGCAACTCGGCGGCCACATGAAGCGGCAAGGCGCCTTCGTCGGCTGTGGGCATCGGACCTCCATCTCGCGGCCCCATGCCGCGATTGCGTGACCTTGATTCTTCTCGTCTCGGCGGGCGCGTAAGCCTCGAAGATGCCGGGGTTTGCCGTGCAATTCACTGGGCGATACTGCGGCCATGAACACCCGCCTGCGCATCCTGCACCTGGAGGACGCCGACCTGGACCATGCGCTGATACTGGCTTTTCTGGGGCGCGGTGGGCTGCATGCCGACGTGCAGCGCGTGGCCGACGAGGCCGGCTTTCGCGCCGCGCTGGCGCAGGGGCCGTGGGACATCGTGCTGTCCGACTACAACCTGCCGGGCTTTTCCGGCCTCAAGGCGCTGCGCCTGGTGCGCGAGCTGCCTGAGCCGCCGCCCTTCATCCTGGTGTCGGGCGAGATCGGCGAGGACGTGGCCGTGGCCGCCATGCGCAACGGCGCCAGCGACTACCTGCTCAAGGGCAATCTGGCGCGGCTGGCGCCCGCCATCGAGCATGCGCTGGCGGGCGCGCGCGCCCAGCGCGCCAAGCAGGAGGCCGACGCGCAACTGGCTGCCTCGCGCCAGCGCCTCTCGGAGCTGGCCCAGCACCTGCAGACCAGCGTGGAGATGGAGCGCGCGGCCATTGCGCGCGAAATCCATGACGACGTGGGGGGGTCGCTCACCGCGCTCAAGCTGGAGCTGGCCTGGCTGCAGCGCCAGAGCGGCACCCCGCCCGAGATGCGGGCCCGGCTGGACAGTGCGCTGGAGACGGTGACGCATGCACTGGACGCCAGCAAGCGCATCATGCACAACCTGCGCCCGGCCATCCTGGAGCAAGGCCTGGTGGCCGCGCTGCAGTGGATGGCCCAGCGCTTCGAGAAGCGCAGCGGCATGCCCTGCACCTTCCACAGCAGCCGCCTGCCCGAGGCGCTGCCGCCCGGCGTGGCGTTGGCGGCCTACCGCACGGCGCAAGAGGCGCTGACCAACATCAGCAAGCACGCCCAGGCGCAGAACGTCAGCCTGGACCTGGCCTATGCCGACGGCGTGCTGTCGCTGGAGATTCACGACGACGGCGTGGGCCTGACCGAGGCCGATCTGGCCAAGGCCAGAAGCTTCGGCATCCGCGGCCTGCATGAGCGTGCGGGCACCGTGGGCGGCTGGGTCGATCTGACCAGCCGGCCGGGGCGGGGCACCACGCTGATGCTGTCCATTCCGCTGGACACGGCCGCGCAGGACGCCGCCGGCGAGGCGGAGCCGGACGCACACGACCCATCGGTTTGGGGGAGCCTATGAAAACCCGCGTCATTCTTTGTGACGACCATGCACTGATCCGGCGCGGCATCCGCGACACCCTGGCCGATGCGCCCGACCTGACGGTGGTGGGCGAGGCCGGCGACTATGGCGAGCTGCGCGCGCTGATGCGCTCGACGCCCAGCGACGTGCTGGTGCTGGACATCAACATGCCCGGCCGCAACGGCCTGGACGTGTTGCACGCGCTCAAGGACGAGGGCAGCAGCGTGCGCGCCCTGGTGGTCAGCATGTACCCCGAAGACCAGTACGCGCTGCGTGCGCTCAAGGCGGGCGCCTTCGGCTACGTCAACAAAGGGGGCGATCCGCAGGTGCTGGTGCAGGCCGTGCGCACGGTGGCGCAGGGGCGCAAATACGTCACGCCCGACATCGCGCAGATGCTGGTCGAGAGCCTGACCACGCCCGAGGTGGCGCATGCCCACGAAAAACTCTCCGACCGCGAGCTGCAGACGCTGGTGATGATTGCCTCGGGCAAGCGGCTGTCCGACATCGCCGCCGAGCTGATGCTCTCGCCCAAAACCGTCAGCGTCTACCGCGCCCGCGTGCTGGAGAAGCTGGGGCTCGCCAACAACTCCGAGCTGACCGTTTACGCCATCCGCAACGGGCTGGTGGGCGAGTAGGCTACAGCCTGTAAACCCACACCGGCCGCTGCGCCACCGGGTCCAGCCGGGCCGTCGGTGTCACGTCCGGCACCTCGAAGGCCAGGCTGACCAGCCAGCTGCCCGGCGCCATCTGCTGGCGCGCCTTGGCCCAGGCGCGGGGCATGGATTCGGGGCGCTGGAACAGGTAGACCATCTGGTAGGCCGACCAGTCGGCGGCCCAGATGTCGCCGCGCGCCACCTGCGCAAAAGGGCAGCGCCTGCGGGCCAGCCAGGCCAGCGGGGCACTCCACTCCAGCCCTACGAGGCGAGCCTCGGGGTATTGCCGGTGCAGTGCGATGAGGCCATGGCCCAGGCCGCAGCCGGCCTCCAGCACGGCCGCGCCGGGGGGCAGCGGCGCCGCGTCGGCCAGTCCGTGCAGCGCCTCGACAGGTGTGGGGTAGAGCGGTGCATCGCCCCAGGTGCGCAGCGGGTAGGCCACCAGCAGCAAGGCCAGCGGTGCCAGCCAGACCCAGCCGGCGGTGCGGCCGGCGGCCAGCATCAGCAAGGCATAGCCCAGCACCAGCAGCAGCCGCTGCCAGCCGCTGCGGGCCCACCAGCCGGCGCCGATGCAGACGGCCAGGCCAGCCGCCAGCGCCGCCGGGGCGGGGGCGCCCAGCCGCGTCAGCCCCTGCTGCACCAGCCAGGCGGCCAGCCAGGCGGCCAGCGCCAGCGCGGGCCAGCGCAGCGCCATCACATCATCAGCATCTTGATGGCCACGGCGCCCAGCACCAGGGCGATGGCGTAGCGGATCAGCGTCAGCGGCGCCCGGGTGGACACCATGGAGCCCAGCAGCACGCCGGGAATGGAGCCCAGCAGCAGGTTGACCAGCAGCGTGTAGTCCACGTTGCCCAGCGACAGGTGGCCC
This sequence comes from Pseudomonadota bacterium, assembly GCA_020161145.1. Classification (GTDB taxonomy): domain Bacteria; phylum Pseudomonadota; class Gammaproteobacteria; order Burkholderiales; family Burkholderiaceae_C; genus Ideonella. Next base: position 145,454 of record JAIUPQ010000008.1, read on the forward strand.
AGCCCGGCGATCAGCGCCAGCGGGATGGCGTGGGCCAGGTCGGTGCCCACCAGCTTGCTGGCGTTCAGGCGCAGCGGGTACAGATAGACCAGCATGACGGTGCCCAGCGCGCCGGCGCCGATGGAGGTCAGCGTCACCAGCACGCCCAGCACGATGCCGCAGACCACTGTCAGCACGGGTTGCACATGCTTGAAGTGCTGCGAGTCGGTGACGCGAAAGCGGCGGCCAAAGGCGTGGAGCTGGTCTTTGAACAGCATGCCCAGCGCGGTGACGATGAGGGCGATGCCCACGGCGTCGATGATGAAGCCGGCCTTGACCCGGCCCACGTTGCCAAAGTGCATCCAGGCCAGTGTGATGGCGGCCGCGGGCAGGCTGCCCAGCGCCAGGCGCCGCACCACGCCCCAGTCCACGGTGCCGTGGTTGTGGTGCACGGCGGTGCCGAACATCTTGGTGATGGAGGCGTACAGCAGGTCGGTGCCCACGGCGGTCTGCGGGGCGATGCCGAACAGCAGCACCAGAATGGGGGTCATCAGCGCGCCGCCACCCACACCCGTGATGCCCACGATGATGCCCACCAGCAGACCGGCAGCGCCGGTGGTCCAGCTCAGATCCATGAGAAGTTCACCCCTGGTTATGCGGGCAAACCGCCCGGCCGCGATTCTGGCACCACCATTGCGGGTCGCGCCACCCCTATAAAACTATTTGTGACGTAGTTGTTGCGAATGGCTGGCGGTGGCGTTCATTCCCGGCGCAACGCCGGGAACAGGATGATGTCGCGGATGCTGGGTGCGTCGGTCAGCAGCATCACCAGCCGGTCGATGCCGATGCCGCAGCCGCCGGTGGGCGGCATGCCGTATTCCAGCGCGCGGATGAAGTCGGCGTCGTAATACATGGCCTCGGCGTCACCGGCCTCTTTGTTGGCCACCTGGGCCAGGAAGCGGGCGGCCTGGTCTTCGGCGTCGTTGAGCTCGGAAAAGCCGTTGGCCACCTCGCGGCCGGTCATGAACAGCTCGAAGCGCTCGGTGATGCTGGGGTCGCCGTCGGCGGCGCGGGCCAGCGGCGAGACCTCGACCGGGTAGTCGATGATGAAGGTGGGCTGCCACAGCTGGCTCTCGACCACGGCCTCAAAGAGGCCGAACTGCAACTCGGCCAGGCTCCAGTGGGCCGGCGCCTCCTCGCCCGCCGCCGCGATGCGCGCGCGCAGCACGCCGGCATCCACCGCCTCGGTCGCGCTCAGGCCGGCATAGCGCACCAGCGCGTCGCGCACCGACAGCCGCAGGAAGGGCTGCGACAAGTCCACGGGCTTGCCGCCATAGCTGAGCACCGCACTGCCGGTGGCCGCCACGGCGGCATGGCGCAGCACGGCCTCGGTGAAGTCCATCATGTCCTGGTGCGTCCAGTAGGCCGCGTAGAACTCCATCATCGTGAACTCGGGGTTGTGGCGCACCGACAGCCCTTCGTTGCGGAAGTTGCGGTTGATCTCGAAGACGCGCTCGAAGCCGCCCACGATCAGGCGCTTGAGGTAGAGCTCGGGCGCGATGCGCAGGAACATCTGCTGCTCCAGCGCGTTGTGGTGGGTGGTGAAGGGGCGTGCGTTGGCGCCGCCCGGAATGGGGTGCAGCATGGGCGTCTCGACTTCGAGGAAGTCGTGCTGCGTCATGTAGTCGCGGATGGCGGCCACGGCCTTGCTGCGCGCCAGGAAGCGGCTGCGCGCGGCCTCGTCCATGATGAGGTCGACGTAGCGCTGGCGGTACTTCAGCTCCTGGTCGGCCATGCCGTGGAACTTGTCGGGCAGCGGGCGCAGGCTTTTGGTCAGCAGGCGCAGCGTGCGCGCCTTGACGGTGAGCTCGCCGGTCTTGGTGCGAAACAGGGTGCCCTCGCAGGCCAGGATGTCGCCGAGGTCCCAGTGCTTGAAGGCGGCCAGCACGTCCTCGCCCACGTCGTCGCGGCTGAGGTAGAGCTGGATGCGGCCGGTGGCGTCCTGGAGGGTGGCGAACGCGGCCTTGCCCATCACGCGCTTGAGCATCATGCGGCCGGCCACGCTGACCTGGGGCGCTGCGGCTTCCAGCGCCGGACCGTCGGTCTCGGCGTACTGGGCGTGCAGCGCGCCGGCGCGGTGGGCCGGCTTGAAGTCGTTGGGGAAGGCGGCCTGGCCCAGCGCCTGGGCGGCCGCGCGGTGCTGGGCAAGTTTCTCGCGCCGCTCGGCGATGAGCTGGTTCTCGTCGGGCTGGGGCGCGGGCTGGGCGGTCATGGCGGTGGTCGGCGGGTGGACAAACCGCGAATTTTAGGTGGCCGCCATCACACCAGGCTGACGCGGCGGGAGCCAAACCTAGAATCCAGGGCTTGTTGTCCCAGGGTGTCCCCATGCCAACCGTGCTCTTGACCGGTGCCACCGGCTACATCGCCTCGCACACCTGGCTGGCCTTGCAGGCGGCTGGCTTCGACGTGGTGGGCGTGGATGACTTTTCCAACAGCTCGCCCGTGGTGCTGGAGCGGCTGGCCGAGCTGAGCGGGCGCGCGCCGCAGTTCGAGCGCGCCAGCGTGTGCAATGCGGCCGCCATCAGCGGCATCTTTGCCCGCCACCGGCCGCAGGCGGTGGTGCACTTCGCGGCCTTCAAGGCCGTGGGCGAGTCGGTGGAGAGGCCGCTGGCCTATTACGCCAACAACGTGGGCGGGCTGGTGGCGGTCTGCGAGGCCATGCAAGCGCATGGCGTGGGCCGCTTCGTCTTCAGCTCCAGCGCCACAGTGTATGGCCAGCCCGAGACGCTGCCCATCCGCGAGGACGCCCCGGTGGGTGCCACCAACCCGTATGGCGCCACCAAGCTGATCGGCGAGGGCGTGCTGCGCGACCTGGGCCGGGCCGATCCGGCCTGGCAGACGGCCTGTCTGCGCTACTTCAACCCGGTGGGCGCGCATGAGAGCGGTCGCATTGGCGAAGACCCGCGCGGCGTGCCCAACAACCTGATGCCTTACGTGGCCCAGGTGGCCGTGGGCCGGCGCGAGGCGCTGACCGTCTACGGCAACGACTACCCCACACCCGACGGCACGGGGGTGCGCGACTACATCCACGTGATGGATCTGGCCGAGGGCCATGTGGCGGCGCTGCGCGCGCTGTTCGACGCCCAGGGCTCGTTCACCGTCAACCTGGGCACGGGCCAGGGCTACAGCGTGCTGGACGTGGTGGCCGCCTACGAGCGCGCCAGCGGCCAGCCGGTGCCCTATGTGGTGGCGCCGCGCCGCGCCGGCGACGTGGCGGCCTGCTGGGCCGACCCGGCCGCCGCCGCCCAGCGCCTGGGTTGGCGCGCCCAGCGGGGGCTGGACGCCATGTGCGCGGACTCGTGGCGCTGGCAGCAGGGCAATCCGCAGGGGTATGGGGCGGGCTAACCGCCCAGCGTCAGCCACCCCGGCGTGCGAAAGCGCACGATGCGCCAGTACAGGAACAAATAGGCCAGCGTGAACAACACCAGGGCCGCCAGCAGCGCCGGCGTGCTGGACCAGAACAGCGCGGTGGGCACCACGGCCACCGAACTCAGCACCCACAGATAGGGCGAGGTCATGGAATTGCCCTTGGTGCGCGCCGCCGCGTCGTCCGGCCCCAGCGCCCAGCGCAGGATGCGGCGGTAGATCAGCGTGTGCAGGTGAATGCCGTCGGGCAGGCTGACCGGGCGCCCACGCAGCACGCGGCGGCGGTACATGGTGAACAGCGTCTCGAAGATGGGGTAGGCGGGCAGCACCACCGGCAGCAGCGGCGAAACCTGGGGGTTGCGCGCGCACAGCAGCAGCGCCAGCGTGGCCACCATGAAGCCCAGCAGATAGGCGCCGCCATCGCCCAGGAAGACCAGGCCGCGCGGGTAGTTCCAGATGAAGAAACCCAACGCCGCGCCCACGCAGGCCAGGGCCAGGCCGGCCACCAGCAGGTCGCCCACCTGCAGTGCCACGTAGCACAGGGCGGCCATCATGATGGCGGTGCACATGGAGGCCAGGCCGTTCATGCCGTCGATGATGTTGACGGCGTTGACCATGCCGGCCACATAGATGAGGCTGAGCACCAGCGTCACGCCGGGCAGCGCCAGCAGCGTGTCCACCCAGGGCAGGCCCAGCGGCGGCCAGACGGCGCCCAGCAGGTAATAGCCCATCAGGCCAGACAGCGCGGCCGCCACCAGCCGGCGGCGCGGCGAGACGGATTTGGTCAGGTCTTCAACCAGGCCCAGGCCGAACGCGGGCGCCGCGCAGACCAGGGTCAACAGCACCGCCTGCCACAGTGCAGGCTGGACCAGCCCCAGCGCCAGCATGCCCGCCAGCAGCCCGCTGGCAATACCGATGCCGCCGATGCGGGGCACCACGTTGGCGTGCATCTTCTGCGGCCCGGAGAGGTCGTGATCGGACGTCCATTGGCTGTGCCGATGGGCCGACGCGATCACCAGCAGGGTGACCATTGCGCAGGCGGCAAAGGCCAACAGCAAAATCCAGATCATCCCGGCATTCTAGGAGCGAGCCCCGCCGTGGGCGCGTCTGGCGCGGGGTGTTTCGGCTGCTTGCACATAGACTGTCGCCCGTGACGCACGCTTCCCCTCTCGCCATCATCGGACTGGGCTACGTTGGCCTGCCGCTGGCGGCTGAATTTGGCAAACACCGGCCCGTACTGGGCTTTGACATCGACCCTGAGCGCATCGCCGAGTTGCGCGGCGGGCACGACGCCAC
>JAIUPQ010000003.1 GCA_020161145.1 Pseudomonadota bacterium
CTTTCGGGTCATCAAGTGCCAGTTCGGCCACACCAAGGTGCGCTACCGGGGGCTCAAGAAGAACACGGCGCAACTGCACACGCTGTTTGCGCTGGGCAATCTGTGGCTGGTGCGCGGCAAGCTGCTGGGGGCTGCGGCATGAGTGCGGCCACTGCATTGGCAGACGGCGCCAAATGGGGGTGGCAGTGCCACTTCGGGGCCATTGGGCCACTTTGCAACGTGGCCACCGTGCCGGAAATCAGGGCTCGCGCGGCAATGCCTCGGCTACCACGGCGGGGCGCGAGTTATTCAGACCTTCCTTAGACCTGGAGGCGATCCACCACGGTAATTTGGATTAAACTCGTACTTGATACACTTGCATGTTGTCGTCGCCGGGTCATACACGCTCACTTCGGGCGCCTTTGAGCCCGACTGGAAGATGTTCCCATCACATGTCGTGCAGATCGACAGCACGCACATGGTGGCCTTCTTTAGTTCGTCCTCAGCCTCACAATTCCTAAGACCGAAATAGCACTTAATCGTATCAAGCGCATCTTGACCCATGACCTGCCTCCGCTCGATATCTTTCTTTACTTGCTCCGGCAATTGATTTGGTGACGGAAGTTTTTTCCGCGCCCAAAGTCCTTTGGAATCTTCCCTGCGAGCCCCTCCGGATCGATATAGCTGATCGGGTTCCCTTCAACATACGCATACCGATTCACCCCCCCTCAAGCCCAATCGGATCCTCCTGCGTATACCGCCCCGTGCTGGCATCGTAATACCGGTTCCAGTTGTAGTGCAGCCCCGTCTCCTGATCGAAGTACTGCCCGGGCAGGCGCAGGTTGAGGGCGATGGTGGGTAGCTCGGGCGTGGGTGCCGGGGTGATGAGGCTGGCCTGGCCGAAGGGCGTGTAGCGCGCTGCCCAGACCAGGCGGCCTTGCTTGTCGCTGGCCGCAATGGGCGTGCCCAGGTGGTCGTGGTGCAGGTAGGCGAAGGTGGCTTGCCCGTTGCTGTTTCGGGTCTTGACGAACAGCACCCCGGTGCTGAACGGCGCCTCGGGCCGCAGGCCGTACTGGGTGCTGATCTGCGGTGCGGCCGTCGCGCTCACCGTCAGGTCGGCCTGCAAGGTGATGGCTTGCGTGGCCTCGGCCAGCAGGCCCTCGTCGGCATACAGGTACAGCGTGCGCTGGGCCTGGACCAGGGGGGCGCCCTGGCGGTCGCGGTACTGCTCTTTCCACAGCCGCCGGTTCATGGGGTCGTAGCCGTAGCGCGCGGCCAGCGCGCCGTTGATCCGGACCTCGGTCAGGCGGTTGCTGCTGTCGTAGCCGAACGTGGTGATGAGGCTGCCCTCGGTGCGCTGGGTCAGGTTGCCGGCGTCGTCCCAGGTGTAGCGTGGGGCATCGGGGCCGGTGCCGGCCTGGGTGAGGCGGTTGTTGGCGTCGTAGGCCCAGGCGCCGCTGGTGCGGCTGTGGCTGGTGCGGTTGGCCACGGCGTCCAGGCCGAAGGTTTCGGTGTCGGTGATGGCGCCCGTGGTGGTGGCGGTGGTCAGGCGCAGCTCGTCGTCGTAGTCGAACGTGCTGCTGGTGCTGGTGCTGCCGGCGCTGCTGGTGTCGGTGCGGCTGCGACTGGTGAGCTCTTGCGCCAGGCCGTAGATGTGGCCCAGCTCCAGCAGGCTTTGCTGCGCGGGGGTGCGCACCTGCAGGGTTTGCAGGCTGAGCAGGCCGTCGTGGCTGGCCTCGCGGCTGCTGCCACCGGGCAGCGTGACTTTGGCCGGCTGCAGCCAGTCAAAGCGGTTGACGCTGAGCTCGCCTTCGCCGGGGATGGTGAGGCTGGCCAGCTCGCCGTGCAGGCTGTAGCCGTAGGCCAGCTCGGTGCTGTCGGGCCAGGTCAGGGTGGTTTTCTTGCCGGCCAGGCTGTAGGTGTAGGCGTAGCCCAGGCTGGTGCTGCCGCCCTGGGGGTTGGGGTAGCTGACGGTTTCGCTGGTCTTGCGCCCGGCGTCGTCGTAGCTCAGGGTGGCGCTGCTGGTTTGCTGGCCGGCGGGGCGCCATTGAACACCTCCCCCGGCGCAATGTATTGCGAGATGCTCACGACGGCAGGTTGTATCACCAGCGCGGCGGACGACACGTTGGGTCATCGCCATTCGTACCTCCGAGTCTCTAGGGCATTTACCCAATCCACGAGCTTGTAGTCGCGACGGACAAGCTCTTCAATGAACGCCAAGAAATCTTTTGACATTTCAGCGAAGGTAGGCCCTGACCGAGACAAGAAGAAAATACGTCCGCTAGCATCAAAGGCGTAAAAGTTGCCTAGGATATCCTGGGCAAACAGCGCGCTGCCTTTCAACTGGCCACTCTCAATCCTTTTCAACCATTCCCTTCGGAAGCTCAACTCATCACCAATATCCCCATAGCCAACGGCAAGGAGCCAGTTACGAAGATCATTGGGTAACGATATGCCGATTTCTTCCTCCAGCTTGCTCAGTTCAGCGGATGACGTCTCTACATGCAATTTGAATACGGGCCTTCCCCGAAGCAAGCCCTTCCGACTTGTCGAGAGCAGGGTATTGACGAGCGCGTCGATCTCCTGGGTCATTGACTGCACTCGCAGGTATTCGTAGCCCAGCATGCTGTCACCTATCGCACCTACAACCATTCCAGACACCTCGAGAAACGAAATGTGCGACCCCATCAGAAAATCCTTGGGCAACACATATTTCGTGGCACTTTTTATTTGCAGCGCTTAGCTTGGAAAACCCAATACAGGCCACAACAATAAATGCAAAAGCAAATATGCAAACCAGATCAACCTTGCCGCCCACCACGCCTTCCCCGTATGTCAAAAATCCTCCCAACAACCAATAACACTAGTGTAATCAAGTTTAGACTGGGGCCATAAATAATCTCATAACCGAGAAGCAAGATCACAACACAAGGCAACCCCCATGTAAAAAACGGATGGAGGACATGATCTCTGCTTATTACATAAATCGCCGCAATCAGATATAAAGCCTGCGCAACAAATATCCACCCCACCGGACTAATCGCAAGTCCTGAAATTCCACCCACACTGAGAATAGACAAAATAAGACTGACATTGAACACCAAGGCCCAAAAATAGAACAAAAATCCCGTCTTTCTCATGTTTTTATTACTGATTACCACCGAGCACCCCCCAATGGTTTCAGCGGTAGATGTTGGCGATGGCGCTGAGGGCTTGGTATTGAAGAATCCACCATCAAGTATGGTAGTCCATAGCAAAACCAGATCAGTGCAGTATTTTACACAGACGCCAAAACGATTTCGACTATCTTGATCTTCAGGACAAAACCCGCCCTCATTGCATCTATCAAGACACTGTTTGTAGAAATACGCACCAACCCCGATCACCACCGCAGGAACGACGACCTGCCACCACCGTCCATCTGGATCAATTCGGGAAATCGGGTTTCCACCCGTGTACACATACCGATTCACCCCCCCCCTTAAGCCCGATGGGATCCTCCTGCGTATACCGCCCCGTGCTTGGATCGTAATACCGGTTCCAGTTGTAATGCAGCCCCGTCTCCGGATCGAAGTACTGCCCGGGCAGGCGCAGGTTGAGGGCGATGGTGGGTAGCTCGGGCGTGGGCGCCGGAGTGATGAGGCTGGCCTGGCCGAAGGGCGTGTAGCGCGCCGCCCAGACCAGGCGGCCCTGCTTGTCACTGGCCGCAATGGGCGTGCCCAGGTGGTCGTGGTGCAGGTAGGCGAAGCTGTCCTGGCCGTTGCTGTTTCGGGTCTTGACGAACAGGGTGCCGGTGGTGAACGGCGCATCCGGCCGCAGGCCGTACTGGGTGCTGATCTGCGGCGCGGCCGTCGCGCTCACCGGCAGGTCGGCCTGCAAGGTGATGGCTTGCGTGGCCTCGGCCAGCAGGCCCTCGTCGGCATACAGGTACAGCGTGCGCTGGGCCTGGGCCAGGGGGGTGCCCTGGCGGTCGCGGTACTGCTCCCGCCAGAGGCGCCGGCTCTGCGGGTCGTAGCCGTAGCGTGCGGCCAGCGCGCCGTTGATCTGGACCTCGGCCAGGCGGTTGCTGCTGTCGTAGCCGAACGTGGTGACCAGGCTGCCCTCGGTGCGCTGGGTCAGGTTGCCGGCGCGGCGGCGGGTGGTGGCCGAGGTCTTGCGGGTTCCTCGTCGTGGGCGAACTGGCTGATGGTGCTGCCCAGGCTGGGCATGCGGTCGCGGGAGGTCTCGCTCACTCGGCGTCACTCAGGCATCCCCCGCTCCAGCACACAGAAGAACGGCGTCAGTTCCGTATGCGCAAGGAAAAAGCACCACCGCAGGAAACGTCGGCTTCCCAACCCCATGGTTGACGCCGTGCCCCACAGACGAACCAAGGGCCCGCGCAGAGAGTGCAGCTTTCCAGCGCTTCGAATTCGGCGCGACCACCCGAATCAGGCCGACGAGGTCGCAGATCAGAAGAGCGGTCATAACCCGTCGCGTCAGCATGGAGCGGCTGCGTTGATCATCCTTCGCTCGCCATCCCAGCGCCACCCGCCTCGGCAGGCAATTGCCAGTCGCGCGGACAGCCTGCACCTGTGCCCACGGCAGCCATCCAGTCGGCCAGCGCCGGGCCCAGCCAGTCCACGCGCATGGGCAAGGTCAGGTGGTCGTGGCCCGGCACGGCTACGTAGCGCACCCGCGCGTGGCCGGCCGCCAGCGCCTGGCTGGCTGCTGCGGGCAGCAGCCGGTCATCGCTGCCGTGCAGGATCAGCGTGCAGGTCTGGCTCTGGCCCACGGCCGCCCGCAGGTCGATGGCGCGCAAGTTCAGCCCCAGCCGGTCGTTGGCGGCGTCGATCAACGGCTCCAGCCGCCCTCCGCTGTAGTAGCTGGCCAACCAGCCGATGGGGCCGCTTGCGTCGGCTGTGCGGCGCAGGGCGGCTCGCACGGCATCGGCCGCGTTGACATAGGGTTGCAGGGCGATGATGCCGCGCACCTGGCCGGCCAGCGCCCGCTCGGTCAGCAAGGCGGTGGTGGCGCCATACGAGACGCCCAGCAGAAACACCGGCGGCTTGAGCCGGCCCTGGTCGCGCAGCGCCGTCAGCAGGCCCGCCACGTCGGCGGCCTCGCGCGGCCCATAGCCCACCGGTGCGGGGCTGGATTGGCCGTGGTGGCGCAAGTCCACGCTGATGCCGTGCCAGCCCTGCTGCGACAGCGCGAACGCCCAGGGCAGCATGCTGGCGCCGTCCAGGCCCCAGCCGTGCAGGTACACCACGGTGCCCACCTCGGGCAGCGGCTCGGGCTGGCCGCTGAGCTCAAAATCAAAGCCGGCGCCGTTGCCCTGGCGCTGGAACACGTACTGAAACCCGCGCCGCGCGGCGGGCACGTTGCGCCAGGCCAGTTGCACACCATCCGGCGCCTGCCAGGTGGCGGTGGTGACGCCGGTGTGCGCCTCCATGTCGGCCTGGTAAGCCATCGGCGCTGCGGCGGGCGGCGTCACGATCTGCTGCACCGCCAGCTGCACGCAACCGGTCAGCAACAGGCTAAGCCCTGCCACCACCAAACCAACACCCCGGCTCGCCATCAGGGCGCCCGAGGTGGCCCGGCCAGGGCCCTCACGCCGGCATCTCACCGCTCAGCGCGGCACCGGCCACGGCGCGCGACGCGACCCACGCCTCCCAGCGCGCCGCGTCCACCCCGTTTCTGACCGCCGTCATTTCGGCCAGGATGGCCACCGCGATCTCGGGCGGGGTGTGGCTGCCGATGGGCAGGCCGATGGGGCCGTGCAGGCGCGCCAGTTCGGCGGCCGAGAAGTCGAAGTGCGTGGCCAGTCGCTCGCGCCGGCGGGCGTTGTTCAGGCGCGAGCCGAGGGCGCCCACGTAGAAGGCGGGTGAGCGCAGCGCCTCAAGCAGCACCATGTCGTCCAGCTTGGGGTCGTGGGTGAGCGCCACCACCGCGCAGCGGGTGTCCGGCGCCATGGCGAGCAGGGCATCGTCGGGCATGTCGCTGACCAGCCGTGTGCCCGGCACATCCCAGCCGGGGCCATAGGCCTCGCGCGGGTCGCAGACGGTGATGTCGTAGTCCAGCGCCTGCGCCATCGGGGCCAGGTAGCGCGAGATCTGCCCCGCCCCGACGATGAACAGCCGCCATCGGGGGCCGTGCACGGTGGTCAGATGGCTGCCATCCCACTGCAGCGCATCGCCGCGCTGGGCCTCAAGCAGCCTGACGCCGCCACCGGCCAGGTCAACCCGCCGCCGCACCAGGTCACCCCGATCCAGTAGCTGGGCCAGGGCCCGCAGCAACGCCGCGTCGGGCGCGGGCTCCACCACCAGCTCCAGTGTGCCGCCGCAGGGCAGGCCGAAGCGCGCCGCTTCGTCCGGGGTCACGCCGTACACCAGCTTGAAGGGGGCTGCTGCCGCCAGCCGGCCGGTGCGCATGCGCTCGATCAGGTCGTCCTCCACGCACCCGCCCGAGACGGAGCCCGCCACCTGGCCGTCGTCGCGCAACGCCAGCCACGAGCCGGGCGGGCGCGGCGCCGAGCCCCAGGTGCGCGCCACCGTCACCAGCGCGAAGCGCCGCCCCTCATCCGCCCAGCGGCACGCGGCGGCCAGCACCTGCAGATCGGTGCTGTCCATCAGGCGCGCAGGTCTTCGGTGCGGATGGGCAGGCTGCGCAGGCGCTTGCCCGTGGCGGCGGCCACGGCGTTGACCACGGCGGGGGCCACCGGCGGTACGGCGGGCTCGCCCATGCCGGTGGGCGGCTCGGCGGAGGCCACGATGTGGACCTCGACCCGGGGCATCTCGTTGATGCGGATCGGGGCGTAGTCGTGGAAGTTGGACTGCTCGACGGCGCCGTCTTTGAGCGTGATGGCGCCGTGCAGCACCGCCGAGAGGCCGAACCCCACCGAGCCCTCGGCCTGGGCCCGGACGATGTCGGGGTTGATGGCGACACCGCAGTCCACGGCGCAGACGATGCGATCGACCTTGAGGCTGCCATCCGCCTTGACCGTCACCTCGGCCACCTGGGCGATGTAGCTGCGGAAGGACTCGTGCACCGCCACGCCCCGGCCGCGCCGCTCGCCAGGCGCTGCGGGGGGCAGCGGCGTGCCCCAGCCGGCTTTGTCTGCCGCGAGCTTGAGCACGGCGGCATGCCGCGGGTGCTTGCCCAGCAGAGACAGCCGGAACGCCACCGGATCCTGCCCGGCGGCCTGGGCCAATTCATCGACGAAGGTCTCCGTCGAGAACGCGGTGTGGGTCGAGCCCACCGAGCGCCACCACAGCACCGGCACCCCGATGTCTTGCGGCGTGTGCAAGTCCACCAGCAGGTTGGGAATGGCGTACGGCAGGCTGGAGGCGCCTTCGACCGACACGGGATCGATGCCGTCCTTCATCATTGCCCCGAAGGCCGTGCCCCCCAGGATCGACTGCCCCACCAGCCGATGCCGCCAGCCCGTCACGCGGCCTTGCGCGTCCAGCGCCGCTTCGAGGGTGTGGTGGAATGCCGGGCGGTAATAGCCGGCGCGCATGTCGTCCTCGCGCAGCCACACGAGCTTGACGGGTGCTTTGCCGCCATGGGCCTTGACGATGTGGGCGGCTTCCAGCACGTAGTCCGAGGCGGAGCTGGCCCGGCGGCCGAAGCTGCCGCCGGCGTACAGCATGTGCAGTTGCACCTGCTCGGGCTTGAGGCCAAACAGCGTGGCGACGTTCATCTGGTCCAGCGTGTGCATCTGCTCGCCGTTCCAGACTTCGCAGCCGTCCTTGTTCAGGCGCACCACGCAGTTCATGGGCTCCATGGCCGCATGCGCCAGGTAGGGGAAGTCGTAGGCCGCACGCAGGGTGCGGGCCGGTGCGGCGAACGCGGCTTCGGGGTCACCCTCTTTGCGCGCCACGGCGCCGGGAGATTTGGCCAGCTCACGGTAGCGCGCCAGGATCTGCTCGCTGCCGAGCTTGAACGCACCCGACTCGTCCCACTCGACCTGTAAGGCATCGCGCCCTTTCTTGGCGCTCCAGGTGTCGCGCGCCAGCACCGCCACCCCGGTGGGGATCTGCACCACGTCCACCACGCCCGCGACTGCCCGCGCCTTGCTGGCGTCAAAGGACTTGACCTTGGCGCCGAAGCGCGGCGCATGCGCCACCACAGCGGTGAGCATGCCGGGCAGGTGCACGTCCTGGGTGAAGCGGGCCTTGCCATTGACCTTGTCGGCCGAATCCTTGCGCGGGGCCCGTTTGCCGATGAGCTTGAAGTCCTTGGGGTCTTTGAGCGTGACGTCGGCCGGCACCGCCTGCCCAGCCGCCGCCGCTGCGAGCCGGCCAAAGCTGGCCTGGCGCCGCGAGGGCGCGTGCGTCACCAGGCCGTCGCTGACCTTGATCTCGGCCGCTGGCACCTTCCACTGCTGGGCCGCTGCCGCCACCAGCATGGCCCGCGCAGAGGCGCCGGCCTTGCGCAGCTGCTCCCACGAGTTGGCCATGGCCGTGCTGCCGCCCGTGCCCTGCATGGGCCCGAACAGCAGGTTGTTGTAGCGCTTGGCGTCGGCCGGGGCGGCTTCCACCCGCACCTGCGGCCAGGCTGCGTCCAGCTCCTCGGCCAGGATGGTGGCCAGCCCGGTGTAGGTGCCCTGCCCCATCTCCAGGTGTTTGCAGATCACCGTCACCGTGTTGTCGCTGCCGATGCGCACGAACGCGTTGGGCTCGAATGCCGCTGCGCCGGTGCCTGCTGCGGCGCTGTGCGCCTGCGGCAGGTAGACGGCCAGCGTCAACCCCGCAGCCCCTTGCAGGAAGTGGCGACGGCTTTCGTTTTCAATGCGAATGGTGTTCGTCATGATAGTGTCCTCCGGTTCAGGCCAGGGCCTTGGCGGCCTCATGGATGGCGGCGCGGATGCGGACATAGGTCGCGCAGCGGCAGAGGTTGCCGGCCATGGCGTCGTCGATGTCGGTGTCGGTGGGTTTGCGGTTTTTCTCGAGCAACGCCACGGCACTCATGATCTGGCCCGACTGGCAATAGCCGCACTGCACCACGTCCAGCCGTTCCCAGGCCTGCTGGACCACCTGGGCCACGCGCGCCTGGCCCACGCCCTCGATGGTGGTGACCTTTTTGCCGGCCGCCGCCGACACGGCCGTCACGCAGGATCGAATCGGCTGGCCGTCCAGATGCACGGTGCAGGCGCCGCACAGCGACATGCCGCAGCCGAACTTGGTGCCCGTGAGCTGCAAGGTGTCACGCAGCACCCACAGCAACGGGGTATCCGGGTCGGCATCGACCTGGGTCGGCTTGCCGTTCAGGGTGAATGTGATCGCTGGCATATGCAGTCCTCCTGACTGGTTGGGTAACGCTGGCTTGAGGCCCTTACCGGGCGAGTGATCCCGGCGGGGCTTCCATGAGACGACGGGTGACGATCATGCCTTGGGTGGCATGCAGGTACTTCTGGAAGTGCGGCGTGTCGCGATGGCGCAGATAGGCGCCTTCGTCGGCATAGATCTCGAAGAAGCGGATGTGGTTGGGGCGCTCCTTCAGCGCCACCGCGTAGATCGCGAACACCCCCGGCTCCAGGCGGATGGATGCCTCGATCTCTTCGGCAACGATGGCCTTGTAGGCATCCAGCTGAGCGGGGTCGATCTCCAGCTCGGCCATGCGGACCACGGCCGTGGGTGGCGGCAGCTGCGGCTTGGCCCCCAGCATGACCGGCACGGCCTCAAACAGCGCATAGCCCTTCAGCAACGGCCTGGAGGCATCGCGGAACGCCTGGTAGTGCGCAGACGCCAGATGGGTCTTGTAGGCGCTCTCGTCGGCGTAGACCTCCAGCACGCGGACGCGGCCCGGCTGGTCTTTGTCGCTCGCCCAGTAGAACGCCCGCACCCCGGCCTCACGGCGGCTCGCCCGCAGGTTGTCTTGCCCCAGCTCAACGAAACGGTCCATGCGGGCGGGGTCCACGTCCAGTTGCGACCACCGCACATAGGCGGACGATGCGGTGTCTGCGGTCAAGGGCGGGTCACCGGCCTGCGCCAGACCGCAAGCAATGAGCCATGCGAAGGGCAATTGGCGTAGCCGCTGCATCCAGAGTGAGGCTTTCATGGCGACCATGGCTGGATTCAACCATGGCCTGCGCCAGGGCGCCCCAGCGACGCCATGTCGATGACGAACCGGTACTTGACGTCGCTCTTGAGCATGCGGTCGTAGGCTGCATTGATGTCCTGTATGGCCATCATCTCGATGTCGGAAACGATACCGTGCTGGCCGCAGAAGTCCAGCATCTGCTGCGTCTCATGGATGCCGCCGATGAAGGAGCCGGTCAGCACCCTGCGGCCATGTAGCAACGGCCCGGCCGTCACGGGCGGCTCAAGCGGGCCGAAATAGCCGACCAGCACCAGCACGCCCTCAAAGCCAAGGGTCGCCATAAACGGGTTGACGTCGTGGACGTAGGGCACGGTATCGATGATCACATCGAACTTGCCGCCGACCGCCGCCAACTGATCCGCGTGGCCGGACAAGACGACGTGATCGGCGCCCAGCGCACGCGCGTCTGCCGCCTTGTCGGCAGAGCGGGTGAACAGCGTCACCTCGGCACCCAGCGCCTTGGCGAGCTTGATGGCCATGTGGCCCAACCCGCCCAGGCCCACAACGCCGACCTTGCTGCCTGGGCCCACCTTCCACTGCCGCAGCGGCGACCAGGTGGTGATGCCCGCGCACAGCAGCGGCGCTGCGGCGGCAGGATCAAGGCCATCGGGCACATGCAGCACGAACCGGTCTGGCGCCACGATCCGCTCGGAATAGCCGCCGTAGTTGCGCATGCCATCACGGCGATCGAGAAAGCCGTAGGTGAAGGTCGCCCCTTCGTGGCAGGCCTGCTCCAGGCCCAGCGTGCAGGCCGGGCAGTGGCCGCAGGAGTCAACCATGCAGCCGACACCGACGATGTCGCCGGCCTTGAAGCGCGTCACCTGCGCGCCGACATGGCTCACCCGGCCGACGATTTCGTGTCCCGGAACGACGGGATACGCCGTGACCCCGCCGTGGTTGCGCGCGAAGTGCAGATCGGTATGGCAGACCCCGCAATAGAGGATGTCGATCACCACATCGTCCGGGCGCGGTGTGCGGCGCTGGAACGCGAAGGGGGCGAGTGGATCCGTGGGGGTGTGGGCTGCGTAGCCTTGGACGTACATGTCAAAACTCCTGTTCCATGTTCATGGTTTGCGCGAAGCCGGACGCAAGCCGAAAAGCCGCTCGGCATTGCCGTGCGCCATCAAGGCCTTGTCCCCGTTGCTGACCGGCAGGCGCTCGATGACGTCCGCGCGCCGCCACCTGGGGGGCTTGCCAGGGCAAGGTGGCCTCTTTCAGGCGTCGACGGTCGATGGCGCCAGCAGCGCATCGCGCAGCGCTTCACCCAGGCTGGCGGCCGATTGGGGATTCTGGCCAGTGATGAGCCGCCCTTCGACCACCACGTTGTTGGCCCAGTTGGGGGCGTTCTGGTGGCGTGCGCCGCGTGCGTTGAGGGTGGACGCGAGCAGGAAGGGCACCGCCTGGGTGGATTGCACGGCCTCTTCTTCGCCATTGGTAAAGGCAGCCACGCGCTTGCCTGCCACCAGCAGGCTGCCGTCAGCGCGGCGCGCGTTGACCAGCGCAGCCGGGCCGTGGCAGACCGCTGAGACGATGCCGCCTGCGGCGTCGATGTCGCGAATGGCTTTTTGCGCGGCGGCGCTGTCGGGGAAGTCCCACATCGTGCCGTGACCACCCGCGAAGAAGATGGCCGAGTAATGCGAGGGATCGATGTCGTCCAGGCACAGCGTATGGGCGATGGCGCTGCGGAACTCGGTATCGGCCCAGTAGCGGGCGTTCACCGGGTCACTCAAGTCCTCCAGTCCGTCCAGTGGCGCGGGGCCTCCCTGGATGGAGGCGATCTCCACGCGGATGCCCGCCGCCTGAAGCTTGTCCAGCGGGTGCGTGACTTCAGCCAGGTTGAAGCCAGTGGCGATGCCGGTGGCCCCCTTGACTGGGCAACTGGTGACCACGAAGAGGACGGGTTTGAGTTCGGATGCTTGTGGGGTCATGGTTGTTTGTTTGCGTGTTCGGGTCTGGCCGCTCAGGCATGGCCCGGTGCGAACAGCAGCTCCCAGTTGGTGAATGGGCCCAGGGGGATGACGTCCCAGCCGATGAGGCCGGCCTCGGCCAGCGGGAACTCGCCCAGTGCCTTGCGGGCGGCCTCGATCGAGTCGGCTTCGGCAATGACGGCCACGCCGGGGCGGTCCTGGCGGAAATAGATGTCGCGCACGACGCCGCTCTTGTAGAGCTGCCAGCAGTGGCGCGCCTCGTCCTGCATGTGCGGCATGTACTGCGCCATGGTGGCGCCGGGCTGGGGGATGTCGAGACAAAGAAATTTCATGATGAGACTCCAGTGATGGATGGGAAAGGATGGGAAAGCGGATCAGGCAAACGGGCTTCGTTCGGCGCTTGGTCGCCGCGCCGTGGGTCAGTTCAGGGGCATGGACGCCGCCAGATTTGTCGCCTTGAATTCCCGATTAAGCGCATGGGTGTCATGTTAAAGTAGAACCGTACGATCCAATGTAGAAGCAGATTCCCATGCGAAACGAACCCAATTCACCAATGCCATTGGCCGGCGCGCAGCCAGAGCACCAGGAGCGGCTGGATGGCGTCACCGTGTTCGTGGAGGTCGTGCGTCTGGGCGGTTTTGCGCGCGCAGCAGCCCATCTGGGGCTGACGCGCTCAGCCGTGGGCAAGGCGGTGGCGCGGCTGGAGGCGCGGCTGGCCACACGCTTGTTCCATCGCACCACGCGCGTGCAAAGCCTCACCGACGACGGCCAGATCTACCACGAGCACTGCCTGCGCGCGCTGGCCGAGTTGCAGGCCGCCGAGGCCCAGATGGAATCCGGCCGGCGTGAGGTGGCCGGGCGGCTGCGCGTCTCGATGCCAGTGCTTTTTGGCCGGCTGTGCGTCGCACCCATCCTGCTGAATCTGGCGCAACAACACCCCACGCTGGAGTTGCATCTGAGCTTCAGCGACCGGCCCGTGGACGTGTTGGCGGAGGGTTTCGATCTGGCCATCCGAAGCGGCGTGCTGGGAGCCGACAGCGAGGGGCTGCGCGCACGCAAACTGGGAGTGCAGCGCAAGCTGGTGTGCGCCTCGCCGGCCTACCTGGCCGCACATGGGCAGCCGCTGAACACAGCCGACCTGGCCGCCCACAGCACCCTGCTTTACCGGCGCGCCGACCGCATCGACTTCTGGCAGTTGCCCGACGCCACGGGCCGTATCGTGGAGATGCCGCTCGCCTCGCGCCTGCATCTGGACGATCTGCAGGCCATTGCGGACGCGGCAGCGGCCGGTCTGGGCCTGGCGTGGTTGCCCGAATGGCTGGCACGGGATCGCCTGAGTTCAGGCGCGCTGGTGGCCGTGCTGGAGGATCAGGCCGGCGCGGCGATGGATATCCACGCCCTCTGGCCTGCCGCGCCCCACATGCCGCTGCGGCTGCGCCTGGCGGTGGATGCGCTGATGGAACAACTGCCCGCAAGGGTGGCGGTCCGTGGGTAGGTGAAGGCGCTGAAGACGTGCCGGATGCACCATGAAAAACGGGTCATGCCTTGCGACATGACCCGTTGATCTTTCTTCTTGTTGTTGGTCGGGGTGGCGGGATTCGAACTCGCGACCCCTTGCACCCCATGCAAGTGCGCTACCAGGCTGCGCTACACCCCGACGAAAGATCAGACTATAGCAGTAAATCGGGCACCTGCAGCTTCAGGGTTCAGTCCACTTCGAGCTGCTGGCGCAGCGACACCAACTCGCTGCGGATCTGGGCCAGCGTCCAGGGTGCCGCCGGCGCGCTGGGCTGGGCGGCAGCGGCGGCATCGACGAGGCCCACGCCCTCCCCTTCGGCCAGGCGGTTGCGCGCGCCGCTGATGGTGAAACCCTGGTCATACAGCAGGTTGCGGATGCGGCGCACCAGCAGCACTTCGTGGTGCTGGTAATAGCGGCGGTTGCCGCCGCGCTTCATGGGGCGCAGCTGCGAGAACTCCTGCTCCCAGTAGCGCAGCACATAGGGTTTGACGCCGCACAGCTCGGCCACCTCACCGATGGTGAAGTAGCGCTTGGCAGGAATGTCAGGCAGCTTGGTGGTGATGAGGCTGTCGGGAGTCATGTGGGTTCATCAGCCGCCGCTGGCCGGGCCCGACTGCATCGGTGCCGGCACAGAAGCGGCTGGGTCGAGCCGCCGTGAAAACCCCGCCCAGGGACAGCAACCGGGAGGGAACGTGGGGGCACCAATCTACTCGAACTCGCCGCCGGGTGGCGGCGCATCGCCCTGCACCACGGCCTTCAATTTTGGGCTGGCGTGAAAAGTGACCACCTCGCGTGCGGCGATCGGAATGGCCTCGCCGGTGCGTGGGTTGCGCCCGGGTCGCGCGGCTTTGTGGCGCACTTCGAAGTTGCCGAAACCCGCAATCTTGACGTCTTCTCCGGCCACCAGGTGGGCGCGGATGGTGTCGAAGAAGGTGTCCACCATTTCCTTGGATTCGCGCTTGTTCAGGCCGATGCGCTCGAACAGCAGATCGGCCAACTCGGCCTTGGTGAGCGTGGGGGTCTCAACCGAGGTCAGCAGCAGGCGCGGCGGGTCAACGGGTGTGGTCATGGCGTCAACCCCGCAGCCTGGCGCCCAGCGGCGCGGTGCGCGCGATGGCGGCCTGTACGGCCGCGTCGATGCGGGCGTCGGTCAGCGGTTGCGCGTCATCTTGCAAGGTCAGGCGCAGCGCCAGGCTGCGCTCGCCGCTGGGCAGTTTGTAGATGTCGAAGAGGCGCACGTCCTGCACCAGGCCTTCGGCATCGGCCGCCAAAGCCCCCACCAGGGCGTCGTGGGTGACGGCGTCGTCCACCACCAGCGCCACGTCGCGCTGCACGGCTTGCTGACGCGGCACGGGCCGGCCTTGCGGCACCGGCTGGCGGCGCACCGCCGCCAGATCCAGCTCGAACACCACGGGCGCATAGGGCAGCTCGTAGCCCTGGCGCCAGCGCGGATGCAACTCACCCACGTGGCCTATGGTCTGGCCGTCCACCACCACGGCCGCCGCGCGGCCAGGGTGCAGGGCCGGGTGCTCGGCGGGCACGAAGGTGGCCACCTGCGGCGCCAGCAGCGCCTGCACATCGCCCTTGGCGTCGAAGAAGTCGGCGCGGCGCTCGGGCTGGCCCCATTGCGCCATGTCGGCCGGCCCCCACGCCAGGCCCGCCACGCGCATGGGCTGGTCTATGCCGGCCACGGTCAACGGGCCGCTGGGCACGCCAGGGTCGCGGCGGAACACGCGGCCCACCTCGAACACGCGCACGCGCTCGGCCTTGCGCGCCAGGTTGTGGCGCAGCACCTGCACCAGGCTGCCGATGAGGCTGGAGCGCATCACGGCCAATGGCGCGGCAATGGGGTTGAGCACGCGGATGGGGTCGGCATTGCCAGCCAGCTCGGCCTCCCAGCGCGCCTCGACGAAGCTGTAGTTGATGGTTTCCTGATAGCCCAGGTGGGCCAGTGCGTGGCGCACGGCATGGCTGCTGCGCAGGCCTTCGGTGGGCCAGCGCGCGGTGATGGCACCTTGCGGTGGCGTGTCCGGCAGGCGGGCATAGCCCAGCACGCGGATCACTTCCTCAATGAGGTCTTCTTCGAGCGTGAGATCGAACCGCCACGACGGCGGGGTGACGGTGAAGATGCCGCCCTCTTGCGTGTACGGCAGCGAGAGGCGCTGCAGCACCTCGGCGCATTCGGCCTCGCTGACCGGCATGCCGATGACCTTGGCCGCCCGCGCCACGCGCAGCCGCACGGGTTCGCGCACGGGCAGGGTCGCGATGGTGTCGGTGATGGGGCCGGCCTCGCCGCCGCAGATGGCCAGCACCAGCGCGGTGATGCGCTCCAGGTGCTCGGGGATGGAGGCGGCATCGACGCCGCGCTCGAAGCGGTGGCCAGCCTCGGTGGCAAAGCCCAGCCGGCGCGAGCGACCGGCCACGGCCTCGGGCCACCAGAAGGCGGCTTCGATGTAGACGTTGCGGGTGGCATCGCTCACGGCCGTGGCCTCGCCGCCCATGATGCCGGCCAGCGATTCGGGCTTTTCGGCGTCGGCGATCACGCCCACATCGGTCTGCAACTCAACGGTCTTGCCGTTGAGCAGCGCCAACTGCTCACCGGCCCTGGCCCAGCGCACGTGCAGATCGCCCGCGATCCGGTCCAGATCGAAGATGTGCGACGGCCGGCCCAGCTCGAACATCACGTAGTTGGAGATGTCCACCAGCGGCGCCACGCTGCGCTGGCCGCAGCCGGCCAGGCGCTGCACCATCCACGCGGGTGTGCGGGCCTGGGGGTTGACGCCGCGCACGATGCGGCCGGCAAACCGGCCGCACAGGTCGGGCGCCTCGATGTGCACGGGGCGCGTCTCGGCCAGGGGCGTGGCCACCGGTGGCATGGCCGGCACGGTCAACGGGGCGCCAGTCAGCGCGGCCACCTCGCGCGCCACGCCCAGCACGCTGAGCGCGTGGCCCAGGTTGGGCGTGAGCTTGAGCGTGAAGAGGGTGTCGTCGAGGTTCAGGTGCGTGCGGATGCTCTGGCCCAGTGGCGCGTCGCCATCCAGCTCCAGCAGGCCGCCCTGCTCGTCGCTGATGCCCAGTTCACGGGCCGAGCACAGCATGCCAAAACTCTCCACGCCGCGCAGCTTGCCCACCTTGATGGCGAACGGCTTGCCGTCCTCGCCGGGCGGCAGCAGCGCACCCACCTGGGCCAGCGGCACGCGGATGCCGGCACGCGCATTGGGCGCGCCGCAGACGATTTGCAGCGGCTCGCCGGCCCCCACGCTGACGCGGCACACGCGCAGCCGGTCGGCGCCCGGGTGGGGTTCGGCGCTGAGGATTTCAGCCACCACCACGCCTTCGAAGGGCGGCGCCACGGGGCGGGTGTCTTCCACCTCCATGCCGGCCATGGTCAGCAGGTCGGCCAGCTCGGTGGTGGTCAGCGGCGGGTTGCAAAAGCTACGCAACCAGGATTCAGGGAATTGCATGGGTGTGGGGCTTACTGAAACTGGGCAAGGAAACGCAGGTCGCCGTCAAAGAACTGGCGCAGATCGGCCACGCCGTAGCGCAGCATGGCCAGGCGATCCAGCCCCGAGCCGAAGGCAAAGCCGATGTGACGTTCGGGGTCCATCCCCATGTGGCGGATGACTTGCGGGTGCACCTGGCCGGCACCCGAGATTTCCAGCCAGCGGCCGGCCAGCGGGCCGCTGCCGAACTGCACGTCGATCTCGGCGCTGGGCTCGGTGAACGGGAAGTAGCTGGGCCGAAAGCGCAGCGTGACGTCGTCGGTCTCGAAAAAGGCCCGCACGAAGTCCAGGTAGACGGCTTTCAGGTCCTTGAAGCTGACCGCCTCACCCACCCACAGGCCTTCGACCTGATGGAACATGGGCGAGTGGGTGGCGTCGGAGTCGACCCGGTAGGTGCGGCCCGGCGCGATGACGCGGATGTCGGGCATGTGGGCCGCACCGGCATGGCGCCTGGCATGGGCTTGCGCGTAGCGGATCTGCATGGGGCTGGTGTGCGGGCGCAGGTTGAGCCAGCGGCCGGCCTCGTCCTGCATGTCCACGTAGAACGTGTCCTGCATGGAGCGCGCGGGGTGGTTCTCGGGGTTGTTCAGCGCGGTGAAGCTCATCCAGTCGGTTTCGATCTCGGGGCCGTCGGCCACATCGAACCCCATGCTGGCGAAGATGGCCTCGACGCGCGCCATGGTGCGCGACACCGGATGCAGGCCGCCGGCGCCACGCTGACGGCCGGGCAACGTCACGTCCAGCCGCTCAGCCTGCAACTGCGCCGCCAGCTCGGCATCGGCCAGCGCCTGCCGACGCGCCGTCAGCAAAGCCTCGATGCGCTGCTTGGCCTGGTTGATCTGGGCGCCACGGGTCTTCTTCTCGTCTGGTGCCAGCGCGGCCATGCCTTTGAGCAAGTCGGTCAGGCGGCCGGCCTTGCCGGTGTAGCGGGCCTTGGCGTCTTCCAGCTCGGCCGGAGCGCCCGCAGCGGCAAAGTCGCGCTCGGCTTGGGAAACCAGGTCGTCGAGGTCGTTCATCACGTCATACAAATGAAAAAAGGCCGCACCAGAAGGTGACGGCCTTGGCGCGAAACGCCCCTGAGGGCGTGCGCAAATCAGCTGAGCTGGGCCTTCACCTTGGCAACCACGGCGCCAAAGGCGGCGGGGTCGTTGACGGCCATGTCGGCCAGCACCTTGCGATCGATGTCGATCTGCGCCTTTTTCAGGCCCGCCATGAACTTGCTGTAGGTCAGACCCAGGCCGCGCGAGGCGGCGTTGATCCGGGCGATCCACAACTGGCGGAAGACGCGCTTCTTGGTACGGCGGTCACGGTACGCATACTGGCCCGCCTTCATCACCGCCTGTTTGGCGATGCGGAAGACGTTCTTGCGGCGACCACGGAAACCCTTGGCCAGGGCCAGGATTTTCTTGTGACGGGCGCGGGCGGTAACACCACGTTTGACGCGAGGCATAGTTTTTCTCCTTCCTGACGATCAAAGGCCGGCGAACGGCAGCATCTGGGCGATATGGCCCATATTGGTTTCGTGCACGTTGGCCGTGCCACGCAACTGACGCTTGTTCTTGGTGGACTTCTTGGTCAGGATGTGGCGCTTGAACGCCTGACCGCGCTTGACGGTGCCACCCGGACGCACGCGAAACCGCTTTTTCGCGCTGCTCTTGGTCTTCATTTTGGGCATGTGAGCTCCTTGGTTTGACACCCCGGCTGGGCGACACGGCGGCTGCCGTGCACTTGATGGCCTGCCAGGGCTTTTGCATGTGTGGCGGCGACCAACCAACCACACAGATTCTTGAATACCGCCTTTACTTCTTCTTGGGTGCCAGCACCATGATCATCTGGCGGCCTTCGAGCTTGGGCATGTGCTCGACCACGGCCACGTCGGCCAGTTCGTCGCGGATGCGCTCCAGAAGCCGCATACCGATCTCCTGGTGGGTGATCTCGCGGCCGCGGTAGCGCAGCGTGACCTTGCCCTTGTCACCATCCTCGGCAATGAAGCGGCGCAGGTTGCGCATCTTGATGGTGTAGTCGCCTTCGTCGGTGCCCGGACGGAACTTGACTTCCTTGACCTCGACCACTTTTTGCTTGGCCTTCTGCTCCGACGCGCGCTTTTGCTCCTGGTACTTGAACTTGCCGTAGTCCATCAGCCGCACCACCGGCGGATCGGCCTGGGCCGCGATCTCGACCAGATCGACATCGGCCTCGCCCGCCAGGCGCAGCGCATCCTGGATGCTGACGATACCCAGCGGCTCGTTGTCGATGCCGTTGAGGCGCACCTGCGGGGCCATGATTTCGCGATTCAAGCGGTGTTTGCGCTCGACGTTGGGCATCCGGCGGTCGAAGTACGTAGCGATGGTGGGAACCCTCTTGTGAAGTAAAGCCTACGATTTTAATAGATTTTGGGCACGGATGACCAAGCATCCGCGCCCGATGTGCGGCACAGGCGCAACGGCTCAGCGTCTTTGCGCCACGTCGGCCGCCAGTCTGGCCTCGAAATCGGCCAGGCTCATGACGCCCAGATCCTGGTTGCCGCGCGCCCGCACGGCCACGCTGCCGGCGGCTTTTTCCTTGTCGCCGACCACCAGAATGTAGGGCAGCTTCTGCAGCGCATGCTCGCGGATCTTGTAGGTGATCTTGTCGTGGCGCACGTCGGCCTCGGCGCGCAGGCCCTGCGCCTTGAGGCGGGCCACCACCTGCTGCACGTAGTCGGCCTGGGCATCGGTGATGGAGGCCACCACCACCTGCACCGGCGCCAGCCAAGCCGGCATGGCGCCGGCATGGTGTTCGATCAGCATGCCGATGAAGCGCTCCATGCTGCCAATGATGGCCCGGTGCAGCATCACCGGCGTCTTGCGGCTGCCGTCCTCGGCCACGTATTCGGCGCCCAGCCGCGCCGGCACGTTGTGGTCGATCTGCATGGTGCCGCACTGCCACTGGCGGCCCAGTGCGTCCTTGAGCGTGTACTCGATCTTGGGCGCGTAGAACGCCCCGTCGCCGTGGGCGACCTCGAACTCGACGCCCGAGCGACGCAGCGCCTCCATCAGGATGCCCTCGGTCAGATCCCAGTATTCGTCCGTGCCGATGCGCGCGGCTGGGCGCGTGGCCACCTTGTAGATGATGTCGGTGAAGCCGAAATCGCGGTAGACCTTCTGCAGCAGCGTGGTGTAGGCCACGCATTCGTCCAGGATCTGCGCGTCGGTGCACATGATGTGGCCGTCGTCCTGCGTGAAGGCGCGCACGCGCATGATGCCGTGCAGGCCGCCCGACGGCTCGTTGCGGTGGCAGGCGCCGAACTCGCCGTAGCGCAGCGGCAGGTCGCGGTAGCTCTTGATGCCCTGGTTGAAGATCAGCACGTGACCCGGGCAGTTCATGGGCTTGAGCGCGTACTCGCGCTTCTCGCTCTCGGTGATGAACATGGCCTCACGGTATTTGTCCCAGTGGCCGGATTTCTCCCACAGGCTTTTGTCCAGGATTTGCGGGCCACGCACCTCCTGGTAACCGTTGTCCTGGTAGACGCGGCGCATGTACTGCTCGACCTGCTGCCACAGCGTCCAGCCCTTGGGGTGCCAGAACACCGTGCCGGGCGCGGATTCGTCCATGTGGAACAGGTCCAGCTCGCGCCCCAGCTTGCGGTGGTCGCGCTTCTCGGCCTCTTCCAGCATGGTCAGGTACTGCTGCAACTCTTCTTTGGTGGCCCAGGCCGTGCCGTAGATGCGCTGCAGCATCTCGTTGCGATGGTCGCCGCGCCAATAGGCACCCGCCACCTTCATCAGCTTGAAGTGCTTGAGCTTGCCCGTGCTGGGCACGTGCGGGCCACGGCAAAGGTCTTCAAAAGCGCCCTCGCGGTAGAGGCTGACGTCCTGCCCTTCGGGGATGCTGCCGATGATCTCGGCCTTGTAGGCCTCGCCCATCTGCTTGAAGTGGGCCACGGCCTCGTCGCGCGGCAGCACGCGGCGCACCACGGGCTCATCCTTGCGGGCCAGCTCGGCCATCTTGTTCTCGATGGCCACCAGGTCTTCGGGCGTGAACGGACGCTTGTAGCTGAAGTCGTAATAAAAGCCGTTCTCGATCACCGGTCCGATGGTGACCTGGGCGTCGGGGAACAACTCCTTGACGGCGTAGGCCAGCAGGTGGGCCGTGCCGTGGCGGATCAGGTCCAGCCCGTCGGCATCCTTGGGCGTGACGATGGCCACGTTCGCATCCGCCGCAATGCGGTGCGAAAGGTCCACCAGTTGTCCGTTCACCTTGCCGCCCAGCGCCGACTTGGCCAGGCCGGGCCCAATGGCGGCAGCAACGTCGCCCACCGTGGGCGCGGCCTCGAACTCACGGCGCGAGCCGTCGGGAAGCGTGATGGCAATCATGGGAAACCTCGAAAACAAAAAAGCGCGGTGAATGACCGCGCTCTGGAGGAAAGGTGAAAACGGGGTGCAGGCGTGTTCGCGCGGCCGGCTAGCAGCAGGGGCAAGCGGGCGGAGTTCGCGGTGCCATAACCAGTTGTGCCTTTCTCGCTCTTGTGGGTTGAACTGAATGGGCGATTTTACGGCAGCGGCTCGGCCTCAACACAGGGCGCCTGCGTCAGCGCCGCGAATTCGTCGGCCAGCCGTTGGCATTCGGCCACGGCGGCGCGCCAGCGCGCGATGCGCACGGCGGGTTCGTGCAGGTGGGTGACGAAGTCCTGTCGGTCGGGCAACTTGCCGCCAGGCAGGCTGGCCACCCACTCGTCGCGCGGCGCGAGCAGCACCAGATTGGCCAGCGCCGGCGTGGCCCGGTGGCGGTGTGGCAGGCGCTGGTCCAGCCAGCCCGGAATCACCCGCGCCTGGGTGTGCGGGTACAGCACCAGCCCGTCGTCCAGCTGCGCATAGGGCAGGTGCAGGTGGTAGTCCACGATGCCGCCGTCCCAGTAGGTGCCGCGCGGCGCGCCGGGCGGCGTGGTCACCCCCAGCATCCAGGTCGGAATGGAACAACTGGCCAGCACCGCCTGCTGCAGGTTGGCGGCCGAGAGCGCCACCTGCCGCGTGCGGTAGTCGCGCAGCGCCAGCGGCAGCGCGTCGCGGGCATCGCCAAACACCACGCGCGTCAGCCAGGCCCCCATGGCGCGGCGTGCCACCACGTTGCTGGCTGCCGCACCGGCCAGCGCCCACGGCGAGCGCCAGGCGCTGCGGCTGGTGATGACGTGCAGCCGGTAGCGCGCCGAGGCCAGCACCTGTGCAGGGGCCAGCGATTGCGCCAGCAACGCGCCAAAGCCCTGGCTGACCTGGGTGGGCGTGGGCCGCTTCCCGGGCGCGGTGTCGTAGCGCTGGGTGATGTAGAGCTCGCCCAGTTGCGCCAATGCCGCGTCGGCATCGACCATGCAGGCCGCCGCCATGCGCCAGGCGCCGATGGAGGCACCCACCAGGTGCACGGGCCGCGCCGCGCCGTGCAGCCAGTGACCAAAGAGGAAGCGGTCCAGCGGCAGCAGCGCCAGCCCCTTGGGGCCACCGGCCGCGGCGGGCACCAGGCGCACGTCGGCCGCGCGCAGGCCGCGCTCGCGCAGCACGGCGCGGGCGCGGGGGCCGGCCAGCACGCGCAGTGCCTTCACAGCGGCAGCACCCGGTCGGTGGCGGCGGGTGTGCAGTCGGACGGTAGCGGTGGCCCGCCCTCGCGCACCACCAGGTGTTGCGCGGTGTGGCACAGCTCGATCTGCCGCGCGCCAGGCACCTGGGCCAGCGCAAACGCAGCCAGGGACTCTGGCGTGCTGACGCGGATGCGGGCGGCCTTGATGTCGGCCTCGGGGTGGTCGTCGGCATGCAGCCAGGGGCTGAACAGCGCCACCACCTGCACCAGCGGCGACGCCACGTCCACCGCGCTGGGGGCATAGCCAGCGGCCTGCAGCCAGCCTTGCGCGCGCTCGCGCAGCGCCGGGCCATCGGCCAGCGGCGCCCAGGCTGCGGCCAGCAGCTCGGCCACCCATTGATTGCAGTTCTGGTAGTGGGTGGCCCAGGCAAACGCATTGGCGCTGTAGCGTGCGGCCAGCAAGGCCTTGGCCAGCGCGTCATCCAGCGCGGCGGCGGCCGCTTGCGCACCTGCGGGGCCAGGCAGCAGCACCACGCTCAGGTGACCCAGGTCGGCATCGCCCATGCCCAGCACGAAACCGGGCAGGCCCTGGTCGTAGAGGCGCGGTAGCCCCTGGTCGCAATCGTAATAGAGCTGGCGCACCGCCCAGGCCCCAGCGGGGTGGGCGCGCAGCGCCAGGCCCGCATGCGAGTAGGTCAGGCTCACGCGGCGCAGCTTCAGCCCTGAGCGGGCCACCAGCGCGGCGGGTGCGGTTGCCCCGTCCAGCACGCGCTGCAGGGCGGCGGCCACGCGCAGCAGGCGGTCTTGCTGCGCCGCATCGTGCGCATCGGTCTGGCCGCAGAACGCGGGCGACGCCCAGGCGGTGGTGGCGACCAGCCACAGCGCGGCCGCCAGCAAGCCATGGCGCATCAGACCGGCTGGGCGTCCAGTGCGCGGTACCAGTCGTCGGCCAGTGCCAGAAAGAAAGGCTGGCCGGCCTGGGCAAACGCCAGGCCATAGTCGCGCGCCTGCACGGCGATCACGCCGCCCACGGCCAGGCCTTGTTGATCAGCCACCGTCTGCGGCAGCGTCAGCGTGAAGGCCTCGCCCTGCCCCATGGGGGCCAGCGCCACCTGCACCCCGTCGCCCGCCCGGGCCAGGTGGGTGATGCGGTAGTCGCCCGCCGCCACCTGGCGCTGGTTGGACGAGTTGCTGGAGGCTTGCAGCGAATTCGACAGGCTGCCGACCGAGGCCGAGCCAGCGCTGGAGGCCGACGAGGCCCCGCTTTCGGCCTGGGCCAGCGGAGCGGCACCAAGTGCGGCAAGAAGGGGAATCAGGTGAGTGAGCTTCATGGTGGCTGGCATCCTACCGCTTGAGCTTGGCAAACGCCGCCGCCATCGCGCCTTGCCCCGTGGACTGGGGCCTGCCCTGCCCCCGCTCGCCCCGTGCGGCCGGCTTGAACTTGTTGTCCGCGCCCCGCTCGGCCTTGCCGGCCGGCGGCGCGTCCAGCCGCATGGTCAGGCCGATGCGCCCCCGCGCCAGATCGACCTCCTGCACGCGCACGCGCACGATGTCGCCGGTCTTGACCACCTCGCGCGCGTCGGCCACGTAGCGGTTGGCGAGTTGGCTGACATGCACCAGGCCATCCTGGTGCACGCCCAGATCGACGAAGGCGCCAAACTGGGCCACGTTGCTGACCGTGCCCTCCAGCACCATGCCTTCGCGCAAGTCCTTGATGTCTTCGACGCCCTCGTTGAAGCGCGCCACCTTGAAGTCGGGGCGGGGATCGCGGCCGGGTTTTTCCAGCTCGCGCAGCACGTCGCCCACGGTGATGGCGCCAAAGCCGCTGGCGGCAAAAGCCTCGGGCTTGAGCTTGCGCAGCACGTCGATGCTGCCGATCAACTGCGCCACCGGGCGACCCGCAACGCTGCCCATCTGGGCCACCAAGGCATAGGTCTCGGGGTGGACGCCGGTCGCGTCCAGCGGTTCGTCGCCATCCGGGATGCGCAGAAAGCCGGCCGCCTGCTCGAAGGTCTTGGGGCCCAGGCCCGTCACGTCCAGCAACTGGCGGCGGTTGGCGAATGCGCCGTGGGCATCGCGCCAGCGCACGATGCTGGCCGCCACGCTGGGCGAGAGGCCGGCCACGCGCGCCAGCAGTGGCGCCGAGGCGGTGTTGACGGCCACGCCCACGGCGTTGACGCAGTCCTCGACCACGGTGTCCAGCGTGCGCATCAGCTCGCTCTGGTTGACGTCGTGCTGGTACTGGCCGACGCCGATGCTCTTGGGGTCGATCTTGACCAGCTCGGCCAGAGGATCCTGCAGGCGGCGGGCGATGGAGACGGCACCGCGCAGCGAGACGTCCAGCTCGGGCAATTCCTTGCTCGCGAACTCGGAGGCCGAGTACACCGAGGCGCCGGCCTCGCTGACCACCACCTTGTCGATGGCGGCGTCGGGCGCCAGCTTGTGCATGCGGGCGATCAGGTCGGCGGCCAGCTTGTCGGTTTCGCGGCTGGCGGTGCCGTTGCCGATGGCGATGAGGTTGACGCCATGGGCGGCCACCAGACGGCCCAGGGTGTGCAGCGCC
The DNA here is from genome assembly GCA_020161145.1 of Pseudomonadota bacterium. Lineage (GTDB taxonomy): Bacteria > Pseudomonadota > Gammaproteobacteria > Burkholderiales > Burkholderiaceae_C > Ideonella. Next base: position 25,123 of record JAIUPQ010000003.1, read on the forward strand.
CCTTCCCAGTCGCGGCGCGGCTCGTGCGGGTAGACGGTGGCGGTGTCCAGCAGCTTGCCGGTGGCGCTGACCACGGCCACTTTGACGCCGGTGCGGATGCCCGGATCCAGCCCCATGACCACGCGCTTGCCGGCCGGCGCGGCCAGCAGCAGGTCGCGCAGGTTGGCGGCAAAGACCTTGATGGCCACGGCCTCGGCAGCCTCGCGCAGGCGGGTAAAGAGGTCGCGCTCCAGGCTCAGCGAGAGCTTGACCTTCCACGTCCAGGCCACGGCCTTGCGGATCACGTCGTCCGCCGCGCGGCCGCCGTGCGACCAGCCCAGGTGGCGGGCGATGCGGCCCTCGGCCTGGCTGGGCTGGCCGGGCTTGAGGTCTTCATCCAGCGCCAGCTTCAGGTCCAGCACCTCTTGGGTGCGGCCCCGGAAAACCGCCAGCGCGCGGTGGGAGGGCATGGTGCGGATGGGCTCGGCGTGGTCGAAGTAGTCGCGGTACTTGGCCACATCGGGGTGGAGTTGGTCTTTGCCGTCCACCAGCTTGGCGCGCAGCTCGGCGCTGTCCCACAGCCACTCGCGCAGGCTGCCCACCAGGGCTGCGTCCTCGGCCCAGCGCTCGGCCAGCAGGTCGCGCACGCCATCCAGCACGGCAGCGGCGTTGGCAAAGCCGGCGTCGGGGTTGAGGTAGGCGGCCGCAGCGGCCTGCGGGTCTTGTGTGGGGTCGGCCAGCAGCGCGTCGGCCAGCGGCTCCAGTCCGGCTTCGCGGGCCATCATGCCCTTGGTGCGGCGCTTGGGCTTGTAGGGCAGGTAGAGGTCTTCCAGCTCCTGCTTGGTGGGCGCGGCCAGGATGGCGGCTTGCAGCTCGGGCGTGAGCTTGCCCTGCTCGACGATGCTGGCCAGCACGGCCTCACGGCGGGCCTCCAGCTCGCGCAGATAGGCCAGGCGCACCTCGAGCAGGCGCAGCTGCGTGTCGTCCAGACCGTTGGTGGCCTCTTTGCGGTAGCGGGCGATGAAGGGCACGGTGGCGCCCCCATCCAGCAGGTCGACGGCGGCCTTGACCTGGGCCGGTGTGGCCGACAGTTCGCCGGCGAGTTGGGGGATCAGCTTGTCCAAAACCAGTCTGTGAGAACCAAACAAATAGGCCTTCCGAAGAAGGCGCGGCGAGTGTAGCGCGGGGGCAGGCATGGACAATGGCGGCCATCATGACCAACCAACCTGCCGACACCCCCGAGGGCGAGCGCCTCTCGAAGATCATGGCCGCGCGCGGTCTGGCCTCACGCCGCGAGGCCGACGAGTGGATTGCCGCCGGCTGGGTGCGCGTGGACGGTCAACTGGCCCAACTGGGTCAGCGCGTGGCGGCCGACGCGCGCATCGACATCGACCCTGCCGCCAGCGCCCAGCAAGCCCACCGCGTCACCGTGCTGCTGCACAAACCCGTGGGCTATGTATCGGGTCAGGCCGAGGACGGCCACAAGCCGGCCGTCACGCTGGTGACCGCCGCCAACCGCTGGTCGGGTGACAAAACGCCGCTGCGCTTTGCGCCCGGCCACCTGCGTGGACTGGCGCCCGCAGGGCGGCTGGACATCGACTCCACCGGCCTGCTGGTGCTGACGCAGGATGGGCGCATCGCCCGCCATCTGATCGGCGAGGACAGCAGTGTGGAAAAGGAATACCTGGTGCGCGTGGCACGCCAGGACGGCGGCCCGCTGAACGAGGTTGATCTGGCGCCGCTGCGCCACGGCCTGCACCTGGATGGCCGCGCGCTGCGGCCGGCACAGGTGAGCTGGGCCAACGAGGCGCAACTGCGCTTTGCGCTGCGCGAGGGCCGCAAGCGCCAGATCCGCCGCATGTGCGAGCTGGTCGGGCTCAAGGTCACCGGCCTCAAGCGGGTGCGCATCGGCCGTGTGGCGCTGGGCCAGTTGCCACCGGGCCAGTGGCGCTATTTGCACGCGCAAGAGCGCTTCTAAGCCCATGGACTGGATCGGCATCGCCGGCCCCACCGCCGCCGGCAAGAGCGCCGCCGCGCTGGCGGTGGCCCAGCACCTGCCAGTGGAGATCGTCAGCGTGGACTCGGCCCTGGTGTACCGGGGCATGGACATCGGTACCGCCAAGCCCACTGCGGCCGAGCAGGCCCTGGCGCCCCACCACCTGATCGACCTGATGGCGCCCACCGGCTGCTACGACGCCGCCACCTTCGCCCGCGACGCCACGCGGCTGATTGCCGAGATCCGCGCACGCGGCCGGCTGCCGCTGTTGGTGGGCGGCACCATGCTGTACTTCAAGGCGCTGATCGACGGCATCGACGCCCTGCCCGGTGCCGATGCGGCCATTCGCACCCGGCTGGATGCCGAGGCCGCGGCCGACGGCTGGCCGGCGCTGCATGCGCGGCTGGCCCAGGTGGATGCAACCACCGCCGCGCGGCTGGCGCCCACCGACGCCCAGCGCATCCAGCGCGCGCTGGAGGTCTGGGAGCTGACCGGTCAGCCGCTGTCGGCGCTGCATCGACAACAGCCGGCGCCGCCCGTGCGCCACCACCTGTTGGCGCTGGAGCCCAACGACCGCGTCTGGCTGCATGCGCGCATCGCCCAGCGCTTTGACGCCATGCTGGACGCAGGCCTGATCGACGAGGTGCGTGCCCTGCGGGCGCGCGGCGACCTGCGGCCCGAGATGCCCGCCATGCGCTGCGTGGGCTACCGCCAGGCGTGGCAGGCGCTGGATGCGGGGCTGAGCGGCGCAGACTTGCGCGCCGACGTGCGCGAGCGCGGCGTGGCCGCCACGCGCCAGCTGGCCAAGCGCCAACTGACCTGGCTGCGCAGCCTGGCGCGCACGGTGGTACCGGCCGACGGGCCCGACCCCATGGGCCAGACCGTGGCTCAGGTGGTGATGCTGCGCGGCGTGCTCTGAGGGTGAATGGGCGTGGCCCGCACGCAGTTGCGGCCGGCCTCCTTGGCTGCGGCCAGTGCGGCCTCGGCGTCGCCCAGCAGGCCTTCGACGGCGATCTGGCCCAGATGCACGTGGGCCACGCCCACGCTGACCGTGGCCACCACGGCGGCGTCTTCCCAGATGAAGGGCGTGCCGGCCACCTGTTGGCGGATGCGCTCGGCGGCGTCCAGCGCGCCCAGCGGGTCGGTGTGGGCCAGGAAGATGGCCAACTGACCGGGCGCGAAATGCGCGGGCATGTCGGACTGGCGCAGCGTGGCGTTGACGCGGCCGGTGATCTCGGTCTGCACCGCGTCGGCCGCACGCTGGCCCAGGTTGTGCTGGATGCGCTCCAGGTGATCGGTCTCAATCAGCAGCATGGCGCCGTGGTCACCATACCGCCGGCAGCGCGACCACTCGCGATCGGCCAGGCGCATGAACTGGCGCTGGGTGTAGACGTTGGTCAGCTCGTCGCCGTCAAAGGCCATGGCCTCGCGCTGGGCCGACGAATGGGCCAGCGTGCGCGCCAGATGCAGCGCCAGCACCGCCGCCACCCAGGCCGGCACCAGGGCCAGCGCGCCCGCCAGCAAACCCGTGCGCAGCGGCGCATCGTCCAGCCCGACCATCACCAGCGCCACCACGCCCCCCACGGACAGCGCCGCGCTCAACTTGAACGCCCAGGCCGACGTGGCATTGAAAGAAGCCAGGCGCAGCGGCCAGGCAGACACAGGAGCAGAGGAGGCAGACATGGCAGCGATTTCCTTGCAGAGCCCGCTAGGGCAGTTGAATCATAGTCGCAAGCCAGGTGCAACAGCAGGTCCGCCGCCGCTGCCGCATCGTGGCACTGCGCCCACCATAATCGGCACCTGATCCTGCCGCTTGAGCCCGCCGTGACCGAGACCCCCCGCCCGAACCGACCCGTACGCCACCAATATGAAGACCTGATGCGCCAAGTGTTCACGCATGGCGTGGCCAAGGGCGACCGCACCGGCACCGGCACCCGCAGTGTGTTCGGCCACCAGATGCGGTTTGACCTGAACGAGGGTTTTCCGCTGGTCACCACCAAGAAGGTGTTCTGGAAGGCCGTGGTGGCCGAGTTGCTGTGGTTTCTGCGCGGCGACGACAACGTGGCCTGGCTGCACGAACAAGGCTGCACCATCTGGGACGAATGGGCGCGCCCGGATGGCAGCCTGGGCCCCATTTACGGCGTGCAATGGCGCTCCTGGCCCACCCCCGACGGCGGCCATGTCGATCAGATCGCCGACGTGCTGCGCCAGTTGCGCGAAGACCCCAATTCGCGCCGCATCATCGTCAGCGCCTGGAACGTGGCCGAGCTGCCCAAGATGGCGCTGGCGCCCTGCCATGCCTTCTTCCAGTTCTACGTGGCGCAAGGCCGGCTCTCGTGCCAGCTCTATCAGCGCAGTGCCGACATCTTCCTGGGTGTGCCCTTCAATATCGCCAGTTATGCGCTGCTGACCCATATGCTGGCCCAGCAATGCGATCTGGCCGTGGGCGACTTCATTTGGACGGGTGGCGATTGCCACCTGTACAGCAACCATTTCGAGCAGGTGCAGACCCAGCTCACCCGCGAGCCCCTGCCCTACCCCGAACTGCGCATCGGCCGCAAACCGGCCACGCTGTTCGACTACACCCCCGGTGATTTCGAGCTGATCGACTACCGCCACCACCCCGCCATCGCGGCACCTGTGGCTGTTTGACAACAAAAAACCACGGTCATTTCTAGGTTTAGGACAGGCGCGCCAAACGGGCACTCTTCACGCTTACATTGCGCAACAGGGATGGTCACACTAAACCCAGTTGAATAGCCCACCGGGGTGTGCCATGAATCACGAGATCCTGCCTTTTGTCGTCAGTAGCGTGCACTCGCCCGCTGATTTGCGCGACGCAGCCGCGTTGCGCAGCGAAGCCTACGGCCGCCACACCGAATCGCTGCGCAGCGCGCTGGCCCGTCCCGATCTGGTGGACCGCCGCCACGGCACGCTGGTGCTGCTGGTGCGCGACAAGGCCACGGGCGCCGCAGTGGGCACCGCCCGGATGCAGTTCAGCCACCATGGCCCGTTGCCGCTGGACGCCTGCGTGACGCTCCCACCGACGCTGGCCCGGGCGCGGCGGGCCGAAATCACCCGCCTGGCCATCGCCCACGGCGCCGACGCGCGTGTGCGGCTGGCGCTGTTCAAGGCCTGCTGGCAGTACTGCGAGGCCGAGGACGTGGCGCATCTGGTCATTGCCGCACGCAGCGCCGCCTTGCTGCGCATCTACGGCCACCTGGGCATGACCACGCTGACCGACGCCGACGACTGGATCAACCTGCCCTACGCCGGCGACCTGCCGCACCGTGTGCGCACGCTGGACATGCGGTCGGTGTACGCGCTGTGGCGCGACGCCCACCACCCGGCCATGCCGTTCATGGTGGGCACGCACCACCCCGACATCCACGCGCCGCAGGCCCTGCCGCTGCCGCTGGCCGCCTGACGCTGGGCAGGCCACCCGGCCTGCCCTGGGTTTACAGGAAGCCCAGCTTGGGCTGCTTGAAGGCGCCGATGTTGGGCAACGCCGTGGCCAGCTGGCTGTCGCTGACGCCAAACCAGCCCAGCAAGGTCGCCGCGTACTGGTCCACCGCCGAGGTGGGAATCCAGCGGCCCTGGTGGGCGCCCAGGTCACCCGCATCGTCGGGACCACCCAGTTGCAGCGTGGGGTAGGTGCCGTAGGTTTTGCCTCCCTTGACTGACCCGCCCAGCACCAGATGGTGGTTGCCCCAGGCGTGGTCGGTGCCGTCGCTGCCGTTGGGTGCCAACGTGCGGCCGAAGTCGCTTTGCGTAAAGCTGGTGACCACGCCGTCCAGGCCCAGGTTCTGCATGGCGGTGTGGAAGCAGTTCAGCGCGTCGCCCAGCTCGCGCAGCAGGTCGGCATGGGCGCCGAGTTGCTGGCCATGGGTGTCATAGCCGCCCTGGGAGGCGAAATACATCTGCCGATTGCCCTGCACCTGGGCGTTGTTGGCAATCAGCCGCGCGATCTGGTAGAGCTGCGCGGACAGGATGCCATTGACGCTGTTGCCCGAGATGAAGGGCGCAAACGCCGCGTCCACCACCTTGTTCGACTGTGCATCGCCCGGTCGCGACGACACCAGCGGATCCAGCCGGGTCGAGGTGGCCATGGCGTCGTTGTAATGGGCGACGTAGGCCGTGCGCAGCCCCAGGGTCTGGGACTGGGCATACAGCGCGTCCAGCGCCGCCTTGCGCCGCTGGGCGCCTTCCCAGACCAGTTCGGCCGGACGCATGTTGTCCAGCCCGAAGCCCCGGCCGGCCAGTGGCAGCACCAGCGGCGAGCGCCCCGCCTCGGCGCCGAAACGCGTGGCGTCGGACACCGAGATGACCGGATTGGCGGTGCCCAGCACCGCGCAGCCGCGCCCGCCCCAGCCGGTGCGCTCCTGGATGGAGATGCCGGCGGTTTCCCACAGGGTCTGCTGGTCGCTGTGCGAGAACAGCGCATCGGGCCGGAACGGCGAGCCGTCCGGTGCGGCCAGAAACTCCGCCCGGGTGGTGGGCTTGCCCAGCGGGCCCACGTTGAACACCGGCGCCAGCGCGCCGCGCCGCCAATGGGGCAGCAGCGCCGAGAGGCTGGGGTGCAGGCCGTAGTCGGCGCCGCTCAGTGCCACCAGGCTGCTCTTGTCGAGCGCCAGCTTGCCACGCACCCCGCTGTACTGCCCGTAGCGCGTGACGTCCATGGGCACGATGGTGTTGGTGCCGTCGTTGCCGCCATACAGAAAGATGCTGACCAGGGCCTTGTAGTCGGCCGCGTGGGCGGCGCCCGTGCCCAGGGTCAGGTTGGCCAGCGTGCCGGCACCCAGGGCCGCAGCCACGGTGGCGCCCGAGCGGCCCAGCAATTGGCGGCGCGTGAGTGAAGGGGTCGAATGGGTCATGATGAAACTCCTCGCCTCAGCGTTGCACTTGATAGTCTGGCGAGGCCATGACCAGATAGAAGGCGGTACCCACACGCCACTCACGCCACTCGGACGTGTTCTCGGCGGCGTAGGCGTTGATGGCATCGATGACCTTGCCGCGTGCCGGCTCGGCCAGCGGCTGGCCCAGCATCATGTTGGCCACGCGGTCCACCAGTGCGCCCGGGTTAGTCACCGAGTTGAAGAAGTCGGCCTTGCGCACATAGGTGCCGGTGGCGCCCGGAATGCTGCCGTCCTTGAACGGCACCCCGTTGGAGCCCAGGTAGATGTTGTTCAGGTAGTTCAGCCGCACCAGCGCCGCATTGGTGCTGTGGATGCCGAACTCGGGCCCCGTCAGCTGCGTGCCGGCCACCGGGAACTCGGACGGGTAGAAGTTGAACACCGACGGCGCCATGAACACCATCTGCTGCAGCGAGGTGTCCCAGATCCAGTGCAGCGACGTGCTGTCGGTGCCGCCGTTGAGCGCGCGCAGCGCGCCCACCATCAACAGCACCGGCTCACGCAGGTGGCCCGCACGGTTGCCATTGGGTGCGGCCTGGCGGGCCTGACGGTCGAGCAGCACGGCGGCCACGGTGGCCGCCAGGTCGCCGCGCTTGCCGGCCCCGAAGCTGATGCCGTCCGCGCTGTAGCTGCCGCTGGTGAAGGCATCAGCCACACGGCGCACATAGGCCGCCGGCGGGTTGCTCATGACCAGCTTCTCGATCAGCCGCTTGGCCATGAACGGCGCCATGTTGGGGTGCTGCATCAGGCTGTCCAGCACCGCCTCCAGCGCCGACGGCGCCGTGCTGCCAGCCGGCACCACCACGCTGGACAGCAGTTGCCGGCGGTTGGTGTCGTGATAGGGCGCGAACGGCGTCATGTCGCCGCCATAGGCTTCGCAGTTGGGACTGGAGCCACCGCACAGATAGCCGACCAGCCCGCCCACCGGATAGGTCCAGCCGGTCAGCGCGTAGGCGTACTCGCGCACGGTATTGTTGTCGTAGGTGGGCTTGCAACTGCCGCCCAGCAGGCTGCCGTCGGCGTTGAGCTGGCAAGGCCCCAGCGAGAACAGCTGCATCATCTCGCGCGCATAGTTCTCGTTGGGCGAGGCCTTGTTGTTGTTCACGTTGTCGAGGAACTTGCCCATGATGGGCGACAACGTCATCTGGCGCAGCACGTCGCGGTAGTTGCCAAACGCCAGATCAATCTGCTGGTTGTAGTGGCGCTTGAAGCCGTAGGTGCCGTTGCTCTGCGTGGTGTTGACCACGATGAGCTGCGACAGCGCAAAGGCCACGCGCTGGCGCAACTGGTCGGGCTGGAAGCTGGCGTTGCGGTAGAAGTCCCAGATCAGCGGGTCGATGCTGAAGTTGTCGCGCCAGCAGGTGGGGCTGTCTTTTTGCGGGGACTGGCTGCAATAGTCACCCCCCTTGGGCGTGTGCACCGGCGTGCTGCCACCTGCGTTGTAGCGCGAGGCCGGCAGGTTCATCTGTGCCTGCACCCAGCGGGCGCGGGTGGTGGCCTTGAGCTCGGCCACCAGCGCCTCATTGGGGCCAAACGTGGCCTGATGGGCCAGGCGCACGGCCTCTTGCTGTGACATCTTGGCTGTTGGCGCCTCGGCGGCGGTAGCCAGGCGGCGTGCGTCCGCGTCGCTGGCCAGGTCGGTGGATGCGGCGCTGTCGCCACGGCCGCCACCGCAGGCCGCCAGGGCGCCGGCCAGCAAAGCCGCGCCCGCCAGGCGCACCGGCCTGGTGAAGGAAAAAACAATCATGAGTGGACTCTCTGCCTAAGGAACCGTCACGGCACTGCCGCACCCAGTCAGGTGCGCTCGTGGCTGGGCGCTATCTTCAAGGCGCCCGCCGACGCGCTGTTTCTAAATGCGCGTCAACCCCCCATACAGGCGATGACAAACCGACAGTTGGTGACAACTTAATGGATTTGCTCTCAATTCACTGCAAGGGGAACATCTGCGGCGGTGCGCTGGCGTTCGCGCAGCGCCAGCCATTCGTTGACCAGCAGCGCGCCGATGACCAGCGGGCCACCGATGAAGGCCGCCGGACCCGGTGCCTCGCCTGCGCCCACCCAGGCCAACAGCACGCCGAAGGTGACCTCCAGCAGCGACAGCAGCGCCATCTCGGGCGCCGGCAGCACGCGGCCCGCCGCCACCACCATCAGGCAGGGCACGGCCAGTTGAAACACGCCCAGACCGGCCAGCAGCGTCACGTCGTGCGCCGTGGCCGAAAAAGGCAGTGCCAACGGCAGCACGGCCAGCGCGCTGACCACGGCCCCCACCAGCACCGCCGGCAGCAGATCGACCGGGGGCCGGTTGGCGGCCGTCTGGCTGGCGTGCTGCATCAGCGTCCAGTTGGTGGCGTTGGACAGCGGGACGCTGAAGGCCACCAGCGCCCCCAGCATGGCACTGCCACCCGCCAGCGCCGCGCCGCCATACATCCAGACCATGCCGACGCCGGCCACCCCAATGGCCACCCAGGTGCGCCGGGCGACGTGCTGGCGCAGAAAAAAGCGCGCGAACACCGCCGTCAGCAGCGGCGCCGTGGCCATCACGATCAGCACCGTGGCCACGCGCGTCAGCGTCATGGCCACCATGAAGCCGGTGAAGCTCACGGCCCAGCAGGCACCCGAGGCCCACAGCGGCCAGCCCGCACGGCGCATCTGGGCAAACAGGCCCGGCCCGCGCAGCCACAGCAGGATGGCCAGCACCGTCACGGCGGTGACGGCCGAGCGCCAGAACGTGACCTCGAAGCTGCGCGCCGCGTCCAGAAAGCGCGTGACCATGCCGGCCGTGCTCCACAGGAAGGTGGCCAGCACCATCATCCAGACGGCGCGCAGATGCGTCACGGCGTCAGCCTTCGCGCTGAGCGCGCTTGCGCTCGTGCTCCTTCAGATGGCGCTTGCGCAGGCGCACGCTCTTGGGTGTGATCTCGACCAGCTCGTCGTCCTCGATGAACTCGACGCCATACTCCAGCGTCAGCTCGATGGGCGGCGTGATCTTGATGGCGTCTTCCTTGCCGCTGACACGGAAGTTGGTCAGCTGCTTGGTGCGCACGGCGTTGACCACCAGGTCGTTGTCGCGGCTGTGGATGCCCACGATCATGCCCTCGTAGACGGGGTCGCCCGCGCGCACGAACATGCGGCCCCGGTCGTCGAGCTTGCCCAGCGCGTAGGTGACGATTTCGCCGTCGTCCTGGCTGATGAGCACGCCGTTCTTGCGCCCGCCGATCTCGCCCTTGTAGGCCTCGTAGCCGTCAAAGATGTTGGCGATCAGGCCCGAGCCGCGCGTGAGGTTCATGAACTCGTTGGCAAAGCCAATCAGGCCACGCGCCGGGATGCGGTACTCCAGGCGCACGCGGCCACGGCCGTCCGGCTCCATGTTGACCAACTCGCCCTTGCGCTCGCCCAGCGCCTGCATGACGCCGCCCTGGTGGCCTTCCTCGATGTCGGTGGTGACCAGCTCGATGGGCTCGTGGCGCTCGCCATCCACATCGTGAAAGACCACGCGCGGCTTGGAGACGGCCAGCTCGTAGCCCTCGCGGCGCATGTTCTCCAGCAGGATGGTCAGGTGCAGCTCGCCGCGGCCCGAGACTTCGAAAATGCCGTCCTCGTCGGTCTCCTTGACGCGCAGCGCCACGTTGGATTGCAGCTCTTTTTGCAGCCGGTCCCAGATCTGGCGGCTGGTGACGTACTTGCCCTCGCGGCCCGCCAAGGGGCTGGTGTTGACGCAGAAGTTCATCGTCAGCGTGGGCTCGTCCACCTTCAGCATGGGCAGCGGCTGCGGATCGAGCGGGTCGGTCACGGTGACGCCGATGCCGATGTCCTCGATGCCGTTGATCAGCACGATGTCGCCCGGACCCGCCTCGGGCGTCTGCATGCGGTCCAGCCCCTGGAAGGTCAGCACCTGGTTGACGCGGCCCTTGTAGTTCTTGCCGTCCTCGCCTTCCATGACCAGCACGTCCTGGCCCGGCTTGACGGTGCCGGCGCTGATGCGCCCCACCCCGATGCGGCCCACGAACGTGGAGTAGTCCAGCGCCGAGATCTGCAGCTGCAGCGGCGCGGCCGCATCGCCCTGGTGCGGCGTCACGTGCTTGAGGATGGTGTTGAACAGCGCGGCCATGTCCGGCCCCCATTGCGCGCCCGGCTCGCCCTCTTCCAGCGACGACCAGCCGTTGATGCCCGAGGCGTAGACCACCGGGAAGTCCAGCTGCTCATCGGTGGCGCCCAGTTTGTCGAACAGATCGAACGCGGCGTTGATCACCTTGTCGGGGTTGGCGCCGGGCTTGTCCACCTTGTTGACCACGACGATGGGGTTGAGCCCCAGCGCCAGCGCCTTCTTGGTGACGAAGCGGGTCTGCGGCATGGGGCCTTCCTGCGCGTCGATCAGCAGCACCACGCCATCGACCATGGACAGCGCCCGCTCCACCTCGCCGCCAAAGTCGGCGTGGCCCGGGGTATCGACGATGTTGATGTGCGTGCCCTGCCATGAGACGGCACAGTTCTTGGCCAGGATGGTGATGCCGCGCTCGCGTTCGATGGCGTTGCTGTCCATCACCGTGTCCACGACTTTCTCGTGCTCGGCAAAGGTGCCGCTCTGGCGCAGCAGTTGGTCAACCAGCGTGGTCTTGCCATGGTCGACGTGGGCGATGATGGCGACGTTGCGGATCTGGTGGGTGTCGGGACGGCTCATGAGAGGCTCTCGGTTCTGGAATAGGGGTTCATCAGCAGCGCCGCCACTTCCGGCGGGCTGAGCAGGCGATCGGCGATCAGCTCGCCGCCCTGCAGGTGTGCACTGCCCAGCAGGGCGTGCGGTTCGGGACCGTAGACGCGCACCTGCGGCGCGTCGGGCAGGTTGACGCGGCGGCGCTGGCCGGCCAGGAAGCGCGCAGCCTCGGTCTCGGGCAGTTGCAGCAGCGGCCAGTCGGCCAACAGGCAGTCCGGCGGCATCAGGTGCGCCAGGCGCGCCTCGTCGGGCATGGCCTGCAGCGCATCCAGCGTGATGGCGGCCGCCACGTTGAGCGCACCGCTGCCGGTACGCCGCAGCGCAGCCAGATGGGCGCCGCAGCCCAGATGGGTGCCGATGTCTTCAGCCAGCGTGCGCACGTAAGTGCCTTTGCTGCAGCGCACGCCCAGCGTCAGCAAGGCCAGCTCGGGCACCCAGGTCAGGACTTCCAGCGCGTGGATGGTGACGGCGCGCGGCTCGCGCGCCACCGTCTGGCCCTGGCGGGCATAGGTGTAGAGCGCCCGGCCATCCACCTTGAGCGCCGACTGCATGGGCGGCGTCTGGGTGATGGCGCCGGTGAAGGCCGCACAGGCGGCGCTGATGTCGGCCAGTTGCACGTGAACCGGCGCCCGGCTGATGACGGCGCCCTCGCGGTCGCCCCCTTCGCGGCACTCGCCCAGCTGCAACGTGGCTTCGTAGTGCTTGTCGGCGTCCAGGCTGACCTGGGCGAACTTGGTGGCGGCGCCAAAACACAGCGGCAGCAGGCCGGTGGCCAGCGGATCCAGCGTGCCGGTGTGGCCCGCCTTTTGCGCCCGCAGCAAACCCTTGACCTTTTGCAGCGCATCGTTGCTGGACCAGCCCAGCGGCTTGTCCAGCAACAACACGCCATGCAGCGCGCGGCGCGGCAGGCGGGCGGGTTTGGCGGCGTCGTCGCGCATCAGTCGTCCTGGGCCCGCGTGGCGTTGGCGCGCTGGATCAAGGCATTGAGCTCGGCCGCGCGCTCGGTGGTGGGGTCGAACTTGAAATGCAGCGTGGGCACGGTGTGGATCGTGAGCCGCTTGAACAAGCCGTTGCGCACGAAGCCGGCGGCCTGATTGAGCGCCACCTCGGCCTCGTGCGGGTCACCGGTAAGCACCGAGAAGGCAATCTTGGCGTGCGCATAGTCGGGCGTCACGTCCACGGCGTGGATGGTGACGATGCCGATGCGCGGGTCTTTGAGCTCGCGAATCAACTCGGCCACATCGCGCTGGATCTGGTCGGCCACGCGCAGGCTGCGATGGGAAGCGCTGGGTTTGTGTCTCATCTTCGGTACTCCGCAAACTGAACGCCCCGCCAAAGAGGCGGGGCGCTACCTAGGTCCAGGTGCGGATCCGGCTTGGCCGGGCCGCAGCCTGCCCCCCTCGTGGGAGCGTGGGGGTCAAAGGGTCCGCGCCACTTCCTTGATCTCGAAGAACTCCAGCTGATCGCCCTCGGCAATGTCGTTGTAGTTCTTGAGCTTGATGCCGCACTCGAAGCCTTCCTTGACTTCCTTGACGTCGTCCTTCTCGCGCCGCACGGATTCGACCTCGCCGGTGTAGATGACGATGTGGTCGCGCAGCAGGCGGAAGCGCGCACCGCGCCGCACCAGACCCGAGGTGACCATGGAGCCGGCCACGGTGCCGATCTTGGAGGCCACGAAGACCACGCGAATCTCGGCCGTGCCCAGCGCCTCTTCCTTCTGCTCGGGTGCCAGCATGCCGGTCATGGCCGCCTTCACCTCATCCACGGCGTCGTAGATGATGTTGTAGTAGCGGATGTCCACGCCCGAGTTCTCGGCCAGTTTGCGCGCGCCGGCATCGGCACGGGTGTTGAAGCCGATGACGATGGCCTTGGACGCAATGGCCAGGTTGATGTCGCTCTCGCTGATGCCACCCACGGCCGCATGCACGATCTGCACCCGCACCTCGTCGGTGGAGAGCTTGAGCAGCGAGGCAGCCAGCGCCTCCTGCGAGCCCTGCACATCGGCCTTGATGATGAGCGGCAGCATCTGGGCCTGGCCTTCGCCCATGTTGTCGAACATGGACTCGAGCTTGGCCGCCTGCTGGCGGGCCAGTTTGACGTCGCGGTACTTGCCTTGGCGGAAGGTCGCGATTTCGCGCGCCCGGCGCTCGTCGGCCAGCACCATGAATTCGTCACCCGCCGCCGGCACCTCGGTCAGACCCTGGATCTCCACCGGAATGGAGGGGCCGGCCTCGGTGGCGTTCTTGCCGTCTTCGTCCAGCATGGCGCGCACGCGGCCATAGCTGGCGCCGGCCAGCACCACGTCGCCGCGGCGCAAGGTGCCGGACTGAACCAGCACGGTCGCCACGGGGCCGCGGCCCTTGTCCAGCCGCGCTTCGATGACGATGCCCTTGGCCATGGCGTCCACCGGGGCCTTGAGCTCCAGCACCTCGGCCTGCAACAGCACCTGCTCCAGCAAGTCGTCGATGCCCTGGCCGGTTTTGGCCGACACGGGCACGAAGGGCGACTCGCCGCCGAACTCCTCGGGCACCACCTGCTCGGCCACCAGCTCGCTCTTGACGCGCTCGGGGTTGGCATCGGGCTTGTCGATCTTGTTCATGGCCACCACGATGGGTACCCCGGCGGCCTTGGCGTGGGCAATGGCTTCCTTGGTCTGCGGCATGACGCCGTCGTCGGCCGCCACCACCAGGATGACCAGGTCGGTGGCCTTGGCACCGCGCGCCCGCATGGCCGTAAAGGCCGCGTGACCCGGGGTATCCAGGAAGGTGATCATCCCGCGCGACGTCTCGACGTGGTAGGCGCCGATGTGCTGCGTGATGCCACCCGCCTCACCGGCCGCCACGCGGCTGGCGCGGATGCGGTCCAGCAGCGAGGTCTTGCCGTGGTCGACGTGACCCATGACGGTGACCACCGGCGCGCGCGGCAGCGCGTCGCCAGAAGCCGCGGCCTGCTCCTCCTCGGAGAAGGCCTCGGGGTCGTCCAGCTTGGCGGCCAGCGCCTTGTGGCCCATTTCCTCGACGAGGATCATGGCCGTCTCCTGGTCGAGCTGCTGGTTGATGGTGACCATCTGGCCCAGCTTCATCAACTGCTTGATGACCTCGCTGGCCTTGACGCTCATCTTGTGCGCCAGGTCGGCCACCGAGATGGTCTCGGGGATATGCACCTCCTGCACCTGCGCAGGCGTGTCGTTGGCCATCTGCATGTCGTTGCGGCTGTCGCCGCGCCGGCCACCGCGAGGCGCCCGCCAGCCCGCACGCTGACCGGCCACGCTGCCGTCGGGACGCCTGGCCCCGGCCGCCGCGCCGCGCTTCTTGGCGTCGTCGGCCCAGGATGAGGACAGCTTCTCGCTCTTGACGGATTTTTTCTCGCCCGGCTTGGCTGCGGCCGGAGCGGCAGGCGCACCGGCTTTCTTGTGGATGGTGCCTTTGATGCCTTCCTTGCTGGCATCGGCCGCCGGCTTGGGCTCTTCGGGCTTCTTGGCCACCAGCACCTTGGCCTTGCGCGCCATCATGTCGCGGATGGCAGCGGCCTCGGCCTCGGCCGCCTTGCGGCGCCGCTCCAGGTCGGCGGCGCGTTTTTGCTCGTCCGATTCGGCATTGCCCTTGACCACGCGCACGGCGGGCTTGGCCGCCGGCACCGGTTCGGCGGCAGGCGCAGGCGGCGGCTCGGCCACGGCCGGCGCAGGCACCGGCGCGGTCACCGGCGGCTTGATGCCACCGGCCGCGGCCTGGCGTGCGGCCTCGGCCTCGGCACGCGCGGCGGCCTGGCGCTGCTCGCGGTCGTCCTGCACCTGCTGGGCCTGCTGTTCGGTCTGCTTGGCGGCCTGGGCCGCCTGCTCGGCCAGCGCTTGAGCCTGCGCGCGCTCGGCGGCGGCCTTGGCCTCCTGCTCGGCGCGCTGGCGGCGCTCTTCGGCCTCGCGCTCACGCTGGGCGCGCTCGCGGGCCAGCTCTTCTTCCTGCTGGCGCAGCGCCTCGGCCTGCAGCCGGGCCTCTTCGGCGCGGCGCGCCAGATCAGCCTGCTCGGCATCGGCGTCGCTGACGGCCGTGGTGTCGGCGCCGTCTTCACGCTTGACGAAGACGCGCTTCTTGCGCACCTCCACCTGGATGGTGCGGGCCTTGCCGGTGGCGTCGGCCTGCTTGATCTCGCTGGTGCTCTTGCGCGTCAGCGTGATCTTGCGCCGCTCGCCGCCGGCCGTGCCGTGGCTGCTGCGCAGGTGGTCGAGCAGGCGCTCCTTGTCCCCTTCGGACAAGGCTGCGTCGGCGCCGGTTTTGTCCACGCCAGCCGCTTGCAACTGCTCCAGGAGCGTCGCGGCGGGGCGGTTCATCTCCGCCGCGAGTTGGGCAACGGTGGTCACTGCCATGCTTGTGTTTCCTCGATCTTCTGCATGCCGGAGGTGGGTGGAGCGGACCTCAGGCGTTGTTCTCGAACCAGTGCGCGCGGGCCTTCATGATCAGCGCCTGCGCCGCCTCGGCTTCCATACCGGTGATCTCCACCAGCTCGTCGCCGGCCAGATCGGCCAGGTCGTCGCGGGTGGCAATGCCGGCATCGGCCAGCTTGGCGATCCAGGCGGGTGTCAGGCCTTCCAGGTCGCGCAAATCCTGCGACACGGCCTCGACCTTCTCCTCGCGCACGATCTCCATGGTCAGCAGCGCGTCCTTGGCACGGTTGCGCAACTCGCCCACGGTGTCTTCGTCGAAGCCCTCGATCTCCAGCATCTCCTGCAGCGGCACATAGGCCACTTCTTCCAGGCTGGCAAAGCCCTCGGCGATCAGGATGTCGGCGACTTCCTCGTCCACGTCGAGCTTGTCGACGAACAGCTTGCGCACGGAGTCGGACTCTTCGGCCTGCTTGGCCGCCGACTCCTCGGCCGTCATGATGTTGATGCGCCAGCCCGTCAGCTCGCTGGCCAGGCGCACGTTCTGGCCGCCCCGGCCGATGGCGATGGCGAGGTTTTCCTCGTCCACCACCACGTCCATGGCATGCCGCTCTTCGTCAACCACGATGGACTGCACGTTGGCCGGTGCCAGCGCGCCGATGACGAACTGCGCCGGGTCTTCACTCCACAGCACGATGTCCACGCGCTCGCCCGCCAGCTCGTTGGTGACGGCCGTCACGCGCGAGCCGCGCACGCCCACGCAGGTGCCGATGGGATCGACCCGCTTGTCGTACGAGACGACGGCGATCTTGGCCCGGCTGCCCGGGTCGCGGGCGGCGTTCTTGATCTCCAGCAGGCCTTGCTCGATCTCGGGCACCTCCTGGCCGAACAGCTCAATCATGAAGCCCGGCGCCGAGCGCGACAGCATGATTTGCGCACCGCGCGCGGTCGGGTCCACCCCGGCGATGTAGGCCCGCACGCGGTCGCCCGAGCGCAGGTTTTCCTTGGGGATCATCTCGCCGCGCTTGAGACGCCCTTCGACGCGGCCGCTCTCGACGATGATGTCGCCCTTGTCCAGCCGCTTGACGGTGCCCACGAAAATCTTGTCGCCGCGCGAGAGGAATTCGTTGAGCAGCTGCTCGCGCTCGGCGTCGCGGATTTTCTGCAGGATGACCTGCTTGGCCGCCTGGGCGCCAATGCGGCCAATGGGCACCGACTCGATGGCCTTCTCGATGAAGTCGCCCTCTTCCAGCTCGGGAATGTCCTCGATGGCGTCGGACAGCAGCTCTTCGGCATCGGGGTTTTGCAGGCCGGCCGAATCGGGCACCACCAGCCAGCGACGGAAGGTCTCGTGCTCGCCGGTGTCGCGGTCCACGGCCACGCGGATGTCCACCTCGCCGCCAATCAGGCGCTTGGTGGCCGAGGCGAGCGCGGCCTCCACCGCACCGAAGACCACGTCGCGCTCGACGTTCTTCTCGCGGGAAATCGCGTCAACCAGCATCAGCATCTCGCGGTTCATTGTTCTTGCCCTCCGTCAGTCGGCTCAGCGGGTTGTTTGGGTTGTGAATCTGTTGATTTGCGGGTGCCGCGTTTGAAATCCAGTACCGGCACCAGGCGCGCCTCGCGAATCTCGTCATACGTGGCAGCCAGCACCTGCTCGGTCTTGCCGCCCGCGACCAGCAGCTCGCAGCCGGTCTCGTTGGCCGCGCGCAGCAGGCCGCTCCATTTCTTGCGGCCCTCAAAGGGCAGCTTCAACGTCAGCAGCACCTGCGCGCCCATGAAGCGCACAAAATGCGCGGGGGTGCGCAGCGGCCGGTCCAGGCCCGGCGAAGACACTTCCAGCCGCGCGTAGTCGGCGCCTGCCACCTCCAGCGCATACTGGAGCTGGCGCGTCACGGCCTCGCAGTCGTCCACCGTGATGGCCTGACCGTCCAGCCGGTCGATGGTGACGCGCAGCAACCCGCCGCCGACACGTTCCTCGTCGACCAGCTCATAGCCCATGCCCACCACCGTCGTCTCGACCGCTTGACTCAACGCCTTGCCACCTCTTCTAGACCTGCAAAAAACGCCAACGCAAAAAAAATGGGCAGCAATGCACCGCCCATTTCAGGATATTCAGCGAAGCTAGGAGTATAGCCCGAAACCCGTCACACTTCAAGACAACCCATGCCAGAATGCCTGCTGTATCACCACAACGACGAACTGGAGCGCCCCATGGGATTCCTCACCGGCAAGCGCCTTTTGATCACTGGCGTGCTCAACAACCGCTCCATCGCCTATGGCATCGCCAATGCCTGTCACCGCGAGGGGGCCGAGCTGGCCTTCAGCTACCAGGGCGAGCGCTTCAAGGCGCGCATGGAAGAGACGGCGGCCGAATTCGGCTCCAAACTGGCCATTCCCTGCGACGTGGCCGACGACGCGCAGATCACCGAACTGTTTGCCGAACTCGGCCGCCATTGGCCGCAATTCGACGGTTTCGTCCATGCCATCGCCTACGCCCCGCGCGAGGCCATTGCCGGCGATTTTCTGGACGGGTTCTCACGCGAGGGCTTTCGCACCGCGCACGAAATCTCGGCCTACAGCTTCCCCGCCATGGCCAAGGCGGCGTTGCCGCATCTGCGTGAGGGCGCGTCGCTCTTGACGCTTTCTTACCTGGGCGCCGTGCGCTACGTGCCCAACTACAACACCATGGGCCTGGCCAAGGCCTCGCTGGAAGCCAGCGTGCGCTTCCTGGCGCAAAGCCTGGGCGCGCGCGGCATGCGCGTCAACGGCATCTCGGCCGGCCCGGTGCGCACACTGGCCGCCTCGGGCATCAAGGACTTTGGCAAGATGCTGGCCGATTTCGCCGCCACCGCGCCCATCCGCCGCCCGGTCACCATCGAGGACATCGGCAACGCCGCTGCCTTCCTGCTGTCCGATCTGGCAGCCGGCGTCAGCGCCGAGGTCATGTACGTGGACGGCGGCTTCAGCCAGATGATGGGCGGCCCGCAAGGCCAGTAATGTTCAGCGGCGCGCCGCCAGCCGCCAGCGCAGCCTGGTGAGTTGGCGGTACAGCAGCGGCGGCGTCCAGTCGCGCAGCGTCTCCCAGGCGCGCAGCTGGTTGGCTTCGCGTTGCACCGCCGGCAAGTCCTGGGGCCGGGCCACATACACCGTGTCCTTGTCCGGCACCTCACTGCGGATGGCACGCGACGCCGTGTAGTAGTACAGCGCCAGCGAGCGCCGCGCCACGCCCTCGGGCGTCTGCAGCGGGTCCGGATGGCCGTGCCAGGTGTCGGCATCGGTGCGGAACACCACGCAGCGATTGAGCAGCGGGCTGACCCGGGCCATGCAGGTGCGCATGTCGCGGCTCCACAGCTCCAGGTGGCCCAGCCAGGCCTCGTCCCAGACCTCGTTGAGGTAGATGATGAGGTTGAGCCGCCGCTGCAGATGCAGTTGCGCATGGATGCGGAAGTCCGCGTGCACACCCAGCATGCCGCCCCGCGTGGTCTCGTGGTAGCCACCGCCCAGAAAATACGGATCGGGCAGCAGCGCCTCGATGCCCGTCAGCCCCTCCAGAAACTGGAGCATGGGCCGCGAGTTGAGAAACCAGAACAGTTCGCGCGCCGCCTGGTTGCTGTCCTCCGGCATGATCTGGCGCTTGTGCAGGCCCGCGTAGCCAGCCTCAAACACCCCGTCCGAGACCTGCGCCCCAGCCGGAAAGCCGGCCAGCGCCTGCGCCAACACCGATGGGGGCAGAAAGTCCTCCAGCACGGTATGCGGGAATGGCTGCGCGCCCTCAAAGTCCGCATGCAGCATGGCGCCCAACTGGCGCGCCTCGGTGGGCGCCATGACGAGGCCGTCGGCCACGTCGATGGGCAGGGTGACGCTGGGGTAGCTCACGGGTCTTCCCTCCACACAACGCGCGGCAGGATGCGGCCAGCGCGCGCGCAAGCCAGGGCTCATGCGGCCAGCTCAAGGCCTCGCGCGCGGCGACGGCCGCCACCGCATGTGCACTGTACCCAAGTGGCGGCGTCTATAGTGCCGCCCTCCAACGTGTCTCCCCTCTTTGCCCGTGTTCAAACGTTTGATGCCGTTTCGCCTGCAAGCGGCCAGCCTGCCCGACCTGGACGGTGCCCGCGATGCGCTGGCCGCCCAGTTGTTCACCCCTTGCGGCCTCAGCCAGCCACAGTCCATTGGCTTCGTGCCCCCGCGCGGCGTGGACCATGCGCCGCTGATCGAGGCCGTGGCCGGCGGCCGCCACTGGTTGCTGCAGGTGCGCAGCCAGCAGCGGCTGCTGCCGGCCAGCGTGGTGCGCGAGCAGGTGCAGGAGGCGGCCGAGCGCATCGAGGCCGAAACCGGCCGCAAGCCCGGCCGCAAGGCGCTGGCCGAGTTGAAGGAAGAAGTCGTCCACCGCCTGCTGCCGCAGGCCTTCACCAAAACGGTGGAGCAGCGCATCTGGCTGGACCTGCATGGCGGCTGGCTGCTGCTGGACGCCGGCAGCATGGCCAAGGCCGATGCCCTCATCTCGCTGCTGGTGGCTGCCCTGCCCGGCCTGGCCGTGGCCCCGCTGCACACGGCCGAATCGCCCGCAGCCTGCATGACCGCCTGGCTGCTGGACGGCGTGGCGCCCGAGGGCTTCAGCATCGGCCGCGACACCGAACTGCGCAGCCCCGGCGACGAACGCGCCACCGTGCGCTACGTGCGCCACGCGCTGGAAGGCGACGACGTGCGCGCCCATCTGCAGGAGGGCAAGCGCCCCACCCGGCTGGCGCTGGCCTGGCGCGACCGCGTGGCCCTGACCCTGACCGAGACGCTGACGCTCAAAGGCGTGGCGCTGCTGGACGTGGTGCTGGAGCAGCGCGGCAGCCCCCAGGGTGCCGACGAAGCCTTTGACGCCGACGCCGCGCTCACCGTGCTGGAGCTGGGGCCGCTGCTGCCGGCGCTGGTGGAGGCGCTGGGTGGCGAGGCTGCGCCCGGCACACCCGGCACTCAGCCGGCGGCCAGCGCCGTCAGCACGTCCGGGTAACGCAGCACCACGCGCAGCTCGCGCGTCAGCCGCGTGGTGGTCAGCCGGCGCGACTCCAGCCAGAAACTCAGTTGCGTGGACGTCAGTTGCGCCCGCGCCTGGGCCAGGGTCAGGCGGGGCGGCGGCGGCAGGCCCAGTGCGGCGGCCACCGCCTCGAAGTGGGCGCCCATCGTGCGCTGGCTGGTATCGGCCACGTGGTAGATGCGCTGCGGGGCCCCGCGCCACAGCGCGGCGATGCAGGCCCGCGCCAGGTCGTCGGCATGAATGTGGTTGGTGTACACGTCGTCGGCCGGTGCCAGCACCGGCGCGCCGCGCCGCAGGCGCTCACGCGGATCGCCCCCGGGCCGGTCCAGCGCGTAAATGCCCGGCACCCGCAGCACGCTGGCCACCACGCCCTGCATGCGGCCCCAGCGGCGCCAGCCCTGCTCGGCGTCCACCCGGCGGCGGGCGCGGTCGGTAGCGGGTGCGGTGGCGCGGGTCTCGGCCACCCAGGCACCGCCGGCATCGCCATAGACGCCGGTGGTGCTGACGTACACCGCGCGCAGCGGGTGACCGCGCAGCGCCCGCGTCAAGGCCCGGGTGCGGGTATCGCGCTCGCCCTGCCCCTGCGGCGGCGCCAGGTGCAGCACGCGCTGCGCCAGCGCGGCCAGGCGTGCCAGCGTGGCCGGTGCATCCAGATCGCCCGCCAGCGGCGTGATGCCTTGCGCGCGCAAGGCGGCGGCGCGTGCCGGCTCGCGGTTCAGCGCCAGCACGCGCCAATGCGCGCCCAGATGGCGGCGCACGCGCAGCCCCACGTCACCGCAGCCGACGATGAGCAGCCGTGCATGGCGCGCGCGCAGGCGGGAGGCAAGAGGCATCGGGGACAATCGCGGGCTGTAGAAGAACTTTGCATTGCACCATGAGCTTTCGCGTCACCTTGCAGCCCTCGCAGCGCCAGTTCGACGTGGCCGACGACGAGGCCATCCTGACCGCCGCCATCCGCGAGGGCATCGGCCTGCCCTATGGCTGCAAGGACGGCGCCTGCGGCTCGTGCAAAAGCCGGCTGCTGGAAGGCCGCGTGGTCCACGGCAGCCACCAGGCCAGCGCGCTGACCGAGGCCGAGGAAGCTGCCGGTCTCATCCTCACCTGCCGCGCCCGGCCGCAGACCGACTGCACCGTGGAGGCGCGCAGCGTGCCCGGCATGGGCGACTACCCCATCGTCAAAATGCCTGGCCGCATCCTCGCGCTGGAGCGCCCGGCGCCGGACGTGGCGCTGCTGCGGGTGCAACTGCCCGGCAACCAG
Source organism: Pseudomonadota bacterium (assembly GCA_020161145.1). Taxonomy (GTDB): domain Bacteria; phylum Pseudomonadota; class Gammaproteobacteria; order Burkholderiales; family Burkholderiaceae_C; genus Ideonella. Next base: position 47,384 of record JAIUPQ010000003.1, read on the forward strand.
AAGTTCGCCTGGCGCGCCGGGCAGTACGTGGAGTTCATCCTGCAAGGCGGCGTGCGACGCAGCTACTCCATGGCCAACGCGCCGCACCAGGTGGGCGAGCCGCCGTCCATCGAACTGCACGTGCGCCACATGCCCGGCGGCGTCTTCACCGACCACGTCTTCGGCGCCATGAAGGTCAAGGACATCGTGCGCATGGAAGGCCCGTTCGGCACCTTCTTCCTGCGTGAAGACAGCCGCGCGCCCGTGGTGCTGCTGGCCTCGGGCACGGGCTTTGCCCCCATCAAGGCCATCATCGAGCACATGCAGACGCTGGCCGAGCCACGCCCCACCGTGCTCTATTGGGGCGTGCGACGCCCCGCCGACCTCTACCTGCACGCCTGGGCCGAAGCCGCCGCCGCCAGCCTGCCCTGGCTGCGCTACGTGCCCGTGTGCTCCGAGCCCCGCCCCGAAGACGGCTGGTTGGGCCGCAGCGGCTTCGTCCACCAGGCCGTGATGGCCGACCTGCCCGACCTCTCGGCCCAGCAGGTCTACGCCTGCGGCGCCCCGGCCATGGTGCACGCCGCACAGACCGACTTCACCCAACGCTGCGGGCTGCCGGACGAGGCCTTCTTTGCGGATGCGTTCACCAGTGAGGCGGATAAGCACTGACCATACGCACCCACATCGTCATCGATGACCGGTTGATGGCAGTCACGCTGAAAGCCACCGGCATCAAGACCAAGCGGGGGGCGGTTGAACAAGGCCTGAGGACGCTGCTGCGGCTGCGCCAGCAAGCCGATTTGCGCAGGCTGCGAGGCAAGTACGCGTGGGAGGGTGACCTCGACGCCATGCGGCGCGAGGCATGATCGCCGCCGATTCCTGCGTCGGGGTTGATTTCGATCGCAACACCCCCACGGCGCACGCCGAGTGACTGCGCCGCCAGCTGAGCAGCGAAGAACGTGTGGTGGGCGATCTGGCTCTGGCCGAGGTATTGCGTGGCTTCAAAGACGATCGCGGCTTCGAAGAAGCGCGCCGACTGCTGGGCCGGTTGGCGCAAGTGGCTATAGGGGGCGAGGCGCTGGCGATCGAGTCCGCCCACAACCACCGGCGCCTGCGCGCCCGAGGCGTCACCGTCCGCGGCACGGTGGACGTATTGATTGCCACCTGCTGCCTGACGCACGGATACCGGCTGCTGCACAGCGACCGGGATCTCGACGGGTTCACGGATCACCTGGGGTTGCGGGTGGTGAATTGCGTGGGCTGACCTTGGCAGCGGTTGCTCTGGAGAAGGCGCCAGGCAGTCAGCGGCAGTCTGGCACCGCCTCAAGCAGCGGCAGATGTACCTGCAACGGCCGCTTTGAACCAGGCAAGAAGAGATTCAACGTCACCCGGCAGCACTTCAAATCCACCGCTCACGCTGGATTGAAACTGATCGTTGTGGGTGATGTCGAGCCTTCCGATTGTGAAGATGACAGCCATATGGCCTTTGGTGTCGATATTCTTGATGGTGAGCAAAAACTCACTCGGCGACATGGCCGCGACCTCGGCCTGGCCGGTGAGTTTGAAGTTCAATTCCTCAAGCTCTGCGATGAAAGCCTGCACCTCTGGCCACTCTAGCCATACGTTCATCGTGGCAGCCGAGAACAAGGCGGACGACGCTTGAACCCGAACGTGAAGATCCGGCTCTCTAGGGCTCGAACTGGGAGTGCGATGCAAAAGGGTCAAACCAAGCTCGCCACTTGTGCCGTGCAGTTGCATAGATTTGCCGTCTAGGTATCAAGTCTGAAGTGCACCACCCTGCCCCTCACATCCCCAAATACGCCGCCCTTACCCGCTCATTGGCCAGCAGGTCACGCCCCCGCCCCGAGAGGCTGATGCGGCCGGTTTCCAGCACGTAGCCGGTGTCGGCGATGGAGAGGGCCGCGTGGGCGTTCTGCTCCACCAGCAGGATGGTGATGCCCTGGCTCTTCAGCGTCTTGACGACGCGGAAGATTTCTTCGATCAGCAGCGGCGCCAGGCCCATGCTGGGTTCGTCCAGCAGCAGCAGGCGCGGGCGGCCCATCAGGGCGCGGGCCATGGCCAGCATCTGCTGCTGGCCGCCCGACAGGGTGCCGGCGGGCAGCAGGCGCTTTTCCTTGAGGATGGGGAAAAGCGCGTAGGCCTTGTCCAGGTCGTCGGCCAGCTCGCTCCTGGGCCGGGTGTAGGCGCCCAGGCGCAGGTTGTCTTCGATGGTGAGTGGGCCGAACACCTGCCGCCCTTCGGGCACCTGGCAGATGCCGGCGCGCACGCGGGTGTCGGGGCGGCTGCGCTCGATGCGCTGGCCCTGGTAGCTGATGCTGCCCGCGCTGGCCGGCTGCACACCAGAGAGGGTGCGCAGCAGCGTGGTTTTGCCGGCGCCGTTGGCACCCACCAAGGCCACCAGTTCGCCCTGGTACACATCCAGGTCGATGCCGCCCAGCGCCTGGATGCGGCCGTAGTGGCTGGCCAGGCCCCGCACCTCCAGCACCTTGGTGCCCAGGGGGGGCGCAGGCGTCGGCGATGCCACGACGGGCGCCGGCGCGCCGGGCTGGGCCGCCAGCGCCACGTCGCCGCCCAGCCCCAGCGGCGCGGGCGTCAGCTGCACCAGTCGCGCCCGCAACGCGGCGAACTCGGCCTGCGGCGCCTCACCGAAAAGCGGGTCGTCGTGGGCCAGGAAGGCGGCGTCGATTTCGGCCCAGTCGGCCGGCTGCAGCATGCGGCGGGCCAGCGGCAGGATGCTGCGCTCCTCCAGCCGGATGTGGGCGCGCAGCTGCTCGGCGTAGCCGTGCAGGCCGGCCGCCAGGCCCGGCTGCACCCCGCCCTCCACCACGCTTTGGGCTTGCGTCAGCAGGCGCTGGAGCACCACCGGCACGCTGCGGTGCTCGGACTCCAGTTGGGCCAGATCGACGTCGCCATCGGGCGTGCGCGTGCGCAGCAGCCTGAAGAGGTAGTCGTCCTCCTTGGGGTGGTGCAGGCGGTCGGCAAAGTCGTTCAGGTAGCCCAGCATGGCCACCACGGCGGCGGCGTCGGCCGACGTGGGCACCGCCAGCTGATCGGCCAGGGCGTCGAGCGCGGTGCTCACCCGCCACATGCTGCGGTGTTCGGCCTGGATGACCTCCAGTGCCTTCACGAGCCGGCCCCCAGGTAGGCGGCAATCACGTCGGGGTTGGCGCGCACCTCGGCCGCCGTGCCTTCGGCCAGCTTCTTGCCGTAGTCCAGCACCAGGATGTGGTCGGAGAGGTTCATCACCAGCTTCATGTCGTGCTCCACCAGCACCACGGTGACGCCGGACTCGGCGATGCGCCGGATCAGCGCCTCGATCTCGTGGGTTTCGGTGTCGTTGAGGCCGGCGGCCGGTTCGTCCAGCAACACCATCTTGGGCTTGGCGGCCAGCGCCCGGGCCACCTCCAGGCGCTTGAGGGCGCCGAAAGGCATCTGGCTGGCGTGCGCGTCCAGCCAGTCGCCCACACCCACGAAGCGCATCAGCTCGGCGGCCTCGTCGCGGCAGTCGCGGTCGGCGCGGCGCACGCCGGGCAGGCGCAGCGCGCCGGCCAGCAGGCTTTGCGACAGCCGCAGGTGCGCGCCCACCATCACGTTCTCGATGGCCGACATGTTCATGCACACCTGCAGGTTCTGGAAGGTGCGACTCATGCCCAGCCGCGCCAATGCCGTGGGCGGTTTGCCGCTGACCTCGTGGCCGTCGAAGGTGATGCGGCCCGCCGTGGGCGTGTAAATGCCGGTGATGAGGTTGAACAGCGTGGTCTTGCCGGCGCCGTTGGGGCCGATGACCGAGTGCACGGTGCCGCTCTGGATGGCAAAGCTCACGTCCTGCACGGCGTGCACGCCGCCGAACCGCTTGGACAGCCCCTCCACGACGAGTTCACTCATGTGTCCCCCCCTTGCGGCGCAGCTTGGCGGCCAGCGTGGGCACGATGCCCTTGGGCAGGAAGATCATGGTGGCCATCAGCACCGCGCCAAAGGCCACCGTCTCCCAGCCCTCGAAGGTGGACAGCAGTTGCGGCAGCAGCGTCAGCAGCAGCGCCCCGACGATGGAGCCAAACACCGACGCCATGCCGCCCACCACCACCATGGTCACCAGCTCGATGGAGTGGAAGAACCCGGCCACGCCGGGCGTGACGAAGGCCACGTAATGCGCGGTCAGGCTGCCCACCAGGCTGGCGATGACGGCCGAGACCACGAAGATGCGCACCTTGACCCGCACGGTGTCCACGCCCACCACCTGCGCGGCCACCTCGGAGCCGTGAATGGCCTGCAGCGCGCGGCCGGCGGGCGAGTCGATGAGGTTGAGCGCCAGCCAGGTGGTCAGCCACAGCAGCACGGCGACGACCCCATACCAACTGGCCTCACCGGTCAACTCCAGTCCGCCCACGCCCAGCGTGGCCACCGCAATGCCGTCCGGCCCGCCGGTGTAGGCGGCCTCGTTGGTGATGACGATGGCGATGATGATGCCCAGGCCCAGCGTGGCCATGGCCAGGTAGTGGCCTTTGAGCTTGAGCACCGGCCGCGCAATGGCCAGGGCCAGCAGGCCCGAGGCCGCTGCCCCCGCCGCCATGGCCACCAGCGGCGGCCACTCGAACTGCCAGCCGGTGAGGATGCCGCTGGCGTAGGCGCCGATGCCCACAAAGCCGGCATGGCCCAGGCTGATCTGGCCGGTGTAGCCAATCAGCAGGTTCAGACCGATGACGACGATGGCATTGAGCATGACGCGGATGGCCACGTCGTACAGATACGGGTTGACCAGCGCCAGCGGCGCCACCGCCAGCAGCACGGCCAGCAGCGCCAGGCCCAGGGTGCGGGGCTTCATGGGACGACCCTGCGCACGGCGTGCTGCGGGATTCGCGCTTGGGAGCGGCCCGGCGCGCTCATACGCGCTCCGTGACCTTGGCGCCAAAGAGGCCGCGCGGCATGAAGAACAGCACGGCCAGAATCAGCACGAAGGGCACCGCATCTTTGTAGGCCGAGGAGATGTAGCCGGCCGTCATGGCCTCGACGATGCCCAGCAACAGCCCGCCCACGATGGCCCCGGCCCCGCTGCCCAGCCCGCCCAGCGTGGCGGCCACAAAGCCTTTGAGGCCCAGCATGATGCCCACGTCATACGAGGTGCTGGTGATGGGCGCGATCAAGATGCCGCCCACGGCGCCCAGCGCCCCGGCCAACGCAAAACTGGCCATCAGGATGCGCTGGGTGGGGATGCCCACCAGTTGCGCCGCCAGCTTGTTGTGCGAGGTGGCCAGCATGGCCTTGCCGGCCAGCGTGCGGTTGAAGAACCAGGCCAGCAGCACGCAGACCACCAGCGTCACGCCCAGCACCCACAGGCTCTGCGGCAGCAGCGTGGCGCCCAGCACCTGGATGGGCGTCTCGCCCGAAAACGCCGGCAGCGCGTGCGCCCCCTTGCCCCAGATGACCTGCACCAGACCGCGTATGACCAGCGAGGCGCCGATGGTGATGATGATCAGCGTCACCACCTCGGCGTCCTTGGCCGGCTCGATGGCCAGCTTCTCCACCAGCACGCCCACCAGCGCCGTGGCCGCCACGGCGGCGGCAATGGCCAGCGGCAACGGCAGGCCCAGCCCCAGCAGCACCACCGTGGCCATGCCGCCCAGCATGATGAACTCGCCCTGGGCAAAGTTGATGACGCCGCTGGCGTTGTAGATGATGGAAAAACCCAGCGCCGCCAGCGCGTAGGTGGCGCCCACCGTCACGCCGGAAAACAGGAATTGCAGGAACGAGGCAAGCACGGCGGCTTCTCCTTACAGCAACTGGGACGACGGGGGCGTCTGCGGCGGGCTTTGAGGGTAATAGCCTTCGGTGTGGGTCAGCTCCGGCTTGGCGCCCAACGCCTTGGCGGCGTTGACGCAGTCCTCGACGAAGGCCGGCGAGCCGGCCACGAAGAGGCTGTGCCGCGACAGGTCTTTGAACAGCGTGGGCAGCAGCGCCGGGATGCGGCCTTGCAGCACCTTGTCGTTCTGCGGCGGCTCGCGCGTCACCGTGGGCCGGTAGCGGAAGTTGCGGTGGCGCGCCGCCCACCACGCCATCAGGCCGGCGTCGTAGAGGTCGGCATGGGTGGCGGCCGACATCATCAGCGTCACCGGCTCCGAGTAGCTGCGCCGCAGCGCCGCCTCGGCCAGCGACAGGATGGGCGCCAGCCCCGAGCCCGCCGCCAGGCACAGCACCGGCGTCTCCACCGACGGATCGCCGATGAAGGTGCCGTAAGGCCCGTTGAGCGACACCCGGGTGCCGGGGTGCAGGCTCTCATGCACCCAGCCGCTGGTGTTGCCCTCGTCCTGGCGCGTGATCTGCAACACCAGCTCGCCATCCACGCGCGGCGCGTTGGCAATCGAGTAGCTGCGCAGCGGCACGCCGCCGTCGGGGTCGCCCAGCATCAGGTACTGGCCGGGCCAGTAGCGCATGCCCTCGCGCACCGGGCGCAGCCGCAGCTCCACGATGCGCGGGGTGCGCTGGATGCGGTCCACCACCATATAGGGCTGCTTCTCGCGCGGCGGAAACAGCTTGGGCCGGGCGTCCTCGGTGCCCCACTCGATGACCAGCTCGTCCGACAGCGGCTTGGCCATGCACATGAGGCCAAAGCCCTGCTTGCGCTCATCGGGCGACAGCGCCATGTCCAGCACAAAGCCCTGGTCGAACTGCCCGCCGATCACCTTGACCTTGCACTCGCCGCAGGCGCCGGCACGGCAGTTGTTGGGCAGTGCATAGCCTGCCTTCTCCAGCGACTCCAGCACTGTGGCGCCCTCAGGACAAGGCACCAGATGACCCGAAGGATGCAACCGAATTTGTTTCATGGCATTCAACGCAAACAAGCAACGCAAAGCACGATCGAAACCCGGTGGCGTGCGCGGAACCGGCTCTGCCGGTCCGCTGCGCGAGCCCCCTTGGGGGGCAGCGACCGGCAGGGAGCGTGGGGGCTAAAACACCGGGATGATGTCCACCATATCCGCGTCGCTCACCTCCTGCCCCGTGATGCCGACCTCGGGAATGGCGGGGAACGGGATGTCGTACTTGTCCAGCACGCCCTTGAGGTTGAGCATGGCCTGTTTCCAGTTCTCCTTCTTGGCCTCGTATTCGGGCACGAAGAAGCCGGCACCGCGCGCCACGGCCTCGACCTCGCGCTGGTAGGCGATGAAGTCGCTGGGGATGTCCCAGAAGTCTTCCGGCGGCTCGAACAACACGCCCGACAGGAACAGGAAGCCCGCGCGGATCTGCTTGGTGATCAGCGGCTTGTCCGAGACGTCCATCTTGGGGTAGTCGCGCTCCATCAGCGACATGCAGATGGCCATGTGGCGGCCCTCGTCGCGGCCGATGTTGCGGAACGCCTCCTTGAACACCGGCTCGGTGCACTTGGCGGCCATCTGGTGAAAGATGGTGGCGGCGGCGATCTCGCCCATCAGGAAGGAGCTGAACAGCACGGCCAGCGAGTACTTGGGCACGGCGTTCTTGTAGCCAGCCCAGTAGCGGCCGCCGTTGTAGTACAGCCAGTGCGCGTTGCGTTGCGCCTTGCGGCCGATCTCGGTCTTGGGCGTGTAGGTCAGCGGGTCCGGATGCTCCAGCAGCTTGGTGATGGCCAGGCCGCAGATCTGCTCGTGGTTCTGCTCGTCGCGCGTGACGCTGAAGAAGCAGCGGCGCACGGCGTCTTCCTCGTGGGCCTCGTAGGTCTTGATCAGCGCGGCGGCAAACACCGGCGGCGCCGAGGCATCGAACACCGAGAGGATGGTCCACCAGTAGGCGATGGCCTCGCGCTCTTCCCACGAGTAGGTGCTGGGGTCGAACGAGTCCCAGTCCAGTTTCTTGGGATCCCAGTTCTCGCGCTGGGCGGCGTCCCAGATCTCTTCGAGTTTGGCCGTGTGGGCGTGCCAGCTCAGCGGGTAGACGTTGGGCTGCGGGGTGGCCGGCGGCAGCGGCATGGTTTTGGCCAGACTTTCATGTTTCGCCATGGTGCGAATCTCCTCTTGGGTCAACAATCAACGATTCAAGGGACGACGACCCAGTCGCCCTTTTTCACTTCCAGCATGCGGAAGGCGGACAGATCCAGCCCCATGTGGTCGGTGGGGCTCATGGTGAAGAGGCCGGTGACGCCCATCTGGCCTTTGGTGGCCTCCAGTGCGGCGCGCACCTTGGCACCGTCGGTGCCGCCTGCGCGCTTGATGGCGTCCACGGCCAGGGCCAGCGCGTCGTGCGCATAGCCGCCAAAGGTGGAGGGCTCTTGCTTGTAGCGGTCGCGATAGGCCTTGGCGTAGGCCGTGGCCACGGCTTTTTGCGGATCGCTGGCCGGCAGCGCGTCGGCGACCAGCAACGCAGGCGACGGCAGGCGCACGCCCTCGGCGGCCGCGCCGGCCAGCTTCAGGTACTCGTCCGAGGCCACACCATGCGACTGGTATTGCGGCTGCTTGAGGCCCAACTGGGCGATGTTCTTGCTGACCACGGCCGGCCCCTGGCCCAGGCCGAAGACGAAGATGGCCTGCACGCCGGGGACGTTGCGGATCTTGGTCAGCTGGGCCGTCACGTCGGCGTCCTTGGGGCCGTAGGTTTCGTCGGCCACCAGCTCGATGCCCATCCTGGGCGCCACGACCTGCGTCTCTTTGCGGCCCGACTGGCCGAAGCCGCTGGTCTCCGACAGCAGCGCCACCTTGGTGATGCCCCGTTTTTTCATGTCGGCAAACACCTTCTCGGCCGCCATGCGGTCGGTGTGGGGCGTCTTGAAGACCCACTTCTTGACCGGCTCGACCACCACCACCCCGCCGGCCAGCGAGATGAAGGGCACGCCTGCCTTCTCGACCAGTGGCGCCATGGCCATGGTGGCGCCGGTGGTGGTGCCGCCGATGAGCAGATCGACCTTGTCCGAATCGAGCAGCCGCTTGGCAAAGCCGTTGGCCTTGCCGGCCTCGCCGCCGTCGTCGTAATGCACCAGCGTGAGCTTGCGGCCCAGCACGCCGCCGGCGGCGTTCAGGCGCTCGATCTCCATTTGCAGCGTCTTGAGCTCGGGCTCGCCCAGGAAGGCGGCCGGGCCGGTGATGGAGAGCACCGAGCCGATCTTGATGTCGGCCCCTTGGGCCCAGGCCGGGGCCGCGCCGGCCACCAGCGTGGCCGCTGCGAGTTGAATCAGGGTGCGCTTGCGCAGAATCATGCTCGGGTCTCCTTCATGGCAAAAGTCGTCAGACGCGCTCGATGACGAGCGCAATGCCCTGCCCCACGCCGATGCACATGGTGGCAAGCGCGAAGCGGCCTCGGGTTTGCTCCAGCTGGTTGAGCGCCGTGGTCACCAGCCGCCCGCCCGAGGCGCCCAGCGGATGGCCGATGGCAATGGCGCCGCCATTGGGGTTGACGTGGGCGGCGTCGTCGGCCAGGCCCAGGTCGCGCGTGACGGCCAGCGCCTGGGCGGCGAAGGCCTCGTTCAGCTCGATCACGTCCATCTGGTCCAGCGTCAGGCCGGTCAGCGCCAGCACCTTCTTGCTGGCCGGCGAGGGGCCAAAGCCCATGATGCGCGGCGCCAGCCCCGCCACCGCCATGCCGCGCACGCGGGCTCTGGGCGTCAGGCCGTGCTGGCGGGCGGCTGCTTCGCTGGCGAGCAGCAGCGCGCAGGCGCCGTCGTTGACGCCCGAGGCATTGCCGGCGGTGACGCTGCCATCGGGCCGCACCACGCCTTTGAGCCGGGCCAGTTGCTCGGCCGTGGTCTCGGGGCGCGGATGCTCGTCGGTGTCCACCAGGCGCGGCTCGCCTTTTTTCTGCGCCACCGCCACCGGCACGATCTCGGCCTTGAAAAAACCGCGCGCCTGGGCGGCGGCCCAGCGCTGCTGGCTGCGCAGCGCGAACGCATCCTGGTCGGCGCGGCCCACCTTGAACTCGTCGGCCACGTTCTCGGCCGTCTCGGGCATGGAGTCGATACCGTACAGCGCCTTCATCCGGGGGTTGACGAAGCGCCAGCCTATGGTGGTGTCCTCAATTTTGGCGCTGCGCGAGTAGGCGCTCTCGGCCTTGCCCATGACGAAGGGCGCGCGCGACATGCTCTCGACGCCGCCGGCAATCATCAGCGTCGCCTCGCCAGCCTTGATGGCCCGCGCCGCCATGCCCACCGCGTCGAGGCTGGAGCCGCACAGGCGGTTGAGCGTGGTGCCCGGCACGGTCACCGGCAGCCCCGCCAGCAGCGTCGCCATGCGGGCCACGTTGCGGTTGTCCTCGCCGGCCTGGTTGGCGCTGCCGTAAATCACGTCATCCACCGCCGCCCAGTCCACACCCGGGTTGCGCGCCATCAGCGCCGCCAGCGGCAGCGCCGCCAGCTCGTCGGTGCGCACCGTGGCCAGCGCCCCGCCATAGCGCCCGAACGGCGTGCGAATGGCATCACAAATCAAAGCATCTTGCATATAAAAAGTCCGATAGAGGCCAGGCTCCCCGCATCACTCAGCCAAACCAGGCGGCACCCACGGATCCGGCTTGGCCGGTCCGTCGGGTGCGCCCCCTCGAGGGGGCCGGCGCAGCCGGTAGGGGGTGGTCTCATTTTGGTCGTTTATCGAAGACCCGCCTGGCCTTGCCAGTGGTGGTGCGCTCGATGCTGCCGGCGGCCATCACGCGCACGCGGGTGGAGATGCCCACATAGGTCTTGATGGCGCGCTCCAGGCTGCGCCCCACCCCTTCGCTCTCCAGTGCCGACAGCCGCGTGGGCAGGTCGATGCGGGTCTCGACCAGCACGTCCAGCTGGTCCAGATGCCCCTCGCGCGTCAGCACCAGCTGGTAATGCGGCGCCAGCTCGGCCGCCTTGAGGATCAGCTCCTCGATCTGGGTGGGGAAGACGTTGACGCCGCGGATGATCATCATGTCGTCCGAGCGGCCGGTGATCTTGTCCATGCGCCGCATGCTGCGCGAGGTGGGGGGCAGCAGCCGCGTCAGGTCGCGCGTGCGGTAGCGGATGACGGGCATGGCCTCTTTGGTCAGCGAGGTGAAGACCAGCTCGCCCTCTTCGCCATCGGGCAGCACGGCGCCCGTCTCGGGGTCGATGATCTCGGGGTAGAAATGGTCTTCCCAGATCACCGGGCCGTCTTTGCTTTCCACACACTCGCTGGCCACGCCCGGGCCCATGACCTCCGAGAGGCCATAGATGTCCACCGCGTCCAGGCCGGCGCGCCGCTCGATCTCGACGCGCATGGCCGGCGTCCAGGGTTCGGCGCCGAAGATGCCGATCTCGAGCGAGGTCTGCGCCGCGTCCAGGCCCTGGCGCTCCAGCTCCTCGATGATGTTGAGCATGTAGGACGGCGTCACCATGATGATGCGCGGCTTGAAGTCGGTGATGAGCTGCACCTGCTTTTCGGTCTGGCCGCCCGACATGGGCACCACCGTGCAGCCCAGCCGCTCGGCGCCGTAGTGCGCGCCCAGGCCGCCGGTGAACAGGCCGTAGCCGTAGGCGATGTGGCAGATGTCGCCCGCCCGCCCCCCGGCAGCGCGGATGGAGCGCGCCACCACGGTGGCCCAGGTCTCGATGTCGCCCCGGGTGTAGCCCACCACCGTGGGCTTGCCCGTGGTGCCCGACGAGGCGTGAATGCGCACCACCTGCTCGCGCGGCACGGCAAACAGGCCAAACGGGTAGTTGGCGCGCAAGTCCTGCTTGCCGGTGAAGGGAAACCTGGCCAGGTCTTCCAGCCGCCGGCAGTCGCTGGGGTGGACGCCGGCCGCATCGAACGCCTGCCGGTAATGCGGCACATGGTCGTAAGCCCGCTGGAGCGTGGCTTGCAGGCGCGCCAGTTGCAGCGCGGCGATCTCATCGCGGCTGGCGGTCTCGATGGGATCGAGTTCGTCTGGGCGCGGCACCTTGGCCATGACGGCATCTCCAAAGAGTCGATGGGCGGTCATCGTAAGAGGCCTGCCCCGCGCTGGCTAGGTGGGAAGTTCTGAGAGCGGGCGGGGGAAAACCCCAGGGCGTGCAGGGCCGTTGGCCGCCTTGGCCACGCCCACCCGAAACGTCTGGTACAGCCGCCCCTGGCCCAGCGAGCCGCCCCAGTGGTGGGTGGCCGAGTGCAGCAGGCCCGAGGGATAGGCCACCAGGCGGTTGGTGCGGTAGCCCACGCGGTCGATCTCCACCCAGCGCTCGCGGCGGCGGTAGTCGCGCACCAGCAGCGCCCGCAGCTCGGCCACTGTGCGGCCCAGGCGGCGGGCGTCGGCCGCCGTGGGCTGGGTGGTGAGGCCGGTGGCACGGTGCATCCACAGCGAGGTGCCGCAGTTCACCGGCAGATCGGGCGTGAGGTAGACGACGGCTGTCACGTCGGTGAGCGGAAAGTCGCTGTGCACGCCGGGGATCTCGCGCGCGCGGCCCTGCGCCAGGCCCTGGTAGAAGACGCCGTTCTCGTCGGCCGGATCCTGATCCCAGCGGGTGATGGCCAGGCCCAGCGCCTGCTCCAGGCGCTCGCGCACGCCGTGCGGGTGGTAGACGGTGGTGGAGCGCAGGCCGGTGACGTGGGGCAGGCCGTGGTAGGTGGCGGCCTGGGCCGCACGCCAGGCCGACTGGCCACGGTAAAAGCCATCGCGGGCAATCAGAAAGGGGCGCATGTGAGAAACCTCGTGAGCAGGCGCTGGTAGGCCATCAGATCGCGTGGCTTGGCGCGCACCATCTGCGCCAGCAGGTGGCGGCGCGGCGCATCGGCCACCGGCAGCGCGGCGGCCAGCAGCGCGACGTCGGTGAGCACACGGGCCTCGTCGGCGTTGACCCGGCCCTTGTAGCCGAAGCGGGCCAGCGCATCGGCCTCGGCCGCCGCACGGCAGCCGCCGTGCGCGCGCTGCACCCAGGGCGTGACGCGGGTGGTCAGGTCATAGAGATGGGGCGGACGCGGGCCGCCGAAGTTCAGTGCCACGTCGCTGCCGGTGAGCTTGATGAGGGTGGCGCGGCTGCTGCGCCGGCCCGGCCGGGCCGTGTTGAGCTGGTGCTCGCGCGCCGCCAGCGCGGCCAGCCTGGCATCCAGCGAGCGAAAACCGTAGCGGTGATAAAACCAGTAGGCGCCGCTGGCGATGCCGTCGGGGTTGTCCAGGCCGAACTGGTGGGCGTCCACCTCGAACCAGCGCACGCCGAACGCCTGGCGGTAGGTGCGCAGCAACTGGCACATCAGGTAGCCCGATTCGCCGCCCCGGTAGGGCTCGAACACATTCATGCCAAAGGCTGCGCGCTCGCCCAGCACCCAGGCGCCGCCGTACGCCACGGGCAAGCCGTTCTTGAACAAGGTGAAGCCCACGTAGCTCTCCAGCGGCAACTGGCGGGCGGGCACCATGCCGAAGAGGGCCACGGCAAGGCCCCGCTCCAGGTCGTACACCTGGAGTGCACGCGGGTCGGCATGGGTGGCGGGGTCGGTCTCGCGGGCGGTCAACATCATGGTCAGCTTGACCACGTCCAGCACCTGGGTGCGGGCGGCGGCGTCCAGCGGACGCGGCGCCGGCAGCGGCGTGTCCATCAGCGCGCGGGCGTCGAAGCGGCGCAGCAGCTCGCGCTGGGCAAAGAGCGGGCGCGCCAGCGGCAGCCGGTTGCCGGCCTTGGACAGGCTGCGGCGGGTGGGCGTGACGCACACGTAAAGGCCCAGCGCCTCAAACAGCGTGTCCTTGACGTAGGGCTGGCCGTCCAGCCGCGCCAGCTCGTCGATCAGGAACGGCAGGCGCCGCGCGGCGGGCACGCGCAGCACGTCCAGCAGCGCGTCGTTGGCCAGGCTGGCGGTGGTCTCGTTGCGCTCCAGGGCCGGCAGCGTCAGGCGCAGCACGGCGTTCAGGTCCAGCTGCGGGGCCTCCCAGCCGGACGGGGTCACGCGCAGGTCGGGTCGCGCCAGCAGCCAGCGCAGGCAGTCGTGCGAGAAGCGCGTGGTGGTGGATGCCCAGGGCAGGCCGTGACCATCCAGCGCCGCCAATCGGGCGCTGGGCAGCTTGCGCACAAAGGCCGCCAGCCGGTTCAGCTCGCGCACCACGGCGCGGTGCATGGCGGCGTCGCTGGGGTGGGCCAGCAAGAACAGCAGCAGCTCGTGCCAACGCAGCAGCGCCGGCCCGGCCCGCAGCGGCTGCGCCGTGCCGTGCGCCAGCGCGGCGGCCTTGGCCACGTGCGCCGCATCATCGAACCGGTGGCAGACCGGCTCCAGTGCGGCCACGGCCACATCGAACGAGGTTGGCATCGAAAACCCTCCTGGCTGCAGGCCATCCTCGCGCTGCGCACGGTGGGGCCGCAACCGGTGTTTTCCGAAAGCAGCCTGGGGTTTGTCCTAGTCCAACAGGCCTTGCCGCATCGCGTACTGCACGATTTCAGCGTTGCTGCCCACGCCCAGCTTGTCCAGCACCCGGCTGCGGTGTGAGCCTATGGTCTTGACCGACAGGCACAGCTGGCTGCCGATGTCGGTCAGCGACTGGCCATGGGCGATCTTGAGCATGATTTCGTACTCGCGCGGCGTCAGCTGCTCGTGGGCGTGGCCACTGGCGGCCTGCGCCCCCGGTGCGCCAAAGCCGGGCGTGACCCAGATGCCGCCGCAGGCCACGTGGCGGATGGCGCGCAGCAGCTCGTCGGGGCTGACGTCTTTGGACAGGTAGGCGTTGGCCCGCCCGCGCAGCGCCAGCCGCGCGTACTGCGGCTCCACGTACATCGACAGCATGATGACGGGCAGCCGGGGCCACTCGGCGCGGATGGCGCCCAGGGTTTCGAGCCCATTGCGGCCGGCCATGTTGATGTCCAGCAGCACCACGTGCACAGCCACGGTGCGGATCAGCGCCAGCGCGCTGGCGCCGTCGGCCGCCTCGGCCACGACGCGCACGTCGGTCTCGTCGGCCATCAGCCGGGCCATGCCGGCGCGAAAAATGGTGTGGTCATCGACCACCAGCAAGTCGATCATGGCGCCGCCCCCGGCATGGGCACGGTCAGCACCACCTCGGTGCCGCCGCCCGGGGCCTCGCCCACGTGCAGCCGCCCGCCGATCTCGCGCGCGCGCTCGGCCATGCCAAAGAGGCCCAACGCGCCCTTGCGGTGCGCGGTGGCGTGCAGGCCCACGCCGTCGTCGGCCAGGCGCAGCGTGAAGGTGCTGGCGGTCTGCGCAATGCCCAGCGTCACCCGCTGCGCGCGGGCGTGGCGGGCCACGTTGGTCAGCGCCTCCTGCACGATGCGAAACACCTGGGTCGCGGCCTCGGCCGCCAGCGCGTCCGAAGGGCCGCTGCACTGCACCTCGGTGGCCACGTCGTGGCGTGCGCCAAAGCGCTCCAGCGCCTGGCGCAGCGCCGACTCCAGCCCCAGCAGGTCCAGCGTCACCGGCCGCAGCTCGTTGGAGATGGCGCGCACGGCGGCGATGCTGTCCTGCATCAGCGCGATCAAGTCGTTGGCGATGGCATGCACCTCGCCCTGGTCGGGCTGGGTGGTGCGCCGGGCGATGCGCGCCAGGTCGAACTTGGCCGAGCTGAGCATGCCGCCCAGCACGTCGTGCAGTTCGCGCGCCAGGTGGGCGCGCTCGGTCTCGCGCGCGGCGTTCACGTGCTGGGCCAGCTCGCGCAGCTGCTCGCGGTGGCGCTTGAGCTCCAGCGCCCGCTGCACGCTGTCGGTCACGTCCAGCGCCACGCCGGCCAGCGCCGGACGGCCCCGGCAGATCACGCGCGACGCATGCAGATCCAGGTGCACGATCTGGCCGTCGCTGCGCACGCCCTTGGTGTAGTAGTGGATGGACTGCACCGCCCCGCCCACGCGCAGCCGGTAGTTGCGCATCACCTCGTCCACCGAGTCCGGCGTCACGCAGTCCACCATGCGTCGGCCGATGAAGTCGTCGCGGGCATAGCCGAACATGGCGGCAAAGGTGTCGTTGGCATACATGAAGCGCTCGTCCAGCACCACGTAGACACCGGCCAGCGACTGCTCGACGATGCCCCGAAACGGCACGTCGTCAAAGCTCAATTCCGTGGATAGCTGGGGCATCGGCCCACTGTAGCCTGCGCTAAGGTAGCGGCCATGCGTGATTCCCCCTCCACCCCCGCGCCGCTGCTGCGGTTGCGCAGCCAGCTGGGCCGCGTCATCCTGGGCAAGACGGCCGAGATCGACGACGCCCTGACCTGCCTGCTGGCCGGCGGCCATCTGTTGATCGAAGACGTGCCCGGCGTAGGCAAGACCACGCTGGCCCACGCGCTGGCGCTGTCCATGGGGCTGGCCTATGCCCGCGTGCAGTTCACCGCCGACCTGCTGCCGGCCGACCTGCTGGGCGTGACCCTGCTCGACGCCGAGCGCCGCTTCGTCTTCCAGCCCGGCCCCGTGTTCACCCAGGTGCTGCTGGCCGACGAAATCAACCGCGCCGGCCCGCGCACCCAAAGCGCCCTGCTCGAAGCCATGGAGGAGCGCCAGGTCAGCGTCGAGGGCCAGACCCATGCGCTGCCCCAGCCCTTCTTCGTCATCGCCACCCAGAACCCGGCCCACCAGCTGGGCACCCACCCGCTGCCCGAGTCGCAGCTGGATCGCTTCATGATGCGCATCCGCCTGGGGCTGCCCGACGCGCTGGCCGAGCGCGCCATCCTGCGCGGTGAAGACAGCCGCACGCTGCTGCGCGGCCTCACGCCCGCGTTGACGCCTACCGAGCTGCTGGCGCTGCAAGCCCAGGTGGGCCAGGTGCACGCGTCCGATGCGCTGCTGGACTACCTGCAAGCCCTGCTGGCCGCCACCCGCAGCGGCCGCTGGTTCGTCGAAGGGCTGTCGCCGCGCGCCGGCATTGCCGTGCTGCGCGCGGCGCGGGCGCGAGCGCTGCTGAGCGGCCGCGTGCATGTCTCGCCCGACGACGTGCAGGCCATCCTGCCGCAGGCCGTGGCCCACCGGCTGGTGCCGGTGGCCGGCAGCGGACGCGGCGCCGTCGAGCAGGTGCGCGCCATGGTTGAAGCCACGGCGCTGCGGTGAACCCCGTGCGCCGCTGGCTGGCCGCGCAATGGGCGCGGCGCCACCCCGCCAGCGACGTGCTGGCGCTGACCCAGCGCAACCTCTACATCGTGCCCACCCGCGCCGGCCTGGGCTACCTGGCCATGCTGTTGCTGCTGCTGGTGGCCACCATCAACGAGCAGCTCAGCCTGGGCTATGCGCTGACTTTTTTGCTGGCCGGTGCGGGCCTGGCCTCACTGTGGGCCACCCACCGCAACCTGAACGGCCTGCAGTTGCACCTGATGGCGCCGGCGCCCGTGCACGCGGGCGACACGGTGCGGCTGCGCGTGGCCTTGCACAACCCAGGCCCGGCGCGCTGGGCGGTAGCCATTCACCCCCGGGGCCAGCCGGTGGCCGATGCCGGCTGGGCCGACGTGCCGGCCCGCGCCCACGGCGAGCTGCAACTAGCGCTGCCCATGCCTCGGCGTGGCCTGCACGCGCTGCCGCCGCTGCGCGTGGAATCGCGGTTTCCGCTGGGGCTGTTCGTCTGCTGGGCCGTCTGGCGGCCGGCGGCCCCAGTCTGGGTCTACCCCCGCCCCGAGCACCCCACGCCCGCCCTGCCGCGCGAGGGCGAGGCCGGCCCGCCACCGGCCAGCGCGGCGGCGGCGGCCCCGGTGCCCAGCGAGGCACTGGAGGAGCTGCGCCCCTACCGCCCAGGCGACCCGCTGGCCCAGGTGCTGTGGAAGCAGGCTGCCCGCCAGCCCGACGCCCCGCTGTGGGTGCGCGTGCGCGGCCACAGCGGCCACGCCGTCTGCTGGCTGGACTGGCAGGCCACCCAGGGGCTGGACACCGAGGCCCGGCTGGCGCGGCTGGCTGCCTGGGTGCTGACTGCCGACGCCGCCGGCCTGCGCTTTGGCCTGCACCTGCCGGGCCAGACCCTGGCGCCGGCGCGCGGCGAGACCCAGCGCCACGCCGCGCTGCGCGCGCTGGCGGGGTGGGAGCCATGAATCGCGTCCAGGCCCTGCGCGAGCGTTGGTGGTGGCGGCTGCCGCGCGAGGCCCGCGACACCCTCTTCGTGCTGGCCACCATCGCCGCCGTGCTGCTGCCCCACACCAGCCACCTGCCCCTGTGGTGCAGCGCGCTGGCCGCCGGCGTGCTGGCCTGGCGCGCCCAGCTGGCCGTCAGCGGCAAGGCCTTGCCCAGCCGTGTGGTGCTGCTGGCCGCGCTGGTGCTGGTGGTGGTGCTGACCTTCAACAGCTACGGCCGGCTGACGGGCCGTGAGGCGGGCGTCACCCTGCTGGCCGCCTTGCTGGCGCTCAAGACCCTGGAGTTGCGCGCCCGGCGCGATGCGCTGGTGGTCTTTCACCTGGGCTTCTTTCTGCTGCTGATGCAGTTTCTGCACGGGCAAGGCATGGCCGTCGCCGGCTGGAGCCTCATCACCTGCTGGGCGCTGCTGACGGCCCTGGTGCTGGCGCAAATGCCCATGGGCCGACCGGCCCTGCGCGTGGCCGCCAGCCAGGCCGCGCGCGTCACCCTGCTGGGTCTGCCGCTGATGGCGGCCTTGTTTGTGCTGTTCCCGCGCATGGGCCCGCTGTGGGGCCAGCCCGGCGAGGCCGTGGGCCAGACGGGCCTGTCCAACGAGCTGCGCTTTGGCGGCATGAGCGAGCTGGCCGAGGACGACGGCATTGCGCTGCGGCTGCGCGTGGACGAGGGTCAGCTGCCTATCGGCCAGCTCTACCTGCGTGGCCCGGTGCTCACCGAGCTGACGCCCGACGGCCGCACCTGGCTGCCGCCCGCACCGCCGCCGGCCGAGCCCGCCGCGCTGGTGCCAGCGGGCGAGCCGCCCCAGGTGCGCGGGCCGCTGCTGCGCTACACCGTGCTGGTCGAGCCCTCGCGCCTGCGCACGCTGCCGCTGCTGGAGCCCGGCGACGAGCCGGCCGGCGCCACGCTGACGGCGGGCGAACTGCACGCCCGGCGCCTGCCCACGCTGGACTGGCAGGCCCGTGCGCCATTGACCCAGCAGGTGCGGCTGAGCCGGCAAACGCACCTGGCCACCCGCCACGGCGCGGGCGCCGCCACGCCCGAGGTGGCCTCGGCGCTGGCCCTGCCCCCAGGCCGCAACCCGCGCCTGCTGGCCTGGGCCCAGGCTCTGGCCGCCCGGTTGGGCCCTGGCGCCAGTGCGCAGGCGCGCAGCCAGGCCGTGCTGGCGCATCTGCATGAGGGCGACTACTTCTACACCCTGACCCCCGGCGCCTACCCCGGCAGCGACGCCGTCGACGACTTCTGGTTCGACCGCAAGCTGGGCTTTTGCGAGCACTACGCCGCCGGCTACGTCATTGCCCTGCGCGCCATGGGCGTGCCGGCGCGGCTGGTGGCCGGCTACCAGGGCGCGGACGCCCAGCGGCAGGACGGCTGGCTGGTGGTGCGCAACCGCCAGGCCCACGCCTGGGCCGAGATCTGGAGCGCTGGCACCGGCTGGCAGCGGGTAGACCCCACCGCCGCCGTGGCCCCCAGCCGGGTGGACCTGGGCCAACCCTTGCCCGCCCCGCAAAACGCACTGGCCCGCGCGCTGCTGGGCGAGGGCGGCGGTCTGCTGCGCCGGCTCCAGGGCTGGGGCGAGACGCTGGACCTGCGCTGGCAGCAATGGGTGCTGAACTACTCGCGCAGCCAGCAGATGGGCCTGCTGGAGCGCCTGGGCTGGCGCGAGCCCGACGCGACCGCACTGGGTCAGCTCATCGCCATCTTGATGGCCACCACGCTGGCGGCCGCCAGCGCCCTGCTGCTGTGGCGCGCCCGCCGCCACAACCGCGACGAGGCCGACCACCGCTGGCTGCACGCCCGCCTGGCCGCGCTGGGCCTGCCCGCCCAGGCCCATGAGGCGCCGCTGCGCTGGGCCGCACTGGTGCAGGCGACCTGGGGTGCGGCCGGCGAGCCACTGCGGGCCCTGCTGCTGGCCGAGGAGGCGCGGCGCTATGGCCCCCTGGCGGCCACCGCACCGCGAAGCGCCTGGCGGCAATGGCGCTGGCGGCGCGGAGTGGCCCGCGTGCTGCGCCATGCGGCACCTCAACCGCGCAGGGCGTCGCGGTAGTCGGCCGCGTATTGCGCGAGGCCACGCGACGGCCGGCCAGTCAACACCTCAACCCCATCGCTGACCATCGCGGTATGGCCGTTGCGCACGTCGCCAAACAGCCCCGCCAGCATGCGCCCGCTGGCTTCCGGCAGGCCGGCGCTGCGCAAGGCCGCCACGAACGCGTCGTCGCTGACCGGCGTGTAGCCTATCCGGCGGCCCGCCACCTGCGACAGCACGGCCGCCGCCTGCGCATAGCCCAGGGCTTGCGGGCCGGTCAGCGTGTAGGCCTGGTTGTCGAAGCGCCCGGTGCACAGGGCCGCCGCGGCGCAAGCGGCAATGTCGCGCGCATCGATGAAGCTCGTGGCGCCCTCGCCGGCCGGCAGTGCGATGTCGCCGCGTGCCACGTCGGGCGCCCAGATGCCGTGAAAGTTGTCGGCGAACCAGTTGGGGCGCAGGATGACCCAGCGCGCCAGCGCAGACTCGAGCGCCATCTCCACCTGGCGGTAAGCCCCGGCGGGATCGTGCTCCACACCCATCATGGACTGCATCACGACCTTGACGCCGCGCTCGGCGGCCAGCGCCACAGCCGGCAGCAGGAAGGCCTCCACCGCCAGGCTGTCCGCGGGCATCAGCAGGTAGAGCCTGTCCACCCCCTCAAAGGCCGGGGCGTGGGTGGCGCGGTCGGCATAGTCGAAGCGCACGGCCTCGGCGCCCGCGACCGCTCGGCCGGTGCGGGACGCGGCCTTCACCGCCTGCCCTTGCGCGACCAGCGCCCGAACCAGCAGCCGGCCCACGGTGCCCGAAGCCCCCAGTACGAGTATCTTGTTCATGATGCGAGTCCTTGGATGTTGTGAAGTCAGGTTGAACGACGCCTCACGATAGGTCGCACCATTCACTCAAGGAAGTCGGTTTGTCATTCAATATCCGTTAAGCTGACCTTCACAATGGACGATCTCAAGCCCTTCGCACTGTTTGCCGAGGTGGTGCGTGCCGGCTCGCTCAGCGCCGCCGCGCGGCACCTGGGCATCAGCACCTCGGCGGTCAGCCAGCAACTGCGCGCTCTGGAGCAGCGCCACAGCGTGACGCTGCTGCACCGCTCGACGCGCAAACTCACCCTGACCGAAGCGGGCCGCAACCTGGCCACGCATTGCCAGGCGCTGACGGCCGTGGCCGCGCAGGCCCGCCAGCAGTTGGCGCTGGCGCGTGATGCGCCACAGGGCGAGCTGCGCATCTCGGCGCCCATGGGCTTCGCGCGCTGCGTGGCCCCGGCGCTGGCCCCGCTGCTGGCCGACCACGCCGCGCTGACGCTGCACCTGGAGGTGGACGACCGCATGATCGACCTCATCGATGCCCGCATCGATCTGGCCATACGGGCCGGCGACCTGGCCGATTCGAGCTGGAGTGCCAAGCCGCTGTGCCGCATCGACTGGCTGCTGTGCGCCGCGCCCGCCTACCTGGCGCGCGCCGGCACGCCGGCCTCACCGTCAGAACTGCCGGGGCACCATTGGCTGACACCACCACGCGGCGGCCGGGCGCTGCCGCTGCAGATGAGCGGGCCGGGTGGCGCGCAGGCCGCCATCGAGATCGAGCCCCGCATCACCAGCAACAGCCAGCTGTCGCTGCAGCAGCTGTGCGTCAGCGGCCTGGGTCTGGCCTTCGTCGTGGCCACCGATGCGCAAGACGATGTGCAGGCGCGCCGGCTGGTGCACGTGCTGCCCGACTGGCGCGTCCCGCCCCTGCCCTTGTGGGCGGTCACGCCACAGCGGGATCGCAAGCCGGCCAAGGTGCGGCATGCGATCGCGGCGCTGCAGGCCTATTTACTGCAGTTACCGGGGGCGTCGGTCTGACGCTCCGCCGCATGGGCGTGGCTGGCGAGGCTGGGCCTGCGCAGATGAGATGGAAGAAGAGGCGCGCCTATCCATCCGATCCTCCCAATGCCAATTTGCGGATCACCCCAGCCACGGGTTGATAACGACTGTGCCCGCTGCTTCGAAGGGACTGGTGTCCCGGGTGGCAACGGCAAACCCATTGGCCGCCGCGATCGCAGCGATGTAGCCATCGGCCGTGCCGACGGCCAGGCCAGCACCACGGGCCTTGGTCATCAGCGCCGCATAGGCCTGTGTGCAAGCCAGATCGAACGGCAAGACGCGGCCAGCGAATAGCGGCAGCACACGTCTCTCCAGGTTTTCCTGCAGGCCTGCGCGCCGCTTGCCGGCTGGTAGCAGCGCCACGCCCGCCCGCAGCTCCGCCACCGTGATGGCGGACAGAAACAGCGTTTCCATCGGCTGTGCGTCGATCCACGCGATCACCCGCGGCTCAGGCGCCAGCCGAAGCGGCTCCGACATCACATTGGTGTCGAGCAGAATCACTCGAAACTCACCGGACGCGCTGGCGTCTTGTCGCGCACCTGCTCGAACACCGCGAATTCCTCATCGCTCAGCTTGGCCTGGCGGCCCATGTCGGCCAGAAGCGAACCCAGCTTCACGCGCCCCTTGGGGCTGATCGCTGACTCCAAAATCTCGCGCACCTCGGCCTCCATGCTCTGGCCGTGCTGGGCAGCACGGACGCGCAGCGCACGGTGCACTTCGTCGGAGAGGTTGCGAACTGTCAGCATGGCCACGGCGATCACCTCGAGTGCATTCGGTGCATGCATTCTAAAGTCACGCATTCAATCTCAGCGCAGGGATCACCCTGAACCGTGGAACACCCCGAATTCAGCGTTCTGGACATTGCCGGGCCGGTCGCGGCCCGTTCCTTGGGGCATCCGGTTGGGCGTCGGCTTGCGGGCCTTCAGGCTTTGCCATCCGCCCGAAGGGTGATCAACACGCGCATTGGAGTGCCACCTGACGTGCCCTGAAACGAAACAAGGACCCGAAGGTCCTTGTTCTTGCTGGCATTTTTGGGGTGGCTGATGGGACTCGAACCCACGACGACCAGAATCACAATCTGGGACTCTACCAACTGAGCTACAGCCACCGCTGTAAAGATCGAAGTATAGCTTTATTTCGTCGGCATTGAGGCCGCGCCCGGCGCATAGGGGCCAACCAGTTCGGCCTTGAAGCGGGTCTTGAGCGCGGTGTCGAAGGCGTCGGCTTCGGCCTGGGCCAGGGCTTGTTCGATGAAGGGACGTGCGCGCGCGCGGTCGGGGTCTTCGGCTTCGGGCGGCATGGCTTTCTCGACCTTGACCACGGCGTAGCCCTGCTCACCCAGATCGACGCCCAGGGCGACGGGGCCTTTGCGCAGGTCGGCGCGGACGATGGCCTGGACGATGGGCTGGGGCAGGCCCTGGCCTTGCGCCCGCGAGACGGTCACCGGGTAGGTGAGCTTGAGCGCCATGTCTTTTTTCACCTCGGCCAGCCTGGCTTCGCCGTCCTTGCGCGCCTGGGCCGAGGCCTGCTGGGCCTTGACGCGGGTGAGGACTTGCGCGCGCACCACCTCAAGCGGTTGCACGGTGGCCGGCAGGTGGGTCACGACACGGGCGGCCACCAGTTGGCTGGCACCGGTTTCGGTGGCTTCGGTGTTGTGCTTTTTGGTCAGCGAGTCTTCGGCAAACACGGCGGCCAGCAACTTGGGCGAGGCCAGCGGGCCACTGGCGCCGGGCGCCGGCTCGCGGCCCACAGTGGCGGTTTGCAGCGGCAGCTTGAGCTTGTCGACCAGCGGTTGCAGGCTGTCGGGCTGCTCGTAGGCGGTGTTGGCAAACTGCTCGGCCACTTCGGCGTAGCGCTTTTGCGCCGCTTCGGTGCGGGCCTGGGTTTCGATCTCGGCGCGCACCGTCTCATACGGCTTGGTGGTGCCGCCGCGCACGCCAGTCAGCAGGATGACGTGGTAGCCGAAGTCGCTTTTGACCACCACCGTATCGCCCTGCTTCATGCCAAAGACGGCCTCCTCGAACGGCTTGACCATGGCGCCGCGCCCAAAGAAGTCCAGATCACCGCCCTTGGCGGCGGAGCCAGGGTCTTTGGATTGGGTCTTGGCCAGTTCGGCAAACCGGGCCGGCGCAGCACGCACCTCGGCCAGCAGCTTCTCGGCCTGGGCCTTGGCGGCGGCATCGACGTCGGCGCTGGCGCCGCTGGCCACGGCAATCAGGATGTGGCTGGCACGCCGCTCTTCGGGCTCGCCGTAGCGGCTCTTGTTCTGCTCGTAGTACTGGTGCAGCTCGTCTTCGTTGACGCTGGCCTGCTGTTGCAGCGCGGCCAGATCCAGCACCACGTATTCGATCTTGGCCTGCTCGGGCGTGCGCATCTCGTTTTGATGGCTGTCGTACCAGGCCTTGACGTCGGCGTCGGTGGGGTTGACCTTGGCCATATAGGTCACGGTGCCAAACGAATCCATCTGCACGCTGCGGCGCTCCAGCAAGGCGGCCAGCGCGTCGTCGGCCACGGTCTTGGCAAGGAAGGCACCGTCGGCCGCGCCCTGGGTGACCTGGCGCGTCTCGAACTCGCTGCGCAGCATCTGCGCCAGCCCTTGCGAAGTCAGCCCGCGCTGGGCCAGCGCCGCCGGGTTGACGCTGCCGTCGGCCTGGCGCAGCACGGCGTAGGCCGGGTCGCTGACGAAGAGGCGCTGCAGCCGCTCATCGCCCACGGTCAGGTGGTCTTTGACCACGGCCTGGGCCAGCACGCGCTGGCGCAGCATGCTTTGCAGCGTCTGGCGCTTCATCTCGGGCGTGTCCAGCAGCTTGACGTCCACGTCCGGCACCTGCTCGCGGTAGCGGTCGATCTGCTTGCGGTGCTCGGCATCGAGTTCGGTCTGGGTGATCTTGCCGCCGTCGTATGTGGCCACGGTGGTGTTGGACTGGTCCATGAAGCCCGAATAGCCCTGCACGCCAAAGAAGACGAACGACGGGAAGACCAGCAGCACCAGCAGGAACTGGAGCCAGCGTTTGTGGTTGCGGACGAAATCAAACATGAGGTGGGCAAACAAAAAAGGCGAACCGCAGTTCGCCTTGTTGCTGGATGGCGTGGATGACGCCGGAGTTTATCCGCTGTGGTGGGTGCTGAGGGGTTCGAACCCCCGACCTACGCCTTGTAAGGGCGCCGCTCTACCAACTGAGCTAAGCACCCGGGTGTGCGAATCGCATTCAGTTGACGGCGTCTTTGAGGCCTTTGCCGGGACGGAACTTGGGCACTTTGGCCGCCTTGATCTTGATGGCGCCGCCGGTGCGGGGGTTGCGGCCGGTACGCGCCGGACGTTTGGTGACGGCGAACGTGCCAAAGCCGATGATGGAGACGCTGCCGCCTTTTTTCAGCGTCGTTTTGACGCCGCCGATCAAGGCCTCGAGCGCACGTGCGGCAGCGGCCTTGGAGATGTCGGACTCATGGGCAATGTGCTCGATCAGTTCAGATTTGTTCACAAAAAAGCTCCCGGAAGGTGGAACAACAAAAAATGCGGGCTGTGTCCGATTGATTACAGCCGTCGCCCAGCGGGCTTGTCAAGCCGAAAGGTCACATTCTAAGCATGGCATGCCCTGGGGAAT
This sequence comes from Pseudomonadota bacterium, assembly GCA_020161145.1. GTDB lineage: Bacteria > Pseudomonadota > Gammaproteobacteria > Burkholderiales > Burkholderiaceae_C > Ideonella. The sequence continues at coordinate 72,779 of JAIUPQ010000003.1, forward strand.
TCCCGTGGCTGCGATTCCGATCAATTGGACTTGGCGCGGATCTCGGGCCAGGCTTTGCGCAGGTAGTAGGCCATCGACCACAGGGTCAACACGGCGGCCGCCCAGACCAGCACCGTGCCCCAGATGCGGGTGTCGATGGGGCCCAGCGCGCCGTCGTAGAGCAGGAAGGGGATGGCCACCATTTGCACGGCCGTCTTGACCTTGCCCAGCATGTGCACGGCCACGCTGCGCGAGGCGCCGATCTGGGCCATCCATTCGCGCAGCGACGAGATGGCGATTTCGCGCCCGATGATGATGAGCGCCAGCATGGCATCCACGCGCTGCAGTTGCACCAGGATCAGCAGCGAGGCGCAGACCAGGAACTTGTCGGCCACCGGATCGAGAAACGCCCCAAAGGCCGAGGTCTGGTTGAGCCGGCGGGCCAGAAAACCATCCAGCCAATCGGTGGCGGCAAAGAGCACGAACATCACCGCCGCAATCTGGTTGCGGCTGACGGCATCCAGTCCGGGCAGGTAGTAGACGATCACCAGCAGCGGGAAGGCGACGATGCGCGCCCACGTCATCAGCATGGGCAGCGTGAAGAACATCTGGTGAGGCGACATGGCAGCCATTCTCACTGGGTTTGCGATGGCGACAGGCCTCGCTCGTGGAGCGTGCGCAGCTTGAAGCGGCGATCGTCGGCAAAAAGAAAGGTTTCCACGAACTTGCGCGGCCCCGGCAGCCCCGCCGGGCTGCCCAGCGGGCCTGCGCGCAAGATGGCGGCACGCGCCAGCTCGATGGTGTCCTTGGCCTGGCGCGGCGCGCGCAGCAAGTCCACGTGGGTGACGTTGCCGCGCGCATCCAGCGAGATCTCGAACACCGGAATGGCCAGCAGCGGCTCGGGCGGCACGCCGTCATAAGTTTGCCCGGCGCTGGCGGCGGCAATGCGCAGCGCGGCGCGCAGCCGGTAGGTGGCCCAGTCGCGCACGGGGCCGTCGCCGGCCACCACCTCGGGCGCAGCCGCAGCGCCGGGGCTGGGGGCGGCTGGGCGTGGCCGCGGCTCATGGGCGCAACTGGCCAGCCCGCCCACCATCAGCACCAGCATCCAGCGCCGCCAGTGTGCCCACGGCGACCAGGCGCCCCCCTCAATGCAGCGAACGGTAAATCGCATCGGCCAACTCCTTGGATATGCCTTCCACGCCGGCCAGCTCGTCGGTGCTGGCGGCGGCCACGCCGCGCACGCCGCCAAAGCGCTGCAGCAGGCGGGCGCGCTTCTTGGGCCCCACACCGGGCACGTCTTCGAGCCGGCTGGCGCCCGTGCGCACGCTGGCGCGCCGCGCACGCATGCCGGTAATGGCAAAACGGTGGGCCTCGTCGCGGATCTGCGCCACCAGCATCAGCGCCGCCGAGTCGGGTGGCAGCGTCAACTTGGGGCGGCCATCGGCAAACACCAATTCCTCAAGCCCCACTTTGCGCCCCTCGCCCTTCTCCACACCCACCAGCCGGCCCACGTCCAGGCCCAGTTGCTCGAACACCTCGCGCGCCACCGCCACCTGGCCGCGTCCGCCGTCGATCAGCACCACCTGCGGCCAGCCGGCCTCGTCCTTGCCTTCGGCCTTGTCCTGCGCCCAGCGCGCATAGCGCCGCTCCAGCACCTGGCGCATGGCGGCGTAGTCATCGCCGCCGGTGATGCCGGCCACGTTGTAGCGCCGGTACTCGCCGCTTTGCATCTTGTGGTGGTGAAAGACCACGCAGGAGGCCTGCGTGGCCTCGCCTGCGGTGTGGCTGATGTCAAAGCACTCGATGCGCAAGGCGTCCAGGTCGCATTCGTCGATATCCAGCGCGGTGGCCAGCGCCCGCGTGCGCTCGCGCTGCGAGCCCTCTTCGCTGAGCAGCCGGGCCAGCGCCAGCTCAGCGCCCTTGACGGCCATCTCCAGCCAGATGCGGCGTTGTTCGCGCGGCTGGTGCTGGGCGGTCAGTCGCACGCCGGTCTGCTCGCCCAGCGCGGCCAGCAAGTCCTTGGCGATGGGCTGGTTGGCAATCAGCAGCGGCGGCGGCGCCACTTGCAGATAGTGCTGGACGACGAAGGCCTGCAGCACGCGCTGCTCGGCGCTCAGCGCGCCGTCCACGTCGGCCATCTCGGCCTCGGCCACATGCACCGGAAAGAACGCGCGGTCGCCCAGGTGGCGGCCTCCGCGCACCATGGCCAGGTTGACGCAGGCGCGCCCGCCGGCCACCTGCACCGCCAGCACGTCGGCATCGGCGGGGGCGGCCTCGCTCCAGGAGCTGGTCTCCACCGCCTGTTGCTGTTGCACCTTGGCCAGCGCCGCCAGCCGGTTGCGGATCTGCGCAGCCTGCTCGAACGCCAGTGCCTCGCTGTGGGCCAGCATCTGTGCGCGCAACTCGTCGGCCACCTGCAACTGCTCGCCGCGCAGGAAGCGCTCCACCGTGGCCACGTCGCGCTGATAGGCCTGGGCATCGATCAAGCCCACGCAGGGGCCCGAGCAGCGCTGGATCTGGTAGAGCAGGCAGGGGCGGGTGCGGTTGGCGTAGACGCTGTCTTCACAGGTGCGCAGCCGGAACACCTTTTGCACCAGCTGGATGGTCTCCTTGACACTCCAGCCGCTGGGATAGGGGCCGAAGTAGCGGTGGCGCTGGTCCACGGCGCCACGGTAGTAGCTGATGCGCGGCGGCAACTCGCCCGCGCGCCCCCGGCCCGAGAGCTTCAGATAGGGGTAGCTCTTGTCGTCGCGAAAGAGGATGTTGAAACGCGGATTCAGCGTCTTGATCAGCGTGTTTTCAAGCAGCAGCGCCTCGGCCTCGGTGCGCACCACCGTGGTTTCGAGCCGCGCGATGCGCGACACCATCAAACCGATGCGGGTGCCGTCCAGGTTTTTGCTGAAGTAGCTGCTGACGCGCTTTTTCAGGTCACGCGCCTTGCCCACGTAGAGCAGTTGGTCCTGCGCATCGAAGTAGCGGTAGACGCCGGGCAGGTGCGGCAGCGCAGCCACCTGGGCCAGCACCTGTGCTTGCGGATCGGCTGGCAAAGCGGCTTCAGGGTCGGCGGGCAGCGTGGACATCGCGGCCATTGTGCCGTCCCGATAATTCGGCCCATGTATTGGGATGTGTTCTGCCGCGTCATCGACAACCATGGCGATCTGGGCGTGTGCTGGCGCCTGGCGCGCGATCTGGCCACACGCGGCCGGCCGGTGCGGCTGTGGGTGGACGATGCCCGGGCACTGGCCTGGATGGCCCCTGGCGGCGCCCCCGGCGTCACCGTGCTGGACTGGCACGCACCGCCGCAGCCACCGGGCGCCGTGGTGATCGAGGCCTTTGGCTGCGACCCACCGCCCGCCTTCGTCGCCCAGCTGACGCCGCGCCAGGTCTGGATCAACCTCGAATACCTCAGTGCCGAGGCCTATGTCGAGCGCAGCCACGCCCTGCCCTCGCCGCAAGCCAGTGGCCTGGTCAAGTGGTTCTACTACCCCGGCTTCACGCCGGCCACCGGTGGGCTGATCCGCGAGCCCGGCCTGGCCGCCGCTCAGGCGGCGTTCGACCCTGACGCCTGGCTGGCCGCGCGCGGCGTCGCCCGCCAACCTGGGGCGCTGCTGATCAGTGCCTTCACCTACCCCGCGCCGCACCTGGCTGGCGCGCTCGCCACGCTGCTGGCTGCCGGGCAGGCCCAGGTGTTGACGGCGCCCGGCGTGGCCCTGCCTGGCCAGCCGCTGCCCTGGTTGACGCAGGACGATTACGACCGCCTGCTGTGGGCTTGTGACCTGAATCTGGTGCGCGGCGAAGACTCCTTCGTGCGTGCGCAGTGGGCCGGCGCGCCCATGTTGTGGCAGATCTACCCGCAGCACGATGGTGCCCATGCCGCCAAGCTGGAGGCCTTCATCGCCCGCATGGCGCCCGATGCCAGCCAGGCCGCCTGGCTGCGAGCCTGGGGCGGCGTGGCGCCGGTGCCGCAGACAGGGCCAAACCCGGACGACTGGGCCACCTGGCAGAACACGGCCCGGCGCTGGCGCGCGACGCTGAGCGCCCAGCCCGATCTGACCACGCAGTTGCTGGCCTTCGTCGCCGCCCGCCAGGCTGGCGCTTAAGTGCAACCCGACAGGCGCCGATAGACTGGCGATCCACTTCCAACCCCGTCGCCCGGAGGCCTCTCGTGCGTGCGTCAGCGCTGTTTCTCACCTTGGTGGCCACCGCCACGCTGGCGGCCGCCGAGCCGCCGTCCATGGACACCTTGCGCGCCAAGCTCGAAGCGGCCATGCAGGACGCCCACGCCGTGCAACGCGCCGAACCCGCACCCGCCAAACCGCGCCGCGCGGCACCCGCCAAACCCCAGCCGGCGCCCAACAAGCCCGCCGCCGCCCACGATGCGCCCCACTGGAGCTACCAGGGCGAGGGCGCGCCCGAGCATTGGGCCGAACTCAGCCCCGAATTCGCGCTGTGCGCCACCGGTCAGCGCCAAAGCCCCATCGACATCCGCGGCGGCGTGACCGTGGACCTGGAGCCCATTGCCTTCGACTACCGGCCCACCGGCTTTTCGGTGCTGGACAACGGCCACACCGTGCAGGTCAACGTGGGCAGCGGCAACCGCCTGACCATTTCAGGCAAGCGCTACGAGTTGCTGCAGTTCCACTTCCACCGCCCGTCCGAAGAGCGCATCGATGGCCGCCAGTTCGAGATGGTGGCGCACCTGGTGCACAAGAGCGATGAAGGCCGCCTGGCCGTGGTCGCCGTGCTGCTGCAGGAAGGCAGCGTCCAGCCACTGATCCAGCAGGTGTGGAACGCCTTGCCGCTGGAAACCGGCATGGCGCAGCCGGCGCCCGGCTCCATCAACCTCACCCACCTGCTGCCCGAGGACAGGCGCTACTACACCTACATGGGTTCGCTCACCACCCCGCCTTGCTCCGAGGGCGTGCTGTGGATGGTGCTCAAGCAGCCGGTGACGCTGACGGCGGCCCAGATCGCCGTGTTCAGCCACCTCTACCCGATGAACGCCCGGCCCGTGCAGCCCCAGTCCGGACGGCTCATCAAAGGCAACGCCGAGTAAGCCAGCGCCGGTTTCCGGCCACGTTGCGGGTTTCTACCAGTAGAATAGCGGGTTTTGCACATTGCGCCCGGCATGGTTCCGTGCGCGCCACTCTGCAGGCTACACGCAGGAGTCAACACCATGAAACTCGCACAGGAAATCCGCGCCGGCAACGTCATCATGCAGGGCAAAGACCCGATGGTCGTGCTCAAGACCGAATACAGCCGCGGCGGCCGCGGCGCTGCCACCGTCCGCATGAAGATGAAGAACCTGCTCAACGGCGGTGGCGCCGAAGTGGTGTTCAAGGCCGACGACAAGATGGACCAGATCATTCTGGACAAGAAGGACTGCACCTACACCTACTTCGCCGACCCGATGTACGTGTTCATGGACGCCGAGTACAACCAGTACGAAGTCGAAGCCGAGAACATGGGCGACGCGCTCAACTACCTGGAAGACGCCATGCCCGTGGAAGTGACCTTCTACGACGGCAAGGCCATCTCGGTGGAACTGCCCACCTCGCTGGTGCGCCAGATCAACACCGAGCCGGCCGTCAAGGGCGACACCTCGGGCAAGGTCATGAAGCCCGCGCGCGTGCTGGGCACCGGGTTTGAAATCGCCGTGCCGCTGTTCGTTGAAGACGGCGACAAGATCGAGATCGACACCCGCACCCACGAGTACCGCAAGCGCGTCTGAGCGCCCGCAGCCGACGCTGAGCGAAGCGCCCCTAGAGGGCGCTTTTTCATGGGCGCTTGAGACGGCGGTACAAGGTGGCGCGGCTGATGCCCAGTTGGCGGGCCGCCGCCGAGACGTTGCCATGGGCGTGCGCCAGCGCCTGGATCATGGCGTCCTGCGACAGCGCCGCCAACGTGCGCGCTGGCGCCCCGTCCAGGGTGGGCACCAGCACCCTTGCCCACAGCAGCAGGCCGTCCCGGCTGCGCAGAGCCAAACCGTCCGGCGCCTGACGCAGCCGCGCCAGCCAGGGCCTGGCGCGGGCCTCGAACAGATCCTCGAAGCGATCGGGCCGCCCCGCTCCCCAGCCCAGCAAGTGCCGCGCACCGTGGTTCAGGGCCAGCACCGCCCCGCCGGCATCCAGGCAGACCCAGGCCATCGCACCCGGCGGCGCCTGCGCCAGACCCAGCTCCAGCGTCAGATGGGCTTGCACCTGACCCACCAGCCGCCGCTCGATGGCTTGCGCGGCCGCCACCACCAACGCCATGGGCGCCAAGCCCCCGGCGCCACCCGTGCGCACGATGGCCAGCGCGCCGATGGCGTTGCCGCAGGGGTCGAACACCGGTGCCGCCAGACAGTCCAGCCGCTGCCAAGAGGGCTGCCCATGCTCGGCGCCACTGACCCGCGCCGGTCGCGCCTCGACCAGTGCATTGGTCATGGCATTGGTGCCGATGCGCGCCTCCGACACATCGGCCCCCACCTGCAGGGCGCCGTCGACAGGCGGGCCTGCCCTGCACAGCACCACGCCCTGGACGTCGGTCAGCAGCGTGGTGTAGCCGGCGCCGGATGCGGTGTGCGCAAGGCGCTCGACCTCGGGCTCCGCTGCCTCGCGCAGCTGGAACAGCACGGGTGACAGCGAACGCAGCGGCCGCGCCGGCGCCCCCTCGCGCAGCCGCTGCCAGGAACGCAGCACGGCGTCGTCCAGGCTGCCGCTGGGCAAAGCCTCGCCGGCCAGGAAACGGCGCCGCAGGCCGGTGGTGGGGTCGGGAGTTTTGCGCATGGTCGGTCACTGTGGCAAGTGGTCACCCTACCATCAAGTTGTCGCAGATTGCGACAGTTTGGCCACCCCATGCTGGCCGACGTAGCATGCGCCGGCGGTCAAGGAATGCCGCAGTTCATAACCAAGAAGGAAATCGAATCATGAGCACACAACCCGCCATCGTCCTGGTTCACGGCTTCTGGGGCGGTGCCGCCCATTGGGGCAAGGTCATCACCGAACTGTCGCGCCTGGGCCGCACCAACCTGCATGCGGTGGAGAACCCGCTGACCTCGCTGGCCGACGACGCCGAGCGCACACGCAAGATGGTCAAGCAGATTCAAGGCCCCGTGCTGCTGGTAGGCCACTCCTACGGCGGCGCCGTCATCACCGAAATGGGCGACCTGCCCAACGTGGTCGGCCTGGTCTACGTGGCCGCCTTTGCCCCCGATGCAGGCGAGAGCCCGGGCAGCATCAGCCAGGCCAAGCCGCCAGCGGCCTTCCCCAACCTGGCACCGGACAGCGACGGCTACCTGTGGCTCAAGGCCGACAAGTTCCACGAGAGCTTCTGCCAGGACCTGACGGCCGACGAGGCCCGCATCATGGCCGTGACGCAGAAAGCCCCGCTGGCCAGCACCTTCGGCAACGCCATCACCGCGCCCGCCTGGAAGAAAAAGCCCAGTTGGTACCAAGTCTCCAGCCAGGATCACATGATCAACCCCGAGAACCAGCAGATGATGTCGGCGCGGATGAATCCGAAGAAAATCATCACCCTGGACGCCAGCCACGCCTCACTGGCCTCACGCGCCGCCGAGGTCTCGGCACTGATCGTTGAAGCCGCCCACGCCAGCGTCTGATCCTCTGACCCAGACTGCCTCATGACCCAGCCCGCCATCCTCGCCCCCATCCCCACCGTCGGCCGCTACCTCAGCTACACGCTGCACGGCAGCGCCGATGAGGCCCGCGCCGCGCTGACGCGGCTGGCGGCCGCAGCCGATGGGCAGACGCTGGTGGTGGGCGTGGGGCAGTCACTGGCCCTGGCGCTGGGCCGGCCCCTTGCCGGCCTGGCGCCGTTTCCCCAGATTGCCGCGCCGGGCATCGACGCGCCTTCGACACCGGCCGCCCTGTGGTGCTGGCTGCGCGGCGACGACGCCGGCACGCTGCTGCTGCGCGCGCACGAGTTAACCCAGACGCTGGCACCCGCCTTCGAGGTGCAGACCGAAGTGGGCGCCTTCTGCCACGGCGGCCAGGTGGACCGCGACCTCTCTGGCTATGAAGACGGCACCGAAAACCCCAAGGGCGCCGAAGCGGCCGAGGCGGCCCTGGCCGCAGACGGCGGCAGCTTCGTGGCCGTGCAGCAATGGGTGCACGACCTGCGCCGGATGAACCGCCTGCTGGCCAGCGGCCAGATGGATGCCGCCATCGGCCGCGAACGCACCAGCAACGACGAACTCGAAGACGCCCCCGCCCGTGCCCACGTCAAGCGCTCCGAGCAGGAGAGCTTCACACCCGAGGCCCACCTGCTGCGCCGCTCCATGCCCTGGGCCGACGGCGGCCGCAGCGGGCTGATGCTGGTGGCCTTTGGCCATTCACTGGCCGCCTTCGAAGCGCAGTGGCGCCGCATGATGGGCGAGGAAGACGGCGTCACCGACGCGCTGTTCGACTTCACCCGCCCCGTCAGCGGCGCCTACTTCTGGTGCCCCCCGCTGCACGGCGGCCGGCTTGACCTGCGCACGCTGGGCTTGTGACGTTCGACTTCACGCACGCCGTCGCCGTCCCGTTCCGGATGCAGCCCGGCCTGCGCAAGCTGGCCGCCGGCAGCCCCCAGCTCACGCCCACCGCCCCCGGCTCGGCCCACCTGCTGGCCAAACGCCAGGTGCTGCAAACCGACTGGGCCCACGCCTTGCTGTGCGCGCCCGGCTTTGACGCCACGCCCGCGCTGACCGCGCTGGCCGCCCATGCGGCGCGCGAACATCCCCGCGCCTGGGCCGTTGCCGCCAACGGCGATTGGCACGCGCCGGCATTGGGCCTGCGGGTGGGCCCCGATGGCGATTGCCACGGCGATGCGCTGCTGAGCGCCTTGCCCGCACCCTGGCGCCGCGCCGCGCTGCTGGCGCTGGCCTTCGAGGAAGACTTCGCCATCGTGGACGGCGCCGGCGCCACCCTGCCCTGGCTGGCCGTCTGCCTGCCTTCACACTGGCGGCCGACCGACAAGATCGGCCGGCATTTCAGCGAGATCCACGCCCCGGTGGCCGACAACGCCTTGCTGCAGGCCGCCGGCCCACGGCTCTTCAAACTCGTCTGCGGCCCCGACACCTGGGAGCGCTTCGTCTGGAACGTCAGCCGCTACCGCACGCTGGACGCCCACCCCGACCGCGTCCACGCACCGCCCTGGCCCGCCGATGCGCCGGCCCACGCCTGGTGGCGCACCGAGCGCCAGACCTTCATCCCGCTGCCGCATCTGCAGCAAGCCGTGTTCACCATCCGCGTGCAGACCCAGCCCCTGGCCGACGCCTTGGCCACGCCCGCCCAAGCCCAGCGGCTGCATGACGCCATCGCCAGCATGAGCCCGGCCGTGCTGGCCTACCGCAGCCTCGCCGCGCCGCGCAACGCGCTGCTGGCGTGGCTGGCCGAGCGCGCCGCCGCCGCGTGAAATCCCAACCCCTGCCACCCCCCGGCGTCGCCAGCGAGCCCGCAGCCCTGCCCGCCGGCCTTGCGGCGCATTGGCAGGGCCGGGCCCACTACACCGTGCTGCAAGAGGGCTTTGGTCGGGGCGAGGCGTTTTTGGCGCTGCGCACCGCCTGGCGGGCCCAGGCCGCGCCCGGCGCCAGGCTGACCGTCATCGCCATCGAGCCGCAGCCCTTGGCGCGCCCCGACGTGGCCCCCGCGCTGCGCGCCCTGTGGCCGCCGCGCACGCCCGACCTGCACACGCTGGTATTCGATGACGGCGCCGTCACCCTGCATCTGGCCTTTGGCACACCCGCGCTGTGGCTGCCCGAGCTGGTGGCCAAGGTCGATGCCTTTGCGCTGGCCACGCCTTCGCCGCACACCCAGCGGCTGGCGGCGCCCGGTGCGCTGGGCCTGGCCGCTCCTTCTGTACACCGCCCACCCTCGCCGCCGGGCCGCCGGGCTGCGGCGGTCTGCGGCCACGTCGCCGTGGTGGGCGCCGGCCTGGCGGGCGCGGCCGTGGCCCAGGCGCTGGCGCAACGCGGCGTGCGGGTCAGCGTGCTGGAGCAGGCGCCCGGCAGCGCCGCCGGCGCCTCAGGCAACCCGGCCGGCCTGTGGCACGGTGTGGTGCACGCCCACGACGGCGCCCACGCCCAACTGCTGCGCGCCGGTGCGCTGGCCGCCGCCCGCCACTACGCCCCGCTGGTGCAGGCCGGCCGGATGCCCGGCGCGGCCGATGGGCTGGCGCGGCTGACGGATGAGGCCACCACCGCGCTGGCCGCCCGCCATGCGCTGCCGCCCGACTGGGTGCAGCCGCTGACCGCCGCCGAGGCTGGTCAGCGGCTGGGCACCCCGGTGGCGCGCAGCACCTGGTGGTTTGCCAGCGGCGGCTGGATCAGCCCACCCGCGCTGGTGCAGCACTGGCTGGCCACACCGGGCGTGACGCTGCACACCCAGGCCGCCATCACCCACCTGGCACGCGACGGCGACGGCTGGCGCCTGCACGCCGCCGACGGCCGCGCGTGGGCAGCCGACGCCGTGGTGCTGGCCGGCGCCCACGAGGGGCTGGCGCTGCTGGCCGGCTGGTGCGACACCCCGCTGGCGCCCACCGGCCGCCAGCGCGGCCAGGTCACCTGGGTGGATGGCGCCGGCCTGCCCCGGCCCCGCCACCCCGTGGCCAGCGGCGCCTACGCGCTGGCCCTGCCCGATGGCCGCTGGCTGTGCGGCGCCACCAGCCAGCGCGGTGACTACGACCCCAGCGTGCGCGCAGCCGACCACGCCCAGAACCTGGCCCGCGCCGCCGCACTGTTTGGCCTGCCGCCGCCCACTGGCCTGGTGGCCCAGGGCCGCGTCGGCTGGCGCCTGGTCACCGACGACCGCCTGCCGCTGCTGGGCCCGGTGCCGCTGCCGGCAGCCCAGCGCCAGGGCGCGCGCCGGCAGGAACAGCCGCGCCAGGTGCCGCGCGTGCCGGGGCTGTACGTGTGCACCGCGCTGGGCTCGCGTGGCCTCACGCTGGCGCCGCTGCTGGGCCAGACGCTGGCGGCGTGGATGGTGGGTGAGCCGCTGCCGCTGGCAGCCAGCCTGGTGGATGCCGTGGATGCGGCGCGGTTTGTGGCCCGCGCTGCGCGTCAGGCGGGCCGGGCTCAGGCGCGATAGACCACCTCGAAGCGCTCGCACACCACCGCCGCATCGGGCCTGAACGGCAAGCCCATGGCCGCGCACTCGCGCTGGAAGTAGGCCACGTGCACCTGCATCCAGTAGGCCAGCGAGCCATCGCCCTCACCCTCCACGGCGGCGAACTCGGCGCCGACGGCGTTCAGCGCGCACCGGTCCGTGCGCGTCGTGCGGATCACGCAGACCGGATGGCCACCGCCATCCAGCACCACGCTCTCGTCACCCGGCTCGGGTGGGCGCTGGCCCTCGTGGGCATAGGCCGCCACCAGCGCCGTGGTGGCGCGCTTGGTGCCGGCCAGCACCAGCGCCGCCAGTTCGTCCTGCACGGCGGGCGTGTCGGCAAAGGCGAACACGTCGTAGGGCTGGGCCTGCCCCTCGGGGTGGGCAGCGCGGTAGCTGCGCCAGAACGCAGCCACCTCGGAGGTCATGCGAAGGTCAGCGTCTGCACGCCCGTGGGCGTGCCCAGCAGGCAGACCTGGGCGCGGTGGCGGGCGAAGATGCCCACGCTGACCACGCCGGGCCACTGGTTGACCTCGGCCTCCATGGCGGCAGGGTCGGTGATGGCCAGGCCGCGCACGTCGAGGATGTGCTGGCCGTTGTCGGTGACCACGCCTTCGCGCCGCACCGCCTCGCCGCCGTATTGCGCGGCAAAGCGGCGCGCCACCTGGGCGGCGGCCATGGGGATGACCTCCACGGGCAGCGGATAACGGCCCAGCACGGCCACCTGCTTGGAGGCGTCGACGATGCAGACGAAGCGCTGCGCCAGGTCGGCCACGATTTTTTCGCGCGTCAGCGCCGCGCCGCCGCCCTTGATCATGCAACCCTGGCCGTCGATCTCGTCGGCACCATCGATGTAGACGGGCAGCTCGGTCACCGCTGCCGCATCCAGCACCTTGATGCCCGCAGCCGCCAGCAGCCGGCTGCTGGCCTCGGAGGACGACACCGCCCCGGCCACCGGCACGCCGCTGGCGGCCAGGGCCTTGATGAAGGCGTTGACGGTGGAGCCTGTGCCCACGCCAATCAGCGCGCCGGGTTGCACGTAAGCCAGCGCAGCCTGCGCCACCTGGGCCTTGAGTTCGTCCTGGGTCATGGTGGGGCTCATAGAATGCCGGGTTTGCTGCCCGTAGCTCAACTGGATAGAGCAGCTGCCTTCTAAGCAGCAGGTCGGGGGTTCGAGTCCCTCCGGGCAGGCCAACCCATGGGTTGGCGGCAGGTTGGTCGGGGTGAGACGATTCGAACGTCCGACCCATTGCTCCCAAAGCAATTGCGCTACCAGGCTGCGCTACACCCCGACGAAGCATGGGATTCTAGCTTTGACTGCACGCAGCACCACACTCACCCCTCTGATCGTCGTTTGTCTGGCCGCCACCTGGTTCGTTTGGGGCTCCACCTACCTCGCCATCAAGTTCGCACTGGACGGCTTTCCGCCCTTCTTCATGATGGGCACGCGCTTTCTGGTGGCCGGGCTGGTGCTGGCCGCCTGGATGCGGTGGCGCGGCGCGCCCTGGCCCTCGCGGCGCCAATGGGCCCATGCGCTGCTGATCGGCGCGCTGCTGCTGGGCGGCGGTATGGGCGCCACGGCCTATGCCGAGCTGACCGTGTCGTCAGGCCTGGTGGTGGCGTTCATCGCCGTCTCGCCGCTGATGATTGCGGCGCTCAACAGCCTGTACGGCAGCCACCCCTCGCGGCTGGAATGGGCGGGCATCGGCGTGGGCCTGGTGGGCACGGTGCTGTTGACGCAGGGCAGCGGCTTCGCGGGCGCGCCGCTGGGCCTGGCCGCCATCGCCTTTGCCTGCGCCACCTGGTGCGTGGGCAGTGTGCTGAGCCAGCGGCAGTTTCCGTTGGCGCCCGGCGCCATGGGCTTCGCCAGCGAGATGATTGCCGGCGCGCTGGTGCTGCTGCTGATGTCGTGGCTGGCCGGCGAGCAGCCCAACTGGCAGCTGGCCACCATCCCGGCCCAGGCCTGGTGGGCCTGGGTCTACCTGGTGGTGGCCGGCTCCCTGATCGCCTTCAACGCCTACATGGTGCTGCTGGAGAAGGCCTCATCCGGCCTGGCCTCGAGCTACACCTACGTCAACCCCGTGATCGCCATGCTGCTGGGCGTCTGGCTGGCCAACGAGGTCGTCGCCCCCCTCGAATGGGCCGCCGTCGGCATCATCCTCAGCGGCGTCGTCCTGCTGCTGATCGCCCGCAAGGCATAGCCCAAACCCAGCACACACCGCCGATCCGGCTTTGCCGGTCGGCCGGTGTGGCCCCTTGAGGGGCGCGATCTGTGATCGCGTAGGGGTGGACGTCAATACTCGGCAAACTGCGCATCCGGCGCCAGGTTGTCGAACTTGGTCAGCGGCTTGAGGAAGGCCAGGTGCACCGCCCCCACGGGGCCGTTTCGCTGCTTGGCGATGATGATCTCGGCGGTGCCGGGCACCTTGGAGCTGTCGCGGTTGTAATAGTCGTCGCGGTAGATGAACATGATGACGTCGGCATCCTGCTCGATGGCGCCGGATTCGCGCAGGTCGCTCATCATCGGGCGTTTGTCGGTGCGGGTCTCCACGCTGCGGTTGAGCTGCGACAGCGCAATCACCGGGCAGTGCAGCTCCTTGGCCAGGGCCTTGAGGCCGCGCGAAATCTCGGAGATCTCGGTGGCGCGGTTCTCGTTGCTGGCCGAGGCGTTGCCGCTCATCAGCTGCAGATAGTCCACGACGATCAACCCCAGCTTGCCGCTCTGGCGCGCCTGGCGGCGGGCGCGGGCACGCAGCTCGGCCGAGTTGAGCGCCGGGGTTTCGTCGATGTAGAGATGGGCCTTGGCCAGTTGGTCGGCGGCGTCGGCCAGGCGGCCCCAGTCGTCGTCCTTGAGGCGGCCGGTGCGCAGGCCTGACTGATCGATGCGGCCCAGCGAGCCCACCATGCGCAGCGCGAGCTGCGCCGCGCCCATTTCCATCGAGAACACCACCACAGGCAGCCCCTCGGCCACCGCCACATGCTCGGCGATGTTGAGCGCAAACGCGGTCTTGCCCATCGAGGGCCGCGCGGCCAGGATGATGAGGTCGCCCGGTTGCAGGCCGGCGGTCATGCGGTCGAGGTCGAAAAAACCGCTGCGCACGCCGGTCACGTCCTCGGCGCCGTTCTTGTGCAACTCGTCCACGCGGTCGATCAGCGCGGCCACCAACTGCTTCATGTCCTGAAAGCCCTGGCGCGTGCGCTGGGTTTCTTCGCCGATCTTGAAGACGCGGCTCTCGGCCTCGTCCAGGATTTGTGACACCGGCTTGCCCTGGGGGTTGAAGGCCTGGGTGGCGGTCTCGTCGCTGGCGGCAATCAGCTTGCGCAGCACCGCCTTCTCGCGCACGATTTCGGCATAGCGGCGCAGGTTGGCCGCGCTGGGCACGCTCTGCGCCAACGCGTTGAGGTAGGCCAGGCCACCGCACTCCTCGCCCTTGCCAAAGCTCTGCAGCTGCTCGTAGACGGTGATGACGTCGGCCGGCTTGCTGGCGGCCACCAGTTGGCCCACCGCGCCGAAGATGGTGCGGTGCTCCCAGCGGTAGAAGTCGCTGTCCGTCAGCACATCGGCCGCGCGGTCCCAGGCGCCGTTGTCCAGCAGCAGGCCGCCCAGCACGCTTTGCTCGGCCTCTACCGAATGCGGTGGCACACGCAGGCGGGCCACCTCGTCGTCGGGGTGGGCGGGCATGGCGTCCAGCAAAGGAGGCAGCAAGTCGTCGGGCATGGTTTCGGGCATGCCGGCATGGTAGCGGCCGGGCCGCAAGGGGGCCACGCACAAGCCTGGGCATGGCCTGTGGATAAGCCGGTGGACAATGCCGGCCACACCGCATGCCGCGAGGAGACCCCCATGTCCTGCCCCCACAGCAACCCCGGCGACACCGAACGCATCGTGCGCGAGGAAGGCGCCCAGCTCGACTTCGCCAGCCAGATGAGCTACGGCGACTACCTGCACCTGGACCCGGTGCTCAGCGCCCAGCACCCGCTGTCGCCGGCCCACGACGAGATGCTCTTCATCATCCAGCACCAGACCAGCGAGCTGTGGATGAAGCTGATGCTGACCGAGGTGGGCGCGGCTATTGCCGACATCCGCGCCGACCGCCTGGCGCCCGCGTTCAAGAAGCTGGCGCGGGCCAGCCGCATCATGGAGCAGCTGGTGGGTGCCTGGAGCGTGCTGGCCACCATGACGCCCACCGAGTACACCGCCATCCGCCCCTACCTGGGCCCGTCCAGCGGTTTTCAGAGCTACCAGTACCGCTGCATCGAGTTCGCCATGGGCAACAAGAACGCCGCCATGCTGGCCCCGCACCGCCACCATCCCCAGCGGCTGGCGCTGGTGCAGGCGGCCTACGAGGCGCCCTCGCTGTACGACGAGGCACTGCAGTTGATGGCGCGCCGGGGCCTGCCCGTGCCGGCCAACTACCTGGCGCGCGACTGGACACAGCCTTACGTCGCCAGCCCCCAGGTTGAGGCCGCCTGGCTGACCGTCTACCGCGACCCCGAAACCTATTGGGACCTGTACCAGTTGGCCGAGAAGCTGTGCGACCTGGAAGACGCGTTCCGCCTCTGGCGCTTTCGCCACGTGACCACGGTGGAGCGCATCATCGGCTTCAAGCGGGGCACCGGCGGCACCAGCGGCGTCGACTACCTGCGCAAGATGCTGGACGTGGTGCTGTTCCCCGAACTCTGGGCCTTGCGCACCGCCCTCTGATCCCCCATCAGCGGGACACCAGCGCGCCGGCAGCGGCGTAGGCTGCATGGTCATACCCCAAGAGGAGGAGACCATGCTGACCCAAACCCAACTGGGCCTTGTGATGCAGCGTGCCGCACGGGCCTTTGTGGCCCGCTGCACCCAGCCGCTGAATGCCGCCATGCAGGCCCATGGCATCACCACCCCGGCGCGCGTCTGCGCCTTCCTGGCCCAGATCGGCCACGAGTCGGGCGAGCTGCTGTGGATGCGCGAGATCTGGGGCCCCACCGCCCAGCAGCGGCGCTACGAGCCCGTCACCTCGCTGTCCAAAAGCCTGGGCAACACCCAGCCCGGCGATGGCCGGCGCTACATGGGTCGCGGCCCCATCCAGATCACCGGCCGCGCCAACTACGCGCGCTACGGCAAGCTGCTGGGGCTGGACCTGGAGGCCCAGCCTCAGCAGGCGGAAACGCCCGAGGTGGGGTTTCAGATTGCCGCGCTGTACTGGCAGCGCAACGGCCTGAACGAGCTGGCCGACCGGGTCAGCGACGCCGACGACGAGGCGTTCACCCAGATCACCCGCCGCATCAACGGTGGCACCAACGGCCTGCCCGAGCGCCGCGCGCTGTGGCGGCGCGCGGTGGGGGTGCTGGGGCCGCTGCCGGCGCCCGCACCCGTGGCGGCCAGCCAAGCCGCCGCCAGCCGGGCCAGCCTGGCGCGCGGCGCCGAGGCCATCGCCAAGGCCACCCCGGCGACCCGGCGCGGCGCCGCCCGGCCCGCCGCGCCGGCGCGCGTGCTCGACGCCCGCGCCGACACGCTGGACTTTCGCGACCAGATGTATGTGCCCTCACTCATCGAGGTGCCGCCCTATGTGCCGCTGGGCGACTACCTGGCCCACGACGTGCCCATCCTCGACCAGGGCCGCCAGGGCGCCTGCACCGGCTTTGGCCTGGCCACCGTCGTGCACTACCTGCAGGCCCGGCGGCAGGTGGGCGAAGACCGCGTGCCCGTCAGCCCGCTGATGCTCTACGACCTGGCGCGCCGCTACGACGAATGGCCCGGCGAGGCCTATGAAGGCTCGTCGGCGCGCGGCGCCATGAAAGGCTGGCACAAACATGGTGTGGCCCAGCAGGCGCTGTGGCCGGCGCGGGCGCGAGGCCGCCGCAGCGCCCTGCCCGACAGCGTGCTGGCCGATGCGCGCAAGCGGCCCCTGGGCGCCTACTTCCGGGTCAGCCACAAAGACCTGGTGGCCATGCACGCGGCGCTGGCCGAGGTGGGCATCCTCTACGCCACCGCCACCACCCACAGCGGCTGGAGCGCGGTGGCCGAAGACGGGTTGATTCCCTTCGAGACCGACGTGGCCGGTGGCCATGCGTTCGC
Organism: Pseudomonadota bacterium; assembly: GCA_020161145.1. Taxonomy (GTDB): domain Bacteria; phylum Pseudomonadota; class Gammaproteobacteria; order Burkholderiales; family Burkholderiaceae_C; genus Ideonella. The sequence goes on from JAIUPQ010000003.1 coordinate 89,903, forward strand.
CATCGTGGCCTACGACGACATGGGGTTCTGGATCCAGAACTCCTGGGGCCCGGACTGGGGCCTGCATGGCTTTGCCCGCATCAGCTACGACGACTGGCTGCAAAACAGCACCGACGTCTGGGTGGCCCGCCTGGGCGTGCCCGTGCATTTGCGCGCCGCCAGCTCGGCCGCACAGACCAACGCCGTCCGCAGCGCCGACGCCCAGGGCTACGCCATCGAAGACCTGCGCCCGCACCTGATCAGCGCGGGCGTGGGTGGCGCCCTCAAGCCGGGCGGCAACTGGGGCACCGACGAGGCCGACCTGAGCCAGATGGTGGCGCAAATGCAGGCCACCATTTCAGGCTGGGCCACGCCGCGCGTGCTGCTCTACGCCCATGGCGGCCTGGTCAGCGAACAGGAAGCCGTGCAGCGCCTGGCCGAATACCGCCCGGCCCTGCTGGCGCAACAGGTCTACCCGCTGGCCTTCGTCTGGCACAGCGACTTCATGAGCACGCTCAAAGGCATCCTGCGCCAGGCCATTCGCGAGCGCCGCGACGACAGCGCCATCGACGGCCTCAAGGACTTTCTGCTCGACCGCGTGGACGACATGCTGGAGCCGCTGGCACGCACCCTGCTGGGCAAGCTGGCCTGGGACGACATGAAGGCCAACGCCCGCGGCGCCAGCCGGCCCGGCCATGCCGCGCACAGGCTGCTGGGGCATCTGGGCCGCGTCAAGGCCGCGCTGCCCGGGCTGGAGCTGCACCTGGCCGCCCACAGCGCAGGCAGCATCCTGCTGGCGCCCATGCTGGGCGTCATGCGCCGCCAGGGCCTCACAGCGCAAAGCTGCACGCTGTGGGCACCGGCCTGCACGCATGACGACTTGCGCACCCACTACCAACCGGCGCTGGAAAACGGCACGCTGGCGCGGTTGGCGCTCTACCTGCTGACCGACACCGTCGAGCAGGACGACGACTGCGCCGGCATCTACGGCAAGTCGCTGCTCTACCTGGTCAGCCACGCGCTGGAGGCCCAGGTGCGCATCCCCGGCTCGACCACGCACACCGGCGTGCCGCTGCTGGGCATGGCGCGCTACCTGGACCCCCGCCACAAGGCGTTCGATCCCGCGTTCAGTGCGCTGCTGCGGCAGCTGGGCGTGGAAGTCGTGCTCTCGCCCAACGACGCGCTGCTGGGTGCGCGCGGCGCCGCCCGCGCCCTGCACCACGGCGACTTCGACAACGACGAGCGCACCGTGGCCGGCACGCTGGCCCGCATCCTGGGCCTGGCGCAGTTGCCGGATGCGGACGAAGTCGAGCGCCCCATCTCGGGCCGCGACGAGGCCCACGTGGGCGGCGCCGTGCTGGCCTTCAGCCAGCCGGTGGGCAGCACCCGGGCCCGGCGGCGGCATCTGGACGCCCTCTCACTGCCCACCGCCGGCGCAGGCTGACGCGTAAACTGGCGGGCTTTCCCGCACCGCCTCAGGAGCCCAGCCCATGGACACCCGCACCCACCCCACCCGCCTGCGTCTGACCGCCCTGCGCGAGGCCATGCAGGCTGCCGGCCACGACGCCGTGCTGGTGCCCTCGGCCGACCCCCACCTGTCCGAGTACCTGCCCGGTCACTGGCAGGGGCGCGAGTGGTTCTCGGGCTTCACCGGCTCCATGGGCACGCTGGTGGTCACGGCCACCGAGGCGGCATTGTTTGCCGACAGCCGCTACTGGACGCAGGCCGAGGCCGAACTGGCCGGCTCGGGCATCGTGCTGGTCAAGATCCCCACTGGCGCGGCCACCCACCATCTGGACTGGATGGCCGAGCATGTGGCGCGCGGCAGCACACTGGCTGTGGATGGCCACGTCCTGGGGCTGGCCGCCGCCCAGCAACTGCGCGAGGTGACCGATGGCGCCGGCATTCGCCTGGTCACCGACATCGACCCGCTGGCCGCCGCCTGGCCTGACCGCCCCACCCTGCCCACCGCCCCCGTCTTTGAACACAACGCCCCCCACGCCAGCGCCACGCGCGGCGACAAGCTGGCGGGGGTGCGCGCCGCCCTGGCCACGCACGGTGCCAGCCACCATTTCATCTCCACCGTGGACGACATCGCCTGGCTGACCAACCTGCGCGGCGCCGACGTCAACTACAACCCCGTCTTCCTGGCCCATGCGCTGCTGAGCGCCGACGCCGCCACCCTGTATGTGGGCGCCGGCAAGGTGGCCCCTGCGCTGGCCCAACGGCTGGCGGCCGACGGCTGGCGCCTGGCCGACTACGCCCAGGCCGCGCCCGATCTGGCGGCGCTGCCGGCCGATGCCGTGCTGCTGCTGGACCCCCGCCGTGTCACCTGGGGCTTGCGCAACGCCGCGCCCGAGGCGGTGCGCGTGGTGCAGGCCATCAACCCCAGCACCCTGGCCAAGAGCCGCAAGAGCGCGGCCGATGCCGACCACATCCGCGCCGCCATGGCCGAGGACGGCGCCGCCATGTGCGCGTTCTATGCCCGCTTCGAGGCCGCCCAGGCCAGCGGCGAGCGGTTGACCGAGCTGACCGTGGACGAATGGCTGACCGCCGAGCGCACCCGCCGCCCCGGCTTCATGGGCCTGTCCTTCCCCACCATCGCCGGCTTCAACGCCAACGGCGCCATGCCGCACTACCGTGCGCTGCCCGAGTCACACGCCGTCATTGAAGGCAACGGCCTGCTGCTGATCGACTCCGGCGCCCAGTACCTGGGTGGCACCACCGACATCACCCGCGTCTGGCCCATCGGCACGCCCAGCGCCGAGCAAAAGCAGGACTACACGCTGGTGCTCAAGGGCACCATCGCGCTGTCGCGGGCGCGCTTCCCGCTGGGCACCCTCAGCCCCATGCTGGACGCGCTGGCGCGGGCGCCGCTGTGGGCCCACAGCATCGAGTACGGCCACGGCACCGGCCACGGCGTGGGCTATTTCCTCAACGTGCACGAGGGCCCGCAGTCCATCAGCAAGGCCATCCCCGACGCCCACATGGCCATGCAGCCGGGCATGATCACCTCCATCGAGCCTGGGCTGTACAAGCCTGGCCGCTGGGGCGTGCGCATCGAGAACCTGGTGCTCAACGTGCCGGCGCCCGAGAGCGAGTTTGGCGAGTTCCTGGCCTTCGAGACGCTGACGCTGTGCCCCATCGACACGCGCAGCATCGATCGCAGCCTGCTGGACGCCACCGAAACGCAGTGGCTCAACGCCTACCACGCCACCGTGCGCGAGCGCCTCGCGCCGCTGGTGAACGGCGCCGCCAAGGCCTGGCTGCTGGCGCGCACCGAACCCATCTAGAACTTACCCCTCAGCCGCCGCCCCAGCGCGGCGGGTTGGGGTGCAGCCGCGCCATGCTGAGCGTGTCGGCATAGACCCCAGCGCGCAGCCCATGCGCGCGGTGCAGGCCCTCGCGCACAAAGCCCAGGCGCTCATACAGCGCAATGGCCGGTGCGTTGTCGGCAAACACGAACAGTTCCACGCGCAAGATGCCGGCCCAGCGGTCGGCATGGTCCAGCAGCGCCGTCATCAGCGCCAGGCCCACGCCCTGGCGGTGGGCCGCCTGCGCCACGGAGATGCCCAGCATGGCCACGTGGCGGCGGCGCACCTGCGGCTGCGGGAGCAGGCCCGCGCTGCCCACCACCACCCCACCCAGCAAGGCCACCAGATGCAGCTCGCCGTTGGTGGCTTTTTCCTGCGACGCCAGCCGCTCGCGCCACAGCGCCTCGCTCGGGTGGGGCAGTTGCATCAGGCTGCCAAACACCGCCTCGTCGCTCATCAGGCGCACAAAAGCAGGGGCGTCATCGGCCTGGGCGCGGCGCAGGGTCACGGACATGGGCACTCCTTCGGTTGGCCAAACATGTTCGCACGCCGGGCCTCACGCCGCGCCGGCCCGGCTGCGGGTCGCGTACAGCCGGCGTCGCTCGGGCGGCGTCAGCTCGGCCTGGCGCAGCTCGCGCAGCAGCTTGTGGTACCGGGCCAGCCGCTCGGGCGCCACCGCCGCGCGCACCGCGCAGCCAGGCTCCTGGTGGTGGGCGCAATCGCGAAAGCGGCAGCCGCTGGCCAGGGCCAGCACATCGGCAAACAGCGCATCGAGCTGCCCCGCGTCGCCGTCCAGATGCAGCCCGCGCAGGCCCGGCGTGTCGATCACGCAGGCCCCGCCCGGGCAGCGGCGCAGCGTGCGCACCGTGGTGTGGTGGCGGCCCCGGTCGTCGCCCGCCCGCACCGGGCCGGTGGCCTGCCAGGGCGCGCCGGTCACGGTGTTGGTCAGGCTGCTCTTGCCGGCGCCGCTGGAGCCCAGCAGCACCAGCGTGCGGCCCTCACCCAGCCAAGGCGCCAGCGCCTGCCGTGCTGCGGCAGCCCGGGTGTCCACGGCCAGCGCGGCGACGCCCGATGGCAGCAGCGCGCGCACGGCGGCCAGCCGCGACGCCACGGTCTGCGGATACCGGTCGGCCTTGGTCAGCACCACCACCGGCGCCACGCCGGCTGCCGCCACCAGTGCCAGGTAGCGCAGCAGCCGCGCGGGGTTGTAGTCGGCGTCCAGACCCATGACCAGCAAGGCCGTGTCCACGTTGGCCACCAGCGGCTGCAACGCGCCGGTGGGCGTACGGCGCACCAGCCGGTTGACGGGCGGCAGCAGCACCTCCAGCCGCCAGCCGCCTGCTGCGGGCTCGCACTGGCGCACCAGCGCCCAGTCGCCCACGACGGGCTGCAACGCGGTGGGCAGGCCGGCGCGGCCGGTGGCCTGGCCATCGGCCACCTGCACGTGGTCGCGCTGCACCTCGGTCACGCGCATCAGCGTCAGCCCGCCAGCCAGCGCCTCGCAGGCTTCGTGGTCATACACATGCTGCAGCAGCTCGCTGTGCAGCCCCAGGCCGCGCAGCGCGGCCAGGTCGATGGCATCCATCATGGCAATGAGAACCTTGTCGGGCGCGCCGCGTCACGCGGGCACCGCAAAAGAAAGAAGGTGGCGGGCCGGCAAGGGGGTGCCGCGCCAGATGCGCGGCGGCGTTGCTCAGTGCAACGCGCTTCCCGCAGCCCGAACGCAAACGATGACGGTGTAGGTGGTGTCCATGGTCACGCTCCTTTGCGGGCTAGGGGGTAGGGGCAGGCGTGGCGCCTGCGCGGTAGGTTGGCCATGGTAGCGACGGCAGCAGCGTCGTCAAGCTATGAGCCCACGGCTATATCCAGCGGCGTGACGGTCACCGCCACCAGAGGCTCATGCGTGCCGCCGCCCAGGATGACGCCGCGCTGGGGCGAGACGTCGCTGAAGTCGCGGCCGTAGGCGATGGTGATGTGCTCGGTGCCCGGCAGCAAGTCGTTGGTGGGGTCGAACGCCACCCAGTCCGACTCGCCACCACCCGGGCACCAGACGGCCACCCAGGCGTGCGAGGCGTCGGCGCCGACGAGGCGCGGGCGGCCCGGCGGCGGGTGGGTCAGCAGGTAGCCGCTGACGTAGCGCGCCGCCAGCCCCATGGCGCGCAGGCAGGCAATCATGAAGTGCGCATAGTCCTGGCAGACGCCGCGCTTGGTCTGCAGCAACTCCAGCACCGGCGTGGCGATGGTGGTGGCCGTCGGATCGAACGTGAACTCGCCGTGCATGCGGTGCATGAAGTCCTGCACGGCCAGCAGCACCGGCTGGCCGGGCGCAAAGCTGGGTTCGGCATAGGCCTCGATCTCGCGCTTGATGCGCACGTGCGGCGACTCGTACAAAAAGCGGCAGGCCTCCAGCTCGGCGGCCGGGCGGGGCTGGCCGCTGGTGTAGCGCAGGCGGTCGCGCACCAGCTCCCAGGGCGGCGAATCGGCCAGCGCCGTGGCGGGCGCATGGGCGTGCACGGTGACGTCGATGGTCGAGCGCACGTGCAGCCGCTCGTGCGGGCGATCGTGCCCCAGCCAGCGCACCGGATTGCCAAAGGCGTCCTCACCCTCGCGCTGCCAGCGCGGCGCGGGCTCGATGGCCAGCGTGTCGGCATGCACGGTCTGCCAGCCGACGGCGCGCGGCGTCAGGTGCAGCATCTGCTGCGACAGCGCAATCGGCGCGCCGTAGTCGTACTGCGTGTCGTGCTCGACGCGGTAGCGGGCGCTGGGTGTAGTAGGCATATCAACTATCCATTGCATCGCGCGCCACCGTCACGCAAGCAGCCAACCGAGCCCGGCAACTGCCGTGGATCCGGCTTCGCCGGTCCACTGGCGGTGCCCCCGTTGAGGGGGCGCGATCTGCGATCGCGTAGGGGGTGGTGGACATCAGACGGCCATGGTTTGCCGCGTGCGTACGGCGTCGGTATGGGTAAAGAAACGGCGGTCGAGCTGGTCGGCCAGATGCCGGGCGGCGCCGATGAGGGCTTGCAACTGCCGCGCCAGCACGGGGGCCGAGCCGGGCAAATCGTCCAGGTCGAACTCGTCCAGCGCCGAGGCGCTCTCGACCACGCCGTGCTGCGGCACGGCGCGCAGTTCCTGGCGCAGCACGGCCAGGTCCTGGCGCAGCGCCAGCACCTGGAACTGCACGCTGCGCGGGTTGCCCGCATCAAAGACCGCCAGGTCGATCACCGGCAGCAGCTCGGGCGCCCGCATGTAGCGCGAGCGGTAGGTGATGCTGGAGTCCAGCAGCTCCAGCAGCCAGTCCAGCGCGTCCGGCGCGCTGGCCGTGGGCTGCACGACGAAGGTGGCCACGGCGGTGGCCACGAAGTCCAGCCGCTCGATGCGCCGGCCCAGCATCAGAAAGCGCCAGCCTTCGTCGCGCGTCATGTTGTCCATGGTGAAGCCCGACAGCGAGGCGGCCAGCGTCAGCACGCGGTCGAGAAACAGGTGGGCGTGGGCCAGCCCTTGCGCCCCCCCCTGCGCCTGCATCAGGTCGTGCTGCAGGCGGGTCAGCGTGTGCCAGTGGTCGAGCGAAAAGCGGTCGCGCAGCCGGGCCGCCGTGCGCAGCACCTGCTGCACGGTGGCGGCCACGCCGCCCGGCATGCCCTCGTCGAAGACGGCGGCCAGCGCGTCGGTGCTGTGGCTGGCGGTGACGGGCAGCACGCCCAGCACGCGCGCCATGGCCAGCGCGGCGCGCAAGGTAGGCGCCGGCGCTTCGCCCACGGCGTAGTCCACCCGGCCCAGGATGGCGCGCAGCATGCGGGCTGCCACCTCCATGCGCTCGGTGTAGCGGCCCAGCCAGAACAGCCCCTCGACGACGCGCGAGGACAGGTTGAGGCCGCCGCGCTGCAGATCAACGCGGCGCATGGAGGGCTTGAGCAAGGTGCCGCTGTCGTCGGCATGGGCTTGCAGCACCCAGACGTCCTTGGACGAACCGCCCCGCTGCATGGACAGCACATGGGCCTGGGCGCCGCCTGCCACGCGACCCAGGCCGCCCGGCATGACCGCATAACCTTGCGGGGTGGCCGCCGCATAGGCGCGCAGCCCGCAGATGCGGGGCGCCAGCCCGTCGTCCTGCCAGGTGGGGGCCTGGGCCAGTTGCACCATCTCCTGCGCCACGTAGGCATGCGGCCTGGCCTCGATGCGGGCCAGCAGGTCGGCCCGCCCGCCAGCGTCCAGCTCGTGGCCGAAGACGGGCAGCATCTGCTGCGAGGGGTAGGCCGGCTTGATGACCAGCTCGCCCAGGTGGGCCCGCACAAAGGCCAGCGCGCTGGCCTCGCCGCACCACCAGGTGGCCACCGAGGGCATGGCCAGCGGCTCGCCCAGCAGCTGCTCGCACAGCGCCGGCAAAAAACCCATCAAGGCCTGCGAGGCGACGACGCCGCTGCCCAGGGCGTTGGCCACCAGCACGCGGCCGGCCCGCACGGCGCCCAGCAGGCCGGGCACGCCCAGCGCCGAGTCGCCGCGCAACTCCAGCGGGTCGCACCAGACGTCGTCCTGGCGACGCATCAGCGCATGCACCCGCTGCAGGCCGCGCAGCGACTTGAGGTAGACGGTGTCGCCGCGCACGGTCAGGTCCGAGCCCTCGACCAGCGGAAAACCCAGGTGGCGCGCCAGGTAGACGTGTTCGAAATAGGTTTCGTTGGCCGGGCCGGGCGTCCACAGCGCCACCAGCGGCTGCTCGCCGGGCGCCACCGGCGCGTAACGCGCCAGCGCCGCCCGCGTGGCGCTGAAGAACTCGGTCAGGTGCGCCACCCGCAGGTCGCGAAACAGCTCGGGGTAGGCGCGCGAGACGATGAGCCGGTCTTCCAGCGCATAGCCGGCGCCCGACGGGGCTTGCGTGCGGTCGGCAATGGCCCACCAGCGGCCATCGGGCGAGCGCGCCAGATCGACACCGTACTGGTGCAGCCACACCCCGCCCGGTGGCTGCACGCCCTGGCATGGCCACAAAAAACCGTGCTGGCCATAGACCAGCGCCGGCGGAATCAAGCCCTGGGCCAGCAGCGTCTGCGGGCCATACAGATCGGCCAGCACCAGATTGAGCAGCCGCGCGCGCTGGGCCACGGCCCCGGCCAGCGTGGCCCACTCGGCCGCCTCCACGATCAGCGGCAGCGGATCCAGCGACCACGGCCGGTCGGCCCCGCCCGGGTCGGCGTAGACGTTGTAGGTGACGCCGTTCTCGCGGATGCGCCGCTGCGCCAGCTCGGCTCGCTCACGCATCTGCGCCGGGCTGGTGTCGCGCAGGCGCTCGACGAACGGCCGCCAGTGCGGCCGTACCGCGCCATCGGGCAAAAACATCTCGTCGAAGCGTTGCGCGTCCAGGGTGTAGTGCGGGGCAAGGGCGCGCAGCATAGGCAGTGGGGGTCGGGTCACGCCGCCGTCAGGGCGTGCGGGGCGCGGCGTCGGCCAGCATGGGGTTGAGCACCTGGTCGCCGATCAACTGGCCCAGCGCATAGAGGCGGTCGATCTTGTCTTCCAGCCAGGCGTGCACGCCATGCGCCAGGATGTCTTCGACGCGGGCGAACTGCACCTCGGCGTGCAGCTTGCCGGCCGTGCGCAGCACGTCGGCGCTGTGGGCGTTGGACACCGCTTCGAGGTTGCGCACCACGCCGGCCAGACAGTAGCGCAGCGAGCGCGGCATGTCGCGGCGCAGCAGCATCAGCTCCAGCGCCCGCTCGGAGGTGACGGCGTCGCGCCAGACCCGCCGGTAGGCCTCCACGGCCGAGACGGCGCGCACCAGCGCGGCGGCCCAGTGGGCATCGTCGCTGGCGTCGTCGCCGTTGCCGGCGGCGCTGCCGTGGTAGCGGGCATCCAGGATGCGCGCCGTGGAGTCGGCGCGCTCCAGCAGCGTGCCCAGCCGGATGAAGTGGTAGCACTCGTCCTGCAGCAGCGTGCCCAGCGTGACGCCGCGCGACAGCGACGAGCGCTCCTTGACCCATTCAAAGTAGGCCACGTAGCCCATCTGCATGATCTGCTCGAAGCTGGTGCGCCGGGCGGTCAGCCAGGTGGTGTTGATGGTCTCCCACATCTCGGTGGTGATGGTGCCGCGCACGGCGTGCGCGTTCTCGCGGCATTGGCGCAGGCAGCCGTGGATGGACGCCGGGTTGGTGTCGTCGCAGGTCATGAAGTGCAGCACGCGCTCGGCGCCGGTGTCGGCGTGGCGGGCACCGAACGGGCCCTCCAGGCTGTGCAGCGCAATCACGCCGGCCCAGTCGGCCACCGGATGGGCGCGGCTCTGGCGCACCAGCGACATCTGCCAGGTGGTGTCCAGCAGGCGGGCGAGGTTCTCTGCGCGCTCCATGTAGCGCGCCATCCAGAACAGGTGTTCGGCAGTACGGGACAGCATCTCAATCCTCCAGAACCCAGGTGTCCTTGGTGCCCCCGCCCTGCGACGAGTTGACGACCAGCGAGCCTTCGCGCAGCGCCACCCGCGAGAGACCGCCGGGCACCATCTCGATGCCCCGGCTGCTGGACAGCACGAAGGGCCGCAGATCGACGTGGCGGGGTGCGATGCCTTGCTCCACATAGGTGGGGCAGGCCGACAGCGCCAGCGTGGGCTGGGCGATGTAGCCCTCGGGCTTGGCCCGCACGCGCTCGCCAAAGGCCTCGATCTCGGCGCGGCTGGATGCCGGACCCACCAGCATGCCGTAGCCGCCCGCGCCATGCACCTCCTTGACCACCAGCTCGGACAGGTGGTCGAGCACATAGGCCAGGTCGTCCGCCTCGCGGCACTGGTAGGTGGGCACGTTGTTCAGCAGCGGCTCCTCGCCCAGATAGAAGCGGATCATGTCGGGGACGTAGGGGTAGATGGACTTGTCGTCCGCCACGCCGGTGCCCACGGCGTTGCACAGCGTCACGCCGCCGCTGCGGTAGGCGTCCAGCAGGCCGGGCACGCCCAGCATGGAGTCGGGCCGGAAGGCCAGCGGGTCGAGGAAGTCGTCATCGATGCGCCGGTAGATGACGTGCACCCGCCGCCGCCCCTGGGTGGTGCGCATGAAGACCTGGCCGCCCTGCACGAACAGGTCGCGCCCCTCGATCAGCTCCACCCCCATCTGCTTGGCCAGAAAGGCGTGCTCGAAGTAGGCGCTGTTGTAGGCCCCGGGCGTCAGCACCACCACGGTGGGCTCCTCCACGCCGGCCGGCGCGGCGGCCTTGAGGGTCTCGAACAGCAAGTCGGGGTAATGCAGCACGTTGGCCACGGTCTGGCGCGCGAACAGCTCGGGAAAGAGCCGCAACATCATCTTGCGGTCTTCGAGCAGGTAGGACACGCCCGAGGGCACGCGCAGGTTGTCTTCCAGCACGTAGAACTCGCCCTGGCCGGCGCGCACGATGTCCACCCCGGCGATGTGGGCGTAGATGCCGTCCGGCACGTCCACGCCCTGCATCTCGGGCCGGTACTGGGCGTTGCGCAGCACCTGATCGGCCGGGATGCGGCCTGCGCGCAAGATGTCCTGGCCGTGGTAGACGTCGTGCAGAAAGTGGTTCAGCGCCTTGACCCGCTGGCGCAGCCCCCGCTCCAACTGACGCCACTCGTGCGCCGGGATGACGCGCGGGATGATGTCGAACGGAATCAACCGCTCGGTGCCCGCCTCTTCGCCATACACCGCAAAGGTGATGCCCACGCGGTGGAAGGCCGAGTCGGCCTCGGCGCGCTTGTGGGCGATGCGCTCGGCCGGCGTGGCGCGCAGCCAGTCGTCGAACACGCGGTAGTGGGGGCGCACCCGACCGGTGTCGTCGTGCATTTCGTTGTAGAACGTCATGGGACTCCTCGTGCGTGACCAGGCGCAAGGCGCAAGCCGTGCGCCATCGGCTTGTACCGCATCCGGTTTGGTGCCCCGCTGCGGGTTTGCCCCATGGCGCCGCGCGGCGTCGCTCAGAGCCGCTCGGCCACCCACCCCTGCACACTGGCCAGCGCCGCCGGCAGCGCGGCGGCCTGGGTGCCACCAGCCATCGCCAGGTCGGGCTTGCCGCCGCCCTTGCCGCCCACCTGCTGGGCCACGAAGTTGACCAGCTCACCGGCCTTGACGCGGGCCGTGCTGTCGGCCGTGACGCCCGCCGCCAGCTGCACCTTGTCGCCGTCCACGGCGGCCAGCACGATGGCGGCGGTCTTGAGCTTGTCCTTGAGCTTGTCCAGCGTCTCGCGCAGCACCCGCGCATCGGCGCCGGGCAGCGTGGCGGCCAGCACCTTCAGGCCACCCACGTCCACCGCTTGCGCCAGCAACTCGTCGCCCTGGGCGCTGGCCAGCTTGCTCTTGGCGGCGGTGAGGTCTTTTTCCAGGTGTTTGATCTGGTCGAGCAGGCCGGCCACGCGGGCGGCCACCTCGCCAGGCGCGGTGCGCAGTTGCGCGGCCACGCCGTGCAGGCCGGCCTCCAGCTCCTGCAAGTAGGCCAGGGCGCCAGCGCCGGTGACGGCCTCGACGCGGCGCACGCCGGCGGCCACGCCGCTCTCGGCCACGATCTTGAACAGGCCAATGTCGCCCGTGGCGCCCACGTGGGTGCCGCCGCACAGCTCTTTGCTGGAGCCGATGGAGAGCACCCGCACCTGGTCGCCGTACTTCTCGCCAAACAGCATCATGGCGCCGCTGGTCTGCGCGTCGGCCAGCGGCATGACCTGGGCCCTGGTCTGGGCGTTGGCCAGGATTTCGGCGTTGACGATCTGCTCGACGCGGCGGATTTCATCGGCCGTCATGGGCACATGGTGGGCGAAGTCGAAGCGCGTGCGCTCAGGGCTCACCTGCGAGCCTTTTTGCTGCACATGGGCGCCCAGCACCTCGCGCAGCGCCTTGTGCATCAAGTGGGTGGCGCTGTGGTTGCGCACGGTCCTGGCGCGGCTCTCGGCGCCAACCTGGGCGCGCAACTCGTCGCCCACCGCCAGGCTGCCCTCGACGATGCGGCCCACGTGGCCATGCACGTCGGCCTGCACCTTGATGGTGTCGTCGATGACCACGCGGGCCACGCCATTGCGCAGCTCGCCGGTATCGCCCACCTGGCCACCACTCTCGGCGTAGAACGGCGTGTGATCCAGCACCACCACCACGTCGTCGCCGGCCGTGGCCGTGCGCACCGGCTGGCCGTCCACATAGAGCGCGGTGACCTTGCTGTGCGCGCACGTCAGGTGGTCGTAGCCGTGAAAAACCGTGGCGGGGCCGTCGTAGGCCAGCCCCTGGGCCATCTTGAACTTGCCAGCGGCGCGGGCCTGCTCGCGCTGGCGGTTCATGGCCGCCTCGAAGCCGGCCATGTCCACGGTGACGCCGCGCTCGCGGCACACATCCGCCGTCAGGTCCACCGGGAAGCCGTAGGTGTCGTGCAGCTTGAAGGCCGTCTCGCCGTCGATCTGCTTCGCGCCGCCGGCCAGCGCCGAGTCGAGCAGCTCCATGCCCCGCTCGATGGTCTGGAAGAAGCGCTCCTCTTCGATCTTGAGCACCTGGAAGATGCGGTCGGCCTCACGGCGCAGCTCAGGGTAGGCATCGCCCATGACGGCCGCCAGCGGGTGCACCAGCGTGTGGAAGAACGGCGTGCGCGCGCCCAGCTTGTAGCCGTGGCGGATGGCGCGGCGGGCGATGCGGCGCAGCACGTAACCCCGGCCTTCGTTGCCCGGCACCACGCCGTCGGCGATGGTGAAGCTGCAGGTGCGGATGTGGTCGGCAATGACTTTGAGGCTGGGGCTGGCTGCGTCCACGTCGGCGCCGCCGGCGGCAAACACCACCGCCTCGCGCGCGGCGGCCAGCAAGGCCACGAAGAGGTCGATCTCGTAGTTGCTGTGCACGTGCTGCAGCACCGCCGTCACGCGCTCCAGGCCCATGCCGGTGTCCACGCTGGGCTTGGGCAGCGGGTGCATGACGCCGTCTTCGGTGCGGTTGAACTGCATGAAGACGTTGTTCCAGATCTCGATGTAGCGGTCGCCGTCTTCATCGGGGCTGCCGGGCGGGCCGCCGGCCACGCCGGGGCCGTGGTCGTAGAAGATTTCCGAGCAGGGGCCGCAGGGGCCGGTGTCGCCCATCATCCAGAAGTTGTCGCTCATGTAGCGACCGCCCTTGTTGTCGCCAATGCGCACGATGCGCTCGGGGGGCAGGCCGATGACGCGGTGCCAGATGTCGTAGGCCTCGTCGTCCTCGGCGTACACGGTGGCCCAGAGCTTCTCGGGCGGCAGCTTGAAGTGCACCGTCAGCAGCTCCCAGGCGTACTGGATGGCATCTTTCTTGAAGTAGTCGCCGAAGCTGAAGTTGCCCAGCATCTCGAAGAAGGTGTGGTGGCGCGCGGTGTAGCCGACGTTGTCCAGGTCGTTGTGCTTGCCGCCGGCGCGGATGCACTTTTGCGCGCTGACGGCGCGGTTGTAGGGCCGCTTGTCAAAGCCCAGGAACACGTCCTTGAACTGGTTCATGCCCGCGTTGGTGAACAGCAGCGTGGGGTCGTCCCCCGGCACCACGGGGCTGGACGGCACGATGGTGTGGCCCTTGGACTCGAAGAACTTCAAGAAAGTGGAGCGGATTTCGGCGGTGTTCATGGTGGCTCGAATCGAAGTGACGGCTGGGCCAGGCCCGGGAAGGGTGGCCAGCCGTGAAGACGGCGGATTTTATGAGGGCCTGACTGCCTCGCCGCGATCAGAGCAAGGCCTTCATCGTGGTCAGCAGCTGCATCAGCAACTGGTTGGCCGCCGGTGAGAGCTGGCGGCCCAGGCGGGTGATGAGGTGAGCCTCGGCCTTGGCCAGCAGCGGCTGATCCACGGGCAGGGCCAGCACCTCGCCCGCGCCGATGTCCTGCGACAGCGCAAACGCAGGCAACAGGCTCACCCCCTGCCCGGTCTGCGCGAAATGCTTGATGACCGACATCGAGTTGGTTGTCAGCTTGAGCGTCAGGCGCACCTTGTCCATCTGTGCGGCTATCTGCACGATCTGCCGCGTGCCGTAGGCCTCGTGCATCAGCGCCAACGGGTGGGCGGCCACCTGCCTGAGGGTCAACGGGCCAGCCACCCGGGCCAGCGGATGGTCTGGCGCGACGATGGCGCACAGCGGCTGGCGCACGGCCACGTGCGAGCGGATGCCGGGCCGTATCGGCGGGATGTAGACCAGGCCGATGTGCGCCGTGTCCTCCTCGACCATGCGCAGCACGTCGTTGGTGCCGCCCAGGTTCAGCGCCACGGTCAGGCCGGGGTGGCGGCGCCAGAGGGCCTGCAAAGGCTCGCCCATCAGGTCGCTGACGAAGCCCTCGCCCAGCGCCAGGTCCACATGGCCCTTGGCCAGACCCCGGATGGCCTGGAGCTGGGCCAGCGCGTCGTCCTGACTGGCGGCCTGCCGGCGGTGGTAGTCCACCAGCACCTGGCCCGCGTCCGTGGGCCGCACGCCCCGGCCATGGCGCTCCAGCAAGGTGACGGCCAACTGGGATTCGAGCTGGGCAATCTGCCGGCTGACCACCGACGGATTGAGGTCCATCTTGTCGGCTGCGGCACGCACCGAGCCGGTCAGCACGGCCTCGTACAGGTAGCGCACGCGGCGCTCATCAAGGGTGGGGCCGGCCATCAGGATTCCGTAAAACGAGGTTTGAGTGTTGCCTCAAAGGCAACGAAATTCTACTGTCGTTGACCTTGCTCATCGAATGGTTTTGACCGAACCTTGCGCCCCTTTGCCGCAGCCGGCCCTGCCGGGCCGGGCGGACAGGTCAAGCGGCACGCGGTGCCCAGTTGAGGAGCAGGTAGTGAGCACAGTGGGTGTAATTGGCTTGGGTCACATGGGCCGCGGCATGGCGCTTGCGCTGCAGCACGACGGTTGGGCGGTGGTGGGCACGGACGCCTCGCCAGCCGCCCGCCAGGCCTTGGCCGGTGAGCGCATGGCGGTGGTGGACAGCATCACCGAGGTGGCGGCACGGGCCGACGTGATCGTGCTCTCGCTGCCGACGGCGGCGGTGGTGACCCAGGTGATCACCGGCAAGGATGGCCTGCTGGCGGCTGGCCGTCCGGGGCAGCTGGTGATCGACACCTCGACCTCCCACCCCGACACCACGCGCGTGCTGGCCGGCCTGCTGGCGGGGGCCGGCATGGCCTTGATCGACGCCCCGGTCAGCGGCAGCCCCAAGGCGGCGCTGGCGGGCCAGTTGACCATGTTGCTGGGCGGCGACGCCGCCGATCTGGCACGCGCCGAGCCGGTGCTGGTCACGCTGAGCGCCAAGCGCGTGCGCGTCGGCGGTGTGGGCGCCGGCCACGTGGCCAAGATTGCCAACAACCTGCTGTGCGCGGCCCACCTGATCGCGGCCGGCGAGGTGGCACAACTGGCCGACCGGGCCGGCGTGGACATGGCGCAGCTGCTGGAGGGCATCAATGCCGGCTCGGGCCGCAGCGGCGTCACCCAGACCAACTTCCCCACCTGGATCCTGAACAACGCCTTCGACTCGGGCTTCACGATGAAGCTGATGCGCAAAGACGTCCGGCTGGCCGCCGAACTGGTCGGCCAGGCCGGCCTGGATCTGCCCTTGACGGCCGAGGTGGCACGGCTGTGGGAGGAAAGCGCCGAGTCCATCGACGACGGCGAGGACTTCAACCGCATCGTCGAGTTGGGCCGCGACCACCAGCCCGACTGAGCCCCTCGCTCGCCCCATCCCGCCACCGGCGCGGTGTTCCTGCGCGATGCCGATGCGGGAGCCGCTACCGGCAGGGCGCGCGGGGGCCTACTTCAACGCCTTGTACCGCACCCGATGCGGCCGTGCGCCCTCTTCGCCCAGGCGCTTGATCTTGTCGGCCTCGTACTCCTGGTAGTTGCCTTCGTAGAAGAACCACTGCGAGTCGCCCTCGGCGGCCAGGATGTGGGTGCAGATGCGGTCGAGGAACCAGCGGTCGTGGCTGATGACCATGGCGCTGCCGGCAAACTCCAGCAGCGCTTCTTCCAGCGCACGCAGGGTTTCCACGTCGAGGTCGTTGCTGGGCTCGTCCAGCATCAGCACGTTGCCGCCCTGGGCCAGTGTCTTGGCCAGGTGCAGACGGCCGCGCTCGCCGCCCGAGAGCTGGCCGACCAGTTTCTGCTGGTCGTTGCCCTTGAAGTTGAAGCGGCCGATGTAGGCGCGGCTGGGCATGACGAATTTGCCCACGGTGATGTTGTCCAGCCCGCCCGAGACGTCTTCCCACACGGTCTTGTCGCCGGCCAGGCCCTCGCGGCTCTGGTCGACGAAGGCCAGTTGCGCCGTCTTGCCGACCTTGACCTCGCCTGAATCGGGCTGCTCCACGCCCTGGATCAGGCGGAACAACGTGGACTTGCCTGCGCCGTTGGGGCCGATGATGCCGACGATGGCGCCGGCCGGCACCTTGAAGCTGAGGTCGTCGATCAGCAGCCGGTCACCAAAGCTCTTGCTGACGCCGACGAACTCGATGACCTCGTTGCCCAGGCGCTCGGCCACGGGGATGAAGATCTCGTTGGTCTCGTTGCGCTTTTGGTATTCGACGTCGGACAGCTCCTCGAAGCGGGCCAGGCGCGCCTTGCTCTTGGCCTGGCGGCCCTTGGCGTTCTTGCGCACCCACTCCAGCTCCTGCTTCATGGCCTTGGCGCGCGCGTCCTCGGTCTTCTGCTCGGCCTTGAGGCGGGCTTCCTTGCCCTCCAGCCAGTCGGAGTAATTGCCTTTGTGCGGAATGCCCTGGCCGCGGTCGAGTTCGAGAATCCACTCGGCGGCGTTGTCCAGGAAGTAGCGGTCGTGGGTGATGGCCACCACGGTGCCGCCAAAGCGCTTGAGGAACTGCTCCAGCCACTCCACGCTCTCGGCGTCCAGGTGGTTGGTGGGCTCGTCCAGCAGCAGCATGTCGGGCTTGGACAGCAGCAGCCGGCACAGTGCCACGCGGCGCTTCTCACCGCCCGAGAGGTTGCCGATGACGGCGTCCCAGGGCGACAGGCGCAGCGCGTCGGCGGCAATCTCCAGCTGGTGGTCGGTGTTCTCGCTGCCGGCGGCGGCGATGATGGCCTCCAGCTCGGCCTGCTCGGCGGCCAGCTTGTCGAAGTCGGCATCGGGCTCGGCATACTCGGCGTAGACCTCGTCCAGCCGCTTCTTGGCGGCCAGCACGCCGCCTATGCCCTCTTCCACCGCCTCGCGCACGGTCTGCTCGGGGTTGAGCTGGGGCTCTTGCGGCAGGTAGCCGATGCGGATACCTGGCATGGGCGTGGCCTCGCCTTCGATCTCCTTGTCCAGGCCGGCCATGATTTTCAGCAGCGTGGACTTGCCCGAGCCGTTGAGGCCCAGCACGCCGATCTTGGCGCCGGGGAAGAACGACAGCGAGATGTCCTTCAGGATCTGCCGCTTTGGCGGCACGATCTTGCCGACGCGGTTCATGGTGAAGACGTATTGGGCCATGGTGGGTGCAGTCTGGAGCGAGCGAAACCGCTCATTATCTCAGGCGGGCCGCCCCGCCTGAGCCCGGGAGCGCGCGCGGCAGAGGCTGGCATCATCCAGCCCCATGCCGCTGCCGTCTGCATCCACCGTGCGCCAATGGCCATTCGTCACCCAGGCCACCGTCACCATCACCTTCGTCGGCGAGGTGATGTTGGCGCTGGGCCGCGCGCTGCGCGGCGGGCCGCTGGCGCGGCCGCTGGCGCGCGACGTGCTGGAGCAGCTCGACGCCACCGGCCCGCGTTCGCTGCCCATCGTGCTGCTGACCTGCGGCCTCATCGGCATGATGCTGGCCTATATGGGCGGCGCCCAACTGGGCCGCGTGGGCACGCAGAGCTTTCTGGCCGACATGGTGGGCATCAGCATGGTGCGCGAACTGGCGCCGCTGATGACCGGCATCATCCTCACCGGCCGCATCGGTGCCGCCTTTGCGGCCCACCTGGCCACCATGCAGGCGGGCGACGAGATCGACGCGCTGCGCGTGCTGGGCGTGCAGCCCGTCACCCACCTGGTGCTGCCCCGGCTGCTGGCGCTGTTGGCCGTGGGGCCGGCGCTGGTGGTCTGCGGCGCGCTGGTGGGCATTCTGGCTGGCTGGCTGCCGGCGGTGGCCGAGTACGGCCTGACCAGCTTCGAGTACTTTTCCCGCGTGCAGCGGGCCATCACCTCCAACCACATCTGGGTGGGGTTGTTCAAAGGTGAGCTCTACGTGGTGCTGGTGGCGCTGGCCGGCTGCCGCGAGGGCCTGACCGCCGGGCGCAGCGCCCAGGCCGTGGGCGAGGCCACCACCCGTGCCGTGGTCAAAGCGCTGGTGTGGATCGTCTCGGCCGCCAGCCTGACCACGGTCATCTTCTCGATGCTGCAGATATGAGCACCCCCCAACCTGCCGCTGCGCACCAGGCCCCCCCGGGGGGGCAAGCAAACCCGGGAGCGGGCCCTGGTTTGCGTGAGGGCCCCGAAACCCTCTTGATGCAGGTGCGCGACCTGACCATCGCGGGTGGCACGCGGGTGGTGCAGCAGAACCTGGGCTTTGACGTGCACCGCGGCGAGGTGCTGGCCATCATGGGCCCCAGCGGCTGCGGCAAGAGCACGCTGCTGCGCCACATGGTGGGGCTGGCCCAGCCGCTGGCCGGCACCATCACCTACCTGGGCGCCGACCTGCACGCCGGCACCGAGGCCGAACAAGCCGCGCGCCGCCGCCACATGGGCGTAATGTTCCAGTACGGCGCGCTGTGGAGCTCCATGAGCGTGGGCGAGAACGTCATGCTGCCCATGCGCCTGTTCACCACCTGGCCGGCGGCCGAGCGCCGCGAGCGCGCCCAGGCCCGGCTGGCCCAGGTGGGCCTGCCCGACCGCTTCGACGCCCAGCCGGCCAGCCTGTCTGGCGGCCAGAAGAAGCGCGCCGCACTGGCCCGGGCGCTGGCGCTGGAGCCCGAGTTGCTGCTGCTGGACGAGCCCGGCTCGGGGCTGGATCCCCTGGGCGCCGCCCAGCTCGACGACCTCATCCTCGCGCTGCGGCATGATCTGGACACCGGCGTCGTCATCGTCTCGCACGACATCGCCAGCATCCTGGGCATCGCCGACCGCGCCCTTTACCTCTCAGCCGAAACCCGCACCATGACCGCCCTCGCCCCACCCCAAGAGCTGTTGTTGCATGGCCCCGAGCCGGTGCGCGAATTCCTGCGCCGGGGCAAGGCGCCATGAACAAGGCCGCCTTTCGCGTCGGCCTGTTCGCCATCCTCGGTGTGGCCGTGCTGGCGCTGGCCCTGATGATCGTGGGCGGGCGCTGGCTGGCCGCCTCCGAGCGCGGGCAGTTGCGCTACACCAGCTCCATCTACGGCTTGCAGGACGGCGCGCCGGTGGTGTTTCGCGGCGTGCGCATCGGCCAGGTCACGGCCGTGCGGCTGACGCCCAAAGACGCCGTGGTCAGCGTGCAGATGGACCGCGAGCGCCTGGCGCAACTGCTGCCCAGCGACCCCGGCGGCGCGCTGCTGCCGGTGCTCATCGAAGGCGGCCTGGTGGCCCGGCTGGCCACCCAGAGCCTGCTCACCGGCCTGCTCTACATCGACCTGGAGCTGGACCGCCCCACCCCCCGCGCCGCCGCCTACGCCGCCAACACGCCGCCCCAGATTCCGACCGCGCCCAACACCTTGCAGACCATCAAGGCCCAGCTCGATCAGGTCAACGTGGGGCAAATCGCCGAAGACCTGGCCGCCGTCGCCTCCGGCACCCGCCAATTGGTGGGCAACCCGCAGATCCCGCTGGCCATCGCGCGCACCGGCGAGGCCGCCCAGGCCGTACAGCAACTGGCACAGCAGATCCAGCGCAGCCTGCCCCAACTCACCGGCGCCACCACCGACGCACTGTCCCGCGTCGGCCAGGCCGCCGACCGCGTCAACACCGCCGCAGCCCGCATGCAGGACGTGGCCGGCGAGGCCAGCCCGCTGCTGACCAGCCTGCGCAACACCAGCGACGAGCTGGCCCGTGCCGCCGCTGCCCTGGGCCAGGCCGCCGGCAGCGACTCCAGCCTGCGCGTCAACGCCGACCGCGCGCTGCAAGACGTGGCCCGCGCCGCCCGCACGCTGCGCGAGTTGAGCGACACGCTGGAGCGCCACCCCGACGTGCTGCTGCGCGGCCGTCAGCCCGAACCGGAGCCCGTGCCATGAGCCCACTGCCTCGCCGCCAATGGCTTGCCCTGCTGGGCGCCACCGCGCTGGCCCTGCTGACCGGCTGCGTCAGCGGCCCCGCCCTGCCACCCGCGCAATGGGTCCGCCTGCCTGCCATGCCGGCGGCCCCGCTGCCCGCGCCGGCCCAGGCCAGCGCCGACGTCTGGCAGTTGGTGCTGCCGCTGGACGTGCCCGGTTACCTGGAGCGCGACGCGCTGCTGGTGCCCCAGGGCGCCGCCGGCCTGCAACCGCTGGCCGGCGTGCGCTGGGCCGAGCCGCTGCGCGACGCCGTGCCGCGCCTGCTGCGCCAGGATCTGGCCACGCTGCTGGGCACGACCGTCTGGGTCAACCCGCTGCCGCCGGGCGTGCAGCCCACGCGCCAGTTGCGCATCGAGCTGCTGCAGCTTGACGTGGCCCCCGGCCGCAGCGGCGTGACCCTGCACGCCCGCTGGAGCGTGGCCGACCCGCAGGGCCGCACCCCTGCCCGCAGCGGCGAGGCGCGCATCAGCCAGCCCGCCACCGCCACCGACGCCGACGCCCTGGTGCTGGCCCACCGTGCGGCGCTGGCCCGACTGGCCGAGGCCATCGCCTCATAGGCCGCCCGCAGGGAGACACCATGACCCTCAGCCCCTTGCTGGCGCCGCTGCTGGCCTTGCTCGCCAGCGGCGCCGTGCTGGCCGCCACGCCGGCCGACAAGCCGCCCACCACCCAGCACCGCGACGCGGTCAACCTGGTGGACACCTGGCTGGAGGCGCAAGTGGCCTACCACCGGGTGCCCTCGCTGGCCGCCGGCATCGTCGTCGGGCAGGAGCTGGTCTGGCACAAAGGCTATGGCTTTGTGGATGCGGCCCGCACCCGGCCCGCCGATGCCGACACCCTCTACAGCATCTGCTCCATCAGCAAGCTGTTCACCAGCATCGCCGTGATGCAGCTGTGGGAGCAGGGCAAGCTGGGCCTGGACGACGACATCGGCCGCTGGGTGCCGGCCGCCAAAGCCCTCAAGCAAAGCGATGCCGACAGCGGCCCCATCACCATCCGCATGCTGCTGATGCACGCGGCCGGCGTGCCCCGCGAGACGCTGCAGGAAAGCTGGAGCTACCCCGACTACCAGGTACCCAGCCGCGAGGCCATCCTCGCCGACCTGGCCCGCCAGCAGACCTTCATGCGCACCGGCGACCACTTCCAGTACAGCAACCTGGGCATGTTCCTGCTGGGTGAGGCCGTGGCCAGCGCCTCGGGCCAGCCCTACCGCGACTACGTGCAGCAGCAGGTGCTGAGCCCGCTGAAACTGGCCGACACCCGCCCCTACCTGCCGCTGGAGCTGCTGGAGCAGCGCCTGCCGCCCGGCTACTCGGCCCTCAACCGCCAGGGCCAGCGCGAGCGGCTCAAGCCGTTTGACATGACGCCACTGGCCGCCGCCGCCGGCTACACCTCCAGCGTCAACGACCTGGCGCGCCTGGCCAGCTGGAACTTCAAGCTGCGCAAAGACGGTGGCCAGAACGTGCTCAAGGTGGCCACGCTGCGCGAAATGCAGCGCGTGCAGTGGCAAGACCCGGACGGCGGCGACACCTGGGGCCTGGGCTACTGGGTGGGTCGCAGCGGTGGCGACCAACTGGTCGGCCACTCCGGCCGCTGCCCCGGCTACGTCACCAGCATGACCCTGGTGCCGGCCAAGGAGCTGGGCGTCATCGCGCTGACCAACACCTATGGCGACGGCCCTTACGGCCGCCAGATTCGCACCCTGATGCTCAAAGGCATGGCGCTACCCGTGGCCCCCACCGACGCCCAGGCGCCGCGCCTGGCCGATTACAGCGGCCACTACCAGGCCCACCCTGGCGGCGGCGAGGCCGTGGTGCAGCCCTGGGGCAAAGACCTGGTGATGCTGTGGCTGCCCACCGACGACCCGGTGGAAGACATGGAGGTGATCCGCCACCAGGGCGGCGACGTGTTCCGCGAGGTGCGCAAGGACGACACCCTGGGCGCCGAGATCCGCTTCGAGCGCGACGCCAGCGGCAAGGTCATCGCCTCGCGCAGCTGGAACTACGTCAGCAAGAAGCTGGATTGATACAAAAAAGTTCATGGGCCCTGTCGAAATCCGGGGCGCGACCGCGTCCTTGCGGCACCTCAACCCACTGCGACAAGGCGCACCGACCATGAAATACATGCTGCTGATCTACAACGACCCCCAGTGCGAGCCCGCCTATGGCACGCCTGAGTTCCAGGCCATGCTCGACGCGTTCATCGCGCTCAGCGCGCGCATGAGCGCCGATGGCGTGCTGATCTCTGGCGAGGGCTTGCAAGGCGTCGAGACCGCCACCTCGCTGCGCGTGCGCGGCACCGAGGTGCAGACCATGGACGGCCCCTTCGCCGAGACCAAGGAGCACCTGGGCGGCTATTTCCTGATCGACGTGGCCGACCTCGATGCCGCGCTGAGGTATGCGGCGCAGGTGCCATCGGCCCGCTTCGGCACCGTGGAGGTGCGGCCGTTGATGGACGACGACCCGGCCGGCTGACCCGCCCCCACGGCCCCCCGATGGACTCGGCCGCCGCCACCGCCCTTGCCGTGACCCGGGCCCTCGACCGGCTGGCGCGCGAGGACCGGGGGCGCCTGATGTCGGCGCTGATCGCCCGGCTCGGAGATTTCCAGCTGGCGGAGGACGCGCTGCAGGAGGCCATGCTGGCGGCGGTGCCGCACTGGCGCCGGGCAGGCGTTCCGGCCTCACCGCTGGGGTGGCTGCTGCGGGTGGCCCACCGCAAGGCACTGGACCGCATCCGCGCCCGCAAGACGGCCGAGCGAGCTGGCGCCAGCCTGGGTGTGCTGGCCGGCGACGGCGCATGCGAGATCGAGACCGACGCCATCCCCGACGAGCGGCTGCGCCTGATCTTCACCTGCTGCCACCCGGCGCTGGCGCCGAAGTCGCAAGTGGCGCTGACGCTGCGCGTGGTCGCCGGCGTGCCCACCGCCCAGATCGCCCGTGCCTTCCTCGATCAGGAGGCCACCATGGGCCAGCGTCTCTCGCGCGCCAAGGCCAAGATCGCCGCCGCCGGCATCCGCTACGCGGTGCCCGAGCCGCCCGACTGGGCCTCGCGGCTGGAGGCGGTGCTGGCCGTCATCTACCTGATCTTCAACGCCGGCTACACCGCCGGCCCCACAGCGGCCGGCCTCGACCTGGCCGACGAGGCCTTGTACCTGTGCGCGCTGCTGAACCGGCTGCATCCGGGCGAGGCCGAGATCGAAGGCTGCCTGGCTGCGCTGATGATCCATCACGCCCGCCGCCTTGCCCGCCGGGACGCCAGCGGCCGCCAGACGGTGCCGCTGGAGCAGCAGGATCGCCGGCTGTGGCAGCACGCCGAGATCGCAGCCGGCGTGGCCATCCTGGAGCAGGCGCTGCACCGGCGCGCGCTGGGGCCGCACCAGATCAAGGCCGCGATTGCCGCCTGCCACAGCGAAGGCGAGCGCTCCGACTGGGCCCAGATCGCGCTGCTTTACGACACCTTGCTGGCGTTCGAGCCCACCGACGTGGTGCGTCTCAACCGCGCCGTGGCCCACGCACAAACCGGCGCACTGGACGCCGCCCTGGCCGAGTTGGCGCGCCTGGAGCCCAGCCTGCAGGATTACCAGCCCTTCTACGCCGCCAAGGCCGAGCTGCTGGCCCGCAAGGGGCTGACCGCAGCCGCCCGGGAGGCCTACCTGAGGGCCGGCGCGCTGGCTGCCTCAGACGCCGACCTTGCGTTTCTCGAAGCGCGGATGAAAGACCTCAGCCTAGGCTAGCGCCCGCCGCAGCCCATAACTGGCCGCGTCCACCGCCCACACCAGCACCATCATGGCGGCCAGCACGGTGGCCGTCTTGCCCATGTGGAACAGCCCCAGGTGGAAGGCCAGCATCTGGCCCAGCCCGCCCGCGCCCACCACGCCCAGCACGGTGGCCGCGCGGATGTTGTTCTCCCAGCGGTAGAGGGTGTAGCTGACCAGCGCCGGGGCCACCTGGGGCAACGTGGCCCAGGCCCACACACGCCAGGCGCTCACCCCTTGCAGCCGCAGCGCGTCGGCGGGGCCGCTGGGGGCGGCTTCCACCGCCTGCGCAAACAGCCGGCCCAGCACGCCCGTGGTGTGCAGCGCCAGCGCCAGCGTGCCCGCCAGCGGGCCCAGGCCCGCAGCAATCAACAGCAGCGCGGCCCAGACCAGCTCGGGTACGGCGCGCAGTGCGTTGAGCAGCGCCAGCGCCGGCAGCCGCCAGAGCGTGTGCTGCGCAGCCGGCACCGCCAGCACCAGCGCAGCCAGCGCGGCCACCAGCGTGCCCACGGCGGACATGGCCAGCGTCTCCCAGGTGGCCCGCGCCACGCGGGCCACGAAGGCCGGCGTCAGATCGGGCGGAAAGAACTCGCCCGCAAAGCGCACCATGCTGGCCCGGGCATCGGCGCCCAGAAAGGCCGCCCATTGCAAGTCCAGCGACCAGAAGCTGGCCACCACCAGCGCCAGCACGCCCAGCGCCACCCAGCAGGCGGCGCAGCGCCAATGCCACAGCGCGGGCGGCAGGTCGGCGGCGCGACTCATGCCAGCACCTTGCGCACCCAGCTGCCCACGCGATCGGCCAGCGCCACCAGCAGCATGAACACCACCAGCACCACCAGCACCTCGCCACCGGCAAACAGCTTCATGGAGCCGTCCAGCAACTGGCCCAGGCCACCGGCGCCGACGAAGCCCAGCACCACGGTGGAGCGGATTGCACATTCCCAGCGGTAGACGGTGTAGCTGGCCAGCTCGGCCGCATGCTGCGGCAGCAGGCCCCAGCTCAGTGCCTGCAGCCGCGTGGCGCCGCTGCCCAGCAGGGCGCGCGTGGCCGGGTTGGCGGCGCCCTCGACGATGTCGGCATACACCTTGCCCAGCATGCCGCCGTAGGTCAGCGCAATGGCCAGCACGCCGGCCGTGGGCCCCAGGCCCACCACGCGCACGAAGACCAGCGCCCAGACCAGTTCGGGCACGCTGCGCAGCACCACCAGCAGCAGCCGCACGGCCTGGCGCAGCGCAAACGGCAGCGGCGCCATGCGGCCGGTCAGCGCCGAGACCGACAGCTCCCGCGTGGCCACCACCGCCAGCGGCACCGCCAGCACCAGCGCCAGCGTCAGGCCGGCCGTGGCCATGGCCACCGTGCGCCAGGTCTCGCGCGCCACCAGGTGCAAAAACTCGGCGCTGTGCGCCGGCGGCCAGAAGCTGGCCAGGAACTGCCCGGTGGCGGCGCGGCTGCGCGCATCCCACAACACCCAGGGCTTGAACTCGGCCGCCACCAGCAGCGGCCACACCACCACCAGCGCCAGCAGCGCCCAGCCCAGCCGGCCGGGCCAGGCGGGGTCGCGCCGCACAGGGTGGGCCGCTGCGGTCATCGGCAGGTCATCATCACGGGCGCGGGGGCGTCCGTGGCCGGCCAGGCGGGCGAAGGCGCGTCGGCCAGCGTGTGCAGCGGGGCGCCATACAGCGCCGTCAACTGCGCGGGCGTGACGCTGGCACTGGGGGCGTCGAACACCACCACGCCGCCCTGCAGCGCCACCACGCGGTCGAAATGGGCCAGTGCCAACTCCACCTGGTGCAAGGTGGCCACCAGCGTGATGCCGCGCGCCCGGGCCTGGCCGGTCAGCGCGGTCAGCGCCTGGCCGGCCCGCGCCGGATCCAGCGCCGAGAGCGGCTCATCCAGCAGCCACAGCGAGGCCGGCGAGACGCTGGCGCGGGCCAGCGCCACGCGCTGGCGCTCACCGCCCGAGAGCCTATCCACGCGCTCGAACAACTTGTCCGCCAGATCCAGCGGCTCCAGCACCGCCCGGGCGCCGGCGATGTCGTGCGGGTAGATCAGCGAGCGCAGGCTGGCGCCCAGGCCGAGCGTGGGCAGGCTACCGGCCAGCACGGCGTGCACCACGCGCTGGCGCGGCGGCAGCGGCGGCACCTGCGGCGCCAGAAACAGCCGCTGGCGCAGCCGCCGCAGCGCGCGGGCGTCGAGTTGCCAGGGGTCGGCGGCGCCCAGGCGCAGCGTGCCCCGGCCCGGCTTGAGCGCCAGCGCCAGCACCTGCGCCAGCGTGGTCTTGCCGGCGCCCGAGGGGCCGATGATGGCCACCTGCTCGCCAGCCGCCACGCGCAGGCTCACGCCCCGCAGTGCCGGCCGTGCATTGCCGTGTGAAGCCGGGTGGCGGGCGTCAGCGTCGGTGAGTTCGATGTCCAACGTCGTTCACAACAGCCCTGCGCTGCGCGCGGCGGCCTCGATGCCTTTGTAGTTGCCGACCTGCGTGGGCACGAAGCTGCTGGCGCGCTGCAGATCCAGAATGGCCTTGCCTTCAGGCGACTCCGGCTTCAGCGCCAGGAAGGCCGCCTTGATCCTGGCCTGCAGCGCGACTGGCATGTCGGCGTGCACCGTCCAGTTGTAGTCGTAGTACGGCGGCGTGGTGTAGAAGACGCGCACCTGGGCGGGGTCCACTTTTTTTTCGGCCACGAACTTCTCCCACACCGAGCCGTTGAGCGCACCCGCCTGCACCTTGCCCGCCGCCACGGCGGCAATGGTGGCGTCGTGCGCGCCGCTGTAAGCCACGCGGCGCAGGTCGCGCTCGGGCTCCACGCCGGCTTGCAGCAAGAAGCTGCGCGGCATCAGGTGGCCCGAGGTGGAGCTTTGCGAGCCAAAGCTCACGTCCTTGCCCTTGAGGTCGGCCAGCGTCTTGATGGCCGGGTCGGTGGTGATGAACACCGAGCGGAACCTGGCGTCCTCGGCCCGCTGCACCAGCGGCACCACCTTGCCGCCCGAGCGCACGTTGGCCTGTACAAAGGTGAAGCCACCAAACCAGGCCAGATCCACCTTCTTGTTGACCAGCGCCTCGACGCTGGCCGCGTAGTCGGTCACTGGCGTGTACTCGACCTTCAGGCCCAGCTGCTGCGACAGGTACTGCATCAGCGGCGCGGCCTTGCGCGCCAGCTCGGTGGGCGATTCGTCGGGAATGGCCGTGACGCGCAGCACGCCGGGCGTGGCTTGGGCCGGCGCGGGGCCGGCGGCCAGCGCCAGCGTGGCCAACAGGCAGGCGCGGCGCGAGAGCAAAGCGTTCACGGTCATGGGTTCTTCACAAAAGGGCGCTTAGTCTGCCATGCACAAGGCTTAGAGTCGGCCCATGCCGCCACAGCTCGTCACCCTGCACAGTCTGGATCCCCAGCGCCTGGCCGCCGAGGCCGCGCAAGGCCTGCTGCGGCCGCAGGCGGCGCTGCCGCCCAAGTTCTTCTACGACGCGCTGGGCTCGCGGCTGTTTGACGCCATCACGCTGCTGCCCGAATACGACCTGACCCGCAACGAGGCCGCCCTGTTCGCCACCCACCGCAGCGCCATTGCCGCCGCCGTGGGCGCAGCCGGCGCCACGCTGGTGGACGTGGGCGCTGGCAGCGGCGCCAAGGCCGCCGCCTGGTTTGCGGCCCTGGGCACCCGGCGCTATCTGGCGCTGGACATCTCCTGCGACTTTCTGGCCGGCGCGCTGGATGCATTGGCCGGCGCGCACCCGCAGGTGGCGATGTGCGGCGTGGGGCTGGACTTCACGGCCGCGCTGGCGCTGCCACCCGAGCTGCTCAGCGGCCCCGCGCTGGTGTTCTACCCCGGCTCCAGCATCGGCAACTTCGCGCCCGCCGAGGCGCTGGCGCTGCTGGTGCAGATGCGCCAGCTGGCCGGCCCCGGCGGGGCGCTGTTGATCGGCGTCGACCTGCTCAAGCCCGTGGCCGAGATGGAAGC
Source organism: Pseudomonadota bacterium (assembly GCA_020161145.1). Lineage (GTDB taxonomy): Bacteria > Pseudomonadota > Gammaproteobacteria > Burkholderiales > Burkholderiaceae_C > Ideonella. Next base: position 117,998 of record JAIUPQ010000003.1, read on the forward strand.
CGCCTACGACGACGCCCTGGGCCTGACGGCCGCCTTCAACCGCAACCTGCTGGCCCACCTGAACCGGCTGCTGGGCAGCGACTTCGCGCCGCGCCAATGGCGCCACCGCGCGGTGTGGAACGCCGCCACCCAGGCGGTGGAGATGCACCTGCACGCCCGCGAGGCGCTGACCGTGCGCTGGCCCGGCGCCGAGCGCCGCTTTGCAGCCGGCGAAGGCATCCACACCGAGAACGCGCACAAGTGGCGGGTCGAGGCGTTTGCCGCCCTGCTGCGCCGTGCGGGGTTTGAGGCGGTGCAGACGTGGACGGATGCGGGGGAGCGGTTTGCGGTGATGGTGGGGCGCTAAGCGCTTGCACAGCTACGAAACCCCGCAAACACATCGCGCCGCTCGGCGGTGAAGAAGTTGCGGTAGCCGGCATGGGCCAGGCGCGGCGAGGTGGCGAACGATGCGCCGCGCAGCACGGGCCGGCCGTCGAACCAGGGGGCTGAGTAATCCGCGTAGGGGTGCGGCGCAAAGCCAGGCCAGGGTGCGAAGGGCGTGGCCGTCCACTCCCAGACGTCGCCCCAGGCCATGCCTTGCGCCTGGGCGGCCACCCACTGGGCCTCGGTGGGCAGGCGACGGCCGGCCCAGTGGCACCAGGCCAGCGCGTCCGCCTGATTCAGGTGGCAGGCTGCTTCGGTCTCGTCCAGCGGCTGCCAGAGGCCCCAGCGCTGCACCTGCCAACCAGCGCCCGCGCGGCGCAGATGCGGCGGCAACGGGTGGCCGGTGGCGACGACGAAGGGCAGGTACTCGGCCCAGCGCACGGCGTGGGCATCGAGGGTGAAGGCGGCCACGGGCTCGGTGCGGGCGCCGCACTCATTGTCGAAGGCGAAGCCGCCACCCGTGTGGCCCAGCGTCACGGTACAGGCCGGCACCGCCATCGTCGCCGGTGCCGGCAGGGCGCGGGGCGCGGGGGCGTGCGGCATGGGCACCCCCAGGGCCTGAGCCATATAGAGAGCGGCCTCGTGGTGCATGTCTTCGTGCAGCAGCGCGAGGCGAAAGAAGTAAAGCGCGTCGTCACCCGGCGGCCCGGCGCGCAGCAGCGCCAGCGTCTCGTCCAGCCCCTCGGCCAGTTCGGCCCGCGTCTGCTCGGGCGTGGGCAGCGGCAGCCGCCAGCGTTGGGCGTGCGACACGCGCGACGAGTGGTAGAGCGCATCGAGCCCACTGGCCGGGCGCGGCGCATCGGGGTTGGCCACCACGCCGCGCGCGCGCTCGGGGTTGCGGCCCAGCCACCAGCGCGCAAACCAGCCCACGTGACCCAACTCCCACAACGGCGGGTTCAGCGTGGGCCGCTGCGGCACGGTCAGCGCATGGGCGGCCTGCCAGGCGGCAAAAGCGGTCAGGGTGTCGGCACGGCTGGCTTGCAGCAGGCCGGCCAGTACGGCGGCGTCGCCCTGGCGGGCTTGCTGGGCGGGGTCTGCGATCATTGTTTAAGCATACCGACCATGACCTCACCGCGCATCGCCCTCATCACCCCGGCCCTGGCCGACGCCAACAACGGCAACTGGCAGACCGCCCAGCGCTGGGCGCGGCTGCTGCGGCCCTGGGCGCAGGTGCGGCTGGCCAGCACCTGGCAGGCGGCCGACGTGGCAAGGGACGAAGACCTGTTGATTGCGCTGCACGCGGTCAAGTCGGCGCCCGCCGTGGCAGCCTGGCGGGCCGCCTGGCCCAAGCCGGTTGTGCTGGTGCTGACCGGCACCGACCTGTACGGTGGCCTGGACACCAGCGCGGCCACGCTGGCGGCGGCCACGCGGCTGGTGGTGCTCAACGAGTTGGGGCTGGCCGCCCTGCCCGCACCGCTGCGCGCCAAGGCCCACGTGTGTCTGCAGTCGGTGCCCGCGCGCACGCCGCTGCCCAAGCCCACGCGCCACCTGCGCGCGGTGGTGGTGGGCCATCTGCGGGCCTGCAAGGCACCGGAGGTGGTTTGGGCGGCCGCGCGGCAACTGAGCGCAGACGATGCCGTCCACATCGACCACATTGGCACGGCGCTGGAGCCGGCGCTGGGGGTTGCGGCGCGCGACGTGGCGGCGCAATGCCCGCGCTACCGCTGGCTGGGCGGGCTGGCGCATGCGGCCACGCGGGCCCGCATCCAGCGCGCCAGCGTGCTGGTGCACCCCAGCTGGCTCGAAGGCGGCGCGCACGCGGTGATTGAGGCCATCACCTGCGGCACCCCGGTGCTGGCCTCGCGCATCGACGGCAACCTGGGTTTGCTGGGCACCGACTACGACGGCACGTTCGCCCCGGGCGACGGGGCGGCGCTGGCCGCCCTGCTGCGCCGCGCGCGCGCCGAGCCGGCCTTCATGGCCCACCTGACCGCACAATGCGCGGCGCGCGCGGCGCGCTTTGCGCCCGCTGCCGAGCAGGCCACGCTGCGGCGACTGCTCGACGATTGCCTGGCTGAACAAGGACTGCCATGACCACCCCCACCCCCGAACCGCGCCTGACCAGCCTCTCTCACGGCGGCGGCTGCGGCTGCAAGATCGCCCCCGGCGTGCTCAGCGAAATCCTCGAGGGCACGGCGGCGATGCCGGTGCCCAAGGAGCTGCTGGTGGGCATCGAGACGGCCGACGACGCGGCCGTCTACCGGCTCAACGACGAGCAGGCGCTGATCGCGACGACGGACTTCTTCATGCCCATCGTCGATGACCCTCACGACTTTGGCCGCATCGCGGCCACCAATGCCATCAGCGACGTCTACGCCATGGGCGGGCGGCCGATTTTTGCGCTGGCACTGGTGGGCATGCCCATCAACGTGCTGTCCACCGCCACCATAGGCCGCGTCCTGGAGGGCGGCGCCAGCGTCTGCCGCGCGGCCGGCATTCCCATTGCGGGTGGCCACACCATCGACTCGGTGGAGGCCATTTATGGCCTGGTGGCGCTGGGCCTGGTGCATCCGGATCAGGTCAAGACCAACCGCGGTGCCCAGGCTGGCGACGTGCTGGTGCTGGGCAAGCCGCTGGGCGTGGGCGTGATGAGCGCGGCGCTGAAAAAAGGCCACCTGGACGCCGACGGCTATGCGCGCATGCTGGCCAGCACCACGCAGCTCAACACGCCGGGGCCGGATCTGGCCGCGCTGGCGGGCGTGCATGCGCTGACCGACGTGACGGGTTTTGGCCTGGCCGGCCACCTGCTGGAGCTGGCGCGCGGCGCCCAGCTGGGGGCGGTGCTGGACTGGGCGGCGGTGCCGCTGCATGCGGGGGTGCACGAGCTGGCGCAGGCGGGCCTGGTCACCGGTGCCTCGGGTCGCAACTGGGCCGGCTATGGCGAGCGGGTGGACTTGCCGGGCGGTTTTGCGGCCGCCGATCAGGCGCTGCTGACCGACCCGCAGACCAGCGGCGGCCTGCTGGTGGCTTGCGAGCCGGGCAGCGTGGCGGCGGTGCAGGCGGTGTTTGCCCGCCACGGTTTTGCCGCGGCGGCCGTGGTGGGCCACATGGAGGCCGGGCCGGCGGGCCGGTTGCGGGTGGCGTAGCGGCCCGGCGCCGCGCTCAGCGCAGCGCCATGGACTGCGTGACCACCACCTCGTCGCCGGGATCGGGCCGGGTCTGGGCCTCCCAGGTGGCCAGCAGGTCTTGCAGCATGGTCAACGGCAAAGGCTGGGCCACCAGATAGCCCTGCACGGCCTGGCAGCCGGCGCGGCGCAGCACCTCCAACTGGGCCGGCTCCTCCACCCCCTCGGCCACGGTCTGCATGCCCAGGTTGTTGGCCAGATCGACGATGGTGCGCACGATGGAGCGCGCGTCGCGGTGGGTCATCAGCTCGCGCACGAAGGCGCGGTCGATCTTCAAGGTGTCGAACGGGAAGCGCCGCAGATAGGCCAGCGACGAGTAGCCGGTGCCGAAGTCGTCCATGGCGATCTGCACGCCCAGGCGTTTGATGCCATGCAGGTTGGCCAGGGCCACGCTGGCGTCGTCGACGAAGATGGACTCGGTGATCTCCACCTCCAGCCGGTGCGCCGGCAGGCCCGAGCGCAACAAAGCCCGCTCCACGTCGGCCAGCAGGTGCTCGCTCATCAGCTGCACGGGCGAGACGTTGACCGAAATGGCCAGCCCGTGCAGGCTGTGCTGCGCCTCCATGCAGGCCTGCTCCAGCACCCAGGAGCCGATTTCGCGGATCTGCCCGGTGGATTCGGCCACGGCGATGAACTCCACCGGCGAGACCTGACCCAGCTCGGGGTGGCGCCAGCGCAGCAGCGCCTCGGCGCCCACGACGCGCCAGTCCTCGATGTGCACCCGCGGCTGCCAGGCCAGCGTGAACTGCTGGTTGGCCAGCGCCTCGGCCAGTGCCTGGCTGATGGCCAGCGTGCGCCGGTTGCGCTCGCCCAGCCAGGGGGCAAACACCTCGCAGCGCGCGCGCCCGCGCTGCTTGGCGGCGTACAGCGCCAGGTCGGCGTTGCCCAGGGATTCGTCTATGGTCTGGCCGTGCTCGGGCAGCAGCGCCACGCCGATGCTGGCCCCCACGCTGAGGCTGCGATCGCGCACGTCGGCCGGCTGATTCAACACCTGCAGCACGCGCTGGGCAAAGTGCACGGCCTCTTCGTCGCTGCGGATGTCGTCGAGCACCACCGCGAACTCGTCGCCGCCCAGCCGCGCCACCAGGTCGCTGCGACGCATCACGGCCGCCAGGCGCTGGGCCACGATCTTCAGCACCTCGTCGCCCCAGTTGTGGCCCAGCGAGTCGTTGATCTGCTTGAAGTTGTCCAGGTCGATGCAGATCAGCGCGCTGCGCCGCCCGCTGTCGCGGCAGGCGTCCAGCGCCGCCTGCACGCGCTCACGCAACTGCACCCGGTTGGCCAGGCCCGTCAGCGAATCGGAATGCGCCAGCACCGCCAGGCGCTGATGCGCCACCTGCTGCTGGGTCACGTCGGTGATGACGCCGCGCCAGCCGCTGGTGGTGCCGCGCTCGTCCAGCAGCGGCTTGGCGCTGAGCAGCCACCAGCGCGATTGGGTGCTGTTGGGCGTCAGGCGCACCTCGAGCTTGACGTCGCGAAACGGCTTGTCCAGCGCCAGCGCGCGGTGCAGCGTCACCAGCCCGGGCGACAGGCGGCCATAGGCTGCGCGCGCCGCCAGCAGCGCCATCAACGGCTGGCCCAGAATGCGCTGCGCCTCCAGCCCCAGCATCTGCGGCAGGCGCTGCGAGACGTGCGAGAAGCAGCCTTTGCGGTCGATCTCCCACAGCGCATCGGTGGCGTGTTCTTCAAAGTCGCGCAGCAGCAGCGCCACCATCTGGCTTTGCCGTTCGGCCTCGCGCTCGGCCGCCAGTCGCGCGCGCAGCGTCAGCGCCACCAGTTGCACCACGGCCATGGCCACGCCCATGTAGACCACCGTCAGCACCGACAGCAGTCGCAACTGCGGCTGGCCGCTGGCCCAAAGCGGCACCACGGAGCCGGCGATCAGCGCCAGCATCCAGGCCCCCGCCACCACCGGCATGGGCGAGTGCCAGCAGGCCCCGGCAAACAGCGCCGCGCACATCACTGCCACCAGCAGCTGCTGGCTGGCGGAGCTCAGCTGCGCGTACCACAAGGCCATCACCGCAGCCCACAGCAAGCCCCCCGCCAGGGTGCGCAGCAGCAGGCCGCCGACCACGGCGGGCGCGGCCCGCCCCTTGGGCTGCCGGCGCCAACTCAGGGTCAGCTCGGTCAGCAGCAACACCAGCGCGCCGTACCACAGCAGCAGTTTGTGCGGCGCCACGTCGCCCCACAGCCCCAGCACGACGCCGCCGCCGCCCAGCAGTGAAGAGGCCAGATAGGCCGGCACGAATCGCCGCAGCAACGCCAGGTGGTGGCCGCGCAACTCGGCCTGCAGGGCGTCGGCGGCGGTGTAAAAACGCACCTCCTGGCGCCACCAAAGGCACCAGCGGTTGTAGAAGGATGCGGGGCTGATCAAGATGGGAATATGGGCTTCGAGCGGCCGGCGTGCGCAGACTCTAAGCGGCGCCGCGCTGCGCCATGCCAATGCCCGACTGTCGCCGCGCGCACCGAGAGGCGATTGCAGAAAATGAGCATGGATCGCGGCCAAATCGTGGCCAATTCGCCACGCGCTGTGCGAGCACCGGCGGGTTGCGAGTGGATCACCCGGCGAACACCCTCTGTTCAACCCATCACCGATGGGCGGCTGGTTACAATGCCAACCGGCCCCGCTGCACAGCCGCAGCGGCGGCCCGTCACCTTCGACGCCGTTGCGACGCGGCCTTGCGCCCCGTCATCCATTGCGCCGGGCCCCGGCTGATGCGTCCCCTGCGGCGCGAGCGGCCCTTCGGCGCCTATCTCCCCTGATTCATGACCTTTGCATCGCTAGGCTTGGCCGAACCGCTGGTTCGCGCCGTACAAGAACAAGGCTACGACCAGCCCACCCCCATCCAGGCCCAGGCCATTCCGGCCGTACTCTCCGGCGGCGATTTGCTCGCCGGCGCCCAGACCGGCACCGGCAAGACCGCCGGCTTCACCCTGCCCATGCTGCACCGGCTGGCGGCCACCACGCCGCAAGGCCAGAGCCACCATGGCAAGCGCCACATCCGCGCCTTGATCCTGACGCCCACCCGCGAACTGGCCGCCCAGGTCGAGGACAGCGTGCGCACCTACGGCAAATACCTGCCGCTGACCAGCATGGTGATGTTCGGCGGCGTCGGCATGCAGCCTCAGATCGACAAGCTGCGCCGTGGCGTGGACATCCTGGTGGCCACCCCGGGCCGCCTGCTGGACCACGCCCAGCAGGGCACGCTGGACCTGCGCCACGTGGAGGTCTTCGTGCTCGATGAGGCCGACCGCATGCTGGACATGGGCTTCATCCACGACATCAAGAAGGTGTTGGCGCTGTTGCCGGCGACCAAGCAGAGCCTGCTGTTCTCGGCCACCTTCAGCGACGACATCAAGGCGCTGGCCGACCGCCTGCTGAACCAGCCCCGCGCCATTGAGGTGGCGCGCCGCAACGCCACCGCCGAGTCCATCGCGCAGTTGATTCACCCGGTGGGCCGCGAGCGCAAGCGCGAGTTGCTGGCGCATCTGATTCAGCAGGGCGACTGGCGCCAGGTGCTGGTCTTCACACGCATGAAGCATGGCGCCAACCGCCTGTCGGACTACCTCAACGAGCATGGCATCAGCGCCATGGCCATTCACGGCAACAAGAGCCAGACGGCGCGCACCAAGGCGCTGAGTGAATTCAAGGCCGGCTCGCTGCGGGTGCTGGTGGCCACCGACATCGCGGCGCGTGGCATCGACATCGACCAGTTGCCCCACGTGGTGAACTTCGAGCTGCCCAACGTGCCCGAGGACTATGTGCACCGCATTGGCCGCACCGGCCGCGCCGGCGCCGAGGGCGAGGCCATCTCGCTGGTCTGCGTCGACGAGATGGGGTTTCTGAAGGACATCGAGAAGCTCACCAAGCGCCAGATTCCCAAGGCGCTGGTGCCTGGTTTCGAGCCCGACCCCAACGAGAAGCCCGAGCCCATCGTGCTGGGCCGGCGCATGACCATTGGCGTGGGCGCGCCCGGCCGTGGCGGCAATCGCGGCGGCGGCAACCGCAGCGGTGGTGGTGGTGGTCGCTCCAGTGGCGGTGGCAGCTCCAGCAGCGGCCGGCCGTCGTCGCGTCGGCGCTGAGCGTCATCAGGGCGCGGGGGCACTCATGAAAACGTGCCCTCGCGCAGCCACTTGGTGGCCACCCATTTCTCGCCCTCGATCACCGGCGCGCCGCCGTGCAGCGTCAGCGTGGCCGGCTCGGGCCGCGCATAGCTGAAAAAAACGGCATTGCCGCGCACGGGCCCCACCTCGATGCCGGCATCCGGAAACGTGGTGGCACCGCCCTTGGCCGGCGTGTTCAGGTACATGACCAACGTGCCCACGCGCTGCCCGCCGCGCGCCAGCATGGCGGGCGTGCCGGCCTGGCTGGGGTCGAAGTAGTCGTGGTGCGGCTTGTACTCGGCGCCCACGCCATAGCGCAGCACCTGCAGGCCCTCGCCGCGCAGCACCGGCCAGTTCAGCAGGTGGGCGATGCGCTGCTCGATGCGATGGCAGATTTCGAACTCGCCGCGGCTGAAGAACATGCCCTCGCTGGTGCGGGCCTCATGCACCTCGCTGGCGCCGGTGGCGTTGACCACCGTCTCCGAGCGGGCCAGGCGCTGGCGGGCGCGATCGATCAACTCGTCGCACTCTTCGGGCGCCAGCAGATTGCCAAACACCACCACACGCGGTTTGGTCACCTGGGTCAGCACCTGCACGTCCCGATCGCCCGCCCACAGCGTGGCGGGTGAGCCGTCCAGCCGGGGCATGGGCAAGGGACCCAGCGGCACCACGGCCAGCGCCTGCTCGGCTTGCAAAGCGGCCGCCACCTCGGGGCCCAACACCTCGCGCAGTGCGACCAGGGCCACGGCCTCTTCCCAGCCGGTGGCCAGCAAGGCGGCCAGCGAGTCGCGCGGCGCCACGCCACTGGCGCGCTGGCCTTCGATCCAGGTGCGCATCTCCGGGGTCACGGTCTGCACCCAGCCGTAGCCTGGGGTCTGTGTCATGGCAGGTTCTTTCGGCGAAACACCAGCCGCTCGGGCGTGCTGGTGCGCACATCGTAGCGGTAGCCTTCGGCGGCAAAGTCCAGCAACGCCTCGGGGCTGGTGGCCTGTTGGCGAATGGCGTGCCTGGCCATCAGACCACGTGCGCGCTTGGCGTGAAAGCTGATGAGCTTCCATTGGCCGCCATGCCATTCCTCGAAATGGCAGCTCACAACCCGGGCCTTGAGCGCCGGCCGCAGTGCGGCCCGCGCGTACTCCTGCGAGGCCAGGTTCAGCACCACGCCCGGCGCGAGCCGGTTGATGGCGCGGGCCAGGTCGTCACCCCAGTAGTGGTAGAGGTCGGGCCCGGCCGGGTTGGCCAGACGGGTGCCCATCTCCAGCCGATAGGGCTGCAACCTGTCCAGCGGGCGCAGCAGGCCATAGAGACCGGACAGCATGCGCAGGTGATCTTGCGCCCAGGCCCAATCGACGGGCGTGAGGCTGGCAGCCTGCAACCCCTCGTAGACGTCACCGGCAAACGCCAGCAGCGCGGGGCGGCTGTTGGTGGCCGTGAAGCGGGTAGACCACGCCTGATTGCGTTCGGCGTTGAGTGTGGCCAGCGTGGGCGAGATGGCCATCAGCGCGCTCAGGTCGTCGGCCGTGCGCGTGCGCAGCACCGCCATCAGCTCGGCGCTGCGCGCGGCAAAGGCCGGTCGGGTCGAGCGGGCATAGCAGCCCTCGGGCCAGGGGGAGTCGAAATCCAGTGTCTTGGCCGGCGAGATCAGCGTGAGCATCAAGACGCCTCATCCGCCGCCGCGCGCCCGCCGCCGCCGCCCAAGGCCTCACGCCAGGTGCGCGCCGGCACATGGCCGCGCAGCCGGCGCAGCGCCTCGTCGATCAACACCCCCGCCAACTCGCGTCCCACGCCGTCGGCCACGTCCAGCGTGGCATCGGCGCCCAACTCGGCCAGCCGCTCCAGATGCACCAGCACGCGCGCGGGGGGGACCTCGGGGTCGGCACCGCCGTGCAGCCAGTGCAAGGTGGTTTGAATCGGCGCACTCTCGGGCGGCAGTGGGTAGTCGCCGCCAAACGCCACCACGCGGCCAGCCAGTCCGTCGTGGCGGTGGACCAGCGCCAGCGCGACCTGGGCGCCCAGCCCGAAGCCGAACAGCGCCGTGGCCGGCTGGGTCACGCCCATGGCGACCTGCGCGGCGCGCACCCAGTCCTCGGCCTGGGTCAGGTCATCGGCCGCAGGCAAGGTGACGATGGCGGCCTGGCTGAACTGCCTGCGCAAGGCCAGAGCCAGGGGTGCCAGCAGATCGGCTGGCTGGCCGGCCGCCAGCAGCAGCAACAGCAGCTGTTGCGGCTCGCCGACGGCAGGCCGCTCGATCTGGGTGCCTGGCGGCAAGTGGGGTTGGTTCAAGCAGGTTCTCCAGGGGGTGGTGCCGCCACGCCAGGCGGCACACGATCGGTGATCGCACGGGGGTCGGGCGGCATTGTCGCGCTGGACAATAGGGGGCATGACACCCACCTTGCTGATCCATGGCGGCGCCGGCACGCTGCGACGCGACGAACTGGGCCCCGTGCGCGAGGCCGCCCACCACGAGGCGCTGGCCGCCATCGCACGGGCTGGTCAACGCCTGCTGGCGCAGGGCGCTTCGGCGCTGGACGTGGTGGTGGAGGCCGTGCGCCTGCTGGAGGAGTGCCCGCTTTTCAACGCCGGCAAAGGGGCGGTCTACACGACGGCCGGTACGCACGAGCTGGATGCCAGCGTGATGGACGGCCCCACGCAGGCCGCCGGGGCGGTGACCTGCGTCAGCCGCACGCGCAACCCGGTGCTGGCGGCGCGCGAGGTGTTGCGGCGCAGCCCCCACCTGCTGTTCGCCAGCGCCGCCGCCGACGCGCTGGCCGAGCAATGGGGCCTGGAGATGGTGGCCCCCGACTGGTTTGGCACGCCCGAGCGGCTGGCCCAGTGGCAGCGCACGCAGACCCCCACGCTGGACCACGACGCCGCGCGCATGGGCACGGTGGGGGCGGTGGCACTGGACGTTGAAGGCCGGCTGGCCGCCGCCACCTCCACCGGGGGCATGACGGCCAAGGCGCCGGGCCGGGTCGGTGACACACCGCTGATCGGCGCGGGCTGCTGGGCCGATGCGCGGGTGGCCGTCTCCTGCACCGGCACCGGCGAGGCCTTCATCCGCATCTGCGCCGCGCACGACGTGGCTGCCCGCGTCGCCTATGGCGGCGCGCCGCTGGCCGAGGCGGCCCATGCCGTGGTCCACGAGGGCCTGCCCAGCGTGGGCGGCACGGGCGGGCTGATTGCCCTGGCAGCCGACGGCCGCATGGCGCTGCCCATCCACAGTGCCGGCATGTACCGCGCGGTGGCGCGCGTGGGTGCGCCGGTCTGGACGGCCATCTATGCGGACGAAGGCCTGCCGCCAGCCACGGATTCTTGAAAAACCCCTCTTGAAACCCCGTCATCCGCCCCCATGTAGGCGGCTGAATCTCTTTGTCAGCCCGAAAAACCATGACGAATCCAGACCAGGAATTCCAAAGCGAACAGCCCGAAATGGGCGCGGTGCCCGGCGATCCGGCCGCTGAGTTGGCCGAATTGCAGGCGCGGCATACCGAGATGGCCGATGCCTATCTGCGGGCCAAGGCCGAGATGGAGAACATCCGCCGTCGCAGCGAGGAGGAGTTGACCAAGGCGCGCAAATTTGCCGTCGAGAGTTTTGCCGACAGCGTGCTGCCCGTGCGTGACAGCCTGGAGGCGGCCATCGCCAACCCCGAGGCATCGGCCGAGAAGGTGCTCGAGGGCGTGCACGCCACGCTGCGCCAGCTCGATCAGGCGCTGGCACGCCACAAGGTGCTGCCCATCGAGCCGACCAGTGGCAGCAAGTTCGACCCCCATCAGCACCAGGCCATCGGCATGGTGCCCAGTGAGCAGGAAGCCAACACGGTGGTGTCGGTGCTGCAAAAAGGGTATGCGCTGGCCGACCGGGTATTGCGCCCGGCCATGGTCATGGTGGCGGCCCCCAAATAAGCCCTCAAACAGCCCCCAAAACCCTGCCGGCGCCCTTGAATCACCCCCCGGCGCCCGCACATTCGCAGCAAGTACATATCCACTCTTAGGAGCCAACGAACATGGGAAAAATCATCGGTATCGACCTGGGCACCACGAACTCGTGCGTCTCGGTCATGGAAGGCAACACCACCCGCGTCATTGAGAACGCCGAGGGCGCGCGCACCACGCCGTCCATCATTGCCTATCAGGAAGACGGCGAAATCCTCGTCGGCGCCAGCGCCAAGCGCCAGGCCGTCACCAACCCCAAGAACACCCTGTACGCCATCAAGCGCCTGATCGGCCGCAAGTTTGCCGAGAAAGAGGTGCAAAAAGACATCGCCCTGATGCCGTACAGCATCGTGGCCGCCGACAACGGCGACGCCTGGGTCGAGGTGCGCGGCAAGAAGCTGGCGCCGCCCCAGGTCAGCGCCGAGGTGCTGCGCAAGATGAAGAAAACCGCCGAGGACTACCTGGGCGAAGAGGTCACCGAGGCCGTCATCACCGTGCCCGCCTACTTCAACGACGCCCAGCGCCAGGCCACCAAGGACGCCGGCCGCATCGCGGGCCTGGAAGTCAAGCGCATCATCAACGAGCCCACCGCCGCAGCCCTGGCCTTCGGCCTGGACAAGCACGGCAAGGGCGACCGCAAGATTGCTGTGTTCGACCTGGGCGGCGGCACGTTCGACGTCTCCATCATCGAGATTGCCGACGTGGACGGCGAAAAGCAGTTCGAGGTGCTCTCCACCAACGGCGACACCTTCCTGGGCGGTGAAGACTTCGACCAGCGCATCATCGATTACATCGTCACCGAGTTCAAGAAAGAGCAAGGCGTCGATCTGACCAAGGACGTGCTGGCGCTGCAGCGCCTGAAGGAAGCCGCCGAGAAGGCCAAGATCGAGCTGTCGAACTCGGCCCAGACCGACGTCAACCTGCCCTATGTGACGGCCGACGCCTCGGGCCCCAAGCACCTCAACGTCAAGCTCACCCGCGCCAAGTTGGAGAGCCTGGTCGATGACCTGATCGAGCGCACCATCGAGCCCTGCCGCACGGCCATCAAGGACGCCGGCATCAAGGTCTCGGACATCGACGACGTGATCTTGGTGGGTGGCCAGACGCGCATGCCCAAGGTGCAGGACAAGGTCAAGGCCTTCTTCGGCAAGGAGCCGCGCAAAGACGTCAACCCCGATGAAGCCGTGGCCGTGGGCGCCGCCGTGCAAGGCCAGGTGCTGTCCGGCGACCGCAAGGACGTGCTGCTGCTGGACGTGACGCCGCTGTCGCTGGGTATTGAAACCCTGGGTGGCGTGATGACCAAGATGATCAAGAAGAACACCACCATCCCGACCAAGTTCGCGCAGGTGTTCTCGACGGCCGATGACAACCAGCCGGCCGTGACCATCAAGGTCTACCAGGGCGAGCGCGAGCTGGCGACGGGCAACAAGAGCCTGGGCGAGTTCAACCTGGAGGGCATTGCCCCGGCGCCGCGCGGTCTGCCGCAGATCGAGGTGGCGTTCGACATCGACGCCAACGGCATCTTGCACGTCTCGGCCAAGGACAAGGGCACCGGCAAGGAAAACAAGATCACCATCAAGGCCAACTCGGGCCTCTCGGAGGCCGAGATCGAGAAAATGGTCAAGGACGCCGAGTTGAATGCCGCCGAGGACGCCAAGAAGGTGGAGTTGGTTCACGCCCGCAACCAGGCCGATGCCACGGTGCACTCGGTCAAGAAGAGCCTGGCCGAGCATGGCGACAAGGTCGGCGGCGACGACAAGGCCCGGATCGAGGCCGCCATCAAGGAGGCCGAGGACGCGCTCAAGGGCGACGACAAGGCCGACATCGAAGCCAAGACCGAGGCCTTGATGGCCGCCAGCCAGAAGCTGGGCGAGCAGATTTATGCCCAGCAGCAAGGCGCCGGCGAGGAGGCCCCGCAGGCCGAGCCCGCCCAGGCCACGGCGCAGGACGACAACGTGGTCGATGCCGAGTTCAAGGAAGTCAAGAAGTGATGGGTACCCCCAGGGCCAGGCTGCGCCCAGCCCGCCCCCCCGAGGGGACCAAGAAAACTCGGGAGCGGCCCTTCATTTTCTTGAGAGGCTAAGGGCGCAAGCCCTGCCTTTGCCGCCGCGTTGCGAGGCCTTGCGCCTTCAACGCGGCGTTTGCGTTATGTGAAACGAGCATGTGCCCATGGCCACCAAGCGTGATTACTACGAGGTTCTTGGCGTCCCCAAGAACGCGACCGACGACGACATCAAAAAAGCCTATCGCAAGCTGGCGATGAAGCACCACCCTGACCGCAACCAGGGTGATGCAACCAAAGGCGCCGAGGAGAAGTTCAAGGAGGCCAAAGAGGCCTACGAGATCCTTTCGGAGCCCCCCAAGCGCGCCGCCTACGATCAATACGGCCACGCCGGGGTGGATCCCAATCGCGGCGGCCCCGGCGCCGAGGGCTTCGGCGGCTTTGCCGATGCGTTCGGCGACATCTTCGGCGACATCTTTGGTGGTGCCGCCGCCGGCCGCCGGGGCGGCGGCGGTGGTGGGCGCAAAAAGGTGTACCGCGGCAACGACCTGTCCTATGCCATGGAGATCACGCTGGAAGAGGCGGCCGCCGGCAAGGACACGCAGATCAAGATCCCCACCTGGGACAACTGCGAAACCTGCCACGGCAGCGGCGCCAAGCCTGGCACCAAGGCCCAGACCTGCACCACCTGCCAGGGCAGCGGCACCGTGCACCTGCGCCAAGGCTTTTTCAGCGTGCAGCAGACCTGCCCGCAGTGCCACGGCACCGGCAAGATCATTCCCGAACCCTGCACCACCTGCCACGGCCAGGGCAAGATCAAGCGCACCAAGACGCTGGAGGTGCAAATCCCTGCCGGCATCAACGAGGGCATGCGCATCCGCTCGGCGGGCAATGGCGAGCCGGGCACCAACGGCGGCCCGGCGGGTGATCTCTACATCGAGATCCGCATCAAGGCGCACGAGCTCTTTGAACGCGACGGTGACGACCTGCACTGCTCGGTGCCGGTGACCATCACCACCGCCGCGCTGGGCGGCCAGATCGAGGTGCCCACGCTGACCAGCCAGGTCGAGATCGACATTCCCGAAGGCACCCAGCACGGCAAGACCTTCCGCCTGCGCGGCAAGGGCATCAAGGGTCTGCGCTCGTCGCTGCCCGGTGACCTGTATTGCCACATCGCGCTGGAGACGCCGGTCAAGCTCACCGAGCACCAGCGCAAGCTGCTCAAGGAACTGGACGAGTCGCTGAAAAAAGGCGGCGACAAGCATTCGCCCAACGGCAAGAGCTGGACGGACCGGGTCAAGGACTTGTTCAAGTAAGTGTCGGCGCCCGAGGGCGCTGACATCTGCGTGACATGGTGCCTCGCCAAGATGGCGTTGCGGCCGCCTTGGCCGCGTCGGCGGGCCCGCCCGCCGCCCATCCCAAAGCGAGGTTTCCATGCTGCGTTTGAATCCCCTGGTGGCGCTGCTCGTCAGCAGCGCCTGCCTGTCCACTCAGGCTGCCGCCGCCCCGGCGGTGCAAGGCCCTGAGTCGGTCCAAGACTGGTATCGCGCGGGTGCGTCCTTCATTCAGAAGACGCGCCAGCTGCAGCAGACCGACCTGCGCGCCCATGCCAAGAACGTCATCCTCTTTGTGGGTGATGGCATGGGCATCTCCACACTGACCGCCGCGCGCATCCTCGAAGGCCAGCTCAAGGGCAAGGCCGGCGAGGAGAACCGCCTGTCGTTCGAGACCTTCCCCTATACGGCGCTGTCCAAAACCTATTCCTGGGACCAGCAGACCTCCGACTCGGCGCCGACCATGACCGCCATGGCGACTGGCTACAAGGCGCGCGAAGGCATGCTGTCGGTCAACCACACCACGGCACGCGGCGAATGTGACGCGGGCAAGGTGGCCGCCAACAGCTTGACCACCATCCTGGAGACGGCGGCCGAGCGCGGCAAGGACACGGGCATCGTCAGCACCGCCCGCATCACGCACGCCACACCGGCCGCGCTGTATGCCCACACCCCCGTGCGCGACTGGGAGGGCGACAGCAACCTGCCGGCCGGCTGCGGTGTCAAAGACATCGCCCGCCAGCTGATCGAGGTCAACCCCACCGTGCGCCAGAGCCTGAAGGTGGCCTTGGGCGGCGGCCGCAGCTACTTCATGCCCAGGACGGCCACCGACCCCGAGTACGCCACCACCCAGGGCCGCCGCGCCGACGGCCGCGACCTGACGGCCGAATGGGTCAGCACCCGCGGCCCGCGCGCCACCTACGTCTGGAACAAAGACCAGTTCAAGGCCGCCAACCCCGACCGCACCGACTACCTGCTGGGCCTCTTCGAGCCCTCGCACATGCAGTACGAGGCCGATCGCACGAGCGATGCGGCTGGCGAGCCCTCGCTCAAGGAGATGACCGGCAAAGCCATCCGCATGCTGTCCAAGAACCCCAAGGGCTATTTCCTGCATGTGGAGGCCGGTCGCATCGACCACGGCCACCATGCCGGCAACGCCAGCCGCGCGCTGCAGGACACCATTGAGTTGTCCGACGCCGTGCGCGCCGCCATGAAGATGACCAACCCGGCCGAGACGCTGATCATCGTCACCGCCGATCACAGCCACGTCTTCACCATCGCCGGCTACCCCCACCGCGGCAACAACATCCTGGGCCTGGTCAGCGACGTGCCGGCGGTGGATGGCACACCCACGACCACCGTGCTGGCCAAGGACGGCCTGCCCTACACCACCCTGGGCTACCAGAACGGGCCGGGTGCGGTTGCACCGAGGATCGACCTGAGCAGCGTGGACACCACGGCACTGAGTTTCATGCAGCCGGCGCTGGTGCCGCTGTCCAGCGAAACCCATGCCGGTGAGGACGTGGCCATCTTTGCCCGGGGTCCCAAGGGCTTCATGGTGCACGGCAGCATGGAGCAGAACTGGATCTACCACGTGATGCGCAAGGCCTTCGGCTTCGGCTTCTGACCCGCCTGCATCACCGCACCTGCGGCGCGCCCCGGTGGGGTGCGCCGCCTTGTTGACGCCAACTTCCCGCACCGCCATGACACCCACTCGTCACCTGTTGGGAGCAGCCCTGTGGGCCGCCACCCTGCCCGTCTTTGCATCCCCTTGCCCGCCCACCACCAACGGTGCGCTGACGGCCCAGTACGAGGTGCGCTACAGCCCTCGCGACGGCGCCCCCGCCACCCAGACCTGGCTGCTGCGGCGCGAGGCCGACCGGCTGGCCTGGCGCCGGGGCGACGTCGAGGACGTGTGGCTGCGCCAACCCGATGGCGTGCGGCTGCTGCGCGTGTTCCATGCCGACCGGCAGGTGACGGACTACGCGCCCGGTGAGCTCAAGGCGCTGGGAGTGGCTGTGCCATGGGATGAACTGACCGGCCTGCTGGCCACCAGTCAGCTGAGCCGTCTCACCGCCACCGGCACCCACTACAGCGGCGTGCTGGGCAGCGAAGCCGTGACGGTGGACTGGGACGCCGCCGCCGGCCTGCCCGCGCGCCTGGCGCGCCGCAGCGACCAGGCCGAGGTGCAATTCGTGCGCACCACCTGTACGGCCGGCGCCGCCGTGGCCACCGACTTCGCCGGCTACGGCCACATCGATGCCGCCGACTTCGGTGACATGGCCTACGACCCCTTCGTGCGCAAAGCCATGGCCTATGACGAGCGGCAAGGCTGGCGTGAGGCCCACGCTCATTGAGCATCGCCATGGGCCGGGCTTGACGCGGCACAATCCGCCCCATGAGCAGCCACACGCCCGAACCCACCCAACCACGCGTCAGCCTCCATCGCCTGCGCGAGCAGGCCGCGCGGGGCGAGAAGATCGCCATGCTGACCTGCTATGACGCCACCTTTGCCCAGGTGCTGGACGCCGCAGCCGTGGATGTGCTGCTGGTGGGCGACTCGCTGGGCAACGTCATGCAAGGCCAGGTCAGCACATTGCCGGTGACGCTGGAGCAAATGGCCTACCACACCGCCTGTGTGGCCCGCACCCAGCCGCGGGCCTGGTTGATGACCGATCTGCCCTACGGCAGCTATGAGGCCAGCCCCGAGCAGGCGCTGGCCTCGGCCGTCACGCTGATGCGCGCGGGAGCGCAGATGGTCAAGCTCGAAGGCGGCGGGCCGCTGGTCGACACCGTGCGCTTTCTGGTCGATCGCGGCATTCCGGTCTGCGGCCATCTGGGCCTGACGCCGCAGCGCGTGCATGCGCTCGGTGGGTTTCGCGTGCAGGGGCGCGACGCCAAGGCCGCCGCCCACCTGCGCACCGATGCGGCCAATCTGGCCGCTGCGGGCGCCGCCATGATGGTGCTGGAGCTGGTGCCCTCGGAGCTGGCACGCGACGTCACCCGCGACCACCCCGACCTGCTGACCATCGGCATCGGTGCCGGTGCCGGCACGGCCGGCCAGGTGCTGGTGCTGCAAGACATGCTGGGGCTGACGGCCGTGGCCGGCGGCAAGCGCCCGCGCTTCGTGCGCGACTTCACCCAAGGGCGGGATGGCACCACCTTGCCGGTGCGCGAGGCCGTGGCCACCTATGTGGCTGACGTCAAGGCGGGCACGTTTCCCGACGAATCCGTTCACGGCTACTGATGCAGCTCATCCACACCGTCGCGTCGCTGCGCGAAACGCTGGCGACCGAGCCGCGCCCCGCCTTTGTGCCCACCATGGGCAATTTGCACGAGGGCCATCTGGAGCTGGTGCGTGAGGCGGCGCGCCATGGCCGTCCGGTCGTGGTCAGCGTCTTCGTCAACCGGCTGCAGTTCCTGCCGCATGAGGACTTCGACCAGTATCCGCGCACGCTGGCCCGCGACAGCGACCTGCTGCGCAGCGTGGGTGCCACCCACGTCTTTGCCCCTGACGAGGCCGAGCTCTACCCCGAGCCGCAGACCTACAAGGTCAGCCCGCCGCCGGCGCTGGCCGACATCCTTGAGGGCGAATTCCGCCCGGGCTTTTTCACCGGTGTGTGCACGGTGGTGATGAAGCTGTTCCAGTGCGTGCAGCCGGCCCTGGCCGTCTTTGGCCAAAAGGACTATCAGCAATTGCAGGTGGTGCGCGGCATGGTGCGTCAGTTCGCGCTGCCCATCGACATCGTCGGTCTGCCCACCACGCGCGCAGCGGACGGCCTGGCGCTGTCGTCACGCAACGGCTATCTGAGTGCCGAGGAGCGCACGCGGGCACCGCAGTTGCGCGCCACCTTGCAGCGCCTGGCACTCGAGGCCCGCACACCGCTGCCGCTGGCACAAAGCGAGGCCGCTGCCCGCGTCGCCCTCACCGCCACAGGCTGGGCGCCCGACTACCTGACCGTGCGCCGCCGCAGCGACCTGCTGCCCCCCACCGACGCCGAGCGCCTGGGCGGCACACCGCTGGTGGCCTTGGGCGCGGCGCGGCTGGGCCGCACCCGCCTCATTGACAATTTGGAACTCTGAAGGGTCGGCCCGGACACCCAGGCCCGCGTTAGCATGGGGCATTGTTGACTTCAAGCCATCACACCCCCATGAGACACCTCACCCTTGTTGCCGCCGCCGTGCTGGCCGTTGCCAGCGCCGCCGTCACCGCCCAGACCCCTTCGGCCGACCTGTCCATGAAGGGCGGCAGCCAGGGCACCGGCAAGGTGCTGAGCTTCAATGACCTGGAGGCCTGCATCAAGCAGCAGATGAGCCTGCAGGAGCGTCGCCCGGGCATTGAGCAGCGCCAGAAAGAAGCTGAAGCCGAGCGTGCTGTCGTGGAGAAGGAGAACGAGGCCCTGCAAGCCGAAAAGGCCAATTTGTCGGGCAACGAACGCATCGTGGCCTTCAAGGCCAAGATGGACGCCTTCAACACGCGCGTCAACGCCTACACCGAACGCATGGACACCTACAACAACGCCAAGGACAAGAGCAGCATGTCCATGGTGCGGCTGTCCAAAGAGTTGGAGAGGGAGGCCAAGGCCCTCAAGGCCGAAGAAGCGGTCAACAAGGCCGAATCCGAGGCCATCAACGCCGAGAGCGAAAAATCCGTGGCCGCCTTCAATGCCCGCGCCAAGGCCAATTCCGACTTGGCCACCGCCTGGAATGCCAAGCAGCCCAAGCTGATCGAAGAAGCCGACGCCTACGAAATGGACCGCGACGAATGGCGCCAGAACTGCGCCAACCGCCGCTTCCGCGAGGAAGACGACAAGATGATCCGCGCCGAGTTGGCCAAGCAGAACAAGTAAGGCACGCAGTGGCCTGAACCGCCCAGCGCCCCGCTCCAGCCGGGGCGTTGGGCTATTTGAGCCGGCCCCAGCCTGCCTCGACCACCGCCAGCACCTGGGTGCGCAGCCAGCGCTGCGAGGCGCTGGCGTCGTGACGGATGTGCCAGAGCAGGTCGATGTGCACGGGCGCCAGCGCCAGTGGCAGGGGACGCATCACCAGCGCATGCTGGTAGCCGGTGGCAGGCACGAAGTGGGCCGGCAACACGGTGAGCAGATCACTCTCAGCCACGATGCGCCCGGCAGTGAAGAACTGGTTCACCGTCAGCATGACGCGCCGCTGCCGCCCCAGGCCGGCCAGCGCCTCATCGACAAAGCCATGCGGGCGGCCCGAGAAACTCACCAGCAGATGCCGCGCCGCCACGTAGGCATCCAGCGTCAGCGCCCCTTCGACCGCCAGCGGGTGGTCTTTGCGCATCACGCAAACATAGGTGCTGCGCCCAAGTGGTTGTACCCGCACAGGCGCCGCGGCCCCGTTGGCATGCAAGCTGGCCACCGCCTGAGGAAAGTAGCCGATGGCCAGATCGGCCTCGCCCTCGGCCAGCAGCGCACGGGGATCGCGCGTGACCAGCGGCAGCACATGCAGCGCCGCTTGCGCACGCTGGGTGTCCAGCCGCATCACCAGTGGCGGCAGCAGCAGCGCCGCCGTGGCGTCGGCCATGGCGAGCCGAAACGTGTGCCGGTCACGCTGGGCGTCAAAGTCACCCGGCGTCAAGGCCAGCCGCAGCGCGTCCAGCGCCGCCCTCACCTCGGGCCACAAGGTCTCGGCCTGGGGCGTGGGCCGCACGCCAAAGGCCTGGCGGGTGAACAACTCCTGCCCCAACGCTTCGCGCAGCCGACGCAGTGCATGGCTGACCGCAGGCTGCGTCATATGCAACCGTTCTGCGGCGCGCGTCAGGTTGTGCTCGACCATCACGGCATCAAAGACACGCAGCAGATTGAGATCAAACTGGGCGAAGTTCATATGAACACCATTCATATGTGCAATGCAAAAAATTCACTTGTGGCATTCCTAGGGTTTTCCCTAGAATTCACCCCATCGCGCCACAAGCGCAACTGTGAGAGGAAGCACCATGAGTGTCACCGCCCTGAACCGTACCCCTGGCAACCTGCTGCTGGACATGGCGACCAGCACGCTGCAACAGTGGTTTGCCGATTTTCAAGCTGC
The DNA here is from genome assembly GCA_020161145.1 of Pseudomonadota bacterium. Taxonomy (GTDB): domain Bacteria; phylum Pseudomonadota; class Gammaproteobacteria; order Burkholderiales; family Burkholderiaceae_C; genus Ideonella. The sequence continues at coordinate 138,973 of JAIUPQ010000003.1, forward strand.
CCGCAAGCAGGCCGCGCTGCGCCGCGAAGAGCGTGAACTGATGCAGATGATCGCCACCTACGAGCATGCGATGCCCTCGTTCGCCGCCGACTTGCGTGCGGCGCTGGCGCGCAGGAGTTGAGCCCCCACGCTCGCTGCCGGTCGCTGTCCCCTGAGGGGGCGCTTGCAGCGGACCGGCGGAGCCGGATCCGCGCAAAATCCTTGGTTTCTAGCGGATTGCGAACGCAGTGAGCTAACCCCGCAGCATTTCCTGGTGCGGGATGTTGTCTTCCAGATAGGGCTGGCCCACGGGCATAAAACCGTGACGGCTGTAAAAGCGCGTCAGATGGGCCTGGGCGCTGATGCGCAGAGGCCGCCCTGGATACACGGTCTCGGCAACCACCAGCCCGCGGGCCACCAGGTCGTGGCCCAGGCCGCTGCCGCGCAGCTCGGTGCGGTTGACCACGCGGCCAATAGAAGGTTCGGCGTACTTGACGCCGGGCGCCACCAGGCGCAGATAGGCCACCAGTTCACCAGCGGGCAACTCGCCCAGGGGCGCCGTGAGGCGCGCCAGCAGGTGATGGCAATGGCGATCCACCCCATCCGGGTCCAGATAAGGCCCTTGGTCCACCACGAAGACCCGGGCGCGCAGCGCCAACACGTCATAGACGCCGTCGGGCGTCAGCTCGCTCCAGGCCAGCGCCTGCCAGGCCAGCGGCGTCATCGCACGGGCGGCTTGAGCGCCCGCATGGGTTTGAAGGTACCGGTGGCGTGGGCGCAAACGTCGTTGGCCGCGTCGCGCACCCAGCCCTGGGTGAAGGCCAGCGTAGGGGTCAGGTGCATGACCTCGCCCGCCACCGCCAGCGTCCCCTCGGCGGCCTTGAAAAAGCTGGTTTTCATCTCCAGCGTCACGAAACCGGCCACGCCGGGCACGCGGCTGCGCGCGGCGGCGGCCATCACGGCATCCAGCAGCGCCATCAGCACGCCACCATGGGCCACCTCATAGGTATTCAGATGGGGGGCGGCCAGGGTCAGGCGCATCTGCGCCCGCCCATCGGCCTCGCCCAGGTGCTCGGCGCCCAGTTGGGCCAGGAATGGGCTGAGAGGGGGTAGGGTCATCGACGGCGATCCTACACTCAACAGATGTTTGACCCCACCGACCTGCAGTGGTCCAACGGTTTTGCCAGCTTGGGCGAGGCCTTCTACACCCGGCTGCCCACCCCAAGCCACCCGCAAGGCCTGCCCGAACCTCGCTGGCTGGCGACCAGCCCAGCCTGCGCACAGTGGCTGGGTTGGCCCGCCAACTGGCAAGACGCACCACATGCGCTGGCCGTCTTCAGCGGCAGCACTGAGTGGCCAGGTATGGCCCGGCTGGCCAGCGTCTACAGCGGCCATCAGTTTGGTGTCTGGGCGGGGCAACTGGGCGATGGCCGCGCGCTGTGGCTGGGTGAGGTGCAAACGCCTCACGGCGGTGTGGAGTTGCAGCTCAAGGGTGCCGGTACCACGCCATACTCGCGGCGCGGCGATGGCCGTGCCGTGCTGCGCTCGTCCATCCGCGAGTTCCTGTGCAGCGAAGCCTTGCACCATTTGGGCGTGCCCACCACCCGGGCGTTGGCGCTGGTGGGCTCGCCGCTGCCGGTGCGGCGCGAGCGCATCGAGTCGGCCGCCGTGGTCACGCGCGCGGCGCGCAGCTTTGTGCGGTTCGGCCACTTCGAGCACTTTGCCCACCACGGCCTGCACACCGAGCTGCGGCAACTGGCCGATTTCGTCATTGCACGCGACTTCCCTCACTGCGCCGATGCACCTGAACCCGTAGCCGCCCTGCTGGCCGAGGTGGCGCTGCGCAGCGCGGAGCTGGTCGCGCATTGGCAGGCGCTGGGGTTCGTCCACGGCGTGCTCAACACCGACAACCTCTCCATCCTGGGCCTGACCATGGACTTCGGCCCCTTCGCGTTTCTGGATGCCTGGGATCCGAGGCGCATCACCAACCATTCGGATGACCAGGGCCGCTACACCCTGGCGCGCCAGCCCGACATCGTCTGGTGGAGCCTGCACGCCCTGGCCCAGGCGCTGCTGCCGCTGGTGTCCGGCGAGGCTGTGTTGCGCGAGGCGCTGGCGCCCTACCCTGGTCATTTCCAGGCCCGCTACGCCGAGCTGATGCGCGCCAAGTTGGGGCTGGCGGCCGCACAAGAGGGCGACGAGTTGCTCTGGCGCGACTGGCTGAACTTGCTGGCCGCCGACAAGATCGACCACACGGTGGCCTGGCGCTGGCTGGGTGATGGCGTGATGGGCCGTGTGCGTGACCTCTTCATCGACCGCGCAGCCTTCGACACCTGGGCGACCCGCTACCGCGCCCGACTGGCCTTGGAGCCCGAGGCAGCCGACACCCGCGCCGCCCGCATGCGGCAGACCAACCCCGCGCTGGTGCTGCGCAACCACCTGGCCGAGGAGGTCATCCGCGCGGCCGATCAGGGTGATCTGGCGCCACTGCACCATCTGGCCGCCGCGCTGGCGCGCCCGTACGACGAGACCGCCGACAATACCCACTACACCGCCTTGCCGCCCGACTGGGCTGGCGACCTTGAACTGAGCTGTTCCTCATGAGCACCGACTACCCCATCGACCACAGCGATGCCGAATGGCGCGCCCGCCTCACCCCCGAGCAATACAACGTGACCCGCAAGGGCGCCACAGAGCGGGCTTTCACCGGCCAGTACTGGGACCACTGGGCCGATGGCCACTACCACTGCGTGGCCTGCGGCGCCCTGTTGTTCGAGTCGGGCACCAAGTTCGACGCCGGCTGCGGCTGGCCCAGTTTCTGGGAACAGGCGGCTGCTGGCGCCATCCAGCGGGTGCGCGACACCAGCCATGGCATGGTGCGCACCGAAGTGCGCTGCGCCCAATGTGGCTCGCATCTGGGTCATGTGTTTGAAGACGGCCCCGAGCCCACTGGCGAGCGCTACTGCATCAACTCCGCCGCCATCCAGTTCGAGCAGCCATGAGTTTTCTGCTGGACTTCCTGCCGCTGCTGGTCTTCTTCGCCGTCTTCAAGCTCGCCCAGGGCAATCCCGACGCGGCAGGCGCGTTTGCCACGGAGCACGTCGGTGCCCTGGTCTCGGGTGGCGTGGTCACACCCGACGTGGCCCCCGTGCTGCTGGCCACCCTGGCCGTGATGGCCGCCACGCTGGTGCAGGTGGCCGTCACCCGGCTGCGGGGCCAGCGGGTGCCGCCCATGCTGTGGGTCAGCCTGGCGTTGGTGGTGCTGCTGGGTGCGCTCACCGTGTGGTTCCATAGCGAAACCTTCATCAAGTGGAAACCCACCGGCGTCTATGCGGCGCTGGCCGTGGTGCTGTGGGCCAGCCACCGCTTTGCCCGGCGCAACCTGATCCAGGCCGCGCTGGGCAGCCAGATCGTGCTGCCCGAGGCGGTATGGAGCACGCTGAACCGCGCCTGGGTGAGTTTTTTCGCACTGCTGGCGCTGCTCAACATCGCCGTGGCCTACAGCGTCTCCACCGAGACCTGGGTCAACGTCAAGGTGTTTGGCTTCACGGCATTGATCCTGGTCTTTACGTTGGCCCAAGGGGTGTACATCAGCCGCCACGCCAAGGAAGGTGAAGCCTGATGGCCCACATCACCGCAGCCCAGGTCGAGGCCCGATTGCGCACGGCGCTGGCGCCCACGCGGCTGGCCGTGCATGACGACAGCGCGGCCCACGCCGGCCATGCCGGCGCCCGCGAAGGCAGCCATCTGCGGGTTGAGGTCGAGAGCGCGCGCTTTGCCGGCCTCACGCGGGCGGCCCGCCATCGCCTCGTGTATGATGCCTTGAGCGACTGGATGCCCCATGGCATCCATGCCCTGACCCTCAGCGTCAGAGCCCCGGGCGAGTCCTGAAGTCTTGCGGTCCGCCCCGTCCGCCCAACCCCCAGTCAAAGGTCCGATTCGCATGAACATGAAAGCCACTGCGGCCATCGTCGCCGCTGCCGTGCTGCTGCCGCTGGCCGCTCAGGCCCAGAACATCGCCGTCGTCAATGGCAAGCCGGTGCCCAAGGCCCGTCTGACCACCTTGCTGCAACAGGCCAGCCGCGGCGGCCCGGTGGCACCCGAGATGGAGGCGCGCGCCCGCGACGAGGTGGTGCTGCGCGAGATCTTTGCCCAGGAGGCCGAGCGCAAAGGCATCGCCGCCAGCGCCGAGTACAAAGCCCAGCTGGAGCTGATGCGCCAGACGCTGCTGATCCGCGAGCTGTTCGCCAAGTACCAGGAAGCGCACAAGGCCACCGATGCCGAGGCCCAGGCCGAGTACGAGCGCGTCAAGGCCGAAGCCAAAGGCCAGGAATTCCGTGCCCGCCACATCCTCGTTGAGACCGAGGACGAGGCCAAGAAGCTGATCGCCGAGATCAAGGCCGGCGCCAGTTTTGAAGACACCGCCAAGAAGAACTCCAAAGACCCCGGCTCGGCCGAGAACGGTGGCGACCTGGACTTCGCCAAGGCCGAGACCTACGTGCCCGAGTTCGGCAAGGCCATGAGTGCACTCAAGAAGGGCGAGATGACCGAAACCCCGGTGCACACCCAGTTCGGCTGGCACATCATCAAGCTCGAAGACGTGCGCGAAACCCAGTTCCCGTCCTTCGACGACGTCAAGGCGCAAATTCTGCAAAGCCTCTCGCAGATGAAGCTTCAGAAGTACCAGGAAGAGCTGCGCAAGGCTGCCCGCACCGATTACAAGTTCGCCGAAGCCGGCCAACCGCCGCGCTGAGTCGCAACGTCCCCACCAAAGGCCCCATCCGGGCCTTTTTTCATAGGCCGCGTCATGAAACAACTCACCCTCACCACCCTGGCTGCCCTGGCCACCGTCAGCGCCCACGCCGCCGAAGGCATGTGGACGCTGGACAACCTGCCGCTGGCCAACATCCAGGCCCGCTTCGGCGCAGCGCCCTCGCGTGCGCTGCTGGACCAGATGATCCAAAGCTCGCTGCAAGTCAACGGTGGCTGCTCGGGCTCGTTCGTCTCGGCTGAAGGCCTCGCGTTGACCAACCACCACTGCGTGGTCGGCTGCGTCACCGACCTGTCAACGCCGAGGTCCGATCTGGTTCGCAACGGCTTTCTGGCCAAAGACCGCGCCAGTGAGCGCCAGTGCCCGGCGTTCGAGCTGTCCAACCTGGAGTCCATCACCGACGTGACGGCGCAGGTGCAGGGTGCGCTGGCCGGCAAGACCGGCGCCGAGGCTGCCGCCGCGTTTGCTGCCACCAGCGCCCACCTCACTGACGCCTGCCGCGCCGGAGCCGGTGACGAGGTGCGCTGCGACCTGGTCACGCTCTACAGCGGCGGCCGCTACGCGCTGCACCGCTTTCACCGCTACACCGATGTGCGGCTGGTCTGGGCCCCCGAGGACGCCATTGCGGCCTTTGGCGGCGATCCGGACAACTTCATGTTCCCGCGCTTCAATCTGGACGCCGCGCTGCTGCGCGCCTACGAGCATGGCAAGCCGGCAGTCATCAAGACACACCTGCGCTTTCAGCCGGCCGGGCCCCAGCCCGATGCACCGCTTTACGTCATTGGCAATCCCGGCCACACCGACCGCGCGATGACCCTGGCCCAACTTGAGTACACCCGCGACCAGTTGGCGCTGCGCCGCCTGCCGGACAGCTACGAGTACCGGGGCATGCTGGGCGAATACGGCACGCGCAGCAGCGAGGCCCGCCGCACCGCCGACGAGCCGCTGCGCTGGACGGAGAACGGCATCAAGGTGATGCGCGGCCAGGTTGGCGCCCTGATGAACGCCGGCGTCATGCAGGCCAAGTCCAAGGCCGAAGCCGAGCTGCGGGCCTACTACCAGACCCACCAGCCGGCCGACCACGCCATTTATGGCGACCCCTGGGAGGCCATAGCCAAGGCCCAGATGGTCCGGCGCGAGATTGGCCAGCAGGCCGCCTTCGTCGATGGCGGCCGGGGCGGCCTGCGCAGCAACTACCTGGGCACGGCGCGCCTGCTGGTGCGCGGTGCCATCGAGCGCGACAAGCCCAACGACCAACGCCTGCCGGAGTTTTCCGACAACGCCATGGCCGACCTGCGCGCCCAGCTGGCCTCCACGGCACCCATCACGCCCGCACTGGAACAGGCCACGCTGGCTTGGTCGCTGGGCAAGATGCGCGACGTGCTGGGGCCGGATGATCCCTATGTGAAGCAGATCATCGGCGGCGAGACCCCCGAGCAGATCGCCCGCCGCATGGTGAACGGGACCCGCCTGGGTGCGCCGGCCGAGCGCCTGCGGCTGTGGCAGGGCGGCCAAGCGGCCATTGAGGCCTCCAAAGATCCGTTCATCGTGCTGGCGCGCCAGCTCGAAGCGCCCGGCCGCGCGCTGAGCGAGCGCATGCGCAACGAGGTCAGCACGGTGGAGCGCCTGCAGGCCACCCGCATCGCCAAGCTGCGCTTTGCCCGTGACGGCGACAAGACCTACCCCGATGCCACGGGCACGCTGCGGCTGTCCTGGGGTGAATTGCAGGGTTGGACCGAAGGTGGCAAAGCCATCCCCTCGGGCACCACTTTCGCGGGCCTCTACCCCCGTGTCACTGGCGCGACGCCTTTTGCGCTGCCGGCCAACTGGCTGGCCGCCAAGGCGCGGCTGCCGCTCGCCCAGCGCTTCAACTTCAGCGCCACCACCGACATCATTGGTGGCAACTCGGGCAGCCCCGTCATCAATGCCCAGGGCGAATTGATCGGCCTGGCCTTCGACGGCAACATCCACTCCACCGGCGGCAGCTACGTCTATGACCCGCTGCTCAACCGCACGGTGTCGGTGGATGCGGGCGCCATCCTGGAAGCGCTGCGCACGGTGTACCGCGCCGACCACCTCGTCCAGGAACTGAAGTGACGCCCTGAAAACGACAAGAGCCTCTGACGAGGCTCTTGTTTGTTCAGCCCGCCACAGGACGGGCTGCATTCAAGCGGTAGCGGCTTCCTTGGGCTTGCCCTCGCCGCTCTTGCCGGCGGGCGGCTGGATATCCAGCAGCGTCTTGCCCTCGTCGTCCACGTCCACCGTCAGGCGACCGCCATCGACCAGCCGGCCGAACAGCAACTCGTCGGCCAGCGCGCGACGGATTTCGTCCTGAATCAGGCGCTGCATGGGCCGCGCGCCCATCAGTGGGTCGAACCCCCGTTTGGCCAGTTGCTTGCGCAGGCCATCGGTGAAAGCCACCTCGACCTTCTTCTCGGCCAGTTGCTGCTCCAGCTGGAGCAGGAACTTGTCCACCACGCGCAGGATGATGTCCTCATCCAGCGGCCGGAAGCTGACGATGGCATCCAGGCGGTTGCGGAACTCGGGCGTGAACAGGCGCTTGAGGTCGCCCATCTCGTCGCCCACCTCGCGCTTGTTGGTGAAGCCTATGGTGGCCTTCTGCATGGTCTCGGCACCCGCATTGGTCGTCATGACGACGATGACGTTGCGGAAGTCCGCCTTGCGGCCGTTGTTGTCGGTCAGCGTGCCATGGTCCATCACCTGCAGCAGCACGTTGAAGACGTCCGGGTGCGCCTTCTCGATTTCGTCGAGCAGCAGCACGGCGTGCGGCTTCTTGGTGACGGCCTCGGTCATCAGCCCGCCCTGGTCGAACCCCACATAGCCCGGGGGCGCGCCGATCAGGCGGCTGACGGCGTGACGCTCCATGTACTCGGACATGTCGAAGCGGATCAGATCGATGCCCAGCAGATAGGCCAGTTGCTTGGCCACCTCGGTCTTGCCCACGCCGGTGGGGCCCGAGAACAGGAAGGCGCCGATCGGCTTGTCTGCCTTGCCCAGGCCCGAGCGCGCCATCTTGATGGCGGCCGCCAGGGCGTCCACGGCCTTGTCCTGGCCGAACACCACGTTCTTCAGGTCGCGGTCCAGCGTCTGCAGCTTGTTGCGGTCGTCGCTGGAGACGCTGGCCGGCGGAATGCGGGCAATCTTGGCCACGATCTCCTCGACCTCGTTGCGGGTGATGGTTTTTTTCTGCTTGCTCTTGGGCAGGATGCGCTGCGCGGCCCCGGCCTCGTCGATGACGTCGATGGCCTTGTCGGGCAGGTGGCGATCGTTGATGTACTTGGCCGACAGCTCGGCCGCCGCCTGCAGTGCGCCCAGCGCGTACTTGATGCTGTGGTGCTCCTCGAAGCGCGACTTCAGCCCTTTGAGGATCTCCACCGTCTCGGCCACCGAAGGCTCGGGCACGTCGATCTTCTGGAAGCGGCGAGACAGCGCCGCGTCCTTCTCGAAAATGCCCCGGTACTCTGTGAACGTGGTGGCGCCGATGCACTTCATCTGCCCGCTGGACAGCGCCGGCTTGAGCAGGTTGGAGGCATCCAGCGTGCCGCCCGAGGCGGCACCGGCACCGATCAGCGTGTGAATCTCATCGATAAAGAGAATCGCCTTGGGGCTGTCCTTGAGCTGCTTGAGGACACCCTTGAGCCGCTGCTCGAAGTCGCCCCGGTACTTGGTGCCGGCCAGCAGCGCACCCATGTCCAGTGCAAACACCTGCGACTCCGCCAGCACCTCGGGCACATCGCCCTGGGTGATGCGCCAGGCCAGGCCTTCGGCGATGGCCGTTTTGCCCACGCCGGCCTCGCCCACCAACAGCGGGTTGTTCTTGCGGCGGCGGCACAGCACCTGGATCACGCGCTCGACCTCGTAGTCGCGGCCAATCAACGGGTCGATCTTGCCGTCCTTGGCCTGCTGGTTCAGGTTGGTGGTGAACTGATCCAGCGGCGATGACTTGCCGTCGCCAGCCGCCGGGTCGTCCTTGTTCTCGCCATTGCTGCTCTCGCTGCCGGAGCTGGCCGCCTCATTTTTAGGCGGCGGGGTATCGGTCTTCTTGATGCCGTGGGCGATGTAATTGACCACGTCCAGCCGCGTGATGCCTTGCTGGTGCAGGTAGTAGACGGCGTGGGAGTCCTTCTCGCCGAAGATGGCCACCAGCACGTTGGCGCCAGTGACTTCCTTCTTGCCGCCCCCTGTGGACTGCACATGCATGATGGCGCGCTGGATCACGCGCTGAAAGCCCAGCGTGGGCTGCGTGTCCACGTCACCCGTGCCACCCACGGTGGGCGTGTTCTCCTGGATGAAACCCACCAGGCTCTTGCGCAAATCCTCGATCTGCGCTGCGCAGGCGCGCAGCACCTCGGCGGCGGAGGGGTTGTCGAGCAGCGCCAGCAGCAGGTGCTCGACGGTGATGAACTCGTGGCGCTGCTGGCGCGCCTCGACGAAGGCCATGTGCAGGCTGACTTCAAGTTCTTGGGCAATCATGTGGCCTCCGAATAACATTGCAACGGGTGTCCCGAGCGGCGTGCGGCGGTCTGCACCAACTCGACTTTGGTGGCGGCCACGTCCTTGGTATAGACACCGCAGACGGCACGCCCTTCATGATGGATCTTCAACATCACCTGGGTCGCAGCCTCAAGGCCAAGCAGGAAATACTCCTGCAGCACCATGACGACGAACTCCATGGGCGTGAAGTCGTCGTTGACCAGCACCACCTGAAACATGCGCGGCGGCTTGACCCGCTGCGCTTTGCGCTCGGCCAGTGTGGTCGCGCCTCCACCGCCATCGGGCAGTTGCGGCTCGGGCGGCAAGCCGGGTGAATCGGGATTGGAAGAGGACATGAAATCCAGTATAGCGACGCACCCTGGGCCCAGGGGCGTCGAAAAAAGGGGACGAGCACGGGGCAATCCTGATGCCTGTTCGTGCTCGCTTGCCATCAGATAAAGGCCGGGTTGACAGTTTGCAAGGGCTGTCGTGAAATCAATGACATATCGTACAAATGCACCGGAGCGCACCAACATGCATGCCTATGGCATCGTCAAATGGTTCAATGACGCCAAGGGGTTCGGCTTCATTGAGCCCGAAGAGGGAGGCGGCGACGTGTTCGCCCACTACTCAGCCATCGAGATGAGCGGTTTTCGGACCTTGCGCCAGGGAGGGCGCGTGGCGTTCGAGCTCGTCGATGGCCCCAAAGGCCGCATGGCCCAGCACATTCAGCCGCTGGATGCCGATGGCAATCCGGCGTCTCCCCCGACTTCGGCGGCCGAGTCCGCTCCAGTGACGCCGCTGAGCTGAAGCCGCACCCCGGCACTCCACCTTATTGCACACCGCCCGGCACGCGAACTCGCGCGGGCGGCCGCTATGATGTGGGCACCTCGCCACTCGTCCGTGACCTATCACCGGCCCGCACCTGCTGCGGGCCTTGTGTTGTTGCCACCGCCATGCCGCCTATCCCGCCCATTACCCGCGCCCTGCTGCTGTCGTGCACCGCGCTGTTCGTGCTGACCCTGTTGTTGCCTGCACTGTCCTCGTGGTTGGCGCTGTGGCCGCTGGCCAGTGGCCTGTTCATGCCCTGGCAAGTGGTCACCTATGCGTTCATGCACGCCGACATGATGCATTTGTTCTTCAACATGCTGGGCCTGTGGATGTTTGGCGGCGAGTTGGAGCGGCTCTGGGGACCCCGGCGCTTCATGCAGTTCTATACCGCCAGCGTGCTGGCCGCTGCGGCCTGCCAGCTGGTCTTCATGGGGCTCACGGGCAGCATGGTGCCCACGGTTGGAGCGTCTGGCGGGCTGTTCGGTCTGCTGTTGGCCTATGGCATGCTGTTTCCCAACCGCACCATCATGCCGCTGTTTCCGCCCATCCCGATGAAAGCACGGACTTTCGTCATCGTGTTCGGCGGCCTGGAGTTGCTGATGGGTTTGGGTGGCCGCACCGGCATTGCCCACTTCGCCCATCTGGGCGGCATGCTGGGTGGCTGGCTGATGATCCGCTACTGGCGCGGCCAGTCGCCGTTCGGCACCCGTCGCTGACGTCCTTCCTCCGCTGACAGGAGTTGCCCATGCCCGGTTTGCTGCAAGGCCTCGACCCCGACGGTTTGCTTGAATACTCGGTGGTCTACACCGACCGCTCGCTGAACCACATGTCACGGCGCTTTGCGCAGGTCATGCTGGCCGTGCAGGCCGGCCTCAAGACGACTTACCACGCTGAGGCCGTGGCCCTGGTGCCCGGCGGCGGCACGGCCGGCATGGAGGCGGTGGCGCGCCAGTTCGCCACCGGCCAGCCCGTGCTGGTGGTGCGCAACGGTTTTTTCAGCTACCGCTGGTCGCAGATTCTGGAGGTGGGGGGCATCACGACCGACGTGACCGTGTGCAAAGCCCGCCCGCTCACCGAGGCGGCACAGGCACCGTGGGCGCCGGCGCCGCTGGCCGAGGTGCAGGCCGCCATTGCGGCCAAGCGGCCGGCCGTGGTCTTCGCGCCGCATGTGGAAACAGCCTCGGGGATGCTGTTGCCTGATGACTACCTGCAAGGCCTGGCCGATGCGACACACGCCGTGGGCGGGCTGCTGGTGCTGGACTGCATCGCCTCGGGCACCTGCTGGGTCGATATGGCTGCATTGGGCGTGGACGTGCTGATCAGCGCGCCGCAAAAAGGCTGGAGCAGCGCGCCCGGCTTCGCCATGGTGATGTTCAGCCCGGCGGCACTGGCGCGGCTGGACGCCACCACCAGCACCAGCTTCATGCTGGATCTGAAGAAGTGGCGCCAGATCATGCAGGCCTACGAGACCGGTGGCCACGCCTACCACGCCACCCTGCCCACGATGGCCATTGCCGAGTTGGCGCGCACCATGCAGGAGATGCAGATCATCGGCCTGCCGGTGCTGCGCGCGCGGCAGGACGAGTTGGGCCAGCGGGTGCGCGCCCTGCTGGCCGAGCGAGGCTTTCCCAGCGTCGCCGCGCCAGGCTTTGCGGCCACCGGCGTGGTGGTCTGCCACACGCTGGATCCCGAGATCCAGAGCGGCCGCCGGTTCGTTGCCCAAGGCCTGCAGATTGCGGCCGGTGTGCCGCTGATGTGTGACGAGCCCGCTTCCTGGCGCACCTTCCGCATGGGCCTTTTCGGCCTGGACAAATGGGCCGATGTGGACGCCACTGTCCAGCGCCTGACAGCGGCACTGGACGCCATACAGGCCCAAGGCTGAGCGGCGTTCATCACCGGTTCGGCGCGCTTCATGCCGCCGCACCGCACCTTCGTCGCAACACACTGGCCGCCGCGATGGGCGATCCCTACAGTGCAGACATCGACCCCCGTCTGCACTTCAACCTGGAGATCGCCATGCAAGCCCCCTTCACCGCATCCACCACGCTGCGCAGCACTTTTTTCGGTTTTGCCTTGATGGCCGCCGCACTGACGCTGGCTGGTATCGACGCGCTGGCGCAGTACAGCGGCAGCCCTGACGATCAGACCGCCCTGATGGCGCTCGCTACCCCCCACGGCGACACCGCGCCGCGCGCCTAACCCCCCGTGGCGCATGAGGCCTCGGGCCGCCGCTGGCGCAGCCCGCAGGTACCATTCACGCCATGGAACAACAGCTGTTCGAACTCACCCGCCAGGACGCCACCGGAGCCACCTGCACCACAGCGGCCTGGGCCAGGATACCGCCGCCGCTGCCCTCCCCAGCGCGCGCCGAGTTGATGGCCCGCGCGACCCAACTGCTGCGCGAACGCGAGGCGGTGCTGGTTGCCCACTACTACGTCGATGGCGACCTGCAAGATCTGGCGCTGGCCACAGGCGGCTGCGTATCGGACTCGCTGGAGATGGCCCGCTTTGGCCGCGACCACGCGGCGCAGACCCTGGTGGTGGCCGGCGTGCGCTTCATGGGCGAGACGGCCAAGATTCTCTCGCCCGACAAGCGCGTGCTGATGCCCGATCTGGACGCCACCTGCTCGCTGGATCTGGGCTGCCCACCCGACGACTTCGCCGCGTTCTGCGATGCCCACCCCGATCGCACCGTCGTCGTCTACGCCAACACCAGCGCGGCCGTGAAGGCGCGCGCCGACTGGATGGTGACCAGCTCCTGCGCGCTGGGCATCGTCAACCACCTCAAGGCCAGCGGCGAAAAAATCCTCTGGGCACCCGACCGGCATCTGGGTCGCTACATCCAGGAGCACACCGGTGCCGACATGCTGTTGTGGCAAGGCGCCTGCATCGTGCACGATGAGTTCAAAGGGGTGGAGCTGTCGCTGCTGCGCGAACGCCACCCCGGCGCCTTGGTGCTGGTCCATCCCGAGTCGCCGCAAAGCGTGGTGGCCCAGGCCGACGTGGTGGGCTCCACCTCGCAGTTGCTCAAAGCCGTGATCGAAGGCCAAGCGCCGGCTTACATCGTCGCCACCGACAACGGCATCCTGCATCGCATGCGCCAACTGGCGCCAGGCAAGGTGTTGATCGAAGCCCCCACGGCTGGCGACTCGGCCACTTGCAAAAGCTGCGCCCACTGCCCTTGGATGGCCATGAACGCGCTGCAAGGCGTGGTCGATTGCCTGGAGCGTGGCAGCGGCGAAGTTCACGTCAACGCGGCCACCGGCAAGCGCGCCGTGCACAGCATCAACCGCATGCTGGACTTCGTCGCCGCCCACCCTGAAGCACTGGCAGCCCATGTGCGCCAGGGCCACACACCCAACCTGGGGGCAGCATGAAGGTCGTCTCAAACAATGAAACCCTGGACGAAGCCCGCGCCCGCAACGTGCGTGTGGCGCTGATCGAAGACTTGGGCACCGGCGACTGGACTGCCCGGCTCGCCCCAAGCGGCCAGCGCGTTCAGGCCCGCGTCATCGTGCGCGAGGACGCCGTGCTCTGCGGCCGCGAGTGGTTTGACGCCTGCCTCTATGCCATGGACGACCAGGCCCGCGTGCAGTGGCGCCACACCGAAGGGGCCGATATGGCCGCCCATGAGGTGGTCTGTGAAATCGAGGCCGATGCCCGCGCCCTGCTCACCGCCGAGCGCCCCGCACTCAACTTTCTGCAGTTGCTCTCGGGCGTGGCCACCACCACGCGCCAGTATGTCCGGCTCATCGAGGGGGTTTCGCCCAACCCACGCGGCTGCGCCATCCTCGATACCCGCAAAACCATTCCTGGCCTGCGACTGGCCCAGAAATACGCCGTGCGCGTGGGCGGCGGGCAGAACCAGCGGCTGGCGCTGTGGGATGGCATTCTCATCAAGGAAAACCACATCGCGGCCGCGGGGGGCATCCCGTCCGTGATGCAAGAGGCCCAGGCGCTGAATGCGGGTGTGAGCATCCAGATCGAGGTGGAAAACCTGACTCAGCTTCAGGAGGCGCTGGCGAGCGGCGCCACCAGCGTGCTGCTGGACAACTTCACCACCGACCAAATGCGCGAAGCCGTTGCCCTGACTCAGGGCCGTGCCGCACTCGAAGCATCGGGAGGGGTAGGCGCCGAGGTGCTGCGGGACATTGCCGCCACCGGCGTCGACCGCATCTCCATCGGGGGGCTGACCAAGCACCTGCACGCCATCGACTACTCCATGCGCATCCGATGACACTCACCCCTGACGTGGCCGCCCGCCTGGCGGCCCTGCCGCTGCACTGCATCCCGCAGCAATACCCCAACAAAACCGGTCACACCGTGGTGGCCGATGCCGACGCCCGGCTCTCGCCGCGCGAGTTGCATCCGGTGTTCTATGGCTGCTTCGACTGGCACTCCGCCGTACACGGCCATTGGATGCTGGTGCGTCTGCTCAAGACCAACGCCTTGCCCGCCGGCGACGCCGCGGCCGTCCAGGCGCTGCTGACCGCCTCGCTGACGCCGGCCGGCTTGCAGGCCGAGGCCGACTACTTCAGCCGCTACCCCGGCGCCCGCATCTGGGAGCGTGCCTACGGCTGGGCCTGGCTGCTCAAACTCGACGCGGAACTGGCCACCTGGGACGCCCCCCATGCCCAGCGCTGGCATGCCGCACTGCAGCCGCTGACGCGCACGCTGGTGGGGCTGTGGATGGACTGGTTGCCCAAACAGACCTACCCCAACCGCACCGGCATCCACCCCAACAGCGGCTTCGCCATGGCCTTTGGGCTGGACTGGGCCCGCGCCATGGGCGCAGCCGACTTCGAGGCCGCGCTGGTGGCCAAGGCCCGGGCCTTCCACCTGGGCGACCGCGCCATGCCGGTGCATCTGGAGCCCGACGGCAACGACTTCTTCTCACCCAGCCTTGAGGTGGCGGAGTTGATGGCGCGCGTGCTGGCGGCGCCCGAGTTCGCGGCGTGGTGGGCCGCCTTCATGCCCGCAGGCGGCATCGCCCACCTGGCCGCGATGCCGCACATCAGTGATCTGGCCGACTACCAGACGGTGCACCTGGTGGGGCTGGCGCTCAGCCGCGCCTGGGCGATGCGGCACGTGGCCGCCGCACTGGGTTCGGCACACCCACAGCACGCCGAACTCAGCCGCAGTGCCGACACGCTGCTGGCCGCCGGCCTGCCCTTGGTGTTTGCCGGCGACTATGGCGGCGACCACTGGCTGGCCACCTTCGCCGTGCATGCGATGGCCCAGGGGTCAGGCAGCGCATGAGGGCAAGGCGGACGTGAACAGCGCCGCAGTCTGCGCGCCCCGCGCCGGGTCGCGCCTGCCTACACTGGGCCGATGGACACCACCTCGATCCGGAATCATCAGGAAAAGCTGGTCTTTGCTGCCGTGCATGACCAGTCGCGGCACTATCCCCACCTGGGCGCTGACGCCCTGACCGACATCGCCTGCGTGGCGCTGAACCGGCTGCCGCCGCGCTACATCCGCCACGAGGTGGACATGGCCTTCTTCCAGACCGAGCACGAGCGCACCGAGAGCGAGCGCACCGTGCTGGAGGCCGTGGAGTTTTCGTTCGGCTTCGTCCAGGCCCGCAACGCGATGCGGGCCCGGAGCTGACTCGGCAGCGGCCGTCAGCCGAAGTTCTTCTCGGCAAAGTCCCAGTTGGCGAGGCTGGCCAGGAAGGTCTCCACGAACTTGGGGCGCATGTTGCGGTAGTCGATGTAGTAGGCGTGCTCCCACACGTCCACGGTCAGCAAGGCCTTGTCGCCAGTGGTCAGCGGCGTGCCGGCGGCGCCCATGTTGACGATGTCCACGCTGCCGTCGGCCTTCTTGACCAGCCACGTCCAGCCCGAGCCAAAGTTGCCCACGGCGCTCTTGGCAAACGCCTCCTTGAAGGCATCGAACGAACCCCACTTCTTGTCGATGGCCGCAGCCAGCGCACCCTTGGGCGCCGCGCCACCGCCCTTTTTCAGGCAGTGCCAGAAGAACGTGTGGTTCCAGATCTGGGCGGCGTTGTTGTAGATGCCCCCACTGGACTTCTTGATGATGTCTTCCAGCGTCGCATCAGCAAACTCGGTGCCCTTGATCAGGTTGTTCAGGTTGGTCACATAGGCCTGATGGTGCTTGTCGTGGTGGTATTCCAGCGTCTCGCGGCTCATGTGCGGGGCCAGGTCGTCGTAACCGAACGGCAGGGCAGGCAGTTGATGCTCCATATGGGTGCTCCTCAGTGGGTGGGGGTTAACCGATCATTGTAGGGAGGGCTTGCTTGGCTTATGTCGGGTGGGGTCTTGTGCGCGCGACCGTGATGTCGGCCTCGCCATCAGCCCAGACGGCGGTCAGCGCATCCCCTGCCTGCACCTGCGCCGCCGACATCACAGGCGTCCCGTCCTGGCCCTGCAACCACACATAGCCGCGCGCCAGCACCTGGCGCGGATCCAGTGCGGCCAGGCGCGCGCGCTGCACCGCCAGACCGCGCTCGGCCTGCGCCAACTGAGCCTGCAGACCTCGCGCCAGACCCAGGTGACGCTGGTGCAGCGCCTGCTGCTCGCGCGCCAGCACCTGAGCGGGTCGGCCCAGACGCCAGCGGGCCCGATCCAGCCCCTGCGCGGCAGTCTCCAGCCTGCGCTGGACGGCACGCTGCAGGCGCTGGCCTCGCGCCACCAGATCGGCCAGCAACGCGCTGCGGGTGGGCGTCACCAGTTCGGCCGCAGCGGTCGGGGTGGGCGCCCGCAGATCGGCCGCCCAGTCGGCCAGGGTCACGTCGGTCTCGTGGCCCACGCCCGAGACCACCGGCAAGGCCGAGGCGGCCACGGCGCGCACCACGCGCTCGTCGTTGAAGGCCCACAGGTCTTCCAGCGAGCCGCCACCCCGGCAGAGGATGAGCACCTCGCAGCCGTCTTCGGCGCGACGTGCGTTGGCGCTGGCCAGCGCCTCGGCAATGGCAGGCGGTGCGGAGGCGCCCTGGACAGGCGTCGGGTAGAGGCAAACCCGCACATGCGGCGCTCGCCGCGCCAATGCGGTCAGCACGTCGTGCAACGCGGCCCCCGCGCGCGAGGTGATGACCCCCACCACCGCCGGCTGCGGCGGCAGCGGGCGCTTGCGGCCAGGGTCGAACAGCCCCTCGGCTTCCAGCATCGCCTTGCGGCGCAGAAACTCCTCGTGCAGCGCACCCGCGCCCACGCGGCGCATGGCCTGCACCACCAGTTGCAACTCGCCCCGTGCCTCATAGAGGGCGACGCGCCCCAGGCACTCCACCTGCTGCCCTGGCGCCGGCGTGAAATCCAGCGCCTGACCCGCACGGCGAAACATGGCGCAGCGCAGCGCGGCGCTGCCGCTGGCGTCCTTGAGGGTGAAGTAGCTGTGGCCGCTGGCCGCCCGGGTATAGGCGGCCAACTCGCCGCGCACGCCCACCCAGGCAAAGCCGGCATCCAGCGTGTCGGCAACCGCCTGCACCAGGGCGCCCACGCTGAGCATGGGAGGGGTGGATATCCCCACCGCCGGGCTTGCAGCGGGGGCCGTCCAAGGCCCTGTCATGAAACCGAAATATCGTGATAAGCCATTGATTTCAATCGCTTTTTAAGCGCTCATTTTTTAGGCAATCTAAGCCGGGGCGCGCCGTTGCAGGCTTGGCGCGGGTTATGCGGGGCGTTGCCCACAAAGTTATCCACAGCCGGTGTGGATCGTCGCCTGGGCGGGGTTTGGGTTCACGCCATAATCTTGGCTGACCCACCCAGGACGACCCCGTTGCTTTCGATCATACAAGCCGCTGGCTGGCCGATCTGGCCATTGATTCTGTGTTCCGTTGTGGCGCTGGCGCTGGTGGTTGAGCGGGCACTGGCCTTGCGACGCATGCGCATTGCGCCGCCCTCGCTGGTGGACGAGGTGCTGAGCCTGACCCGCCAAGGCGTCCCCACCCCTGAGATGCTCAATGTGCTGGCGTCCAGCTGTGTGTTCGGCATGGTGCTGGCCCAGGGCTTGCGCGGCATCCTGACCAACCCCAGGTTGGGCGAGGCCGGGCTGCGCCAGATCTTCGAGATGGCCGGCAAGCATGCGGCGCACCAGATGGAGCGCTACCTCAGCGCGCTGGCGGCCATTGCCTCGGCGGCCCCGTTGCTGGGTTTGCTGGGCACCGTCATCGGCATGATCGAGATCTTTGGCGCGCAAACCAGCGGTGGTGGCAACCCGGCGCAGATGGCGCATGGCATCTCCATTGCGCTGTACAACACCGCATTTGGTCTGATGGTGGCCATTCCGTCGCTGCTGGCCTGGCGCTACTTCCGTGCTCGCGTGGATGGGTTTCTGCATGAAATGGAGCAGGGCTGCGAGCGTGTGGTGGCCGAATGGCTGGCGCCCAAGCCGGCCAGCACGACATGAACTTTCGCCGCACGTTTCGCAGCGAGGAGCCGGAGATCAACCTGATCCCCTTCATCGACGTGCTGCTGGTGGTGCTGATCTTTCTGGTGCTCTCCACCACCTACGCCCGCTTCACCGAGCTGCAGATCATGCTGCCGGTGGCGGGCCAGACGCCCCAGCAACAGCGTGCGGCCGAAATCCATATCGCGGTGGCGGCTGATGGCCGCTGCAGCATCGACGGCAAGTCCGCTGAATGCCACAGCGTGGCGCTGCTGGCCGCTGCGTTGCGCCAGGCCGCTGCGCAGCGCAACGAGCCCTACCTGGTCATTGCCGCCGACGCCGGCGCCAGCCACCAGGCGGTGGTGCGCGTGCTGGATGCCGCGCGCCGCGCCGAGCTGGCACGCATCACCTTCGCCGCGCAGCGCGACGCGGCAGACGAATGAACTTCTGGTGGCGCAGCGGCACGGTGCTGGCCGTGCTGCTGGCGCCGCTGGCGGCCCTCTATGGCGCGCTGGCCGCCTGGCAGCGCCGCCGCACCCGGCCGCAGCGGCTGGCCGTGCCCGTGGTGGTGGTGGGCAACATCGTGGTGGGCGGTGCGGGCAAGACGCCCACCACCATCGCACTGGTGCGGGCGCTGCAAGCGGCCGGCTGGCGGCCCGCCGTGGTGTCGCGTGGCTATGGCCGACGCACGACGGACGTGCGCGCCGTCACGGCTGACAGCACGGCCGCCGAGGTGGGAGACGAGCCCCTGCTGATTCACCGCGCCACCGGCGTGCCGGTGATGGTAGGGGCGCAGCGGGTGGCCGCAGGCCGCGCACTGCTGGCCGCCCGGCCCGACGTCAACGTGGTGGTGGCCGACGACGGGTTGCAGCACCACGCGCTGGCGCGCGATGCGCAGCTCATCGTCTTTGACGCCCGCGGCGTGGGCAACGGCCGGCTGCTGCCCGCCGGCCCGCTGCGCGAGCCCTTGCCCGCCGCGCTGCCACCCCGCACCTGGGTGATCTACAACGCACCCGCCCCCAGCACCCCGCTGCCCGGCGCCTGCGCGGTGCGCCGGCTGGCCGGTGCCGTGAGCCTGGCCGACTGGCACCGGGGCACTGCCGCTCGCGCCGAGGCGCTAGCCGACATGGCCGCGACCTCGCGCCACGCACCGCTGTGGGCGGCTGCCGGCATTGCTGAGCCTGAACGCTTTTTTGCCATGTTGGAGGCGGCCGGCATCGCCATCACCCGCCTGCCGCTGCCCGACCATGCGCCGCTGAACCAGCCACCCTGGCCTATAGGTGCCACGGTGCTGGTGACTGAAAAAGACGCGGTCAAGCTGCCGCCCTCCATGCCCGGTGTCTGGGTGGTGCCGCTAGACTTCAGCCTTCCCTCCGCGACCGTGACCGCCGTGCTGGCGGC
Organism: Pseudomonadota bacterium; assembly: GCA_020161145.1. Taxonomy (GTDB): domain Bacteria; phylum Pseudomonadota; class Gammaproteobacteria; order Burkholderiales; family Burkholderiaceae_C; genus Ideonella. The sequence goes on from JAIUPQ010000003.1 coordinate 158,795, forward strand.
CTTGCACCATGAGCCTTGATGCCCGTTTGTTGTCCATGCTGGTCTGTCCCGTCTGCAAAGGCCCGCTCAAAGCCGGCCAGCATGCGGGCCAGCAGGAGTTGGTCTGCCCGGCTGACCATCTGGCTTTTGCGGTGCGCGACGGCATCGCCATCATGCTGGAGGCCGAGGCGCGCCCGCTGACCCACGCCGACGAGCCGGCGTGAGCTACACCATCATGATTCCGGCCCGGCTGGCGTCGAGCCGGCTGCCCGAGAAACCGCTGGCCGACATCGGCGGCAAGCCCATGGTGGTGCGCGTGGCCGAGCGAGTGGCCGCAGCCGGTGCCGATCGGGTGGTGGTGGCGGCCGATGACGCCCGCATCGCCCGCGCCTGCGAGGCCTTTGGCGTGGCCGTGGTGCTCACCCGCCCCGACCATGCCAGTGGATCCGACCGACTGGCCGAGGCCTGCACGTTGCTGGGCCTGTCGGGCGACGACGTGGTGGTCAACGTACAGGGCGACGAACCCTTGATCGAGCCCGGCCTGGTGGCTGCCTGTGCGGCGCTGTTGGCCGCCCGCCCCGGCTGCGCCGCCGCCACGGCCGCCCACCCCATCCACGACGCAGCCGACCTTGTCAACCCCAACGTGGTCAAGGTGGTGCTGGACGCCGAGCGCTGTGCGCTCTACTTCAGCCGCGCACCCATCCCCTGGTGGCGCGATGGCGCCGGCCGCCTGCCCGAGGCCGCGCCCGCGCTGCGCCACATTGGGCTGTACGCCTACCGCGCCGCCACCCTGGCGCGCTTCGTCGAACTGGCGCCCGCGCCGCTGGAGCAGGTGGAAGCGCTGGAGCAGTTGCGCCTGCTGACCCATGGCCTGCGCCTGGCTGTGCACGTGACGCCCGACGCGCCGGCGGCGGGGGTGGACACGCCCGAGGATCTCGCCCGTGTGCGCCAGCTGATGGCCGCACACCATGCAGACAGACCCTGACAGCCTGCGCAAGGCCTGCGTGCTATGCTGATTCGCAGTCGGGGCAGGCACAGGTTTTGCCCCTCGCAGTACGGCATAACCACATCCGAGGACTTCCGATGCGTTTGATTCTGCTTGGCCCGCCCGGCGCTGGCAAAGGCACCCAAGCCGCGTTCATCTGCCGCCATTTCGGCATTCCGCAGATCTCCACCGGCGACATGCTGCGGGCCGCCGTCAAGGCCGGCACGCCACTGGGCGTGGCCGCCAAACAGGTGATGGATTCGGGCGGCCTGGTCAGCGACGACATCATCATTGGCCTGGTCAAGGAGCGCATCACCCAGCCCGACGCCGCCAAAGGCTTTTTGTTCGACGGTTTCCCGCGCACCATCCCGCAGGCCGAGGCCATGAAGGAGGCGGGCGTCAAGCTGGACGCCGTACTGGAGATCGACGTGCCCGATGCCGCCATCGTCAACCGCATGAGCGGGCGGCGTGTGCACCCGGCCTCGGGCCGCACCTACCACCTCACGCACAACCCGCCCAAAGCCGAAGGCAAGGACGACGTGACCGGCGAGCCGCTGATCCAGCGCGACGACGACCGCGAAGAGGTGGTGACCAAACGCCTGCAGGTCTATCACGACCAAACCCGCCCGCTGGTCGACTACTACAGCCGCTGGGCTGCGGGCGGCGACGCCGCCGCGCCGCGCTACACCCGCATTTCGGGCGAGGGCGACATCGACGCCATCGCCGCGCGGGCGCTGCAAGCCCTGGGCTGAGCACCACGTCCACAATCCGCAAGGCCACCCGCGTGGCCTTTTTTCACATCAAGAGGAGAGCACTCACATGGACATCAAAGGCAAAGTTTTCATCGTCACCGGCGGCGCATCCGGCCTGGGCGCCGGCACCGCGCGCATGCTGACCCGTGAAGGTGGCCGCGTCGTCATCGCCGATCTGCAGGAAGACACCGGCCGTGCGCTGGCGCAGGAGTTGGGCGGCCAGTTCGTCAAGGCCGACGTCAGCCAGGAGGCCGATGGCCAGGCCGTGGTGGCCGCTGCCACCGGCATGGGCAAGCTGATGGGCCTGGTCAACTGCGCCGGCATCGCCCCGGCCGCCAAAACCGTGGGCAAGGACGGTGCCCACGCGCTGGCCCTCTTCCAGAAGGTCATCACCGTCAACCTGGTGGGCAGCTTCAACATGATCCGCCTGGCGGCGGCCGCCATGGCCAAGAACGAGCCCGAGGCCACCGGTGAGCGCGGGGTGCTGATCTCCACCGCCAGCGTAGCCGCCTATGACGGCCAGATCGGCCAGGCCGCCTACGCCGCCAGCAAGGGGGGCATCGTGGGCATGACGCTGCCCATCGCGCGCGACCTCTCGCGCAACGGCATCCGCAACATGACCATCGCCCCCGGCATCTTTGGCACCCCCATGCTGTTTGGCATGCCCCAGGAGGTGCAGGACGCACTGGCGGCCGGCGTGCCCTTCCCCAGCCGCCTGGGCACCCCCGAGGACTACGCCAAGCTGGTGCACCAGATCGTCATCAACGACATGCTCAACGGCGAAGTGATCCGGCTCGACGGCGCCATTCGTCTGGCCCCCAAATAAGGAACGCGTCATGACGTATGAATTCATCCAGACCGAGGTGCTGGGCGAAGGGCCGCTGAAGACCGGCGTCATCCGCCTGCACCGCCCCAAACAGCTCAATGCGCTGTGCGACGGGCTGATGGACGACCTGGGCCACGCCCTGCACGCCTTCGATACCGACGACGGCATCGGCTGCATCGTGCTGACCGGCAGCGAGAAGGCGTTTGCGGCGGGCGCCGACATCGCTGCCATGGTCGACTACACCTATATGCAGGTCTTCATGAGTGGCTACATCAGCCGCAACTGGGAGGCCATGGCCAGCGTGCAAAAGCCGGTCATCGGCGCCGTGGCGGGCTTTGCGCTGGGCGGTGGCTGCGAGGTGGCCATGATGTGCGACATGCTGATCGCCGCCGACAACGCCAAGTTCGGCCAACCGGAAATCAAGATCGGCATGATCCCCGGCGCCGGTGGCACCCAGCGTCTGCCTCGCACGGTAGGCAAGGCGCTGGCCATGGATCTGGCCTTGACTGGCCGCATGATCGGCGCCGAAGAGGCATTGCGCGCGGGGCTGGTCTCGCGCGTGGTGGCGCCCGAGCAGTTGATGCCGGAGGCGCTGGCCATGGCCGAGCAGATCAACGGCATGAGCCAGAGCGTGGCGCGGCTGATGAAGCAGTGTGTCAACGAAGCGTTTGAATCCCCCCTGGCCAGCGGCCTGCGGCTGGAGCGGCGGGTGTTCCATTCGCTCTTTGGCACCCACGACCAGCACGAAGGCATGGTCGCCTTCCTCGAAAAGCGCAAGCCCGAATTCAAGCACCGCTGACCGCTCGGCCTTGCGACAAACGAGAATAATTCTCATATGCGATACTGGGTGATTCCCAACCACCCGGTATCGACATCCATGATTCGCACCGCCCTTGCCTTTGTGGCCACCGCACTGGTGGCCGCGGCCGCCCCTGCGCAAACGCTGAATCTCTATTCGGCGCGTCATTACCAGACGGACGAGGCGCTGTACGCCGACTTCACCAAAGCCACCGGCATCAAGATCAACCGCGTGGATGCGGACGACGCGGGCATCCTCGCGCGGCTCAAGAGCGAAGGCAGCGCCTCGCCGGCCGACGTCATTCTGCTGGTCGATGCCGCGCGGCTGTGGCGGGCCGAACAAGACGGCCTCTTTCAACCCGTCAAGAGCGCGGTGCTCGAATCCCGCATCCCCGCGCAATGGCGCAGCAGCGATGCTCAGCAGGGCTCGCAGTGGTTCGGGTTTTCCAAGCGCGCACGCGTCATCGTTTACGACAAACTGCGAGTGAAGGCCGGCGACGTGGATACCTACGCCAAACTCGCCGACCCCAAACTCAAAGGCATGGTCTGCACGCGCTCGGGCTCGCATCCGTACAACCTCTCGTTGTTTGGAGACGTGCTGGCGCAGACCGGCGATGCCGCCACCGAAAAATGGCTGGCCGGCGTGGTGGCCAACATGGCACGCGCGCCCAAAGGCGGTGACACCGATCAAATCAAGGCCGTGGCCTCGGGCGAATGCGGCGTCGCACTGACCAACTCGTATTACCTCGCGCGCCTGATGCGTTCGGCCAATCCGCAAGACAAAGCGGTGGTCGAGAAGATTGGTGTGGTCATGCCCGACCAAGCCGGCGCGGGCACCCACGTCAACATCGCCGGCGGCGCCGTGGCCCGCCACGCACCGCATCGCGAAGCCGCCGTCAAGTTCCTGGAATACCTGGCCAGTGACGCTGCGCAACAGTACTTTGCAGGCGGCAACAACGAGTGGCCCATCGTCCCTGGTGTGGCGCTCAATAACCCTGCACTAACAACGCTTGGCACCTTCAAGACCGACACCACATCGATTTCAGTGATAGGCGCCAATCAAATCAAGGTGCAACAGATGCTTGACCGCGTCGGCTATAAGTAATCTATACTCCACGGCAACTCGATTCAACCCTGCTGTCCACTGGAGATACCTTATGAGTGCCATTCAAGAATTGCTGGCCCGACGTGCCGACCTGGATCGCCAAATCATGGAGGCGCAGCGCGCTGCCAAGAGCGATGCAATTGCCAAAGTCAAAGCCCTGATGACCGAAGGTGGCCTGACGGTGGCCGATCTGCAATTCAAGAGTGAAGGTGGCAGCGGCCGCCGCGCCTCGGCGGCGGCGGGCCGCAAGGTCGCGGCCAAATACCGCAACAACGCCACCGGCGACACCTGGACGGGCCGCGGCCTCAAGCCCAAGTGGCTGCAGGCCCAGCTCGCCGCCGGCAAGACGCTGGCCGACTTCGCGGTGTAACGCCCAAGGCCTCACGCGGCTGGCGTCCAGCGGCACAATGCAAGGCGGTCTTCGGACCGCCTTTTTTATTGGTCCGAGCAAAGATGATCCCACCCACCTTCGTCGAAGAGCTGCTGTCGCGCACCGACATCGTGGAGGTGGTAGGCCGCCACGTCGAGTTGCGCAAAGGCGGCGCCAACTACATGGGGCTGTGCCCCTTTCATGGCGAAAAGTCGCCCAGCTTCTCGGTCAGCCCGAGCAAGCAGTTCTATTACTGCTTCGGCTGCGGCGCCAGCGGCGACGCCGTGCGCTTTCTGACCGAGCACCTGGGCATGAACTTTCGCGATGCCGTGCAAGACCTGGCCCAGCGCGTGGGCCTGGCCATGCCCGACGAGCAGGAGGCCAGCCCCGCCGATCGCGCCCGCGCCGCCCAGGCACGCGAGAGGGCCCAGACGCTGGCCAGTGTGCTGGCCCAGGCAGCCGCACACTACCAGCAGCAGCTCAAAGGTGCCGAGCGCGCCGTCGGCTACCTCAAGGGACGCGGTCTGAGCGGCTCCATTGCCAAGCGCTACGGGCTGGGCTTTGCACCGCCCGGCTGGCGCAGCCTGGCCAGCGCCTTTGCACGTTACGACGACCCCCTGCTGGTGGAAGCCGGGCTGGTCATCACCCAGGGCGAGGGCGAGGACGAAAAGCGCTACGACCGCTTTCGCGACCGCGTGGTCTTTCCCATCCGCAATGTGCGCGGCGAGGTCATCGGTTTTGGCGGCCGCGTGCTCGACGGGAGCGAGCCCAAGTACCTGAACTCGCCCGAAACCCCTGTGTTCAGCAAAGGCCATGAGCTCTACGGCCTCTTCGAGGCGCGCACCGCGCTGCGCAGCAAAGGGTATGCGCTGGTGACCGAGGGCTATATGGACGTGGTGGCGCTGGCTCAGTTGGGCCTGCCCAACGCTGTGGCCACGCTGGGCACCGCCTGCACCGACGACCACGTGCGACTGCTGCTGCGTTTCACCGACCATGTGGTCTTCAGCTTTGATGGCGATGCCGCCGGCCGCCGCGCCGCCGCGCGGGCATTGGCCGCTGCCCTGCCGCACGCCAGCGACACGCGCAGTTTTCGTTTTTTGTTCCTGCCGCCCGAGCACGACCCCGACAGCTATGTGCGCGCCCATGGCGCGGCCGCCTTCGAGGCGCTGGTTCAGGCAGCCGAGCCGTTGTCACGCCAGCTGATCGCGCTGGCCGCCGATGGCGCCGACACCACCAGCGCCGAGGGCCGCGCGCGGCTGCTGGCACAGGCACGCCCGCTGTGGCAGGCCTTGCCCGAGGGCGTGCTGCGTGTACAGGTGCTGGGCGAATTGGCGCAGGCCGGCCAGATGCCGCTGGCCACGCTGCAGCAGCAATGGTTGGGCAGCGCGCCCACGCGGCCGGGCACGCCCCATGCGGTGGCCGCACGCCGCCAGGGCCCACGCCAGGGTGGCCGCCCGGCCCCGACCCGTGCCGATGCCCGTGTGGTGCAGATGCTGTTCGGCCAGCCCGACTGGTGGCAGGCGCTGGCCCCGGCCGATCAGGACGTGCTGCACGCCTTGCCCGGTGCGCCGGGCGAGGCCATGGCTTGGCTGGAGCGCGACATCGCCGAGCATGGCTGCCGCCCCTGGGCCGTGCTGCGGGTGGCGCTGGCCGCAGATGCGCAACTGAGCGACGCCGCCCGCGCCGCAGCCGATGGCGATGCCGACCCCGAGGCCACGCCCGCCGACCTGCGCCGCGCATTGGACGTGGTGCTGCTGGCCGACCTGGACGTGCGCATGCAAGCCCTGCTACCCCGCGCGGCCAGCGACGCCGATGCGCGCCGTCAGGCCCAGGCGCTGGCGGCCCAGCGCGCCCAGCTCAAACAGCGTCTGGCCCAAGGGGAATCCCCGTCCGACACCTCTTGAAAAACAGCGGTATAGGTATAATCCTCTGTTAGCCTGAATTCCCCGCTCAAGGATACGCATGACCGCAAAGAAGACCGCGACGAAAGCAGCGACTGCCGTGGCCGATACCTCAGCCCGCAAGTCAGCCAAAGCCGACGACCCCGTCAAGGCCAAGACCGTCGCGGCCAAGCCTGTGGCTCAAGCCGCCAGCAAGCCTGTGAAGGCCAAGACACCGGCCAAGGCCGCTGCAGCCGGCAAAGCGCCCGCCGCGGCCAAGGGCAAGCCTGCCGCCAAGAAGGCACCGCTCGTCGAGGAGTCAGACGACTTCGACGCCGAGGTCGAAGTCGAAGGTGATGCCGATGTGCCCGAGGTGCAAGAGGCCACACCCCAGGTCAAGGTCAAGCCACTGCGCATGAAGGTCAGCCGCGCCAAGGAGCGCGCGCTGATGCGTGAGTTCGGCCTGGACGAAACCGCGCTGACCGAAGAAGAGGTTTCCAAGCGCCGCCTGGAGCTCAAGACGCTCATCAAGATGGGCAAGACGCGCGGCTACCTGACGCACCAGGAGATCAACGACCACCTGCCCGAAAAACTGGTCAACGAGGAAATCCTCGAAGCCATCGTCTCGATGCTCAATGACATGGGCATCGCCGTCTACGAGCAGGCCCCGGATGCCGCCACGCTGCTGATTGCCGGCGGCACCACCTCCACCGCCACCGAGGAGGAGGCTGAGGAAGCGGCCGAGGCGGCACTGTCCACCGTCGACAGCGAGTTCGGCCGCACCACCGACCCGGTGCGCATGTACATGCGCGAGATGGGCACCGTGGAGCTGCTGACGCGCGAAGGCGAGATCGAGATCGCCAAGCGCATCGAAGGCGGCCTGCAAGCCATGCTGCTGGCCATCTCGGCCAGCCCCACCACGGTGGCCGAGATCCTGGCCATGTCCGACCGCATCGGTGCAGGCGAGATGCAGATCTCCGACGTGGTCGATGGCTTCGTCGCCGCCGACGAGGCCGACGACTACGTGGCCGAAGAAGACTTCGACGAGTTTGGCGACGAAGAAGACGACGACGATGGCAACGGCGGCTCCAAGGCCTTGACCAAGCGCCTTGAAGAGATGAAGGTGCAGGCGCTGACCCGCTTTGGCGTGCTGCGCGGCCATTTCGACAAGATGCGCAAGGCCTTTGAGCGCGAGGGCTACCAGAGCCCGGCCTACGTCAAGGCCCAGAGCGCCATCAGCCAGGACTTGAACACCATCCGCTTCACGGTCAAGACCATCGAGAAGCTGTGCGACATCCTGCGCTCGCAGGTGGACGACGTGCGCCGCTATGAACGCGAGCTGCGCAAGATCATCGTCGATCGCTGCGGCATGCCGCAGGAGTACTTCATCAAGCACTTCCCGCCCAATGTGCTGAACCCCAACTGGTCGGCCAAGGAAGCGGCCAGCGACAAACCCTACAGCGCCATCATGGGCCGCAACCTGCCGGCCATCCAGGAGCTGCAGCAAAAGTTGATCGATCTGCAGGCGCGTGCGGTGGTGCCCATCATCGACCTCAAGGAAATCAACCGCCGCATGAACGAAGGCGAGCGCGCCAGCCGCGACGCCAAAAAGGAAATGATCGAGGCCAACCTGCGGCTGGTCATCTCGATTGCCAAGAAATACACCAACCGCGGTTTGCAGTTTCTCGACCTGATTCAGGAAGGCAATATCGGCCTGATGAAGGCGGTGGACAAATTCGAATACCGCCGCGGCTACAAATTCTCGACCTATGCCACCTGGTGGATTCGCCAGGCCATCACGCGCTCCATCGCCGACCAGGCCCGCACCATCCGCATCCCGGTGCACATGATCGAAACCATCAACAAGATGAACCGGCTCTCGCGCCAGCATCTGCAGGAGTTCGGCCACGAACCCGATGCGCCCACGCTGGCCGAGAAGATGGAGATGCCCGAGGACAAGGTGCGCAAGATCATGAAGATCGCCAAAGAGCCGATCTCCATGGAAACGCCCATTGGCGACGACGACGACTCCCACCTGGGCGACTTCATCGAGGACACCAACAACACCGCGCCCATTGAGGCCGCCATGCAGGCCGGCCTGCGTGACGTGGTCAAGGACATCCTCGACAGCCTGACCCCGCGCGAGGCCAAGGTGTTGCGCATGCGCTTCGGCATCGAGATGCAGTCCGACCACACGCTGGAAGAAGTGGGCAAGCAGTTCGACGTGACGCGCGAGCGCATCCGCCAGATCGAGGCCAAGGCCATCCGCAAGCTCAAGCACCCCAGCCGCTCGGACAAGCTGCGCACGTACCTGGACAATATCTAAAGGAGATTGACCATGTACGGTTTGTCACAGACAAACGCCTGCGCGCCGCGCGGGCTGGGCAGCTTGCGCCGCAGGCACAAGCTGCGCACGTACCTGGACCACATCTGACCGCGCCCCGGCGCCATGCCCACCATCCATCTGCGCGCCGTGCTGTTCGCCGACCTGCGCGGCAGCACGGCACTGTTTGACGAACTGGGCAATGCGCAGGCCACCCAGGTGGTGACGCAGACCGTGGCCGCGCTGGCGCGCCAGGTGCCCGCCGCCGGCGGCGTACTGATCAAGACCTTGGGTGACGGCCTGCTCGCGACCTTCCCCACGGCGGCCGCCGCCACGCAATCGGCTAGACGCATGCAGCCTGCGGCTGGCGCGTTGCAGTTGCGCATCGCCATCACCCTGGGCGAGGTGGCCGAAGTCGATGGCGACTGCTTTGGCGATGCCGTCAACGTCGCGGCCCGCCTGGTCGAGTTGGCCGGCGACCAGGAGTGCCTGGTCACGCAAGAGCTGCTGTCTGCCCTGCCCCAGCCTGAACAGGAGTCGGCGCGGGCGCTGACGCCGCTGCAGTTGCGTGGCCGCGCCGAACCCGTGGCCTTGCACCTGCTGGCGCTGCGTGGTCCGGACACCAGCGCCACGTTGATGGGCACCGTAGGTGGCATCACCGTAGGCACGCTGCGCGCCTTGAAGTTGCGCTGGCCCGGGGGCCAGTTGGCCTTCACCCCGCACCAGCGCACGCTGCTGATCGGCCGCAGCCCGCAGGCGCGCCTGCACATCGACGACAGCCGCGTCTCGCGCTCGCACGCACGCATCGACATGGTGGCCGGCGCGCCGCAACTGGTGGACCTCTCCATCAATGGCACCTTCGTGCGCTTTGCCGGTGATGACGAACTGCTCAGCCTGCGCCGGGGCGGCTGCACGCTGCACGGCAGCGGCCAGATCGGCCTGGGCGCACCGCCGGGCGAAGGCAGCGCGCCCACCATCTACTTCCAGGTCAGCAACACCCACCATGGCTGACACGGCCATCGTGCTGACCAACCTGGGCACACCCGACGCCCCCACACCGGCCGCGCTGCGACGCTATCTGGGCGAGTTTCTGGCCGACCCGCGCGTGGTCGAGATTCCGCGTATCCTGTGGTTGCCCATCCTGCACGGCTTCATCCTGCGCGCACGCCCCGCCCAGTCGGCGGCCAAGTACGCCAAGGTCTGGCTGCCCGAAGGCTCGCCGCTGCTGGTCTGGACCCAGCGCCAGGCGGCGGCGCTGCAAGCCGCCCTGGCGGCACGCGGCCACGCAGTGCGCGTCTGGCCAGCCATGCGCTACGGCAACCCGGCGCTGCCCACCGCACTGGACGCCGCCTGCGCGGCGGGCGCCCAGCGCATCCTGGTGCTGCCCGCCTACCCTCAATACTGCGGCGCCACCGGTGGTGCCACGTTCGACGCCGTGGCCCACTGGGGTCTTGCCCGGCGCGCCCTGCCCACCCTGCAGGTGGTCCAGGGCTATCACGACCAACCCGCTCACATTGCGGCGCTGGCCGCCAGCGTGCGTGCGCATTGGCAGGCTCACGGCCAGCCCGAGCGTATGGTGCTGAGCTTCCACGGCATGCCCGAGCGCACCCGGCGGCTGGGTGATCCCTACCACGACCAATGCCAGGCCACGGCCGCGCTGCTGGCATGCGCATTGGGCTTGGCAGACGGGCAGTGGCAGACCACGTTCCAGAGCCGCTTTGGCAAAGCCAGGTGGCTGGAGCCGGCCACCGAGCCCACGCTGGTGCGGCTGGCGCATGAAGGCGTGCGCCATGTGGGCGTGCTCTGCCCGGGTTTCGCGGCCGACTGCCTGGAAACGCTGGAGGAGATCAACCTCGAAGCCCGCGCCGCCTTCCTGGCGGCCGGGGGCCAGCGATTCGACTACATCCCCTGTCTCAACGACCGCCCGGACGGCATTGCCGCGCTGGCCGATCTGGTCCAGGCCCACCTGCCGCCCCCCACATGACGCGACTGGACAAATGGTTGTGGGCCGCGCGCTTTTACAAGACGCGCAGCTTGGCGGCGGACGCCATCACCAAACACCGTGTCGAGGTGGGCGGCCAGGTGGCCAAGGCCTCGCGCGACGTCAAGATCGGTGACCTGGTGCGCCTCCACACCCCGGGCTACCCCGCGCGCGAGGTGGCCGTGCGCGGCCTGTCCGACGTGCGCGGCCCAGCACCGGTGGCGCAGCAACTCTACGAGGAGACCGAGGCCAGCCGCACTGCGGCCGCCGAGGCCCAGGCCTTGCGTCGCCAGGGTGTGGAGCCCGCACTGACGCTGACCGAAGGCCGCCCCACCAAGCGCGACCGCCGCAAGCTCGCCGAATGGACGCGCTGGCGGGCCGAGGCACCCGAGTAAGGCGCCACCCGGACGAAAAAAAGCCGGCATCGAGCCGGCTTTTGCATGGCGCGAAAGCGCTCAGTCGGCCTGCGGCACGACCTTGACGGTGATGTCCACCACCACGTCGGTGTGCGGCGCCACTTGAACCGGGAACTCGCCCACGGTCTTCAGCGGGCCGTGGGGCAGGCGCACCTGCGACTTGACGACTTGATGGCCCTGGGCCACCAGCGCGTCGGCGATGTCGTGGTTGGTGACGGAGCCGAACAGGCGGCCGTCCACACCGGCCTTCTGGGCGATGGTCAGCACCAGCGCCTCGAGCTTGGCACCCACGGCCTGGGCCGTGGACAACTTGTCGGCAGCGACTTTTTCGAGTTCGGCACGGCGGGCCTCAAACTCCTTGATCGCCGCCTCGGTGGCGCGGCGGGCGCGCTTGGTGGGGATCAGGAAGTTGCGGGCATAGCCGTCTTTGACGCGGACGATGTCACCCAGGCTACCCAGGTTGGCGACTTTGTCGAGCAGGATGATTTGCATGACGGGCGCTCCCTCAGACCTTGTGTTGATCGGAATACGGCAGCAGCGCCAGGAAGCGCGCGCGCTTGATGGCGTTGGTCAGCTGACGCTGGTAGTAGGCACGCGTGCCGGTCAGGCGGGCGGGCGTGATCTTGCCGTTCTCGGCCACGAAGTCACGCAGCAGATCCACGTCTTTGTAGTCGATGGATTCGACACCGGCGACGGTGAAGCGGCAGAACTTCTTGCGGCGGAACAGCAGCGACTGCTGGTTGCGCTTGGGACGACGGTCCTTGGAAAAACGCGACTTGGGCGGGGGCATGGTCAATACCTCGTGTGAATGCGGTTGTGCGGATGGGTCAGGCGATCTCGTTGATGTGGAAGATGAGACCTTTGCCGCCTCGGGACGGGGCGAGAAAGCCGGCAAACTGCCGCTGCTCACCCAGTGCCAGTTGCTCGGCGCTGCGGCTCACCTGCCCGATGGCCACGGCCTTGAGGTGCATGCGCACCAGCCGGGGCTGGCCATCCTCACTGGCCTGGCCTTCGTGCGCCAGCACGAGATCCAGGGCAGGTAGGCCGGCGGGGGTGTAGCGTCGCGCCGATCGTTCTTGCACCTGTGCGCTGAGCAACAGGCGGTTGAACGTGGCCGGGCCAGGGTCTGCTCCCACAAGCGGGATTACGCGCTCTCCTGGGCAGCGGCCTTGCGGGCCTCTTCCCTCTCGACGGTCTTCATCATCACCGAGGGGGTGGTGATGGCCTTGTCCTGCAGCACCGTCAGGTGGCGCAGCACGGCGTCGTTGAAGCGAAAGCCCGTCTCCAGTTCAGCCAGCGTGGCGTTGTCGCACTCGATGTTCAGGCACAGGTAATGCGCCTTGGCCAGCTTCTGGATCATGTAGGCCAGCTGACGCCGACCCCAGTCTTCTACGCGATGCACCTTGCCACCACCATTGGTGACCAGGGTCTTGTAGCGCTCCAGCATGGCCGGAACCTGCTCGCTCTGATCCGGATGGATCAGCAGCACGATTTCATAGTGACGCATTGAGACTCCTTATGGATTCCGTAAAGACGAAAGCCGCCCGTGCGCGTCGAATTGCACTGGCGGCAAGGGGAAAGCCTGTGATTCTATTACAGAATCAATGGTTGCCGGCCAGATCCATCCAGGTCTGCACCACGGTGTCGGGGTTGAGCGAGATGGAGGCAATGCCTTCGGCCGCCAGCCAGCGGGCAAAGTCGGGGTGGTCGCTGGGGCCCTGGCCGCAGATGCCGATGTACTTGCCGGTGGCCCGGCAGGCGGCAATGGCGCGCGAGATCATGGCCTTGACGGCCGGGTCGCGCTCATCGAAGTCGGCCGCCAGCAGCTCCAGCCCCGAGTCGCGATCCAGCCCCAGCGTCAGCTGGGTCAGGTCGTTGGAGCCGATGGACATGCCGTCGTAATAGGCCAGGAACTGGTCGGCCAGGATGGCGTTGCTGGGCACCTCGCACATCATGATGACGCGCAGCTCGTTCTCTCCGCGCTTGAGGCCGTGGGCGGCCATCAGCTCGTTGACGCGGGCGGCCTGGCCCACGGTGCGCACGAAGGGCACCATGATTTCGACGTTCTTCAACCCCATGTCGCCGCGCACGCGGCGCAGCGCCTCGCACTCCATGGCGAAGGCCTCGGCGAAATCGTCGCTGACGTAGCGGCTGGCGCCGCGGAAGCCCAGCATGGGGTTTTCCTCGTCGGGCTCGTAGCGCGAGCCGCCGATGAGCTTTTTGTACTCGTTGCTCTTGAAGTCCGACAGCCGCACGATGACGGGCTTGGGCCAGAACGCAGCGGCAATGGTGGCAATGCCTTCGGTGAGCTTGTCGACGTAGAAGGCGCGCGGCGAGGCATGGCCACGGGCCACCGATTCCACCGCTTTCTTCAGATCGGCCGCCACGTTGGGGTAGTCGAGGATGGCCTTGGGGTGGACGCCGATGTTGTTGTTGATGATGAATTCCAGCCGCGCCAGCCCCACGCCGGCATTGGGCAGCTGGGCAAAGTTGAAGGCCAGTTGCGGGTTGCCCACGTTCATCATGATCTTGACCGGGATGTGCGGCAGCTCACCGCGCAAGACCTCGCTGACCTCGGTGTCCAGCACGCCGTCATAGACGTAGCCGGTGTCGCCCTCCGAGCAGGCCACGGTGACCAGTTGGCCATCGGTCAGCCGCTCGGTGGCATCGCCCGCGCCCACCACGGCCGGGATGCCCAGCTCGCGGGCAATGATGGCCGCATGGCAGGTGCGCCCGCCCCGGTTGGTGACGATGGCGCTGGCGCGCTTCATCACCGGCTCCCAGTTGGGGTCGGTCATGTCGGTGACCAGCACGTCACCGGGCTGCACGCGCTCCATCTCGGTGATGCTCTTGACCATGCGCACCGGGCCGGTGCCAATCTTCTGGCCGATGGCGCGACCCTCGGCCAGCACGGCCCGCTTGGCCGCGTCGCCCTTGAGCTGGTAGCGCAACTCGGCCCGGCCTTCCTGCTGGCTGCGCACGGTTTCGGGGCGGGCCTGCAGGATGTAGAGGCGGCCATCCACACCGTCCTTGCCCCATTCGATATCCATCGGGCGGCCATAGTGCTGCTCGATGGTCACGGCCAGGCGCGCCAGATCCAGCGCCTCGGCCTCGGTCAGGCTGTAGCGGTTGCGCTGCTCGGCGCTGTTGTCCACCGTGCGCACCAGCTTGCCGCTGGCCGCCCGCTCCTGGGGCGTGGCGAACTCCATGCGAATCAGCTTGGAGCCCAGGTTGCGCCGGATCAGCGCGGCCTTGCCAGCCGCCAGCATGGGCTTGTGCACATAGAACTCATCGGGGTTGACCGCGCCCTGCACCACCGTCTCACCCAGGCCGTAGCTGGAGGTGATGAAGACCACGTCCGGAAAGCCCGACTCGGTGTCCAGCGTGAACATCACACCCGCCGCACCCACGTCCGAGCGCACCATGCGCTGCACGCCCGCCGACAACGCCACATCCGCATGGGCAAAGCCTTTGTGCACGCGGTAGCTGATGGCGCGGTCGTTGTAGAGGCTGGCAAACACCTCTTTCATCTTGTGCAGCACATCATCGATGCCCTGCACGTTGAGAAACGTCTCCTGCTGACCGGCAAACGAGGCGTCCGGCAGGTCTTCGGCGGTGGCCGACGAGCGCACCGCCCAGGTGGCATCGGGGCTGTCCGCCGTCACGCGGGCAAACTCGGCGCGCACCGCCGCCTCCAGATCGGTCGGAAACGGCGCAGCCGTCACCCACCCACGAATCTCGGCGCCCACCTCGGCCAGCGCGCGCACGTCGTCGGTGTCCAGCGCGGCCAGGCGGGCATTGATCTTCTCGGTCAGGCCGCCATGGGCCAGAAACTGCCGGAAGGCGTGGGCGGTGGTGGCGAAACCACCCGGCACGCGCATGCCGGAGGCGGCCAGTTGGCTGATCATCTCGCCCAGGCTGGCATTCTTGCCCCCGACCGACTCGACGTCGGTCATGCGCAACTGCTCCAGCGGGGCGACCAGGGCGGTCGCAGACACGGCTGAGTTCATGGGAAGACTCCTCGAAGTTGAAAACCGGCGGCGCCAGCCAGGGCGCAATGGCTGGGGATTCTACGGATGCAGCCCTATCATCGGCGGCCACCCCAACCCACACCGCGCCGCCCATGCCCAATCGTTCCGTGTTCTTCGTCTCAGACGGCACCGGCATCACCGCCGAGACCTTTGGCAATTCCATCCTGGCGCAGTTCACCCTGCCGCTGCGACACGTGCGCCGGCCGTTCATCAACAGCGTGCCCAAGGCCGAGAAAGTCATTGAAGAGATCAATGCCGCGGCGCTGGGCGACGGCGCGCGGCCCATTGTCTTTCTGACACTGGCCGCGCCCGAGATGCGCGACGCCTTCGTGGACGGCTGCAACGCCCGCGTGTTCGACATGTTCACCTCCTTCGTCGAGCCGCTGGAGCAGGAGTTCAGCATGGCCTCCAGCCACCGCGTGGGGCGGTTTTCCGACGTGGCCATGAGCCGCGAGTACCACGACCGCATCGAGGCCATCAACTTCTCGCTGGCCCACGACGACGGCCAGTCCTCGCGCAACCTGGACGTGGCCGACGTCATCCTGGTGGGCGTCTCGCGCTGCGGCAAGACGCCCACCTCGCTGTACCTGGCCATGCAGCATGGCATCAAGGCCGCCAACTGCCCGCTGATTCCCGAGGACTTCGAGCGCGGCAAGCTGCCCACGCCGCTGCTGCCACACAAGGCCAAGTGCTTTGGCCTGACCATCGACCCCGAGCGCCTCAGCCAGATCCGCAACGAGCGCCGCCCCGGCAGCAAATACGCCGATTTGCTGAACTGCCGCTACGAGGTGGCCGAAGCCGAGAAGATGATGCGGCGTGAAGGCATTGCCTGGCTGTCGTCCACGCACAAGTCCATCGAAGAAATCGCCACCACCATCTTGCGCGACATCCGCCCCGACCGGCTCATTTACTGATGCCGGCCGACGCACTGGCCCTGGTGCTGGTTGCCGCGCTGCTGCATGCCACCTGGAACCTGGTCGCCAAGAAGGCCGGAGGCAACCACCACTTCGTCTTTGCCTGCGCGCTGGCCGTGGGCCTGCTGTGGCTGCCGGCGGCCCTGTGGGTGGGTGTGGGCGAGGTGGCCCAATGGCCACCGCTGGCCTGGGCCGCCGTGCTGGGCAGTGCCGTCGTCCACCTGGCCTACTTCAGCGCGCTGCTCAAGGGCTATCGCGTCGCCGACCTGACGGTGGTCTACCCGGTGGCGCGTGGCACGGGGCCGCTGCTGTCGGCGCTGGGCGCCGTGCTGCTGCTGGGCGAGGCGCTGACGCCCAGCGGCGTGCTGGGCCTGGCCGGCATCGTCACCGGCATCGTGCTGCTGGCCGCCGGCCCCACGCTGTGGCGGCCCGTGCATGACCGTGAGGTGGCCGCACGCCGCCTGCGCGGGCTGCGCTGGGGGTTGCTGACCGGCGCCCTGATTGCCGGCTACACGGTCATCGATGGCTATGCCATCAAGGTGTTGCTGCTCTCGCCCGTGTTGATCGACTACTTCGGCAACCTGCTGCGCATCCCGTTCCAGGCGCCGCTGATCTGGCGCGACCGCGCCGGCTTTGTGCCCGCGCTGCGGACGCAGTGGCGCCACGTGCTGGTGGTGGCCGCGCTGGGGCCGCTGGCCTACATCCTCGTGCTCTACGCCATGCGGCTGGCGCCGCTGTCCCATGTGGCGCCCGCGCGCGAGGTGTCGATGCTGGTGGCCGCCGTGCTGGGCGGCCAGTTGCTGGGCGAGCGCGACCGCGGCTGGCGGCTGCTGGGCGCCGCCTGCGTCACGGCGGGCGTGGTGCTGCTGGCCTGGTGAGCGGCGCGCGAATCAGCTTTTGAAGCCCACCTTGGTGTGGCTGCCGTCGCAATACGGCTTGTTCTGTGAGTGGCCACAGCGACACAGCCACACGTCGGTGACGCGGTTGATGGTCTTGCCGGTGCCGGTCAGCACCTCCAGATTGCCGCTGACGTGCAGCGGGCCGTTCAGCACCGGCTCCACCCTCAGCGGCCCATCGCGCTGGGCCAGCGGCTGGCTGTCCTTCACGGGCGGCTCGCCGGTGGCCGTGAAGCCCACGTTGGTGTGACTGCCATCGCAATACGGCTTGTGGGCCGACGCGCCGCAGCGGCACAGCGTGGCCCGCATCCCGTCGGCCTCCAGCCCGATGGTCAGCGGGGCGTGGAAGGCCAGTGGCCCGTTCTCGCGCACGCGCACGGTGTTGACCCGCGGCGGCTGCTCTAGCGCCGCACCGTCCGGCCGGCTGCACTGGATGGCGCCCGAGGGGCAGTTGTGCGCCAGCTCCAGCACCTCGTCGGTGCTGGCCCGCTCGGGGTGAATCCAGGCCCCTTCGACATTGGGCACGAACACGTCGGGCCGATCCAGCACACAGTGCCGGGCATGGATGCAGCGCTGGCCATCGAAGGTGATGGTGACCTCGGCGGACGAGACGACTTCACGGCTCATGGCGGACTCCTTCCTCGCGGGTGGGGTCGCCCTTTATACCCCGCCCACGTCCCCGCCCCCGCCCAAAAACAGGCAGATGGCCGCCGCCGCTGCCACGTTCAGCGACTCCTCGCCGCCGGGCTGGGGGATGCGCACCTGATGGGCGCAGCGCGCCATCAGCTCGGGCGCCACGCCCTGCCCTTCGTGGCCCAGCACCCAGGCGCAGGGATGGGGCAGCGCGTCATGGCCCAGCGTCAGGCCGCCATGCGGCGTGGTGGCCAGCAGCGGCACCTGCAAGGCATCGAGCACGTCCGACTCGGCCGCGTCGATCAGCCGCAGGCCGAAATGCGCGCCCATGCCGGCACGCAGCACCTTGGGCGACCACAGCGCGGCCGTGCCTTTGAGGGCGATGACCTGCGGCCAGCCCAGCGCGGCGGCGCTGCGCAAGATGCTGCCCACGTTGCCGGCGTCCTGCACGCGATCCAGCACCACGGTGGGCGCCAACGGGTCGATTGCCGAGGCGGGCGGCAGCGCGACGACGGCCCCTACGTGGGCGGGTGACGGCAGGCTGCTCAGCGCCTCGAACAGCGGCGCCGCCAGCCGCAGCTCGCGCTGCGCACCAAACGTGGCCCGGGTGGCCGCGTCCAGGGTGTCGGCCAGCACCAGTTGCTCCAGCATCACACCGCGCGCCAGCGCGGCCGAGACGAGGTGCTCGCCCTCCAGCCAGACGCGGCCCTGCTCGCGCCAGGCGCTGGGCCGGGTGGCCAGTTGGCGCAAGGCCTGGAACTGCGGGTTGGCGCGTGAGGTGATGGCTGTCACGGCGCGGCCTCCAGCACGGCGCGCACGGGTGCAAAGCTGCGCCGGTGCAACGGCGTGGCGCCCAGCGCCCGCAGCGCGGCCAGATGGGCTGCAGTGGGGTAGCCCTTGTGTGCGGCAAAGCCATAGCCCGGGTGGGCCGCGTGCATGGTCTCGCAGAGCCGGTCGCGGTGCACCTTGGCCAGGATGGACGCCGCAGAGATGGCCACCACCTTGGCGTCGCCGCCCACGATGGCCTCGGCGGGCATGGGCAACACGGGCACGCGGTTGCCGTCCACCAGCACACGCCGGGGGGGCAGGCGCAGGCCGGCCACCGCACGCTGCATGGCGAGCAAGGTGGCTTGCAAGATGTTCAGGTGGTCGATCTCTTCGGCACTGGCCTCGGCGATGCAGCAGCACAGCGCCTGGTCGCGAATCAGATCGAACAGCCGCTCGCGCCGGCGCGCGCTGAGGCGCTTGGAGTCGGCCAGCCCGGCAATAGGCCGTGCCGGATCGAGTATGACGGCCGCGGCCACCACCGGGCCGGCCAGCGGGCCGCGGCCGGCCTCGTCGACGCCGGCCACCAGCACATGGCCGCCGCTGAAATCCAGCCCCAGCTGCCTACTTCTGGATGAGCGTGGCGATGGCATCGCTGGCCTCCTTGGCAGTGTCCCGGCGCAGCGAGGCATGCAGCGCAGCAAAGCGCTCACGCAGCGCCGCCGCGCGCGGGGCGTCGTCCAGCCAGGCCAGCACGTCGGCGGCCAGACGCTCAGGCGTGGCCTCGTGCTGGATGCGCTCAGGCACGACGAACTCGCCGCTCAAGATGTTGGGCAGGCCAAACCACGGCTGCAGCGCCTTGCCCCGCATCAGCCGCCAGTTCAGCGGCGCGACTTGGTAGGTGATGACCATCGGGCATTTGTAGAGGGCAGCCTCCAGCGTGGCCGTGCCGCTGGCGACGATGGCGGCATCAGCGGCGGCCAGGGCCTCATGGGCCCGCCCTTCCAGCAGCGTGATGGGCAGGCCGGCACACAGTGGTGCCAGTTGCCCCTTCAACCCTGGCGCGGCCGGCAGCAGCAATTGCAGACCGGGCCGCCCGGCGGCCAGCAGGCGCGCCGCCTGCACCACGGTGGGCGCGATGTGGGCGATCTCGCCGCGCCGGCTGCCGGGCAGCAGCGCCACCACGGTGGCCTCCTCCGTCAGGCCCAGTGCGGCACGGGCCGCCGCACGCGGCGGCACCATGGGAATGGCCTGGGCCAGCGGATGGCCCACGAACACCGCCGGCACGCCGTGGCGCGCCAGCAGTTCGGGCTCAAACGGGAACAGGCACAGCACCAGGTCGGCCGCGGCCGCCAGCGTGTGCACACGCTCGGGTCGCCAGGCCCAGATCGACGGGCAGACGAAGTGCGCCGTGCGCAGGCCGGCCGCGCGCAACCGGCGCTCCAGCGTGAAGTTGAAGTCGGGCGCATCGACCCCGATGAAGACCTGGGGCTGACGCGCCACCATGCGTTGGTAGAGCCGCTGGCGCAGCCACAGCAGGCGCGGCAGGTTCTTCAGTGCATCCACGTAGCCGAAGACCGCCAGCTCGTCGCTGGGCCACCAGGCGTCAAAGCCTTGGGCAGCCATCTTGGGGCCGCCGACGCCCGCCGCCTCCAGGCCTGGCCAGCGGGCGCGCAGGCCTTGCAGCAGCAGGCTGGCCAGCAGGTCGCCGGAGGCTTCGCCAGCGACCATGCCGAGCTGCGCGGTCACCTCACGATGCCGCGATCGGCAGCGGCCAGAAACGCGAGCATGGCTTGCACGTCCGCCGCCGAGGCCTCGCTGGGCAACGGCATGGCGGCAATGGCGGCCTGGGCCGCCTCCAGCGTCAGTGACCCGCGATAAAGCAGCTTGTGCATCTGGCGGATGACGCCGATGCGGGCATCGTCAAAACCGCGCCGCGACAGGCCCACGGTGTTGACCGCGCGCACGACCAGCGGGTTGCCCTCCACCGTGAGGAAGGGTGGCACGTCCTGCGCCACCCGGCTCTGAAAGCCCACCATGGCGTGGGCGCCGACCTTGACGAACTGGTGCACGCCCGTGAGCCCGCCCACGGTCACCCAGTCGCCCACATGAACGTGGCCGGCCAGCGTGGCGTTGTTGGCCAGCACGATGTGGTTGCCCATGCGCACGTCGTGGGCGATGTGCACATAGGCCATGATCCAGTTGTGCGAACCGACGCGGGTCACACCTTCGTCCTGGGCTGTGCCCAGGTTGATGGTGCAGCATTCGCGGATGGTGTTGCCATCGCCGATGACCAGCTCGGTGGGCTCGCCCGCGTACTTCATGTCCTGCGGCACCGCGCCAATGGAGGCGAACTGGAACACGCGGTTGTTGGCGCCCAGCGTGGTGCGCCCTTCGATGACCACGTGCGGGCCGACGACGCTGCCCGGGCCGATGCGCACCTGCGGCCCGATGACCGTGTAAGCGCCGACCTGCACCGAGCTGTCCAGTTCGGCGCCGGGCGCGATGACGGCGGTGGGGTGGATCACGTCTTGTCGATCTTGCGCATGGTGCACATCACGTCGGCACGCGCAGCCAGCTCGCCAGCCACGGTGGCGGTGACGTTGTAGCGGTAGATGCCACCCTTGACGCGCTCGCAGCGTGATTCGATCAGCAACTGGTCGCCCGGCTCCACTGGGCGCTTGAAGCGGGCGTCATCGACGCCCACGAAATACACCACCATGTCGTCGCCCGGATCCACGTCCATGGAGGCAAACGACAGCAGCGCCGAGGTCTGCGCCATGGCTTCCAGAATGAGCACGCCCGGCATCACGGGCCGGTGCGGGAAGTGACCCATGAAGAACGGCTCGTTGAAGGTGACGTTCTTGATGGCCTGGATGCGCACGTCCTTCTCAAGGTTGACCACGCGATCCACCAGCAGCATCGGGTAACGATGCGGCAGGCGCTTGAGGATGTGATGGATGTCCATCGTGAGGGGCACGGTCATGGTTGTTGTTCTCGGTCGAGTTCCAGCCCGCGCACGCGCTGGCGAAGTTGATGAAGCTGACGCAAGGTGGCCGCATTGCGCTCCCAGCTCGCCTTGTCGTCCAGCGGAAAAATGCCACTGTACTGCCCCGGCGCGGTGATGGAGCGCATCACCACGCTGGCGCCCGCCACGTGGACGTGATCGACGATCTCCAGGTGACCGAAGACCATGGCCGCACCGCCAAACGTGCAGTGGCGGCCAATGCGGGCGCTACCGGCCACGCCGACGCAGCCGGCCATGGCGCTGTGGTCGCCGATCTGCACGTTGTGGGCGATCTGGATCTGGTTGTCGAGTTTGACGCCGTCGCCCAGCACGGTATCGTCCAGCGCGCCGCGATCCACGCAGGTGTTGGCGCCGATCTCCACGTCGCAGCCCATGCGCACGGCGCCCAGCTGTTCGATCTTGATCCAGGCACCGCCCGCTGGCGCAAAGCCGAAGCCGTCGCCGCCGATGACCGCCCCGCTGCCCACCAGGCCACGGGCGCCGATGCGGCAATGCGCACCCCAGGTCACGCGTGGTGCCAGGCGGGTGCCTTCACCCAGATGAGCGCCCTCGCCCACCCAGCCATGAGCGTCCACCACCACGCCTGCTTCAAGCACCGCACCAGGCTCGATGACGGCAAACGGGCCTACGCTGGCGCTGGGGTGCAGGCGCACCCCTTCAGCCACCTGGGCACTGGGGTGCACACCCTTGGGCGCCGCCGCACGCTGGCGCGCCGCCCACCACTGCGTGAGGCGGGCGTAATAGAGGTAAGGGTCGGGCGTCAGCAGGGCCGCGCAGCCTGTCGGCAGGTCGGCCTGCCATTCGGGTTTGAGCACCACGCAGGCAGCCTGGCTGGCTGCCAGCAGGGGCCGCAGCCTGGCCTGGGCCAGAAAGGTGATGGCGTCGGGGCCGGCGCGCTCCAGCGCGGCGATGGCGGTGACGCTGCGGCCCGCCTCACCGATCAGCTCACCACCCAGGGCTCGCTGCAACTCGCCCAGGGTGACGAGCGCGGCGGACATTACTTGCCGTTGTTGAGCGCGTCGATGACGCGCTTGGTCATGTCGACACGGGCGCTGGCGGCGAAGACGCCGTCTTGCAGAATCAGGTCGTACTTCTCGCTGTCGGCCAGTTGCCGGATGATACGGGTGGCGCGCTCGCTGATGGAAGCCAGCTCTTCGTTCTTGCGCTGGTTGAAGTCTTCCATCAACTCACGACGCTTGCGCTGGAAGTCACGGTCCTGCTCGGCCAGCTCACGCTGGCGGCGGGTGCGCTCGGTCTCAGAGAGGGTGGGCGCGTCTTTTTCCAGCTTTTCGGCGGCGGCACGCAGCTTGTTGCCGGTGTCGTTGATTTCGGTCTCGCGCTTCTTGAACTCGGCTTCCAGCTTGGTCTGAGCGGCCTTGGCCTGGTTGGATTCACGCAGCACGCGCTCGCCGTTGACGTAGCCGATCTTCAGTTCCTGAGCGGCTACCACCGTCGTGGCGCAGGCCAGCACCGCCACGGCGGCAAGGGTTTTGAGGGAGGTGGTCATCTTCAAAATGCGGTTCCGATCTGAAACTGGAAGCGTTCGATTTTATCGCCCGGCAAGGCCCGAACGGGAATGCCGTAACTGAGTTTGAGGGGGCCTACGGGCGAAATCCAGCTGACGCCAAAGCCCACCGAGGCCCGCAGGTCCGACGCCTTCATCTTGACGTCTTCGCGCCAGACGTTGCCGGCGTCGCCAAAGAGGAAGATGCGCAGGCTCTTGTCGTTGCCGGTGCCAGGCACGGGCAGGTACAGCTCGCTGTTGAGGTTGATGCGGCGGTTGCCGCCGTCGTAGGCGCCGGTGATGTCCACGCCGCCAAACGAGCTTTGGGCAAAGCCGCGCACCGTACCCAGGCCGCCACCGTAGAAGTTCTTGAAGATGGGGAAGGGCTTGCCGCTCAAGCCAAAGCCCCAGCCCACCTCGGCGTTGATGCCCAGCGTGAAGCGGTTGGACAGCAAAGGCACCCAATCGCCCAGCGGGTAGTACTCCTGGTACTGCGCATTCAGGCGGCCGTAGCGCACGTCGCCCAGCACGCTGAAGTCCAGGTTGACCCGCTGGTAGCGGCCCTTGGTGGGCACCTGCGGGTTGTCGCGCTCTTCACGCGCCCAGCCCACGGTCAGCGGGAACGACATGCTGCGACGACCAAAAATCTCGGCGTACTGGAAGTAGCTGTTGGGCACACCGGCCGAGGTGCCGATGACGGTCTGCTCCAGGCCGGCGCCAAAGAACACGGTGTCGTACTCGGAGAACGGCACACCAAAGCGCAGCGCCAGGCCCTGGGTGGCCAACTGGTAGGCGTCGCCCAGGCTGTTGAGCGGGCGCGAGGTGCGGTAGTACACGTCCACCGCCCGCGAGACCCCGTCTTCGGTGAAGTACGGATCGATTGTGCTCACCGCCAGCGCCCGGTTGTTGCGGCTGGTATTGACGCTCAGGCCCAGGTAGTTGCCGGTGCCGAAGATGTTCTCTTTGGTGATCGAGGCCGACAGTGCCAGCTTGTCGTAGCGCGAGTAGCCGGCCGCGATCTGGAATGAGCCGGTGGGCTTTTCCTTGAGGGTGTAGGTCAGATCGACCTGATCGGGCGAGCCGGCCACCTCGTGCGTATCGACGCTGACCTCGTCAAAGAAGCCCAGGCGTTCAACCCGGTCGCGCGAGAGTTTGATCTTGTCGCCGTCGTACCAGGCCGACTCGAACTGGCGGAACTCACGGCGGATGACTTCGTCCCGGGTGACGGTGTTGCCACTGAGGTTGATGCGGCGCACGTTCACGCGCTGCTGGGGCTGGCCCGTGAGCACCAGCTTGACCTGGGCGTTCTCGCGGTCAAGCTGGGGCTGGGCATCGACCCGCGCAAAAGCGTAGCCATAGGTGCCGTACAGCTCATTGAACGCGCGCGTGGTGGCGGTCACATCATCGCCCTTGTAGGGCTGACCTACCTTGACGCGCACCAGGCGTTCGAAGTTCTCTCGCTGGCCCAGGTAGTCGCCGTCAAGCTCGACGGCCGTCAGCGTGTAGGGCCGGCCCTCGTGCACGGTCAGCGTCAACGCAATGGCCTGCTTGTCGGGCGAGATGGTGACCTCGGTGCCCGTGACGTCGAACTCCAGATAGCCCCGGTTCAGGTAGAACGAACGGATCTTCTCGATGTCGCCGTTGAGCTTGACGCGCGAGTAGCGGTCGTTCTTGGTGTACCAGGACAACCAGCCGCTGGTGGACAGATCCATCAGGTCGCGCAGGTCGGACTCGGAGTACGCCTGCGAGCCCAGGATGCGGATGCTGTCGATGCGCGCCACATCGCCCTCGACGATGGTGAACGTGACGTTGACGCGGTTGCGATCGGCCGGCGTGGCCGTGGTCACCACCTCGGCGCCGTACAGGCTGCGCGTCAGGTACTGGCGCTTGATCTCCTGCTCGGCACGGTCGACCACCGCCTTGTCGAAGGGCTGGCCCTCGCCGATGCCGTTTTCCTTCAGCGCCTTGAGGATGACGTCTTTGTCGAACTCCTTGAGGCCCACGAAGTTGACGCTGGCCACGATGGGCCGCTCCTCGACGACGACGACCACGGTCTGGCCATCGACGTCCACGCGCACGTCCTTGAAGAGGCCCGTGGCAAAGAGCGCCCGAAGCGCCGTGGCGCCTTTTTCATCCGAGTAGCTGTCGCCGATGCGAAACGGCAGCGCGCCGAACACCGTACCCGGGTCACCGCGTTGCAGGCCCTCGATACGGATGTCCTTGATCTCGAACGGCTCAGCAGCCAGGGCAGGCAGGCTGGCGGCACTGGTACAGACGAACGCCACAACGGCGGCGACAGGACGCAGCGCGGTCACACAGGGGTGTCGAAACATGGGGGAAGGCAAATACGGTGAATCATGACGCGCCCACCAGGCGGGCCATATCGTTGAAAAGGGCCAGCGACATCAGCGCCACCAGCAGCACCAATCCCAGGCGCTGCAAACGCTGCATCCAGGCGGCCGACACGGGGCGGCCCGTCAGCCCTTCGAAAAGATAATACATCAGGTGCCCACCATCCAGGATGGGCAGCGGCAGCAGATTGAGCACGGCCAGGCCCACGCTGACCACGGCCAGAAACGCCAGAAAGGGCTGGGCACCGCGCTGGGCCGACTGGCCGGCGTAGTCGGCAATCGTCACCGGACCCGACAGATTCTTCAGCGAAGCCTGGCCGGTCACCATGCGACCAAACATCCGCAGCGACAACTGGGCGTCATCCCAGGTCTGGGCCAGCGCCCGCGTCAGCCCGTCCACCGGCCCGCGACGCACCGTGACCAGCGTCGGCGGGCGGCCCACCACCGCCTCGATGCGACCGATGGTGCTGCCGTCTGCCGCCGCCACGCGCGCCGGCGTGACGGTGACGCCGAGCACCTGCCCCGCGCGCTCGACCTGCCAGGCCATGGCCACCTCGGGGCGCTCGCGCACGGCCAGGCGCAGCCACTGCGCATCGGGCACCACCTGCCCGTCCACGCGCAGCACCCGGTCGCCCGGTTGCAGACCGGCGCGCGCGGCGGCACCGCCAGCCGGTATGTCGCCCAGCACCGGTTCGCTGTACGCGCCGACCAGGCCAATGTGCGCCAGCGTCCCCGCGTTGATGTCGTCCAGCGGTTCATGCAGGGGCAGCGTCAACACCAGCCGGCCGCTGTCATGACCATGGCGGGAGACCTCCAGCCGCAGCGGCTCGCCATCCATGCCTGCCGCTACCGCACGGCGCGTCACCTCGTTCAGCGAGCCCACCTCGTGCCAATCGGCTTCGCCGTCGCCCTGGGCAGTCGCGTAAACACGGTCGCCAGCCAGCACACCGGCCTGGGCCGCCAGCGAGGCCGCTGGCGGTGTGGCCAGCACCGGCTCGGGCTCGGGCACCCCCCACCAGTAAAGACCAGCCCAGATGACGACGGCCAGCAGCAGGTTGGCCGCCGGCCCGGCGGCGGTGATGGCCACCCGCTTGCGCAGCGGTTGGGTGTCAAAGGCCTGGTGCGCCGCATCCGGCGGCACACTGCCCTCGCGGCTGTCCAGCATCTGCACAAAGCCGCCCAGCGGCAGCGCCGCCAGCGTGTACTCGGTGGCCCCGGGGCGGGCCTGGCGGCGCCAGATCACCGGCCCAAAGCCGATGGAGAACCGCAGCACGCGCACGCCGCACCAACGCGCCACGCGGTAGTGGCCGTACTCATGCACCCAGATCAGGATGCCCAGCGTGACGAGAAAGGCAAGCGCCGTGTTCATGCCGCCATCTGCGCCTGCGCAAACGCCCGCGCCTCGGCGTCCAGCGCCAGCAGCGCTTCGACGCTGTCCATGGCACCGCGTGGCGCCACGCCGTCCAGCGTCTGGGCGTTGATGCGGGCAATGGCGTCAAAGCGGATGCGACCGGCCAGAAAGGCGGCCACCGCCTCCTCGTTGGCCGCATTGAGCACAGCCGTCGCGCCCTCGGGGCCGCGCAGCGCGTCCCAGGCCAGAAACAGGCCCGGAAAGCGCGCCCGCTCGGGCTCCTCAAAGGTGAGCGCCGGCGTGCGGGTCAAATCCAGCCGCTCGGCGCCGCTCTCGATGCGCTCGGGCCAGGCCAGGCCATAGGCAATGGGCACGCGCATGTCGGGCGTGCCCAGCTGCGCCAGCACCGAATGGTCGCGGCAGACCACCATCGAGTGGATGATGCTTTGCGGGTGGATGACG
Organism: Pseudomonadota bacterium; assembly: GCA_020161145.1. Lineage (GTDB taxonomy): Bacteria > Pseudomonadota > Gammaproteobacteria > Burkholderiales > Burkholderiaceae_C > Ideonella. The sequence goes on from JAIUPQ010000003.1 coordinate 186,145, forward strand.
ACGCGGATCTGCTCGGGCGTCAGGTCGAACAGCCAGCGCGCCTCAATCACCTCCAGCGCCTTGTTCATCATGGTGGCCGAATCCACCGAAATCTTGCGGCCCATGACCCAGTTGGGGTGGGCGCAGGCCTCATCGGGCGTGACGCTGGTCAACGTGGCCGGGTCGCGCTGGCGAAACGGCCCGCCCGAGGCGGTGAGCACGATGTGGTCGATCTGCACCGCCCACTGCGCGTGATCCGGCGGCAGGCACTGGAAGATGGCCGAGTGCTCGGAGTCGATGGGAATCAGCGTGGCGCCGCCCTCGTGCACGGCTCGCATGAAAACCGCGCCGCCGACAACCAGCGCTTCTTTGTTGGCCAGCAGCAGCCGCTTGCCGGCGCGCGCGGCGGCGATGCAGGGCGCCAGGCCGGCCGCGCCGACGACGGCGGCCATCACCGTGTCCACCTCCGGGTGGGCGGCCAGTTGCACCAGCGCCTCGGCGCCGTCCAGCACCTCGGTGGGGCTGCCGGCCGCGCGCAGCGCGCGGCGCAACTCGGCGGCGGCGGCCGCATCCACCAGCGCCGCATAGCGGGGCCGGTGCACCAGGCACTGCGCCAGCAGATCCTGATGGCGGCCATGGGCCGTCAGCGCAAAGACGCGGTAGCGCCCCGGGTGGCGCGCCATCACGTCCAGCGTGTTGCCCCCGATGGAGCCGGTGGCACCCAGCACGCAGACCTGTTGCATCAGACGACAACCCAAGTCAACAACGCCATGGCGGCAGGCAACACCGGCAGCAGCGCATCCATGCGGTCCAGCACGCCGCCATGGCCGGGCAGCAACTGGCTGGAATCCTTGACGCCGGCTGCGCGCTTGACCAGCGATTCGAACAGATCGCCCAGCGCGCTGAGCGCCGCCAACAGACCCGTCCAGATCACCACACCGGCCAGGCCACGTCGCTCACCCATCGCAGCAAAAAAACTGCTTTGCGGCTCCGGGGCAAGCTGCCACCAGACCACCCCCAGCGCCATGGCGGTCAGCACCCCGCCGGCAAGGCCCTCGCGGGTTTTGCCCGGACTCACGGTGGGCGCCAACTTGGTGCGACCCATCAGCCGACCTGTGAAATAGGCGCCGGTGTCACACACCCAGACGATGCAGCACACCGACAGCAGGAAGGCCACGCCGCGCTCGCGCAGCGCCAGAACCGCCATGGCCGTCAGCAGCATCAGCACGACACCGGCTTCGGCCCGGCCCAAAGCCGGCAGTCGGCGCCAACCGTCCACGCCAGCGCGCAAAGACAGCACCAGCAACACCATCCAACCCAGCGTCACCGCAGGCCAGAACCAGGCCGGCAGGTCGGCAGGCCACCAACCCATGAGCCCGGCCATGGCGCCCACAGCCACCACCACCACGCCGTGCCCAACGGCCATGGCAGGCGACGCGCCATTCATGCGCGCCCACTCCCAGGCTCCAGCAGCAGCCAACGCCAGCACCAGCGCCGCAAACGGCAATGGGCTGGCCGCCATCAGCGTGCCCACCAAGATGGCCAGCAGCACCACCGCAGTGACAATGCGCTGCCCCAGCATCTCAGGCTTTCACCCCGCCATAGCGGCGGTCGCGCGCATGGAAGGCAGCAATGGCTGTGTCCAGTTGCGCCGCGTCAAAGTCGGGCCACAGGCAGTCGGTGAAATAGAACTCCGCATACGCCAGCTGCCACAGCAGAAAGTTGGAAACGCGCAGTTCGCCGCCGGTGCGAATGAAGAGGTCGGGGTCGGGCGCGTGGGCCAGCGCCATGCGGGCGCTGAGCGCGTCCTCGGTGATCTCATCGGGCGCCAGGCCATCACGCATCGCGGCGCGGCAGGCCTGGGCAATGTCCCAGCGGCCACCGTAGTTGAACGCCACCGAAATGGTCAGCCCCGTGTTGGCGGCCGTCAGGTCTTCAGCCTCCTGCCAGGCCGCGCGCACCTTCTCGGAGACGGCCGAACGCTCACCGATGACCTTGATGCGGTAGCCATCCTTGGCAAAGCGCCTGAGGTAGCTGGAGACCCCCAGCAGCACCAGGTTCATCAGGCCCGAGACCTCTTCGTCGGGCCGCTTCCAGTTCTCGGACGAGAAGGCGTACAAGGTCAGGTACTGCACGCCGCGGCGGGCGCAGTCGTCAATGACCTTGACCACCGTCTCCATGCCGACCTTGTGCCCCACCACGCGCGGCATCAGGCGCTTCTTGGCCCAGCGGCCATTGCCGTCCATGACGATGGCGATGTGCCGGGGCACGGCCAGGGCTGTATCCGCCATCAGACCGCCAGGATGTCGGCTTCTTTGGATTGCACCAGCTTGTCGATTTCGGCCACGGTGCGGTCGGTGAGTTTTTGCACCTCGTCCTGGGCCCGGCGCTCGTCGTCCTCGGAGATGGCCTTGTCCTTGAGCAGGCGCTTGAGCTGGTCGTTGGCGTCGCGGCGCAGGTTGCGCACCGCCACCTTGCCTTCTTCACCGGTGTGGCGGGCGACCTTGGTCAGCTCCTTGCGGCGCTCTTCGGTGAGCGCCGGCATGGGCACGCGCAGCAGGTCGCCCTGAGCCGCCGGGTTGAGACCCAGGTCGGACTCGCGGATGGCCTTCTCGATCTTCTGGCCCATGCCCTTCTCCCAGGGCTGGACGCTGATGGTGCGCGCGTCCAGCAGGCTGACGTTGGCCACCTGGCTGAGCGGCACCATGGAGCCGTAGTAGTCCACGTGCACCTGGTCGAGGATGCCGGGGTGGGCACGGCCGGTGCGGATTTTCTGCAACTCGCCCTTGAGCGACTCGATGGACTTGGCCATCTTGGACTCGGCGGTTTTCTTGATGTCGGCAATCGTCATGACCTGTCTTCCTTCACACATGCACCAGGGTGCCTTCGTCCTCGCCTTGCACCACGCGCTTGAGCGCGCCGGGCTTGACGATGGAGAACACCTTGACCGGCAGCTTCTGATCGCGGCACAGCGCAAACGCCGTGGCGTCCATCACCTGCAGGTTCTTGGCGATGGCTTCGTCGAAGCTGATGCGCGCGTAGCGGGTGGCCGTCGGATCCTTGTTGGGGTCGGCGCTGTAGACGCCGTCCACCTTGGTGGCCTTCAGAACCACCTCGGCACCGACCTCGGCGCCACGCAACGCGGCAGCGGTGTCGGTGGTGAAGAAGGGGTTGCCGGTGCCGGCCGCAAACACCACCACCTTGCCTTCTTCCAGGTACTGCAGCGCCTTGGGGCGCACATAGGGCTCGACCACCTGATCGATGGAGATGGCCGACATGACACGCGCCGTCAGCCCCTCCAGCCGCATGGTGTCGGCCAGCGCCAGCGCGTTCATCACGGTGGCCAGCATGCCCATGTAGTCGGCTGTGGCGCGGTCCATGCCCGAGGCACCGCCGGCCATGCCGCGAAAAATGTTGCCCCCGCCAATGACCACCGCGACCTGACAACCCAGCGCCGTGACGTCGCGCACCTCGCGCACCATGCGCGCGATGGTGGGCTGGTTGATGCCATAGGCATCGTCGCCCATCAGGGCTTCGCCGGAGAGTTTGAGCAGGATGCGTTTGTACATGGGCAGCAAAGAGAATGGTGGGTGAACGTGGGCCGGCCGGCCACCGCCGACACGGGGCGGCGGCACAGCCAGCCATTGTTCACCAATTCGGGCCTCAGGCGCCCTTGGCGGCAGCCACTTGCGCGGCCACTTCGGCGGCGAAGTCGTCGGTCTTCTTCTCGATGCCCTCACCCACCACGTAAAGCGTGAACGCCTTGACCGTCGTGCCCTTGTCCTTGAGCATCTGCGCCACGGTCTGCTTGCCGTCGGCGGCCTTGACGAAGACCTGATCGAGCAGCGAAACCTCCTTGAGGAACTTCTGCACGCTGCCTTCAACCATCTTGGCCACGATGTCGGCCGGCTTGCCCGACTCGGCGGCCTTTTCGGTGGCGATCTTGCGCTCTTTCTCAACCAGTTCGGCAGCCACTTCGTTGCTGGACAGCGCGGCCGGCTTCATGGCCGCCACGTGCATGGCCACGTCCTTGGCGGCCACGGCGTCACCGTCGAACTCCACCACCACGCCGATGCGCGTGCCGTGCAGGTAATGGGCCAGCTTGGCGCCGCCATCCCAGCGCTTGAAGCGGCGGATGGACATGTTCTCGCCGATCTTGCCGATCAGGCCTTTGCGCACGTCTTCCACCGTGGGGCCGAAGGTCTCCATGGCCAGCGGCAGGGCCGCGAGCGCCGCCACATCGGCCGGGTTCTTCTCGGCCACCAGCTTGGCCAGCTCGGCGGCAAAGGCCAGGAAGGTGTCGTTCTTGGAGACGAAGTCGGTCTCGCAGTTGATCTCGATCAGCGCGCCGTTGCTGCCCGCCACGTGGGCGGCGATCACGCCTTCGGCGGTGATGCGCGAGGCGGCCTTGCCGGCCTTGTTGCCCAGCTTGACGCGCAGGATTTCTTCGGCGCGCACCATGTCGCCGTCGGCCTCGGTCAGCGCCTTCTTGCACTCCATCATCGGCGCGTCGGTCTTGCCGCGCAACTCGGCCACCATGCTGGCGGTGATTGCTGCCATGTGTTCTCTCCAGTTCAATGTGTCACGAAAAAGGGGCTACGCGAGCCCCTGATGATTGGCGGGCGAGGGGCTCAGGCCTCCTCGTTGACCTCGACGAATTCGTCGCCGTCGGCGGCCACGGCCTGCACCAGCTCCTGCGTGGCGTTGGCCTTGCCTTCCAGCACGGCATCGGCCACGGCCTTGGCATACAGCGCCACGGCCTTGGCCGAGTCGTCGTTGCCGGGGATCACGTAGTCCACGCCTTCGGGCGAATGGTTGGTGTCGACCACGCCGATCACGGGAATGCCCAGCTTGTTGGCCTCGGCCACGGCGATCTTGTGGAAGCCCACGTCAATGACGAAGATGGCATCGGGCAGCGCGCCCATGTCTTGAATGCCGCCGATGTCTTTTTCGAGCTTGGCCAGCTCACGGTCGAACATCAGCGCCTCTTTCTTGATGCGCATCTCGGCGCCAGCCTCTTTCTGGGCCTGCATTTCCTTGAGCTTCTTCAGGCTGCCCTTGACCGTCTTGAAGTTGGTCAGCATGCCACCCAGCCAGCGCTGGTCCACGTAGGGCATGCCGGCGCGCTGCGCTTCCATGGCCACCACTTCGCGGGCCTGGCGCTTGGTGCCCACCAGCAGGATGTTGCCGCGCTTGGCGGACATCTGGCGCACGAACTTCAACGCTTCCTCGAACTTGGGCAGCGTCTTTTCGAGGTTGATGATGTGGATCTTGTTGCGATGGCCATAAATGAAGGGGGCCATCTTGGGGTTCCAGAAGCGCGTTTGGTGCCCGAAATGGACACCGGCTTCCAGCATTTCACGCATGGATACGGACATGGTTTCTCCGAAGGTTGGGTCTAGAATGCCGGCCTGCATTTGCAAGCAGGGGAAAGCCCTGTTGCAACACCTCTCGGTGGCCGGATTCGTACTTGCGGCAGGGCACCATGCCCTGCCGGCCTCACCGGGCAGCGGGGCGCTTCATCTGAAGCCCTCGCCCACTCAGCAAAACCTAAAGATTGTAGCAGTCGTTTGAGGGAGAACCACATCATGCGCATCGCGGTCATCGGCGGCGGCCTTGCCGGCTGCGCCACCGCCTGCGAGCTCGCGCTGGCCGGGCACGAGGTCAGTCTGATGGAGCGCAGCGGCAGCGTGGCCGCCGAGGCCAGTTTTGCGCCCACGGGCGCCATTGCCGCGGCCATGCTGGCCGGCTTCGGCCCGCTGGCGCTGGCCGCTGCCGGCCAGCCACCCGCGCGCGCCACGCCCACCGATCTGCTGCGGCCGGGCCGCGCCCGCTGGGCTCACCAGTCGCGCAAGCCCCATCCGGGCACGGCCCGCCATGCCCAGGTGCTGGCCCAGGAAAGCCCGCTGCGCCTGACCGCACTGGCGCATCACCACCAACTGGCCCTGGAGGACAGCCACCAGGCCGCCAGCCTGCTGGTGCTGTTCACCACCGCCCGCGCCCGCAGCCGGGTGCAGAAGCTGGCCACCCGCCAGCACAGCGGGCCCGACTCCCCCTGGCAGGTGCCCGAGCCGCTGGACGCCGACGCCGCCCAGGCGCTGGAGCCCGGCCTGGCCACCGCCGCGCTCAAGGGGGGGGCCTGGCACCTGCCAGGCCAGGCCTTGATCCACGCCCACACCCTGGCGCATGCGCTCAAGGACGAAACCCGCCGGCTGGGCGCACACATCCATTTCGGCCAGGCGGTTCACCGCATCGAGCCGGGCCCGCCGTGGCGCGTGGAAGGCCAGGCCTACGACGCCGTGGTGCTGTGCACCGGCGGGCTGACCCTTTCTGGCGCGGGCCTGCCCAAGCCGCCGCTGCGCCCGCGCTGGGCCATGAGCCTGACCGCCCCGCTGCAAAGCATGGACCACAACCTGGAGCAAGGCCCGCTGGCCGGCCCGCAAGGCATCGTGGCCGACGCCCAGGCCGGTGTGGTCATCACCCGGCTGGGCGACCGCCTGCGCGCCGCCACCGATTGCGGCTGGCAGGCCGGCGACGCGGCCACCGCGCGCCGACTCTACGAATGCCTGGAGCGCTGGTTCCCGGGCGCCGCGCGCAGCGCCAGGGTGCAAAGCTGGAGCCACGCCGTGGCCTTGACGCCGGACGGCCTGCCGCTGGTTGGCCCGGCTGGCGACGCCCCCGGCCTGTGGCTGCACCTGGGCCTGGGCCTGCACGGTGCCGCCTGGGCCGTGGCCGGTGCCCACCGGCTGGCACGGCAGATCGGTGGGGCAGCGCCGGACGCGCTGGACGCCGCGCTGGCACCGAGCCGCTGGCGCTGAATGCAGCCGCCGCATGGGTGATATCCCGGCTGGCGGCCCGGCGGCCCGCCGCCTATCCTCGCGGGCACCTTCCCAGCCTTGAGGAACCTTGCCCATGCAGACCCCGCCGCTTCATCGCCGTCATGCCCTTGCCCTGGGCGCGGCTTCGCTGCTGGCCCCCGGCAGCCTGCTGGCCCAGAGCCCGGCCTTCATCAACGTGCTGACGGGCGGCCAGAGCGGCGTCTACTACCCGCTGGGCGTGGCCCTGGCGCAGATCTTCAACAAAGACGTCCCGCGGGCGCGCGCCACCACCCAGGTGACCAAGGCCTCGGCTGAAAACCTCAATCTGCTGCAAGCCGGCCGGGGCGAGCTGGCCTTCACCCTGGGCGACGCCCTCTCCGATGCCTGGCGCGGCGACGCCGAAGCCGGCTTCAAGACCAAACTCGACAAGCTGCGCGGCCTGGCCGGCATCTACAACAACTACGTGCAGGTGGTGGCCAGCGCCGACTCGGGCATCAAGACCCTGGCCGACCTCAAAGGCAAGCGCGTCTCGGTGGGCGCCGCGCGCTCGGGCACCGAGCTCAACGCCCGCGCCGTGTTCAAGGCCGCCGGCCTGGCCTACACCGACCTGGCCAAGGTCGAGTACCTGCCGTTTGCCGAGTCGGTGGAGCTGATGAAGAACCGCCAGCTCGACGCCACGCTGCAGTCGGCCGGCCTGGGCGTGGCCTCCATTCGCGACCTGGCCACGGCGGTCAAGATCGTCGTCGTACCCATCCCGGCCGAGGTGGTGGCCAAGGTGGGCGACGCCGCCTATCAGCCGGCCCAGATCCCCGCCGGCACCTACACCGGCCAGACGGCCGCCGTGGCCACGGCGGCCATCCCCAACTTCCTGGTCACCCACAGCGGCGTGTCCGACGAGGTGGCCTACCAGATGGCCAAGGCCATTTACGCCAACCTGGACACCCTCTACGCCGCCCACAACGCCGCGCGCGGCATCCGCCGCGAGGCCGCCGTGCAAGGCATGCCCGTGCCGCTGCACCCCGGCGCCGAGCGCTACTACAAGGAAGTCGGCGTCATCAAATGACGGACACCGCCGAGCCGCAGGCCAGCCTGCGCGGCGCGGTGTTCTGGGTGGCCATCGCGTTCTCGGCCTTCCAGCTGTGGATGGCCGCCTTCCATCCGCTGTCCAGCCAGGTCATCCGCGCCGTGCACGTGGGCTTCGTGCTGCTGTTGATCTTTGCGTTGCAACCCCCTGGCGGCTGGCGGCCGCTGGGCTGGCTGCTGGGTGCGGCCGGCTTTGCCACCGGGCTCTACCAGTGGTTTTTCGAGGCCGAGCTGACCCAGCGTGCCGGTGAACTCACCTCGTTGGACGCGGCCATCGGCGTGCTGCTCATCGCGCTGGTGTTCGACGCCGCCCGGCGGCTGATGGGCTGGGGCCTGCCGCTGATCTGCGCCCTCTTTCTGGTCTATGCGCTGGCCGGCCAGCACCTGCCCGGCGCCCTGGCCCACCGCGGCTACGGCTGGGACCAGGTGGTGAGCACCCTCGCCTTCGGCACCGAGGGGCTGTACGGCACGCCCACCTACGTCTCTTCCACCTACATCTTCCTGTTCATCCTCTTTGGGGCCTTCCTGGAGCAGGCCGGCATGATCCGCCTCTTCACCGACTTCGCCATGGGCACCGTGGGCCATGCGCGCGGCGGGCCAGCCAAGGTGGCCGTCATTTCCTCGGGTCTGATGGGCACCATCAACGGCTCGGGCGTGGCCAATGTGGTGACCACCGGCCAGTTCACCATTCCGCTGATGAAGCGCTTCGGCTACGGCTCGGCGTTTTCGGGCGGTGTCGAGGCCACCGCCAGCATGGGCGGGCAAATCATGCCGCCCGTCATGGGCGCCGTGGCCTTCATCATGGCCGAGACCATCAACGTGCCCTATGTGGCCATCGTCCAGGCCGCCATCATTCCCGCCATCCTCTACTTCCTCACCGCCTTCTGGATGGTGCACCTGGAGGCCGGCCGCAAAGGCCTGCACGGCCTGCCCAAGAGCGAATGCCCCGACCCCTGGCTGGCGCTGCGCACGCGCTGGTACCTGCTGCTGCCGCTGATGGGTCTGGTGGCGCTGCTGTTCTCGGGCTACACCCCGCTGTTCTCCGGCTCGGTGGGGCTGGGGTTGACGGTCATCCTGATCTTTGGTGCCGCCGTCGCCAGCGGCCTGCGCGGCACGCCGCTGCGGCTGCTGTTCTGGGTGTTGCTGGGCCTGGCCTGCAGCGGGTTCTTCCGCTTCGGCGTGGGCACGCTGTTCGTCGTCACCGCGCTTCTGGTGGCCCTGAGCTACCTGAGCCGCACCGGCGCCGACACCCGTCGCCTGGCCATCACTGCCCTGGCCGATGGGGCGCGCCACGCCCTGCCGGTGGCCATCGCCTGCGCGCTGGTGGGCGTCATCATCGGCGTCATCAACCTGACCGGCGTGGCCGCCCAGTTCGGCGGCACCATCATCGCGCTGGGCGAGAAACACCTGATGCTGGCGCTGCTGCTGACCATGCTGACCTGCCTGGTGCTGGGCATGGGCATCCCCACCATCCCCAACTACATCATCACCAGCTCGCTGGCCGCGCCGGTGCTGCTGGAGCTGGGCGTGCCGCTGATCGTCTCGCACATGTTCGTCTTCTACTTCGGCATCATGGCCGACCTCACGCCGCCGGTGGCGCTGGCCGCTTTTGCTGCCGCCCCCATCGCGCGCGAAAGCGGCCTCAAGATCGGCCTGCAAGCCGTGCGCATCGCCGCCGCCGGCTTCATCGTGCCCTTCATGGCCGTCTACAGCCCGGCGCTGATGCTGCAAGGCGGCGACTGGCTGGACGTGGCCTGGATCGTGCTGAAGGCGCTGCTGGCCATCGCCATGTGGGGCGCCGCCGCCATCGGCTACCTGCGCGCGCCGCTGGCCTGGTGGGAGCGCCTGGTGGCTTTTGCCAGCGCCTGCCTGCTGGTGGCCGCCGTACCGCTGACCGACGAGCTGGGCCTGGCCGCCATGGCGGCGCTGGTGGGCTGGCACCACTGGCGCGTCCGCCGCACCGCACCGGCCTGATGCCCGCGCTGTGCCTGGCCCTGGCTGCGGCGCTGACCGCGCCCGTGGCCATCCCCGCTCCCACCTTCACGCTGGCCTGGACGCACTCCATCGAACACCAGCGCTGGGAAGAGGACTACGCCCTCACCCCCACCGGCCTGCGCCTGGTGCGCGCCCGCGTGCGCGGCTCGGGCGCCGGCATGGAGCCGGCAGCGAACGCACGGCTTGAAGAGGGCTGGTATGTGTGGGAGCCAGCGGCCGACCCCGTGCCCGAACTGCGCCTCACACGCAGCGGCCACACGGCCGACTACGACTTGTGTCTGCCGGGCCAGCCCTGCGCGCCGCTGAGCCACTGGCTGCCCAGCGATGGGGGCGTGACAGGGGTGTGGGCGTGCGAGCCGCCGCCTGCCCGGCGTAAGCTGCCGCCATGACCCCCCTGCACCCACCCGCCGCCGACACCCCGCTCCACGCCACCGCCGCCTCCCGCGCCATCGAGGCGCGGCAACTGGCAGCCCACGCACCCGGCGCGCTGATGGCGCGCGCCGGCCTGGCCGTGGCCAAGCTGGCGCTGGTGCTGGCGCCGCAAGGCCGCAGCGCCTGGGTGCTGGCCGGCCCCGGCCACAACGGCGGTGACGGCTGGGTGGCGGCACGCCACCTGCACGCCTGTGGCTGGGCCGTCTGCGTCGTCACGGCGGCCGATCCGGCGCGGCTGCCACCCGACGCGGCGGCGGCCCGCACGGCCGCGCTGGCAGCCGGTGTGCCCTGGCAGACCGAGTGGCCCGCCGGCACGCCAGACCTGCTCATCGACGCCCTGCTGGGCCTGGGTCAAACGCGGGCGCCCGAGGGCGCCATCGCCGCCAGCGTGGCGCGGATCAACGCCCTGCCCGCCCCGGTGCTGGCGGTGGACGTGCCCACGGGCCTGGACGACACACGCGGCGTGCGGCTGGGCACCGAAGCCGTGCGCGCCAGCGCCACGCTGACGCTGCTGACCGCCAAGCCGGGTCTCTTCACCGCCGAGGGCCGCGACCATGCGGGCACCGTCTGGCACGACGCGCTGGCCACCGCCGATGCGGCCCCGCCCGACGCCTGGCTGACCGGCCGCAGCACCGCGCTGGCCGCCCGGCCACTCCGGCAGCACCGCGATCACAAAGGCCGCTTTGGTGACGTCTGGGTCATTGGTGGCGACGCCGCCATGGCCGGCGCCGGCGCGCTGGCGGCGCGCGCCGCCTTGCAGGCCGGTGCCGGCCGCGTGTTCGTGGCCGGCCCGGCCCACCCCAGCCTGCCGCCCGATGTGATGACGCCCGCAGCCGGGGCCTGGCATGTGCCGGGCGTGGCCGAGGCGGCCACCGTGGTGGCCGGCTGTGGTGGTGGCGGCGCGGTGGCCACCGTGTTGCCCGAAGCCCTGGCGCGCGCCGGGCGTCTGGTGCTGGACGCCGACGCGCTGAACGCCATCGCCGCCGATGCCGCGCTGGCCGCGCAGCTCAGCGCACGCCAGCAACCCACGGTGCTCACGCCGCATCCGCTCGAAGCCGCACGGCTGCTCAGCCTGACCGCCGCCGCCGTGCAGGCCGACCGGCTCGCCGCTGCCCAGGCCCTGGCCCAGCGCTATGGCGCCACCGTGGTGCTCAAGGGCTCGGGCAGCGTGGTGGCCGCGCCGGGCGCCGTGCCTTTCATCAACCCCACCGGCAATGCCCGTCTGGCCGTGCCCGGCAGTGGCGACGTGCTGGCCGGCTGGCTGGCCGGGCTGTGGGCTCAGCAGACGGATGCCGATGCGCAGCGCCTGGCCGCAGGCGCCGTCTGGTGGCATGGCGCGGCGGCCGCTGCCGGGCCTGCGGATGCGCCCTTCAGCGCCTCGGCGCTGGTGGCGGCACTGGGCACCTGAGCTATTGCGCGCAGTCCACCGCCCGGGCGCCCAGCACATCCGTCAGCACGGCCGGCGCCATCTGCACCAACCAGCCCCGTTTGCCCCCGTTGATGAGGATCTGCGGCAGATCGAGCACGCTGCGCTGCACCCAGATGGGCAGGGTTTTCTTGAGCCCGAACGGCGAGGTGCCACCCACCAGATAGCCGCTGTGGCGCTGCGCCACCTCGGGCGGGCAGGGCTCAATGCGCTTGACGCCCACGGCCCGCGCCAGCGCCTGTGTGGCCACCTGCCGGTCGCCGTGCATCAGCACCACCAGCGGCGCACCGGCCTCGGTCTGCATGACCAGCGTCTTGACCACCGTGTGCTCGTCCCAGCCCAGTTGGCGCGCCGACTCGGCCGTGCCGCCATGCTCGACGTAGTCGTAGGCATGGCCCACAAACGGCACGCCATGCGCCTTGAGCCAGGCGGTGGCCGGGGTTTCGCTGACGTGGCGGGGCTTTTTCATGAGGTCAAGCATACTGGGCACCCATGTCATACGCCTTGCCCTCGCCCCCGCCACCGCGAGCCGCTGCGCTGGCGCTGATCGTGGGCCTGCATCTGGCCGTCATCGGCGTCTGGCTGACCGCGCGCTGGGTGGTGACGCTGCCCGTCGACCGCGTGGGCACGCTGGTGTGGGTGCCGCTGGCGCCCACGCCGGAGCCTCCATCCCAATCCGTACCCAGACGGGCTGCGGCGGCGCCAGCCGCGCCACCGCGCCCCGCCGTGGCACCCACTGCCGCTGTGGCCGAGCCCACGCTGACGGTGGTGGCCGAGCCGGCCATCACCGCCCCGCCACCACCCGCGTCGGGCCCCCGCCCCCGCCTGCTGGACAGCGAGGCCTCACGCCGCGCCATCCGCGAGGCGGGCAGCCAGCCGCTGCTGGCCGAGCGCGCCGCCGACGCCACGGGCATCGCCATCGTCTCCAAAGACCAGCGCTACGACGAGGCCGCCGCCAAGGCCGGCAAGGGCGATTGCCTGAAGGGCGAGTTCGCCGGATCTGGCATGGGCCTGCTCAGCCTGCCCGCACTGGCGCTGGCCGCGGCCAAAGGAGACTGCGCCAAATGAACTGCCCTGCCCTCTACGCCCCCACCCGACCCGCCACCTCGCAGTACGTAAGCGTGCGCGGCCTGGCCATGCACGTGCTGACCTGGGGCCGGCCCGAGCAGGCCACGCCGCAGCGGCCGGCGCTGGTGATGGGCCACGGCTATATGGACGTGGCCGCGTCGTTCCAGTTCTTCGTCGATGCGCTGGCCGCGCAGGAGGGCGACGGGCGCTACATCCTGGCGCCGGACTGGCGCGGCTACGGCCTGTCGCAGACACCGCCGGTGGACCACCATTTCTTTCTCGACCACCTGGGTGATCTGGACGCGTTGCTGGACGCGCTGGCGCTGGAGACGCCCGACCTGCTGGGCCACAGCATGGGCGGCAACATCGTGAGCCTGTATGCCGGCGTGCGACCCACGCGGCTGCGGCGGCTGGTCAACCTGGAGGGTTTTGGCCTGCCGCGCACCGACCCGGCCAAGGCCCCCGACCACTACGCCAAATGGCTGGACGCGCTCAAGACGCCGCAGCAGCTGCGCAGCTACGCCAGCCTGGACGACGTGGCCGCGCGTCTGCGCAAGACCAACCCGCGCCTGCGCAGCGACCGCGCCCAATGGCTGGCGCTGCAGTGGGCCGAGCGCCACGCCGACGGCCGCTGGCACCTGCGTGCCGATGCCGCCCACCGCCGCGTCAGCGCCATGCCCTACCGCGACGACGAGGTGCAGGCCGCCTGGCGTCGCATCACGGTGCCGGTGCTGTGGGTGGAAGGCGAGGACACCGAGTTCCCGACCTGGTGGCCCGGCCGCTTCGACCGGGCCGAGTTCCAGCGGCGGCTGGCCGACCTGCAGCACGCCGAGCAGGTGCGCCTCAGCGGCGCCGGCCACATGCTGCACCACGACCAGCCCGAGGCGCTGGCCGCCCACGTGGCGGCATTCCTGGCCTGACGCGGGTTCAGCCGCCGCGCTTGCGGCGGTACATGTCGACGTCGGCGGCCTGGATCAGCTCCAGCGCCGTCGCCGCGTCGTCGGGGTAGACAGCCAGGCCCACGGAGCCACCGCGCACCGTCAACTGCTCGCCCCCTTCCAGGGTCATGGGCTCACGCAGTCGGGCTTCGACCTGGGCGCGCACCTGATGGGCATCTGCAGCACCGGCAATGGGGTCCAGCAGCACGACGAACTCGTCGCCCGCCCAGCGTGCCACCATGTCCTGGGCGCGCACGCTGGCCGCCAGGCGCTGGCCCATGTCGGTCAGCACGCGGTCACCCACGTGGTGGCCAAAGCGGTCGTTGACGCTTTTGAAGCCGTCCAGGTCCACGAACAGCACGGCCAGGTTGCGGCCCAACTCCCCGCGACGGCGGGATTTCATCCGCTGCTCCATGCGCTGCAGCAACGCCTCGCGGTTGGCCAGCCCCGTCAGCCGGTCGGTGCGCAGGCTGTCCTGCATGCGCGCCAGGCTTTGTGCCAGCGTCCACAGCTCGCGCGTGCGCTGATGCAGCAGCGGTGCGTTCCAGTCGCCGGTGCCGATGCGCTGCGCCATGTGCGCCAGCCGGCGCACGTCGCTGGTGATGCCGCGCACCACCAACATGCCCAGCAGCAGCATGACCAGCGCCGTCACGCCCGCACCGATGGCCGAGCGCTCGACGATGGTGGCAATGCCGCCCAGATAGTCCTCGCGCGGCATGGCCACGACGATGCCCCAGTCCAGGCCGGCATCGTCGCTGATGCGGGCAAAGCCGGTTTCATACACCTGCCCGCCTGCATCGGCAATGCGCAGCGAGCCCGGGTGCTCCAGCGACGTGCTGGGCAGGCTGGCGCGAACCTGCTCGTACACCTTGGCCAGCAACGGGGTCTGCACCGCGTCCACCTGCACCCGCTTGCCCTCGCCATCCACCATCCGCACCGAGGTGCCGCGCGAGGTGGCCACCAGTTGCCCATCGGGCTCGACGATGAACGCAAACCCACCCGGCGAAATGCGCAGGCCGGCAATGAATCGATCCAGCTCGCCCATGGCCATGTCGGTGGCCACCACGCCATGCCAGCGCCCCTGCGCATCGGCCACCGGGCGGGCGCGCGTGGCCACCAGCTGGCGGCTGCGGAAGTCCACGTAAAACGGCGTCCAGACGTCGCCCTTGCGCTGCATGGCCGCCCGGTACCAGGGACGCTGGCGTGGCTCGAATACCTTGTCCTCGGTGACCGCACTGGTGGGGACGTCGTCCAGCCCGGCCATCAGCGCGATCTGCCGGGCCGCCTTGGCCTCGTACTTGCTGCGCCACTCCACCTGCGTGGGGGTGCGCCGCATCATGCCCAGAGACTGACCGTCCTGATTGGCGTAGTAAACGTAGTGATAGGGATCGGGCTGGAAGGCCGTGGCCAGCCACAACCTCTGGCGCAACGCCGCCTCGTCCTGGCGCACGTCGGCTGCGGCCACCGTCCCCGGAGGGTAGGCCGCATCCAGCACCCGCCCGGCCGGCATCACGTGGTGCTCCACCGCCTGCCCCAACCGCTTGACCACGTCCTGCACCAGTTGGGTGGCCACCACGTTGACCGCCCCCGAGCCCGAGCGATAGGCCAGTGCCCCCAGCGCCAGCGCCAGCGCCACCATCAGCAGCACGAACGGCACGGTGAGCAGCCACAACATGGAGACCCGCCATCGCCGGTGCGCCGGCTCGGTCTGCGGGTCGGCTGAGGTGGTCGGGGGCAGCGAAACGGGGTCGGTCATGCAGGCGGGGGTGTGAGTAGCGTCGAACGCAGTACCGGCTGCTGACCATGCTACCGCCATTCGACCTGCACTTCTCAATCGAACAGCGACTGCTGCCCCGCCACCATGCCGCCGCCGCGACGGCCACCACGCGGCGGCGCAGGCGGCGGCACAAACGCCGAGGCATCCAGCTCGATGCGCGTGCGGTTGAGGCCCAACCGCCGCGTGGCGTGTGCAAAGCGCTGCTGAATCAACTCGCCCCACAACCCGCCGCCTTTCATCCGGTGGCCAAAGCGGGCGTCGTTGTCGCGGCCGCCGCGCAAATCCCGGATGCGGGCCATCACGCGCTGGGCCCGGTCGGGGAAGTGGTCGGCCAGCCATTGCTGGAACAGCGGATTGACCTCCCAGGGCAGCCGGATGGGCGTGCAAAACGCATGCGTGGCGCCGGCTGCAGCGGCAGCCTCCAGGACGCGCTCCAGTTCGGGCTCGTTCAGGAACGGAATCAACGGCGAGACACTGACGCCCACCGGCACGCCAGCCTGGGCCAGCCGCGCAATGGTCTGCAGCCGCCGCTGCGGCGCCGCCGCCCGGGGCTCCATGGCGCGGGCCAGCGCGCCGTCCAGCGTGGTCACCGACACATAGGCCGCCACCTGGCCGCGTGCGGCGGCGGGGGCCAGCAGGTCGAGGTCGCGCTCGATCAGCGCGGCCTTGGTGATGACCGAGAACGGATGGCCGCAGCCGCTCAGCACCTCGATGACCTGGCGCGTGATGCCCAGCCGCCGCTCGGCCGGCTGGTAGGCGTCGGTGGCCGAGCCCAGGTTCAGCGCCAGCGGCGTGTAGCCCGGCGCGGCCAGCGCGGCGCGCAGGCGCTCGGCCGCGTTGACCTTGGCCAGGATCTGGGTCTCGAAGGCCAGGCCGGGCGACAGGTCCAGGTAGCTGTGCGTTGGCCGCGCAAAGCAGTAGACGCAGCCATGCTCGCAGCCTCGGTAGGGGTTGATGGAGAGGTCGAACGGAATGTCGGGCGACTCATTGCCCGAAAGAATGGCCTTGGCCGCCACCTCGTGTACGGTGGTGGCCACGGCACCAGCCGGTTCGGCGGGCGCATCCCAGCCGTCGGCCCAGGCCGCGCGGGCCTCGCGCGCAAAGCGCGGCGCAATGGCCCAGGGCGTGCCGCGCCCCTTGATGGGCACAAGGGGAATGACAGGGCGGTTGGCCGGCGGTTTGACTGGTGTTGCATCCATACTGTTGTTATATCCAGTTGTGGCGCCGCCAGCAAGTGCGGCGATTCAGCGGACAATCCCGAGTTGCCTGCAACCGCCAACATCTGTATGAGTGCCTTCAACGAAGAACGCGTGCTGACCGTCCACCACTGGACCGACCGGCTCTTTTCCTTCACCACCACACGCGACACCTCGCTGCGGTTTTCCAACGGCCACTTCACGATGATCGGCCTGCGCGTCAATGGCAAGCCGCTGCTGCGCGCCTACTCCATCGTCAGCCCCAACTACGAGGAGCACCTGGAGTTCCTCAGCATCAAGGTGCCAGACGGCCCGCTGACCTCGCGCCTGCAGCACATCCAGCCCGGCGACACGCTGATCGTGGGCAAAAAGCCCACCGGCACGCTGCTGATCGACTACCTGCTGCCGGGCAAGCGGCTGTGGCTGCTGGGCACGGGCACCGGCGTTGCGCCCTTCCTGTCCATCATCCGCGACCCCGAAACCTACGAGCGCTTCGAGCAGGTCATCCTGGTGCATGGCGTGCGCGAGGTGGCCGAGCTGGCCTACCACGACTACCTGAGCCGGGAGCTGCCGCAGCATGAGATCCTGGGCGAGATGGTGAGCCAGCAGTTGCGCTACTACCCCACGGTGACGCGCGAGCCCTTCCGCCACCAGGGCCGCATCACCGACCTGATCGCATCGAACCGGATCACCAACGACCTGGGCCTGCCCCCGCTCAACCGCGAAGAAGACCGCGTGATGATCTGTGGCAGCCCCGAGATGCTGCGTGACCTCAAGGCCATGATGGAAGCGCGCGGTCTGGCCGAAGGCAACACCACCACGCCGGGCGACTTCGTCATCGAGCGGGCCTTCGTCTCGCAGTGATCCTGTACGTCGATGCGGCACTGATCGCCATCGACAAACCCGCAGGCCTGCCCGCCGTACCGGGCCGGCCTGCCGAGCTGCGCGACTGCGTGGCCAGCCGGGTGCAGGCGCTTTACCCCGACGCCCTGGTGGTGCACCGGCTGGACATGGCCACCTCGGGGCTGATGCTGATGGCACGCGGGCGCACCGCGCAGCAGACGCTGTCGCGCGCCTTCGAGGCGCGGCACATCGACAAGACCTACGAGGCCTGGGTGGCCGGCAGCCTGGCGGAAGACGCCGGCACCATCGCCCTGCCGCTGGCTGCCGACTGGCCCAACCGGCCGCGCCAGCGGGTGGACGCCGAGCGCGGCAAGCCCGCCATCACCCACTGGCGCGTGCTGGCCCGCCAGGCCGGCGCCACGCGGTTGGCCCTGCACCCCATCACCGGCCGCAGCCACCAGTTGCGCGTGCACCTGGCGGCCATCGGCCACCCCATCCTGGGCGACGCGCTCTACGCCCCCCAACACCCGGCGGCGCGGTTGCTGCTGCATGCGCAGGCGCTGACGCTGCCACATCCGGCGAGCGGCGCGGCACTCAGCCTGCAAGCGCCGCTGCCGCCGGGGTGGCTGCCTTGAAGGCGCGCAATCCTGACCCACCAACGCCGATATCCCAATTGGCGGCGCCCACGCTGATGCGGGTAACGCCGCTCAATATGATCCGCAGCGCACCGCGTGCCCATGACTCACGTCGACCGAGGGATGCGATTCATGCTGGCTCATGCGGATGCCCAGCTTCACCATCGGTGTGCCGTTGACTCCATTTGGGCCATGGTCGACGACCTCGTATCCATGCTTTTGATACAGGGCGATCAATCTGCTGTTCGTACCCGACGTCCAGGTCGATGACGTGTTGACGCCCTGCTCGCAAAACCATCGATGGGCCTCGTTGAGAAAGGAACTGGCGACGCCAAGCTTGCGAAATTCGGGCACCACATACGTGGTGGCGATCAAACCGTAAGGGTCGTCATCGCGGGATTCGATGCGGTAAATGGCATGCCCGATGATGGACCCATCATCGGCAAGACCCAACACCACCCGCGCCAGCGTTTCAGCCCTGTCCAGATGCCAGCGGACACGTTGCGCAAGCCAATCGAGCGAATGAACGGCCACGCCTCGCTCTTCTCCTTCCACCTCAATTAATGTGTCCAGCATCCGTCTTGCGACCAATGCAATTTCGGAATCGGAGTTTGGATCAATATCTCTCAAAATCACTCGAAGACCTCACTTCATTTTATTCTAGCAAGCATATTCCACTCCAATCCACCGCATGCCGGATGTCGCGATTCAAGTTTGAACCGCCGAGCTTTGATCCATGAACGAGCATGGCACTGGGCCAAAACAGACAACGCGGCCAGATCCAATAATATTCGATACACCACGCCCAACCGCACCGGTCAACTACCTGTCCCATCGCGGCGAGTCCGTGTCGCGGCCCAGCTTGCGGCGCGACAGGCCCGCAGCAGCCCGGCACCAGTGGCGCACGCGCTGCCCGTGCAGCGGGTCGTAGGACACACCGCAGGGCTTGCGCTTGCCACGTGAGAGCTCGCGGCTGATGGTGGCGTGGTGAAGCCCCAGCCGGCCACCAATGGCCCGGGCGCTCAGGCCTTGGGCGTGCAGAGCGGCAATCTGTTGGCGGTCGGCCATCGTCAGGTGAGAGTAGTGCGTTCCCATGGCAGCATCACGTTACCGGATGCGGGGTGTCGCACTTCAAGGTTGAGTCGGCCACGCATGGCGTTGACCTTCGAGGAAATTCAATGCGAGATGGAGCAATGGCCTTGAGCTAGGCCAAATGGCCTTTAGAGCTAATCTGCCCCCTTGATTTTTCGATAGTTATATTCAGACAAGAGCCATATTGCAGCACCAAACGCAGTGCCCGCCACCGTCCACAAAGCAAGGTTGAAGAGTGCCCCACTGAGGGCGAAGGATTGACCCTTTACTAGCGTAGGGATGACGTACATGACGAGCAGCATCGACGAGCCCCACGTTAGCACTCCTCGCTTGAAGATGAAGCGCAAGGCTCCAGCCTTGCGCTGTTCTTCCCACCTGGTTAGAGACTGTATCTGGGTATCGAGTGATGGCGACGCACCATCTTTGAGCCAATGGGCCGGAACGGCCGACTGAAGATAGACAGCGCGCAATTTTTTAACTGGCCAGCGCAGCAGAAATCGAGCAATGGCTGCGTTCGCCAGCCAACCCAGCGCATACCCAAGAAGCATGCTGAAAACCATGGCTCCGATAAATATCGTGATCCAAAGGGATCCGTTAGGATGGGCTTTAACTGGGCTGTTGGGAGGGATGCTCAGAGCCGCTCCGAGCCAGGCAGCGAACGAGGAAAGAGGGAAAAAAGACGCGAACATAAACCCAATTGGCATAGCCCAATCGCCAATTGGTATTTCACTCTCATACTCTGCGGAAGAACGACATTAAAGGCAAGAAGCGGCATTAGAAATATTCAAAGTTTGACATAATCGGTTGAAAACCGTAGCTTTTTTACTGTCCGACTGATGAAAGGGTTGGGGGTAATTTGCAACGTCGAGCGATTCAATCATCCGGGATTGGAAAACTACCCATCACGACGATTCCGGGGTATTTCTTGAGTGGCCACAGACTGGACATTGAACTGCTGCACGACACCAAGCCACCAGCCCTGGGTCACCTCGACCTCGACGAACTGGCCCCCGGTGAGTTGCCCAATGACCTTGCGCCAGAAGGCCTGTGCCGGCCGATTGGCCGGCATTTGACCCACCTCCCATTGACCGGGATGGCTGCGAAGGACGTGAAGCGCCAGAGCGGTGCCAACCCCTGTGCGCCAGTGCTTCTTGAGCACAAAGAACTGTTCCATCCAGCATCCGCCCTCTCGCGTGACCCCCGCTGGCGCGACCAGGGCAAATCCGGCAAATCGCCCGTCGTCAAGGGCCATGTAGGCGTGAAAGCGTTTGCCTTGCCGGTGGCGCGAAAGGTCGTAGCCGTAGGTTCCGTTGGCGTCGAGGTCCTGGCTCCAGATGTCGGAAAGCTCGTACTGGTACAGCTCCAGCATCTGTTGCAGTGCCGGAAAATCTTCTGGCCTGGCGATTCGACATTCAATGGGCATGAGGGTGGCGCACTCCGCGGCCGTCAGGCGCCGCGCTCCAGCAGCTGTTTCAGCACCACCGCTTCATTGTGCAGCTGATCTTTTGCGGCATACACAAGGGTGAGGTTTCTCTGCCGGGCCAGGGATTGAAGCTGAGGCCACGCTGGATTGGTCTTCAACTCAGCGCGGTAGCGGCTATTGAATTCAGTCCATTTGTCAGGGTCATGTCCGAACCACTGACGCAACTCCGTCGAGGGTGCGATTTCTTTGAGCCACAGATCGATCTGGGCTTTGACCTTGGCCAACCCCCGCGGCCAAAGGCGATCGACAAGAACCCGATAGCCATCCGCCGCACTGGGTACTTCGTAAGCTCGCTTCAGCTTCACATCCATGATTCGCTCCTTGCGGCGCCTGACCACGCCGCTGCACGCCAAGCCACCTACTGGGTACCTGCCAGCGGCACAGTCGCCTGAGATTCCACCTGCCACCGCCCCGACACCTGCGACAGAGTCACCACGAAGTACGCCGACCACGGCTTGTCCGCTGGGCGGTCAGATCGTCCGATCGAGTAGGTGCCCAAGACCAGCGCTGCGGTGGGCGAGAGCAGGCGAACCCGTTGCTCAACGATCTTCATGACGGGCCGAAACGACTGGGTGCATGCCCCCTGCAGATGCGCCTGGAGGTTGGGCCGGCCCGTGATGGGCTTCGGGGTGTCCGGCGCCACGAACTCGACCGCAGGGCTGTAGATCAGCATCAGCGTGGGCATGTCGCACGCACTGAAGGCTGCGGCCAGGCTTGGGAGCACGGCAGCCGCATCGGCGGATGCAGGCCCGGGCGACGTGGTGACGCAGGCGGCCAGCACGGACGCCGAAGCGAGAAGGGGCAGACGAGTTCGCACGGGGTCTCCTTGCCGTTTGACCTTGAGCCAACCGGAACATGAAGGCGAACGGCGACTGGCGACGCAAGGGCAAAAGTGGCCTGGAGCGGCCAGGCGCCGGCTGCCGTAGCGGTTCAGGTTGGACGGCATATTAGGCCTCAGTCGGCGGCAGGGTGTGCAACTCGTGAACGGCGACCCATGCTGAACAAGAAAGCGCAGCAACCCCTGCACGATCCAAGCCACGCGATCTTCGGCCATGCGCTTCGGTGAAGTGCCCAGATCGACGGCAGTCAATGTATAGTAAATGCGACATAAAGATTTATGTACCAGACATGATCAACATCATCCTCGTCGCGCTGTCCGCCCTGTTGTTGGGCCTGCTGCTCGGCAGCCCGTGGCTCCAGGCCTTGCCGATCCCTGCCGGCGTGATCGGCGTGGCGGCCATGCTGGCGAGCGCCTGGTTCACGCGCCGCCATTGGCAGCACCGGCCCGATGACGCGCCGGGCGCGCCCGAACGCGCGCAGTGGCATGGCCTGGCCAGCTATGCACTGCTGGCCGGCCACCTGATGGCGCTGATCGTGCGACTTGGCCCGGCCATGGACATGCACGGGCCGCTGGCCCATAGGCTGGCCATCGACAACTGGATGCTCGTGGCAGGCGCGCTGCTGAGCTGGCGGATTGCGCGCGACCCGGATCCGCGGCGCGACGAGCGCGACACGCTGATCGCCGCCACCGCGCTGCGCCAGAGCCATGCCGTCCTGCTCCTGCTGCTGCTCGTGCTGATTCTGGCGCTGGGGTTCGGCGGCACCACCGTCATCGGCCGGCTGAACCAGCCGCTGCTCGCCCATCTGCTGATCCTGGCTGTGGTCTTGCAGGCCCTGGTGTACGAGGCGGCGCAGCTGCGCCTGCATGCGCTCGACGCGCGCGCCGCGCGGGGGCTCGCGCCATGACGGGCGGCCCAGGGCACAGCCCCGTTGACAACCAGCTGCGTCGCCTGCGTTTCGAGCATGGCGAGATGACGCAGGACGCACTCGCGCGCGCCGTCGGCATCACGCGCCAGACCATCGTCGCGCTCGAGGCCGGCCGCTACGCCCCGTCACTCGAACTCGCGATGCGCCTGGCCGACTTGTTCGGCCGGCGCGTCGATGAGGTGTTTTTCTGGCGCGACCGCACGCAAGGACAGTCATGACCCGCATGCCCACCCCCATCCGCACCGGCCTCTTCTGGGCGCTCGTCATCGCCGCCGTGCCGGCGGCGTGGCTCATCTACCGGCTGTTCGAGCCCATGCTCAGCTGGAGCAGCGGCTGGCAAGACCTGCCCCCTCGGGCCGAGTCCGACCAGCACTTCAGCGGCACCTCGGATCCCGCCTGGGCCGCCCTCGCGGGCCAGGCCGACGAGGCCTTGCGCGCCGCGCGGGCCGAGCTGCAGGCACCGGCGCTGTCCGCCGCCGTTCTGATCGACGACCGCCGCGTCTGGGCGGCGGCAACGGGCTACGCCGATCTGGCCACCGCTCGCCCGGTCGCACTCGATTCGCGCTTTCGCATCGGCAGCAGCTCCAAGGCCGTCAATGCGCTGGCGATGGGCGTGCTGATGGAGGCCGGCCGCGTCGACATCGATGCGCCGGTGCGCCGCTACCTGCCCGAGTTGCCCCCTGCCTACGACGGCGTGACCACGCGGCTCGCCATCAGCCACCGCGCCGGCATCCCCGACTATGGGCTGTGCCTGTGCTTGCCCGTCTGGGAGCACAAGAACCGCCGCCACTTCGACGGCGTGCGGCCGGCCCTGGCCGTCTTCGCCGACCGGCCGCTGCGTTTTGCGCCCGGCACCGACTTTGCCTACAGCAGCTACGGCGCCAACGTCGCCGGCGCGGTGCTGGAGGCGGCGGCCGGGCGGCCTTACGGCGAGATGGTCGCGCAAACCGTGTTCGAGCCGCTGGCCATGCAGGGCAGCCGGCTCGACGTCGCGGGCGCGGCCGATCCCCAGCGCGTCGGCTTCTATGAAACCCACGACGGCCGTTACAAGCAGGCCGACCCGGTCGACAACAGCATCCGCTATCCGTCGGGCGGCATGCTCTCGACGCCCAGCGACATGCTGGCACTGGGCCGGGCCTGGATCGAGCCCGGCCGGCTCGTCAACGCCACGACGCTGGGCACGCTGCTGGCACCGCAAAAGCTGGCCGACGGCAGCGCCAATCCGCAGGGTTACGCGCTGGGCATGCGCGTGTTTGCCGACAAAAAGCTGTTCGAGGGTCGCATCACGACCCGCTTTTTCAGCCACCACGGCACCGCCGTGGGCAGCACCTCTTACTTCGCCATCTATCCGGAATACCGCATGGTCATCTCGGTGATGATGAACAAGGGTCAGGACAACGTCGACGCGCTCGCCGCCGCCGCCAACCGGCTCGCCGAGCTTTTCATCGCCGAGCAGGTGCGGCGGCGGGGGCAGGCGGTGGCGGGCGTGGCGGCCGAGCCATAGATCCAGGTGCACGCGCGGACAGACCGCCTGAAAAACTCATTCCCCTCAGTCACTTGGGTGGAGTTTCTTGAAAGGACGCATTTCGGCGCTTCCGAATGGTAGAGATTCTGGTAGTTTCGCTCTCTAGTGCAACTTTGAAATCGCTTTTACTAGTGGAAAACGCCTTCGCTTCTTCGCTAATTTCTGTATAGCGTTCTTGAAATTCTTGAAGAAATGCATCAAGCTCTCCAAGATCAATTAGTCCATCTCTATATCGCGCAATTGCAGTTTCACATTTAACAGCTAAGGCAACGTATTTATTTGCTATTCCGCGATGACCTTCAAACTGCTTGCCAAAGTTAAAAAAGGTTGCAATGCCACCAATTAGAGCAGCAGTCAAAGCGAGAAACCCTCCACTCCATTTTGCGATTGCTGGAAGTTCCTGACTAAGAGCAATAAAAAATACGGAGCCTAGTATGATATTTATAGCAACAACGGGCAAACCAAGACAGTCGCTGAGATTTTTCGCTCTACTGGCCGCATTAAAATGTCGGTACTTTCCAATATTGCAATTTCGATCGAGTTCTTCTACACGATCCAAGACAGCTGGATCTCGTGGAACGGATGGTAAAGGCGTGACGTTCATGTGCGTCCTAACCGCTCATGATTTGATCCACTAACCCCCGAGCAAGAAAGCCCTGAGTCGGTGCACCAAGTAGGGTGACACGCAGGCGCGAAGAGGCTGCAATTCGACGAAGGCCCGACCTCGGCGCCTAACCGGACCGGCATCGAGTTGGTTCGAGCCCTCGGCTGTTGCACTGTTGGCCCCATTGCTGTAGGGCGGGCGGCAGCACGTACGGCAAAGAGGCCCGAGTCGATTTCCGCCCGAGAAGTCTTCCAGTTCACCGGTTTGCTCTAAGGTTGCTCGCACAGTTTCTCGGTGTACCGGCCACGGGTGACGCTCCTGCATGCCACTATGCATTTTACTCTCAGGAGCACCGTCATGGAAGGGTTTCACTGTTGTTTCCCGGAGCTCGGCTTAGGCGCAATAAGCGCTATGTGACTGGTTACGCCAAATGCAGCAACGCCTGTCATGGCCTGCGGATCAAGGGATACGCCCGCCACTTTCAAAGCCTTAAGCGGAATATCCGTATATTTTTCAGTCGAGAGCATCAGCTCGTTGATTGGGGGTGTCTTGCCTAGATAATAGGCCTCACCGTGTTTTACACAAAAATTGATACCATTGGACCAAGAGTCTGGAAGTTTGAGTTCGGGATCAAACCCACCCACGAGATTGACGGTTGAGAGACCAAGACTCGCCAGCTTGAATGCACAGGCGCCTTGATCCGCTCCAGGTTTGGTCCACTCATCATGAAGTTGCGCTGCGCCATAGACCAGCCAGATTGCGTCCACTCCCAGTTTGAGATTTGGGTGAACCTGCTCAGCGATAAGCGAGGCGACTGACTTCAGAAGCGATAATTTATTGGTGTGACTGAAAAGACTTGAAGTGGCTGCCGGTGTTGCAATCAACGCGGGGAATTGCCTCGGATAACGCTGCCCGAGCAGCCCATCTACAGACTTCGCAATACTTTTATTTTGCTCCAGCAGGGGCTTGGTTGAAACAATCAAGCCTGGACAACCATCTTCTGATCTATCCGTAGTCAGCAACTCAGAAGTCAGTTGTTTTGGCAGGGATGCTGCACGCGAGATTTGAATCTTCATGAGTGCCCCATGTCGGCAGGACTATGTGTGAGGCCTACGAGTTATGGGAGGCGTCACAGTGCACCCCAACACCACTGCTGCTCGTCACACCGATACCCGCGTGCGGCGACGGCCCAATGGTCATGCAGGTCGGCGACGATTGATTGGATGAATATGCAACTCCATCGTGCTGGCGTTTTGGCGCGCCCATACTAGATCATTCCCGAGCAGAAGGCTACGTTCCACCACCCATCCACTCGCCGCTGGGTGGCCGCCTACACGGCCAGAGCACCCACCCTCAGCCCACCACCTCCGCCGCCTCCAGCCGCAGCAACTCCGCCCCCTCCCCCACCTGGTCGCCCACGGCGTAGAGCAGTTCGGCCACGGTGCCGTCGCGGGGGGCAGTGAGGGTGTGTTCCATCTTCATGGCCTCCATCACGGCCAGCGGTTGACCGGCCTTGACCTGGGCGCCGGGCTCGACGAGGAAGGCGATGACTTTGCCGGGCATGGGGGCGGTCATGCGGCCACCTTCGCTGCCCGCCTCGCCGGCGTGGGCGATGGCGTCCAGGTGCATGAATTCCAGGCTGCCCGCCGGGCCGAAGACGGCCACGCGCTCGCCGACGCGGTAGGCGCTCAGCGTGTGCCGCTCGCCGTCGAGTTGCACATCGAAGCGCGCACCGCCCAGCGGCTGGGCAGCCAGCCGCCAGTCGCCGTCGGCGCTCTCGCCGCCCGCGCCGGCCTGCACGGCGCCGCTGGCCAGTTGCAGCCGGGCCGCGCCGTCATGCAACTGCGCCAGCGTGGCCACGTGGGGCTGGTCACCTACCTTGAGGTCGAAGCGGCGCTGGGCTGCGCCGTGGGTGCGCCAGCCGTCGCGCTGGGCAAAGGGGTCGCTCCAGCCGCCTTTGTTGGGCTTGGGCTTGGGCAGTTCGGTGGCCTGGGTGTGGGCGATGAGGCCGGCAGCGGCCAGCGACAGCGGCAGACCAGGCTGGTCGAACAGGACGGCGCGCTCGCGCTCGATCAGCGCGGTGTCGAGGTCGGCCTGCGCAAAGCTGGCCGTGGCGGCGCAGCGGCGCAAAAAGGCCACGTTGGTGGCCGGGCCCAGGATGTGGGTCTCGGCCAGCGCGGCGTCCAGCCGGGCCAGCGCTTGCTCGCGGGTCTCGCCCCAGACGATGAGCTTGGCGATCATGGAGTCGTAGTACGGCGTGATGGCGTCGCCCTCGCGCACGCCAGCGTCCACGCGCACGTTGCCTCGCTTGAACGCCACGTGCGGCGGCCAGCGCAGCACGTCGAGCCGGCCGGTGGCGGGCAGGAAGCCGGCATCGGGGTTTTCGGCGCAGATGCGCGCCTCGATGGCATGGCCGTGGATGCGCAGCTTGTGCTGGTCCAGCGGCAGGGGCTCGCCCGCCGCCACGCGCAGTTGCCACTCCACCAGGTCGAGCCCGGTGATGGCCTCGGTGACCGGGTGCTCCACCTGCAGGCGGGTGTTCATCTCCATGAAATAAAAGCGCCCATCCTGCTCGGCGATGAACTCCACGGTGCCGGCGCCCACATAGCCCACGGCCTTGGCGGCGGCCACGGCGGCGGCGCCCATCTCTTGGCGCCGTTCGGCCGTCATGCCGGGCGCGGGGGCTTCCTCCAGCACCTTCTGGTGGCGGCGCTGCACGCTGCAGTCGCGCTCGAACAGGTAGACGCAGTTGCCCTGGCTGTCGCCAAAGACCTGGATCTCGATGTGGCGCGGGCGCTGCACATAGCGCTCGACCAGCACGGCGTCGTCGCCAAAGCTGCTGATGGCCTCGCGCTTGCACGAGGCCAGCGCGGCGTCGAACTCGGCCGCCGCCAGCACCTGCCGCATGCCTTTGCCGCCACCCCCGGCGCTGGCCTTGATGAGCACGGGGTAGCCGATGCGCTCGGCCTCGGCCTTGAGCAGCGCCGGGTCTTGCCCAGCCCCGTGGTAGCCGGGCACCAGCGGCACGCCGGCAGCCTCCATCAACCGTTTGGATTCGGCCTTCAGCCCCATGGCGCGGATGGCGCTGGGGGGCGGGCCGATGAAGACGAGGCCGGCTTCGGCGCAGGCTTCGGCAAAGGCATCGTTCTCGCTCAGGAAACCGTAGCCGGGGTGAACGGCCTGGGCCCCCGTCGTCTGGGCGGCGGCCAGGATGCGCTGCCACTGCAGATACGAGTCGCGCGGCGCCGCACCGCCGATGGCCACGGCCTCATCGCAGGCGCGCACATGGGCGGCGTCGGCGTCGGCATCGGAATACACGGCCACGGTCTGGATGCCCAGGCGACGGGCCGTAGCGGCCACCCGGCAGGCGATCTCGCCTCGGTTGGCAATCAAGATCTTCTTAAACATGTTGAGCTCCCGAGGCCAGATCGCCTGTGTGTCCGGCGGCGCCGGCCACCATGCAATGTGTCGCTGGCGCGACCCCGCCTGCGGCGTGAACGCCTCGGTTGGCAATCAAGATCTTCTTAAACATGTTGAGCTCCCGAGGCCAGATCGCCTGTGTGTCCGGCGGCGCCGGCCACCATGCAATGTGTCGCTGGCGCGACCCCGCCTGCGGCGTGAACGCCGCGATTAGCAATCAGGATCTTCTTGAACATGCCTTTGTCTCCTCAACTCATTGCCCACCGCGCCCGCCAGCCGGCGAAGACGCGTTTGACCACTTTGAACAGCATCACGATCAGCGCCACCATGGCCACCAGCACCACGGCCAACACCACAAAAAACACCACCGGGTGCGCCCAGGCCAGCCACAGCATGGCGGGCACGGCCAGGTCGTCCAGCAGCGACAGGCCCCAGTTGGAAAACGGCTCGGGCGAGGTGTTGACCGCCGCCCGCGTGGTGGCCTTGGCCACATGCGCGGTGGCGGCCAGGGTGCCGCCCATCAGCGCGGCCACCATCTGCCAGGCCGGCGCATCGATGCCGCCAAACACCCCCGCCGCCAGCAGCGCCCCGGCCGGGATGCGGATCAGCGTGTGCACGCTGTCCCAGACCGAATCCACCCAGGGCACTTTGTCGGCCAGAAACTCCATCACCGCCATGATGCCCGCCGCGCCCAGCACCAGCGGGTGCTCCAGCAGCGCCAGGCCCGGCGGCAGTTGCACCCAGTCGGCATAGCCCACCAGGCCGGTGATCAGCACCACGGCGTAGAGCCGCAGCCCGCTGGCCCAGCCCAGCGCGGCGGCCAGCGCCACCAGGTGGGTGGTGTCCATGGCGCCCACGCCGGGCACGGTGGCCAGGTCTAGAGCCATGACGGCGCCCGCTTTTGCAGAAAGGAGGACACGCCCTCTTTGCCCTCGCTGCTGGCGCGGATGTCGGCAATGCGCCGCGCGGTGTCGGCGCGCAGGTCGGGCGTGATGGGCCGACCCGCCACGTCGGCCACCAGCCGCTTGCAGGCGCGCACGGCGGCGGGGCCATTGGCGCACAGCGCGGCCACCAGGGCCGCCACCTGCGCGTCCAGCATGTCGGCCGCACAGACTTCGTGGACCAAGCCCAGCCGGTGCGCCTCGGCCGCCGTGAAGCGTTCGGCCGTGGTGAAGTAGCGCTGCGAGGCGCGCGCGCCCAGCGCCGCCACCACGTAGGGGCCTATGGTGGCGGGCAGCAGGCCCAGCTTGGCCTCGCTGAGGCAGAAGTGCGCTCCCTCGGCCGCCACCAGCACGTCGCACACCGCCGCCAGCCCCACGCCGCCGGCATAGCAGTCGCCCTGGATGCGGCCGATGACAGGCACCGGGCAGCTGTAGATGGCCCACAGCATGTCGGCCAGGCCCTGGGCGTCGGCGCGGTTCTGCTCCCAGGAGTAATCGGCCATGGCGCGCATCCAGTTCAGGTCGGCCCCGGCGCAGAAGGCCTTGCCGTGGGCCGCCAGCACGATGACGCGCAGATCGGCCTCGCGCCCCAACTCGGCGAAGGTGGCCGCCAGCTCGGCAATCACCGCGTCGTTGAAGGCGTTGCGCACCTCGGGCCGGTTGAGCCAGACCTCGGCCACATGGGGCGAAGGCCGGCGGATGTCCAGCGTGGTGGGGGTGGTCATGCGGTGAGTCCTTCGCTGCGAATGTAGGCGGCCACGGCATCGGCCGTGGGCGAGTCGAGATACGGCACCGCGCCCAGGCAGGGCGCGGCCAGGCCGGCTTGCAGCGCGGCCAGGTTGCCGGCGCGGTGGGGCACGGCAGGCGCCAGGTCGGTGGCCACCCAGCCGGCCAGTGTGAGGCCACGCGCACGCACGGCCTCGGCCGTCAGCAGCGCGTGGTTGATGCAACCCAGCCGCAGGCCGACGACGAGGATGACGGGCAGGCCCAGGTCGCGCGCCAGATCGGCGCTGTCCCAGCCCGGCGCCAGCGGCACCCGAAAGCCGCCCACGCCTTCAACCAGCACCGCGTCGGCCTTGGCCGCCGCGGCGTGCAGCGCCGCCAGCAAGGCCTGCGGCTCGATGCGGCGGCCTTCCAACTCGGCCGCCAGATGCGGCGCGCAGGGCTCGCGCAGTTGCAGCGGACCCACCTCGGCGTCCGTGAGGCCGGCGCTGCCGGCGGCCACCAGGCGCTGCACGTCGTCGTTGCGGCCTTGTGCGTCCAGGCCCGCCGCCACCGGCTTGAGTGCCGCGATGCGCAGGCCGCTGGCGCAGTGCCAGGCCCGCGCCACGCCGGCGCAGAGGGTGGTCTTGCCCACCTCGGTGTCGGTGCCGGTGACGAAATAACCGCGCCGAACACTCATGCCATGGCCTCCAGCAAATCGTCCACATCGGCCTCGGTGTGGGTGGCGCAAAGTGTGATGCGCAGCCGCGCCATGCCCTCGGCCACGGTGGGCGGGCGGATGGCGGGCACCCGAAAACCCCGCTCGGCCAGCCGCTGGGCCGCAGCCAGCGCGGTGGCGTTGTCGCCGACGATGAGGGCGTGGATGGGCGTTGCCGTGGGCGCCAGCCGCCAGCCGCGCGCCGCCGCCAGCGTGGTCAGCCCGGCTTGCAGGCGCGCTTGCAGGCGGGCCAGGTGGGCGCGGCGGGCGTCGCCGTCGGGGCCGGCGGCCAGGCCCAGCGCCACCTCGGTGGTGTGGGCCAGCGCGGGGGGCGCCGCCGTGGTGTAGATGTAAGGCCGGGCCAGTTGTGTCAACGCCTCGATGACCAGCGGATGGGCGGCCACGAAGGCGCCGGCCACGCCGATGGCCTTGCCCAGCGTGCCGATGGCGATCAGGCGCTGGCTGCGCAGCCCCAGGTGAGCCAGGCTGCCCGCGCCGCGCGGCCCCAGCACGCCCAGGCCATGGGCGTCGTCCACCACCAGCCAGGCGTCGTGGGCCTCGGCCAGCGCCAGCAGCTCGGCCAGCGGCGCCAGGTGGCCGTCCATGCTGAACACGGCGTCGGTGACGATGAGTTTGATGGGCGCGTCGCTGCCAACCAGCAGCGGCGCCAACTCGGCCGGGGTGTCGAACAGCACCACCGGCGCGCGCGCCAGCCGGGCGCCGTCGATCAGGGAGGCGTGGTTGAGCCGGGCGCAGAACAGCGCCGCATCGCCGCCGCCCAGCGCGGTCAGCACGGCCAGATTGGCCATGTAGCCAGTGGAGAAGGTCAGCGCCCGCGCCTGCGGCACCACGGGCGCCAGCAGTGCCGCCAGCGCCTGAGCCAGCGCCACGTGGGCGGCGGTGTGGCCCGAAATCAGGTGGGAAGCCCCCGAGCCGACGCCCCAGGTTTGCGCGCCTTCGGCCCAGGCGGCGACCAGACGCGGGTCGCTGGCCAGGCCCAGGTAGTCGTTGCTGCAGAACATGCGCAGCGTGCGCTCGCGGCCATCGGGCGCGCGCACGCGCTGGCGCGGCGCCGTGGGCGAGGTGGCGGTGCGCAGCTCGCGGCGCAGGTCGGCCGCCTCGCGGGCGGCCAGTTGCTCGGCCAGGCGCTCAAGCAGCATGACTCACCTCGTCCAGCGTCGCACCCACGGCCCGGGCCAGCCAGGCGGCGGTGGGCGCGTCCACCACGTAGGGGGGCATCAGGTAGACGGTGCCGCCGATGGGCCGGATCAGCAGCCCGTGCGTGCGCGCGGCCAGGTGGTAGCGCAGCGCGAAGTCGGCGCCCGCCAGCTCGGCCTTCACGTCAAAGGCCAGGATGGTGCCGCGCTGGCGCAGGTGCTCCACGCGGTCATCGTCGGCCAGTGGCGCAAACGCGGTGCGCAGGTGCTGGGCTTGCTGGGCCAGTTCGCCCAGCAAGGCGCCATCCGCAAAACGCTCCAGCACGGCCACCGCCGCCGCACAGGCCAGCGCGTTGCCGCTGTACGAGTGCGAGTGCAGAAAGCCGCGCCGCACGTCGTCGCTCCAGAAGGCGTTGTAGACGGCGTCGGTGGTGAGCACCAGCGACAGCGGCAGCGTGCCGGCGGTGATGCCTTTGGACAGCGTCAAGAAATCCGGCCAGAAAGGTCCATCTGCCCCCGGGGTGGCCGCAAGCACGTGTTCCCAGGCAAAGAAGCGCCCGGTGCGGCCGCAGCCGACGGCGATCTCGTCGGCGATCAGGTGCACGCCAGCCTCGCGCGTCAGCTCGCGCACGGCGCGCAGGTAGGCCGGGCTGTGCATGCGCATGCCGGCGGCGCATTGCACCAGCGGCTCGACGACGACGGCGGCGATGTGCTCGCCGCGCGCGGCCAGCAGCTCGCGCAGCGCGTGCAAGGCCTCTGCTTCGCTGGCCGCGCCGTCGCGGCTGTCGGGCGAGGCCACGATGTGGGCCTGCATCAGCAGCGGGGCATAAGCGTCGCGGAACAGCTGCACGTCGGTGACGGCCAGCGCGCCTATGGTTTCGCCGTGGTAGCCGTGGCGCAGGCAGACGAACTCGCGCCGCTGGGCCTGGCCCTGGTTGGCCCAGGCGTGGAAGCTCATCTTCAGCGCGATCTCGATGGCACTGGCGCCGTCGCTGGCAAAGAAGGTGTGGCCCAACTGGCCGCCGGTGCGCGCAGCCAGCAGCTCGCCCAGCCGCACCGCCGGCTCATGCGTGCAGCCGGCCAGCATGACGTGGGCCAGGGTGTCCAGCTGACGGTGGATGGCGCCGGTGATGCCGGCGTCGCCATGGCCAAACAGGTTGACCCACCACGAGCTGTTGGCGTCGAAGTAGCGCCGGCCGTCGGTGTCCACCAGCCACGGCCCTTCCCCGCGCGCGATGGGCAGCGGCGGCACGCGGTGCAGATGGGCCATCTGCGTGCAGGGGTGCCAGATGGCGGTCTGGCTGCGGTGGGCGAGGTCCTGTACAGGCATCATGCGAATCTGGAATCGCCTCACATGCGGAACACGCCAAACCGCGTCTCGGGGATGGGCTGGTTCAGGCTGGCCGACAGGCCCAGCGCCAGCACGCGGCGCGTGTCCACGGGGTTGATGACGCCGTCGTCCCACAGCCGGGCGCTGGCGTAATAGGGGTTGCCCTGGGTTTCGTACTGCTGGCGGATGGGGTCTTTGAAGGCCTCTTCCTCGTCGGCGCTCCAGCTGCCGCCCTTGGCTTCGATGCCGTCACGCCGCACGGTGGCCAGCACGCTGGCGGCCTGCTCGCCACCCATGACGCTGATGCGGGCGTTGGGCCACATCCACAGAAAACGCGGGCTGTAGGCGCGGCCGCACATGCCGTAGTTGCCGGCGCCGAAGCTGCCGCCGATGATGACGGTGAACTTGGGCACCTGGGCGCAGGCCACGGCGGTGACCATCTTGGCGCCGGCGCGGGCAATGCCCTCGTTCTCGTATTTACGGCCCACCATGAAGCCGGTGATGTTCTGCAGGAAGACCAGCGGCACCTTGCGCTGGCAGCACAGCTCGATGAAGTGGGCGCCCTTGTTGGCGCTCTCGGCAAAGAGGATGCCGTTGTTGGCCACGATGCCCACGGGCATGCCCTCGATGTGGGCAAAGCCGCAGACCAGGGTGGTGCCGTAGCGGGCCTTGAACTCGTCGAACTCGCTGGCGTCCACGATGCGGGCGATGATTTCGCGCACGTCGAAGGGCTTGCGGCTGTCGGTGGGGATGACGCCCATCAGCTCGGCCGCGTCGTAGTGCGGCGGGCGCGGCGCCACCAGCGCCATCTGGTGGGGCTTGCGGCGGTTGAGCCGCGCGACGCGCTCGCGCGCCAGCGCCAGCGCGTGGTGGTCGTTCTCGGCCAGGTGGTCGGCCACGCCGGAGAGACGGGTGTGCACGTCGCCGCCGCCCAGGTCTTCGGCGCTGACCACCTCGCCGGTGGCGGCCTTGACCAGCGGCGGGCCGCCCAGAAAGATGGTGCCCTGGTTCTTGACGATGATGGTCTCGTCGCTCATGGCCGGCACGTAGGCGCCGCCAGCCGTGCACGAGCCCATGACGACGGCGATCTGCGCCATGCCTTTGGCCGAGAGGTTGGCCTGGTTGTAGAAGATGCGGCCGAAGTGGTCGCGGTCGGGGAAGACTTCGTCCTGGTTGGGCAGGTTGGCACCGCCCGAATCGACCAGGTAGATGCAGGGCAGGTTGTTCTGCTCGGCCACTTCCTGCGCGCGCAGGTGTTTCTTGACCGTCATCGGGTAGTAGGTGCCGCCCTTGACGGTGGCGTCGTTGCAGACGATGACGCAGTCGATACCCGAGACGCGGCCGATGCCGGCGATCAGGCCGGCGTTGGGGGCCGAGTCGCTGCCGTCGCGGTCGGGGTACATGCCGTAGGCGGCCAGCGGGGCAATTTCCAGAAACGGCGTGCCCGGGTCGAGCAGCATCTCCACGCGGTCGCGCGGCAGCAGCTTGCCGCGCGCCAGGTGTTTGGCGCGGGCAGCCTCGCCGCCGCCCCTGGCGATGGCTTCGAGCTTGGCCGACAACTCATCGACCAGCGTGCGCATGGCGGTTGCGTTGGCCTGCGCGTCGGCGCTGCGGGGGTTGAACTGGCTCTGGATACGGCTCATGCGGTTTTCTCCTCGATCAGGGCCAACTCAATCATCATGGCCTCACGGATTTTGAATTTCTGGACTTTGCCGGTCACCGTCATCGGGAAGGCCTCGACGAAGCGGATGAAGCGCGGCACCTTGTAGTGGGCAATCTGGCCTTTGCAAAAGTCGCGGATGGCCTGCTCGTCGGCATGCTGGTGCGGCTTGAGCACGATCCAGGCGCACAGCTCTTCGCCCAGCCGTGCGTCAGGCAAGCCCACCACCTGCACATCCTGCACGGCGGGGTGATGGTAGAGAAACTCCTCGATCTCGCGCGGGTAGATGTTCTCGCCGCCGCGAATCACCATGTCTTTGCTGCGGCCCACGATGTTGACCCAGCCTTGCGCATCCATGGTGGCCAGGTCGCCCGTGTGCATCCAGCCGTCCTCGATGGCCTCGGCGGTCTTGGCCGGGTCGTCCCAGTAGCCGCGCATCACCGAATAGCCTTTGGTGCACAGCTCACCCGTGGCACCGGGCGGCACGGTGGCACCGGTTTCGGGGTCGATGATCTTGACCTCCAGGTGCGGCTGCACACGGCCCACCGAGCCCACGCGCTGCGCCAGCGGCGTGTCGGTGCCGCTCTGGCAGCTGACGGGGCTGGTTTCGGTCATGCCGTAGGCGATGGTGACCTCGGCCATGTGCATGCGCTCGATGACGCGGCGCATGACCTCGATGGGACAAGGCGAGCCCGCCATGATGCCGGTGCGCAGGCGGCTCAGGTCAAACCCGGCAAAGCGCGGGTGATCCAGCACGGCGATGAACATGGTGGGCACGCCGTGCAGCACGGTGCAGCGCTCAGCGGCCACAGCCTCCAGCACGGCGCCTGGCTCGAAGGCCTCGGCCGGGTAGACGATGCAGGCGCCATGCGTGAACGCCGCCAGGTTGCCCAGCACCATGCCAAAGCAGTGGTACAGCGGCACCGGCACACACAGGCGGTCGGCCTCGGTGAGCTTCATGGCCTCGCCAACAAAGAAACCGTTGTTGAGGATGTTGCGATGGGTCAGCGTCGCGCCCTTGGGAAAGCCCGTGGTGCCGCTGGTGAACTGGATGTTGATGGGGTCTTCTGCCGTGAGCGCAGCGGCAGCGGCGGGCAGCCGCAAGTCCTTGACCAGACCGCTGGCAAACAGGTCGGAAAAGCGCTCCATGCCCGGCTGCTCGCCTGCCTGCCCCGGCTCGTCCAGCCAGGCCACGTAGCGCAGATGCGGCAGCCGCGCGGCGCGCAGATGGCCGGGCGAGGCCATCTCCAGCTCGGGCGCCAGCTCGCGCAGCATGGCCAGGTAGTCGCTGCTCTTGAAGCGCGCCATGGTGACCAGCGCCTTGCACTGCACCTTGTTCAGCGCATAGCCCACCTCGGCCACGCGGTAGGCCGGGTTGATGTTGACCAGCACCAGCCCCACGCGGGCGGTGGCCAGTTGCATCAACACCCATTCGGCGCGGTTGTGCGCCCAGATGCCCACGCGGTCGCCCTTGTCCAGCCCCCGGCGCAGCAAGGCGCTGGCCAGCTGGTCGGCCGCATCGCGCAGCTGCGCATAGGTGTAGCGCAGGCCTTGGTGGCGGCTGACCAAGGCCTCCCGGTCGCCATGGCGCTCGGCAATCTGGTCGAAGAAGGCGCCGATGGTCTCCTCGATCAGCGGTGGCTGGCCAGCGCCCCGGTCATGACTGAGGGTAAGCGGATAGTGGTTCACAAAACACCTCCTCAACATAACCCCCGACCCAGCCCTCGGTGCGGACCCGGCTTCGCCGATCCGCCACCGAGCGCCCCTTGAGGGCAGCGACCGATAGGGAGCGTGGGGGTTAAGCCTCTTACCGGGTTTCGCTCATCAACTCACGCCCGATGAGCATGCGCCGGATCTCGCTGGTGCCGGCGCCAATCTCGTAGAGCTTGGCGTCGCGCCACAGCCGGCCCGTGGGGTACTCGTTGGTGTAGCCCACGCCGCCCAGCGCCTGCACGGCCTCGCCGGCCATCCAGGTGGCCTTCTCGGCGCTGTAGAGGATGGCGCCGGCGGCGTCCTTGCGCAGCGAGCGCGCGTGGTCGGCACGGTCGCAGGCCTGGCCCACGGCGTACACATAGGCACGGCAGGCCTGGAAGGTGGAGTACATGTCGGCCAGCTTGCCCTGCATCAGCTGGAACTCGCCGATGGACTGACCGAACTGCTTGCGCTCGTGCAGATACGGCACCACCACGTCCATGCACGCGGCCATGATGCCCAGCGGGCCGCCCGAGAGCACGGCGCGCTCGTAGTCCAGGCCGCTCATCAACACCTTGGTGCCATTGCCCACGCCGCCCAGCACGTTGTCTTCGGGCACTTCGCAGTCTTCAAAGAACAGCGGGTAGGTGTTGGAGCCGCGCATGCCCAGCTTGTCCAGGTGGGTGCCGGCCGACAAGCCCTTCATGCCCTTCTCGATGATGAAGGCCGTCATGCCTTTGGCACCGGCAGCCGGGTCGGTCTTGGCATAGACCACCAGGGTGTTGGCATCGCCGCCGTTGGTGATCCACATCTTGGCGCCGTTGAGTACGTAGCGATCGCCCTTCTTCTCGGCCTTGAGCTTCATGCTGACCACGTCGGAGCCGGCGTTGGGCTCGCTCATGGCCAGCGCGCCCACGTGCTCGCCGCTGATGAGCTTGGGCAGGTATTTGTCTTTCTGCGCCGCGTTGCCGTTGCGGTGGATCTGGTTGACGCACAGGTTGCTGTGCGCGCCGTAGGACAGGCCCACCGAGGCGCTGGCGCGCGAGATTTCCTCCATGGCCACCATGTGCGCGAGGTAACCCATGGCCACGCCGCCGTATTCCTCGGCCACCGTCAGACCCATCACGCCCAGATCGCCCAGCTTGCGCCACAGGTCGGCCGGAAACTCGTTGACCTGGTCGATCTCGGCGGCGCGCGGCGCGATCTCGGCCTGGGCAAACGTGCGCACGGCCTCACGCAGCGCGGCGATGTCGTCGCCCAGGTCGAATTGGAAGGTGGATTCAAACATCGACTGTCTCCTAGGTGTAATCTGAGTTTTGCTCAAAACCGCCCAACGCACACACTTCCATGGGCGAATGCGGTGATTCTAACGGTGATGACGGTGAGCGCAAGCACTGATTTTGAGTAATACTCAAAACATGACCGACACCCCTCTCACCGCCCGTGGCCGCCAACGGCTCGAAGCCATTGTGCGCGCCAGCCGCGAGGTCTTTGCCGAGAAGGGCTACGAGCACGCCACCACGGCCGAGATTGCCCAGCGGCTGGGCATCTCGGAGGCCACGGTATTCACCTACTTTCGCGGCAAGCGCGAGCTGTGCCTGCGCGTGGTTGCCGACTGGTACGACGAGATCATCGGCCGCATCGAGGCGGGCATGCCGCTGGCCGCGCCGGCGCGTACCCAGCTCGACTTCTTCGTGCGCACCCACCTGCAGCTGTTCCTGCTGCACGGCACCGGCCTGTGCGCGCTGGTGCTCAGCGAGGGCCGCAGCAAAGGGCCAGGCCTGGGGCAAGACCTGGCTCCCTTGCAGCGCCGCTACACGGCACCGTTGATGGCATTGCTGGCGCGCGGCCAGCAGGCGGGCGCCATTCGCACCGACGTGCCGCTGCGCCTGCTGCGCCACCTGGTGCTGGGGCCGATGGAGCACATCTTGTGGGAGGCGGTCAGCCAGGCCAGGCCGCTGACCCCGGCCGACATCGACGCGGCGGCCGATGCCCTGGTGACGCTGCTGTGGGGCGCGCTGGCCGCGCCCGAGGGCGAGCTGGCGGCGCTGCGGCAGCTGCGGGACCAGGTGGGCGCGGCGCTGCGCGGGGTCTGAGCCACCGGGGTCCGCACCCTACACTCGCGCCATGCAGCCCGCCCAAAGCATCCACGACTTCCACGACGACCCGCGCAACGCCACCATCCGCATCTGGATCAACGGCACGCTCTACCCGCGCGAGCAGGCCATGGTGTCGGTGTTCGATTCGGGCTTTGTGCTGGGTGACGGCGTCTGGGAGGGCTTGCGCGTGGTGGGTGGCCAGCCGGCGTTTCTGGCGGCCCACCTGGACCGGCTCTACGAGGGCGCACGCGCCATTGCGCTGGACATCGGCCTGACGCGGGCCCAGTTGACGGCGGCGCTCCACGACACCCTGAAGGCCAACGGCATGACGGACGGCGTGCACGTGCGGCTGATGGTGACGCGCGGCGTCAAGCGCACGCCCTACCAGGATCCGCGCGCCTGCGTGGACGGCGCCACCGTGGTCATCCTGCCCGAGTTCAAACTGGCCAAGCCCGAGACGCTGGCCGCCGGGCTCTCCCTCTTTACCGTGCATGTGCGGCGCGGCTACGCCGACGTGCAAGACCCCAAGCTCAACAGCCACAGCAAGCTCAACTGCATCACCGCCTGCATCCAGGCCACCGAGGCGGGCGCCGACGAGGCACTGATGCTGGACCCGCATGGCTTCGTGGCCACCTGCAACTCCACGCACTTCTTCATCGTGCGGCGTGGCGAGGTCTGGACCAGCAGCGGCGACTACTGCCTGCCCGGCATCACGCGGGCCAACGTGATCCAGGTCTGCCGCGAGGCGGGCATCCCCGTCTTCGAAAAGAACTTCAGCCTGACCCAGGTTTACGGCGCCGACGAGGCCTTCTGCACCGGCACCTTCGCCGGCGTGGTGCCGGTGCGCAGCGTGGACGGCCGCGCCTTCACCGCCCTGCCCGGCCCCATGGTGCAGCGCCTGCAAGGCCTCTACCAAGACCTGGTGCGGCGCGACGTGGGTGCCCGCACATGACCCCGCTGCGCGTGGCCATGTGGAGCGGCCCGCGCAACATCTCCACGGCCATGATGCGGGCCTGGGAGAACCGGGGCGATTGCGCCGTCAGCGACGAGCCGCTCTATGCCGCCTACCTGGCCGCCACGGGGCTGGATCACCCGGGCCGTGACGCCATCATCGCCGCCGGTGAAACCGATTGGCGCGCCGTGGTGGCCGACCTCACCACGCGCGAGCCCGGCCCGCCCATCTGGTACCAGAAACACATGACCCACCACTTGCTGTCCGGCATGGACACCGAGTGGGTGCACGGCCTGGCCAACGTGCTGTTGATCCGCGAGCCGGCGCAGGTGGTGGCCTCTTACGTCAAGAGCCGTGCCGCGTGCGAGCCAGCCGACATCGGCGTGCTGCAGCAGGCCCAGCTGTTTGATGCCATCACCGCCCGGCGCGGCGAGCCCCCACTGGTCATCGACGCCGACGACTTCCTGCAAGCCCCCGAGGCCCATTTGCGCGTCCTGTGTGAGCGGCTGGGCATCGCCTTCACGCCACGCATGCTGCACTGGCCTGCCGGCCCGCGCGCCAGCGACGGCATCTGGGCGCCTTATTGGTATGACGCGGTGTGGCGCTCCACCGGTTTTGCGCCCTGGCAGCCGCGCCAGCCTGCCCTGACCCTGCAAGGGGCCGCCGTGGCGGCGGCCTGCACGCCGGCCTACCTGCGGCTGCATGCGCAGCGGCTGCGCGTGACCGGCGCCACCCCGTGAGGCACGCCACCGCAGCCTCGCTGCACGCGCTGGCGCCGCTGCTTGCGCAACTGCGTGCACTGCCGGGGCTGGTGGAACGCAGGCCCGGCATCTTTTACCTGCGTGCCCATGCTTTTTTGCACTTCCACGAAGACGCGGCCGGCCTGTTTGCGGACGTGAAACTCGATCGCCAGCGCTTCGAGCGGCACACCGTCAGCACGCCGGCACAACAGCAGGCCGTGCTTGCGGCCATTGCCAGGGTGCTGGCCGACGGCAACCCACCGCGGAGCTTGGCACAATAGCGCCTTTCCTCAACTGCTTGACCTCGCCACCATGGGCAACAAAATCGTCACCGAAGCCGACCGCAAATTCACCAAGCCGCTGCCCGGCGCTGTGGCCGTCCGCCAGGGCATTGGCCAAAAATGCAGCCAGGAGCGGGGCTCGCACACGCGCAGCAAGAAAAACCCCGGCAAGCGCCCGCACCAGGGCTGAAGCTCACGCTCACCGCACACGACGCCCCACACCGTGGGGCGTTTTTCATGGTGCGGCGGTGAACTGCGCGCGCAGCCAGTCGGGCAGCGGCGCTGGTTTTTGCGTGTCGAAGTCGAACCACACGGTGGTGGCACCGCCTTCGGCGCAGATGACGTCAGGGGCGTCGGCGCGCGCCAGCGTGACGAAGGCGTCGAAGCTGGAGCGCCCGGGGCTGGCGATGTAATGCCGTGCCAGCAGGTCGCCGGGGTATTCGAGCTGGGTCAGGAAGTTGCAAAACGCATTGACGACGATGGCCCCCACGCCGGTCTGCTTGAGCTCCAGGCCCACGTGGCGCAGCCACTCCACGCGCACGCTCTCCAGGTAGCGAAAGTAGACGGCGTTGTTGACGTGGCCCAGCGCGTCCATGTCGCCCCAGCGAATGGGCAGCGTCATCTCGAACGTCAGCTGCTTGTCCTTGGGGATCTCTATGCGCATATCAACTCTCCGTCGCACCGCAGGCCACAACCAAAACCCAGCAACTGCCGTGGATCCGGCTTGGCCGGTCCACTGGCAGTGCCCCCTTGAAGGGGGCGCGATCTGTGATCGCGTAGGGGGTGGGTCACATCAGAGGGACAAGCCGTCATCCACCGACAGCACGGTGCCATTGATGAAGTGGCTTTCGGTGGCGC
Source organism: Pseudomonadota bacterium (assembly GCA_020161145.1). Lineage (GTDB taxonomy): Bacteria > Pseudomonadota > Gammaproteobacteria > Burkholderiales > Burkholderiaceae_C > Ideonella. Next base: position 227,356 of record JAIUPQ010000003.1, read on the forward strand.
ACAGCATCAGCAGCGCCGTGTCCAGATCCTGCGGCTTGCCCACGCGCTGGCGCGGCAAGGCGGCCACCAGCTTGCGGCCTTGTTCGGTGGACCACACCGCGTGGTTCATCTCGGTGTCGATATAGCCGGGGCAGATGGCGTTGACGTTGATGCCATCGCGCCCCCACTCCAGCGCCATGGCGCGCGTCATCTGCACCACGCCGGCCTTGGACATGGCGTAGACCCCCAGGTTGCGCGTGGCACGCTGGGCAGCCACCGAGGCGATATTGACGATGCGCCCGCCGATGAAGGTGCCCGGCGCGGCGCCATGGGCGCGGGCCACCATGCGCTTGGCCACCTCTTGTGCCATGAAGAAGGCGCCGCGCAGATTGGTCTGCATCAGTTGGTCGTAGTCCGCCGGCTGCACCTCCAGCAGGCTGCTCATCTGCGACACGCCGGCGTTGTTGACCAGGATGTCCAACGTGCCGACCTCGGTCTCGGCATGGGCCACGGCGGCCTTGATGCTGTCCACGTCGGTGACGTCGAGCGCCACCACGTGGGCGTCGCCGCCGGCGCCCTCAATTTCGGCGCGCAACCGCTTCAGCCGCTCGGTGCGCCGGCCGGCCAGGGCCACGGCCGCACCGGCCTTGGCCAGGGTGCGCGCAAACTGCGCGCCCAGGCCGCTGCTGGCACCGGTTACCAGCGCCACGCGGCCACTCAGATCAATGGGATAGCTCATGCGGTCACGATAGCACGCAGCCTAAAATCCGTGCTTTCCAAAGAGGACGCCAACCATGCCCCAAACAGCCCCCGAGTTGCTGGCCCAATTTGGCCCCCGCGAGTCCATGGAGTACGACGTGGTCATCGTGGGCGGCGGGCCGGCAGGCCTCTCGGCAGCCATCCGCATCAAGCAGGGCAATCCCGACGTGTCGGTGGTGGTGCTGGAGAAGGGCTCGGAGCCAGGCGCCCATATTCTGTCGGGCGCGGTGATGGACCCGCGTGCCATCACCGAGCTGTTCCCCGACTGGAAGGAGCGCGGTGCGCCGCTGGGCCAGGCGGTGACGGGCGACGACGTGCTGTTCCTGTCCGAGGACGGCAGCCGCCGCACACCCGATGCACTGGTGCCGCGCAACTTCCACAACCACGGCTGCTACGTCATCTCGCTGTCCAACGTGGTCAAGTGGCTGGCCACCCAGGCCGAGGCGCTGGGTGTGGAGATCTTCCCGGGCTTTGCGGCCGCCGAGGTGTTGTATGGCGAGGATGGCAGCGTCATCGGCGTGGCCACCGGCAACATGGGCGTGGGCAAGGACGGCCAGCCCACCGACCACTTTCAGCTGGGCATGGCGCTGCTGGGCAAATACACCTTGTTTGCCGAAGGCGCGCGTGGCCACCTGGGGCGCGAGCTGCTGGCCCACTATGGCCTGACCGAAGGGCGCGATCCGCAGAGCTTTGCCATCGGCATCAAAGAGTTGTGGGAAGTGCCGCCCGAGAAGGCGCAGCCCGGCCGCGTGGTGCACACCGCCGGCTGGCCCATGCAGGACGACACCTTTGGTGGCGGCTTTCTCTACCACCTGGAAGACAACCTGGTCACGCTGGGTTTCGTCGTCGGACTGGACTACAGCAACCCCTGGTTGAGTCCCTTTGAGGAGATGCAGCGCTGGAAGACCCACCCGGCCATCCGCGCCCACATCGAGGGCGGCAAGCGCCTGGGCTATGGCGCGCGCGCCATCAACAACGGCACGCCGCAGGCGCTGCCCAAGCTGGTCTTTCCCGGCGGCGCGCTGCTGGGTTGCGACGCGGGCTTTCTCAACGCCGCCCGCATCAAGGGCAGCCATGCGGCCATCAAGAGTGGCATGTTGGCCGCCGACGCCGTGGTGGCCGCGCTGGCGGCCGGCCGCGCCCATGACGAGCTGGCGGCCTACCCGGAGGCCTACGAAGGCAGTTGGCTCAACGAGGAGTTGCAGCAGACCCGCAACTTCAAGGCCTGGTTCAAGAACCATGGCCAGACCGTGGGCACGCTGATGACCGGCATCGAGCAGTGGCTGCTGCCCAAGATCGGCATCAGCACCCCGCCCTGGACGCTGCACAACCGCACGCCCGACCACGTCAAGCTCAAGCCGGCCGCCGAATCGGCCCAGATCGCCTACCCCAAGCCTGACGGCGTGTTGACCTTCGACCGGCTCTCGTCGGTGTTCATCAGCAACACCAACCACGAAGAGAACCAGCCCGCCCACCTGACGCTCAAGGATGCGAGCGTGCCCGTGCACATCAACCTGCTGCAGTACGCCGGCCCCGAAAGCCGCTACTGCCCCGCAGGCGTCTATGAATTCGTCAAGACCGATGCGGGCGAGGACAAGCTGGTCATCAACGCGCAGAACTGCGTGCACTGCAAGACCTGCGACATCAAAGACCCCACGCAGAACATCGTCTGGGTGACGCCCGAGGGCGGCGGCGGCCCCAACTACGTGGGGATGTAAGCCCCACCGCGCGCCGGCGCCGGCTTACTCGGCGTCCGGCGCCCGGGTGTGCTTGATGAACAACTGCGCGGCCCAGATGCCGATCTGGTAGAGCACGCACATCGGGATGGCCAGCGAGAGCTGCGAGACCACGTCGGGCGGCGTCACCACCGCCGCGACGATGAAGGCCACGACGATGAAGTAGGCGCGGAATTCCTTGAGCTTCTCAATGGTGACCACGCCCATGCGCGCCAGCACCACCACCGCCACCGGCACCTCGAAGGCCACCCCGAAGGCGAGGAACATGGACGTGACGAAGCTGAGGTAGGCCTCGATGTCCGGCGCGGCCGTGACCGAGCGCGGCGCGAAGCCCTGGATGAAGGCAAACACCTTGCCAAAGACAAAGAAATAGCAAAACGCCACGCCCATGAAGAACAGCAGCGTGCTGGAGACGACCAGCGGCAGCACCAGTTTTTTCTCGTGGCTGTAGAGGCCCGGCGCCACAAACGCCCAGACCTGGTAGAGCACCACCGGCAGCGCCACGAAGAAGGCCGCCAGCAGCGTGATCTTCAGCGGCACCAGAAACGGCGAGATGACGCCGGTGGCAATCACCGTGGCGCCCTTGGGCAGTGCCGACACCAGCGGCGCGGCCAGCAGGTCGTAGAGCCCGCCGGGGCCGGGCCAGACCGAGAGCACGGCAAACGCGATGCCCACGGCGATGAAGGCGCGCACCAGTCGGTCGCGCAACTCGATCAGGTGGCTGACGAAGGGGGCTTCGGAGCCGGCCAGTTCGTCCTGCGGGGGTTTGGGGTCCGCGCTCAACGCCTTGCTCCTGGTGGCCGAAAGCGCGCCACCCGGGCGGCTGCCGACTGCACATGGCGGCGCACGCCGGCACGCTGCTTGTACCACTGCGGCACGGCGCCGCGCTTGACGCGCCAGTTCTTGCGCGGGGGCTCGTAGGTGGGCGCAGCCGCAGGCAAGGTGGGGCCATCGTGCCAGTCGGTCCGCTCGGGCTCATGGGCGCCAGGGTTCCAGGTGGTGGCCTGGTTCAACTCATCAACCTGGCCTTGCACCGACTGCTGCACGCCACGCGCAGCGTCTTCCATCTGGGCCTTCATCTTTTGCAACTCATCGAGCTCGATGGAGCGGTTGACCTCGGCTTTCACGTCGGCCACGTAGCGTTGGGCCTTGCCCACGAAATGACCGACCACCCGCGCCACGCGCGGCAGCCGCTCGGGGCCGATGGCTACCAGCGCGACGACGCCGATGACGCCGATCTCCCAGATGTCGAAATTGAACATGGCGGGCGCCTCACCGCGCCCGGCAAGCGGGTTGCGGGCGGCTCACTTACTGCTTGGTCTTGGCGTCGACGTCGATGGTCTCGCCCTGCACCTTGGGCGGCGCGCTGACCTGGGCGGGCGGATCGCTGTCGGCGCCGCCCTTGACACCGTCTTTGAAGCCCTTGACGGCCTCGCCGAGATCGCTGCCCATGTTCTTCAGCTTCTTGGTGCCAAAGATCAGCACCACCACCAACAACACGATCAACCAATGCCAGATGCTGAATGAACCCATAAGAGGGACTCCCAACTCGATGAATCAAACAGCGATTCTAGGCTGCCGGCCCACCGCGACGGTGACGAATTGGCAGGCATCACCGGCCGTCAGCGAGAGACCACCTGCCGCACCGCGTGCGCCCAGCGCGCCATGGCCTCGCCGGCCTGGGCGTGTGCCGGGCCCGGCTCGAAGCGCCGCTGCACCCGCCACAGCGCGGCCAGCTCGTCGGTGCCGGCCCAGACGCCGGCCGTCAGGCCAGCCAGGCAGGCGGCACCCCAGGCGGTGGTCTCGATCACCTCGGGTCGCAGCACCGGCAGGCCCAGCAAATCGGCCTGGAACTGCATCAGCGCGTCGTTGACGGCGGCGCCGCCGTCCACACGCAACTCACGCACCGGCTGGCCGCCACCGGCCACCGCGTCGCGGTCCATGGCCTGCAGCAGCGCCGCACTCTGAAAGGCGATGCTCTCCACCGCCGCGCGGGCAATGTGGGCGGCCGTGCTGCCGCGCGTCAAGCCCAGGATGGCACCGCGCGCATCCGGCTGCCAGTACGGCGCACCCAGGCCGGTAAAGGCGGGCACGAACATCACGCCCCCGCTGTCGGGCACGCTTTGCGCCAGCGCCTGCACGTCGCCACTGTGCTGGATCACGCCCAGACCGTCACGCAGCCACTGCACCACGGCACCACCGACGAAGACGCTGCCCTCCAGCGCAAACTGCGGTGCTGCATCGGTCTGGGCCGTGGCGGTCGTCAGCAGGCCATTGCGGCTGGCCTCGAAGCGGCGGCCGGTGTGCATCAGCATGAAGCAGCCGGTGCCATAGGTGTTCTTGACCAGACCGGCGTCAAAGCAGGCCTGGCCGAACAGTGCGCTTTGCTGATCGCCGGCCATGCCGCCGATGGGCACGGCCGCCCCGAAGTGCGCGGGCTGCGCCGTGCCAAACCGGCACGACGAAGGCCGCACCTCGGGCAGCAGCGCGGGCGGAATGGCCAGCAGCGTCAACAACTCGTCGCTCCATCGGCCTTGGTGCACGTCCAGCAACATGGTGCGCGAGGCGTTGCTGACGTCGGTGGCGTGCACGGCGCCGCCGGTGAGCTGCCACAGCAGCCAGGTGTCGATGGTGCCAAAAGCCAGCTCGCCCGCTTCGGCCCGTGCACGGGCGCCCGGCACATGGTCCAGCAGCCAGCGCAGCTTGGTGGCCGAGAAATAGGCGTCGATCAGCAGGCCTGTGAGCTGGTGCACGCGCTCACCGTGGCCGGCCTCGCGCAGTTGCTGGCACAGCGGCTCGGTGCGCCGGTCCTGCCAGACGATGGCGCGGTGGATGGGCTGGCCCGTGGCGCGGTCCCACACCACCGTGGTCTCGCGCTGGTTGGTGATGCCGATGGCGGCCACCTCGCCGGCACCGATACCCGCCTGGGCCAATGCGGCGCGCGCCGTGGCCAGTTGGCTGCGCCAGATCTCCAGCGCATCGTGCTCCACCCAGCCCGGCTGCGGGAAGTGCTGGGTCAACTCCTGCTGAGCCATGGCGACGAGGCGACCGCGCGCGTCAAAGACGATGCTGCGCGAGCTGGAGGTGCCCTGATCGAGGGCGAGCAGATAGGTCATGATGCATGCAGACTACCCCAAGTAGACCGGCATGCCCACCACCCCCAACGCCCCGCCCGCGCCAACCGACGCCCTGCCCTGCGACGTGCTGGTGGTGGGCGGCGGCATCAATGGCGCCGGCATCGCCCGCGACCTGGCCGGGCGCGGCTGGCGCGTGGTGCTGGCCGAGCAGGATGACCTGGCCGCGCACACCTCGTCGGCCTCCACCAAGCTGATCCACGGCGGCCTGCGTTATCTCGAGCACTACGAATTCGGTCTGGTGCGCAAGGCGCTGCAGGAGCGCGAGGTGCTGCTCCGGAGCGCGCCCCACTTGATGGGCCCGCTGGCCTTCGTGATGCCGCACGATCCCGACGACCCCAGCCTGCGGCCGGTGTGGCTGGTGCGCCTTGGTCTCTTTCTCTACGACCACCTGGCCCGCCGCGAGGTGCTGCCGGGCTCCCGGGCCGTCAAGCTGGCTGGCACGCCGCTGGGCGCACCGCTGCAGGCGCGCTTTGCCACGGGCTTCGTCTACGCCGACGGCTGGGTGGACGACGCGCGGCTGGTGGTGGCCTGCGCGCTGGACGCCGCCGCGCGCGGCGCACAGATCCACACCCGCACGGCTTGCACGGCGGCGCGGCCGGTGGCCGGGCGCTGGCAGGCCACGCTGACGCACGCGGATGGCCGCACGCAGACCGTGCAGGCACGCGCCCTGGTGAATGCGGCCGGCCCATGGGCAGCGCAGATGCTGCACAAGGTGGCGGCCCACCCGGGCCAGCGCCATCTGCGGTTGGTCAAGGGCAGCCACATCGTGGTGCACCGCCGCTTTGGACACGACCACGCCTACCTGTTCCAGAACCCCGACAAGCGCATCGTCTTCGCCATCCCCTACCAGCAGCACTTCACGTTGATCGGCACCACCGACCAGGAATGGCACGGCGACGCACGCCTGGTCAGCATTGATGACGGCGAGATCGCCTATTTGTGCGAGCAGGCCAACCGCTTTCTGGCGCAGCCGGTGCGTCCCGAGGACGTGGTCTGGTGCTACGCCGGCGTGCGCCCGTTGCTGGACGACGCCGCCGGCGACCCCGCCGCCGTCACCCGCGACTACCTGCTGGAGGCCCACCGCAGCGACGCCCCGTTGCTGACGGTATGGGGCGGCAAGATCACCACGTTTCGCAAGCTGGCCGAACAGGCAGGCGATCAGATCGGCCACCTGCTGGGCGAGCGCCGCGCCGCGTGGACGCACGGCGCCTTGCTGCCCGGCGGCGATCTGAGCGCCTGGATCGGCGCCCCGCAGCGCCCCGACGCCGACTTTGCCCGCTTTGTCGTCGCGCTGGTGACCAGACACCCCTGGCTACCGGCACCGCTGGCCCAGCGCTGGGCCCGCGCCTACGGCAGTCGCGTGGCCGAGTTGCTGGGCGATGCCACCGGCCTTGCCGACCTGGGCGACGCGGTGGCACCCGGCCTGCATGTGGCCGAGCTGCGTTTTTTGCAACGCACCGAATGGGCGCAAGATGGCAATGACGTGCTGTGGCGCCGCAGCAAGCTGGGCCTGCACCTCAGTCCCGACCAGCGCCAGTGCGTGACGGCCTGGATGGCGGCCAACACGCACCCGCACCACCACCAGGAGACCTGATGAAACTCGGCTACACCATCCTCTACGTGCCCGACGTGCCGGCCGCGCTGGCGTTCTACGAGCAGGCCTTTGGCCTGGCGCGGCGCTTTGTGGCCGAAGGCGGCGACTTTGGCGAGTTGGACACCGGCGCCACCGCACTGGCCTTTTGCTCGCACGCGCTGCTGCGCCAGATGGGCAAATCGCCCGAGCCGGCCGCGCATTGCTTCGAGATTGCGCTGGTGACGGATGACGTGCCTGCCGCCGTCACCCGCGCGGTGGCGGCCGGCGCCACGCTGACGCAGGCGCCCGAGCAGATGCCCTGGGGTCAGACGGTGGCCTATGTGGCCGACCTGAACGGCTTTGCGGTGGAGCTGTGCACGCCTATGGGCTAGGAGCGTGCCCCGCCAGCGAGGCCGCCACCAGCCGCTTGAACGGCGTCAGCGCCTCGCCGACGCGCAGCGCCGCATCGCGCGCGAGCCGTGCGGGGGCTGACTCGGCGGTGTAGAGGGTGGCAATGGCGCGCGTGATCTCGTAGAGCGGCCGCGTGGCGCGACGGTGGGTGCGCTCGTAGCGGGCCAGCAACGCCTCGGCGGCCACGTCCTGCCCCTGTGCGGCCGCTGCGCGCAGCAGCGGCGCCAGCGTGCGCACGCTCAACAGCCCAAAGTTGAAGCCATGTGCGGTGACCGGGTGCATGCCCACCGCCGCATCGCCCACGCAGGCAAAGCGCGGCGCCACCATGCGGCTGGGGTAGACGCCCACCAGCGGGTAGGTGTGGCGGGTGCTGGCCAGCGTCATGGCGCCCAGCCGGTGATCGAAGCGCTGGGCCATGTCGGCGCCAAATGCAGCCGCCGCCATCCGGGCCAGCGGCATGATGCGCTGGTGCGGCAGCGTCAGCACCACGCTGGAGCGGGGCATGCCCGTCTCGGGGCAGTCGTTCATGGGCAGCAGCGCCAGCGTCTGCCCATAGCCGAACCACTCCCAGGCCACATGGTCGTGTGCACGCTCGTGCGTCATCTGGCACACCAGCATGGTGCGGCCAAAGTCATGCTGGCTGGCGCCTATGCCCACCGCCCGGCGGGTGGTTGAGAACCGGCTGTCGGCGGCCACCAGCAGGCGCGCGCTGTGTTCGCTGCCATCGGCCAGCGTGACGCGGGCCCGCTCGGCATCCACCTGCACGTCGGCCACGGCGCAGCCGGTCAGCAAGGTGATGTCACCGTGCTCGGCCTGAGCCGCCTGCAAGGCCTGGAAGGCGGCGCGGCGGATCAGGTGGTTGGAAACCAGCCAGCCCAGCTCGCTGCGGCCAGCGAGGTCGTGCGGAATGACCATGGCGAACGGCGACGGGCCGTTTTGCACCTGGGCATCGCGCAGCGGGGAGAAGGCGCCGGGCACCATGGCCTCGATGCGCGTCCACAGGCCCAGCTCGCGCAGATGGGCGGCTGAATCCTGGGTCAGGGCGATCTCGCGGCCATCGAAGGCCGCTTCGGCCAGGGCCGCCTCGCTGTGCTGTTCGATCAGGCCTATGGTCAGCCCGCTGCCGGCCAGGGTGCGCGCCAGCGCCAGGCCCACGGGGCCGGCGCCGCTGATGAGAATGTCGAAGTGCATCGCGGGAGTCTATGCGGCGGCGCCGCCCAAGGCCTTGTCCAACATCAATTCCACCCGTGCCTGGGCGGCCGAGAGGCCCTGCGCGTGGGGCAGACCGCCCTCGCCCACCACCCCGCCATCCTGGCAGCGGGTGGCGCGCCAGACGGTGACGCCTGCGGCCTGGGCGGCGGCGATGGCGCCGTCCCAGGCGCTGTGCACGGTGCCGTTGCCGGTGCCCTCGATGACCAACCCGCGCGCGCCCTGGGCGATGGCGGCCTGCACCAACGCCTGCGCCATGCCGGTGGCCAGCCCGGCATGGCTGGGCAGCACGATGACCGCCGGCCAGTCCGCCGCCCGCGCCTCCGGTACCCCCAGCGCGGTGCCCACGGGCCAGGGCCGCAGTTGGCGCACCTGGCCTTGCTCGATCAATGCCACCGGCCCGGCCTCGCCGCTGGCAAAGGCATCCAGCCGGCTGCCGTGGCGCTTGCGCACATCGGCCGGGCCATGGGCGCGGCCTTGCACGCAGGCCAGCACGCCCCGCGCACCGGCATGCTGGGCCAGCGCCAGCGCATCCAGCAGGTTTTGCGGTCCGTCGGCCTGGATGGAGGTGGCCGGGCGCATGGCGGCCGTCAGCACCAACGGTTTGCCGGGGGCCAGCGTGCGGTGCAGGAACCAAGCGGTCTCCTCCAGCGTGTCGGTGCCGTGGGTGACGACCACGCCGGCCACCTCGGGCCGCGCCAGATGGTGGGCGCAGCGGTGGGCGAGCTGCTGCCAGACGGCATGCGTCATGTCTTTGCTGTCGAGCTGGGCCACCTGCTCGGCTTCAAGGGGGCGGCCCGCCAGCGCCGGCACGGCGGCAATCAGTTGCGCCACGCCGAACTGGGCGGCCACGTAGCTGGCGTCGTCGCCGGGACGGGTGGCCGCACCGGCAATGGTGCCGCCGGTGGCAAGGATGGCGACGAGTGGAGTTGGCATGGCAGACAATCTGGATGAAAATACAGTATCAAGGAGCGCACTGTGACCCCTGCCAAGCTTACCGCCCGCCAGCAGCAAATTTTCGACCTGGTGCGCCGCGCCATTGAGCGCACCGGCGCGCCCCCCACGCGGGCCGAGATTGCGGCCGAGCTGGGCTTTCGCTCGCCCAACGCAGCGGAAGAGCACCTGCAGGCGCTGGCGCGCAAAGGCGTGATCGAGCTGGTGGGCGGCACCTCGCGCGGTATCCGGCTGCCGCGTCCGGCGCTGCGCGAGGCCAACGCCGCGCGGCGCGAGCCCCAGCCGGCCCTGCCCGGCCTGGCGCAGCTGACGCTGCCGCTGGTGGGCCGCGTGGCCGCAGGCCAACCCATGCTGGCGCAAGAGCACATCACGCAGACGTTTGCCGTCGACCCGGACCTGTTCAGCCGCACGCCCGACTACCTGCTGCGCGTGCGTGGCATGAGCATGAAGGATGCCGGCATCCTCGACGGCGATCTGCTGGCCGTCAAAAAGACCACCGAGGTGCGCGATGGCCAGATCGTCGTGGCGCGGCTGGTCGATGAGGTGACGGTCAAATACCTGGAGCGCGGGCCCAACGGGGTGCGGCTGCTGCCGGCCAACCCGGACTTCGCGCCCATCGAGGTGGACGAATCCATGGGTGAGGGTTTTGCCATCGAGGGCCTGGCCGTGGGGTTGCTGCGCACGCAGGCCTGGCAGTAGCCGGATTGCCACCATCAAACCAAAAAGGGGGCCGAGGCCCCCTTGCTGGTTGACGGCGTGCGACTCGTCAGTTGCCGCAGCCCATGGTGTTGATGCGCTCATGGGCGGTGCGCAGTTGCACCAGGCCAAAGCCGGTGCGCACATCCCGCCCCGGATCACCCAGATCCAGCGCCGAGTTGTCCAGCGAGGCGCGGATTTCGGTGTTGCTGCATTCGGGGTGCAGGCGCCAGAGCTTGGCCGCCACGCCCGAGACGTGCGGCGTGGACATGGACGTGCCGCTCAAATAGCCGTAGTCCACTGCGGCCACGCGCATGCGCGCGACGGCTGGAACGGCGGCCTTCATCGCCGCGCCATCCACGTCCGAGATGGACACCGACGGGATGGTGGTGGCCACGCCGCCCAGCGTGCCGTTGAAGTTGCCGGGCGCGTTGTTGTAGATGACCGCCGCCACGCCGCCGCTGTTCTGGCAGTTCAGCACCTTGGCCGAGAAGGCATTGACGCCCCGCAAGATCACGCACGTCTTGCCGGCAGCCCCAGCATCGATGGCCTCACCCAGGCCGAAATCGTAAGTGGCCGCAATCACTGGGGTGTCGATGCCGGTTTGCGGCGAGCCTTCCAGCGGAATGGCGCCATAGCCCGAACCCGCCTGCCGCAGGCTGCCCATCAGGCCGCCCGCGCCCACCGGCATGGTCGAGGCCACGTTGACGCCTGCAGCCGAGAGCTCGACCTGGCTGTTGCGGTTGGAGAACGAGGCCCAGTTGCTGTTGATGTCCACCGCAGCCACCGAAATCACCGATGGGTATGAGGCCGGGTAGCCATTGATCTGCGCACCGTCGTTACCGGCGGCCGCCACGCTGATGAGGCCATCGCGCTCCAGTTGGGCGAAGTTCTCACGCTCGGCATTGTTGGGGAACAGACCGCGCAGCGACATGCTGATGACTTTGGCGCCCGCAGCCTTGCATTCCTGTGTGGCGGCGCTCAGGGTCGATGAGTAGCTCCAGGCATCGCCGGTGAACACCTTCAGGATGTGCAGCCTGACCTCGCCGCGCCCGGCGATGCCGATGACGCCGATTTCGTTGTCCACAGCGGCCACGGTGCCTGCCACGTGGGTGCCATGGGGGTTGTCCACGTCATACCAATTGCCTGCGCCGCCCGGATCGAAGTTGCCGGTGGCGTCGGCGCCCGGCAGGTCGGGGTGGGTGCGATCCAGGCCGGTGTCGATGATGCACACGGTGATGGGTGGCGCATCGCTGCCCGGCACGTTCTTGCCTTGCGCCTGCTTGATGCCGTAAGGCAGGCGCTGGCGCAGCGGCCCATCACCCCGCATGGCGTCCATGGCCGCATCGGCCATGTCGGCGCTCAGGGTGGTGGCCACGTGCGGCACCAACTCGCGCTTCTGATCGACTTCGACCAGCACCACGCCGGGCACCTTGCGCAGGGCGGCCAGGCGGGCGGTAGGCACTTCGATGGCCATGGCCCGCACGTGCGACAGATCGACTTTCAACACCCCGCCCAACTGCTGTGCGGCCGCGCGCACGCTGGCCGCCGACTCCATGCTCTGGTACGACACGATCACCCGCGTGGTATCGGCCGCCTGGGCGCCCCAGGCAGCCAGGGCCAGACTCAGTGCCGCGCACAGGCGCGTGGTATGCAACGTCATGCTCTTGTTCATCTGTAGGTCTCCTCAAGATGGGCTGTTGGTGCGCCGTATCGGCGCATCGTTGGACGTGGCACATCGGCACTGCTAGCCACATCATGACCAGTGTTGTCAAGACTCCCCCCTAGGTCAATCGGGATTGCAACCCAGGGACCTACCCTGCTGGGCCTACCGATCGACCATCCGATCGGCGGGCCTGCGACCGCAGCCATGAAAAAAGGGGCCGAAGCCCCTTTCTGACGTGGTCTGCCGCAGCCTCAGTTGCCGCAGCCCAGCGCCTGGATGCGATCGTTGGCGTCGCGCAGTTGGACCAGACCAAAGCCGGTCTTCTCGTCGCGGCCCGGCTCGTTCATGTCCTTGGCCGACTTGTCCAGCGTGTCCCGAATCTGCTTGTTGGTGCACGACGGGTTGGCATGCCACAGGCGAGCCGCCACGCCCGCGACGTGCGGCGACGCCATGGAGGTGCCGCTCATGTAGGCGTAGTCCAGCGCCACCACGCGCACCCGCGCCACATCCGGCACGGCCGCCACCATGGCCGCGCCATCGGTGTCGGAGATGGAGACGACCGGAATGGTCGCCACCATGGCGCCCAGCGTGCCGTTGAAGTTGCCCGGGGCGTTGTTGTAGATGATGGCAGCCACGCCGCCGCTGTTCTGGCAATTCGTCACCTTGTCGGCAAACGAGATGCTGCCGCGCGAGATGACGCAGGTCTTGCCGGCCACGCCCGCGTCCACCTGGTCACCCAGACCGAAGTCGTAAGTGGCCACCATGACCGGCGGATACATCCCCGTAGCAGCCGAGCCGACCAGCGGCAGCGAGCTGTACTTGACGCCGTTCTGGGTCAGCGTGCTCATGCGGCCCGAACCGAGCGGCACGGTCGAGGCCACGCCAGCGCCCGGTGCAGAGAGCTCGACCTGCGAGTTGAACGTGGAGAACGAGGCCCACTGGGCGTGGCGGTCCGTGGCCGCCACCGACACCACCGACTGGTAGGAGGCCGGGTAGCCGTTGGTGCGGATGCCCGAGTTGCCTGACGCGGCAATGCTCAGAATGCCGTCGGCTTCAAGCTGGTCGAAGTTGGCACGCTCGGCTGCGTTGGGGAACTCACCGCCCAGCGACATGTTGATGACCTTGGCGCCCGCCGTCTTGCACACCTGCGTGGCGGCAGCCAGCGTGGACGAATACGCCCAGACGTCGGAGCCGTCGAAGACACGCACGATGTAGAGCGAGACCTCGCCGCGGCTGGCCACACCGACCACGCCCAAGCCATTGCGCTGCGCCGCCACGGTACCCGCCGTGTGCGTGCCATGCGAGCCCAGCGGCAGCTCGTCCCAGCCGCCGGTGCCCGGATCCCAGGCGCCGTCCACATCCATGTTGGCGAATTCGGGGTGACGGCTGTCCAGCCCGGAGTCGATGACGCAGACCTTGACCGGCTCGGTGCCTGCATTGGCCAGTTTGGCGTTGGCCTGCACCTGACGGATGCCATACGGCGTGTTCTCGCCCTCGAAGTCGATGCCTTCGGTATCGCTGCCCTTGTCCAGCTGCTTGAGCAGCTCATTGGCGGATACCGCCTCCATCTTGAGCGGCTCGATGTAGCGCTTGGCATCGACCTCGACGGACTTGACGCCGGCCAGCTTGCGCAGTTGGGCCACGGCTTTGGTCGGAACTTCAATGGCCACGGCGTTGATGTGAGCGAGATTCACCTTCGTCACGCCGCCCAGGCTCGCGACGGCCCCACGCAGGTTGGCCGAGGCCTCTGCATTGCTGAACGACACGATCACGCGGGTCGTGTCGGCTGCGGCCTGGGCACTCCAGGCGGCCAAGGCCAAACCCAGGGCGGCACACAAACGGGTGGTACGCAACGTGTTGGTATTCATGCAGTTTCTCTCCTCTGAAAGGTTGAACGGGCGCTGGATCAGCGCAGCATGCTCAGCACGGGTAGCGCCCTGGCATACAACCTTTATGGTCTCAAAACGATGCCCTTAGGGTCAATCGGGACTGCGACCCAGGGGGATAACCCTGACCACTACACTCGGCGCATGTTTGCCCGCTTGAACGAAACCATAGACACCATCCTGGAGCGCGACCCGGCTGCGCGCTCACGCTTTGAGGTGCTGACCTGTTACCCCGGCCTGCACGCGCTGATGTTTCATCGGCTGGCAAACGGGCTGTGGCGCCGTCGGTGGCATTGGGCCGGCCGGTTCATCTCGAACCTGGGGCGGTTCTTCACCGGCATCGAAATCCACCCCGGGGCCACGATGGGACGGCGCGTGTTCATCGACCACGGCATGGGCATCGTCATCGGTGAGATGGCCGAGGTGGGCGACGACTGCACGATCTACCAAGGCGTGACACTGGGCGGCACGTCGCTGGTCAAGGGTGCCAAACGCCACCCCACGCTGGAGCCCGGTGTCATCGTCGGTGCCGGTGCCAGCGTGCTGGGCGGCTTTACCGTGGGCGCTGGCGCGCGCGTGGGCTCAGGTGCGGTGGTGACCAAGCCGGTGCCGGCCGGCGCCACGGTGGTGGGCAACCCGGCGCGGGTACTGGAAGACGCCGCCGGCAAACCAGCGTTTGCGGCTTACGGCGTGGCGCAGGGTGATGACCCGGTGACGCAAGCCATGCGCGACCTGATCGAAGCCACCGCCACCCACGAGCAGCAGGTGGCCCTGCTGTGGGCCGCCATGCGCCAGCTTGGCGCCAGTCAGCCCTGCGTGCCGGCCGAGGCCCAGACCGAGGCCCATTTCGACGCCACCCGCCTGCAGGCGGCCTGCAGCGACCTCACAACCCCAGCGCCAGCACCGGCACAAACCACCACAGGCCCGACCAGTCCCTCGGCAGCTCGATGAGCAGCGTGCTGCTCCAGGGCGAGACATAGCCGTCGGCCTCCACGCTGCGGTAGCGGAAGTAGTAGGTCCCCGGCAGCTCGGGCTTGGGCGCCGCCCAACTGCCTTGATCCAGCGTGGCGCTGGCCACCAGGTCCTGGAAGGTTTGGTCCTTGGCCAGTTGCGCCTCCTGGCGCGCGTGGGGCTGCGCGTCCCAGCCCAGCTCCAGGCTGCGCCCGTCGCTGGAGAGGCCGCCGCGCGGCGGCGTGGGGTCGGCGCGCAACTCCAGCGCCTGCGCCTCGCCCCAGGGGCCATCGCCGATGCGGCCATCCTGGCTGGCCAGGCGCCAATAAATGGCCCCAGGTTCGGCCAGCGTGACCGTGGTCGCGCCACCTTGCAAACCGGCCTTCTCATGCAGCAGTTGGGTGAAGGCCGCATCGCGCGCCACCTGCAGGCGGTAGCCTTGGGCCGCCACGTTCTGCGCCCAGGTCAGCGTGATGGCGCCCACTCCGGCCTTGCCGCGCGGGCCCAGCACGGCGGGAGGCTCGGGGCGGGCGTGCAGCCTGAAGGCATGCACGCCATCCAGCCCCTCCAGCTCTTGCGTGCCGACCCGGCGCACACGCAGATACCACTGGCCGTCGGGCAGGCCCTCAAAGCGCAGTGGCTGGCCGGCTGGGGCGCGCACGTCGCGCACCACCTGCTCGAAGTTGGCGTCCGCCGCCACCTGCGCACGCAGCGGCAGGGTTTCATGGGGCAGTGCAAAGCGAACCAGCGGGCTCTCGACCAGCGGCGGCAGCGCCGTCAGGTTGGGCGCAGGCTCCAGCGTCACCGGATGCGGCCGCTGGCCGGGCACCAACCGCGCGCCCTGGCCCGCTGCCACCGGGGTCTCGGGTGCTTGCGGCACGGCCGCGGCCACCAGGCCCTCCAGCACCTCGGTACGACTCGCGCCCTCGTGGGCCACGCGGTAGCGCGTGCCGCGCACGCCGATGACGGCCGTGGGCGTGGTCACCTCCAGCGGCTTGGCGCGCCGCACCTTGGTGGCCAGCACCTCGATGCTGCCTTGAATCACCCGCAGCGCGTTGGCAAAGGCCTCGGCCATCGGGTACTGGGTCTGCTCGCCCAGCACGGCGTCGGTCTGCGGCGGCAGCCGCACCTCGGTGCCATCGGCCAGCACCAGCAGCGCCGAGCTGTCCACGCCCGTCACGATGCGCGCACCACCGCCCACCCGCATGGGCAGCACCGGTGCGGCGCCGTCCACGCGCACGTCACCCCGCACCGCGCGCAACTCGGCCGGTGCATCCACTTTGTGCAGCAGCGTCAGGGGCAGCCTGAGTATCTGGCCCGGCCTGATCAGGTTGGCGTCCGGCAACCGGTTGAGGCGCGCGATCTGCGGCCACTCGGCAGGTTGGATCAAAAAGGTGCGCGAGATACCGATCAACGTGTCGCCCTGGCGCACCGTGTAGTCAAGGGTATCGGCGGCCGTGGCCGCCAGCGGCAAGGCCAGCGCGAGGTGAGCAAGAAGGTGGCGCATCATGGGTCAACGAGGAAGGGCAGACTTGGGCCGAAACGCGACGCAGATGGCTGGGTCGGTTTCGATGAACGGGCCTGCGAGCAGGTCAACACAATAGGGTACTGCAGCAAAAATGCCCGGCACAGGCGGGTTGGCCGCGGGTAACCCCTGCAACGTCTCGGCTATGGACTTGGGTTGACCGGGCAGGTTGATGATGAGCGCCTGCCTGCGAATCACGGCCACTTGGCGTGACAAGATGGCGGTTGGCACGAAATTCAGGCTGATGGCACGCATTTGCTCCCCAAAACCGGGCATCACCTTGTCGGCCACGGCCAGGGTGGCCTCGGGCGTGACGTCGCGTGGCGCGGGGCCGGTGCCGCCCGTGGTCAGCACCAGATGGCAGCCTTGTGCATCCACCAGTTCACGCAGCGTGGCCGCAATGGTGGTCTCGTCGTCGGCGATCAGGCGTTCGTGCCACTCGATGGGGTTGCGCACGGCGTGTGTCAGCCAGTCGCGCAGCGCCGGCAGGCCTTTGTCCTGGTAGACGCCGGCCGACGCCCGGTCGCTGACGGACACCAGACCGATGTGCACGGGAGCCAGCGTGGTCATGATTTGAGCGCCTCCTTGAGCCACTGGAACAGGTCGCGATAGGCGCGGCCGTGGCGCTGCACGGGTTCGTGCGCAGGCTGGCTCTGGGCGTCCTTGCGCGCCGCGCGCACCAGGCTGCGCAGGTGCTGGGTGTCGCTGCCGGGAAAATCGACCAGCCAGCGCGTCAGCGCTTCGTCGCTGGCCAGCAAGGCGTCGCGCCAGATCTCGGCCTGATGCAGCGCCAGGCTGTCCTGCGCGCGGCCCAGCCGGAAATCGGCCACCGCCTCCTGCAGCGGTTCGGGATCGGCCTGGCGCATCAACTTGCCGATGAGTTGCAACTGGCGCCGCCGGCCCTCGTGCGAGCGGGTGCGGTGATGCTCGGCCAGGGCCTCACGCAAGGCGTCGGGCATGACGATGCCAGCCAGCCGGCTGGCAGGCAGGGTCAGCAAATCGGCACCCAGTTTCTGCAACGCGTGGGATTCGCGCTTCTGGGCACTCTTGCTCGGCCGCTCGGGGGCGGTCTCGAATGCGGTGTCTTCCATAGAGCCAACTATTATCATGGCCGACCCATTTTCGCCTCCGGCCCACCCCCATATGAACCCTGCCGACACCGCCTTTGCCTACGACCGCGCACAGTTCCAGCAGATCGTCGAGGACGTGCTGGCGCTGGCCCGCGACGCGGGCGCCAGCGATGCAGCCGCCGAGGTCTCCGAGGGCTGCGGCCTGTCCGTCGCCGTGCGCAAAGGCCAGTTGGAGTCGGTGGAGCGCAATCGCGACAAATCGGTGGGGGTCACCGTCTACATGGGCCAGCGGCGCGGCAATGCCAGCACGTCGGACTTCAGCCCTGCCGCGCTGCGCCAGACGGTGCAGGCGGCCTTCGACATCGCGCGCTTCACCGCCGAAGACCCCGCCGCCGGCCTGCCCGACGCGGCCGATCTGGCCAGCAGCGACGAGGCCGCCCGCGATCTGGATCTCTTTCACCCCTGGGCGCTGGATGCCGACATCGCCGCCTCGCTCGCCCGCCGCTGCGAAGACGCGGCGCTGGCGGTCAGCCCGCGCATCACCAACACCGAGGGCGCCCACGTGTCGGCCCAGCATGCCCACTTCTGGGCCGGCAACAGCCGGGGCTTCCGTGGCGGCTACCCGTCCACCCGGCACTCGCTGTCGGTGGCGCCCATTGCCGGCAAGGGCGCAGCCATGGAGCGCGACCACTGGTACACCTCGGAGCGCAACGCCATGCTGCTGGCCGCGCCCGAGGCCGTGGGCCGCTACGCGGCCGAGCGGGCACTCTCGCGCCTGGGCAGTCGCCCGGTGCGCACGCGGGCGGCGCCGGTGCTGTTCGACGCCCCGCTGGCGGCCGGCATCCTGGGCGCCTATGTACAGGCCACCAGCGGCGGCGCGCTCTACCGCAAGACCACCTTCCTCGAAGGCAGCCTGGGCCAGGCCATCTGGGCCGACCACGTCGATCTGCGCGAAGACCCCTGGCGTCCCGGTGGCAAGGCGAGCGCGGCCTTTGACGACGAAGGCGTGCGCACGGCACCGCGCACCGTCGTGGACGGCGGCGTGACCCAGGGGTATTTTCTGGCCACCTACTCGGCGCGCAAGCTGGGCCTGCGCACCAGCGGCAATGCGGGCGGCTCGCACAACCTGACGCTGACCAGCCGTCTGACGCAGCCGGGCGACCACCTGGACGAGATGCTGCGCAAGCTGGGCACGGGCTTGTTCGTCACCGAGTTGATGGGCCAGGGCGTCAACGCCGTCACGGGCGACTACTCGCGCGGCGCGGCGGGCTTCTGGGTGGAGGGCGGTCGCATCGTCCATCCGGTGCAGGAGGTGACCATCGCCGGCAACCTCAAGACCATGCTGCGCGACGTGGCGGCGCTGGGCGCCGATGCCTACACGCTGGGCGGCAAGACCTGCGGCGCCATGCTGATCGGGCGGATGCAGATCGCGGGCCAGTAAGCTCAATGTCATGCACGCCAGACCTTCTGGCATAAGATGGCTGAGTCCCATCTCTTGGTTGAAGGAGTCTGCATGGAACGTCGTTCGTTCGTCTCTGGCGCTGGCATGGCCGGCATTCTTGCGGCCGGGGTGGCGCCAGCCGCGCACGCTCAGGCCACACTGCGCTGGCGCATCGCATCCAGCTTCCCCAAATCGCTGGACACCATCCACGGCGCGGCCGATGTGTTTGCCAAGAAAGTAGGCGAGTTATCGGGCGGCAAGTTCCAGATCAGCGTGCACGCTGCGGGTGAACTGATGCCGGCGCTGGGCATCGTCGATGGCGTGCAAAACGGCACCGTCGAGATGGGTCACACGGTGCCCTATTACTACTTCGGCAAGAACGAGGCTTTCGCCATCGGCGCCGCCATTCCCTTCGGCATGAACTCACGCCAGACCACGGCGTGGATGATGCATGGCGGCGGGCGCAAGCTGATGAACGATTTCTATGCCCAGTACAACATCGTCTCCATGGCCGGCGGCAACACCGGCGCGCAAATGGGCGGCTGGTTCCGCAAAGAGGTCAAGACGCCGGCCGACATCAAGGGGCTGAAATTCCGCATCGGCGGCTTCGCCGGCCGCGTGATCGAGCGCATGGGCGGGGTGCCGCAGAACATCCCTGGCGGCGAGATCTACCAGGCCCTGGAAAAAGGCACCATTGACGCCGCCGAGTGGGTGGGCCCGTACGACGACCTGAAGCTGGGCTTCTTCAAGGTCGCCCCCTTCTACTACTACCCCGGATGGTGGGAGGGCGGCCCGGAGGTCGACTTCTTCCTCAACAAGAAAGCCTATGACGGCCTGTCGGCCGAATACAAAGCCATGCTGGAGGCCGCCTCGGCCTATGCCCATGTGGACATGCAGGCCAAGTACGACGCGCTCAACCCTACCGCGCTCAAGCAGTTGGTGGCACAGAAGGTCAAGGTCGTGCCCTTCCCGCAGTCGGTGCTCGATGCTTCATACAAGGCCGCCATGGCCGTCTATGGCGAACTCGGCGCCAAGAACCCCGACTGGAAGCGCATCTACGGCGCCTACCGCGCCTTCCAGAAAGATCAGGTGCTGTGGTTCCGCTTTGCCGAAGCGCGCTACGACAGCTTCATGCAGACCGTCAAGCTCTGACGCACACGGCTGCGTCATCGCCCAGGAGCACCCGCACGCGGGTGCTTTTTTTTGGGGCCTTGCAATCGCTTATGGCTATTGTCTATGTCGCGTCAATTAATTTGACCACCGTGCCCTGAGGGCCCTAGGATAGGTCGGTCATCAACAAGGAGCCCGATCATGAGTGAATCCAGCAAATGCCCCGTCACCCACCTGACCACCGCCTTCGGTGCGCCGGTGGTGGACAACCAGAACGCAATGACTGCGGGGCCGCGTGGTCCCTTGCTGGCGCAAGACGTGTGGCTCAACGAGAAGCTGGCCAACTTCGTGCGCGAGGTCATTCCCGAGCGGCGCATGCACGCCAAGGGCTCGGGCGCCTTCGGCACGTTCACCGTGACCCACGACATCACCCGGTACACCCGCGCCAAATTCCTCGGCGAAGTGGGCAAGAAGACGGAGATGTTCGCCCGCTTTACCACCGTGGCGGGTGAGCGCGGCGCGGCCGACGCCGAGCGCGACATCCGTGGCTTCGCGTTGAAGTTCTACACCGAGGAAGGCAACTGGGACATGGTGGGCAACAACACGCCCGTGTTCTTTCTGCGCGACCCACTGAAGTTCGAGGACCTCAACCGCGCCGTCAAGCGCGACCCGCGCACCAACCTGCGCAGCGCCGCCAACAACTGGGACTTCTGGACGCTGCTGCCCGAGGCCTTCCACCAGGTCACCGTGGTGATGAGCGACCGCGGCATTCCCAAGAGCTACCGCCACATGCACGGCTTTGGTTCGCACACCTACTCGCTGATCAACGCCAACAACGAACGCTTCTGGGTCAAGTTCCACTTCCGCACCCAGCAAGGCATCGAGAACCTGACCAATGCCCAGGCCGAGGCCCTCGTCGGCAAAGACCGCGAAAGCCACCAGAGGGACTTGTACGAGGCCATTGAACGCGGCGACTTCCCCAAGTGGACCATGTACGTGCAGGTCATGCCCGAGACGGACGCCGAGAAAGTGCCCTACCACCCGTTCGACCTGACCAAGGTCTGGCCGCACCGCGACTACCCGCTGATCGAGGTGGGCGTGTTCGAGCTGAACAAGAACCCCGAGAACTTCTTCATGGACGTGGAGCAGGCCGCCTTCTCGCCCAGCAACCTCGTGCCTGGCATCAGCGTCAGCCCGGACAAGATGCTGCAGGCGCGGCTTTTCAACTACCCGGATGCGCAGCGCTACCGGCTGGGCGTCAACCACCACCAGATTCCGGTCAACGCCGCGCGCTGCCCGGTGCACAGCAACCATCGCGACGGCCAGGGCCGCATGGACGGCAACTACGGCAGCCGCCCGCATTACGAGCCCAACAGCTACGGCCAATGGCAGCAGCAGCCGCAGTACAAGGAGCCACCGCTGAAGATCAACGGCGCCGCCGACCACTGGGACTTCCGCCAGGACGACGCCGACTACTTCAGCCAGCCGCGCGCCTTGTTCAAGCTGATGAAGCCCGCGCAGCAGCAGGCGCTGTTCGGCAACACGGCCGGCGCCATGGGCGATGCACCTGACTTCATCAAATACCGCCACATCCGCAACTGCAACGCCTGCGACCCCGCCTACGGCGAGGGCGTAGCCAAGGCACTGGGGCTGACCGTGGCCGACGCCCTCAAGGCCCGCGACAGCGACCCGGGCAAGGGCAACGGCGGCTGGCTGTAACCGCCTCGCCCCCCTTCCTTCGCGCCGCTGCCGGGCAATCACCCGGCAGCGGCGTGCTCATTTGGTCGTCTGGTTTTTAAACGCGAATCATTCTCATTACAATCGCCCCGATCTTTGGCATGAGGCCAGCCGCCGACCGGCGCCTCATCAGCTTTTTCAGTATCGGGACGCCATGCAAACCAAGACAGTCCGGGCGCGCCGATGCCCTCGCTCCACCCCGGCCCTGAACCGGCCACTGAGTGCCCTCGCCGCCGGCCTGCTGGCCAGTGCCGCCCACGCGCAGCAGACGCCGCCCGAGGCGACCGATGCGGCTGACGAAACCACCCCTGCAGTGCAGACCGTGGTCGTCACCGCCACCCGCGGCAGCAAGGCCGTGGAGAAGATCCCGGGCGCCATCAGCGTGATCTCGCGCGACGAGATCGACGCCCAGGGCCTGATCAGCGAAGACCCCAGCCAGTTGCTGGCCGCCCAGGTGCCGGGCTACGCCCCGGCGCGGCAGAAGCTGACCAACTTTGGCGAAGGCCTGCGCGGCCGCAACGCGCTGCTGCTGCTGGACGGCATCCCGCAGACCAACCCCCTGCGCTACGGGGGCCGCGAGGGCTACTTCGCCGACCCCATGGTCGTCGAGCGCATCGAGGTCGTCAGCGGCGCCTCGGCGGTGCAAGGCATGGGCGCCACCGGCGGCATCATCAACACCATCACCCGCCACCCCACCCAGCCCGGCACCCGGCACACGCTGGAGCTGAAGTACGGCACCCAGGGCCATGGCGACACCCAGGCCTGGAAAACGGGCTACCTGCTCGAGCACCGCAGCGAGGGGCCGGATGCCTTCGATGCGCTGGTTTACGTGGGCGCCCGCAGCCAGGGCGTGGGCACCGACGCCGACGGCCGCAGGCTCTCCACCGAGTCGCTGCACCAGGCGGCCGACGCCTTCGTCAAACTGGGCCACGACGTCGGAGATCAGCGCGTGCAACTGATGGTCAATCGCTTTCAGGCCGCCGGCTTCGACGACTGGGTGAACGTGCCGGGCAACCGCGCTGCCGGCGTGCCCACCAGTGCCCGGCGCGGCACGCTGGCCTGGGAAGCGCCGCGCAACAAGGTCACCTCGGCCAGCCTGGAGTGGTCGCATGCCGACCTGGCCGGCGGCTATGCCAGCGCCCAGCTCTTCAAACAGGACTTCGCGGCGCGCTACAGCGGCGGCATCATCAACACCTTCCAGGACCCGGCCCTCGCGCCGGCCAACACGCTGGTCGATCAAAGCGAGATCGTGGCCCGCAAATGGGGGTTGCGCACAAGCTGGGTGCGGCCCGACTTCGGCCTGGCCGGGCTGGAGTTCACCGCCGGCATCGACCTGCTGCACGACACCTCCTCCCAGCGCCTGACGCAGACCGACCGCATCTGGGTGCCGCCGCTGCGCTACCAAAGCCTGGCCCCGTTTGCGCAGATCGAATACGACATCGGCAACCTCACCCTGCGTGGCGGCCTGCGCGACGAGCGCAACTCGCTGACGGTGGACACCTACCGCACGCTGGCCTACTACGGCGCCAACGAGGTCGCCGGCGGCACGCGCGACGCGCACGAGCTGGTCAAGAGCCTGGGCGGCGTCTGGCGTTTTGGCGACAGTGGCTGGTCGGCGTTCGCGTCCTACAACGAGGGCTTTGGCCCGCCCGATGCGGGGCTGATCCTGCGCGCCGTGCGCGGCGCCGGGCAGTCGGTGGACCAACTGGTCGATCTGCAGCCCATCGTCACCGCCAACCGCGAGCTGGGCGTGGCCTGGCGCGGCAGCGCGGGCAGCCTCAGCGCCTCGGTCTACGAATCGCGCTCCGACCTGGGCAGCCAGATCATCGTCACCAACGGCATCGGCACGGTGCAGCGCGTGCCCATCGTCGTCAAAGGCTTCGAGTTCAGCGGGCAGTGGCGGCCCACCAGCACGTTGCGGCTGGACGCCACCTACGCCCGCACCCGCGGCCGCACCGCCGGTGCCCCGGACCAGCCGCTGGACCGCGACCTGGGTGCCCGCTCGCAAGGCCCCGACAAGCTGGTGCTCACGAGCCGCTGGACCTTCGCACCCGCGTGGAGCGCCCAGCTCAGCGTCGCCCGCTGGTTCTCACGCGACGCCAACGTGGGCATCTACGCCGGCACCACCAGCCTGGAAGAACATTTCAAGGGCTACACCGTGGCCGACCTGGCGCTGCGCTGGACATCGCCCTGGGGCGAGTGGGGGGCCGGCGTCGAAAACCTGCTGAACAAGCAGTACATCACCTACTACAGCCAGTCGCACTACGCCGGCACCAACGACGACTACGACGCCGGCCGTGGCCGCACGCTCACGCTGAGCTGGCGGCGCCGCTTCTGACCGCGCGCATGCGCCGCACGCTCTCGCTGCTGCACCGCTGGGTGGCGCTGGCCGCCGGCCTGCTGCTGGCGCTGCTGGGCCTGACCGGCAGCCTGATGGTCTGGCAGGCCGAACTGGATGCAGCGCTGAACCCGGCGTGGTTCCACGCCACCCCGGCCGCCGCCTGCACGCCGTCGCCGCGCCCGGTGGCCGACACGTTGGCCGTGCTGGCCCGCGCAGCACCCAACGCCAAACCCGCCATCGTGCTGGCCCCTGTCCGGCCCGGTGCCGCCTACCAGGTCTGGGAGCGCCGCGAACCCACCAGCGGCCTGCGGCGCGAGCACTTCGTCGACCCCGCCTGCGCACGCTACCTGGGTTCACGCCTGCGCGGCGCCTGGCGGCTCGACCGCGCCCACGCCGTGCCGCTGCTGTACGAGTTGCACAGCAAGCTGCTGGCGGGGGATGCCGGCCATCTGGTGGTGGGCGGCGGCGCCCTGGTGCTGCTGGGACTGGCCCTCAGCGGCATCTGGCTGGCCTGGCCCAGGCGCCACACCCGCGATGCCTGGCAGCGGGTGCTGACGATCAAGGTCGGCGCCTCGACCCAGCGCCTGTGGTTCGACGCCCACCGTGCGGTGGGCCTGTGGCTGGCGCCGCTCGCCCTGCTGCTGACTGCCACCGGCGCGGCGCTGGTCTTCGACGACAGCACGCGCGCCGCCGTCGCCCTGGTGCTGCCGGTGGAGCGGCTGCCGCCCCTGCCCAAAACCCCGTCAAGTCCACTGCCCGGCGCCCCGGTGCCACCCGACACCCTGGTGGCCACGGCGACGGCGCTGTTTGCGCACGCCACCTGGTCGCGGCTGACGCTGCCGACCGGCCGGAGCGGCATGGCCGAAGTGCGCCTGCTGCAGGCCGGCGAGCCGAGGGTGGACACCGGCACCACCCGCGTGCGGCTCGATGCGGCTGGCCGCGTCATCGCCGTGCACGACCCCTTGCAGGCGGGCGCCGGCAGTGTGATGCTGGACTGGGCCTTCCCCCTGCACAGCGGTGAGGCGCTGGGCCTTGCGGCGCGCCTGCTGTGGTCGGCCTTCGGGCTCGTGCCCGTCCTGCTGCTGGCCAGCGGCCTATGGCTGTGGTGGCGGCGGACACGGCGGCACAAAGCCCCAATTCGCCAGTCGCACTGAGCCTAGACCCTACAGAGTTGAACGCTGGCCTGCGCTGGAAACGCCCATGCCTACACCGGTTTGCGTGGGTCGAAATGGGACGTCCTCAGACATCCCATCCCGGGGCAGCATCACATCTGCTCGATCATCACCTGCCCGAAGCCCGAGGTGCTGACCTGGGTGGCGCCCTCCATCAGCCGGGCGAAGTCGTAGGTGACCTTCTTGCTGGCAATGGCCTTCTTCATCGCCGAGACGATGAGATCGGCCGCCTCGCCCCAGCCCATGTGGCGCAGCATCATCTCGGCGCTGAGGATTTCACTGCCGGGGTTGACGTAGTCCTTGCCGGCGTACTTGGGCGCCGTGCCGTGGGTGGCCTCGAACATGGCCACGGTGTCCGACAGGTTGGCCCCGGGGGCGATGCCGATGCCACCCACCTGCGCGGCCAGCGCGTCGGAGATGTAGTCGCCGTTGAGGTTGAGCGTGGCAATCACCGAGTACTCGGCCGGGCGCAGCAGGATCTGCTGCAGGAAGGCGTCCGCGATGCTGTCCTTGATGACGATGTCCTTGCCCGTGCGCGGGTTCTTGACCTTCATCCACGGGCCGCCGTCGATCAGTTCGCCACCGAACTCGTTCTTGGCCAGCGCATAGGCCCAGTCCCGGAAGCCCCCTTCGGTGAACTTCATGATGTTGCCCTTGTGCACGATGGTGACGCTGGGCTTGCCGTGGTCGATGGCGTACTGGATGGCCTTGCGCACCAGGCGCTCGGTGCCCTCGCGCGACACCGGCTTGACGCCGATGCCCGAGGTACCCGGGAAGCGGATCTTCTTGACCGCGAACTCGTCCTGCAGGATCTTGATGAGCTTTTTGGCCTTGTCGCTCTCGGCCTCGAACTCGATGCCGGCATAGATGTCTTCGCTGTTCTCGCGGAAGATCACCATGTCGGTCTTGTGGGGCTCCTTGACGGGGCTGGGCACGCCCTCGAAGTACTGCACCGGGCGCAGGCAGACGTACAGATCCAGCTCCTGGCGCAGCGCCACGTTCAGCGAGCGGATGCCGCCGCCCACCGGCGTGGTCAGCGGGCCCTTGATGGACACCACGTAGTCGCGCAGCACCTGCAGCGTCTCGTCGGGCAGCCACACGTCGGGGCCGTAGACGCGGGTGGCCTTCTCGCCCGCGTAAATCTCCATCCAGTGGATCTGACGCTGGCCGCCATATGCCTTGGCCACGGCGGCGTCCACCACCTTGATCATCACCGGCGTGATGTCAAAACCCGTGCCGTCGCCCTCGATGTAGGGAATGATGGGGTTGTTGGGCACGTTCAGCGAGTGATCGGCGTTGACGGTGATGCGCTCACCGCCGGCGGGAACTTGGATGTGCTGGTACATGGGTCGCAGCCCGGATGGGCTCGTCAGTGCATGAAGAAGCAGCCAGTTTAGTGCAGCCCCCGGCACGCCCTGGCGCCCCTCCTGTGGGGATTTCGTCACGATTCTTATGTCTTATATAAGACAGAAGACTACTTTGTGAGACACTGCGGCCAGTCCCGCTTTTGTCTCAACCGCTCCCGGAGCCTGCCATGACCACTCTGACCCGTGACCAACAGATCGCCGCCCTTGAAAAAGACTGGGCCGAAAACCCCCGCTGGAAGGGCATCCAGCGCGGCTACAGCGCCGCCGACGTGGTGCGCCTGCGCGGCTCGCTGGCCATCGAGCACACGCTGGCCAAGCGCGGCGCCGAGAAGCTCTGGGGCTTGATCCACACCGAGCCCTTCGTCAACGCCCTGGGCGCCCTCACCGGCAACCAGGCCATGCAGCAGGTCAAGGCCGGCCTCAAGGCCATCTACCTGTCGGGCTGGCAGGTGGCGGGCGACGCCAACAGCAACGGCGAGATGTACCCCGACCAGTCGCTGTATTCGGTGGACTCGGTGCCCAAGGTGGTCAAGAAGATCAACAACACCTTCCAGCGCGCCGACCAGATCCAGTGGAGCGAGGGCAAGGACGACATCGACTACTTCGCCCCCATCGTGGCCGATGCCGAAGCGGGCTTCGGCGGCGTGCTCAACGCCTTCGAGCTGATGAAGGCCATGATCGAAGCGGGTGCCGCCGGCGTGCACTTCGAAGACCAGCTGGCGGCCGTCAAGAAATGCGGCCACATGGGCGGCAAGGTGCTGGTGCCTTCCCGCGAGGCGGTCAGCAAGCTGGTGGCCGCCCGCCTGGCCGCCGACGTGATGGGCACGCCCACGCTGCTGGTGGCCCGCACCGACGCGGAAGCGGCCGACCTGGTCACCAGCGACGTGGACGACAACGACAAGCCCTTCTGCACCGGCGAGCGCACGGTGGAAGGCTTTTACCGCACCAAGCCGGGCCTGGAGCAGGCCATCTCGCGCGGCCTGGCCTACGCCCCCTACGCCGATCTGGTCTGGTGTGAAACCGGCAAGCCCGACCTGGCCTATGCCAAGGCCTTTGCCGCAGCCATCCACGCCAAATTCCCCGGCAAGATGCTGGCCTACAACTGCTCGCCCTCGTTCAACTGGAAGAAAAACCTCGACGACGCCACCATCGCCAAGTTCCAGAAAGAGCTGGGCGCCATGGGTTACAAGTTCCAGTTCATCACGCTGGCCGGCTTCCACGCCCTCAACTACGGCATGTTCGACCTGGCCCACGGCTACGCCCGCCGCCAGATGAGCGCCTTCGTCGAGTTGCAGGAGAAGGAATTCGCCGCTGCCGAGCGCGGGTTCACCGCCGTCAAGCACCAGCGCGAGGTCGGCACCGGCTATTTCGACGCCGTGACCACCACCATCGAGAAAGAAGCGTCCACGGCGGCCCTGAAAGGCTCCACCGAAGACGAGCAATTTTTCGAGCAGCACTAAAGGGCAAAGCGCCACAATGGCCGGATGTCGCTTCTCGAGCAGAGTTCTGAGACTGCGGCCTGGGCGCATCGGCAACTGACGCTGGCGCGTCAGGCCGCCGAGGCCAACCACTACCCCGAGGCGGCGGCGCATGCCGCCGCCGTGGTGACCTGGGCGCGCACGGCGCAAGCCAGCAACCTGTTGTGCCTGGCGCTGGGCACGCTGACCCATCAGCAAACCCGCCTGGGCCACTACGCCGAGGCGGTGCGCAACGGCGAAGAGGCCTTGCGCCTGCTGCCCCAACCCAGCGCCGACCCGGCTTTTCGCGTGGATCTGCACAGCATGCTGGCGCTGGCCTACGGCGAAATCCGGCTGGGCTCGCAGTCGCTGCACCACGCCATGCAGGCCATGGAAGCCGCCCAGGAGGCCGACGACCCGCTGCTGCGCTGCCAGGCCCTGGTGCGCCTGGGCGATGGTTACTGCCTGGTGGCCGACCCGGAGCGCGGCATTCCGCTGCTGCGCGAGGCGCTGGCCCAGGCCCAGTGGCTGCGCGACCCCGGCGAGTCCTTCCGCGCCGCCAACGCCTTGCTGCGCTTCACCTTCGAGTGGGGCGACCGCGAAACCGAGCTGGGCCACCCCCTGATCGCCTTGCAGCGCTACCGGGAGGCGCTGCCCTATGGCGAGTTGGCCGGCACCCTGGCCGCCGCATCCGGCAAGGCGTTTCGCATCGGGCTGGTGGGCATCAACCGCTGTCACCTGCTGCTGCGGCTGGCGCACTGGGACGAGGTGCTGGCCTTGCTGGCCACCCTGGAGCCCGCCTGCGCCCGGCAAGGCATGGAGGCCTTGCTGCGCGGCTGCCGCATTGCGCGCGCCCGGGCCATGCTGGGCCTGGGCCAGCGCACCGAGGCGGTGCAACTGCTGCTGAACCTGCTGGACGAACTGGCCACCGAACCCGAGGCCTGCGAAACCATCCACCAGGCGCTCTACGAAGCCTACAAGACCTGCGGCGTGCCCGCCGCCGCCCTGCACCACCACGAGCAGATGGCGCGCCTGCAAAGCCAGCGCCACCTGGCCCTGCGCGACCTGCAGACCGGCGTGCTGCTGGCGCGCACCGAAGACGAAGCCAACCGCCTGGCGGCCGAGCGCGCTGCACTGGAGGCCGAGCAGCAGCGGCTGCGCGCGCGCCAGCTCGAGGTGGAGCGCGACGCCCTGGCCCGCCAGGCCAGCGAGATGCGCCGCCGCGCCAGCGAAGACCCGCTGACCGGCCTGCCCAACCGCCGCAGCCTGGACCAGGCCCTGGTGTCGCAACTGCACGGCCTGCAGCCGGGCGCTGCGCTGGCCATGCTGCTGATCGATCTGGACCACTTCAAACGGGTCAACGACACCTATGGCCACGGCGTGGGCGACGACGTGCTGTGCGAGCTGGCCAACCTGCTGCGTGCCGACTGCCGGCCCCACGACCTGCCGGCCCGGCTGGGTGGCGAGGAGTTCGCCGTGCTGCTGTCGGGCGTGGACGTCGAGGTCGCGCTGGCCGTGGCCGAGCGGCTGCGCACCAACATCGAGGCCCACGACTGGGCGCAACTGGCCGACGGCCTGGCCGTCACCACCAGCATCGGCGTCGCCCTGATCGAGCGCCCGGTCAGCGTGCGCGAGGTGCTGGACGCTGCCGACGCCGCGCTCTACCGCGCCAAGTCCCTGGGCCGCAACCGCGTGGTGCTGGGCACGCACGGCGGCGGCTGATGCCTGCGCAGTTGCTCACCGCCCGCATGCGCCAGCTGCTGGAGCGCATGCGCCGCGCCCGCCGCACGCCGCTGAACCAGCTGACCCCGCCCGCCGCGCGCATCGCCTACGAGCGCGGCGCCGAGGTGCTGGACCTGCCGCGCGCGCCGCTGGCCCGCGTGCAAGACCTCAGCGTGCCCGGCCCCGGCGGCCCGCTGGCCGCCCGGCTCTACGCCCCCAGCCACGCGCGGCTGCCGGTGCTGCTCTACCTGCATGGCGGCGGCTTCGTCGTGGGCGGGCTGGAGACGCACGACAGCCTGTGCCGCCAGCTCGCGCTGCGCAGCGGCGGCGCCGTGCTGGCGCTGGCCTACCGGCTGGCGCCGGAACACCCCTTCCCCGCCGCCGTGGACGACAGCTGGGCCGCGCTGCGCTGGCTGGCCGGCCCCGGCAGTGCCGCGCTGGAGCTGGACGGCCGGCGCCTGGCCGTGGGCGGCGACAGCGCCGGAGGCACGCTGGCCGCCGTGGCCGCCCTGCAGGCGCGCGATGCCGGCCTGCCGCTGGCGCTGCAACTGCTGATCACCCCCGGCACCACGGCCTACGCCGACACCGAGTCCCACCGCCGCTTTGCGCACGGCTTTTTGCTCGACGCCGAACTCATCGCCTGGTTTTTCAACCACTACCTGCCGCCAGAGCGCCGCACCGACTGGCGTTTTGCCCCGCTGCTGGCCGACGACGTGGACGGCGTGGCCCCCGCCTGCGTGGTGCTGGCCGAGTGCGACCCGCTGGTGGACGAAGGCCTGGCCTATGCCGACCGCCTGCGTGCCGCCGGTGTGCCGGTGGCGCTGGAGCTGGCGCGCGGCGTCACCCACGACTTCATCAAGCTGGGCCGCCAGATTCCCGAAGCCCTGACCGCTCAGGCTGCGGCTGCCGCCGCGCTGGCTCAGGCCTGGGCCGCCGCCGGCTGAGGCCTGCCGGCCACCCGCCGCGTCATGTCACCCGGGCGGGCCGCACCAGCGCCACCCCCAGCGTCACGATGGTCAGCGGCACCACAAAGCCCAGCATCGCGTCGGCAAACGCCTGCACGCCCGGCTTGTGCTGCACCGCCATCACCAGGTAGACGGTGTAGGCCAGGTAGTAGCCCAGCAGCAGCGCCCCCTCCCAGCGCGCAATCTCGCGCCCCGTGATGAACACCGGCAGGCAGGCCACCAGCGCCCCCACCATCACCCACAGATCGAAATGCGCCACACCGGGCGGCAGCGGCAGCGGCGCGCCCGTGCCCAGTTCGGCCACCACCGCACCCAGCCCCACCACGCCAAAAATGTTGAACACGCAGCTGCCCACCACATTGCCCACGGCAATGTCGCGCTCGCCCTTGAGGCTGGCCGTCACCGACGCCGCCACCTCGGGCAGCGAGGTGCCCACCGCCACGATGGTCAGCCCGATCACCGCCTCCGACAGCCCCAGCGCGCGGGCCACCGTCGTTGCCGCGTCCACCAGCCAGTTGGCGCCCAGCACCAGCAACAGCAGCCCCACGGCAATAAGCCCGATCTGCGCCGGCAAGGCGTCATCCCAGCGGCGCACGGGTGGCGCCAGCGCCGCGTCGTACGGCGCCCGCTCCGCGGCCGGCGCCGAGCGCGCCTGCCACACCAGCAGCGCCGTGTAGGCCACCAGCAGGCCCAGCAACAGCAAGCCGTCGCCCAGGCCGAACGCGCCGTCCAGCCCCAGCACCACCAGCAGCAGCGCCCCGCCCACCATGACGGGCACCTCCTGGCGGATGATTTGCTGGTTGACCGCCAGCGGCGTGATCAGCGCCGACAGCCCCAGGATGAACAGCACGTTGAAGATGTTGCTGCCCACCGCGTTGCCCACGGCCAGATCCCCCTGGCCCGACAGCACCCCGCCTGCCGTCACCGCCATCTCGGGCGCGCTGGTGCCAAACGCCACCACCGTCAGCCCCACCACCAGCGGCGACAACCCCAGCCGCAACGCCAGCTTGGAGGCGCCGCGCACCAGCGCATCGGCCCCCACCACCAGGGCCACCAGGCCCAGCACGAACAGCAGCGCGGTCGTCAGGTTCATCGCTTGCCCTCCAGGCCGCTCAGGCGGGCATCCCCTGCCACGTCACCTCGCCGCTCACCGTCCCGTCGGTGGCAAAGCGGCGCTCCGTCAGGTGCAGCGCCAGCGCGCCGGTGGCCAGGCGCTCCACCACCACCACGCTGGCGCAGCGGGTGCCGTAGCGGCCATCCGGTGCGGCCACATGGATGGGTGCCAGCCAGCCCTCCACTTCCGGTGCGACGCCGGTATGCGGCCAGCTCTCGGGCGGCGGCACCTGGCGATCGGCCAGCGCATCCTGCAGCCGGGCCGTCAGCGCCGCCACATCGCGCGCGGCCAGCGCCGTTTGCACGAAACCCGCCAACCGGCGTTGCTTGGGCCACAGCGCCGGCGGCTGGCCGTTGCTCAGCGTGGTGATGCCGCCCGCCGCCACCGGCAGCGCCGCCGCCAGCGCGCTGCTGTGCAACGCCGCCTCGCCGGTCTGCCAGTTGGCCGTCAGCAAATTCCATTGCTGCGCGGCCGGCAGCGGGTGGCCGTCCAGCCAGGCCAGCGGCAGCCCTCCGCGCGAGGGTGTGCCCTCGGCAATGGGTGCCGGCGCCCGCAGATTGGTCACCAGCGCCAGGCGCTGCGCCGCCACGGCCAGCCAGGTGCCACCGGCCCGCACGTCGCGACCGGCCCAGATGGGCGTGCCGCCGGGCGTGGCCCAGGCGTGCATGGGCTCGGTGGGCCGCTCGATGAACTCATCGCGGTTGCTGGCCAGCACCGCCACCCAGCGCGGATGGGCCTGCCAGGCCAGGGCGGCAATGCACATGGCTCAGTCCTCCTCGGCAATGGCGTAGGGCAAGGGCTGCACGGTGAGCACCGCGTCACCGCAGCGCAGCGGCTGCGCCAGGGCGGCCAGCTTGAGCGCCACCTGTGCCGTATGCGCGCCTGCCCGGCTGGCGGCCAGCACCACCATGCCCGCGGGCTGGTCGGGGTCATCGGCCGCAAACACCTCGGCGGCCGGCGTCAGCGGCGCCGTGCTGCGCACCAGCGCCAGCCGGCGCTTGGTGGTGCCGCGGTACTGGCTGCGCGCCACCACCTCCTGGCCGGGGTAGCAGCCTTTTTGAAAGCTCACGCCGCCCACCAGCTCGAAATTGACCATCTGCGGCACGAACTGGTCGGCGCAGGCGGCCACGATGCGCGGCACGCCGCTGGCCACCTCGGCCCAGGCCCAGTCTTCGGCGGCGGCCTCGGCCCCCGAGGGCAGGCCAAAGTGCAGCGCGCGCCCCGGGCCCAGCGCCAGGCTGCCGGCCGGCGCCGCGCCCAGCACGCCAGCCAGCGGCGTGGCATCGGCCTCCAGCGTGCACTTGGCGCGCAGCACGAACATCTTCAGGCGCTTGAGCGTGGCCTCTCGCACGTCGGCGCTGCAGGCCAGGTAAAAGCCATCGCCGCCGTCGCGCCAGACCACCATGCTGGCCAGCAGCCGGCCCTTGGGCGAGCAGTAGCCGGCCAGCCGCGCCGCACCCGGCGCCAGCGTCAACACGTCTTGCGTGAGCTGGCCTTGCAGAAACGTGGCGGCATCAGGGCCGTGGGCATGGATCAGCGCCCAGTCGGGCAGCGCCACGGCGCCCGTGGTCAAGGTGGGGTCAGTCATCGTTTGATTATGATTTGCCCATGCGTACGTTGTTGCGGCTGCTGGCCGTCTTGTTGGTGGTGGCGCTGTTGGCAGCAGGCAGTGTGTGGTGGTGGCTGGAGCGGCCGCTGCCGCTGGCGGCCGAGCGGGTGGAGGTCTCCATCGAGCCCGGCACCAGCCCGCGCGAAGTGGCGCGGCTGTGGACGGCGGCCGGCGTGCAAGTGCCCACCGAGTGGCTGTACCAGTGGTTCCGCTGGTCGGGCCAGGCGCGGGCCATCCGCGCCGGCAGCTACGAGATCGAGCCCGGCGTCACCGCCCGCACGCTGCTGGCCCGCATGGTGCGCGGCGACCAGACGCTGGAGCAGGTGCGCTTCATCGACGGCTGGACGCTGGCCCAGGCCCGCGCCGCGCTCAAGGACGCGCCCCATCTGCGCCCCGCCACCGCCGCCCTGACCGAGGCCGAACTGGCCACGGCGCTGGGCGTTGAGGGGCCGCTGGAGGGCCGCTTCTACCCCGACACCTACCTCTACAGCCGGGGCGTATCCGATCTGACCGTGCTCAAGCGCGCCCTGACGCTGATGGACCAGCGGCTGGCCACCGCCTGGGCAGGCCGCGACCCGCAGTTGCGCGTCGGCTCGCCGCAAGAGTTGCTGGTGCTGGCCTCGGTGGTCGAGAAGGAAACCGGCAGCGACACCGACCGCCCCATGGTGGCCGGCGTGTTCGCCAATCGGCTGCGGCTGGGCATGCCGCTGCAGTCCGACCCCACCGTCATCTACGGCCTGGGCGCCGCCTTTGACGGCAACCTGCGCCGCGCCGACCTGCTGGCCGACACCCCCTGGAACACCTACACCCGGCGCGGCCTGCCGCCCACCCCCATTGCCCTGGTGGGCACGCGGGCGCTGGCCGCCACCGCCCGGCCGGCCCAGACCAGCGCGCTCTACTTTGTGGCGCGCGGCGACGGCAGCAGCGTCTTCAGCGACACGCTGGCCGACCACAACCGCGCCGTCAACCGCCACCAGCGCAACCAGCCATGACGTTCATCACCTTTGAAGGCATAGACGGCGCCGGCAAGTCCTCGCACATCGAGGCCGCCGCCGCCCACCTGCGCGCCCGCGGCGCCGACGTGCTGCTCACCCGCGAGCCCGGCGGCACCCCGCTGGCCGAGGCGCTGCGCGAGCTGTTTCTGCACCGCCCCATGGACGCGCTGACCGAGGCGCTGCTGGTCTTTGCCGCCCGCCGCGACCATCTGCACACCGTCATCCTGCCCGCGCTGGCGGCCGGCCGCACCGTGCTGTGCGACCGCTTCACCGACGCCACCTTCGCCTACCAGGGCGGCGGGCGCGGGTTCGACACCGGCGTGCTGAGCCAACTCGAAGCCTGGGTCCAGCAAGGCCGCCAGCCCGACCTGACGCTGTGGTTCGACGTGCCGCCGGCCGTGGCCGCGCAGCGCCGCGCAGCAGCCCGCGCCGCCGACCGGCTCGAAGCCGAAGACCTGGCCTTCTTCGAGCGCGTGCGCGCCGCCTACGCCGAGCGGGCGGCGGCCAGCGGGGGGCGCATGGTGCGCATCGATGCGGATCGGCCGTTGGAGGGGGTGCGGGGGCAGGTGTTGGCGGCGGTGGGAGGGTGCGAACGCACCCGGTGATCACTGGCGTTGAGCCGACGCCGAGATGGCACGCAGCGCCGGGATGTCGCCCGACACGATCAACTCAAGATGCTGGGTGATGGCCTCAATGGGCCAGTCCCACCAGGCCAGATCATTCAAGAACGCCACCACATCTGGATCGAACCGCTGTTTGATGGGTTGGGCAGGGTTGCCGCCAACCAGGGTGTAGGGCGCCACGTCGGCGGTCACGACAGAGCGGGCGGCCACCACCGCCCCATTGCCGATCTGCACGCCCGGCATGATGAGCGCGTCATAGCCAATCCAGACGTCATGGCCGACCACCGTGTCGCCCTTGTAGGGCAGGTCACCCGGCTTTGGCATGGCCTTCTCCCAGCCGTTTCCGAAAATAAAAAAGGGGTAGGTCGAAACCCCCGACATTTTGTGGTTGGCGCCATTCATGATGAACTTTGCGCCACGCGCAATGGCGCAGAACTTGCCGATGATTAGCTTGTCGCCAATGAACGGGAAGTGATAGAGCACATTGCGTTCAAAATCCTCGGCATTTTCCGGGTCATCATAGTAGGTGTAGTCACCCACTATGATATTTGGATTCGTCACGGTGTTCTTGATAAAGCACACCTGCGGAAATCCATCCATGGGGTGTTTGTGATTCGGATCAGGACCTTGCAAATTCATGCCTATGGCAACCACGGGGCGGGGCGAAACAGACAGAGGTACAGCAGGCATGCCATCAGCACCAAGGCTTCTGGCAGACGAACTCTCAATAGACCGCCGTTCTCTCTCGGTATCTCTGAAAAGGTCAGGCCAACCATTGCCCCAAGGGAGAAAGATGACCACCAACTGGCCAATCTCAAACCGTGCGCCGCGTGAGCTGTCGTTTGATTGTTGGTGATGAATTCCATCCAACTGAAAATCGATGCCTCGTTAAAGGCAAAAACAACGACGGCAATCGAGAAAAAAATGCGCCGCCAAACGATCTGGCGAAAAATAGAAACCATGCTAGTTCCCGCAGCCACATTTTGAACAATTTTTATTAATCCAGTCAGCGACCAAGGCGGCCCGGCGATTTATCTCAGCATAAATTTCGGACTCAAACCACCCCGTGCTCGTCATTATCCACTTGGGAGCTCCAATCGAAACTGACAAATCTCCGACTGCCACCTACATCGAGTGAGTCAGACGCAACACCCTGCCATCCTGCTGCGCGAGGTCAATTTCAGCAACCCCCCCCACGCTGCGCCTCCTATTGAAGCTGCCCTTGATGGTCCAAACATCGCCCTTACGACTAACCAACAAAGGCAACTGAGATTGGATTTGAGCCTTACCATATACGGCGGAAAGATAGATCATTGCAATCTCGCGCGCCACGACTTCATTTGCAATCACACCATCGGGAGGCGAATATGAATGAGCTTCAGTGGAAGCATTTGCCGATTGCAAGGTGAGCACTGCAAAGGCCATTGCGCACGCCGCAAAAATCAGTGGAAAAGATCTTATTTGCATGAACAATCTCCGAGAGTCGCGACGCCTTGACCAGGAGTGTATTTTTTATTAACCCCACCCGGAGTTCCCAAATAACCAGGAACACCCTCATTATTCGATAAATTTATGTCGGCCGGGCTAAAATTATTGTAATCATATCCTGGCAAATTAGGATGAGTATGCCAGATGCCGGCACCAGATTTAATTATTGACCCCGATCCTACATCTGTCCATGTGGAGCCTCCCCTCCGCATGTCCGCCGAATACGTACCATTAAAGTTTTTAAAAACCCAACCCCCGAACTCAAGTCCAAACTTGAGTGTCATGGGTCTTGCGTAATCAATTGCATCGACTGCTGCTGCATCCGCACTACAGAACTCGTCCCCAGGCTTCAAACCGGTCGGATCAACCAACGAAGCCGGATTCCCCCCCACATACCCAAACGTATTAATCCCCCCCGCCAACCCAATCGGATCGCTGGAGATATACCGCCCGGTGGATGCATCGTAATACCTGGCATTGTTGAACCAGATGTGGGCGCCCAGCTCGTCATCCTTGTACTGCCCCGGGAACCCGATGTGGAGCCCACCCAGGCTGTCCTGCACCACGTCGCGGCCGAAGGCGTGGTTGCTGGCGCGCCATTTGACGGCGCCCTTGGCGGTGGCCAGCACCTCCGGTCTTGCGAGGTGGTCGCTGTAGGCCCAGTAGTAGACGCCTGAGCGCTGGATGCCTTGCAGCTCGGCGCCCAGCCAGACGTAGTGGGTGGGGGTCTGGCCACTGGCGGTGTGGGCCTGCTCGTACAGCAGCTGGCCATTGGGGGCGTAGACGAAGTAGGTCTGTTTGCTCTGGGTGGCGCTTTTGTAGACGCGCTGGCCCAGGGCGTTGTAGCGGTACAGGCCCACCTCGGTGGCACCGTCTTTGGCCAGGGCCAGGCGGTTGAAGGCCTCCCATTCGTAGGTTCTGGCATTGCGGCTGTCGCTGGTCTGGTTGCCTGCGGCGTCGTAGCCCAGGTTGGCGGCCTCGGCACCACCCAGCCCAGTCAGCCAGTGGCTGGTGCTGCCCAGGGCGCTGGTGGTGGTGGCACCGTTCACGGTCTTGCTCAGGCGGTTGCCGGCCTTGTCCCAAGCAAAGCCCTGGTTCATGCCGCCGGTCTGGTTGGCGGTGGTGAGGCGGTCCATGGTGTCGGCCCTACCTTCCCTTAGTTATGTCGTCGACCTCAACATCGCTCTTGGCGTCGACCATAGGACGTCGTGCATTATCGTCTTTACGACCAAATACACCATACATCCGAAACACTGGAATAAAAACCAATAGTCCAATTATTAGCCCCAGCGCCCCTCCACCGAGTCGTTCTATCTCATTTCCCCATCTTGGGGCTATGCCGACAAACCAATCAAGTCCGCAACGACCTAGAAACGCCAACCCCGCCGCAGCAGCAATGAGCGCAACCGTGAGGAGCGTACGCGAATTCCTATTTTCCGCAACCATAGTCCCCCGAACTCCCAGTTTGTGAAGTCGATGACCGCAGTCGTTGCGGCGGTTACTAAGCCAAACACGAATCCACTCCGCATTCCTCGCAGAAACCGGCCAGCTTGGAGTTGCACTTTTTACAAGTCTCTTAAGAATCGAAATACGGCACGGACGCAAAGGGCACCGCCAATGGCTAGGCCAACATACAAAATCCAAGCCACATCAAACGCCCTTGAGATTTCTCTGAAAAGTAAAACAATAAGTATTCCACCAACGAACCCGAAATCGAATGGAAGACGGGTCTTTTGTTTTTTTCTAATTACCACGATGCAAGGCCACTTGTGGTAGTCACACAGCCCATAACGGCGGCGTATCCTCCTACACCAACTCCACCTCGAAGCCTATCACCGACTCCGACCTGCCCACCGCCACCCCCAAGGTCAGCCTGGACGCCACCGGCAAGCAAATTTCCACCTTCTGCTTGGAACTGAGCTGACGTGGATGTCGATTTTGAGCCTGGGCACTTGTTCGACGTATCCTTAGATACGCCAAGTGCCGCACTGGCACCTAGATATGCCCCCGCGCCAATGCCGGCGCATGCCTGGGTGCTAAACGATATTCCATTGCTCGAGAAATTGAACGTAAAGCCAAGACTCCCCCCCTTTAATACACCGAATGCAGAAACACCAGCGCCAACCTGAAAGTCCCAAAGGCCAAATGGATCAGCAAGCGATATCGGATTCCCCCTCACATACCCAAACGTATTAATCCCCCCCGCCAACCCAATCGGATCGCTGGAGATATACCGCCCGGTACTGGCATCGTAATACCTGGCATTGTTGAACCAGATGTTGGCCCCCAGCTCCTCGTCCTGGTACTGCCCCGGGAAGCCCACGTTGAGCCCGCCCAGGCTGTCCTGCACCACATCACGCCCGAAGGCGTGGTTGCGGGCGCGCCACTTGACGACGCCCTTGGCGGTGGCCAGCACCTCCGGTCTTGCGAGGTGGTCGCTATAGGCCCAGTAGTAGACGCCTGCGCGCTGGATGCCTTGCAGCTCGGCGCCCAGCCAGACGTAGTGGGTGGGGGTCTGGCCACTGGCGGTGTGGGCCTGCTCGTACAGCAGCTGGCCATTGGGGGCGTAGACGAAGTAGGTCTGTTTGCTCTGGGTGGCGCTTTTGTAGACGCGCTGGCCCAGGGCGTTGTAGCGGTACAGGCCCACTTCGGTGGCGCCGTCTTTGACCAGGGCCAGGCGGTTGAAGGCCTCCCATTCGTAGGTGCGGGCGTTGCAGTAGACGCTGGTTTGGTTAGCGCTGGTGAGGACCATGGTGCGTTGAGCAGCAACGAACTACAACGGACATTTCGAAGGCAGTCGATCCCAATAACTAACACGCCTTGGTATTTCTATCTTTCGATGAATATCATTTTTGTAGACAATCTCCCCAACCAGCCCTGAAGTTAGCGCTTGGCCGCGAAAAATTGCCCCCTCCTCTGGAATATCAAATTCTATCCCGTCGCCATCAACTCTAACAACGGCAATACTAGCCCGCCCTGCGCCGCCATCTGCCGCCTGAATAGCTGCAACAGTTCCAGTCGCGACAGGAAATATTTTTACTTCATAACCCAATAAGTCACCAGCTTCGCAATTGAACTCCAATGACGAGTAAGTTCCAAACAAAATACTGCTAGCCAACCCAGATGGCAGGCCAAGCACGAAAAAAAAACTAGCTACCGCAAGTGCACGAGTCAGCATTGCCATTTGCCATATCCTGTTGAGCTTGATTTATTTTATCTGGACGATTTCCGGGGTCTTTGAAAAAATGCACAGGATCTGGATGAGAAAAACCACCGCCCCAACTCAATCCTGCCTGAGTAGCATTGTTCCTAACAATCGTTCTCTGCGCCGAACTCAAACTACTCCAACTTATATCAATAGCCCAACCGGCTTCGTGCAAACTAGAGCCCGCCGCCGCTGGCGTAATTGCTCCCGCACTCCCCGAGAGAGCAGCTTGGGATTGAGTCGAACGAAATGCCGAGGTCACATTGACATTAACACCTTGAGATTTATTCAAATCAATCCAATTTTGAACAACGGGGGAAAATTGATCATCAAGATGCGTATCGCCAATGCCCGGAAGGGTGGTTCTACATAACTTTAGACCAGAAAAATCAACCAACGAGACCGGATTCCCCCCGACATACCCAAACGTATTAATCCCCCCCGCCAAGCCAATCGGATCGCTGGAGATATACCTCCCCGTACTGGCATCGTAATACCTGGCATTGTTGAACCAGATGTTGGCCCCCAGCTCCTCGTCCTGGTACTGCCCCGGGAAGCCCACGTTGAGCCCGCCCAGGCTGTCCTGCACCACATCGCGGCCGA
This sequence comes from Pseudomonadota bacterium, assembly GCA_020161145.1. GTDB lineage: Bacteria > Pseudomonadota > Gammaproteobacteria > Burkholderiales > Burkholderiaceae_C > Ideonella. The sequence goes on from JAIUPQ010000003.1 coordinate 267,857, forward strand.
AGGCGTGGTTGCGGGCGCGCCACTTGACGACGCCCTTGGCGGTGGCCAGCACCTCCGGTCTTGCGAGGTGGTCGCTATAGGCCCAGTAGTAGACGCCTGCGCGCTGGATGCCTTGCAGCTCGGCGCCCAGCCAGACGTAGTGGGTGGGGGTCTGGCCACTGGCGGTGTGGGCCTGCTCGTACAGCAGCTGGCCATTGGGGGCGTAGACGAAGTAGGTCTGTTTGCTCTGGGTGGCGCTTTTGTAGACGCGCTGGCCCAGGGCGTTGTAGCGGTACAGGCCCACTTCGGTGGCGCCGTCTTTGACCAGGGCCAGGCGGTTGAAGGCCTCCCATTCGTAGGTGCGGGCGTTGCGGCTGTCGCTGATCTGGTTGCCTGCGGCGTCGTAGCCCAGGTTGGCGGCCTCGGCACCGCCCAGCCCGGTCAGCCAGTGGCTGGTGCTGCCCAGGGCGCTGGTGGTGGTGGCGCCGTTGACGGTCTTGCTCAGGCGGTTGCCGGCCTTGTCCCAAGCAAAGCCCTGGTTCATGCCGCCGGTCTGGTTGGCGGTGGTGAGGCGGTCCATGAGGTCGTAGCCATAGCCCTGGGTGGCACCCCACTGGGCGTCGGTGATGCCCTGGATGGTGTTGGTGTTGTGGTAGGTGTAGGCCAGGTTTTGCAGCCCGGGTGCGGTGAGGCTTTGGATGCGGCCGTCGGGGTCCAGGCTGATCATGCGCGGGCGCATGTTGCCCTGGCGCCAGGCGTAGGGGCGGTTGGTGGCGGGCTGGTAGAGGATGTTGCCAAACAGCAGCCGGGTGCTGGGGGCGGTGCGGCTGGCGTTGGCCAGGCGCCCGACGCTGTCCCAGGTGTAGCCCACGGCAAAGCCGCCGGGGTAGGTGAGGCTTTCGAGCTGGCCTTTGGCGTTGTAGCCCCAGGTGGTGATGTGGCTCTGGCCGTCAACCCACACGGTCGCTCCTCAAAGTGCTGTTGCAATCAGACAAAGCACAATCATATTACCCCACCAACTCCCACAACAGCGATAAACGCCCCAACCGGAATCAGTACGAGAAAGATCAGCAGCGCAATATTTAAAGGCGCTCCACTATCTCGATGACTGCCTTTCAGTGCAGCAACCCCCAACACGACCGCCCCAAGCCCAAGCCCCCCCAATATACCCAGTGACAATAATGTGATCGAAATCAATCGCCGGATAGTGTAGTACGCATCCGGCGAATTGTTAATGATTTCTGCGGAGACATTGGACCAGGTGGTCAATCCATACAGCGTCCATACAAATACCGCAAGAACAAACACCTCAAGCAGTGCCCATATCATTTGAACTGATCTACTCATTTCGAGCACCCGCAACTGCCCGCCCCACTATTGAGAATTTGATTTTTCGCAGCATCCGTTCTGCGATTTGCCTCTCGCCTGGCCTCACTCTCTCTGCTATTCCAAGACCTTGTCACAAATGACTGCTTATCCGCATGCCAATTCTCATGAACTATTGTATTGTACAACTCCACTCGCCCAGCTGGAGTTAGCTCCCCACCATAGAGTAAAGAGTTAATAACTGGCCGCGCCCCTGGGCAAGAGGAAACGTAACCAGCCGTATAGCGATTTGGGGTCAACCGATCTGGATTAATGGCCTCCATTGATGGCTGAACAATATTCATGTCAGGATTGTTTGCTTCGGCAAGCTCCGTCATGTCCTTCACATCGCACTCGGCCATGCCAAAAAGATCTATTCTTGAAATTGGATTCCCCCCCAACATACCCAAACTATTGATCCCCCCCGCCAGCCCAATCGGATCGCTGGAGATATACCGCCCGGTGGAGGCATCATAATACCTGGCATTGTTGAACCAGATGTGGGCGCCCAGCTCCTCGTCCTTATGATCATCCGGGATGGGACAAGTAGAAATATGGCGACTATTGACACCAATAGAAAGACACATAAATTCCCCCTGAGTTAATAGGACAATGCCCCGCTCATGTCGTGAGCGCTGTCGCCTGATGATCCCTTTACGGGCTCATGGTTTCATCAGGAAAAACCCGCTGCGCCCAAGCGATCGATAGGGTTTGTATGGCGACCCAGCAGATGGCGCACTTCGTGTCCAAAGCTGCGCGGCATCGACCCCATTGATGTGGCGCAGGTAGCGCGGCTGCGCTGGGCCGCAACTCGAGTCGGCTCTGTCACCACCCGGCTCCTCGACTGCCTCTCGATGGCTCAAACCACAGATGGCCCCCTGTCGGCAATTGGTACGCACTCACCCGGTCAGGGCCCCCGATAGCGGTCCGCACCCCCAACATCCGCGCAATCGCTTGCATGAATGGCACCGCCAGTAGCACCAGCACCAGCACCAGCACCAGCACCAGCACCAGCACCAGCACCAGCACCAGCACCAGCACCAGCAGCCCGGTGAGCATGGTGATGGGAAAGCCGAGGGCGAAGATGTTGGAAACGAAACGGGGAGTCTTTGCTGGCTCATCCGGCCGAAAGCGGTCACCCCCTCACCCCACCCCCACCACCTCCCTCGCCATCACCCACTCCTCATTGGTCGGCTCCACCCCCACCACCACGCGACTGCCGGGGGCCGAAATGACGTCCGCATCAGCCGCATTGGCCGCATCGTCCAGGCTAATGCCCAGCCAGCCCAGGTCGGCACAGACCCGGCGCCGCACTTCGGCCTGGTGCTCGCCGACGCCCGCAGTGAAGACCAGCAAATCCAGCCCGCCCAGCACGGCCGTCAGGGCGCCCACTTCGCGCACGATGCGGCGCACGTAGAGCGCCAGCGCCAGGCGGGCGCGCTCGCCTTCGGGGCCGGGGTCGGCCTCGCGAGGCAGCAGCACCCGGGGCTCGGGCGAGAGGCCCGAGACGCCCAGCAGGCCGCTGCGGTGGTAGAGCATCTGGCCCAGTTGCTGGGGCGTCAGGCCCTCGGTCTCCATCAGGTAGAGCAGCGCGCCGGGGTCCAATGCGCCGCAGCGGGTGCCCATCATCAAACCGTCCAGCGCCGAGAAGCCCATGGTGGTGGCCACGCTGGCCAGGTTGTGCATGGCGCACAGGCTGGCGCCGCTGCCCAGGTGGGCCACCACGGTGCGGCCCCGGGCCAGCGCGCCATGCCGCTCGGGCAGGCGGATGGCCATGTATTCGTACGAGAGGCCGTGAAAGCCGTAGCGGCACAGCCCGCGCGCGGTGACCTCGTGCGGCAGCGGCAGCGCCTGCTCCACGGCCGGCAAGGTGTGGTGGAAGGCGGTGTCGAAGCAGGCCACTTGCGGCAGCCCGGGGTCTTGCGCCAGCAGGATCTCCACCGCCTGCAGCGCAAACGGCTGGTGCAGCGGCGCCAGCGGGGTGTAGCTGTTGAGGTCGGCCAGCACGGCGGCGTCGATGCGCACCGGCGCCTGGTAGCGCCCGCCGCCGTGCACCACGCGGTGGGCCACGGCCACCAGCCGGCGGCCGCCCAGTTGCGCCTGCACGCGCTCGCGGATCAGCGCCAGCGCCGAGGCGTAGGGCGCAGCGGCGTCCAGCGCCACCGGCACCACGGCCAAGCCGGTGGCGCCAAAGTCGGGGTTGGGGCCGCCTATGCCTTGCACCTTGCCCCGCCAGGCGGGGGTGCGCGGCATGGGGTTGGCGCTGGCATCGAACAGCGCAAACTTGATGCTGGACGAGCCGCAGTTGAGGACGAGGATCAGGTCAGCGGGCATGGCCGTCATGGGGGTGTGCGCCGGTAGTGGTGGGCCAGCATCAGCGCCACCGCACACGACGCCATGCGCGCCTGGTGGCTGTCGGCGCGGCTGGTCAGGATCACGGGCACCTTGGCGCCCAGCACGATGCCGGCGCTGGCGGCCTGGCCCAGGTAGATCAGCTGCTTGGCCAGCATGTTGCCGCTCTCCAGGTCGGGCACCAGCAGGATGTCGGCCTGCCCGGCCACTGGAGAGACGATGCCTTTGGTGCGCGCGGCGGCGATGGAGATGGCGTTGTCAAAGGCCAGCGGCCCGTCCAGCACGCCGCCGCTGATCTGGCCGCGCTCGGCCATCTTGCACAGCGCCGCCGCATCCAGCGTGGCCGGCATGGTGGGGTTGACGGTTTCCACCGCCGCCAGGATGGCCACCTTGGGCTGGGCCACGCCCAGCACCTGGGCCAGGTCGATGGCGTTGCGCACGATGTCGGCCTTTTGCTGCAGGTCGGGCGCCAGGTTGACCGCCGCGTCGGTGACGATGAAGGGGCGCGGGTAATGCGGCGTCTGCAGCACAAAGCAATGGCTGACGCGGCGCTTGGTGCGCAGCGGGCTGGCCGAGGCCACCACCGCGCCCATCAGCTCGTCGGTGTGCAGGCTGCCCTTCATCAACGCCTCCACCTTGCCCTGGCCGGCCAGCTCCACGGCCCGTGCGGCGGCGGCGTGGCTGTGCGGCACGTCGATGACCTCCACCCCGCTCAAGTCCAGTTGGTGCTGGGCCGCCACGGCGGCCAGCCTGGCCTGCGGCGCCACCAGCACCGGCTCGATCAGGCCGGCCGCGCGGGCGTCCAGCGCAGCCGCCAGGCTGGCCTCGTCGCAGGGGTGCACCACCGCCACCCGGATGGGCGCCAGCGGGTGGACGTGGGCCAGCAGGTGCTGCACCCGCCCCTGCCCGCCCACGCAGATGCCGGTTTCGGGCAGGTCGTCGCCGTCGCGCGGATCGGACGCCGCCACCTCCACCTCGCCCTCGAAGACCGGCTCGCCCGCCGGGCTGGTGCCGGTGCAGTGCAGCGTCACATGCCCGGTGTCGGGGTGGCGCCGGGTGACCTCCACGGCCACCTGCACGCGGTCGCCGATCCGGATGGGCGCCAGAAAGCGCAGTTGGTGGCCGCGGCAGACCGCCCCCGTGCTGGCCAGGCAGGTGCCCACGGCCGAGGCCACCAGCGCGCCCACCCAGGTGCCAATGCCGGCAAGCGCCTGGCTGCGCAGCGAGGCCACCGTCGCCTGGCCGCCGTCTTGCGGGCCGGGTTCACTGGCCAGGGCCGAGAACAGTTGCAGGCTCTCCAGCGTCAGCATCCGTTCGATGTGGGCGCGGTCGCCCACGGCGATCTCGCTGAAGCGGCGGTTGGGTGGGGTGGGTGTCATGGGTGGTTGAAGATGCGCAGATGTCCCCCGAGCATGCACCAGGAATCGGTCATCGTCAGCGCGCGGTGTCGGCCACAACCGCCGCCGGTGCCGGCGGCACGTTGCCCACCGCCTTGTGGATGGCCACGAAGCGGGTGCCCAGCCGGCCCTGGCTGGCCAGCAGCTCGCGCCGCGCCTGCAGGTGGCTGCGCTGGCTGTCGAGCACGGCGATGAAGTCGGCCGCGCCGCCGTCGTAGCGCGCCTGCGCCAGCGCCAGCGCGTCGCCGGTGGCCTGCACACGCGCGGCCTGCTCGCCGGCCTGCTGCTGCTCGGCGGTGTAGGCACTCAAGGCGTCGTCAATCTCCTGCCAGGCCCGGCGCACGGTCTGCTGGTAGGCCACGGCCGCCTCCTGCTGCTCCAGCTCGCGCAGTTGCACCTGGCCTTTGCGGCGGCCGCCGTCGAACAGCGGCAGGCTCAGGCTGGGCCCGATGGACCAGCTGCGGCTGCCGCCATCGGCCCATTCGCTGCCCAGGTAGGACTCCAGGCCCAGGCGTGCGCCCAGGCGGATGCTGGGGTAGAGGTCGGCCCGGGCCACGCCGATGCGGGCGGTGGCGCGGTGCAGCCGCGCCTCGGCGGCGCGGATGTCGGGCCGGCGCAGCGCCACCTCCGAGGGCAGGCCCAGCGCCAGGTCGGGCAACGCAGCCTGGCCGCCTTCGGCCTGCGGCGCCAGCTCGCTGCGCAGCGCCCCCGGCGCCTCGCCCAGCAGCAGCGCCACCTGGTTGGCGCTGGCGGCCTCTTGCGCCTGCAGGCCCGGCAGTTGCGCGGTGAGCGCGGCCAGCTCGGCGCGCTGACGCGCCAGATCCAGGTGGTCGGTGGTGCCGGCCTGCACGCGGGCCTGCAGCAAGTCCAGGCGGCTGGCCAGCGCGGCCATGTCTGCGCGCGCCAGCCGGATCTGGCGCTGGGTGGTGCGCAGGTCGAGATAGTGGCGCGCCACGTCGCTGGTCAGGCTCAGCCGGGCCAGCTCCAGCAGCGCGGCCTGCTGGGCCACGTCGGCATCGGCGGCCTCGATGGTGCGACGCACGCGCCCCCACAAGTCCAGCTCCCACGAGGCATCAAAGCCGGCCTGGTAGAGCGTGAACGGCTGGGCCAGCACCTGGGCCAGGCCGGCGCGGTCGCCCCCGATGGCGTCGATCATGCGGATGCTGGCGCCATGCTCGCTCTGGCGCTGGCGGTTGATGCCGCCGCTGGCGTCCACCTGCGGCCCGCGCTGGGCCGCCACGGTGCCGTACTGCGCGCGGGCCTGGGCAAAGTGCAGGGCCGCCGTCTGCAGGTCGGGGCTGGCGGCCAGGGCGCGCTGTTCGAGCCGCTCCAGCACCGGGTCGCCAAAGGCCTGCCACCAGGGGGTATCGGGCAAGGCCTCGGTGCCCACCGGCGCGCGCAGCGCGGCGTCGGCGCTGCGCCAACTGGCCCAGTCGGGGGGCGCAGCCGGTGTGGGCTGGACGAAATCGGGCCCCACGGCGGCGCAGCCGGCCAGCGCCAGCGCGCACAAGGCCAGGCTCCAGCGCGCCGCAGGAGGCGAAAGACGATGCAAGTCGGACATGGCGAACCCCACGATCAGGACATACGGTTGCGAAACAGCCAGGCGGCCAGCGGCAGCGTCACGGCGGCCATCAGCAGCAAGGGGATGAATTCGTGCCAGACCTGGGCCAGGCCGGCACCTTCCAGGTAGATGCCGCGCACGATGCTCATGCCGAAGCGCAGCGGATTGACGTAGGTGGCGATCTGCAGCACCTCGGGCATGTTGCGCACCGGCGTCAGCAGGCCCGACAGCAGCATCAGCGGCATGATGACCATGAAGGTGTAGAGCATGGCCTGCTGCATGCTGCTGGCCAGGGCCGAGATCGACAGGCCCACGCCCACCACGGCGATGTTGAAGGTCACCAGCCCCAGGTAGAGCAGGCCCACCGAGCCGTTGAGCGGAATCTCGAACCAGAAGCGGATGATCAGGAAGATGAGGGTGGACTGCAGCAGGCCCACCGCAATGGCCGGCAGCGCCTTGCCGATCAGGATCTGCATGGGCGTCAGCGGTGTCACCAGCAACTGGTCGAAGGTGCCCTGCTCGCGCTCGCGCGCCACCGACAGCGCGGACAGCAGCAGCGTCTGCATCATGCTCAGCGCCGCAATCAGGGCGGGCATCATGTTCCAGCGCGATTCGAGGTTGGGGTTGTACCAGGCCCGCCGCTCGATGGTGATGCCCCCAGCGCCGCCGCTGCGGGCGGCGTTGAAGTCGGCCACGATGGCGCCGACGTAGCTGCTGGCGGTGCCGGCGGTGGTGGAGTTGCGGCCGTCGAGAATGACCTGCAGCGGCGCGGTCTGGTTGGCCGCCAGCCTGGCCTCGAAGTCGGACGGGATGCTGATCACCATCAGCGCCCGGCCGGCATCGATCTGGCCGGCGATCTGCTGCGACGAGGTCAGCGTGGCCTCGCGCACGAACACCCCCGTGCCGTCCAGTCGCGTCAGCAGCTCGACCGAGGCCGCGCTGCGGCTTTGGTCCAGCACCGCGTAGGGCACTTGCTTGAGGTCGTAGGTGGCGCCGTAGCCGAACAGCAGCGCCTGCATCAGCGCCGGCACGAACAGGATGACCCGGCTGGAGGGCTCTTTGACGAGCGCCAGCAGTTCCTTGAGGATGAGGGCGCCAATCTGCGCCAGCGTGGCCGTGAAGGAGGTCATGGGCGTCAATCCAGTGTCTTGCGCAGCGTGCGGCGCGTGGCCCAGGCCAGCACCACCGCGTAGCCGCAGAGGATTGCCGTGCTGCGCAGCACGGCAAGCCAGTCGGTGCCGGCCAGAAACAGGGTCTTGATCAGGCCCATGAAATGCGTGGCGGGCAGCAGGTTGCTGATCACCTGGACCGCCACCGGCACGTTGCGCAGGTCGAACACGAAGCCCGACAGCATCATGGCCGGCATGAAGCTGGCCAGCAGCGCCATCTGGCTGGCCAGGAACTGGTTGCGCGTCACGCCGGAGATGAACAGCCCCAGCAGCAGCGAGACGGCCAGGTAGAGCATGGAGACGCCGAAGATGACCACCAGCGAGCCGCGCATCGGCACCTGGAACAGGTAGGAGGCCGCCAGCAGGCACAGCACCAGATCGACGGCGCCGATCACCAGATACGGCGCCAGCTTGGTCAGCACCAGCTCGGTCGGCCGCACCGGCGTCACGAACAGCGACTCCAGCGTGCCGCGCTCCCACTCGCGGGCAATCAGCAGCGAGGTCAGAAACGCCCCCACCAGCGTCATCACCAGCACGATCAGGCCCGGCACCAGGTACCAGGTGCTGGTGCCCGCCTCGTTGAACCACATGCGCTGCACCACCTCGACGCGGCCGGTGGCGGGCGGGCGGTTGGCGCTGCGGTCGGCCTGCTGCTGCGCCCAGGTGCCGATGGCGCCGCCGACATAGCCCTCCACCGCCTGCGCCGTGGTGGTGTTGGCACCATTGACGATGAGCTGGACGCGGGCATCCCCTGCCGCCAGCCGGCGCGAGAAGTCGGCCGGCACGCGCACGATGCCATCGACCTCGCCGGCGCGCAGGCGAGCCTGGGCCTCGGCCATGCCGGGCGCCCGGACCGGTGCCAGCCAGGGCGAGCCCTGCAAACCCGCCACGGCGTCGTGCGCCGTGGGCGAGCGGTCTTCCATGACCACGGCCACCGGCGCGTTGGTCACGTCGAACGACAGGCCGTAGCCAAACAACAGGATCAGCATGGCCGGCAGCAGCAGGCCCACGGCCAGGTTGCTCTTGTCGCGCAGCATCTGCCGCACCTCTTTGCGCAGCAAGGCCATGAAGCGCCGGGCCGTTCCAGGGGTGTTCATGCGGCCTGGCCCTCCGGGGCGCCGTGCAAGGCGTGGACGCGGCCTTGCTCGACGATGGCGATGAACGCGTCGTTCATGTTGGTGGTGGCGTCGCCGCCGGCCTGCTCGCGCACCTGCTGCGGCGTGCCCAGGGCCAGCATGCGGCCGGCGTCCTGAATGGCGATGCGGTCGCAGTACTCGGCCTCTTCCATGAAGTGGGTGGTGACGATGATGGTCACCCCGCTTTGCGCCAGCGCGGTGATGACGCGCCAGAAGGCCCGCCGCGCCAGCGGGTCGATGCCGCTGGTGGGCTCGTCCAGGAACAGGATGTCGGGCTCGTGCAGCAGGCCGGCGGCCATGGCCAGGCGCTGCTTGTAGCCACCGGGCAGCAGCCCGCTGATGGCCTCGGGCTCCAGGCCGAACTGGGTCATCATGGCCGCCACCCGCTCGCGGCGCGCCGCGCCGCGCAGACCATAGGCGCCACCAAAAAAAGCCAGGTTTTCGCGCACCGTCAGGTTGCTGTACAGGGCGAACTTCTGCGAGACATAGCCGATGCGCCCCCGGGCCTCGGCCCGCGCGGTGCGCAGATCCAGCCCCGCCACCTCCAGATGGCCGCTGGTGGCCGGCAACAGCCCGCACAGCATGCGAAACGTGGTGGTCTTGCCGGCACCGTTGGGGCCCAGCAGGCCGAAGATCTCGCCGCGCGCCACGTCGAACGAGGTGCTGGCCACGGCCGTGAAGTCGCCAAACTTGCGCACCAGGTCGCGCACCACGATCACCGGCCCCTCGTCACGGGCTGCCGCCGGGCGCGGTGACGACGCCGGCCTGGCGGCGGGTTGGTCCGGCGCCTGCTGCTGGCGCAGCATCATCATGAAGGCGTCCTCCAGCGTCTCGGGCCGGGGTTGGCAGGCCACGGTGCCCAGCAAGGGGGCCAGCGCCTGGGCGGGCACATCCGGCTGGCGGATGAAATGCACCGCGCCCCCACTGGGCACGGCATCGACGACCAGGGCGGCGGCATCGATCAGCCGCGCCTGCAGCACGCGCGCCGGCACCTCGGCGGGCGGCTGGGCGCTGAAGGTCAGGCCCTGGGCGCGCCGGGTCAGCGCGGTGGGCGTGCCCTCGGCCAGCAACCGGCCCTCATGCATCACATAGACCTGCGCACAGCGCTGGGCCTCGTCCATGTAGGCGGTGCTGACGATCACGCTCAGGCGCTCGTCATCCACCAGTTGCTGCACGATCTGCCACAGGTCGCGCCGCGACAGCGGATCCACGCCCACGCTGGGCTCGTCCAGCAGCAGCAGGTCGGGCGAACGCACCAGCGTGCAGGCCAGGCCCAGCTTTTGCTTCATGCCGCCCGACAGCTTGCCGGCGGGCCGCTGGGTGAAGCGCGCCAGGTCGGTCATGGCCAGCATGCGCGCAAAGCGCTCGCGCCGCGCCGCCTGCGGCACGCCGTGCAGGTCGGCATACAGGTCGAGGTTCTCCTGCACGCTCAAGTCTTCATACAGGCCAAAGCGCTGCGGCATGTAGCTGATGCGGTCCTGCACCGCCTGCGGGTCGGCGGCCACATCGATGCCCAGCACCTCCAGGGCGCCGGCATCGGGCTTGAGCAGCCCCGCCATCATGCGCATCAGCGTGGTCTTGCCCGCGCCGTCGGGGCCCACCAGCGCGGTCAGCTCGCCGCGCCGCACGGCCAGCGACAGCGCATCCACCGCGTGCAGCGGCCCGCCTGCGGGGGCGGCGAAGGTTTTGCGCACCTGTGTGGCCATCACGATGGCGTCCGGCTGGCTCATCGCTTTACTCGCCCGCGCCCGGATGCGTGGGGGCCGGCTGGCCCAGGCGCACGGTGGCCGGCTGGCCCAGGCGCAGCGCGTCGCCGGCATCCTGAACCTGCACCCGCACCTCGTAGACCAGGCTGGTGCGCAACTCCTCGGTCTGCACCGATTTGGGCGTGAACTCGGCCACCGACGCGATATAGCCCACCTGGCCCGCAATGGGCTGGCCGGGCTGGCTGTCGGTGAACACGCGCGCGGCCATGCCGGGCTTGACCCGGCCCAGGTCGGGCTCGCCCACGTAGACGCGCACCCATTTGGGCTGGGTCAGCGCCAACGCAAACACCGGCTTTTGCGGCGTGGCCATGTCGCCCGGCTCCAGCAGGCGCGAGCGCACCACCGCGTCGGCGGGCGCCTTGAGCTCGCCCTGGTCGATCTGGTGCTGCAGCAGCGCCAGCTGGGCCTGGGCGGCCTTGAGCTGGGCCTCGGCGCCGGCCACCTCCTCCTGGCGCGGCCCCAGCTCGGTCAGGCGCAGCGCCTGCTGGCGCTCGGCCGCCTGGGCCAGGGCCACCTGCGCGGCGCTGCGGGCGCGGTCCAGGTCCTGGGTGCTGACGCCCCGCCCCTGGGTGGTGTCGGCAATGCCTTGCAGCCGGGCCAGATCCTGCTCGGCCCGCCGCGCGTCGGCCTCGGCCGCCGCCAGCCGGCTGCGCGCCTGGGCCAGCTCCTGCGGCCGCGCACCATGGCGCAGCCGCAGCAGGTTTTGCTGCTGGACCTCGATCTGCGCCTGGGCCTGCTCGGCCTGCAACGCCAGCGTGCGGGTATCCAGCCGGCCCAGCACGGCGCCGGCCTTGACGGGGTCGCCCTCCTGGACCCGCAACTCGGCCACGCGACCGCTGCCATCAAAGGCCAGCGCGATCTGGCGGATGTCCACATTGCCGTGCAGCACCAGCTCGCCGCCGCCAGCGCGGTGGCTGTAGCGCCACACGCCCCATCCGGCCAGGGCCACGGCGGCAGCAACGGCAACGAGGATCAATGGCTTGTTCATGGAAGGGCCTCAACAGGTTGATTCGGGTTTAGACTAAGTTTAAATGAAATTTAGAATTATGCGCAAGCCCTCCTGTGTCAAAGATTGTTCGGGTGGGGTTCGGGTGTCGCAGCGCCGCCGCGTTTGCCATGGCGGCGGTGGCCGCACCGACGCCCAACCCGCATGGCGGCTGGGTTGCCGCCTAAAGTCTAAATTACAATGGAAGTTATACTTCGACCCCGACGCAGCCCTCCTCCTGGCGCTGCCGGTACAACGATGGGGACGGTGTGATGAGCAAAGCCAATGCCTCGCGGGGCCAGCGGTCGGACGGCGAAGCCACCCGCGCCCGGATTCTGGAAGCGGCGGGCGAGCTGTGGGCCACCACCAGCTTTGCCGAGACCACCAGCAAGGCCATCGCGGCCAAGGCCGGTGTCGATCTGGCCTCGATCAACTACCACTTCGGCAGCCGGGGCGGTCTATATCAGGCCGTGCTGATCGAGGCGCATCACCGCCTGATGGATCTGGACGAGTTGACGCGGCTGGCCCAAAGCCCGCTGGCGGCGACCGACAAGCTGCGCATCCTGATCGCGCAAATCGTCCGCCAGGCGGTGGACGACGGCGGCGGCTGGCATCTGCCCGTGCTGGCGGCCGAGGTGCTGGCGCCGTCGTCCCACGCGAAGGTGCTGGAGCAGGCCGAAATCCTGCCCAAAGCCCCCATCGCGCTGGGCATCTTGAGTGAGATCACCGGCCTGCCGGCGGACGATCCGGCGCTGCCGGGTTGCCTGGTCAGCGCCATTGGGCCTTGCCTGCTGCTGCTGATCGGCCGGCGCGGCCTGCCGGGGCCCGTCCAGCAGGTGCGCGCCATGCCGTATCCGGCCCTGGTGGACCAGTTGCACCGCTTTGCGGTGGGCGGCCTGGAGGCGGTGGGCCGCGCCGCTGCGCCGCCGCGCTGACGCCCGCCCCAGGCGGCAACAGCCCCTGCTTTCCTGCGCTATTCCGGCTCAAGCTCGGGCGCCATCCCACGCATCATCGACTCAGGCCTCGCATGCTGTCCGCGCGGGGCAGGAGACCCCGTCATGATGCGTTCGCTCTGGATTGCCAAGACCGGCATGGAGGCCCAGCAAAACCAGCTGGATCACATTTCAAACAACCTCGCCAACACCGCGACCACGGGCTACAAGCGCGCCCACGCGGTGTTTGAGGACTTGATGTACCAAAACCTGCGCCAGGCCGGCGCGGCCTCGTCCGACCAGACCACGCTGCCCACGGGCTTGCAGATCGGCCTGGGCGCGCGCGCCGTGGCCACGGCGCGCGATTTCACCAGCGGCAGCCTGCAGCAGACCGGCAATGCGCTGGACGTGGCCATCCAGGGCAACGGCTTTTTCCAGATCACGCTGCCCGACGGCAGCACGGGCTACACGCGCGACGGCAGCTTCCAGCTCGACGCCCAGGGTCAGATCGTCACCAACAACGGCTTTTCGGTGCAGCCGGGCATCACCATTCCGGCCAACACGCAAAGCGTCACCATCGCCGCCGACGGCACGGTCAGCGTGGTGCTGCCGGGCGCCAACGCCCTGCCCCAGGTGGTGGGCCAGCTGGCCATGGCCAACTTCGTCAACCCGGGCGGCCTGGAGCCGCGCGGCCAGAACATCTATGGTGAAACAGCCGCCTCGGGCGCGCCGCAGAGCGGCGTGGCCGGCACCGAGGGGCTGGGCACGCTGCGCCAGAAGTTTCTGGAGACCAGCAACGTCAACGTGGTGGAAGAGCTGGTCAGCATGATCCAGACCCAGCGCGCCTACGAGCTGAATTCCAAGGCCATCTCCACGTCCGATCAGATGCTGCAGCGTCTGACGCAGCTGTGATGCGGCGCGCCCTGTTGCCGCTGCTGGCCACCAGCTTGCTGGCGGGCTGCCAGACGCTGTACCCGGTGCCGCCGGTGGAGTTCCCCACCGCCACCGCCCCCGCGCTGCCGGCCAGCGGACCGGTGCCGCTGCCCGAATACCAGACGGTGGCGCAAGGCCAGGCCGCGCCGCCGCAGGCCAACGGCGCCATCTTCCAGGCCGGCCAGTACCGGCCCCTGTTTGAAGACCACCGCGCCCGCATGGTGGGTGACACGCTGATGGTGCAGATCGCCGAGAAGGTCAGCGCCACCCAGAAGAACAACAGCAGCATCGACAAGAGCGGCAGCACCAATGCCTCGGCCAGCGCCTTCCCGTTGCTGGAGGCCAGCCAGCTGGCCAGGCTGGCCGTCAGTGGCAAGACCAGCAACAACTTCCAGGGCAAGGGCTCCACCGACAGCAGCAACGACTTTGCCGGCACCATCACCGCCACCGTGGTGGGCGTGCTGCCCAACGGGCATCTGCTGGTCGCGGGCGAGAAGCAGATCGGCGTCAACCACAGCGTGCACGTGCTGCGCTTCACGGGCCAGGTGGACCCGCGCGCCATCCGGCCCGGCAACAGCATCGAGAGCGTGCAGATCGCCAACGTGCGCATCGAGCAGCGCGGCCGTGGCGCCCAGGACGACGCCCAGGGCATGGGCTGGCTGTCGCGCTTTTTCTTGAACATTCTTCCCATATGAGGCGCACCGCCATGGAGCCCCAGGAATCCCCCTTCGAGCGCCGCCTGCTGGGCGTGGCCACCGCCATCGCCGCGCTGGTGGCGCTGGCGGCCGTGGCCTGGCCGGTGCATGGGGCGGGCTATCAGCCGCGCATCAAAGAGGTGGCCAGCGTGGCCGGTGTGCGCGCCAACCAGCTCACGGGCTACGGCATCGTGGTGGGGCTGGACGGCACCGGCGACCAGACCGCCCAGGCGCCCTTCACCGGCCAGGGCATGACGGCCATGCTGCAGCAGATGGGCGTCAACGTGCCGCCGGGCACGCAGATGCAGCTCAAGAACGTGGCCGCCGTGCTGGTGACGGCCCAGCTGCCGGCGTTTGCCCAGCCGGGCCAGTCCATCGACGTCAGCGTCTCCTCCATCGGCAACGCCAAGAGCCTGCGCGGCGGCACCCTCATTGCCTCCCCGCTCAAGGGCGCCGACGGGCAGATCTACGCCATGGCGCAAGGCACGCTCATCGTCGGCGGTGCCGGCGCGTCGGCCGGCGGCTCCAAGGTGCAGATCAACCACCTGTCGGGCGGCCGCATTCCGCAGGGCGCCACCGTGGAGCGCAGCGTGCCCACGCCGCTGGCCCAGGGCGACGCCATCCAGCTCGACCTGCAGTCCAGCGACTTCGCCACCGCCCGCGCGGTGGCCCAGGCCATCAACGGCGCCAAGGGCGAGGGCACGGCCCAGGCCGTGGATGGCCGCGTGGTGCGCGTGCGCGCACCGCAGGCGCCCGACGAGCGCGTGGCCTTTCTGGCCGACATCGAAAACCTGCCGCTGACGCTGGCCACCCCCGCCGCGCGCGTGGTGGTCAACCCGCGCACCGGCTCGGTGGTGATGAACCAGAGCGTCACCCTCTCGCCCTGTGCCGTGGCCCACGGCAGCCTGTCGGTGACCATCAGCTCCACGCCCGTGGTCAGCCAGCCCAACGCGCTGGCCGGCGGCCAGACGGTGGCCGCCGAGAAGGCCGACATCGCCATCACCCAGCAAGGCGGCTCGGTGATCCAGTTGCCCGAGAGCGCCAAGCTGGCCGACGTGGTCAAGGCGCTCAACTCGCTGGGCGCCACCCCGCAGGACTTGCTGGCCATCCTGCAGGCCATGAAATCGGCCGGCGCACTCAATGCCGAGTTGGAGGTGCTGTGAACCCCCTCACATCCGTCGCCGGGCCGCAAGACCTGACCGCGCTCAAGCTGCGCGCCACCCAAGACCCCAAGGCTGCCGTGCGCGAGGCGGCCAAACAGGCCGAATCGCTGTTCATGCAGCAGCTGCTCAAGTCCATGCGCGAATCGGCCATGCTGGACGGCAGCCTGGAAAACCAGGGCAGCCAGCTGGGCCGCGACCTGCTGGACACGCAGTGGGCCACCCAGCTCTCGGGCCGCCCCGGCGGCCTGGGCGACGCCATCGCCCGCCAGCTTGAAAAGCAGATGGGCAGCGTGCTGCGCACGCCCCAGGCCACCCAGCCCACCGCATCCGGCACCAGCGCCACCCCCACCGAGGTGGGCGCCGTGCGCCAGGCCAAGGTGCCGCAGCAGGCCGCCGCCTTTGTGCAGGAGCACCGCGCGGCCGCCCAGGCCGTGTCCCAGCGCAGCGGCATTCCGGCCGACTTCATGCTGGCCCAGGCCGCGCACGAGACCGGCTGGGGCCGCAAAGACATCCGCATGGCCGACGGCAGCCCGTCCAACAACCTGTTCGGCATCAAGGCCGGGCCGGGCTGGACGGGGCCGGTGGCCCGCATCACCACCACCGAGTACGTGGACGGCCAGCCGCGCAAGCAGGTGCAGACCTTCCGCGCCTACGCCAGCGCCGCCGACTCGTTTGCCGACTACGCCCGGCTGATGACCACCAGCCCGCGCTATGCCGGCGTGGTGGCCGCCGGCCACGACGCCCAGCGCTTTGCGCAAGGCCTGCAGCAAGCCGGCTATGCCACCGACCCGGCCTACGCCGACAAGCTGGGCCGCGTCATCAACACCACGCTGCGCGTTGCCCGCAGCCTTGCGGCGTAAAGGGTTCCCATGTCCAGCAGCGCCCTGATGTCCACCGGTCTGCGCGCCATGTTCGCGGCCACGGCCCAGCTCAACACCACGGCGCACAACATCGCCAACGTCAACACCACCGGCTACTCGCGCCAGGGCGTGTTGCTGGCCACGGCCGAGGGCCAGTTCTCGGGCGGTGGCTTCTTCGGCAAGGGCGTGGACGTGGTCAACGTGCGCCGCGCCCACGACCAGTTCCTGACCATGCAGAACATGGCCGCCCAGTCGCTGTCGGCCATGGACACCGAGCGCGCCGGCCAGCTCAAGCAACTGGAGGCCGTCTTCCCGCCCGGCGCCAACGGCCTGGGCTACCGCATGGGTGAATTTTTTGCCGCCATGACGGCGCTGGCCAACGCCCCGGCCGACAGCTCGGCGCGGCAGGTGGTGCTCTCGCGCGCCGCCGACACCGCCAGCCAGTTTGCCTACGCCGGCCAGCGGCTCGACGAGTTGCAGGCCGGCATCCACACCGACCTGACCAACTCCGCCGCCAGCGTCAACACCCTGGCCGATGGCATCGCCAAACTCAACCAGCAAATTGCGGTGGCCGCCGGCCTGAACCAGACCCCCAACGACTTGCTGGACCAGCGCGACCAGCTGATCGCCCAGCTCAGCGAGTTCGTGCAGGTCAGCACCGTGGCGGCCAGCGACGGCACGCTGGGCGTGTTCATCGGCGGCGGCCAGCGCCTGGTGCTGGGCAACGAGGCGTCCACGCTGCAAGTGGTCTCGGCCCAGCCCGACACCACGCAGTCGCAGCTGATGCTCACAACGGGCAACCAGAGCATCAACCTGGGCCCCGAGCTGCTGACCGGTGGCTCCATGACCGGCATGCTGCGCTACCAGAACGAGGACCTGGTGGCCGCGCGCAACCAGCTCGGCCAGATGGCCGCGGCGTTTGCCGAGCAGGTCAACAAGGCGCAAAGCCTGGGGCTGGACCTGCGCGTGCCCCCTGGCAGCGGCACGGCCCTCTTCGGCTTCACGGCCACCGTGGCCGGCCAGCCCGCTGCGCAGAACGCCCGCGGCCCCGGCGGCCAGGCCTTGACCACGGCCACCACCACCATCGTGGACGGCAGCCTGCTGCAGGCGAGCAACTACGAGCTGCGGCTGGACACCAGCGGCTCGGGCAAGACCTATGAGCTGACGCGGCTGCCCGACGGCAGCAAGTTCTACCTGGACGACGGCGAAAGCGTGGAGGGCTTCCGCGTGGACATGGGCGGCGCGCCGCTGCAGGCGGGCGAGATGCTGCTGCTGCGACCCGTGGCGCTGGCCGCCAGCAGCATGCGCCGCGCGCTGGACGACCCCAACGGCATTGCCGCCGCGCTGCCCGCCACCGCCACGCTGGGCACCGCCAACACCGGCACCGCCACCGTGGGCTCGCTGACCATGACGGGCAACCCGGCCTACGACCCCAACGTCACGGTCAACATCAGCTTCACCTCCAACACCGGCGACTACACGCTGGAGCTGCGCGACGCCACCACCAACGCGCTGATCGGCGCCCCCATCAACGCCACCTGGACGCCGGGCCAGCCCATCGTCGCCAACGGCGTGGCGCTCAACCTCAACGGCGCGCCGGCCCAGGGCGACACCATGACGGTGGCCAAGACCCAGTTCCCGGCCAGCAACAACGGCAACGCGCTGAACATGGCCGCCATGGCCACGGCCCCGCTGGTGGGCCGCTACCTGGACGGCGCCGGCCAGCCCGCCGGCGGCGCCAGCGTGACCGACGCCTACGCCGCCACCATGGCCCAGGTGGGCGTGCGCGCCCAGGCGGCGCAGACCGCATCCAGGATCTCTACCACCGCCGCCGAGGACGCCACCAACCAGCTGTCGTCGGCCACGGGCGTCAACCTCGACGAGGAGGCGGCCCGGCTGATCCAGTACCAGCAGGCCTACCAGGCCGCCGCCAAGGTGCTGCAGACCGCGCAGACCGTGCTCGACACCGTGCTGCAGATTGCCCGCTGAGCACCACCCGGGAGCCCACCATGATCCGCATCTCCACCGCCCAGACCTTCACCAACGGCGTGACCAACCTGCAGCGCAAGCAGATCGACCTGTACGAGACCAACGACCAGCTCACCAGCGGCCTGCGCGTGCGCAAACCCAGCGACGACCCCACCGCCGCCGCCCAGGCCGAGCGGGCCCGCGCGCTGCTGCAGCGCACAGAGGCGGCCAAAACGGCCACCGACGCCAGCCGCGTCTCCATGCAGCTGTCCGAATCGGCGCTGGGCAATGCGGGCGATTTGCTGCAGGAGGCGCGCGAGCTGGTGATGGGCGCCGGCAACGGCAGCTACAGCGACGCCGAGCGCAAAGACCTGGCCAGCCGCATCAAAGGCATCCGCGACCAACTGCTGAGCGTGGCCAACCGCAGCAACGGCGCGGCCGGCTACGTGTTTGCCGGCCAGGGCGCCAGCCAGCCGCCGTTTCTGGACGGCCCGGGCGGCGTGCGCTATGTGGGCCTGTCGGGCCAGGTGCAGGTGGCCAGCGACGAGCCGCTGCCGCTGACGCTGGACGGTGCCGGCATCTGGCTGGCGGCGCGCGGCGGCAACGGCGTCTTCGAAACCCGCGCCACCAGCAGCGGCGCCTGGATCGACGCCGGCCGCGTCACCGACCCCGCCGCCGTCACCGGCGACAGCTACCAGATCAAGTTCAACCCGGGCGGCACCTACGACATCCTGAAGAACGGCAACCCCACCGCCGTCACCAACGCCACCTTCGCCAGCGGCCAGGCCATCGAAGTGGACGGCCTGGCCGTCACCATCACCGGCAGCCCGTCAGCAGGCGACACCTTCGACATGACCCCGGCGCAGCCCGACACCTCGGTGTTCGACGCGCTCGACCAGATCGTGGCCGACCTGAGCACCCCCGGGCGCAGCGGCGCCCAGGTGACCCAGGCCGTGCAGTCCGGGCTGGCCGCCATCGACGCCGTTGCCGGCCACATGCAATCGGCCCGCGCCATGACCGGCGAGGTGCTGGTGCGCATCGACCACATCCAGAGCCGCAACGACGACATGACCTTGTTTGCGCAAAGCACCCGCTCGGCCGCCGAGGACCTGGATCTGGTCAAAGGCCTCTCCGACTTCCAGGCCCAGCAGATCGGCACCCAGGCCGCCATGCAGAGTTATGCGCGCATCCAGCGCATGACGCTGATGGATTACCTGCGCTGAGTCTCTTTCTATTGCCGCCCCATGCTCGACCATCAACTCCTCGCCAGCACCCCGGTTTTCAACGCCAAACGCCAGGCCGTCGTCGCCCGCCTGACCGTGCACCCGCAACCCGGCTTCGATGCGGGCGCGCTGGCCGCCGCCCTGACCGAGGCCTGGCCCGACGAGCTGGGGCCGCTGTGGCTGAACGTGGCCGGCGAGGCCGCGCTGACCGCGCTGCACGCGACGCCCCTGCCGGCCCACGTGGGGCTGGAGGTGCCGACCTTCATGGCCGCCGACCTGCCGGCCACCGCCACGCCGCGCCTGGTCAAAGGCCAGCAACTGGGCCGCCTGACGCCCGAGGTGCTGAGCCGCTTTGGCCATGCGCTGGTGGACGTGGGCGACGCCCCGCCCGCCCTGCCCTGGAGCCTGGCCGGTGCCCAGACCGTGGCCGAAGCCCACACCGCCTGGCAGGCCGGCGCCCGCCACGTGGTGGGCTGGCCGCTGGGCGATGCGCCCGATGGCGCCGTGGCGCGCAAAGACATCCCGGCCAGCGTGGCGGTGGTGATGGAGCTGATGCAACTGGTGGATCAGGACGCCAGCGGGAACCAGCTCGAAGCCGTGCTGCGCCGCGACCCGGCGCTGGCCTACCGGCTGCTGCGCTACATCAACTCGCCGGGGTTTGGCCTGTCGGTGGAGATCACCTCGTTCCAGCACGCGCTGATGGTGCTGGGCTACAGCCGGCTCAAGCGCTGGCTGGCCTTGCTGATGACCAGCGCCATCGACGCCCCCGACCTCAAGCCACTGCTCACGCTGGCCGTGCAGCGCGGGCTGCTGATGGAGCAGATGGCCCGCACCAGCGGCGACGCCAGCCTGGGCGGCGAGCTGTTCATCTGCGGCGTCTTCTCGCTGCTGGACCGCATGCTGGGCCAGCCCTTTGCCACGCTGCTGCCCAAGCTGCCCGTGCCCGAGGCCGTGGCCCAGGCGCTGGATGGCGGCAACGGCCCCCACCGCCCCTGGCTGGACGTGGCCCTGGCCGTCGAAGCCGGCCTGCCACTGGACGTGCGCGCCGGCATCGACGCGCTGATGATGGCCCCCACCGACCTCAACGCCGCCGTGCTGGCCAGCTTGCGCGGGGCGTGGCAGATGCGGGTGGATTGAGCGGGTGGACTGACCCGCTACGCCACCATCGCCGGCCGGTCGGCCAGCGCATAGCGCGGCGCCCCGTCGCCGCCGGCCGCGGCCCAGCGCTGGGCACCCATTTGCTGGGCGGCAAACCAGCTCTCGTCGCCATCGCGCAGCAGCGAGCCGTCGCTGCAGGCCTCCAGCGCCAGCGGCAGCTCCACGTGCGGCAGCTCCCACTCCAGCACGTGCAGGCCCAACTGGCCCGCCTCGGTGCGCATGCGATCCCATTGCGCACGCGCACCGCCCTTGGCATTCCAGCTCCACTGCATGCCGTCGCGCAGCACCAGGTCCACGGCCACGCCGTACTGGTGCAGCGACTCCCAGGGCTCGGCGTTGGTCACCTTGGCGCCGGCTGCGGTGCGGCCTTTGGCATACAGCATGCGCTGGCGCTCGGGCGTGCGGTAGCCCTCGAACACCTGAAACGGCAGCTCGGCCGCGTTCAGCGTCTGCAGCAGCTGCACCACCGGCCCGCGCAGCCGCGGGTGCAGCAGCGCCAGATCGCGGTCGGGCAGCAGCAGCGCGGCATCGGTGGGCGGGCCCGTGCGCAGCGGTGCCACGACGGGCGGCGGCTCTGCGGCAGCGGCCCGGGTCTGGCTGCCGACGACCGGCCACTCGCTGACCAGCTCACTCCCCTCGCGCCAGCAGCGCGTGGCGCCGGCCAGGAGGTTGAATGCAATCAGTTGCTGCACCTCGTCCGCCGTCAGGTTGGCGGCCAGCGGCTGGCGGGTGATGAAGGTGGTGCTCATGACAGTCTCCCAGGTAGGTATGGATCAATGGTCGGCCAGCAGGCTTTGCCAGGCCGCCAGCCGTTCGTCGGAGGTGCCGCCGTCCAGCGCCAACACGGTGTGCATCACCTGGCGGGCGGCGGTGGGGTCTTTGAAGCGCTGCTGGGCCTTGTCCTGCCGCAGCAAGATGGCCTTGACGGGCTCGGTGCCGCGCCCCGGCAGCATCCGCACGGCGGCCATCGCCTCGTCGTCGCTCAGTCCGTCGATGGCGGCCAGCAGCTCGGTGCGGGGCGCGATGCGCCGCACATCCGCCTTGCCCACCTCGCTGAACACCTTGATGTCGCCGTTTTCATCGGCCTCGGCCTTGCTCTGCTCCACCGTCTTGTTGGTCAGGCGCTTGACCTCGGCGTGGGTGCAGATGCCGGCCAGCCGCTCCAGCGCCACATAGGCATCGGCGAAATGGGCCGGCATCTGCGGCTTGGGCGCCGTGCCCAGCAACTGCGCGGCCCGGCTGTCCACCGCATCCAGCGTCAGCCGCTTGACGTTGGCCGCATTGGGCGCGGCCAGATAGGCGCTGCCGATGTTGGCGTTGAAGCCCGTCCACGCCACGCCCAGTGCGCCGTAGCCTGCGGTCAGCGCCTCGCTGGCGCCGCCCAGCCCCAGCAGCGCCGTGCCCAGGTTGCTGATGACGTTGTAGTTGCTGGTGTCCAGCTCGCTGCGCTGCTGGCGCGCCTCGATGCGGCCGAACCAGCGCACGCAGTGCAGTTGCACCAGGGCCACGCCCTGGCGCACGTAGTTGGCCACATCGGCCTTGCCGTCGGGGTTGGCCTTGGCCTTCTGGAGCGCCGCGAAGTAGGCCAGCGCCACATCGGCCGACGCCTGATACGACTGGCGGGCCAGCGCTTCCTCCTGGCTGCGCGCCTGCGCATCGGCGGGCAGCTCCCCGGCGCCCGGCGCGTCCTGCCGGTGCAGCGGCGTGGGCGTCAACTCATGCTGCAAGCCCATGCCGGCACAGCCGGCCAGCCCGGCGACCAGCGCCGCCAACATGCCCAGCCGCACACCGCAGCGGGCCAGGGTATTGCGCTTGTCCATGCTCGTGTCCTCCCAGGTTGTCCTGTGAGGGCAATGTAGGCAGACCGAGGGGCGGTGACATCCTCCAAAGGGAGGATGCGCAGGGGTCAAGACGGATCGAGTTCGCACACGCGCTGGACGAAGCGTGGCGCCAGCACTGCTACAAAGTCATGCTGCTTACCGGCGGCCAAAACGAAGCCACGCTGCGGTTCTACGGGCGTGCGGGCTTCGACCGCCAGGGCAAGCAGGCATTTGCAGCCAGGCCTGCGGCCGGCGCGATGGGGCGCCGGCCGCAGGTCAGAGACAACCCAACCTTCCGAGGTGCCCATGTGCCGCAACATCAAGACGCTGTTCAACTTTGAGCCCCCAGCCACCGAGCTGGAGATTCGCGACGCATCGCTGCAGTTCGTGCGCAAGCTCAGTGGGTTCAACGTGCCGTCGCAGGCCAATCGCGAGGCGTTCGATCGCGCCGTGGAGGAGGTGGCGGTGGCGGCGCGCGCACTCATCGCCGGCCTGGTCACGTCGGCCCAGCCGCGTGACCGGGCGGTCGAAGCCGCCAAGACCAGTGCACGCTCTCATGCGCGCTTCGAACGCAACCCAGTGAGTCCAGCGCACCATGAGCTAGACGCTTGAAGACCTCCCCAACCTGGGGCCGAAGTCCGCCGCCATGCTGCGGCGCGCGGGGATTCACAGCCCGTCCGATCTGCGCCGCCTGGGTGCGGTGGCCGCCTACTGTCACGTCAAGCGAACCGGCGCGAAGGCCAGTCTGAACTTGCTTTGGGCCTTGGAGGGTGCCCTCACGGGCCAGACCTGGCAGGTAGTCGCCAAGGTGGATCGAACCCGTTTGCTGCTTGCGCTCGAAGACCATGAGCAGGAGCGAGGTTGAGTCTTGCGGATCAGGTTCGTGAACCCCTTTGAGCTGCCAGCGAGGCGAAAGCCGTCACCTGGGCGGCAACTGCAGGCCGCTGACCTTGGCCGCCCCTTTGTCAAATGTCCACTGGAGTTCCCCCATTTCGCGGACATTTTTTGACTGAAGAAGGAGTCCGAGATGCCCAAGAGCAAGCCGCCGAATTCGGTGGGGTTTAAGCAACAATTGGTGGAGTTGATGCAAGCTGGCCGCGCACCGACAGAGCTGGCCCGGGAGTTCGGCGTATCAGCCCAGAGCATCAGCACCTGGGTGACGCGCTGCAGCCGATGCAGGGCGGCCACTACCTAGCAATCGCTGGGGCGCTCAGGCCTTGTACGTGCAGAGCGGCAATCTGATGGCGGTCGGTCAGGGTCAGGTGTGAGTAGTGCGTTCCCATGGCGGCATCACGTTACCGGATGCGGGGTGTCGCACTTCAAACTTGAGTCGGCCCAGGTCAGGTGAAGACCGACCTGCGAACCGGTGCCGTGCGCGAGAACAACTACGGGCGTCCGGCACTCACGAACGACAAATTAAAGGTCAACTACTGATGTCCGCGCAATCACTATCTGACAGGCTCCGGCAGAAGCTACAGGTAGCCTTGAACAAGTTACTGCGATGCGCATGTCCGCACAAAGGGCTGATGCGCAGTCATCTGCTCGGTGTGAGATCAGATTTTCTGACAAAAGCACGGAGCGATTCAGGAGGTTCCTGCAAAGTCTGGCGAACGCCAATCCATCGTCGGTCTATGTGTGGACGCCGCGCACCATAGATTGCGGGGTTCTTCTGGTGCCTTCTCTTGACGCAATCAAATTCGACTTTGACTTCACCATCAATGACGAGGGGATTCTTGCCTTCACAACCAGCGATCTTGCTGATAGCTTGTTGCTGGATTTCTCGAGCACGCCTGCAGGAGAGCAAGTTTTGGCGGTCGAAACTCAGGGGCCGAACTGGGCGAGAGCGGTCTACTGACTTTGATAAATGATGGGTGATGCAGTCAAGATCAATTTCCGTATAATTCCTGGTGAGGATGGATACCCTCCGATTGCTGCATAATAATTTTGGGTAAACCAGATGGATGGCGGCTATGTCCTTGAAAGCACTCCGTTCTTTGAAACCGCCCCTTGACCTATATTTATAGGGTGCAATGCCTATGTTTGGCCCCGACGAAGATACATGGAAACGCATGAGCCCTTTGGCAAAGAAAGTTTACTGGGCAATTGTTTTTATATTCGTAGCAAGTTGGATATCCCTATTTGTTTATTACGTTTTTCGATGAAACTATTGGGATGATCGAAGGGTCACTTTGACTTTCGTCACGCGGGCTCACGGATCAGATCAGCCGGCAGAAGCTGCACTTTGACTACTTTGCCAATGGCCTCGTGGTCCAAAGTGTGGACATCACCGGCGGGGTGCTCACCACCTACGGCTACGACAACGCGGGCAACCGCACCGATGAGGCCTACAGCCAGTTCACCAGCGTCATGCAGAACGGCCAGGCCGTCTACAGCGCCGTCAACCTCTGGCAGAACAGCGTCATCCGGTACGACGAGCTGGGCCGCATCCGCCACGTCAAAGACCCCACGTTCGATCTCATCTACCACGAAGGCGCCGTGGGCAACCGCCGCGGGTGGTTCAGCCCCCTACCCCGCCACCACAATATGCAACCGCCTCGGCCCATGCGCCCCCAGCACCAGTTCACCCTCGATGTCGGTGGTGCCACTGGCACCCGTGACGAGGTTGGCGTTGCGCGGAGGGCGCTGGCCGGCCACGGCGTCGGCATAGTCTTCCAGGTAGGCCAGCACGTCTTCGGCGCGCAGCAGCACCACTTCGTGCGACGGCAGAAAGTGTGTCAGCACGGGGGACTCGGGGCTGCTGTGGAAGACCAGCGAGCCGGTTTCGGCAATGCCCCAGCGGGCCTGGGCCACGGCCACGGCTTCGTCGCTGGCCAGGGCGTCGTGCAGCGTCAGGCCTTGCCAATCCAGCGCCCGCAGCGCGGCAGCCGGTTGCAGCGCAATGACGGGCGGCAGGCCTTGCGCCGTGAGGTAGGCGCGCACGGCCTCGGGCCACTGCGCGGGGCTGGCCACGCGGGCCACGGTGGCGCCTACCTTGGGCGTGGTAGCGCGGGCGATGAAGGCGTCCAGCAGGCCGGGGGCCAGCAGCGCCGGGCGGGTGGCGGCCACGCCGGCCAGCAGCGCGTCGGCCTCGCGGCGCAGGGCTTCGGGGTCGGGGTGGTGCAGCGCCAGCGCGCCGCGCACGGCCGACAGGATCTTGGTGCGGCTGTCGATATCGGGGAGGTTGACCCCTCGCTCGGCGGGCCGCGGACTGCTTTGAAATGGCTCGCTCATCGCCCGCCCCCCTGGCTGCGCCGCCCGGCCTTGGCCTGGGCGCGGTACTGGGCCATGAAGGTGCCGCCCGGCGGCGCGGGAAAGTCGCGGTAAGCCGTCCAGGCGCCCAGGCCCGGCATGCGGCGGATCCAGCCGCCGTGCGCAAAGCGACGCAGCACGGGGCCGGCCAGCCGGGTGGCCAGCCGCCACAGCCAGGGCTGGCTGGCCACCAGCGCAAACGCGCCCATGCCGGCGCGCATGGTCATGGGCTCCAGCCCTTCGCGCCACGAGCGGTCGCGCCAGCCGCGCAGCAGCGTGGGCAGCGGGATGGCCACGGGGCAGACTTCCTGGCATTTGCCGTTGAGCGTGCAGGCTTGTGGCAGGTCGCGGGTGTGTTCGTTCAGGCCGTCGAGCACGGGGGTGAGCACGGCGCCCATGGGGCCGGGGTAGGTGCCGCCGTAGGCGTGGCCACCCACCTGGCGAAAGACCACGCAGTGGTTCATGCAGGCGCCGCAGCGGATGCAGCGCAGCATCTCGCGCAGTGCGGCGTCGCGCAGCATGCGCGTGCGGCCGTTGTCCACCAGCACGATGTGGAAGGCGTCGGGCCCGTCGCGCTCGCCGCTCTGGCGCGGGCCGCAGTGGAAGGTGGTGTACTGCGTCACGTCGGCCCCGGTGGCCGAGCGCACCAGCAGCCGCAGCATGGCAAACGCATGGCGGGTGGAGGGCACCAGCTTCTCGATGCCGGCGGTGACGATGTGCACGCGCGGCGGCGAGGTGGTCAGCTCGGCGTTGCCCTCGTTGGTCACCGTGCAGGTGGCCCCGGTGTCGGCCACCAGAAAGTTGGCGCCCGAGATGGCCACGTCGGCGCTGAGGAACTTCTCGCGCAGCGCACGGCGGGCGCTTTCCACCATCTGCGGCACGCTGGCGCCTTCGGGCGGTGGCTCGCGGTGGGCGCGGCGGAACATCGCCAGCACCTGCTCGCGGGTGCGGTGCATGGCCGGCCAGACGATGTGCGAGGGCGTGTCACCACCCAGCTGCACGATGTGCTCGGCCAGGTCGGTCTCCACGCGCTCGATGCCGGCCGCGTCCAGCGCATGCGGCAGGCCGATCTCCTCGCCCAGCATGGATTTGACGCGGGTGACGCGCCGGGCACCCGCCTGCTGGCACAGCCGCACGACGATGGCCGCCGCCTCGTCGGCCGTGGCGGCCCAGTGCACCTGGGCGCCGCTGGCAATGGCGTTGGCCTCGAACTGCTTGAGGTAGTAGTCCAGGTTGGCCAGCACATGGTCTTTGATGGCCTTGCCCTGGGCGCGCGCGGCCTCGAACTGCGGGAACTCGGCCAACGCGGCGGCGCGCTTGCGCTCGGCCGTGCCGGTGGTGCGGTCGATGGCGGTCTTGAGCGTGGGATCGGCCAGCGCGGCGGCAGCGCGGGCCGTAAAGGTGATGGGGGCGGTAGAGGTCATGGGCCCTCCTCGCCAATGGCCGGCGCGCTGCCTGCCATGCCGGCCAGCACCTCGGCGACGTGAAAGACGCGCACCGGCGCGCCCTCACGGTGCAGCTTGCCGGCCATGTTGAGCAGACAGCCCAGGTCGCCCCCCAGCAGCAGGTCGGCCCCGGTGGCGCGCACGTTGGCGGTCTTCTCGCCCACCACGGCGTTGGAGATGGCCGGGTATTTGACACAGAAGGTGCCGCCAAAGCCGCAGCACACGTCATGCCCCGGCAGCGGCACCTGGGTCAGGCCCTGCACCTGAGCCAGCAGCGCACGCGGCTGGGCCTGCACGCCCAGCTCGCGCAGGCCCGAGCAGGAGTCGTGGTAGGTGCAGCTGGCGGCCAGTTGCACAGACGGCAGCCGGGCGTGCAGCACGTCCACCAGAAAGCTGGTCAGCTCAAAGGTGCGCGCCGCCAGCGCCTGGGCGCGGGGCTGCCATTCGGCATCGCCGGCCAGGGCCTCGGCATAGTGGGCGCGCGTCATGCCCACGCAGGAGCCCGAGGGCGCCACCACGTAGTCGTAGGGTTCAAAAACCTCGATGAAGCGGCGCGCCAGTGCGGCCGTGCTGGCGGTGTCGCCGCTGTTGAAGGCGGGCTGGCCGCAACAGGTCTGGGCTTCGGGCACCGCCACCTTGCAGCCGGCCGCCTCCAGCAGGTGCAGCGCGGCAAAGCCGACGCTGGGGCGCGTGACATCGACCAGGCAGGTGACGAACAGGGCGACATGCGGGGCGGGTGGTGCGGCGGCCATGGGGCGAATGTACTCAAGGGCGGGAGCCAGGGGTATCCCCAGTTGCCCCGGCTACCCCACCCCCCACGCCCACAGCGCGAAGGTGGCGAACGCCACCACCGTGGTGGCCATGATGACGCGCGGCACCAGCGCGGCGCCGGCACCCAGCCGGTGGGCCAGCATGGCCACGTTGCTGGCGCTGGGCAGGGCGGCCACCAGCACCAGGGCCGTCCACTGCGCCGCGCCGATCCAGCCGCCGCGCAGCGCGGCCCAGCCCGCCAGCGCCACGGCGGCCGGGTGGGCCACCAGCTTGACCACCACCAGCGGCCACACGGGCACGGGCCTGGCCTCGGCCGCCGCCCCGCCGCGCCCGGCGTGGTGCAGCACGGTGCCAATCATGAACAGCGCCACCGGGCTGGCAGCAGCCGCCAGCAAGTCGATGGTGGCGCGCACCGGCACCGGCAGTTGAGTGCCGCTGGCGCCCAGCGCAGCGCCAATCACGATGGCCCAGGCCAGCGGGTTGCGCGCGGCACCAGAGAGTGCCCGCCTGGCGCCGCCATGCTGGCCCAGCGCCAGCGCCAGCGAGGTGGTCAGCACCATGTCGATGGCGATGCTGCTGACCACCGGCCCGGCCGAGGCCGGCCCCAATAACGCGGCCAGCAACGGCAGGCCCATGAAGCCGCTGTTGGGAAAGACGGCAATCAGCGCGGCAAACGCCGCGTCCACCCGGCCCATGCGCCGGCGCGCCCAGGCCACCACGGCCAGCAGCAGCGCCGTGCCGGCCAGCGCGTAGACCAGCAGCACACCGGGGTGCAGCAGCTCGGCCAGCGGCAGCGTCATGCCAAAGCGCAGCAGCATGGCGGGCAGCGCAAAGTCCAGCACGAAGGCATTGAGCCCGCCCACGGCCCCGGGCCCCACCCAGCCGCGCCGGGCCGCCCACCAGCCGGCGGCCACCACGGCAAAGAAGGGCGTGGTGGTGGCCAGAATGGCCAGCAGCGTGCTGCCCATCAGCGGATGTCGCCGTCCACGTACACCCAGCCACCAGGCAGCCGCACAAAACGGCTGCACTCATGCAGCCGGTGCGCCCGGCCCGCCAGCTTGCTGCGGGCCACGAACTCCACCTCGGCATGGTCGGCGTCCACCCTGCGGTGGGCCTTGATGGCCAGCCCCAGCCAGCGCAGACCCGGCGGGTCGGGCGTCAGCTCGGCCGGCCGCGTGTCCGGGTGCCAGGTGGCCAGCAGGTAGTCCTGCAGGCCCAGCACGTAGGCGCTGTAGCGTGAACGCATCAGCGCCAGCGCGTCGGGTACCGGCTGGCCCGTGTGCCAACGGCCACAGCATTGGGCGTAAGCGCGCGCCAGATCGCAGGGACAGGGATTCATCCCCTATATTTGACCAGCCACCACAGACCCCACATGACCTCGTTGCTGCGCCCCGGCCGTGCCACGGCCGCCCCCACCCTGTCCGGCATCGATGCCGACCTGGACGACTTGTTCGAACTCAGCCCGCAGGCGCTGTTGCTGTTCGATGAAACCGGCCGCATCGTGCACCTGAACGCCGCCATGCAGCCGCTGGCCGATGGCGCCAGCCGCATGGCCGAGTTGCCCGAGCCGCTGCGCGAGGCGCTGGGCTGGCCCGAGCGCCTGCCGCCCGTGCGCCAGCAGCGCGAACACACCGGCTGGCTGACCGTGGCCGGGCGCCGCCTGCACCTGCGGCTGCGCGTGCGCGGCCTGCGCCCGCGCAACACGGCGCGCTGGCTGGTGCAGGCCGAGGACTTGCGCAGCGCCGACGAGCTGGCACTGGCCCGCCACGAGCTGGCCGCCGTGCTGGACACCGTGGGCGCCGCCGTGGCCACCCACGACCCCGCGCGCGGCTGGGTGACCACCGCCCTGCCCCACAGCAGCGACGAGCCCAACGCGGCCCAGCGCGGCGTCAGCCGCGAGGTGGTGGAGAGCGACACCTTGCCCGCCTACGAGCAGTTGCAGGCCGCGCTGCGCCAGCGCCAGCGCACCGAGGTGCGCTTCGCCGTGCGCCACGCCGACCTGGGCCGGCGCTGGCTCAGCACCCGCGTGCAGCCCGAGGCGGGCGGTGGCCCGCTGCTGACGGCCGTGACGCGCGACGTGACCACCGAGCGCCGCGCCAGCCGCGAGGGCGAGCGCCTGAGCTGCGTGCTGGAAGGCGCCAGCATGGGCCTGGCGGTGCTGCGCGGCCTGACCGTGCTGCGCGCCAGCCCCCGCTTTGATGCCTTGCTGGGCCGCACAGAGGCCACGCCCGGCGCGCTGGACGCGCTGCTGCTGGCCGCCGGCGTGGCGCCGACCCAGGTGGTGCAGGCGGTGGCGCAGTGGCAGGCCAGCAACACCTTCGACGGCACGCTGACGCTGGCGCGCCCGTCCCATGCCGGCCCCACGCGGCTGGGCCTGCGGCTGACGCGCACGGGGGGCGAACTGACGCTGGCCCAGCTCTGCGACCTGTCGGCCCAGCAGGCGCGCGAGGCCGAGGTCGAGCACCTGACGCACGAGCGCAACCTGCTGTTCAACCAGCCCGGCGTGGGCATCCTGATTCAGCGCGATGGCCACATCACCCGCGCCAACGCCGCGCTGGGCGAGCTGCTGGGCCGCCCGGCCGAGGCGCTGCGCGGCATGGCCGTGGCCGACCTCTATGCCGACGACCGCGCCCACCTGGCCTACGGCAGCCAGGAGCGGCGCGACCTGCAGCACCACGGCCGCTCGCGCGGCGAGCGCCAGTTGCGCCGCGCCGACGACAGCCTGATCTGGGTGCAGGCCAGCATCCACCCGCTGGACCCGCACGACCTGGCCGGCGGCACGCTGACGGTGTTCGTCAGCGCCGAGGACGGGCGGCGCGCGCGCGCCTCACTGCTGGTGCACACCGACCGCACCCGGGCCATTCTGGATTCGGTGCTGGTGGGCATCGTCACCGTGGGCACGCAAGGCATCGAGTGGATGAACCGCTCGGCACGGCGCATGTTCGGCGGTGAGCTGGCCGAGTTTCTGGGCCAGCCCATTGCCGTGGGCGCACCCCCCGACGAAGCCGACCACCCGCTGCGCCGCAGCGACTGGCTGGCCACCTTGCGCGAGGGCCAGTCGGAGACGTTTGAATGCCGGCTTGCCGGCCGCGACGGCCGCGCCTTCTGGGTGGTGGGCAACGTGGTGGTCACCGGCCGCCCCGAAGACGAGGGCGGCGGGCAGCTGACGTTTGCGCTGCTGGACATCCAGCGCCGCCGCGAGGCCGAACAGCAGATCGCCCAGGCGCGCGCCAGCCTGCAGCGCATCATCGAAACCGCGCCGCTGGCCATTGCCCTCTTCGATGCGCGCACCCAGCAGGTGCTGCAGCTCAACCAGGCCATGACCGCCTTTGCCCGCCGGCCGGCCAGCGACATGCTGGGCCGGGCGCCCGCGCTGTGGCTGCCCGGCGCCGAGGCCGCCTTGCTGGCGGGCGACCTGCATCTGGCGCTGTCGGCCCAGGACGCCGTGCGGCGCGAGCTGACCCGCGTGGCCGAAACCGGCGAGCCGGCCCGCGTGTGGGACATGCGCATCGTCTCGCTGCGCGCCAGCGGCGGTGAAGAGCAGGTGCTGCTGGTGGCCAGCGACGTGACCGAGCAGCGCGCCGCCGAGCAGACCCGGCTGGACGCCGCCATTGCCCAGCGCGACATGCTGGTGCGCGAGGTGCACCACCGCATCAAGAACAACCTGCAAGGCGTGGCCGGCCTGCTGCAGCAGAACGTGCAGCGCCACCCCGAGGCCGCCGCTGCCATCGCCGAAGCCGTGGGCCAGGTGCACGCCATCGCCCAGGTGCACGGCCTGCAGGTGGGCGCCAGCGGCCCGCTGCGCGTGCGCCGCGTCATCGAGGCCATTGCCAGCTCGGTGCAACGCATGTTCGGCCAGCCCATCGCCTTCGAGGTGCAAGGCGTGGCGCCGCACCGCTTTGCGCTCTCCGAGGCCGACTCCATCCCCATCGCCCTCACCGTCAACGAGCTGCTGACCAACGCCATCAAACACCGCCAGGGCGAAGCCCCCATCGGCTGCACCGTCACCACCGGCGAGGACGAGGTGACCGTGTGCATCACCAACCCCGGCGGCCTGGCCGAGGGCTTCAACCTGGACACCGTGCCGGCCGGCATCTCGGGCCTGGGCCTGGTGCGCGCGCTGCTGCCGCGCAAGGGCGCGCGCATGACGCTGATCTGCGTGGGCGATGCGGTGGCCGCCGAGTTGCACCTGACACCGCCGGCCGTGGTGGTGCTGGACCCCTTGTGAAAGAATTGCAACCATGAGCAACAGCAGTCCCGGCACCCAAGGCAAGATTCTGGTGGTCGATGACGACCGCCTGGTGCTGGCCACCGTGGTGCACGGCCTGGCGCGGGCCGGCTACGAAGTGATTGACGCCGACAACGGCGACGACGCCATCCTGCTGGCCCGGGCCAACAAGCCCGACCTGGCGCTGCTGGACATCCGCATGGAAGGCAAGAGCGGCTTTGACGTGGCCGCCTACCTGCGCGAATCGCTGGGCACGCCCTTCATGTTCCTCTCGGCCTTTGCCGACGACGAAACCCTGGCCCGCGTCAAGGAACTGGGCGCCGTGGCCTACCTGGTCAAGCCGCTGGACATTGCGCAAATCGTGCCCACCGTGGCCGCCGCGCTGGCCAACCGCCGCGCCCAGCCCGCCCCGCCTCCGGTGCGTCCGGCGCCCGTGGCCGCTCCTGCTGCAGTCACCACCGACCCGCTGGCCAACCCCGTGCCCATTGCCGTGGGCGTGCTGATGCACCGCTATTCCCTCTCGCGCCAGGAGGCACTGACGCGGCTGAGCCGGCTGGCCGAAGGCGATGGCCGCAACCTGGTCGATCAGGCGCGGGCCCTGATCGACGCCGTGGAACTGCTGGCCCGCCCCGGGGCGCCCTAGCCCCTCCCTTACCGACAGGAGGCACCATGCCCAACCGCATCGTCTGGGTGGACATCCCCGTCACCGACCTCGATCGCGCCCTGGCCTTCTACAGCGCCGTGCTGGGCGAGCCCGTCACCCGCGAAGGCGGCCCCGGCTTCGCCTTCGGCCTGCTGCCGCACGCCGGCGAAGACGTCGGTGGCTGCCTCTACGTGGCCGACGACAACGCCCCCAGCCTGCAAGGCCCGCTGATCTACCTGAACGCCACCGGCCGGCTCGACGCCGCCGTGGCCGCCGCCACCGCCCAGGGCGGCCAGGTGCTGCAAGCCGTCCACCCCATCGGCCCCCACGGCTTTCGCGCCATCGTGCGCGACAGCGAGGGCAACCGGGTGGCGTTGCACGCGCCGACGCGCTGAGAGTGCGGTCAGGTCACTGCTGCTGTTGCTGCTGCTGCGCCATCAGCGCCTCGTCCATGGCGTTCGCCCGGCCCTGGGCCGGGCGGGCCAGGTGGGGTTCGTAGTAGCGGGCGAAGACCGGGTTGGCGTCCAGCAGCTTCCACTGGGTGTAGAAACTGAGGTAGGCGCTCATCAGCAGGTCGGCGGCGGTGAAGTGGTCGCCGCAGAGGTAGGGGCCGCGTGAGACGGCGCCTTCCAGCGTGCGCACCACGTCGGCCAGCGTGCCGTAGCCGGCCTGCATGGGCTTGGCAAAGTGGCCCTCGGCCTTGGCCGTCATCACCGCCTCGAAGGGGCCGCTGATGAAGGCGATCCAGCGGTAGTAGGCGGCGCGCTCGGGGGTGTTCAGCGCCGGGGCCAGTTGCTTGTCGGGAAAGCGATCGGCCAGCCACAGGCAGATGGCAGCCACTTCGGTGACGACGGCGTCGCCATTGGTCAGCGCCGGCACCTTGCCCATGGGGTTGATGGCCAGGTAGTTGGGCGCCTTCATGGTGGTGCCGTAGTCCAGTTGCACGGCCTCGTAGCTGGCGCCGCATTCTTCAAGCATCCAGCGCGTGATGCGGCCGCGTGACATGGGGTTGGTGTAGAGGGTGAGTGACATGGGGTGCCTCCTGGCAAGGGTGAAGAAGGCCG
Source organism: Pseudomonadota bacterium (assembly GCA_020161145.1). Classification (GTDB taxonomy): domain Bacteria; phylum Pseudomonadota; class Gammaproteobacteria; order Burkholderiales; family Burkholderiaceae_C; genus Ideonella. Next base: position 301,719 of record JAIUPQ010000003.1, read on the forward strand.
CAGGTTACGGCCCTGGAGTGTCAACTTTTGTCAGCAGCGTGCTGCGCCCGCCAGCGGGCAATCAAGGTGTGACGGCCCACGGGGTAGCGCGCGCCGGTCTCGGCCAGCGCCAGCACCCGGTCGGCCCGGAAGTGGCGAATATCCGCTCGCAGCTCGCACCAGGCGGCAATCAGCCGGGTCTGCGCAAAGAAGGCCATGGCAAACGGCCAGATGGTGCGCTGGCTGGTCTGGCCTTGCTCGTCGCGGTAGGTCAGGCGCAGCACGCCCTCCTCGCGCACCGCGCGGCGCAGCAGGGGCAGCCAGGGCTCGGGCGGAGGCGCGGGCACTGCGCCGCGCGGCACGAACAGGCCGCTGGTCTCCACCGCCAGCCGCAGCGCAGTGGGCAGGCTGCTGGCAATGCGCGTCAGCGCCTGCTCGGCGGCGGCAGCCAGTTCGGGGTCGGCCTGGGTGGCCACCCAGCGCGCGCCCAGCAGCAAGGCGTCGAGTTCGTCGGCGCTGAACATCAGGGGCGGCAGCCAGAAACCGGGACGCAGCCGGTAGCCCACGCCCGGGTCGCCGTCGATGGCCGCGCCCTGCTCGCGCAGCGTGGCGATGTCGCGGTACAGCGTGCGCGGGCTCACGCCCAGCGTGTCGGCCAGCCACGCGCCGCGTGCGGGCTGGCGCTGGCGGCGCAGCAAGTCATGCAACTGGAGCAGGCGGGCGGCACGGGTCATGGCCGTAGCATAGGGGCATGGTCTCGCCCTGCCCTGCCGCACCGTCCGCGCCCAGCCTCTGCCCGCGCTGCGGCGCCGCGTTCGGCTGCGGGGCCGCCCAGCCGGGCTGCGCCTGCGGTCAGGTGCGGCTGACGGCTGCGCAGCGGGCCGACCTGGCGACGCGCTACCAGGGCTGCCTGTGCATGGCCTGCCTGCGGGCGCTGGCGGCACCAGACGCGCGGGCTCAATAGCCTGCGACGCGCCTCGCCTCGCGCTCGAAGGCGTTGTCCCGGTACGGCCGGCCGCCGCGCAGCCCGGCCCAGAGGCTGGCCAGCGGATAGGCCAGCAGCAGCAGCACGCCCCAGCGCTCGAACTGGCGCACGTGCACGCGCTCGTGGGCCCGCCAGTGCGCCAGCTCGGCCCGGCTGGCGCCCACGATGACCTGGCCCAGCGTCAGCGCCGCAAACGGCAGCCACCGCCGCCAGCCCTTGGGCAGCGCCACCTCCAGCGTGCGGCCCACACGGTGCGCGCGCCCGCCCGCCAGCAGCCCCAGCGCCAGGCCCAGCAGCGAGGCCGGCGCGGCCCAGAGGCAGACCAGCACGGCGCGCAGCGGCCATCGGTTACGCTCAGCGGCCATGGATGCATACCTCGTGATCGGCAACCCCAACACCCGCAAGTCCTCGGTGCTGCGCAGCCTCAGCGGTTGTTTCAACCGCGGCGTGCGCGACATTCAACCGGTACAGGGCACGACACCGCTGCGGGTCTACGCGCGCGCCGTGGCACTGCAGATGGGCGGCACCACACCGGCCGAGGCGGTGGCCGAGGTGGCCGCCAAGCGCTGCGACGCCGCGCTGCTGGCCTTGTGGCCCAGTGCCCACCCGCACGATGAGGCGGCCTATCCCGACGCCGCCACCTACCTGGCGCACTTTGCCGCCGCCGGCTGGCGCCTGCGCGCCATTGCCGTGCTGGGGCAGAACAGCGGTGGCCTGCGCGGTGCCAACGTGCGCCAGTTTGCCCAGGCCAGCACCCAACCCATCAACGTCACCGCGCAGGCGGTGCGCGGCTACTTCGGCTGGGTGTAGCGCCCCCGCCACCGCCCGGAAGCGCCCATGCGATTTGCCGACCTGCACGCCGGCCAGACCCTGACCGCCGGCCCCTATGTGCTGGACGAGGCCGAGTTGCTGGCCTTTGCCCGCCAGTACGACCCGCAGTGGTTCCACACCGACCCCGAGGCCGCCGCACGCGGACGCTTCAAGGGCTTGATTGCCAGCGGCTGGCAGACCTGCGGCATCGCCATGCGGCTGGCCACCGAGGCGCTGCTGGCCGGCTCCGAGTCGTTCGCCTCGCCCGGCATCGAGTACGCCCGCTGGCCCCACCCGGTGCGCGCGGGCGACGCGCTGACGCTGACGGCCACGCTGCTGGCGGTGCGCCGCGCCCGCTCGCGCGATGCGCTGGGGGTGCTCCGCTGGCGCTGGCAGTTGCACAACCAGACGGGCACCGAGGTGCTGGACCTGACGGTGACCAGCCTGTTCGATCTCGACGCCTGAGTGCCCCTCAGGCATGGTCCAGCCACCCCAGGCTGCCTTGCCCGGCTTCGTCCAGCCGCTGGCGCAGTGGCGGCGCGGCCGAGGCCGGCACGGCAAACACCAGCTCCACCAGCGCGCCGTGGTGGGCCGCCAGCAGTGCGGCGCCTGCCGCTTCCAGCTCGCGCCGCACGCGGCCTTCCAGCGCATAGGGCAGCGTGCAGCGCAGGTGCAGCGTGGGCTCCAGCCGCACGCGCGGCGCCGCCAGCAGCGGCGTGGCCACGGCCTCGGTATAGGCCCGCACCAGCCCGCCCGCGCCCAGCTTGACGCCGCCAAAGTAGCGCACCACCGTGGCCAGCACGCCTTCAAGCCCCTGGTGGCGCAGCACGTCCAGCATGGGCCGCCCGGCCGTACCACCGGGCTCGCCGTCGTCCACCGCCGCACTGTGGCCACCCGCCAGCAAGGCCCAGCAGACGTGCGCCGCACCGGGGTGGGCGCTGCGCAGCGCGGCCACGCGCGCCACGGCGCCGGCGCGGTCGGCCATGGGCTCCACGCAGGCGATGAAGCGGCTTTTCTTGACCACGAGTTCGCCGTGGACGGCATGGGCCAGCGTGTCGGACATGGCCGGCATTGTCTAATCGGCGCCATGAATCCGCTGCTGGCGCGCCTGCGCCCCTACCCGTTCGAGCGCTGGCGCGCACTGACCCAGGGCGTTGTGCCCAGCCCCCGGCACCGCCCCATCCACCTGGGCATAGGCGAGCCGCGCCACGCGGCGCCGGCCGTGGTGGAAGAGGCCATCCGCAGCCACCTGGGCGGCCTCTCGGTCTACCCGGCCACCGCCGGTGAGCCCGCGCTGCGCCAGGCCTGTGCGGCCTGGGTGCAGCGGCGCTATGGCGTGGCGCTGGATGCGGCCACCGAGGTACTGCCCGTCAACGGCTCGCGCGAGGCGCTGTTTGCGCTGGCGCAGACGGTGATCGACCCCACGCGGCCCGGCGGCGCGGTGGTGGTCTGCCCCAACCCGTTCTACCAAATCTACGAGGGCGCGGCGCTGCTGGCCGGCGCCGAGGCGGTGTTCGCCAACAGCGACCCGGCGCGCGGCTTTGCCTGTGACTGGGACGCCATCGCCGACGCCACCTGGGCGCGCACCCAGCTGCTCTACACCTGCTCGCCCGGCAACCCCACGGGTGCGGTGATGGGCCTGGCCGAGTGGCAGCGGCTGTTTGAGCTCAGCGACCGCCATGGCTTCGTCATCGCCAGCGACGAGTGCTACAGCGAGATCTACACCGGCGCCGAGCCGCCGCTGGGGGCGCTGGCTGCGGCGGCGCAGCTGGGGCGCGGGCGCGAGCGGCTGGTGGTGCTGACCAGCCTGTCCAAGCGCAGCAACGTGCCCGGCCTGCGCGCCGGCTTCGTGGCCGGCGACGCGGCGCTGATGCAGGCCTTCCTGCGCTACCGCACCTACCACGGCAGCGCCATGAGCCCGCTGGTGCAGGCGGCCAGCATCGCCGCCTGGGACGACGAGGCCCACGTGGTGGCCAACCGCGCGCTGTACCGCGAGAAATTTGCCGCAGTCACGCCGCTGCTGGCCGAGGTGTTGGACGTGCGCCCACCCGATGCCGGCTTTTATTTGTGGGCCAAAGTGCCGACAACCTGCTGGGGCGGAGACGACGTGGCCTTCGCCGTCCAGTTGCTCGCTCAATACAATTTGACGCTGCTGCCCGGCAGCCTGCTGGCCCGCGAGGCCCACGGCAGCAACCCGGGCGCCGGCCGCCTGCGGCTGGCGCTGGTGGCGCCGCTTGCAGACTGCGTCGAAGCCGCCCACCGCATCCGCCAACTCATCGCCAAGCCCACACCATGACCGACCAAGACCTTGCCCGTGCCATCGACGCCGCCTGGGAGCGCCGCGCCGAACTCACCCCCCAGACCCAGGGCGAGGCGCGCGACGCCGTGCGCGAGGCGCTGGCCGCGCTCAACAGCGGCCGCCTGCGCGTGGCCACCCGCGAGGCCGTGGGCCAGTGGACGACGCACCAGTGGCTCAAGAAAGCCGTGCTGCTGTCGTTCCGGCTGGAAGACAACCAGGCCGTGCGCGCAGGCGATCTGGCCTTCTACGACAAGGTGGCCACGCGCTTTGGCAGCATGAGCGATGCCGAACTGGCCGCCAGCGGCGTGCGCGTGGTGCCGCCGGCCATGGCGCGCTACGGCAGCCACGTGGCGCCGGGCGCCATCCTGATGCCCAGCTACGTCAACATCGGCGCCCACGTGGGCGCCGGCACCATGGTGGACACCTGGGCCACCGTGGGCTCGTGTGCGCAGATCGGCGCCAACGTCCACCTCTCGGGCGGCGTGGGCATCGGCGGCGTGCTGGAGCCGCTGCAGGCCGGCCCCACCATCATCGAGGACAACTGCTTCATCGGCGCGCGCTCCGAGGTGGTGGAAGGCGTGGTGGTGGAAGAGAATTCGGTCATCAGCATGGGCGTCTTCATCGGCCAGAGCACCAAGATCTACGACCGCGCCACCGGCGAGATCCACTACGGCCGCGTGCCCGCCGGCTCGGTGGTGGTGGCCGGCTCGCTGCCGGCCAAGGACGGCAGCCACAGCCTGACCTGCGCCGTCATCGTCAAGCGCGTCACCGCCTCCACCCGCGCCAAGACGGCCATCAACGATCTGCTGCGGGACTGATGTCGCCCACCCCCTACCGGCTGCGCCGGCCCCTTCGAGGGGGCCGAGTGGGACGGCCAGTGGCCCGGCAAAGCCGGATCCACGGCAGTCGCCAGGTTCAGCCAATTCGTGCAAATGGGTGCGCGCACCGCGCAGAGAAAGGACTGAGTACGGCATGAACATGGAACGCGTGCTCCAGGCCATGGCGGAGAAGGCCGCTTCGGACCTCTTCATCTCTGCCAACGCGCCGCTGCTGATGAAGCTCAACGGCCAGATGGTGGCCGTGACCAACCGGGTGCTGGCGCCGCAGGAGCCGCACGAGTTGCTGGCCGAGGTGCTCACCAAGGACCAGATGACTTTGCTGGAGCGCGAGGGCGAGCTCAACGTGGCGCTGTCGCTGGTGGGCGTGGGGTATTTCCGCCTCTCGGCCTTCCGCCAGCGCGGCTCGCTGGCGGCCGTGCTGCGGCGCATCCCCTCGCAAATCCCCGACATCACCACGCTGCACGTGCCGGCCACGCTGCACAACCTGGCGCTGGAAAAGCGCGGCCTGGTGCTGATGGTGGGCGCCACCGGCACCGGCAAGAGCACCACGCTGGCGGCCATGCTGGAGTGGCGCAACCAGCAGATGCCGGGCCACATCCTGACGCTGGAAGACCCCATCGAGTTCCTCTTCACCAACAAGCGCTCGGTGGTCAACCAGCGCGAGGTGGGGCGCGACACGGTCAGCCTGCACGTGGGCCTGAAGAACGCGCTGCGCCAGGCACCGGACTGCATCCTGATTGGTGAGATCCGCGACCGCGAAACCATGTCGGCCGCCATCTCCTACGCGCTGTCGGGCCACCTGGTGCTGGCCACCATGCACGCCAACAACAGCTACCACGCGCTGGGCCGCATCCTCTCGTTCTACCCGCCGGAGTCGCGCAGCTCGCTGCTGGCCGACCTGCCGGCGGCGCTGCGCTCCGTGGTCTCGCAGCGGCTGTTGCGCACGCCGCAGGGCACGCGCCGGCCGGCCATCGAGGTGCTGCTCAACAGCAAGCTGATCTCCGAGCTGATCGAGCGCGGCGACTTCATGGGCGTCAAGGAAGCCATGGAGCGGGCGCTGGCCGAGGGCTCGCAAACCTTCGAGGCCGACATCGCCCGCATGATCCGCGCCGGCATCGTCACCCGCGACGAGGGCCTGGCCTACGCCGACTCACCCGCCAACCTGCTGTGGCGGCTGGAGAACGAGGACGGCACCCCGCCCGCCAAGAGCGCCACCCAGGCCCAGGCCGAGGCACCATCGTTCACCTCCATCACGCTGGACCCCGACGAACACACCACCCTCAAGTGATACCCACGACAGCCACCAACCCCACTCGCGCGCTGGCCGAAGCCCTGATCGCCCGCCCCTCGGTCACCCCCGCCGACGGCGGCTGCCAGGCCCTGATTGCCCAGCGCCTCGCAGCCGTCGGCTTCACCTGCACCCACCTGCCGTTTGGCGAGGTGGTCAACCTCTGGGCCGTGCACGACGCCGGCCTGCCCGGCCCCACCGTGGTTCTGGCCGGCCACACCGACGTGGTGCCCACCGGCCCGCTGGCCGCCTGGACCAGCGACCCCTTCACCCCCACCGAACGCGATGGCCGGTTGTACGGGCGCGGCGCGGCGGACATGAAAACCTCCATTGCCGCCTTCGTCACCGCCGCCGAGGCGCTGGTGCGCGAGGCGCCCGAGCACCCGGGGCGTCTGGCGCTGCTCATCACCAGCGACGAGGAAGGCCCCAGCGTTGACGGCACCACCCGCGTGGTGGAGTGGCTGCGCGCGCGCGGCGAGCGGCTGGACGCCTGCATCGTCGGCGAGCCCACCAGCGTCAGCCAACTGGGCGACATGGTCAAGAACGGCCGCCGCGGCTCGCTCACCGGCCGCCTCACCGTGCTGGGCAAACAAGGCCACGTGGCCTACCCGCAACTGGCCGACAACCCGGTGCACCGCCTGGCCCCCGCGCTGGCCGAGCTGACGGCCACCGTCTGGGACGCGGGCAACGCCCACTTCCCGCCCACCAGCCTGCAGGTCTCCAACATCCACGCCGGCACCGGCGTTGGCAACGTCATTCCGGGTACCTGCGTGGTGGATTTCAACTTCCGTTTTTCCACCGAGTCCACGCCCGAAGGCCTGCAAACCCGGGTGGCCGACCTGCTGGCGCGCCACGGCGTGCGCCACGAGCTGGCCTGGACGCTGGGCGGCCGCCCCTTCCTGACCCCGCGCGGCGCGCTGGTGGCGGCGCTCACCGGCGCCATTGCCGCCGAAACCGGCGTACAGGCCGAATGCTCCACCACCGGCGGCACCTCGGACGGCCGCTTCATTGCCACCGTCTGCCGCGAGGTGGTCGAGTTCGGCCCCGTCAACGCCAGCATCCACCAGGTGGACGAACACGTGGCCGTGGCCGATATCGAGCCACTGGCCCGCATTTACCAGCGGGCAGTGGCGGGGTATTGGCGGGTGTAGGCGACGCAGCCACCATGCCCATCACGCTCTACGACGCCCGGGGTTCCAATGGCGGCGAGCGTGTGCGCTGGGCACTCCAGTTCAAGGGCGTGGCCTATACCCGCATCGACATCGAGGCACCCCATGATCGGGCGCACTTGGGCCGCATCAGCCCATTTGGCCGGGTGCCCGTAGGATGAGAGCCCATGAAGCGCATCACCTTCACCGCCGACGAGGCCTTGATAGCCGCCGCCCGTGAGCGGGCACGGGCCGGGCACACCACGCTGGGCGATGCGTGTCGCCGCTGGTTGGCCGACTGCGTGCAGGACGATGCCCGTTTGCAGCTTTACGACGCCACGATGCCCCGGTTGCGTGGCCGCCTCAAGGTCGGCCGCAAGCTGACGCGGGACGAAATGAACCAGCGTTGACCGCAACCCATGACACCTCAACCGCCAGCCGGCGTGCGCATCGTCCGCGTCACCGACCGATTCCCCGAGCCCGCGTTCTCGGATCTGCAGCGCCAGGTTTTCGCCGCGCTGCAACAGCCCTCTGAGGCGTGGGCGCAGACCCTGGCCACCGAGTCGCAACCCGAGCCTGCGCCGGCCCTGGCCAACCAGCCGCCCATGGTGCGCTTTGGCGCTTATGAGCGCCCCCAAACCTGCCGCTGCGCGTCAGGCCCCCCGAGGGGGTCAAGCAAACTCGGGAGCGGCCCGTCGCTTGCTTGGGAAGGCGACACGCTGGTGGGCTGGTCGTGCGGCTGGTTCGAGCGGGGCCGCACCTATTACATGGCCAACAGCGGCGTGCGGCCCAGCCACCAACGCCAGGGCATCTACAGCGCCCTGCTGAACCAGGTGCTGGCATTCGCGCGCGACAGCGGCGCGGTGCTGGTGCGCTCACAGCATTCGGTGCTGAACAACACCGTGCTGATCGCCAAGCTGGCGCACGGATTCCACATCTCGGGCCTGTCCCAATCGGCCCAGATGGGTTTGCTGGTGGAGCTGACCTGCCACCTTTCGGCGCCACGCGAGCGGCTGTATGCCCAGCGGTGCCTGCCGTATGCAGAGCGCGAAGTGGGCAAACCGCCGCCACTGCCGTGAGGCGGCCCGCGCCCGGTTGATCACGCCACGGGTGGTCAATCCTGCCGCGCCAGGTGATGCCACAGAAAGGCGTAGGTATCCGCGTTCTCGTCGAGTTGCTGCTCGCGGGTGTCGCCGATGCCGTGCCCTGAGGCAAGGTTCAGCCGCAGCAGCACCGGTGCGTCACCCTGACGTGCCGCCAGCAACCGGGCCGCGAATTTGAGGCTGTGCCAGACCGCCACGCGGGTGTCGTTGACGCCATGTGGCAGCAGCACCGGCGGGTAGTGGGTGCCGTCCTGCACATGCGCGTAGGGGCTCATGGCCAGCAGCCCCTTGAAACCCTCTTCGGTGCGCACCGAGCCGTACTCGGGCACGTTGCCCGGCCCGTTGGGATCGGCCTCGTTGCGCAGCATGTCGTGCACGCCCACGGCCGCCACCACGGCGCCAAACAGGTCGGGACGTGCCGTCAGCACACGGCCAGCCAGCATGCCACCCGCGCTGCGACCACTGAAGCCCAGTTGCCTGGGGTTGGTCCAGCCCGCGTCCACCAGGTACTCCGCGCAGGCGATGACATCCAGCCAGGTGTTGACCTTGTGGCTGCCCTTGCCGGCCAGATACCAGTCGTTGCCAAACACGCCGCTGCCACGCGGGTTGGCAAAGGCCAGCACGCCGCCTCGCTCCAGCCAGGCCAGGCGCTCGCGGCGGTAGTTGGGCTCGATGGTGCTGCCGTAAGCGGCATAGGCCGTCAACCACACCGGACGGCGGCCATCGCGCCGCAGGTCGGCACGGTGGACGATGCTCAGGGGCACCAGCGCACCGTCGTGGCTGCGCACCATCACCTCGGTGGCTTTCAGGCCCATGGGCGTATCGCCGGTTGCCAGCAAGGGCAGGCTCAGGTCACGCACCTTGCCATCAGGCAACACGTGCAGGTAACGCTGGCCTTGCGTCCAGCCTTGCAGGCCGATCACCAGTCCGTCCTGCTGCACCGTGGACGCATCGCGCCCCCAGCCAAAGTCCACCGTCACCTGTCCAGCCAAGGGCAGCGGCTGGGCCTCGAACGCCGCATCGTCCTGATAGGGCCGGCGCAGCAGCACGTTGACGTTGCCCTCGCGGGCCAGCACCCACAGAGCGTCCCGGGTAGCGATCACTCGCTGCACCACCCGCCCGGAGGCCGCCAGCACCACGCGGGGCGGCTGCGCAGGCTGTGTCAGGTCGTAGGCCAGCACCTGCTGGCGCGGCGCCCCCTTGTGGCTGACTGCGTACAGCGTCATGCCGCGCACAGCGTAGTCCACAACGCCGTCGGCCACGCCCACCACCGGTGTCCAGCGCATGCCGGGGTCGCGCACCTGCGACCAGGGGCCGGTGTAGAGCACCACCTCCTTGGCCACCCCATTGCCCACCAGCACCAGCGCCTGCTCGGTGTTCGGGATCCGCCGAACCAGCACGTCACCGTCCCGCCCCGGGTTCAGCCCGGGCCAGTCGCGGCCGGGTAGTTGCTCCACCTTGGCGGGCTCGTCGGCGGTGGGCAAGGTGATGAGCGTCAGTTCACTGTCGCGGTACTTGTCCAGGGCCGTGCGACCTGGCCCCGGGGCCTGCAGCCGCTGCATGGCGAACTGGGTCTCGCTCTGCCAGCTGGGCATGCCGGCGCGCGGCAGCGGCCCCAGGACGGTGCGCCCCGAGGCCACGTCCAGCACGTACAGATGGGTGTCCTCCGAGCCCGCCGCCGAAACCAGCACACCCACGTGTGTGGCCTGAGGTGAGGCGCTGAACTGGTTGACGGCCTGGGGTTGGCCCGGTTTGGCACCGGGCAGGCCGACCGCCATGGGGTCAAAGACCATCCGCTCGCCACGGCCGCCCGGTGCACGCCACATCAGCTTGAACTGGTCATCGGCCGCCCCGCGCTTCAGGTAGAACAGGCTGCCGTCGCTGCGGGCCTGCACCCGCGTCACGGCGTCGCTTCCCGAGCGCTCCAGCGCCTCCAGCCGCGCGCGAAACGCGGCCCGTTCGGGCAGGGCTTGCAGCACCTTGTGCGCATGGCTGCTGTGGGCCAGCATCCAGGCTTGCACGCCTTCGGCGGCCGTGTCTTCCATGTATCGGTAGGGGTCGCTGACCTCGACGCCAAAGTGGCGCTCCATCACCGGCCGCACCGGCGCCACCGGTAACTCGGCCGCCATCGCCTGCCAACCCATCAGGCCGACCAGCCACACCAGCGCCATCCGCATGCCCATCTCCTCAAGTCAAAGTGGGCGCGATTTCATCGACACTGAGATCCACAGTCAACATTGATCAACCCAATCAACTCAGGCATGCCATGGGCACCCATCCACCGCGCCCAAACGGCGAATGGCTCAGCGCCGACCAGGCCGCCAGCCAACTGGGGGTGCGCAAAGCCACGCTGTACGCCTATGTCAGCCGGGGGTTGCTGACCGCCGTCGCCGACCCGCAGCAGCCCAGGTGCCGCCGCTACCCGGCGCTTGAGGTCGAGGGCCTGCGAGAGGGCTTGCGTCGGCACCGCCCGCCTGCTTCGCCGGGCATGCTGTATGAAGGCCACCCACTGGTGGACACCGCGCTGACGGGCATGGTGGACGGTGTGCTGGTAATGGGTGGGCAGCCGCTCACCACCTGGGCCGAGCACGCCAGTGTGGAAGACACTGCGGCCCTGCTCTGGCACACCTCGGTGGCCGCCGCGTTTGGCGATCCGCCGCCTGTGCTGCCCGCGCTGTGGCACCGCACCGCAGCCGATCTGCGCGAGGCAGACCCTCAATGTCGCGCGATGGCCCTTTGGAGCCTGGCGCTGCCGCACCTGCGCGGTGACCTGTCCCTGCAGGGCGATGCGCTAGCGGCTGCGTTGGGTGCCCATCTTCGGGTGGCATTTGCCTGCTACCTGGGCCAGGCACCCAGCGACGACCCGCTGCACCTGCAGGTGGCCCACGCCTGGGCCATCACCGTGCCTCACCACGACGCGGTGCGCCAGTCGCTGGTGCTGTGTGCCGACATCCTGGGCAACCTGATGAGCCTTTCGGGCCGCATGCTGGCCTCGCTCCAAGGCAGCCTGGCCGCCTGCCTGACGGCCACCATGAGCTATGGCTTCGTGCGACTGAGCGGCGGCGAATACGAGGCCGTGGAAACCCTGTTCGATACCGTGCTGGAAAGCGGCAACCCGGCTTCCGTGGCCGCAGCCTACCGCAGCCGTGGCGAGACGCTGCCGGGCTTCAACCACCACGCATTCGTTCATGGCGATCCGCGCGCCGCCGCCCTGCTGCGAATGGCCGACACCCTGGGCTCTCCCGCTGCGCACTGGATACCACTGATGCAGGGTAGCCACCTGCAGCACCCTGCGTTGGACTGGAGCCTGGTGGCCCTGCGGCGCGCGCTGGGCGCCCCGCGTCATGCCGCCTTCAGCCTGATGCACATGGCACGCTCGACAGGCATGTTGGCTCAGGTGGTGGAGCAGCGCCAGATCGACCAGCGCATGTGGGTGACCTCCCGCTACGTGGGGCCATCGCCGAGCCGCGACAATCCACCCCCATGACGTTGAATGACTTGATTGCCGAAGCCGAGCGCCGGCTGGATGAGGCGGGTGTGGTTTTTGGCCAGGGCACCATGTGTGCCCATGACGAGGCCGCCTGGCTGGTGCACTGGCGCCTGGGGTTGCCGCTGGAGGGCGTGGACGACCGCGCCGTGACCGAACAGGAATGGGCCGGTGCGCTGGCGCTGGTGGCCGAGCGCATCCGCACCCGCCAGCCGACGGCCTACCTGACCGGCGAGGCCTGGCTGCAAGGCGTGCCGTTTCACGTTGATGCGCGCAGCATCGTGCCGCGCTCGCTGATTGCCGAGGTGCTGGCCGACGGGCTGATCGACGCCTGGCTGGGCCGCGAGCCCACGCGGGTGCTGGACTTGTGCACCGGCAACGGCAGCCTGGCCGTGCTGGCCGCGCTGGCCTGGCCCGAGGCCAGGGTCACCGGCACCGACGTGAGCGCCGAGGCGCTGGCCGTGGCGGTGCGCAACGTGGAGCGCCATGCCCCGCAGGTGCGCCTGCTCAAAGGCAGCGGCTGGCAGCCGGTGGCCGGCGAGCGCTTCGACGTGGTGCTGTGCAACCCGCCCTATGTGAATGCCCAGTCCATGGCCACGCTACCGCCTGAGTTTCGCGCCGAGCCCGAGCTGGCCCTGGCCGGCGGTGCCGACGGCATGAACCTGCTGCGCGACTGGCTGCCCCAGGCCGCCGCCCACCTCAAGCACGACGGTGTGCTGGTGCTGGAGATCGGCCACGAGCGGGCCCACTTCGAGGCGGCCTTCCCCCATCTGGTGCCGGTCTGGCTGGCCACCAGCAGCGGCGACGATGCCGTGCTGCTGCTGACGCACGAGGCGCTGGACACATGATCACGCTGCGCAACCTGACCCTGCGCCGGGGCGCCAAGGTGCTGCTGGATGGCACCAGCGTCACCATCCACCCCGGTGAAAAAGCCGCCCTGGTGGGCCGCAACGGCGCCGGCAAGTCCACGCTGTTCGCGCTCCTGAACGGCACGCTGCACGAGGACGGCGGCGAGTTCGCCATGCCCGCCGGCTGGCGCATCGCCCAGGTGGCCCAGCACATGCCGGAAACCGACGAGAGCGCCACCGATTTCGTGCTGGCCGGCGACACGCACCTGGCTGCGCTCTATGCCCAGCTGGAGCAGGCCGAACAGGCCCATGACGGCATGGCCATTGCCCAGGCCCACAGCGACCTGGCCGACGCGGGCGCCCACGACGCCCGCGCGCGCGCCGAGGCGCTGACATTGGGGCTGGGCTTCACGCCGGCACAACTGGCGCGGCCGGTCAACAGCTTTTCGGGCGGCTGGCGCATGCGGCTGCAGCTGGCGCGGGCGCTGATGGCGCCCTCGGATTTGCTGCTGCTGGACGAGCCCACCAACCACCTGGACCTGGACGCGCTGGTCTGGCTCGAAGGCTGGCTGACCCGCTACAGCGGCACGCTGGTGGTCATCAGCCACGACCGCGAGTTTCTGGACGCGGTCACCCAGGTCACGCTGCACATCGAGCACCAGCGCGTCAACCGCTATGGCGGCAACTACAGCGCATTCGAGGAGTTGCGCGCGCAGCAATTGGCGCTGCAGCAGGCCGCGTTCTCCAAGCAGCAGGACAAGATCGCCCACCTGCAGAAGTTCATCACCCGCTTCAAGGCCAAGGCCTCCAAGGCCAAGCAGGCGCAAAGCCGCGTCAAGGCGCTGGAGCGCATGGAGAAGATTGCGCCGGTGCTGGCCGATGCCGAGTTCCAGTTCGAGTTCAAAGAGCCCCAGAACCTGCCCAACCCCATGCTGGCCATTGCCGACGCGCAATTTGGCTACCGCCAGCCGGACGGCCGCGAGACCGTCATCGTGCAAGGCGTCAACCGCAGCGTGATGGCCGGCCAGCGCATCGGCATCCTGGGTGCCAACGGCCAGGGCAAGTCCACCTTCGTCAAGACGGTGGCCCACACGCTGCCGCTGCTGGCCGGCCAGCGCACCGAGGGCAAAGGCCTGGCCATCGGCTATTTCGCCCAGCAGGAGCTGGACGTGTTGCACGAGGACAGCACGCCGCTGGAGCACCTGGTGCGGCTGGCGCGCGAGCTGGGGCTGGAGCGCACCGAGGCGGCGCGCGAGCAGCAGCTGCGCAACTTCCTGGGCACCTTCAGCTTCCCCGGCGAGATGGCCATGCAGCCAGTGGGCCAGTTCTCGGGCGGCGAGAAGGCGCGGCTGGTGCTGGCCATGCTGGTCTGGCAGCGCCCCAACCTGCTGCTGCTGGACGAGCCCACCAACCACCTGGACCTGGCCACGCGCGAGGCACTGGCCGTGGCGCTCAACGAGTTCGAGGGCACGCTGATGCTGGTCAGCCACGACCGCGCCCTGCTGCGCAGCGTCTGCGACGAGTTCTGGCTGGTGGCCGACGGGCGCCTGACCCCGTTCGACGGCGACCTGGACGACTACCAGATCTGGCTGGCCGAGCGCGCCCGCGAGACGCAGCGCGCCGCCAGCGGCAAGGCCCGCGCGCCAGCGCCAGCCCCCGTGCCGGCGCCCTCACCCCAGGCGCCACCGGCTGCCGCACCGGCCCCGGCGGCCCGCAAGGAAGACCGCAAGGCCACCGCCCAGGCACGCCAGGCCCGGGCCAGCCAGACGCGCCCGCTGCGCATCGAGTTGCAGCAGGGCGAGGTGCGCATGGCCTCACTGGCCACCGAGCGCGCCGACATCGAGGCACAAATCGTCGCCGGCACCCTGGACGGCCCCGCCATGGCCGACGCTGGCCGCCGCCTCAACCACATCGGCGCCGAGGTGGCGATGCTGGAAGAGCGCTGGCTGGAGCTGACGGGGGAGATCGAGGCGATTGAGCAGGGGTGAGGCTGAAGGCGCCTCAGCCGCCCTTGCCCCAGGGCCTGGGCCCGCCCAGCAGATGCAGGTGCAGGTGCATGACCTCCTGCCCGCCGTCGGGGCCGGTGTTGATCTGGGTCTTGAAGCCGCCCGCGCCGCCGTGCTCGCGCATCAGCCTGGGGGCCAGCGCCATCATGGCGCCCAGCCAGTCGGTATCGGCCTCGGTGGCGTCGGCCAGCGAGGCGATGTGGTGTTTGGGCACCAGCAGCAGGTGCACGGGCGCGGCGGGGTGGATGTCGTGGAAGGCCAGGAAGCGCTCGTCTTCGTAGACCTTGCGCGCCGGGATCTGGCCGGCGGCAATCTTGCAGAACAGGCAATTGGGGTCGGTGTGCATGCGCAGCTCCTGGGTCATTCCGGCATCGGGCGGCGGTCGTTGAGGGCCAGCCAGCCGCGCACCACGCGGTAGAGGAACCAGATGGAGATGGCCAGCCAGGCGATCCAGCCGGGCACGGCGAACAGCAGCCACAGCGGCGCGGTGATCAGGTAGAGCGCGCCGGCCCATAGCACGCTGGCAATGCGCCACTTGAAGTGGCTTTCCTGCCAGGTGCCGCGTGCGTCGTCTTTCTTGACCAGATCGAGGATGAAGGCCACGATGAGCAGCGCGATGCCGGGCTGAAAACCGGGCAGCACGGCGCCCACCGCCACCACGGCGTGCAGCGCATAGCTGATGTTACCGATGGTGCGCAGGGATTCGTCGCGCTGGGGGTCGATGACCACGGCGGCGATGTCGTCGTTCATGCTGAAGTCTCCTTGTGTTGGGCTTTACGGGCAGCGTATTCGTCCAGGCCGGAGAGGCCGACGCGGCGCTCCAGCTCGGTCAGCACCGCCTGCGGGTGCAGGCCGTGATGGGCCAGCGCCACCAGGCAGTGGAACCACAGGTCGGCCATTTCGTAGACGATGGCCTGGGGCTCGCCATTCTTGGCGGCGATGACGACCTCGGTGGCCTCTTCGCCCACTTTCTTCAAGATGGTGTCGTCGCCCTTGGCCAGCAGCCGGGCCACGTAACTTTTGTCGGGGTCGCCCTGGCGGCGCGTCTCGATGACGGCGGCCAGGCGGCTCAGGGTGTCGTCGTTCATGGGGTTTTGAGCACGGGGGTCACGCTCACCCAGGTGGGGCCTTCGGGCGCGGTTTGCAACTGCGAAAAAAAGCACGAGTGGCGGCCGGTGTGGCAGGCAATGCCGGGCGTGTGGCCGGTCTGCACCACGGTGAGCAAGATGGCGTCGCCGTCGCAGTCCAGCCGGATGTCCTGCACCTGCTGCACGTGGCCGCTGGTTTCGCCCTTGCGCCATAAGGCCTGGCGCGAGCGGCTCCAGTAGACGGCCTCGCGGCTGGCCAGCGTCAGCGCCAGCGATTCGCGGCTCATCCAGGCCAGCATCAGCACGTCGCCGCTGCCGGCCTCCTGGGCGATGGCGGGCGCCAGGCCGTCGGCGTTCCAGGCGATGCGGTCCAGCCAGTCGGTGTTCATGCGGCAAGTGTAGGGGCGGTGAAACCGGCTTCCTCGGCCAGCCAGTCCAGCACCGGCAGCGTGCCGGGCAACACCGGGGCCACGGTGACGGGCAGCGTCTGCCAGGCCATCTGCTGGCCTTCGCGCATCTCGAACGCCCCCGCCCAGGCGTGCACGGTGTGAAAGTGCAGCCGCACCCGCGCATGGGGGTAGTCCATCACCAGCTCACGCCAGGGTTGGCTGGCGCCTATGGTGATGCCCAGCTCTTCATGCAGCTCGCGCGCCAGCGCGGCGTGCACGCTCTCGCCGGGCTCGAGCTTGCCACCCGGGAACTCCCAATGGCCGGCGTAGACCTTGCCCTCGGGGCGGGAGGTGAGCAAAAAGCGCGGCAGGCCTGCGTCGTCGGGCCGGCGCAGCACGCCCACGGCCACGTCGGTGATGGGGCGCGTCATGGCCGGGCCAGCGCCGTGCGGCCGGCGCGGTCGCGGGCGTACTGCCAGGCCACGCGGCCCGAGCGCGAGCCGCGTTGCAGCGCAAACTGCAGCGCCTCGCGCTCGGCCGCCGCAACCTGCTCCGGGGTGTGGCCAAAGTGGCGCAGCCAGCCGGCCACGATGTCCAGGTATTCGGCTTGCGAGAACGGGTAGAACGCCAGCCACAGGCCGAAGCGCTCCGAGAGCGAGATTTTTTCTTCCACCGCCTCGCCGGGGTGGATTTCGCCGTCGTCGCCCGGGCGGGCGGCCAGGTTGTCCTGCATCTGCTCGGGCATCAGGTGGCGGCGGTTGCTGGTGGCGTAGATCAGCACGTTGTCGGCGGCCTCGGCCAGCGAGCCGTCGAGCACCGATTTGAGCGCCTGGTAGCCGCGCTCGCCGGCGTCGAACGAGAGGTCGTCGCAGTAGACGATGAAGCGCTGCGGCAGGGCGGCCACGGCGTCCACGATGTCGGGCAGGTGGGCCAGGTCGGCTTTGTCCACCTCGATCAGGCGCAGGCCTTGCGCCGCAAACGCGGCCAGGCAGGCCTTGACCAGCGAGCTTTTGCCGGTGCCGCGCGCGCCGGTCAGCAGCACGTTGTTGGCGGGCACGCCGGCCACGAACTGGGCCGTGTTGGCCATCAGCGCGTCGCGCTGGCGGTCCACCCATTGCAGCTCGTCCATGCGCACCCGCGCCGGGCGCACGAGCGGCCGCCAGGCGCCACCAGGCACGAAGCGGGCGGCGGGGGTCTGCGTCCAGTCGATGGGGCTGGGCGGCTGGGTGGCAGGCAGCAGGCGCTCCAGGCGGCCCAGCACGGCATCCAGCCGCGCCATCAAATCGGTGTCGGTCATGTCAGGTGATGAGTCCCAGCGCGACGTCAAGGTGCTCGGTGGGGCTGCGCTTGAAGCCGCTGCGGCCAAAGCGCTGCAGCCGCCCCAGCACGAAGGCGGTGAGCACCGAGGCGCGGGCGTTGGCGTCCACCGTGGGGGTGGGCGAGCCGGCGGCTTCGGCGGCGGCGCGCAGGCTTTGGCGCCACTGCGATTCCAGCCGGTCCCAGAACTGGTTCATGCGCGCGTGCAGGCGCTCGTCTTCGTGCACCAGCGCGTCGCCCGCCATGACGCGCGCCATGCCGGGGTTTTTTTCGCCAAACTGCAGCGTCATCTGGGTGATGCGCCGTGCCTGCTCGGCGCCGTCCGCGTCCTGGGTGGTGATCTGGTTGGCCAGCGTGAAGACGCTGGTCTCGATGAAGCCGATCAAGCCCTCGAACATCTGGGCCTTGCTGGCGAAATGGCGGTACAGCGCCGCCTCGGAGACGCCCAGCGTGGCCGCCAGCGCGGCGGTGGTGATGCGCTCGCCGCCGGGCTGCTCCAGCATGGTGGCCAGGGCCTGCAGGATCTGTACCCGCCGCTCACCGGGCTTGGGGCGGCTGCGCGGCGGGGTTGCAGCGGCGTCAGGGGAGTCGAGGGCGTCGGTCATCTCACCAGCCGTTGCAACTGTGACAGAGTGGAAATTCTGGCACACACATAGGCCGGTCGCCGCCGCAGCGCGTGGCCGGCCTCGGGGCCGTGGGCGCTGCCGGCGCGCAGCCAGCGCTGCATCCAGACCGTGCGCATGCCGATGGCGTGGGCCGTCTTCTGGTTGGCCAGCGAGTCTTCAACCAGCACGCAGGCCGTGGGCGCCACGCCCAGCCGCTGCGCCACGGCGCGCAGCAGCCGCGCATCGGGCTTGGGGCGCAGGCTGCCAGCGACGCGCATCTGCTCGATGCCGATGACCTGCTCGAAGGCGCCGGCCAACCCCAGCACGCGCAGCACGCGCAGCGCGTAGTCGTGCCCGGCGTTGGTCAGCACCACCTTGCGCCCGGGCAGGCGGCGCAATGCGGCCAGGTCGTGCGCATGGCCGCGCACCTGGGCCTCCAGGTCGGGAAACACGTGGGTGTGGGCCACGAAGTGATCCACCCGCACGCCGTGGTGGCGCACCAGGCCCAGCAGCGTGGCGCCGTAGCGGGCCCAGTAGTGGCGCCGCAGGCGGTCGGCCTCGGGCGCGTCCACCTGCAGCGTCTGGCCGATGTAGGCGTTCATGGTGGCGTCGAAATGCGCAAACGACGAGGCCGCTGCGTCGTGCAGCGTGTTGTCCAGGTCGAACAGCCAGACGCGCGGCTTCAAGTGCTGCGGATCATGGTGCCGTAAGGCGTGTCGCTGAGGATTTCCAGCAGCAGCGCATGCGGCACCCGGCCGTCGATGATGTGCACGGCCTTGACGCCGCTCTTGGCCGCGTCCAGCGCCGAGGCAATCTTGGGCAGCATGCCGCCCGACAGCGTGCCGTCGGCAAACAAGGCGTCGATCTCGCGCGCCGACAGGTCGGTCAGCAGGTTGCCGGCCTTGTCCAGCACGCCGGGGGTGTTGGTCAGCAGCAGCAGCTTCTCGGCGCCCAGCACCTCGGCCAGCTTGCCGGCCACCAGATCGGCGTTGATGTTGTAGCTCTCGCCGGCCTCGCCAAAGCCGATGGGGCTGATGACGGGGATGAAGCGGTCGTCCTGCAAGGCCTTGACCACGGAAGGGTCGATGGCGGCGATCTCGCCCACATGGCCCACGTCGTGCTCTTTGCTGGGATCGTCGCGGTCGCGCAGGGTGAGCTTGCGCGCCCGGATCAGGCCGCCGTCACGGCCGGTCAGGCCCACCGCCTTGCCGCCGGCGTGGTTGATGAGGCCGACGATCTCCTGCTGCACCTCGCCGGCCAGCACCCACTCGACCACGTCCATGGTTTCCTGGTCGGTCACGCGCATGCCCTGGATGAAGTGGCCTTGCTTGCCCAGGCGGCTCAGGGCCGAGTCGATCTGCGGGCCGCCGCCGTGCACCACCACGGGGTTGATGCCCACCAGCTTGAGCAGCACCACGTCCTCGGCAAAGTCCTGTTGCAGCGCCGGGTCGGTCATGGCGTTGCCGCCGTATTTGATGACCAGCGTCTTGCCGTGGTAGCGGCGGATGTAGGGCAGCGCCTGGGCCAGGATCTCGGCCTTGTCGCGCGGCGGCAGCGTGTCAGTCGTCATGAGGGAACCCAGGCAGGCGGTTGTAACCAAACCATTGTAGAAAATAGCCTTGCCGCCGCTGAAAGGACATGCCCATGCCGACGCTCCGCTCCCTGCTCATCGCCACGACCTTGACCCTGGCCGCCCTCGCCGCGCAGGCCGCCGAGGGCGAGGTGCAGAAAATCGACACCGAGCGCGGCACGGTGCGGCTCAAGCACGGCGAGATCAAAAGCCTGGACATGCCGCCCATGGTGATGACCTTCCGCGTGCGTCAGACCGGCCAGCTCAAAGGGCTGGCCGAGGGTGACAAGGTGACGTTCGAGGTCGAGAAAGACGGCAGCCAGTACGTCGTTACCGTCATCCGGAAGCGCTGATCAGCCCACGGCCTTGCGCACCTGATCCAGCGCGGTGGGGTCGTCCAGCGTAGAGAGATCGCCCGGGTCGCGTCCCTCGCACACCGCCGCCAGCGCGCGGCGCAGCAGCTTGCCCGAGCGGGTCTTGGGCAACGCCCCCACCACCAGCACGCGCGATGGCCGGGCCACGGCGCCGATGGAGGCATCGACCACGCTGAAGACTTCTTTTTCGAGCACCTTGGCGTCGGGCGCGGCCGCCTTGAGCGTGACGAAGGCCACCGGCACCTGGCCTTTGAGCGCATCGGCCACGCCCACCACGGCCACCTCGGCCACCTGCGGGTGGCCGGCGATGCTTTCTTCGATTTCGCGCGTGCCCAGCCGGTGGCCCGCCACGTTGATGACGTCGTCGGTGCGGCCCAGGATGGTGTAGTAGCCGTCGCCGTCGCGCATGGCCCAGTCGAAGGTGGTGTAGATCAGCCGCTCGGGCACGGCCGACCAGTAGGTCTGCACAAAGCGCTCGTCGTCGCCCCACACGGTCTGCATGCAGCCCGGGGGCAGCGGCCCTTCGATGGCGAGCATGCCTTTCTGACCCGGGGCGGTGATCTCCTCGCCCGTCTGGTCATCCACCAGCTTGACGTCGTAGCCATAGACCGCCTTGCCGGGCGAGCCCAGTTTGGTGGGCGCGGGCTCGATGGGGTTGCACAGCGTCAGGATGGGCCAGCCGGTCTCGGTCTGCCAGTAGTTGTCGAGCACGGGTTTTTGCAGCACGTCGGTGATCCAGCGCGCGGTGGGCTCGTCCAGCGGCTCGCCGGCCAGAAAGAGCGCGCGCAGGCTGGACAGGTCGTGCCGGGTGATCCAGGACGGGTCTTGCTTGCGCAGCACGCGGATGGCGGTGGGCGCGCTGAACATCACGCTGACCTGGTAGCGCGCCACCAGTTCCCACCAGATGCCCGGGTCGGGCTGGGTGGGCAGGCCCTCGTACATCAGCGTGGCCATGCCGGCCAGCAGCGGGCCATAGATGATGTAGCTGTGGCCCACCACCCAGCCGATGTCGCTGGTGGCGAAATAGGTCTCGCCCGGCCGGCCGTCATAAATGTGGGCCATGGAGGCCGCCAGCGCCACCGCATAGCCGCCGGTGTCGCGCTGCACCCCCTTGGGCCGACCGGTGGTGCCGCTGGTGTAGAGGATGTAGCTGGGGTGGCTGGCGTCCACCCATTCGCAGGGCTCCTGCGCGTTCATGTGCACCAGGCGCAGCGCGGTGTAGTCGTGGTCGCGGCCAGCCACATGGGCGGCCGGCGCCAGGCCTCGATCCACCATCAGCACGGCCGGCACCTTGTGGTGGGCCAGTTGCAGCGCCTCGTCGAGCAGGTGTTTGTAGGGCACCACCTTGCCGCCGCGCGAGCCGGCGTCGGCACTGACCACCAGCTTGGGCGTGGCGTCGTCGATGCGCGAGGCCAGCGCGTGGCTGGCAAAGCCGCCGAACACCACCGTGTGCACGGCGCCGATGCGGGCGCAGGCCAGCATGGCAAAGGCCGCCTCGGCAATCATGGGCATGTAGATCAGCACGCGGTCGCCCTTGCCCACGCCCAGGCTGCGGTAGATGGCGGCCATGCGCTGCACCTCGGCCTGCAGCTCGGCGAAGCTGTAGACCTTTTCGGTGCCGGTCTCGGTGGAGACGAAGATCAGCGCGCGCCGGTCGGGGTGGCTGGCGGCGTGGCGATCGACGGCGTTGTGGCACAGGTTGGTCAGACCGCCCTTGAACCAGGTGGCGAACGGCGGGCGCCGGGTGTCACAGACCTCGGTGAAGGGCTGGTGCCAGTCGATGCGCTGGGCCTCCTGGCGCCAGAAGGCGTCGCGGTCAACGATGGAGCAGCGGTGGAATTCGGCGTAGGTGGACACGGGCGGATCTCCAGGCAAGTGGATCTGCCGCCATTGCAAAAGGGCAAGCTGACACCGCACTGTCTCCCGAGCAAGCTACCCGGGTATGCGCCCAGCCCACCCGGGCCACCCCTGCCGCTACAGCTTGAAGCGCGCCACGGCCGCCGCCAGGTCGCCGGCCTGCTCGCGCATGGCCTGGGCTGCGGCCGCCGTCTGCTCCACCAGGGCGGCGTTGCGCTGGGTCATGCCGTCCAGGTCGCCCATGGCCCCGCCAATCTGCGCCACCCCTTGCGACTGACGCTGGGCGCCCTGCTCGATTTCGCCCAGCAGCGCACTGACGCGGCCGACGTTGGTGACGATGGCCTCCATGGTCTGTCCGGCCTCCTGCACGATGGCCGTGCCGCCCTGCACCTGCTGGACGCTGGCGTCGATCAAGGCCTTGATCTCGTGCGCGGCCTGGCTGGAGCGACCGGCCAGGGCGCGCACCTCCTGTGCCACCACGGCAAAGCCACGGCCCGACTCGCCCGCGCGGGCGGCCTCCACGGCGGCATTGAGCGCGAGGATGTTGGTCTGGAAGGCGATGCCGTCGATGGTGCCGATGATGTCGCTGATGCGCGCCGACGCGCCGCGTATGCCCTCCATGGTCTGCACCATCTGGGCCATGACCTGCCCGCCGCGCACCGCGTCGTCGGCGTTGCCGCGCGCCAGCGTGACCGCCTCGCGCACCTGCGTGGCCGCATGCGTGGCGCCCTCGGTCATGCGCGTCATCACGACGGTGGATGCGTGCAGGTTGGCGGCCGTCTGCTCGGTGCGCTCGCGCAGATCGGTGGCGCCGCCAGCCACGTCGGCGCTGGCGCCCACGATGCGCTGGCTGCTGTCGCGCATGCGGCTGACCATGCTGCGCATGGCCTGCTGCATGCGTGTGAGGGTATCCAGCAGATGGGCCGTCTCGTCGCGGCCACTGGCCGTGGGCCGCGTGGTCAGGTCGCCCTCGGCCATGGCGCGCAGGTGATGATCGGTCTGGCGCAGGCCGTCCATCATGGCCAGGTAGAAGGCCTGCAGCACGTAGACGGCCAGCAGCAACACCGCCAGGCCCGTCAGCGCCAGCTTGCGCCAGTGCGCCTGGGCCTCGGCATGCACGTCGTCCATGTACACACCGGTGCCCACCACCCAGCCCCAGGGCGAAAACCCGGCCACGTACGACAGCTTGGGCGCCGGCTCCTTGGCGCCCGGGTGCGGCCACTGGTAGGCCACGTAGCCGGCGCCCCGATCGCGCACGGTGGCCACAAACGCCGGAAACATCGCAAGGCCATCGCTGTCCTTGAGGCCGGACATGTCTTTGCCCTCCAACTCGGCCTTGACCGGATGGACGACCATGCGGGCATCCATGTCATTGATCCAGAAGTAGTCGTTCTGGTTGTAGCGCAGCTGCCCAATGGCGGCCCTGGCCTGCTGCTGGGCCGCCTGGCGACTCAGCGTGCCGGCCTGTTCCTGGCCGTGCAGCCACTCCAGTGTGCCCAGCGCCAGCTCCACGTGCTGGCGCAGCGCCGTGCGGCGCTGCTCCAGCTCGCGCTGGTAGCCGTTTCGGGCCTCGGCCACCACCACCACCAGCAGCGGCACCAGCAGCAGCACCGAAACGATCAGCGCCTTGCTGCGAAACCCGACCTGTTGCAGCACCCGCACGCCCGGTTGAAACAGCCCAGTCCATACCGACTGGCGGGCAGCCCATTCGTTGCTCATGAAAAGTCCTTGTCCTTGTTGTCAGTCAGGGCTTGGCATCATGGCAAGGCTTGTCCGCCTCGAATTCGACAACTGGGCGGTCATCCCGCCGCTATTGAACGCATCAACCCAGCGCGGCCACCACCTCGGGCGGCGCCTGCACCAGCTCGATCAGCACGCCCTCGCCGCCAATGGGGAACTCATCGCTGGCCTTGGGGTGGATGAAGCAGATGTCGTGGCCGGCCGCCCCCTTGCGGATGCCGCCGGGGGCAAAGCGCACGCCGTGGGCGGTCATCCAGGCCACCGCCGCGGGCAGGTCGTCCACCCACAGGCCCACGTGGTTCAGCGGCGTGGCGTGGACGGCGGGCTTTTTGTCGGCGTCCAGCGGCTGCATCAGATCGACCTCGACCGCCTGCGGCCCCTGGCCCAGCGCGCAGATGTCTTCATCGACGTTCTCACGCTCGGACACGAAGGTGCTCTTGACGGCCAGGCCGAAGATGTCCACCCACAGGCCGCGCAGCCGCGCCTTGTCGGGGCCGCCGATGGCGATCTGCTGGATGCCGAGGATGCGAAATGGCTTGTCCATGGCGGGCCTCAGGCGAAGACGATGATGGGCTGATCTACCGCCAGGCTCTCGCCCTTGGTGGCCACCACCTCCTTGACCACGCCGTCCTGCGCGGCCACCAGGGTGTTTTCCATCTTCATGGCCTCGATGACGGCCAGCTTCTCGCCCGCGCTGACCGCCTGGCCAGGCTTGACGGCCACGTCCACCAGCAGGCCCGGCATGGGCGAGAGCAGGAACTTGGACAGGTCGGGCGGCGTCTTGACGGGCATCAGCGCAAACAGCTCGGCCGTGCGGCGGCGCATGACGATGGAGTCGAACTGGGCGCCACGGTGGTAGATGCGCGTGGCCAGCGGCTTGCCGGCCACGTGGCGATCGACCTGGACGCAGAAGGGCTGGCCGTCCACGCTGCCGCGCGTGCGGCGCTCACCCAGGCTGCTGTGGGTTTGCAGCGCAAACGTGCGCCCGTCCACCAGCACATCGCCCGCGCCGCGCACGCCGTCATAGACGGGCATGCTGACCGGGTGGTGCACGTGCCGGCCGTCTTCCTTGAGCTCGATGACCACCATGTCGCGCACCGGGCGTGCGCCGTGGCCGGCCATCTGGCCGCTGATGCCAGCCGCGCGCTCGCGCACCTTGCGCCACATCAGCGCCGCCAGCGCCACCAGCAGCCGGGGCTCCTCGTGCTGCATGTGCTCGGGCTTGAAGCCTTGCGGGTAGTGGGCGGCAATGAAACCGGTGTTGAACTGGCCCGAGACGAAGTCCGGATGCGCCAGCAGCGCCGACTGGAAGGGGATGTTGCTGCTGATGCCGCGAATGACGAACTCGTCGAGCGCATCGCGCATGCGGGCGATGGCGTCGTTGCGGTCTTTGCCGTGCACGATGAGCTTGGCAATCATCGAGTCGTAGTACATGGGGATCTCGCCCCCCTCTTCCACGCCGGTGTCCACCCGCACGCCGCCCGGTTCGCTGCCGGGCTGCAGCGTGGGCGTGGCGGCATGCAGCGTCGCGCGTGGCGGCATGAAGCGGCGCAGCCGGCCGGTGGACGGCAAAAAGCCGCGCAGCGGGTCTTCGGCGTTGATGCGGCACTCCATGGCCCAGCCCTCGCGCCGCACGTCGGCCTGGGCAAAGGCCAGCGGCTCGCCCGCCGCCACGCGGATCATCTGCTCGACCAGATCCAGCCCCGTGATGCACTCGGTCACCGGGTGCTCCACCTGCAGCCGGGTGTTCATCTCCAGGAAGTAAAAGCCCTGGTCTTTGCCGACGACGAACTCCACCGTGCCGGCGCTCTGGTATTGCACGGCCTTGGCCAGCGCCACCGCCTGCTCGCCCATGGCGGTGCGGGTGGCCTCGCTGATGAAGGGCGACGGCGCCTCCTCGATCACCTTCTGGTGGCGCCGCTGGATGGAGCACTCGCGCTCCCACAGGTAGACCACGTGGCCCTGGGCGTCGCCCAGCACCTGGATTTCGATGTGGCGCGGCTCCTCGATGAACTTTTCCATGAAGACGCGGTCGTCGCCAAAGCTGGCGCGGGCTTCGTTGCGGCAGGCGGTGTAGCCATCGAAGCACTCCTTGTCATTGAAGGCCACGCGCAAGCCCTTGCCGCCGCCGCCCGCGCTGGCCTTGATCATCACCGGGTAGCCGATGCCCTGGGCGATGCGCACCGCCTCCTCGGGCGACTCGATGGGCTCGTTGTGGCCCGGAATGGTGTTGACCCCGGCGGCCAGCGCCAGCTTCTTGGAGGCGATCTTGTCGCCCATGGCCGCAATCGAATGGGCTTTGGGGCCGATGAAGGCGATGCCCTCTTCCTCGCAGCGGCGCGCGAACGCCTCGTTCTCGGACAGAAAGCCGTAGCCCGGGTGCAAGGCCTCGGCGCCCGTGGCCTTGCAGGCGGCAATGATCTTGTCCGCCACCAGGTAGCTCTCACGGCTGGGCGCGGGGCCCAGCAGCACGGCCTCGTCGGCCAGCCGCACGTGGCGGGCGTCCTTGTCGGCCTCGGAATAAACCGCCACGGTCTGAATGCCCATCTTGCGCGCCGTCTGGATGACCCGGCAGGCGATCTCTCCACGATTCGCAATCAAAATTTTCTTGAACATCACTCTCTCCATCGTCGATGGGCGCGGGGTCAGTCGCGCCCGGAGCGGTCAGCGCCGGCCACTGGCCACCGCTGCGGCCTGCTCCAGCAGTTGCACCTCGGGTTGATTCAGTCGCACCTGCAGCCAGCGCTGCAGCGTGCTGCGCTGCGCGGCGCTCAGCGGCCGGGTGCGTTCGACCACCACCACGGCGGCGTCTTTGCGCGGCGCCGAGGCGCCGGCTGCGGGCGGCTCGACCGCACTGACCTGCTGCCCATAGGCCAGCGTCAGCGCCTGCACCTGCGGCAGTTGGGCCCGCACCTCCTGGCCCAGGCTGGCCACGTCCACCTGGGTGGTGGCCGGCTCGGGCGCGGCCAGCAGTTGCTCGACGCGGCCCTCCACCTCCTTGAGCCGGCCGTCGGCCACGCGCAACTGGTCTACCAGCGTGCGGTCCATGTCCTGCTTGATCTGGTTGCGCAGCGCGCCCACGTCCACCGGCTCGTCACCGGCGCGGCGCACCACCAGCTTGCAGTCCTTCAGCCCTTCGTGCGACATCAGCAGGTCACTCATCTCTTTGAGCCTGGCCTCGTCGTAGCGGCCCAGCAGGGTCAGCGACAGCGTGCGCGTGGGCTCGTCCATCTTGTAGGCCACGATGTTGAACTCGGGCTGGGCCTGCAACTGCTGCGCCACCCGCGCGGCACCCCGGTTGAACACCTCCACCTGCACGAAGCGGTAGCCCATCCAGACGCTGGGCACCAGCACCGCCAGGATGCCCACGGTGATGACGACGCGGTGGCGCAGGCGCGTGGCCGGCTCCAGGTTGCCGCGCAGCGGCAGCCGCAAGATTTTGGTGATGACCAGCGTGGAGACGGCGATGAACACGCCGTTGATCAGGAACAGGTAGGCCGCGCCGCCGAACATGTCCCAGCGCCCATGGGCCAGGCCGAAGCCGGCCGTGCACAGCGGCGGCATCAGCGCGGTGGCGATGGCGACGCCCGGCAGCACGTTGGAGACGTCTTTGCGCGTGGCGGCCACCATGCCGGCGCCGCCGCCAAAGGCGGCGATCAGCACGTCCCACATGGTGGGCGTGGTGCGCGCCAGCAGCTCCGAGCCGGGCTGGTCCAGCGGGCTGAGCCAGAAGTACAGCGCCGAGGTGGCCAGGCTGATGGCGGTGAACAGGCCCAGGGCCTGCGCCGCCTCGCGGATGAGCTTGAGGTCTTGCACCGCCGCGCCATAGCCTATGGCCATGATGGGGCCCATCAGCGGCGAGATCAGCATGGCGCCGATGATGACGGCGGTGGAGTTGACGTTCAGCCCCACCGAGGCGATGAGGATGGCGAAGAACAGCACCCACAGGTTGGCTCCGACGGGGATGCTGCCGGCGCGGATATCGGCGTCGATGACGTCGGGGTCATCCTGATCCCGGCGCAGGTTGAACAGGCGACGCAGCACAAGACTCATGGGGGCCCCTTAAAGCGGAATGTTCCCGTGCTTGCGCGACGGGTTGGCAAGTTGTTTGTCTTTGAGCATGATCAGGCTGCGGCAGATGCGCTTGCGCGTCTCGTGCGGCTGGATCACGTCGTCGATGTAGCCGCGCGCGCCGGCCACGAAGGGGTTGGCAAAGCGCGCCTTGTACTCGGCCTCGCGGGCGGCGAGCTTGGCCGGGTCGCTCTTGTCCTCGCGGAAGATGATTTCCACCGCCCCCTTGGCGCCCATCACCGCGATCTCGGCGTTGGGCCAGGCGAAGTTGACGTCGCCGCGCAGGTGCTTGGAGGCCATCACGTCGTAGGCGCCGCCATAGGCCTTGCGCGTGATGATGGTGATCTTGGGCACCGTGCATTCGGCATAGGCATACAGCAGCTTGGCGCCGTGCTTGATGATGCCGCCCCACTCCTGGCTGGTGCCGGGCATGAAGCCGGGCACATCGACGAAGGTGATGACGGGAATGCCGAAGGCGTCGCAAAAGCGCACGAAGCGCGCCGCCTTGACGCTGGCCTTGATGTCCAGGCAGCCGGCCAGCACCTGCGGGTTGTTGGCCACCACGCCCACGGTGGCCCCGTCCATGCGGGCAAAGCCGATGACGATGTTGCTGGCGTAGTCGGGTTGCAGCTCGAAGAAGTCGCCGTCGTCGGTGACCTTGACGATCAGCTCCTTCATGTCATAGGGCTTGTTGGGGTTGTCGGGCACCAGGGTGTTCAGCGACAAGTCCATGCGGCCGGCCGGATCGCCGCTGGGGCGGAACGGGGGCTTCTCGCGGTTGGACAGCGGCAGGTAGTTGAAGAAGCGCCGCAGCATCAGCAGCGCCTCGACGTCGTTGTCGTACGCCAGATCGGCCACGCCGCTCTTGTGCGTGTGGGCACTGGCGCCGCCCAGCTCCTCGGCCGTCACCGTCTCGTGGGTCACGGTCTTGACCACCTCGGGGCCGGTGACGAACATGTAGCTCGAATCGCGCACCATGAAGGTGAAGTCGGTGATGGCCGGCGAGTACACCGCACCGCCCGCGCAAGGGCCCATGATGACGGAGATCTGTGGCACCACGCCCGAGGCCATGACGTTGCGCTGGAACACCTCGGCGTAGCCGCCCAGCGAGGCCACGCCCTCCTGGATGCGCGCGCCGCCCGAGTCGTTCAGGCCAATGACCGGCGCGCCCACCTTCATGGCCTGGTCCATGATCTTGCAGATCTTCTCGGCATGGGCCTCGGAGAGCGCGCCGCCAAAGACGGTGAAGTCCTGGCTGAAGACGAACACCAGCCGGCCGTTGATCATGCCGTAGCCGGTGACCACGCCGTCACCGGGGATTTTGTGACCCTCCATGCCGAAGTCGGCGCAGCGGTGCTCGACGAACATGTCCCATTCCTCGAACGTGTCCTCATCCAGCAGCACCTGGATGCGCTCGCGCGCGGTGAGCTTGCCCTTGGTGTGCTGGGCGTCGATGCGCTTTTGCCCACCACCCAGCCGCGCCTTGGCGCGCTTGGCTTCGAGCAGTTGTTGGATGTCGTGCATGGGTCAACTCCTTGCAATGGTTCTCAGGTGCGCCGCCGCATGGCGGAGGCGCGTCATGGGGGGGTGGCCTCGAACAGCCGCAGCAGCGCGCGGGCCGCCACCGAGGCCGGTGTCTGCCCGGCCCGCACGGCGGCCAGACTGCCCGGCAGCGCCGCGCGCACCGCCGCATGGGCACGAAAGT
Source organism: Pseudomonadota bacterium (assembly GCA_020161145.1). Taxonomy (GTDB): domain Bacteria; phylum Pseudomonadota; class Gammaproteobacteria; order Burkholderiales; family Burkholderiaceae_C; genus Ideonella. The sequence continues at coordinate 331,227 of JAIUPQ010000003.1, forward strand.
CGGCGTGCAGGCCCGCCTCGACCACCGCCCACATCCAGGCCTGCGCCTGCTCGGCGCGGCGGCGGGCATGGGCGCCACTGGCCTTGCCCGCCGCGATGCGGGCGGTGACGGCGGCCCACAGCGCATCCACGCCGCGGCCGTTCAGGGCCGACAGCTCCAGCACCTGCGGCGCCGGCACGCCCTCGCCGCCGCGATGCGACCACAGCCGCAGCGCCGAGGTGATCTGCGCCCGCGCCCGCGTGGCGGCGGCCGGGTCCACGTCGGCCTTGTTGATGGCGACCAGATCGGCCAGCTCCATCACGCCGCGCTTGATGGCCTGCAAGTCGTCGCCGGCATGGGGCAGTTGCAGCAGCAGGTAGAGGTCGGTCATGGCGGCCACGGCCGTCTCGCTCTGGCCCACGCCCACGGTCTCGACGATGACCACGTCGAACCCGGCGGCCTCGCACAGCAGCATGGCCTCGCGGGTTTTCTCGGCCACACCGCCCAGGGTGCCGCTGCTGGGGCTGGGCCGGATGTAGGCGCGCATGTCCATCGAGAGGCGCTCCATCCGCGTCTTGTCGCCCAGGATGGAGCCGCCCGAGACGCTGGACGAGGGGTCTATGGCCAGCACGGCAACGCGGTGGTCCTGCTCGATCAGGTGCACGCCCAGCGCCTCGATCAGCGTGCTTTTGCCCACCCCGGGCACGCCCGAGATGCCCAGCCGCAGCGCGGCGCCGGTCGCGGGCAGCAACGCGGTCAGCAGCGCATCGGCGCGCACGCGGTGGTCGGGCCGGGTGGACTCCAGCAGCGTGATGCCCTTGGCCAGCGCGCGGCGGCGGGCGGACGACTCACCCGCCGTCAGCGCGGCGGCCAGCGCGGCGTCCTGGGGCTCAAGCACGGGCCGGCCTCCAGTAGTACAAGTCCCATTCGCCCTCGGCCTGCAGCGCAAAGCCGTGGCGCAGGTAGAGCCGGTTGGCGTCCGAGTGCTTGAGCGCGGTGACGCTGACGGCCTTGTGCGCCGCGTCGGCCTCGGCCAGCACCTGGGCCAGCACCCAGGCGCCGATGCCCTGGCGCTGTGCCGAGGGGTGGATGTAGAGATGGTCGAGCAGCCAGTCGGCCTCGCGCGGCTGCACCACCACGAAGCCCACCAGCGCGCCGGCCTGCAGGATGTGCCGCGTGTGCGCCGGCGAGTAGCCGCGCGAAAGCCGCTCGCGCGCGCGCTGCGGATCGAACCGGCCCACGCGCGAGAGGCTCTCCTGCATGGCGGCCAGGCGCAGCGCCAGCAGGGCTTCAAAGTCGGCCTCGCCGGCGGGGGCCAGGGTGATGCCGGGGAGATGCCTGGCGGCGGGTTCAGCCATGTAGCGCCCCCGATGTGACGGGCAATGCCTGCGTCTTCATGCTGCCCAGTTCTCCAGTTGCAGGCCGTCGATGCGCTCGAACTCGCGCAGGTTGTTGGTGACCAGCGTGGCCTCCAGCGCCAGCGCCTGCGAGGCGATCAACAAATCGACGTGGCCGATCAACTGCCCCTGGCTGCGCAGCCGGTGGTAGTGGCTGGCGTAATGCCAGATCGCCTGCTGCGTCCAGGGCAGCAGCGTGAATTCGCGCAGCAGGTGCTCCAGCACCTCTCGGTTGTGGGCCGGGCGTTCGCTTCTTTCGACACCGTAGGCCAGTTCGGCAGCCACCAGCGTGGGGATGGCCACCTGTTCGCGCCCGGCCTCGCGCAAGCGCCGCAGCACCGTCTCCATGCCTTTGCGGGCATAGATGACGATGTTGGTGTCAAGCAAAAACAACCGGGCCTCCATCAATCGAAGCGCTCGATGTCGTCCACCGGCGGCGTGCGATCCCGCTCGACCGCATCCGGCATGCCCTCGAACTCGGCCAGGATGCCCACCACCCGGGCAAACCAGGCGTCGTTGTCGGGCGGTTTGGGGCGCAACACCAGCGCATTGCCCATGCGCTCGATGTACACCTCATCGGTGTCGAAGCGGTAGGCCTTGGGCAGCCGCACCGCCTGGCTGCGGCCCGACATGAAGACTTTGGCGGTATCGGGGGATGCGACATCACGCATGGTGGGCTCCGTGGCAACAAGAGATATGACAATGGTATATCTCCATCCTCATCACCTCAAGCCGCCGCCCGAATCTGCTCCAGCACGTCCTTGGCGCTGGCCGGAATCGGCGTGCCCGGGCCGTAAATGCCTTTGACGCCGGCTTCGTACAGAAAGCCGTAGTCCTGCTGCGGAATGACGCCGCCGACGAAGACGATGATGTCGTCCGCGCCCTGGCGCTTGAGCTCGGCCAGGATGGCCGGCACCAGCGTCTTGTGGCCGGCGGCCAGCGTGCTGATGCCCACGGCGTGCACATCGTTCTCGATGGCCTGGCGTGCGCACTCCTCGGGGGTCTGGAAGAGCGGGCCGATGTCCACGTCGAAGCCCAGGTCGGCAAACGCCGTGGCCACCACCTTGGCGCCGCGATCGTGGCCGTCCTGGCCCAGCTTGGCAATCATCACGCGCGGGCGGCGGCCGGCGGCCTCGGCAAAGGCGGCAATCTCGCCTTGCAGCTTTGCCCAGCCTTCGGCCGAGTCGTAGGCGGCCGCATAGACGCCGCTGACCTTGTGCGTGTCGGCGCGGTGGCGGCCGAACACGGCCTCCAGCGCGTCGGAGACCTCGCCCACGGTGGCGCGCAGGCGCACCGCAGCAATGGCCAGCGCCAGCAGATTGCCCTCGCCGCTGCGCGCGGCCTCGGTCAGCGCAGCCAGCGCGGCGGCCACCTGGCCGGCGTCGCGCGTGGCCTTGATCTGCGCCAGCCGCGCCACCTGCGCCTCGCGCACCCGGACGTTGTCCACCTCCAGGATTTCGACCGGGTCTTCCTTGTCCAGCTTGTATTTGTTGACGCCCACGATGACGTCCTGCCCGCTGTCGATGCGAGCCTGTTTCTCGGCGGCGCTGGCCTCGATCTTGAGCTTGGCCCAGCCGCTGTCCACGGCGCGGGTCATGCCGCCCATGGCGTCCACCTCTTCGATGATCTGCCAGGCCGCATCGGCCATGTCCTGGGTCAGCTTCTCCATCAGGTAGCTGCCGGCCCAGGGGTCGATCACCTGGGTGATGTGGGTCTCTTCCTGGATGATGAGCTGGGTGTTGCGCGCGATGCGGGCCGAGAACTCGGTGGGCAGCGCAATGGCCTCGTCCAGCGAGTTGGTGTGCAGGCTTTGCGTGCCGCCGAACACCGCGGCCATGGCCTCGATGGTGGTGCGCACCACGTTGTTGTACGGGTCTTGCTCGGTCAGGCTCCAGCCCGAGGTCTGGCAGTGCGTGCGCAGCATCAGGCTCTTGGGCTTTTGGGCGCCAAAGCCTTTCATGATCCGGCACCACAGCAGGCGCGCGGCGCGCATCTTGGCGATCTCCAGATAGAAGTTCATGCCAACGGCCCAGAAGAAGCTGAGCCGCCCGGCGAAGGCATCCACGTCCATGCCCTTGGCAATGGCCGTCTTGACGTACTCCTTGCCGTCGGCCAGCGTGAAGGCCAGCTCCAGCGCCTGCGTGGCGCCCGCCTCCTGCATGTGGTAGCCCGAGATGCTGATGGAGTTGAAGCGGGGCATGTGCTCGGCGGTGTAGCCGATGATGTCGCCGATGATGCGCATGGACGCCTCGGGCGGGTAGATGTAGGTGTTGCGGACCATGAACTCCTTGAGGATGTCGTTCTGGATGGTGCCCGACAGCTGCGCCTGCGCCACCCCCTGCTCCTCGGCCGCCACCACGTAGCCGGCCAGCACCGGCAGCACCGCGCCGTTCATGGTCATGGAGACGCTGACCCGGTCCAGCGCAATGCCGTCGAAGAGGATCTTCATGTCCTCCACCGAGTCGATGGCCACGCCCGCCTTGCCCACGTCGCCCGTCACGCGCGGATGGTCGCTGTCATAGCCCCGGTGCGTGGCCAGGTCGAACGCCACCGACACGCCCTGCCCGCCCGCCGCCAGCGCCTTGCGATAGAAGGCGTTGGACTCCTCGGCGGTGGAGAAGCCCGCGTACTGGCGGATGGTCCAGGGCCTCACCGCGTACATGGTGGCCTGCGGCCCGCGCAGATAGGGCTCGAACCCGGGCAGCGTGTCGGCATGCGGCAGGCCGGCCGTGTCGGCCGCCGTGTAGAGCGGCTTGACGGCCAGCCCCTCGGGCGTGTGCCAGACCAGCTTGTCCACGTCGCCGCCCGGCGCGGACCTGGCGGCGGCCTGGTGCCACTGCTCCAGCGTGGCGGGGGTGAACTCGGGCTTGTGACTCATGGCGAAACCTCAGGCGATCGACCACCACCGGCAAGGTGGTGCTGCAGGCGCGCATGGTAACGCAAACAGCCGCATTCATAATTATGAATTCAATATCACACCCGTGTTACCCTCCTGCCCCGTGCCATCCAACCCCGCTCCCATTGCCCAAAGCGCCCTGTACCAGCAGGTGGCCGAGCGGCTGCGCGCGCAGATCTTCAACCGCGAGCTGGAGCCCGGCGCCTGGATCGATGAGCTGAAGATTGCCGCCGACTACGGCATCAGCCGCACCCCGCTGCGCGAGGCGCTCAAGGTGCTGGCCGTCGAGGGGCTGGTGACCATGAAGATGCGCCGCGGCGCCTACGTCACCGAGATGTCGGCCACCGACGTGCGGCAGATCTACCACCTGCTGGCGCTGCTGGAGGCCGACGCCGCCGGCCACGTGGCCAGCCATGCCAGCACGGCCGAGCTGGCCGAACTCCAGGCGCTGCACGACAAGCTGGAGCGCAAACACGGTCAGCCCGAAGCCTTTTTTGCCGCCAACGAGGCCTTTCACCTGCGCCTGCTGCAACTGGCCGACAACCCCTGGCGGCTGCATCTGGTGGAAGACCTGCGCAAGATGATGAAGCTCAACCGCCACCACTCGCTGTTCAAGCGCGGCCGCATCGCCGAATCGCTGGCCGAGCACCGCGCGCTGATGGCGGCGCTGCACGCCCACCAGGGGCCGCAGGCGGCCCAGCTGATGCACGCGCACTTCACCAACGGGCTGGCGGCGGCCACCGCAGGGGCGGCGCCGTCAGCCTGAAGCGGGCATCAACCCCACTTCATCTCGCCCTTGGCCACCTTGGCGCCGATTTGCAGCGCGGGAGCCAGGCCGGCATCGGGGTAGCGCCGGGTCATCGCCGCAATCAGCGCCGCGCTGTCCGCCGCCTTGGCCGCCTCTTCGTCAAAGGCCAGCAGGTAGCTGCGGGTGTAGGCCAGTGCCGACGCATCGAGCGCACCGCCCACCGCCATGTGCCCCGGCACCACCACGGCGGGCTGGCGCGCGGCCATGGCGTCCAGCGCCTGCACCCAGGCTGCGCGCGCGGCGGGTGTGGGGGTGTCGGCCGTCCAGACATGCAGCCCCGAGAACGCCAGCACCCCGCCGAAGACGGCGTTCAGCGACGGCACCCACAGGTAGCGGCGGTTGTCCATGTCGGCGACGGTCACGATCTCGATGGCGCGGCCTTCCAGGCTCAGGCTGGGGCCATCAAAGGCCTCGGGCAGCACCACGTCGGCCAGCGTCTGCGGGCCGTTTTCCTTGAGCTGCGGTCCCCAGGTCTCCAGCTTCTTTTGCACATTGCCGCGAATGGCGGCGATGGTGGCGGACGCGGCGAGGACTTTGGCGGCGGGGAACGCGGCCTTGATGGGCCCCAGGCTGAAGTAGTAGTCGGGGTCGCTCTGGCTGACATAGATGGTGGTCAGCGTCTTGCCCGAAGCCTTGATCGCCTCGGCCACCGCGCGGCCGTCGGGCAGCGAGAAACCGCCATCGATCAAGATGGCCTCCTTGGCGCCCGACAGCAGCACCGGGGCCCGAAAGAAGCCACGCTCGCCCGCCGGGAAGTGCGTCCATTGCAGCGGCGTGGACGTGGGCGCGGTCAGGGTCTGGGCGCTGGCGTGGCCGGCCAATGCGGTGGCGGCACCGGCCGCCACGGCGGTCTGGAGCAGGTTACGGCGAGTCAACATGGTCTTGTCCTTTTGGTAAACGATGGGAGAGAAAACACCGAGGCCTCAGGCGGCCACGAGCTGATCGAGCAAGGCTTGCGGGTTGGCATAGGCGGCGCTGGCGTGCAGCAACCGGTACTGGCCTTCCGCTTGCAGGATGAAGGTGGGCACGCCGCGCGCGCCCACCGCCTGCAACAGCGCACGGGCCTGGGCCGTGCGGGCGCGGTTGGCGTCCAGCAAGGCCGCGTCGGGCTCGGCCAGCCGCTCGGCGGCCTGCGTCAGGCCCAGAGGCCGCAGCACGGCGGCCAGGGTGTCCAGCCGGGTGATGTCCTGGCCGTCGATGTAGCGCGCCTGCTGGATGGCGTGCAGCGCCTGCCACTCGCGCTGCGGCGCGCTCAGCGCCACGGCCGTCAAGGCCACGGTGGCCGGGCCGCTGTCGAAGTCCTGGCGTCGGTCGGCCAGCACGTCGCTGCGGTAGCGCTCGGTGAACGGCTGGCCCGTCAGCCGCGCAATGCGCTGGTCGTGGCCCCAGGCGTAGGCGGCAAAGTCGTCGTCCATGGGCCGCGCGCCCTCACCCGAGAACAAGCCGCTGGGCAGCAGGTGCAGCGCCACGTCCGGCTCGGCGGCCAGGGCCGCCACGGCCGCGCTGGCGCCGTAGCACCAGCCACACAAGGGGTCGAACACGTAATGCAGGGTTAGGGTCATCACTGGGCTCCAAATCAATCCATGCCGTCATGTTAGAAATTCGGCATTGATAGATAAATAGCTATGATGCAGATAATCTGTATGCAAATGGCAATCAATATGACCGAAACCGGCCTGGGCAACTTCGCCAACCTCAAGCGGCTGGCCTACTTTGCCGCCGTGGTGGAAACGGGCAGCTTCACCGCCGCCGCCGACCGCCTGGGCATCACCAAGGCGGTGGTCAGCCAACAGGTGGCGCGGCTGGAGCGCGACTTCCGCACCACGCTGCTGACCCGCACCACGCGCAAGGTCACCCCCACCGACGCCGGCCACGCGTTCTACCAACGCTGCGCGCTGATCCTGCGCGAGGCGGGTGATGCGTTCGACGAGCTGGCCGCCGTGGCCGGCGAGCCCGTGGGCACCTTGCGCCTGACCGCGCCGCTGGACTACGGCATCAGCGCCGTGGTGCCAGCCATTGCGGCCTTTGTGCAGCGCCACCCGCAGTGCAAGGTCGATGCCGTGCTCAGCGACCAGTCGCTGGACTTGATGTCGGGCCAGGTGGAGCTGGCCATCCGCGTCGGCTGGCTGACCGAGCTGCACGTGCAGGCGCGGCAAATCGGCACCTTCCGCCAACTGCTGGTGGCGGCGCCAGGCTGGCAGCAACAGGTCTCGCAATTGGACGGACCCGAAGGCATTGCCGCCCTGCCCTTCGTGGCCAACCAGGCGCTGCGCGACCCCACGCACTGGACGTTCTCGCGCACCGAGCTCGAGCGCCAGCGCGTGACCGTGCACCCCGCCATCCACCTGGACGCCACACTGGCCGTGCGCGAGGCGGTGCGCCTGGGCGCGGGGCTGTCGGTGCTGCCCGACTTTGCGGTGGCCGACGACCTGGCCACCGGCCGGCTGATCCCGGTGCTGCCGGCCTGGGGCCTGCCCTCGGGCGGCATCCACGCCGTGTTCCCTGCCGCGCGCTTCCGGCCGGGCAAGGTGCGGGCGTTTGTGGATCTGATGGTCGAGCGCGCAGCGGACGCCGCTGTGTCACATTGACCCCCATGGCCCACCCACCACCCGCCCCCGCCTCACTGGAGGAGGTGCTGTTCAGCCAGGGCTTTGGCAGCCGCCGCGCCTGCGCCGCCCTGGCCCCGCAAGCCCAGCTCAGCGCCGACGGCCACACCCTCACCGTGGCCGGCGTGGCCTGGCCGGTGGTCACCCACGCGCTGGTCATGCTGCACAAGCCCGCCGGCTACGAATGCTCGCAGCGCCCCGGACGCTGGCCCAGCGTGCTCAGCCTGCTGCCCGCCCCGCTGCGCCAGCGCGGCAAAGGCGGCGTCCAGCCCGTGGGCCGGCTCGATGCCGACACCACCGGGCTGCTGCTGCTGACCGACGACGGCGCGCTGACGCACCGCCTCACCAGCCCCCGCCGCCATGTGCCCAAGGTGTATGAAGTCACCTGCAAACACCCGGTGGACAAGGCGCAGATCGAGCGCCTGCTGGCCGGCGTGGTGCTGCACGACGACCCGGCCCCCGTGGCCGCCAGCGCCGCCCAGGCCACCGGCACCCACACGCTGCGCCTGACCCTGGCCCAGGGCAAATACCACCAGGTCAAGCGCATGCTGGCCGCCGTGGGCAACCGGGTGGAGGGGTTGCACCGCAGCGCCTTTGGCAGCCAGGCGCTGCCGGCCGATCTGGCGCCGGGGCAGTGGCGATGGGTCGTTGCGTCAGACTTTGGTATCTAGCTAGCCATCCCGCCGCGTCAGGGAACCGATTTCGAATGTCACGGTTAGCAGAACGCTCCGGGTTCTTGAAGTCCTGGCGGCCTATGACCTCTTGGAATCACGTCGTCTACGGCGCGTTGTTCGTTTCGCCATGGCTTGCAGCATGCGTACGGTTGCAATCGATCGAACACCCCGCATGGCGCCCAACCGCCTCCACAAACACACGCATCTGTGCGCCCACTTGCATCGGCTCCTGCACTTGCAACCGAATCTGCATCTCCACTCGCGCCGACCAGGTGGTCGGAGTGCTGGAGGAAAGCAGCAGGGCGAGCCCAGCCACGGCAATGCGCCTTTGCCAACGTACAAACGCGCTCACGGGACACCCGCAGTCATCAGAAGGCCTTGGTGGGCAACGACGTTTGTCTACCGGCTGTTTCCCGTGGGAAATGGGACGCCTACGAACGTGACCAGAACGACCAACGCGGTCACCAGCCAAGTCCTTAGTGACAACGACGCCCGCCCCAAGGTTGGAAACATTTTTTAACAATTTCCTCATTCAATAGCCCCTTCTGATTTGCCGAAATTCCATGAGCGGGACTCTCTCGTCCGCCCTTACTTGTTCGACTAGAAATCAGGGGAAATCAGGAGCCATGCGGTTGGTCGATGTAACAAATGTGAGTAGTGGATGGTGCGCGGCAAGCTGCCGGGGCAGACTACATGAGTGAGGCCGTCACATAAGTAGGCAGCGCCAAATGGGGGATGCAGCGCCACTTTGGGGCCGCTGGGCGGCCTTGCAGTGTGGCCACCGCGCCAGAGATGAGGGCTTGCAAGGCGATGTTTCGACTGCCACGGCGTGGCGCACTTCAAACTCGAGTTGGCCCTCCTTAGGGACACTCTGCACAAACCCGAGCAACCCCTGGTACCGCGCGCAGGCGTGAGAGGGCAAGATGGTGCCATGAAGCAAACCAGCCTGGGCCTTGAGCTGACGACCAAGAAGACCCGCAAGCGCGTGTTCTTGGATGAGATGGACCGTGTGGTGCCCTGGGCCGAGTTGGTCGATCTGATCCAGCCCTACGCCCCCGAAGGCAAGCGAGGCCGACCACCCTTTGCCGTGCAGACCCTGCTGCGCATCCACTTCATGCAGCAGTGGTTTGGTCTCTCGGACCCGGCGATGGAAGAAGCCCTGCACGACACGCCGCTGCTGCGCGAATTCGCCGGGCTGGACGACTGGCAAAGCCGCTTGCCTGACGAGAGCACCATCCTGCGCTTTCGCCACCTGCTGGAGAAACACAAGCTCGCCGCCCAGATGCTCAAGCTCGTCAACGACCTGCTGGAGCAGCGCGGCTTGCTGCTGCGCCAGGGCAGCATCGTGGACGCCACCCTGATTGCCGCGCCCAGCTCCACCAAGAACCAGGACAAGGCCCGTGACCCCGAGATGCACCAGAGCAAGAAAGGCCAGCAGTGGTATTTCGGCATGAAGGCCCACATTGGCGTGGACGCCGCCTCGGGCCTGGTGCACACCGTCAGCGGCACCGCCGGCAACACAGGTGACGTCACCCAGGCCAACCGCCTGCTGCACGGCCAGGAGAAAGAGGTCTGGGGCGATGCCGGCTACCAAGGGGCCGACAAGCGAGCCGATGCCAAAGCCGGCGTGCAGTGGCACATCGCCATGCGCAAAGGCCGGCGCAAGCAGCTTGACCCCAACCAGGCGGGCCTGCAAGGCCAGCGCGACCGGCTGACCGAGCAGATCGAGCAGGCCAAGGCCAGCGTGCGCGCCAAGGTCGAGCACGTCTTTCGGGTCATCAAGTGCCAGTTCGGCCACACCAAGGTGCGCTACCGGGGGCTCAAGAAGAACACGGCGCAACTGCACACGCTGTTTGCGCTGGGCAATCTGTGGCTGGTGCGCGGCAAGCTGCTGGGGGCTGCGGCATGAGTGCGGCCACTGCATTGGCAGACGGCGCCAAATGGGGGTGGCAGTGCCACTTCGGGGCCATTGGGCCACTTTGCAACGTGGCCACCGTGCCGGAAATCAGGGCTCGCGCGGCAATGCCTCGGCTACCACGGCGGGGCGCGAGTTATTCAGACCTTCCTTAGGCAAGATACACATCGTTGAGATTGCTGACGCGCCACAGCAGGAATAATCGCGCGCCATGCGCCTGATCCGTTGCTCCCTGCAAGACCCTCTGCCCCCTGCACCCCGGGGCCGTGCCATCACCATCGGCAACTTCGACGGCGTGCATAGGGGCCATCAGGCCATGCTGGCGCTGCTGGTGGCCGAGGCGCGCCACCGGGGCCTGGCGGCCTGCGCGCTGACGTTTGCGCCGCACCCGCGCGATTGGTTCGCCCGCCGCGCCGGCACGCCCGACGCGGTGCCGCCGCGCGTGGCCACGGTGCGCGACAACGTGGGCGAGCTGGCGCGCTGCGGCGTCGATGACCTGGCCCTGCTGCGCTTCGACGCCCGGCTGGCCGCCCTGCCCGCCGAGGCCTTTGTGCGCGAGGTGCTGGTGCAGCGCCTGGGCGCCCGCCATGTGCTGGTGGGCGACGACTTTCGCTTTGGCGCCCGGCGCCAGGGCGACTACGCGCTGCTGGAGGCGATGAGCGGCGAGCTGGGCTACGACGTGGCCAAGCTGAACAGCTATGAGGTGCACGGCCAGCGCGTCTCCAGCTCGGCCGTGCGCGCCGCGCTGGCGGCCGGTGACATGGATGGCGCGGCCGAGCTGCTGGGCCGCCCCTACCGCATCAGCGGCCGCGTGGCCCACGGCCGCAAGCTGGGCAGGGGCCTGGGGTTTCCCACGTTGAACGTGGCCTTTGGCAGCCAGCGCCCGGCCGCCCAAGGCATCTTCGCGGTGCGCGTGCATGGCCTGGCGGATGGCCCGCTGGACGGCGTGGCCAGCCTGGGCGTGCGCCCCACCATTGAAACTGGCGGCCGCGTGCTGCTGGAGGTGTATGTGCTGGACTGGCCCAGCGCCCTGGGCAGCGACGGCGCCTACGGCCGCTGCGTCAGCGTCGACCTGCTGCACAAGCTGCACGACGAGCGCACCTACCCGTCGCTGGACGCGCTGCGCGCGGGCATTGCGCAGGACGTGGCGGATGCGCGGGTGTGGCTGGCAGCTAGAACCGCCGCATCAGCCCCGCATTGACGCCCCAGCCCAGCGTCTTGCGCGTCAGCGGGCTGTCCACGGCGGGGCCCAGCAGGCGCGAGACGCCCAGGCCCAGCTGCATGCCCCAGCCCGACATGAATTCACCGCGCAGCACGATGCCGGCGTGAACGTCTTGCAGGCCGCTGCCCGGCTCGTAGACCGGGTAGCCGCTGGCCAGGGACTGGGCCGCCGTCACGCCGTACTGGCGCTGCATGTACTGGCCGTTGGCAAACGACAGGCCACCTCCGATGCCCAGCCGCAGCGGCGGCGCGCCGTCCCACCAGGCGCGCTCGCGCTCCCAGGCCAGTTCCACGTCACCCAGCGCGCCACCGCCACGGCCCAGGATGTCGGGGTTCCAACTGGCGTTCCAATGCCATTCGGGGGTCAGCTGGTAGCGCAGGTACAGCCGCGCACGCACGGTGGCGTCGATATCGCCCATGCCGCGCAGGTAGCCGCTGTCACCGTCGCTGCGGCCCTGGTCCACCCGCAGGCCCACGCTGGCCCGCCAGCGCCGGGAATCCACCAGCGAATACGACAGGCCGCGCGCCACATCGCGGTTGCTGCGCGTGACCATGCCACTGCCGTTGGAGATGGCGAAGCGCCCCCAGCGCAGCAGGAAGGCCGGCCGCAGCCGCCAGGCTTGGCGGTCGCTGCCCATGTATTCAGGCTGGTAGCCCAGGATGAGGCCGAATGCGGCCTCCCAATCGGGCCGCTGCACCTCGGGCGGTGTGGGCAGCGCGTCGGGTGACGCAGGTGGTGCCACCTCCATCCCGGTGGCACCGGAAGCCACCTCGGCGGGCGGCTGGGGCAGGCTCTGGGCGCTGGCCCCAAGCGGCCAGAGCGCCCATGCGGCCCACCCGCAAAGCAATCGTTTCATGGGGCCATCATAGGCGCCGGCCCCTTACGGCCACATGAAGATTGGGGGTGGTACCACCTAAAATACGGGGTTTTGCCCTTCGATCGGCCGCGCCCATGACCGCCAGCAAGCCCGACTACCGCCAGACGCTGAACCTGCCCGATACACCTTTCCCCATGCGAGGTGACCTGCCCAAGCGCGAGCCGGGCTGGGTGGCCCAGTGGGAGCAGGAGGGTGTGTACCGGCGCCTGCGCGACGCCCGCCACGGCGCGCCGCTGTTTGTGCTGCACGACGGCCCGCCCTATGCCAACGGCCAGTTGCACCTGGGGCATGCGGTCAACAAGATCTTGAAGGACATGATCAACAAGGCGCGCCAGCTGGAGGGCTTTGACGCGCGCTACGTGCCCGGCTGGGACTGCCACGGCCTGCCCATCGAGAACGCCATCGAGAAGAAATACGGCCGCCACCTCTCGCGCAGCGAGATGCAGACCAGGAGCCGCGCCTACGCCACCGAGCAGATCGGCCAGCAACTGGCCGACTTCCAGCGCCTGGGCGTGCTGGGCCAGTGGGACGACCCCTACAAGACCATGAACTTCGGCAACGAGGCGGCCGAGTTGCGCGTGTTCAAGCGCGTCATCGAGCGCGGCTTCGTCTACCACGGGCTCAAGCCGGTCTACTGGTGTTTCGACTGCGGCTCGTCGCTGGCCGAGCTCGAGATCGAGTACCAGGACAAGCAAAGCCAGGCCGTGGACGTGGCGTTCAAGGCCCACGACCCGGCGGCGCTGGCCGCCGCCTTCGGCCTGACTGCGCTGCCGCAAGACGCCTTCGCCGTCATCTGGACCACCACCGCCTGGACCATCCCGGCCAACCAGGCGCTGAATGCCGGGCCGGACATCAGCTATGCGCTGGTGGACACGCCCAGGGGCGTGCTGCTGCTGGCCGCCGCGCGGGTGGCCGACTGCCTGGCGCGCTATGGCCTAGAGGGCACCGTGCTGGCCACCGCGCCCGGCGAGCGGCTGGCGGGCCTGGCCTTCGAGCACCCGCTCTACGACGTGGACGCCGGCTACCGCCGCCTGGCCCCGGTCTACCCGGCCGACTACGCCACCGACACCGACGGCACTGGCCTCGTGCACTCGGCGCCGGCCTACGGCGTGGACGACTTCAACTCCTGCATCGCCCATGGCCTGGCCTACGACGACATCCTCAGCCCGGTGCAGGGCAATGGCGTCTACGCCGAGGGCTTCCCGCTCTTTGGTGGCCTGCACATCTGGAAGGCGGTGCCCGTCATCATCGACACGCTCAAGGGCGCCGGCCGCCTGCTGGCCGAGCGCACCATCACGCACAGCTACCCGCATTGCTGGCGCCACAAGACGCCGGTGATCTACCGCGCCACCGCGCAGTGGTTCATCCGCATGGACGAAGGCGAAGGCGTGTTCACCGTGGACAAGGCGCCGCAGACGCTGCGCCAGATGGCGCTGGCCGCCATCGAGGAAACCGCCTTCTACCCCGCCAACGGCCAGGCCCGGCTGCACGCGATGATTGCCGGGCGACCCGACTGGGTCATCTCGCGCCAGCGCGCCTGGGGCGTGCCCATCCCCTTCTTCACCCACAAGGCCACGGGGGAGCTGCACCCGCGCACCATGGCCATCATCGACCAGGCAGCCGACCTCATCGAGCAGGGCGGCGTCGAGGCCTGGAGCCGCGCCAGCACCGAGGACATCCTGGGCGCCGAGGACGCGCCGCACTACGACAAGTGCACCGACATCCTGGAGGTGTGGTTCGACTCGGGCTCCACCTTCAGCCACGTGCTGCGCGGCTCGCACGCCGGCCTGCACCACGACAGCGGCCCCGAAGCCGACCTCTACCTCGAAGGCCATGACCAGCACCGCGGCTGGTTCCATTCGTCGCTGCTGCTGGCCTGCGCGCTGTATGGCCGCGCGCCCTACCGGGGCCTGCTGACCCACGGCTTCACCGTGGATGCCCAGGGCCGCAAGATGAGCAAGAGCCTGGGCAACGGCATCGACCTGCACGAGGCCAACAAGAAGTGGGGCGCCGAAATCCTGCGCCTGTGGGTGGCCTCCAGCGACTACGCCGGTGACATCGCCGGCGACGACAAGATCATGGCCCGCGTGATCGATGGCTACCGCCGCATCCGCAACACGCTGCGTTTCCTGCTGGCCAACGTCAGCGACTTCGACGCTGGTCACGACGCCGTGCCCTTCGAGCAGATGCTGGAGATCGACCGCTGGGCGCTGACGCGCACCGCCGAGCTGCAGGCCGAGTTCCTGGCCCATTACCGCGTCTATGAGTTCCACCCCGTGGTGGCCAAGCTGCAGCTGTTCTGTTCGGAAGACCTGGGTGGCTTCTACCTGGACGTGCTCAAGGACCGGCTCTACACCACGGCGCCCAAAAGCCTGGCGCGCCGCTCGGCGCAGACCGCGCTGCACGCCATCACCCACGCCATGCTGCGCTGGATGGCGCCCTTCCTCAGCTTCACCGCCGAGGAAGCCTGGGCGCTGTTCGGCAGCAGCCCCACCATCTTCGTGGAGCACTACCAGACCATCCCCGCGGGCGACGACGCGCTGCTGGCCAAGTGGGCGCGCATCCGCGCCATCCGCGACGCGGTCAACAAAGAGATCGAGGCCCAGCGCGCGGCGGGCCGGGTGGGTGCCTCGCTGCAGGCCGAGGTGGCGCTGACCGTGGGCGCTGAAGACCACGACCTGCTGGCCAGCCTGGGGGCCGATCTGAAGTACGTCTTCATCACCTCGGCCGCCACGTTGCAGCCGGGCGACGAGCTGGCCGTGCAGGCCGGCCCCATCGCCGCCACCAAGTGCGAGCGCTGCTGGCATTACACGCTGGACGTGGACCCGGCCACCGGCATCTGCGCGCGCTGCGAAAGCAATCTGCACGGCGCGGGCGAAACGCGGACGGCTGCCTGATGGCCACCAAGCGCGCCGCTGGCGCCTCGTTGTGGCTGTGGCTGGGCCTGGCCGCGCTCATCGTCGTGGCCGACCAGTTCACCAAAACGCTGGTGCTGCAGAACTTCCAGTTGGGCGACAGCCGCCACGTCACCGACTGGTTCAACCTCGTGCGCGTGCACAACAGCGGCGCGGCGTTCAGCTTCCTGGCCGGCGCCTCGGGCTGGCAGCGCTGGTTCTTCGTGGGCCTGGGCGCCGTGGCCTCGGTGGTCATCGTCTGGCTGCTGCGCCGCCACGCCGACCAGACCCTGTTCTGCCTGGCCATCAGCCTGATTCTGGGCGGTGCGCTGGGCAACGTGCTGGACCGGCTGATGCACGGCTACGTGGTGGACTTCCTGCAGTTCCACTGGGGCTTTCTGGCGCCACTGTTTGCAGGCGGCTATTTCCCCAGCTTCAACCTGGCCGACTGCGCCATCACGGCCGGCGCCATCGGCCTCATCCTCGACGAGTTGCGCCGGGTCAGAAAAGGCTGATCACCCTGCGGCGTCGAGGTAGCGCGCCCGCAGATGGGCCTCGAAGTAGGCGGGGTTCAGCGGCTCGCCGCTGATGCGCTGCACCAGCTCCGGGGTTTCAAAGCGGCTGGCGGCCTCCCAGACGTGGGTGCGCAGCCAGTCGAAGACCACGCCCAGGTCGCCCGCCTCGATGCGCGCGTCCAGATCGGGCACCTGGCGGCGCAGCGTGGCAAACCACTGCGCGGCGTACATGGCGCCCAGCGTGTAGCAGGGGAAGTAGCCGATCAGGCCCGCCGCCCAGTGCACGTCCTGCATGGGGCCGTTGCGGTAGTCGCCGCGCGTGTCCAGGCCCAGCCAGCGCTGCATGCCCTCGTCCCAGGCGGCGGGAATGTCCTCCACCTGCATGCTGCCGGCTATCAGCGCCTGCTCGATCTCGAAGCGCAGCACCACGTGCGCCGGGTAGGTCACCTCGTCGGCATCCACGCGGATCGGGCCCGGCACCACCTGGTGCAGCAGCCGCAGCAGGTTGGGCAGCTCGAACGCCGGCTGCATGCCCAGCGTCGCCACCAGCAGCGGCTGCAGCCGTGCGACGAAGCCAGGGTGGCGGGCCAGTTGCATCTCGAACGCCAGGCTCTGGCTTTCATGGATGGCCATGGAGCGCGCCCGTGCCACCGGCTGGCCCAGCAGCGCGCGCGGCAGGCCTTGCTCGTAGCGGCCGTGGCCGGTCTCGTGGATGGTGCCCATCAGGCTTTTGAGGAAGTCGTCCTCGTCGTAGCGCGTGGTCAGGCGCACGTCCTCGGGCACGCCGCCCGAAAACGGGTGGGCCGACACGTCCAGCCGCCCGGCCTCGAAGTTGAACGCCAGCAGCCGCATGACCTGCTCGCACAGCCCGTACTGCGCGGCGGTGGGAAACGGCCCTTGCGGCTGCACCAGTGCGCCGCCCGCCTGCTGGCGCGCCTGCACCTGGGCAATCAGGCCTGGCAGCCATTGATGCAGCGGGGCGAACACGCGCTCGACCTCGGCCGCCGTCATGCCGGGCTCGTAGCCGTCCATCAGCGCGTCGTAGGGCGCCAGGCCGGTCTGCGCGGCCCGCAGCGCGGCCTCCTCGCGCGCCAGCGCCACCACCTCACGCAGATGGGGCACAAAGCCAGCCCAGTCGTTGCGCGGCCGGGCCTGGCGCCAGGCCAGCTCGCTGCGCGCGTGCACCTGCGCGCGGCGCGTCACCAGCGCGCTGGGCAGTGCCTGATCGGCCCGCACGGCGCGGCGCATCTCGCGCCAGTTGGCGCGCTGCCCGGCGTCCAGCGGCTCCTGCTCGGCGCGGGCCAACTGATCGGCCAGTGCCGGGTCGGTGCGCAGGCCGTGCAGCAGCGTGGCCATCTCGGCCAGGGCGTCGGCGCGCGCCGCGGCCGCGCCCACGGGCATCAGCGCCTCCTGGTCCCAGTAGGCCATTTGCTGCAGGTGGTCGAGCCGGTGCTGGCGCGCAAACGCGGTCACCAGGGTGTCGTAGGCGGGGGTGGTGCTCATGCGCCGGATTGTCAACCGGCCGTGAGCGCCCCCGGAAACCACCACAACAGGCCCGCCGTCATCACCACGTAGCGCAGGAATTTGCCCAGCGCCATCCACAGCGCGCAGCCCCAGGGCTCCAGCCGCAGCCAGCCGGCCACCGCGCACAGCGGATCGCCCACCACCGGCAGAAAACTCAAAAAGCAGGCTGGCGGGCCAAAGCGCTGCAACCAGCCCAGCGCCGTGCGTTCGCTGCCGGGCTTGATGTGGCGCACCTCTTCCACCGCCCGGTGCACGCCGCGCCCCATGGCATAGCTGACCATGCCGCCCAGCGTGTTGCCCGCCGTGGCCGCAAAGATGGCCGGCCAGAACAGCTCGGGGTTGAGCTTGACCAGGCCGAACACCGCCGGCTCCGAACCCAGCGGCAGCAGCGTGGCCGACACAAACGCGATGACGAACACCGTGCCCAGCCCATGCTCGGGCAGGGCCAGCCAGACCATCACCGTCTGCAGATGCTGTGCAATCCATTGCTCCATAAGCGGCCACTATAATTTGCTGCTTTTTTAGGCAGTCTTTCGCGATGCTGCGCATCG
Source organism: Pseudomonadota bacterium (assembly GCA_020161145.1). GTDB lineage: Bacteria > Pseudomonadota > Gammaproteobacteria > Burkholderiales > Burkholderiaceae_C > Ideonella. Next base: position 349,085 of record JAIUPQ010000003.1, read on the forward strand.
GCCCCTACACCCTCCCCAACAACCTCATCGTGGCGCCCATGGCGGGCGTGACGGACCGGCCGTTTCGCATGCTGGCGCGGCGGCTGGGGGCCGGCCATGCGGTCAGCGAGATGATCACCTCGCGCAAAGAGCTGTGGCAGACGCTCAAGACCGCGCGCCGGGCCGACCACGCGGGCGAGCCCGGCCCCATTGCCGTGCAGATCGCCGGCACCGACGCGGCCATGATGGCCGAGGCGGCCGCCCACAACATCGGCCTGGGCGCGCAGATCATCGACATCAACATGGGCTGCCCGGCCAAGAAGGTGTGCAACAAATGGGCCGGCTCGGCGCTGATGCGCGACGAGCCGCTGGCGCTGGCCATCGTCGAGGCCGTGGTGGCCCAGTGCGCGCCGCACGGCGTGCCGGTGACGCTGAAGATGCGCACCGGCTGGTGCGAGGCCGAAAAGAACGCCGTGCGCATCGCCCGCGCGGCCGAGGCGGCCGGCGTGGCCTTGATTGCCGTGCACGGCCGCACGCGCGAGCAGGGCTATGGCGGCGCAGCCGAGTACGCCACCATTGCCGCCGTCAAAGCCGCAGTGGGTGTGCCGGTGGCGGCCAACGGCGACATCGACTCGCCCGAGAAGGCCGCCACCGTGCTGCGCGCCACCGGGGCCGACGCCCTCATGATCGGCCGCGCCGCGCAGGGCCGGCCCTGGCTCTTTGGCGACGTGGCCCACCACCTGACCCATGGCGGCCACCGCCCGCCGCCCGCCACCCATGAGGTGCGCGGCTGGCTGCTGGCCCATCTGCACGACCACTACGCCCTCTATGGCGAGCAGGCCGGTGTGCGCAGCGCGCGCAAGCACATCGGCTGGGCCGTGCACGCCCTGCCGGGCGGCACCGCGTTCCGGGCCGTGATGAACACCTTGACTGAAGCCCAGGCGCAATGGCGCGCCGTGGCCGACTTCTTTGACGAACTGGGCACGCGCCACGAGCGCCTGCCCCGGGTCAGCGCCGTATGAGCAAAAAAACACCCCCTTCCATCGACATGGCCGTGCGCCAGGCGCTGGAGCAGTACTTCAAAGACCTGGACGGCGACGCGCCCGACGGGCTCTACGACAAGCTCATTGCCACCGTCGAGCGCCCGCTGCTCGACGTGGTGATGGCCCACGCCGAAGGCAACCAGAGCCGCGCCGCCGAATGGCTGGGCGTCAACCGCAACACGCTGCGGCGCAAACTTCTCGATCACAAACTCCTCTGAACCACACCCCATGAGCCTCACCGCCCTGATCTCCGTCTCCGACAAGACCGGCATCGTTGACTTTGCCCGCGAGCTGCACCAGCTGGGCGTCCGCCTGCTGTCCACCGGCGGCACCGCCAAGCTGCTGGAAGACGCCGGCCTGCCCGTCACCGAGGTGGCCGCGCACACCGGTTTCCCGGAGATGCTGGATGGCCGCGTCAAGACGCTGCACCCCAAGATCCATGGCGGCCTGCTGGCGCGCCGCGACGTGCCGGCTCATATGGCCGCGCTGGCCGCGCACGGCATTGCCACCATCGACATCCTGGCCGTCAACCTCTACCCGTTTGAGGCCACCGTCGCCAAGCCGGGCTGCACGCTGGAAGACGCCATCGAGAACATCGACATCGGCGGCCCCGCCATGGTGCGCAGCGCCGCCAAGAACTGGCAGGACGTGACCGTGCTGACCGACGCCGGACAGTACGCCGGCGTGCTGGCCGAACTCAAGGCCAGCGGCAAGACCAGCGACGCCACCCGCATGGCGTGCAGCGTGGCCGCGTTCAACCGCATCGCGCAATACGACGCGGCCATCAGCAACTACCTCAGCGCCCGCGCAGCCGATGGCAGCCAGGCCGAGTTCCCGGCGCAGATGAACGCCACCTTCGTCAAGGTGCAAGACCTGCGCTATGGCGAGAACAGCCACCAGCGTGCCGCGCTGTACCGCGACCTCTACCCCGCGCCCGGCTCGCTGGTCACGGCCACGCAGTTGCAGGGCAAGGAACTGAGCTACAACAACCTGGCCGACGCCGACGCGGCCTGGGAGTGCGTCAAGAGTTTTGAGGCCCCAGCCTGCGTCATCATCAAGCACGCCAACCCCTGCGGCGTGGCCGTGGGCGCCGGCCCGGCCGAGGCCTATGCCAAGGCCTTCCAGACCGACCCCACCAGCGCCTTCGGCGGCATCATCGCCTTCAACCGCGAGCTGGATGGCGCGGCCGCCCAGGCCGTGGCCAAGCAGTTCGTCGAGGTGTTGATCGCGCCCAGCTACACGGCCGAGGCCCGCGCCGCCTTTGCCGGCAAGGCCAATGTGCGCCTGCTGCAGATCGACATGCCCAGCGTCACAACCGCCGCCGGTGCGGCGGGTGGCGCCGCCCGCCCCTGGGACCAGGGCCGCAACGCCCAGGACAGCAAGCGCATCGGCTCGGGCCTGCTGCTGCAGACGGCCGACAACCACTTCCTGACCCGCGCCGAGCTCAAGGTCGTCACCCGGCTGCAGCCCACGCCGCAGCAGCTCGATGACCTGATGTTTGCCTGGACAGTGGCGCAATACGTCAAGAGCAACGCCATCGTCTACTGCGCTGGCGGCATGACGCTGGGCGTGGGCGCGGGCCAGATGAGCCGCATCGACTCCGCCCGCATCGCCAGCATCAAGGCCGAGCATGCCGGCCTCTCGCTCAAAGGCTCGGCCGTGGCCAGCGACGCCTTCTTCCCCTTCCGCGACGGGCTGGACGTGGTCGTCGATGGTGGCGCCAGCTGCGTCATCCAGCCCGGCGGCTCCATGCGCGACGACGAGGTCATCGCCGCCGCCGACGAGCGCGGCATCGCCATGGTCTTCACGGGCGTGCGGCATTTCCGACATTGATGGCCCACCCCCTACGCGATCACAGATCGCGCCCCCTCAAGGGGGCACTGCCAGTGGACCGGCGAAGCCGGATCCACGGCAGTCGGCTGGGTTGAGGGTGGCATGCGCTTACCTGAGCGAACTGCCTCCATCAAGTGCCCACTGCGGATGGACTGGCAAAGCCGGATCCACGGCAGTCGGCTGGGTTGGGGGTGGCATGCGCGAACGTAAGCGAACATGCCGTCCTGGTTGCGCGGCCTGCTGCATTGCGCCGTCGATCAGCAGTGCCATTCCTGGGATGGCGGGCGGCAAGCCGGCCGGCATGCCGTGCGTGCAACTGGATGAGGCGCTGCGCTGCCGCCTGTTCGGCCATCCCGAGCGGCCGGCTGTCTGCGGCTCGCTCGCGCCCCATGCGGCCATGTGCGGCGACACGCGTGAGCAGGCGCTGGTGTGGCTGACGCGGCTGGAGGCGCAGACGGCGCCGCCATGAGGCCGCCCAGGCAGAACTCAGAGCGCCTTGCGCATCAGCGCATTGGGCACCGCGACACCCCGCACCACAGGTGCCCGCCGCTCGACCACCTCGAACCCGAAGCGCCGGAAAAACGGCTCGGCGGTGCGGCTCACGTCGGACGTCATCTCGCTCAGCCGCAGGTGCCTGGCTTCGGTCACCAGCGTCGCCATCAGCGCCCGGCCTATGCCTTGCCGAGGGTGGTGGCCTGAAACGAAGAAGTGATCGACATAGCCACTTGCCTGCACGTCCGCATAGCCCACCGGCTCGCCTTCAAGCTCAGCCACGAAGGGGTTGATGCCGCGCATCCGGGCCACCCATAGGTCGTGATCCACCTGGGCGGGCGCCCAGGCATTGATCTGCGCCCGCGAGTAGTCGCGGCAGGCGATCCGATGGATGGCGGAATGGAAGACCTCGAAGAGGGCGAGTTCCTCGCCGTGGACCAGTCGACGGATGCGCATCAGGCTGTAGCAGGTTGCGGCCGCAGATGCCCGGGCAGGGAAGGCAGGTCTGCCCCCGAGGCACGCAGGCCGAACACATGGAGGATGCGTTCGGCGAAGTCGACTCGCTTGGAGGTGCACACGCCCAGCCGACAGCCTTGCGCTGCAAGCGCGTGGTTGATCGAGCGCCCGATCCCGTCGGCCGGGTCGCTCAAGGTGCCATCGAGGTCAAAGACCAGGGTGGGTGGGGCGCTCATGTGGGATTCGTGCAATCCAGCCGACTTCGAAACCGGTCACTTTGCACGGGCGGTGGCAGGCTTACGGACAACTTGGGTCAGCAGAGCAGTCCCGCAACGCGGTCAGGCGGGCACCCCAAGGGCAAAAGCCCTGACCAGGACAATTGGCTTCTATGTAGGAGGGGCGGCCATCACAGAGTGCTATGGTCATCTCCGAAAAGTTAATCCCTTCCGGATCGAAATGCCAGTGCCATGGCTGATTCCACGGCTGGGCCGTGCAAACCAAACCGCCAACCGGAATGTTGGCCTTCGAGGTGCCGGCCCAGAGGGCCTTGGCTTGTTCAATGCCCCTTGGGTTGGTGATGAGTGCATGGAATGTCTCGGACTCAACCGCAAAGGTGGCATAGAGACGGGTGGTGGGCGGCTCATCTGAGCCGCCGCCGCATGACGAGGTCAACGCAGCCACCGCAAATAACACCGTCCCTTGTGTGAAGACTTTCAGCGCTCGGTTCATGGCAGGCTCCTTGTTTCGTCTCAGCATAGCCTGAGTCCCCGGGTTTTGGCGGACCGCTCGGATGGACTGGACGATGAGGACGCACCCTGCCTCGCCAAACTCCCCCACCAGTGGGACAGACAGCGGCGGCCTTCGCGCATGTAATGGCCTCAAGGCGTGACACCCCGCGCCGCCGCAGTCCAAACCAACGGCTCCAGGGAGGAGCGTCATGTTCAAGTCCACACCCAAGACGGCCCAGCCCGCCTGGCACAACCGGCAGCCCAAGCACCCGCCAGCCGCCCCCGGTGCGCCCGCGCAGGCTGGCGGCGGCAGCCGGCTCACTGCACCGCCCAGCCGGCGGCCCAACGACGAATTGCCCTGCTGGCCGCTGTACGCCTTGTGGCACCCGCAGGCGCCCTGGTAGCGACCGGCATGGCGGCCATACAGAGGCGCATGCCTACACCCCCAACCGCCGCGCCAACGTCCCCTCGCCGCTGACCGTGACCAGCAGCCTGTGGGTGGCGCGGGTGGCGCCGACGTAAAACAGCCGCGCCGCCTCGGCCTCGTCGCCGTCGGTGGCGTGGGTGAGCTGGGCCACGCCTGGCATGGCGACGACGGGGAACTCCAGCCCTTTGCTGACCTTGAGCGTCAGCACGTGGATCACGTCCTCTGCGGGTTTGAACTCACCGCTGCGGCGGCGCACCTGATGCGGCAGGTGCAGGCGGCGCAGCGCGGTGGCGCAGGCGCCCAGCACGTCGTGGTCGGGGCAGATGATGGCCATCTCGCCCCAGGCGTGGCCCTCCTCGTGCGCCGCCTGCAGGTGCTGGGCCACGGCCAGCGCCTCGTCGCGCAGATTGGGCAGGCGCACCACCAGCGGTTCGCGGCCCTCGCGCCCGCCGCTGACCGGGCGGATCAGCGGCACGCCGTCTTCGTCCACCTCGTGCGGCTGTAGCAACTCGGCCGCCACGCGGTGGGCCAGCGCCAGAATCTGCCGCGTGTTGCGGTAGTTGATCTTGAGGATGGTGGTGCGGCCCTGGGCCTGGATGCCCACGCTCTTGAAGCTGAAGGCGCGGGCGCGGCGGCCATAGATGTTCTGTGCGTCGTCGTAGAGCACCAGCAGGCTGTGGGTGGCCGGATCCACCATCTGCGCCACCAGCTTCAGCCACTCGGGGCGAAAGTCGTGCCCCTCGTCGATGAGCACGGCCTGATACTGGCCGGCCGGAATGTGGCCGCGCGCCACGCCGCGGATGACGCCCTCCACCATGGCGTCGAACAGCTGCGGCCCTTGCGGCGGCAGATCCTGGCCGAAGGCGATCAACTGCTGGCGACACCAGCGGTGGAAGTGGCGCGCATGCACGCGGTCGGCCAGCCCCCTGGCCTCGAAATGGCTGGCCAGTTGCGTGCCCAGCGGCTCGTTGAAGCACAGCACCAGAATGGGCTTGGCGCTGGCCGCCGTCGCGCGCGCCAGGTATTCGGCCCGGTAGCCCAGGATCATGGTCTTGCCCGAGCCGGCCACGCCGTGGATGACGCGGTGGCCATCGCCCAGGCTGCGCGCCAGTTGCTCCTGCTGCAAGTCCATCACCTGCATCACGTCCGGCAACTCGGCCTCGGGCGTGGCGTCGAAGAGGCCTTGCTGCTGCGGCACGCGCACCTCGGGGAACATGATCCAGCGCACGCGGTCGATCTGCGGCAGCGTCATCAGGCCGTCGAAGGCGTACGGGAACATCTGCCACAGCCGCCGCTGGAACGCCTCGACATCGCCCCCTTCGGGCATCTCGTCGCTGCAGATGACGCGGTCGGGCTCCATGGCCTCGCCCAGCCCCGCCGCTTCAAACTGGCGGCGCGTGATGCGGGTGAACACCACGCCATGGCCCCAGGGAAACAGCAGCTTGCCCTGGTGCGGGCCGCTGGCGGCCACGAGCTGGGCGTCGCGCTCCAGCTCGCGCACCACCTGGATGGCGCCATGGCGGGCCTGCGCCAGCGGGTTGATGACGACTTTGACGCGGCCGTCGGGCACGATCTCGACGATCTGCCGCGTGGCGCGGGAGATGGTCTCCAGCCGCCAGTCCTTGGTCTCCAGAATGAGCAGGCCGCGCCCGGGGTGCAACACCACAAAGTCGGGCTGCGTCTGCTTGGGGCCCATGGGTACGTCGTACCACAGCAGGTAATCGTCGTCGAGCTGCTGCTCCAGCCGCTGCGCCAGCCGCCGCTCGCCGCTGGTCATGCGCGCGGTACAACTGCCCAGCGCGGGAATCAGGGTTGCCATGGGGTGATGTTAGGCGCATGGCCGCAGGGAGCAGCCCGCCGCCACGCCACCACCGGCGAACCCAGGCCCGGACTCAAGGGGCCATCGGCTCCAGCAGGAACATGCCCCGCTTCCCGTCCGTCATGAGGGCGAACACCAGAATCTGCCCCCGGTTGTTCAAATGTGCCTGTACCGCCATGGCCACGAGCGCGGGCCATGGGCTGCTCGGATCGACCAGGTCGAGCAAAAGATGGGGTCCCGAATCGGCATCGCGGTATTTGATGCGGCGCTCCGTGAAACTGTACTCATGCCACACCACCTGCCCTGCATTGTTGATGTTCCCAATTGGTTTGCTATAGGCCTCGTAAGGCGCATCCAGCAGCATGTAGCGGCCCTGGCGGTCAGACACAAACACAGCGCACTTGTCGCTGTCGCAGAAGCAGCCGAGCACTTGGCCGCTGTCGTTGATGTCCAGCCCGCAATACGCGGCACGCCCGTCTTGCATGATCAAGGGCCGCGCACCATGCTCAGGCGACCAGCGAACAGGCACTTTGTCAAAGAACGTCCGGTTGTTCCATGTCGATATCAACAACTCACCGCTGTTGTTGATGGCGATGGCTTGGGTGCCGGCGGGCTCGGAGAGCGGCCGGGGTTGCTGGGGGGCCAGGCTGCCATCGGGCTGCCAGACGGCGGCCCGCCTGCGCGTGCGAATGGAACCGGCCACCACACCGGCATCGTTGATGACATAGGCTTCCCCCCATTTGGTACCCGGCGGCACCTCCAGCATCACCATGCCGCGTTCCGGATGCCAGGTGTAGCTGCCACGTACGCCGTGTTTCTGGCGGTAAAAGACCACCACCGTGCCGTCGGCACTGAGTGCCCTCGCCTCCTCACCAAAAACCGCTTTCAGCGGTGGAATTGGCACCCTCACCCACCCGCCGCCGACTACGCTGACCCATACCGTGCCCCCACCACCGCAGGAAAAAGCGATCTGCCCCGCATCATTGAATGCGACCGGCCCACAGCCATAGTATTGGTCGTCGCCGTAGGGGCCTTCCACCGGCGTCATGCTGAACATCGGCGCTGCGCACGCCACCGGAGCCACGACCCAGACCGCGACCGCGCGCAGCCAACGTAAGCATGACGACCACATCGCCGTTCTCCCCCAGGGTAGTGTGAGAGCAGCCTATACCGCTATTTGCCTTCACGCATGCGGCCAAACCCGCAGGTCGGCAGCCGGCCCCTCCGCCATCGTCGCCTGGCGCAAGCCGATCGCATCGCCGGCCGCCGTGACCTCAATCACCTCATCAAACCCTTCACCCAGGCTCGGCGCCTGCAGGCTGTCATGCACATGCTGGATCGTGGCCTCGGCGATGCGTGCGTTGCCGCTGTGGCCGGCGTTGCGCGCCTTCGCCACCGCCAACGGCCGCAAAAGTAGATGGTGCGGGCGGGGCTCTGCGCCAACTTCCGCGCCACCCAGGTGGACTTGCCCGCGCCTTGCAAGCCCATCACCACGTAGAGCGTGGCGTCGCCGCCCAGCACGGCCAGCCGCTGCGCCAGCCGTGCATAGGCCTGCGTCCAGGCGGCGCGGCCAGCCTCCGGGCTGATGGGTTGGCTGCCGCCGAGGTTCAGGAATTGGTCGGGGTCAATGTGGCATGACGGCGCGGTGGCGCTCACGCCTCCACCGCATACACCACCACCCGCGGCGGCCCCGCCAGCAGGGTGCGCCATTCGGCCAGCCAGCGCTGCATCTCGGGGTCGTGTTCCACGCGCTGCTGGTCGGCATCGAACGCCGCCACGGTGGCATAGGCGACGACCTCGATGAAGACATCGGGATCGTCCACCTGTTGCAACAGCCGCACGCTGATGTCACCCGGCGCCTCATAGAACGGGATAGCGCGGGCCAGGAAGGCACGCAGCGCGTCGGCACCGCCGGGCGGGACGCGCAAGTGCAGGTGCAGTTCTCTGGCGCTCATGCGGGGGAGTCTACGCCTGGCTGGCGTTGGTGATGGTGGCGTGTGCGGCGCCGGCACGGGGCAGCGGCCACGCGGCCCGACGACTGGCCCTGGGCTGCGCCCAGGGTGCCCTCCAGTGCTCGCTGCGGATGCCCCGTCGCCGAACTCCCGCCGCTCGCAAGGCTCGCTCTGGTTAAACAGCGGCGCCGAGTCAGACCACGAAGCGCGCCTGACGGCGCGCGGGCAGCCTCCGCTGCGCGCTTCGGCTGCGTCAACGGGCCGCGTGGCCGCTGCCCCATGCCGGCACCGAGTTGGGGGCATGCCACGGTTGTTGGGCGCGGTGGCACACCAACCCATCAGCACGCGCCAGCCGGCACCCGGCGGTGGCGACTTTTGGGGCGGCGAGAAGCGCCGTGTTGGCGTCGGCGCGCGCAGCGCGCTTCGTAAACTGACTTGCCGTGGCTGTCTGAGCGGAACGCGCGTCAGCGCGTGCAGCGAGTTCCACGGCGCGGCGTCAACGCGAGCATCACAGCGGAGTCGGCGCGGCAGCGCCGACCGCCCCAGCAGGAGCCACCGCCGGGTGCCGGCTGGCGCGGGCGGCGCAGTGTTACACCACCCCGCACCACACCCCAACAACCCTCACCCCAACAACACCCGATTCACCCGCGCCACATGCGCCGCCGGGTCTTCCAGCTGCCCGCCCTCGGCCAGCAGCGCGCCGTCCAGCAAGATGTTGGCCAGGTCGTCAAAGCGCGCGTCGCTCTCCAGCCGCTTGACCAGCGCGTGCTCGGGGTTGATTTCCAGAATGGGCAACGAGGCATCGCCCGGCTGGCCCTGGCCGGCCTGTTTCAACAGGCGCGCCAGGTGGGCGCTCATGGCGCCGTCGTCCACCACCACGCAGGCGGGCGAGTCCACGAGGCGGGTGGTCACGCGCACGTCTTTGGCGCGGCCAGCCAGCGTGGTCTTCAGGCGCTCCAGCAGCGGCTTCAAGGCCTCGCTGGCGGCTTCGGCCTGCTGCTTCTCGGCTTCGTCCTGCAGCGTGCCCAGATCGACGGCGCCCTTGGCCACGCTTTGCAGCGCGTGGCCTTCAAACTCGTGCAGGTGCGACAGCATCCACTCGTCCACGCGGTCGGTCAGCAACAGCACCTCGATGCCCTTCTTGCGAAAGACCTCGAGCTGCGGGCTGCTCTTGGCCGCCGCCAGGCTGTCGGCGGTGATGTAGTAGAGGGTGTCCTGGCCCTCTTTCATCCGGCTCACGTAGCCGGCCAGCGAGACGCCTTCGTCGGCGTGGGTGGAGGCAAAGCGCAGCAGCTTGGCCAGGCGCTCCTGGTTCTGGAAGTCTTCGCCCAACCCCTCCTTGAGCACGGCACCAAAGCCGTTCCAGAACGTCTGGTACTTGGCCTTGTCGTCGTCGCTGTCGCTGTCGGCCAGCCCTTCGAGCATGGCCAGCACGCGCTTGGTGCTGCCCTCGCGGATGGCGCGCACGTCGCGGCTTTCCTGCAGCAGCTCGCGGCTGACGTTGAGCGGCAGGTCGGCCGAGTCGATCACGCCCTTGACGAAGCGCAGGTAGACGGGCATCAGCGCCTCGGCGTCGTCCATGATGAAGACGCGCTTCACATACAACTTGACGCCGCCCCGGCTGTCGCGGTTCCACAGGTCGAACGGCGCCTTGGCCGGGATGTAGAGCAGCTGGGTGTACTCGCTGCGGCCCTCGACGCGGTTGTGCGTGTAGGCCAGCGGGGGCTGGCTGTCGTGGCTGATCTGCTCGTAGAAGGCCACGTACTCAGCCTCGGTGATCTCGCTCTTGGGGCGTGTCCACAGCGCGGCAGCCTTGTTGACCGGGTCCCAGCCCTCACCCTTGACGTAGGCCGACTTTTCGGTGTCCCAGGTCTCGGCCTGCATCAGCACCGGCAGGGCGATGTGGTCCGAGTACTTGCCAATGATGCTGCGCAACTTCCAGCTGCTGAGGAACTCGGCCTCGTCTTCGCGCAGGTGCAGGATGACGTCGGTGCCACGGCCCGCGCGGGTGATGGCTTCCAGCTCGTACTCGCCGGTGCCATCAGAGGCCCAGCGCACGCCGTGGTTGGCCGGCAGGCCGGCGCGGCGACTCTCCACCGTGATGCGGTCGGCCACGATGAAGCCCGAGTAAAAGCCCACGCCGAACTGGCCAATGAGGTTGGCGTCCTTCTTCTGGTCGCTCTCCAGCGCGGCCATGAACTCGCGCGTGCCGCTCTTGGCAATGGTGCCCAGGTTGGCGGCCGCCTCGGCCTCGCTCATGCCAATGCCGTTGTCGCTGATGGTCAGCGTGCGGGCCTCGGCGTCGTAGGCCACGTGGATGGCCAGGTCGGGCGCGTCCTCCAGCAACTCGGGCTTGGCCAGGGCCTCGTAGCGCAGCTTGTCGCAGGCGTCGGAGGCGTTGGAGATCAGCTCGCGCAGAAAAATCTCTTTGTTGGAATAGAGCGAGTGCGTGACCAGGTGCAGGATCTGCTGCACCTCGGCCTGGAAGGCGTGGGTTTGTTTGGTCATGGGTGTGGTGGGCCAGAAAGAGTGAACGCCGCGCAGATGGGGGCGCGGCGACGGATTTCAAGTTGCGGCGGTGACGCTGGGCGGTGCGCTGAGGGCCTGCCACAGGGTGCCGTCGGCCCGCACGTGGCCATCGGCGGCCAACTGCTCGTAAATGGCATTGAGCGAGCGCACGGCCAGCGCGTGGCGGTCGGTGGGCACGTCGCCATAGACGGTGGCCACCAAGGCCGCCGTGGTGGCCGGCCCCTGGGCGTCGAGCGCCCGCCAGGCCTTGGCCTCGCGGCCTCGGCGGTGGGCCAGCAGGCGCCGCACCTCGCCATGGGCATCGGCCATCAGAAAGCCGTGGCCGGGGGCCAGCCAGGCCAGCGGCTCCTCAAGCAGCCGCTCCAGCGAGGCCAGATAGGCGCGCATATCGCCATCGGGCGGGTTGATGACCACGGTGCTGCCCTGCATGATGTGGTCGCCGGTAAAGAGCAGCCCCTCTTGCTCCAGCAGCCAGCACAGGTGGTTGGACGCATGGCCCGGCGTGGCCACGGCGCGCAGCGTGCAGCCGGGCGCGGCGGTGATGCGCTCACCGTCGGTGGGCTGGTGGTCGGGCGCAAACGCGGCGTCCTGCCACTCGGGGTGAGCGGCCACGCGGCCGATCACCTGGGCGCCGGTGGCCGCCTTGAGCAAGGCCGTGGCCGGCGAGTGGTCTTGATGGGTGTGGGTCAGCACGATGCGGGTGATGCGCGCCGGCGCCGCCGCCGCGATCAAGGCCTGCACATGGGCCGGGGCATCGTGGCCCGCTTCGCTCAGCGGGCCGGGGTCGAGCACGGCCGCCTCGGTGGCGCCGGGCGACGACAGCACATAGCTGTTGGTGCCCGGCCCGCTCATCAGCCCGCCGTTGCCGCAGGTGATGCGCTTGAGCAGCGGCGAGAGCGTCACCACGCGGCCCGCCACCAGGTCCACATAGGCCGTGCCCTGCCCTTGCGGGTCCAGCCGCGCCACCTCGGCAAACGCCGGGTGGTCGGGCAGCACCGGCCATGGCCCTTGCGCGTTGCGGGCCAGGCGCGGCATCACGCGCGCCGGCGGCGTGCGGGCGGCGGTGGCGTCCCAGAAGGCCTGGGCCGTGGCATGGCGGCCGGCGTCCTGCAGCAGCGCGCGGGTCACGGGCAGCATCTTGAGGTTGCGCGCGCTTGACAGCGCCTCGGTGGGCGTCAGCCAGGCCAACTCCTGCGCCTCGCCGTCGTCGGCCTCGGCGGCCAGCCCCGGCGGCGCCACGGCCACGAAAAAGCGGGTGTCAAAGCGCTGCGGCATGCCCAGCGGCGTCAGCCAGTGGCCGTGGTAGGCGAGCGCATCCGCCCGCAGCGCCAGGCCGTGGCGGCGGCACAGCGCCACAAAGTCGGTGTCCTCGTGGCCGCGCGCGCGCGCGGCCACGGCCGCGTCCACCGCGCCATCGGCCCACAGCAGACCCACCTCTTCATAGCACTCGCGCAGCCCGCCCAGCAGGTAGAGGGCGCCCCCTTTGGTCACGCCCATGCGGGCGTTCAGCGCGGCTTCGTCCAGACCCTTGGCCAGCGCCGGCAGCTCGGCATCGGCCGCATCCAGCACGCCGCCCGGGAAGACCCAGACGCCGCTGCGCATGTCGCCCTGGCGCACGCCGCGGCGCAGCAGCAGCACCTCGATGCCGGCCGTGCCATCGCGCACGGTGATGACGCTGGCCGAGCGCCGTGCGCCCTGGGCGTCGGCGTCTTGTGGGTCCAGCAAATCGTGAGGAAGTGGCGGATGTTTGCTCATGGTGGCCATTGTCGGTGCGTTATCCTCAACCGCATGAGCCGGACGTGGACGCATGCCGTGATGGGGGCGCTGCTGCTGGCCGCGCTGGCACCCGCGTGGGCCAGCGACATCACCATCCGCCGCATGGGTGCGGCCGACGACGTCAGCCCCACGCTCCACGGCCCCGCCTTCTACCTCAAGGGCGATGGCCCACCCGAGGTCTATTCCTTCGATGCCTTCGCCCGCGAGATTGCGCTGGGCGAGCCGCTGGACGTGGTGGTGCTGGGCGCCAGCTACGCCAACTACGACGGCGAATGCGCCATCCTCGAGGCGCTGGACAGCATCAATTCCTGCACCACCGTGGTCATCCGCGACGACCAGAACACCAACGATGCGCGCGTGCGCGAGGTGCTGCAACAGGCCGAGATCATCTACTTCCGGGGCGGCGACCAGTGCAACTTCGTGCACTGGAAGTATTCCGCCGTGCATGAAGAGGTGGAGGAGTTGGTCGAGCGCGGCGGCGGCACCGGCGGCGGCAGTGCGGGCCTGGCCATCCAGGGTTCGCTGGCCGTCTACGACGGCTGCACCGGCAGCACCAGCTCGCCCTCGGCCCTGGCCGACCCCTACACCGCCAGCATCAGCTTCACCACCGAGTTGTTCCATTGGCCGCACCTGGACAACGTCATCATGGACAGCCACTTCGTCAAACGCGACCGCATGGGCCGGCTGATGACGTTTCTGTGCCGCCAGCAGGCGCTGGGCCGCGCCGAGGCGGCCTGGGGCCTGGGCCTGACCGACGGCGGCGTGATGCTGGTCGATCGCGACGGCATCGGCACGGTGTGGAACGAGCCTGCCTACGTGGTGCTGGCCGACGGCAACCACGCCGGTTGTGGCGATGAGCGCCAGCCCCTGACCTACCAGGGCTTCAAGGTCTGGCGCCTGGCGCCGGGCGAGCAGTACGACTTCATGATCCGGCCGCACAAGGGCTACTACACCGTGGACGTGAAGGGTGGTACCTTGAGCACCGACCCCTACCAATACCCGCCGGCCCGGCCGGCCGACAAACAGACCTTCCCGCACGCCCGCAAAGCCAGCCCTGCCCGGTCGCTGCGCTGACCTCCGGCCCGGGTGGCGCCGACGCCGCGCCGGGGGGTGTCAGACAAAGCGCATGGACACCGTGCCCAGGTCCTGGAAACGCACGGCCACGCTGTCGCCGGCCTTGACGGCAATGGCCTCGGTCACGCCGCCCGTCATCACGAAGGTGCCGGCCGGGATCTCCTGCCCGCGCGCACCCAGGTGATTGGCCAGCATGGCCACCGCCGCCAGCGGATGGCCCAGCACGGCCGCGCCGGCCGCCATGGCGCGAATCTCGCCATTGATCTCCAGCACCACGCCCAGCGTGCGCAGGTCCAGCTCGTCCAGCTCGCGCGGCCGCCCGCCGATGACGAAGCGCGCGGATGAGGTGTTGTCGGCGATCACGCTCTTGAGGTCGAACTTGAAGTCGCGGTAGCGCGAGTCGATGACCTCCACCGCCGGCAGCACCAGCTCGGTGGCCACCATCACCGCCGCCACGTGGCAGCCCGGCCCCCGCAGCGGGGCCTTGGTGACGATGCAGATCTCGGCCTCCACCTTGGGGTGAATCAGCTCGGCCAGCTTGATCTCACCGCCATCAGGGCGGGCCATGTAGTCGCTGATGAAGCCGAATACCGGCGTGGCCACGCCCATCTGCTTCATCTTGGCAAACGAGGTCAGGCCGCATTTGAGTCCGGCCGTCCGGCTGCCGCGGGCCTCTTTGCGCCGGCGGATTTCGTCCTGGATGGCGTAGGCATCGTCCCAGTCCATGTCCGGGTGGTCGTCGGTGATCTTGGTCACGTCGCGCGCCTGCAGTTCGGCCTGCTCCAGGTGCTCGGCAAGGCCAAGAATGGTGTTCTGATCGAGTTTCATGAGGGCGTGTCCCTTTTGTCAGATGAAGCGGACCGACGTGCCACCCAGGCCGCCGACACTGCACACCAGGCTGTCGCCGGCCTTGACCGGCACCAGTGGCGACTGGGAGCCCGAGAGGATGATTTCGCCGGCCTTGAGCACGATGCCCAGCCGGCCCAGCGTGTTGGCCAGCCAGGCCACGGCGTTGACGGGCGAGCCCTGCACGGCGGCGCCGGCCGAGGTGCTGATCAGCTCGCCGTTCTTCTCCAGCACCATGCCGGCCAGCGCCAGGTCGATGCGGCGCGGGTCTTTGCGCACGCCGCCCAGCGTGAGCACGCCGCAGGAGGCGTTGTCGGCCACGGTGTCCTGGATCTTGATCTTCCAGTCCTTGATGCGCGAGTCGACGATCTCGAAGCAGGGCATCACGCAGTCGGTGGCGCGCAGCACGTCGGCGGCCGTCACGCCCGGGCCCGTCAGGTCGCGCTTGAGCAAGAACGCCACCTCGGCCTCGGCGCGCGGCGCAATCAGGGCGTCCGCCCGGATGGCCTCGCCCTCATTGAAGACCATGCCCGAGGTCATCTGCCCGAAGTCGGGCTGGTTGACCTTGAGCATGTCCATCACCACCTTGCTGGTGACGCCGATCTTCTTGCCCACGATGGTCTCGCCGGCATCGAGCCGGCGCTGGATCATGCGCAACTGGATCTGGTAGGCGTCCTCGATGGTGATCGCGGGTTCGCGATCGGTCAGCGGATCGACCGGCTGGCGCGCGATCAGGGCGGCATACAGCTCGTCGCCATAGCGTTGAATCTGGTCTTGGTTCATGGTGGCCTCTCAAGAAAACGAAGGGCCGCCCCGAGGTTTCTTGACCCCCTCGGGGGGCCTGGCGCGCAGCGGCAGGTTTGGGGGCGCTCAGAACTTGAGCATCACGTTGCGCAACTCGGTGTAGAACTCGAACGAGTGCACACCCCCTTCACGGCCGATGCCCGATTGCTTGGAGCCGCCGAACGGCGTGCGCAGGTCGCGCAAGAACCAGCTGTTGATCCAGCACAGCCCGACCTCGATCTGCTGCGCCATGCGGTTGGCGCGGGCGATGTCCTGCGTGTAGATCGAGGTGGCCAGGCCGTAGCGGTTGTGGTTGATCTTGGCCACCACCTCATCCTCGGTGTCGAAGGGGCTGATGTGGCAGCACGGGCCGAACACCTCCTCGGTGACGACCGACGCCGTCTCGGGCAGACCCGTCCAGATGGTGGGCTGCACCCAGCAGCCGTCCTTCAGCGCGGCGGGCATGTCGGGCACGCCCCCGCCAGTGACCACGGTAGCGCCCTCGTCCCTGGCCTTCTGGTAGTAGGACAACACCTTGCTCTGGTGCTCTTTGCTGACCACGGGGCCGATCCGGGTGTCTTTGTCGAACGGACGGCCCGGCGTCATGGCCTCGGCCCTGGCCTTGAGGGCGGCGACGAACCGCTCGAAGAGGGGGCGCTCCACATAGACCCGCTCGGTGCCCAGGCAGACCTGGCCGGCGTTCTCGAAGCACGAGCGCGTGACGGTGTCCACCGCCAGGTCGAAGTCGCAATCGGCAAACACGGTGGCGGCGTTCTTGCCGCCCAGCTCCAGCGAGGCAGGCCGGATGCCCACCGCCGCCGCCTGCATGATGGCCGTGCCAGTGCGGGTCTCACCGGTGAAGGTGATGCCGTTGACGTCGGGGTGGCTGGTCAGGAAGGCGCCGGCCGAGTCGGGGCCAAAGCCATGCACCACGTTGTAGACGCCGGGCGGCACGCCCACCTTGTTCATCACCTCGCCCAGCAAAGTGGCCGTCAGCGGGGTTTCCTCCGAGGGCTTGACCACCACGGTGTTGCCGCAGGCCAGCGCCGGGCCCACCTTCCAGGTCATCAGCAGCAGCGGCAGGTTCCAGGGGCAGACCACGGCGATGACGCCGCGCGGCACGCGCACGCCGTAAGACAGCGCGGTCTTGCCATCGGGCGTGCGCATCTGGAAGCTCTCCGTGGACATGGTCTTGATGGTGTCGGCGAAGATCTGGAAGTTGGCCGCCCCGCGCGGAATGTCCACGTGCGAAGCCAGGTGCGCGGGCTTGCCGGTGTCGGCAATCTCGGCCTGCAAGAAGTCGTCGAAGCGGCGGTTGATCTCCTGGGCCACCGCGTCCAGCATGCCCACGCGCTCCACCACGCTGAGCCGGCCCCAGGGGCCTTTGAGCGCGGCCTTGGCCGCCGCCACGGCGGCATCGACCTCGGGCCGGCCGGCCTCGTACACCTGGCCGATCACCGTGTTGTCCACCGGGTTGCGGTCGGCAAACGTCTTGCCGCTGGTGTTCCTGACGAACTCACCGTGGATGAAGTTCAGTATTTCTTTCATGGGACAGTCCTTTCAAATAGCCAATCCGGTGGCGGGCGGCGGTCACAGCGGCCGTGGCCGCCTCCCAGTGCACGACGTCCTGGGGGCTAGCCAGCTTCATCAGGTGAACACCGACAGAAAGGCTTCGTTGAGCTTGCGGTCGTGATAGAAGATGGCCGGCCCGATCTCGGTGTCGTGCCAGGTGATCACCGGCTTGTCGGGGTAATGCGCATAGCCACCCGCGAAGACCTCGTTGCGATTGCCCGAGGGGTCGAAGAAGTAGATGGTTTCGCCCCGCGTGATGCCGTGCCGGGTGGGGCCGATGTCGATGGACACCCGGTAGCGCGAGAGGATGTCCCCCGCCCGCAGCACCTGCTCCCAGGTGCCCAGCAGGAACGAGGCGTGGTGGAACTTGCCCTTGACCGGCTGGCGCACGAAGGCCACGTCGTGCGCCTTGTTCGAGCAGGTCAGAAAGGCGCCGATCATGAAGTCCTGCTCGGGGCCGGCCATGATCTGCTCGGCCAGCGAGAAGCCCAGCACCTCGCGAAAGAGCTTGACCGTGCCGTCCAGGTCGTCGCCGTACAGCAGGCAATGGTCGAAGCGGTGCGGCGCGATGCCCACCAGCCCCTCGGGCCAGGGCTCGGGATGCACGTCGGGGCCGTCGGTGCCGCAGCCATTGCCCACCACCTTCTTGTAGGCATACAACTCCATCACGTGGCCGGTGGGGATGGTGAAGCGAAAGCGCTCACCCGTCTCGGGGTGTTCGCCGGCCGCCACCCACGTCAGGCCCTGGCACAGACCCGAGGCCTCGATGTCGGCCGCCAGCCGCTTGAGCGTGGCCTCGGAATCGACCTTCCAGCCCATGTAGTCCATGCCCGCCTCATCGGCCTCGCGCAACACCACGCTGTGGTGGTCGTGTTCGTCCCAGCCCTTGAGGAACACCCGGCCTGCGTTGTCGCGTGCCATCTCGCGCAGGCCCAGCACGTCGCGGTAGTGCTTGACCGCAGGTTCCATTTCAAGCACGCGGATCTGCACGTGCCCAGGACGCAATACGCCGGTAAGTGCCATTCGAGTCTCCTTGTCGGGTGGGGGCCATCGTCGCGGCCGTCTTGCCGGGCCGCGTTCATCGGCTCGGCTCGCCTGGGTCTATCGCAGACAACGTGCCAGCCTGCGGCCGGCCGCCGCGGCGAAGCGGTCGCTCCCTCTACGGCAGCCCGCGATCCAGGGGTAGACCCCAGGCATGGACCCACACGCTGGGGCAGCAGGGATTGATCAAATGGTTGATCGCCACCCTCTGTTGCCGGCTGCAAATGACTCATATGAATCATTCGCCCGCGTGCGCCGCAGGGGGCACCCCCGGTGGCACGGTGCATGCTCACGGCATCAGGGCGCCAACCTTGCAAGCCCCCCTCATGACCGCCACCAGCCCCCCGTCGCCAGGCCAGGCGCCGATCCGGTTTGCGCAGTTGGCCGACCTGCTCGGTCGCCTGCACATCTCGACCACCGACGGCCGCATCTGGCTGGACGAGCAGCGCATGCTGCTGCTGCACGCCAGTGCCCTGGGTGCGTTGCGCCAGGACATGGTCGAGAGCCTGGGCACGGACATCGCCCGTCGGCTGTTCACCCGTCTGGGCTACCAGGCAGGCCGCTTCGGTGCCCAGATGGCGCGCAAGGCCCGCCCCTGCGCCTCGCTCAACGACTTGTTCGTCATCGGACCGCAGTGGCACTGCCTGGAGGGCATCGGCCTGGCCGGACCCGTGCGGCTGGTGTTCGACGCCGACAAGGGCGAGCACTACGGAGAGTGGGTGTGGCGGCAACCGCCTGAAGACGACGCGCCGCTGCGCCAGTCCGCCCCCGGTGCCACAACCCCTTGCTGGATGCAGGTCGGCTACGCCTCGGGTTTCGCCACCGAGTGGCTGGGCCGCCCCATCCTTTACCGCGAGGTGGCCTGCCAGGCCATGGGCCAGCCCGCCTGCCACCTCATCGGCAAGCCCGTCGAAGCCTGGGGCCGCGACGCGGCGGACGATTGGCAGTACCTGATGGTGGCCACCTTGCACGGCCCGCCCCGCGCCGACGGCGAGGTCGAGCGCGTCAGCCGCACCCTGGACAGCCTGCTGCACGGCGGGGACGAGCCCACGCAGAGGGCCTCGCTCGATGAGGTGGAAACCCTGCTGCTCAAGAAGGCGCTGGCGCGCGCCCAGGGCAACATCGCTGCCGCCGCCCGCCTGCTGGGCATCACGCGGCCGCAGATGGTGTACCGGCTCAAGAGCCGGGGCATCAACACCCCTGCGGCGAGGCCGTGAATTGGCCCGGCGCTATGATGCGCCCCACGTTGGTGCTCGCGCCGGTAGTCGTCTGGCGCAGTGAAACGGGAATCAGGGAGAGGCGTTCCTACGGAACCAATCCAACCTGAGCTGCCCCCGCAACGGTAAGCGGACGAGGTGCTTGCACCTTGCCTCGTGTTCAACGCCCACTGCAGGCCATCGGTCTGTGGGAAGGGCACACGGGGAATGTCTGCCAGCCCGGAGACCGGCCAACACGTGGGTGCGTGTGCGCGAAACCAAGCGCTGCGTGCCTGTTTCGCGGCAGTCCTGCGGGGAAGCGGGCGGCCGGCCGGTCTGTGCGAGTCCCTGTCGATGTCCTCTGCTTCGGTGCGCCCCGTGCGTTGCCCCGCCTTGCTGATTGCCGCGCCCGCGTCGGGCCAGGGCAAGACCAGCGTGACGGCCGCTTTGGCGCGCCTGCACCGCCAGCAGGGCCGCCGCGTGCGGGTGTTCAAGACGGGGCCGGATTTCCTCGACCCCATGGTGCTCGCCCATGCCAGCGGCGCACTCGTGCCGCAGCTGGACCTGTGGATGGGCGGCGAGGCACATTGCCGCGCGCTGCTGCATGAGGCGGCCACGCAGGCCGACCTGATCCTGGTCGAAGGCGTGATGGGCCTGCACGATGGCGAGCCCTCCAGCGCCGACCTGGCCTTGCGCCTGGGCCTGCCTGTGCTGGCCGTGATCGACGGCAGCGCCATGGCCCAGACCTTTGGTGCGGTGGCGCTGGGTTTGATGCGCTACCGCGAGGGGCTGACGCTGGCCGGCGTGCTGGCCAACCGCGTGGCTGGCGAGGGCCACGCGGCCCTGCTGCAGGGCAGCCTGCCGGCCGGCGTGCGCTGGTGGGGCAGCCTGCCGCGCGATGCGCAAATCGCCCTGCCCGAGCGCCACCTGGGGCTGGTGCCGGCCAGCGAGCTGACCGACCTGGATGCGCGGCTGGACCGGGCCGCGGCCGCGCTGGGCCCCGAGGCCGCCGCGCTGCCGCCCGAGGTGGCGTTCGAGGCACCCGAACCCGCCGCCAGCCCCGGCCAGCCGCTGCGCGGCGTGCGCATCGCCGTCGCGCGTGACGCCGCCTTTGCCTTCCTCTACCCGGCCAACCTGGCGCAACTGCAAGCGCTGGGCGCCGAGCTGCGCTTTTTCTCACCGCTGCACGACACCGCCCTGCCCGCCTGCGATGCCGTGTGGCTGCCCGGCGGCTACCCCGAACTGCACCTGGACGCGCTGGCCACCAACCGGCCGCTGCACCAGGCGCTGCGCGAGCACCACGCCGCCCAGCGGCCGCTGCTGGCCGAGTGCGGCGGGCTGCTGTTCCTGCTGGACGCCCTGACCGACGTGCACGGCCGGCGGGTGGCGATGGCCGGCCTGCTGCCCGGCGAGGCGGCCATGCAGACGCGGCTGGCCCACATCGGCCTGCACGAGGCCGCGTTGCCCGAGGGCCGACTGCGTGGCCACAGCTTCCACTACTCGCGCCTGCGCACGCCGCTGGCGCCGCTGTGCGCCACCACGCCCGCCCGCGCCGGGCGCACCGGCGAGGCGGTGTACCGCCAGGGGCGCCTGACGGCCTCCTACTTCCATGCCTACTTTGCGTCCAACCCGCAGGCGGTGGCGCGGCTGTTCGCGCCAGGCGAGGGGGCAGCATGACGCCCGGCACGGTGTGGATCGTCGGTGCCGGCCCCGGGGACCCGGAGCTCATTACCGTCAAGGGGCGCGACCTGGTCGCCCGTGCCGGCGCCATCCTGTTTGCCGGCTCGCTGGTCAGCGCAGCGGCCTTGCGCTGGGCGCCGGCCGGCTGCGAGATTGCCGACAGCAAAGACATGACGCTTGAAGCCATCTCGGCCTGGCTGATCGGGCAGGCCGCGCGGCACACCACCGTGGT
The DNA here is from genome assembly GCA_020161145.1 of Pseudomonadota bacterium. Classification (GTDB taxonomy): domain Bacteria; phylum Pseudomonadota; class Gammaproteobacteria; order Burkholderiales; family Burkholderiaceae_C; genus Ideonella. The sequence continues at coordinate 370,543 of JAIUPQ010000003.1, forward strand.
GCGGCTGCAAACCGGCGATCCGGCCCTCTATGGCGCGCTGATCGAGCTGGTGCAGCCGCTGGACGCAGCGGGCGTGCCGGTGGCCGTCGTGCCCGGCGTGTCGTCGGCCATGGCCTCGGCGGCGGCGGCGGTCGAGAGCTTCACGCTGCCCGAGGTCACGCAGACCACCATCTTCACCCGCGTCGAGGGCCGCACGCCCATGCCGGCCGGCGAGTCGCTGCGCGAGCTGGCGGCCCACCGCTGCACGCTGTGCATCTTTCTGTCCATCACGCTGCTGCACAAGGTCGAGGCCGGCCTGCGCGAGGCCGGCTGGCCGGCTGACGCACCCATGCTGGTCGTGCACAAGGCGAGCTGGCCGGGCGAGGAGCGCATCGTGCGCGGCACGCTGGCCACCATCAAGCAGCAATGCCGCGAGGCCGGCATCGTCAGCCAGGCCATGGTCATCGCCAGCCCCGCGCTGGGCGCGCGGGCCTGGCCCGATCTCACCAAATCCAAGCTCTACGACGCGGCCTTCACACACCGCTTCAGAAAGGCCAGCACCACATGACCACCGACACCATCCTGCTCGTGGGCCACGGCTCGCGCGAGCCCAGCGGCAACGAGCAGATCGAGCATTTCGCGGCGCAATGGCGGGCGCGCTACCCGCAGTGGCGCACCGAGCTGTGCTTCATCGAGTTTGCCGAGGTCGATGTCGAACACGGGCTGGACCTGGCCGCGCGCGGATCGCGGCGCGTGGTCGTCGTGCCACTGATCCTCAATGCGGCGGGCCACGTCAACGTCGAAATCCCGTCGCACATGGCCCGCGCGCGCCAGCGCCACCCCGGCCTGCGCTTCGACTACGCGCCGCACCTGGGCGTGTGCGAGCCGGTGCTGGACGTGCTCAAGCGGCAGTTGCGCCAATGCATGCGCACGCTGGACATGCCCGACCCCACCGGCACCGGCATCGTGCTGCTGGGCCGCGGCTCGTCCAGCCGCGAGGCCAACGGCGAGATGGCCCGCATGGCGCGCTGGCTGTTCGAGGCCGGCGACCACGAGGTCGTGGACCTGGCCTTCACCGGCATCGCCTGGCCCCGGCTGGAGCGGGTGGTGCAGCGCCAGGCACAGCAAGGGCTGCGCCAGATCGTCGTGCTGCCCTACTACCTGTTCACCGGCACGCTGATGCAGCGCATCGGCCGCCAGGTGGCGCACCTGCGCACGCAATACCCGCAGCTGCGCTTTGCACTGGGCTCGTACTTCGGCTTCGAGCCCGAGATCGCCGAGCTGCTGGCCGAGCGCGTCGGCGCGCTGCTGGACGGCACGCTGGACGCCGTGCCGGTCGGCGACGAGGCCGCGCACTGGCAGGGGCACCACCACCACCATCACGACCACCACGACCATGACCACGCCCAACACGGTCACTGAACAGCTCACGCGCGCCGGCCGGGCCATCGAACACGACAGCTTTGCGGTCATCGACCGCGAGGCCGGCCCGCATGCCTACGACCCCGAGCAATGGCCCATCGTGCGGCGGATGATTCACGCCAACGCCGACTTCGACTTCAACGGCCTGACGCGCTTCCACCCCGACGCCGTGGGGGCCGGCCTCGCGGCCATCCGCTCGCGGCGCAGCCGCGTGGTGGCCGACGTGGAGATGATCTGCGTGGGCCTGTCGGCACCGCGCCTGGGTCATTTCGGCATGGCCACCCACCAGTTCATTGCCGATGCCGACGTGATCGCCGCCGCCCGCACCGACGACACCACGCGCGCCGTGCAGGCCATGCGCAAGGCCTACAAGCTGGGCCTGCTGAACGGGGCCATCGTGGGCATCGGCAACGCGCCCACGGCGCTGATCGAGCTGGTGCGGCTGATCCGCGAGCATGGCGCGCGGCCCGCGCTGGTGGTGGGCATGCCGGTGGGCTTTGTCTCGGCGGCCGAGTCCAAGGCCCTGATGGCCGAGGTGGCCGAGGTGCCCTGGGTGGTCATCGACGGCCGCAAAGGCGGCTCGACCCTGGTGGTGGCCGCCATCCACGCCCTGCTGGGCCTGGCCGAGGCCCAGGAGCACCCGGCGCCACGGATGCAAGGCCTGCCCGCATGATGGACAAGACCGTCCAGCGCGGCACCCGCACCGGGTTCACCACCGGCGCCTGCTCGGCGGCGGCGGCGCGCGCGGCGGTGCTGGGCCTGGTGGACGGTCAGGTGCCCACCGCCGTGGCGGCGCTGCTGCCCAACGGGCAGCAGGTGACCTTCGTGGTGCACGACGGCCGCTGCGACGCCACCACGGCCCACGCCATGGTCATCAAGGACGCGGGGGACGACCCCGACTGCACCGACAAAGCCCACCTGACGGCCGACGTGCGCCTGCTGCACCAGCAGCCCGGCGCAGTGCTGCTGCGGGGTGGCCCGGGCGTGGGCACCGTCACCATGCCGGGCCTGGGCCTGGCCGTGGGCGGCCCGGCCATCAACCCGGTGCCCCGCCGCAACATCGAAGCCAACGTGCGCGCGGCAGCCGGGGCGTTGCTCGACGACGCGGGCGTCGAGGTGACGATTTCGGTGCCCCAGGGCGAGGCCATGGCCAGGAAGACGCTGAACGCCCGCCTGGGCATCCTGGGCGGCATCTCCATCCTGGGCACCACCGGCATCGTCAAGCCCTACAGCACCTCGGCCTACCGGGCCAGCGTGGTGCAGGGCGTGCAGGTGGCGGCCACCCTGGGCCACGGCGTGGTGGTGCTCACCACCGGCGGGCGCACCGAGCAATTCGCCATGAAAGAGCGTCCCGACCTGCCGGCGGCCTGCTTCGTGCAGATGGGCGACTTTCTGCGCTACGCGCTGGACACCGCCGTGGCCCAGGGCCTGCGCGAGGTGGTCATCGGCGGCATGGTGGGCAAGCTGACCAAGATCGCCCAGGGCGAGACCATCACCCACGCCAACCGCGCCGAGGTGGACACCGGCCTGCTGGCCGAGCTGGCGGCGGGCATCGGCGCCCCGGCCGAGGAATGCGCGGCCATTGCCGCCGCCGAGACGGCCCGCTTTGCGGCCGAGCGCATGCAGGCGCTGGGCCTGCTGCCGCAGTTCCACACCGCCCTGGCCCGCCAGGTGGTGCGCACCCTCACCGCCGCCGACCGCTACGCCGACCGCTTCCACCTCCACGTGCTGGTCTGCGATTTCGACGGCCACAAGATTGCCGAGGCATCCTCCCCATGAACGACCCCCTGCCCTGCCGCATCGTCGGCGTGCTGGACGACGGCGCCGCCAGCCTCAGCACCACCGCACTGGCCGTGCTGCGCACGGCCGACGTGGTGATCGGCGCCCGCCGCACGCTGGCGCTGCTGGACGACCACATTGCCCCCCGCGCCCTCCGGCGCGATCTGACCGGCCACATGGCCGAAGTGCCCGAATGGATACGCGCGGCCCGCGCCGACCGCCAGGCCGTGGTGGTGCTGGCCACCGGCGATCCGCTGTGCCACGGCGTGGCCAGCCACCTGGCCGCGCGGCTGTGCATCGACGCGCTGGAGGTGCTGCCCAACGTCTCCACGCTGCAACTGGCCTGTGCCCGCGTGGGCCTGGCCTGGCAGGACGCCCGCATCCTGTCCATCCACACCCGCGACGCCGGTGAGTGGCAACCCGGCGCGCCGCCCGGCCACGGCCTGTATGCGCTGGCCCAGGCGCTGCGCCAGCACGAGCGCCTGCTGGTGCTGACCAGCCCGGCCAACACGCCCGACCGCGTCGCCCGCCTGCTGCTGGCCCAGGGCCAGGGCGAGGACTTTCACCTGGCGGTGGCCGAGTGCCTGTGCACGCCCGACGAACGCGTGCGCGCCGACCTGACACCCGCCCAGGCCGCCGGGCAAACCTTTGCCCAGCCCAACGTGCTGCTGCTGTGGCGCACCACGCCCCGGCCCAGCCCGGTGCGCTTCGGCCTGGCCGACAGCACCTATTGGCAACGCCAGCCCGACAAAGGCCTGATCACCAAGCAGGAGGTGCGCGCGGTCTCGCTGGCCCGGCTGCAACTGCGCGCCGACAGCCTGGTGTGGGACATCGGCGCCGGCAGCGGCTCGGTCGGGCTGGAGGCGGCGCGGCTGTGCCCGCAAGGCCATGTCTGGGCCATCGAGAAGAACGAGGCCGACGTGCACATCGCCCTGCACAACCAGAGTGCCTTCCAGCTCAGCAACCACACGGTGGTGCACGGCAAGGCGCCCCAGCATCTGGACGGCTGGCCCGACCCCGACGCCGTCTTCATCGGTGGCTCGGGCGGCGAGCTGGCCGAGCTGATCGAGCTGGCGTTGCGGCGCCTGCGGCCCGGCGGGCATCTGGTGCTCAACCTGGTGACGCTGGACAACCTGGAGACCGCCACCGCCACGCTGCGCACGCTGGGCGCGGCATGGGACGTGGTGCTGCTGCAGGCCTCGCGCAGCAAGCCCATCCTGCACATGCACCGCATGGCGGCCGAGAACCCGGTGTGGATCGTCTGCGCCCAGGCGGGCGGCGGCGCGGTGGTGGACGAAGCAGCGGACGAGGCAGCGGAGGCCACCGATGACTGACACACCCCCGCTCGGCCGCCTGACCGGCGTCAGCCTGGGCCCGGGCGACCCCGGCCTGATCACGCGCGCGGCCTGGGGCTTGCTGACGCGCCGCGACACCGTCTGGGTCTACCCCACGCGCAGCACCAGGACGGCCAGCTATGCGCTGGCCATCGTGACGCGTGCCGGCCTGCCGCCGCCGCCGCACCACCAGCCGCTGCTGTTCCCTATGACCCACGACGCGGACAAGCTGCAGCGCAGCTGGCTGCGCGCCGCAGACACCGTGCTGCAGCTGCTGCAAGACGGCCGGGACGTGCTGTTTCTGGTGGAGGGCGACGCCAGCACCTACGCCACGTTTGGCCATCTGGCGCGCACCGTGCGTGCGCTGGACGCGCGCATCGCCGTCGAGGTGGTGGCCGGCGTCAACGCGTTCGCGGCCGCCAGCGCCACCGTGCGCCAGCCGCTGGCCGAGCAGGACGACACGGTGGCCATCGTGCCGGCCGCCTATGGCGTGGCCGCGCTGGACCGCCTGCTGGCCGACTTCGACACGCTGGTGCTGCTCAAGGTCAAACCGTTGATCGACGAGGTGCTCGACTGGTTGCAGGCACGCGGACTGCTGGGTGGCGCCTCGTTCATCGAGCGCTGCGGCGCACCCGACGAGCGCGTCTTTCGCGGTGACCAGATGCTGGCGCTGCGCGGCAGCAAGGTCAGCTACCTGTCGCTGATGCTGGTGCGCAGTCCGCACCGCGTGCGCGGCGAGCGCATCCGCGGTTGCCTGAAAAAGCCCTCGCCGACCGCCGGGATGGAGAGCCCGCCATGACCCACGCCCCCCCGCCCCGCGTGGTGCTGGTGGCCATCACCAAGCACGGCGCCGCCCAGGTGGCGGTGCTGGCGCGGCACCTGCCGCAGGCCGCCGTCTGCGTGGCGGCCAGGTTTGCCGACGCCTTGCAAGGCCTGCCCAACCCGGTGGCGGCCTACGGCGGCGCGTTCAAGGACGAGATCGGCGGCCTGTTCGCCCAGAACGACCAGATCGTCTTCTTCGTCTCGCTGGGTGCCGTGGTGCGCCTGATTGCGCCGCACCTCAAAAGCAAGGACGAGGACCCGGGCGTGCTGGTGGTGGACGACGCCGGCCAGTTCGTGATCCCGGTGCTGTCGGGCCACGTGGGCGGCGCCAACGCCATGGCCGAACAGGTGGCGGCCCTGCTGGGCGCCACGCCGGTGCTGACCACCGCGTCCGATGTGGGCAAGACCATTGCCGTGGACATCCTCGGCCGCGAGCTGGGCTGGCGGGTGGAGGCGCCCAAGCTCAACATCACCCGCGTCTCGGCCGCCGTGGTCAACGAGGCACCGGTGGCCGTGGTGCAGGAGGCGGGCAGCCCGCATTGGTGGACCCGGCCCACGCCGCTGCCGGCCCACATCCACCGCTTCGAGCGCTTTGAGGCGGTGGACCTGGCGCACTACCAGGCCGTGCTGTGGATCACCCACCGCGAGGTGCCGCCCGCGCTGTGGCAGCAGCTGCCCGAGCGGCTGGTGGTCTACCGCCCGCCCCGCGAGGAGACCGCATGAAGATCGCCCTGGGCCTGGGCTGCGACCGGGGCACGCCCGTGCAGACGCTGGCGCTGGCCGTGGCGCAAGCCCTGGTGCGCGCCGGCCACACCCCGGCCGACGTGGCCGCCGTGGCCAGCATCACGCTCAAGGCCGACGAGCCCGGGCTGCTGGCGCTGGCCGCCCAGCACGGCTGGGCGCTGCGCTTCTACCCCCCCGCGCAACTGGCCACCGTGACCGTGCCCAACCCCTCGGAGGCCGTGCGCCGCCACACCGGCACGCCCTCGGTCGGCGAGGCCGCCGCGCTGCTGGCGGCCGGCGCCGCCGACGCATCGGCCTTGCTGGTCGAGAAGCACAAAGTCCGTGGCGACGATGGCCGCCACGCCACGGCATCGGTGGCGCGCTGCACCGCCCTGCCCGCCGCGCCCTGGCCCGCGCCGAATTTCCCTCATCCCAACCCCAACCCCAACCCCACCTTCTGAAGGAGCACTTGCCATGCACATCGAAATCGGCATCCTCTCGCCCGACAAACTGGCCTATGCCGCTGCGGGTGCGGCCACGCTGCTGGTCGCCCATGCGCCCGCCTTGCTGAGGCGGCCGGCGCTGTGGCTGCGCACGGCGCTGGCCGGCCTGTTTTTCTCGGTGCTGATGCAGCTGTGGCATGTGCCAGTCGGGCCGTCGGAGTTGCACCTGATCGGCGCCATGCCCATCTACCTGCTGTTCGGCCTGGTGCCCACGCTGTTCGGCTTCGGCGCCGGCCTGCTGCTGCAGGCGCTGCTGTTCGAGCCGCAGGACATGGCGCACCTGGCCATCAACTTTCTGAGCCTGGGCGTGCCGCTGCTGGCGGTGCACCACCTGCTGGGCCGGCGCCTGCAGCGGCTGACGGTGGCCAACGTGCTCAAGCTCGACGCGATGTATTACGGCGGCGTCACCGCCATGGTGGGCTTCTGGCTGGCCATCAGCAACCTGGCCACGCCGCTGGCGGGTTGGGCCGGGTTTGCGGCCTCCTACCTGCTGCTGGTGGCGGTGGAGCCGCTGGTCACGGTGGGTCTGGTGGTGTTGGGCGGCCGACTGCAGCCGGGCCGTGGCAGCGCGCTGCTGGCGCTGGCGCTCGATGAGGGCTGGCGCCGGCGCGCCGGCCTGGCGGCATGAAGACCGAGGCCGTGACCCTGGCGGACGCACCCGCCCAGCCCGCCGTCGCCGACGCCACCATGGGCAAGATCACGCTGGTGGGCATAGGCCCGGGCCACGCCGAGCACATGACGGCGCGGGCGCGCGCCGCCATTGCCGAGGCCGACGTGGTGGTGGGCTACGTCACCTACATCAAGCTGGTGGCCGATCTGCTCGAAGGCAAAGAGGTGGTGCGCAAAGGCATGACTGAGGAGCTGGACCGCGCGGTCAGCGCACTGGCCGCCGCGCGCAGCGGCAAGAAGGTGGCGCTCATCTCCTCGGGCGATGCGGGCGTCTACGGCATGGCCGGCCCCACCTACGAGGTGCTGTTCCAGGCCGGCTGGACACCTGAAGAAGACCTGGAGGTCGAGATCGTGCCCGGCACGTCGGCGCTCAATGCCTGCGCCGCGCTGGTGGGCGCGCCGCTGACGCACGACTTCTGCGCCATCTCGCTGTCCGACCTGCTGACGCCATGGCCGGTGATTGCGCGCCGCCTGGACGCGGTGGCCATGGCCGACTTCGTGGTGGCGCTGTACAACCCCAAAAGCGGCCGCCGCACGCGGCAGATCGTCGAAGCCCAGCGGCTGCTGCTGCGCCACCGCCGGCCGGACACCCCGGTGGCCCTGGTCAAGAGCGCCTACCGGCGGCGCCAGCACATCGAGCTGCGCACGCTGGCCACCATGTGCGAGGCCGACATCGGCATGCTCAGCACCGTGCTCATCGGCAACAGCCACACCTATGTGCAGCACGGCCTGATGGTCACGCCGCGCGGCTACGCCAACAAGTACGACCTCGACGGCGATGGCGCCGCACGCGAGGGCGAGCGGCCCGGGCGCTCGCTGTCCAGCGGCCTGGCCGGCTGGCTCGAGAACCTGGTGGCCGACCACGCCGCCGGCGCCAGCGTGGCGCACCTGGCCGCCCGCCATGGCCTGCCGGCCGACTACATCGCCGCCACGCTGGCCGAGCCGGAGGCCTGCGCCGAAGAAGGCCCAGCCCCATGACCGCCGCCCCGCCCGTCAAACCCCGCATCGGCAGCTACCGCCACCACCTGCTGGTCTGCACCGGCCCGCGCTGCACGCCGCAGGGCGAGTCGCAGGCCTTGTTCGACAGCCTGGGCGACAAGCTCAAGGCCGCCGGCCTGCACGAGGGCGAGGGCCGCGTCAAGCGCAGCCGCGTCAGCTGCTTTGCCGCCTGCAAGGGCGGGCCCGTGCTGTGCGTGCAGCCCGACGGCACCTGGTACTGCCACGTCACCCCGGCCAACATGGACCGCATCATCGACCAGCACCTGCGGCAGGGGCAGGTGGTGCAGGAGCTGGTCTTTCACCAGGGGCCGGGGATGCGGGATGAGCCCTGAGCGGCCCCTGCCAGATCACGCCGTCCCTGGCCTCGGCGGCCGTGACGTGGGCCAGCGGTGACTCGATGGGGTAAGGCACCTGGGAAGACATGGCGCGCGCTTGGCGGAATGACGGTGGACATGGGTACGGGCCATCGGTCGTATCCACCCGCGATGTCGCCCAAACGGTGGCGCCACTTACAACGTACGGCTTTTTGCCGTACGATTGCCATCCAGGAGTTCCTCACCATGCCATCTGCCACCCTGACCGCCCGTCTCGAAGCCCGTATCAGCACCGATTTGCACGGCATGCTCAAGCGCGCTGCCGAGTTGCAGGGGCGCACCATGACCGACTTCGTGGTCGCCGCCGTTCAGGAGGCCGCGCAGCGGGCCATTGAGCAGGCCGAAGTGATGCGCCTGTCGCGCACCGACCAGGAGCGCTTCGCCCAGGCCTTGCTCGCCCCGCCCGAGGCCACCCCGGCCTTGAAGCAGGCCTTTGCTCGCCGCCGCTCGCTGCTGCGCACCGACGCTGAATGAGCCGCCCGCCGTTCACGGTGGCCATGCTGGATGGCACGCCGGATCGTGCGGCGTTTGACTGCGGCACGCCGGCACTCAACCGCTACCTCAGCGAGCAGGTGGGCCAGGACATGCGTCGCCACGTGGCCTCCTGCTTTGTCGCGCTGACCGCAACAGGCCAGATTGCGGGCTACTACACGCTGGCGGCGGCCAGTGTGCCGTTGACGGAGCTGCCGGCCACCGTCACCAGGAAGCTGCCTCGCTACCGCGCCATCCCGACCATCCGCATGGGCCGCCTGGCCGTGGCGCTGGCCTTCAAAGGCCAGGGCCTTGGGGCTGCATTGTTGGCCGATGCGCTGGCGCGCAGTGCCCGCGCCGAGATTGCGGCCTATGCCCTGATGGTCGATGCCAAGGACGCGCAGGCCAGCGCCTTCTACCAGCACCACGGTTTCATGCCGCTGCCCGAGGCCACGCTGACCCTGTTCCTGCCCCTGGCCAGCGTACCGCGCAAGACCTGAGGTCAGCCCTGATGCGGCGCCGCCCGCCACCGCATCAAGTAGCTGTAGATCACCGGCACCACCACCAGCGTCAGCAGCGTGGAGGTCAGGATGCCGCCGATGATGGCGCGGCCCATGGGGGCCTGGATTTCGCCGCCCTCGTTGAAGGCCAGCGCCAGCGGCAGCATGCCGAAGACCATGGCGGCGGTGGTCATGATGATGGGCCGCATGCGCACCTGGCCGGCTTCGCGCAGGGCGGCCTCCAGGGTGGCGCCGGCCTGGCGCGCATGGTTGGCAAAGTCCACCAGCAGGATGGCGTTCTTGGTCACCAGGCCCATCAGCATGATGAGGCCGATCAGCGAGAAGATGTTGATGGTGGAGCCCGACACCAGCAGCGCCAGCATCACGCCGATGAGGGCCAGCGGCAGCGAGGCCATGATGGCCAGCGGCTGCACGAAGCTGCCGAACTGGCTGGCCAGCACGATGTAGATGAAGACCACGGCCAGCACCAGCGCGCCCAGCAGCGCGCCGAACATTTCGTCCTGATCCTGGGTGGCGCCGCCCACGTCGAAGCGGTAGCCGTTGGGCAGCGTGGTGGAGGCCACCAGCTTCTGGATGTCGCTGCCCACGTCGCCCATGGTGCGGCCCGAGGCGTGGTCCAGCCCGGCGTAGATGCCCTGGCGGCGCTGCAAGTCCTGGCGCTTGATGACCTCGGGGTTGGTGACCTCGACGACGTCGGCCACCTGGGTCAGCCGCATGGGCGTGCCGTCTTTGGCAAAGGCCACGGGCAGCGTGCGCAACTGCTCCACATGCCGGCGCAGGCTTTCGGGCACGCGCAGGTTGACCTCGATCTGCTGGCCGTCGGAGGCCGTCCAGTAGGTGGCCACCTCGCCGTTGACGTAGGTGCGCAGCGTGGAGGCCAGGTCGGCCGCCGTCAGGCCCAGCTCGCGCGCGGCATCGGGCTTGAGGCGCACGGCGTAGGCCGGCAACCCGGCCTTGAGCGAGGTTTCCAGGTCGGCCACGCCCTTGATCTGGCGCATCTTGGCCGACATGTCGGTGGTGATCTGGTCCAGCACCGTGGGGTCGGGCCCCAGCACGCCCACATAGAACGGCTTGTTGAAGCCCAGTGAGACGTCGATACCGGCGATGCCGGCCAGCTTCTCGCGCAGCGCGACTTCGACCTGGTTCTGGCTGCGGCTGCGCTCGCGCCGGGGCTTGAGCACCAGTGCGATCTGCGCCTCGGCACGCGAGCCCTCCACACCAATCTGGGTGGTGAAGTTCTCCACCTCGGGCAGCGTGCGCACCACGGCCTCCACCTGGCTGACCTTGGCGTCGGCGCGCGCCAGGCTGGTGCCCACGGGCATGGTGACCTTGACCTGGGTGTAGCCCTGGTCGGTCTGCGGCACGCCCTCGGCGCCCACCACGCCGGCCAGCAACAAGGCCGCCACCAGGCTGGCCGCCGCCAGCCACAACACCACACCGCGCGGCGTCAGGGCCAGCCAGCGCCAGCCCCAGCGGCGGCCGCTGAAAACCCAGACCATCAGCCGGTCATAGGTGCGGTGCAGCACGGCCATGGCGCCGTCCACGGCGGCGATGAGCTGGCGCACCACGGGCCAGCGCTTGACGGGATCGTCGGCCGGCTCGTGCCAGACGGCCGAGAGCATGGGGTCCAGCGTGAAGCTGACGAACAGGCTGACCAGCACCGCCACGGTGACGGTGATGCCAAAGGGGTAGAAGAACTTGCCCACGATGCCGTACATGAAGGCCACGGGCACGAAGACGGCGCAGATGGCAAAGGTGGTGGCCATCACGGCCAGGCCGATTTCGTCGGTGCCCTCGCGCGCGGCGGTGATGTGGTCTTTGCCCATGGCCAGGTGGCGCACGATGTTCTCGCGCACCACGATGGCGTCGTCGATCAACAGGCCAATGCACAGCGACAGCGCCATCAGCGTCATGAAGTTGAGCGTGAAGCCCAGGGCGTAGACGGCGATGAAGCTGGCAATCACCGAGATGGGCAGCGTCAGGCCGGTGATGATGGTCGAGCGCCACGAGTGCAGGAACAGAAAGACGATGAACACGGTGAGGATCGCCCCTTCGATCAGCGTGTGCTGCACGCCGGTGAGCGAGTCCTTGACCCAGTCGCTGCTGGCATAGAGCACGCGCAGCTCCACCCCGGCCGGCAGGGTGTTCTGCAGTGCGGCGATGGCCTCTTTGACGGCGTCGCCCGCCGCCACCAGGTTGGCGTCCTGCTGGCGAAAGACGTTGAAGCTGATGGCCGTCTGGCCGTTGATGCGCGAGAGGCTGTCGGCCTCCATCTCGCGCTCGACCACGGTGCCCAGATCGCCCACGGTGACGATGCCGGCCGCCGTGCGCTGCACCACCACGCCGGCAAACGCCTTGGGGTCGCGCACCTTGCCCTCGATGCGCACCAGCATCTCGCTGGCGTCGTTGCTGATGCGGCCCACCGGCGCGTCAGCGTTGGCGCGCGCCAGCGCGTCACGCACCTGGGCCGGGGTGATGGCGTGGGCCCGCAACTGGTCGGGCGAGAGGTCGATGCGCACCTCGCGCACCGTCTGGCCGCTGATCTGCACGCGCGCCACGCCCTGGGCACGCTCCAGCGCCGGGCGCACGGTCTGGTCGGCCAGCAGCGACAGCTCGCGCTTGGAGCGGCCCTCGCCTTGCAGCACCACCGCCACCAGCGGCTGCTGGCTGTTCTCGTTGTCCATGCGCACGATGCGCGGCGTGCGCGCCTCTTTGGGCAGGCTGGCGGCCACGATGCCCACGCGGTCGCGCACGTCTTGCAGCGCGCGGTCGATCTTGGCGTCCAGCGTGAACTCCACCACCGTCCACGAATAGCCCTCGAAGCTGTTGGAGCGGATCATCTTCACGCCCGCAATGCCGTTGAGGGCGTTCTCCATGGGCTTGGTGATGTCCACCTCCACGGCGGCCGGCGAGGCGCCCGGGTAGGCCACCTCCACCGACACCACAGGGATGGTCACGTCGGGCATCTGCTCCACGCCCAACCGCTGGTAAGAAAACACCCCCAGCACACACAAGGCCACCATGACCATGGTGGCGAACACGGGGTTGTTGATGGCGACGCGGGTCATCCACATGGCAGCGACCCCTTAAACCGCTTTGGCCGCGATGCGGGCCTTGGCACCCTCGCGCAGGTTGTCAAAGCGCAGGCCCAGCACCGGCATGTCTGCCGTCAGGCCGGTGAGGATTTCCACCCGGCCGCTGGCCGCATCACGCAGGCCGGTGGTGACGGCACGGCGCACCAGCGCGCCGGCCTCTATGGTCCAGACGTAGTCCTGCCCCGAGGCGCTGGACAGCGCCCCGATGGGCACCGTGAACTGGGGCTCGCGGCCCGGCAGCGTCACCCGGGCCGTGGCCCATTGGCCTGCGCGCAGGCGCTCGCCAGGGTTGGCCAGCGCCACCGTCACGCCAATGGCGCGGGTGCCGCTGTCGGCGGCGGGGGCAATGCGGGCGATCTGACCCTCGTGCGGCGCGTCCACGCCGTCGATGGCCAGGGCCACCGTCATCTCGGGTGCCAGCCGCCCCACCTCGGCCACGCTGACCGTGGCCGCCACCTCCAGCCGGGTCAAATCCACCACGGTGATGACGCCTTGCTCGGGCGCCAGCCGCTCGCCGGGCTGGGCCAGCTGCTTGGCCACGATGCCGCCAAACGGCGCCAGCAGCGCGGCGTTGCGCGCCGCCGTCTGCGCCGCCGTCACCTGGGCCTGGGCGGCCACGCGCGCGGCCAGCGCGCTGTCCACGGCCACCAGCGAGCCGTCAAGCGCCGTGGGGGCAATGAAGTGCGCATCGGCCAGCCGCTGGTTCTTGGCGTGGGTGCGCTGGGCCTGGGCCAGCTGGGCCTCGGCCGCCGCCAGCGCCGCCTGCTGCTGCGCCAGTCGCGCGCCCAGCTCGGCCGTGTCCACGCGGGCCAGCACCTGGCCGGCTCGCACATGCTGGCCCTCGGTGACCAGCACCGCCTCCAGCGTGCCCCCGGCCTGGCTGCGCACGGTGGCGGTGCGTGGCGCCACCAGCGGGCCGCTGAAGACCAGCGTCTGCGTCAGCGCCTCACGCCGCGCGGGGGCGGCCTCCTGCGGGGTGAAGGTCAGCACCACCTCGGGTGGCTTGGCAGCCTCGGCGTCTTGCCCCTTGAGGTACCAGGCGCCGCCCCCAGCCGCCACCAGCACCCCCACCAGCAGTGCCACGCCCGTGCGTCTCTTGTTCATCATGTATCCCATTGCATCGGTGGCCGGCAGTGTATGCAGGCTGGCAGGCCACCTTTGCCGCCAGGCGATGAAGTGCAGCTGCGGGCGATGAAGGGAGCGATGGCGTGACGGATGGGGGCGGCGAGCCTCTGGGCTGGACGAAACCCGGCGAGGCCCCTACATTGCGCCAAAACAGGGGAGGACACCATGAAGCACACCTGGACAGCGGCAGCTTTGGGTATGGTCATGTTGCTGGGCTGCGCCGGCTCGGTTCGCGTCATGCACGGCGGACTGGGCGACGGGCGCGTCACCTCCGACCCTGCCGGGCTGGACTGCACCGCCCAATGCGAGCACCACTTCGGCACCCGCAGCACGGTGGTGCTGACGGCCACGGCCCCGGCAGGCTCCACCTTTGCGGGCTGGCAAGGCGACTGCGACGGCCGCCAGGACGCCACCTGCCCGTTGACGCTGGACAGCTACCGCTCGGTGACCGCGCGCTTCGACCTCACGCCTTTCCCTTCGCTCGCTGGCCCGCTCAACGGCGAATCGCTGCGCGCCTTCCTTGATGGCCAGGCCAGCGTGACCACCCCGGCGCGCATGCTGGCAGCCATCGACGGCGCGGGGCGTGATTTCCGCCGCAACTGGCTCCTGATGGCTCACTCGGAAAGCCTGCAAACCGGCACTGCTGCCACGCCGCGCCTCATCGTCGTCAGCCCCGATGCCCGGCAGATGCTGAGCTTCACGCTCCAGGACAACCCCGGCTACCCCCATGCCAGCCCGCAGAAAGTCGAGTTCATCGAATTCGACGGCGCGCGCAGCGTGTTCCGTTTTCACGAAATCGACTTCAGCACCGGGCGCGGCGTGGTCAGCCTCGACAAAGCCGAATGCGCGCAGTGCCATGCCGGCCGCCCGAACTGGGACCCCTATGACAGTTGGGGCGGCCTGCTGCCCTTCAACCGCGATCGCCTCCACAAAGGCTCCGTCGAAGCCGCGATGATGCGCACCGTGCTCGACCTCAAGGGCCGCTTCGGTCAGCACCACGACCTGCTCGACCAATTGCAACTGCCCCCCTTCATGAGCCGCGTGCAGGGCGGCGTGTTCGACACCCGCATCCGCTACGACTTCGACGACCTCCCCATCGTGCTGGTCGAGCCCGACGTCAACACCTTGCCCGGTACCACCACGGCCTCCGCGTTCTACCCGCCCGGCGCTGACCCCAGCAACGTCAAACAAGGCGGCGAAAAGCGCACCATCGTCAACAGCGTGACCTCCCCCGCATCGGACGAGGGCCGGGGCGTGGACTTGTTCGACACCCTGACCCCGCTCAACGCCCAGCGCGTCGCCCAGGAACTGATCGAACACCCCCGGACCCCCGTTGACGTGCGCCCCATCGCACTGGCCCTCGTGACCCGCTCCAGCGATTGCAGCGCCCCTGGCACGAACCCGGCCTCGGACCTGATCAGCGGCCTGACCCCTGCACAACGCAGCTTTCTGCAAACCCGGCACGGCAACCTCACCATAGACGAGGTTCTTGCCGACACCGCCAGCCGCAAGCACAAGCTGCCCAAACTCAAGGCCGACTTGCAACTGCGCACCTTGAGAGACATGATCCAACTGGCCGGCCCCCAGACAGCACAAGGCACCAACCTGGCCCCCGAGCGGCTGCGGCAGGAGCTGTTTCGCCGCGATCCAACGGGTAGCGGTGGCGGGCTCGACCCGGCCACAGGCCAATTGGTGGACCAGGAGGAGTACGGCGACGACACCACCACGCTGTCCAACCTGCGCTTCTTCCTGGAGCCCCTGGGCGTGCCCGTGAGCAAATGGTCGATGGCGGTGCATGGGCGCTCGCGCACCTACACCTTCGCTGATTTTTTCTTTTACTACGTCAATGCCCTCCGCCTACGCCTGCCGGCCTCGCTCGGGATCAACGCCCGCGACTGCCCCACCATCCTGGCGCGCGCCCGCACCCAACTGGCCAATATGGTGGCGCTGCCCAGCACCCCGCGCTTCGCGGATGTGCGCACCATCTTCAGCCTCCATTGCCTGGAATGCCATGGTCAGTTCGAGCGGCCCGCAGGCGATGGCGGCCCCTACCGGCCCAGCCTGCTGCCCAGCGCCAGCCTGCACAGCGACTTGCTGGCCACGGTGGGCGGCCGGCGCATGATCGCGCCCAACGACACCACCAACAGCGTGCTCTATCAGCGCATCAGCAGCGCAACCTCCGCCATGCCGCCGGCAAGCAACGGCCCCATGCTCAGTCAGCACGACATCGATCTGATCAGGCGGTGGATCGAGGCCGGCGCACCGGACTGACCCTAAAGACCGCCAGGCCGGCGGGCCACCGGTGCGGTCGGGCGCGATGGAGGGGCGAGGCCTGATGAACGCAGTGCCAGCGTGTTCGCGTCAGGCTGGGTGCGCTTCGCGCTGCGCCACCCACTGGCGGTACCGCCTGGCCCCGCGCAACGCGCCGAGCTGATCCAGGACGAGCGCGCGCAGCGGCCAGACCTTGGGGTTGGGCTTGCGCCCCCGGCTGAGCCGACGCAACTGGAACTTCACCAGCGCCATGTTGGCCATGGAGGCCAGCATCTTGTTGTTCCAGTTGATCGGCGGCAGCGCGGGGGCGCTGGGCAGGCCGGCCCGCCAGTCGTTGGGCAGATTGGGATTGATGGCCAGCGCCGTGCCCATGCCCACGACGGCAACCCCGCTGTCGATGACCTGCGTGGCCACCGCAGCGCGGCGTATGCCGCCCGTCACCATCAGCGGCATCTGCGCCACGGCGGCGATGTCCTGGGCAAAGCTCAGGAAGTACGCCTCTCGCGCCAGGGTCCGGCCATCGCGCGCCTGCCCCTGCATGGCGGGCGCCTCGTAGCTGCCGCCGGACAACTCGACCAGGTCCGCCAGCCCGCTCAGCGCCTGCACCACGTGTTTGGCATCGTCGGGGCTGAAGCCGCCGCGCTGGAAATCGGCCGAATTGAGCTTGACGGCCACCACGAACTGGGGTGAGACCGCCTGACGCACCGCGCGCACGATGCCAAGCAGCAGGCGGGCGCGGTTCTCGATGCTGCCGCCCCATTCGTCGCGTCGCTGGTTGACCAGCGGTGACAGGAACTGGCTCAGCAAATAGCCATGGGCGGCATGGATCTGGACGCCGGTAAAGCCCGCCTGCTCCGCCAGTTGGGCGCTGCGCACGAAGCGGCTGGTGACCTCGACGATGTCCGCCAGCGCCATCTCCCTGGGGACGGCGAACCGGTCCGAGAACTTGCCCATGTCCAGCGCCACGGCGGACGGCGCCCAGGTGCGCTGGCCCAGCGCGGCGGGCATCTGCCGGCCAGGATGGTTGATCTGCATCCACACCTGGGCCCCGCCAGACCTGGCCACCTGGGCCCAGCGGCGAAAGCGATCGAGATGGCTGTCGCTTTCCAGCACGACGCCGCCCGGACCCGTCATGGCGCGACCGTCCACCATCACGTTGCCGGTGAGCATCAGGCCCACGCCGCCACGCGCCCAGGCGCCGTACAGGCGGATCAACTCGTCGGACGGCGCGTGGTCGGCGTCGGCCATGTTCTCTTCCATGGCGGCTTTGCCCAGCCGGTTGGGCAGCACGGCCCCATTGGGCAAGGTGAGGGGGGTGAACAGATTCATGGGATGGCTCGCGTTTCGCTTCAACAAATGGAAAAAAAGGCAGACGGGGCCGGGCCGGACCGCGCCGCTTGACCCCGGCGTGCGCCAAGGTTAAGGTTGAAGTTAACTTGATAGTCAAGCCCCGAGGCAGCAAATCATGAAAATCGGCGAACTGGCCCAGCGCAGCGGACTCAGCCCCTCGCGCATCCGTTTTTACGAATCGCGCGGGCTGCTGCAGGCTGTCTCGCGCCAGACCAACGGCTACCGTGAATACCCGTCAGACGCGCTGCTGACGCTGCAACTCATCGTCGGCGCCCAGAACGCCGGCTTCTCGCTGGACGAGATTGGCCGCCTGATCCCACCCGATCTCAGCGC
Organism: Pseudomonadota bacterium; assembly: GCA_020161145.1. Taxonomy (GTDB): domain Bacteria; phylum Pseudomonadota; class Gammaproteobacteria; order Burkholderiales; family Burkholderiaceae_C; genus Ideonella. Next base: position 388,313 of record JAIUPQ010000003.1, read on the forward strand.
ATGGAATCAAGGCGAACTGATTGACGGCCTGCAGCGCAAGGTGGCCCAGATCGACGCGGCGCAGGTGAAGCTGGCGCAAAGCCGGGCGCATCTGATGGCCTTGATCACCGAGATCCAGAACAAACCCGAAGACATGGCCTGCGCCGACAACGCCCGGCAGTTTCTCGACCGCGTGCGCGGCGATGCGCTGGCCGCTGGGGCGGCGACGGGTCGAACAACCCCAGCTACCTGACCCCCGCCGCAGCCTTGGCCACATAGGCCGCCAGGGCCGCAATCTGCGCGTCGTTCAACGCGCCCTCATAGGACGGCATCTGCCCGATGCCGTTGCGCAGGGCGGCCGCCACCCGGCCGGCATCGGGTTTCAGATCGTCCAGCACCGGGCCAATCTCGCCGGCTGCGCCGGCGTCCTTCAAGGTGTGGCAGACGGCGCATGCGGGCACGGCCTGGGTGGTGAACAGCGCTTTGCCGAGCTGGAGTTGCGCGGCATCGTCCGCCGCCACGGCCGGCGCCGCCACGGCCACCACCGCCAGCATGCCGATCCACCTGAGGGAGGGGGTGAGTTTCGGGATGCTCATGCCACGCTCACTTTCACGCCGTGGTCAAGCCAACTGGTGTTGTTGTAGCCACCCGCGTTCTCGCTGCGGTGTTCCGGCTGCACGTTGCCGGCCACGTCCTTGGCCCGGCTGACCAACAGGTGGCTGCCCGGCGGCAGGCGGGTGGCCAGCACAAACTGCCGCCATGCGTACTTGCCCAGGTCGGGGCCCACCAGCCGCGCCTGGGACCAGGTCTTGCCGCCGTCCACGGACACCTCGACCTGGGCGACTGCATGGAGCCCGCCAAACGCCACGCCATGAATCTGCACGTCGCCCGCGGCCACGGGTTTGCCATCGGCGCCCGGGCCGTTGATCCACGACTTGACGCCCATCTCCTGGACCGAGGGCTGCGAGGGGTCCCCCTTGCTGCCCGGTGGCGAGAGGCGGTAGCCGTGCGACATGATCTTGGCGTCGGTCTCTTGCGCCGTGAAGGCCAGGCGCTTGATGTATTTGATGTTGTTCACGCCGGTATAGCCCGGCACCACCAGACGCAGCGGCCCGCCATGGGCCAACGGGGTGGGCGCGCCATTCATCTCCCAGGCCAGCAAGGCGTCCGCCATCGCCGAGAGGGGCACCGAGCGCTCGACGATCACGCTCCTGGGATCCAGGCCTGCGGGGAGTTTCTCGCCGCCCGTGCCGGTCATGAACAGCATGCCGTCGGCCACGCCGCCCAGCGCCTCGGCCACCCGCCTGACCGGCACGCCGCTCCACACCACACAGCCGGCCGCACCCACCTGCCACGGCGTGCCGCTGGGCTTGCTGGGAAAGTAGCCCCGCCCGTTGCCCGAGCACTGCAAGACCATGGCGGTGGTTTCGATGCCCATGCGCTTGAGCTCACCCACGGTGAGGCGGCGCGACTGTTTCACGCCCTCGATGGCCACCTCCCAGGCGTCCCGATCGGCCACGATGGCGGCGTCCGGGACGGGCAGGTTGTTGCGCACATAAAGCTGGTCGGCCGGGGTGATGACGCCCGTGCCAAAGGCGCCGCGTTTGGTCTCTATCGTCGTCGCGCTGTGGACGATGAGGCTGTCTGCATCCTTCCAGCCTACGTAGGCTGGCAAGGGTTTGGGCGCGGCGCCGGTCGGCATCGGCGGCGGCGTGTCCCCGGCGGCGGCGGCACCGTGGCTCCAGGCGGCCATGCCCGCCGCCGCGAGGGTGGCGCCGCTGCCGGCCAGCACGCGACGGCGCGCCAAGTCTGTTGGGCCTGATCTCATCAAAGGTCTCCTTGGTTGTGATCGTTGCGTTCGATTCGATACCGCTCTTCAGCCCGGCGCCGCCGGCCCCTGCAGGCTGGTTTGCGCAACCTTGAGCGCCTTGCGCTCGGCCGCCACGAGCACCAGCGGTCTGCCATCGCGGGAGCGGATGACACGCCAGTGCACGCCGTTCCACCAGCCGCTGCCCTCCTCCAGGTTCACCGGCTGCTCGAAGGCAAACACGGCAACCATGCCGCCTTCGCCGAAGTAGGTGGTCAGGTGGTAGGCCGCATGACCGTCGATGTCGCAGACCTTGACCAGTTGCGGAAAGCCCGGCAGCACCTTCGAGTCGCCCAGGCCCAGGCGCGCCAGCATCTGCTGCGGGTCGGCGGCGCTGCCCCGCAGCGTGCGCTCCTGCGACTCGTGCGCGATGGCGTCCCGCACCAACGTCGGCGGGCGCATCGCAAACACCGTCCCGCTGCCCATGGCCACCAGCGCCAGGCTGGCCACGAGGCGCTGCACCGCGCGGCGCGCAAACCAGGGCGGCGGCTGGCGCAGCAGGCTGGCCGGCGGGTCGCCCGGCTCGAAAGCCAGGGCCATTTCGGCACGGGTGCGCAAGTCGAGATCGGTGTCGCTGGGCAAGGAGGGGGTAGGCGTCGTTGTCTTCATCTCACACCTTTCGAAGGGTTGCCACTCGCCCCTCGGTTGGCGCGGCGCGCTCGGCCTGGTCCGGGCCGGCCATGGCAACGCGCAAGGCATCCCGGGCCCGGGCCAGCCGCGACAGCACCGTCCCCGGCGCCACCTCAAGCGCTTCCGCCATCTGCGCCGTCGGCATGTCGTCGAAGTAGTAGAGAACCAGCACCTCGCGATGGATGGGCGCAATCCGCGCCAGCGCTCTAACCACGTCCAGCTTGTCGTCCAGGCCCGCGTCGGGCGCCGGCTGCTCCGGCAACTCGTCCCCGTCCAGCGACACCGGCGCCGGGGCCATGTACCGATAGGCATTGCGCCGCATGATCTGAAACAGCCACGCCCGCGCCGACTCCGCCTGCTTGAGCTGCTCGCGAAAGCGCCAGGCCGCCGCAAAGCAGTCCTGGACCACGTCTTCGGCCACCGCGCGCGAGCCGGTCAGCGCCCACGCGCTGCGCAGCAAAAACCGGTAGTGCTCGTGCACCCAGGCGTTGTATCGGGCTTCGGCAGAAGTGAACATGTCAGCCTAAGAGCGCGGATGCGGCTCATTCATTCCATGGGTTGAAAAATAAGGGGGTGGCCTGCACGCCGCCCGTCGCCCCTCAAGGAGATCCCATGACCGCCAACCCCAGACTGCCCACCACCGCCCCAGCCCGCAGCATGCGCCCTGCACGCACCGCCGTCGCGGCGGGGTTGCTGATGCTGGCCCTGCCCCTGGCGCACGCCCAGCCCACCGCGGCCCCAACGGGCAAGGTGACGGTCGAGGTGGTGACGCCCAAGATTCGCAAGGTGGTATTTGCCAACCCGCCAGCCAACCTGATCGACCCCGAGACCGTGTCCCGGCTGCACGAGGTGGTCAAGGCGTTGAGCGAAGCGCCCGAGGTCCAGGTGGTGGTGTTCACCAGCGCCACGCCGCGCTTTTTCTACAACCACTTCGACCTGCGCCAGGCCGCCCGGTTTCCCAGCGTGCCGGGCGACGCGGCCACGCCGGCCTGGGTGGATCTGGTGGTGCGGCTGTCCAAGGCGCCCTTCATCAGCATCGCGGCGATACGCGGCCGCACCCGTGGCGGCGGCAACGAGTTGAGCCTGGCCATGGACCTGAGGTATGCGAGCAGGGAGCAGGCTCTCTTCGCACAGCCCGAGGTCGGCACCGGCATCGTGCCGGGCGGCGGCGGCTCGGAGCGGCTGCCCCGGTTGATCGGGCGCGACCGCGCGCTGGAAGTCATTCTGAGCAGCCAGGACTACGACGCGGACACGGCCGAGCGCTATGGCTGGGTCACGCGCGCGGTGGCGGATGCCGAACTGGATCGCTACGTCGATGCCGTCGCCACGCGCCTGGCCTCGTTCGACAAAGCCGCCCTGATGGCGGCCAAGGCCCAGGTCAACCGAGCCTCGCTGCCACCCGACGGCGACCTGCGCGCGGCCTATGGCGAGTACAGCCACGCGCTGGCCTGGCCGGGTTTTCAGCAGCGCATGCCCAGGCTGGGGAAGTTCGTGGCCGAGGACGGGCTGGCTGTCGAACTCCAGCTCGGTGACTACCTGGGCAAAATCGGGCCGTAGGTGAGCAAAAAACGGGTGGATCAGCAGCCCTCTGGACGCACCAGTCTGGCCGAGACGACCGCCCCGCCCAGGCCTCTTCTATCCCTTGGCGACGAACGCGCTCGGCGGCCGGCCGAAGTGTTTGCGGAACATCGACGCAAAGGCGCTGGGACTTTCATAGCCCAGCGCGAGAGCCACATCGATGACCTTCTCGCCGCCCGCAAGCCGCTCCAGTGCATGCAGGAGCCGGGCCTGCCGCCGCCATTGACCGAAGGTCAAGCCCGTCTCTTTCATGAACAGCCGCTGAATCGTCTTCACGTCGATCGACAGGCGCTGCGCCCAGGCTGTCGCCGTTGAGGCGTCATACGGCTGCGCCTGTAGGGTTTGCGCGATCCGCACGAGCCGCGGATCCGCGGGCATCTGCAGGTGCAGCGGCAGTACAGGCAGCGCGTGCAATTCGTCGAGGATCAGGCGCGTGAGCCGACCGTCACGGCTATCGGGCACGTAGGGTGGCCGCACGTCCATGGCCGCCCGGATCAGCTCGCGCAACAGCGGTGAGATCGAGACGGCCTGCGTGCCGACGATGGACTTGGGCGCAGCCTGCCGCGTCACCAGAAGACTGCGCATGTGGACTTCGCCCACGCAGCGGATCTGATGAGCCATGCCCGCCTGCATCCAGATCGCCCGCGTCGGTGGCACCACCCATCGGCCGGCATCGGCACCAACCACCATCACGCCGCGAACAGCGTAGATCAACTGGTGCCTGGTATGTGCATGAGGCTCGATGAGCCGACCCGCAGGGTAGTCGGTCGCCTGGCCGGTGACGGGCAGCACGTCCGCCTCGCTTTCTTTCACCGCTTCGGTCATTGGCGTCGGAGCGGGTGTCCTTCGCATGTCCATTTCGCGATGGTTCATGGCTGTTTGGCGCAAGACAGGACATTCAGTGTTGCACAGAATCGCCCATCACCGGACCCAAGCCATGCACCGCGACACCCTTCTGATTCACGCCGGACGAGAAAGCGCCCCTGCCGTGCACGCGGTGAGCCCACCTCTCGTCAGGACCTCCACCACCGTGTTCGACACGCTCGCGGCCTACCAACAGGCCCAGGCCGGGACGGTGTTTGACGCGCCCCGCTACGGGCGCTCGGGCACCGCCACCACCTTCGAGCTGCAACGGGCCATGGCGTCGTTGGCGCGGACCGAAACCTGCATCGCGACGAGCTGCGGCCTCAGTGCCATCACGGCGGTGCTCGGCGCCCACGCCGGACCCGGCCGGCACATCCTCATCAGTGCAGGCGTGTACGGGCCAACGCGATCGTTCTGCGAGCAGGATTTGGTGCCCGGGGGCACCCATGTGGAGGTGGTGCCCCACGGCGCCGACGTGTCGCTGCTGCTGCGCGACGACACCAGCCTGGTCTTCATCGAGACCCCGGCGTCATTGACCATGGAGATGATCGACGTGCGGGCCGTCTGTGCCGCAGCCCTTGGGCGCGGCGTACCGGTGGCCTGCGACTCGACATGGGGAACGCCGCTGTACTTCGACGCCCATGCGCTGGGCATCGACATCTCGATCCATGCCGCGACGAAGTTCATCAACGGCCACTCCGATCTGTTGCTGGGCCTGATCACCGGTAAGGCGCAGGCGCTGTCGGCCATTCGCGCCTACTGTGATCGCGGTGGCACCCACGCGGCACCGGACGCCTGCTGGCTGACGCTGCGGGGTCTGCGCACGCTGGCAGTGCGGCTGGCCCGGCACCAGCAGTCGGCCCTCACGGTGGCAAGGTGGCTGCAAACCCAACCTCGGGTGCTGCGTGTGCGGTTCCCGGCGCTGGAGACTGACCCGGGTCATGCCCTGTGGACATCACAGTTCTCGGGCGCGGCGGGGCCGTTCACGGTTGAGATCGCGCCGTGCAGCGAAGCGGCATTCGCAGCCTTCATCGATGGCTTGCAACTGTTCAGCCTGGGAACGAGTTGGGGCGGGTTCGAGAGCCTGGTGATGCCAGCATTGCCGCACCACCAGCGCGCCCTCGCGACACCGGCCGATGCGCCACGGCGGGTTCGCTTGCACATCGGACTGGAGGACGCGCAAGACCTGTGCAACGACCTGCAGTCGGCGATGGCCGCAATGACAACCGTCACGCTTCGTGGCGAACGATGATGGCGCACGAGGCGGCGGATGGGATGGCGGGCGGCCGCATCCGCCACCTGCCTGAAGCCGGGGTTGTTCTTGTCGTCGCGGATGCCGCTTTCGTCTTGCTTGACGCCGTACTGGCCGATGAGTTCGCCCGCCACCAAGTGGCTCCAGACGGCTCGGCTGTCCTGGACGCGAGTGCAGCAGCCCACCAGGTTGCCGGCGGCGTCGTAGCCCAGGCCCACGTCACCGGCGTTGCGGTTGTAAAACCACTGCTCTTGCTGGCGCGCGCCGCTGGCGTCGTCGCTGATCTGGGCGGTGAGCTGGCCGGCGGCGTCGTAGCTCAGGCTTTGGCGCAGCTGGCCGATCTGCTCACCCGGGTTGGTGATGCCGTCGTTGATCAGCTTGGCGATGTCTTTGTTGATCTGCCACGCGCCTGAGCGCACGACCCGGCCGGCGGCGTCGTACCAGCGCTCGTCCAGCGTCCACTGGTTGTCGCGCCGGGTGCTGGTCAGGCGGTCCAGCGCGTCCCAGCCGTAGCGGTCGGTGACCCAGGTCTTGCTGCTGCTGTAGCTGCCCGAGATGGCTTCGGTGGACGAGCCACCAGAGGGCTCGCCCTCGCCGCCGTCGGCCGGGATGGTGGCTGGCGGGTCGGTGGGGGTGCGATCTTCGGCCTGGGACTCTCAACCTTCCTTCGGTGGCCAGTTTTCGCGCCAGTCGTCCGTGCGCAGCAGCGCGTCCCAGTGGGTCAGTGACCGGTATTGCGGCGCGGCGCCCCATCGCTCAGGTTGGCCGGGGGCGTTAACGAAGGCGCTGTCATTGCGCTCCTGCAATACGTCCGTGTTGGCGATTTGCTTGAACGGTTCATGGAACAACTCATCCCACAGCAGTCGGTAGAACTGGCGCCACAGCGCGTAGATCTCCTGCGGCCCTCGGCTTGACACCGTGCCGCTGTCGATGCCTGGTAGGGACGGACCGTGAGGCAAGAAGCCCCAGCGAGAGAGGACGGCGCGAAGCGCTTCACGCATTCGGTCCTGACCTGAACTGGTCCGAGCCCAGTACTCCTGATACGACGGCACCAACCACTCCCGTATGGCGTGGAGTGCGTCCTTCTCGGAAGACAGGTCCAGCAACTCAAGTTGCTCGAGATAACCCTCATGCTCGGCATGTAGGCCGAAGTTCTCCATGAGGTTTGCTAAGTCTGAAACGGTAAAGTCATGCATAGACATAGACGACCTTTTCGCCGGTTAGAACTTCGACACCGGAAGCGTGACACCGTTGCGCGCGACATCCGGGGACGCTGTATAGGGCAAGCCCGCCTTCATGTCGAAGTTGACCCTCACGATGTTGGACTGCCGGTAGTCCGGTAGCCCTTAGCCCTTGTCTTGGAAGCGCTTGTAGAAGTCTCTGTCTTCCCAATCGTCTTCGAAGGCCGCCATGATGCTCGTCATCAGTGTGGCCATCTTCGGCGCATAGAAGGCCCGGTTCTCTTCCTCCGCGAATCGAAGTACTTCCGGCCATCGCAGCACATGCATGCTGTAGGCAATGGAAGCACTTGGAAGCAAGCGCTCCGGGGTCTCTCGGCCGAAGCGATACCGCCCCATCACATCAGTGAGGCGCCGCGACAACTCCGCGCGATGCTCTGGATGAGACTGCAGGAAGCCGAGCACTTCTTCATACATGGGCTCTAGCGCATCTTCGCCGAGCGTTGGCAGAGCCGCCACGGCGACCTTGTGACACAGCAAGTCGAAGTCAGCCAGTACTGAGTCGCTCATCACTGCTTCACCCATCTTCCCAACTTGAAGTCGTAGACCTTATTCACATACGCCCCCTCGGGCACCTTGAAGCCGTAATCGCCGAATGCCTTCACCGCGGCAGATTCCGCAGAGCTTCCCTGAGGCAGATAGTGCCCGGAAGCGTTATCAATGTACTTGACCTCTCCCCAGAGAACCTTGCCTTCACCCGCAGCAAGAACATTCTGACCGCGTGCCAAGTCCACATGCCCATACGAGAAGTCAGCAGGCTTCGGCGCAATCACCAGCGAGCCATCTTCCTTGACAACGTAGAGGACGTTTTTTGGCATTCGCAGCACCTGCTCCTGGGTCAGTGAAGGAACCGACCGCAGTTCAATCGCATCCTTGGGGAAGCGATTCAGAAAGGTCGCATTTGGCCGAGATGCAAGCTCATTCACGCCGGATGCTCGATTGCTGAGCAGCTCTCCCTCGGCCAACATGTCATCGGCGATTGCCGATGTGCGAACTCCTGGCGCACCTAGCGATGGCCGCGGCTGCATCACCGCCGCGGGTCCCCCCAAGCCGAGGAAGGCACCTGCAAGTTCAGCAGTAGCCTCAAGCCTCGACATGACTGCAACGTCGGTATCGCTGGTCAAATCTGCGCGAGCCAAGTTCTGGCCTGCACGCCATGCGTTGTTCGTCGCGTTGTACAGGCCAGTGACCGGCGCCTCCAGCGCCGCCAGCGGCGCAACACCCATGCCCAAGAGCAGGTTCACGCCCTGGTCGAGCAGGCTCGCATTGGGGTCGGTCATCCCCTGCACCGCCATGCGATACCGTCCCTCGAAGAACCCCTCCAGCGGTGTGTAGAGGTTTTCAACCGGAGGCAACGACTCCGAGCCTGCAGCGGAGCCCAGTGGCCTCGTCTCGATGGTCGGACGGACGGGCACCGGATAGCTCCACACACCGTTGCCTTGGTCGAAGCCCATCAGCCCAGTCTCTTCGTTGAGCTGCGGCAGCTGCTTGAACGCCAATGGGCGTGGCCTCACTGTCAACCCAGGCCCAGCCGGCGTAGCCCCGCCGGTGGGAACCATGTCGCCATCGAAGCCAGCCTCGCGCATGCGGTACGCCATCACCTCCGCATTGGTCGCCGAGTCGCTCAGACCCTGACCACCACGCTGCAGGGCCTGCTGCGTCATGCGGTCGTAGTAGGCGTTGTCGCTCTCGATGTCCGAGCCGTTGCGATAGTCGGCGGACGACCATGGGCCTTCGCCTTGAGTCGGTTGCATCGAGTCCACGAGCCCTTGACCTAGCGCATTCCCAAACGCATCCACCGCCACCTGCTGGACGCTGAAGCGCCCGCCGCGCAGCACGGCTGCGGTGGCGCCCGAGGCCAAGCCGGCCAGGGTGCCGGTGACCAGCTTGGCGCCGGTGTCGTTTTGCAGTGCGTGGGCCAGCGGCTCGCTGAGCGCGCCGGCTGTGGCCTGCCCTGCTGCCGCCCCGGCCGCCGAGGCGGCCATGCCGCGCCAGTCGAAGCGCTCTTGCAGCCCCACGGCCAGGCTGACGCTTTGCGTCAAGGCGTTGGTGAGGGTGGCCTAGATCGGGGCGCTTTGCAGCACGGTGGGTGCACCTTGCAGCGGAGCCCAGCCCGGCGCTGAGGGCACCGCCCACGGCGCTTTGCGCCACGCCCTTCCAGCTGAAGTCCTCTACGTTGCCGGTGGCCATGCCGGCCACCTGGCTGGCGATGGAGCCCGCGCCTGCGGCCACGGCACCGATGGCGGCGCTGCCGGCCAGGCCCAGGGCGCCGGTACTCGCACCCATGCCGGCCAGCACCGAGCCGGCGGCCACGCTGCCGCTGCCAGCCAGGGTGCTGGCGCCTGCGGCCATGATCTGGCCAAAGTTGGCTGAGGCCGCGGCCGTCAAGGCCCCGGCGGTGTAGATGGTGACGACCACGGCCACGACGAGCATGATGACCATGCCGATGGCGCCGCAGCCACCCCCGGGTGCTTGCGGCATGGGCAGGGCGGGGTTGGTGTCGCCGATGACGTCGCTGGCGCTGTAGGGCCTGAAGGTGTTGGCGCTGTTGTGCGTGCCGCTCAGCGCGCTGGGCAGGGTGAGGGTTTGCCCGACCTTCAGATCGGCTTGGCTTTGCAGGCCGTTGGCCTGGGCGATGCGCCACCACTGGCCGGCGTCGCCGTAGGCGGCTTGCGCCAGCTCTTGCAGGCTCTGGCCGGCTTGCACCATGACGCTGGTGCCGGCCTGGGCCTGGGGGTGGTTGGCGCTGATTTGCCGGTAGCCGAAGCTGAACTCCGCCATCTGCCTGAAGCTGGGGTTGTTCTTGTCGTCGCGGATGCCGCTTTCGTCTTGCTTGACGCCGTGCTGGCCGATGAGTTCGCCCGCCACCAGTGGCTCCAGACGGCTCGGCTGTCCTGGTAGACCCGCAAGGCCCTGCCCTGGGCGTCGTTGACGATGGCCTGCCTACCTGTCCCATTCGCTGAAGAACTCAGCACCTGACCGTCCGTGGAATGCGGGAGCTCCAAGTCCAACTCCACTATCGTCCCCAAAGACGAAAGGGGCAGCACCCGCCTGGATGCTGCCCCTCGAGAACTGTGGTGGGCCCAGTAGGATTCGAACCTACGACCAACGGATTAAGAGTCCGCTGCTCTACCAACTGAGCTATAGGCCCGGTGCGCATGGCGCATGGGGTGGTGGGACGTGCAGGATTCGAACCTGCGACCAACGGATTAAAAGTCCGCTGCTCTACCAACTGAGCTAACGTCCCGCTCACACTTCGCTCTGCTTCAAGCGAAGCCCTCAACTATAGCAGGCTTCAGCGCGATTGCGCCTGGCACTGCGCGATGATGTCGCCGGCAGCCATCAGGCCGGCAGCGGCGGTGACGGTGACGCTGGAGCCATAGCCCGCGCAGTTGAGGCTGCCATCGACGGCGCAGCCCTCGGCCTGCGGCGGGCGCAGGACGGGCTCGCGGCTGAACACGCAGCGCAAGCCCATGGCGCCCTGGCGCGGTGCGCCCGCCTTGCGCAGGCGCTGGCGCAGCGCGGCCAGCAGCGGGTCGTGGCTGGCTGCGGCCAGGTCGTCCACATGCAGCAGATGGGCCTGGCGCTTGCCGCCGGCCGCGCCGCACAGCACGGCTGGGGTGGCGGTGGCGCGGGCCCAGCCAGCCAGGGCCAGTTTGGCCGCGCTCTGGTCGCAGGCGTCGATCAGGCCATCGACGGCAGCGGGCAGCAGCGCAGGCCAGTTGTCTTGGGTGACGAAGTCGTCCACCAGGGTGACGGCGCAGCCGGGGTGGATGGTGGCGATGCGCGCGGCCAGCGCCTCGCCCTTGGCCATGCCCAGGGTGTCGGTGGTGGCCTGCACCTGACGGTTGATGTTGGACTCGGCCACGTGGTCCATGTCGATCAGCGTGAGCGCGGCCACACCGCTGCGCGCCAGCGCTTCGGCAGCCCAGGAGCCCACGCCGCCCAAGCCGACGACGGCCACGCGCAGTTGCCGCAGCCGCGCATAGCCGGCGTCGCCATACAGCCGCCGTAGGCCGCCGAAGCGCCGCTCCAGCTCACTCATACCTGCCTCGCCACAGGTCACTTCAGCGTGGAAAGGCGCTCGCGCGCGGCCACGGCGGCCTCGGTCTTGGGGTAGGCCTTGATGAGGTCGCCCAGGGTCTTGCGCGCGCCGCGGGTGTCCTTGAGCTCGATCTGGCAGTTGGCCATGGCCAGGTAGGCCTCGGGGGCGCGCAGGTGGTCGGGGTAGGCCTCGGCGAACCCCTTGAAGGTGGCCAGCGCGTCGCGCGTCTTCTTGGCGCCAAACTGGGCGTTGCCCAGCCAGTAGCGGGCACTGGGCAGGTAGCCGCTGGTGGGGTGGCGCTTGACGAAGGCGGCCAGCAGCGTGGCGGCCTGGTCGAACTGGCCTGCCTTGAGTGGCGCCAGCGCCTCGTCGTAGAGGCGCACCACGTCGGCGTCGGCGGTGAAGGTCTGGCCATCCACCGTGACGCTTTGCGGCTCCAGCTTGCCCAGGCGCTGATCGACGCCGGTGGCCAGGTCTTTCTGGCGGCGCTGCAGGTCGCTGACCTGTTGCAGCGACTGCTCGTTCTCGCCGCGCAGTTGGGCCAGGTCTTGCTTGAGCTGCTGGTTCTGGTTGTTCAGCTCCAGCAGGCTGCGCTGCAACTGGGCGATGGTGGCGGCCTGCTGCTTGAGCTGGTCGTCGAGCGTGCCCACGCGGGTGCGCAGGTCGAGGATGGCGCGGCGGGCCTCGTCGTCGCTGAACAGCGCGGCCTGCGCCGTCAGCGCGCTGCAGGCCAGCACGGCCGCCAGGGCAATGCGGTGCAGCATGGCTTACTGGCGCGCGCGCAGTTCAACGCGGCGGTTCTTGGCCCAGGCGTCTTCGGTGTGGCCCTCGACGGCCGGGCGCTCTTTGCCGTAGCTGACGGCTTCGATCTGGTCGGCCTGCACGCCCAGGATGGTCAGCGCCTGGCCCACGGCCTCGGCGCGCTTCTGGCCCAGGGCCAGGTTGTACTCACGGCCGCCGCGCTCGTCGGTGTGGCCTTCGAGCATGAAGCGACGGGCGCGGTTGTCGTTCATCAGCTTGGCGTGGGTCTGGACGATGTTGCGGTAGTCGTCCTTGACGATGAAGCTGTCGTAGTCGAAGTAGACGATGCTGCCGGCGGCGCGCACGGCGGCTTCGTTCTGGGCGTTGAGGTCGACGGTGGCGACCTTGCTCTCGCTGGTCTGGGCGGGCGGCGGGGTGGTCTGGCCCGGCGTGGGACGGGTCTCAACCACGGGCTTTTCCTGCAGCGGTACCTGCGAGGCGCAGCCGGCAGCCAGTACGGCGGCGGCCAGCACGGCGGTCAAGCTGAAACGGGTGGTGGTCTGGTTCATGGTGGGGTTCTCCTCGGGTGGTCAACGGGCGCGGACTCGCCCAGGGTGTGGTTCAGCGTCCGAAGGGGCCCCAGGCGGGCTCCCGGATGTCCAGCCCGCTGGTCAGCAGGCGGGTCTTGATGCGGCCGTCCAGCGTGCTGGTCATCAGCACCTCGCGGCCCTGGGTGCGGGTGGCGTAGATCAGCAGCTTGCCGTTGGGAGCGAAGCTGGGGCTTTCGTCGTCGCTGGTGTCGCTGATGATGCTGACCTGGCCGCTGGCCAGATCCTGCACGGCCAGGCGGAAGGCCCCGCCCTGGCGCTGGACGAAGGCCAGCAGCTTGCCGTCGGGGCTGACGGCGGGGCTGATGTTGTAGCCGCCGCTGAAGGTGACGCGCTCGGGCGCGCCGCCGCCCAGGCTCTGGCGGTAGATCTGCGGGCTGCCGCCGCGGTCGCTGACGAAGTAGACGCTGCGCCCGTCGGGGGTGTAGACGGGCTCGGTGTCGATGGCCGTGCTCTGCGTGATGCGGCGCGGCGGGCCGCCGTCGCGGCCGATCTGGTAGATCTGCGAGCCGCCGTCGCGCGACAGCGTCACGGCCAGCTCGCGCCCGCTGGGCGACCAGGCCGGCGCGCTGTTGGAGCCCTTGAAGTTGGCCACCTGGCGGCGCGTGCCGGTGGCCACGTTCTGCACATAGACCACGGCCTTGCGCGTCTCGAACGAGACGTAGGCCAGCTCGCTGCCATTGGGCGACCAGCTCGGCGAGATGATGGGCTCGCGGTTGGTGACGGCCACCTGGCCGCCCTCGCCATCGGCGTCGGCCACCAGCAGCCGGTACTGACCGCCGCCCTTGGTGACGTAGGCGATGCGGGTGGCAAAGATGCCGCGCTCGCCGGTCAGGCGCTCGTAAATGGCGTCGGCAATGCGGTGGGCGGCCAGCCGCAGGTCGGCGGCCGGTACGGTGGTGGTGGCGCCGCCCAGATCCAGGCTCTTGACCAGATCCCAGAGCTTGTAGCGCACGTCGAAGCGGCCATCGGCCAGCTTCAGCACCGAGCCGGCCACCAGCGCGTCGGCGCCGCGGCCGCGCAGGGCGTCGAAAGCCGGGTTGGAAGCCTCGGTGAGGCCGGCACCCGGGTCCACGATGCGAAACACGCCGCTGCGCTCCAGGTCGGCGCGGATGATTTGCGACACCACCTGCGGCAGCCCGGTCTCACCGCCAAACGCGCCCATGGCCAGCGGCAACTGGGTGGCGCCCACGCCGGTGATGTCCACGCGGAATTGCGCCAGCGCGGCCGGCGTGAAAGCCGAGGCGCCCAAGGTGGCGCAGGCGCCGAGCAGGTGTCTTCTGTCCATCATGTCGGTTGATCGAGCCTTCAAAGCGTATTGAGTTCCTCGGGGATTGTAGGCAAGCCCCCACATAATCCGCCTCCATGCTCGACCTGCTCCGGCGCCTGGGCGCCCTTTTGCCCTACTTCCGTCACGCGCGCACGGCGTGGTTCGTGGCGTTCGCGGCCTCGATGGTGACGGCGGCCACCGAGCCCGCTGTCATCGGTCTGATGCGCTACATCGTGGACAACGGGTTCAAGGCCGAGCGGCCGTTCCCGTACTGGGCCGTGCCGGTGGCGGTGATCGGCCTGTTCACCTTGCGCGGCGTGTTCAGCTTCATCGCCCAGTACACCCTGACCTGGGCTGGCCAGGAGGGCGTGCTGCGGCTGCGCGAGCGCATGTTTGCGGCGCTGTTCGAGGCCGCGCCTGCGCTGTTCGGCCAGCGCAACGCCAGCAGCCTGACCAACACCTTGGTGCACGAGATCCAGAACGGCACCCAGCAAGTCATCAGTGCCGCCAACACGGTGGTCAAGGATTCGCTCACGGTGCTGTTCCTGCTGCTGTACCTGTTGTGGAGCAACTGGCAGTTGACCCTGCTGGTGCTGGTGCTGGCGCCCGCGATGGCGCTGGCCATGCGCATTACCGGCACGCGGCTGCGGCGCATCAGCCAGCAGACGTTGACCGCCACCGACGAGCTGGCCTATGTGGTGGAGGAAAACACGCTGGCCTGGCGCGTGCTGCGCCTGCACGGCGCGGCCCCGGCCCAGCAAAGCCGCTTTGCCCGCGCCAGCCGGCACCTGCGCGCCCTGGTGATGAAGGCCACCATCGCCGCCGCCGCCATCACGCCGATCACCCAGGTCATCACCGCCGTGGCCTTGTCGTCGGTGCTGACGGTGGCGCTGTGGCAAAGCAGCGCCAACCAGGCCACGGTGGGCCAGTTCGTGGGGTTTGTGATGGCCGCGCTGATGCTGATCGCACCGCTCAAACACCTGGCCGACGTGATGAGCCCGATGGCGCGCGGCATCACCGCGCTGGAGCGCGCGCTGACACTGATCCACGAGACCCCCACCGAGACCAGCGGCACCCACAAGGCCGAGCGCGCCCAGGGTGCGTTTGCGCTGGAGGCGGTGACGGTGCGCTATGGCGAGGGCCAGAACACAGCCCTGGACGCCGTGACGCTGCACGTGGCGGCGGGCCAGAACGTGGCGCTGGTGGGTCCGTCGGGCGCGGGCAAGTCCACCTTGGTCAACCTGTTGCCGCGCTTCGTCGAGCCCACGGCGGGCACGGTCAAGCTGGACGGCGTGGCCCTGCCCGACTGGGACGTGGCCGACCTGCGACGCCAGTTCGCCCTGGTCAGTCAGGACGTGGTGCTGTTCAACGACACGGTGCGCGCCAACGTGGCCCTCAGCGCCACCCCCGACGACGAGCGGGTGCAGCGCGCGCTGGCCGATGCCAACCTGCTGGAGTTCGTGCTGACGCTGCCACAGGGGCTGGACAGCCCCATAGGCCACAACGGCAGCCAGCTCTCGGGCGGCCAGCGCCAGCGGCTGGCCATTGCGCGGGCCATCTACAAGGACGCGCCCATCCTCATCCTGGACGAGGCCACCTCGGCGCTGGACGCGCAAAGCGAGCACCTGGTGCAGCAGGCGCTGGAGCGGCTGATGCAAGGCCGCACCACCTGGGTCATCGCCCACCGGCTGGCCACCATCGAGCGGGCCGACCACATCGTGGTGATGGATGCCGGCCGCATCGTCGAGCAAGGCAGCCACGCCGACCTGCTGGCCGCGCAAGGCCTCTACGCCCGCCTGCACGCGATGCAATTTCGCACGTGATGGCCTTCTCAAGAAAACGATGGGCCGCTCATCAGGCCCGCCCCCGCTTCAATCTGACGTGGGCGATCAGCCCGCCATCGCGGGCGTTGGCCAGTTTGAGGTCGCCCTCGATGCGCTGCAGCGCCTTCTTGACGATGGCCAGCCCCAGGCCGGCGCCGGTGGCGGCCGTGCGTGCGGCGTCGCCGCGAAAGAAGGGCGTGGTCAGCTGGTCGAGCTTGGACTCCTCCACGCCGGCGCCGTGGTCGCGCACGGTGATGACCACGTCGTCATCCATGCGCACATGGGTGACGCTGACCTCGGCCACGCCGGTCTCGATGGAGCGGCCATAGCGGCGCGCGTTCTCGAACAGGTTGGCAAACACGCGGCCCAGTTCGGTGTCGTCGCCCACCACGATGACGCCGGTGGGCATCTGCAGGTTGATGCGGATCTGTGAGGCGTCGCGGAAGGCGGCCGCCTCGCGCTCGATGACGGCGCCCACGTCCACCAGCGCGCTGCGCGTGCCGTCGGGACGGGCGTAGTCCATGAACTTGTCGATGATGGCGTCGAGCTGGTCGATGTCTTGCGCCATGTTGCGCCGTGCCTCTTCATCCTCGACGCTGATCTCGGCCTCCAGCCGCAGTCGCGCCAGCGGCGTGCGCAAGTCGTGGCTGATGCCGGCCAGCATCACCGCCCGCTCCTCTTCCACCTTGCCCAGCTCGCGCGCCATACGGTTGAAGCCGATGTTGACGGCGCGGATCTCGCTGGTCATGGTGGACTCATCGAGCCGCGAGTCGAACTCACCCTCGCGGATGCGGCTGGCAGCGAACGACAGCTCCTGCAGCGGCCGGTTGATCAGCCGCGCCACCGCAATCGAGCCCTGCACCGTGGCCAGCAGCGAGATGCCCACCCAGACGAACCAGGTGCCCGGCCGCAGCGGCTCCATGCGGCCGTACTCGGCCTGCATCCAGTACGGGTCGCGCTCGATGTAGAACCCCACCCACAGCGCCGGCACGCCGTTGACGCTGCGCGCGACGATGGTGTCCTGCCCCAGCCGCTGGCGCAGGTCGTCGGCCACCAGCCGCGTGAAGCGGTCGGTCTCCAGCGGCTCCCAGCGGTCGGTCAGTTGGCGCGGCACCAGGCGCACCGCCTCCTGGTCGCTCATGGCCTTGACCACGGCAATGCGGTTGATGCCGTCGGCAAAGCGCAGCGCCGCCCGCGAGAGGTTGACCAGGCTGGCAATCTGCTGCGCCGCCTGCACCGCACGCGGCGCAAATTCCAACTGCCGCAGCGTGATGACCCAGGCCAGGATGCCGCCGGCCAGCAACAGGCCCAGCAGAAAGAAGGTGCGCCAGAACAGGTTGAGCGCAAACGGCGCGCGCCCCGCACGACGAGGCGCGCGCTCGCCCAGCACCTGGTCAAGCGACTCGGTTTGCGAAAACGCCGGCTTTTTCACCACCACCCTTCAGTGCCACTCCCCAACCCGGCGACTGCTCTGGCCTGCCGGGATCCCTGCGCTAGCGCCGAAGCGGCCGTCACTCTCCCGGCACGAACACGTAGCCCACGCCCCACACCGTCTGGATGTAGCGCGGGTTGGACGGGTCCGACTCCAGCAGCTTGCGCAGGCGCGAGATCTGCACGTCCAGGCTGCGATCGAACGGCTCGAACTCGCGCCCCCGCGCCAGTTGCGCCAGCTTGTCGCGCGACAGCGGCTGGCGCGGATGCCGCACCAGCGCCTTGAGCATGGCGAACTCGCCAGTGGTCAGCGTCATCTGCTCGCCGTCGCGGGTCAGGCGGCGCTGGGCCAGATCGAACTCGAACGGGCCGAAGTAGACCGTCTGGTCCTCCATGGCAGGCCCACCCGGTGTCTCCTGAGCGGGGCGGCGGCGCAGCACGGCGTTGATGCGCGCCAGCAGCTCATGGGGGTTGAACGGCTTGGCCAGGTAGTCGTCGGCGCCCACCTCCAGGCCCACGATGCGGTCCACGTCCTCCACCTTGGCGGTCAGCATGATGATGGGCGTGCGATCGCCCGCCCCGCGCAGGCGGCGGCAGATCGACAGCCCGTCCTCGCCAGGCAGCATCAGGTCGAGCACGATCAGATCCACCGTCTCGCGGGTCTGCAGCCGCGCCAGCGCCTTGGCGTCTTCGGCCAGCAGCACCTCGAAGCCCTCCTGCGTCAGGTAGCGGCGCAGCAGGTCGCGGATGCGTGCATCGTCATCCACCACCACAATGCGGTCGGGTTGTGCATCAGGCATATTGGCCTTGGTCATGAAACTGCTCCTTCACGGCATGGCCGCATTTGTAACAGCGGCATTGTGCTAGGGCAAACCGCTCCGAAAACCCTCGCCTGACGCCAAGTTACATCTGTTGCGCGTCATCGCCACGTCACCCCCAACCGTTGCCACCCCCATGAAAAATGTCCGCTGTCAAGTCTTTCTTGCAGACATGCAGCGGTGCGAAAGGGCTTATGGGGCAATAGGTTAGCCTAGATTCAGGCTGCGGCGCGCTCTTGCTGCATTTCTAGCTAGGTGCCACATGGGTGCTTCGCGGTGGCAAACGCAGGGGCGCCGCAGCGGGCAAGATCGCATAGCCATCTATGCCCCGGCTGGTCGCAATCCATTCCCAAAAACGGAAGCGCAGCCCGAGGCTGCGCTTTCATCGTGAGCGGATGGTGGATGCGCCCGCATCGTCAACCCGGCTTCGGCGGTGCGGCCTTGTTCCCACTTCCCTTCCTGAATCCCCGATCCCCCGCCATGAACGCCTCCAGCATGTGCGGGATCAGCGTCACCGCATCGACCGCCTCGCCATACGCCTGTGCGTGCAGCGCGGCGTAACGGTCGAGGTCGGCTTTCAGGCTGGCCGGGCAGGTGAACGTCAGCTTCGTGCTACCGCTGGACGGCAACGGGCCGAGGCGGAGTTTTCGGGCGGTACTCATCGCGCACCTTCAAGCTGATAGAACATGGGTTGGTAAGGACGCAACACGAGGTCGCGCGCCACGATCACCCGAACCGGCAAGCCCGGCCGTGCCGTCAGCGTCGGCTGGATGTTCATGTTGCGCCGGGTGATCTCCTGCCCGACCTGATTGATGCTGTCCTGCGCGCTGTCGCGCCCGGCGATCACGATGCGGTTGCCGTCCTGCCGGTTCTCCGGCGCGGCCAGCTCGGCGCCGACGCCCAGCAGCGTCGTCAGCACCGCACCGGCAAAGATGCGCTTCCAGTGCCAGTCCACGTCGTCTTCCAGGCCCGCGTAGCCGGCCGGGTCGGTGCCCACGAGATTGTCGAGTGTCAGCGAGGACGTGTCCGGCAGGATGACGCGGTTCCACACCACCTGCACGCGGCTCTGCCCGTAGCTGACCTGGCTGTTGTATCTGCCGAGGATGCGCGATCCCTGCGGGATCAGCAGGAACTTGCCCGTGGCCGTGTCATAGACCGGCTCCGTGACGGTGGCGATCACATCGCCCGGAAGATCGGACTTGATGCCCGTCACCAGCGCGCCTGCGATCACCGTACCGGCCATCACCTGATACGGCGACGCCGGCAGCGCCAAATTGCCGGAATTGCGGGTTTCCGTAGAACCGGCTTTCAGGAACGCCTCTTTCTGCTCTTGCCGGTTCTGCACGGCGGTCGGGTCGGCAGGCTGGGCCGCCGTCGAGGCAGGCCCGGCAGCGAGCGGGTCGAAAGCCGCGAGTGTGCTGGCACCGCTCGCACCCGGCGCCGCCTGCGCCACCGTGGCGGCCGCCTGGCCTTGGCCGCCCGAGCGGAAGAACACCGACGAAGCCGCAGCGGCCTCCGCTTCCTTGCGCAAGGCGTCATTCGGATCATGGCCGGGGGCCGTGTAAGCGGCCATGGCCGGCTGCTGCGAGTTCACGATGGCCGGGCCGAGATCGCCCGGCAGCGGCGGCCCCAACTCGGGCACCTTCCGCAGCTTCGAGTAGTCGGAAGGCAGGCCATCCAGCCCCTCGGACTTCGATACGCGATCGACGTTGTAAAGCTCGGTCTGTTCGCCCGCGTCGCGCCGGTGCGGCTGCAATGACCAGATCGTGGCCCCGAGCACGGCGACCGACAGGCCGCCGACGAGGATGGCCAGCGTGCGCCGGTTCAGGCGCGTGACCGGGCGCGGCTGTGCGCGCAGCGCCACTGCCTCGGGCGCTACCTTGCCCGCCTGTGGCGTGGCGAGGTCGGGAGTGTCGTCCTGGCTCATGGTCAGTTCCTCCGCGTGCCGTCCGTGCGTTCGATGCGCACCACGTCGCCCTTGTCGCCTCCCAGGCGCAGTTCGGCCGCGCCGAACAGGCGATCCACGATGTAGTACGGCGGCCGAAAGCGGTAGTTCACCAGTTGCCCATCGCCCTGTGCGCCAATGACGAACAGCGGCGGCAACTCGCCCTGGGCGATGCCGGGCGGGAACTGGATATAGACCTTCTCCCCGTCGTCGAAGGCGCGCAGCGGCTTCCACGGCGGATTGCTGCCGCTGACCGTGTAGCGGAAACGGATCTTCTCCAGCGAGAGCCCGGTATCGACCGGCGCGACGGCGCTGGCCGCCTGTGCCTGACGCTGCAAGGCCAGCATCTTGTCCTTCGGATACTCCCAGGACACCGACGCCATCCATGTCTTTTCGGTCGAAGTCAGCTCCATCAGGTACGTCCTGCGGCTGGTGGTGATGACCAGATTGGTCTTGAGGCCCGAGCGGATCGGTTTGACCATCACGTTGACGCGCAGCGCTTCGCCGCTGCCGCTCGATGTGTCCCCGACGATCCAGCGCACCGTGTCGCCAGCGGCCACCGTCACCAGCTCCTCGCCCGGCTGGAGCGCGATCACGGTCACGCGGCCCACGGCCGCATAGACCTGATACAGCGCGCCATCCGTGAAGGGCCAGACCTGAATCGCATTGACGTAGCCCTCGCGCGTGGGCGCGACTCGCGCCTCGGTATTGGCCCGTGAGACGCGCACCTTCTCGTCGGCCGGCTCCGGCACCGGCTTGGCTTCTTCGCCCTCGGGCGCCGGCTTCAATTGCGCCGGCATTGGCAGCACCTCGGGCACGGCGACCGCCTCCACAGGTGCGGGCGGCTCCGGCAGCTTCTGCGCCTGCACCGGCTCATCGAGCGAGATGGTCGGCGGCGGCTTGCCCTGCGTGGCGCAGCCCGCCAGGGCAAGCAGGATCACCGGCAAAACTGATTTACGGAAAAGATCATTCATGGTTTTGCTCCTTCGGAAGAATCCAGTTCGCGGCTCCACGACAGGCCGTTGACGTAGATGCCTAGGGGGTTCTTGCGCAGGCGCTGTTCGGTGCGCGGGGTCTGCTGCACGATGGAAATCACCGCGTTCCAGCGTTCGGTGCCGGCAGGAGCGCCATTGACGAAGCGTTGTTCCGTCCAGCGCACGTTGAACGAGGCATCGCTCGCGCGGGTCACGCTGGTGATCTGCACCGTCACCGACTCCTTGCCGATGCGCGCGAACGGATCGTTCACGCGGGCGTACTCGTTGAGCACCACGGCGCCTTTGTCGGTGGTGTAGTCGTAGGCGTCCAGCCAGTTCTGCCGCACCACGATGGGGTCGATGGACAGCGAGCGCACCAGGCCAATGAAGCGGCCCAGGTGGTAGGCCACCTGGGCATCGCTGGGCTTGTACGGCGTGGCGGCCTCGCCCACGGCGCGCACCTGGCCCGCGTTGTCCACCTCCACCACGTAGGGCGTCACGATGGACTGCGCGGAACGCCACACGAGGCCGCCGGCCATCAGCACCGCCAGCGTCAGGCAGCCAAAAGCCATCAGGCGCCAGCTCCTGGCCTGCACGCGGGACGAACCGATACGTTCGTCCCACACCTGCGCGGCGGACTGGTAAGGGGTCGCAGGCTGCGGCGTATCGGCGTAGCGCACCTGCGGTCGTTTGAATCGCATGGTTGTTCTCCTTGAAGATCAGGAATCGGAATCGCGCAGACTCGGCCCCTGGCTGGAGCTGCCGCCGTCGCCCCCGCGCAGCGCGTGGGCGGCGGTGGTTGCGGCATGGGTGAGTTGCTGGCGGCGATGCAGGCGTTTGGCCCAGGCGGGTTGCTCTTGCGGCGCGGTGGAGGGCGTATCACCACCAGACGCTGGGCCGCCCGATGCGGCGGCTGTACCGCCTCCCGCCGAAGTCGTGCCTTCCTGGCGGAAAGCTGCGGCGGTACGTTCCTTCATCGAACGCGCGCCATCGGCCACCTTCTGCCCGGCTGCCTGAGCGCCTGTCTTGGCGACATTGCCGAAGCCCGCAGCGGCACCCTTGAGGCCACCGCCTGCCGAAGCAGAACCGGCCTGGAACGCCGACCGCGCGCTGCTGGCGGCTCCAGCAGCAGCCCGCGCGCCGCTGCCGGCCAGCCTTGCGGCTGCGGGCGCCATGCGCGCTCCAGCGGCTACCGCGCCGCCAACGCCCGTGGCTGCGGCGCCGACGGCAACGGCAGCGCCCGCAGCGCCCAGCGCAGCACCGGCCATCGCACCAGCGCCAAGCTGCGGCCCGCCAGACACCAGCCCAGTTGCAATGCCTGGCCCGAAGATGCCCAAGGCCAGCAGGGTCAGCGAGGCCAGCATCACGACCAAGGAGTGGTCGATGGATGGCTCGGCGGGATGTACCTGAAACTCGGCGAACAGCCCCGAGCCGATGCCCACGATGACCGCGAGCACCAACACCTTGATGCCGGACGACACCACGTTGCCCAGTACCTTTTCGGCGAGGAACGCGGTCTTGTTCCAGAGTGCGAACGGCACGAGCACGAAGCCCGCGAGCGTGGTCAGCTTGAACTCGATCAGCGTGATGAAAAGCTGGATCGCCAGCACGAAGAAGCACAGGATGACGATCAGCCACGCGAGGAACATCACGACGATCGGCGTGATGTTCACGAACACCTCGGGGAAGCCCGCCATATTGCCGATCTGCTCAAGGATCGGCGCCCCGGCGTCGATGCCGACCTTGGCCAGCCGCCCAGGGTGCAGGAAGTTCTCCATGCTCAAGGTCGAGCCGCTGGCCGTCAGGCCGAGCCCGGCGAAGGAGCGAAACAGGATGCCGGCCAGCGTGTTGAAGTTGCCGATGATGTAGGCGAAGGCACCGACATAGAGCACCTTGCGGATCAGCTTGGCGAACACGTCTTCGCCCTGGCCGACCGCATGGCCCATCGCCCAGAACAGCCCGGCGATCGTCATGTCGATGATGATCAGCGTGGCGGTCAGAAACGCCACCTCGCCATGCAGCAGCCCGAAGCCCGAGTCGATGTAGCGCGAGAAGGTATCGAGGAAGCGGTCAATCACCGTCACGTCATTCATGGCGAGTCCTCCTGCCCAGGTTCTTTGGCATCGGCGGGTTCATCGAAGCTGGGCGGAATCGGCGGCAGGTCGGCCAGCGTCTGGTACTCGCCCGGCCCGGCCTGGCCGGAGAGAAAGCGCCGCAGGTCGGCCTGGGCCACCTGCGCGCAAAACGCGCCTTCGTGCGCGCCCGCGCGGCACTGCGCGCGCAGCGTGTGCAACCGGGATGGATCGGTGGCCAGTGAAGCCACCGACAGCGGCTGAAAGCAGCCGGACAGCAGGAACGCGAGAGCGAACACGACAGGCGCGTACTTCATGGCCGCACCTCGTCAGTGGTTGTAGAAATCGACGGATTGCGGCGTGTACGGCGTGCCACTCCCCAGGAAGCGGCGCGTCACCTCGCGTCCGCGCTCCGTGGCTGCCGCCTGCCGCGCCAGTTCCAGCGCGGCAGCGCGATCCTGCGTGATCTGGAGCCGCTGCGACTGGATGGATTGCTTGGCCTGCAAGGCCAGCAACTGGTTCATGGCTTGCATCGCTTGCAGCGCACCTTGGGCCGACTGGCTCTTGCCCACGAGGTCGGCCAGCGCGCTTTCGTCTTCGCCCAGGTTCTGCGACACCTGGGCCTGCATCTGCATCGTGGTCTGCAAGCCGTTGAGCGTGTTCTTCCACCGCTCCTGCGTGTCGCGGTACATCTGGTCGCCGCTCACCGTGGCGGCGTACTGCTCGGGGTACAGGCGCTGAAACTCCCGATCCAGATTGGTCACGTCGTAGGCCAGGCCGCGCGCCTGGTCGATCAGCCGCTGCGTGGTCGCCAGATTGGCGCGCAACTGGCCGACCACGCTGGACGGCAGGCTGGCCAGGTTGCGCGCCTGGTTCATCAGCATCTGCGCTTCGTTCTGGAGCTGCTGGATCTGGTTGTTGATCTGCTCCAGCGTGCGGATCGCGGTCAGCGTGTTCTGCACGAGGTTCGTGGGATCGACCACGACCCATTGCGCATGGGCGGTGGCGGTGCAAAGCATGGCCGCGATGGCGGCGGCAATAAGACGCTTCTTCATGGCAGGTTCTCCAGGGGTTGGTCAGCAAGGGAACCCGGCGCGAGGCCGGGGAACGAGGGCAACAGATCGGCCGCCCAATCAAGGCCGCGATGGCGCAGCCACGCGCCCGCGAAGCCGGGCACGCCGGCGTCCAGCAGCACGCGGTCTATGTCGCGCTGGTCTTGTGGCGTAGATGCGCCCGCAAACGCCAGCGCCGCCGGCCCCAGGTCGAGGTCGAACAGGCGGTTGCCGAGGCGGGATTGGTAGTAGTAGTCGCGCTTGGGCTGTGCGGTGGCGACGATTTCGATCTGCCGCCTGTTGAGGCCGAAGCCTTCGTAGATCGTGCGAATCTGCGGCTCGGTGGCCTGCGGGTTGGGCAAGAAAATCCGACTCGCGCAGCTCTCGATGATCGCGGGCGCGATGCTCGAATCCTTGATGTCGGCGAGGCTCTGCGTGGCGAAGATGACGCTGACGTTCTTCTTGCGAAGCGTCTTGAGCCACTGGCGGATACGCGCGGCAAACACCGGGTCGTCGAGGAACAGCCACGCTTCGTCGAGGATTAGCAGCGTGGGCGCACCGTCGAAGCGTTCGTCGAAACGCGCAAAGAGGTAATGCAGCACGGCCATGACGGCGGCCTTGCTGTGCATCAGCTCCTCCATCTCGAAGCACTGCACGTCGGCCATGCCGAGACGGTCATGGTCGGCATCCAGTAGCTTGCCGTGCGCGCCGCCGAGCACATACGGCGCGAGCGCCTGGCGCAGCGCGTTGGACTGCAAGAGGACGGAAAGCCCGGTCATCGTGCGCTGCCCCATCGGCGCACCGGCAAGGCTTCCCAGCGCCGACCAGATGGCGGCCTTCTCGTCAGGGCCGACCGGCACCCCTTCGTGCAGCAAGCGGCCTTCGATCCATTCGGCGGCCCAGGTGCGGTAGCCCTCGCGGTCGATACGTGCCAGTGGCTGGAAGGCGATTTCGCCATCCGTGCCCAGGTCGTAGTGTTCGCCGCCCAGGCCGAGGATGGTGGCCCGCATGGAGCGGCCCATGTCGAAGGCGAAGATGCGCGAGCCGCGATAGCGGCGAAATTGCATCGCCAACGTGGCGAGCAAGACCGACTTGCCCATGCCAGTCGGCCCCGCGACCAGCGTGTGGCCCACGTCGCCGATGTGCGTCACCAGCCGGAACGGCGTCGCGCCATCGGTGCGCGTGACGATCAGCGGCGGGCCATCGAGGTGGTCGTTCTTCTCCGGCCCGGCCCATACCGCCGACACCGGCATCATGTGCGCCAGGTTCAGCGTCGAGACGATGGGCTGGCGCACGTTGGCGTAAGCGTTGCCTGGAATGGATGACAGCCACGCATCCACGGCGTTGAGCGTTTCCGGGATGGTGACGAAGCCGCGCCCTTGGATGACCCGCTCCACCATGCGCAGCTTCTCGTCGGCTACGGCCGGGTCGGCATCGAGCACCGTCACCGTGGCGGTGAGATAGCCGAAGGCGACTTGATCGCTGCCCAGTTCCTGCAAGGCGGCATCGGCGTCGGTCGCTTTGTTGCTGGCGTCGGTATCGACCAGCGGGCTTTCCTGCTGGAAGATCGTTTCGCGCAGCAGCGCGATGACGTTCTTCCTTTTTGCAAACCACTGGCGGCGCAAGCGGGTGAGTTCTTTTTCCGCCTCGGATTTGTCCAGGCAGAGAAAGCGTGTGCTCCAGCGATACGCAAAGCCCAGGCGGTTGAGGTCGTCCAGAATCCCCGGCCAGGTCGAGGTCGGAAAGCCCCGCACCGATACCACGCGCAGGTGCTGGTCGCCCAGCATGGGCGCCAGGCCACCGACCAGCGCGGAGTCGGTCAGCAGCGCGTCGATGTGGAACGGCACCTCGGGCACGCCGACGCGGTAGCGCCGCGTCGAGATGGTGGCGTGCAGGTAGGTCAGCGTCTGGCTGTCGTCCAGCCAGGCAATCTCCGGCGTCACGCCATCGAGCAGGTCGAAGACGCGATCGGTTTCCGCCACGAAGGCATCGAGCCGGCCGCGCCAGTCCACGCCTTCGGTGGGCCGGTTCTCATACAGCATTCCCGCCGCGCGGGTGCGAGATTCCTCCGGCGGTAGATATTGCAGCGTGAAGTGGTAGATGCTCTCAAAATGGCTGTCCGACTCCTCGAATGCCGCACGTCGCTCCTCATCCACCATCCAGGACAGTGGTTCGGGAAAGGAGGACTGCGGATAGCTCGAAGCCTGCACCCGCTCGGCCTCGATATAGAAGGCCCAGCCAGACCCGGTGCGGCGAAGCGCGTTGTTCTGCCGTGCCGACGTGGCAATCAGTTCGCCCTGTGTGGCACTGTCCAAGTCAGGGCCGCGAAACTGGAACGATCGTTGAAACGAACCGTCTTTGTTCAGCACAACACCTGGCGCGACCAGCCCGGCCCAGGGCAGCCAGTCGGCCAGCAAGGCCGGGCGCTGGCGGTATTCGGCGAGGTTCAGCATCGTGGCATCCCCCTCACACGTCCAGCAGCGGGCGGTGCTTGATGTGCCGCGCGAACACGGCCATGAACTGCGGATCGACGCGCGCGCCCCACACCGCCAGCGAATGGCCGACGATCCAGAGCACCACGCCAGGAATCCACAGTTGCAGGCCCAGCCCGACAGCGGCGGCCAGCGTGCCGTTCGCAATGGCGACCGTTCGCGGCGCACCGCCCAGCAAGATCGGCTCGGTCAGCGAGCGGTGCAACGGCACCTCGAACCCGGCCGCGAAGGTATCGGGCATGCTCATACGACAGCCCCGCCCGAGAACGAAAAGAACGACAGGAAGAAGCTGGAAGCCGCGAAGGCGATGGACAGGCCGAAGACGATCTGGATCAGCTTGCGGAATCCGCCCGACGTGTCGCCGAAAGCGAGCGCGAGGCCCGTGGCGATGATGATGATGACCGCGACGATGCGCGCCACCGGCCCCTGGATGGATTCGAGTATGGATTGCAGCGGGCCTTCCCACGGCATCGAGGAACCGGCGGCCTGCGCGGTGCCTGCCAGGAACAGCAGCAGCGCGGCCAGCAGCAGCCCGTGCCCCGCAGGGCGGGCAAGGCTGCGCAGCCGCGCGAGGCCCGACAGGTGCGAAAGCGGATTTACGGAAAGACGGAAAGCAGGAACGATCATCTGCGTCATGGCAGTTCTCCAAGTGAGTCAGGGGATCGGGAGGTCGCCGCAGCGGGTGCGGCATCGGGGTTTGGCGACAACTCGGGAAACGGCGTGTCCAGCGCGTCCGCACCCCAATCCGCCAATTGGTAGCCAACGCCGTCGAAGCCGACGACGCGGGCGATGCTCTCGATGCGGCGCTTGCGCCCGCGCCCGGCGATGTGGATCACCACGTTGACCGCCTCGGCGATCAGCGCACGGGGCGGATTCACCGCCACTTCGAGAATCAGTTGCTCCAGGCGCAGCAGCGCGCCCAGCGCGGAGCCGGCGTGGATCGTGGCGATGCCGCCGGGATGACCCGTGCCCCACACCTTGATGAGATCCAGCGCCTCGGCGCCGCGCACCTCGCCGACGACGACGCGATCAGGCCGCAGGCGCATGGACGAGCGCACCAGCTCGGTCATGGACACGACGCTGGCGCGCGTGCGCAGCGGCACATGGTCGCGGGCCGCGCATTGCAACTCGATGGTGTCTTCGAGCACCAGCACTCGGTCGCCGGTAGCGGCAATCTCGGCCAGCAGCGCATTGGCGAGCGTGGTCTTGCCGCTGCTCGTGGCTCCCGCGATCAGGACGTTCTGGCGCTCGCGCACGGCGCGAACGAGAAAGCCCGCCTGCTCGGCGGTCACCATTCCGTCCTCGATGTAGCGCGACAGAGGAATGACGCCGATGGCGCGCTTGCGCAGCGCGAAGGCCGGCCCCGGCGCAGCGGGCGGCAAGATGCCCTCGAAGCGTTCGCCGGTTTCGGGCAACTCGGCGGACAGCAGCGGTTGCCCGCGATGGACTTCTGCGCCGACGTGGGCCGCGACCAAGCGAATGATTCGCTCGCCGTCCGTCTCCGGCAACTCCACGCCCATCGGCGCGCGCCCACTGGAAAGCCGATCCACCCAAAGGGTGCGATCAGGGTTCAGCATCACCTCCACCACGTCCGGGTCTTCGAGCGCGGCGACGATCAGCGGCCCCATCGCCGTGCGCAGCATTTGGATGCGCCGGTCGAGCGACGTGGTGCTCATGGGCTGCGGAACGGCGCTCATGACGCACGCTCCTGCGCTTGCGTGGCTGCCGCCGCGTCTTCCATCCGCATTGGGTCGGGATGCAGTTCCTCCACCACGTCGCGCACTAGGCTGCGGCCCCGCAGCAGGTGGCGGCCAAGCTGCTCGGTGAACTGCTCGAAGCGCGCTTTGCCCTGCGCGCGTGCCGCGTCTTGGTGCGCCTCTGCAACCGGCGTGCTCACGGTCAGGTAGTAGCGGATGAACAGCGCCAGCGCTTCGATGGCGATGTTCTGGTCGCGCTCCATGCGATCGGCTTGGCGCGACAGGCGATCAAGCCGCTTGGCAAGGGCCGCCTCGCGCTGGTCGGCGGTATCGGGCGACAGCCACGATGCGAGTGCCGCCGCGACGATGGACGACTTGGACACGCCTTTCTTGGCAGCCAGTTCGTCGAGCCGCTTGGCGTGCTCGGGCTGGATAAAGAGGTTCAGGCGGTAATGGCTCATAGCTCGATTCCGTCGTTGGGGTCGAGGGAAGCCAGCCGGGCGCTGCGCTGCATGGCCGGATCAAGCTGGCGCGGAAGGGGAAGCGGCAGGTCGTCGTCGTCATCGAGCAGCGCGAGGTCGGCTGTGGACGCGGCCAGCTCGGGGTCGTAGGCGACGGTTTCGGAAAGCTCGGGCTGGCGGCGCAGGCCGCCGTCATCCGTGGAACCCAGGCCATCGGCGGATGCCGTGGCCAGCGCAGCGGGCACGGCGGGAATCGCCAACCCGCTCCAGTCGTCGGGCCGCAATGGCGGCGCGTCGGCGTACTGTCCTTCCGCCAGCGCGGGCGGCAGCAGCACGCGGCGCTTGAAATTGGCGTCCGCGTAGTAGCGCAGCTTCTTCGCCTTGATCGGTGCCACGCTGGACACCATCACCACGGCCTCGTCAGGCGGAAGCTGCATCACCTCGCCCGGCGTCAGCAGCGGGCGGGCCGTCTCCTGCCGCGACACCATCAGGTGGCCCAGCCACGGCGCGAGCCGATGGCCCGCGTAGTTGCGCTGCGCGCGCAGCTCGGTAGCGGTGCCGAGCGTTTCGGAAATGCGCTTGGCCGTGCGCTCGTCGTTCGTGGCGAAGGTCACGCGCACATGGCAGTTGTCCAGAATCGAATGGTTCTGGCCATAGGCTTTGTCGATCTGGTTGAGCGACTGCGCGATGAGGAAGCTGCGGATGCCGTAGCCCGCCATGAAGGCCAGCGCCGTCTCGAAGAAGTCGAGCCGCCCCAGCGCCGGGAACTCATCGAGCATCAGCAGCAGCTTGTGGCGGCGCTGAATGCCGTCGGAGCCGTCGAGCGACTCGGTGAGGCGCCGGCCGATCTGGTTGAGGATCAGGCGAATGAGCGGCTTCGTCCGCGAAATGTCCGAAGGCGGCACCACGAGGTACAGCGATACCGGATGCTCGGCAGCGATCAGGTCAGCGATGCGCCAGTCGCAACGCGAGGTGACTTCGGCCACCGTGGGATCGCGGTACAGGCCGAGGAACGACATGGCCGTGGACAGCACGCCCGAGCGTTCGTTATCGCTCTTGTTGAGGACTTCGCGCGCAGCGGATGCCACCACGGGATGTGGGCCACCACCTTCCTCGTTCACGAGGTGCGGCGTAGTCATCATCCGATGCAAGGTCAGCTCGAACGGACTGGCCGGGTCGGAGAGGAAGTTGGCGACGCCGCGCAGAGTCTTGTCTTCGCCTGCGTAGAGCACATGCAGGATGGCCCCGACCAGCAGCGCGTGCGAGGTTTTTTCCCAATGGTTTCGCTTCTCTAGCGCCCCTTCGGGGTCAACGAGGATGTCAGCGATGTTCTGCACGTCGCGCACCTCATGCGCGCCGCGCCGTACCTCCAGCAGCGGGTTATAGGCCGCTGACTTCGCATCGGTCGGGTTGAACAGCAGGCAATGCGAGAAGCGCGAGCGCCAGCCGGCGGTGATCTGCCAGTTCTCGCCCTTGATGTCGTGGATGACGGCCGAGGCCGGCCAGGAAAGCAGCGTCGGCACCACCAGACCGACGCCTTTGCCCGAGCGCGTGGGCGCAAAGGTCAGGACGTGTTCCGGGCCTTCGTGGCGCAGGTACTGGCGATCGTGCTGGCCGAGGAACACCCCGGCCGGCTGTGTGAGGCCGGCTCTACGAATGTCCTCCGCGTTCGCCCAGCGTGCCGAGCCGTAGGTCGTAACCAGCCGCGATTGGCGCGAGCGCCAGATCGACATACCGATGGCGACCACCACCGCCAGCAGGCCGCTGCCGCCCGCGATGGCGCCGCCGGTATCGAACACGCGGGGCGCGTAGGCATCGAAGAAGAACCACCACTCGAACAGTTTCCACGGGTGGTAGATCGGCGTGCCAAGAAGATCGAACCAGGGCGAGCCAAGGCGTAGTTGATAGCCAAGGGTTGCTGCTGTCCATTGTGTGGCGCTCCACACCCCAGCGATCACGATGCCGAATACCACGGCGATCTGACCAAACAGCACGTTCGTCCCTTGCATAACCTCGCCTCCGATCACGGCACACAGAGGTGCCGCAGCACTGAGGATCAAGGCGTTCGCGCAGGTCGGTCAAAGGCCGATGTGGCGGCAATTTAGGCCCAAAAAGTCAGATTTCCTTTAGAGGCGAAAGCAATAAAAACGCCGCAAGCGCGAGCGCATTGCGGCGTAGTGAGGTAACAGCGAGAACTTCGTCGCAGCGATGCGACCGAGAGATAACCTACTTGGATTTCTGCTCGGGCCGATCACCGAAAAATCGCCGTTTGGCGGCTTCGGCAGCACGCAGACATAGTTCGTCGCCAACCTTCGCGCGGTCTTCCTTGCATTGACGTTGAATCTCTTTGATGCGTTCGGGATTGGCTACGAGCGCATCCACGGTTTCCGAAGGTTGAGAAGGACCGCATGCAGGCAGTGCAGTGACCAATATCAGCAATATCACTTTGTTCATAGCCTTATTCCTACTATCGGTCGCGTGGAAGGTCTTCGGGGATGCCGAGTTCATCAGCCGCATCAATAAAATCTACTCGTTCGATAAATCGAGCCAGCATTTCTGACGGCTCCGTATCGCGGCGCAGCAGATAGGTCATGAGCATAGTCGGCTTGCCCGCCAAGCGCCGGGCCACGACTCCCGGCTCGCGGCTGGAAGCAATATGCGCCTCGCCCGCCAAGCCCAATGCTAAGCCAGCGGAGACTAAAGTCATCATCACGTCGAAGGTCGCCACGCGCTGCGCGATCAGCGGCTCTTGTCCGCATGTGCGTAGGAACCGATCGACCTGGCGTGCGTGGCCTTCGCACACTGCTGGGTCGCCCAGCGCCAGCGGATGGCGCAGCACCTCCTTCAGCGGGATCTGTTTGAAGGCAAGCACCGGATGGCGGGCTGGTACCGCAACCATCAATTCGTCTTCCCATGCAGGAGTGACGATGATGCCATCACCTGCATCCTCTGCCATCGAGAAGCCCGCGTCATACAGGTCGCTATGAAGCCCCTTGATCTGCTGATCCAGGGGCACCTCGAACAATCGGATTTCCACCTCGGGGTCTTCTTCGCGGCTGCGCGCCAGCAATGCCGGCAGGCGCGAAGGCGTGACGCCATCGGACAAGGCAATACGCAACTGGCCGCAAAAGCCGTTGGCGGCGGACTTAACACTATCGCGGGCCTGCTCCAGCACTGTAAAGACTCGCTGAACGTGCTCCAGAAACAGCCGTCCAGCGCGGGTCAGTTGTGTGCTGCGAGTGGTGCGGACAAACAGGCGTGCGCCGAGTTCTTCCTCCAACTCCTTGATGGTGCGAGATAACGGAGATTGGTCGATGTGCAACCGCTCGGCAGCGCGGGCAAAGTGAAGCTCCTCTGCTACAGCGAGGAAACATCGTAGATGACGAAGCTCCACAAACTAATCTCCTAATAAGTGTTATTTGAACCTACACATTGAATCTTCTGTCCGGGGTAGTCACTGAAGGCCATGCGCCTATCCGAATCGGACAGGCGCTGGGACTTCTTTCTGACGCCATTGGGAGGCATCAGCAGATCGCGTGAATTACCCGCCGTGATCCTGTTCAAGCAGCGAGCTGAGGGGAGCAACTTCATTGCTGGTGATGGTGACCATCAGCCCATCCTTCGTGACTACAGACGAACCAATCTTCTGGTGCACAGCACGCCCAAAGCAATCCTCTTGCGCCATGCGTCCATCTTTGAAGAAGTACAGCGTCCCTCCATTGTTCAGTGGGATCATTTCTTTGGCGGCATGAGCAGCCGCATCACCGGCAAACGCGGGCGCAGCGAGAACACTCAGCAGGGCAACAACAAGAATGCGTGACTTCATGATTAGCTTCTTAAAATTGACGACGAGAGAATTCCGCCGCACCGCTAATTTAGAAGCCTGGTCTCGTCAAAGCGCTGACGTCGCCATTACATCGCGCTCATGCTTCGTCATGGAATCGAAATCAAGAGATCACACCTGCGTCGGAGACAGAATGCCAAGCCAGGCGACGCTTGCCATGACAAGCACCGCAAGAGTTGCTTCCGCAGACAAACTTCGCCTCAGCTTGGCGACAGCCGTGCCTGTATTGCCTGATTCAAGCGAGGCCTGGAGGCCGGGACTCAACCTGTATCGATTCGCCGCTGCCAGCGCGAGCATACCCCCGACCAGCGCCAACTTCAGCAACAGCAACCGCCCGTAGAGCGTCGAGAACAGTGGCCCGATCGAGGGCCCAACGATCAGTAGGTAGTTGAGGATTCCGCTCGCCGTAAGCACGATCACGATCAGCGTGCCGATGCGGGCAAAGCCGTTGGACGTGCGACTCAGCAGTCGCAGCATGCTTTGTGGTGCATCGAGTGCTCGGTCGCTCCTCAACGTCGCCAGCAGCAGGAACGCTACGATGGCGCCGACCCAGGCTCCGGCAGTCCACAGATGCGCGATGTCATTGCCGAGGTGAAAGTATCCGCGCAGCCCGTCATCCATGGCCCCGTGCCCCACCCAGGCGAGCGTTGCCAGGGCCGTACCGCTCGAGGCTGCCAAGCCCACGAAGCGCAGCGTCGGATTGAGCCTTAGCACGGCCAACAGCACGCACAGCAGCAGCGCCATGATGCGCACGCACCATGAGATCCCCATGTG
Source organism: Pseudomonadota bacterium (assembly GCA_020161145.1). GTDB lineage: Bacteria > Pseudomonadota > Gammaproteobacteria > Burkholderiales > Burkholderiaceae_C > Ideonella. The sequence goes on from JAIUPQ010000003.1 coordinate 421,768, forward strand.
CGTCCCCGTGATGAGCATTTCGAAGACGTGCGTCGTCAGCTCCGCATAGCTCTGGGCACCCGACATCGCCTTGGCCAGGACGGTCAGCGCCCAAACCGAGAGCACGATTCCGAGAGCCGCGGCAGCACCGACCAAGGTCCTGAAGCGATGTGCAACCGCCGAGGATCGCTCGTCGCGGCCCAGCGCGTACAGAGCGAACAAGGCGACGCCAAAAGCCGCCGCCAAGTCCAGGTACAGCGCCAGGCGCAATGCGATGGTCAACCAATCCCCGGCCATCGGCTTACTTGACCTTGAAGCTCACATTGCCCGTGATCGGATGCGTGTCTGAGGAAACGGCACGCCATTCAACGCGGTAGTCGCCGGCGCGCAGCGGCTGCGCAGGTGTGATCACCATGGTCTTTCCGTCGCCGGCAGCAGCCACGCTGGCGTTGATCTTCATGTTGCCGTGGTTGGGCATGCCCGGCATGCCTGTCATCACAAGGTTAGCCGCCGAAAACTGCGGCACGAGCGTCTCGGTGAATTTCAGCTCGATGGTCGCCGGGGCATCGACTTCGGACTTGTCGGCGGGCGTGGAAGACACCAGCGCGGGATGCGCGAAAGCGGCGGTCGCGAACAGGCTGGCGGCGATCGGCGTGATGAGTTTGGCAATCAGTGCAGAGCGGGTCATGGAAGTTCCTATCTTGGTGTTGAAAGGTTGGGGGATTGAGCGAACACGGACTGCACGCGGCTCGATGGAGCGCAGTCCGATCAGATGGTTGTGTGGCGCGATAGCGACCTCCTGGTTCAGTTCTTGACCGGTCATTGCCCTCGGGGCCCGGCACCACGCAGGCGCAAGGCGTTGCCGACCACCGACGCCGAACTGAGGCTCATGGCCAGAGCCGCGATCAAGGGGGACAGCAGCCAGCCCGTGAAGGGATAGAGCACGCCGGCAGCAACCGGGATGCCGAGCGCGTTGTAGAGAAAAGCGAACACGAGGTTTTGCTTCATGTTGCGCACCGTGTCGACCGAAAGCGTGCGCGCCACGGCGATGCCCCGAAGGTCACCCTTGACCAGGGTCACCTGCGCGCTGTTCATCGCCACGTCGGTGCCCGTGCCCATGGCGATGCCCACGTCCGCCTTGGCCAGAGCCGGTGCATCGTTGATGCCGTCACCCGCCATGGCGACGACACGGCCTTCCTTCTGCAGACGCTCGATCAACTGCAGCTTGTCGGCCGGCTTGACCTCGCCATGGACCTCGTCGATGCCCAGGCGGGCACCCACCGCCTTGGCGGTGGTATGTCCATCACCGGTGGCCATGATGACGCGCAGGCCGGCCGCCTTGAGCGCGGCCAAAGCCTCAGGGGTGCTGTCCTTGACCGGATCGGACACGGCCAGCAGGCCGGCAAGCTGACCGTCGACCGCCAGGTACATGACGCTCGCGCCCTCGCTGCGCAGCGCCTCCGCCTGCGGCACCAGTGGATCAACCGAAACACCCGCCTGCTGCATCAGCACCGTGTTGCCCAGCGCCAACTGGCGCTGCTCGACCTTGCCTCGCACGCCGATGCCGGTCCCCGATTCGAAGCCTTGCGGCTTGGCGAGTTGCAACCCCTGGGCCCGGGCAGCCTGCACGATGGCGTCGGCCAAGGGGTGCTCGCTGCCCTGGTCCAGGCTGGCCGCCAGGCGAAGCACCTCCTGGTCGGTGAAGCCAGCAACGGCGACGGCTCGGTCGAAGGCGGGACGACCTTGCGTCAGGGTGCCCGTCTTGTCGATGACCAGCGTATCGACCTTGCGCAGGTTCTCGATCGCCGCGGCATCTCGGAACAACACGCCCTGCGTGGCGCCGCGGCCGGTGGCCACCATGATGGACATCGGTGTGGCCAAGCCCAGCGCGCACGGGCAAGCGATGATGAGGACCGCAACGGCATTGATCAGCCCATACACCCAGGCCGGTTGCGGCCCGTAGAACCCCCAGACGAAGAGCGTCGTCAACGCGATGGCGACCACGACCATCACGAAGTAGCCCGCGACGAGGTCGGCCATGCGTTGCATGGGCGCCTTGGAGCGCTGAGCTTGGGCAACCATCTGCACGATCTGCGAGAGCACGGTGTCAGAACCGATGCGCTCCGACCGCATGACCAGTGCACCACTGGTGTTGAGTGTGGCGCCGATCACCTTGTCGCCCGCGCGCTTGCTCACCGGCAGCGGCTCGCCGGTCAGCATGGACTCGTCGACCGCGCTACTGCCCTCGTGCACCACGCCGTCGACGGGCACCTTCTCGCCGGGGCGGATGCGCAGCAAATCGCCCACGTGCACATGGCTGAGCGGCACATCCTCCTCGCGCCCATCAGCGCCGATGCGGCGCGCGGTCTTGGGCGCCAGTCCCAGCAGCGACTTGATTGCCGCAGAGGTCTGCGAGCGGGCCTTGAGTTCCAGCACCTGGCCCAGCAGGGTCAGCGAGATGATGACGGCCGCGGCCTCGAAGTACACCCCGACGCGGCCCATGGAGAAGAACGAAGCCGGAAACACCTGTGGTGCCACGGTCGCTACCACGCTGTAGAGGAAGGCGGCTCCCGTACCCAGGCCGATGAGGGTCCACATGTTCGGGCTGCGGTGCACCACCGACTGCCAGCCGCGCGAGAAGAAGGGCCAACCCGCCCACAGCACGATCGGCAGCGACAGCACCAGCTCGACCCAACTCTGCGTGGCCATGTCCATCAGATGCAACCGCTCGCCCGCCATGGCGAGCGCCAGCACCACGAGCGTCAACGGCAGCGTCCACCAGAACCGGCGAGAGAAGTCGCGAAGCTCGGGGTTGTCATCGTCCAGGTCGGGCAACAGCGGCTCCAGCGCCATGCCGCACCTCGGGCAGGTACCAGGGTGGTCCTGGCGAATCTCCGGATGCATCGGGCAGGTGTAGACCGAGCCCGGCGCTGCGGCGGGCGTTGGCGCGGCCTGCGCCATCGGATCCTTTGCCGTGTGCACGTAGCGCAGCGGCTGCGTGTCGAACTTGTTCTTGCAGCCGGCGCTGCAGAAGAAGTAGGTGCGCTCTTCGCGGCTGGAACGGTGCGGTGACTGCGACGCGACCGCCATGCCGCAGACGGGATCCCGTTCTCCGGCCTCGGGCTTCGAGGCATCCGATGAACTTGCGCCGTCGTTCTTGGGCAGGTCGGCACTGTGCTCGTGGTCCTCGTGGTGCGCATGTGGGCGGGAGCCCGACGCGTCCTTAGGCGCGTCGTGAGGGGGATGTCCATGACCTGACGATGGGAGGGAAGAGTTCATGTTGTGTGCTGGCCTCGCCTAAGTTCAAGCGGCGCGATAAGCGCGAAGGGTTCGTCCGACATCCTCAAATACCGTGGAGCGCCGCACTCACACCTCATAGAAAAGACGCGCGGGCGTGCAGCTTCGCTTCGTTCATCGCTGCTCGCCGCCGGAAGCCGGGACCGCGTTCGACGCTTCCTTGCCTTCCCGCGACGGCTCGGTGTTGTTGTCGTCGGCGCGGTGACCGTGGCCTCGGTGCATGAAGAGGTGCATCAGCGGACATGCCGCAAGCAGCAGGAATGGCAGATAGCCTGCGATATGCGTCAAGTGCCCCTTCAGCAGGAAGTACGCAGCGACGGCCGCGATTGGCACCAAGATCAGGAAAGCCAGGCCGTAGCGCGACCGCCAGAATTGGGGGCGGCCGCTGGGTGTCTGCGTGTGCGCATGGTGCATAAAAAGCTCTCCCGGATCCGTGTTCAGCGATGCGACTGGAAGACCGTGCTCTTGCCGTCCGCCGTCAACAGCAACACGTCGTAGGCGTCCTTGCGGTCACCGTACACGGGACCGTCCATGCCGGGCGAGCCGACCGGCATGCCTGGTGCGGCCAGGCCGATGGCCCGCGGTGCTTCCCGCAGTAGACGACGGATGTCTGCGGCCGGGACATGGCCCTCGATGGCGTATCGCCCGATCTGCGCCGTGTGACAGGAGCCGAACTTCTGCGCGATGCCCAGGCGCGCTCGCGCGGCGTTGTTGCCGCTATCGAAAACCTGCACCTCGAACCCAGCCTGCTCCATGTGCGTGATCCAGTCCTTGCAGCAGCCGCAGCTCGGGTCCTTCCAGACCTTGGCCGTCAGCCGCTCCTGGGCCAGGACGGGGCCCGCCAGCAGCAAGGCAAGGACGCCCGCGATGGCGGCTCGGCGCTTCGCTTCGACCGGACGCTGCGTGTGCTGTGTTGTCGTGTTCATGCTTTGCCCACTCCTCACGTCGACGTGTTACCAACTAAAACCAGAAGCGCACACCGGCCACCCAGCGTGTTTGCAGGGGGCGGCCGCCCGAGGCGCGCACGTAGTCGGCGGTCTGGCCGAAGCTGCCCGCGCGCTCCACGCCGATGTAGGGCGCGAACTGGCGGCTGAACTCGTAGCGCAGTCGCAGGCCCGCGGACGCTTCGGCGAGGCCCTTGCCGATGCGCCGCTCTGGATCGTCCTTGCCGTAGAACTGCAGCTCGGCGCGCGGCTCGAGCACCAAGCGCTGGGTCAGCAGCATCTCGTAGCTGCCCTCCAGGCGCAGCGCGGTCCTGCCGCCGCTGCCCACGTAGGCGGTCGCGTCCAACTCGAACCAGTACGGCGCGAGTCCCTGGATGCCGAAGGCCAGCCACTGGCGGCTTGGTCCCTCGCCGGTGTCCAGGCGGACGCCCAGTTGCGTGTCCCAGAAGGTGGAGACCGCATGGCCCCACAGCAGTTCGGTGCGCGCCTCTTCGAACTTGCCGCCCGCCACGTCGCCCTCGGCCTTGAGCACCGCCCGATTGAAGGCGTTCCCATACCAGGCTTGCAGGCCGTAGGCCGTGTCATTGCCGCCATTGCGCGTGAAGCGACGCTCCAGGGTTTCGGCCCGTAGCGAGAAGAAGGCGTGCTCGTCGGCCAGCATGAGCCGTGGCACGCCCGGCACGGCGTAGTCACCCGATCCCAGCTTGAGGCCATTGGAGTAGGCGTGCGGATCGCGCGCATCGGGCGGGGCCGAGCCGCCTTGCATGCGCATGTTGCCGTGGTCCATGGCCGGTGCGGCGGTCGCGGAGGAGGCGCCACTGGCGGGCGCACCATGCCCGGCATGAGGATCGGTCGCCGCGGCAGCGGCAGGCGTGGCCGGCGCAGAGGGCGAAGACGGCGCGCCGCTGGCGGGAGCCCCGTGTCCGGCATGCGGGTCAGCGGCGGCAGGATTCGCGGTTGCGGCAGGTGCGACTGCTGGCGCGGGTGTGGCGCGGGGAGCGGCTTGACCATGGGCGCTGTGGTCGTTCTGCGCCCGGGCTTGTGTGGCCACGCCGACAAGGGCCATGAGCGCGATGGACAGTGCGCGAAGGGGGAGTGCTTGGGACATTCTGGATCTTCCTTGTGCTGGGCTCAGGACACCACGACTTCGCGGAACATGCCGGCATCCATGTGGAACATCAGATGGCAATGCCAGGCCCAGCGTCCGAGCGCGTCGGCCGTCACAAGGAAACTGATGCGTTGCGCGGGCTGCACCGGCAGGGTGTGCCGGCGGGCGAGGAAGCGGCCATCCGGGCTCTCCAGCTCGCTCCACAAACCGTGCAGGTGCATGGGATGGGTCATCATCGTGTCGTTGTGCAAGATGACCCGCAGGCGCTCGCCGTAGCGAAAATGGACCGGCGTGGACTTGCCGAACTCCAGTCCGTCCAGAGACCAGGAATAGCGCTCCATGTTGCCCGTCAGGTGCAACTCGACCTCACGGCCGGGGCCCCGTTTGTCCAGCGGACCCGATGGCGTGTGCAGATCCGCGAGGGTCAGGACACGCCTCCCGTTGTTGCGCAGGCCGATGCCGGGGTCATCCAGGTTGGTGCGCGCCATGTCGACCCGCATGTCCGTGCTCGCGCCGTATTCGGTGCGCGCGTGGCGCGCCGTGGTGCTTGGCACAGCCAGCGCGCCCGCGGCATGCTGGCTGTGGTCCATGGCCATGCCGCCGTGGTTCATGGCGCCATGGTTCATCCCGCCCATCGCGCCGTGGTTCATGCCAGTCATCGGGGTCGCGGCCATGCCGGCCATGCCGGCCATGCCAGCCATTCCCGTCATGCCGGTCATTCCCGTCATGCCGGCATCCTGGCCCGAAGCGCCGTGGTCCATGCCGCCCATCATGTCGCCCATGCCGAGCCATTCCACCGGATCCAAGGCAGGCACCGGCGCCTGCAGGCCCTCGCGCACTGCCAAGGTGGCACGCGCATACCCGGTGCGCTCCATGGCCTGCGCGAAGATCGTGTAGGCGTCGTCGCGTGGCTGAACGATGACGTCGATGGTCTCGCCCGGGCCGAAGCGGAATTCGTCGACCGTCACGGGCTCCACATCCACGCCATCGACGTGCACGACGGTGAGCTTGAGCCCAGGGATGCGTACGTCGTAGAAGGTGTTACCCGCGCCGTTGACCATGCGCAGGCGCACGCGTTCGCCCGGACGGAACAGGCCCGTCCAGTTGCCCGCCGGGGTCGTGCCGTTGGCGAGGTAGGTCAGGGTCGCGGAGGACAGATCGGCGAGATCGGTCGGGTTCATCCGCATTTCGTTCCACATCTTGCGCTTGCCGAGCGCAGCAGCCATGCCATCGCGCGAAACGTCGCGGAAGAAGTCGATGACGGTGGGCTGGTTGAAGTTCAGGTAATCGCTCTGGGACTTGAGCTTGGCGAAGATCCGCATCGGGTCTTCGTCGGTCCAGTCCGAGAACACGAGCACATGCTCGCGGTCGGCGTGGATGGTCTGGGGCCCGGCCGGATCGATGATGATCGCCCCATACATGCCGGTGAGCTCTTGCATGCCGGAGTGCGAGTGGTACCAATACGAACCGCTTTGCTCGACTTTGAATTGGTAGGTGAAGGTCTCGCCCGGCGCAATGCCGTCGAAGCTGATGCCGGGCACGCCGTCCATCTGGTAGGGCAGGATGATGCCGTGCCAGTGGATGGAGGTGGACTCGCGCAGCTTGTTGGTCACGCGGATGGTGACCGTTTCTCCTTCGCGCCAGCGCAGCGTTGGCGCGGGAATAGTGCCGTTGATCGTGGTTGCGATACCGGGCTTGCCTGTGAAATTGACGGGCGACTCAGCCACCACCAAATCGAACTCGTTGCCGCTCAGAACGCGAGGCCCCCCGACCGTTCCAGGGCCCTGCTGCGCAAACGCCTTGAGCGCGGGTGTCGACAGGCCAGCCATGACGCCACCGGCGGCCAAGCCCTGTACGAACCGCCGCCGGGACAAGCCCGGGGGCATGATTAGAAAAGGCGAGCGCGGCATAGGGTGGGATCCTCCAGGGGGTCAACGACAGTCGTCCTTGCCCGGACCCGGCCAGCCCGCTGGTCTCAGGGTCCAACGCACAAGGTTCGACGCATGGAGGACATCCTAAGGAGGGGGCGTTTTCCAACCCATGACCCGTCCATTACTTTCATGTAATGGTTGTGTCATCCTTCGGGAAGGGGCAGAGCGGTACATTGCCCGGTAGTGGGCGCAAAAGTCCCACGCGGCCCCTCTCACCGCAACGATTCTGTAAGGAAAGCCATGAAGATGCTGGTCGTCGAGGACGAAGCCAAGACGGCGGACTATGTGCGCCAAGGCCTGCAGGAGGCAGGCTTCATCGTGGACTTGGCCCGCACCGGCCTGGAGGGCCATCACCTGGCCATGAGCGAGTCCTACGATTTGATCGTTCTGGATGTCATGCTGCCGGACGTCGATGGCTGGCGCATCGTGCGCTCGCTGCGGGCGGCGGGCAAACAGGTCCCGGTGCTGTTCCTGACAGCGCGCGGCAGCGTGGACGATCGGGTCAAGGGCTTGGAACTTGGCGCCGATGACTACCTGGTTAAGCCGTTCGCGTTTTCGGAGTTACTGGCGCGCGTGCGCACGCTGCTGCGACGCGGCACTGCGCCGAGCCAACCCGACCGCATTCAGATTGTCGACCTGGAGCTCGATCTGGCACGCCGACGCGCCACACGGGCCGGCAAGCGTATCGCGCTGACCGTCAAGGAGTTCGCCTTATTGGAGCTGCTGGCACGTCGCCAGGGAGAAGTGCTGCCGCGCTCGCTGATTGCGTCCCAGGTGTGGGACATGAACTATGACAGTGACACCAATGTGATCGACGTGGCGATCCGCCGGCTGCGCGCGAAGATCGACGATGCGTTCAACCCCAAGCTGATCCACACCGTGCGCGGCATGGGCTACACGCTCGACACCGATGACGGCCTCTAAACCTGAGACGTCGGCCATTGGCCACGCCAAGCAGGTCAGGCCGACCCGGCGGCGCAGTCCCGCTTCGCTCGCCCTGCGCGTGACGGCATTGATCGGCGCGGCCATCACCTTGGTGTTCCTCTGTTTCCAGTGGGCCATCGTCCGATCGTTGGAGCATCACTTTGCGCAACAGGACGCGCATGAACTGGACGCGGTCATCTCGGCCCTGGCCGAGCCCTTGCGTCAGGGCGACGACATGGACCGCGACGCGCTGGGGCAGCAACTTGCCAATGCGGTGGCGGGGCACCACGGGATGAGCTACGCCGTCTACGACCAGACAGGCAACACCATCTACGCCACGGCGGGTCCTGACCTGTCCAAGATGAACCTGGCCCCCAAGCCTCTGGCGCAGATCGACGCCGAGGAGTTGGCGGTGTGGCAGGATCGTCAGCGGTCCTACCGGGGCGTTGCGTTCGAATTTGCAGCAGGCCCTACTTCGGATGCGCCACGCTACCGCATCCTCGCTGCCATGGACATCGGCTTCCACCTGGAATTCCTCGGGGAGTTCCAGCGCATGCTGCGTTGGGTGACCTTCATGGTCCTGTGCATTGCGCTGCTGGCCGCTTGGCTGGCGGTCCACTGGGGGCATCTGCCGATCCGCAAGGTCAACGAGAAAATCCGTGCCATCCGTTCGTCCAAACTGGACGTGCGACTCGACCCACGCGACGTGCCGATCGAGCTGTCAGAGTTGGTGTTCGCCTTCAACGACATGCTGGCGCGCATCGAGGAAGGCTTTGCCCGCTTGTCGCACTTCTCTGCCGACATTGCGCATGAGCTGCGCACCCCGGTGACCAACCTCGTGACACAGACCCATGTGGTGTTGGGGCAGCCCCGTAGCGCCGAAGAGTACCGGGAGATCCTGTACTCCCATCTGGAGGAGTTCGATCGCATGAGTCGCATGATCGCGGACATGCTGTTTCTCGCGCAGACCGAGAACGATCCACGCAACATCCGCATGAGCCAGGTCGACCTGAGTGCGCTGGTCCGGGGCTTGTTCGACTACTACGAGGCCCTCGCCGACGATCGACACATCACGCTCAGCCTCAAGGGCGCGGTCGAGCCGGTCCTGGCGGATCGCGAGATGTTGTCGCGGGCCATCGGCAACCTTCTTTCCAATGCCATTCGCTACACGCCGCGCGAGGCTCGGATCATCGTCACGCTCAAACAGGACGACCAGGGAACGGTCATTCGCGTCGAGAACCCGGGTGAGCGGATATCGGACGCCGATCTGCCCAAGCTCTTCGATCGCTTCTACCGCGCCGACCCTGCCCGCCAGCGCAAGTCCGCGGGGGCCGGCCTCGGACTGGCGATCGTCAAATCAATTGCCGAAGCTCATGGTGGACATGTGCAGGCAACGTCCAACGATACAGCGACTAAATTTGATCTAACGCTGCCTCGCATCGCTTAGGTTGGCCTCCCGCCATTGCGGGAGAATGCAGATCGTGGATGGGCGCAGTTTCGGCTCGTCGGAAGCAGGTGCTCGTCAGGTGATGGACATGCCTTTCTGTCGTCCGATCTCCCATGACACGCCACCGCCGCGTACAGTGGCAGCAAGTTGCTGACCTAGCCGTTGCTCGATCACTGGTTTCCACGGCACTAGGCTGAATCCCATGCCGTCATCGAGCATCGCGTAGCGACCGCTGGCCAGCATGACGGAGCGCCGGTAGATGCCGGCCACACGCTGCCCGTCGGCCACCGGGTGATGCTCCAGGCCGGTGTCGGCGGCAATGTCCTTCGCGGCCTGCGCTAGCTCCCGATTGCGCAGTGTGCCCAGCAGGTTCCGGGCGACGATCACGCGCTGCCCGCGCCGCTCGGCCATTCCCTGTTCGGCCAGGAAGTCGGCGCGCTGCTGCATCGCCTGCTTGGCCTCGCCACCAAAGCCCAGGTCGCCCAAGCCCGAGCCACCACCGATCAATTGCTGGTCGAGCCAGGTGGCCCCGATCACGCGAGCCTGCCGCTCGATGGGCAGATGCGATTTCAGTTCCACAGCCACGCCGCCAAGGCGCTGCGCGTCGTGGCGGCGGCCCTGTTCGGCTAGGTCGTCCGGCATCTTCCATAGTCCCTCGGCCACGCGCTCCACGATGCCGGCGCGGCGCAAGGCTTCCAGCCGGCGGACGTGGGCCGCGACGACTTCCTGCGGATCGCGGCCGGGCTTGGCCCGGCCTTGCTCAATCGCAAGGTGATGATCGGTGCGGTACAGGCCATCGCTCGCCAGCGCGGCGATGTTCTTGTCGGCCGCGCGCACATCGGCTGCCCCCTTTACCTCCACCACGGCGCCAATCGGGTAGTTCGCCAGCTCGTCGCGGGCGTTGAGCGCGACGTAGTGGGCCTTGCCGTCCACGCCGTCGATGACCAGATAGCCCCGGTCGCGCAGCTCGTCGGCAAGCCCCTTCGCGGCCACGCGGCCGAGGATGGTTTGGCCATCGTCGCCCGGCTCGAACACCGCCAGCTCGCGCGGCTCGCCGCGCATGGCCCGCTGCATGGTGCGGATGATGTCGCCGCGCTCGCCCAGGGCGCGTAGGGTCTTTTCGGCGTCGGCATGGACAGCCCAGGTGCCCGGCTGTATCTCATCGGCCAAGCCCAGGCGCTGCAAGCGTTGCAGGCGGCCGATCAGCAGCAGGCGCTGGCGTTGCAATCTCGGCTCGTTGAGGCATTCGACATGCACCAGGCCATCGTCGCCCAGCTCGCGCTTGAGCGTGCGATCCAGGCTCGTCCACCGTTCTTGCTCCACCTCGCGCCGCAAGGTCTGCTGGATCTCCAGCTCGGTGCGCGGCCCGAGCCATTCGGTCGCCAGTTCGGCGGCGCGATGGCGGAAGCCATCGGCGATGTAGTTGCCGGCGATGATGAGGTCTTTGCCGGTGTCGTCGCGCCCGCGCACGATCAGGTGGGTATGCGCGTTGTCGGTGTTCCAGTGATCGACGGCCACCCACTCCAGCCGTGTGCCCAGGTCGGCCTCCATTCGGCCCATCAGGTGCCGCGTGTAGGTGCGCAGGTCTTCCAGCTCGGCGCCATCCTCGGGCGAGAGGATGAACCGAAAGTGATGCCGGTCGTCGACGCAGCGTTCCTTGAAGGCGTCGAGGTCGGCGGCATCGGTCTGCGGCCCGTAGGCTTGACCCGGCTCGCCATCGCGGCCCACACCGTCGCGCTCAATGTAGCGCAGGTGCTTGGCGAGCGACTGCGGGCTGGCCCGCTGCTGATTGACCAGCAGCGTCTTGATAGTCACGCGCCGCGACACGGGCGTGAGCTTCGCTCCGACGAAGCGCGCCGCCGTGTGGCCGCGCCCCAGGCGCGAGCCGGGCCGCTGGCCGGTGCCCCTCCCGGAGCCGCTGGCAGCGCCAGGACGACGCACCGACGACTTGCCGCTGCTGGCCTTGCCTGCCTGCTTGAGCACCTTGGAAACGAAGCCCTGGCCCCGGTTCTTCGGGGCGCTGGGGCGGATGCGGAAATCGTCGTCGCGGCGGTCGGTCATGGCTGCGCTCCCTGCAAGCTCTGGCGTGTCCTGTCGTGCGAAGCACACGCACATGCCAGCATTGGCGCGAGCCTCGCGCTCCACGCGGCACGGCGGCGAAGCCGCTCCGTGCTGCGCCAACCCCACGTGCAGACTGGCTTTGCGGGCCGACAGGTGCCGCTCCCTTTTGTCTTGCCTTCCGCCTTTGCCCCTCGCTGGCGCTCCGGGCAGCGGCGGCCCGGCGACGCTGCTGCGTGAGCAGACAGCGCCCCGGCGAACACGGCGATGGCCGAAGGCCAGCCGCGTTCGAGGCAAGACGCCTGCACGTTGGACGGCTGCGCCGGAGACAGCGCGAAGTGTGGTGCCCAATGCGAAGTATTGGCACCGGCACTGCACGCGCGACGACACGGCGACGGCCAGCAGAACGACACGCCCGATAGCACGATGATGCGCAGCGAATCGGCGGCGATCATGGGCGAGGCTCCAGCCAGACCGGGCGCGCAACGCCGATCACGGCGGCTACGCTGACCGGCCCGAAATACCGGCTGTCGAACGACGCCGGATTGGTGACGCTGAGCAGGAACAGCTCGCCAGGCCGAAGGCGGCGGCACTGCGACCAGGATGGCAGCGGACGGCCCCAGCGGTCGGCAGGCAGCACGGCGGCCGAAGGCACGCCGTCGATGCGGACACTGCCGTCGGCGATGCACACCTCCTGCGGTGCGATCGCGCCCACGCGCTTGAGCAGAGGGATGCGCGTCGGCAGGTAGCCGCGCTGCGCAGCGAGCGCGGCAGCCTCGACGGGCAGTGGCACCAGCACGATGCTGCCCACGGACAACGGACGTGGCGGCGAGCTGGTGCGACGGTCGAGCGGATCGACGCGATACCAGCCGACCGCCACGCTGTCGGACGGGTTGTAGGTCAGGCGCGGTAGCGGATGCACGAAGGACGCCCAGGCCAGCGCGGCGAGGCCGCAGGCGGACAGGCCCGCCAGCACGAGGCGAGCGCGCACGCGCAAGCGAGGGGGCGACGCGGTGCCGGAAGTGGAAACGGCGCTCATGGCAGTGCCCTCCCTGCCAGCCAGGCGGCGTGCCGCTCGGCGCTGTATTCGGGCAACGCCAAATGCGCCGCGAGCCGGTTGGCGAGCGTGCGCCAGTACGCAGGCGAAGCGGTAGACGGCGCGATACCCAGCGCCTCAATGGCGTCGATGCGTTCCAGCACGACGCGCACCTGGTTCTCACCCTCGGCGTGCAGCAGCAGGCGCGCGCCCGGCTGCACGCCGGGGATGCGCTGCGCCGCATCGAGCGGCGTGCAAGCCTGCATCACCATGAGCTGCCAGCGCACGGTGCCGTAGTCGTTGGCCTGCCAGCTGATGCGGCAGAACATGGCACCCGGCAGGAACACCGCGCAGCGCCGCCAGCGGTCGAGCTGGTGCGTGCGCGCGGGTTCGCCGAAGCGCAGGTAGAACTTGAAGCGCGGTTCGATGTAGGCCAGCGCCACGCGCGTCAGCGGCGTGCTGGCAGGCTGGCCGGAAGGTGCTGCGAGCGCAGCCGTGGCCGCGCCAGCGGCAGGCGAAGCGGATGCGGTCATGGTGTGTTCTCCTTGCGGTGTTCTGGAAACTCGCGCTCCAGCAGGCCGCGCAGCAGGTCGGCCACGGTCACGCCTTGCGTGAAGGCCGACACCTTGATGCGCGCCCGCATCGCGGGCGTGATGTCGAGGGTCAGGCGGGCGGTGTAGAGGTCGCCTTTGCCCAGCGCATCGGCGTCGCCCTGGCGAATCCACGCCTCGGCGTGCGGATTCGCAGGTGGACGCGCACCGATGCCGACGCGCTTTGCCGTGCGTTTGCTGTTCGGTGGCGGCTTCGCCGTCATGGCGTCCACCGCAGTAGTTCGTCCACCAGCGCGGTGACTTCACGCGCGGCGGCGCTGTCGGGCGCTGTCTCGCGTGCAAGCCGGCCAGCGGCCACGCTGTCGGCGAACACGATGCGCTGATGCACTTCGGCGCGCAGCGCGGGCAGCGGCTGGTCGGCCAGCGCGCCGCGTGCTTCGCGCCCAATCACGGTGGTGCTGACGCGCCGGTTGATGACGAAGGCCGCGCGAAGCGCAGGCCGAAACACCTGCGCCTCGCGGATCAGCGCCACCATCTCCGCGCTGGCCCACAGGTCGTAGGGGCTGGGCTGTACCGGGATCAGCACGCGCTCGGCCGCCAGCAGCGCGGAGCGCGCCAAGGCGGCGATGCGCGGCGGGCCGTCGATGATGACGTGATCGGCCCGCCTGGCGAGTTCCGGCGCCTCTTGGTGCAGCGTTTCGCGTGCGAGGCCGACGGCGCTGAACAGCCGTGGCAAGCCTTGCTGGCTTCTGCGCTGTGTCCAGTCCAGCGATGAACCCTGCGGGTCGGCGTCCAGCAGAACGACGTGTTGGCCGCGCATCGCCAGCTCGCCGGCGATGTGGGTGGCGAGCGTGGTCTTGCCCACGCCGCCTTTCTGGTTGAGCAGAGCGACGATCATGGCCTGGCCCTCCGTGTTGGAAAGCCGGGCTGTTGCTGCTGCGCCTCGTGCCGCGTGGCGGTTATCCACTGTGGCGCGGCGCTTCTACTATCAGTTAGAGAATTTAAGTTAGGGAAGTTAGGAGAGGCTGAAACCCGCGCCGTTATTGGCTTTGCGGCCGATCCGTACTCCTGATAGCACGATAGCCGTACTCCCGATAGCACGACACCTGGTACTCCTGATAGCACGAGTCCGTCCACAGGCAACGCACCGTTTATCCCCGTGCCGTGAACGGCACGGGCCGAAAGGTCAGCAGCTCGGCGCCGTTGTCCGGCATTCGCTCGATGCCCAGGACGTAGCCGGGCATCGACTGCCGCGCGACGAGCGCGCGCAGGTCGTAGGCGAAATCCGAGAAGCGCGTGGCGCTGCCCGACTTGCGGTGCAGGTGCCGGAAGTCGAATTGCCACCCACCCGGCTGGCGCCCGCCGTGCTTGCGCACCAATCGGTACAGCCACCGCTCGATCCCGCCCGTCAGCCGGAAATACGCCGGGTCGATGGTCAGCACCAGCGCGGCATCCATGACGCCCGCATAGAACCAGTCCGGCAGGATCAGCTCCAGCCCCAAGGGTGTGCCCTTGGCATCGGCCAGCTCCTTCCACTCGTTGATCCACGAGAAGCGATGCAGGCGCCGCCCAGTCGTCTCGCGGATGGACGTGGCCACCGTCGTGGATTGCAGGCGATCCAGCGCGGCCTTGAGGCGCTGGTAGTCGCGCAGCGACGTACCGCGCCCGATGAAGCGCAGGATCTCGTAGGGCGTGGCTTGCATCAGCCGCGACGGGCGCAAACCCGCGTCGCGCGCTTCCACGATCTGGCTGGCAGCCCAGATCAGCACGTCGGCATCCCAGATCGTGGCGATGCCGTGCTCCTGCGTGCCCTCCACGCGGATCGTTACGTTCCCCGCCCGAAAGTCGATCGGCGCCACGCGCCGCGACTTCGCCAGCGAGAAGAATGGAAAGGCCATCAAGTCCTGGCTGTCGCGCGGCGCCATGTCGCCCGGCAGGGCGCGAAACAGGTCGAGCTGTTCGCGCTCCGGCACGGGCCGCTGCCGGGACGGCAGCGCGGAGCTGGACATGGCGATGGCCTGCCGCACACCGCCGATCAGCGCGCACGGCTGTCCGCCGAATGCTGCTCGGCGTATTCGGGATCGGATGTGCTCTCGAAGCTGCGCTCGGAAGCCCAGGCATCGAGGTCGGCCACGGCGTACATGACGCGGCGGCCGAATTTGCGGAACTTGGGGCCGCCACCCAGCACGCGCTGTTTCTCCAACGTGCGCGGCGACAGGCGCAAGTAGTCGGCGGCTTCGTCGTTGGTGAGATAACGCTGCGGCTGCGCAGCAGGATTCATGGGAGCGGCGGCAGGCCGCAAGGGAGCGGGACGCATGGTGTGAGCCTCCATAGCTTTCAAAGCTCCGGCCGCACAGCGCAACCGGATGGAGGCAGTCTCAGAAAACGAAGCTCTCCTGCTCAGGGTCGTTTTGCGTCCCCTTCAAAACGGCCCTTCTCAAGCGGAGGCAGTTGTGCTAAGCGGAGATAGCCGCCGCGCATCAACGCATCGCCACGCCGCACCAGACGGCGCACCTTGGAGCGCAGGCCGCCGTCGCTGTACCAGTCGGCCACAGCGTCGGCACCGAACAGTCCTTCGCCCACATCGCGCAAGGACGCGCCTGCGAGGGTCGCGTCGAGCGCCTGCAAGGTGTGCAGCTCCAGCAGCGCGGCGGGCGTCGGCCTGGGCTTGGTGGCGGCCTGGGCCGCGTCGAGCGCATGACCGCGCGCAGGCGCAAAGGCGCCGCCGCGATGGGCATAGGCGATAGCCATGCCGTCTTGCAGGCCAGGCGCGAGCGCGAAGCGCAGACACTGGCCGGGGCTGCGCGCGATCAGCGCCAGTCCCTTGCCATCGTGGAGAAGTTGCTTGTGGCCAGGGATACGCCAGAACGCGAAGGGCTCGGCATCCACAGGCGGATCGGCATCGGGGTAGAGCTGCACTACATCAGCTTGGCCGGGCTGCCAGGCCGGATGCGCATCGCGCGCATCCAGCGCCGGGTCTTCCAGCACGCGCAAGCCCCAGCGATGCGCCGCATCGGCGCGGCGCGCACGGCGCAACCAGTCGAGCCGGTAATCGGGGTGCCTGCGCAGGTACTCCCAAGCCAGCGCAAGCGCATCCAGCCACAGGACATAGAGGTAAGCCGCAGTGGGATACCAGTGCGCGACATGATGATGATTGACCATGACCCAAGCTCCCGTCGAACAGCAGGAACGTCGCCACGGCGTCAAACATGCGGGAGCATCAAATCAAGTGGGAAATCCGGTTAAGCTGTAACGGCTGGTGTCAAGACTGGTTGGCTCCGGCATGTTGCGTAATTCGTCCGAATGCGACGGCCGCATGGCACCAAAAACGTCATGCGGTACTGACACCGTGCCGGAAGCCGCATGAAAGATCGTGGCCGTTTCCGCCACACACGCACAGGCTTGGTGCAAGAGTGCTGATTCAGACTGGACAGGTCTGGAGCAAGACCGAAATAGTCTGAATGCGCTCAGCTTGGCCGTAGCACGAGCGGTTCAATCGACGACGGAACCGTTTTCCTGCGCCAAGCGCAGATATTCCGACAACGGGCGCATCGCCTGGAAATACAGATCCCGCATCACGGGTTGCTGGCGCGGCCCGACGATGGAAGCAAGGTCGGAGAGTTTCACCGTCCCCAGCTCGGGCATGCTGATTCCCAGGTCGATCAGGCCATAGGCCGTGTCGCCGTCAGCGGGATCGAGCGAGGCCAGCAGCCAGGTGGCGTGTGCATCGGGAGTGAACAGCCGCACGGCCGGCAACGGGTCGTGCGATTCACCGGCGGCGGCCCGCCGCCCGTTCTCCAGCAGCGCGGCGCGCTGCGCATCGGTAACGAGGGGAGCGTTCATCGTGGTGCTCCTGTTCCAACACGGAATGTCGGTTTTGCACATCCACGCCAAAGCGTGGATGCGTATTCCACGAAAGCCGTGGAAACACGAAAGCGCAAAAGCGCAATTGTAGAAATCTGCAAAGGCACGTTGGCGGTTTTCCGGTTCTGTCGGAATCCGCAGAAGCGGATTTCCGTAAAAGCACGAATAAGGGCCAAAAGCATGAATGAGTTAAAAATAACGTGGTTTTAATTGTGCTGCGAATTGACGCTTCTGTCTATGCAGAAGCGATCCATCCAGCGCGGCCGGCCAGCGGGCGCCACCACCTTCGACGCCGAATTGGCTCAAGCCTTCGGCGCGGCGGTGCGCGCGCTGCGGACGGAGCGCGGCATCGCGCAGGAATCGCTGGCGAACCTCGCTGGCATCGAGCGTTCGCACATGGGCAAGGTCGAGCGCGGCGAACACATGCCCACGCTGGCGATCATCTTCAAGATCGCCAGTGCGCTCGAATGCAGCACGGCGGTGCTGATGAGCGAGGCTGAGAGCCAGCTCGCAGCAGCGGCCCAGCCGTAGGCGCTGGGCCACCGATCCGGCGCAGCCGGTTCGGGGACTTCAGGGGTGCCAAGCATCGCGCGGCGGGGATAGGCCGCAGGGCTTTCCCCTGGAGGCAAGCGCAGCGCCACCGGCGCGAAGCCGCGATAGGGATTGAAGCCGAATGGCCATGACGGCGAAGTCGGCATGGGGCGCAGCCCGCAAAGCCCGGTCGGCGCAGTGCGCCGAATCGCCCTGCATTCGCCCTGGCAACACGAAGTCATGGTGTGCTGCCCGACCACCACCATCACGAAGCTGGGAGAGCCAAGCCTTCCAGTCTGCTGATCCAAGCAGTACAGCGCCCCGCCGCAATGGGCGGGGCGCTGGCGGCCGTCAGGCCGCCTGGGGCTTGCTGCGCGACCAGATCAGGTCGTGCGTGCCGTTCTCGCCTTCGATCAGGCGGGCGTAGACCGTGGCCGGGAACGAAGGATCGTCGAGGGTCACGGAGATGTACTCGCGCCCGGCCTCGCTGGTCTTCTTCCACGCCGCGCCGATGTCGTGACTGGCGGCCTGCAGGCGGAAGTCAGGGGCCTTCTCGTTGTCTCCCTTGTCGTTGGGAACCAGCTTGACCTTGACGTTGAGCGTCAGGGTGCGAAGCGTGCCGGTGAAGCCGTCTTTGTCTGCGGTGAAGGTGCCGATGTTGGCCATGATGTTTTCTCCGTTCGGTTGAACAAGGTTCGCGCCCATCGCGTCCTTGTTGTGATCCAGTCGGCGGGGGACGGGCTGGCTGCACCGCTTGCGGTCGCAACGCAGTGGAGAGCCGGGAGGCGAAAAGAATTTATCCCGCGAGGAATCTGCGCAGCAGAGGGGAAATTGTTTTCGCTGGACGGTTGCAGCCATGAAGCCCGAGGCGCAGCCGCGCCCCCGCCAGGATTCACAACAACACAAGGACGCCTTGGGCCGAACCGCTCCGAAAGGGGATGGGGCCGACTCGGCATCCCCGCACGAAGGCTGCACAGGCCCGCCCACTGACGCAGGCCAGGTCAACCACCCGACGACAAGCGAGAACGCCCCTGCCGCACCTTGGGGCGCTGGTCTTGAGGCGTGGTGTGGAAGCTCCATAGCGATGCCGGGCGGGATATTCGTGAACCGTCCTTCGTGACGTGATGGGCAAGAACCGCCAGCGTTGAGGACGGCACGCATTCCTGCAACCTGCCTCAGCAAGCCCCGGCGTACCCGTCCCAGCCCTGGCCATTGCGGCGGGGCGCTGGCCCGGCCGATCCGGCTAGCCGGTTCGGCGGCATCGAGGGGCGCCAAGCTCGCGCGGCGGGGATGGGCCTTTCGCCGATCCCCCGGAGGCAAGCGAAGCGCGCAGCGCCGCAGGCGCGAAGGCGTGAGGGATTGAAGCCGAATGGCCGTGACAGCGAAGTCGGCACGGGGCGCAGCCCGAAAGCCCGGCGGCGCATCGCGCCGACACGCCCAGGCCGTTCCAGATTTCCAAGCAGGAAACGCGGATATGTCGCTGATGAAATGGAAGCGGCCCACGCTGCGGGGTATGCACGCGGCAAGCCGAAAACTGCTGATGATTCCCGCGCAGGGTGGGCGCTTCGGCTTGCAGGCCCATGTGGGCCTGCCCATTGTCGGGCGAGAGTCCCGCCTACTTCAACGCTGCCGCATGAGCCAGCGCGAAGGCGGCGGCGTTCTGATTTGGCTGTTGGCCTTGAACACCGGGCGCGGCCACTGCCGCGCCCGGATTTTGCGTTTCACCGTGCCCAGGACGGAACGACCTGGGCGCGGTGCTGAACGCGGTTATTCCTTCGTCTCGATGAGCCACCACACAGCACGCGGCAAGGCGCGGCCCGTGACGGGGTGAATGTCGGTGAGGTCGGCGCGGGCCGACCAGCCCGAGGGCGGGCGGTAGCCGCGCACGTCACCATCGCCGTGCCAGCGGCGGGCGCGCACCGTGCCGGGGGCGTAGATCGCCGCCATGCGCGGGCGCTGGTGGTGGTACGGGTCATGGGGGCTTTTCCTTTCAGCGAAGCGCCCCGGTCGAGGCCGGGGCGCTTGCCTTCGGCGTGAGTCAAGCGGCCAGCGCCTCGGCGGGTTCATCCGCCATTGCCTCGGCATCCTCCGGGGCGTCCTGCTCCGGGCCTGCCTCCTGCGCGGCATCCTGCGGGCCTTCGGCCTTGAAGATGGCAGGCATCCAGCCCGTGCCATCGGCCAGCCGCTCGGCTTCGCTGGCAATGTCGGCCTTCTTGAGCTTTGCCAGCCGGGTGACGGATTCCGGTGCAAACGCGCCCACAGCATCCAGAATCACGGCCTTGGAAACGTGCTTGAAGTAGCCTTCGGCGGTCGGCTGCCACCATGCGGCCATGTCGAGGCCCACGGCCTGCGCCAGTTCCGCGCCGGGCTGGTGCGGCGTGGCGCGGGGCGTCACCACGTCCACCGTGGAAGCCACGCACACGGCCAGCAGCCGCACCAGTTCGTCTTGCGGCTTCGCCAGCAGCGCGGCGAACAGTTCGGCGCTGTCCTCCGGCAAGGCTTCGCCCGCCACCTGTTGCAGTTCGCGCAGTGCCACGGCGGCGAGAGCTTCCGGCCAGTCCGGGGCCATGCCTTCCAGCCGGTCTTGCACTTTCAGGCCCACGCCCAGCGGCAGAGAATCACGGCTGCGGCCATAGCGGCTTTCCTGCAAGACGACCTGCACCATGCCATGCACCACGGCAGCCAGCGCAGCTTGCGGATGCCGTGCGACCTCGATTTGCAGTGCGGCGGTGCGGTGGGCGCTCAAGCGTTGCGCCAGCCGGTCGGACATGGCGGCGGTCTTGGGTTGCTCGTCGTCCTCGCCTTCGTCGTCGTTCTCGGCTTCGCCTTCGCTGCTGAAACCTTGGCGCAACCGTTCCAGTGTGCGCAGAGCCTTGGCCTCGGCCTCGCGCATCAGGCCGCGATGAATCACGGCCTCGCCGTTCCGGTCGATGGTGACGATGGCACCGGCTGCGGCCTTCACGTTCGCGCCGTAGTCCTGCAAGCCATCTTCCAGCGCCTGTAACTGCTCGCCCAGGGATTCGCCTTCCTCCTGCAAGGCGTCGGCCTTGTCCTCGTCGTCGGCGTCCATCGCAGCATCCACCGCTTCGGCGATTTCCTGCATCTTGGCTTGCAGCTTCTCGATGCGTGCGGCTTCGCGCTTGTTCGGCTCGCGCCGCTCCCTCGGCGCACGCTGGAAGGCGTGCAGATCGGCATGGGTCACGCCCGGCGTGGCATCCACCCACGCCCAACCCTCGGCGCGGACAGTAGCGGCGATGCCTGCCAGCTTGTCTTGCGCCAGCCGTTCCAGCAGCGCGGCATCGTTGAGGTACACGCCCGCATCGCCTTCCGCGAACAGGTCACGGCGGATGCCGCCGCCTGCGGCTTCGTAGCTGTCCAGTCCGACGAAGCGCACCAGCGGATGCCGGTAGGCGTCGATTTCCCTTTCGGTCAGGCGCTCGCGCAAGTGCGAGGGATGGCGCTGCCACTGCGGCGCATCGTAGAACACGCTTTCCTGCGCGGCGTGGTCGTCGGTGATGGAAAGGGCCATCAACTGGTCAAGGCTCACGGCATCGGCGCGATAGTCCGCCATCAGGCGCGGCGACACGTTCGCCAGCTTCAAGCGGCGCTGCACCACCAGCGGCGTAACGCTGAAATCCGCCGCAATGTCCTCGATGGGTCGGCCTTCGGCCACCAGTGCCACGAAGGCTTCAAACTGGTCTGCCGGGTGCATGGCTTCGCGCTGCACGTTCTCGGTGAGGCTGGCCGTGCGGGCGGTGCCATCGGCCACCAGCAGGCAAGGCACTTCCCATTCCTTGCTGATGCGGTGCTTTTTCGCCAGCAGCTTCAACGCGGCGAGGCGACGGCCACCGGCGACCACCTCGTAATGCTCGCCATTGGCGGATGCGATCACGATCAGGTTTTGCAGCAGGCCGACACGCTGGATGCTTGCGGCCAGTTCGGGGATGGACATGCGCGGGGTCTTGCGCACGTTGTGGCCCGTGGGGCGCAGCACCAGCCGCGACAGCGGAACCAAAATCAGGTTCTTGGTCGGGTCGGCAGCTTCCAGCGGGATAGCGGCGGCGGTATTGACGGTGCGGGCTTCGGTTTGGGTGATGGCGTTCATGGTAATAACTCCTTGCGGTTAGGGAATGCAGCAGCGAAGAAAGCGGCAAGGGCTGCTGCCTGCCCCTGCCGCGTGGGGATTCAGGCTTTCAACTGGCGCAGGCCATCGGCCAGCATCCAGAGGGCGCGATTCAGGCGCACATCGGAATCAATGCCCTGCACGGGTCGGGTTTGCTGGCGGCGTCCGTTGGCGCTGCGGCCATGCAATCCGCCTTTGGTCAGGTTTTCTTGCGTGCGGTTGAACACGCTCCACAGGTCGGGGCGGCGGTCGTCGAACCGGCGCGGCATCAAGATTTGCGATTCGGTGATGGGCGTGGGCTTGTTGTCGGTGGGGTCGTACTTGAGGGCCAGCGCGGAACGGGCGAACACTTCGGCCTCGCCTTCATCCAGCGTGATCGCGCGCATGGCATCGCGCGATTCCTTCACGCGCTCGAAGCCGCTCAACACCTCGAAAGCGCCTTCGATGACGGCACCGGCCACGTCGCCTTTGTGGGGTACGCGCACATCGGCCACGGTGTCGCCGCAGACAAGGCCATTGCTGCAAACGAAGCGGAACATCCCGGCCAGCATCTGATAGCTGCTCGTGCCGTCATGGGAGTTCAGCAGCACGATTTCGTTAGCCTCCGCGCCGTTGATCTGGCTGGCGTGGCGCAGGCGCAGCATGTGTTTGGTGTGCTCGCGCTTGCCTTCATCGCGCACGCGGGTTTGCGTCACCATGAAAGGCTGGAAGCCTTCTTTGCGAAGCTCGGTCAGGACAGCAGCGGTCGGGATGTAGCTGTACCGCTCGGAACGGCTCTCATGCGGGGCATCCGCGAAGATGGATGGGGCCACGCGATGAATCTGGTCATCGGACAGCGGGTAATCGCTGCGCAGCGAAGGGGAACGGGAAGCGAAACGGGATGCGAGTTGCATGTCTTTCTCCTGAACAAAAAGGCTGTTGAAGAAAACGCACACCGGATTCCTAGATTCGGAGCCCAGCCTTTCGGCTGTTCGGTGCGGTCGGCACGAGGAACCCGGTTGGCCCTGTTGCCACCGTCTTTCCTGAGTTCATCGCCCGCGACGGTCAGGAGCGCGCGAACGGGTGCCGTCAAGGAGGCAAGCGCAGGGTTGGTGCGGCCCGCAGCGAAGCGAGGACACGGCCCTGCGCGCCTTGACGGCGCACGGGCGCGGGCTACAGTCGCGGACAAGGTGATGAAGTCAGGGAAGACGGCTGGACATGGCAACGGCCCCTCAACACGCCGACCGCACGGCAAGCGAAGCGCGCAGGCCCGAAGCTGGAAGCCGGGCCGGAGGCGTCAGCCGAGCGGAGCGAGGGAACGATGGAAGCCCGAAGGGGCGAGACGCCGCAGGCGGCTCGATGCGCTACGCGCACGACAGCGCGACCGGCCATTTCCCAGGTGGCCGGGGACGCCCAGCCTTCAATGCAAGATCAGGACGAATCCACGCAAGGCATCGTGGATCTGCTGCGAATGAGGTCTGGCCGATCCGGCGCAGTCGGGTCGGCGGTGTTCAGGGGCGCCAAGCCTGCGCGGCGGGGATAGCCCGCAGGGCTTTCCCCTGGAGAGTAAGCCGAAGGCGCGCAGGCATCGCGCCGCGTGGGCGCGATGCGAGGGGGCGTCCCGCGACGCCCCAAGGCAGGGTCAGACGATGACCCGCCCGGCCAGCCGCGCATCGCGCGCATAGGCGCTCAACCGCTTCTCGGCCCGAAACGACAGGTCGCGCTCAATCGGCAGGCCCAACCCGCCGCGCACCGTCGCCAGCTCACCCAGGCTGACCCAGCCGATTTCCGGCTCACCCAGCCCCAGGTCGCATAGACCGAAGGCGTGGTCGTGGTCATCGGGATTAATCTCGGTCAGCAGCCAGGTCGCGCCAGCATCCGGCGTGAACAGCTTGACCACGGGGGCCGGATCGAAGTTCGGGTTCTGCAAGGATTCGCGGCCATTGGCCAGCAGCACGATGCGCTGCTCGTCGGTGATGAGTGCGTGGTTCATGATGAACTCCTGAAAGGTTGCCGGGCGGAATTGCCCGACCCTTCCGAGGCACGGCGCAGCGCAAGCAGTCAGGGGTCAACGACGGCCGCGAGGGCGCAAGCGCCATCGGCGCGCAGCCCTTGACGGCGCGAACGCCGTGGCACGATGAAGGGAACAGCAAGCCGCCACCCCCCAACGAAGGCACGGACGGGCAAGCGAAGCGCGCAGCGCCGCAGGCGCGGAGAAACTGACACCAGGCGCAGCAGAAAAAAAGGTGCGCCGCCCCCACAGGGACGACGCACCGAAGGCTGTCCGGCGCGATCAATTCGCCGTCGGCGCCGTCATCGACTGCAACTGGTCGATCACGCCAGGCTCGACGAACACGCAAGCCTGCTCGTCCGCGATCGGCACGTTGAACATCTGCGCGAACACCGTGCGCCGCAGATGGGCCAGCCGGCCCGTCCGGTACGCCTGTTCGGGCTTCATGCGCCCAGCGCCTGGGGCACCACTACGCTGCGGATCGCATTCGACCAGCGCGACAAAGCCATCGTCGGCCAGCTTCTGATGCTCGGGGCACAGACCCCAGCCGGTCGCCGTATGGCGCTCCAGGCTTTGACGCAGGCGCTTGTCCAGCAGGATGGCGCCGGTATCGAACGCCGTGCCGCAAACGAGGCAAACATGCTGTTCGAGGGAAACGTGTGATTTATCGTTCATGACGATCTCCGGTTGCACGGGCGGAATTGCCCGGAACCGTTGCCGTCACGGCGCAGCGCAGCAGTCAGGGGTCGCAGACGGCCGCCAGGACGCAAGCGCGCACCAGCGCGCGCCGCCCTCGACGGCGAGAACGCCGTGATACGGTGAAGGGAACAGCAAGATCGCCTCCCTCACACCTCCATGCTCCTCGGCTTTCGGCAAGCGAAGCGCGCAGGCCCGTGCGGGCCGGAGTTGCGCTGCCGGACGCAGCAAAAAGGGGGCCGAAGCCCCCTCGGTCAGATCAGGCCGCGTTCGGCGAATGACGTGGTGCTGCTGCCCGCGACGACGATGTGATCCAACGTGCGAACGTCCACCAGCGCCAGCGACTCCTTGAGCCGCTGGGTCAGCGCCCGGTCGGCCGCGCTTGGCTCCGGGTTCCCGCTCGGATGGTTGTGCGACACGATGACCGCCGCCGCATTGAGCCGCAGCGCCTCCTTGACCACCTCGCGCGGATGCACCGATGCACTGTCGATCGTGCCGCGGAACATCTCGACGTATTCGATCAGGCGATGCTGCGCATCGAGGAACAGCACCGCAAAGACTTCGTGCTCGTAGCCGGCCAGCTTGGCGCACAGGTACTCCTTGACCGCCGCCGGCGAACTGAACGCCTCACCGCGCTGCATCTTGTGCTCGATGGCCTGGCGCGCGGCCTCCAGGATCTGGTCAGTCGTCGCCAGCAGGTAGCGGCCCTGCGCATCACGCACCATCAGCGAGACATCGAACGAGGAAAAGGACAGTTGCGACATGATCGTGCTCCGGTTGCTCGAGCGGAATTGCCCGGAACCGTCGCCAGCACGGCGCAGCGCAAGCAGTCAGGGGTCGCAGACGGCCGCCAGGACGCAAGCGCGCACCAGCGCGCGCCGCCCTTGACGGCGAGAACGCCGTGATACGGTGAAGGGAACAGCAAGACCGCCCACACCCCGCCCACTGCACGCACCCGCCTTTGGGCAAGCGCAGCGCGCAGGCCCGAGAGGGCCGGAGGCGTCAGGGATCAAAGCCGGATGGCCGCGATTCGGCACGAAGTGCGGGGCGCAGCCCGCGAGCCCGACGGCGGCACGCCGGGACGCCCGGTTATTGCCGGAGCTTCTTGGGCTGCTTCACCACACGCGACTCCAGCAAGCGCCGCGTGGTTTCCAGCTCTTTCTGCAACAGCTCGGCATCCGGCAACACGGTACGGTAGTTCGCCGCCATCACCTTCGTCGGCAAACCTTCCAAGGCATACCGCGCCAGCGCATGGCCCTTGTCGGCACAGAGGATCAACCCCACGGGCGGGTTCTCATCGGGATAGGCCCAATGCTCCTTGGCGTAGTTGCAATACATGTGCATCTGGCCCACGTCCGCATGGGTCAGGCTGCCCAGCTTCAAGTCGATGATGACCAAGCAACGCAACTTGCGATGGAAGAACAGCAGATCGACCCGATACCAGGTCTGGTCAATGCGCAAGCGCCGCTGCCGGCCGACGAAGGTGAAGCCTTCGCCCAGCTCCAGCAGAAAATCCTCCAGCCGCTGGATTAACGCGGCCTCCAGATCGGATTCCGAATACTCGTCCTTGAGGTTCAGGAACTCCAGCACATACGGGTCTTTGATCGCGTCGTCGGGCGTGACGGCATCCTCGGGCTTCGCCACCGCTCCCTTGACCAGCATGGCCGCCTTATCCTTGGACAAGGCAGTGCGCTCGTAGAACTGGCTGCCGATCTGCCGGTCGAGCTGGCGCACGCTCCAGCCGCCGCGCAGCGCCTCGGTTTCGTAGAAGCGGCGGGCCTGGTCGTCCTTGACCACCAGCAGCCGGACATAGGCCGACCACGGCAGCGTGAACACCTGCGCCAGCTCGGCGAGGCTCAATTTCCCAGACACTGTCTGGGATTTCTCGTCGGGCAGCTCGTTGTTCAATTTCCCAGATAGTGTCTGGGAAATCTCGGAGACAGGGTATGCGAGGAAGAACCGCCGCATGTTCTCCAGGTTGTTCACGCCAAAGCCCCGCCCAAACTGCGCGGTCAAATCAGTGGACAGTCGCTCCATCAACTGCTCACCGTAACCCGCACGTCGTTTGCCCTGTTGCTCGGCCTCCACGATGCGGCGGCCAATCTCCCAATAGCTCGCCGTCATCAGCGCATTGACGCTGCGTGCCGCTGCCTGGCGCGCAGCGCCAAGCAGCTCCACGATGCCGCTGTGGATGCCGGCGTAGCCGGCAGGCAAAGCGGCGGGTGTGGCTCCCGCCGCCGCAGGCGTCTTCTTGGTCATGCTGCCACCTCTGCGGGACGTTGCGCCTCGGTGATCGTCTTGCGCCGGTTCGCCACCAGTTCAGCGGCCTTTCGCACGGGATCATCCTCGGTGTGGACGTAGCGCATGAACATCGCCACAGTCTTGTGCGCCGTCAGCGCCATGCCGACCTTGACCGGGATGCCCGAGTTGGCAATGTCGGTCGCAGAACGGTGGCGGATACCGTGCGTGCCGACGTGCGTGGCGCCCGCCGCCTTGAGGGCGCGGCTCCAGCCGTTGTAATACTCGCCCGTGGTCAGATGCTTGCCCGGATGGCTTGGAGACGGCAGCACGTAGGGAATGCCTTCCTGCCGTGGCGCCGTCGAGAGCAGCCGATAGGCTTCCTCGCTCATGGGCTTGGACATGCCGCCGGTCTTGCTGTCGGGCCAGACCACGCGGCGGTTGTCCATGTCCACCCAATCCCATTGGAGCGTCACGATTTCGGAGCGGCGGCCGGCGAACTCGAATTGCAGGCGGATCGCCAGCGGGATGACATAGTTCTCCAGACCCTCGGCTTCGATGTGCTCCAGTCGCCGAAACAGCTTGCCCATGTCCTCGTCGCTGATGAGGTGGGTAGCCTTGCCGTTGGGATACATCGGGACGTGGCGGCAAGGGTTGGTGCCGTCAGGCCGGTGGCCCCACACCTCGGCCAGGTTGAACATCTTGCGCATCACGCTGAAAGCACGGTTGGCCTCGGCGGGCTTGTGGGCCATCTTCTTCATCGCCGTGGCCACATCCGGCCGCTTCACGTCCTGAACCTTCAAACGGCCCAGCATCGGAACGATGCAGCGGTCGATGACGGACTGATACCCGCGCTGGGTGCTGGGCTTGTTGCGCTGTTTGGAGTAGTCCTCCATGAACTTGGTGCACAGCTCCTTGACCGTGGGGGCTGAACGGGCGGCGGCCTTGGCCGCGCTGGGGTCGCCGCCTCGGCGAACCTCGGCCAGCCATTCCTGGGCCAGCGAGCGGGCCTGTTCGACCGTCAGTTCCCCATACAGACCCAGGGCTGGCTTGCGTCGCTCGCCAGCGTTCGTGCGGTACTGGAGCATGAACACCTTACGGCCCGCTGGTGTAACCTTGCACAGGAAGCCGGGCACCAGCGTGTCCCGGAGTTCGACGGCTTGCGCCTGGGGTTGTGCCGCATCGACTGCGGACTTGGTGAGCTTGATTTTCGCCATGATGACTCCTCGGAAAGACCCGATTCCCAGGAGCCTTGTAGGGGCCAGCAGAGGGGAAGCCAGGTCAGGTTTCGGAAAGCACCGGCATATGTTGAACTCGCCTAAGTTATTGATAAACCTGCTGTATCGGGCTTCGGCGTAGTCCAGCGAAGTTCGGTGCTGGAGTCATGGTGAAATGAAAAAGTCCACTGCATCCCTTACCGCCGCCCTGACCACCGCCGTGGTTGGCCTGACCGCCCACGCCGCCGCACTGGCGCAATCCAACCCGCCGCCCGCAGGCGTGGTCAACCTCTCGGCCTCGGCCAGCCTGGACGTGCCGCAGGACTGGATGACGCTGACCTTCACCACCACCCGCGAAGGCGCCGACGCCGGTGCCGTGCAAGGCCAGCTCAAAAAGGCGGTAGACGCGGCGCTGGCCGAGGCCCGCCGCGTGGCCAAGCCCGGTGAGGTGGAGGTGCGCACCGGCGCCTTCTCGGTCTTCCCGCGCTACAGCAACAAAGGCGGCATCACCGGCTGGCAGGGCAGCACCGAGCTGGTCGTCGAGGGCCGCGACATGCCGGCCATCGCCAAGCTCAGCGGCACCATCGGCAGCATGACCATTGCCCGCGTCCACTACGGGCTCTCGCGCCAGGCCCGTGAAAAGGTGGAGGCCGACGTGGCCGCCCAGGCCATCGCCAAGTTCCGCGCC
The DNA here is from genome assembly GCA_020161145.1 of Pseudomonadota bacterium. Lineage (GTDB taxonomy): Bacteria > Pseudomonadota > Gammaproteobacteria > Burkholderiales > Burkholderiaceae_C > Ideonella. Next base: position 450,390 of record JAIUPQ010000003.1, read on the forward strand.
CAGGCCGAGCAGCAGACCAAACTCTTCGGCTACAGCAGCTACACGCTGCGCGAAGCCAGCGTGAGCAGCGAGGGCCAGCAGCCCCCCGTGATGTACGGCGCCCGCGCCATGACCATGGAAATGGCCAAATCCGACGGCGCCCCGCTGCCCACCGAGGCCGGCAAGAGCACCGTCACCGCCACCGTCAGCGGCAGCATCCAACTCCTGAAATAAGCCCACCCCCTACGCGATCACAGATCGCGCCCCCTCCAGGGGGCACTGCCAGTGGACCGGCAAAGCCGGATCCACGGCAGTCGGCCGGGTAGGCTGAGGCGTGCCGATTTATTGGGCCGTCCAGCCGCCGTCGAGTGTCATTTGGACGCCAGTCATGTTGCTGGCGGCCTCCGAACACAGGAAGACGGCGGCCGCCCCAAGCTGTTCGGTGGTGGTGAAGCGCATCGAAGGCTGCTTCTCGCCCAGCAGGCGCCGGGTGGCCTCGGCGGTGTCCACGCCATCGGCGCGGGCGCGGTCGTCCACCTGCTTTTGCACCAGCGGCGTCAGCACCCAGCCGGGGCAAATGGCGTTGCAGGTGATGCCGCTGGCGGCGGTCTCCAGCGCCACGGTCTTGGTCAGGCCGATCACGCCGTGCTTGGCCGCCACATAGGCCGACTTGTCGGCCGAGGCCACCAGCCCGTGCACCGACGCCACGTTGACGATGCGGCCAAAGCCGCGCTGCTTCATGCCCGGCAGCGCCGCCCGGGTGGCGTGGAACACGGCAGAGAGGTTGATGGCAATGATGGCGTCCCAGCGCTCGGGCGGGAAGGCCTCCACCGGCGCCACGTACTGGATGCCGGCGTTGTTGACCAGGATGTCCACGCGGCCGAACTCGGCCTCGCAGGCCTTGACCATGGCCTCGATCTCGGCCGGCTTGCTCATGTCGGCGCCGTGGTAGCTCACGCGCACCCCCAGTTCGGCAATGGCGGCCTTGGCGGGCTCGGCGTCGCCGAAGCCGTTGAGCATGATGTGAGCCCCTTGTCGGGCCAGTGCCTGGGCGATGCCCAGGCCGATGCCGCTGGTGGAGCCGGTGACGATGGCAATCTTGTCGCGAAGCATGGAATCCTCAACTGGATGGGTGCAGCCACAATCCACATGACCGCACGACTTCAGGAACGCGCCCGATGCTCTCGAACGCCCAGCCCCGATTCTCTTCCATCGCCTGCAACAACGTGCTGGGCGCCGCCGGCAGCCACCGCATGGCCTGGACCGAGTGGGGCGACGCCCACAACCCGCGCGTGCTGATCTGCGTGCATGGCCTGACGCGCCAGGGCCGCGACTTCGACACCCTGGCCCAGGCGCTGGCAGACCACTATCGCGTGGTCTGCGTGGACGTGGCCGGCCGTGGCCGCTCCGACTGGCTGGCCGACCCCCAGGCCTACGCGGTGCCGCAGTACGCCTCCGACCTGCTGACCCTGCTGGGCCAGTTGCGCAGCGAAGGCGCACAGGCGGTGGATTGGGTGGGCACCTCCATGGGCGGCCTGATCGGCATGGCGGTGGCGGCGCAACCGCAGGCCGGCATCCGCCGGCTGGTGCTCAACGACGTAGGGCCGGTGATCGAGCCCACCGCCGTGGCACGCATCGCCAACTACGTGGGCCAGCCCGCGCACTGGCCCACGCTCGCGGCGGCGGCCGATGCGCTGTGGGCCATCTCTCAGGGCTTCGGCCCGCACACGCGCGAGCAGTGGCTGGCGCTGACGCGCCCGCAGCTGGTGGCCGATGGCGCGGGCTACAAACCCCATTACGACCCCGCCATTGGCGCCGCGTTTCGGGGCGTCACGCCCGAGCTGGCGGCGGCAGGCGAGGCGCTGCTGTGGCATCTGTATGACGCCATCACCTGCCCCACGCTGCTGCTGCGCGGCGCCCTCTCCGACCTGCTCTCGCCCGCTACGGCCCAGGCCATGACCCAGCGCGGCCCCCGCGCGCAATTGCACGAGGTGGCCGGCGTGGGCCACGCCCCCATGCTCGTCCAGCCCGACCAGGTGGCGGTGGTCAGCACCTTTTTGCGCTCACCATGAGAAGCCTGGGCAGCACGGCGGGACCGGATGCGGCACCCATCGTGACGCTGGCCGATGCCCAGCTCGCCGGCCCCGAGGCCGACGTGCTGGCCCGTGCCCGCGCGATGAGCGAGCCGCTGTTGCAAGGTCGGTTGATGCATTCGGGCGAGTCGGCCTGGGCCCATGCCCATGGCGTGGCGGAGCTGCTGGCCAGCATAGGCGCGGCCCCCGGCCTGGAGGCCGCCGCCTACCTGGTGCATGCGGCCGATGCGCTGCACCGCCCCGAAGAGGTGCTGGCCAAGGCCTTTGGCCCCTCTTATGCCGAGCTGGCCACCGTCACGCGCAAGCTGGTGGACATCCAGCAGCAAGCCCGTGAGGCCGTGCAGGGCGACGCCCAGCTGGAGCGCGTGCGCAAGATGCTGCTGGCCTTTTCGCGCGATCTGCGCGTGGTGTTGCTGCGCCTGGCCTCGCGGCTGCAGACCCTGCGCTGGCACGCCCAGAGCAAAACGCCCTGCCCCGACATCATCGCCCTCGAGGCCCAGCAGGTCTTTGCGCCGCTGGCCAACCGGCTGGGCATCTGGCAGTTCAAGTGGGAGCTCGAAGACCTTTCGCTGCGTTTTTTGCAGCCCGAGGTCTACCGCACCGTGGCCCAGCAACTGGCCAGCACCCGCATCCAGCGCGAGACCCAGGTCGAGGCGCTGCGCAAAATGGTCGAGACCGACCTCAACACCCACGGCGTGGCCGCGCTGGTCAGCGGCCGGCCCAAGCACATCTACAGCATCTGGAAAAAGATGCAGGGCAAGAAGCTGCCCTTCGAGCGCGTGATGGACCAGTTCGCGCTGCGTGTCATCGTGGCCGACGTGCCGGCCTGCTACGCCGCCCTCTCGCGCGTGCACGAACGCTGGACGGCCGAGCAGGGCGAGTTCGACGACTACATCGCCCGCCCCAAGCCCAATGGCTACCGCTCGCTGCACACCGTCGTGCGCGCCGACGACGGCCGGCCCATGGAGGTCCAGATCCGCACCCAGGCCATGCACGAGCATGCCGAGTACGGCGTGGCCGCCCACTGGGCCTACAAAGAGGCCGGCACCAAGGGCTATGGCGGTGTCAGCGCCGCCGGCAGCTTCGAGGGCAAGCTGGCCGAGGTGCGCAAAAACGTGGTGCGCCAGCTGCTGGCCTGGGAGCGCGACCTGGCCGGCCAGGCGCAGCAAAGCGCGCCCGGCGTGGCCTTTGACGAGCGCATCTACGTCTTCACCCCGCAAGGCGCCGTCATCGAGTTGCCGGCTGGCGCCACCGCCATCGACTTTGCCTACGCGCTGCACACCGACCTGGGCCACCACTGCCGGGGCGCGCGCATCGATGGCGCGCTGGTGCCGCTGCCCACGCCGCTGAAAAACGGCCAGACCGTGGAGATTCAGGCGGCCAAGACCGGCGGCCCGTCGCGCGACTGGCTCAACCCCGAACTGGGCTTTTTGCACTCGGCGCGCGCGCGGGCCAAGGTGCGCGCCTGGTTCAACGCCGCCGCCCAGGCCGAAACCATCGCCCGCGGCCGCGAGGCCGTCGAGCGCCTGCTGCAACGCGAAGGCCGCACCGCCGTCAAACTGGCCGACCTGGCCGAAGGCCTGGGCTTCAAGGACGCCGACGCGCTCTTTGCCGTGGTGGGCAAGGACGAGTACTCGCTGCGCCAGATCGAACACCACCTGCGCCCCGCCGCGCCGCCGCCGACCGAGCCGCAAACGCCGCAAACGGTGAGCCCGGCCCGCAGCGGCAAGGCCGCGCCGGGCGGCGTGCTGGTGGTGGGCGTGGAAAGCCTGCTGACCCAACTGGCCCGCTGCTGCCGCCCTGCCCCGCCCGACGCCATTGCCGGCTACGTCACGCGCGGCAGCGGCGTGGCCGTGCACCGCGCCGACTGCAGCAACCTGCGCCACATGGCCGCCCAGCACCCCGAGCGCGTCATCCCCGTGGCCTGGGGTGACACCCCCGGGCGCAGCGGCAGCTACCCGGTGGACGTGGTGGTGGAGGCCAGCGAACGGGCCGGCCTCGTGCGCGACGTCGGCGAGGTGTTTGCCAAATCCAAGCTCAACCTCACCGACGCCCGCACCCAGACCGTCACCGACACCCTGGGCCGCACGCTGCGCATGCAGTTCACCGTGCAGGTGCCGGGCGTGGCCGAGTTGCGCCCGGTGCTGGTCCAGGTGGCCCAGATTCCGGGCGTGCGCAGCGTGCGGCGCAAGTAGCCGCAATACCTGCTATAGTGGCGGGCTTCACAGGCGCATAGCTCAGCTGGTTAGAGCACCACCTTGACATGGTGGGGGTCGTTGGTTCGAGTCCAATTGCGCCTACCAAACACCCTCAGAAAACCCCGTAAGCCCATCGCTGACGGGGTTTTTTGTTGGGCGATCCGCTGCGGTCGAGGGCTCAGTCCACTCAGGACGGCTGCCCCGGCTCGTGCAGAACCCCCATCGCTTGATCCAGCAGGTCAGCCAACGAACTGCCTGCATCGCCGGCACTCCAGGCATCCGTCGCAGCGCCCAGGCAGGCAACCGCCGAAGCGACCAGCGCATGCGCTCGAAGGTCGTTCGCCTTGCTTTCGCCGCCATGGAGACGGCGCGAGATGAGGGGCACCAGCATGCTCTGCCAGCCGTGGGTGTTTTCCCACTGCCGGGTCATCAGCGCACAGGCGTCATTGAGCAGCCGCACCAAAGCCAGGGACTCGCGGGCGTCACCGCCCTGAACCTGCGTCACCAAATCGAACGCCCTGCGCAACGCACACCAAGGCTTTTCGTCTTCGGGCCGGGCAGCGAGGGCGGCGGCGACCTCACGACCCAGCTCGCCTATTTTTTCCAGAACGATCTCCTCTTTGGTACCGAAGTACCTAAAGAAGGTCGTCCGTGACAGGCCGGCCACGCTGGCGATCTGGTCCACGGTGGTCTTGTCAAACCCCTGCTCGGCAAACAGGCGAAACGCGACCTTGCTGACCTCCAGGCGCATGGCCAGCCGCGTCCGCTCCCGCAATGAGGGCGTCGCTGGGGCGCTCTGGGCGCGTGATGACTCGCTGATCGCTTTCATGCTGAGCATTGTACCCGAAGTGGTCTTTAGGCTCATTATGGAACTAAGTTCCATTTTAGTGTAAAGTCCCACTCATGCCAGAACTTCATCAAGGGCGTGTCTGCATGAGCAAGGCCCGGTTCATCACCGGTGCTGGGCGGTCTCAAACCTGAAGCGCGACACCCACCCTATCCGTTGATTTCAGTCGGCAGCGGCCATGTGCCGCACCGAATAGACGTCGACTCACCACATATCAGATCGAGAGAAAAATTGGTACCCCTTTCCATTCTTGAACTGGGCCGGGTCAGGCAGGGCGGTGATCGCCGCACGGCCCTTGACGATGCCCGCCACCTTGCACAACACGCCGAACGACTGGGCTACAACCGCATTTGGGTGGCGGAACACCACAACATGCCCGTGGTCACGACGGCAGCCACCGCCCTGGTCATTGCCCATATCGCTGCAGGCACAAACCACATTCGCGTGGGTGCCGGCGGCATCATGCTGCCCAACCACGCGCCTTATGTCATTGCCGAGCAGTTCGGCACTTTGGAAACCCTCTTTCCTGGGCGTATCGATCTGGGACTCGGGCGTGCACCAGGAACCGACGCGACCACCCTTCGGGCATTGCGCCGAAACCCGGCAAGCGCCGAGCGCTTCCCGCAAGACGTGCTGGAGCTTCAGGCCTACCTCGGGCCGACCCTGCCTGATCAAAAGATCGAGGCAGTCCCGGGATCAAACACCAACGTCCCGCTCTGGATTCTGGGCTCCAGCCTGTTCGGCGCGCGGCTCGCCGCAGAACTGGGCCTGCCCTATGCATTTGCCTCCCATTTCGCACCTCAGGCGCTGGATCAGGCTTTGAGTGAATACCGCTCCAGATTCAAACCGTCTGCGCAGCTCGATCGCCCCTATGCGGTGGTCAGCGTCAACATCATTGCCGCAGAGTCAGATGGGGAAGCCCGTCGTTTGGCAACCTCGCAGCAGATGTCCATGGTCAACCTCTTGCGGGGTACCCGCAACCTGACTCAACCGCCCATAGACGACATCGAAACCTATTGGACGCCCTACGAAAAAGCCCAGGCTTCGCAAATGCTCGCCTGCAGCCTCATTGGTGGCCCTGAGACGGTCAGAAGCGGAATGGATGCGCTTGTTGCACATACCCAGGCAGACGAGCTGATGGTGGTTTCGGATGTGTTCGATCCCGCCCAGCGCGTGCGCTCCATCGAGCTCATCTCAGATGTGGCCGGCTTGCCGCGCCCGCATCCCGCACGCCCCGTCCCCGCTGGATAAGTTCCAAACCCCTTTCCCACCACATGTATTTTTCAGCTCCGCGCGTCGCACGCATCGCACCTGACGCCGGCCATTTGTAGTGGGGGGCTCTGGTTGTGCCCGCGTGCGACGGGCGTGGCCAGTCACCCGGTCTTGCGCCGGGTTGCTGTTGCAGTGCGACGGTAACGTCGCTACAACCATTGCGCCCCCCTCGCCCCCCACCGTCAGGAGCCCCCCATGCGCAGCGTCACCCACGCCACTTTTGGCAACCCCGCCCTGGTGCTCACCCAGACCGACCAGCCCCTGCCCCAGCCGGGCCCCGGTCAGGTGCGCATCAAGACCTTGCTCTCGCCCATCCACAACCACGACTTGATGACCGTGCGCGGCATCTATGGCTACAAGCCCGTGCTGCCGGCCATCGGTGGCACCGAGGCCGTGGGCCTGATCGACGCGCTGGGCGCCGGCGTCGCCGGGTTGCAGGTGGGCCAGCGCGTCAGCGCCGCCGGCGTGCACGGCACCTGGGCTGAGTGCTTTTTGGCTCCCGCCGTGGGCGTGGTGCCCGTGCCGGCCGACTTGAGCGATGAGGTGGCCGCCCAGTTGCTGGCCATGCCGCTCAGCGCGCTGATGCTGCTCGAGTTCCTGGCCGTGAAGCCCGGTGACTGGCTGGTGCAGAACGCAGCCAACGGTGCCGTGGGCAAGACGCTGGCGCTGCTGGCCGCAGCGCGCGGCGTGCACACCATCAACCTGGTGCGCCGCGACGCCGCCGTGGCCGAGTTGCAGGCCCTGGGCATTGCCAACGTGCTGTCCACTGCGGCGGCGGGCTGGCAGGAGCGGGTGCTGGCCCGCGCGGGCACGGCTCCCATTCGCGCGGCCATCGACGCCATCGGCGGCCACGCCAGCGGCGAGTTGATGGCGCTGTTGGGCGAAGGCGGCCTGCTGGTGTCCTTTGGCGCCCAAAGCAACGAGCCCATGCAGATCTCGGCCGGTGATCTGATCTTCAAGCAGACAGCGGTCAAGGGCTTCTGGGGCACCAAGGTCAGCGCGGCCACGTCGGCCGCCGACACCCGCCGTCAAATCAGTGAGTTGGTGCAGCGCGCGCTGGACGGCACGCTCAAGCTGCCGGTGGCCGCCACCTTCAACCTGGCCGAGGCGGCCCAGGCGGCGGCGGCCAGCGCGCAGACGGGCCGTCAGGGCAAGGTCATGCTGCGGCCCTGAAGCGCCCCGGACGGCCGGTGCGGCGCGGCCCCTAGAATCAAACCGTGTTGCACCGCGTCAGCCGCCGGATCTGCCTGCCATGTCGTCCCCTCGCCCGCCCCGCCCCAAAGCCGCCCCCGACAATCCCGACGGGCCGCGCGTGCTCAAGAAATACCCCAACCGCCGCCTCTACGACACCCAGGCCAGCAGCTACATCACACTGGCCGACGTCAAGGCCATGGTGTTGCGCGGCGAAGACTTCGAGGTGCGCGACGCCAAGACCAGCGAGGACATCACCCGCTCCATCCTGCTGCAGATCATTCTGGAAGAAGAGACCGGCGGTGTGCCCATGTTCTCCTCGCAGGCGCTGTCGCAGATCATCCGTTTCTACGGCCACGCCATGCAGGGCATGATGGGCAGCTACCTGGAGCGCAACCTGCAGGCCTTTGCCGATGCCCAGCAGCAGGTTGCCCAGGCCAGCGGCCTGGCGCCCGAACGCTGGGGCCAGGCCATGAACGCCTACATGGAACAGTCGCAGCAGATGCTGACGCAGATGCAAAAGCAGACGGCCGACATGCTGCGCGGCTTCGTGCCGCCTGGCCACAAGGGTAACGAGTAGGTCGCGTTCCTGCACGTCCCTACTGCCCTTCGGCGCTGCACGGTGAGTTGATCATCCTCACGCGTCTGCCTTAGTTGCACCCAGCCCATGTGCCGACCTGCTGGCCGCCCAACCGCATGAGGGCTTCGCCACCAGCCAAACGTCTCCCAGGGGGCCAGGCCATTGAGCTGCTGAAGGAAAGCCTGCCACTCCCGGACGGTGCGCCCTGCTCCAAGGGGCGCCTGGTCTCGCCTACAATACCGGCCCCCGCTTGTTCGCCAGGTCGCCGCGAGAAAATCAAATGGAATCAAATGCTTACGGTGCATCTGCAGCGCCGAAGACCACCAAAATTCCCCAGATCGGGTTCGTCAGCCTGGGCTGCCCCAAGGCGCTGACCGACGCCGAGCTCATCCTCACCCAGCTCACCGCCGAGGGCTACCAGACCACCAAGCGCTACGACGGCGCCGATCTGGTCGTGGTCAACACCTGCGGCTTCATCGACGCGGCCGTGGAAGAAAGCCTGGCCGCCATCGGCGAGGCGCTGGCCGAGAACGGCAAGGTCATCGTCACCGGCTGCCTGGGTGCGCGCAAGGATGCGGGCGGCCACAACATGGTCACCGCCATCCACCCCAAGGTGCTGGCCGTCACCGGCCCCCACGCCACCCAGGAGGTGATGGATGCCGTGCACCGGCACCTGCCCAAGCCGCACGACCCTTTCGTCGATCTGGTGCCCGCGGCCGGTATCAAGCTGACGCCGCGCCACTACGCCTACCTGAAGATCAGCGAGGGCTGCAACCACCGCTGCACCTTCTGCATCATTCCGTCCATGCGCGGCGATCTGGTCTCGCGGCCCATTGGCGATGTGCTGAGTGAGGCGCGTGCGCTGTTCGAGGGCGGCGTCAAGGAGTTGCTGGTCGTCAGCCAGGACACCTCGGCCTACGGCGTGGACGTCAAATACCGTACCGGCTTCTGGGACGGCAAGCCGGTCAAGACCCGGCTGTTCGACCTGGTCGCGCAACTGGGCGAGCTGGCCCGCGCGCACGGCGCCTGGGTGCGGCTGCATTACGTCTACCCCTACCCGCATGTGGACGAGGTGCTGCCGCTGATGGCCCAGGGCCTGGTGCTGCCCTATCTGGACGTGCCCCTGCAGCATGCCCACCCTGACGTGCTCAAGCGCATGAAGCGGCCGGCCAGCGGCGAGCGCAACCTGGAGCGCATCGCCCGCTGGCGCGAGATCTGCCCTGAAATCGTGCTGCGCTCGACCTTCATCGCCGGCTTCCCCGGCGAGACGGAGGCCGAGTTCCAGTACCTGCTGGACTTTGTGCACGAGGCCCAGATCGACCGCGCCGGCTGCTTTGCCTACTCGCCGGTGGACGGCGCAGCGGCCAACGCCCTGCCCGGCGCCCTGCCCGTGGCCGTGCGCGAAGACCGCCGCGCCCGCTTCATGGCGGTGGCCGAAGCCGTCTCCGTCGCCCGCCTGAAGCGCCGCGTGGGCGCCACCATGCAGGTGCTCATCGACAGCGCCCCGGCCCTGGGCCGCAAAGGCGGCGTGGGCCGCAGCTACGCCGACGCCCCCGAAATCGACGGCACCGTGCGCCTGCTGCCACCGCAAAAAGCCAGCAAGGTGCTCAAGGTGGGCGAATTCACGCGGGCCCAGATCGTTGCGGCCGAGGGACACGACCTCGTGGCGCAGCCGATCTGACATGGCTTCGTTTCCCTAGCGCCCCTGCTGCTGGCGCAGCAGCGCCAGCGAGAACGGATGCAACTCGGCCGTCATCACCCCGGCCACCACCGCCGGATCGGCCTTCATGAACTCCTCAGCCGCCGCCGCGTCTGCGGCCTCGAAGACGACCAGGCCGAAGGTGGTCGCCAGCGCCTCGTCCGTGCGGCCGGCCAGCACCACGGTGCCGGCATCGGTGGCGGCCTTGAGGTGCTGGAAATGCACCCCCACCGCACGGCGGTCGGCCTCGGTCCAGGCGGCCTCGGCGTGCAGGCGCGGCACCAGCCGCAGCATGTAGAGAAAAGTCTTCATCTTGGGTGAGCCGGTTTGTGCGGCGGCTGGCCCCTGCAGGCCCAGCCCCGCCGCAGTCAGCAGCAGGTGTCGGCGGTTCATCCTGTGCATTGGAACCCATGCCAGCCTCTACCATCCAGCCCTTCCATTGACCGCATCACCACCATGACCGACCCTGCCACCGACCTAGTCCACCACCCCTACCGCGCGCCAGAAGGCTTCGACGCCGCGCAGACGCCCACCCACCGCGCATCCAGCGTGTTCTTTGCCAGCATGGCCGACCTGCGCCGCCGCACCTGGGTGGACAAGACCACCTACACCTATGGCTTGCACGGCACACCCACCACCTTCGTGCTGGAGGCGCAACTGGCCACGCTGGAGCACGCCAAACACGTCATCCTGGTGCCCAGCGGGCTGTCGGCCATCACCACCATCGATACCGCCTTTCTGAAAACCGGCGACACGGTGCTGCTGCCCGACAACGCCTACGGCCCCAACAAAGACTTCACGCGGCATGAACTGGCCAACTGGGGCATTGCCCATGCGCTGTACGACCAGCAGGACGTGGCCAGCCTCGCGGCACGGCTTGACGACAAGGTCAAGCTGGTGTGGCTGGAGGTGCCCGGCTCGGTCACGCTGGAGTTTCCCGACCTACCCGCGCTGGTGCGCTGCATCCGCGAGCGCGCGCCGCAGGCCATCGTGGCGCTGGACAACACCTGGGGCGCGGGGCTGGCGTTCAACCCCTTCGAGTTGGAGGGCGGCCTGACGGTGGACGTGACGGCCCATGCGTTGACCAAATACCCCAGCGGCGGCAGCGACGTGCTGATGGGCTCCATCGCCTGTCGCGACGATGCGCTGTACGACACCCTGGCCTGGACCCATGGCCGCCTGGGCCTGGGGGTGGGGCCGGACGACGTGAGCATGGTGCTGCGCTCGCTGCCCAGCATCGCCTTGCGCTATGCCGCGCAGGATGCCAGCTGCCGTCAGATCGCCACCTGGCTGCAAGGCCAGCCGGGCGTCCAGCGCGTGCTCTGCCCGGCGCTGCCGGGCTCACCCGGCCATGCGCACTGGGCCAGGCTCTGTACCCAGGCGGCCGGCCTGCTGACCATCGAGTTCGATGCCCGCTACACGCGCGATCAGGTGGACGCCTTCGTCGATGCGCTCACCCGCTTTCGCATCGGCTGGAGCTGGGGCGGCGCGGTCAGCATGGTGACGGTCTACCAGGCGGCCCGCCCGCGCAGCACGGTGCTCAAGAGCGAGACCGCCGATCTGCGCAGCCTGCCCACGCCCTATGCCGGCGTGCTGGTGCGGCTGTGCATCGGCCTGGAAGGCACGCCCGACCTGATCGCCGACCTGGCGCAGGCCTGGGCGCAACTGCCCGCCCTGGCCCAGGCGTAAAAAAGCCGCCTGGCGCAAACCAGGCGGCTTTTGTTGTCGTGGTGCCCTGCGGCGAAAACCAGCCGCTCAGGCCAGCTTCTGCATGCTGCGAAAGCCGACCGGCCGGCTTGTGCAGGCCTATGGCCTGTCGGCCATCGTTCGCTTCGCTCAGGCCAGCTTTTCCTTAATACGGGCCGACTTGCCGCTGCGCTGACGCAGGTAGTACAGCTTGGCACGGCGCACGTCGCCACGGCGCTTGACTTCGATGCCGGCGATCAGCGGGCTGTAGAGCTGGAACGTGCGCTCCACGCCTTCGCCGCTGGAGATCTTGCGCACGATGAAGCTGCTGTTGAGGCCGCGGTTGCGCTTGGCGATGACCACGCCTTCGTAGGCCTGCACGCGCTTGCGCGTGCCTTCCACCACGTTGACGCTGACGATCACGGTGTCGCCAGGGGCAAACGCCGGAATGGTCTTGTTGAGGCGAGCGATTTCTTCCTGCTCAAGGGTCTGGATCAAATCCATCTGGGGCTCCGTGTCATCGTGCCGGTGGGGGTTGCAATAGGTATAGTCCCCGGCAGAGGATGGCAAACCAAGGATTCTAGCCGATGTCGCTGCTGCCTGCACCCAGCCCAAGCGTGCGCCGCGTGCTGCAGGCGGTGCTGTATGAGTTCTTTGCCGTGCTGGCGGTGGGGCCGGCATTGGCCTGGCTGTTTGGCCATGACCTGGCGTCGGCGCTGGGGCTGGCGGTGGTGCTGTCCACCGTGGCGCTGGCCTGGAACTACGTCTTCAACGGCTACTTCGAGCGCTGGGAAGCGCGCCAGCCAGTCAAGGGCCGCTCGCTGGCCCGGCGCATCGCGCACGGCGTGGGTTTCGAGGGCGGTCTGGTGGTGCTGCTGGTGCCCATCATGGCCTGGTGGCTGGACACCACCTTGTGGCAGGCCTTCGTGGCCGACCTGGGCATCCTCGTCTTCTTCCTGGTCTACGCCATCGGCTTTACCTGGGCGTTTGATCTGGTGTTTGGCCTGCCGCAATCTGCGCAAGCAACGCCTCATCCAACCGCGTGAGCCGGCCTGCGGCGCGGGCACTGGCGATCAGGTCGGGCCGCAGCCGCGCAGTGCGGGCCAGCGCCTGCTCACGCCGCCAGCGATCGATGTCGGCATGGTGGCCGCTGAGCAGCACGGGAGGCACCGGCCACTCGGCACCGTCCACCACCCAGGTCTCGGGGCGGCTGTAATGCGGGCAGTCCAGCAAGCCGGCTTCAAAGCTGTCCTGCTCGTGCGAGCGGGCGTCGGCCAGCACACCGGGCAGCAACCGCGCCACGCCGTCCAGCAGCGCCAGCGCCGGCAACTCGCCGCCCGACAGCACGAAGTCACCCAGGCTCACCTCGCGCGTCACGTGGCGGTCCAGCAGGCGCTGGTCGATGCCCTCGTAGCGCCCGCACAGCAGCACCGCGCCCTCGCCTGCCGCCATCTCGTGCAGCAGCGCCTGGGTCAGCGGCTCGCCCGTGGGGCTGAAGTGGATGACGGGCGCAGGTGCGCCGCGCGCGGCCTGCGCGGCCACCAGCGCCCGCTCCAGCGGTTCGGCCAGCATCACCATGCCGGGGCCGCCGCCGTAGGGGCGGTCATCGACGCGGCGGTAGGTGTCCAGCGCGTGCTCGCGCAGCGGCCACAGTTCAACGGCCAGCGGCCCGCCTGGCGCAAACGCACGGCGCGTCACGCCTGTCTGCATGAACGGCGCAAACAGTTCAGGAAACAGCGTGATGATGTCGAAGCGCAGCATGGCCCGGATCAATGCGTTGCCCCACCCTGCGGCAGGGCAACGTTCAATAGTCGAGGCCCCAATCGACGGTGATGCGCCCAGCCGCCTGGTCCACGTCATCGACGAAGGCATCGACGAACGGCACCAGCCGCTCCTCGGCATCGGGCTCGGCTGGCTGGATGCGCAGCACGCAATGCGGGCCGGTGGGCAGCAAGCCCACCACGCTGCCCAGCGCCTCGCCCTGCCGGTTGACCACCGCCAGGCCGATCAGATCGACCCAGTAGTACTCGCCCGTGCCGGCCGTGGGAAAGCTCGCGCGCGAGACGAACACACGCGCACCGCGCAGCGCCTCGGCGGCATTGCGATCGGTCAGGCTTTGGGAGCTGGCCACCACCAGATCGCCTTGCCGGCGCACCTGGGCAACTTGCAGGAATGAAGGTATGGCCCCCACCGGCTGCGGCCCGGGCGTGGCGGGCGGGCGCAAAAACCAGCGGCGGGTGCCCAGCAAGGCCTCGGGCTCGGCGGCAAAAGGCTGCACCTTGAGGTCGCCGCGCACACCGTGGGCATCCAGAATGCGGCCGACTTCGACCGCATCGGAGGGCCAGACAGGGGTGTCGCCTGGCGTCACCACTGTCAATGCCATTTAGACCGCGGCCGCCGTCTTGGCCTTGGCGGTGCTCACCAGGCGGCTCACCGTCTCGGACATTTGCGCGCCCACGCCGACCCAGTGGGTCACGCGGTCTTGCGCCACACGCAGGCCTTCTTCACCCGCCTTGGCCATGGGGTTGTAAAAACCCAGGCGCTCGATGAAGCGGCCATCGCGGCGCTCACGCGAATCAGCAGCAACGATGTAGTAAAACGGGCGCTTCTTGGCGCCGCCACGGGAAAGACGAATCACGACCATGGTCGTTGGTTCCTAAAACAAGGGGTTCGACCGCCACCCGCGGGGACACGATCCGCAAGCGCTTTGTCGGCATGTCGCCGCAGTTGAAGTACCGCTGGCGACGCAGCTTCGGCCTCGTAGATACGCCAGGACACCCTGACCGCGACCGAAACCGTGCATTGTAGACGGCAACGGCGCACCGTGCGCAGCCTGCCTCCGCAACAGACCGACAAACGGGTGATCTAATACCCATAAATAAAATACGGCCATAGACCCTTCACCCTGGGCAGGCCATCGTCCAAACCCAAGAGGAGAACGCCTGGCCCGGCGCCACCGGCTGGCGTTTGTCGTATCCATGACCGCATTCCCGACACGACCCCGTGGACCCAGCCCACGGCCTGGTGAGGCCGGCCCTGCGGCGCGCGCCCAACCGGCCTGGCGCGTGGGATGGCGCCCGGCCACCGCCACCGCAGGAGGCTGAATGCGTCGCATCGGCATCGCTGGCGCTGGGGTGTTGGGCCGTCTGCTGGCCTACCAGTTGGGTCAGGCCGGCCACCAGGTGACGGTGTTCGACCCTGCCACCGGACCGCAGCCGCCACAGGTTCATGCCGGCGCCGCGCCCGCGCCGGGCTACGCCGCAGGCTTCACTGCAGCAGGCCTGCTCAGCCCGCTGGCGCCACTGGAGTTCGGCAATGCCCAGGCCGCCTACATGGGCTGGCGCGGGCTGGCGCTGTGGCGCCACATTTGCCGCACCCTGCCCGCCGCCACCGACGGGTTGCCGCTGATGCGCCAGCGCGGCAGCGTGATGGTGGCCCATCCTTCTGCCCCGGAAGCGGCCGCCCTGCTGCTGGCGCGCTGGCGCAACGCCCAGGACATCACGGCCGATTGGCCCGCACCGCGCCCGATGCGTGGCGCCGCCTTGCAGGCCCTGGAGCCGGCCGTGGCGGAGCAGCTGGACGGCTGGCTGTTGGCGGCCGAAGCCCAGATCCTGCCGCGCGAGACGCTGCACCAGCTGTGCCTGCACGCCCAAGGCGTCGATTGGCGCTGGGGCACCGCCGTGCGGACCATAGGCGTGGCCTCCATCGAGCTGACGGACGGCAGCCGTTGGCGGGGTGACTGGGCCGTGGACTGCCGCGGCGCCGGTGCCAGCCCCGACGAGCCCATGCACCTGGTGCAAGGCCAGGCCTTGTGGCTGCATGCACCGGGCGTGAAACTGGCCCGTCCCTTGCGCCAACTGCACGCCACGTTGCGGCTGGACCTGGTGCCCCGGCCCGGCGGCGTGTTCATCGTCAGCGCCCAGCACACGCCCGACCATGCCGGCACGCAGCCCTTGCCCGATGCAGCGCAGCTGCAGGCCCTGGCCAGCGCGCTGGTGCCCGCGCTTGCGGATGCACAGGTCAAGCACCTGGAGACCAACCTGCGTCCAGCGCGCCAAGCCGCCTGCCCGCAGATTCGCATCACGCCGGGCCTGCTGCGCATCACCGGCCTGCACCACTACGGCTGGCTGCTGGCGCCCACCGTGGTGGATGAGGCCCTGCCCCAGTTGGCACTGCTGGGCCGCTAGGGGGTCGCGGCATGGCCGGTGCTAAAGTGACAGATGCTCCGGGGTGCGCACCAGCGCTGAGACGGCCACAGCCGAACCCGCGAACTTGATCCGGCTCACACCGGCGTAAGAAGAGCGGGGTTTCCGGAGCAGCCATCCCCCGAACGAGGAGACTGCCCGCCATGAATGCCCCCGACAAGCTCGCCGACCTGCTCACACTGACCCGCGAGCCCTTCCCCGCCTCGCGCAAAGACTGGATCGTCGGCTCCCGACCCGACCTGCGGGTGCCGGTGCGCGAGGTGCAGCTCACCAACGGCGAGCGCGCCAGCCTCTACGACACCAGCGGCCCCTACACCGACCCCGCCGCCCACATCGACGTACGCGCAGGTCTGCCCAGCGTGCGCGGCGCCTGGATCGCCGAGCGCGACGACACCGAAACCTACGCCGGCCGCACCGCCCAGGCCCTGGACGACGGCGCCAAGCACGAGGTGCGCGACGGCGAGCGCCTGGCCGCGCTGCGCCGCGAGGCCGCCGCCCTGCAGCGCCCGCCGCGCCGCGCCAAGGCCGGCGCCAACGTCACCCAGATGCACTACGCCCGCCGCGGCATCGTCACCCCCGAGATGGAGTACGTCGCGCTGCGCGAGAACGGCCGCCGCGAGTGGATGGCCGAATACCTGGCCGATGCCGCCCGCGAGCAGCGCCTGGCCGGCAACCCGCTGGGCGCCGCCCTGCCCACCGGCCTGCTCACGCCCGAATTCGTGCGCAGCGAAGTGGCCCGCGGCCGCGCCATCATCCCGGCCAACATCAACCACCCCGAGGTCGAGCCCATGGCCATCGGGCGCAACTTCCTGGTCAAGATCAACAGCAACATCGGCAACTCGGCCGTCACCTCCAGCATCGAGGAAGAGGTCGAGAAGCTGGTCTGGTCCATCCGCTGGGGCGGCGACACCGTGATGGACCTGTCCACCGGCAAGAACATCCACACCACGCGCGACTGGATCGTGCGCAACAGCCCCGTGCCCATCGGCACCGTGCCCATCTACCAGGCGCTGGAGAAGGTGGGCGGCATCGCCGAGGACCTGACCTGGGCCGTGTTCCGTGACACCTTGATCGAGCAGGCCGAGCAGGGCGTGGACTACTTCACCATCCACGCCGGCGTGCGCCTGCCCTTCATCCACCTCACCGCCAACCGCCGCACCGGCATCGTCAGCCGGGGCGGCTCCATCCTGGCCAAGTGGTGCATCACCCACCACAAGGAGAACTTCCTCTACACGCACTTCGAAGAGATCTGCGAGATCATGAAGGCGTATGACGTCAGCTTCAGCCTGGGCGATGGCCTGCGCCCCGGCTCCCAGGCCGACGCCAACGACGAGGCCCAGTTTGCCGAGCTGCGCACATTGGGTGAGCTGACGCAAGTCGCCTGGCGGCACGACGTGCAGACCATGATCGAAGGCCCTGGCCACGTGCCCATGCACATGATCCAGGCCAACATGACCGAGCAGCTCAAGCACTGCCACGAGGCGCCCTTCTACACGCTGGGCCCGCTGACCGTGGACATCTCGCCCGGCTACGACCACATCGCCAGCGCCATCGGCGCCGCCATGATCGGCTGGATGGGCACCGCCATGCTGTGCTACGTCACGCCCAAAGAGCACCTGGGCCTGCCCGACCGCGACGACGTCAAGGCCGGCATCGTGGCCTACAAGATCGCCGCCCACGCAGCCGACCTGGCCAAAGGCCATCCGGGCGCCCGGGCGCGCGACGACGCGCTGTCCAAGGCCCGGTTCGAGTTCCGCTGGCAAGACCAGTTCAACCTGAGCCTCGACCCCGACACCGCGCGCGACTTCCACGACGAAACCCTACCCAAGGACAGCAGCAAGGAAGCGCACTTCTGCAGCATGTGCGGCCCCAAGTTCTGCTCGATGAAGATCACCCAGGACGTGCGCGACTACGCCGCCGCCAAAGGCGTCAGCGAGGCCCAGGCACTGACCGCAGGCATGGCCGAGAAATCCCAGCAGTTCAAAGCGGCAGGGGGCGAGATCTACATCCCCATCCAGCCGACCCAAGGCGGCTGAACCGAAAGATGGAGAAGAAAGTCATCATCATTGCTGGCCCGAATGGGGCAGGCAAGACGACTTTCGCGCGGGCCTTTCTGCCCATGGAGGCTGCCTGCCCGCGCTTCATCAATGCCGACCTGATCGCGGCAGGGCTCTCGCCTTTCGACCCGGCCCGTGTAGCCGTCACGGCCGCCAAGCTGATGCTGCACGAGTTGGACGCGGCGGTAGCCAGCGGGGAGAGCTTCGCGTTTGAAACCACGCTGTCTGGCCTCACCTACCTTCAACGCATCCGACATTGGCAATCGTTGGGCTATCGCGTCAGTCTGTTTTTTCTGAGCCTACCCAGTGCCCAACTGGCCTTGGATAGGGTGGCCGAACGCGTCAAGCAAGGCGGGCACAACATCCCGCCAGAAGTCGTGATGCGCAGATACCTACGGGGGCGACATCTGTTCGAGCAGCACTATCGATATGCCGTCGATGACTGGGCGCTGATCGATAACAGCGGCGACCAGCCACGACTCTTGCAATGGAGCGAAGCACCATGACCCCCAAGCCCATCGAACAGGCACGCAACCCCGACTTGCGCGCCGCGATGCCCGCCTTGCGGCGTGCCGCCTTGCAAGCCCGTCGGATCGCAGCGCAAACCGGCACAGCCCTGGTTGTCGAGGTGGGGCATCGCATCGTGCGACGCACCGGCAAGGACCTGGCGGTGGTCGACCAAGCACCCAGCCAGCCCACGCCATGACCGCCGCCCTGCTCGTCATCGACCTGCAACGCGTGCTGTGCGAAGGCCGCCATCAAGCGCGGATAACGCGCCCCAACAGCCAAAGCCTTTGACCACCATGCCAGTACAGGGGTTCGCCCACTACAACATCCGCGTGGATCGCCCCCTCATGGAGGTGCTGCGCGCGTTCTATACCGACGTCGTGGGCCTGTGCGCAGGCCCACGTCCGGCGTTCGAGTCGTTCGGCTACTGGCTCTATGCCGGCGAGCAGGACGTGCTGCACCTGTCCGAGCGGCTGGCCCATGAGCCCCATCGCGAGTCGCGCTCGACACTGGACCACATCGCCCTGGCCTGCATCGACTGGCCCTGGCATCAGGCCCGGCTCCAGCGCGCCGGCCTGGCCTACACGCTGGACCACGTGCCCGGCAGTGGCCGCCTGCAGGTGTTCTGCCAGGACCCTGCCGGCCACGGCATCGAGCTGACCTTCCCCCCTGGCTCGACCGCAGGAGTGATGCCATGACCACCGCCCTGCTCGTCATCGACCTGCAACGCGCGCTGTGTGAGGGCCGCTGGGCCATGGCCGGCATCGACGGCGTGCTGACCCGCGTCAACACCCTCACTGCCCGTGCCCGCGCGGCCGGTGCACCCGTGGCCTTCATCCAGCACCAAAGCAGCGAAGGCCCGCTGATGCCGGGCAGCGACGGCTGGCCACTCAGCCCCGCACTCACCGTGCACCCCGGCGACTGGCGGGTGGACAAACGCCACGGCGACGCTTTTTTGCGCACCGACCTGCATGCCCGCCTGCAGGCCGCCGGCGTCACCGAGGTGTTGCTGTGCGGCGCCCAAAGCGACTTCTGCGTCAGCGCCACCGCCCAGGGCGCGCTCAGCCACGGCTATGGCGTCACCCTGGTGGCCGATGCCCACACCACGCTGGCCAACGGCGTGCTCAACGCCGAACAGATCGTCGCCCACGTCAACGCCACCGTGCCGCAGATGGACAGCTATGGGCCACGCACGCAGGCGTTGCCCTGCGACACCGTGAGCTTCGCCGCATGACCCCCCAGCGCATCGCCATCGCCGGGGCCGGCGTGCTCGGCCGCCTGGCCGCCTGGCAACTGGCCCGCGCCGGCCACCAGGTCTCGGTCTTCGACCCTGCGCCCGGCCCGCAGCCACCGGCCACCGGCGCGCTGGCCCGCTCGGCGCCTTACGCCGCCGGCTTCACCGCCGCCGGCATGCTCAGCCCCATTGCCGAGCTGGATGGCGCCGGCCCCGAGGTGGCACGCCTGGGCTGGCGCGCGCTGGCGCTGTGGCGCGGCATTTGCGACGCCATCAACCCCAACCTGATGCGCCAGCACGGCAGCCTGCTGCTGGCCCATGGCAGCGACCTGGGTGCCGCCCAGCGCGTGCTGGCGCGGCTGACCGAAGCGCCCGAGCTGCCCGCGCCGCAACCGCTGAATGCCGCCGCCCTGCACGAGCTGGAGCCGGCCCTGGTCCCGCATCTGCATGCCTGGCTGCTGCCGGGCGAGGGCCAGGTGCTGCCGCGTGAGTTGCTGGCCGCGCTGGTGGCGGATGCACCCGGCGTGGACTGGCAATGGGGCCGCAGCGTGCAGACGGTGACGCCCGGCCGCCTCACGCTCGAGGACGGTTCGCTGCACACCGCCGACTGGGCGCTCGACCTGCGCGGCCTGGGCGCGCGCCCCGCTTCACCGCTGCGCGGCGTGCGCGGCGAAGTCGTCTGGCTGCACGCCCCCGGCGTGGCCCTCGCCCGGCCGTTGCGGCTGGCCCACCCGCGTCACCGCGTCTACGTGGTGCCGCGCCCGGGCGACTTCATCGTCATCGGCGCCAGCGAAATCGAGAGCGAAGACCGCAGCCCCGTCAGCCTGCGCAGCGCCGTGGAGCTGATGGCCGCCGCGCACAGTGTGCTGCCCGAGCTGGCCGAGGCGCGCATCGTGCACATGGAAGCCAACCTGCGCCCCGCGCTGCCCGACAACCACCCGCGCACCGAGGTGCAGCCCGGCCGCGTCGCCATCAACGGCCTGTTCCGCCACGGCTGGCTGCTGGCCCCCGCGCTGCTGGCCGATGCGCTGGCCGCAGCCGACCTGCTGCCGTCATGACCACCGCGCCCACCATCCACCTCAACGACCAGCCCCTGCCCTGGCGCGAGGCCTTGACGCTGGCCGCGCTGCTGGCCGAGCAAGGCCATGCACCCGAGGCCGTGGCCACCGCCGTCAATGCCGCCTTCGTGCCACGTGCTGCGCGGGCGCACACGCGGCTGGCACCGGGCGACCACATCACCCTCTTCCAGGCCATCGTCGGCGGCTGAACGCCCTGCCACCAGGAGACCCCCTTGTTTCGTACCCTGCTCAACGCCAAGATTCACCGCGTCGCCGTCACCCACTGCGAGCTGCATTACGAAGGCTCCTGCGCCATCGACGAAGACCTGCTGGACGCGGCCGGCATCTGCGAAAACGAGCAGGTCCACATCTGGAACATCAACAACGGCGAGCGCTTCATCACCTACGCCATCAAAGGCCAGCGCGGCTCCGGCATGATTTCGGTCAACGGCTCGGCCGCGCGCCGCGCGGCAAACGGTGATCTGGTCATCATCGCGGCCTTCGCCCAGGTGCCTGAAGACCAGGTCGCCACGCACAAGCCCCGGCTGGTGTTCGTGGACGCGCACAACCGCATCAAGGGCTCACGCGACCACGTGCCGGTGCAGGCGCTGTGACCGTGGACGCCCTCACCGTCTACGGCACGCCGCTGGCCAGCCGCTTCCTGCTGGGCACCGCCGGCTACCCCTCGCCGCAGGTGCTGCGGGGTGCCATCGCCGCCTCCGGCGCCGAGGTGGTCACCGTGGGCCTCAAGCGCGCACTGGCGGCGGGCGGCGACAACGGCTTCGTCGACATCATTCGCCAGAGCGGCTGCCGCCTGCTGCCCAACACCGCCGGCTGCCGCACCGCGCGCGAGGCCGTGGCGCTGGCGCAGATGGCGCGCGAGCTCTACGGCACGCCCTGGGTCAAGCTCGAAGTGGTGGGCGACGAGTACACGCTGCAGCCCGACCCCTGGGAGCTGGTGGCCGCCGCCGAGACGCTGGTCAAGGACGGCTTCCAGGTCTTCCCCTACTGCACCGACGACCTCGTCACCTGCCAGCGCCTGCTGGACGTGGGTTGCCAGGTGCTGATGCCCTGGGGCGCCCCCATCGGTTCGGGCCAGGGCCTGGCCAACCCGCTGGCGCTGCGCACGTTGCGCGCGCGGCTGCCCGGCGCGGTGCTGGTGGTGGACGCCGGCATCGGTGCGCCCTCGCATGCCGCGCACGCCATGGAGCTGGGCTACGACGCCGTGCTGCTCAACTCCGCCGTCGCCCAGGCGCGCGACCCCGTGGGCATGGCCGCCGCGTTCGGCGGCGCCATTACCGCCGGCCGCCAGGGCTACGTGGCCGGCATCATGGCCCGGCAAGACATGGCCGTGGCCACCACCCCCGTCGGCGGCCGCCCTTTCGTTCTGAAATGACCCACCCCCTACGCGATCACAGATCGCGCCCCCTTAAGGGGGCACTGCCAGTGGACCGGCCAAGCCGGATCCACGGCAGTCGCTTGGTTGGGGAGGTTGCATGCGTGATAGATGGTTCGCTGCGCAACGGGTATCCACTATGAAGTCCCCCATCATCTGGAGCATCGCCGGTACCGACAGCGGCGGCGGTGCCGGCCTGGCCGCCGACCAACGCGCCGCCGATGCACTGGGCGTGCACCTGGCGCCGGTGGTGGCGGCCGTCACCGCGCAAAACACTGTGGCCGTGCCGCGCATCGAGGCCGTCTCCACTGCGCTGCTGGAGGCCCAACTGGACGCCCTGGCCGGCGACCTGCCGCCGCGCGCCCTCAAAACCGGCCTGCTGGCCAGCACCGCCCACGTGCACACCGTGGCCCGCTGGGCCGACCGGCTGGGCGTGCCGCTGGTGGTGGACCCCGTGCTGCGCGCCAGCACCGGCACCGCCTTTGCCGACGCCGACATCCTGGCCGCCTACCGCACCGAGCTGCTGCCGCGCGCCGCCCTCATCACCCCCAACGTGGCCGAGGCCCGCGCCCTGACCGGCCTGACCGATGCCAGCGTGCCCGAACTGGCCCAGGCGCTGCATGCGGCCGGCGCGCAGGCCGTGTGCATCACCGGGGGCGACAGTGGCGGCGACCAGGCCCTGGACTGGCTCTCGACCCCCCATGCCCAGGGCTGGCTGGCCTTGCCGCGCCTGCCCACGCCCCACCACCACGGCACCGGCTGCACCTTTGCCAGCAGCGCGGCGGCCGCCATGGCCCTGGGCTTCGTCGCCGCCGACGCCTGCGTGCTGGCCAAGATGGCCACCAGCTGGGCCCTGCGCCAGGCCCGCGCCATCGGCCAGGGCGCCGGCCCCGTCATCGCCCAGGCCGGCTTTGCCACCCGGCCCGAGCTGCTGCCGCTGCTGAGTTGGGACGCCGCACCGCCACCCTCTGCGCCACCCTCTGCGCCACCACGTCCCACCGCGTTGGGCGCGCTCTACGGCATCGTCGACAGCGCCCAGCGCGTGCGCCAGGCCATCGCGGCCGGCGTGCCCACGCTGCAACTGCGCATCAAGACCCCGGTCAACCCCGAGGCCTTGCGCACCGAACTGGCCCAGGCCATCGCCACCGCCCGCGCGGCCGGTGTGCCGCTGTTCATCAACGACCACTGGCGCGACGCGCTGGCGCTGGGCGCCCACGGCGTGCACCTGGGCCAGGAAGATGTGCTGGCGCTCGCCCCCACCGACCGCGCCGCGCTGGCCGCCAGCCCGCTGGAACTGGGCCTGTCCAGCCACAGCCTGTGGGAGCTGGCGCGCGCGCGCAGCCTGGCCCCCGCCTACGTGGCCTGCGGCCCCGTCTGGCCCACGCTGACCAAGGCCATGCCGTGGCAGCCGCAAGGCCTGGACAACCTGGCCTGGTGGGTGCAGATGGCCGGCGTGCCGGTGGTGGCCATCGGCGGCATCCTGACGCCGGCCCAGGCCCAGGCCGCCGCCGCCTGCGGCCCCGCCAGCGTCTGCGTGGTGCGCGGCCTGGGCCGCGACATGGCCGGCCCGGTGGCCACCTTCCAGGCCGCCATCGCGGCCGGCCGCGCCGGCGCGGCCGCACCCATCCCCACGCTGCCGCACGCCAGCCTGGGCTGACCCTGTGCCGCTGCCCGCCAAGCTCACGCCAGCGGACACCACCCGAGCGCTGCGGCGCCAACGCCTGCATGCCCAGCTCAGTGCCAGCGGCGCGCGCGGCCTATGGCTGCTGGGCGGCGCTGGCAGCGGCAAATCCACATTGGCCGCCATGTGGGCAGCCGAGCAGGCGGCACCGCTTCATTGGTTTCGCATCGACGCGGCCGATGCCGACTGGCCCACTGCCCTGGCCGCGCTGGGCAACCTGGCCGCCACCCGGCGACGGCGGCCACCCCCACTGCTGGCCCACCGCCCCGCCGTCGAAGCCCTGCGCGAACCTCAGTTGACCGGCCACCTGCAGCGCGTGCTGCGCGCCCTCCATGCCCATCTGGGCTCCACGGTGCTGGTGTTTGACGACGCCCACGCCGCCCCCACCCTGGAGCCCCTGCTGGAAGCCGCACTCACCGAAGCCCCGGCCGGCACCACTGTCGTCGTCACCAGCCGCGAGCCCCCCGGCGAGGCCCACCTCGACAGCCTGCTGCGGGGCCACTGGCAGGTGCTCGACAACAGTGCCCTGGCCTTCACCGCCGACGAGGCGCTGGCCTGGCTGACCCCGGCGCTGGGCCGCGAGCGCGCCGCCCAGGTGGCCGCGCGTGCCGGTGGCTGGGCAGCCGCCCTGGGCTGGCTGGCCCAGCAGCCGCGGGAGACCCAGCTGCGGCGCCAGTTGCAACGCCAACTCAGCCCCGGCGAGCACGCGCTGCTGGCCGCCTGCGCGCTGCTGGGCGACGTCAGCGAGGCCGATCTGGCCGCCCTGGGCGGCTTCCAGTTGCAGGCCGACTGGGCCCAGGTGGCCCAGGCCCAGGCCGGCACCACGCTCAACGCCGATGTGTCGGCCTCGCGCCCCGTGCTGGCCGCCAACGCGGCCGGCGCGGCCTGGGCCTTCTGGGTGGCCACCACACCCAACGGCGCGCACCTGCAGGCCAGCGCACTGCAAGCCGGCGAATGGGGCCCGCCGCAACCCCTGGCTGCCATGCCGGGCTACCTGGACGCCGTGGGCCTGCAAGCCGGCATGGACGCCGCCGGCAACGTGCTGGTGAGCTGGGACGCCGGCAACGGCCCCGTGGTGCTGCGCCATGACGCCGCCAGCGCCACCTGGGCCGCGCCGCTGGCCCTGGGCGGCGGCGCCTGCCCTGGGGGCCTGGCCCAGCGGCTGGCCGTGGCGCCCGGCGGCGAGGCCGCGCTGCTGTGGCAGCGCAGCGGCGCCAACCCCGGCGTGTGCCTGCGCAGCGGCACTGGCGCCGGCTGGCAAGCGGCCCAGCCGGTGGACGCGGCCCTGGGTGCCACCGCCGTACCGCTGGCCCTGGCCGTGCGCAGCGGCGGCGACGCCCTGGCCGGCTGGACGGCAGCGCTGCCGCAAGGTGGCCTCTACACGGTGCGCGCCACCGCCGGCACCTGGGGCAGCCCAGTGGCCGGGCCAACCGGCGCCAGTGCGGTGGCCCTAGCCCTGGCCGAAGACGGCAGCGCCGTTCTGGCCTGGCGCGGCGACGACCCGCTGTTTGGCGGCAACATCTTCGCGGCCCCGGCGCGACCGGGTCAGGACTGGCGGGCGGCCACCCGGCTGGGCACGGTCAACAGCGGCTCCAACCTGCACGCCGCCTGGGCGGGCGCGCAGCGCTTTGCCGTGGGCTACAACAGCTTCAACAGCGGCCCGCAGGTGGCCACCGTGGACGCGGCCACCCAGCAATGGTCGGCCGCCCAGACGATGGCCGCCGGCCGGCTGGCGCTGCTGGGCACGCTGGCCGCCGACGCGCAAGGCCACCAGCTTGCCACCTGGCTGGGCAACAAACCTAGCGGCTTCGGGCTGGACCTGGGCCTGTCGGTGCGCGCGGACGGCAGCCTGCCCTGGGACGACGGCCTGCCCATCCTCACACCCCAGCCCACCAGCGCCTTGGACGCCACCGACCAGGCCCGCCTCAGCAGCGCCGCCGTCAGCAACGGCCTGGCCACGCTGGTGTGGCTGGACTGGGGTCCTGCCGACCCCGGCGAGCAGCCCACCCTGCGGGTGCGGGCCAGCCGCTTCAGGGTGGCGCCGTGAGTACCCGCGAGGCAGCGCATCAAAGCGATGCTTGGGAGTGGCTTCACTTCAGGCACGCATCCACTCATGAGAAAAAAGCCGATTGATGGGCGATTTCATGCAAGCGCGGAGATGGACGTAACTGTAAGGCCGACGGCGGCGACACGACGCTTGAGGGTCAGCGGTCGCGCTTAAAACTGCCGCACTCCCAACTGCACTTGACCATCGAGCCGTCGGACTGCTCGATCAACACGGTCACCACATACAGCATGCGGTGCACATCGATACCGGCTACGCGCCGGTGCAGTGACGACAAACCTTCCATGACGATGCTCCTGTGAGTAAAGTGCACAGTGGCACGCAGGCGCGTCAACCGTGGCCAGTACACAGAGAAACTGCGCGAGCAGCCTCAGGGCAAACCGGTGAACTGGAAGACTCCTCGAACCGAAGTCGGTTCGGGCCTCTTTTACCGTACGTGCTGCCACCTGCCTCACGGCAATGGGGCCGGCAGCATAACAGTCGGGGGTTCGAGCCAGCTCGGTGCAGGTCCGGTTAGGCTCCGGGGTCGGGCCTTCATTCGATTTGCGACCTCTTCGCGCCTGCGTGCCGCCTCACATGGTGCGCCCGTCCCTGGGCTTTAATGCTCGGGGGCGAGTGGATCAAACCATGAACAGTTAGGTTGCAAAGCCAGGAGCAGCGCCATGCGAACGCCCAATCATTCGAGCCCTCTCGAGATCGTCGCAATCGGTGTTGCCGCCGCAGCAGTACTCTGGGGGATCGCACAGATTGTTCCGCCGATCTTCGAAGGTATTGGTGTGGTGATCAAAGCAATTGGTGCGGCTGGAGGGTTGGCCGTCGCAGTTGGAACAACGGGATTTTCCACCGCGGGTACCGTCGCAACATGGCTAGCACCGGTGGCTGCCGCAGGCGTCGCAGCGACTGGCGTCGGCGTAACGTACATTGTGTTGCACGTAGTTGTAGTGGGGGCCAAAGAGAAACCCTACGAGTGGTTGCTGCCAGCGTTGGGACTCCTGGCGGTCCTCTTCGTTGACCTGTCCAAGGATGAGTTGCTTGCCACGAATACCGAGCGGGCGCTATATGCACTAGTCACCGGAGGTTGCGTCATCGGTGGCGGCGCTCTTCTGCTGAATCGGCGCTGCTGGGTTCGTGCCATTGGGTTCTTTGTCCCCTTTCTTCCAACATTTGTTGTATGGGCGGCCTTTGTCCACAAAGGCCACATTGACAAAGGCCTTTCTGACTTCATTCGCTCCGGTTACGCCGGTGCGTTGGGGCTAGTGGGTGTGCTATCCGTGGGAGCCATAGTCGCACTTATAGGCATTGCACTCCCGAAGCGCTGAAGTTCAGCCTCGCAGTAAACGCATGGTCACCTCAAGTTTTTGGGGTTGGCCGAACGCAGCATCAGGCCCAAAGGCGGCTCACAGCAACCGGGTCATGAACACACTGTTCGGGTCCGGCCCGTAGCCGTCAAACGGCTCGCACGCCACGAACCCCGCCTGGGCGTACAGCGCGCGGGCCGGTGCGAAGGCCGGTTCGCTCCCGGTCTCCAGCGACAGGCGCTGCACGCCCTGGGCGCGGGCCGTGTCCACCAGGTGGGCCAGCAGCGCCCGCGCCACGCCGCGGCGGCGGGCGGCGGCGGTGGTGCGCATGGACTTGATTTCGGCGTGGGTGGCCGAGAGCCGCTTGAGCGCGCCGCAGCCCAGCAAGTCGTCGCCCGCCCAGGCGCTGAACAGCTGCACCTCGGGCTGGCGCAGTGCGCGCAGGTCCAGCGCGTGCACGCTTTCGGGCGGCGACTCGGCCTGCATCTGCGCCAGGTGCTCGGCCAGCAAGGCCACGATGGCCGGGCCTTGCAGGTCGTCGCGGCGGATGGCCACCGCCGTCATTTGCTGTACGCCGTCTCGCCATGGGCGGTGATGTCCAGCCCCTCGCGCTCGGCGTCCTCGCTGGGGCGCAGGCCGATGGTCAGGTCCACCAGCTTGAAGGCCACCACCGACACCACGGCCGACCAGGCGATGGTCAGCAGCACGCCTTTGAGCTGGATCCAGGTCTGCACCCCGATGGCGTTGGAGCCCACGGTGGCCGTGACCCAGTCGGTCACCAGCCCCGGCCCGCCCAGCGCCTGGGTGTTGAAGACGCCGGTCAGCAGCGCGCCCACGATGCCGCCCACGCCGTGCACGCCGAAGACGTCCAGCGCATCGTCGGCGCCCAGCAGGCGCTTGAGGCCGTGCACGCCCCACAGGCAGGCAAAGCCGCCCACCGCGCCGATGGCCAGCGCACCCATCAACCCCACGTTGCCGGCCGCTGGGGTGACGGCCACCAGGCCCGCCACCGCGCCTGAGGCACCGCCCAGCATGGAGGCCTTGCCACGCAGCATGGCCTCGCCCGCGCACCAGGCCAGCACGGCAGCAGCCGTGGCGGTCAGCGTGTTGATGAAGGCCAGCACGGCCGTGCCGTTGGCCTCCAGCGCCGAGCCGGCATTGAAGCCGAACCAGCCCACCCACAGCAGCGACGCACCCACCATGGTCAGCGGCAGGCTGTGGGGCACGAAGGCCTCGCGGCCATAGCCCACGCGCGGGCCCACCATGTAGGCACCCACAAGGCCGGCCACGGCGGCGTTGATGTGCACCACGGTGCCACCGGCAAAGTCCAGCGCCCCCCATTGCCAGAGCAGGCCCGCCTTGGCGTTGAGGGCGTCCACGCCGGCGGCGTCGACGTAGGCATCGGGCCCCATCCAGAACCAGACCATGTGGGCAATGGGCAGGTAGCTGAAGGTGAACCACAGCACCATGAAGGCCAGCACGGCCGAGAACTTGATGCGCTCGGCAAACGCGCCCACGATCAGGCAGCAGGTGATGCCTGCAAACGTAGCCTGAAAGGTGGCGAACAGCAGCTCCGGGATGACCACACCCTTGCTGAAGGTGGCCCCCATGGCCATGGCGCCGGTGGCGGGGTCGAACAGGCCTTGCATGAACAGCCGGTCCAGCCCGCCGATGACGGCATTGCCCTCGGTGAAGGCCAGGCTGTAGCCGTACATCACCCACAGCACGGTGATGAGTGCGAAGGTGACCAGCACCTGCATCAGCACCGACAGCATGTTCTTGGCCCGCACCAGGCCGCCGTAAAAGAGCGCCAGGCCAGGCACCACCATCATCACCACCAGCAGCGTGGCCAGCAGCATCCAGGCCACGTCGCCCTTGTTGGGCACGGGGGCGTCAGCGGCCTGGGCCAGCAGTGGCAGCCACAGCAGCGGCAGGAGTCTGAGCTTTCTCACAGCGCACGCCCTCCGGTCTCGCCGGTGCGGATGCGCACCACCTGTTCCAGCGGCGCGACGAAGATCTTGCCGTCGCCGATCTTGCCCGTGCGGGCCGCGCCCTCGATGGCCTCGACCACGGCGTCGACACGCGCCGCGTCCACGGCCACCTCGATCTTGACCTTGGGCAGAAAGTCCACCACGTACTCGGCGCCCCGGTACAGCTCGGTGTGGCCCTTCTGGCGGCCAAAGCCCTTGACCTCCGTCACCGTAATGCCTTGCACGCCCACGCCGGCCAGGGCCTCGCGCACCTCGTCCAGCTTGAACGGTTTGATCACCGCCGTCACCATCTTCATCACCCATCTCCTTGCGCCCGCCGGCTCGTGTGGGCGGGGTAGGCAGGCTTTTGCAGCTTCCGTGCCACCCCCTCATGAGCGCGCGCTGCCCTGGGGCGCCGCCCGGTGGCCACCCCTGCCGCACCAGTTTGGAGCCGGCCATGCACGAATCGTGTGCAGCGGAAAAAGACCCTCTTTTTCCTGCGACTGCCGCGAATGCAGCCGGCCGATCATGGTTGTGCCCCGGGGAGTCGCCGGGCCCACCACCCGGCCCTCGTGCCGCACCCAACACACAACAAACAACACCATGACCCTTACAAAACTGGGCGTTCGTGCGCAACTCAGCCTCGCCTTTGGCACTGTCATCGTCCTGCTGGCCACGCTGGCCGGCCTGGCCTGGTACTCGCTGGCCAGCAGCTACGGCATGTTCTCTGACTACGTGCGCCAGGACGTGCGCCGCATGACCATGGCCAACCAGATCCTGGACCACGTCAACGCCCGCGCCATTGGCGCACGCAACCTGGTGCTGGCCGCCAGCGAGCAGGAGCGCGAGCCCATCAAGGCCGAGGTGGTCAGGCATCACGAAGCGCTGCAGCAGCGCCTGGCCGATCTGAAAACCGCCATCGAAGGCATGACCGACGAGGCGCCGCAAGAGCGCAAGCTCTTCGACGCCATCGCGGCCAGCGAGGCCAAGTACGGGCCGGTGGCGCTGTCCATCGTGGCCGATGCCATGCGCGGCGACCAGGCCACGGCCATCGACAAGCTCAACCAGGCCTGCCTGCCGCAGCTGGCGCAGATCCTGGGCGACGTCAACGCCTACGTCAGCTACTCCACCCAGATGGGCGAGGGCTCGGTCGCCGCAGCCAGCACCCGCTACCGGCAGGCCCGCCTGACGCTGATGCTGCTGGCCGGCGCCGCCCTGACAGTGGCCGTGGCGCTGAACCTGCTGATCGTGCGCAACCTGCTGCGCGCGCTGGGGGCCGAGCCCAGGGACCTGGGTGACGTGGCCCGCCTCGTCGCCGAGGGCGACCTGGCCCCCATCGCCCAGGCCGGCCGCGCCCCCGCGGGCAGCGTGCTGGCCTCGCTGGCCATGATGCAGGGCAGTCTGGCCGGTATCGTGGCCCAGGTGCGTGAGGCGGCCGACGCCATCGTCGCCGGCTCGGGGCAGATCGCCAGCGGCGCCACCGACCTGTCGCGCCGCACCGAGGACCAGGCCGGCAACCTGCAGCAGACCGCCGCCTCCATGGAGCAGATCTCGGCCACCATCAGGCACAACGCCGACACCGCCGCCCAGGCCAACCAGCTGGCCTCCTCGGCCTCCGAGACCGCCGTCAGCGGCGGCGAGGTGATGAGCGAGGTGGTGCGCACCATGGAAGGCATCTCCTCGGCCTCGCGCAAGATCACCGACATCATCGGCGTCATCGACGGCATCGCCTTCCAGACCAACATCCTGGCACTGAACGCCGCCGTCGAGGCCGCCCGCGCCGGCGAGCAGGGGCGCGGCTTTGCCGTGGTGGCCGGCGAGGTGCGCATGCTGGCCCAGCGCAGTGCCGACGCCGCCCACGAGATCAAGGCCTTGATCGGCGACAGCGTCGCCCAGGTCGATGGCGGCACCCGGCTGGTGGGCCAGGCCGGCCAGCGCATGAGCGACATCGTGGCCCAGGTGCGCCGTGTCACCGACCTGATGGCCGAAATCTCCAGCGCCACCCAGGAGCAGACCACCGGTGCCGCCCAGGTCAGCAGCGCCATGCACCAGCTCGATCAGACCACCCAGCAAAACAGCTCGCTGGTGGAAAAAAGCGCCGCCGCCTCGGCGTCGCTGCAAGGCCAGGCCGCCCGCCTGACGCAGTTGATGCAGCGCTTCCGGCTGCAGGCTGCCTGACCCGCGCCCTCAGGGCTGGCGCAGGCCCGTGCGGGCCTGGCGGATGCGGTCCAGGTCCTCGCACAACCCCTCCACGCCACTCAGCGCACGCGGCGTGGGCGTGGTCAGCATGTCGGCCGCCACCGGCACCACCGCCTGCTGGCTGACCAGCTCAAACGCGCGCTCATCCTTCCAGATGGCCAGCGCCTGGGTCAGCTGCTCCGGCGGCGCCCCGGCCACCTCGGGCAACACCATGGCCTCGGGCCGCGCCGCCAGCACCGCGGCCGGCTTGATGGGTGCCACCCGCGTGGGCAGATCGGCCAGCGCATTGCGGGCCCCGCACAGCGCCAGCGCCCCGCTGGCCGGGTGCTCGCCGTTGACCGTGGTCAGCGGCTCGGGCCACAGTTGCACGAAGACCGCCAGCGGCGTGCGCTCGCGGCTCTTGAGCGTCAGCGCGCGCAACCGGCCCTCGTAGTCGGCCGCTGCCGCCTGGGCCGCCTTGTCGCTGCCCAGCAGCGCCCCGAACTGGCGCAGCGTCTGCCCCACCCGTGCCCAGTCGGTGGGGTCGCGGTAGACGTAGATGGGTTTGCCCAGCCGCTGCAGTCGCCGCCACTGCGCCGCCGTATGGCCTTGCGGCCAGGCCACGATCAGATCGGGCTTGAGGGCTGCAATGGCCTTCAAGTTCAGCGCGCCCGAATCCCCCACCTTGGGCAGGCTGGCCGCCTCGGGCGGGTGGTCGGCCAGCGCCACGCTGCCCACGATGCGGCGACCCGCGCCCGCCGCGTAAAGCAGCTCGGTCACCTGCGGCGCCAGGCTGACCACGCGCCGCGCGGGCTGGCGCAGCGTGACCAGATGGCCCTCGTCGTCCTCGGCAATCACGGCCTGCTGCGCACCGGCCACCAGCGGCAGCAGCGCCAGCAGCAGCGCCCCCGTCAACCTTTGAGCGGCCATACACACCCCGCCACCACGAAGCGCACGCGCTCACACGCGGCCGCCAGCGCCTGATGCAGCCAGCCGCTCTCGTCCACGAAGCGGCGGCTGAGCTCGCCCAGCGGCACCACGCCCTGCCCCACCTCGTTGCCCACCAGCAGCAGCTCGCCCTCGAACGCCGCCACCGCCGCCACCAGCCCGGCGCGCGTGGCCGCCCAATCGGCGGGCGCGTGGTGCAACTGGTTGGACAGCCACAGCGTCAGGCAATCCACCACCACCACGGCCTGCGGCGCGCTGGCGGCGCGCAGCGCGGCGGCCAGCGCCAGCGGCGCCTCCACCGTGGCCCAGCCGGCGGGCCGCGCAGCCTGGTGGCGGGCGATGCGCGCGGTCATTTCGGCGTCCAGCGCCTCGGCCGTGACGATGACCGTCACCGGCCGGCCCGTGGCCCGGGCCTCGCCCTCGGCCCAGGCGCTTTTGCCCGAGCGGGCACCGCCGATGACCAGCGTCCTCATGCCGCCCAGCCCTGGGCCGTGGCGCGCAGGCGGTGCGCGCTGCCCCAGGGCACGCGCGCTTCCAGCGGCGCACCCAGGGCCACACGGATGGGGCCGGCATGGCAGACCACCACCAGGTGCGCCCCCCGGCAGCGCGCATGCAGCGCCGCCAGCGCGGCCTGCACGCGCGTGCGCAGCGCGGCGCGGCTCTCGCCACCGGGCGGGCTGCGCCGCTCCACGTCGGCGCACCAGAAGTCGCTGGCGGTGCGGTCGATGGCGGCCCAGCGCTGCCCCTCCCAGGCGCCAAAGTCCAGCTCCTGCCAGCGCACATCCTGGGTCAGCGGCACCTGCCACCGGGTGGCCAGATGCTGGGCCAGCGCCAGCGCGCGCACCGCAGGGCTGCTGACCACCGCCGCCACCGGCTGGCGCACGGTGGCCGCCACGGCGGCAAACGCCGGCTCGGGCGGCCAGGCCAGCGGCACGTCGGTGCGGCCATAGCACAGGCCCTCGGCCACGGCCACGCGGGTGTGGCGGATCAGGGTCAGGCCCATGCGAGTGCCGTCAGCGCCAGCAGGCACAGCAGCTCGGCCACCTGCTGGACGGCGCCCAGCGTGTCGCCAGTGCAGCCGCCCAGGCGACGGCGCAGCCAGACGGTGGCCCACCAGGCCAGGCCCAGCAGCGCCGGCACCAGCAGCCACGCGGCCGATCGGCCCAGCAGCAGCAGCGGCAACACCGCCACCGCCGTGGCCCACAGCAGCGCCGGGCGACTCAGCGGCGCCAACAACAAGGTGGCGAACTTGCCGCTGCCTTCCTCACGCACATAGGGCAGGCGCTGCATCACCAGCAGCGCCGTCCAGCGGCTGGCCGCATGGGCTGCCACCAGCGTGAGCACCACGGCGGGCACGCGCTCGAAGGCGTCCCAACCCTGCGGCCCCAGCAGCGCGGCCAGCAACTGCGCCTTGAGCGCCAGCGCCACCACCAGCGCGGCCGTGCCGTAGCTGCCGATGCGCGAGTCCTTCATGATGGCCAGGGTGTGCTCGCGGCTGGTGCCGCCGCCCAGGCCGTCGCAGGCATCGGCCAGGCCGTCCTCGTGAAAGACGCCCGTCATCAGCAACCCCGCCGCCACCGCCAGCCAGGCCGCCACGGCGGGCGGCCAGAGCCCGGCGGCCGCCAGCAGCACCAGCGCCTGCAGGGCGCCCACCAGCCAGCCCACCGTGGGCAAATGGCGCGCCGAGGCGGCCTGCTGCTCGGGCGACCAGCCCACCCAGGCCGGCACCGGCAGCCGGGTCAAAAAACCCAGCGCCGTCAGAAACAGCCGCAGCTCACGCACGGCCGCTGACACCGGCCACCTCGAAGCTGGCCATGTCGTTCAAAAAAGCGGCCGCCGCCCGCACCAGGCCATAGGCCAGCACGGCGCCAGTGCCTTCGCCCAGCCGCATGTCCAGCGCCAGCAGGGGCTTGGCGTCCAGCGCACGCAGCATGGCGGCGTGGCCGGCCTCGGCCGACTGGTGGGCAAAGACGGCGTAGTCCAGCACGGCTGGCGCCAGCCGCGCCGCCACCAGCATGGCGCTGCCGGCGATGAAGCCATCGACCAGCACCAGCATGCGGCGGCTGGCGGCGCCCAGCATGGCGCCGGCCATCATGGCGATCTCGAAGCCGCCGTATTCGGTCAGCGCGCCCAGCACATCGAGTGGGCCGGTGCGCGCGGCGGCGCGCGCCAGCAGCGCCTGCTTGCGCGCCAGGCCTGCGCCTTCCAGCCCGGTGCCGCGTCCGGCGGCCTGGTCCATGGGCACGCCGGCGAGCTTGTGCAGCAGCAGCGCGGCGGCACTGGTGTTGGCAATGCCCATCTCGCCCAGCGCCACCACGGTGCAGCCCTCGTCGCCAGCGGCCTGCATCAAGGCCACGCCGGCTTGCAGCGCGGCCACGGCCTGGCCCAGCGTCATGGCGGGCTCGTGCAGGCTGCTGCGCGTGCCCGGGGCAATCTTGGCGTCCACCAGCCCGGGAGCGGCGGCAAAGGTGTGGGCCACGCCGGCATCGACGATGCGCACCGCCATGCCGCTCGTGCGGGCCAGTGCGTTGACGGCAGCGCCGCCGGCCAGAAAGTTGGCCACCATCTGCCAGGTCACTTCCTGCGGGTAGGCGCTAACGCCCTCCAGGGCCAGGCCGTGGTCGCCGGCAAAGATGTAGACGCGAGGGTCTACCAGTTGCGGGTCCAGCCGCTGCTGGACGCGGCCCAGTTGCAGCGCCAGCGATTCGAGCCGGCCCAGCGCGCCGGGTGGCTTGGTCTTGCCATCGATCTTGCGCTGAAGTGCGGCGGTCAGGGCGTCATCCAATGGCGCGATGGCGGGGCAGACGGGGGTCATGGGCGGTTGACGGTGACAGGCTGGAAGAACAGCACGCTGGAGGGCACCGCCGCAGGCGCGGAGGCCGCCGAGGCGGCCGCAGCGGCCGAGGCGGCGGCTTGGGGCGGCGGTGTCGGCAGGCCGGCGTCGAAGCGCCACCACCACAGCGCCACCAGGACGACGTTCAGCCCCAGCGCGGCAGCCAGCGCACGTGGCCAGTAGCGTGGCCAGCCGTCCCATTCGGGTTCGTCGTCGCCGGGCCCGCGCGCCGAGTAGAGAAAGTCGAAGCCATGCCGGGGCCGCGAGTTGGGCGCAAACGGGGGCTCCGTGCGGATGACGGGTGGCGGCAGTTGGTGGCGGGGTGGCAGCGACATGGACGGCAGGCAACGAGGGCAGCCCGCCGATTATCTTGTCCTCGCTGCCAGACCGTTGCCGACGCCCTGGGCAAACGCAAACTGGTCGGCCCAGGCCTCGGCGCGCAGGCGCTCGGCGGTGGCCAGATGGCCGCCACCGGGCTGGGTGCGCAGCCAGGCGCGGTTGGCCGGGTGGGCGCTGCGCAGCCGCTCGGCGAACTTGCCGCTGTGCCAGGGCGCCACGCGGTTGTCGGCCAGCCCCACCAGCAACAGCGTGGGCGGGTAGCGGCGGCCGTCCTGTACGGCCAGCACCGGGTCCATGGCCCGGGCCTGGGCCAGCCCGCCCGGCGTGCGCACGTCGCCCACCTCGGCGTACTGGTTGGCGCCGTTGGGCGCGGCAGCCAGCCGGCTGGGGTTGAGCAGGCCGGCTTCGAGGATGGCGCCGTCGAACACCTCGGGCGCCCGCACCAGCGCCCCGCCCACCAGCACGGCGCCCATGCTGACGCCGCGCGCCACCACGCGCTGGGCCAGTCCCTGGTCACGCAGGGCACTGGCGCAGGCCAGGTAATCTTCGACACCGCGCGCCTTGTGGGCGCCCTGGCCGGCCCGGCGCCAGGCGTCGCCCAACTCGCCGCCGCCGCGCGCATGGCACAGCGCATAGACCTGGCCGGCCTCGGCAAAGGCCAGCACATAGGGGTCGAACTGCGGTGCCAGGCTGGCGCCGTAGGCGGCGTAGCCCTCCACGATGGCGGTGACCGGCGCGTCGCTGGTGCCGGCGTCGGCCCGGCGCAGCACCGTCATGGGCACGGCCGTGCCGTCGGCGCTGCGCACCCACAGGCGCTGGGTCCGCACGGCGTCGAACGCCGGCAGGCCGCGCGTGCCCATCTCCAGGTCGGCCAGCATGGGGCTGGCATCGGGGCGGTAGCGCCAGGTCTGGGGCGGCGTGGTCCAGCCTTCGACGCTCAGCAGCACGCCGGCGGCGCGCGGGTCGGCTGCCAGCCGCACCTGCTCGCCATCCCCGGGCAGCGGCACACCCAGCACCGGCTCGCCGGCCGCCGCCGGCAGGCGCAGCACCTGGCTGACGCCGGCCTGGCTGCGCTGCACGTAGACGCCGTCGCGCGCCACGGCAAAGTCGGTGATGACGGCCTCGGGCATGGCGGCCAACACCTCGTGCGACTCGGCCAGGGTGGTGCGCGCGTGCAGCGGCAGGCGCAACAGCCGGCCACCCGGCGCGTCCTTGACGCTCAGCAGGTAGAGCGCATCGCCGACGGCCTGGGCCTGGGTCACGCCATCGGCCCACTCGACGATGCAGCGCCAGGGCGTCTGGGCGGCGGGCTCCAGGCGGGCGGCGGGGGCCAGGCACAGCCGCAGCTCGGGCCGCGCGCCGCCGATCAGCGCCAGCGCGTGACCCTGGCCCGGCCACAGGACGGCGGGCGCCTCTTCGGGCGCCAGCGGCAGTTGGGGGTTGAGGCCTGCCGCCAGCAGCACGGGGTCGCGCGCCGGGTCGGTCCCCGTGCGATGCAGCCGCGCCCGCTGGCCCAGCCAGAAATCGGTGGCGTCGCGCACCGCCGGCGGCGCCAGCTGCACATAGCCCAGCGCCCCGCTGTCGGGCCGCCAGGTGGCCGCGAACTCGCCCCAGACGTCGTCCAGATGGCCCGGCCGCAACCGGCCGCTGGCCACGTCCACCCGCACGATGCGCGTCAGTTCGCTGTCTTTGCGGCGCAGGTTGACGGCCACGGTGCGGCCATCGGGCGCCACGGCAAACGCCGTGATGGCCGGAAACGCCGGGTCGGGCGACAGCAGCACGCGCTCGCGGCCGTCGGCCTCGCGCACCACCAACTGGGCCTCGTCGCCCTCGCGCGCGCGCAGCGCCAGCACGCGGCCGCCCACCAGGGTGTGGGCGCGGTAGCTGACGCTGCCCCGCACCAGCGGCCGCAGCAGCGCCTGCCAGGCGCGGCGCTCGGGCAGCGTGGCCAGCATGGCGCGGGTGGCCACATCCTCGGCGCCCAGCCAGGCCGCAAAGCGGGCGTTGGGCTGGCCCTCCATCCAACCCGCGTCGCCCGCCTCGCCGGCCAGGGCCGCGCCGGCCACCAGTGCAAGTGCAAGACCCAGGCCCAGCCGTCGCATGGCCTACCGCAGGAAAAAAGCCACCGTCATCACCACCCCGGTGGCGATGACCACGGCGCGCAGCACGCGGGCGGGCAACTTGCGCGCCCAGTCGGCGCCCAGCCAGCCGCCCAGCGTGGCGGCCACCGCCATCAGCACGGCCGGCCCCCAGGCCACGGCGCCGGCCAGTGCGAAGGCCGCCACCGACACCAGCGACAGCACCAGCGAGTTGATGTTCTTCAGCGCGTTGGCGCGGTTGAGGTCCGACTCGCCGGTCACCACATAGAGCGTCATCAGCAAAATGCCCAGGCCACCGTTGAAATAGCCGCCATAGACCGCCACCGCCGCCAGGCCGGCCAGCCGCCTGGGCTGCGACGGCGCGACGGCGGCGGGCCGCCGACCCAGCCAGTAAGGCGCCAGCGCGAAGAGTGCCGTGGCAAACAACAGCAGCCACGGCACCAGGCGCGCAAACCACGCGGCCGGGGTCACCAGCAGCAGCAGCGCCCCCGCCAGCCCGCCGGCCGCGCTGACCAGCGCCTCGGCCCGCAGCCGGCTGGGTGGCAGCGCAGCCAGCTCGCGCCGAAAACCCAGCGTGCTGCCCAGGTAGCCCGGGCTGACCGCCACCGCGCCGGTGGCATTGGCGGCAATGGGCGGCAGGCCGGCGAACACCAGCGCCGGAAACGTCAGGAAAGAACCTCCGCCGGCCACGGCATTGAGCGCACCGGCAGCAAACGCCGCCACGGCCAGCAAGGCCGCCAGCGGCAGGGTCAGGGCAAGGTCGGGCACCATGGTCAGGCCATAAAAAAGGGCTCGCTGGCGAGCCCTTGGGGGTCGAGTCGAGTCGGACTATAGGCTGGCGACGAACACCACCAGCACGCCGATGGGCGCCACAAAGCGGGTCAGCACCGTCCAGATCATGGCGCCGGTGGGACCCAGATCCAGTTCGCGGTGGATGGTCGCCTGATTCAGCCGCCAGGCGGCAAAGACGATGATGCCCAGCCCGGTCAGCGGCAGCAGGAACTTGCTGGTCAGGTGGTCCAGCAGGTCGAACATGTTGAGCCCCGCCACCTTGACATCGGCCCAGACGTTGAACGACAGCAGCGCCGCAATGCCCAGCGCCCATACCGCCACGCCGGCCACCATGGTGGCGGCGCGGCGCGACAGCGGGGTGCGCTCTTCAAGCAGCGCCACCACCGGCTCCAGCAGCGAGATCGACGAGGTCAGCGCGGCAAACGTCAGCAGCACGAAGAACAGCACCCCCAGCAGCAGCCCGCCCGTCATCTCGCCAAACGCAATGGGCAAGGTGATGAAGACCAGGCCCGGCCCGGCGGCCGGCTCCAGGTGGTGGGCAAACACCAGCGGAAAGATGGCCATGCCCGCGCACAGCGCAATCACCGTGTCCAGCAACACCACGATGCCGGCGGCGCGGATCAGGTTGACCCCCTGGCCCAGGTAGGAGCCGTAAGCCAGCATGATGCCCATGCCCAGCGACAGGGTGAAGAAGGCATGGCCCAGCGCCGCCAGAAACACCTTGCCGCTGACCTTGCTCCAGTCGGGTGTGAAGAGAAACTGCGCCGCCTGGCCGAACGCGCCGGTGGTCATGGCGTAGCCCAGCATGATGAGCAAAATGACGCCCAGCGCCGGCATCAGCAGCTTGGACGCCCGCTCCAGACCGCCCGCCACGCCGGCCGCCACCACGCCCACGGTCAGCACCATGAAGACGGTGTGCCAGGCCAGCAGCGAGCCCGGCTTGGCCAGAAAGCCCTCGAAGGCGGCACCCGCCGTGGCCGAGGTGTAGCCGTTGAAGGCGCCTTGCGCGGCATCCAGCACATAGGCCAGTGCCCAACCGCCGATGACGCTGTAGAACGAGAGGATCAAAAACGCCCCCAGGATGCCGGTGGCTCCCACCAGCCCCCAGGCGCTGGACAGCCCCTCGGCGCGCGCCACCTTGGTCATGGAGGCGATGGGGTTGCTCTGCCCACGCCGACCGATCAGCCACTCGGTCACCAAAATGGGCAGGCCGATGAGCAGGATGCAGCCCAAATAGACCAGCACAAACGCCGCGCCGCCACTCTGCCCCGCCATGTAGGGGAATTTCCAGATGTTGCCCAGCCCCACGGCCGAACCCGTGGCAGCCAGGATGAAGCCGACGCGCGACGACCATTGGCCGTGCTTGTGGGTGGCATCGATGGTCATGTCTCCTCCGGTGGTCAGGCGCGCCCGGCGGGCGCGGTGCAACTGACCTTACCCCAGCGCAAACCACCGGCGCCTAGCCAATTTCCCTGCCCTGGCCGCAGGGCCCGGTGAAGGGCCGCCGCGCTCGGCGCACGGGTGCTGGCGTCGTTGCGCGCGTGGCAATCGGGAGTAGGCGCACCCATGACCCCTCTTTTCAATCGATAAGGGGAGCAGCCGATCAGGGTGAAATCGTGCCGTGCATCTCGTCACTGCATTGGGTCAGGCGTGGACGCACGCGACAGGGGCTGGCCTGCTGCTGCGGCACCGGCTGTGTTTGCCGTGTTGGCCACACCACCAACCGCCCCACGTCATGGGTGGTGACTGAGTTGAAAACTGCATTGTTGTAGGAGCATTCATGCACCACCACGCCAGCGCCAACCGCGCCTTCCGTCTCGTCTGGCGAGCCGCCAGCTGCACCTGGGTGGCCGTGGCCGAACATGCCCGCGGCCGGGGCAAGGGCGGCGTGGCCCGCGCGCGCGGGCTGTTGCTGCTGGTCTTCAGCGGCATGCTCTATGTCAGCCCGGCGCTGGCGGCACCGCCTTCGCCCAACCCTGCTTTGCTGGGCATCCAGTCCCCGGCCGCGCCCCTGC
>JAIUPQ010000009.1 GCA_020161145.1 Pseudomonadota bacterium
TCATGGGCGCTTCTCCACATGCAAGGCTTGAGCAGCCTTCAACTCGGCAATCCACTCGCTCATCACAGCACGCGCCATGAAGAACGGATAGCGTCGATTGTCTATGCAATCATCCGGGATGCAACAGCTAGGCAGCACCATCCATTCTGAGGTCCACCATGCGCGAAACCGCCATCCTCGTTCCTGTCTTCGTGCTCGCGGCCTGGACGGTGCTCATTCTGGTGGTCGTTGCTGCCCGGCGTCTGCGTTCGCGGCTTTCTCCATGCCGCTGGCGTGGGGATGAATTTTGCAGGGCCGACTATCTATTTGATGCAAGTCCTCAAGGCCTGTTCGATATCAGAACGGAGGTCCTCAGGCGCTTCAAGACCAATGTTCAATCGGACCAGGCGTCCGCCGTAGTTTTTTCCTGGCCGCTCCAGATTCGGATAGACCAGCGCGAGGCTAGTGACCCCACCCCAACTCATTCCAATTTTGAACACCTTCAGCGCGTTAACAAACGCGTCGACTTGAGCAGCCGGGATCTCATCGCGGAACGTGATCGAGAAGACACTTGCCGAGCCGGTGAAATCTCGCCTCCAGATTTCGTGGCCCGGGCAAGAAGCAAAGGCAGGATGGAGAACAGACTCAATCATGGGCTGCTCCGCCAACCAGCCGGCGATCGCCAGAGTGCTGTTTTCCAGGTGGGTCAGTCGGATACCCAGTGTTTGCAGGCCACGGAGAGCGAGGCTGCAATCATCTGGCGAGACCGCCAGGCCAAGCTGTTTGAACGTGTCCCCCACCACTTCTTTGAGATGCTCGTTCTTGACCGAGACCGTCCCCAGCAAGAGATCACTATGCCCGCCAATGTACTTGGTCAGAGCCTGGACACTGATATCCACTCCGTGCGCGAACGCATCAAACAGAACTCCGGCGGCGTAAGTGTTATCGATGGCAACCGGAACACCAAACGTATGCGCAACCTTGCAGATGGCTGGAATATCTTGAATCTCCATCGTCACCGACCCGGGACTTTCCGTCCAAATCAGGGCCGTGTTTGGACGGATCAACGCAGCGATGTCTGCCCCGATCAGCGGATCGTAGGGTTCAACTTCAACGCCAAGGCGCTTGAGCAGATTGGATGCCATCTCCTTGTTCGGGCCGTATGCGCTGTATGGCACGAGGGCATGGCTGCCGGTAGAGCAGAGAGCGAAATACACCAAGGCAATAGCGGCCTGACCACCAGGTACAGTGAAGGTGTGATGAGCCCCCTCAAGCTGACCAACCCGCGCCGCAAGTTCCATGGCGGTAGGGGTACCATAGAGACCATAGGTGTACCGGTTCTGCTGCTGTTTCCAATCGTCCCGGACGTCAGCTTGAGAGTCGAACAGGACTGTCGAACCACGGTACGTTGGAACTGTGAGGGATTTGAAGCCGGTTGGTGCGAGTTGCTGCGGTTGAACGAGACGAGTACGCCAATGCATGAGAAACACCTTATAACGTGACCACGATTTGATGGTAGTTTATTGCGTATGGCTTGATAAATGGCCCCGTTTTTCCAACCCGAAATGAGAAATTTTCTCAATGGCGCAGGACCAGAACCTCGATAAATTCGATATGGCCTTGATCGCTGCGCTGCAGGTGGACAACAGCGTCCCGTTGCGCGAACTGGCCGATCAGGTACACCTGTCAACCGCCTCAGTTCAGCGGCGTATTCAGCGGATGCAGAAAACAGGGGTCATCAAGGCTAATGCAGCCGTCATAGACCCCGATAAGGTGGGGAGGGTGATCACGATTGCGGTCGAGGTGCATGTGGATCGCGTCCAATCCGACGATCTAAATGCCATCAAAAAGCAGTTCTCCGGTCAGGAAATCCAACAGTGCTACTACGTCACAGGGGATGCTGACTTTCTGCTGATTTTGAATGTCACCAGCATGGCCGAGTTCCAGCTAATTGCAAACAGGCTTTTTTACAGCAATCCAAGTGTCAAATGGTTCAGAACTATTGTGGTAATGGATAGAGTGAAGACAACACTTCACGTCCCGCTTACTGACTCTCAGGCAAGCAGTTAGATAAATATACCGCTGGCATCGCAGCCCAGGCCCGCACCTCGGGTTGAACCATGAAATACATGGCCCAACCGGGGGCGCCTCCGGCGGCCTGGCAGGGGCCCTTTGTTCAAAGAACATTCACACAAAGACGAATTCAACAACCCGCCTCGAGCACAGAATTTCGGACACTTCCCCAAGCACGCGCTCAATGAGCGCCTTCTTGAACGCCATCGACGCGGCGTTGACTGCCTCGCCGCTCATCGGCCCGCTGACGAACTGGTCCAGCAGCTCTTTGGGGATCTTGGGCAGCGCTGTGGACTTGGCCGCAATCGCTGCGTTCTTCATCTTCGTCTTGCTGATCGGCATACATGCTCCTGACGGTCATGCTATGCCTCGCACACAAAAATCAGGATGGGCTCGGCGCGGCCTAACGCTAGACTGGACTGCACTTCCCATCGTGACACTTGGATGCCGAACTCCATCAACTCTTGTGGCACCTCGAGACGGGGAAATCGCTTGTATCCAGTAGGCCTAACATGCAAATCTCGTCGCACTTCAGCTGCCTCAGAACTTCACCACAACTGGCCAGGCAGTACGAATTGCTACAGCGCCTGCAAAGCGCACTCTCACAGGATGCCCGCTGCCTAGGGGCGGCGGTTGGTGGCTCGCTCGCCGAGCGTCGCGGAGATCGCATGTCGGACGTTGATCTTCTGGTCTATTGCGAGACCAACGCTGCATCCGACATTCTGAAGATGCTGAGTGAGATCGCCGCCGACCTGCCAGTTGTGCATCGGTTGTCAGGTCAACACGACTCATGCAGCGTGTACGAAAAAGTCATTCTTGAAGACTGGTCATCCTACGAGCTACACGTTGTTGAGCCCTCGACACGTATGCGACTCGCCCCCCCGTACCTTGAAGTCCTCAACCATGGCGACTACCTGGCAAGCAGAACCGATGACCAGAAGCCAATCGGTCGCAGCACAGCCAAGCCGCTGTCAAGCGGAGAGAGTGGGCTCGTGTGGGAACTATTCAACTGCATCAAATGGCTGCGTCGTGGCGAGGTTGGGTTCACGACACATTACCTGCAAGCGCTTGGCAACGAACTCGCGCTTCGCGCGCTCGCGGGTGAGGCCTGACATGTCGGGCAACCCGGCGCGCCACGGCAGGCCAGCCGTTGGATTGACAACCGGCGCCGTGGTCACGTCGATGCCTTGCGTCTGCTGTGGGGCACCTCAGTGAGGGCTCAGCCCGCCAAGACCTTGGCCATGGCCTCGGCCACGCGCTCGACGTTGCGCGAGTTCAGGCCGGCCACGCACATGCGGCCCGAGCGCAGCACGTAGACGCCCTCTTGCTCGCGCAGGCGGTCGGCCTGCTCGGCCGTCAGGCCCGTGTAGCTGAACATACCGCGCTGGGTCAGCAGGTAGTTGAAGTCGCGCCCGGGCAGGCGGGCGGTCAGCACGGCGTGCAGGCGCTCGCGCATCAGGCGGATGCGGGCGCGCATGCCCTCGAGCTCGCTGGCCCACTGCTGGCGCAGCGCCGGGGTGTTGAGCACGGTGGCGACCAACTGACCGGCATGCAGCGGCGGGTTGGAGTAGTTGGCGCGCACGGTGGCCTTGAGCTGGCCCAGCACGCGGGCGGCCTGGTCGGCGTCGGGGCAGACCACGCTGAGCGCGCCGCAGCGCTCGCCGTAGACCGACAGGCTTTTGGAGAACGAGTTGGTGATGATGAAGGTGACGTCGGCCGCCACCAGCGCGCGCACGGCGTAGACGTCTTCGTCCATGCCGTCGCCAAAGCCCTGGTAGGCCAGGTCCAGGAAGGGCAGCAGGTTGCGCGCCTTGAACACGGGGATCAGCGCCTGCCACTGGTCGGGCGTCAAGTCCACGCCGGTGGGGTTGTGGCAGCAGGTGTGCAGCAGCACCACGCTTTGGGCGGGCATCTGCTCGATGGCGGCCTTCATGGCATCAAAGCGCAGGCCGCCGGTGGCGGCGTCGTAATAGGGGTAGGTCTCCACCTTGCGGCCAGCGGCCTGGAAGACGGCGCGGTGGTTTTCCCAGGTGGGGTCGCTGAGGTAGATGGTGCTGCCCGGCAGCCAGCGAGCCAGGAAGTCGGCGCCCACGCGCAAGCCGCCCGACGAGCCCACGGTCTGGATGGTGGCCACGCGGCCGGCCTTGAGGGCGGCGCTGTCGGCGCCAAACAGCAGCGTCTGCACGCCCGAGCGGAAGGCGGCCAGGCCCTCCATGGGCAGATAGGGTTTGGGGCCCACGTGGGCGGCGATCTCGGCCTCGGCCGCGCGCACCGCGCCCAGCACCGGAATCTTGCCCTCGTCGTCGAAGTAGATGCCGATCGACAGATTGATCTTGCCCTCGCGCGGGTCTTTCTGGAACGACTCGTTCAGCGTGAGGATGGGGTCGCCGGCATAGGGTTCGAGGTGGGCAAACATGGTGTGGGCAGGGGGTGGGCTAGGGGAGGGGCGATTATCTCGCGGCGTCCTGCGCG
Organism: Pseudomonadota bacterium; assembly: GCA_020161145.1. Taxonomy (GTDB): domain Bacteria; phylum Pseudomonadota; class Gammaproteobacteria; order Burkholderiales; family Burkholderiaceae_C; genus Ideonella. Next base: position 4,525 of record JAIUPQ010000009.1, read on the forward strand.
CCAAACACATGCGCCGCGTAGTCGGCGTAGAGGGCCGCGCCCTGCGGCGTGACCAGGGCCCGGTGCGGCGCGCCGGCGACCAGCGCCCAGCGCTTGCGCGGGCTGGCGAGGCCCGCGTAAAGGGCCTCGCCCAGCGCGGGCACCGTGTTGGTGTCGGCCTCACCGGTGACGACCAGCACGGGGCCGCGGTAGTCGACCAACGCGGCGAGGGTGTCGTAGCGCAACAGCGCGGGCGCCGGCTCAACGCGCGCAAACGCCTTCGCGTACCACGGCAGGTGCGCGTCCAGATAGGCCTGCAGGTTGGGCGTCGCGCCTTCGAGCAGCAGCGCATCCACCGGCCGGTGCCGCGCCACGTGGGCGGCCAGCACCGAGCCCAGCGAGAAGCCGTGCACCAGCAGCGGGCCTTGCGTGCGGGCGCGCACGGCGTCATAGAGCGCCAAGGCGTCATCCGCCAGTGCGTCGACGCTGGCGTCGCCGCCGGTCTGGCCCAGGCCGCGGCGGTCGAACACGTAGGCATTGAGGCCCAGCCGCTCGAACTGCCACAGCCGCGTGGCGCCTTCGCGGTCCAGCACCTCACCGCTGCCTTGAAAGAACAGCACGCTGCCGCGCGCCTGCGCGGTCGTCTGGCTCAGGCCGTGGCTGACGTGGCCATCGGCGTGGGTCACGGCCATGGGGTGGCGGGTGAAGCGCCCGTCCACGGCGGCCACCGGCCAGGCGCCGTCGGAAGGGGGCAGGAAGTCGCGCTCGGTGACGGTCATCGCGCAGCCGCCGAGCAGCAGGGCGGCCAGCGCCATCAATGTCAATGTCTTTTTCATGCCTTGGTCTCCAATGCGGTCTCAATGTCTGCGGCCAGTTTCTCGGGCGCCTCCTGCGGCGCATAGCGGCGGATCACCTGGCCGTCACGGCCGATCAGGAACTTGGTGAAATTCCACTTGATGGCCTCTATGCCCAGGATGCCGGGCTTGGCGTCCTTGAGCCAGCGCCACAGCGGGTGGGCGTCGGCGCCGTTGACGTGGGTCTTGGCCATCATGGGGAAGGCGACGCCGTAGTTGCGCTGGCAGAAGGCGCCGATCTCGGCGTCGCTGCCCGGGTCCTGGCCGCCAAACTCATTGCTGGGAAAGCCCACCACCACCAGGCCCTGGGGCGCATAGCGTTCATACAGGGCTTGCAGGCCGGCAAACTGGGGCGTGAAGCCGCAGGCGCTGGCGGTGTTGACCACCAGCACCACGTGGCCGGCCAGTGGGGCAAAGGCAAAGGGCTGGCCGCCGATGTCGGTGGCGTGAAACTCGAACAGGGTCTGGTCGCTCATGTCGTCTCCTTGGCAGCATGGGGCAGGGCCGCGAGCAAGGCCGCGCCAATGATGAGGCCGCCGCCCGCGGCCAGCCGTGCGCTGGCGCTGCCGGCACCCAGCAGCAACGCCGAGCCGGTGGCCCACAGCACCTCGGTCACCATGATGACGGCGGTGGTGCTGGCGGGCAAGCGCGAGGCGCCGTATTGCAACGCCAGGTTGCCGCACATGAAGCCGGCGGCCAGGGCCGCCGCGCCCCACAGCCACGGCCCCGGTGCGGGCGGCGGCGCCACGGCCAGCAGCACGGCCAGCAGCAGTGCCACCACGCAACCGCCCAGAAACATGGCCAGCCCCTTGGCGGCGCTGCCGCGCGCGGCAGCGCGGCGCAGCAGGATGTTGTTGCAGGCAAAGCACAGGCCACCGGCCAGCCCCAGCAGGTCGGCGGGCGCCAGGTGGAGGGCCATGCCCTGCGGCGGCCACAGCACCAGGGCGGCACCGCACAGAGCCATGGCCACGCGCAGCGCGGCGGCGCGGGTCACCGGTTCGTGCAGCAGCAGGCGGCCCAGCAGCACGGCCCACAGTGGCATCAGGTAAAAGAGCAGCACCACGCGCACCACGTCGCCCACGGTGACGCCCCAGTTGAAGCTGGCGTTGGTGCCGCCGGCAAACAGCACGATCAGCCACAGCGCGCGGTGGCGCGCCAGCTCGGCCCAGGCGCGCGGGCGTGCCAGCGTGATCAGCGCCACTGCCAGCGCGTAGACGACGGCAGTGGCCCACAGCGGGTGCAGCCCGCGCTCGCTGAGCCAGCGCAGCGGCAGCCAGGCCAGGCCCCAGATGGCGGCGTTGACCAGCAAGGCGCCGGCGGCCAGGTCACGCCTGTCGTGGGTCATGACAGGGTCAGTGGCAGTCGCAGTCGCTGCGCGCGATGCGCAGCAGGCGCGCGACCTCATCGGGGTGGGTGTGCAGGTTGTAGCGGTGCAGCCGGCCGATGGCCCACATGGTGGCCGCCACCAGCGCGCCCAGGATGCCGATGGCGACGTAGGCCGAGAAGCCCAGCCGGGCCATCAGCGTGTAGAGCGCACCCAGCGCCAGGATGCAGGCCTGCTCGTTGAAGTTCTGCACGGCGATGGAGCGGCCGGCGCCCATCAGGTTGTGGCCCCGGTGCTGCAGCAGCGCGTTCATGGGCACCACCAGGTAGCCGCCCAGCAGGCCCAGCAGCACCAGAAAGGGCGCGGCCACCCAGACGTTGTCGATGAAGTTCAGCCCCACCAGCAGCACGCCCATCAGCACGCCCAGCGGGATGACTTTGACGGCCTGGTCCAGCCGCATCCAGATGGAAGCGGCCACGGCGCCCACGGCGGTGCCCAGCACCACCACGCCGGCCAGCGTGGAGGCCTGCGAGGTGGTGTAGCCCAGCGCGGCGGCGGCCCAGGCAAAGACGATGACGCGCAGGTTGCCCGACACGCCCCAGAACAGCGTGGTGGTGGCCAGCGAGATCTGGCCCAGCTTGTCCTGCCACAGCAGGCGGTTGCAGCGCCAGAAATCGGTCACCAGCGTCGTCAGGCTGTGGCCCATGGGGCGGGGCTTGGTGCCGGTCAGCGGCACATACAGGTTGACGATGGCCGCCACCACGTACAGCAGGGCGATGACGGCGATGGCGGCTTCGGAGGGCGTGTTCAGCAGCGGCTCACCCAGGCTCACCAGCATCGGCGCCACGTGCGGCCCGATGAGCTGGCCGCCCAGCACCACGCCCAGCACGATGGAGGCCACCGTCAGGCCCTCGATCCAGCCATTGGCCTTGACCAGTTGCGAGGGCGGCAGCAGCTCGGTGAGGATGCCGTACTTGGCCGGCGAATAGGCGGCGGCGCCCAGGCCCACCACCGCATAGGCCAGCAGCGGGTGGCCGCCAAACAGCATCAGCAGACAGCCCACGAACTTGATGCTGTTGCTGAAGAACATGACCTGGCCTTTGGGCCAGGCGTCGGCAAACGCGCCCACCAGCGGTGCCAGCAGCACGTAAAAGAGGGCAAACATGGGCGCCAATGCCGGCACCTGCCAGGCCGGGGCGCCGGAGCTTTTGAGCAGTTCGATCGCAGCGACCAACAGGGCGTTGTCGGCCAGCGAGCTGAAGAACTGCGCCGACATGATGGTGTAAAAACCGCGTTTCACATGCGCTGGGGGTCACTCGAAGTGGGCGGGTTATAGCACGTGGCCGCCGGGTGGGTGGCTGGCAAAATCGCCGCCCATGCCCCGTCCCATTGAAGCTGTGATCGACGCCGGTGCGCTGGCCCACAACCTGGCCCGGCTGCGCCAGCGGGCGCCGGGCGCGCGGCAGATGGTGGCGCTCAAGGCCAATGCCTACGGGCACGGCATCGAGCGCGTGTTCACCGGCCTGGCCGGCGCCGATGCGCTGGCGGTGGTCGATATCGACGAGGCCCAGCGCCTGCGGGGGCTGGGCTGGCGCGGCGCCATTTTGCTGATCGAGGGCTGCTTCGAGCCGCGCGACCTGGAGGCCTGCTCGCGGCTGAACCTGTGGCATGTGGTGCACCGCACCGAGCAGATCGACTGGCTGGCGGGTCACAAGACGCGCGAGGCGCATCAGGTGTTTCTCAAGGTCAACACCGGCATGAACCGGCTGGGCTTTGCGCCGGCCGCTGCGCGCGCCGCCTGGGCGCGTCTGGCGGCGCTGGCGCAGGTGGATGGCATCACGCTGATGACCCATCTGTCCGATGCCGACGGTCCGCGCCTGGGCGCGGCCGACGGCATTGCGCACCAGTTGGCGGCGTTCGATGCGGCCTGCGGCGAGTTGCCGGGGGCTGCCTCGCTGGCCAACAGCGCCGCCGTGCTGCGCCACCCCGAGGCCAGCGGCGACTGGGTGCGCGTGGGTCTGGCGGCTTATGGTGCCTCGCCCGACCACCCGCTGCACACGGCCGCCGACTGGGGTCTCCAGCCGGTGATGAGTCTGCGCGCGCAGGTGATTGCCGTGCAGCAGGTGCCGGCCGGCGGCACGGTGGGCTATGGCAGCGCCTTCGTGGCGGCGGCACCGATGCGCGTGGGCATCGTGGCCTGCGGCTATGCCGACGGCTACCCCCGCGTGGCGCCCACGGGCACGCCGGTGCGGGTGAGCGGGGTGGCCACGCGCACCGTGGGCCGGGTGTCGATGGACATGCTGGCGGTGGACCTGACGCCTTGCCCCGACGCGGGCTGCGGCAGTTGGGTGACGCTGTGGGGCGCCGACGGCCAGGGCGGCGTGCAGCCGGTGGACGAGGTGGCGGCCAGCGCCGGCACGCTGGCCTACGAGCTGATGTGTGCGCTGGCGGCGCGCGTGCCCACGCGCACGCAGGCCAAACCCCTATGACGGCTGCGGCGGCAACCGGCTACCCTGCGGCCCGCAACCATCACTTTGTAGGAGTTGGAACATGATGAGTGTGATTGGCGCCATTGTTGTGGGCTTGATCGTGGGCGCCATTGCCCGTTTCCTGATGCCCGGTGAGCAGAAGATGGGCTGGATCATGACGGCGGTGCTGGGCGTGGCCGGCTCGCTGCTGGCCGGCTTCGTGGGCCGGGCGCTGAACTGGTATGCCGAAGGTGCCCCGGCGGGCTGGATCGCCTCCGTCGTCGGTGCGCTGGTGCTGCTGTTCGTCGTGGGCAAGATCCAGGCGGGCAAGGCTCAGACCGACAAGAGCTGAAGCAGCGCCAGCGCCGCCAGCGGCGCGGTGTCTGCCCGCAGCACGCGCGGGCCCAGGCTGGCCGGAGTGAATCCGGCTTGCCGTGCCCGCGCTTCTTCGTCTGGCGTGAGGCCACCCTCGGGGCCTGAGAGCAGCGTCACGGAAACCGGCCCTGCCCATGACGCCAGCGGCACGGCGTCGCCGGCCAGGCTGAGCACATGCCGGCTGCCCTGGGCCTGGGGCAGCCAGTCGGCCAGGTCCAGCCAATCGGCCACCTGCGGCACCACGCAGCGGCCGCTTTGCTCGGCTGCGGCCTGGGCCACGCCCTGCCAGTGTGCGCGCCGCTTGGCCGCGCGCTCGCCGGTCAGGCGCAGCACGCTGCGCGTGCAGATCAGCGGCTGGATGCGTGCCACGCCCAGTTCGGTGGCTTTTTCCACCAGCGTGTCCATGCGCTCGCCGGTGGGCACGCCCACGGCCAGCGTGACGGCGCGCGGGCCCTCGGCCACACCGGTCTGGTGGGCACCCACCCGCACAGTCACCTCGCGCCGGCCCATGGCCACCACGTCGGCCGTCCATTGGCCGCCCTGGCCGTTGAAGAGCACCAGAGCGTCGCCCGGTTGCAGCCGCCAGACCTGCACATGGCGTGCCGCGCCGTCGGCCAGCGCCAGGGTCTGGCCGGCGGCCAATGGGGTGTCGATAAAGAGTCGGAGCAGGGCAGCCATGGGGGCGCATCTTAAAATCAAGGGTTTCCCCGCTGCCTGAGCCTTGCCATGAACCTGTCTGCCCTGACCGCCCTCTCGCCGCTGGATGGCCGCTATGCCGCCAAGGTTGCCGCGCTGCGGCCGCTGCTGTCCGAGTACGGGCTGATGCACCGCCGGGTGCAGGTGGAGGTGGCGTGGTTCATTGCGCTGTCGGACGCCGGGCTGCCGGGCCTGGCGGCGTTCTCGCCAGCGGCGCGCGCACACCTGGACGGGCTGGTGGCGCGGTTTGGCGAGGCGGATGCCCAGGCCATCAAGACCATCGAGGCACGCACCAACCACGACGTCAAGGCGGTGGAGTACTGGCTGCGCGAACAGGTGCAGGGCGTGCCCGAGTTGGCCGCCGCCGCCGAGTTCATCCACTTTGCCTGCACCAGCGAGGACATCAACAACACCAGCCACGCGCTGATGCTCCAAAGCGCCCGCGACGGCGTGCTGCTGCCCGCGCTGGACGGCGTGATCGCCACGCTGACCGACATGGCCCACCGCTTCGCGGCCCAGCCCATGCTCTCGCGCACCCATGGCCAGACGGCCAGCCCCACCACCGTGGGCAAGGAGATCGCCAACGTGGCGGCGCGTCTGGTGCGGGCGCGGGCCAACCTGGCCGCCGTGCCGCTGCTGGGCAAGATGAATGGCGCCGTGGGCAATTACAACGCCCATCTGGCCGCCTACCCGGAGGTGGACTGGGAGGCCTTTGCGCGCGGCGTGGTCGAGCAGCGCCTGGGCCTGACGTTCAACCCCTACACCATCCAGATCGAGCCGCACGACTACATGGCCGAGCTGTTCGACGCCACCACGCGCGTCAACACCATCCTGATCGATTTCGCCCGCGACGTCTGGGGTTACATCTCGCTGGGCTATTTCAAGCAAAGGCTCAAGGACGGCGAGGTGGGCTCGTCGGTGATGCCGCACAAGGTCAACCCCATCGACTTCGAGAACGCCGAGGGCAACTTCGGCCTGGCCAACGCCTTGCTGGCCCACCTGGCGCAGAAGCTGCCCATCAGCCGCTGGCAGCGCGACCTGACCGACTCCACCGTGCTGCGCAACATGGGCGTGGCGCTGGGCTACACCTTGCTGGGCTGGGACGCGCTGGCCCGTGGCCTGGCCAAGCTGGAGCTGAACGCCGCCGCGCTGGATGCCGATCTGGACGGCGCCTGGGAGGTGCTGGCCGAGGCCATCCAGACCGTGATGCGCGCCCATGGCCTGCCCGACCCCTACAACCAGCTCAAGCTGTTCACGCGTGGCAAGCCCATGACGCGCGAGCTGATGCAGGGCTTTATCCAGGATCACAATCTGGCGCTGCCGCCCGAGGTCAAGGCCCGTTTGCTGGCGTTGACCCCGGCGGGCTACACCGGCGCTGCGACGAATTTGGCAAGTCGGCCCGTGTTTCGCTGACCCCCATGGCGGCCGGTTAGGCCAGGATGGTCGGCGTCTCTACAATGGAGGCATGAACTTTCCTGGTATGTGGGTGGCCGCCAGCCGTCGCCACGAGTCGCTGTTGTGCGTGGGACTGGACCCGGAGCCAGGGCGCCTGCCTGCGCCCTGGCGCGGCGATACCGGGCGTCTGTTCGATTTCTGTGCCCGCATCGTCGATGCCACCAAAGACCTGGTGGCGGCCTATAAGCCGCAGATCGCCTACTTTGCGGCCCATGGCGCCGAAGATCAGCTCGAACGGCTGATGGGCTACATCCGCCGCGTGGCGCCCGAGGTGCCCATCATTCTGGACGCCAAGCGCGGCGACATCGGCGCCACCGCCGAGCAGTACGCGCGCGAGGCCTTTGTGCGCTACCAGGCCGACGCCGTCACCCTCTCGCCCTATATGGGCCGCGACTCCATCGAGCCCTATCTGCGCTACGACGGCAAAGGGCTGTTCCTGCTGTGCCGCACCTCCAACCCCGGTGGCGACGACCTGCAGGCGCAGCCGCTGGCCAGCGGCGAGCGCCTCTTCGAGGCCGTGGCCCGGCTGGTGGCCGGCCCTTGGCAGGACGGTGGCCGCGTGGGCCTGGTGGTGGGCGCCACCTATCCCGACGAGCTGGCGCGCGTGCGCGCGCTGGCGCCGCAGGTGCCGCTGCTCATCCCCGGCATCGGGGCCCAGGGTGGCGACGCCCAGGCCACCGTGCGCGCCGCCTGGCGCGAGGGCGTGCCCACGGTGGTCAGCAGTTCGCGTGCCGTGCTGTATGCCGGCGGCGGCAGTGATTTCGCCTTTGCCGCCCGCGCGGCGGCGCTGGCGGCCCGCTCCGAGTTGGCGCTGGCCCAGGGCTCTCGCTGACCGGGTCGCTGCCGATGCCGTCGTCCCGCTTCACGCCCTACCTGACCGGTGCCGGCCTCGGTGTCGTGGCCGCCGTGGCCATCGCCGTGCTGGGGGCGCTGCTGCCGACGGCGCTGCCCATGGCCCTGCGCCTGGGGCTGGCGGCGGCCGTGGTGGCCGTGCCGCTGCTGATGGCCGTGCAGCGCGTGCACCAGCGGGCGCGCCAGCAGCAACACGACGCCTGGGTGCGTCAGCGTGCCTTCGCCAAGCTGCTCGCCATCAGCGCCGAGGCCTATGTGGAGCTGGACACCGACATGCGCATCACCCGCTTTGCCATGCGCGACGCGGGCGGGCGTTTTGGCAAACTGGGCCAGCACCTGGGCGCGCCGCTGTGGGATGTGCCGGGCCTGCTGCTGTCCACCGAGGCCGTGGACACCTTGCGCGAGCGCCACGCCGCCCAGCAGGAGGTGCGCGGCCTGCCCGTGCACTGGATGGACGCGCAGCACCCGCTGCCGCGCCACATGGTGTTCGACGGCCAGCCCCGCTTCGACGACCAGCGCCAGTGGATAGGCTATTGGGGCGTGCTGCGCGACGCCTCGGCCGAGGCGCGCGCCAAGCAGGATCTGGTGGCCAGCGAGGTGCGCTACCACCAGCTGTTTCGCAGCATCCCCAATGCGCTGGTGGTCCATCGTGCGGGCTACATCATCGACGCCAACCCGGCGGCCGTGGCCTTGCTGGGGGCCAGCGACCTGCACACCCTGATCGGCCAGGACCTGGTGGGCTATTTCGCCGCCGGCGACTCCCGCGAGCGCCTGTGGACCGAGTTGCAGGCCGTGGTCAAGCGGGCCGTGGGCAGCACCGGCCCCGTCTCCGACCACCAGCTCAACATGCCGCATGGCGAGGTGCTGGACGTGCGCATCAGCCACGTGCAGATCGACACGGCAGACGGCCCGGCCACGCTGACCATCCACATCGACGACAGCGAGCGGCTGCGCGCCGAGCACGCCGTGGTGCAGTCCGAGCGGCTGCTGTCGCGCGTGGTCGAGACCTACCCCGACGTCATCTCGTTGACCGAGCTGGGCAGTGGCCGCTACCACATGATCAACGAGACCTTCGAGCGCGTCTTCGGCTATGCGCGCAGCGAAGTCATCGGGCGCACGGTGCTGGAGCTGGCCGTCTGGGTCGACAAGGGCGACCGCGAGCGCATGGTGCACAGCCTGCGCGAGCACGGCCACGTGCACAACATGGTGACGCAGTTCCGCCTCAAGGGCGGTGGCGTGCTCAACATGCAGGTGTCGGCCTCGCTGTTCCAGAGCGAGGGCCGCTCCTACATCATCACCACCGCGCGCGACGTGACCGCCGCCGAGCAGGCCCGGCACGAGTACGAGGCGCTGCTGAACAACGCCACGCTGGGCACTGCCATGCTGCGCGATGGTCGCTTCGAGCGGGTCAATGCGCGCTTTGCCGATCTGCTGGGCCGCACGGTGGGCACGCTGGTGGGCATGCGCGACGCCGAGGTCTGGACCACCTACGACGCGCAAACCGCCCGCCTGAGCAACGCCAGTGCGCTGGCGCGCGCGCCCCAGGCCCAGCTCGATCTGGAGCGGCCCATGGCGCGCACCGATGGCGGCCGTTTCATGGCGCGGGTGCTGGCCAAGGCCATCGACCCCGTGCACCCCGAGCGTGGCGGCGTCATCTGGATGGTCGAAGACGTCACCCAGCGCCGCGCCGACGAGCAGGCGCTGGCCAAGGCGCGCGATGCCGCCGAGTCCGCCAACCGGGCCAAGAGCGCCTTCCTGGCCAACACCAGCCACGAAATCCGCACGCCGCTCAACGCCTTGCTGGGGCTGGCGCGGCTGGCGCGCGACCCGCAGATGGAGCCGTCGCGCCGGGGCCAGTACATCGAGCAGATCTCCGACAGCGCCCAGGCGCTCTCGACCATCCTCACCGATATCCTCGATCTGTCCAAGATCGAGGCCGGCAAGCTGCAGCTCGAGAACGAGCCCTTCAACCTCTGGGAGCTGCTGGACAAACTGGGCCAGGCCTATGGCGCGCTGGCCGACACCAAAGGCCTGCGCCTGTCGGTCACGCTGGCCGACGACCTGCCCGTCAACGTATTGGGCGACGCCATCCGCGTGCGCCAGATCCTCAGCAACTTCCTGAACAACGCGCTCAAGTTCACCGCGCGCGGCCGCGTGCATCTGCGCGCGCTGGCCCAGCCCGGCGGCGTGGTGCGGCTGGAGGTGTTCGACACCGGGCGCGGCATCCGCCCGGCCGATCTGCCGCGTCTCTTCCATCCCTTCTCCCAGGTCGATGACTCGGCCACCCGCGACGTCGGCGGCACCGGCCTGGGCCTGTCCATCTGCCGCGAGCTGGCGGTGCTGATGGGCGGGCGCGTGGGCGCTGACAGCCGCTGGGCCGAAGGCAGCTGCTTCTGGGCCGAGCTGCCGCTGCCCAGCGCCGACATGCAGGCCGTGGCCTCCGAATTCGGCGAGCTGGCGCAGACGCTGCTCGAAGGCGCGCGGGTGCTGCTGGTGGAAGACAACCCCGTCAACATGATGATTGCCGCCGCGCTGCTGGAGCAGTGGGGCGTGCAAGTGGCCCAGGCCGCCGACGGCCGCGAGGCCCTGGCCGCCGTGGCCACCGCGCCCGACGCGCAGCGCCCCTTCGACGCCGTGCTGATGGACGTGCAAATGCCCGACATGAGCGGCATTGAAGTGACCGAACGGCTGCGCGAGCGCTACTCGCCGCAGCAGCTGCCCATCGTCGCGCTGACCGCCGCCGCCCTGGTCTCCGAGCGCGAGCAGGCCCTGGCCGCCGGCATGAACGAATTCGTCACCAAGCCCATCGACGCCGGCGTGCTGCGCAGCGCCCTGCTGCGCGCGCTGCGGGCGCGCGAGGCGCCGGTGTCGGTGAGTTGAGGGCGCGTCAGAACTCGCGGTGTGAGTAGGTCTGCTGCGGCGGCGTGCACTGGAACGGCTGCGCCTCGGCGGGCGCCGTTGCGCAGGGTGCAAACCAGGGCCGGGTTTGCGCAAAGTTGAATTCACGCAGCCGCGCGGCGATGTGGCGGGCTTTGTCCACTTCACCGGTGGCGGCCAGCGACTCGGCCCAGGCCTGCAGCAGCTTCGCATCGATCTGATCGTGGCTGCTGTTCCACGCGGCCGCCAATGTGTAGATGCTGGGCGCCGTGTTGGTCGCAAAAGCGTAGTCGGCCAGTGACGCGAACAGCACCGATTGGCGGGCATCGGCCATGCGGCCGGTGCGCTGGGTGTCGCCGTCGTGGGCATAGAGCCGGGCCACGCGCTGGTAATCCCAGGCGGTCAGCGCCGCTACCGCCACCATCGTCATCCCAATGGCCGCCCAGGCCCATCGCGCAGCCCGTGCGGGTGTGGCGGGCGAGCCGTCCAACGGCCGCGTCGCGAACCCCAAGGCCCACACCGTGGGCAGCAGCAGGTTGAGGTGCCACAGCGGGTACTCCAGCAGGCTGTGCCAGGCGTAGACCAGCACCAGCATGACGGCAAAGCGCCGCAGCGTGGCGTCCTCGCCTTGCGCCCGCCAGGCTCGAACTAAAGCCAGCGCTACGCCTGCAGCCAGCAGGCCCAGCACCACCAATCCTTGCGACCAGCCCATCTCCACCAGCACGTGCAGCGGCAGGTTGTGGGCGTGGCCAAACAGCTCTTGCGGGCGGTCGGCAAACGGGGTCAGCGTCCAGGCGCGTTGGAATTCGCCCAGGCCCACGCCTGTCACCGGCTCGGCGGCCAGCAGGTGCAGGCTGTGGCGCCAGACGATGGGGCGGCTGGAGCCCGCAACGCCCTCATTGGCCAGGCGCTCCTGAAAGCCAAACGCGTGGCCAAAAGTCGCGGCCCAGAGGGACAGCGCCAGCCACAGCAGCCCGGTCAACAGCGGAATCGCCCACAACCAGCGCCGGGTGGCCGGGCGCAGCGAGCGGTCCGCCAGCCCCCACAGGAACGGTAGGGCCAGACCGAGCAAACCCATACGAGAGCCGCTGAACAGCACGCCCAGAATCATCAGCGTTAGCCACAGCGGCAGCACCCAGCGGCGGGCGGGCCGGGGCTTGCGGATCTCCACCAGGGCAACGCCGGCCAGTAGCGCAGCCAGCAAAATAGACGCCAGCAAGTTGGGCTGATGCAGATAGCCGGTGGCCCGGCCCCAAAACTGGCGCGGCATCACCAGATTGGTTCCATCGACCAGGTGGGGAGCGAAGAACTGCAGGCCGGCCGCAGCCACCGACAACAGTCCCACCACCACCCAGGCACAGGCGAACCCCTGCGCCAGCCGGGCGGCGCTGCTGGCGGCCAGGCCTTGCGCCCACAGCAGCAGCAGCAATGCCGCCGCCAGCATCATCACCATGGGCAAGGCCTGCGCCACCGATCGCAGACCCAGCAGCGGCGAAAGCGCGGCCAGCAGCAGCCAGACGGCCAACCCCCATGCTGCGGGCGACACCTGCCGCAAAGGCAGGCGCCAGGCGGCGGCGCCCGCTGCCAGCACCGCGCCCCAGCCGGCGCCGGCTAGCACCTGATTCCAGAACGTCGCCAACGGCAATTGCTGCCAGGCCAGGGTCAGCGGCAACACCAGGGCCAGCAGCCAGGCGGCGGTGATTAGAGGATGGATGCTCAGATTGGTGGGTTTGCTGAGGGGCGAGGCCCGTCCGGTGGGCGACGCAGATAGGGAGGGTGAGGTCATGTCTTGGGCGTGCGGTTCACCGAAGCGGGCCATCAAACACAAATGCGCCCGCAGGCGCATTTGTGGGATCAAATCACAAGAGCTAGATCAGTTCTTGACGTAATTGCTGTCCAGGCAACCGCCGCTATAGCGCCACAGCAGGCGGCCATTGCCGTCGTCTGTGGGAGTCAAGATGCAGGTTTCGGTGTCCTGTATGCCTTTGTATCCGTCGTTGGGAACGGCCGTGATGACGCCATTCGTGACCCCCAACGTGTTGAACGCCCCCGATGTGCTCGCGGTCGGGGCGTCGGGTACGCCGTTGTCGCCCGCGTCGCAGTTGGCGAGATCTGCGGTCGCATTGAAGCAGTCCGTCACCGCCAACTTGTACGACGCCATCGCACCGATCACCTCGGTGTAGGCGCTCTTCTTGATGTAGTTCTGATAGGCCGGCAAGGCCACCGCCGCCAAAATGCCGATGATGGCCACGACGATCATCAATTCGATCAACGTAAAGCCTTTTTGAATGCGCTTTTTCATGAGGAAGTCCTTTGCAAACAAGGTGAAGGAGACTGCGGGGGGCACGGGATGTGCCGCGCTGATTCAGATAGAGCGAGCCCCGTGCCAGGGGGTTGTCGGCCTGCGAGCGCCACTCTTGCGTGACGTTTGCCACGGTTGGGCGCCATGGCGCCCGGTGCGGGTGACGCGTTTGGTCACCTGGCGGTGACGCATCAGGGCAGGGTGACGTGTTTGGTCGGGTGCGGGCTGATGGCGATGCGCTCGCCTTCGCGCAGCGGCGCCACGTCCAGGCCGGTGAGGCCGTGGGTGGCCAGGGCGCGGCTCAGGTCGGCGGCGATGGCGGCCTCTTCGCCCGGTTTGGCGTGGGTCAGGCGCAGCGCGCCAAACGGGCGCGGGCCGGCCAGCGCGGCCAGTTCGCGCGCCAGGCTCTCGGGCGTGTGGTGGCCGCTGCGGGCGGCCAGTTGGGCGTCGTGGTCGGCAAAGGCGGCCTCGATGATGAGGGTGGCCACGGGTTCGCGTTGCAGCGCGGCCCAGAGGGCGGGGCAGGGGCCGGTGTCGCCGCTGAAGGCCACGCCGCCGCCCGCTTGCTGCGGGTGGATGGCATAGCCCACGGCGGGCACGCTGTGGGCGGCGGGCAGCACGCGCACGCGCCGCTGGCGGGACCCCAGCGTGAGCACGTCGCCCACGGCCAGCGGGTGCAGGGTGAGGGCGGGCGCTTCGGGCCGGGGCAGGCGGGTGAAGTCGGGCCAGATGACGTCGTTGAGGATGTGGCGAGAGAGGGCGTCCAGCGTCTGGGGCAGGGCGTGCACGGCGATGGGCGGGCGGCCGGCGGCGGTGCGCAGGCGCAGCACGCCATCGACCAGCAGGGGCACGCCCAGCAGGTGGTCGATGTGGCTGTGGGTCAGCAGCACGTGGTCGATGCAGGCCAGCTCGGCCAGTGGCACGCGGGCCAGGCCGCTGCCGGCGTCGAGCAGGATGTCGGCATCGATGCGGAAGGTGGTGGTGTGGTGGCCCAGGGCCAGTGAACCGGCGCAACCGAGGACGTGCAAACTCATGGCGGCGATTGTTCCAGTCTGGCGGCGGTGGGTGTGCCACCGGATTCAGGGGCGGACGCGGCGACCGTGAACAGCGTCACGGGCTGCTGGCGGCCACGCACGGTGGTTTCGGTGACGGCCTGCCAGCACACGCCGGGCAGGTCGGCGGCGGCTTCGCGGGTGGCGGCATCGACCAGCACGGTGTGGCCCAGGTGGCGGGTCAGCGACTCGACGCGGGCGGCCAGGTTGACGGTGTCGCCCACGGCGGTGTAGCTGCTGCGCTCGCGCGAGCCCAGGTCGCCCACGCAGGCCAGGCCGGTGGCCAGGCCGATGCCGAAGCGCACGGCGGGCAGGCCGCGTGCCTGCAGCTCGGCGTTCAGCGGTGCCTCGGCGGCGGCCAGCGCCAGCGCGGTGGCGACGGCGCGCTGGGCGTGGTCGGCCTGGGGCTGGGGCGCGCCCCAGAAGGCCATGACGGCATCGCCGATGAATTTGTCCAGCGTGCCCTGGTGGCCGTGGACGATGTGGGTGACGGTGGTGAGGTAGGCGTTGAGCAGTTCGCGCAGCGCTTGCGGCGGCAGCCCTTCGGCCATGGCGGTGAAGCCGCGCAGGTCGCAAAACAGCACGGTGAGCTCGGCGTTGTGGGCCTCGAGCGGGGCCTCGGCGGCCTGCTCGACGAGGCTGACGGCGCGCGAGGGCGGCACGTACCGCGAGAACAGCCGCACCAGCGAGCGGCGGCGGCGGCTCTCGACCACGGCGGCGGCGGCTGCGGCGCTGACGGCCAGCACGGTGGCCAGCAGCAGCGGCGCGCCCAGCGGCAAGACCAGATGGGCGCCTCGGTAGGTCCAGATGTTGGCGCCCACCAAGGCGGCCATCAAGGCGGTGCTGGCGGCCAGCGCCGGGCCTGGGGACAGGCGGGTGAACAGGGCGGCGATGGCCGCCAGCAAGAGGCTGCCCAGCAGCACGGCGTAGCCGCCAGCCCAGTCGGGTCGCTGCGGCCAGACGCCGGCCAACAGGCCGGCCAGCAGATTGGCATGGATTTCGACCCCCGGCATGGCGGCGCTGGTGGGGGTGGGACGCAGATCGGCCAGCGTCGGGGCCGAGGTGCCGATGAGCACGATTTTGCCGGCCAGGTGCTGCGGCGGCAGGCGGCCGCTCAGCAGCTCGGCGGCGCTGAGGTAGGTGAAGGTGTCGCCCTGCGGGCCGGTGGTGCCGCCGTGGTAGGGCACGCGCAGGCGGCCGGCTTCGTCCAGCGGCAGGCGGCGCACGCCCTGGGCGTCGCGCCAGATCAGGGCCGGCAGCCGGCCATCGACCTGCCAGTCGGGGGTGAGCCGGGCGCCCTGAACCTGGGCGGCCAGCGCCACGGCCAGCGAGGGGCGCAGGCCGCCATCGACCCAGGCCACGGCGGGCACGCTGCGCACCAGGCCATCGGTGTCGGGCCAGGCGTTGATGAAGCCCGCGACCGGCGCGGCGCGGCTTAACTCGGCGATGTTGGTGGCCCAGCCGCTCCAGGTGGGCAGCAAGGGCGTGGTGGGCGGGCCGGGCACCAGCGCGGCGGGCAGGTTGCCGCTGCGGTTGCCCCCCCGGTCCTGGGTCAGGTAGTAGCTCAGGACCACCGGGCGGTGGGCCAGGGCCTGGGCCAGGTGGGTGTCTGGGTCGAGTGCGGTCTCCCAGACTGGCAGCCGGCTGGCCAGCACCGGGTCGCTGGCGGCGGCGGCGCGCAGCGCGGGCAGGGGGCCGTCGTCGGGTTCGGCAAAGACCAGGTCCAGGCCGACGGCAGCGGCGCGCTGGCGCTCCACCACCTCGTCGATCAGCTGCGCGAGCTGCGTGCGCGGCCAGGGCCAGCGGCCGATCTGGGTCAGGCTGGCTTCGTCGATGTCGACGATGACGATGGCGCCGACGGGTGCGGTGGGCGCCAGCCAGGCGGCGCGCCAGTCGTCCACGGCCCATTCGGTGCGCGCCAGCGCGCCCACGGGTTCAACGGCGGCGTGCCAGGCGCCCAGCAGCGCCAGCAGCGCAGCCAGCCACCACAGCCAACGCCATGCGGGCCGGCGGCCGGTGTTCACGTCAACCCTGGATGAATTGCATCTGGGTGCCGGCCAACTCGATCAGGTCGCCGTTCTTCAGCGCCACGGCGTCGTTGCCCACGGCCTGGCCGTTGACGGTGGGGCGCAACTCGCCCTCGACGTGGGCCAGCACGTAGCCGCTGGGGCGCTTGGCGATGGAGGCCACTTGCGCGCCCGGCTTGCCTACGGTGGTGACGACTTTGGTCAGCAGCACCTCGCGGCCGGTGGCCGGGCCGCTGACCACCTTGATGGAGGCTGGCAGGGTTTGCGCCAGCGGCGGGGGCGGCGGCGAGACGTAGGGCCGAGGCGGCACCACGGCCGGTGGCTGGCCCAGGCTGCCGGGGCGCAAGACCATGGTTTTTTCGTAGTCGGTGGACTCGTCGAGCAGGTATTTGAGGCGGTACTTGCCCACCTCGATCACGTCGCCATGCGCCATCAGGTGCTTTTTGATGGCCTTGCCGTTGAGGTAGGTGCCGTTGGTGCTGCCCAGGTCTTCGACGAACACCTGGGCGCCCACGGCCAGCAGCACGGCGTGTTCGCCACTGACGGCCAGGTTGTCGATGACGATGTCGTTGTAGGGACGGCGTCCGACGGTGGTGCGGTCTTGTGTGAGTGTGACCTCTTTGAGCACCACGTTGTCCAGACTGACGACCAGCTTCCCCATGACTTCCTCGTTCGGGCGGTGGGTCACCACGCGCGGCCGGCCACAGGGGCATGGGCGCGCAGCAGTGCAACGGCAATGTTATCCCGCCCGCCAGCGGCGTTGGCCGCGTCGATGCAGGCCTGGGCCAACTCGGGGAGTGCGGCACCGTCGTGGCCTGCGAGCAGCAGGGCCAGTTCGTCATCGGCCAGCATGTCGGTCAAGCCGTCGGAGCACAGCAGGATCAGGTCGCGCGGAGCCAGATCGTGGGCGTGGAGTTCGAGCTCGACCTCAAGCTCCACCCCGATGGCCCGGGTGACGAGGTTGCGGTGGGCAGCATGGCGGGCTTCGACGGGGCTGATGACGCCCGCGTCGAGTTGCTCCTGCAGCAGCGAGTGGTCGCGTGTCAGCAGCTTGAGCCGGCCATCGCGCCAGCGGTAGGCGCGCGAGTCGCCGATGTGCCCCACCCACAGCCGCGTGCCGAAGGCCAGCGCCACCACCAGGGTGGTGCCCATGCCGGCCAACTCGGGGCGGGTGTTGGCCGCCTCATAGACGGCAGCGACGGCGGCGTCGGTGGCGGCGGCCAGTGCCTGCGGCAAATCCACCGCGATGCGCGATCCGCCCAGCGCCGCCAGGCGTTCGCGCAGCGTGGCCTGCAAGATCTGCACGGTCATCTGGCTGGCCACTTCGCCGGCCTGGTAACCCCCCATGCCGTCGGCCAGCACGGCCAGACCCAACGCCGGATCGACGGCCACGGCGTCTTCGTTGTTCAGGCGCAGACGCCCCACATCGGTGGCGGCGTGAAGGCTGAGGGGCAGGGGTGCGGCGGTGTGGGACAAGACGGAGGCAGGCAGTGGCCGGTTCATGCCGGGATTGTGCAGCGCCAGGCCGCGCTGCGGGCGTGCGCAATGCACGCCGCCTGCCCGCGCGTCAGGCGTCGGGGTTGACCGCAAGGCGGGCAGCGGTGCGGCGGCGCAGCACCCACTGACCCAGCAGCCAAACCAGCAGCGCGCCCCCGATGCCGGCAGCGTAATGCAGCCAGGCGGCCTCGGGCAGATGGGGTTTGAGCACCGGATCGCCCACGGCCATGGTGCCGGCAATCCAGCCCAGCAACATGCCACCCAGGGTGATGATGATGGGGAAGCGGTCCATCAGCTTGATGACCAACTGGCTGCCCCAGACGATGATGGGGATGGAGACGACCAGGCCGAAGATGATCAGCGCCACCTGGTGACCTTCACCGGCGCCCTGGGCCGCGCCGGCGATGGCGATGACGTTGTCCACGCTCATCACCAGATCGGCCACGATGACGGTGCGCACGGCGCCCCAGAGCTTGTCGCTGGCCGGCAGGTCGGCGTGGGGGTCTTCATCTTCAGGCGCAATCAGCTTGACGCCGATCCAGATCAGCAGCAGCGCGCCCACCAGCTTCAGGTAGGGGATCTGCAGCAGCGTCAGCGCGAAAAAGATCAAGGCCACGCGCAGCCCGATGGCGCCGGCCGTGCCCCAGATGATGCCCAGCTTGCGCTGGGCCGGGGGCAGCTTGCGCACGGCCAGCGCAATGACCACGGCGTTGTCGCCGCCCAGCAAGATGTCGATCAGGATGATCTGGCCGACGGCAATCCAGAACGGCAGATGAAGAAAGGCTTCCATGGAGCAGGTACGAAAAAACCGCCCGTGGGCGGTTTTGAACTCAGGGCGGCAGATTCTAAAGCAAACTCATCAACAATTTGCCCATTTCGGACGGATTGCGCGTGACCTTGAAGCCCGACTCCTCCATCACGGCCAGCTTGGCCTCGGCCGTGTCGGCACCGCCCGAGATCAGCGCGCCGGCGTGGCCCATGCGTTTGCCCGCTGGCGCGGTGACGCCGGCGATGAAGCCGACCACGGGCTTTTTCATGTGGTCTTTGCACCAGAGCGCGGCTTCGGCTTCGTCGGGGCCGCCGATCTCGCCAATCATGATGACGGCGTCGGTTTCGGGATCGTCGTTGAAGGCCTTCATCACGTCGATGTGCTTGAGGCCGTTGATAGGGTCGCCCCCAATGCCGACAGCGCTGGACTGGCCCAGGCCGATCTCGGTCAGTTGCGCCACCGCCTCATAGGTCAGGGTGCCCGAGCGCGAGACCACGCCGATGCGGCCTTTGCGGTGGATGTGGCCCGGCATGATGCCGATCTTGATCTCGTCGGGCGTGATGAGGCCGGGGCAGTTGGGGCCCAGCAGCAGTGTGCGTTTGCCGCCAGCGGCCTCTTTGACCTTCATCTTGTTGCGCACCACCAGCATGTCGCGCACGGGAATGCCCTCGGTGATGCAGACCACCAGATCCAGGTCGGCCTCCACGGCCTCCCAGATGGCGTCGGCCGCGCCGGCGGGCGGCACGTAGATGACGCTGACGTTGGCGCCGGTCTGGCTCTTGGCCTCCTTGACGCTGGCGTAGATGGGGATGTCCGAGAACTTCTCGCCGGCCTTCTTGGGGTTGACGCCGGCCACGAAGGCCGCGCGGCCGTTGGCGTAGGCCTGGCAGCCCAGCGTGTGGTACTGGCCCGTCTTGCCGGTGATGCCCTGCGTGATGACGCGGGTGTCTTTGTTGATGTAGATCGACATGCTTGCTGCTTCCCGGTTTACTTGACGGCGGCGACGATTTTGGTCGCGGCTTCGGCCATGGTGTCGGCGCTGATGATGGGCAGGCCCGAGTCGGCCAGCATCTGCTTGCCGATGTCTTCGTTGGTGCCCTTCATGCGCACCACCAGCGGCACCTTCAGGTCAACGGCCTTGCTGGCCGTGATGATGCCCTCGGCAATGGTGTCGCCGCGCATGATGCCGCCGAAGATGTTGACCAGAATGCCCTTGACCTTGGGGTTTTTGAGCATGATCTTGAAGGCCTCTGTCACCTTCTCGGGGGTGGCGCCGCCGCCCACATCGAGGAAGTTGGCCGGCTCGCCGCCAAACAGCTTGATGGTGTCCATGGTGGCCATGGCCAGGCCAGCGCCGTTGACCAGGCAGCCGATGTTGCCGTCCAGGCTGATGTAGGCCAGGTCGAACTTGCTGGCCTCGACCTCGGCCGGGTCTTCCTCGTCCAGATCGCGAAAGGCCACGATCTCGGGATGGCGGAACAGCGCGTTGCTGTCGAAGTTGAACTTGGCGTCCAGCGCCTTGATGGCGCCGTTGCCCTCCAGAATCAGCGGGTTGATCTCGGCCAGGCTGGCGTCGGTGTCCATGTAGCACTGGTAGAGCTTTTTGAACACGTCCACTGCCTGGGCCTGCGAGGCCGGCGGCACGCCGATGCCTTGCGCCAGCTCGAGCGCCTGCGCGTCGGTGATGCCCAGCAGCGGATCGACGAAAACCTTGATGATCTTCTCGGGCGTCTTGTGCGCCACCTCTTCAATGTCCATGCCGCCCTCGGAAGAGGCCATCAGCGCCACCTTCTGCGTGGCGCGGTCGGTCAGCGCAGCAGCGTAATACTCTTTCTTGATGTCGGCGCCCTCTTCGATCAAGAGGCGGCGCACCTTCTGGCCGCCCGGGCCGGTCTGGTGGGTCACCAACTGCATGCCCAGGATTTCATTGGCCAGTTGCTTGACCTCGTCCAGCGAGCGGGCCAGCTTGACGCCGCCGCCCTTGCCGCGGCCGCCGGCATGGATCTGGGCCTTGACCACCCACACGTTGCCGCCCAGCTTCTGCGCGGCTTCAATGGCTTCCTGCACGGTGAACGCGGGATAACCGCGCGGCACCGGCACGCCAGCCTGGCGCAGTACTTCCTTGCCTTGGTACTCGTGGATCTTCATGAGGGATTCTCAGGGTTGATTCGTGAAAACGGACCGAAGTCGGCATTGTCAGGGCGCAACTTGGCGTCAACCTGACGACGGGAGCCGACACTACCGGAGAACTCTAGCACGCTCGTGCTGCGGCGCAGCAGGACGGGTGTTACCGCTCGTCGAGGCCGGCGCACAAGCGCCGCACCACATCGGGGGCGAAGCCGCGCGTGATCAGAAAGCGCATCTGCCTGGCGCGGCCGGCCAGGTCGGGCGCCACGGCGCCGAACTTTTTCTGCCACACGGCTCGGGCGCGTTCGGCCTCGCTGGCGCGCAGCTGGGCCGCCGTCTCGGCATCGAGCGGCACGCCATGCTGGGCCAACTCCTGGCGGATGCGCGCCGCACCATGGCTGTGCGCGCGCAGGTGCACGCGCGAGGCAGCAAAGCGGGCGTCGCTCAGATGGCCCTGATCTTGCAGCCAGGTCAGCAGCGCCTCCACATCGTCGCCCTCGTCGGCCCGCGCGCCCAGCTTGCGGCGCAATTCGGCCACGCTGTGCTCGCGCTGGGCCAGCAGGGCGATGGCGCGGGCCTTGAGCGAGGGGGGTGCACGCAGGGTCATGGTGGCAGGAGGCTGCGTCCGGGCAAGCCCTCCCGCCAAGCGGGGGGTGTTTGGGTATCGGCCCAGTATTCGATCAGCCCCGTGATGTGCCCGTCCGTGACGGTAAAAAAGCTGGTGGCGTAAAAGGACTGACCTGCCTGGTCCACGCGCACCAGCGTCAACGCGCGGCCGTCGGGCAGTGGCTGGGCGTCCAACAGATGGATGGTCCAGCCCTCGGGGTAGACGGCATTGACGTGGACGATGGCCTCGGCGCCGGTGTAGCGCTCGCACGTGGCTGGCCAGTCGCAGATGGCGTCGGGGGCGAACAGCTCACGCGCCTCGCGCCAGCGGCGGGCCTGGTACAGAGCCCAGAGTTGTTGGGCGATGGTGAGGGCGGGGGTCATTGGGTTTGTGACATGGGATGACGATTTGGGCTGCGGCCTTCACGTCGGCTCTGCCGCCATGAGCCTGCGCCGAAACAAGGTGTGGGTTACTCCGATGCCACCGTTTCTTGCAGCAGCGGCACGCCGAGCGCCTCGCGCACCTTGTTCTCAATCTCCCGGGCGAGATCGGGGTTTTCTTTGAGGAACTCGCGCGAGTTGTCCTTGCCCTGGCCGATTTTTTCGCCCTGGTACGAATACCAGGCACCGGCCTTGTCCACGATCTTGGCCGCCACGCCCAGGTCGATGATTTCGCCCTCGCGGCTGGTGCCCTCGCCATAGAGGATGTCGAACACGGCCTCCTTGAACGGCGGGCTGACCTTGTTCTTGACCACTTTGACGCGGGTCTCGTTGCCGATGATTTCGTCGCCCTTCTTGATGGAGCCGATGCGGCGGATGTCCAGCCGCACCGAGGCGTAGAACTTCAGCGCGTTGCCGCCGGTGGTGGTTTCGGGGCTGCCGAACATGACGCCGATCTTCATGCGGATCTGGTTGATGAAGATGACGGTGCAGTTGCTTTTCTTGATGGTGGCGGTGAGCTTGCGCAGGGCCTGGCTCATCAGCCGCGCCTGCAGGCCGGGCAGTTGGTCACCCATTTCGCCCTCGATTTCGGCCTTGGGCGTCAGCGCAGCCACCGAGTCGATCACGATCAGGTCGACGGCGCCCGAGCGCACCAGCGAATCGACGATCTCCAGCGCCTGCTCGCCGGTATCGGGCTGGCTGATCAGCAGGTCCTGCAGGTTGACGCCGAGCTTTTGCGCGTACTGCACGTCCAGCGCGTGTTCGGCGTCGATGAAGGCGGCGACGCCGGCGAGCTTTTGCATCTCGGCCACCACCTGCAGGGTCAGCGTGGTCTTGCCGCTGGACTCGGGACCATAGATTTCAATCACCCGGCCGCGCGGCAGGCCGCCCACGCCCAACGCCACGTCCAGGCCCAGCGACCCGGTGGAGACGACCTGGATGTCCTCGGCCACCTCGCCCTCGCCCAGGCGCATGATGGAGCCCTTGCCGAACTGTTTTTCGATCTGCGCCAGCGCAGCGGCCAGGGCTTTGGCCTTGTCGGGGTTGAGGGCGGAGGCGGCGGTGGGAGCGTTCATGACAAAAATCCTCGGGTTTGGATAACTGGATACTTGAACAGTAGTTTAGAGGGGGGTCAAAACGGAATCCATCGCAATTTGGTCAGTTTGACTGACAATCAAAGCATGGATCCTGCTCTGAACGACGGCTGGCGTCAGACCCATCTGGGCCGGCTGCTGGGCCACGCGATGCGCCGCTTTGATGCCCGCGTGCTGCACCTGATGGCCAAAAGCCCGCAGGCGCCGCTGGCCCTGGCCAACCTGGCGGCACGCGAGCAGGTCAGCGCCGCCCACATCCACATCACCCGCCATCTGCGTCTGGCTGGCGATCGGCTGACCGACCTGGCCGCGCGCGCCGGCATGAGCAAGCAGGCCATGGCCGACTTGGTGGACCAGTGCGCGGCCTGGGGACTGGTCGGCCGCGAGCCCGACCCGCGCGATGCACGCGCGCGCCTGATCCGCTTCACGCCCATGGGGCTGGACTGGTTGGCGGCGTTTCACGCGGCCGTGGCGCAGGCCGAGACAGAGTTCCGCGATGAGGTGGGGGCCGACGTGGCCACCGTGGTGGCGCTGGGCCTGGAGGCTTACGCGGGCGGGTTGGCCACGGCTTGAGGCCGTTGCCAGCGCCCGTTCATTCGGCGGGAATGTCCGGCTCCACCAGCAGCGCCAGTTGCGCCAGCGACTCCTGCCAGCCCAGGTGGCACATCTCGGCCGGAATCATGTCGGGGATGCCGGCCTGCTCGATCTGGATCTCGGTGCCGCAGACCACCGGGCGCAGCCGAACGGTGGTCACCATCTGGCCGGGCAGGTTGGGGTCGTCGAACACGTCGCTGTAGCGCAGCAATTCGCCCGGCACCAGCTCAAGGTACTGGCCGCCGAAGCTGTGCGACTGGCCTTTGCTGAAGTTGGTGAAGCTGGCCCGAAAGCGCCCGCCCACCCGCGCATCCAACTCATGGACGGTGCAGGTGAAGCCATAGGGTGGCAGCCATTTGGCCTGGGCGGCGGGGTCGAGAAAGGCGCGGTAGATGCGCTCGGGCGGCGCGCGCAGCACGCGGTGGAGGTGAACGGTGGACGGCATCAGAAGGCTCCTCGGGTGGTTGGGCGACACGGTAGTCGAGTGGCGTGGCGATGCAAAGGCCTCGGCGCACAATCCGATGGCGGCGCCCATGGCGGGCGCGGGAGAGCCGGCCATGCCGATTCTGACCCTGACCTGCGTGGGTGACGTCCCCGAGGGCGCGGCCCAGCGGCTGTCGGACCGGCTGGGTACGTACTGGCGAACCGAGCCGGGCCGTGTCTGGGTGCGGCTCTTGCGCCTCGCACCCGAGGACTATGCCGAAAACGATGTGCTGCCCCTCCCCGGCAAGTGGCCGGTGTTCGTCCAGGTGCTGCACCGCGAGCCCCCCACGGGCGATGCGCTGGCCGCTGAGGCCTGCGCCCTGACCCTTGTCGTGGCCGAGGTGCTGGCGCGACCGGCCGAGCGCGTGCACGTGAGCTACGACCCTGCGGCGCGGGGGCGTCAGTGGTTTGGTGGTGTCGCGGTGCGGTAAGTCGGCGGCGAGGGCTGCTGGCTCTTGTTGACAATGCGCCCATCATCGACGTGACCGAGAGAAATGGGACCGTGTATGGCAACCGATCAACCCGCGTGGCGACGCATCGCCATGCGCGATGCTTTCCAGTGGTTGAGTTACCTGCAATACCCGGCCATGCTGGTGGCGCTGGGCTATGTGTGCAAATCGATGCTGGCGATGCCGGCCCTGCGCCAGACGGGCTGGGCGCCCCTTTTCGACGACTGGAACTACGCCATGCTCTACATGGGCGTCGGCGTGGGTCTGTCGTCCTTGCAAGACCCGACCAAGACCCAGAACGAGCTGTCGCGCAGGGTCTGGCAAGACCCGCGCAAAGGCCGCTGGATGCTGGTGGTGCTGGCGGCCTATGCGCTGGGCACCATGGCGCTTGGCCTGGTGGGTGCCTATCTGGCGGACAGCACCGCGCTCAACCAGCTTTCGCTGGGTCTGGTGGCCTTTGGCCTGGGCATGGTGGGCTTGCTGAAGACCGCCATCGACATGCGCGAGCATCATCGGCTGGATCGCCAGCGCCAGTGACGCGACGTTGCACCCCCGGCGGCGGCAGGCAGTGATCGGGCGGCGTGACCGTGCGGTGGTTCAGGGGCGAGGACCGCTGGCCGGCAGCGGGCGATAGAGAACCGGCTTTTCAGCAGGAGCGGGTCTGGATGCGGCCAGGGCCACAGGTTTGGCGGCCTTGGCCTGGGCTCGCACCACCTTGGCGGCCTCCCGTTCCCGCGCATGGCGCTCGGTTCGCAGCGCCTCGGCCCGGCGCGCCTCTGCGCGAGCAGCCACTTCGGCCGCCTTGCGGTCGGCGGCGCTGCGGCTGTCGTCTGCCTCTATCACCTGGCCGGGTTGACTGGCTGGGCAGGGCGTGTCCTGATAGTTGGTGCCGCACCGGTAGACGGTGCCGGCCTGGGCGCTGGCGGCCAATAGCCACAGGCCGAGCAGGTGCGGCTTCATGGAGCCGGCGCCGGTTTGGCCGGCTTGCCGTGCAGTCGGGTCTGCGCGGCCACCATGTCGCCGGCCAGCAGCAGGTCAAGCTGGGCCAGCGCGTCGTCCACATTGCCTTCGATGGCGTCGCGGTCAGTGGCCGAGGGCTTGGCCAGCACATAGCCCACCACGGCCTCGCGATGGCCGGGGTGGCCGATGCCGATGCGCAGGCGCCAGAAGTTGGCGCTGCCCAGCTGGGCCTGGATGTCCTTGAGGCCGTTGTGGCCGCCGTTGCCGCCGCCTTGCTTGAGCTTCATCTGGCCCGGGGGGAGGTCCAGCTCGTCGTGCACGACCAGGATCTCTTCCGGCGCGATCTTGAAAAAGCGCGCCAGCGGGGCCACCGCCTTGCCCGAGAGGTTCATATAGGTCATGGGCTGAATCAGCCAGCGCGCCTCGCCCTGGTGGTTCACGCGCGCCACCAGACCGTGGTAGCTGCGGTCGGCCGACAGCAGGGCGTTGAGGCGCCGCGCGGCGCCCTCCAGCCACCAAAAGCCCACGTTGTGGCGGGTGGCGGCGTATTCAGGGCCTGGGTTGCCCAAGCCGACCAGCAAGCGAATCATGGCCGGAATTATTGAGGCTGGCGCAGCACCCGGCGTGCGCCTTCGATCACGGCCTGGCCGATTTCATCCACCAGGCCCAGGTGGCGAGGTGGGGTGGATGCGCTGTCGTGGGCGCCCAGTTTCCACTGATGCCAATGCAGGGCCACGTCGAGCGTGACGTCGGGCAGCAAGGCCACCAGGTCGCCGCTGGCGATCAGCGGGGCGGCCAGCAACTCGGGCAGCACGGCCACGCCCCAGCCCATGGCGGCGGCGCGGGCGCCGGCCTCGCTGCTGGGCACACAGCGCTCCTGCAGCCTGGGGGCGGTCACGCCGAACGCCTGGGCTACCCACTGCGCCTGCATGTCGTCCTTGCGGTTGAAGACCAGAAACGGGGCCTGCGCGAAGGTGCTGCGCGAGAGGCCACCGGGCAGCGCACGGGCCATGAAAGCCGGGGCTGCCACGGCGCCATAGCGCATCTGCCCCAGCGGCTGGCACAGCGCCCCCTGCAGGGGCTGTGCCACCGAGCTGACGCAGCCCAGCACCTCGCCGCGGCGCAGCCAGTCGTGGGTGAAGTCCTGGTCATCGACGATGAATTCCAGCCCGTGACCCTGGCCCAGGCTGCGCTGCACCAGGGTATCCAGCGCCGGCAGCACCCAGGTGGCCAGGCTGTCGGCGTTGACGGCGATGGGCAGGCGCAGGGCGCGTGTCAGCGTGGCGCCCAGTTCACGCGCGGCTTCGGCGCGCAGCGCCTGCATCTGATGGGCGTAGCGCAGCAACACCATGCCCGGCTCGGTCATGCGCAGCGGCCGGGCGCGCACCACCAGCGGGTGGCCCACCAGGGTCTCCAGCCCGCGCAGGCGCTGCGACACGGCCGACTGGGTGATGGACAGCCGCTGCGCGGCGCGCTCGAAGCTGCCGGTGTCGGCCAGGGCAGCCAGGCAATCCAGTCCGGCGGGGTCCAGCGTGTGCATCAGGCATTATTAGCTGGCCTAATGGCGCCACAAAGTTTTCAATGCCTCTTGAAAGGTGGCGAGGCAAGGCCCAACATCGCGGCCCATCCCAAACGCTGATATGGAGACACAGTATGCGCATCGGTTGCCCCAAAGAAATCAAGAACCATGAATACCGGGTGGGCCTGACGCCCGCCAGCGTGCGCGAGTTCACCTCGCGCGGTCACGAGGTGCTGGTGCAGACCGGCGCGGGCGCCGGGGTGGGCTTCGACGATGCCCACTACACGGCGGCCGGTGCCAGCATCGCCAAGGATGCGGCCGAGGTGTTTGCCAAGGCCGACATGATCGTCAAGGTCAAGGAGCCGCAGCCGGTGGAATGCGCGATGCTGCGCGAAGGCCAGATCCTCTACACCTACCTGCACCTGGCGCCGGACCCCGAGCAGACCGCTGCGCTGGTCAAGAGCGGTGCCGTCTGCATTGCCTACGAAACCATCACCGGCCCGGGCGGCGGGCTGCCGCTGCTGGCCCCCATGAGCGAGGTGGCCGGCCGCATGTCCATCCAGGCCGGTGCCGCGCACCTGGAGAAATCCAAGGGCGGCATGGGCGTGCTGCTGGGCGGCGTGCCGGGCGTGGAGCCGGCGCATGTGCTGATCATCGGTGCCGGTGTGGTGGGCACCCACGCCATGCAGATGGCCGTGGGCATGGGCGCCCGCGTGACGGTGCTGGACAAGAACGTCGACCGCCTGCGCCACCTGGACCTGATCTACGGCAACCGCATCAAGACGCTGTACTCCACCGCCCAGGCGCTGGAAGAGAAGGTGCTGGAGAGCGACCTGGTGATCGGCGGCGTGCTGATCCCCGGCGCGGCGGCCCCCAAGCTGGTGACCAAGTCCATGGTGCGCTGCATGAAAAAGGGTGCGGTGATGGTGGACGTGGCCATCGACCAGGGTGGCTGCTTCGAGACCTCGCACGCCACCACGCACGCAGAGCCGACCTTCGTGGTGGACGGCGTGGTGCACTACTGCGTGGCCAACATGCCCGGTGCCGTGGCCCGCACCTCGACCTTCGCGCTGAACAACGCCACCATCGGCCATGGCGTGGCCCTGGCCGAGCTGGGCTGGAAGGCCGCGCTCAAGGCCAACCCCTATCTGAAGGAAGGCCTCAACGTGGCACTGGGCAAGGTGACCTATGAGGCCGTGGCGCGCGACCTGGGCTACACCTACGTGAACGCCGACACGCTGCTGTAAGTCGCGGACCCGGGTTCACCCACCTCACGCCAGCCACCCGGCTGGCGTGTTTCATTTGGGCGTGGCCCAGCTGATGCCGTGGAGCTTGAGCGACACCACGGCGTTGCGCAGCGCGGCGATGGCCTCGTAGCGGGTGAAGCTGCGCCGCCACACCAGCACCACGCGCCGCGAGGGGGCGGGCGGGGTGAACGGGATGTAGACCACATGGGGGTCGGCCGCCGCCGGGATGGACAGCTGTGGCACCACCGTGACGCCCATGCCCGAGGCCACCATGTGCTTGATGGTCTCCAGCGACGAGCCCTCGAAGCCGTGCCGGGGGCCGTCGCCATCGCCGCCAAAGCGGGCGAACTCGGGGCATACGTCCAGCACCTGATCGCGAAAGCAGTGACCGTGACCCAGCAGCAGCATGGTCTCGCGCTTGAGCTGCTCGGCGCTGATGGATGACTCTTTGGCGAGCCGGTGGGTGCGCGGCAGGGCGATCTGGAAGGGCTCGTCGTAGAGCGGCGCCACCGCCAGGCCGGCGTCGGGGAAGGGCTCGGCCAGGATGGCGCAGTCGATCTCGCCGTGGCGCAGCATCTCCAGCAGCGCGACGGTGAAGTTCTCCTGTAGCACCAGCGGCATTTGCGGCGTGCGGGCAATGATCTGACGCACCAGCTTGGGCAGCAGATAGGGGCCTATGGTGTAGATGACCCCCAGCGTCAGTGGCCCCGCCAGCGGATCCTGCGCGCGCTGCGCCAGCGCCTTGATGCCCTGCACCTGCTCCAGCACCTGCTGGGCCTCGCGGGCCACGGCCTCGCCCAGCGGTGTGGGCGAGACATCGCCGCTGCCACGCTCGAACAGCTTGCCGCCCAGTTCGTCCTCCAGTTTTTTGACGGCCACCGACAGCGTGGGCTGGGCCACGTGGCAGGCTTGTGCGGCGCGGCCGAAATGGCGTTCGCGCGCCACGGCCACCACGTATCGGAGTTCGGTCAGCGTCATGGCCCACGATTGTCCACCCACAAAAAACGGCACCCGCAGGCGCCGTTCAGGGCAAGCGCAGGCTCGCGTTCAGTTCACGCCCACGGCGCTCCAGGCATTGGCGACGGCCATGGCTTGCGTGCTGCCACTGCCGTACAGGTCGTTGGCCGCTTTCAGCGTGGCCACGCGGGCGGCCGCGTAGTTGGTGTTGGAGGTCATGTAGACACTGAGCGCACGGTAGATGATCTTGGCCGCCGCATCGGCCCCAATGCCGGCCAGATTGCCCACGCCGCCCGTGGCTGTCTTGGTGTCGCCGGCCTTGCACGACGGCGAGGTCTTGCCGCCAGCCGGGGCGCTGCCCTGCCACAGCAGGTAGAAGAAGTGGTTGCCCACACCGGATGAGTAGTGCACGTTCAGGCTGCCCACGGTGGGGTAGTAGCAGTCGGCCGACGCGCCATCCAGATTGGGCTGGTACATGCGGCGCAGCGGGGCGGTGGGGAACATCTGCTCGCCGATGTCGCCATCGACCGGGTCGGCCGGGTTGTTGGCGTAGGCCTCGACCATGTTGCCTATCATGTCGGAAATGGACTCGTTGAGGGCGCCGGACTCCTGGGAGTAGATCAGGCCGGCCGTGCGCGAGGTCACGCCGTGGGTCATCTCGTGGCCGGCCACGTCCAGCCCCAGGAGGCCAGGATTGCTGCGGTCCTTCATCTTGGAGTAGGACATGCAAAAGCAGCTGTCGCTCCACGAGGCGTTGTAGAACAGACCGAAGGGGCCGGTGCCGCCGTGCACCTTGGAGGTGGCGCCCACGCCGTCGTTGGCGATGCCGTTGCGTCCCAGCACGTTGAGGTAGTAGTCCCAGGTCATCGCGTGGCCGTAGGTGGCGTCGGCGGCGTCGGTCAGGTTGGCCGTCTTCTTGCTGTGTTTGCCGTTGCCGTAGGTGGCGGTGGCGCTGGTGATCAAGGTGCCGCCGTTGGAGCCCAGTTGGCCGCCGTTGAGGTCGACGGTCTTGTGGCCGCCACGGGTGAGGTCGCGCAGCACATAGCTGCCGTCGGCTTGCTTGTCGCCACGCAGCGACACGTTGCCGCTGTACTGGGTCTTGCCGGTCATGGGGGCGTCGTAGGTCTGGGTGTCGCTCCAGCGGTCCAGCACCTTGCCGCGATGGGCGTCGATGATGACGATTTCATTGGCCACCATGCCCAGATGGCGGCTGGGCACGGTGATGGCCCAGGCCAGTTGGGGCTTGGCGCTGCGGGCATAGATCACCCGCTCGGCAGCCAGGCTCTGGCTGCGGGCCTCGGTGGCGGCGTCGTCACCCATGGCGGTCAGGGCGGCGCTGGAGGCGGCATCGGCCAACAATGTCGGGGTCACCGACAGCGCGGGTGCGCTGTTCAAGGTTTCCGAGATGGCGGTGAGGGCACCGCCGGCATTGCTGTGCACCACCAGGTCGCCGCCGATGACGCGCAGGCCCAGGTAGTCGCGGGCGAAACGCACGTGTTCGCTGCCGTTGGCATCGACGATGACGTCACGCACGTTGAAGGTGTGGCCGCTGGTGCCGGCGCGAGCGGCGATGTCGGCGCTTTGCAGATGCCCCAGCGCGCGGGCCACGGCCGGATGGTTGGCATCAGGCGCGGCCAGGGCGGCCGTGCTCAGGGTGGCGGCGAGCGCCAGCAGGTGGGGACGAAAGTTGAGTGAACGCATGGAAAGCTCCTGTTTTTGGTGAGGGAAGGGAAGCGGGGTTACGGGCCACCAGGCCGCCGCCTTGTGGGTGGTCGGTCGGTTGGTGGTTGGGTTGGGAATGGGGGTCGGGGTCAGTTCACGTCCGCGGCGCCTCAGGCATTGGCCGCAGCCTTGGCTTGGTCGTCGTGGGTTTGATGGCCGCCGCGCGCCACGGCGGCGGTGAGCGTCAACAGGTGGGGGCGAAACGACAGGGCTCGCATACCGGTCTCCAGGGCGGAAATGTGTAACTGAATTCGAGCAGGCCGCCAGCGCGCCGTGATGCGGGGTAACCCTGGTTGCTGCCCCTTCCCCCCTAGTTCCGCAGTGCGTTCAGGCTCGCGCCCAGTCCAGCTCGGCGCCAAACCAGCGGGTGACTTGGGCGCGGGCGATGGCCGGGTGGTGTTGCCAGAGGTGGACGGCGGTGGCGCGGGCTTGATCCAGCCAGCCCGCATCGCGCTCAGGCTCGGCAAAGCGCAGGATGCCGGCGCCGGATTGGCGCGTACCCAGCCATTCACCAGGGCCGCGCAAGGCCAGGTCGCGGCGGGCGATCTCGAAGCCGTCGCTGGTTTCCAGCATGGCGCGCAGCCGCTCGCGACCGGCAGATGAAAGTGGAGGGCTGTGCAGCAGCACGCAGGCACTGGCCGCCGCCCCACGGCCCACGCGGCCGCGCAACTGGTGCAACTGGGCCAGGCCAAAGCGCTCGGCATGCTCGATGATCATCAGGCTGGCGTTGGGTACGTCCACACCCACCTCGACCACGGTGGTGGCCACCAGCACCTGGATGTGGTTGGCCGCGAAGGCCTGCATGACAGCGGCTTTGTCGGCGGCCTTGAGCCGGCCGTGCAGCAGGCCGACCTGAATGCCGGGCAGGGCCGCGCAGAGGTCGGCGCGGGTGGCGATGGCGGTCTGCAGATCGAGCTTTTCGGACTCCTCGATCAGCGGGCAGACCCAGTAGGCCTGGCGGCCGGCGTCGATTTGCGCGCGCACCCGCTCGATGACTTGCGGCCTTCGGGCGTCGCTGAGCACCTTGGTCAGGATGGGGGTGCGGCCCGGGGGCAACTGGTCGATGGTGCTGACGTCGACGTCGGCCAGTTGCGTCATGGCCAGCGTGCGCGGGATGGGGGTGGCGCTCATCATCAGCAGATGAGGCTCGAAGCTGCCCTCGCCCTGGCGCAACGCCAGACGCTGGGCGACGCCGAAGCGGTGCTGTTCGTCAACGATGGCCAAGCCCAGCCGCGCAAAGCGCACGCCCTCCTGAATGACGGCCTGCGTGCCCACGGCGAGCAGGGTGTTGCCACTGGCCAGGGCCTCGATCTGCGCGGCCCGGGCGCGGCCTTTGCGGCTGCCGGTGAGCCAGGCCACGGGCAGGCCCAGGGGGGCCAGCCATTCGCGCAGCTTGCCGAAATGCTGCTCGGCCAGGATTTCGGTGGGGGCCATCAGCGCGCATTGCCAGCCGGCGTCGACGGCGCGCAGTGCGGCCAGCGCCGCCACCACGGTCTTGCCGGCGCCCACATCGCCTTGCAGCAGCCGGTGCATGGGACGGGTGCGGGCGAGGTCGGCGCTGATGTCATCTGCCACCCGCTGCTGGGCGGCGGTGAGGGCAAACGGCAGCGTGCCCAGCAAGGCGTCGTGGGCGCTACCGGCACGCGCAACCAACGCAGGGGCATGGCGCCGCTCGCGCTCGCGCCGGGCCTGCCACTGGGAGAGCTGCTGCGCCAGCAATTCTTCGAAGATCAGCCGCTGCCAGGCGGGGTGACTGCGCTCGGCCAGCGTGGCCAGCGGCGCGTCGGCCGGCGGGTGGTGCAGATAGGCCAGCGCCTCGCGCAACGTGGGCAGGCCAGTGGGCACGGCCTGGGGGGGGAGGATTTCGGCCAGATCGGCACGCGCAAGGCCGGCATCCACGGCCTTGCGCACATAGGCTTGAGGCAATCCGGCGCTTGCCGGGTAGACCGGCGTCATCGTGGTGGGCAGTGGTGCGGGCTCACCGTCGGTCAATAGCCGCACGGCGGGATGCACCATCTCCAGGCCCAGCAGGCCGCCGCGCACCTCGCCGCGCACGCGCAGGCGGCGTCCCACCGCCCACGCCTTGACCTGGTTGGGGTAGTGGCGCAGGAAGCGCAGCATCAGTGCATCGCCCGCCGCGTCGGTCACGGTCAGGTGCAGCACCCGGTGCAGACCCTGGCCCGCCACCCGGCTGGCCGCCACGGTCACGTCCAATTGGGCCGTCTGGCCCGGCAGCAGGCGTGCCACGTGACTCAGCCGGGTCTCGTCCTCCCAGCGCAGCGGCAGATGCAGCGCCAGCGCTTCCGGCCGGGTCAACCCCAGCTTGGCCAGCGCCTGGGCGGGGCCGCTGCGGGCTGGAGACGGCGGAGTGGGCGCAGGCATGGCTGTGGATTTTGTGCCACGGCAACGGGCGAAATGCACGCAATTTATGAGCAAGGCGTTGCAAGTGCCTGTTGTGGCTGGAAAATGCGCGCCAACTGATTTTTGCTCTGGAGCGTTGTCCGCCATGTCGTCTGCCGTCCGCCTGCTTGCCCGCGTGTTCCTCGTGTTGACGGTGGTGCTGGGTACGGGCGTGGCCCTGGCCTGGGCATGGGACCGCTCCGACACGGTCGCTGCCGCCGGCGCGACGCCGCCGGTGGGGACCGCCGAGCAGCCGTGAGGCTCTCGCGCAGCGACTTCGATTTCGCGCTGCCGACCGATCTGATTGCCCAGCACCCCGCACCCGAACGCAGCGGGGCGCGGTTGCTTGATGGCAGTGGGGCGGCGCCGGTGGATCGCCAGATGCGCGACTGGCCCGCGCTGCTGCAGCCGGGCGACCTGCTGGTCTTCAACGACACCCGCGTCATCAAGGCCCGGCTGCTGGGACACAAGGCCAGCGGTGGCAAGGTGGAGGCGCTGGTCGAGCGGCTGTTGGCGGCACCTGGCGAGGTCTGGGCCCATGTGCGGGCCAGCAAGACCCCCAAACCCGGTGATGTGTTGGGTTTTGGCGAGGCCTGCACGGCCCGGGTACTGGGTCGCGTCGGGCCCGAGGGCAGTCTGTTCCACCTGCAGTTCGAGCAAGGCGATGTGCTGGCGCTGCTGGACGCCCACGGCCATGTGCCGCTGCCGCCCTATATCACCCATGCCGACAACGCCGAAGACGCGGCGCGCTACCAGTCCATCTTTGCCCAGCACCCGGGTGCCGTAGCCGCGCCCACGGCCTCGCTGCATTTTGATGAGGCGCTGCTGGCGGCGGCGCTGGCGCGCGGGGTGGCCCAGACGCGGGTGACGCTGCACGTGGGCGCCGGCACCTTCCAGCCCGTGCGCGAGGACGACCTGGCGCGCCATCAGATGCACAGCGAGTGGTTTCGCGTGGGCGCGGACGCCGTGCAGGCCGTGGCCGCATGCCGTGCGCGCGGCGGCCGCGTGGTGGCCATCGGCACCACAGCGCTGCGAGCACTGGAGTCGGCGGCAGCGGGCGGTGCGTTGGCACCGACCCAAGGCGAGACCCAGCTTTTCATCACGCCGGGCTACCGGTTCCGGGTGGTGGATGCACTGCTGACCAACTTCCATCTGCCGCAAAGCACGTTGCTGATGCTGGTGTCGGCGCTGGCCGGGCACGCCCACATCATGGCGCTCTACCGCCATGCCGTGGCGCAGCGCTACCGCTTCTTCAGCTATGGCGATGCCATGTGGCTGACCCGCTCGGGCGGCGGCGACAATCCGCCCCATGCTGGCATTTGAGGTCCTGGCCACCGACGGCCACGCGCGGCGCGGCCGCCTGAGACTCAACCACGGGGTGGTTGAAACCCCCATCTTCATGCCGGTGGGCACTTACGGCACGGTCAAGGGCGTGCTGCCCCAGTCGCTGCGCGACATGGGGGCACAAATCATCCTGGGCAACACCTTTCACCTGTGGCTGCGCCCGGGGCTGGACGTGATCGGCGCGTTTGGCGGCCTGCACGGCTTCGAGCGCTGGGAGCGGCCCATCCTGACCGACTCAGGTGGCTTTCAGGTCTGGAGCCTGGGCGCCATGCGCAAGATCAGCGAAGAGGGCGTGCGCTTCGCCTCGCCCGTCAACGGCGACAAGCTGTTTCTGACGCCCGAGGTCTCCATGCAGGTGCAGACCACGCTGAACGCCGACATCGTCATGCAGTTCGACGAATGCACGCCGTATGCCACCGACGGCCGCCTGACCACCGAGCGCGAGGCGCGGGCCTCGATGGAACTCAGCCTGCGCTGGGCCCGGCGCTCCAAGGCCGAGTTCGAGCGTCTGGCCAACCCCAACGCGCTCTTCGGCATCGTCCAGGGCGGCATGTTCGAGAGCCTGCGCGAGGCGTCGCTGGCATCGCTGGTGGACCTTGACCTGCCCGGCTACGCCGTGGGCGGCGTCAGCGTGGGTGAGCCCAAGGACGACATGCGCCGCATCATGGCCCACACGCCGCACTGCCTGCCGCCGCACAAACCCCGCTACCTGATGGGTGTGGGCACGCCCGAAGATCTGGTTGAAGGCGTGGCCGCCGGCGTAGACATGTTCGACTGCGTCATGCCCACCCGCAACGCCCGCAACGGCCACCTGTTCACCCGCTTTGGTGACCTGAAGATCCGCAACGCCCGCCACAAGAGCGACCCCCGGCCCATCGACGAAACCTGCACTTGTTACACCTGCAAGGAAGGTGCTTTCAGCCGCGCCTACCTGCACCATCTGGAACGCTGCGGCGAGATGCTGGCCCCCATGCTGGCCACCATCCACAACCTGCACTACTACCTGAACCTGATGCAAGAGGTGCGCGATGCCCTGGAGGCCGGCACCTTCACCGCCCTGCGCACCCGCTTCTACGCCGATCGCGCTCGCGGCGTGTAAGCGGCTGTTGGCTGGCCGCAACGTTCAAGGGTTTCCCGTAGGAAATTCTTCCGCAACGCTCGGACACAATCGTCCAGTGCCCTAAGCGGGCGCCATGGCCGTCACATTCGTTCACAAGTGGTGTGGGGGCTGTTTCGCTGGTTCATCAGTTGGAGAGATCATGTTCAAGAAAACTCAACTCTGCGCCGCCGTGTTGGCGGCTTTTGCAGGTTCGGTGTACGCGCAGGACGCCCAAACCACCCCGGACGAGGCGCCGGCCGCCAAACCGCAGCGTGTGGAGATCACGGGCTCGCGCATCAAGCGTGCGGAGACCGAAGGCTCTTTGCCGGTTACGGTGGTGACGCGTGAGCAACTTGACAAGAGCGGTGCGGTCACCGTCGCGGAGTTCGTTCGTAGCTCCACCTTTTCTTCGTCGGGCAACTTTCGTCCACAGTCGGGTAGTTCGGCCCAAGCATATGCTGGGGTGGACTTGCGTGGCATGGGCTCTGATCGCACGCTGGTGCTGATCGATGGTCGTCGTGTGGTGAAAGCGCCCAACGTAGGTAGCTCTGTGGATATGAACTCGATCCCGATGGCGGCGGTCGAGCGAATTGAAGTGCTGACGGACGGCGCTTCAGCTATTTACGGCTCCGATGCCATCGCGGGGGTGATCAACATCATCCTGAAAAAGGATTTTGAGGGCACGTCGGCGATGGTGGGCTACTCGAACCCGAAGAACGCTGGTGGCGAGCGCGAAGAGATGTCAATCGTGACGGGCATCGTGGGCGATAAAGGCAGCATGCTATTTGGTGCTTCACGTACGAAGCGCGAGATGGTGTTCACAAGTCAACGGCCGTGGGGTCAAAATCCGGGTGTTTCTGCGTATGGTAACAACTACCTCGACGACGAAGGCTTGCATGCCGTCCCGGGTGGATGTACCGATCGCAACTATTGGTTGACGCCTGGCGGCACCTGCTCCTACAACTTCAATGCGGTTGCCGCGGATGAGGCTGCCATTACCAACTCAGCCTTTTTTGCCAAGGGTGAGTATCGTATCGATGAAAATTGGTCCACGTATGTCAGTACAGTTGTAAGTCGAGTTGAGAGCTTTGGGCGGTATGCGCCCTCGCTGGGTGCGGCTGTCATTCCGGCCGGGAGTCCCAACGATTTTCTCAATAATGGATCGGATATCACGCTCCTTCATCGATTTGCTGGGTTGGGAAACCGGGATACCACGTCGGATGGTAATGTGTATGATATTGATGTCGGTGTTCGGGGTCGCCTTTTCGACAAGTATGATGTGACGGCTGGCCTTCGCAGCAGTCAATCTAAGTATACTGAATTGGGAAGAAACTTCGTCGTTCTTCCTATCGCTTCGCAATATATTGCCGATGGCACATACGACATCCTTCATCCGACCCAAAACAATCCGGATGTTTTGAGCGCCATGAAGGCGACGATTTCCCGCGATAGCTATTACAAGCAAAATGAGGCCTATGCCAACGTAACCCTTGATTTGTTCAGCATGGACGGTGGCATGTCGAGCTTGTACGTGGCAGGTGAGGTCCGCAATGAGCGTTATGCTGACATCTATGACTCGCTGTCGGAGGCTGGTGTGATCGGCGGATCAGCCGGGAATTCATCAGCAGGCACCCGTAAGGTGGGGGCACTCACTGCGGAATGGTTGCTGCCGGTTGTCAAGGGTTTGGATGTTGACCTGGCCGCTCGCTTTGAAAAGTATAATGATTATGGCAATGACTTCTCGCCAAAAGCTTCGGTGGTGTATCGTCCTATAAGCGAACTCGCCCTCCGTGCTTCGGTGGGTACCGGATTCCGCGCGCCGCCGATCAATATCTTGCATCAAAAGACGACTTTCTCTGCCGATTCTGTGATTGATCCGCCGACCTGTATCGCATTCGGTGGTGATCCGGTTCTATGCCAAACGGATGACGTTCAGGTTGATACGTACTATCAAGCCAATCCGAATCTGAAATCGGAAAAGTCACGTCAGTTCAGCTTCGGTGCCACCTATGACCCGGTGGAGTGGATGTCTGTTCGTGCAGACTATTGGAACATTCGCCTGAGTGATGCTATTTCTTCGCTTGGCGCCGCAACACTGGTTGACCGCGAAAGAGGAGTGGATCCGACCCCAATTCCGCCGGGGCTGGGTGTCATTCGGAATGCCAACGGTGTTATCACTCGTGTCAATGCCGGTTATGCCAACGAGGGTACAATTAAGAAGTCGGGCATTGACCTCAACATGCTGCTCAATTTTGGGTTAGGTGAGTATGGCAAGCTGCGGAATGAATTCCAGCTTTCCTACGTGCTGACCAGCAAGACGAATGATGTTGATGACAATGGTACACTTGGCTCTCCCAAGTATCGGGCCACTTTGAATAATAGCTGGTCGTGGGGTGATTTTGGTGTTGCGTGGAACATCAACATGATCGCTTCGAACGGCTCCGTGGCGAAGAAGAACTATGTCGGCACCTATGTGACCCATGATGTGCAAGTTGATTGGGATACTCCTATCAAGGGTGGCAAATTGACATTGGGTGTGGTTAACCTTGGCAATAAGGCGCCCTCATTGGTGCCCTATGACGGGCGCAACTTCAACTTCTATCTGTATGATTCTTACGGCCGGACGCCATATTTCCGCTATACGCAGAGGTTTTGATTCGTCCTCCACCGTAAAACAAAATGGGCCCTTCGGGGCCCTTTTTTATGCTGGATATGTGGCGAATATTTGCCAACCCATTAGATGGCCGCGCTCTTGGCAGAAGTCGAACTCGGAGGTTGAGCAACCCAATCGACGTAGTTTCCGTATGATTAGATCCAGATCTCTTCTTTCCAGCGCGCACCGTTGCATATCATTTAATCGAGATCTGCTATCAATCAGCCACTGCATAAGTTCGCAGGATAATTGATATCCATGCTTGTGACCGTGATAGGAAGTTTCATCGAATATTTTTGTTGTCTGGTTATGCGCATCTATTAAAATATCAGGGCAACGACTCATTTTGATGCGATTTGCCAAGTCGTGAGTCATGTTGTCATAGATGCGACGAACGAGTTGAAGCGTGGCGTCGCTATGCAGCCGTTGCTGAGACTGCGGGTCGCGCAACAGGCTCACGGGCATCAACATGTCGATTGATGCATCCAACCAGCCGCCCTTCTGCATCAACCAATCGATATGAGATATCTCCTCGATCGCAAGCTGGATTGGCAGTGATTCGGTATGGTGTGACACAAATCGCAATTGTGCATTTGGGCGTGCGATTCGAGCTATCTGGTCAAAAATGGAATCCAGGTCGCCATACTCGGCACCAAATTGACTAACAATTGCATCAAACCGAGGATCGATCCAGGGCAGTCGCTCAGCCGCCATGCCCGCATGAAAGTGCACGCGCTCATCTTGCCACCCTGGCTGGATAGCCGCCAGATCGATGGCGTCACAAGTGGCGGTGGGGTGAGCCGTCACCAGCCAGCGCGGCAAGATGCCGTTGCCGGTGGCGATGTCCAGCACATGGGCATGGGCTGGCAGGGTGGCAAACCAGGTTTGCCAATGGGCGCGCAGCGGCAGGTCACCATCTGCGGGGTCGTGAAACGAACCGGCGCCGCCCTGGGCCCAGAGGCGGCTCCAGGCGGCGCGGCGCTCGTCGTCTTCGCTCAGGCGGCTGACAGCCACATCGAGGTGTCGAACGCGCTGCTCATCAGCGGCATGTTGACGCCGAAGTTGGGGTTGAGTCCCGCTTTGGCGCTGGCCTTGCTGATGGGCTTGGTCTGGGCCACTTCAATGGTGTGCTCCCAGGCGTCGTCCTGGTTGGGGGCGACGGCGAAGGAGTAAAAGCAGCGGAACGCCACGCGGCGCTCGGCCCAGAAGTCGGCGGCTTCGCGGAAGGTGTCCAGCAACTGCTCACGGAACTCGCGGTCGAACTTGGCGTTGTCGGGAATCAGCTCCAGCACCACGACGAAGCCGGTCTGAGCCCCGCTCTTGTTGACCGAATCGGTGATGCAGTCATAGAGCGCATCCAGGTTCTTGCCGAAGTGCGCCGGGAACATGAACGACGCGGCGATGGCGTCCAGAACTTCTTGCTTGTTCTGGGCCTCGGCCAGGTTGGCGTACAGAAAGTGCTGGCCGGCCTCTTGCGCGGCGCGCATCAAATCGTCCACCCGGTAGGCGCGGATGGCCTGCACGATGTTGGGGCGGATGGTTTGCAGCTGCATGATCGCTCGTCCTTCGGTTTTGACTGAATCTCGCACCCGACGCTTTACCACGTGATGCGGCTGTAGCTGACGTAGTGGTCGTCGGTGTAAAAACAATGGTCTGGCTCGCGGGCCTGCCACCCGCCGCAGACGATGCGCCGTGCGCCCCTGTCGCGACTACCGGGCGTCGGCACGGTATATTCGCGATAGAAGCCACGGGGCATCACCGGCAGCAGCCGCTCGCGGTTGCCAAACACGGTGGCATCCTTCTCATAGGGAAAAGGACCACCGGCACGGATCAGCCGGGCGGTGCGTTGCGCTTCAGGCGGCAACTGAGCCAGTGCCACCGCCTCATGCGGTGCATCACTGGCCTGCGGCGTTGGCCGCGCGGGTGTACCCTGTGCAAACGGCGCGAGCTGACTCTGGTGCCGCGGCCCATAGGCCACGATCGCCATCGTCGCGGCCACCACCACGGCAGCCAACCCGCGCCACATGGGGGACAAACGCTGTCGCGGTGCCTCTGGGCGCATTGCAGGGGAAACCCTTGAACTCCAAGGGCGAGATGGTAGCGAATTGGCGCCAAAACCACAAGCCCCACACCCCTAGCCCCGCCTGGCGATGGGGCTAGAGGTGAGTGCGCACTCTCGTTTTGAAGCCTGCTTTATCAGCGCCCCGCGTTGGCGTCGGCCACGGTGAGGGCGGTCATGTTGACGATGCGTCGCACGGTTGCCGACGGGGTCAGGATGTG
This sequence comes from Pseudomonadota bacterium, assembly GCA_020161145.1. Taxonomy (GTDB): domain Bacteria; phylum Pseudomonadota; class Gammaproteobacteria; order Burkholderiales; family Burkholderiaceae_C; genus Ideonella. Next base: position 45,027 of record JAIUPQ010000009.1, read on the forward strand.
CACTGGCTGCGCCGCGCCCAGCAGGATGGGGCCAACGGCGATGCCGCCGCCAGCCGCTGTTTTCAGCAGGTTGTAGCTGATGTTGGCGGCATCCATGCTGGGAAAGACCAACAGGTTGGCCTCGCCCTGCAGGGTGCTGCGCGGCATGATTTCCTGGCGCAGCCGCGGGTCCAGCGCGACGTCGCCATGCATTTCGCCGTCGATCTCCAGCCACGGCGCGGCGGCCTGCACCAGGGGCAGCACCTCGCGCATGCGGGCGGCGCCCGGGTGGCGACTGGAGCCGAAGTTGGAATGCGACAGCAGCGCGGCCTTGGGCTGGATGCCCAGGCGGCGCATTTCCTCAGCGGCCAGCACAGTGATCTCGGCCAACTGCGCAGGGCTGGGTTCGTGGTTGACGTGGGTGTCGACCAGAAACACCTGCCGCCCCGGCAGGATGAGGCAATTCATGCAGGCATAGGTGCCCACACCGCGGCGGCGGCCAATGACGTTGTCCACATACTCCAGGTGGGCGCCGACGAAGCCCCAGGTGCCGCAGATCAGGCCATCCACCTGGCGGTCGCGCAGCAACATGCAGCCGATCAGCGTCAGGCGCCGCCGCATCTCGATCTTGGCGAACTGCGCGGTCACGCCCTGACGGTCGGTCAGACGGTGGTACTCCTGCCAGTACTGGCGGTAGCGCGGGTCGTCGTCGATGTTGACCAACTCCACGTCCTGCCCCGGCGTCAGGCGCAGCCCCAACTGCCGGATGCGGGCCTCGATGATGCTGGTGCGCCCGATCAGCACGGGCGTGGCCAGGCCTTCGTCAACGGCAATCTGCGCCGCCCGCAGCACGCGCCTGTCTTCCCCTTCGGCGTAGGCGATGCGCTTGCCCTTGGCCCGCTTGGCCATGGCGTAGATGGGCTTCATCACCGTGCCGGACGCGTAGACGAAGGTCTGCAGCTTGTCGCGGTAGGCCGCAAGATCCTCAATGGGCCGCTGGGCCACCCCGCTGGCGCGCGCCGCCTCCACCACCGCCGGCGCGATCTGCATCATCAACCGGGGGTCAAACGGCTTGGGAATCAGGTACTCGGGCCCAAACGAGAGCGTGGCGCCCATGTAGGCGCTGGCCACCACATCGCTTTGCTCGGCGCGTGCCAACTCGGCAATGGCCCGCACGGCCGCAATCTCCATCGCATCGGTGATGGTGGTGGCGCCGCAATCCAGGGCGCCTCGAAAGATGTACGGAAAACACAGGACGTTGTTGACCTGATTCGGGTAGTCGGTGCGGCCGGTGGCGATCACCGCATCGTCCCGCACGGCCTTGACCTCTTCGGGCAGGATTTCGGGCGTGGGGTTGGCCAGCGCAAAAATCAGCGGCCGCGTCGCCATGGTGGCCACCATGTCGGGTTTGAGCACGCCGCCTGCCGAAAGGCCCAGAAAAATGTCGGCCTCCGCAATCACCTCAGCCAGCGTGCGTGCGTCGGTGGCCTGTGCGAACTCGGCCTTGTCGGGGTCCATCAACTCGGCGCGGCCCTGGTAGACCACGCCCGCCAGATCGGTCACCCAGATGTTCTGGCGCGGCAGCCCCAGCTTGACCAGCAGATTCAGGCAGGCCAGCGCCGCCGCGCCCGCCCCCGAGGCCACCAGCTTGACCTCCTCGATGCGCTTGCCCACCACCTCCAGGCCGTTGAGCAGCGCCGCGCCCACCACGATGGCCGTCCCGTGCTGGTCGTCGTGGAACACCGGGATCGACAGCCGCTCGCGCAGCTTGCGCTCAACGTAGAAGCAATCGGGTGCCTTGATGTCTTCAAGGTTGATGCCGCCAAACGTCGGCTCCAGCGCCGCAATGATGTCCACCAGTTTGTCGGGGTCGTGCTCGCGCACTTCCAGATCGAACACGTCGATGCCGGCGAACTTCTTGAACAACACCCCCTTGCCTTCCATCACCGGCTTGGAGGCCAGCGGCCCGATGTCGCCCAGGCCCAGCACGGCGGTGCCGTTGGTGACCACGGCCACCAGGTTGCCGCGCGCGGTGTAGCGAAAGGCGTTGGCCGGATCGGCCACGATCTCTTCGCAGGCCGCTGCCACGCCAGGTGAATAGGCCAGCGCCAGATCGCGCTGGTTGGTCAACTGCTTGGTGGCCGTGACGGCCACCTTGCCCGGCGTCGGAAACTCGTGGTACTCGAGTGCCGCCTGGCGCAGCTCGGCTTGTTTTTCGGCAGAGGTCAGCATGGGCGAATTCTAAAATCGCCGCATGACGCTCGGCGAATTCGATCTGATTGCGCGCTACTTTCATCGCCCCACACCGCGTGCCGTGCTGGGCGTGGGCGACGATTGCGCGCTGCTGGCCCCCACGCCGGGCATGGCGCTGGCCGTCAGCACCGACTTGTTGGTCGAGGGCCGCCACTTCGTCGCCACCCACCCACCCGCGCGGCTGGGCCATAAGGCGCTGGCCGTCAACCTGTCCGATCTGGCCGCCTGCGGCGCCACGCCGCGCGCCTACCTGCTGGCGCTGGCGCTGCCGTGCGCCGACGCGGCCTTTCTCGCCCCCTTCGCCCAAGGCCTGCACGCGCTGGCTGACGTCCACGGCATCGAGCTGGTGGGTGGCGACACCACGGCTGGGCCGCTGACCATCGGCATCACCGTGCTGGGTGAGGTGCCCGCCGGGCAGGCGTTGCGGCGCAGTGGCGCGCGCGCGGGTGACGGCATCTGGGTCAGCGGCACACCGGGCCTGGCCCGGCTGGGGTTGGAAGCGCTGCGCGGCGCCAGCCTGCCTCCGCACGACAGCGCCGCAGCCCGCCTGGCGCTGGAAGCCCCCGTGCCGCGCGTCGCCCTGGGCCTGGCGCTGCGCGGCCTGGCCAGCGCCGCCATCGACCTCTCCGATGGCCTGCTGGGCGACCTGGGCCATGTGCTGAGCGCCTCCGGCGTCGGCGCCGAGGTCGATGCCGACGCCATCCCCCTGCACCCCGCGCTCGCCGCCCAGCCGCTGGCGCTGCGGCGGCTGTGCCAGCTCTCGGGCGGCGACGACTACGAACTGCTGTTCACCGCCGCACCCGATCGCGCCGCCGCCGTGCAGGCGCTCGGCGCCGTGGCCCGCATCGGCCGCATCACCGCCACGCCGGGCCTCGTCGTTCGCGACGGCGACGGCACCGAGCTCGACGCCAGCGCCTGGCGCTCGTTCGAGCATTTCGCATGAACACCCGTCCCACCGCCGCCTGGATGCTGTCCTCGCCGCTGCACGCCATTGCCGTTGGCTTCGGCAGCGGCCTCTCGCCCTGGGCGCCCGGCACCGTCGGCACGCTCTGGGCCTGGCTCACCTACGGCGTGCTGGCGCCCCGGCTGGGCGACATCGGTTGGGCCTTGCTGCTGACGGCCAGCCTGCTCATCGGCTGGTGGGCCTGCACTGCTGCCGCGCGCTCGCTGCGCAGCGGCGACCCTGGCGCCATCGTCTGGGACGAAATTCTTGCCTTCTGGCTGGTGCTGTGGGTCGTCGGCCCCCTGGGCTGGCGCTGGCAGTTGGCCGCCTTCCTGCTCTTTCGGCTCTTCGACACCGTCAAACCCGGCCCCGTGGGCTGGGCCGACCGGGCCTTCAAGACCCTGCCCGGCCAGGCGCCCGGCTGGCGTGCCGGGATGGGCATTCTGGTGGACGACCTCGTGGCCGCCGGCCTCACCCTGCTGGTGCTGGCGCTGTGGAAGTTCTAGTCCAGCGCCTGGCCGATGCGCTGCGTGCGCGCCGCTGGCGCCTGGCCACGGCCGAGAGCTGCACCGGCGGCCTGATCGCCGCCACCTGCACGGAGTTGGCCGGTTCCTCCGAGTGGTTCGAGTTCGGCTTCGTCACCTACAGCAATGCCGCCAAGACGGCGCTGCTGGGCGTGCCGCCCGACCTGCTGGCCGCCCACGGCGCCGTCAGCGAGCCCGTGGCCCGCGCCATGGCCCAAGGGGCACTGGCCCGCAGCGGCGCCGACGTGGCCGTGGCCGTCACCGGCATCGCCGGCCCGGGCGGCGGCCTGGTGGGCAAGCCGGTTGGCACCGTCTGGCACGCCCTCGCCTGGCGTGGTGGCTGCCTGGCCGAGCGGCAGCTGTGGCCAGGCGACCGGGCCGCCGTGCGCAGGGCCAGCGCCGCCTGGGCGCTGCGCGCCGCTACGCAGGCGGCGCAGGCTGAGGCCGCTTGAGCAGCCCCAGCAGCACCGCCGTCGCCACCGTCCCCGCCACCAGCGCCACCGCATACATCGGCAGGTTGGTCACCGCATTGGGAATCGGCAGCACGAACACGCCGCCGTGGGGCACGCGCAGCGCGCAGCCGGCCAGCATGGAGATGGCGCCCGCCAGCGCCGAGCCGGCCACCAGCGCCGGGATCACGCGCAGCGGGTCTTTGGCTGCGAACGGAATGGCGCCCTCGGTGATGAACGACAGGCCCAGCACGCCGGCCGCCTTGGCGCCCTCGCGTTCCTCGGGCGTGAAGCGGCGCTTGAACAGCCACGCGGCCAGTGCAATGCCCAGCGGCGGCGTCATGCCACCGGCCATCACCGCCGCCATGGGCGCGTTGACCTGGCTGGCCAGCAGGCCGGTGGAAAACGCATAGGCCGCCTTGTTGACCGGGCCGCCCATGTCCACGGCCATCATGCCGCCCAGCAGCGCGCCCAACGCCAGCGCACTGGAGCCCTGCAGGCTCTTGAGCCATTCGGTCAGCGCCGCCAGCGCCGCCGCCACCGGCTGGCCCAGCACGTAGTACATGGCCAGGCCCACGATCAGGGTACCCAGCAGCGGCAGCAGCAAAATGGGCTTGAGCCCCTCGAAGTTGCGGCCCAGCCGGATGCGGCGGTTCAGCCACAGCACCGCATAGCCGGCAATGAAGCCCGAAACGATGCCGCCCAGAAACCCGGCGCCGATGCTGGCCGCCACCACCCCGCCGGCCATGCCCGGTGCCAGGCCAGGCCGGTCGGCAATCGAGTAGGCGATATAGCCCGACAGCACCGGCACGATGAGGGTGAAGCTGGCCTTGGCGCCGATCTGGAACAGCGTCCAGCCCAGCGTGCCCTTGTGCGCGTCCTCGTACACGTAGATGCCGCCCAGCGCAAATGCCAGCGCAATCAGCAGCCCCCCGGCGACGACGAAAGGCAGCATGAAGGACACGCCCGTCATCAGGTGTTTGTAGGGGCCTGCGCGCGCCTTCTGGGCCGGCTCGGCCGCGCTGGCCGCCGCCGCGTGCACCGTGGCCTCGACATGCGCCTTGCGGATCAATGCCTGGCCATCGTGGATGGCGGCCTTGGTGCTGGCCTTCAGCAGCCGCTTGCCGGCAAAGCGGTCGAGGTTGACCTGGGTGTCGGCGGCGATGATGACCAGATCGGCTGCCGCGATGTCCTCGGCCGTCAGCGCGTTCTGGGCCCCCACCGAACCCTGGGTTTCGACCTTGATCGCATGGCCCAGCGCGGCGGCCGCCGCGCGCAAGCCTTCTTCGGCCATGAAGGTGTGGGCAATGCCCGTGGGGCAGGAGGTGATGCCCACGATGCGCAGCGCGCCGCCGGTGGGGCCGGCGGCTGCGGGCGCCGTTGCGACCACGCCGTTCGGGTCGGCCAGCGCTGCCTCCAGCGTGGCGCTGGCCGTGGGCCCGGCAAAGCGGGTTTCGCCGTCGGCAGGGCCGACCAGCAGCACCCGCGCGGCGCGGCTCACCTCGGCGGCACTGAGCGCGTCCTGCACTCCCTGGCTGGTGTGCAGCTCGATGCGCGCCCCCGGTGCTGCCCGGCGCAGGGCGGCGGCGGCCAGATGGGCATGGGTGTCGCGCCCAGCGGCGCGGATCACGATGGTGGGATCGGACATGGACACCTTCCTCAAAGGCTGTGCAGCGTGACGTGCGCGGCCAGCGCCTGCACCTCGTCGCGCGGTGGCAGGTGCGGCCCCAGGCGGCGCAGCTTGGCGGTGGCAAAGGCCACGCCCAGGCGCAGCGCCTCGGGCCATGGCAGATCGGCATGGCGGGCGGCCACCAGGCCGGCCACCAGCGCATCGCCCGCGCCCACTGTGCTCACCGGCACCACCGGCAGCGCCTCGGCGCGCCAGGCGCCACCGGGTGCCACCAGCAGCGCGCCCTCGGCGCCCAATGAGACGGCCACCGCACCGACGCCCCGCGTGCGCAATGCCTGGGCCTCGGCCACCACGTCGGCCAGCGTCGGCAGCGCACGGCCGGCCAGGGTTTCCAGCTCATGGCGGTTGGGCTTGATGAGGGCTGGCAGCGGCTGGCCGGGTTGCAGCGCGGCGGCCAGCGCCGCGCCGCTGGTGTCCAGCACGGCGGTGGCGCCGGTCTCGGCCAGCAGGTGCAGCAGCGGCGCGTAGCCGCCGGCTTGCAGGGCGGGCGGCAGGCTGCCGGCCGCCACCACGATGACGCCCGGCCGCGCCAGCGGCCGCACGCGCGCCAGCAGTGCCTCCCAGGCACCGGCGGGCACGTCGAAACCGGGCAGGTTGATGTCGGTGGTGTCGCCCGTATCGGCCGCCACCAGCTTGATGTTGGTGCGCGTGCTGCCGGCCAGCCGCACGAAGTGGTCGGCCACGCCTTTGGCACCCAGCAGGGCCTCGAACGGGCCGGCATTGGCCTGGCCCAGCAGGCCGCCGGCCACCACGGGCACGCCGAAATCGGCCAGGCAGGCGGCCACGTTGACGCCTTTGCCGCCCGGTGTGGTGGCCGCTTCGCTGGCCAGGTGCACGTGGCCGGCCTGCAGCGTGGGCACGCGCACGGTCAGATCGAGCGCGGGGTTGGGGGTCAGGGTCAGCACAGGGGTCATGCCAGTCGCTCCGCCAGGGCGCGCACGGCGGCGGCGTCGGCGCATTGCAGGGCGTCCTGCGCCAGGCGCTGCAGGTCGGCCAGGGTGTGGCGGCGCAGCAGCGCCTTGACGCTGGCGATGTCACGCGCGCTCATCGACAACTCCTTGACGCCCAGCCCGGCCAGAATGGCCGCGCCCAGCGGCTCACCGGCCAGGCCGCCGCACACCCCCACCCAGCACGGCGGGTGGGCGGTGGCGCCCTGCACCGTCTGCGCAATGGCGCGCAGCACGGCGGGGTGCAGCGCATCGGCCTCGGCGGCCAGCTCGGGGTGCTGGCGGTCGATGGCCAGCACGTACTGCGTCAGGTCGTTGGTGCCGACGGAGAAGAAGTCCACGTGCCGCGCCAGCTGTTCAGCCATCAGCGCGGCAGCCGGCACCTCGACCATGATGCCGATGGGCACCGGTTGGGCGCCCACCGCCAGCCGCGCCGTGTCGCAGGCGGCGCGCAGCGCCTGCACCTCGGCCAGGTGGGTGATCATGGGGAACATGATGGCCAGCGGCCCCCGGCGGCTGGCGCGGTAGATGGCGCGCAGCTGCGCGTCCAGCAGGTCGGGCCGGCGCAGCATCAGCCGGCTGCCGCGCACGCCCAGGAACGGGTTCTCCTCGTGCGGCAGGTTGAGGTAGGGCACTTGCTTGTCGCCGCCGATGTCCAGCGTGCGCACGATCAGCAGGCGGCCGGCCAGTGCCGCCAGCATGTCCTCATAGATGGCGGCCTGCTCGTCCTCTGTGGGGGCTTGGGCGCGCTCCAGGTAGAGGAATTCGGTGCGCATCAGGCCCACGCCCTCGGCACCGGCGGCCACGGCCGTGGCCGCCTGGTCGGGGCGGTTGGCATTGGCCACCACCTCGATGCGCTGGCCGTCGCGCGTGGTGGCCAGCGTCTGTGCGGCAGCGGCTTGCTCGGCGGCGGCGGCCTGCTGGCCCGTGCGCCAGGCCTGGGCGCTGGCCAGGTCGGCGGCGGCGGGGTTGAGGTAGAGCACGCCGGCGTCGCCGTCCAGCACCGCCGTGGCGCCGTCGGCCAGCGTCAGCAGGCTGGCGCCGGTGGCCACCACGGCCGGGATGCCCAGCGTGCGGGCAATGATGGCGGTGTGCGCGTTGGGGCCGCCCTGGGCGGTGACCAGGCCCAGCACCCGCTGTGGGTCCAGCGCGGCGGTGTCGGAGGGGGTGAGATCGGTGGCGGCCAGAATCAGCGGTTCACCCAGCGGCATGGGTGCCGCCTCGGTGCGCAGCTCGGGCGCCAGATGGCCGAGCACGCGGCGGCCCACGTCGCGCAGGTCGGCGGCACGGGCGGCCAGCAAGGCGTTGTGCTGGGCCGCCAGCCGATCGGCCAGGCGGCTGGCGGCCTGATGCCAGGCCCAGTTCACGCCATGGCCTTCGGCCAGCAACTGGCCGGCCAGGGCCAGCAGTTCGGCGTCGTCCAGCAGCGTGGCCTGGGCGCGGAAGATGCCGGCTTCGGCCGCACCCAGCCGGGCCGCCGTGGTGGCGGCCAGCGCGTCCAGTTCGGCGCGGGTGGCGGTCAGCGCACGGTCCAGCGCGTCGGCGGCCTGGGGCAGGGGGGCGGGCACGTCGGGCACCTCCAGCACCGCCGGGCGCAGCACGTGCAGCCGGGCGATGGCCAGGCCGGGGCTGGCCGCCACGCCGGGCAGGGCCTGAGGCGTGCCGGCGGGCCGCCAGCCGGGGCGGTTGCGGGCGGCCTCCAGTCGCTGACGGGCGCGCTCGGCGTCGGCCTGCTCGGCGGCCAGCAGGCCGTCCATCACGCCGCGCAGCGCGGCCAGCGCCGCGTCGGCATCCGGCCCTTCGGCCGAGACGCGCAGCGCGCTGCCATGGGCCAGACCCAGTTGCAGCAGGGCGATGAGGTTTTTGGCGTCGCCCACCTCGGTGCCGCTGCGCACGCGCACGCTGGCGACGTGGCGGCGGGCGGTTTCCACCCACTGCTGGGCCGGGCGGGCATGCAGGCCGTTGGGGTAGCTCATGACCCAGTCGAAGCCCTGGGCGTAGTCGGTGGCCGGGGCCGCGGCGGCGGCCGGGGCTTGATCCAGCGCGGCCAGCAGGTCGGCCGGGTCGCGGGTGGTGTAGAGGCGCTGCAGCGTGGCGTCGTCCTGCAGCAGCCGGGTCAGGCGCCGCAGCAGCACCAGGTGCTCGTCGGACTGGGCGGCAATGGCAAACACCAGATGCACGCGCTCGCCGGCACGCCACTCGATGCCCTGGGGCAGTTGCAGCACGGCAATGGCGGTGCGGCGGATCAGGTGGCGGTCTTCGATCTTGCCGTGCGGGATGGCCACGCCGTGGCCCAGGCAGGTGTTGGCCACCTCCTCGCGCGCCAGCAGGCTGGGCACGTAGCCGGCCTCGATGGCGCCGGCCGCCACCAGCAAGGCGCCGGCCTGTTCAATGGCCTCGCGCTTGGTGGCGGCGGTGGCCCCCAGGCGCACCAGCGCCGGATCGATCAGCGGGCCTGCCGTCATCGCGGTCTCCTCCTGGACTCTAGGACGACCGAGTATGTCAGGTGAATCAGGCGCGCAAGGCCATGCGACCCGGGTGAGGTTTGCGCGTGGCGCCCAGCGCATCCAGCGTGGCCAACAGCAGGTGGCGCAGGCCGTCCCAGGGGTCGCGCGGCCAGTCGGGGTGGGGCAGGCCTTTGATGAGGCCGTCGCAGATGCTGGCCATGGTCACCAGCCGGGTCAGGGCGGGGGCGGTCAGGCCGGGCAGCAGCCGCTCGTAGAGGCGCTCGCGCTCACCCCAGACGCGGGCCTGGCGCAGCGCCAGCGGCAGCGGCTGGCCGTCGTCCAGGGCCAGCCGGGCGAGGCGCAGCGCGCGCAGCTCTTCGCTCAGCCGGTAATGCAGCGGCACGAGCTGCTCGCCGGCCGCCTGCAGGGCCGTCAGCAGGTGCAGCGCGCGGGCGCTCTGGGCTTGCAGCGTGGCGTGAACCCACTGGTTCACGTCGTAGCGCGCCATGTCGCCCACGGCGGCATCGATGGCGGCCAGCGTCAGCGGGCCGGGCGGATGCGCCAGGGCCAGCTTCTGGATCTCCTGGTGGGCGGCCAGCAGGTTGCCTTCGACGCGGTCGGCAAAGAGGGCCAGCGCGGCCTCGTCGTCCACCTGCTGGCCTTGGGCGGCCAGGCGCTGGGCAATCCAGCGTGGCAGTTGGGCGCGTTCGATGGGCAAGAGGTTGACCACCACGCCCGCACGGTCCAGCGCGGTGAACCAGGCGCTTTGCTGGCCGGTGCGGTCCAGCCGGGGCAGGGTGATGAGCAGCACCACGCCTTCGGGTGGCGGCGTGACCAGCGCGCTCAGCGCGGTGCTGCCTTCTTTGCCGGGTTTGCCACCCGGGATGCGCAGCTCGATCAGCCGCTGCTCGGCAAAGAGGCCCATGCTCTGCGCGGCACCGCGCACGCCGCTCCAGTCGAAATGGGCGCCCGCCACGTGGAACACCAGCCGCTCACCACAGCCGGCGGCGCGGGCTGCAGCGCGGATGGCGTCACCGGCCTCCTGCGCCAGCAGCGGCTCGTCACCGTGCAACACATAGAGCGGGGCCATGCCGCGCGCCAGGTGGCCGGCGAGCTGGTCAGTCTTGATCTGCATCCAGCGTCGCCAGCATGTGGACCACCTGGCGCGCCAGATCGGCGCGCATGGCGGTCAACAGCTGCGCCTCTTCGGTCTCTTTGGCCAGCGCGCGGGTCTCGGTGTAGCTCAGGTCGCGGGTTTGCTCCAGCAGCGTGGCGGGCAGGCGGATGCGGCCGTCGGGCGCCTCCAGCTGCAGCCGCAGCATCAGGCGCAACCGCAGCTCGCGCACCTGGGCGGCGGCGGTGGAGGCCACCATGGTGCGCGTCACCCGGTCTTCCAGCACGCGCAACACGATCTGGGCCTGCGCCGGGGCGGCCGTCACGTGCACGGAGGTGGGCAAGGCCTGCCGCAGCGCGGCCTCCATGGGGGCGCGCGGCGCAAAGCCGATGAAGGCCAGGCGCTCGAATGGCACGTCTTGCGGCTGGCGCAGCGCAAAACCGCAACCGGCCAAGGTCAGCAGCGTCAGGCAGGCGGCGCGGCGCTTCATGCGACGACGTTGACCAGCCGGCCAGGGACGATGACGACTTTCTTCACCGGCCGGCCTTCGGTGAAGCGCGCCGTTTCCTCGTGCGCCAGCGCGACGGCCTCGATGGCCGCCTTGTCGGCCTCGCGCGGCACGCGCAGCGCCCCGCGCAGCTTGCCGTTGACCTGCAGCACCAGCTCGATTTCGTCCTGCACCAGGGCGGCCGGATCGACCTCGGGCCAGGGCGCGTCCAGCAGCTCGCCACCAAAGCCCAGCTCGCGCCACAGCGCATGGGTGATGTGCGGGCAGGCCGGGTAGAGCACGCGCAGCAGCAGGCCCATGCCTTCGCGCAGCACGGCGGGCGGTGCGCCGTGAGTCAACGCCGGGCCGCCCCAAGTTGACTCGCTCCCCTTGGGGGACGGGGCGGGCGCAGCCCGACCCTGGGGGCCAGGTTTCGCCGCTTCGTCCAGCGCGTTGAGCAGCTTCATGGCGCCGGAGATGACGGTGTTGTACTGCAGGCGCTCATAGTCGGCGCTGATTTGCTGCAGCACGCTGTGGAGCACGAAGCGCACCGGATGCGCGGCCTCGCCCTGAGCGGAGCGGATGGTGTCGCGGTGCTGGTGCGCAAAGCCCCAAAGCCGGCGCAGGTAGCGGTGGGCACCTTCCACGCCTGCATGTGACCAGGCCGCACTGTCTTGCGGCGGGCCGGCGAACATGCTGAACAGGCGTGCCGTGTCGGCACCAAAGCGCTCGATGATGGTGCGCGGCTCGACGACGTTGTTCTTGCTCTTGGACATCTTCTCGATGCCGCCCAACTGCACGGGCTGGCCGTCGGCGTTGGCCGTCGCGCCCACGGGGCGGCCTTTGTCGTCGTGCTGCACCGTCACTTCCTCGGGGTAGTACCAGCGCTTTTTGCCGCTGGCGTCCTCGCGGTAGTACGACTCGTTGAGCAGCATGCCCTGGGTGAAGAGCCGCGTGAACGGCTCGCCAAAGGCCACCAGCCCCATGTCGCGCATCACCTTGGTCCAGAAGCGCGCATACAGCAGGTGCAGCACGGCGTGCTCGATGCCGCCGATGTACTGGTCCATGGGCGACCAGTAGCGCGTGCCCTCGCCCACCATGGCGGTGTCGAGCCGAGGGTCGCAGTAGCGCATGAAATACCAGGACGAGTCCACGAAGGTGTCCATGGTGTCCGTCTCGCGCCGCGCGGCCGTGCCGCAGACGGGGCAGGTGGCGCCGGCGTGGAAGGCCTCGTGATGGACCAGCGGGTTGCCCGAGCCATCGGGAATGCAGTCTTCGGGCAGCACCACCGGCAACTGCGCATACGGCACCGGCTGCGCGCCGTGCTCAGGGCAGTGGACGATGGGGATGGGCGTGCCCCAGTAGCGCTGGCGGCTGATGCCCCAGTCGCGCAGGCGCCAGGTGGTCTTTTTCTCGGCCAGATCACCCAGCAATGCGGCCACCTGGTCCACTGCGGCGGCGTGCGTCAGGCCGTCCAGCGGGCCGGAGTGGACGCACACGCCGCGCTGCTTGTCGGCGTAGTGCTCTTGCCAGGCGTCGGTGCTGAAGGGCAGGCCCTCCACGGCCACCACCTGCTGGATGGCAATGCCGTATTTTTTGGCAAACGCGAAATCGCGCTCGTCATGTGCCGGCACGCCCATCACCGCGCCGTCGCCATAGCCCATCAACACGTAGTTGCCGATCCAGACCTCGACGGGTTGCTGCGTGATCGGGTGGGTGACGAAGAGGCCGGTGGCGCGGCCCTCCTTCTCCTTGGTGGCCATCTCGGCTTCGGACGTGCCGCCTTGCTTGCACTGCTCGATGAAGGGCAGCAACTCGGGCTTGAGCTCGGCCGCACGGGTGGCCAGCGGGTGCTCGGCGGCGACGGCGCAGAAGGTCACGCCCATGATGGTGTCGGCGCGGGTGGTGAAGACGTAGAGCCGCCCGCCATCGATGAGGGCGCCCTGTGCATCGGTGATCGCGTGCGGAAACGCAAAGCGCAGGCCCTGGCTGCGGCCTATCCAGTGCTCCTGCATCAGCCGCACGCGCTCGGGCCAACCGGCCAGGAAATGCGGGCTGGTCGGGTCGGCCACACCGGCCAGCAACTCCTCGGCGTACTGGGTGATCTTCAGGTAGTAGCCGGGGATCTCACGCTTTTCGATGGGCGCGCCCGAGCGCCAGCCCTTGCCGTCCACCACCTGCTCGTTGGCCAGCACCGTGTTGTCCACCGGATCCCAGTTGACGACCTGGGTGCGGCGCTCGGCCACGCCCGCCTCCAGCATCTTCAGAAACAGCCACTGGTTCCAGTGGTAGTAGCTGGGGTCGCAGGTGGCGATCTCACGGCTCCAGTCAAAGCCCAGGCCCAGCGGCTGCATCTGGGCCTTCATGTCGGCGATGTTGTCGCGCGTCCACTGGGCCGGCGCCACCTGCTTGTCGATGGCGGCGTTCTCGGCCGGCAGGCCGAAGGCATCCCAGCCCATGGGCATCAGCACGTTGTAGCCCTTCATGCGCAACTGCCGCGCCATCATGTCGTTGATGGCGTAGTTGCGCACATGGCCCATGTGCAGCTTGCCCGAGGGGTAGGGCAGCATCGAGCAGGCGTAGAACTTGGGGCGGTTCGCTTCCTCGGTGACACGGTAGGCGTCCAGCGCCTGCCAGTGCGCCTGGGCAGCGGCTTCGACCTCTTGCGGAATGTACTTGTCGTTCATCCCGCGATTTTGGCTGATGTTGCCCTACGCTCTCTGCCGGCGAACGCCGCTGGGCCTATCGGCGATACGGATGTGCGCGCCCCAACAAAGGCTGATTGGACCTGAACCACGCATCGGCAGTCTTCTGCCAAGGCCAGACGCCAGAAGTTGTCGGATAGATGAGTTGAACGGCCGCGTAGCGCGCGCCTTGGTAGAACCGTGTGCAGCCCAGCATGTAGTCAAGTAGCAGGTCAGGTTTGGCAGGTTCGATGTAAATGCTGAAACCCTTGAGGAAGCCGTCGTACTTTGTGCCTCGCGCGAAACGCGCGCCGTTTCGTACTTGATCGTTGTACTCGTTGACCATGCTGTGGCCAAGGTCCGGCCGAACGCCGATGACTATTGCTTCCGGTGCTCCCGAAGTGGCTTGGATGCCTACAGAGTAGGAAAACGAAGGGAGCTTCTGATCGGGATCGAAGACGTTGACGACATGGCAGCCATACGTCGCAATATCGCTTGCGACACGCAAGTCATTTTCTGCACGGCGCTGCTCAGGGGTGGTGTTCATAGGGTCTCCTTCATGAGCCGGGCAATCTGCCACGAACATGAGTGTCCTCGGTGGGGGCGCGATGCAAGCAGACGGGTGGTGTCAGCGCGATGACACAGCAGGCTTTCCGGCCTCCAAGATCGGCAGGCCTGCTTCTGTAGGGATATAGATCCTTTCGCCATTGCCGTCCTTCAGGCCTTCGATCCAGAGGTAGCGCAGGTAGGCTTCATTGCCTTTGAGCGACTCGCCAATGATGCGATTCGCCTCAGAGGTCGCCTTGGCTCGCTCCACCTCGGCTTGGCCTTGTGCCTTGGCCAGGGTCACCTTGGCCTGCGCCTGAAGGAGAGCGGCCTGTTCCTGCGCTCTTGCTTCCTCGATGAGGATTTGTTTTGACCACTCGGCCTCCTTCAACCGAGCCTGCCCGGCCAACTCCTGACTGTAGACACGGTACTTTGGCCAAAGCCAAAGCGCGGCGATGGTGAAGACCAGCGCGATCGTGCCCAGAATGAGCATTTCACCTAGGAAGACGCGGCCTTTTGAAGCGTGCTGCATGGAACTTGACGGCAGGTGTGAGGACGTCCGGATTTTGAAGCAAAGCGGCTTGAGAGAGGCGAGCTGCTGACCCACAGGGATGAGGTGGCATGCCGCTGCGGCCGAACACACCTTCGCAGTTCATCTCCTCGGTGTCGGCGTGGCGCAGCGGCCGGGTGGCCCGTTGGCGCAGCCGAAGCGCGCAGTGGAGGATGCCCGCGCGCCGTGAGGCGCGCTTCGTGGCCTGACTCGGAGCCGTTGTTTGACCAGAGCGAGCAGGGCGAGCGACGGGAGTTCGGCGACGGGGTATCCGCAGCGAGCACTGGAGGGCACCCCCGGCTTGGCCGGGGGCAAGCCGTCGGGCCGCCCGGTCGCTGCGCCACGCCGGCACGGCGCGGGGCACAAGCGGCGTCGGCGCCCCTGCGGCTTAAGGTGCCGAAGCCGCCGGCGCCGTCACGAAGGCGATGCGTGAAAGCCCGGCCTGTTGCAGCACGCCGATCAACTCGGCCACGCGGCCATAGGCCACGCCGGCGTCGGCACGCAGTTGCACCTCGGTGTCGGGTTTGGCGCGCTTGGCCAGGGCGTGCGCCTCGGCCAGTTCGGCCCGCTCGCCGCCGATGAAGAGGCGGCCTTCGGCATCCAGTGCCAGCAGCAGGGTCTCGGGGGCATCGCTGGGGCTGGCGCCTTCGGTCTGCGGCAGATCCAGCTTGAGGCTGCTGGCAATCAGCGGTGCGGTGACCATGAAGATGATGAGCAGCACCAGCATGACGTCGATCAGCGGCGTCATGTTGATGTCGCTCATGGGGCCGCGCGCGGGCTTGGCGGTGGCCAGGCGGCCGAAGCTCACGGCGCGTCCTCGCCCAGGTGCAGCAGGTCGTGGGCAAAGCCTTCGAGTTCGGCCTCGCAGGTGGCCAGCCAGGCGTTGAAGCCGTTGTAGGCCAGCACGGCCGGGATGGCCACGGCCAGGCCGGCGGCCGTCATGATCAGCGCCTCGCCCACCGGGCCGGCGACGCGCTCGATGCTGGCGCCGCCGCCACCGGCCAGGCCCAGCAGGGCGTGGTAGATGCCCCAGACCGTGCCAAAGAGGCCGATGAAGGGGGCCGTGGCGCCCACCGAGGCCAGAAAGGCCTGGCCCCGACGCAGGTGGGTGAGCACGGCGTGCAGCGCGTCACGCAGCCGGCGGGTGCGCTGGGCCTGGTCGCCGCCAGTGGCGTCCAGCGTGCCGCGCACCGGGGCCTCCAGTGCCGCGGCCACCAGCGGCACCAGCACGTGTTCGGCGTCCAGCGTGGCCAGGCGTTGGTGGGCATCGGCCACAGTGGGGGCTTGCCAGAAGGCGGCCATGCCGCGCTGCATGCCGCGGCGGGCGCGGTGCAGCAGCCAGCTCTTCCACAGCAGCAGCACCCAGGTGGCGATGGACAGCAGCAGCAGCGTCAGCGCCACGGCGACGCCCACGCCATCGGCCTGAGCCCAGAATCCGTCCATGCCGCTCATGGGGCGCTCCCGGTCAACACCTGTTGCATGTCATAGAAGCCCGGGGCGGCGGTGGCCACGAAGCGTGCGGCGCGCAGGGCGCCGCTGGCGTAGATGCCGCGGCCGCTGCTGAGGTGGCGGATTTCGATGCGCTCGCCCTCGCCGGCGAACAGCACGGTGTGTTCACCAATGATGTCGCCGCCGCGCACGGTGGCAAAGCCGATTTCGTCGTCGGGTCGCTCGCCGGTCTGGCCTTCGCGGGCATACCGGGCCACGTCGGCCAGCCGCTGGCCGCGCGCATGGGCCACGGCCTCGCCCATGGCCAGTGCGGTGCCGCTGGGGGCATCGACTTTGTGGCGATGGTGGGCTTCGATGACTTCCACGTCCCAGCCTGCCCCGAGGGCGCGCGTGGCCTGCTCCAGCAGCGCCAGCGCCACGGTGACGCCCACGCTCATGTTGGGCGCCAACACGATGGGGATCTGGGTGGCGGCACGAGCGATGGCGGCGCGCTGGGCTTCGGTCAGGCCGGTGGTGCCGATGACCATGGCCACGCCACGCGCGGCGCACAGCGGCACGTAGGCGGCCGTGGCTTCGGGGCGGGTGAAGTCGATCAGCACCTGGGCGTCGGCCAGCGCGGCGGTCACGTCCGGGGTGTCCTGGCTCAGTGTGGCGACCAATGTGCAGTCGGGTGCGGCCTGCACGGCCTCGATCAGCAGCCGGCCCATGCGTCCGCCGGCGCCCGCCACGGCCACGCGCAGCGTCACGGCTGTTCCAGCGGCGGGTAGCGACGATTGGCGCCCTGTGGCTCGGCGGCGGCTGCCGCTGTGGCCGGGGGGGCTGGCACGGGCAGCGCTGCGCGCTGGGCCTCGGTCAGCGCCAGCGTTGGGGGCTGCCCCGACAGGGGGCGGCTGATGGCGGCCACGAATTCCACCTCACTGGGCAATTCGGGGGCTTCGATGCGGTCCATGTGGTCGCCGGTGAAATACACCACCACGTTGCGCTGCTGCGGCTCGGTGCCGGGGCGGCGGATCAGGAAGCTGTAGTCCCAGCGGTCGGCATGGAATGGGTCGGCCAGCAGCGGCGAGCCCAGCACGTTGCGCACCTCGTTGCGGCTGGCGCCGGGTTTGACCCGGGCCATCTGTTCACGGGTGACGACGTTGCCCTGCACCACTTCCACGCGGTAGGGGGTGATGACGCTGGTGATGCCGTCGCCCATCACACTGGAAACACTGGAGCAACCGGCGATGAGCAAGGTGCCACCAAGGCAGAGTAGAAAACGCATGACGCTGAGTAGGGCTTTGCCGCGTGGCCTATGATCGGTCGATTCTAGGATAACGACTCCCCGCCCATCCACGCATGGCCAATCCCGACGAACTCAAAAGCAGCGGCCTCAAGGCCACCGCCCCACGCCTGCGCATCCTTGGGGTGTTCCAGACGGGCGCCCAGCGGCACATGACGGCCGAAGACGTGTACAAGGTGTTGTTGAGCGAGGGTGCCGACATCGGGCTGGCCACCGTCTACCGGGTGCTGATGCAGTTCGAGCAGGCGGGCCTCCTGTCGCGCAACCATTTCGAGACTGGCAAGGCCGTGTACGAGCTCAACGAGGGCCAGCACCACGATCACCTGGTGTGCATGAGTTGCGGCCACGTGGAGGAGTTCTACGACGCCCAGATCGAGACGCGCCAGCGTGCGGTGGCCGAGTCGCGCGGTTTTGCGCTACACGACCACGCGCTGGCGCTCTACGCCGAGTGCACCAAGAAAAACTGCCCGCATCGGCACTGATACGACTTCGCAATCAAGGCGCTGACTTCGTTGCGTCGCCTTGCCGTGCTACAGCACTGTCTGCGGCTCCGCGCCTTGTGATCACCTTGATTGCGAAGCCGTATGAGTTACTCCGCCGGCGGCGGCACGAGATCGGCGTCACCGGCCTGGGCCATGGCGGTCTGCTGGCGTTGAATGAATTCCTGGTAGGTGTCGATGCCGCGCAGCTTGAGGATGTGGGCGCGCACGGCGGCTTCCACCAGCACGGCCAGGTTGCGGCCGGCATCGACGGCAATGGGCACCTTGGGCAGGTCGATGCCCAGCACGTCCTCGGTCATGGGCTCATGGGGCAGGCGCTCGAAATCGCGCTCCATCACGTCTTTGCGCACCAGATGGACGATGAGTTTGAGCCGCATCTTGCGGCGCACGGCGGTCTCGCCAAAGATGGCGCGGATGTCCAGCAGGCCGATGCCGCGCACCTCCAGCAAGTTGCGCAGCAACTCGGGGCAGCGGCCTTCGAGGGTGGTCTGCGAGACGCGGTAGATATCCACCGCGTCGTCGGCCACCAGGCCGTGGCCACGCGAGATCAGCTCCAGCCCCAACTCGCTTTTGCCCAGGCCCGACTCGCCGGTGATCAGCACGCCCAGGCCCAGGATGTCCATGAACACGCCGTGGCGCGTCAGGCGGTTGGCCATGCGCTGGCCCAGGTGGGAGCGCAGCACGTCGATGACGTGACCTGCCGAATGTTGGGTCTGGAACAGCGGGATTTCGGCGTTGTCGCACAGGGCGACCAGCCGGTCCGGCGCCTGTTGGCCGTCGGCCACGACGATGGCCGGCGGCTCCAGCTCGACGATGCGCTGGATGCGGCGTTGTTGGCCGGCGTCGTCGGTGTTGCACAGATAGGCCACCTCGCGCTCGCCCACCACCTGCACGCGGTAAGGGTGGATGTAGTTCAGATAGCCCACCAGGTCGGCGCTGGCGTGGGCGCGGCGCACGGCCGCCTCGTCGAAGCGCCGCTGCGGGTGGGTATGACCCGCAATCCAGGCCCACTTGAGTGGGTCAGCCAGGTCCAGAAACAGTGCCTCGGCACTGAGGACGATGGGCTTCACGCCGAGGTCACGCCGTGGACTTGACCGGTTGCCAACCGCTGATCAGGCGGTGCACGTCGGCCGCCAGCGGCACGGTCAGCAGTTGCTCGCGCAGGTCGCGGTCGGACAGCAACTCGGCAATCTCGGAAAGGATTTCAAGGTGCCGCTGCGTGGCGGCTTCAGGCACCAGCAAGAAAATCATCAGCGCCACCGGTTCGTCGTCCGGCGCGTCAAAAGGCATGGGCGTCTTGACCCGCAGCACCGCAGCCAATGGACTTTTGAGGCCTTTGATGCGGCCATGCGGTACGGCCACACCATGGCCCAGGCCGGTAGAGCCCAGGCGCTCGCGAGCGAACAGGTTGTCGGTCACGGTGGCGCGGGCCACGGCGTGCTGATTCTCGAAAAGCAGGCCGGCGTGTTCAAACGCGCGTTTTTTGCTGGTGGCGTCCACGTCTACCAACACGTTGTCGGCAGGCAGGATCGCGGCAAGACGGTTCATGGCAGACCCTCGCGGGACAAATGGCTGGCGATTATAGGAAGCAGGCGCCAGCGCAACACGCCTTTACACGCACTTTGCTGCAATGCAGCAACACCGGAAGCGAGAACGGGACGCCGAGGTGTCCGGCGTCCCGTTTGGCAGCAAGGCCGTACAACGGCAATCAGCCCGTGTGCAACTCGCCCTGGCGTTTGGCGGTCACGTGGCCGTGGTCTTGCAGCCTGTCCTTGTGGCGCACGACTTGACGGTCGAGCTTGTCCATCAGCTGGTCGATGGCGGCGTAGAGATCCTCGTGCATCTGCTCGGCGAACAGGTCGCGGCCTTTGACGCGCAGCGTCACTTCGGCCTTCTGGCGTCGCTCTTTCTCACGGTTCTTCTCCACGCTGAGCAACACGGTGACGTCCACCACCTGGTCGAAGTGCCGCAGCACCCGTTCCAGCTTGGTGTGCACGTACTCGCGCAGCGCCGGGGTTACGTCCAGATGATGACCGCTGATCGTCAGGTTCATCAAGGCCTCCTTTCAAAAAGGGGTGAAAGAAACAGAGTCGGCGCAGCCAGTTTGCGCTGGTTCGGTGGATTTGACAAGGCGAGCTCATGCCAAGTCCGTCACACAGGCAGGGGATACCATGGCGGCATGTCCGAGCCTTCCTTGCGCCGCGCGGTGCTGGTGCCGCTGGCCCTAGCCGACCCCGTCCACAAGGCCCAGGCCACCCTGGCACTGCCCACCGATCTGCCGGTGGGGGCGCTTGAGGTGCTGACGTCTCCCCAAGGTATTCCCGGGCGGCCCGTTCGGCCTCGGCTGGTGCCCCACACGGCGCTGCGCGCCCGCGGCGTGGGCACGCGGGAAGGGCGGGCGGCGCTGATCCACGCGCTGGCCCATATCGAACTCAACGCCATCGATCTGGCGCTGGACATCTGCTGGCGCTTTCCCGGCCTGCCCGATGCCTTCTACACCGACTGGCTGCGGGTGGCGCGCGAGGAGGCGCTGCATTTCACGCTGCTGCGCGAGCATCTGCTGGGGCTGGGCTTCGACTACGGCGACTTCGATGCCCATGCCGCGCTTTGGGAGATGGCCCAGCGCACGGCGCACGACGTGCTGGCGCGTCTGGCGCTGGTGCCGCGCACGCTGGAGGCGCGGGGGCTGGACGCCAGCCCGGCCGTGCGCGCCAAGCTGGCGGGCGTGGGCGATGCGCGCGGGGCCGACATCATCGACCTCATCCTGCGCGACGAAATCGGCCACGTGGCCATTGGCAACCGCTGGTACCGCCATGTCTGTGCCGAGCGCGGGCTGGAGCCCGTCGCCACCTATGCCGAGCTGGCGCGCACCCACGAAGCCCCGCGCCTGCGCGGCCCGTTCAACTGGGCGGCCCGGCGCGCGGCAGGCTTTGAGGTGGCCGAGCTGGCTGCGCTGGGCGATAATCCGCCGCTTCACCACCTCGAGTGATTCCGACCTTGGACAGTTGCCACCCTCGGTGACCGTCCGCCTTTGCTGAGCGCAGCCTGCGCGGCCGGGGCGAGACGGTGCCCCACCCTCCCGCCCTGCAATGGCGCGCGGCCCTCGCCGCGCGCGCACCGCTGCTTCGTTGCCCATGCTCAATGTCTTCACCCTGGAAAATGGCCGCCTGCTGCAAGAGGAAATCACCTCGGCAGCCGAGCTTGCGCCCCTCAACCCCGTCTGGGTCGATCTGGAGATACCGACGGCCGACGAGCTCGGCTGGATCGCCCAGCGTTTTGGCCTGAACATCCCCACCAACGTTGACGACGACGATCTGGAGGAGTCCGCCCGCTTCTACGAGGAAGACAACGGCGAGGTCCACATCCGCTCGGACTTCCTGATCGACGTGGACGAGGCGCCGCGCAACGTGCGCGTGGGTTTCATCCTGCAAGGCGGCGTGCTGTTTTCGGTGCACAGCGAGGATTTGCCGGTGTTTCGCCTGCTGCGGCTGCGGGCGCGGCGCACGCCGGCCTACGTCAGCGATGCCAAAGACGTGCTGCTGGGGCTGTACGACGCCGATGCCGAGTACTCGGCCGATGCGCTGGAAGGCATTTACGACCACCTTGACCGCGTCAGCGCCCGCGTGCTGCAGGAAGAGAAGATGGACGACGCCACCGCCAGCGAGGTGCTGTCGGCCATTGCCCACGAAGAGGACCTGAACGGCCGCATCCGCCGCAACGTGATGGACACGCGCCGCGCGGTCAGCTTCATGATGCGCAGCCGCATGCTCAGCGCCGACCAGTTCGAGGAGGCGCGCCAGATCATGCGCGACATTGACTCGCTGGACTCGCACACCGCGTTTCTGTTCGACAAGATCAACTTCCTGATGGACGCCACCGTGGGTTTCATCAACATCAACCAGAACAAGATCATCAAGCTGTTTTCGGTCGCCTCGGTGGCGCTGCTGCCGCCCACGCTGATCGCCAGCATCTACGGCATGAACTTCAAGTACATGCCCGAGCTGGAGTGGCAGCTGGGCTACCCGTTTGCGCTGGGGCTGATGCTGGTGTCGGTGGCCACGCCGTTCATCTACTTCTATCGCAAGGGGTGGTTGGGATGAGGGCCACCGCTGCGCTGTGTGTGCTCGCGCTGCTGACGCAGCCGGCCTGGGCGGCGGATGACGAGCCGACCACCTACGTGGCCTTCGTGCAGGAGCCCGCCGCCCGCTGTGTGCAACTGGGCGGCATGCAGGTCTTGGTCAAGAGCACCCACCCCAGCCGCGCCATCCAGATCTGGCTGGATCGCTACCAACTGGGCGTAGGCACCGGTGACCGCTCGCGCGCGCTGCTCGCGCCCGGGGGTGAGCCCGAGCCCTTGGGCTGCACCCAGAACCTGACCGGCGCCCAGGAGTGGCGGCTCGCGCGCGCGCGGTTTGCCGAATGAAGCGCGAACGCGTCGTCGTTGGCCTCTCGGGGGGGGTGGACTCTGCGGTCTCGGCCTGGCTGCTCAAGCGGCAAGGCCATGAGGTCGTGGGCTTGTTCATGAAGAACTGGGAGGATGACGACGACGACGCCTACTGCTCGTCGCGTCAGGACTTCATCGATGCCGCCAGCGTGGCCGACGTGCTGGGCATCGAGATCGAGCACGTCAACTTTGCTGCCGACTACAAAGACCGCGTGTTTGCCGAATTCCTGCGCGAGTACGCGGCCGGGCGCACGCCCAACCCCGACGTGCTGTGCAACGCCGAGATCAAGTTCAAGGCCTTTCTCGACCATGCCGTCGCGCTGGGCGCCGAGGCCATCGCCACCGGCCACTACGCCCGCTTGCGGCGCACGGGCAATGCGGTGCAACTGCTCAAGGGACTGGATCCGCTCAAAGACCAGAGCTACTTCCTGCACCGGCTGACGCAGGCCCAGCTGGCGCGCGTGCGCTTCCCGGTGGGCGAGTTGCCCAAGACCGAGGTGCGCCGCATCGCGGCCGAGATCGGCCTGCCCAATGCCCGCAAGAAAGACTCCACCGGCATCTGCTTCATTGGCGAGCGGCCGTTTCGCGAGTTCCTGTCGCGCTACCTGAGTCAGGCACCCGGGCCCATCGTGGACGACACGGGGCTTGAAATCGGTCAGCACGTCGGCCTGTCGTTCTACACCCTGGGGCAGCGCCAGGGGCTGGGCATAGGCGGCGTCAAGGGGGCGCCCGAGGCGCCGTGGTTCGTCGCGCGCAAAGACGTGGCCGCCAACACCTTGGTGGCCGTGCAAGGCCACGACCACCCCTGGTTGCTGACGCCGCAGCTGGAGGCCGACCAGACCAGCTGGGTGGCCGGCGAGCTGCCCGCGCCGGGTCGCTATGCCGCCAAGACCCGCTACCGCCAGGCCGACGCGGCCTGCACATATGCACCGACCCAGAACGGTCTGGCACTGAGTTTCGATGCGCCGCAGTGGGCGGTGACGCCGGGGCAGTCTGCCGTGCTTTACGACGGCGACGTCTGCCTGGGCGGCGGCCTCATCAGTTGAGGCCGACCAGCCCCTTGAGGTGATCGGTGTCCAGCGCGCCCGAGGTCTGGCCGTGCTCGCCGGTCTTGCCGTTGCGGTAGACGACCAGCGGCACGCTGGTGGAGCCCAGCTTGTTCAGGATGTCGGTGTTCTCGCGCACCTGGGCCAGCACGGCCTCGGGCAGGTCTTTGGCCGGCGTGATGCCCGGGCCTTGCGCCAGCACCGAGGCCTCGTGTGCGCTCATGGCCGCCGCCGGATCGGCGCTGGCCAGGATGGTGGCACCTTGCGGTAGCGACTGCGGGCGCAGCAGACCCACCGGCATCCACACCATCTTCACCTGGCCCAGCAGCGGCTGGCTGTTCTGCCACAGTTGGGCGCAGTGCGGGCAGGTGGTGTCGAAGTACACGTAGATGGTGTTGGCCGCCATCATCGAGCCCACGGTGAAGCCGTGGCCTTTGGCCGCCAGCGCATAGGCATCGGCGGTGTTGGCCGGCGCGGGCACGGTGGCCGTCGCCGATGCGGGTTCAGCCGGTTTGTCGGAGCAGGCGGCCAGCGCCAACGCGGCGGCCAGGGTCAGGGCAAGTCGTCTCATGGGGCAGGCGGTGCGGTGGTGATGAAGCTGGGGCGCGCCATCAGTTTGTCGTAAAGGCGTTGCAGCTTGGGCCGCTGCTCGCGCCAGGCCAGCTCGGGGTGGCGCAGGTCGATATAGCCCAGCGCACAGCCGGTGGCGATGTCGGCCAGCGTCAAATGGATGCCCAGGCAGAAAGGCTGGTCGTCGGCCAGGCCCCGCTCCATGGCGTCCAGTGCCGAGTGGATGCGCGAAAACTGCCGCGCCACCCAGACCTCGCTGCGCTGCTCGGCGGTGCGGCCGGCCCAGTGGCGCTCCAGATAGGCGCTGACGCAGGCGTCCAGCACACCATCGGCCAGCGCCTCCCAGGTGCGCACGGCGACGCGCTCACGGCCGCTGGCGGGCAGCAGCCGGCCCACGGGGGAGAGCGTGTCCACGTACTCGCAGATCACGCGCGAGTCGAACACGGCGTCGCTGCCATCCATCACCAGGCAGGGCACCTTGCCCAGCGGGTTGACGGCCAGCATGCCGTCGCCGGCCCAGACGTTTTCCAGCACGAACTGGACGTCCAGTTTCTTTTCGGCCAGCACCACGCGCACCTTGCGGACGAACGGGCTGGTCAGGGAGCCATAAAGCTTCATGGGCGCAAAAGTAACGACACGATGCGGCGATTCTGCCAGCGCCGCCAGCGGTGGCGTGCTCAGCCGCGCAGCTCGCGCCGCAGGATCTTGCCCACCGGGGTCTTGGGCAACTCGGTGCGGAACTCGACGATGTGCGGGCGTTTGTAGCCCGTCAGGTTGTCGTGTGCCCAGGCCTTGACCGTCGCCTCGGTCAGGCTCTGGTCTTTCTTGACGATGACGATCTTGACCGCTTCGCCCGTGCGTTCATCGGGCACGCCCACGGCGGCGCATTCCAGCACGCCGGGCATCTGGCTGATCACTTCCTCGACCTCATTGGGGTAGACGTTGAAGCCCGACACCAGAATCATGTCTTTCTTGCGATCGACGATGCGGAAGTAGCCCTTCTCGTCCATGGTGCCGATGTCGCCGGTGCGGAAAAACCCATCGGCTGTCATCACCTTGGCCGTCTCATCGGGCCGCTGCCAATAGCCGGCCATCACCTGCGGGCCGCGGATGGCGATCTCGCCGCGCTCGCCCTGCGGCACGGGTGCGCCTGCGTCGTCCAGCAGCGCCATGTCGGTGTTGGGCACCGGCAGGCCGATGGAGCCGGTGAAGGCTGTGGCGTCGGTGGCGTTGCACGAGGCCACCGGCGAGGTCTCGGACAGGCCGTAGCCCTCGCAGATGGCGCAGCCCGTGGCCTCCAGCCAGCGCTTGGCCGTGATCTGCTGCACCGACATGCCGCCACCCACCGAGATCAGCAGGTTGCGCCAGTTCACCGTGTTGAACTGCGGGTGGTTGAGCATGGCCGCAAACAGCGTGTTGACGGCCGGGAAACAGTGCACGGTCTCGGTCGAGAGCGCCTTGAACGTCGCCGGCAGGTCGCGCGGGTTGGGGATCAGCACGTTGCGCCCGCCGATCTGTGTCCACAGCAGCAGGTTCACCGTCAGGCCGAAGATGTGATAAAGCGGCAAGGCAGCCACCGCCGTCAGCACCGTGTCGGGCGGCACTTTGCGCAGGCCTGGCTGGAACCAGGCCTCGGCCTGCATCACGTTGGCCACCATGTTGCGGTTGAGCAGCACCGCCCCCTTGCTCACGCCCGTGGTGCCGCCGGTGTACTGCAGCACCGCGATGTCATCGCCCGTCAATGGCGGGCGGCTGTACCTGGGCAAGGTGGCGCCGCGCGCCAGCGCGGCATTCCAGCGCACCGCACCGGGCAGGTCGAAGGCCGGCACCAGCTTCTTGACGTGGCGCACCACCAGGTTGACGATGCCTCCCTTGAGGGTGCCCAGCAGGTCGCCCATCGCCGTCAGCACCACGTGCTGCGTGGGCACACGCGCGCGCACCTGCTCCAGGGTGTGGGCAAAGTTTTCCAGGATGACGATGGCCTTGGCGCCCGAATCCTTGAGCTGGTGCTCCAACTCGCGCGGCGTATACAGCGGGTTGACGCTGACCAGCACCATGCCCGCCCGCAGCACACCCGCCACCGCCACCGGATACTGCGGCACGTTGGGCATCATCACCGCCACCCGGTCGCCGGGCGCCAGCTTCAGTTCGTGCTGCAAATAGGCCGCAAACTGCGCGCTGGCGCGGTCCACGTCGGCAAACGACCACCGCTTGCCCATGAACACATACGCCTCTTTGGCCGCATGCCGCCCGTAAGCTTGCTCCAGCAGGTCGGCCAGCGTCGCATAGCGATCCACGTCCACCTGCGCCGGCACGCCCGACGGATACGACTGCAACCAGGGTTTGTCCATCTCGCAACCAATCTCAAGAAAATGAAACGATCGTGCTATTGTCAGCCCGGTGTCAACCAACAGCCCTACGGGTAATCCTTAGTCGCCCCCAGCGTTTGTGACGGAGATTGGATGTCGTCCACCCCATTGCCCGCAGCCGCCCGCTGGGCACCGCGCGTCACCGTGGCCGCCGTCATCAGCGATGCGCAAGGCCGCTATCTGGTGGTGGAGGAGCGCACCGCGCGCGGCCTGCGGCTGAACAACCCCGCCGGCCATCTGGAGCCCGGCGAGACGCTGACGGCCGCCGTGGTGCGCGAGGTGCTCGAAGAGACCGCCCGACCCTTCGTCCCCGAGGCGGTGGTGGGCATTTACCTGGCCCGCGTCGAGGCGCCCGGTGCCGGCGTGGCCGACGCCTACCTGCGCTTTACCTTCTGTGGCCGCGTGGGCGAGCCCGAACCGGGTCGGGTGCTGGACGAGCCCATCGTGCGCACGCTGTGGCTCACCCGCGAGGAGCTGGCCGCCGACCCCCTGCGCCTGCGCAGCCCCATGGTGATGCGCAGTGTGGACGACCACGCCGCGGGGCGGCGTCACGATCTGGCGGTGTTGGGGGTGGTGGCCCCGTTGACCTGAGGCGGGCCACTCGCCTTACGCCGGGTGGCGGCTCAGCGCCAGGAATGGGGCCGGATCCCGGATGCGCACGCTGGCGTACCCCAGTTCGACGAGACCCTCGGCCTCCCAGGCCTTGAGCTGCCGGTTGACGCGCTGGCGGGACACGCCCAGTTGGGCCGCCAAGGCCTCTTGCGGCAGCCGCAGCGGCTCGGCCGTCTGCGCCTGCGCCAACAGCCGGGCCGCCAGCCGGGCGGACAGGGGCCGCAGCGAGGCGTCCTCGATCCAGGCCAGCGCCTGGCGGTAGCGGTGGCAGACCAGCCGGGTGACCGCCAGCAGCGCCTGGGCGTCGTGGCCCACCAGGCGCCAGAACGCAGGCGCCGACAGCACCGCGACCTCGGCCGCTGCCAACGCCTCGGCGCGAAACGCCCGCGACACCCCATCCAGCAGCGGCACCTCGCCAAACCACTGGCCCTGGCCCAAGACGGCGGCAAGCAGCTGGCGGCCATCGGCGGCGTAAATCGACACCTGCACCCGCCCCGCCAACACACCGAACATGGCCTGCGGCATCGAGCCCAGGCCGAAGAGTTCTTCGCCGGCCACCAGACGCCGACGCGAGGACGCGGCCACAAAGCGCGCGGCCAGTGACGGCGGCAGGCCACCCGCAGCGGTCAGGTCAGATCGGGTCATGTGCAGATTGTCCAAAAGTGACAGTTTCGCAGGGCGGTCGTCGCCACCATGAGCGCTCCTTGACTTGGTCCATCCATCGCCATGTACGTCGGTCACTTTGCCATCGGCCTCGCGCTCAAAGCCCGGTTTCCCAAGACCCCTACGCTGCCGCTGCTGCTGGGTGTCGGGTTTCTGGACATCCTGGACGGTCTGTTCATTGTGTTGGGCTGGAACCTGGTCACGCCCAACCTGAACGCCGGCCCCTACCTGTTCTTCGACCTGACCTTCATCGACTGGGACCACTCGCTGGCGGCGGCGTTGCTGTGGTCGCTGGTCTGGGGCGCGCTGTTCATCAGGGACAAGCGGGGCGCCCTGCTGGCTTTCGTCGCAGCCTTCTCGCACATCGTGGCCGACTGGCCCCTGCACAACCACGATCTGGCGCTATTCCCCTATGCCGACACGCACCTTGGCCTTGGGGGCTGGGGCAGGCTGGGCACGTTGTCGTGGGTGCTTGAAGGGCTGTTCGCGGCGGTGCTTGCCGCCTACGCCGCCAGGCGGGCGGCGCAGCAGGGGCAGCGCTGGATCTGGCCCTGCGTGCTGCTGCTGGTGCTGTTCGCCAACCTTTCGCCCTGGCTGTCGCCCATGAAACTGGTGGCCACCTGGGGAGAGCCCGCCGCGCATCTGACGCATGGGGTGCTCGTGACCTTGGGTTTCCTGCTCCCGGGTCTGATGCTGACGGTGCTCATCGACCGCGCCGCGCGCGCCCCGGCCCCGGCACGCGCTCAGGGCTGACGCAGGCCGTGGCGCTCCAGCATCCGGTAGGCCGTGCGCTCGGAAACGCCCAAGACCTCGGCCACCAGGCGGCGGTTGCCGCCATGGCGCTCCAGCAGCAAGGTCAGGTAGAGCCGCTCGATGTCGTCCAACGTGGGCTCATGGCCTTGCCACAGCGTCGTCAGCGCGGCCGCCATGGGGTGGGCCGACGGCGGGCTGGTCGCGGGCGGCGCCAGCACCGGCAGGTGGCACGGCTCGATCCGCGGGCTGGCGCGGGCCAGCAGCACGGCGCGCTCGATCACGTTGCGCAGCTCGCGCACATTGCCAGGCCAGTCGTAGGCCAGCAGGCTGCGCATGGCCTCGGGCGTCACGGTGTGCGGCACGGGGCGACGGCTGGCGCGGGCAATGAAGTGATCAACCAGCAGCGGGACGTCTTCGGGGCGCTGGCGCAAGGGCGGCACCGGGATGGTGAAGGCCGACAGCCGGTAGTAAAGATCGGCGCGAAAGCCGCCCTCCTTGACGGCGGTCGGCAGATCGCGGTTGGTGGCGGCCACCACGCGCACATCGGCGCGCAGATCGGTGGTGGCGCCCACGCGGCGAAACCGGCCCGTCTCCAGCACGCGCAGCAGCTTGGCCTGTAGTGCCGGGCCGATGTCGCCGATCTCGTCCAGAAACAGCGTGCCACCCGCCGCCGCCTCGATCAGGCCGGGTTTGCGCCGGTCGGCGCCGGTGAAGGCGCCGCGCTCGTGGCCGAACAGCTCGCTCTCGAACAGCGTCTCTTGCAGCGTGGTGCAGTCCACCGCCACAAACGGTTCGGCATGGCGTGCGCTGGCCTTGTGCACGGCGCTGGCCACCAGTTCCTTGCCCACGCCGCTGTCGCCCGTGACCAGCACCGTCATCGGCGTATCGGCAACGGCGTCGATCAGCTCGCGCACCTGACCCATGGCGGGGCTCTCGCCCAGCAGGTCGGGGGTGCGGCGGGCGCTGCTGCGGGCCTCGCCGACGGCGTGGGCGGCACGCAACCGCCCGCCCACCAGCGCGCGGCGGATGACCAGCTCCAGCTCATCGAGGTTGACCGGTTTGACCAGGTAGTCGGCCGCGCCCAGCCGCATGGCCTGCACGGCGTGGTCGATGGAGCCGTAGGCGGTCAACATGACGGTGGGCCGGTCGGCGGCGAGTTCGGCCAACGGCCCCAGGTCCTGCGAGTCGGGCAGGTTCAAGTCCAGCAGCACCAGGTCGGGGGCGTGGCTGTCGAGCTTGGCGCGGGCCTCGGCCCAGGTGTAGGCCCCGGCCATCTCGTAGCCGGCCTGGCGCAGCGCGCGCTGAAGCATGTGGTTGAGCACCACGTCGTCCTCGACCACCAGAATGCTGGCGCTCATGACCCGTCGGCGCGGGCGGCATCCGCGTCGGGCAGGGTGACGGTGAAGCGGCTGCCTTGCCCCGGCGTGCTGGTCACCGCGATGTGGCCGCCGCGGCCCTCGACCAGGGATTTGCAGATGGCCAGCCCCATGCCCGTGCCGCGCAGGCCGTCGGCGCGGCGGCTGTAGAACGGCAGGAAGATCAGGGCCATCTGCTCGGGGTCGATGCCGCAGCCGCTGTCCTGCACGGCCAGCTGCAGCGTGGTGTCGTCGGCGCGGCGGACGTCGATGGCCAGCGTGCCGCCCCCGCGCATGGCGTGCAACGCGTTGTGCACCAGATTGAGCAGCACCTGGCGCAGCTCGCCCTCGTCGGCCAGCACGCGCCGATCCGGCGCGGCCTGCACCCGCAGCGCCACGCCGGCCTGGCGAATCTCTTCGCCCAGCAAGGCGGTCACATCGTCGATGGCGGCGCGCACGCTCACCGGCTGCGCCGGCTGGGCCGACGGCTGCGACAGGCGCAGCAGGCGTTGGGTGATGTCAACGCAGCGATCGATCTGCGCATCGACCAGGTGCAGGTATTCGGCCAGCTCGGTCGCCGGCATGGCGCCGCTTTGCAGGCCGCGCAGGGCCGATTGCAGCGCCAGGCGGATCGAGGCCAGCGGGTTGTGGATCTCGTGCGCCACGCCGTTGGCCAGCAGGCCCACGGCCGCCAGGCGCTGCTCTTGCGAGAAGCGCACCTGCTCGGCCAGCGGCCGGATGATTTCCACCACCTGCATGCTCCCGTCGGGCGCACGCAGCGGTGCGGCATGGATGTCCACGTCCACGCGGCTGCCATCGGCGCGGGTGAAGGCCATCACCGTGCGGGTGGGGACGCCGCTGGCTTCGCAGGTGCGCAGCGGGCAGTGCACCAGCGTCTGCGGACAGGGCTCGTCCAGGGCGCGGCTGATGCGGTGGCAGGGCTGGTTCTGGATGGCCGCCAGCGGCTGGCCCATCAACCGCGCATAGGCGGTGTTGGCGGTGACGATGCGGTGGTCGGCACCCAGCAGCAGCATGGGGTCGGGCGCGGCGTCCAGCAGCGACTGCAGGAACGCGCGCTGGGCAGCCAGTGCGTCCATCTGGCCGTGCAGCTGTCTGGCCATGCGATCCACGCCCTGGCCGAGCTGGGCCAGCTCGTCGCGGCCGGTCAGGCCCGAGCGGGCGGCCAGGTCGCCGCCGGCTATGCGCCGGACTTGCTCGGCCAGCCGGGCCACCGGCCGCAGCACATCGCGCTGCAGCGCCCAGACCATGCCCAAGGCCAGCGCCACCAGCGCGGTCAGCGCGGCCGGCAGCAGCCATAGGCTGGCCCGTTCAATGGCCTCTCGCTCGGCGGCCATGGGCGCGAAGTCCAGCACCAGTACGCCGTTGATCGGCCGCGCGGCCACGCTGCCGTGGCAGCCCTGGCAGCGCGCCTGGTTGCGCACCGGGTAGGCCACGCGCAGGGCCCGCGTGGCGCCCTCCTGCTGCCAGCTCAGCGCGGGGGGTGAGAGCGGGCCGCAATGGGTGCCCAGACACAGGCCGGCAAGCGCGCCCGTTTCGGTCTGGCCCAGGCGCCGGGTGTCCGAGGCAAAGCGCACCTCGCCGGCCGGATCGAGCAGGGCCGCGCCGCTCATGCCGTTCATGCCGCCGACCTGGTCCAGCAGCTGCGCCAGACCCTCCAGGTCGCGCCGCAGCATGGCGTGGTGCAGGCTGGCTTCGAAGAGCCCGGCCAGGCGCAGCGATGCGCGCTCGTGCTCGGCGCGCATCGCGCGCTGGCCCACCCAGGCCCACAGCGACAGCAGCAGCACCACGGCCGCCGCAAACGCCAACAGCAGGCGTGGGGCGATGCGGCGGATCAAGGTGGTGGCCATGAACGCTGACCCTAACACCGGCCGGCGTGCGCCGCCTTGAACCCGGTCACGCGGCCGGGCGGTGCAGGGCCTGCACCGCGTGCAGCGTCAACATGGCCAGCGCGGCATAGAGCAGGGTGCCCGCGCGGCGGTGCACGCGCTCGGCAAACCGGGGCAGCCAGCGCAGCAGATGCTCGGATGCGAACTGACGCGCCGCCTCGGGCTGACCCAGGGCCAGCGCGTGAGCGCAGAAGGCCAACTCATGGCTGAGGTGGTCGTCGGGCATGGTGCGCCAGTCGATCACCACCATGCCGTGCTGGCGGTAGATGGTGCGCACATCGAAGGTGGGGGCCTGCAGCATCAGGTTGTCGTCATCCAGCCAGACCGATTCGTATGGTGAGGCGCGCAGCGCATGGGTCAGGTAGATGCCGGCGTAGTCGGCGGCCAGTTCGGCGTCAAGCTGGCGTCGCTCGCTGGCCGGGGTGTGGCCCAGCGCCGTCAGTGCAGCGTCCATGGCGACGACGGCGTCGTCGGCGGCGGTGAGCAAGGCCAGCCCCTGCGGGAAGCCGTTGCGGTGCAATGCCAGCCAGGTGGCGCTGTCGCGTTCGGCGGCGTGCAGCCAGGCCAGCGCGCGCAGGTCTTGCGCCGCCAGCTGCTCGGCGGGCGTGGCGGCACGCGCCCGGCGCGCAAGCGGCATGGCGACGGGGGCCACCGTGGGGGCGGCGTTCATGGGGTGGCCCGGCGCATTCATTCGACCCGCCCCTTGGGATGGACGACGAAGACGATGGACGGGTGGGTGAGCTCGGGGTCGGCCAGGTCTTTGACGCGGCCGGCCACCTGATCGTGTGGCCCCACCGCCAGGGTCGCGTGGGTGCCGGCGCGCAACTGATCGATGGGGCCGATGTCCAGCACGCGCATCATGCAGGCCTGCACGCAGTACGGCTTGCGGCCGGCCTCCAGCTCGTCGATGCACATATTGCATTTCTTGACCAGGTTGTCGCTGGGGTCGTACTGCGGCGCGCCGTAAGGGCAGGCCGCTTCGCAGCGGCGGCAGCCGATGCACAGCGTGGAGTCGATGTCCACCACGCCGTTGTCGGCCCGCTTCCAGATGGCGCCCGTGGGGCAGGTGGGCAGGCAGGCGGGCTCGGCGCAGTGGTTGCACGCCATGTTGACCTTGTACGCCCAGACTTCAGGAAAGCTGCCGCCTTCGTGGTACATGACGCGCCGAAAGCGCGGGCCGGGAGCCAGGCCGTTCTTGTCCTTGCAGGCGATCTCGCAGGCGCGGCAGCCGATGCAGTCCACGTTGTTGTGCACGAAGCCGAACTGCTGGGCCGGTTTGACGGGCTCGTAGGTCTGGGCGTCGCGCCGCGCCTGGGCTTCGGCCACCTTGGCCTTGGCGGCCGGCTTGAGCTTGTTGATGACGGGCTTGGTGGGGTTTGATCTGGGCTGCTGGCTCATCGCTCAATCTCCTCTGCGGAACACCGACGAGCGGGCGGTGGCCAATTGATCCCAGCCGGGCCGGTGCGCGAGCGCGGTCTTGCGGATGCCCACCAAAATGGTGTTGTAGGCAAACGCGCCGGCGGGGCTGGGCGCGTCCAGCGTCAGAAAGTCGGGGTTGCCTGCGCGGTCTATGCCTTGGGCGTCCCGGTCCATCCAGGCCCCCTCATGAAGCACGGCCACCCCGGGCAGTACCCGCTCGGTGACGTACACGGGCACGATGCAGGCGCCGCGATCGTTGTAGACCTCCACCGTGTCGCCCGTGATCAGGCCCAGCCGCCGGGCGTCGCCAGCGTTGATCGTCACCTCCTGGCTGCAGGTCTCGCGCAGCACGCCGACGTTGTGATAGATCGAATGCGTGCGCTCGCGGGGGTGGGGCGTGATCAGGTGGAAGGGGTACTGCCGGGTCAGCGGATGGTTGAGCGACTCGAACGGCTCGATCCACTTGGGTATGGCCGGAATGGGCTGGCCGTATTGCGTGCGCGTCCAGTCGCGGATGTTGGCCAGCTGCGTGGACATGATTTCGATCTTGCCCGAGGGGGTCTGGAACGGTCGCCCTCGTTCGATCTGGTCCTGGAAGGCCACGTGCGGGCGGGCGAGCTTGAACTTGTAGATGCCGTGCTGCTTGAACTGTGCCCAGCTCATCTGCACGTGCTGGTGTTCCTGCACGCGGTGCCACCAGTCGGTGAGGTAGGCCTCGTCCACCGCGTCGGGGTCGTTGAAATAGGTGCGGCTTGCGCGCGGGTTGTAGCGCTGGCCAAAGCCGGCCAGGTTCTGCGGATCGAGCTGTTCGAGCCGATAGGCCAGTTCGGTGAAGACCTGGAAGTCGGTCTTGCTCTCGCCCAGCGGCTCGATCACCTTGGGGCGGTGGATGTAGTAGTGGCCTTTGTACCAGGGCAGGGCCACGTCATGGCGCTCGAAGTGGGTGCAGATGGGCAGCAGCACATCGGCCCAGATGCCGCTGGGGGTGATGGTGGCGTCCATGCACACCACCAGCTCCAGCCGCTTGATGGCCGCGATCTCCTTGTTGATGTTGGTCAGCTGGTTGAACCAGTCGCTGCCCTGCCAGAAGATGCCTTTGATGTTGGGGATGACGCCGTCGAGCTGATCCTGCCGCGGCCACAGGCCGATCTCCTCGCGCCGGACGTCGGGGTAGTTCAGCACGCAGTGCGCCCAGCGGTCGCTCTTGATGGAGGCGAACCAGACGTTGGCGAACTCGTCGTACGGGTAGGCCACGGCCTCGGCGTGCCAGGCCTTGCCCACGCCCTCGGCGCAGCCACCCAGCTTGCCGATGTTGCCCGTCATCGCCTGCAGGGCGGCGGCCATGCGGTTGTACTGCTCGCCGTAGGCGGCGCGGCCTGGCGCCCAGCTGGCCTTGAGTGCGGCCGGCTTGGTCTGGGCGTACAGCTGGGCCAGCTTGCGGATGTCGGCCGCCCTGACGCCGCAGATGGGTTCGGCCCATTCGGGCGTCTTGGGCGTCTTGTCGTATTTGCCGAGGATGTAGTCCTTGAAGTTCTCGCGCCCGGCGTACTGCGGGGGCAGTGTGCCGGCGTCCATGCCCAGCGTGAAGCGGTTGATGAAGTCCTGGTCTTGCAGGCCCTGCGTGAAGATGTGATGGGCCATGGCCGCCATCATGGCGGCGTCGGTTCCGGGCTTGATGGGAATCCACCAGGCGTCGTAGACGGCGGCGGAATCCGTGTATTGCGGATCGACCAGCACGAACTTGCAGCCGCGCTGCTTGGCCATGCGCATGTAGTAGAACGTGTTGCCGCCGTGGAAGGTGTAGGCCGGATTCCAGCCCCACATGATGATGAGCTGGGAGTGGGCAAACGCATCGTCCTCGTTGCCGTCCTCGATGGTGCCGAAGGTCATGCGGCTGGAGAAGGTCGTGCCCTGGTAGCTGGGCACGCTCCACGAGCTGGTGCGGCAGCCGAACATGCCCATGAAGCGGCCCAGCAGGCCTTCGATCTGGTCGCTTTTGTGCAGCACGCCGTAGCTGGCGCCGGCATAGCTTTGATCGACCAGCGCCGTCGGGCCATAGGTCTGCTTGAGCTGCGTCATCTTGCGGGCGACGTAGTCCAGTGCTTCGTCCCAGCTGGCACGGCGGAACTTGCCCGCACCGCGCTCGCCGACGCGGATCATCGGGTACAGCAGCCGCTCGGGCGAGTACACGCGCGAGCGGTACGAGCGCCCGCGCAGGCAGGCGCGCAACTGGGGCTCCTCGAACGTGTCCTTGCCGAAGGCGCCGCCCTCCTGGTAGCGGCCGTCGTCGGTCGAGAGTCGCACGATGACGTCGCCCTTCTTGTGCGCCACCAGCACGTGGCGCGAGCCGCAGTTGTGGGCGCACGAGGTGACCACCGTGGTCAGTTGGTCGTCGCTGCTGTAGGGCTCGTAGGCAAACGCCGTGGCCTTCTTCGGAAAGCCCGCCAGGGCCACCAGGCCCGTGGCGCCGATGAGGGTGAGAAAGTCGCGCCGGCTGGTGGGCAGTGCGGCCTGGGCCACCGTGAAGGCGGCCAGCGAGGCGCCCGGCAGGGGGGTGGCGGGCGGCGTGGTCAGGGTGCCCGTGGTCATTGCGGGGCTCCTTGCGAGGTGGGGTTCAGGGCGTCGCTCAGGAAGCGCAGTTCGGAGGCAGTCGGCCGACCTTTGGCCCAGTCGGGCACTTCATCGGCCATGCCTGGCCAGGCGTGGCGGGCGTAGGGGTAGCTGGTTCGGTACCAGGCGCGGCCACCGTGGCAGCCGAAGCACACGTCGCCCCCCGTGCCGGGCTGGGCGCCGGCTGCCTCGATGGCCTTGGCATTGAGGTAGTTGACCGCGTGGCGCGTGGTGCGAATGGCCGCATGGCACAGCAGGCAGTTGTTCTGGAACGCGGCCTTGCTCTCGCGCCAGGGGCTGGGCAGGCCCATGATGGCGTGATTCATCTGGCCATGGCATTTGAGGCAGGTCTCGGTGGGCACCACCGTCTTGCGCAGCGTGAAGCCGCCCAGGCGCTGCGAGGTGGCCGATGACAGCGGGGTTTCGTCGCGCGGATCGTTGCCCTGGTGGCAGGTGGTGCAGCGCATGGTCATCAATTGCCTGGCCATGGGGGTCTGCAGGTGGCGACGATGGAAGGTGTCCTGCGCCCCCTCGTAGGTGCTGGTCTCCTGGTACCAGGCCTTGGCGTCGGCCGCTTTGACGCCGGCCGGTGACTGCGGCCGCACCGAGGGTTTGAGCACCTCGGCGTGACAGGCCAGGCACTGCGCATCGGTGGCGCGCTCGATGGCCGGTTGGAAATGGATGGGGTCGTAGCGCGCGCGCTGGTAGTCGGGCTCGGTCGTCTGCGCGCTGCCCGTGAGCAGCACCAGCGCCAAGGCCGCCAGCCAGTGCCCTGCGCCGTGACGGCGCGAGTGCGGAGAGGCATTCATGGATCGGTCGCGAAAAAAAGGCGCCAGGCAGGCGAGCCCGCCCGGCGTCAAGACCGGCCCCACCGCACGGGCGCAGCGGGGCGAGGGAGGCGATTACTTCTTGGCGGGGGCGGGCGGCCTGGCAGCCTGGCTCCACTGGGTGCAGACCCAGCCGTCGCCAGCCATGCCGGACATGCCGGACATGCCGGACATGCCACCCATGCCGGACATCCCGCCCATGCCGCCCATGCCGGACATCCCACCCATGCCCGACATGCCCGACATGCCGCGCTGTCCGCCATGGCTCCATTGGGTGCAGGCCCAGCCATCGTTGCCGGCCATGCCCGACATGCCGGACATACCTCCCATGCCGGACATACCTCCCATACCGGACATGCCTCCCATACCGGACATGCCTCCCATACCGGACATGCCTCCCATACCGGACATACCGCCCATGCCGGACATACCGCCCATACCGGACATACCGCCCATACCGGACATGCCACCCATACCGGACATGCCGCCCATACCGGACATGCCGCTCATACCAGACATGCCGCTCATACCAGACATGCCGCTCATACCAGACATGCCGCCCATGCCGGACATACCGCCCATACCAGACATGCCACCCATGCCCGACATACCAGTCATACCGGACATCCCATCCATACCCGACATGCCCATCTGTCCTTGTGGATACGGCGGTGTGGCGCAGCCGGCGAGCAGGGCTGCTGCAGCGATGGCGGCCAGCGCGAAGGGGGTGCGAGTTGATTTCATGGTGCTCTCCTCTGGAGTGTGAATAAACGCAATTGAAGTGAAGGGGCGTGGCGCCGGCCACCTCGTCGCCCCGCCTGGCGGGTGTCGGTGGCCACCGCAGGGGGCTTCACGGATCGCCCAGAGGCCGATGCCAGCCTCGCAAGTCGTAGGGCCCGCTCATGCCAGGATGGAAAAACGGGGCCCACCAGGCGCCTTGCTCGGCCAGGCGCTCGACCGTGGCGGGCCAGGGCGGCACCACGCCGTGCAGGCGCTGGGCCTTGAGTTCGGGTCCGACGGGCGCCTGGGTGACCGCAGGCGCATGGGCGGGCCGCCGATCGGGCACCAGGCCGGCGACCCCGGCCTGGGCCGCAGCCGCCTGCAGCAGCAGCAAGGCGAGCCAGGTCGGACGCAGCAAGGGGGTGGCAGGCATGGGCATCGCGTGGGTCTCCTCACCCTTGTCTTTGCATCCGTCATGCCAGCCGGGCGGCGACGCCGAATCAAGCACTTACCGGGCGTTGGGCCGCCGCCGCCCTGCCACCCTGACAGGCTGCCTGCCAATCTGGCGGCGGTCGGCCCAGCGACAATGACGGGGATGAGCACGCCCCACCCCATCTGGCGCGACCCGGCCTTCGTCCAAGGCGCACGCGACATGGCGCAGCCGGCGCTGGGCATCGGGGCCTGGGGTCTGGTGACGGGGGTGGCCATGGTCAAGGCCGGGTTCTCGCTGCCGCTGGCGGTGCTGGTGTCGTTGACGGTGTTTGCCGGCAGCGCCCAACTGGCCACCACCCCATTGATTGCGGCCGGTGCGCCCCTGTGGGTGATCTGGGCCACCGCCACCTGCGTCAACCTGCGCTTCGTCATCTTTTCGGCCGGCTGGCGGCCGTACTTCGAGCACCTGCCGCTGGGCCGGCGGCTGGGCATCGGCTATCTGGCGGGCGACCTCAACTACGTGCTGTTCACCCGCCGCTACCCCAGCCCCCGGCCCGAGCCGGGGCAGCAGGCCTATTTCTGGGGCGGCGCGGTGACCAACTGGGTGGCCTGGCAGGCGTTCTCGCTGGCCGGCATTGCGCTGGCGGCGCAGATCCCTACGGCCTGGGGCCTGGGCTTTGCCGGCACGCTGGCGCTGCTGGGCCTGGCCGGCTCGCTGCTGGTGGACCGCGCCACCTGGGTGGCGGGTGGCGTGGCGGCGCTGGCCGCGGTGGCGGCGTTCGCGCTGCCGTTCAGGCTCAACATCGTGGTGGCCATCGCCGCCGCCGTGGCGGTGGGCGTGGTGCTGGACCACTGGGGGCGCACCCCGAAGGCGCCCACATGACCACGGGCATCACGCTCTACACCCTGGCGGCCGTGGTGGGGCTGACCGCCATCTCGGTGGTCACGCGCGCCTTCTTCATGCTGCCCAGGCGGCCACTGCCCATTCCGGCCTGGCTGCGTGAGGCCTTGCGCTATGCCCCGCTGGCCGCCCTGGTGGCCGTGGTGGCGCCCGATGTGCTGTTGCGCGATGGGGCCTTGCTGGCCACCTGGCGCGACGCGGCGCTGTGGGCCACGGTGGCCGGTGCGGCGTGGTACGTTTGGCGCCGAACCATTCTGGGCACCATCGTCTGCGGCACGGCCGTGCTGCTGACGCTGCGCCTCGTCCTGCATTTTCAATAGACCTTTGAGAGCTGCACCATGAACGTGATCCGATTTGCCGACCTCGTCGCCCAGGGCCAAGCCAGGGGCAAGCGCGTGTTCATTCGCGCCGACCTCAACGTGCCGCAGGACAAAGACGGCCGCATCACCGAAGACACCCGCATCCGCGCCAGCGTGCCGGCCATCCGCCTGGCGCTGGAGGGCGGCGCGGCGGTGATGGTCACCTCCCACCTGGGCCGCCCCACCGAGGGCCAGTTCAGGCCCGAGGACTCGCTGGAGCCGGTGGCCGAGCGCCTGGCCGAGCTGCTGGGGCAGTCGGTGCGGCTGGTGGCCGACTGGGTGGACGGCGTGCGCGTCGAGCCTGGCGAGGTGGTGCTGCTGGAGAACTGCCGCCTCAACAAGGGCGAAAAGAAGAACGACCCGGTGCTGGCCAAAAAAATGGCGGCGCTGTGCGACATCTTCGTGCACGATGCCTTTGGCACCGCCCACCGCGCGGAGGGCACCACCTACGGCATCGCCGAATACGCCCCCATCGCCAGCGCCGGCCCGCTGCTGGCGGCCGAGATCGATGCCATCAGCAAGGCGCTGGCCAATCCCAAGCGCCCGCTGGTGGCCATCGTCGCGGGCTCCAAGGTGTCCACCAAGCTGACCATTCTGCAAAGCCTGGCCAGCAAGGTCGATGGCCTCATCGTCGGCGGCGGCATTGCCAACACCTTCATGCTGGCCGCCGGGCTGCCCATCGGCAAAAGCCTGGCCGAGCCGGCCTTGCTGGATGAGGCCAAGGCCGTGATGGCGGCCATGCAGGCGCGTGGTGCGGCCGTGCCCATCCCCGAGGACGTGGTCTGCGCCAAGGCGTTTGCGGCCGATGCGCCGGCCACCGTCAAGGCGGCGGCCGACGTGGCGGCGGACGACCTCATTCTGGACATCGGCCCCAAGACGGCGGCCAAGCTGGCCGAGCAGCTCAAGGCCGCCGGCACCATCGTCTGGAACGGCCCGGTGGGCGTGTTCGAGTTCGACGCCTTTGCGGGCGGCACCGAGACCCTGGCGCGCGCCATCGCCGCGTCCAGCGCCTTCAGCATCGCCGGTGGTGGCGACACGCTGGCGGCCATTGCCAAATACGGCATCGAGGGCGACGTGGGCTACATCTCCACCGGCGGCGGCGCCTTCCTGGAGGTGCTGGAGGGCAAGACCCTGCCGGCGTTCGAAATCCTCACCCGCCGCGCGGCCGGCTGACTACACCAGCGCCGTCTCAAGCAGGTGCAGCAGCCGCCCCCAGGCGCGCTGCGCCTGGACGGCGTCATAGAGCGTGGTCATGTCGGGCGTGCACCAGCCGTGCTGGGTGCCCGCGTAGACCTGCACCTCGGCCGCCAGCCTGGCGTCGGCAAATGCCTGCTGCACGGCGGCCTTGGTGGCGGGCTCTTTGGCGTCGTCGTTGGCGGCAATCGCCACCAGGGCCTGGGCACGCATCTGGCTCACCAGCTTGTGCGGGCTGTTGGGCTCTGCCGTGACCAGCCCACCGCCGTGGAACGAGGCCAGCGCGCCGACGCGCGCGGGCACGGCCGCCGCCGTGTAGAACGACTGCCGGCCGCCCGCACAGTAGCCAAACACACCCGCTCGGCGCTTGGCGTTCACGCCCGGTTGCTTGTCCATGAACGCCAGGTAGGCGTGGCTGTCGCGCGCGATGAGTTCGGGCGTGAAGCGCGCCACCAGACCGCGCACCTTGGTGATGGTGGCGGCGTCGCTCAGGTCGGCCTTCTCCACCAGCGGCGCCTTTTCCCAGCGGAAGTAGGGGTTGAGCAGCAGCACCGCATAGCCGCTGGCCGCCAGTTGCTCGGCCAGCTTCTCATAGGCCGGGCGCGGCCCCAGCCAGTCCGGCCACATCAGCACGGCCGGATGGCGACCCTGGGCGGGGCGGGCCAGGTAGGCGGCGGCCTCGCCATCGGGCGTGGGCACGCGCACGGCCTCGCCGCGCGTGGGCAGCGGCGCCGCGTGCGTGGGCAGGGCGGCGATGGCGCCGGCGGCCAGCGTCAACAGGTTGAAGTCGCGCCGCGACAGCGCCAGTTGCTGGCGGGCACGGGCTTCGGCACGGTAGATCTCGGCATCACACATGGCGGGTCTCCTGAGCAGGGGTTTTCGATGGTAGGGCGAGAATGCAGCATGACGCCTACCCTGACGCTGACCCGCCCCGACGACTGGCACTTGCACCTGCGCGATGGTGCCCAACTGGCCAGCGTGCTGCCGGCCACTGCGCGCCAGTTTGCGCGCGCCATCGTCATGCCCAATCTGCGCCCGCCGGTGACCACCACCACGCAGGCGCTGGCCTACCGCGAGCGCATCCTGGCGGCGCGGCCCGAAGGCAGCAACTTCGAGCCGCTGATGACGCTGTACCTGACGGACCACACCACGGCGGATGAGGTGCGCCGCGCCAAGGCGGCCGGCATCGTGGCCTTCAAGCTCTACCCGGCCGGCGCCACCACCAACAGCGATGCCGGTGTCACCGACATGGCCCGCGTGATGCCGGCACTGGAGACCATGCAGCGCGAGGGCGTGCTGCTGCTGGTGCACGGCGAGGTGACCGACCCGGCCATCGACGTGTTCGACCGCGAGGCGGTGTTCATCCAGCGCGTGATGCAGCCGCTGCGTGCGGCGCTGCCCGAGCTCAAGGTGGTGTTTGAGCACATCACCACCCAGGAGGCCGCCCAGTACGTGGCCGCCGCCGATGCGCACACGGCCGCCACCCTCACCGCCCACCACCTGCTCTACAACCGCAATGCCTTGTTCATGGGCGGCCTGCGCCCGCACTGGTACTGCCTGCCGGTGCTCAAGCGCGAGGTGCACCGCGCCGCGCTGGTGGCGGCCGCCACCAGCGGCAGCCCCAAGTTCTTTTTGGGCACCGACAGCGCGCCCCACCCCAGCGTGATGAAAGAGGCCAGCGTCTGCGGCGCCGGCTGCTACACCGCGCCCACCGCGCTGGAGCTGTATGCCGAGGCCTTCGAGGCTGCCGGCGCGCTGGACAGGCTGGAAGCCTTCGCCAGCTTCCACGGCCCCGACTTTTACGGCTTGCCGCGCAACCGGGGCACGGTGACGCTCCGCCGCGAGCCCTGGGTCGTGCCCGAGGTGCTGCCACTGGGCGAGGCGCAGATCAAGCCACTGCGTGGGGGCGAGACGCTGGGCTGGCGGCTGGTGGGCTGACCTCAGCCGTCCTGTGCCCCGCCGGATAGGGCCGGGGCGGCCGGGGCCAGGCTGGCCGCAATCAGCGCCTGCGCTGTCCAGTACGCTGGCAGCACCCACAGCGCCACGGCCGGCAGCGGGGTGTGAAATCGGTTCCAGGCCAGCGCGGCGTCCGAGGCGACGAACAGCAGGCCACCCAACGCCGCCAGCCGACTCACACCGGCGGCCTGCGCGGCCATGGTGGCCAGCGCCGCGACGTAGACCACCACCGGCCCTCGCAGGTCCGCCGGCAGGCCGGGCCACAGTTGCACCAGCATCACCGTGGCGACCGCCGCGTAGACCGTGAATGGTGGCCACCACGCGCCCAGCCGGTGGCCGCGCGTGAAGGCCCACAAATAGGCCAGGTGCGCCGCCAGAAAGCAGGCCAGGCCAGCGGTGAAGCCGCCGCCCTCGAACATCAATGCCACGTCGCCCCCCAGTGAGAGCAGCAGCCCCAGCATGATGGCCTGCGGCGCCGCGCGCTGGCGGGCATAGCCGATCAGCAGCAGCGTGGTCAGCGGCTTGGCGATGAGGAACAGGCCGCGCTGGTCGCCTACCGAGGCATCGGCCAGGATGGCCACGGCCGCACTGACGGCGGCGGCCATCAGCCAGACGTGAGCGGATGGGCGGGGGGCGGCAGACATGGGCGGTGGTCTCAGGGGTGGGTCAGCACCTCGTCACCATACCGGTCGCGCTCACCCGTGGGCCGCCAGCCCAGGTGGCGGTAGAAGCCGTGGGCGCGCACGGCGGGGTCGGCGGCGCAGCCCAGGGTCAGCTGCGGGTGGCCGCGCTCACGCAATTCGGCCATGGTGGTGGCCAGCAAGGCCTTGCCTATGCCTTGGCCTTCAAACGCCGGGCGCAGCGCCAGCACCACCACCTCGCCGCTGGCGGCATCGCCAAAGCAGTAGCCGGCCAGTTGCGGCCCGTGCGTCCAGACGAAGCCGGGCAGGCGGTCGGCCGCCACGTCGGCAGCCCAGCTCTGGGCGGTGATGCCCAACTCGGCCAACCGCGTGGCCGAGATGGCGTTCTCGCGCGTCAACCCGCGGATGGCCACGCATTCGGCCACGTCGTGCGGGAGGGCGCGGCGCAGCGTCACGCCTCTTCGGTGGGCAGAAAGCCCTCGACCGACAGGTAGCGCTCGCCGGTGTCGTAGTTGAACCCCAGCACCCGGCTTCCAGGGGGCAGATCAGGCAGCTTCTGGGCAATGGCCGCCAGCGTGGCGCCGCTGGAGATGCCCACCAGCATGCCTTCCTCGCTGGCGCTGCGGCGGGCGTACTCGCGCGCCGGTTCGGCCTCGACCTGGATCACCCCGTCCAGCAACCCGGTGTTCAGGTTTTTGGGGATGAAGCCCGCACCGATGCCTTGAATGGGGTGGGGGGCCGGGTTGCCCCCGCTGATGACGGGCGACTGCGTGGGCTCGACCGCAAACACCTTGAGTTGGGGCCAGCGGGCCTTGAGCACCTGGGCCACGCCGGTGATGTGGCCGCCGGTGCCCACGCCGGTGATGATGGCGTCCAGCCCCTCGGGGAAATCGGTGGCAATTTCTTCGGCCGTGGTGCGCACGTGCACGGCCACGTTGGCGGGGTTGTTGAACTGCTGTGGCATCCAGGCGCCAGGGGTGGCCGCCACCAGCTCTTCGGCACGGGCGATGGCGCCCTTCATGCCTTTTTCGCGCGGCGTCAGCTCAAAACGTGCGCCATAGGCCAGCATCAGGCGGCGGCGTTCGATGCTCATGGAGTCGGGCATCACCAGCACCAGCGGATAGCCTTTGACGGCGGCCACCATGGCCAGGCCCACGCCGGTGTTGCCGCTGGTGGGCTCGATGATGGTGCCACCGGGCTTGAGCGCGCCGCTGGCCTCGGCATCTTCGACCATGGCCAGCGCGATGCGGTCCTTGATGGAGCCGCCCGGGTTGGCGCGCTCGTTCTTGATCCAGACCTCATGGGTCTGGGGGAACAGCCGCTGGACGCGAACGTGCGGCGTGCGGCCAATGGTGGCCAGGATGGTGTCGGCTTTCATATGGGAGTCCTTTTAGCGCAATGGGTGCATGTTGGCAAAAAGCGGCTGCCTTGTCGCCTATGAGCTTCCAACGC
This sequence comes from Pseudomonadota bacterium, assembly GCA_020161145.1. Classification (GTDB taxonomy): domain Bacteria; phylum Pseudomonadota; class Gammaproteobacteria; order Burkholderiales; family Burkholderiaceae_C; genus Ideonella. Next base: position 89,101 of record JAIUPQ010000009.1, read on the forward strand.
GCGGGCATAACGTGTGGGCGCGGGCTGGAGCCGTGGCGGTGGCTTCTACACTCAAGCGGTCACAACCCTTATCGATGATGCTGATGAAAACTGTGTTTGTCCTGATTGCGCTGGCCGTCGCCGCGCCGGTTGCCATGGCCGCTGAGGTGCCCGATGCGCTGGTGGCTTCAACCCTAGGGGTGTCGGGCGTGAAGCACACCACCAAGGTGGCCAACAAGTACGGGGTCAGCTACTCGGATGTCACCTATGTCGATGGGCAGGGGCAGGCGATGATCGTCATTCGTCATGCGGATCCGGCGCAGTTCTCGCTCTGGAAGCAAGCCGGCGGCAACGCCATTGCATCGGTGGCCGGGGTCGGCGCCGAAGCCTTTCAGTACAAGATGATTGGCGGTGTCTGTGCCAGGAGTGTCACCCATGCGGCCTGTGTGACGGATTTGCTGGGCAAGGGAGTGCCGTTCTCGCAGGCGCAGCTCCTGACTTTGCTTAAGGCGGCGCTGTAGCCTGGCCCCGCAGATGGATGCGGTGCTGCACGGCGGTCCGCGCCGGCCGGGGTCTGTCAATTGCCGCGTGACACAATCCCCGCCGTGAAGCGAGCCAGACCGCCGCTGGCGCAAGGCCCGAAAGGGCGCGCTGGAGGAAGGTCCGGACTGCACAGGGCAGCGTAGCGGGTAACCCCCGTCCACCGCGAGGTGCGGATCAGAGCCACAGAGACGAGTCGGCCCGGGGTGCGCTCCAAGCTGGGTGGTCTACGAGGAGCCGGCGTCAGCCGGCATTGCCTTGGCGCAAGCCAAGGCCAGCCGCGCGAGCGGCTGCCGAGTAGCACCCGGCCTGGGGTCATCAAGGCCCCAGGCCGGGTGAAACGCGGCAATCTCTACGCGCAGCAACACCAAATAGGCACGCGATGATCTGGCCCGGAGAGCGTGCGGGTAGGTGGCACCGAGCCGTCCGGGTAACCGGCGGCCCAGATGAATGGCGGTCACACGCGCTTGGGCGCAAGTCCTGGCGCGCGCACAGAATCCGGCCTATCGGCTCGCTTCACTTTTTCAACTCCATCACCCCGACCGCATGAATCCAGACGCTGCCCGACTTTGGCCCCATGCCCGCTGGCTGCTGGCGGCGCTGCTGGCTTCGCTGGCCATGCTGGGGCCGTTCTCCATCGACACCTATCTGCCGGCGTTCTCGGGCATTGGGGCGTCGCTGGATGCCACGCCGGTGCAGATGCAGCAGACGCTGTCGGCCTATCTGCTGGGCTTTGCGGTGATGAACCTGTTCCACGGCGCGCTGTCCGATTCGCTGGGCCGGCGGCCGGTGGTGCTGGCCGGCATGGCGGTGTTCACCGTGGCCTCGGTGGGGTGCGCGCTGTCGCAGTCCATCGGGCATCTGATCTTCTTTCGGGCGCTGCAAGGCATGTCGGCGGGGGCGGGCATGGTGGTCTCGCGCGCCATCATCCGCGACATGTTTCCGCCCGACGAGGCGCAGCGGGTGATGGCGCAGGTGACCATCTACTTCGGCGTGGCGCCGGCCATTGCGCCCATCATCGGCGGCTACCTGTTCGTGCACCTGGACTGGCATGCCATCTTCTGGTTTCTGGCAGCCATCGGGTTGGCGCTGCTGGTGGCCATGTGGCGCGCGCTGCCCGAGACGCTGCACGCCACCCAGCGCCAGCCGTTCGGCCTGATGGAGCTGCTGCGCGGCTACCGCGAGCTGGTGGGCAGCGCGCGGTTCCTGGCGCTGGTGCTGGCCTCGGGCGTGCCGTTCAACGGCATGTTCCTCTACGTGCTGTCGGCACCGGTGTTCCTGGGTGAGTTGCTGGGCCTGGGGCCCACGCAGTACTACCGCTTCTTCCTGTGCACCATCGGCGGCATCATGGCCGGGGCCTGGCTGTCGGGGCGGCTGGCGGGCCGCGTCAAGCCCAAGTACCAGATCCGATTGGGCTTTGTCATCATGCTGGCCACCTCGCTGACCAGCCTGGCTGCCAATCTGTGGCTGCCGCTGTCGGCCTGGTGGGCGCTGCCACTGATCGGGTTCTTCTCGTTCGGCTGGGCGCTGATGGTGCCGGTGGTGACGCTGCTGGTGCTGGATCAGGTGCCCACGCGGCGGGGCATGGCCTCGTCGCTGCAGGCCTGCATCGCCAGCGCCGCCAACGCGGTGGTGGCCGGGGTGGTGGCGCCGCTGGTGATGCACAGCGCCCTGGGGCTGTCCATCGCCTCGCTGAGCATGATGATGGTGGGGCTGGTTGCCTGGCTCTGGGTCAAGCCCAAGCTGCCGGCGGCGGCTGTGCTATAGTCGCCGGCTTACCCGAAACTGGCGGGGGGCTATTCACGGGTCTGAGAGGCTGCAAAGCAGAACAAGCAGCGCCGAAGACCCCAGCCGACAGCCGGTATTTCTTTTTTGCAAAGACCCTCTCTGATGAAAACCTTCAGCGCCAAACCGGCCGAAGTGACGCACGAGTGGTTTGTGCTTGATGCCACCGACAAGGTGCTCGGACGTGTCGCCAGCGAAGTGGCACTCCGTCTGCGCGGCAAGCACAAGGCCATCTACACGCCTCACGTCGATACCGGCGACTACATCGTCATCGTCAACGCCGACAAGTTGCGTGTCACCGGCAACAAGGCCAACGACAAGGTGTACTACCGCCATTCGGGCTTCCCCGGTGGCATCTACGGCACCAAGTTCAAGGACATGCAAGCCAAGCACCCCGGCCGCGCGCTGGAGAAGGCCGTCAAGGGCATGCTGCCCAAGGGCCCGCTGGGTTACGCGATGATCAAGAAGCTGAAGGTGTACGCGGGCGACGCCCATCCGCACGCCGCCCAGCAGCCCAAAGTGCTGGACATCTAAGGAGCCGTGATGATCGGACAATGGAATTACGGCACCGGCCGCCGCAAATCGTCGGTGGCCCGCGTGTTCATCAAGAAGGGCAGTGGCCAGATCACCGTCAACGGCAAGCCGGTTGACGAGTATTTCGGCCGCCAGACCTCGATCATGATCGTCAAGCAGCCGCTGCTGCTGACGGCCAATGGCGAGTTCTTCGACATCAAGGTCAACGTCCACGGTGGTGGCGAATCGGGTCAGGCCGGCGCCGTGCGCCACGGCATCACCCGTGCGCTGATCGACTACGACGTGGCCCTGAAGGCCGAACTCAGCCGCGCCGGCTTCGTCACCCGCGACGCCCGCGAGGTGGAGCGCAAGAAGGTCGGTCTGCACGGCGCGCGTCGCCGCAAGCAGTTCAGCAAGCGCTGATCGGGCGCCACCGCCCACACGACACAAGGCCGCCTTCGCGCGGCCTTTTTCGTCCCCATGCGCTGGAAGCTCAAACTCATTCGCCGCCGCCTGTTCTCGCGGGCCACGCAGCGCATGCATGTGCGTGGCGCGCTGTTCTGGCCGCTGCGCTGGCTGGTGGGCGCGGTGGTGCTGGGCCTCTCAGGCGCGCTGGCCCTGTGGGCCTTCGAATGGGGCAAGGACATTGCGGGCCTGGATCGCGCGGCCAAGCAGCAGGTGATCCGGCTGCAAGGTGAGCTGACCGAGGCGCAGGCCCGGCTGGGCCGTGCCCAGGCGGTGGCCGATACGGCCGAGAGCCTGCTCAAGGCGGGTGAGGCGGCGCAGACCCGACTGGCCGAGCAACTGCGGCAGGTGGAGGCCGAGAACCTCGCCCTCAAGGCCGATGTGGGCGCTTTCGAGCGCCTGCTGCCCAGCGCGGCGGGGCAGGACGGCGTGGCCGTGGCGCGCTTTGATGTCGAGGCCCAGGCCCCGGGCCGGCTGCGCTACCAGGCGCTGGTGGTGCTGGGCGGGCGGGCGCGGCAGGTGTTTGCCGGGCGCTACGAGCTCACGCTCAGCGGCACGCTGCACGGCCAGCCCTGGACGATGGGCCCTTCAGGCAACGCCAGCCCGCTGGAGTTGACCCAATACCGGCGCATCGAGGGCGTGTTCGAGTACCCACCTGATGCCGTGGTAAAAACCGCGCAGTTTCGCGTGCTTGACGCCAAGGGCGCGGTGCGGGCCAGTGAGCAGGCTCGCTTGTAAGGAGACTTTCGCCCATGTGGCCAGGCCGCCGCAAACAACCCCCCATCCGCACCCTGATCGGCGACGGCGCCTCGTTCCAGGGCGATCTGCGTTTCACCGATGGCCTGCGCATCGACGGCGATGTGCGCGGCAGCGTCATCGCCACCGGTGCCGGGCCCAGCCTGCTGGTGATTGCCGAGCATGCCCATGTCGAGGGCAAGGTGCTGGCCGGCCACGTCATCGTCAACGGCGAGGTGCGTGGCCCTGTTCACGCCGTGGAATTGCTTGAATTGCAGCCCAAGGCCCGTATCTTCGGGGACGTGATGTATGGTGCTTTGGAGATGCACCAGGGCGCGCAGGTCGATGGCCATATGCGCCCGGCCGTGCGCAGCGATACCGACACCCCCATCTTGCAACTGGCCACCAAGCCCGAGCGCCTGGTGGCTTCGCCAACCGACAAGGAATGACCATGACCGCCACCGCCGTTGCCCCCGCAGCCGCTCCCTCCGCCCCACCCGCGCCGCTGGTGTTCACCGACAGTGCCGCCGCCAAGGTGGCCGAGCTGGTGGCCGAGGAGGGCAACCCCGACCTCAAGCTGCGCGTCTTCGTGCAAGGCGGCGGTTGCTCGGGCTTCCAGTACGGCTTCACCTTTGACGAGGCCGTGGGTGAGGACGACACCCAGATGGACAAGAACGGCGTGACGCTGCTGATCGACGCCATGAGCCTGCAGTACCTGATGGGTGCCGAGATCGATTACAAGGACGACCTGCAGGGCGCCCAGTTCGTCATCAAGAACCCCAACGCCACCACCACCTGCGGCTGCGGGTCCAGCTTCTCGGCCTGATTTGTCGGCCCGATGACCTGAAGGTTCAGCCGGCGCGTGTCGGCTGAGGGTGGCCGCTGGGGTACCAGCACCCCAGCACCCGCTCGCCGAGGGCACCCGTCACCGCCGGCAAATTGCCCGGCAACCCCTGCATGAAGCGCGCTGCCAGCCAGGCAAAGGCCGTGGCCTCTACCTGCATGGCCGGGAGGCCATGGGCATCGCTGGCCTCTACGCGCACGCCCGGCAGCGCGGCCCGCAGCGCGGCCATCAAGGCACGGTTCAGGGTGCCTCCCCCACAGACGATCAGCAACTGCGTGGCCGGTGCGTAGGCGCGCAGGTCGGCGGCGATGGTGGTGGTCGTCAAGGCCAGCAAGGTGGCTTGCACGTCTTGCGGGCGGGCCGGTGGCTCCTGGGCCAGATGGGCGTCCAGCCAGGCCAGGTGAAAGCGGTCGCGCCCGGTGCTGCGTGGCGGCGGCAGCGCAAAGTACGGCTCGGCCCGCAGCCGCGCCAGCAATGCCGGCAGCACCTGGCCGCTGGCGGCCCAGGCGCCGTCTGCGTCGTACAGCGTGCCCGGGCGGTGGCGGGCGACCCAGGCGTCCAGCAACACGTTGGCCGGGCCGCAATCGAAGCCGGTCGGCGCCGCGCCCAGCAGGCTGAGGTTGGCGATGCCGCCCAGGTTCAGCACGGCGGTCTGCGGCTGGCCGCCAAACCGGGCTTGATGGAAGGCGGGCACCAGCGGGGCGCCCTGACCGCCAGCGGCCACGTCGCGGGCGCGAAAGTCGCAGACCACGTCGATGCCGGTCGCTTCGGCCAGCCTGGCGCCGCTCAGCAGTTGTACCGTCCAGCCCTGGTCGGGTTGGTGGCGCACGGTCTGGCCATGCGCACCCAGGGCGCGCACCGCGCCGGGTGCCAGGCCGGCTGCAGCCAGCAGCGCGTGGGCAGCCTGGGCATAGGCATCGGCCACGGCGTTGGCCGCCCGCGCTGCGCGCGGGAGCTCATCGGCGCCGCCAGGGCTGTTGAGGGCCAGCAATTCGGTGCGCAGCGCGGTGTCGAAAGGTTGGTGGTGGTGGGCAGCGACGTCGCTGCGGCCGGGCAGGCCGGCCACCAGCACGGCATCGATGCCGTCCAGCGAGGTGCCGGACATCAAACCGATGTACAGCGCCCCGTCGCTCGCCCTCACTCGAACCGCCGCCCCGGGGCGCCCGCCACTTGCGCGGCCGCCGTCAGCGGGCCGCGCAGGCCGGCCACAGTGCCTTCGAAGCGGGCCAGTTGCGGCGTGCTCAGTGTGGTGGTCTCGGCCAATTTGGCCAGCTTGACCGGGTTGGTCTGCACGCCGTCGATCTTGTACTCGAAGTGCAGGTGGGGGCCGGTGGCCCAGCCGGTGGCGCCCACGGCACCCACGCGCTGGCCTTGCTCCACGCGCTGGCCGGCGCGCACGTCCACGCGCGAGAGGTGGGCGTAGAGCGTGGCCTTGCCGCCGGCATGGCGCACCTGAACCACGTTGCCATAGCCGCTCTGGCGGCCGGCCAACTCCACCACGCCATCACCCACCACCCGCACCGGGGTGCCGCTGGGGGCGCCGTAGTCCACGCCCTTGTGGGCGCGCCACTGGCCGCTGATGGGGTGGACGCGCATGGCAAAGCCCGAGGTCATGCGCGAGACGGCCAGCGGGCTGGCCAGGAAAGCACGGCGCTTGGCCTGGCCGTCGGCGTCGAAATAGCCGCCCTTGCCCTCGCCAAACCAGTAGGCGGTGTAGGCCTTGCCGGCATTGACGAACTCGGCCGCCAGCAGGCGGCCACCGCCGCCACCCCAGCTCACGGGTTCGCCGTCGGCGTACAGGGTTTCATAGACCAGCGTGAAGCGGTCGCCCTTGCGCAGTTGGCGGTGGAAGTCGATCTCGTTGGCAAAGGCCTCGACCAGTTGCATGGCCACGCCGTCGGGCAGGCCGGCGGCATCGGTGGCAGCAAAGAGCGAGGAGTCGATGGTGCCGCTGGCCAGCCGCGTGGTGGCGGTGAACGGCACGGTCTCCAGCTCGGTCTGCCAGTGGTCGGCCTGGGTCGCGTCGCGGGTGAGGCGCAGGCGCTGGAAGGCGCTGGGCGGCCCCTCGGGTTCGGTGGCCGACGCGGCCAGCGGCAGCCGGGCCACCAGTTGCATCAGCAGGCCGTCCTGGTCGGTGGTGGCCGTGACCATCTTGCCGCCGCCGCCCTGCCACAAGGGTCGTGCGCTGGCGTCGCGGCGCAGCCAGGCGGCCGCGCCGTCGTCCTGCACGCCCAGGCGGCGCAGCAGGCTGTCCACGCTGTCGTCGGCGCGGGTCACGTCGCTGCGCGGCAGCAGCAGCGCGGCGCCATCCAGGGCGTCAAGCTGCAGGCGGTCCAGGTGGTGGGCGACGTCCAGCGTGATCTGCTGGCGCGGCAGGTCGGCCGCGTCGGGGGCCAGCGGGGCGATGCCGAAGGCGGTGACGCCAAAACCGGCCAGCAGGATGGCCACGGTGGCACCCAGCGCCCGATGGTGGCGGTGTACCCGCTGGCGCAAGGCGTAGGCGCTGTCCAGGCAGCGTGCCCGCAGGCGCGATGAAAGAGGCAGGGTCATGCCGGTCTCGCGTGGAGGCCGCAGCGGGCTTGTGACCCAGGGCGGCGCACTGTCAATCACTCGGGCGCGGCAGACCGCACCCCCGAAGCTCGCGCGCGGGGTTCGTGGACAATGCGCGAACCCTGGCGCGACCGTCACCGCAACCGGCGCGACGGCAATTTGAAGATTTTATGACAGACGTCACACATTCCGCCGACCGCCCGCTCTCAGACGCCGTGCGCGAGGCCCTGGCCATCAGCCGCCGCGGTGTGGCCGATCTGCTGCCCGAGGCCGAATGGGTGGCCAAGCTCCAGCGCAGCGAGGCCAGCGGCCAGCCGCTGCGCATCAAGTTCGGCCTCGACCCGACGGCGCCCGATCTGCATCTGGGCCACACCGTGGTGTTCACCAAGATGCGCCAGTTGCAAGACCTGGGGCACACCGTGATTGCGCTGATCGGCGACTTCACCTCCACCATTGGCGACCCTTCAGGCCGCAACAGCACCCGCCCACCGCTGACGCGCGAGCAGATCGAGGCCAACGCCCGGACGTATTTCGATCAGATCGGTCTGGTGCTGGACATTGCGCGCACCGAGGTGCGCTACAATAGCGAATGGAGCGACGCGCTGGGCGCGCGCGGCATGATTGCGCTGGCGTCGCGCTACACCGTGGCGCGCATGCTGGAGCGCGAGGACTTCACCCGCCGCTTTGCCAGCCAGACCCCGATCTCGGTGCACGAGTTTCTCTACCCGCTGATGCAGGGCTACGACTCGGTGGCGCTCAACAGCGATCTGGAGCTGGGCGGCACCGACCAGACCTTCAACCTGCTGATGGGCCGCCACATGCAGCAGGAGCACGGTCAGGCGCCGCAATGCATCCTGACCATGCCGCTGCTCGAAGGGCTGGACGGCGTGGAGAAGATGTCCAAGTCCAAGGGCAACACCATCGGCATCACCGAGCCGGCCAACACCATGTACGCCAAGGTGCTGTCCATCTCCGACACGCTGATGTGGCGCTGGTACGAGTTGCTCAGCCAGCGCGGGCTCGACGAGATTGCCCGCCTGCGCGCCGAGGTGGCGGGCGGGCGCAACCCCAAGGACGCCAAGGTGTTGCTGGCGCGCGAGATCACCACGCGCTTTCACGGCGCCGCCGCCGCCAACGCGGCCCAGGCCGACTTCGCGCTGCGGGCCCAGGGCGGCATTCCCGACGACATCCCCGAGGTGGCGCTGGGCGGCGCGCCGCTGGGCATTGGCGCGCTGCTCAAGGCGGCAGGCCTGGCGCCCAGCACCAGCGAAGCCTTGCGGCTGGTCGAGCAAGGCGGCGTGCGCATCGATGGCGCCGCCGTCAGCGACAAAGGGCTCAAAGTCGGCCCCGGCACCCTGACGCTGCAAGTGGGCAAACGCAAGTTCGCCAAAGTCACCCTGTCTTGAGGATCCCACCATGAGTCTGTTTCGCACCCTGTTCATCGTCGCCGCCGCGCTGGGCCTGTGGGGCACCGTGCCCGATGTGGTCGCCGCCGAGAAAGCACCGGCCGCGCCGGCCCAGACCATGCCGTCGGGCCTGATCTACCAAAGCCTCAAGGAGGGCGGCGGCGCCCAGCCCCAGCCCACCGACGTGGTGCGCGTGCACTACCGGGGCACGCTGGCGGGCGGCAAGGAGTTCGACAGCTCCTACGGCCGCGGCCAGCCGGCCGAGTTCCCGCTCAACCGCGTCATTCCCTGCTGGACGGAAGGGGTGCGGATGATGAAGGTCGGCGGCAAGGCCCGCCTGATCTGCCCCCCGGGCATCGCCTACGGCGAGCGCGGCGCCGGCGGCGGCGTGATCCCGCCCAATGCCACGCTGACCTTCGAGGTCGAACTGCTCGCTATCGTCAAACCCTAGACGGCCCACCCCCTACGCGATCACAGATCGCGCCCCCTCAAGAGGGCACTGCCAGCGGACCGGCGAAGCCGGATCCACGGCAGTCACCAGGCTAGATGGCGGTGTGCGTAAGGAGGCGTGTAGTCGCTGGGGTGTGTGGCGTTCAGTTGCCGGCGGCGCGCGTCAGCTGTCGGGGTCTTTGGCGTCGGCCAGACGCCGGGCGAGGCGCTCCAGCCAGGCCCTGAGTTGCGCGTGATCGCGCACCGTGGTGGTCTGCCACTCGGGGCTGCGGGCGGGCGCGCGCGCCGCGTCCAGCAGCAGGGCGCCGCCCTCCACGCGCACGCGGGCCCAGGCCGTGCCGCGGGCCTCGAAGCGGCCCTCGCGTTCGGTGAGGTTCAACTCCCGCAACTGCCGCCGCACTTTTTGCAGTGCGGCGTCGGCGTCGAACGGGGGCGGGGCAAAGAAGTCGCTCATGGGGTCAGCCGGCGGGGCAATCGGCCGCAGTCGGCCGGGTGATTTTCTTCTCGCTGGCGTAGCGGTCGGCCGCCTCCTTGACCAGGGGAGCCAGCACCCGCTCGTCGGCCTGGTACCAGTCGCCTCCCATCACCCATTTGCGGCCGTCCCAGGTCTGGATGCGGGCCCAGGACGAGCCCATGTGGTCGTGGCACGAGGTCGCGATGGGCCGCATCACGCCGCCAAAACCCAGCGCGTCCAGCCGCTTCTGGTCGAGGTTGAGGTTCTCCAGCCCCCAGCGCACCTGCGCGCTGGTCATGACCTGACCCTTGCCGAAATGCTCTTGCGCGCGGCGGATGGCTTCCACCGTCAGCATCTGGATGACGACGCCGCGCAGGTACAGCACCGAGCCCACCTCGGCGCGCGGGCCGGTGCCCAGGCCCTGGTCGTGCACCACCCGCAAGATGTCCTGCACCACCTTGACCTGCAGGCCGGCGCCGTTGAGCGCCAGCGCGTGATAGCCCTTGGCACCGTCGCCCGCGCCCCGCACGTCGGGCTCGGTGCCTGCCCACCAGACGCCGTACATCCGCTCCCGTGCAAAGCCCACGGCCTGGGCCTCTTTGAGCGCCGCCGGGTTCATCCCGCCCCAACCCCACAGCAACACGTAGTCGGGGCGGCTCTGGCGCACCTGCTGCCAGGCGGTCTTTTGCTCCGTGCCCGGCGCCGGCACCGGAATCAGCGCCAGCGTGAACCCCAGCATCCGGGCTCGGGCCTGCAGCAGCGCGATGGGCTCCTTGCCGAACGGACTGTCGTGGTAGAGCAGGGTGATCTTGCGGCCCCGCAGCCGCTCGGGCCCGCCCTCCCGCTTGGCAATGGCCTGCACGAGGATGTCGGCCGCCGTCCAGTAGCTGCCCATCAGCGGAAAACTCCACTTGAAGACGCCACCGTCCTGCGAGGCGGCGGGGCCATAGCCCAGCGTCAGCAGCGCAATGCCGTCGCTGCGCGCCAGGTCGGTCAGTGCCAGCGCCAGGCCGGTGGACTGCGGATCGAACAGGCTGGCGCCTTTGCCCTTGAGGCGCTCATAGCAGGCCACCCCTTTGTCGGTGGCGTAGCCGGTCTCGCACTCCTCGTAGGCCATGCGCACGCCGTTGATGCCGCCCTGGGCATTGATGAGCTTGATGTAGTCCTGCTTGCCATTGGCCCAGGGCGTGCCGCCCGGCGCATACGGGCCGGTGCGGTGGACCAGCAGGGGAATGAACTGCTCGTTGGCCTGCGCCCGCACGGCCGTGGGCAGGCTGCCAAGGCTGCTGGCCAGGAGGGTGGCCAGCACGATGAAGCGTTCCAGCAGGCGTGAGGGCATCGGTGTTTCCTTGGTGCGGTGCGCAACGGTGATGGCAGCGCCGGCGCCTTCCACAAAACCGCCGCGGCATGCCATTTTCTTTGCTTGTGCGGCGCCCCATGCGGCAGAGGCAATCGTCAAGTTGCGGGATGCCACGCCGATAGCCAGTTCAGTGGACTTGTGGAACAGCAACCTGTATGAGCGAGAGCATTCCGGTCAGTGATTTGCGTGTCGGCATGTTCATCCACCTCGATCTGGGGTGGATGGCGCATCCGTTCCCGCTGTCCAGCTTCCGCATCGTGTCGGCCGATCAGATCGATACGGTACGCGGCCTGGGCCTTGCGCGCGTGCGCTGGGATCCGGCACGCAGCGAGGTGGCGGCCCCTGCTGGCGTCGGGCTGCTTGAAGCGGAGTCGCCTCCGCCGGCCACCGAGGCCCCTGCGCTGAGCGCAGCCGCGCAGGCCCAGGCGGCGCGACAGCGGGCCATGGAAGCGCAGGAGCAGGCCACCGAGCTGTGCGAGCGGCAGTTCGCCGAGGCGGCGCGCGACGTGCGCCGCATCCACGATCAGGCACAGGCCGACCCGGCGGCGGCGCTGGCCGACGTCAACCGGCTGACGGGCGCGCTGCTCGACAAGATGCTGGTCGCCGACAGCCTGAACGTGCGCGTGCTGACCGAGCCCGCTGGCGAGCGGGCCGCCACCCATGCCCTCAATGTGGCCACCGTGGCCATGCTGCTGGGGCGCCAGCAACAGCTGGTGCGCGCCGATCTGGGGGATCTCGGGGCCGGCGCGCTGCTGCACGACGTGGGCAAGCAGATGCTGCCCGATCGCCTGCGCCTGCGCCGCGATGACTTCAGCGCCAGCGAACTGGCCGCCTACCGCCAACATGTCGTTCACGGGGTGGCGCTGGTGCATGGCATGGGCGTGGCGCAGCCGGTGCTGCTGGCCGTGGCCCAGCATCACGAACATCTGGACGGCAGCGGCTTTCCACAGGGCGTGGCGGGTGACAAGATCACCCCGCTGGCGCGGCTGGTCGGGCTGGTCAACGCCTTCGACAACCTGTGCAACCCGGCCGAGGCGGCCAAGGCGTTGACGCCGCACGAAGCGCTCTCGAGGCTCTACGCCCAAGGGCGTGGCAAGTATGATCCGACGCTGATCAGCGCGCTGATCCGACTGCTGGGCATCTACCCACCGGGCTCGGTGGTGGAGTTGTCCGACAGCCGGCTGGCCCTGGTTACCAGCGTCAACGACGCCCGACCGCTCAAGCCGTGCGTGCTGGCGTATGACGGCAAGGCGTCCTCTCAGAAACTTTCGCATCTCGATTTGGCTGACTATCCCGATCTGGGCGTGCGCCGCAGCCTGCGGCCCGATCAGTTGCCCGCCATGGCGGCCAGCTACCTGCGTCCCCGCCGCCGGCTGACGTACTTCTTCGACGCCGCGCCCCCCAACGACGACGAGCCCGCCGCATGACGACCGCGCTCGCCCCAAGGCTGGTCCCGTGAGCGCCACCGACGCCGCCATTGCCTGGCTGGCCGGCCAGCAGCGGGCCCAGGCGGTGCTGCTCGACGGCATGGACGGCCCGGCGTGGCTGGTCGATGGCCGCCAGCTGGCCGTGCTGCATGCCAACGCCGACGCCGCCCGCTGGCTGGGCCTGCCCTCGGCCGACGGACTGGTCGGCGCGCTGGCCGCCACCGTGTTGCCCTCGTTCGAAGACGCGGCCTTCTGGGCTGCCGTCGAGGCGGGCCAGACCGCCTGCCTGGCCAGCGACATCGAGCTGACCCACCCCGACGGCAGCCCGGCCATCGTGCACCGGCGTGTCAGCCCGCTGTGGGTGGACTCGCCGCAGGCGGGTCGCGTCGTCTCCAGCTGGCTGATCTCGCTGCGCGACATCAGCGCCGAGCGCGCCGCGCAGCGTGAGCGCGAGCAGGCGCTGGCCGAGCTGCGCGCCACACTGGAGGCCACGGCCGACGGCATCCTGGTGCAAGACCTGCACGGCCACGTGCGCGCCTTCAACCGCCGTTTTGCCGCTCAGTGGCAACTGCCCGACAGCGCCACCGCACGTGGCCAGGACGAGGCCGTGCGCGCCTGGATGCGCCACTGCGTGCTGGAGCCCGAGGCCTACGATCGTCGCCTGCGGGAAATCGAACAGCAACCCCTGCTGCCGGCCATCGACCAACTCACGCTGCTGGACGGCAGCGTCATCGAGCGCCACTCGCAGCCGCAGTGGCAGGCGGGTCGCCCCATCGGGCGGGTCAGCACCTTTCGCCTGCTCAACGAGCGCCGGCTGGGCGCGCCGCGTCCGCGCGGGGCCGAAGGCGAAGACCCGCGCGTGGGCTGCCCCAACCGCACCTTGTTCCTGCAGGCGGTGCAGCATGCCGTGCAGGCGTCGCGCGCCGATGGCGGGGGTCTGGTCGTCATGGCCGTCGCTTTTGACGACCATGCGCTCTTCGCCCTCGACGGCGAGGCCGCCGTGCGCGACCTGCGCGAACTGGCGCTGGTGCTGGCGGCCCATGCCGTGCCGCAAGGGCAGGTCGCCAGCCTGGGCGGCGGGCGCTTTGGCGTGCTGCTGCCGGGCGCCAGCGAGGAGGCGGCCGAGGCGCTGGCGCGCCGGCTGCACGAAGGACTCTCACACAGTCTGCCGGCGTTGCCGTCGGCCGTGGGTGTGGCCGCCTTCCCGCAGGCCGGACTGGACGCGGCCACGCTGCTGTGGCAGGCCGAGGCCGGCCTGGGCGAGGCGCTGCGCGACCCCAGCGCCCAGCGCTGGCGCGTGCAGCGCTACATCCCCGAAGCCCATGGCGGCCTGGCCAGCGGGCTGCTGGAAGCCGTCCACAACGGCCAGTTCAGCCGCGCGCTGCGCCTGCGCTACCTGCCCAGCGTGGCCACCGGCAGCGGCCGCATCGTCGCCGCCGAGGCGCTGGTGCGCTGGATAGACCCCTTGCGGGGCGAGGTGCCGCCCGCCCCTTGGTGGCCGCATCTGGTGCGCGCGGGGCTGGCCGGGGCGGTGGATGACTGGGTGCTGGCCGAGGCCGTGCAGCAGGGCGTGCGCTGGCGCGCCAGCGGCTGGACGGTGCGTCTGGCCGTCAACGTGGGCGCCGCGCAAATGGCCCAGCCCGGCTATGCGCGCCGCGTGGCCACCGTGCTCGAACAAGCCAAATGGCCGGCCGACCTGCTGGCGCTGGACGTCACGGCCGCCGCCCTGCAGGCCGACCCGCTGGCCGCCGAGGCCAACGCCCGCGCGCTGCGCGAGCTGGGCGTGCGGCTGGTGCTGGACGACACCGGGGCCGCCGAGTTGCCGCTGGCGCTGCTGCGCCGCCTGCCGCTGACCGGGGTCAAGCTCGACGCCAGCCTTTGGGTGGGCGTGCCCCAGCAGCCCGCCGCCGTGGCCGTGGTGCGGGCGCTGCATGCGCTGGCCAACGCCCTGGGGCTGGTCGTGGACGCTGAAGGCATCGAGACCGAGACCCAGCGGGCACTGGTGGCCGAACTGGGCTGCCACGCCTGGCAAGGCCGGCTGCACGGCCCGCCCCAACCGCCCGATGCCTTGCTGCAGCAGGCCCGCACGGGCGCACAATGAGGGCCATGATCTACACCTTCAAATCCCGTGCCGACGCCGACCTCAACATGAATGCCGCCGTAGGCGACCGGCTGTTGACGTTGATCGGCAAAACCCCCGGGCCGCAAGGCATCATCGAGGCCGACGCCATTCCCGCAGCCCTTGCGGCATTGGAAGCGGCCATTGCGGGCGAGGATGCGCCGGCCACCGATGCCGAGGCCGACGCCGAGGCGGCCGAAAAAGGCCAGGACAACATCTCGCTGCGCCGCCGCGCCTGGCCGTTCATGGAGATGCTGCGCCGCGCCCACGCCGCTGGCCAGCCCGTGGTCTGGGGCGTGTGAGCACCCGCCTGCTGATCGTTCGCCACGGCGAGACGGACTGGAACGTGGCCGGCCGGCTGCAAGGCCAGCTCGACCTGCCGCTGAACGCCACCGGTCGCACCCAGGCCGCGCAGGCTGCGGCGGCGCTGGCGAGCGAGCCGTTGGCGGCCATCTATGCCAGCGACCTGGCCCGCGCCTGGGACACCGCAGCCCCCATTGCGGCCACGCAAGGCCTGGCGGCCCGGCCCGAGCCCGGCCTGCGCGAGCGCCATTTCGGCCATTGGCAGGGCGCCACCCGCGCCGAGATTGCCGGTCGCTCGGCGCAGGATGCCGCCCACCTCAAGGCCCGCACGCCCGACTTCACGCCCAGCGGTGGCGAGTCGCTGCGCACCTTTGCCCAGCGCGTACAGGCCACGGTGGAGGCGCTGGCCACCCGCCACGCCGGCCAGACCCTGCTGCTGGTCACCCACGGCGGCGTGCTGGACGTGCTTTACCGGCTGGCCCACGGCCTGGCGCTGGACGCCCCGCGCGGCTGGGACGTGCCCAATGCCGGCCTCAACCAACTGCGCTGGCGCGACGGCCGGCTGTGGGTCGAGGGCTGGGGCGACGTGGACCACCTGATGGACGAGGCGCGCGACGAGCTTATTTGACGCGGCCTGACCACCGCGCTGCCCCATCGCCCGCCACCCAGCCGCTGGCCATGGCGGCGGTCAGCAGGTAGCCGCCGGTCGGGGCTTCCCAGTCCAGCATCTCGCCGGCCAGGAAGACGCCGGGCCGGGCGCACAGCATGCCGGCGGGCGTCAGCCCTTCCAGCGCCACACCGCCCGCGCTGCTGATGGCCTCGGCCAGCGGGCGGGGCCGCGCCAGCGTCAGTGGCAAGGCCTTGATGGTGGTGGCCAGCGCGGCCGGGTCGGCGAATGAGGCCAGCACCTCGCGCAACAGCGCGGTCTTGACGCCGGTGAGCTTGAGCCGGCTCTTGAGGTGGGTGCTCCACGAGCGGCTGCCGCGCGGGCGGCTGACCTCGGCGGCCACGGCCTCGGCGCTGTGACCGGGCAGCAAGTCCAGTGCAATGGCCGCACGGCCGTCGCGGGCGATGGCTTCGCGCAGGGCCGCACTGGCAGCGTAGATCAGCGAGCCTTCCAACCCCGTGTCCGTCAGCACGCATTCACCGATGCGGCGCTGGCCGGCCCAGTGCAACGCCACATGCTTGAGCGGTGCGCCGGCCAGGGCGCGCAGCGGCGCGCTCCAGCCGGGCTCCACATCGAAGCCACAGTTGGCCGGCACCAGCGGCCTGACCTGGGCGCCCACCCCTTGCAGCAGCGCCGCCCAGGCGCCGTCGCTGCCCAGTTGCGGCCAGGAGCCACCGCCCAGCGCCAGCACGGTGACGGCGGGCCGGGCCTGTACCGGACCGGTGGGGGCGTCGAACACCAGCGCCCCATCGGCCCAGCCGCACCAGCGGTGGCGCGGGTGCAGCGTCACGCCGGCCGCACGCAGCCGGCTCAGCCAGGCGCGCAGCAGCGGCGCGGCCTTCATGCCCACCGGGAAAACGCGGCCCGAACTGCCGACGAAGGTCTCTATGCCCAGCCCGGCGGCCCAGGTGCGCAGGCCGGGGCCGTCCAGCACGTCCAGCCAGCGGGCGACGGCCGTCTGCTGCGCGCCATAGCGGGCATCGAAGGCAGGGCGCGCCTCGCTGTGGGTGAGGTTGAGCCCGCCAATGCCGGCGCGCAGAAACTTGCGGCCCGGCGAGGGCATGGCGTCGTAGACCGCCACCTGCAGGCCCGCCGCCGCCAGCCGCTCGGCAGCCATCAGCCCGGCTGGGCCGGCGCCGACGACGGCAGCCTCAGGCCGGGTCATCAAACAACGGGGCGGACGCGCCCGGCGGCGCCAGGCCGGCGTAGCGCCAGGCCGCCTGGGTGGCCACGCGGCCACGCGGCGTGCGCTGCAGATAGCCTTGCTGGATCAGGTAGGGCTCGATCACGTCCTCGATGGTGCCGGCCTCCTCGCCGATGGCGGCGGCCACGTTGTCCAGCCCCACGGGGCCGCCGTCGAACCGGTGGATGATGGCGTGCAGCAGCTTGCGGTCCATGGTGTCGAAGCCTTGCGCGTCCACGTCCAGCATCTTCAGCGCGGCGTCGGCCAGCGGGGCGGTGATGTGGCCCTCGCCCTTGACGTCGGCGTAGTCGCGCACGCGCCGCAGCAGCCGGTTGGCGATGCGCGGCGTGCCGCGCGAGCGGCGGGCCAGCTCCTGCGCGCCGGCCGCGTCGATGGGTGCCTGCAGCAGCGCCGCCGAGCGGGTGACGATGCGCGTCAGCTCTTCGGTGGTGTAGAACTCCAGCCGCGCCACGATGCCGAAGCGGTCGCGCAGCGGATTGGTCAGCATGCCGGCGCGGGTGGTGGCGCCAATCAGCGTGAAGGGCTGCAGATCGAGCTTGATCGAGCGCGCCGTGGGGCCATCGCCAATCATGATGTCGATCTGGTAGTCCTCCAGCGCCGGGTAGAGGATTTCCTCCACCACCGGCGAGAGGCGGTGGATCTCGTCGATGAAGAGCACATCGCCGCGCTCCAGGTTGGTCAGCAGCGCGGCCAGGTCTTTGGGTTTTTCCAGCACCGGCCCGCTGGTCTGGCGCAGGTTGACGCCCAGCTCGGCCGCCACGATGTGCGACAGCGTGGTCTTGCCCAGCCCGGGCGGGCCAAACAGCAGCACGTGGTCCAGGGCCTCGCGGCGCTTGCGCGCGGCACCGATGAAGATGTCCAGCTGCTCGCGCGCCTTGGCCTGGCCCACGTAGTCGGCCAGCCGCTTGGGGCGCAGCGCGCGCTCGAGGTTTTCCTCCTGCGGCGAGGCCGCCTCGCGGCTGGTCAGGCGCGCGGGCGCCTCGGGCGGCGACCAGGCGCCGAAATCGTCGGTCTGGATGGACATACAGCCATTATCGCGACCGGCCAACGGCTGCGGTGTATGCTGCGTTCAAGTTTCTTTACCATCCCGAATCCTCCATGCGCCTACGTTCTGCCTTCGTCTTCGCTGCCCTGCTGACCACCCTGGCCGCCCAGGCCCAGACCACCGCCAAAGACGCCTGGGTGCGCGCCACGGTGGCGCAGCAAGGGGCCACGGGTGCCTTCATGACGCTCACCTCGGCCCAGGGCGGCGAGCTGGTGGGCGTGGCCTCACCCGTGGCCGCCAACGTCGAGGTGCACGAGATGAAGATGGAGGGCAATGTGATGAAGATGGCCGCCGTCGGCCCGCTGCCCTTGCCCGCGGGCAAGGCGGTGGAGCTCAAGCCCGGGGGCTATCACGTGATGCTGATGGGCCTCAAGCAAACCCTCAAGGCTGGCGACACCGTGCCCTTGACGGTGACCATCAAGGGCGCCGACGGCAAGACCGAGACGCTGCAGGTGCAGGCCGAGGCCCGCGCCATGGGTGCGCCGGCGCACGCTGGCCATTCCCACTGATGCACGCGGCCGCCTGGTTGCTGGCGGCCACGGCGCTGTTGGCCGCGCCGGTCTGGGCGGCTGACACGGCGGCGCGCGATCTGGCCGCCACCTGCGCGGCCTGCCATAGCGCCCCAGCCGGCACGCCCGATGCACCACCGCTGCTGGCCGGCATGCCGGCTCCCGCCATGCAGGCCGCACTCACCGCTTTTGCGCGCCGCGAGCGGCCGGCCACGGTGATGCACCACATCGCGGCCGGCCTCACGTCGGCGCAGATCGCGTTGCTGGCGCAGTGGTTTGAGAGCGCCCCCAAACCTGCCGCTGCGCGTCAGGCCCCCCAAGGGGGTCAAGAAAACTCGGGAGCGGTCCTTCGTTTTCTTGAGAGCCAGCCCCGATGAGCCCCTGGAGCCGCCGCCGCAGCCTGGCCGCCCTGGGCGCGCTGGCACTGGCGGGCTGCGCCAGCCCGGCGGCGCGGGGGGCGCCGCACGTGGTGGTGGCGGGTGGCGGCTTTGGCGGCGCCACGCTGGCGCGCTACCTGCGGCTGTGGAGCGCGGGCCGCGTGGCGGTGACGCTGGTGGAGCGCGAGCCGCAGGCGCTGTGCTGCCCGATGAGCAACCTGGTCGTCGTGGGCCAGGGCACGCTGGCCGACCTGACGCAAGGCTACGGTGGCCTCACCCGGCTGGGCGTGCGCGTGGTGCAGGGCGAGGTGGTGGGCGTGGACGCGGCGGCGCGCGCCGTGCGCCTGGCCGACGGCCGCCGGCTGGCTGGCCAGCGGCTGGTGCTGGCGCCCGGCGTGGGCTTCATGACCGACGCCGTGCCGGGGCTGGCGCTGGCGCTGGCCCGTGGCGAGGCCGTGCAGGCCTGGAAGGCCGGGCCCGAGACGCTGGCGCTGCGCGCGCAGTTGGCGGCCTTGCCCGACGGCGGCGTGGTGTTGATCAGCGTGCCGCGCGCGCCCTACCGCTGCCCACCGGGGCCGTATGAGCGCGCCTGTCTGGTGGCCGAATTCCTGCAACGCCGCAAGCCGCGCGCCAAGCTGCTGCTGCGGGACGCCAACGCCGAGATCACCAGCAAGAAGGCGCTGTTCACCCAGGTGTTTGCCCAGCGCTATGCGGGGGTGCTGGAGTACCAGCCGAATACCGAGTTGCGCGAGGTGGTGGGGCGCACCGCGCAGTTCGACTTTGACGCGGTGAAGGCCGACGTGCTCAACCTGATTGCGCCCCAGCGGGCGGGCGACCTGCTCCATGGCGCCGGCCTGGCGCGCATCAACGGCCGCTGGGCCGACGTGGACTGGCGCACGCTGGCGCTGCGCGACGCGCCCGGCGTGCACGTGCTGGGCGACGCCACGTTGGCCGCACCCGGCATGCCCAAGTCCGCCACCATGGCCAACCAGCATGCCAAGGTGGCGGCGGCGGCCATCCTGGCCGAGTTGGACGGCAAACCCATCAACCCGGCGCCGCTGTTGATCAACACCTGCTACAGCTTTGTGGCGGCCGACGCGGCGGCCCACGTGGCCAGCGTCCACCAATGGGATGCGGCCGAGGCCACCGTCAAGCCGGCGGCGGGCGCGGGTGGGGTGTCACCTGCGGCCAGTGCGCAAGAGGCGCGGCTGGCCCGCGCCTGGTTCGCCTCGCTGCGGGCCGACAGCTTCGCCGCCTGACGGGGCGGCGGGTCAGGCCGCCACCACCGCCGTCTGCGCGCTGCGGCTTTCGCCCGCGGTGTCTTCCCAGCGCAGCCGCACCGCATCGCCCACCTTGGCGCTAGGCAGGGTGAACTGCATGAAGGGGTCGCGCGCCACGCCGGGGCCCCACTGCGCGCGCAGCGCCACGGCGTCGTTCAGCCACACGGTGACGGTGTGGATGTGGCGGCGCGGCACGCGCGCGCCGTCTTCGCCCCGGCGCTGGCCGGTCTCCATGTCGTGGCGCATCAGCACCCGCACCTGTACCCCGCCATCGGCCAGGGCCTGGGCACGCAGGCGCATCGGCAGGGCGTCAGTCGCCACCGCAGCCCCCTTGAATCACCGCCACCTGCTTGGAGGCCACCAGCGCACGGCCATCGGCCAGCCTGACCACCAGCCGCACGGGCGAGGCCTGGGCCATCTTGATGCGCAGCTCGATGCGGGGCACCAGCAGCGGCGTCAGCTCGTGCACGGCCACCAAGGGCACCGGGTTGCCGTCCACCAGCAGGATCAGGTGGGTGGCGTCGGGGGCGCTGGTGGCCAGGGTCAGGGGGACGACGGCGCCGTTTTCGGCCACGTCGGGTGCGGTCAGGTGCACCAGCGCGCTGGGTCGGGGTTCGCCCGCCACGCCCAGCGCGGCCAGCGCGCCGGCCACGTCGCGCGCGGCAAACGCATCGGCTGCGTGCAGCGCCAGCGGCCAGCCGGCAGCCAGCGTGGCCAGGGCCGCGCGGCGCGTGCTCACCCCAAGGCCTTGAGGGCCAGCTTGATGCCCTCGCTGACGCCCACGTCGGCCGGCAGCCGCTTGACGGCGGCAGCGGCGTCCTTCTCGCCATAGCCCAGCGCCATCAGCGCCTGCACGATGTCGGTCTGGGCACCACCGGCCACGCTGGCCACGCCGGGCAGCGCATCGGCCAGCTTGCCCTTGAGCTCCAGCAGCAGCCGCTCGGCTGTCTTCTTGCCGATGCCGGGCACCTTGAGCAGGCGTGCGCCCTCTTGCGTGGCGATGGCCACCGTGAGGTCGTTGACCGAGAGGCCCGACAGTACGGCCAGCGCCGTGCGCGGCCCCACGCCGGCCACCTTGATCAGCTCGCGAAACGCCTGCCGCTCGCCGACCGTGAGAAAGCCGTAGAGCAGGTGCGCGTCCTCGCGCACGATGGGCTGGATCAGCAGCGTCACCGGCTCGCTCAGACCCGGCAGGTTGTAGAACGTGCTCATGGGCACCGCCACTTCATAGCCCACGCCGCCCACGTCCAGCAGCACGTCGGGCGGGGTCTTCTCGGCCAGCCGGCCAGCGAGTCGTCCAATCATGGGCCGGATTGTCGCTGCGGCCCGGCGACAATCCGCTGCATGATCCTGCGCCACACCTTCACCCCGTTGGACAACCCGCGCCTGGCGCATCTGGTGGGACCGCTGGACGAGCATTTGCGGGCCATCGAGGCGGTGCTGGGGGTGGCCATCAAGCACCGCCAGGGTGCGTTCACGCTGGAGGGCGGCAAGCGCGAGACGGCGGTGGCGCTGGCGCTGCTGGAGTCGCTCTACGCCCGCGCGGCCAAGCCGCTGCCAGTGGACGTGGTGCAACTGGCGCTGGACGACGCCCGCCGCGACCTGCGTCGCCCGGCCACGGCGGCGGCGCCCAGCGCCGAGCCGGGCGAGGCGGTGGTGCTGCACACGCGCCGCGCCGACCTCTCGGGCCGCACGCCCAACCAGATGCAGTATTTGCGTCAGATCCTGGCGCACGACATCACCTTCGGCATCGGCCCGGCGGGCACCGGCAAGACGTTTCTGGCCGTGGCCTGCGCGGTGGACGCGCTGGAGCGCGGCGGGGTGCAGCGCATCGTGCTGACGCGCCCGGCGGTGGAGGCCGGCGAGCGGCTGGGCTTTCTGCCGGGCGACCTGACGCAGAAGGTGGATCCGTATCTGCGCCCGCTCTACGACGCGCTGTACGACTTGATGGGCTTCGAGCGGGTGGGCCGGGCGTTCGAGAAGGGCCAGCTCGAGATCGCGCCGCTGGCCTTCATGCGCGGGCGTACGCTGAACCATGCCTTCGTCATCCTGGACGAGGCGCAGAACACCACGCCCGAGCAGATGAAGATGTTCCTGACCCGCATCGGTTTTGGCGCCAAGGCGGTGGTGACCGGGGACGTCAGCCAGATCGACTTGCCGCGTGGCCAGGCCAGTGGCCTGGTGGACGCGGCCGAGGTGCTGCGCCAGGTCAAAGGCATTGCCACCACGCGCTTCACGGCGGTCGATGTGGTGCGCCACCCGCTGGTGGCGCGCATCGTCGAGGCCTACGACGCCCGCGATGGGGGTGGCGCATGATGGCGCTGCAGCTGTCGCTGCAACAGCCCGACGGCCGCCACCGCGCCGTGCTGGCCCGCCACCGGGTGGCGCGCTGGGTGCGCGCGGCGCTGGCGGTGCCGGGCGAGATCACCGTGCGCATCGTGGACGAGGCCGAGGGGCGCGAACTCAACCGCGACTACCGCGACAAGGACTACGCCACCAATGTGCTGACCTTCGACTACGCGCAGGAGCCTGTGGTCAGCGCCGATCTGGTGCTGTGTGCGCCCGTGGTGGCGCGCGAGGCCGCCGAGCGCGGCCTCGCGCTGGCCGACCACTACGCCCACCTGCTGGTGCACGGCACGCTGCACGCCCAGGGCTGGGACCACGAGACCAGCACGGCGGACGCCGAGGCCATGGAGGCCGAGGAGGTGCGCATCCTGGCTCGACTGGGGGTGGGAAACCCCTACGCTGGCGACAGGGTCTAAACCGCACGAAATCGTTACGCTTTGTCTCCCGACCGCGCTGCGGCCCATATTGAGGAGACAGCGATGCGTATCAAATCGATGGGGTTGGTCTTGACGCTGGCGTTGCTGGCCGGTGCGGCCGTGGCGGCAGAGCGCAAAGGCATGACGTGGGGCGTCTCAGGCCACCGCAGCAGTTTGGGCATCGACATGATGAGTTGTTTTGGCTTCCCCGGGCCAGCCTGCGAGCCGTACGAGGGTGACACCTCATGTGCCGAGGCCCGGCCCATTCTGTGCGTGCGCATCGACGACTCGCCGCGGCCGAATTACAAGGTCATCCCGTCGGGCGGCGTTGCCGTCCCCTTCTACCGAGGTTGGCTCGGGGGGCATGTTGCTACCACCTTGCCGGTGGTGGGCAACACGCTGACGCCCCCGGGGCCTGGCGACGAGCCGGGCAACCCGAACCACATCTGCCGCCAGGCCTTCGGTGCCGGTTGGCGCATCGCCGAGTTCCACGACGGGCGGTATGTCGAAGGCATGGACGTGGGGCGCTACTACGGCAACGAGGCGTGGAACAGCCCCTCGCCCTGGCCCGGGCGCAAGGAGGCCAATTGGGGTGGCTGGACATTCACCGCCTATGGCCATGTGCGCAACGACATGCGCTCCTGGGTGCACATCCACGACCAGAGCGCCAACTGCTGGGACCGCTGAGGCCCGAATCGCTTCAGCGCGGCTGGGTGCCCAGATAGCGCTTGCGCCAGAAGAACACACCCAGCCCCATAGCCCCATAGCTCCACCAGCACGGCCGATGTCGAGGCTGTGACGGTCGATGAGGTGCGCATCCTCGGTTGCCCTGAGATAGAAAACCCCTATGTGAAAAATGAGACGTCAGCGGCCCATTTCCTTAGTATGGGCTTTCCGGCTGCGCCGCAGCCTACAACGGGGAGATGATGATGCATACCAAATCAGTCGGCTTGACCTTGACCCTGGCGTTGCTGGCGGGCGCCGGCATGGCGGCAGAAGGCAAGGGCATGACTTGGGGTGTGGAAGGCCATCGGAGCGGCCTGGGGGTTGACTTGGTCGGCTGCTTCGGCCAGCCAGAGGGGCAATGCGATCCCTACGAGGGCGACACGTCATGTGCCGAGGCACGGCCGATACTGTGTGTGAACATCGACAACTCACCACGGCCCAACTACCGCATCCCGCCTTCTGGTGGCATGTATCCTGACTACTTCTACCGCGGTTGGTTGGGGGGACACATGGCGACCACCTTGCCGGTGGTGGGCAACACTTTGACGAAGCCAGGCCCAGGCGATGAACCAGGCAACCCCAACCACATTTGTCGCCAATCGTTCGGCGAGGGATGGCGCATGGCTGAATTCCATGACGGGCGTTACGTCGAAAATATGGGGCGCGACGTGGCCTATGGCAACGAGTACCACTGGCACAGCACGTCACCTTGGCCCGAGAAGCGCAGCGATACGCTAGTAGGTGGCTGGGCATTCATTGGCTATGGCCATGTGCGCAACGACATGCGCTCGTGGGTGCGCGTCATCGGCGAGCCCGGCAATTGCTGGAACTGACGCCAGCGCCCGCGCGGTGTCAGCGTGGGCGCGTGCCCAGATAGCGCTTGCGCCAGAAGAACACACCCAGCCCCACGGCCACCAGCACCATCAACCCGGCCGCGACTGCAAAGCCGCGTGCCGAGTGGATCAACGGCATCCACTCGAAGTTCATGCCGAAGATGCCGGTGATGAGGTTGAGCGGCAGGAAGATGGCGGTCAGCACGGTGAGGGTGCGCATCACGTCGTTGGTGCGCTGCCCCATCAGCGAGAAGTGCATCTGCACGCCGGCCTCGGCCGATTGCTCCAGCCGGCGCATGTGGGTCAGCACGCGCGCCACATGCTCCAGCACGTCGCGTGAGCGCACATGCAGCAGTTCGCGCTCGCGGGCGGCGGCGGGGTCGGCCTCGGGCGGCCATTCGACCAGCGCATCGATCCATTCCTGGATGGCGCTGTGCTGGTCTTCGCAGGTGTCCTCCAGCAGGCGCAAGGCCTCGCCGGTGGCCAGCAGCACCTCCCAGTCGGTGAAGTGGCTGCGGGGTTTGAGCAGCTCGTGCTGCACCGTGGACAGCTGGCGCGTCAGCAGGCGGCGCAACTCCAGGTAGCTGTCCACCATGTGGTTGACCATGCGCAGCATCAGGTCGGCCGGGCTGGTGGGCAGGCGCACGCTGCCGCGCGCGTCGGCCTCCACGGCCTGCTGCACCAGGCGGTGGGCAAACCACTCGCGCACCTGGCAGTCGGCGGGGTGGACGGTGATGAGCACGCGGTCGTAGACGACGAAGCCCACGGGGCTGGTGTCGATGCTGCGCAGTGCCAGGCGCACCGTGGCCAGCGTGCCTCGTTCGTCGTCCAGGAATTGCTCGCGGCTGCCCGGGCTGGTGGCCAGGCGGCGGAACACCAGCAGGTCGTAGCCGCTGGTGTCCTCGAAGTGGGAGGGCAGTTGGGTGCTGAGCAGGTCGCGCACGTGGAAGTCCAGCAGCGTGTCGCAGCCCCAGCCGGGCAGGCTGGCTTGCAGCTCGGGCAAGCCCACTTCAAATTCGCGCCGCCCGCAGCCTATCCAGATGAAGCCCTCATCGGGCAGGCTCTGGGGCAGCGCCTCCAGCGCAACGAAATGCGCAGGCGTGATGTGAAAGATGCGCATCAGCCTTGCTGCTGGCGCAGCAGGGCGGCGGCGTCCAGCGCGAAATAGCTGAGCACGCCGTCGGCACCGGCGCGCTTGAAGGCCAGCAGCGATTCGAGCATGGTGGTGTCATGGTCCAGCCAGCCGTTCTGGGCGGCGGCTTTGAGCATGGCGTACTCGCCGCTGACCTGGTAGGCGAAGGTGGGCATGGCAAAGGCGGCCTTGACGCGCCAGACGATGTCCAGATAGGGCAGGCCGGGTTTGACCATGACCATGTCGGCACCCTCGGCGATGTCCAGCGCCACTTCGCGCAGCGCCTCGTCGCCGTTGGCGGGGTCCATCTGGTAGGTTTTCTTGTTGCTCTTGCCCAGGTTGGCGGCCGAACCCACGGCGTCGCGGAAGGGGCCGTAGAAGGCGCTGGCGTATTTGGCGCTGTAGGCCATGATGCGGGTGTGCGGCGCGCCGCGCGACTCCAGCGCCTGGCGGATGGCACCGATGCGCCCGTCCATCATGTCGCTGGGCGCGACGATGTCGGCGCCGGCCAGGGCCTGCACCAGCGCCTGCTCGGTGAGGATTTGCACCGTCTCGTCGTTGAGGATGTGGCCTGCGCCGTCCAGCACGCCGTCCTGGCCGTGGCTGGTGTAGGGGTCCAGGGCCACGTCGGTCAGCACCCCCAGCTCGGGGAAGCGAGCCTTGACGGCGGCGATGGTGCGCGGCACCAGGCCGTGCTCGTCCAGGCAGGCGCGGCCGTCGGGCGTCTTGAGTGCGGTGTCGATGACCGGGAACAGCGCCAGCACCGGCACGCCCAGCTCGACGCAGCGCTCGGCCTGGCGCAGCACGCCGTCCAGACCATGGCGCACCACGCCGGGCATGGAGGCCACGGGCTCGCTGCCGCTGGGCATGTCGCGCATGAAGATGGGGTAAATCAGGTCGGCCGGGGTCAGCGCGTGCTCGCGCACCAGCGCGCGGCTGAAGGCGTCGCGACGCATGCGGCGCGGGCGGCTGGCGGGAAAGGGAGGCAGCAGGTTCATGGGCGGGCCACAGGCGCGGTGAGAGCGGCCCATTGTCGGCCAAGGCCGAGCGGCTGCGACAGTGCCCCAGGCGCCGCCGCTCAGGTATTCAACACAGGCCAGGCTAGGGGCTGACAGCGTGCGCCACTGATGCTACATTCGCCTCCGAGCGTAACCCGTGAGGGCCGCGCTCCCTGCTTTTCCTCCCTGAGCAGGAGCCTTGACGTGATGACAGCGAAAAGGCTATTTCAAGCCCCGGCCTCAGGCCGGGGCTTTTTTTCTCTGCCCCAGATAATCGGTCGCATGAGCACCGGATACCTGTGGGTCAAGGCCCTGCACATCGTCTTTGTCTCGGCCTGGTTCGCGGGGCTGTTCTACCTGCCGCGCATCTTCGTCAACCTGGCCCAGGTGCCGGCCGACAGCCATGCCGAGCGTGAGCGTCTGCTGCTGATGGGACGGCGGCTGTACCGCTTTGCGGCAGGGCTGGGCTGGGTGGCGCTGGCGCTGGGCTTCTGGCTGTGGCTGGGCTTTGACGTCTGGCACCTCAAGGGCAACGGCTGGCTGCACGTCAAGCTGGCGCTGGTGCTGCTGGTCATCGGCTACCAGCATCTGTGTCGCGGCTTGCTACGTCGTTTCGAGATGGCGGCCAACACGCGCAGCGAGCGCTGGTTGCGGGTGTTCAACGAGGTGTCGGTGCTGCTGTTTGCCGCCATCGTGGTGCTGGTCGTGGTCAAGCCTTTCTGAGGCCCCGGGAGGCTCCACCCGTGCCGGCGTCCGACCCGCGCATCAGCACCGCGCTGTGGCTGGCGCTGATTTACGGCGGCTTCATCGCTTATGCCAGCCTCTATCCGTTCACCGGCTGGAGCCTGGGGCCGGTGTCGCTGACCGAATGGCTGATGCTGCCCATGCCGCGCTGGCGGGTGCCGTTCGACATCTGGGCCAACTTCCTGGGCTATGTGCCACTGGGTGCGCTGCTGTACACCGGCGCCGTGCGCTCGGGCCTGCGAGCCTGGCGGGCTGCGCTGCTGGCGGTGGCCGTGCCCATGGCGCTGTCGTACGTCGTGGAGGTGGCCCAGCACGGCCTGCCGGGGCGCTTCCCCTCGCTGCTGGATTGGGAGCTCAACAGCGCGGGGGCTGCGGCAGGCGTGGTGCTGGCCTTTGCGCTGGGGTTGCTGCGGCTGGGCGACGGCGCGCGGGCACGCTGGTTTGCGCAGGACAGCGGCGGGGCGTTGGCGCTGCTGGTGGTCTGGCCGGCCTCGCTGCTGTTCCCGACGCCCCTGCCCATGGGACTGGGGCCGGCCTGGGAGCGGGTGCGCGAAGGGCTGCTGGTGCTGCTCGATGGGGTGGAGTGGGCCGAGCCGCTGATGCAGGCGCTGGCCGAGATTCCCCCGCCCTTGCAGCGCCTGCCGGCGTTGCTGGAGGCCCTGGGCACCACGCTGGGGTTGCTGGCGCCGGTGTTGCTGGCCTATGCCGTGATGCCACCGGGCTGGCGTCGGTTGGTGCTGGCGGTGGTGTTGCTGCTGGCGGGCCTGGGCGGCGCCACGGCGTCGGCGGCGTTGAACTTCGGTCCCGCTCACGCGCTGGCCTGGGTCGGCCCCCTGGTGTGGCCGGCGGTGGCGGTGGCCGCGCTGGGGGCGCTGGTGCTGGTGGGCACGGGGCGGCGGCTGGCCGCCGCATTGGTGCTGGTGGCGGTGTTGCTGTTGATGGTGTTGGTGGCCCAGGCGCCGGCCGACCCGTATTTCGCTTCCAGTGTCCAGGCCTGGGAGCACAGCCGCTACGTGCGCTTTCACGGCCTGGCGCAGTGGCTGGGCTGGCTGTGGCCGGTGGCGGCGGCCGCCTGGTGCGTGGGGCGGCTGGTGCGCAGGCCGCTCCCTACAATGGGGCCATGAGCTACTACCGGCGCCACATCTTTTTTTGCCTCAACGCGCGCGACGATGGCCGCGCCTCTTGCGCCCACCAGGGTGCCGAGGCCGGTTTCGAGCACTGCAAGGTGCGCATCAAGCAGATGGGCCTCTCGGGCAAGGGCGAGATGCGCGTCAACCGCGCCGGCTGCCTGGACCGCTGCGCTGGCGGGCCGGTGGCGGTGGTGTATCCGGAGGGCACGTGGTACACGTTCGTGGACACCGCCGACATCGACGAGATCATCGATTCGCATCTGGTGGGCGGGCAGCCGGTGACGCGCCTGCTGCTGTCCGACGACGTGGGACATTGAGATGAGTCACCCCCTACGCGATCACAGATCGCGCCCCCTCAGGGGGGCACTGCCAGTGGACTGGCAAAGCCAGATCCACGGCGGTCGCCGGGTTGGGCTGGTTGCTTGCATGGCGCAAGACGTTGGCTGCCGTGGAGAACTGAAATGAACGCCCAGACCCAACGCCTGACCATCCAGGGGCCGGCCGGCCTGCTGGCGGTGGCGGTGGATGAGCCCGCCACCCCGCCGTTGGGCGTGGCCGTGGTCTGCCATCCCCATCCGCTGCACGGCGGCACGCTGGACAACAAGGTGGCGCAGACGCTGGCGCGGGCGTTCGTGGCCTGCGGCTGGCGCGCGGTGCGGTTCAACTTCCGCGGCGTCAAGGGCTCCGAGGGGCAGTGGGATGGCGGCGTGGGCGAGGTGGACGACGCGCTGGCCGTGGCCGCTCACCAGCGGCTGCCCGGCCTGCCGTTGCGCTGGGCGGGGTTTTCGTTTGGGGGTTTCGTGGCGGCCCAGGCGGCAGCCCAGGGCGCCGACGCGCCCTCGTTGCTGGTGGCGCCGGCGGTGGTGAACTTTCCGATGCCAACCGTGTCCCAGGATACGGCGTTGGTGCACGGCGAAGCCGATGACGTGGTGGCGCTGGCCGATGTGCTTGATTGGGCGCGGCCCCAGGCGCTGCCGGTGACGGTGTTTCCCGGTGCCGGCCATTTTTTTCACGGGCAGCTGGCGCTGCTCAAAACCTGGGCGATGCGCGCCGTGGCCGCTGACCCCCTTGCCATTCGATCCGATTGATGACCTGTTTGATGACCCGACGTTTGCTATTGCTCTTTCTTGCCGCCTGCACGTTTGCCTCTGCCGCCAGTGCCCAGGCCCTGCCCCAGCCACCCGAAATTGCCGCCCGCAGCTACCTGTTGGTGGACATGGCCAGCCAGCAGGTGCTGGCCGAGCGCAACGCCGACGCACCGGCGGACCCGGCCTCGCTGACCAAGCTGATGACGGCCTATGTGGTCTTTGTGGCGCTGCGCGACAAGAAGCTGACGCTGGAGCAGACGCTGCCCGTCTCCGAGCGCGCCTGGGCCGAGCGCAAGGGCGGAGGCTCGCTGATGTTCATCGACACCAAGATGACGCCCACCGTGGATGACTTGCTCAAGGGCATGATCGTGCAGTCGGGCAACGATGCGTCGGTGGTGCTGGCCGAGGGCGTGGCCGGCAGCGTGGATCAGTTCGTGGTCATGATGAACCGCCAGGCCCAGGCCTGGGGGCTGAAGAACACCACGTTCAAGAACGTCACCGGCCTGACCGAGCCGGGGCATCGCAGCACGGCGCGCGAGCTGGCGGTGATTGCCCAGCACATCATCACCGACTTTCCCGACCGCTACCCGTACTACTCCATCCGCGAGTTCCGCTACAACAACATTCGCCAGGACAACCGCAACCTGCTGCTGCGCCGCGACGCCAGCGTGGATGGCATGAAGACCGGCTATACCGACGCGGCCGGCTACTGCCTGATTGCCTCGGCCCAGCGCGAGATGCCCAATGGCAAACGCCGGCTGCTGTCGGTGGTGATGGGCGCGGCGTCCATGCAGGGGCGCGCCAACGAGAGCCAGAAGCTGTTGAACTGGGGTTACACGGCCTGGGACGCAGTGCGCCTCTTCGACGTGGGCCAGGCGGTGCAGACGGTACCGGTCTGGAAGGGCAAGACGGCCGAGGCCAGGCTGGTGGGCGAGCGCGGTGCCGTCTACGTCAGCGTGCCCAAGGGCGAGGGCGAGCAACTCAAGACCCGCATCGAGCGCACGGACCCCCTGGTGGCGCCCCTGGCCCAGGGCCAGCGCGTGGGCACGCTGACGGTGACCAATGCCGGCGGCACGACAATTGCAACCGTCCCGCTGGCGGTGGCCGAGGCAGTGCCCGAGGCCGGCATCCTGGGCCGCGCCGTGGATTCGCTGCGGCTGTGGATGAAATGAAGGAGACGCCATGAGTGACGACATCACACCCAAGGACTCGCTGATCGAGTACCCCAGCGCCTTCCCCATAAAAGTGATGGGCCTGGAGCAGCCGGGCTTCGTGCATGCGCTGACCGAGCTGGCACGCGAGTACGACCCCACGTTCGACGCCGCCACCGTCGAGCTGCGGCCCAGCAGCGGCGGCAAATACCTGGGCGTGACGTTGAACATCACGGCCACCAGCCGCGAGCAGCTGGACAACCTCTACCGCGCCCTGACCAGCCACCCGATGGTCAAAGTGGTGCTGTGATCGTTCGCCGCCTGGGCCGCGTGGCCTATGCGCCCACCTGGGCGGCCATGCGCGACTTCACGCTGGCGCGCGACGAGGCCACGCCCGACGAGTTGTGGCTGGCCGAGCACCCTCCGGTGTTCACCCAGGGCATTGCCGGCCAGGCCAGCCACCTGCTGGCACCCGGCGACATTCCGGTGGTGGCCACCGACCGCGGCGGCCAGGTGACCTTCCACGGCCCGGGCCAGGTGGTGGCCTACCCGCTGGTGGACTTGCGGCGGCTGGGCATTTACGTCAAGGAGTACGTCTGGCGGCTGGAAGAGGCCTTGCGCCAGACGCTGGACGGCGTGGGCGTGGTGGGCAACCGCGTCAACGGCGCGCCGGGGCTGTATGTGCGGCTGGATGCGCCGCATCTGGCCGTGGGCAGTGGCCCCAGGCCAGACGCGTTCGCGGGGCTGGCCAAGATCGCCGCCATCGGCGTCAAGGTCACCCAGCACCGCACGTACCACGGCGTGGCGCTCAACGTGGCCATGCCCGATCTGGGCGCCTTTTTGCGCATCAACCCCTGCGGCTACGCGGGGCTGGTCACCACCGATCTGGCTACACTCGGCATCCACGTTGCCCCCGAGGCCGTGGCCGACACCCTCGCCGAGCGCCTGAGCGCGCACCTGTCATGACCGAACCCGTTTACGACGCCACCGCCAAGCAGAAGGCGCGCGACAAGACTGCGCGCATTCCCATCAAGATCGTGCCCGCCGAGACGCTGAAGAAGCCCGAGTGGATTCGCGTGCGGGCCGGCTCGCCCACCACGCGCTACTACGAGATCAAGCAGATCCTGCGCGAGCACAAGCTGCACACGGTGTGCGAGGAGGCGTCCTGCCCCAACATCGGCGAGTGCTTTGGCCACGGCACGGCCACTTTCATGATCATGGGCGACAAGTGCACGCGCCGCTGCCCGTTCTGCGACGTGGGCCATGGCCGTCCGGATCCGCTGGACGCTGACGAGCCCGCCAACCTGGCCAAGACGATTGCCGCGCTCAAGCTCAAGTACGTGGTCATCACCAGCGTGGACCGCGACGACTTGCGCGATGGCGGTGCCGGCCATTTCGTGGCCTGCATCGAGGCCATTCGGGCGGCCAGTCCGGCCACGCGGATCGAGATCCTGACGCCCGATTTCCGTGGCCGCATGGACCGTGCGCTGGACATCCTCAAGGCCGCGCCGCCCGACGTGATGAACCACAACCTGGAGACGGCGCCGCGCCTGTACAAGCAGGCCCGCCCCGGCTCCGACTACGCCTTCAGCCTCAACCTGCTCAAGCGCTTCAAGGAGGCGGTGCCCGGCGTGCCCACCAAGAGCGGCATCATGGTGGGCCTGGGCGAGACGGACGAGGAAATCCTGCAGGTCATGCGCGATCTGCGCGACCACGGTGTGGACATGCTGACCGTCGGCCAGTATCTGGCGCCCAGCAACCACCACCTGCCGGTGTTGCGCTACGTGCACCCGGACGCCTTCAAACGCCTGGAGGCCGAGGCCTACGCGATGGGCTTCTCCCACGCTGCGGTGGGTGCCATGGTGCGCTCCAGCTACCACGCCGACCAGCAGGCGGCGCAGGCCGGGGTTGGCGAAGCCAGGTAGGCGCGCGACGCATCATGGGTCGCTTTGACTGGTGGTGAACCGACCCGCGTAGCGAAACAGCTGCCCGAACCAGGGATGGGTCAGGCGGAAGTCCATCTCGAACCGCTGCTCGTCGAGGGCCACCTCGACGATGCGCGTGACGCCAGGCCCCAGCCACTGCGGCACGGGTAGCCGCAAGCGCCCAGCTTGAAGGATGAAGCGCACGCCGCAGTAGTGGATCTGCTGGCCCACGAGCGCGGGCTGCATCTCCAGTCCGAGGTGGGGGTTGATGTACTCGATGAGGCGTCCGGGGCCGGATGGCACCCAGACGCTGTTGAATTGCAGCGCCTGGCCATCTGCGAAGACCATCGTGCGGCGCCAATGCTGCCGCTCGCCCTCCATGTGCTTGACGACCGTGGTCTGGACGCCTTGGCCTTTGCGGCTGACCAAGGCGCCCAGGCGGGCGAGCAGCCCCAGCATCGGTTGCATGCCGTTGGGGTAGGTGATGTCCATATGCCCCCGGTCGACGGCCGGCCCTGAGCTGTGGTGGGCTTGAAGCGCCCTGGGCAGCCGGGCCCAATCGGATCCCAGCGCGCGTTGCATCGGGCTCATGACGGGCCCCCTGGGACCTGCTTGGCCACCATCAGGACCACCACCCACACCATGGCCATGAAAGCCGGCACCCCCAGCCAGAACCAGGCTCTGGCCATGCGCCAGTACGCCGGCGGCAGATCGGTGTGGGCGGCGGCTGCGGCTGCGGACAACGCCTGCATCCGGAGCTGCAACCAAACCACCGGCAGCCAGCACGCGCCGGCCAGCGCATAGAGCGCCAGGCTGGTGGTGATCCACGGCGTGCTCAGTGGCCAGCCAGCCAGATGCGCCAGCCACCAGCCGCTCAGCGGCTGGAAGATCACGGTTGGCGTGGTG
Source organism: Pseudomonadota bacterium (assembly GCA_020161145.1). Classification (GTDB taxonomy): domain Bacteria; phylum Pseudomonadota; class Gammaproteobacteria; order Burkholderiales; family Burkholderiaceae_C; genus Ideonella. The sequence goes on from JAIUPQ010000009.1 coordinate 122,508, forward strand.
AACACCCAGTCGGCCCGCACGACGTGCCGGTTGGTGACGGCGATGTGGGTGACCTGTCCGCTGCGGTCGGCCATCCACTTGTAGTAAGCGCTGCCCAGGCCGATGCCAAAAAGCAGCACCATGCTGAGGATGTGCAGCGTTTTGAGGACGGTGTAGGTCATGGTTGGCCTCCTGACGCGGGGGTCACCGGGGCCTGCGGCATGTCGCCCAGGAATGCCGCCAGGGGAGCGACGTCGGCGACATTGCCGGCTTGCAGCATGCGCAAGTTGTCCACGCGCAGCAGCGGACTGAAGGGCTGGCACAGGGCTGTCAGGCCAAGAACCAGGGCATGGGGCAGGTGGCACACGCGGCCGGGCGGCAGTCCCTGGGCGACGCGCAGCCGCTGCAACCAGTCCACGACGCGGAGTGCTTGCGGCCCCACGACGTCCAAAGTCCGTCTGGCTTGGGGCGCCGAGAGGCACTGCATCACGGTGGCGACCAGGTCATCGATGTGCACCGGCTGGATGCGCTGGCCGCCATCGCCAACCACAGGGATGGCTGGCAGCCGCGCCAGGCGGTTGAACAGCGCCGTGCTGACGCCGCCCGCGCCATGAACCAGCGAGGGCCGCAGCACGAACCACGCGAGCGGCAGTTGGCGCAGCGCGTCATCGGCGGCGCGCTTGCTGAGGTGGTAGGCCGAGAACGCGGTGTTGTCGGCGCCCAGCGCCGAGATCTGCACGACGCGCGGCACGCCGGACTGGACGCAGGCCTCGAACAGCGCCCGGGGCGCCTGGTCGTGCAGGGCCGCAAACGACTGGCGGCGCGTCTGGCTGATGATGCCGGCGGCATTGATCACCGCGTCGATGCCATTCAGATGCGGCCACCACCGTTGTGGCGTGCTCAATCTGGTCATGTCAACGCCGTCCCGGCGGGATACCGGCACCACCGCATGGCCCGCGCGCGCAAGGGCTTGCCGCAGGTGCTGGCCGACAAAGCCGGAGGCGCCCGTGAGCAGGACGTTCATGCCTTGTCCCTGCGACCCGGCGCCACCACGAATCGGCCCAGGCGGTCGATCCAGAGGGTGACAACCAGTGGCGCCAGCGGCTTGGACAACACGCGCAGGACGACAAGGCTCAAGAGCACGCTGGTCAGCGCCGTGCCAAGCAGGTGGACGACAGCATCCATGTGAAGACTCCCAGGTGTTGAAGGAGCCTTCAGTCTCACGATCCGGCTTTTGCGCGTCGTCCGGAACGATAGAAATGGAGCAGATAGGGGCTCCGAAATGATCATTCCGCAGGGGAAATCGGCGCTACCGGCGGGATTCAGGTCCGTCCGGCAGCCTTCAGGTGCAGCTTGCGGTACTGCCCTGGCGTGCTGCCTTCGATCTCGCGGAAGGCCTCGTAGAAGTTGGATTGCGCAGAAAAGCCCACACTCAAGCCCACGGACAGGACGGAGGCTGAGGGCTCGTTGCACAGCATGGCCTTGGCGGCCTCGACCCGTTGCTCCCGCACGTAGCGGGCAAAGCTCTTGCCCAGCCGGGTGTTCAGCAGCTCCGACACCTGGTGGGCGCTCAAATCCATGCGGGTGGCCAGCGAGGGCAGGCTCAATGCCGGGTCCACGTACAGCCGCTCGTCCAGCATCAACACCTTCAGGCGTGCCAGCGCCGCATCGCAGTCCACCCTGGCCAGCGTGGTCTGCGCATAGGCGGATTGGACGGCCTCGCTCACCTCCACCTCAAGCTGCGGGCGCAGGTGCAGGGTGACTTGCACCAGCAGGAAGGCCAGTCCGATGGCGCTGGCGTACCACGCGGTGAACAGCTTGCCTGGCAGCACGGCGGGCGCCAGTGCCAGGATGGCCACCGCCACGGCCACCAGGAAGGTGAGCCCCAGCAGCAGCAGTTCGATGTGGAAGCGCGCCCGCTCGGCACGCAAGGCCGCCAGACGTCGACCCAGCCAGAGCAGGTAACCCGCACCGACCATGAAGGCCAGCGGCTGTGCCAGCGAAGCGGGCAGCAGGGGCGCAAGAAGGACGGGTGCGACGTGCACCAGATCCCTGGCGCTGAACGGCTCGTTCTGCCCGGGCTGGAGCAGCGTCCGGCTGTAGAGGTAGAAGCTGGGCGCGACGGCGAACAAGGCCATGCGGTAGGCCAGGCTGGAAGGCCACGGCTGGTCGGCAAACAGCCAGGCCACATGGGCGAGCTGAAGGGCGGTAAGCGCGGCCAGGAGAACGAGGCCCATGAACCTGCCGGCCACTCGGCTTCGATCGGATGGCCTGGGCCGGAAGTGCGTCAGCGCGATGGCGGCGGCGCAGAAGATCGAGTAGCCGGCCAGGAGGATGGGGAGTGCGGCCACGTTCGCAAGAGGGCGCCGACGGACGTTGTGACTAGGCCTTGGGCAGCAGTTGGTCGATCTCGCGCCGCAAGGCGTCGAAATCCGGCTGGCCTACATAGCGCTTGACGATGCGCCCTTGGGGGTCCAGCAAAAAGGTGGTGGGTGTGAGCTTGACGCCGCCGAAGGCCTCGGCCACCTTGCCGGTGTTGTCGATGGCCACGCCGAACGGCAGCGCCCGCGTCTTGGCGAACTCGGCCACGTAGTCGGGCGGGTCGTAGCTCATGGCCACGGCCAGGGTGTCGAACGGCTTGCCCTTGAGCGCCTGGTGGTTGGCAATCAGGTGCGGCATTTCGGCTACGCACGTCGTGCAGCTGGTGGCCCAGAAGTTGACCAGCAGCACCTTGCCGCGCTGGGCATGCAGCGTGGTCTGGCGGCCGTCCAGCAAGGTGTAGCCCACGTCGGGCGGGGTGTCGGCGCCGCCGCAGCCGGCCAGCGCCAGCGCAGCGGCAAGGCTGAGCAGACAATGGCGGCGGTTCCACGACTTGTTGAAAGGCTGACGATGCATCGCAGGGAGTTTACGACGCTGACCTTGGCCCTGGTGGCCATGCCCGCCTGGGCGCTGGATGGCGCGGCGGCCACGCAGGGCGTGCGTGAGGCGCTGGTGCGCGGGGCCGAGGCGGCGGTGGCCCAGTTGGGCCGCCCCGATGGGTTTTTGGGCAACCCCAAGGTGCGCATCGGCTTGCCGGGCCAGCTGGAATCGGCCGCCAAGCTGCTGAAGTTCACCGGCCAGCAGCGCCTGGTGGATGACCTGGTGACCACGATGAACCGCGCCGCCGAGCAGGTGGTGCCCGAGGCCAAGCCGCTGCTGCTGGCGGCGGTCAAGAGCCTGACGGTGCAGGACGCGGTAGGCATCGTGCAGGGCGACGACACGTCGGTGACGCAGTTTTTTGCGGGCCGCACGCGGGCGCCGCTGACCGAGCGTCTGCTGCCCCTGGTGCAGGCGGCCACCAGCCAGTTGGCGCTGACGGCCAAGTACGACGCGGTGGCCGGCAAGGCCAAGGGTCTGGGTCTGGTCAAGGCCGAGGATGCGTCGGTCGACCGCTATGTGACGCGCAAGGCCCTGGACGGGCTCTATCTGGTCATTGGCGAGGAGGAGCGGCAGATCCGGGCCGATCCGCTGGGCAGTGGCAGCGCCATCCTCAAGCAGGTGTTTGGCCGGTGAGGTGGGGGTGGCTGCTGGCGCTGGCATTGATGGGCTGCGCGCCGACCTGGGATTGGCGCGAACTGCCACTGGCCAGCGGCGCGGTGACGGCCCGTTTTGCCTGCAAGCCGGTGAGCCAGATGCGCGAGCTGCCCTGGCTGGATGCCGGCAAGCCGCTGCCCACCACGCTGTGGGCCTGCGAGCATGGCGGCGTGACCCAGGCGGTGGTGCTGGCTGACGTGGGTGATCCGGCGCGGGTGGGGCTGACGCTGCGAGCCTGGCGCGAGGCCACGCTGGCCAATCTGGCGGCACAAGGGCCGTCCGAGCGCGGCGCGTGGGCCGTGCCGCGCGCCACGCCGCAGCCCGAGGCCGGCCGCTGGGCTTTCACGGGCCGCCGCAGCGATGGCGCGGCGCTGCACGTGCAGACGGCCCTGGCGTCGCGCGGCACGTGGGTGATTCAGGCCACGCTGGTGGGGGCCGAGGCGCTGCCGCCGGCCGTGGCCCAGGCCTTCTTCGAGGGGGTGGCATTCGGGCAATGACATACTTTGCGCCCATGACCCACCTGCTGATCGTGGCCCACGCCCCCCTTGCTTCCGCCCTGGCGGCGGTGGCGGCGCACGTGGATGCCGAGGCGGCGGCCGGGTTGGGCGTGCTGGATGTGGCGGCCCATTGGCCCACGGAGACCACCGACGCGGCGCTGGCCCGCTTGTTGCCGCCCGGCGAGCCGGTGCTGATCCTGGCTGACGTGTTCGGTGCCAGCCCCTGCAACGCGGCGCTGCGCGCAGCGGTGTTGCGACCGCTGGGCAGCACGCAGGTGGTCAGTGGCGTCAACGTGGCCATGGTCTGGAAGGCGCTGACCTACCAGCGCCGGGAACCACTGGCGGCCTTGGCTCGACGGGTGGTGGAGGGGGGCCAGCAAAGCGTGATGCCGCTGGTGGTGATGGCATGAACGCGCCCCCAAACCTGCCGCTGCGCGTCAGGCCCCCCGAGGGGGTCAAGAGACCTCGGGAGCGGCCCTTCGTTTTCTTGAGACGCAGGAAGGACGGGGCGCGATGCTCACGAGCACGTTGACCATCAACAACAAGTTGGGGCTTCACGCAAGGGCCTCGGCCAAGCTGACCAAACTGGCGGGTTCGTTCCAAAGCGAGGTGTTCCTGACCCGCAATGGCCGGCGGGTGAATGCCAAAAGCATCATGGGCGTGATGATGCTGGCGGCCGGCATGGGCACCACCGTGGAGCTGGAGACCGATGGGGTTGACGAGCAGGCCGCGCAGGACGCGATCACCACGCTGGTCAACGACAAGTTTGGTGAGGGGCAGTAGAGCGGCGCGCAGGCTCAGACCAGCGGCCCCATGAAGTGGCGCCGGTAGCGGGCCGGCAGATCGGCCAGTTGCATCATCAGTGGCAGGTCGGCGGTGTTGAAGTCGGGATCCCAGGCGGGTGCGCCCAGCACCTGCGCGCCGCAGCGCAGATAGCCCTTGATGAGGGCAGGGGGCTCGGCCTGCAGGCCATGACCCAGCGCGCCCACCGGCAGCGGCAGCCGCGGCATGACGCGCTGCCCCTGGGGCGCGAGGTGGGTGCGCGCCAGCTCATGCCAGATGGCGGCGGCGCTGTGGCCACCGTCGTGCATGGGGATGCTGGCACAGCCCAGCGTGGTGTCCAGTCCGCACTGCGCCATGAAACGGGCCAGCGCAGCCCAGAGCGCCATGATGACGCCGCCCTGCCGGTGTGCCGGATGGATGCAGGAGCGGCCCAGCTCCAGGGTGCGGACACGCAGGGGCTGCAAGGGGGCGAGGTCGAACTCGGTGTCGCTGTACCAGCCGCCGGCGCGGCGTGCGCCGCCGGGTGTGAGCACCCGGTAGGTGCCGACCACTTCGGCGGGGGCGTCGTCAGTCGCAGGAGTGCGCACGATCAGGTGCTCGCAATAGGCATCGAAGCGATCCACGTCGTGCCCAACCGGCGTGCCGGGCGGCGGGGTGAGGCGGGCGCCCATTTCTTCGGCAAACACCAGGTGGCGCAGGCGCTGGGCGGCACTCACCTCGTCGGCGTGCCGGGCCCAGCACACGGCCAGACCGCTGGGTGTCTGTGCCGGATGCGGGGTGTCGAAGCGCCGCGGTGCGGCGAGCGGCAGGGGCCGCAGCAGCGGCAGCAACGGGGTGGGCAACTCTTTCATGACGCCCATGGTGCGGCGCCACCATGAACGGAGAGTGACACCGGCGTGACGGCCGCGTGACACCGGCGTCGCTGCTACATTGACCGCCATGAGCATCCAGGTTTTTGGTTTGCCGGTTTCACGCGGAGTGGCCATAGGCCGCGCCGTGCTGGTGGCGTCCAGCCGCGTGGATGTGGCGCATTACTTCATTGCCGAGGACCAGGTGGCCGCCGAACTGGACCGCCTGCAGACCGCACGCGCCGCCGTGGCCGAAGAGTTTTCGGCCTTGAAGGCGGACGTGCCCGAGGACGCGCATGCCGAGTTGGTGGCGTTGCTGGACGTGCACCTGATGCTGCTGCAAGACGACACGATGCAGGCCGCGACCCGGCAATGGATTACCGAGCGCCACTACAACGCCGAGTGGGCGGTGTCGGCCCAACTGGAGGTGCTGGCGCGCCAGTTCGATGACATGGAAGACGAGTACCTGCGCGAGCGCAAGGCCGACGTCGAGCAGGTGGCCGAGCGGTTGCTGCGCACCCTGGCCCGTCAAGCGGCCGCGCAAGGCGCTGAGGCCGTGCCGCTGGCGGCCAGTCGCGATTTCGGTGGCGACGATCCGCTGATCCTGGTGGCCAACGACATCGCGCCCGCCGACATGATGCAATTCAAGCGCAGCGTGTTCACCGGCTTCGTCACCGATGTGGGCGGACGCACCTCACACACGGCCATCGTGGCACGCAGCCTGGACATCCCGGCGGTGGTGGGCGCGCGCGAGGTCAGCCGCATCGTGCGCCAGGACGACTGGATCGTCATCGACGGTGACGCCGGCGTCATCATCGTCAGCCCCTCGCCCATCGTGCTGGAGGAGTACCGCTTCCGCCAGCGCCAGATCGAGCTGGAGCGGGCGCGGCTGGACCGTCTGCGCAGCCGACCATCCATCACGCTGGATGGCCAACCGGTGGCGCTGCACGCCAACATCGAACTGCCCGCCGACGCGTCGGCGGCCGTGGCTGCAGGCGCCACCGGCGTGGGCCTGTTCCGCAGCGAGTTCCTGTTCATGAACCGCCTGGGCAAGCTGCCCGACGAAGACGAACAATACGTCGCCTATCGCGATGCGACGCTGGCCCTGGGTGGATTGCCGGTGACCATACGCACCGTCGACATCGGCGCCGACAAGCCACTGGATCGCATGTCGCTGGGTGAGTTGCGCCATGAACATGCGCTCAACCCGGCGCTGGGGCTGCGTGCCATCCGATGGAGTCTGGCCGAGCCGGCCATGTTCCGTCAGCAACTGCGGGCCATGCTGCGCGCCGCCGCCCATGGTCCTGTGCGCATCCTCATTCCCATGGTGGCTCACCTGAGCGAAGTGCAGCGTGTGCGCGTCGAGCTGGCCCAGGCCAGGCAGGAGTTGAACGAGCGCGGGGTGCCCAGCGGGGACGTCCAGCTGGGGGCCATGGTCGAAATTCCGGCAGCTGCCCTGATGGTCAATAGCTTGCTGGCGCACTTCGACTTTCTTTCCATCGGCACCAACGACCTCATCCAGTACACCTTGGCCATCGACCGCACCGACGATGCCGTGGCGCATCTGTATGACCCCTGGCACCCGGCCGTACTCCACCTGATCCACCAAACCATCAGCGCCGCGCGAGCGGCAGGCAAAGAGGTCAGTGTTTGCGGCGAAATGGCGGGCGACCCTGCCTTCACCGAGTTGCTGCTGGCCATGGGGCTGCGCAGCTTCTCCATGCACCCGGCACAGATCGGCGCCGTCAAGCAGCGCGTGCTGCGGGCGGATGCGAACCAGCTTGCCTCTCGTGTCCACGCAGCGCTGGCCGCCGACGCGCCGGAAAAAGCCTGGGCCCTCGCTCTGCGCCAGGAAGCAGCCGGCGAGCCCTGAACGAATTTTTTTCAAGACCTCTTGCGCAACAACCAAAAAAGAGGCCATAATGCAAGGCTTCGCTCAACGCAGGACCCTCAGGGCTCGCGGTGAGAGGGGCGGTGAGAGGCTCGATAGTCAACCGGCAAGTGCAAATAACCAAGCGCTTGACAGGGATTAAAAAGACTGACAGAATCTCATCTCTCTGCTGATCGAGGTCAGCGATGTTCTTTAAAAATCAACAGCCGATAAGCGTGGGCGTTTGAAGGAAGAGGCGAAGTATTTAGCTGAGAGGCTGGATACGGAGTCGAAAGACTTTAAATGCTCATGAGAAGTGAAGTTCACTTCAATTCTTTGAGCGAAATCAAGATCGAACTATAGAGTTTGATCCTGGCTCAGATTGAACGCTGGCGGCATGCCTTACACATGCAAGTCGAACGGTAACGCGGGGCAACCTGGCGACGAGTGGCGAACGGGTGAGTAATATATCGGAACGTGCCCAATTGTGGGGGATAGCCCGGCGAAAGCCGGATTAATACCGCATACGACCTGAGGGTGAAAGCGGGGGATCTTCGGACCTCGCGCAATTGGATCGGCCGATATCAGATTAGGTAGTTGGTGGGGTAAAGGCTCACCAAGCCAACGATCTGTAGCTGGTCTGAGAGGACGACCAGCCACACTGGGACTGAGACACGGCCCAGACTCCTACGGGAGGCAGCAGTGGGGAATTTTGGACAATGGGCGCAAGCCTGATCCAGCCATGCCGCGT
>JAIUPQ010000013.1 GCA_020161145.1 Pseudomonadota bacterium
GTGGCGTCGTGCCCGCCGCGCAACTCGGCGATGCGCTCAGGGTCGATGTCAAAGCCCAGTACGGGCCGGTGTTTGCCAAATTCAGCCGCCAGCGGCAGGCCAACGTAGCCCAGTCCGATGATGGCGATGGCGGGTACAACCGAATGAGAAGAAGCAGTCATGGACGGCGTTGCATAGGTAGAAATCGACACTGCATGCTCAGTTGGGCTTGCCGGACTGAGTCAGATCAGCATCCCGCCGCAACAGCGCAATCTCCTGTTTAAGCGCCTCGTACTCCTCCAGCTTGCGACACAGGAAGCGATGTGTCAGCTTGGTCTTTTCCCCGATACCTCGGGGCGTCAACACATAGACGTAGCCGAACTTGTTCTTGCTGTGGCTGAAGTTCTGCACCTTGACCCAGCCTTTGGCGATCAGTGCGCGCAGGCAATAGTTGAGCCCACCCACGCTGACGCCCAGGCGTTGAGCCAGTTCGCGCTGCGTGAGATCGGGGTCGTCCTGCAACAAACGCATGACACGAAAGTACGTGTCTTCTTGGAGACGTGCCTGACGGCTGGAATGATTGGGTTCGCTCAAGCGGAGGCTTTTTTGTTTGAACTTGAGCAATTCTAGTTCAGCCATCTACCCCAAACGCCAAGTAGGGAATCAAGAGACGGCCCGCGCGTACTCGGGCAGAAGACGGCGCAGATCCCGCATGACCTGAGCATCATTGGCATTGGCATGATCCAAGCTCAGCAGTTCCCGAAGGTGGCTGACTTGATCATTGAGCTCACCCCTGCCTGCCAAGCGGGCCCGGTGTATGGCCGGGATCCGCGTGGGCAACGTGGCGTCCGTATCGGCCAGCAGTTCTTCGTACAGCTTCTCCCCCGGCCGCAGGCCAGTAAACACAATGGAGATCTCGGCCTCTGTCTTGCCCGCCAGATGAATCATGGTGCGTGCCAAATCGACGATCTTGACCGGATCACCCATGTCCAGCACCAACACCTGTCCGCTTTCTCCGATCGCCGCAGCCTGCAGAACCAGTCGCGCGGCCTCCGGGATGGTCATGAAGTAGCGAATGATGTCCGGATGGGTGACGGTCAGGGGGCCGCCCTTGGCAATTTGCTGCTTGAACTTCGGGATCACGCTGCCTGACGAGCCCAGCACGTTGCCAAAGCGCACAGCCATGAAGCGCGTCGCAGGGTGTTTGACCGCCAACATGGACACCACCAGTTCGGCAGCCCGTTTGGTGGCGCCCATCACATTGGCGGGATTGACGGCTTTGTCGGTTGAGATCAGCACAAAGCGCTCGACCCCGACTTCGGCGGCAGCAAGCCCCGCGTGATAAGTGCCAAGCGTGTTGTTGCGCAACGCTGCAACCGCATTGCCCACCTCCATCAAGGGCACATGCTTGTATGCAGCTGCATGAAACACCACTTGCGGCCGCTCACGCTGGAAGATCATGCGCAAATCGACCAAGTCCCTGACATCTCCGATGAGGCGAACCAGGGGAAGAGCAGGAAAGCGCTCAGCCATCTCCTGCTCAATCATGTAGAGGTTGTACTCCGACACTTCCACGATGATCAACCGCGCTGGCGCATAGCGCGCCACCTGGCGACACAACTCACTGCCGATGCTGCCCCCGCCACCGGTGACCAGGATCACCTTGCCACACAGCGCCTCGGCCATGCCCTCCTCGTCCAGTTGCACGGGTTCACGGCCCAGCAGATCCTCGGGCTCGATGTCACGCAGGTCGGCCACTGCCCGGCCATCATGAAGCTCATCGCTACTGGGCACTGTCAACACATGACAGCCCGTGGCGCTTGCAATGTCCAATGCCCTCCGCCGCCGAACCGGATCCGCCCCAGGCATGGCGACCACGATGTGCGTGATGCCATGTACGGATACCAAGCGATCTGCATCCGGCAGCACTCCCAGCACAGGAACCCCTGCCACGCGGGCATCGTGCTTGATCTGCTCGTCATCCAGATACCCCACCACCACCCAGCCCTGCTGGTGCTGGATGCCCGCCACCAGCAGCCGCCCCGCCTGCCCGGCCCCCATGATCAGCGCGCGGCGCTGCTCCTGCGCGCTGCCGCTGAGCCGCCCCCGCATGTGCTCATACAGCATGCGATAGCCCATGCGCATCATGGCCAGCGCGATCAACACAAACACCGGGTGCAGCGCCAGCACGGCGCGCGGCACGCCGGAGAGGTGCAGCATCAGCACCGTGATGGCCCCCAGGCCGCCGGCAATGGCGCAGGCCGCCGCCAGCCGCTTGATCTCGCCAAAGCCGGCAAACCGCCACATGCCTTTGGGCACGCGCAGCAGCCACAGCACCAGCATGTACAGCAGCACCAGCCCCAGCAGCACCTGGTTGTCGTACCAGGGCCGCTCATGGCCCCAGCGCTCGAAGCCCAGCCGGAACAGGTAGGTCGCGTGCCAGGCGACGACGACCATCAGGCCATCCAGCAGCAGCGCCAGCGGCTCGCGCCAGGGGCGCAGCCGGGTCAGAAAGGTGTCAAGGGAAAGCCAGAACATCGTGGACGGGATTGTGGTTTACAGCGCGCGCAGCGTGGCCAGAATGATCTTGACGTCACCCCAGCCGCTGCGCGTGCGCACGTACTCGGCGGCCAACGCCAGCTTGGCCGGCATCACCTCCTGCAGGTAGGTGCGCTCGGGGTCGGGGGATGCGGCCAGCAGCGCGCTCTCATGCCGAAAGCGCAGCGAGGCCGGGTCGGTGATGCCGGGCCGCACCGACAGCACCAGCTCGCGCAGCTCGGGTGGGTAATGGGCCACGTACTGCGGCACCTCGGGCCGCGGGCCCACCAGGCTCATGGCGCCGCGCAGCACGTCCCACAGCTGCGGCAACTCGTCGAGCTTGCTGGCGCGCAGCCAGCGGCCGCTGCGCGTGACGCGCGCATCGCCGTCGGCCGTCACGGCCAGGCCGCGCGCCGGCGCATCCGCCTGCATGGTGCGGAACTTGTGGATCTGGAACAGCACCCCATGGCGGCCCACGCGGGTCTGGCGAAACAGCACCGGGCCGGGGCTGTCCAGCCGCACCCACAGCGCCACGGCCAGCAGCAGCGGCGCCAGCAGCGCCAGGCCCAGTGCCGACGCAGCGATGTCGAAGACTCGCTTCAAGCCAGCACCGCCCGCACGGCGGCCACCACCCGCTCGGCCTCGGCGTCGCTCATGGCCGTGAACAGCGGCAGGCTGACCATGCGCTCGAACGCCCGCTGCGACTGCGGAAACTGCGCCGGCGTCAGGCCGTAGCGGTCGCGCCAGTACGGGTGCAGGTGCAGCGGCACGTAGTGCACGCTGCAGCCGATGCCGGCGGCATACAGGCGCTCGATGAAGGTGTCGCGGTCCATCGGGGCGCCCTCAGCCAGCCGCACCACATACAGATGCCAGGCGTGCGTGCCGCCAGCCGGCGCATCGGGCGGCAGGATCAATGGCAGGTCGGCCAGCGCCGCCTGGTAGCGCGCCGCCAGTTGCTGGCGCCGGGCCAGAAAGGCTGGCAGGCGCTTGAGCTGCTCGGCGCCCAGCGCGGCGGCAATGTCGGTCAGGTTGTACTTGAAGCCCGGCGCCACGATCTCGTAATACCAGCTCGGCCTGGTGGCCGTGAAGCGGTCGAACGCATCGCGGCTCATGCCGTGCAGCCGCATCACCTTGGCGCGCTGGGCCAGCGCGGCGTCACGGGTCACCAGCATGCCGCCCTCGCCCGTGGTCATGGTCTTGTTGGCGTAGAAGCTGAACACCGTGGCATCGCTGCCCAGCGTGCCCACCAGCTCGCCCCCCACCCGCGTCGGCAGCGCATGGGCGGCGTCCTCCACCACCTTGAGCCCACGGCGCCGCGCCATGGCCAGCACGGCAGGCATGTCCACCGCCAGGCCCGCGTAGTGCACCGGGATGATGGCCTTGGTGGCCGGCGTGATGGCCGCCTCGATGGCCGCCACGTCGATGTTCAGCGTCGCCGGGTCGATGTCCACCAGCTTCACGTCCGCCCCCAGGTAACGCACCACCTCCGCCGTGGCGGTGAAGGTGTGGGTGGTGGTGATGACCTCGTCGCCCGGGCCTATGCCCAGCGCCTCCAGCGCCAGGTGCAGCCCGGCGGTGGCCGAGTTGACGGCCAGGCAGTGCAGCGCCTCGTCGCCCAGAAACGCCTGAAACGCCTGCTCGAAGCGCTGCGTCACCGGACCGGTGGTGACCCAGCCCGAGCGCAGCGCCTGGGTCACGGCGGCGATCTCGGCCTCGCCGATGTCGGGGCGGGCGAAGGGAAGAAAGGGTTGCGTCATGACGGGCTCTTCATCGCATTCACAAAACGCTGGGCCAGCACCGGGTAGGTGTGCTGGGCCAGCACGAAGGCACGGCCACGCGCGCCCATGGCCGCGCGTTCGGCGGCCGGCAGGGCAGCCAGTTGCATCAACCCCGCCGCCAGCGCGGCCGGGTCTTCGGGCGGCACCGTCAGGCCGCAGCCCGACTCGGCCACCGGGTCGTTGCCGGCCTCAACGGCGTGCAGCACCGGCCGCGCCGCCATCATGTAATCCATCAGCTTGTTGGGTGCAATGCCAAAGCGGTAAATGGGGGTGCGCTGCCAGCACAGCACCGCCACATCGAAGGCGGCCAGCAGCGTGGGGATGGCCGCCTTGGCAATGGGCTCAAACAGCGCCACGTGGGTCAGACCCTCGTCCGCCACGCGCCGCGCCAGCCGCGCCTTCTCATGGCCACTGCCCACCAGCACAAAGGCCAGCGGCGCGTCCCGCAGGCGGGCCGCCGCGTCCAGCAGGCCATCCAGCGCGTTGGGCAGGCCGTGCGAGCCGGCATAACCCACCACCAGACGGTCCGCCGCACGCTGCGTCGCCAGGTGGGCGGCCAGCGCGGCGGGCAGCGGTGCGGCCTCGCCCTGCCATTCGTCCAGCGCCACGCCGTTGGGCACGATGGTCAGCCTGGCCAGGTCCAGCCCATGCGCCGCCATGTGGCCGTGCACCTTGGGCAGCATGGAGACCACCGCATCGGCGTCGCGGTAGGCGTCGTTCTCGGCCTTCTGGCACAGCCGCGCAAACGGGTGGCGCGGCGACATGCCCGCCAGCTCAATGGGCGACAGCGGCCACAAGTCGTGCACCTCATAGACCAGCCTGGCCCCCGCCAGCCGCGCGATGCGCCGCGCCACCCAGATGTCCATCGGGTAGGTGCTGGAGGCAATGACCACATCGGGCTTGAAGGTGGCCGCCCAATGCGCGGCATCGGCCCAGACCTGGCGGCAAAAAGCCCAGATGTTGCGCACCCGCGCCAGGCCATTGCCCTGGTAGGGCGGCGTCGCGTACCAGCGGTAGGCCACGCCGTCGATCACCTCGTCGCCTGCCGCCGGCTGCACCGCCCGCACATGGGAATGGTCGGCCGCCAGCATCTGCACCCGATGCCCCAGGCGCACCCATTCCCGCGCCAGGTAATAGGGCCGGAACTCCATGCCATGACGGGGCGATCCGGCGTAATGGTTCAGGTAGAGGATGTTCACAGCGCCCGCACCCGCGCCAGAAAGCGCGCCACCGCCGGCGCGAAAAGGCCATGCTCGGCCACCCAGGCGCGGCCCGCCGCACCCATGGCCGCCACCGGCAGCGTGGGCAGCAGCGCGGCCACGGCGCTGGGCGACGCATCGTCGGCCACGATGAGGCCGCGCTCGGCCGTCACCACCTCGCGGTTGGCCGGCAGGTCACTGAGCAGCGGCACGCAACCGTGGGCCATGGCCTCCAGCACCGAGACGGCCACCGAATCGCTGGCGGGCAGGCTCAGATACCACTGCGCCTGGGCGTACTGGGCGGCCTGGGTCCCGGCATCCAGCCGGCCGACGAACGTCACACGTTCCGCCAGCCCCAACGCACCGGCCTGGGCCACCAGCGCCCCGCGCAGGCTGCCGTCGTTGGCCACCACCAGCCGCGCCGCCGGCTGCTGGGCGGCCACCGCCGCAAACAGCTGCAGCACGCGCTCGGGCCGGTAAATGGGCTCCAGCCCGCGGTTGGCAAAAAAGCGCCCGGGCGTTTTGGATGCGGGCGACTCGGGCAAGGCCTCGAGGCCGAACGGAAAAACCATCACCTCGCGCGCCCCCAACTGCTGCATACGCGCCGCCATGTGGGCCGAGTCGGCCGTGGTCAGCGCGCAGGCGCGCAGCACCCGCTGCGTCAGCCAGCGGTAGGCGGCGCTGCGCCCGGGCGTCACCAGAATGTCGCTGCCCCAGGCCGAGCCCACCAGCCGCGCGCGCAGCCGCCAGCCGGCGCGCGCGGCCCAGGCCAGCGTGCCGTGGGAGGTCAGGTAGTGGGCGTGCAGCCAGTCGGCATCCACCTGCGCCAGCCAGCGGCCCAACTCGGGCAGCTTGCGCAGCACCGCCGCGTTGCCGCCGCCGTGGGCCATGGTGCAACCCAGCGCCAGCCGGCGCGCGGGCGGCACCAGCGCGTCCCAGCCGCTGGCAAAGCCGCGCGACGAGGCGGCGTACAGCGCCACCTCGGGGGCCAGCGCGCGCGCCCACTTCAGCAGATGCGGGCTCTCGCCATCGCCAATCAACACCCACTTCATGCCTGCGCCCAGGCCTCGTAATGCACGCGCAACTCGGGGTGGGCCGCCAGCAGCCGGGCGTCGGCCTCGCGCACGTCGCCCACCACCTGCGCCGGCTGGCCGGCCACGATGGCGAAGTCGGGCACCTCGCCGCGCACGCGCGCATACGCCGTCACCACACAGCCCTTGCCGATGCGCGCGCCCGCCTCGATCAGGCTGTGCGGGCCGATGAAGCTGTAGGCCCCGATATGAATGGGCGCCTTGACGTAGCCCGGCGGCTCGCCAGCCTGCACCGCGTACTGCCGCCCCAGGATGCGCAGGCTGCGGTGCGAGGAGTGGGTGACGATGCTGACGAAGTTGGTGATCTGCACGCCTTCTTCGATCGTCAGCCCGCCATGGGCGTCGATGAAGTTGAACTGACCGATGAACACATGGTCGCCCAGCACCAAATGGGTCTCACCCGCAATACAGGTCGAGGGCGCGATGCGCGTGTGCGGCAGCGGCCGGCCATCGGCCGCGCGCTCGCCATAGACGATGCGGTACAGCAGCAGGTGGGCCATGCGGCGGCGCAGGCGGTTGAGCCAGGGGCGGGTCATCGTGGCATTGTCCCCGTAGCCAGCACGGCAAAAAACCAGCCGAAATACAGCGCCATGGCGGCCGACACCGCCCAGCCAGCGCCTGCGAGGCCACCCAGGTGCACGCCCACCAGCAGCGCCGCCACGAACAGCACCTGCCCCGCCACCGCCATGCGCAGCGCCCAGCGCTGGCCGCCCAGCGCCATGGGCACCACCGACAGCGGCGCCGCCACGAAATGCAGGCCGATGTAGAGCGCCAGCGCCCGCACCAGCGGCCCGCTGGCGGCCCAGTCGGGGCCCAGCAACCAGGTGAACAACCAGGAGCCCACCAGCATCAGCGCCAGCGCCAGCAGCGCGCCCAGGAGCCCCAGCAGCCCCAGCATGCGCCGCACCAGCGCCTGCGCCGCCTGCGGTGAGCTGACCGCCGTCAGACGCGGATACAGCACCTGCGACACGGCCCCGCCCACCAGCGTGGCCGGTGCCTTCAGGTAGCGCAGCACCAGCGCCCAGATGCCCGCCGCCGCCACCCCGGCCTCGCCGCCTATGGCCCAGGCCAGCACCGCCAGCGCCAGCGTGTCCTGCAGGGCGCTCACAAACGCGTGCGGCGCGTTGTAGCGCGGAAAGTCGGCGTGCTGGCGGGCCTGCGCACGCCAGTCGGCCGCCGGCACCTGCCACAGGCCGCGCCAGCCGCCCTCGGGCGCCGGCCAGGCCAGCACCAGGCAGGCGGCCACACCGGCCAGCAGCGGCCCGGCCATCAACCCCGCCACACCCGCCGCCGCCAGGCCCAGCGCCACCTGCACCACCGGCGCGCCGCCCCACTGCACCACGCGGGCCAGCGCCTGCGCGCGGTGGCGCTCGCCGCGCACGGCCCACAGCGTCAGCGTCTGGCTGGCCATGCCCACGGCGGCGGCCAGCGGCAGCCAGGCCCACAGTGGCCGCTCGGCCACCGGCCGCAGCAGACCCAGCGCGGCGGCCAGCAGCACGGCCGCCAGCAGCACGGCCAACGCCACCCGCAGGCACAGCGCCAGCAGCGCGCGCGCATCGGCCGGGCTGCGCGCCAGCGGCAACGCGAACTCGTAGCGCAGGCAACCCACGGCCGCCACATTGGCCGCCACCTGCCACCACAGGCTGAAGAGGCCGAATTCGGCCGGCGTGTAGAGCCGCGCGATCCACGGCCCCAGCAGCAGCGGCATCGCCTGCGCCAGCGCGCCACCCGCCAGCAGCGTCAGCGTGGCGCGCAGCATGTCAGGTGGTGGTGGCCAATGCTTGGCGCAGCGCGGCCACCACGGTGTCTTGCTGGGCCTCGCTCAGGTCGGCGCTCATGGGCAGGCTGAGCACACGCGCGGCGGCGCGTTCGCTGTGCGGCAGCGACGTGGCCGGCGCCCAGCGCGCATAGGCCGGCTGCTGGTGCAGCGGCAGCGGGTAGTGGATGGCGGTGGGGATGCCGGCCGCCGTCAGCGCCTGCTGGACGGCCTCGCGGTGCGCCACCTGCACGGTGTACTGCGCCCAGACACAGTCGCGGTCGGGGCGCACGGTGAGGCGCGCCAGCGGCAGCTCGGCCAGCAGCGCGTGGTAGCGCGCGCCCACGGCGCGGCGGCGCGCCAGCTCCCAGTCGAAGCGCGTCAGCTTGCCCAGCACGATGGCGCATTGCAGCGTGTCCATGCGCCCGCCCACGCCCACGCGGGTGTGCACGTAGCGCCGGCTCTGGCCGTGGACGCGGATCTCGCGCGCGGCCTGGGCCAGGGCGGCGTCGGCGGTGAACAGCGCGCCGCCGTCGCCATAGCAGCCCAGCGGCTTGCTGGGGAAGAAACTGGTCGCACCAAAGGTGGACAGGCCGCAGGACGGCTGGCCCTGGTAGGTGGCGCCAAAACTCTGCGCCGCGTCCTCGATGACCGGCAGGCCCAGCGCGTTGATGGCGGCCATGTCGGCCACCTGGCCGTAGAGGCCCACCGGCATGATGGCCTTGGTGCGCGGCGTGATGGCAGCGGCGATGGCGGCGGCGCTCACGTTGCAGGTGTCGGGCTCAATGTCCACGAACACCGGCGTGGCGCCGGCCAGCACGACGACCTCGGCCGTGGCGGCAAAGGTGAAGGCGGGCACGATGACCTCGTCGCCCGGCCCCACCCCCAGCGCCATCAAGGCGATCAGCAGCGCCTCGGTGCCGCTGGCCACGGTGATGCAGTGGGGCACCCCCACCCGCGTGGCCAGCGCGGCTTCGAGTTCAGCCACCTCGGGGCCCATGATGTACTGGCCGTGATCCAGCACCCGCTGGATGCGCGCGTTGATGGGTTCGCGCAGCGCGGCGTACTGGCTTTGCAGGTCGATGAAGGGCAGCTTGTTCATGAGGCGCCTTGCTGGATCAGCACGCAAGCGCCATCGCGCATTGCGTACACGTCGCCGGTGTGCGGACAGACAGCCTGATCCCCGGTGAACACCAGCCGCTCGCCGTACCGGCTCATCCAGCCGATCTGGCGCGCGGGCACGCCCGCCATCAGCGCGAAGTCGGGCACGTCGTGGGTGACCACCGCCCCCGCGCCGACGAAGGCGTAGCGGCCGATGCTCACGCCGCAGACGATGGTGCAGTTGGCCCCCAGCGTGGCGCCCTGCCTGACCAGCGTGCGCCGGTATTCGCTCTTGCGCACCACGGCCGCACGCGGGTTGTGCACGTTGGTGAACACCATGCTGGGGCCGCAGAACACGTCGTCCTCCAGCGTCACCGCGTCGTAGACGCTGACGTTGTTCTGGATCTTGACGTGGTCGCCGATGACCACGTCGTGGCCCACGTAGACGTTCTGGCCGAACGAGCAGCCCTTGCCGGCCCGTGCCCCGGCGCTGATGTGCACCCAGTGCCAGACGCGGCAGTCCTCGCCCAGCTGGGCCCCTGCATCGACGATGGCCGTGGGGTGGATGGTGGTCATGCGCGCCCGCCCGGGCGCCAGAAGGGCGCGCACACCCCCTCGGGGGGCAGCGAACAACGTGAGCGTGGGGGCTTCATGCGCGCCCACCCGGCCACCCGAAGGGCGCGCACACCCCCTCGGGGGGCAGCGAACAGGGTGAGCGTGGGGGCTTCTGCGCGCCCGCCCGGCCGCCCGAAGGGCGCGCACGCCCCCTCGGGGGGCAGCGAACAACGTGAGCGTGGGGGCTTCATCCGCGCTCCAGCGGCAGCGCCACGCGCTGGCCGTCGCGCGCCGAGCGGTACAGCGCCACCAGCAGCTCCAGCGATTGGAGGCCGGCGCGGCCGTCGGTCTCGGCCTGGGCCTCGCCGCGCAGGGTGGCAATCACGTTGT
>JAIUPQ010000010.1 GCA_020161145.1 Pseudomonadota bacterium
GTAGCCGGCGTCGCGGTAGGCGGCGCTGATGCGCTCGATGGCGGCGCGCAGCTCGGTCAGCGTCAGCGCCTGGCCGACGGCCGGGGCCAGCAGCGCCTGCAGCTGGGCCTCGGGCAGGGCCAGGGCGCCAGCGTCTTCGATGACAAAGCCGCGCACGGCCACGCGCCGGCCGTCGTCAGGCCTGGTTGCCACCGCGGGGCTGGCCAGCGCAGGCACGGCCGGCTGCACCACCGGCGGCGGCTGCAGCTGGCGCTGCTGCTGCAGCAGGCTGCCAGGGTCGGGTACTTCCGCTGCCTGGGCGCCCAGACCCAGGCCCAGGCCCAGGCAGGTCAGCCAGAGGAAAACCAATGCACGCATCACGCCACTCCCAATGGGGCTATCCAATGGGAATGAATTTCACCGGTAGATGCGAGGGGGCAATCGCCCAAAAAACGGCATAAAGCGCCCGCCGGGGGGGCGCCTAAGCGGGCCTCAGGTTTTCTTCTGCGGCCGCTTCCAGTGGGCAAAACTGGTCTGGGGCGCGCGCGTCAGCGTGAGCTGGCCGGCGGGCGCGGGGCGCGTCAGCGTGGAGCCGCCGCCCACGGTGGCGCCATCGCCCAGTTTGATGGGGGCCACCAGCACGCAGTTGGAGCCCACCAGCACGTCGGCACCGATCTCGGTGCGGTGCTTGTTCACGCCGTCGTAGTTGGCGGTGATGCTGCCGGCGCCGAAGTTGCTGCGCTCGCCCACGGTGGCATCGCCCAGGTAGGCCAGGTGGTTGGCCTTGGCGCCGCGCGCCAGCCGGCTGTTCTTGACCTCGACGAAGTTGCCGATGTGCACCTCGTCGGCCAGCTCGGCCCCGGGTCGCAGCCGGGCATAGGGGCCGATGCGGGCGTCGGCACCCACCTGCGCGCCGTCCATGTGGGTGTAGGCGGCCACCTGGGTGCCGGCGCCGATGCGCACGTTGCGCAGCACGCAATAGGGGCCGATGGCCACGCCGTCGGCCAGCTCGACCCGGCCCTCGAAGACGCAGCCCACGTCGATGTCCACGTCGGTGCCGCAGACCAGGGTGCCACGCAGGTCGAAGCGCGCCGGGTCGGCCAGGCGCACGCCGGCCTCCATCAGTGCAGCGGCCTGGCGGGCTTGCAGGCGCCGCTCCAGCTCGGCCAGCTGGGCGGGGCTGTTGACGCCCAGCACCTCGGTTTCGCTGGCGGCCGGCGCGGCGACCACGGGCACACCGTCGGCCACAGCCAGCGCCACCACGTCGGTCAGGTAGTACTCGCCCTGGGCGTTGTCGTTGGTGAGCGCGGCCACCCAGCGTTTGAGCAGGGCGGTGGGGGCGGCCATCATGCCGGTGTAGACCTCGCGGATCTGGCGCTGCGCGGGGCTGGCGTCTTTTTGCTCGACGATGCCGGTGATGCCGCCCGCGGCATCGCGCAGGATGCGGCCGTAGCCGGTGGGGTCGGCCAGCTCCACCGTCAGCAGCGCCAGCCTGCTGCCGCCCGAGGCGGCCACCAGCGCGCGCGCGGTGGCGGCCTGGATCAGCGGGGTGTCGCCATTGAGCACCAGGGTGACGTCGGCGGTGTCGGCCAGCGCCGGGCTGGCCTCGCGCACGGCGTGGCCGGTGCCCAGTTGGGGTTGCTGGCGCACGCAGACGGCGCGCGGCCCCACATGGGTTTCGACTTGCGCGGCCTCATGGCCCGTGACGACGACGACGCGCTCGGGCGCCAGCGCGCCGGTGGCGTCCAGCACGTGGTCGAGCAGTGGCCGGCCGGCCAGCCGGTGCAACACCTTGGGTTTGGCCGAACGCATCCGCGTGCCCTTGCCCGCGGCCATGATGAGAACCTGCAATGCCATCGATCGGCGCTCCGAAAGTGAAGCGCCGGATTATCGGATCAAGGCAGTTGGACGGTGACCGTGTGCGGCTTGGACTGCACCTGCGGGAAGTCTTTGAGCGCGGCCCCGTAGAGCGCACCCAGCAAGGCGGTGCTGCCGCGCGTGACGCCGCTGGACTGGGCCCGGGCCTCGTAGACGGCCTGGCCGCTGGCGCGCTCGCGAATCAGCACGCCCACCTCGCGGCGGTAGTCGGTGGCGTCCATGGCCCAGGTGCCGCGCACGCCCCAGCCGGGGCCATAGCCGGGGCCGTAACCCCAGCCCCAACCGGGCTGGTACCAGCTCAGCGAACTCCAGCGCGGGCCCCAGGCGCCCCACCACATGGGGTCGTCCCAGGGGGCGCGCTGCTGGGCCGAGATGCGCGCGCCGATCTGCACGGTGTAGTCGGACGGGCTGCCCACGGGGGCGGGGGTGAAGCCGGCCTGCTCCAGCGCGCGGCTGGCGGCGTCTTCCAGCGCCAGTTGATCGGCATCGGCGTTTTGCTGCGAGGGCAGGCGCTCGATGGTGTAGCTGCCCGGGGCCTGGCCGGCGGGCCAGGTGCCAAAGGTGGAGACGTCGGCGCTGACGGTGTTGAGGCTGGCGCAGCCGGCCGCCAGGGTCAGTGCGGCCGTGGCCGCAAACAGGCGCAGATGTGTCATGAGCGTGGCTCCAGGGTCATATCCAGCGAACGGTCTGCACCAAGGGCGCGTTGACGGGTGGCGCGGGCTCGGCGCAGGGCTCTTCGTCGAAGGCGATGTCGCCGTCGGCATCGGGCACGCCGGTGGCGCGCAGCGTCTCGAAGGGGTAATGGCGCTTGTCCAGCAGGTGCGACAGCGACAGGTTGCCCATGGCGGTGAAGATGTTGTCGGTGCGCCCAGGATACTGCCGCTCCCACTCGCGCACCATGGCCTTGATCTGCACGCGCTGGAGGTTCTCCTGGTTGCCGCACAGCGAGCACGGGATGATGGGGAACTGGCGGTGCGCGGCCCAGCGTTCCAGGTCTTGCTCGTCCACATAGGCCATGGGGCGGATGACGATGTGCTGGCCGTCGTCGCTGACCAGCTTGGGCGGCATGGTCTTCATCTTGCTGTTGAAGAACATGCTCATCAGGAGCGACACCACCATGTCGTCGCGGTGGTGGCCCAGCGCGATCTTGGTGGCGCCCAGCTCGCGCGCCACGCGGTAGAGGATGCCCCGGCGCAGCCGCGAGCACAGCGAGCACATGGTCTTGCCCTCGGGGATCTTGCTCTTGACGATGCTGTAGGTGTCTTGCGTCTCGATGTGGAAGGGCACGCCGCGCGAAGCCAGGTAGTCGGGCAGCACGTGGGCTGGAAAGCCTGGTTGCTTCTGGTCGAGGTTGACGGCGACCAGCTCAAAGTCGATGGGCGCGCGGTCGCGCAGGTGCAGCAGCACGTCCAGCATGCCGTAGCTGTCCTTGCCGCCCGAGAGGCAGACCATGACCTTGTCACCGGCCTCGATCATGTTGTAGTCGCCTATGGCCTGGCCCACCTGGCGGCGCAGCCGCTTGCGCAGCTTGTTGGTCTCGTACACGGCCTTTTTCTCGGCGGGGGTCAGCGGGGCGTTCATGGTTTCTCGCGGTAGGTCTCGACGCCCACGGCCGCGCAATCCGGGTAGACGTCGGGTTTGTCGGTCTGCACGCGCACGGCGCGCACCTGCGGGTGGGCCAGGATGGCGTCGGCCACGTCGTCGGCCAGCGTCTCTTGCAGATTGATGTGGCCCTGGGCCAGGCGCGTGGCGATGGCCGCGCGCACGAAGTCGTAGTCCACCACCTCGGCCAGGTCGTCGCCAGGGGCCGGCATGGCGCTCACCCACAAGTCCACGTTGACGCGCAGCCGCTGCGGCGCGGCGCGCTCGAAGTCGTGCACGCCGATGCGGGCCAGGACCTCGTGGTCGCGCAGGAAGAGCCGGCGCAGGGTGGGCGTGAGGGCCTTCATGCCGGGCGGGCCAGAAACCACACGTCGCGGCCCTGGGCCTGCAGGTGCTGGCCACCATCCACCAGCAGCGTGGTGCCGGTGATGGCCGGCGATTCCAGCGCAAAGCGCACGGTGCGGGCCACATCGGCCGGCGTGGAGGACGCGCCCAGCGGCGTCATGCGGTGGGCGTGGTCGAACTCGGCCTGGCTCATGCCGCCCGAGGGCAGCGTGACCCCCGGTGCCACCCCCACCAGCCGCACGCGCGGCGCCAGGGCCTGGGCCTGCAGCACCGTGGCCTCGCGCAGCGCGGCCTTGGACAAGGTGTAAGAAAAGTAGTCGGGGTTGGGATTCCACAGCTTCTGGTCCAGCAGGTTGACCACGCAGCCCTGGGCGTTGCGCTCGGCCAGGTGCGCGGCCAGTGTCTGCGCCAGCCGCACCGGTGCGGCCACGTTGACGCGCCAATGCGCGTGCATGGTCTGGGCGTTGGCGTCCAGCGCGGTGTCGTAGGTGAAGCGCGAGGCGTTGTTGACCACCGCATCCACCCGGCCCAGGGCCTGGACGACGCGCGCCAGCAGGCCGTCCACGGCCCGGTCATCGGCCAGGTCGGCCGCCAGCAAGGCCACGCGGGTGGCGTGCTGGCGGGCCAGCGTCTGAGCGGCCGCCTCGGCCTCGGGCGTGACCGCTCGCGTGTGCAGTGCCACCGCCCAGCCGGCGGCGGCCAACTCGGTGGCAATGGCGGCGCCCAATCGCCGCACACCGCCGGTCACCAGCACCACCGGGCGCGGGTTCCTAGAATGCACGGCATGATCCATCATCAGCCCGCCAGTGTAGCCAGCACCATCCGGGCGGCCACGGCGGCCGCTGGCGGCTGGCTGCCGTTCGCCGCATTCATGCAGCTGGCGCTGTACGCGCCCGAGGGCGGCTATTACACCCAGGCCGGCCGCGTGTTCGGGCGGCTGGCGGGTGACGGCAGCGACTTCATCACCGCGCCCGAGCTCTCGCCGCTGTTTGGCCAGACCCTGGCCGTGCAGATCGCGGAGGCGCTGGCCGCGACGCAGACGGCCTGCGTCTACGAGTTTGGCGCCGGCAGCGGCGCGCTGGCCGAGCAGTTGCTGGACGCGCTGCCGGCTGAGGTGCACTACGCCATCCTGGATGTCTCGGGCGCGCTGCGGGCGCGCCAGCAGCAGCGCCTGGCCCGCTTTGGCGCCCGGGTGCGGTGGCTGGATGCACTGCCGCCAGCCCTCGAGGGCGTGGTGGTGGCCAACGAGGTGCTGGACGCCATGCCGGTGACGCTGCTCCACTGGGACGGGGCGCAGTGGCTGGAGCGCGGCGTGGTGGTGGCCGGCGACGGTTTCGCCTTCGCCGACCGGCCCACGGCCTTGCGCCCACCGGTGGCCGAGGGTTTCGCGCCGGGCACCACGGTGGAAATCCACCCCCAGGCCGAGGCCTTTGTGCGCACGCTGGCCGCGCACCTGCGCGCCGGGCGCGGGGCGGCCCTGCTGATCGACTACGGCTTTCCCGAGGCCGAGTACTACCACCCCCAGCGCACGGGCGGCACGCTGATGTGCCACCAGGGCCACCGGGCCGATGCCGACCCGCTGGTGGACGTGGGCGCCAAAGACATCACCGCCCACGTCAATTTCACGGGCGTGGCGCTGGCCGCCCAGGACGCCGGCCTGCCGGTGGTGGGCTACACCAGCCAGGCGCGCTTTTTGATCAATTGCGGCCTCGTGGACCGCCTGGCCCAGGCCGACGCGCGTGGCCGGGCCGGCGCCCATGCGCTGATGGCCGAGCACGAGATGGGCGAGCTGTTCAAGGTGTTGATGCTGGCCACCGACGGCGCTTATGCACCGCTGGGGTTCGCCAGCGGCGACCGCATGCACCGACTGTGAGATGAAAAAACCCCCACGCTCACTGCGCTCGCTCCCCCCCAGGGGGGCTGTCAACACCTTCGGAACGGCCGGGCGGTGCTGACATGCGCTGGATGCTCGTGCTGCTGCTGGTGTTCCTGCTGTTCAACCGGGCGGGCGACTGGCTGCGCAAGATCGGGCTGGGGCGGCTGCCGGGCGATCTGCGCTTTCGCCTGTTCGGGCGCGAGGTGTTCGTGCCGCTGACCAGCTCGGTGGTGCTGGTGATGCTGGGCCTGGCCCTGAGCCAGCTCATTTGAAGGAGTTGTCCGCTTGAACGTCACTCTCATCGGCGGCAGCGGCGCGCCCAACTACGGCGACGAGTTGATTGCGCTGGCCTGGCTGGAGTTTCTGCGCGACGTGGCCGGCCCGCGGCTGGAATCGCTGCAGGTGACCATGGACAACAACAGCGCCAAGCGCAGCGCCGAGCAGTTCCAGGAGCGCTTCGGCGGGGTGCAGTTCCAGGCCGTGATCAAGCCGCACCGCATGCCGGACAAGGACGCGCCGCTGCTGGCCCATCTGCAGTACGGCCTGAGTTTTTACGACGGCGGCCATTGGCGCCACCACCAGCCGCTGGCCAGCGCGCTGGAGGCCTTGCAGGACAGCGATCTGGTCCACCTCTACGGGGGTGGCTACATCAACACCCGGTTTTCGCCGCACAACGCCATGCTGTTGGGGCTGATGGCGGCCACCCAGCGCCAGTTCGGCGTGCGCCTGGCCGGCACCGGGCTGGGGCTGACGCCGCTGGACTTCGAGGCCGGCGCCGACACCCGGCTGCTGGCCCAGACCCTTGATGCCTTCGACGTGTTCGAGGTGCGCGACCGCCACAGCGCCCAGCGCCTGCGCGAGCTGGGCGTGGGCGATCGGACGCTGGTGCTGGGTCTGGACGACGCCTATCTGCGCCCGCTGCGGGTGCAGCCGGGGCCGCCCGCCCGGCGGCTGCACCTGTCGGCCTACCGCGCCGGCAACATCTTCGAGCAGCCCGCCGTGCGCGCGTGGCTGACGCGCGAGGCCCCGGGCTTCGACGAGGTCTGCTACTGGCTGTGCTGCCCCTATCTGGAGCGCGACATCGTGGCCGACCTGCAAACCCTGTGGCCGGCGCTGCGGGTGGTGGGGGTGCAGGAGCTGCTGTTCGAAGGCGTGCCCGTGCAGCGCGGCGACCACATGCTGACCATGCGCTACCACCCCCACCTGATGGCCGCCCGCGCCGGCGTGGGCGGCCAGTACGTGGCGCAGAACCTCTACTACCGGCACAAGCACGAGTCGGTGGTGATTGCCGGCTCGCGCCTGACGGCGCTGGACGTGCAGGGCGAGCCCTTGCCGCCGGGGGCGCGCAACCTGCCCTCGCAGGTGGATGACGAACGCTGGCAGGCGCGCAAGCTGGCGGTGGCGCGCCGCGTGTACCGACTCGCTCCCTAGGCCGGCCGATCGATGAAGGCGGCAATGCGCGCCACGGCCTCGCGGCCCTCTGGCAGGGCGATGGCGTGAAGCTGAAAGTCGTGCCACAGACCGGCCCATTCCTGCCACGCGACGACGCCGCCGGCTGATTCGAGCGCGGCATGCAGCCGGGCCGCGTCGGTCGCGAGTTGTTCGACGCTGGACGACTGGATCAGCACCGGCGGGAGTCCTTTGAGCGACGCATGGATGGGCGACACCAGCGGCTGGGCATAGCGATCTGGCGTGACGTAGCCGTCGCGCACCTCGCGCATCCAGGCCACATGCAACAACGCATCGGACGCGTCGGCCGGCAGCTGGGTGAGCGACCAGTCGACGCTGGGCGAAATCAGCACGATGGACTCGGGCAGCGACGCACCCGCATCGCGCCGCGCGAGCGCGAGCGTCAGCGCCAGATGGCCGCCGGCGGAGTCGCCCGCGAAGACCATGCGCCGCACATCGACGCCCTGGCGCTCCAGGTCTTGCACCGCGCGCGTGGCGTCCTCCAGCTGTGCCGGGTACGGGTGCTCCGGCGCCAGCCGATAGCGCGGCACGTAGACCGTGCGCCGACTGGCACGCGCGATGCACATGGTGAGGCTGCGATGGCTCTCGGGCGAGCAGACGGTATAGCCCCCGCCGTGGAAATAGACGATGCAGGCCTCGGCGTCGCCGAGGTCTCGGGGCACATGCCGGTCGCCCATCGCATCGCCGATGCGGATCTGCTGCGTCACGACATGTGGCGGCCTGGCCACCATCCAGCGCAGGCTCCCCGCGAGCAGGCGCTGCAGGGCCAATGGGAAAGGCGCCCCCATGAAGGGCCGGTACAGCCACCGGATCTGTGCCCGGGTGAGCCGCGCCGCGAGCGACGGACCCCGCGGCGTTGTGATTCTCTCGATCGACATCTAGCCGTCTCCTGCCGCACCGCCCTACCGGCGGCGCAACCCATCCAGCGTGTACAGCAGCAGCGCCGCCCAGATCAGCCCAAAGCCGGCCAGCCGCGCCGTGTCGATGGGCTCGTGGTACAGCCCCACGCCCAGCGCAAAGACGATGCTGGGCGCGATGTATTGCATCAACCCCAGCGTGGTCAGCGTGATGCGCCGTGCACCGCTGGCAAACAGCAGCAGCGCCACCACCGTCAGCGGCCCCGAGGCCACCAGCCAGGCCAGTTGCACGGTATCGCCCTGCATGAAGGCGCCGCGGCCCTGCAGGCTCCACCATGCCAGTGCGGCTACGGCAGCCGGCGCCAGGCACAGCGTCTCCACCGCCAGGCCATCGAGCGCGCCCAGTCGCACCGTCTTGCGGGCCAGGCCGTAAAAGCCAAAGCTCAGCGCCAGCGCCAGCGCCACCCAGGGCCAATGCCCGGCGCTGAACGTCAGCCAGGCCACGCCCGTGGCCGCCACCGCCACCGCCACCCACTGCAGCGGCCGGGGCCGCTCGTGCAGCACCAGATAGCCCAGCGCCACGTTGACCAGCGGGTTGATGAAATAGCCCAGGCTGGCGTCCAGCACGTGGTCGTTCTGCACCGCCCAGACGTAGACCAGCCAGTTGAACGCCAGCAGCCCCGCCGACAGCGCACAGCGCGCCAGCAGGCGCGGCTCGCGCAGCACGGCGGCCACCGCGCGCCAGCGGTTCAGCGCCAGCAGCAGCACCGCAATGAAGACCAGTGACCACACCGTGCGGTGGGCCACCACCTCCAGCGCCGGCACATTGGGCAGCTGCTTGAAGAAGATGGGAAAGGCGCCCCACAGCAGGTAGGCCCCGCCGGCCAGCAGCGCGCCGCGCCGGGCTTCGGTGTCAGCAGCGCTCAAGCGGGCTTCCCTTGGCGGCCATAGGCCCGCTCCACGCGCGCCACGCGCAGCTCGAAATGGGCATACCACTGGCGGTGCCCGAGCGCCTGTGCCTGTAGGTGCTCGGCCTGGGCCTTCCACTGCGCGATGGCGGCCTCGGAGGCCCAGTACGACACGGTGATGCCAAAGCCCAGCTCGTCGCGGGTGCTCTCGACGCCCAGAAAACCGGGCTGCTCGGCCGCCAGCGCCACCATGCGGTCGGCCATGGCGGCATAGCCGTGGTCGCCGTCGGTGCGCTGGTTGGCGAAGATCACCGCGTAATAGGGCGGCTCGGGGGTGGTGGCGAAGCGGGTGGGGGTCATGGGGTTGCAGGAGGGGTTAATGCCGCCAGCCGCGCCGCCGCAATGGCCTGGGCAATGGCCGGGCCTTGCCGGCCTTGGGCGATGGCGGCGGCGCTGACCGCCGACTGGTCGACGGCCTGGATGGCGGCCAGGTCGTGCGCCAGCAGCTGCTGCGGCGGGTAGTCGCGGGTGGCCAGGCCCGTGCGGCCCCGGGCGTCGGCGGCGCAGGCGGCCAGCAGCTGCAAGAAGCGCGCCGGCCGACGCGGCGCGTCGCAGCGCTCCAGCAGGCGCAGCCGGGCGGCGGGCGAGAAGGTGGCGGCCCGGTGGACGTGGGTGTGCTCGCGCGCCATCAACAGCGCCAGCTCGCGGCAGTCGGTGGGCACGCGCAGGCGCTGGCTGACCTGGGCCACCAGCGGCAGGCCGCGCGTTTCATGGCCGATGTGGCGCGGCAGCATGTCGGCGGGCGTCAGCGCCTTGCCCAGGTCGTGGCACAGGCAGGCGTAGCGCACCGGCAGCGGCTCATCCGCGTGGGCGCAGGCGTCCAGCACCAGCAGCATGTGCACGCCGGTGTCCACCTCGGGGTGGTGGGCGGGCGGCTGGGGCACGCCGAAGAGGGCGTCCAGCTCGGGCAGCAGCCGCGCCAGCGCGCCCACGTCGCGCAGCACCTCGATCATGCGTGCGGGGCGGGCCTCCATCAGCCCACGCGCCAGCTCTTGCCAGACGCGCTCGGGCACCAGGGCATCGACCTCGCCGGCGGCCACCATCTGGCGCATCAGGGCCAGTGTGGCGGGCGCGACGCTGAAGCCGGGCAGCCGCGCCGCAAAGCGCGCCAGCCGCAGGATGCGCACCGGGTCTTCGACGAAGGCGGGGCCGACGTGGCGCAGCACGCGCGCGGCCAGATCCTGCTGGCCGCCATGGGGGTCGATCAGCTGGCCGTGCTCGTCCTGCGCGATGGCGTTGATGGTCAGGTCGCGCCGCGCCAGATCCTGCTCCAGCGTGACGCCCGGCGCGGCGTGAAAGGCAAAGCCGTGGTAGCCCGGCGCGACCTTGCGCTCGGTGCGGGCCAGCGCGTATTCCTCGTGGGTTCGGGGGTGCAGAAAGACCGGGAAGTCCCTGCCCACCGGCGTGAAGCCGGCGTCCACCATGGCCTGCGGCGTGGCGCCCACCACCACCCAGTCGCGGTCCTGCACGGGCCGGCCCAGCAGGGCGTCGCGCACGGCGCCGCCAACGACATAGGTCTTCATGGTGTGGCCGGCCCCACGTCGCGGCCCAGGCGGGGCTTGAGCGGCTGCGGCTTGCCGGTCAGCACGCCGCCGTAATAGCTGGCGTTGGACAACACTTTCTTGACGTAGTCGCGCGTCTCGCCAAAGGGGATGTTCTCGATCCAGATGGCGGTCTCCAGCACCGGCCCATCACGCCAGCGGCGCGGGCGCCCGGGGCCGGCGTTGTAGGCGGCGGTGGCCAGCGCCTGGCTGCCATCGAAGTCGTCCAGCATGGTGTGCAGGTAGTGGGTGCCCAGGCGCAGGTTGGTGTCGTGCTCGTTGAGCTCGCCCGGCTTGTGCGCCACGCCCAGCCGCCGCGCCACCCACCTGGCGGTGGACGGCATCACCTGCATCAGCCCCGAAGCACCGGCCCCCGAGCGGGCGGCGGTGACGAAGCGCGACTCCTGGCGGATGAGGCCGTAAACCAGCGCGGGCTCCACCTCGGCGTTCAGGGCGTGGCGCAGCACGGCGTCTTTGTGCGGCATCGGAAAGCGCTGCGCCAGGTCGATTTCGGTGCGGGTGCGCTCGCTGGTGTTGATGCAGCGGTCCCAGACGGCCCGGCTGCAGGCCAGGTCGGCGGCGGCCAGCAGTGCGCGCTCGTCCATGCCGATCAGCGAGAAGTTCCACTCGCGGTTGCCCTCACCGCGGTAGCCCAGCTCGATGGCGTTGAGTGCCCGTGTCAGGCCGGGGTGGCTTTGCGCGGCGCGCCGCTCGGCCGCAGTGAGGGGGGCCGGGGTGGGCGGCAGCGGCTGCACGCCGCCCAGGTCTTCGGCGGCCAGCTGGCCGTAGAAGTGCGGCTCGCGCGCCAGCGCCACCAGCAGTGCGCGCGACTCGTCCTGCGCGGCCTTGCCGCCCTGCGTGGCCAGCGCGCGGGCGCGCCAGTAGCGCCATGCGGGGTCGGCCTGGCTGGCCTCGTCCATGGCTTGCACGGTGCGCAGCAGCAGCGGCCAGCGGGCGTCGCCGCCCAGGCGCAGCGCGGTGCGCGCCAGCCAGGCCAGGGTGTCGGGGCTCCAGGCCAGGGCGGCCACGCCCTTGGCGTCCTGGGCCTGCCAGGCTTGCTGCGTCCAGGCCAGGCTTTGCGGCGCCAGCCGCTGCGCGCCCTGGCGCGCCACCTGGGCCCAGGCCCAGGCGCGCCAGCCCCGTGCCTCGGGGTTGGAGGTGTCCAGCGCCGTGTCCCAGTGGCGGCGCAGCCAGGCGGCTGCATCTTCGGGCTCGTCGGCGGCGCGGCGTGCCAGGGCCAGGGCCAGCAGCGGGGCCGGGGTGTTGGGGCTGGCGCGCTCCAGCCAGCGCTCGGGGCCGGCCCACAGCGCAGCCACCGCCTGGCCCGTGGACTCGCCCAGCAGCTCGGCAGTGGTGCGGGCGCTGGCACGCTGGCCGGCTTCGGTGGCATCGCGCAACTTGCGCCAGACCTCGGCCGGGGCCAGGCGGCCCGCCGCCAACCCGTTGCGGGCCCACTGCTGGCAGCCGGTGTCGCTTTCGCGCTGGGCCTGCCAGGCGGCCAGGGCGGCCGCGCGCAGGCGCTGGCCCTGGTTCAGCTCGGCCTCGGCCAGCGCGGCCCAGCAGCTGACCTCGCGGTCGTCGTTCATCACGAAGCGGGGGTACTCGCGCGCCACGCCGGCCCAGTCGCCACGCCGGCCCAGCACCAGCAGCCAGTCGTTGCGCAGCCGGTCTTCGAAGAAAGTGCCGCGCCAGCGGGCCAGGTAGGCGTCCACCTCGTCGGCCGTGGCGTCCTCCAGCCGGGCCGAGAAGGCCCAGTAGTCGAACCACGCTTGCAGCGGATGCTGTTCGGCCTGAGCCTGGGCACGCAGGTCGGCCAGGCGGGCGGCATCGCCGCGCGCATAGGCGCTGCGCGCGGCGTTCAGGTCAACGGGGGCGGCCTGGGTGGCCTGGGCCACCAGCAGCAGGGATAGGCACACAATACGCAACATCCAGCCACTTTATATGGACAGCCCGATGCCGTTGAACCTGGAGCCTCTGCGCGACAAGCGTGAGTTGCGCAAGCAGTTGCAGGCCGAGCGCATGAGCCTGCCCGATCGCGAGGCCCGCGCCGAGCGCTTGCAAGAGATGCTGCGGGTGTGGCTGGTGGGCCGGCGCGAGCAGCTCATTGGGGCCTATTGGCCCATCAAGGGCGAGTTCGACGCGCTGCCTGCGCTGTTCCGCTGGACGGAGGGCGGCGAGGGCCGGCGCATCGGGCTGCCGGTGATGAACAAGGTCACGCGCCAGCTGACCTTCCACACCTGGTTTCCGGGCTGCCCGATGGAGGAGGACGGCTACGGCATTCCCAAACCCAAGGAGACGCCGTCCTTTCATCCCACCTTGCTGATCGTGCCTTGCGTGGGCTTTGGCCCGGGCGGGCTGCGGCTGGGCTATGGCGGCGGCTTTTACGACCGCACGCTGGCGGCCTTGGCGCCGCGCCCGGTGACGGTGGGCCTGGCCTATGCCCATGGCTACGTGCCCTGGCTGGAGGCCGAGCCGCATGACGTGCCCATGGATGCGGTGCTGACCGACGAGGGGCGGGTCTGGCCGGGATGAGCCCAAACGGGCGGTGATCCAAGCAAAGACCCCCGGTTGGCCTGGTGTGCGAACCGGGGGTTTGCCCTTACACAACGGGGCGCCGATGTGGCTCGGCTAGGTGCCCCTTTTTGAGGACTGCTTTCCTCCAGGCCTTGATGACAGCGCAGGCCTCCAGTGTGCCGAGCTGGGGCGGCGACGCATCCCCCTTAAGGGGGGAGTGGGGCCGCGCCGGGGTGGTGTAGGCCGCCCAAAAGCGCCAGGCGTGCTCAGGCGGCCCAGTCGGGCGCGGCGGTGTGCTGCAGCGCGCGCTGGCGCGCCAGGTGGTCGGGCAATACCGATGCCACCAACGCCCAGAACGCGGGGCTGTGGTTGAGCTCGCGCAGATGGGCCAATTCATGCACCACCACGTAATCGATCAGCTCGGGCGCCAGATGGGCGAGCCGCCAGTTCAGCCGCACCGAGCCGTCGGCGCTGGCGCTGCCCCAGCGCGTGCGGGCGCTGGAGAGGGTCAGCCGCGTCAGTTGCACCGCAAGCTGCGGCGCGAAATGGCTGCAGCGGGCCAAAAAGTGAGTGCGTGCTTCGCGCTGCAGCCAGCTTTGCACGGCATCACGAATCTGCGTGGCGGTGACGGTGTGGGGCAACGCCAGATGCAGCACGCCATCGGCGGCGCCGGTGGCGGGGGCGCCCAGTCGCAGCGTCAGCGGCTGGCCCAGAAAGGGCAGGGTGGCGCCGTCGGCCCAGGTGATGCGGGCGGCGGCCAGGCGCTCGCCACGGGCGCGCTGCTCGGCCAGTTTGCGCAGAATCCAGCCGGCCTTGGTTTGCAGCGCGCGGTCGATGTCGCCATGCGGCACCCAGCGCGGTGCGCTGACGGCCAACCCCTCGGGCGAGACGGTGAAACCGATGGATTTGCGCCGCGCCCGCCGCAGCCGGTAGGCCACTTGCGCCTCGCCCAGTTGCACCTCGCGGTCGGCCTCGGGATGGCGGTAGGCGGGGGCCGTGTCGAACAGCGACAGCTGCTGCGTCATGGCGGCGCCTGGGGGGGGTAGGCCTCGGGGTCGAGCCGGCGCATGGCGGCCTCGACCCAGGTCTCGACTTCGCGCATCAGCTCGTCGGCCTCGCGGCCCTCGGAGGCGATGGGCGGGCCGACGGCGACGTCGATGATGCCGGGGCGCAGCAGCAGGCTTTTGCGCGGCCAGCAGCGCGCCGAGGTGACGGCGATGGGCACGATGGGCACGCCGGTGGCAATGGCCAGCCGCGCGCCGCCCGCCCGGTAGGCGCCCTGGCTGCCGCGCGGCGTGCGGGTGCCCTCGGGGAACATGATGACCCAGTTGCCTTTGGCCATGTAGCGGCGGCCCTGCTCGGCCACCTTGGCCCAGGCCTCGGACCGGCGGCTGCGGTCGATGTGCACCATGTCCAGGCTGCCGATGGCCCAGCCGAAGAAGGGGATCCACAGCAGCTCGCGCTTGAACACGTACGACAGCGGATGCGGCATCAGCACCGGCAGCGCGAACGTCTCCCAGGTCGATTGGTGTTTGGGCGCCAGCACCACGGCGCGCGGGTCGCTGGCGGTGGGCAGGTGATCCATGCCTTGCACGCGCCAGCGCACGCCGCAGAGGAGGCGCGAGGCGTGGGTGGCCAGGGCCAGCCAGCCCACGCAGATGCGATAGAGGCGCCGCGCCGAGACCAGCGGCGACAGCAGCACCACCACGGTGGCCCAGGGGATGACGGTGACGGCCAGCACCAGCCAGTACAGCAGCGAGCGCAGGGCGGCCAGGGCGAATGCCATTCAGAGCTCCTTGGCGGTGGGCTTGAGCAACAGGTGGCGTGCAAAAGCGGCCAGGTCATGATGCACGACTGTGCCCGGCACGGCGGCCACCCAGGCGCTGACCTCGTGGGGCTCCAGCGCGCGCGCGCGCCCGCTGAGCACCAGGTGGGGCGTGCAGCCGGCGGCCTGGGCGGTCTGCAGGTCGCGCAAGGTGTCGGCCACCATGGGCACCTGGGCCAGCGGCACGCCGTAGCGCCGGGCGATGTCGTGCATCATGCCCGGCAGGGGTTTGCGGCAGTCGCAGGCGTCTTCCGGCGCATGGGGGCAGAAGAACACGGCGTCGAGCCGGCCACCGTGCTCGGCCAGGCACTTCATCATGTGCACGTGCACGGCGTTGAAGGCGGCCATGTCCACCAGCCCCCGGCCGATGCCGGCCTGGTTGGTGGCCAGCACCACGTGCCAGCCGGCCTGGTTCAGCTCGGCCACCGCCTCCAGCGCGCCGGGGATGGGCTCCCATTCGGCGGGCTCTTTGACGTGATCCTCGCGAAAGCGGTTGAGGATGCCGTCGCGCCCCAGGATGATGAGCTTGGTGCCGTTCATGCCGGGCTCAGGTGGCCAGCCGCGCCAGGTCGGCGACGCGGTTCATGGCGGCGTGCAACTGGGCCAGCAGCGCCAGCCGGTTGGCGCGCAGCGCAGGGTCTTCGGCGTTGACCATGACGTGCTCGAAGAAGCGGTCCACCGGCTCCTTGAGCGCGGCCAGCGCCTGCAGGGCGCCGGTGTCGTCGTGGGCGTCGAAGCGGGCGTCGGCCACGGGCCCCACGGCGGCCAGCGCGGCCGCCAGCGCCTGTTCGGCCGGCTCCACCAGTCGCGCGGCGTCCACCACGCCGGGCGTGGCATCGGCTTTTTTCAGGATGTTGGCCACGCGCTTGTTGGCAGCGGCCAGCGGCGCGGCCTCGGGCAGGGCGGCAAAAGCGCGCACGGCGGCCAGGCGGCGGGGCATCTGGCCCCAGGGCGGGCGCACGGCCAGCACGGCATCGACCTCTTGCGCGCTGTAGCCCTGCTCGCGCAGGTAGCCGGCCACGCGCTCGAAGATGAAGGCCAGCAGCCGCGCGTTGCTGGTGGCGGGGTCGGGCAATGCGTCGCCGAAGGCGCGCGCCGACTCGGCCACCAGCGCCGGCAGATCCAGCGGCAGGTTCTTCTCGACCAGCATGCGGATCACGCCCAGCGCATGGCGGCGCAGCGCATACGGGTCTTTGTCGCCGCTGGGCTGCTGGCCGATGCCAAACAGGCCGACCAGGGTTTCGATCTTGTCGGCCAGGGCCAGCACGGTGCCGGTGTGGTTGCGCGGCAGGGCGTCGCCGGCAAAGCGTGGTTTGTAGTGGTCTTCGATGGCGATGGCGACGCCGTCGCGCAGGCCTTCATGGCGGGCGTAATAGCCGCCCATCACGCCTTGCAGCTCGGGGAACTCGCCCACCATGTCGGTCAGCAGATCGGCCTTGGCCAGCTGCGCCGCCTCGCGCACCTTGGCGTCCAGCACGTCGAACTCGTCCTTGGCCTCGGCCGTGTAGGGCAGGGTGGCCATGCGCAGCTGGCCGACGATGGCGTGGGCGATGGCGGCCACGCGCACGCTGCGCTCGGCCTGGCTGCCCAGCTTGCCGTGGTAGACCACTTTGGCCAGGCCCTCCGCGCGGGCCGCCAGGGTCTGTTTGCGGTCCTGGTCGAAGAAGAACCTGGCGTCGGCCAGGCGGGGGCGCACCACGCGCTCGTTGCCCTGCACGATGGCGCTGGCATCGGCGGGTTGCACGTTGCTGACCAGCAGGAACCGGTTGGCCAGCCTGCCCTGGGCGCCCAGCAGCGGGAAGTACTTCTGGTTGGCCTTCATGGTCAGGATCAGGCACTCCTGCGGCACGCTCAGGAAGTCGGCCTCGAAGCCGGCGGCCAGCACGTGGGGGCGCTCGACCAGGGCGGTGACCTCATCGAGCAAGGCCTCGTCGGCCATCAGCGTCAGGCCTTCGCGGTCGGCAGCGGCATCCAGCTGGCGGGCGATTTCGGCGCGGCGCGTGGCAAACACCGGGATGGTGGCGCCCTCGCCCTGCATCTGGTCCAGGTAGCTGTCGGCGCTGCGCAGCGTGATGGGCGCTGCGGTGGCCTCGAACCGGTGGCCCTGGGTGACGCGGTCGGCGGCCAGGCCCAGCGCGGTGCAGGGCACCACCGCGTCGCCGTGCAGCGCGGTGAGCCGGTGGGCGGGGCGCACGAACCTGACGCTGCGCCAGCCGTCGGCCAGCTGGTAGGTCATGACCTTGGGAATGGGCAGGCCGGCCAGCGCTTCGCCCAGTGCCTGCTGCACGCCGGCAGCCAGCAAGGTGCCGGGCACCGTGGCGGTGGTGAACAAGGCCTCGGCCTTGCCGTCCTGGGCGCGGGTCAGTGGGGCGTCGGCGGGCAGGCCCAGCGCGGCGAGCTTTTTTTGCAGCGCCGGCGTGGGCGCGCCGTCCGGCCCCAGGCCCACGGCCACGGGCATCAGCTTGTGGCGCTGCGTGGTGTCGGC
This sequence comes from Pseudomonadota bacterium, assembly GCA_020161145.1. Lineage (GTDB taxonomy): Bacteria > Pseudomonadota > Gammaproteobacteria > Burkholderiales > Burkholderiaceae_C > Ideonella. Next base: position 17,341 of record JAIUPQ010000010.1, read on the forward strand.
GCCGCGCGCGGCCACGTCGGTCAGGTGCACGCCCAGCCGGCGCGGCGTGGCGATGGGGGTGGCCGCGGCACCCTCGGCCACCAGCCCTTGCGCGCGCAGGCTGGCGGTGATGAGGTCGGCAAAACGCTGGCCCAGGACGCGCAAGGCCTTGGGGGGCAACTCCTCGGTGAGGAGTTCGATGAGGAGGTTGGCGGTGGTGGTCATCGGGGGTCAGGCCGCTTGGCGTTCCGGTTGCGCAGCGGCCTTGGCGATGTCGGCCAAGGCCTCGTCGGCCCAGGCGCGTGGCGCCATGGGGAAGCCCAGCCGCGCGCGGCTGTCCAGGTAGCTGCGGGCCACGCTGCGGGCCAGGTTGCGGGTGCGGCCGATGTAGGCCGCGCGCTCGGTGACCGAGATGGCGCCGCGCGCGTCCAGCAGGTTGAAGCTGTGCACGGCCTTGAGCACCTGTTCGTAAGCCGGCAGCGCGAGCTGCTGCGCCATCAGCGCATGGGCCTGTTTTTCGTGGGCGGCAAAGGCGGTGAACAGAAAGTCCATGTCCGAGTGCTCGAAGTTGTAGGTGCTCTGCTCAACCTCGTTCTGATGGTAGACGTCGCGGTAAGTGAGGCCCTCGGTCCAGACCAGGTCGAAGACGTTGTCCACGCCCTGCAGGTACATGGCCAGCCGCTCCAGGCCGTAGGTGATCTCGCCGGTGGCGGGCTTGCAGTCGATGCCGCCCACCTGCTGGAAGTAGGTGAACTGGGTCACCTCCATGCCGTTCATCCAGACCTCCCAGCCCAGCCCCCAGGCGCCCAGCGTGGGGTTCTCCCAATCGTCTTCGACGAAGCGCACGTCGTTCTTCTTCAGGTCGAACCCCAGCGCCTCCAGCGAGCCCAGGTACAGCTCCAGGATGTTGGATGGTGCGGGCTTGAGCACCACCTGGTATTGGTAGTAGTGCTGCAGGCGGTTGGGGTTGTTGCCGTAGCGGCCATCTTTGGGGCGGCGGCTGGGCTGCACATAGGCCGCCCGCCAGGGCTCGGGGCCGATGGCGCGCAGGAAGGTGGCGGTGTGGCTGGTGCCCGCGCCGACCTCCATGTCATAGGGCTGCAGCAGCGCGCAACCCTGGGCGTCCCAGTAGGCCTGGAGACGAAGAATGAGTTGTTGAAAGGTCAGCATGGCGATGGGGATTCTATTGAGCGCCCCCAGGTCCGGGCTGCGCCCGGCCCGTCCCCCCGTGGGGGAGCAAGAAAACTTGGGGCGGCCCGGCGTTTTCTTGAGCGCCCGTCCCACCTCGGGGGGACAGACAACGTGGCGGGCAACTCTGACACTTGCGCCCAGGCCGCCCATGGTGGACGGCCATATGGAGGAGGAGATTCATCATGTTCAATCGCAAACAAGCAGCGCTGCTGCTGGCGGCCAGCCTGCTGGCCGTGGGGGCCCAGGCCAAGGTGCTGACCAGCGGGGCCTATGGCGCCAACTTCACGTTCAGCACGGCCAGCCCCAAGACGCCGGTGCCACTGACGTCCACAGGGGCCACCAGCATCACCTTCAACGCGGCCAAGGCCGGCACTTATGTGCTGGCGTTTTCGGCCGAGTGCTCGGCCGACAACGGCACCACCGGCACCGGTGGCTGGGTTGACATCGACGTGGAGGTCAATGGGGCGATCATCTCGCCCACCATCGGCGGGTTGGACGCCTTCTGCTCACCCAACGGCACGGTGGGCCATGACGGCTGGGTGCGGGCGGCCATCACCATGCCCATCAAGCTGGTGGCAGGCTCCAACACCATCCGCGTGCTGGGCGGCATCAACTCGGGTGTCACCAGCGGCTGGCTGGGCGATACGGCCACGGTCGTCGACAACTGAGCAACCAGGCGCCGGCCAGCAGCCACAGCGGCGCCAACCCCCAGGCCGCAAGCCAGCGCGCGTAAGGCGTGCTGCCCTTGCGGCCTTGTGCCGTCACCTCCAGCGTGCCGACGACCAGCGGCGCCAGCCGCACGGTGACGCGGCCCTCGTGATCCACCAGGGCGGTGGCGCCGGTGTTGGTGGCGCGGGCCACGGCACGCTGGAACTCCAGTGCCCGCATGCGCGAGAACTGCAGGTGCTGGTCTTGCACCAGGTGCGGGCCGAACCAGGCCAGGTTGGTGGCGTTGACCATCAGCGTGGCCGCCTCGGGGCCGACGAAGGCGTCGGCGAAGTCCTCGCCGAACAGGTCTTCGTAGCAGATCAGCGGCCGCACGCGCTGATCGCCCACCACGAACGGCCGGGTCTCGCGGCCATGCCCCTGGTCGCCCAGCGGAATGGCCAGCAGATCGACGAACCAGCGGAATCCCCAGGGTACGAACTCGCCAAACGGCAGCAGGTGGCGCTTGCCATAGGCGTAGCCGGCGCTTTGGCCGCCGACGCCCATCAGCGTGTTGACGTAGAGGCCTTGCTCGCCTTTGTCGAAGAGCCCGATCAGCGCGGCCCGGCCCTGGCCGAACGGCGCCGTCAGCGCTTGCCAGCGCTCGGCGTCGAGCGCCTCGCGCGGCAGCGGCAACACCGATTCGGGCGTGACCACCAGGTCGCCTTTTGCCGCATGCAGCTGGGCCTCTAGGCGGGCCAGGCCTTGCAGCAGGTAGTCGGCGTCGAACTTCAGATCCTGGGCGATGGCAGGCTGGATCAGGCTGATGCGCAACGGGCCGACCGGGTTGGTGAAGTGCTGCGGCAGCGCGAGGCCGATCAGCGGCAGCGCCAGGCCCGCGGCCAGCGCGGGCAGCGCGCGGCGGCGGGCGATGACCGCCTGCGCCAGCGCGGCCGCCAGCAAGGCCACCACGAAGCCGATGCCGTGCACGCCAATCCAGGGCGCCAGCCGCGCCAGCGGGCCGTCGGTGTGGGGGTAGCCGCTGGCCATCCAGGCAAAGCCGGTGAACCACTGGGCGCGCGCCAGCTCCATCACCAGCCAGGCCGCGGCAAACGTCAGTGCATCGGGCAGCGGCGAGCCGCGCCGCAGCCAGGCGGCCAGCGCCATGGCAGCGGCCACGTAGGCGGACTGGAAGGCGCACAGCAGCCCCACTGCCAAGGCCGACGGCAGCGACGGCAGGCCGCCGAAGTCATGCAGGCTGACATAGAGCCACCACAGGCCGGTGACAAACCAGCCCATGCCGAACGCCGCGCCCCGTGCGGCGGCCTGGGCCGGCGTGGCCCGCTGCACCAGCGCCGCCAGCAAGGCCAGCGCCAGCGGCGACAGCCACCACCAGCCGGTGGGCGCAAAAGCGGCCGTGTGCAGGGCGCCGGCCGCCAGGGCCAGCGGCAGCGCTGCCTGCGGCCTCATGCGGCCGGTTTGGCGGGGCGCACCTTGAACCAGCGCACCGCACCGCCACGCGTCAGCATGACGGTGAAGGTGTAGCCGGCCAGCGTGACGGACTCGCCACGCTGGGGCACGCGCCCCAGCTCATGGGCGATCAGGCCGCCGATGGTGTCGAACTGCTCGCTCGCCAGCGTGGTATCCAGGGCCTCGTTGACGCTGTCGATCTCGGCGTCGCCGGCCACTCGCTGGCTGCCGTCGGCCAGCGTGTAGAAGCTGGCCGGGGCCTCGTCCTCGTCGAACTCGTCTTCGATCTCGCCGACGATTTCTTCGAGCACGTCCTCGATGGTGATGAGGCCGGCGGTGGTGCCGAACTCGTCGATGACGATGGCCAGGTGGTTGCGGTTGCTGCGAAATTCGGCCAGCAACTCATTGAGCCGCTTGGACTCGGGAATGAACAGGGCCGGACGCAGCAGCGTGCGCAGCGACAGCTCGGGCGCCCGCTGGAGCTTGAGCAAGTCCTTGGCCATCAGCGTGCCGATGATGTTGTCGCGGCTGCCTTCGACCACCGGAAAGCGCGAGTGGCCGGAGTCGATCACCGTGAACAGCAGCCGCTCGTAGGGCCAGGTGATGTCCAGCACATCCATGCGCGGCGCAGCCACCATCACGTCGCCCGCCACCCGGTCGGCCATGCGCAACACACCTTCGAGCATGGCGCGCGACTGCGGATCGATCAGCTCGCGTTGCTCGGCCTCGGCCAGCGTGGCCATCAGCTCGGCGGTGGAATCGGGGCCGGGGGAGAGGAATTCGACGATGCGCTCGAACAGCGAGCGCTTGTCCACCAGCGGCTCGGCGCTGGGGCGGCCCGCACGGGGCGGACGCGAAGGCGGTTGATCGGACAAGGGGGCTGGCGCCGGCAGTCGGGGAAGAACAAGAATACCCCATGCACAATTGCGGGTTGACTGGATCCGCAGGAGCGCCCGCATGACCACCCCGACCGCCACCCCCATTGCCGCCACCATCCTCACGGGTTTTCTGGGCGCCGGCAAGACGACGCTGCTGCGCCGGGTGCTGTCCGAGGCGCACGGCCAGAAGATCGCCGTCATCGAAAACGAGTTCGGCGAAGAGAACATCGATAACGAGATCCTGGTGGCCGATACCACCGAGAACATCGTGCAGATGAGCAACGGCTGCGTCTGCTGCACCATCCGTGAGGATTTGCGCGCCACGCTGACCGATCTGGCCGCCCGTCGGCGCAAGGGCGAGCTGGACTTCGAGCGGGTCATCATCGAGACCACGGGCCTGGCCGACCCCGGCCCCGTGGCGCAGACCTTCTTCATGGATGACGAAGTGGCCGAGGCCTACCAGCTCGACGCCATCCTCACCCTGGTCGATGCCAAACACGCCGATCAGCAGCTGGACAGCCGCCAGGAGGCGCGCCGCCAGGTGGGCTTTGCCGATCAGATCTTCCTGACCAAGACCGATCTGGTGGACGCGGCCGCCGTACAGGCGCTGACCCACCGCCTCAAGCACATGAACCCGCGCGCGCCCATCACCCCGGTGCACTTCGGCGAGGTGCCGCTGGCCACGGTGCTGGATCTGAAGGGCTTCAACCTGAACGCCAAGCTGGACATCGACCCCGAGTTCCTCGCCGCAGACGACCACCACCATGGTCACCACGATCACGACCATCACCACCATGACCATGACCACGCGCATGGCGAGCACTGCGACCACCCGCACCACCATCATCACGACGACGATGTGAAATCCTTCGTCTTTCGCAGCACGAAGCCGCTGTCGCCGACGCGGCTGGAGGACTTTCTGGGCGCTATCGTCCAGGTCTACGGCCCCAAGATGCTGCGCTACAAAGGCGTGCTGCATCTGAAGGGCAGCGAGCGCAAGGTGATCTTCCAGGGCGTGCACCAGTTGATGGGCAGCGACATGGGCCCCAAATGGGCGCCCGGCGAGGCCAAAGTCAGCAAAATGGTGTTCATTGGCATCGATCTGCCCAAAGACATCCTGCTCGAAGGATTGAAGGCTTGCGAGGTGTGACTAAAATGCCGCGCCCGACGCAGCGCCCCCCCAACGTGTGTTGCCCGTATTGAATCAGCAGAGGAGGCACTGTCATGTCCACCACGCCTTCGGCTAAGAAGTCCCCAGCCGCCCATAGTTTCAACGACCGGTTTTCGCCCGCCAAGCCGCGTGCGGACGTGCCGCTCGCGCCGACCAAACCGGCGGCCAAGCCCAACCCCAAGTTGGCCAACGCCTGGAAGACCAAATCCGGCCGCGAGCTGACCGAGGAAGAGCTGCTGGCCATGCCCGAGGCCGAGTACATGAACGACAAGCAGCTGGAGTACTTCCGCCAGCTGCTGGAGCAGCAGAAGGCCTCGCTGCTGTCCAACGCCGGTGAAACCACCGAACACCTGCGCGAGGACACCTCCATCGTGCCCGACCCGGCCGACCGCGCCACCATCGAGGAAGAGCACGCACTGGAGCTGCGCACGCGCGACCGCGAGCGCAAGCTGCTCAAGAAGATCACCCAGGCCATTGCCCTGATCGACGTGGGCGAGTACGGCTTTTGCGACGAAACGGGCGAGCCCATCGGCCTGCGTCGTCTGCTGGCCCGGCCCACGGCCACGCTGACGCTGGAGGCGCAGCAGCGCCGCGAGATGAAGCAGAAGATGTTTGGCGACTGAGACCGCCCGGACCATGAGTGACGCCAGCCGCCCCAACATGCTGCGCCGCATGGCGCAGCGGGCGGCTGCGCCAGGACAGCCGCCGTGGCGCCCGTCGCAGGTCGGCACACAGGCAGAAGACCGCGCGCTGCTGCGCGAGATGATCGAGCGCAAGCGCCGCAACGACCTGGTGCGCAAGCGCGAGCTGGACATGTTGCGCCGCGTGCGCCATGAGGGTCTGACGCCCGATCAGGCGGCGGCCCTGGATGCACCCATCAGCGTGCCCGGTGAGCTGGATCCGGCCCCGGTGGCCGACGGCAGCCGCATGCGCGCCAAGATCGACGAGATCGAGCTGGCCATGGTAGGCGTGCCCGGTGGCGGCGCGCAGCGTGCCCCGCGGCTCACCCGGCCGGTCCGGCTGGAAGGCCCCAGCACCGTGCATGCCTATGTCGAGGCGCAGGCGACGCGGGTCATGCCCTCGACGGTGGTCACCGCCGGGCCCGGCCAGCAGCCCACCGAGATACCCGCTCCCGATGCCGCCGACATGCGCCACGACCCGGTGCTGGACGTGGCCGTGATGGCGTTTGCCGGGGGCGATCCGGCCGCCGCCGAGCGCGAATTGCAAACCCTGATCCAGGGTGCCTGCGTGGACGACCCCGACACCTGGCTGGTGCTGGCCGACCTGTACCGTGCCACGGGCCAGCGCACGCCGTTCGAGGCCCTGGCCATGACGTTCAGCCGCAGCTTCGACCGCTCGCCGCCGCAGTGGTTTTCGCTGCCGGCGCTGGCGGCAGCCGATCTGGCGGCGCGCGGCACCGTCACCGTGGTGCCGGGCTCGCCCGTCTGGGTGGCGCCGGCGCGGCTGGACGCAGCCGATGTGGAGACCTTGAGCAGCCACTGCGCCCAGCACCCCTCGCCCTGGGTCATGGACTGGGGCGCGCTGCGTCACCTGACACCGGCCGGGGCGCAGAAGCTGGTGCAGCTGGCGCACGCCTGGAGCACCAGCGAAGCCACGCTGCATTGGCGCGGCGTGGCGCCGCTGCTGGCTGCCTTGCAGATCGCCACCCCCACGGGCCAGCGCAACGTGCCGCCGGTGCTGTGGCTGGCGCGCCTGGCGGTGCTGCGGCTGGCGCACCGGCCGCAGGCCTTCGAGGTCGTGGCCATCGACTATTGCGTCACCTACGAGGTGTCGCCGCCCAGCTGGGAGCCGTTGCGCTGCCGCGTCCACGCCGATTCCGAGCAAAGCGACGCCACCACGGCCGTCCTCACGGAGCCGCCCACCAGCAACTTCAGCGAGGCCCCCCTGCCCGACGAGGTCGTGCTGCCGATGGTGGGCGACTGGGTGGGCGACGTCAGCGGCACGCTGGCGGGCTGGACCAGCGTCATCGAGGCCACGCCGCGTGCGCGCATCGTGCTGTGTGCGGCGCTGCTGACGCGCATCGATTTCACGGCGGCGGGTGACGTGCTCAACTGGGTGGCCGCCAGCCGCACCAAGGGACGCGACCTGCGCTTTACCGACCTGCACCGGCTGACCGCACTGATGCTCAGCGTGATGGGCCTGCAGGATCACGCCCCCCTGTTCATGCGCCGGACCTAGCGGCGCGGGCGGCAGCCCTGCGGGCCTCTTGTGTTTTGGCCCGGCCGGGCTCATATGGGACGCTTATGCAAACCACATTTCATGGCACGACCATCGTCAGCGTGCGCCGCAACGGCCAGGTGGCCCTGGGCGGAGACGGCCAGGTGACGCTGGGCCACATCGTCGTCAAAGGCAGTGCGCGCAAGGTGCGGCGGCTGCATCACGACAAGGTGCTGGCCGGCTTTGCCGGCGCCACCGCCGATGCGTTCACGCTGTTCGAGCGCTTCGAAGCCAAGCTCGAAAAACACGGCGGCCACCTGGTGCGCGCGGCCATCGAGCTGACGCGCGACTGGCGCACCGACAAGGTGCTGCGCAACCTGGAGGCCATGCTGGCCGTGGCCGACCATGAGGCCTCGCTCATCATCACCGGCAACGGCGACGTGCTGGAGCCCGAGCTGGGCATCGTGGCCATTGGCTCGGGCGGCGCCTTTGCGCAGGCGGCGGCGCGGGCGCTGCTGACCCACACCGAACTGCCGGCTGCCGACATCGTCAAGCAGTCGCTGGTCATTGCCAGCGAGCTGTGCATCTACACCAACGACCACCACACCATCGAAGTGCTATGAATGAAGCCGGCCTGGGTATGACCCCGCGTGAAATCGTCGCCGAGCTGGACCGCCACATCGTCGGCCAGCAGGCCGCCAAGCGGGCGGTGGCCATCGCCATGCGCAACCGCTGGCGGCGCCAGCGCGTGCAGGGCGCGCTGCGCAGCGAGATCACGCCCAAGAACATCTTGATGATCGGCCCCACGGGTGTGGGCAAGACCGAGATCGCCCGGCGCCTGGCGCAGCTGGCCGACGCGCCCTTCATCAAGGTCGAGGCCACCAAGTTCACCGAGGTGGGCTATGTGGGCAAGGACGTGGACAGCATCGTGCGCGACCTGATCGACGTGGCGGTCAAGCAGGAGCGGGCCCGCGCGTTGGCCCTGGCGCGCCAGCGCGCCGAGGATGCCGCCGAAGACCGCGTGCTGGACGTGCTGGTGGGCGGCGGCGAGAGCAGCGCGCGCCAGACCTTTCGCAAGCGGCTGCGCGAGGGGCAGTTGGCCGACAAGGAGATAGAAATCGATCTGACCGAGACGCCCAAGCAGGTGGACATCATGGCGCCGCCCGGCATGGAGGAAATGGCCGACCAGCTGCGCGGCATGTTTGCCGGCCTGCGCGGCGGGCGCACCAGCCGGCGCACGCTGCGCGTCGATGAGGCGCTGCGGCTGCTGGCCGAGGAAGAGGCGGCCAAGCTGGTCAACGACGAAGAGATCAAGACCCAGGCGCTGGCCAATGCCGAGCAGAACGGCATCGTCTTCATCGACGAGATCGACAAGGTGGCGGTGCGCAGCCAGACCTCGGGCAGCGACGTGTCGCGCCAGGGCGTGCAGCGCGACCTGCTGCCGCTGGTCGAGGGCACCACGGTGCAGACCAAGCACGGCCTGGTCAAGACCGACCACATGCTGTTCATCGCCTCGGGCGCCTTCCACCTGGCCAAGCCCAGCGACCTGATCCCCGAGCTGCAGGGGCGCTTTCCCATCCGGGTCGAGTTGCAAAGCCTCAGCGTCGAAGACTTCGAGGCCATTCTGGGCAGCACCCACGCCAACCTGATTCGTCAGTACCAGGCGCTGCTGGACACCGAGGGGGTGACGCTGGAGGTGGCGCCGGACGCGTTGCGGCGCATTGCCGAGATGGCTTACGACGTCAACGCCCGCACCGAGAACATCGGCGCCCGCCGGCTGGCCACGGTGATGGAGCGGCTGCTCGACGAGGTCAGCTTCGACGCCCCCGAGCGCCAGGGCCAGACCGTTGCCCTGACCGCCGCCGATGTCGCTGCGCGGCTGGGCGATCTGGTGCAAAACGAAGACCTCTCGCGCTACATCCTCTGACGCAAACGGTCGTCGGCCTCGCCGTTCTGGATGGCGCGCCGTTGCTGCTCGATGCGCAGCAAGCCGTCGAAGATCAGCGACTCCACCAGCTCGTGCTGCATGTCCAGATGGGGTGACACCTTCCAGCCTGCGCCGCCGGTGATCAGCACGCGCGGGGCCTGACCACTGGAGGCCGCCAGATGGCGGCGCATGCGGTCGATGGCGCCGGAGATGGCAAAAGTGCCGCCGCTGGTCAGCGCGTCCGAGGTGTTGGCCGGGAAGGGCACCACGTCGCCCGTGGGCACGCGCAGGCCGGCGGTGCCGCCCTCCAGCGCGCGCAGCATGATGCCGTGGCCGGGCAGGATGATGCCGCCCAGGAAGGTGCCATCGCCAGCCAGGGCATCGACGGTGACGGCGGTGCCGATCATCACCACCAAGGCGGCATTGCCGGGCGTGGAGGCCTCGATGTGGGCGTGGGCGCCGATCAGCGCCACCCAGCGGTCGGCACCCAGGCGCATGGGGTGTTCATAGCGGTTGGTCACGCCGGCCTCGTGGGCCGAAGGCACCACCCAGCGCGGCGCCACGTCCCACAGCTCCAACTGCTCTTCGATGCGCCGCCGCACCGCCTCGCCGGCCACCACGCAGCCCAGCATCCGGGTGGGTGCGGGCAGGTCGTGCCATTGGTCCTCGGCCAGCGAGTCGATGGTCTCCAGAAACACGGCGCCCGAGGCCAGGGGCTCGGCGCCCACCTCGGCGGCGGCGTACAGCGCCCATTTCAGCCGCGTATTGCCGGTGTCGATGGCCAGAAACGTCATGGGGCGCAAGCCTACCAGCCGCCGCAGCCCGGCCTCCTAGAATGAACCCTCCCCCCAGAGGACGAAATAGGAGACTGTGATGACCGATCTGTCGGCTGACTTCAAGGCGCTGGCCGCCTACCGCCCCACCCACAAGGTGCGCTTCGTCACCGCAGCCAGCCTGTTCGATGGCCACGACGCCGCCATCAACATCATGCGCCGCATCCTGCAGGGCATGGGCGCCGAAGTCATCCACCTGGGGCACAACCGCTCGGTGGACGAGGTGGTGACGGCGGCGCTGCAGGAAGACGCCCAGGGCATCGCCATCAGCTCCTACCAGGGCGGTCACGTCGAGTACTTCAAGTACATGGCCGAGCTGCTCAAGGCGCGCGGCGGTGAACGCATCCAGATTTTTGGCGGCGGCGGCGGCGTCATCGTGCCGGCCGAAATCCGCGATCTGGCCGCCCACGGCGTGCGCATCTACAGCCCCGAAGACGGCCAACGCATGGGCCTGCAAGGCATGATCGGCGAGATGCTGATGCGTGCCGACCAGGACCTCAGCGGCGCCGCGCCCAAGAAGGTGGCGGCCATCCAGGGCCACACCGAGGCGGCCTGGCGCGCGCTGGCCCAGCTCATCACCGTGCTGGAGAACGGCAAGGCCGACAAGGCCATCGTCAAGGCCCTCACCGAGGCCGCCAAGAGCAGCAAGACCCCCGTGCTGGGCATCACCGGCACCGGTGGCGCCGGCAAGTCCAGCCTCACCGACGAGCTGATCCGCCGGCTGCGGCTGGACCAGGGCGATGCCCTGCGGGTGGCCGTTATCTCCATCGACCCCTCGCGGCGCAAGAGCGGCGGCGCGCTGCTGGGCGACCGCATCCGCATGAACGCCATCGGCCCCTGGCAGGACGGGCAGCGCGTCTACATGCGCAGCCTCGCCACCCGCGAGGCGGGCAGCGAAATCTCGGCCGCGCTGCCCGGCGTCATCGCCGCCTGCAAGGTCGCTGGCTTTGATCTGGTCATCGTCGAGACCTCGGGCATAGGCCAGGGCGATGCCGCCATCGTGCCGCACGTGGACGTGCCCATGTACGTGATGACGCCCGAGTTCGGCGCCGCCAGCCAGCTTGAAAAAATCGACATGCTGGACTTCGCCGAGTTCGTCGCCATCAACAAGTTCGACCGCAAAGGCGCCGCCGATGCGCTGCGCGACGTGGCCAAGCAGGTGCAGCGCAACCGCGAGGCCTTTGGCCAGCGGCCGCAGGACATGCCGGTCTTCGGCACCATGGCCAGCCGCTTCAACGACGACGGCGTGACCGCGCTCTACCAGGCGCTCAAGGTGCGCCTGACCGAGGCTGGCGTGCCCTTCAAGGACGGCATGCTGCCGCTGGCGCACACCCGCCACAGCACGCACCAGGTGCCCATCGTGCCGCCGCCGCGCGTGCGCTACCTGGCCGAGATTGCCGACGCCGTGCGCGGCTACAAGCGCCGTGTGCGCGAGCAGGCCCGCGTGGCGCGCGAGCGCCAGCAACTGGCCTCAACCAAGCGCCTGCTGGCCGAGCGCAAGCAGACGGCCGAGGGGCTGGATGTGCTCATCACCGAGCGTGACGCCCAGTTGCATGCCGACGCCCGCCACCTGCTCGACCAGTGGCCGGCCATGCAACAGGCCTATGCCGGCGACGACTACGTGGTCAAGATCCGCGACAAGGAGCTGCGCACCCGCCTGGTCACCCAAAGCCTCTCGGGCACCAAGATCCGCAAAGTGGTGCTGCCCGGCTACGAATGCCATGGCGAGCTGGTCAAGTGGCTGATGCTGGAGAACGTGCCCGGCAGCTTCCCCTACACCGCCGGCGTCTTTGCCTTCAAGCGCGAAGGCGAGGATCCCACCCGCATGTTTGCCGGCGAGGGCGACGCCTTCCGCACCAACCGCCGCTTCAAGCTGGTCAGCGAGGGCATGGCGGCCAAGCGCCTGTCCACCGCCTTCGACTCGGTCACCCTCTACGGCAACGACCCCGACCCGCGCCCCGACATCTACGGCAAGGTGGGCAACTCGGGCGTCTCCATCGCCACGCTGGACGACCTCAAGGTGCTCTACGACGGCTTCGACCTGACCAGCCCCACCACCAGCGTCAGCATGACCATCAACGGCCCCGCGCCGTCCATCCTGGCCATGTTCATGAACACCGCCATCGACCAGAACCTGGCCAAGTTCCGGGCCGACAACGGCCGTGAGCCCACCGACACCGAGGCCGCCAAGATCCGCGAATGGGTGCTGGCCAATGTGCGCGGCACCGTGCAGGCCGACATCCTCAAGGAAGACCAGGGCCAGAACACCTGCATCTTCTCCACCGAGTTCAGCCTCAAGGTCATGGGCGACATCGCCCAGTACTTCGTGCACCACGATGTGCGCAACTTCTACTCGGTGTCCATCAGCGGCTACCACATCGCCGAGGCCGGCGCGAACCCCATTTCGCAGTTGGCCTTCACGCTGTCCAACGGCTTCACCTACGTGGAGGCGTACCTGGCGCGCGGCATGCACATCGACGACTTCGCGCCCAACCTCAGCTTCTTCTTCTCCAACGGCATGGACCCGGAATACACCGTGCTGGGCCGCGTCGCGCGGCGCATCTGGGCCGTGGCCATGAAGGACAAGTACGGCGCCAACGAACGCAGCCAGAAGCTCAAGTACCACATCCAGACCTCGGGCCGCAGCCTGCACGCGCAAGAGATCCAGTTCAACGACATCCGCACCACGCTGCAGGCACTGATCGCCATCTACGACAACTGCAACAGCCTGCACACCAACGCCTTCGACGAGGCCATCACCACGCCCACCGAAGACAGCGTGCGCCGCGCCATGGCCATCCAGCTCATCATCAACCGCGAGTGGGGCCTGGCCAAGAACGAGAACCCCAACCAGGGCGCCTTCATCATCGACGAGCTGACCGAACTGGTGGAAGAAGCCGTGCTGGCCGAGTTCGAGAAGATCGCCGAGCGCGGCGGCGTGCTGGGCGCCATGGAAACCGGCTACCAGCGCAGCCAGATCCAGGAAGAGAGCATGCACTACGAAATGCTCAAGCACACCGGCGAGTACCCCATCATCGGCGTCAACACCTTCCGCTCGCCGCATGGCGACACGGTGCCCGAATCCATCGAGCTGGCCCGCTCCACCGAGGAGGAAAAGCAGTCCCAGCTCCGGCGCCTGGCCGACTTCCACGCCCGCCACGCCGCCGAGTCCCCGGCCATGCTGGCGCGGCTCAAGCAGGCCGTCATCGAGAACGGCAACGTCTTCGAGGTGCTGATGGACGCCGTACGCGTGTGTTCACTGGGCCAGATCACCTCGGCGCTGTTCGAGGTGGGGGGTCAGTACCGGCGCAGCATGTGACATTGAACCAACACATGGGGTAAGGCCTTCACGCAAAGGTGCAGAAAGAATCGCGTATGCTATAGATTACGTTTAATCACAATGTGTGCCGGGAGCCATTCGATGCAGTTTGTGCTGAAGCCCGACCCCTCGCTGGGGCCGGAAGACTTTCCTGACGATACCCGCCAACTGATGGATGCCTCGCCCCAGACACTGGCGCTGGATGATGCGTTCAAGCTGCAAGGCAACGTGATGCGCGTGATGCGCATCAAAACCGGTCACTTCACGATCAATTGCCACATCAACACCTTCAGCCCGGGCGACCGGCTGTTCGTGATGTTCCATGGCGCCCGCAAGTCGGTGCCCGGTGAAACCCGGCCGCTGTTCATGCGCACCAACTGGAGCAGTCTGTATCCCGGGCCGGTGCTGTCACTGTCCGACCCGCAGACCGAGGCCGACTGGGGCTCCAACCACCCGCGCGCCGGCCTCTACATCGGTACCTTCAAGAACGACCTGGTGCCCGAGATCAACGCCCTGGTCAACAAGTTCTGTGATGAGCTGGGCATCGCCCGTGATCGCGTCGTCTACTACGGCTCCTCGGCCGGTGGCGGTGCGGCGCTGCTGGCCGGTGGCCGACGCCCCGAAGGCTGCGGCGTCATCGCCGTGTGCGCGGCGCTGCGCACCGACAACTTCCGCCCGCCCATGATCAAGGCAGCCTCCCAGGTGGCCGGTGGCACGCCCGAAGACTGGGAGGCCATGCGCCGGCAGACCCCCGAGCGCTGCCAGCCGCTGACGGCCATCGAATACGGCGTCAAGCACAACCCCAAGAGCCGCTTCGTCGTGGCTCAGTGCGTCGAAGACCTGCCCGGTGTCAACAAGCACTTCAAGAGCCTGTTGCAGACCTTTCAGATCGCGTCGCCGCAAGGCGGCATGAGCGCCGATCACCGCGTGCTGGCGCTGACCTACTCGTCCGAAGTCGGCCACGGCCGCGAGCCGTCCGACCTGTGCCGGCCGCTGCTCAAGGCCACGCTGGATTTCCTGGACGGCAAATTCGACGGCGAGCCGGCCCAGGCCACGGCGACGACCGCCGTCGCGGCCACCGCCTAGTGTCTGGCGCGTGAGCCCCACGCGCCGGCCCAGTCCGGCCTGGGTCATCTCGCCGGCCGGAAAGCGCGGTGTGCGGATCGGGTTGGTCAGGCGTCCGGTGCCGTCGCCCACGGCTCGCCCCGGCAGTAGCCGCGCCCGATCAAGCCGGTGTGGCCACCTCGGCCCGCACGATGGCCGCTAAGCCCCGTCTCAGCGCGGCAGCCATAGCGTCACCGCCAACCCACCTTCGCGCCGGTTGGCCAGCGCCACGCGCCCGCCATGGGCCTCGACGATCTCGCGCACCAGCGCCAGGCCCAGGCCCGTACCGCTGCGCTTGGTGGAGTAGAACGGCAGCAGCGCCTGGGCCAGCACCGCCTCGCTCATGCCCGGGCCCGCGTCGCTGACCTGCACGCGCCAGTCGGCGCCGTCCGCCGCGACGGCAAGCTGCACCGCCTCGGCCGCGCCGCCGGCCTCATGCGCGTTGCGCAGCAGGTTGAGCAGCGCCTGCTCCAGTTGCGCGGCGTCGCAGCGCACGGCCGCCTCGGGCAGCGGCCCGGCCAGCCGGAACGTGGCGTGGGCGCCCAGGCTGGCCACCAGGTCGGCCCAGGCCAGCGGCTGCACGCGCGGCTGCGGCAGCTTGGCAAAACGGGCATAGCCTTCGAGGAACCCATGCAGGTGCCGCGTGCGCTCGCCGATGCGCGCCAGCACGTCGGCCACCCGCTCCAGCTCGCCGCGCCGGGCCAGCTCGGCCCCGCTGTGCGTCATCGACGAAATCGGCGCCAGCGAGTTGTTCAGCTCGTGGCTGATGACGCGGATGGCGCGCTTCCAGGCCGCCACCTCCTGACGCGCCAGCTCGCGGGTCATGCGCCGCAGCAGCACCAGCCGGTGCGGCTGGCCGCCCAGCGGCAGCCGCCGTTGCCAGACGTGGTAGCGCTCGGCCTCTTCGCCGGGGGCGCCGGGCACGCTGATGAGCTGGTCCTCGGTCTGTCCCAGCGCCTGCGCCAGCACCGGCGGCAGCGTAGCCTGCACGTCGGCCAGCCGCACGCCGGCCAGCTTGCGGCCGCCCAGCAGCAGGTGGCGGGCAGCCAGATTGGCATGGGCGATCTGCCCCGCGTCGTTCAGCAGCAGCATGGCCACCGGCGTGTGCTGCACCAGCGTGTCGAGCAGCAGCTCGCGCTGGGCCAGTTGTTGGCGCTGGACGCGCAGCGCATCGCCCAGCTCGCCATGCAGCCGCAGCAACTCGGCCAGCTCGCGCGGGGCGCCCTCATGCGCGATGCCGTGGCTGTAGTCGCCGTCGCGGTAGCTGAGCACCGCACCGTGCAGCGCCCGCGCGGTGCGCGCCAGCGGCGCGAGCAGCGCCTGCGCCAGCCAGACGGCGCAGCCGGCGACCAAGGCCGCCACGATGGCCAGGGCCATCTCAGGGCTGGGTGCATGGCCCTGGCCCAACCACGCCAGCAGCTGCGGCAACGGCCAGCGCGTCAGCGCCTCGTACAGCGCCCAGGCGGCCAGCGGCAGGCCCAGCAAGGCGAGGGTGAGGCGGGTGCGCAGGCTCACCGGACTACCCTTCGCACGGCGTGCTTCGGGATTCGCACTTGGGAGCGGCCCGGCGTGCTCACCGGACTATCCTCCGCACTGCGTGCCTCGGGATTCGCACTTGGGAGCGGCCCGGCGTGCTCATGCCGCTCAGAACGACACCGGCTGCGGCAGCGCCTTGCTCCAGTACCAGATGTCCCAACGCGCCCGCAGGCCGCCCACGGTGAAGGGGTCGATGGCGATCAGCGCCTCCACCGCTGCGCGGTTGGGGGCGCGCACCACCCACAGTCCCCCCACGGGCGTGGCGCTGGGTTCGGTGCGCAGCGAGCCGGCCACCCGCAGCACCTCGGCGTGTGTGGCCGCCCAGGCCAGGTGAGCCGCCAGCAGCGTGCGGCGCAACTCGCCGCAGCCCGGACGGTCCTCGAAGCGCACGGCGAACAGCGTCCAGTCCTCGTGGGCGTTGCTGGTCAGGGGTCGAACGACAGGCGCGGTCATGTTTTGGTCTGCTCCCAATGTTCCATGCGCCGATACAGCGCCTGGCGCGACAGGCCCAGTTGTGCCGCCGCGCGGCTGACGTTACCTGCATGCGCGGCCAGGGCTGCGGCGATGGCCTCGCGGCCCGGCTCGCTCAGGTTGCGGCTGGCGTCCGGCGCCGGCGTGGGGAGCATCAGGTGGGCGGGCTCGATGGGGCCGTCCGCTGCCAGCAGCCGGGCCCGGGCCAGCGCGTTGCGCAGCTCGCGCACGTTGCCGGGCCAGGCGTGGGCCAGCAGCGCGGCCTGGGCGGCATCGGTCAGTCGCGCCGCGTCGGCCGCCAGAAAGTGCGCGGCCAGCGGCAGCACGTCGTCGGGCCGCTCGGCCAGCGGCAGCACGTGCAAGGCCAGCACGTTGAGGCGGTAGTACAAGTCCTCACGGAAGGTGCCGCCCGCCACCATGGCCGGCAGATCGGCGTTGGTGGCGCTGACCACGCGCACCTGGGCACGGCGGGTGCGCGTGCTGCCCAGGCGCTGGTACTCGCCCGTCTCCAGCACGCGCAGCAGCTTCATCTGCCCGGCCAGCGGCAGGTTGCCGATCTCGTCCAGCAGCAGCGTGCCGCCGTCGGCCGCCTCGAAGCGGCCCTCGCGCGCGCGCTGGGCGCCGGTGTAGGCCCCACCCTCGGCCCCGAACAGCTCGGCCTCGATCAGCTCGGCCGGCAACGCGCCGCAGTTGAGCGCCACGAAGGGGCCCGCCTTGACGGTGGAGTTGGCGTGCAGGATGTGTGCGATGCCTTCCTTGCCGGCACCGTTGGCGCCTGTGATGAGCACCGGCAGTGGCGAGTGCGCCACCTGCACGGCCATCTCGACCAGCGCCAGCATGGCCTCGGAGGCCACCACCAGGCCGCCCAGATCGGCCCGCGCGCGCAGTGCCGCCGCCCGCGCGCCGCGCCGCTGCGTGGCCTGGCGCTGCTGGCGCAGCACCTGCTGCGACTCGGCCAGCTCCATCAGGTTGCGCACGCTGGCCAGCAGCTTGACGTCGTCCCAGGGTTTGGCCAGGTAGTCGGCCGCGCCGGCCTTGATGAGGCTGACCGCGCGCTCCAGCTGCGTCCACGCCGTCAGCAGGATGACGGGCAGATCCGGGTGGGCCGCACGGATGGCCGCGAACAGCGCCGCGCCCTCGTCGCCCGAGGTGGTGTCGGCGCTGAAGTTCATGTCCTGGATGACCAGCGCGAAGGGCTCGCTGGCCAGCAGCGCCAGGCCTTGCCCGGGCGTGGTGGCGGTGCGCGCAGCGATGCCGTGCAGCGACAGCAGCAGCGTCAGCGCCTCGCCCACGCTGGGGTGGTCGTCGATGATGAGGATGGGCGACGTCACGTCGGGTACGGCCCAAGAAATCGCTCACCGTTGAAATGAATCAGGTGCGACGGTGCGTCTGCCACCCAGACTTCGGTCTCCCATGCAATGTCCGCAAGATAGCGCTTCATCAGCGCACGGTCGGGGAATGCCGTGACGTAGACCAAGCCGGCCGTCGAATGGGCGAACAAACGTGCCAACTCGGCGTGACGCTTGCCATCCACGGGGCCGTGGCTTGTAACGGCTTCGACCAAAATCAACCAGCCCCGCTTGGGGTCGTGGATGATCGCGTCCGGCATCTTGCCGTGGGCGTCGATCGTGACGCCAAGTTCAGCCAGACGGTCCACATCAAAGTAGCCCCATTTTTCTCCAGTGTCTCCGGCGTAGATCAAGCGGCCACCGGGCACGAAGGAAGGGGCAAACGACTCAAGGATGGTGCGGATCAATGTGCTGTGTGCACCGGGACTCAGCCGCACGGATTGCCCGTTTGCCAATCTAAGAGGGACTTGGCGGCGCATGCGTGCCTGGGCGTACCGCGCCGCCAAGCTGACATTCTGGGCTTGCCATGTCGCTAGGTTTTCACTCCAGGAGCTGGTGCCCAAGCTGCGCAGCAGGGACAGTGCTTCAGGCGCGATTTGGTAGGCGGCTCTAGGGCTGTTGACGGGCCGATCTGGCGCGTCGGGGTTGTATAGCGCAAGCCCAGCGGCGCAGAACTGGTGCAATGTCTGGCGCCTGAACGTCTCACGGGTATTGGGCTTGTATGCTGCGCCGTAGTGCTGAGCTGCCCAATCCATGATGGGTGTGACGCCCAACAAAGGTGCCTCTGCTCTGGCCCAAGGGCGGCCTGGCGGCAAGTTGAGCAAGGCCAGCAGACACAGAGCCGAACGCTCATTTTGCTGCGCGCGCGGCAGGCCAAGCGCGGTTAAGGTATCCAGTGCAACTTTGAGTTGGCGGTCGCGTTGATTCATTGGGGCATGGCAGCGAGATAGGCGTCTTGCGTTTGCGGCGAGGCATCTGGATGCGCCAATACCCACGTCCCCAGCGCGCTGAGCGCGTCGCGGTCCGGATAGCGCAAATGTCGCAGATCGCTGGCATTGACCTGCGTGTGACCGCTGAAACGGCGAAAGTACGTATCGACGGCTTGGGACTGCAGGTAGGTCGATAGACCGTATGCCAGTTCTCTCGGTAAACCCTGCTTATCTGAATGAAATACGTTCAGATGATTTTCAAAACCAAGCATGGGTGTGTGATTCACCGCATGGGGTTCGAGCACGGCGGCGACGATGCGCCGCCGCTCCTCCTTGGACGACAGCCTGCGCACCAAGCAATAGGTACCCAGCGGATACAGCCATTTTTCGGACTCGACATCGCGCACGATCGCATTGGATTTTTTGTGCTCCGCTAGCGGCCAAACAATCTGCCCCCCACTGAAGTGAGCCGGGTAAATCAACGGCACGGTCCCAGGCCCCGCTGTGGCTCGCAGATGTGTCCTGAGACGAAAGTCCACCACGGGGCCGGTGGATACCTGTATGCCAAGCTCTTCAAGCGTGCATTGGGCGATGGCAGGCAGTTCGGTCATCTCGCCGGCGTGTGGCAGGGGCACGTGCCAGAGTCGTCGCGCATCTGCCGCATGGACGACCTGCGCAAAGGGAAAGGTTTGGTGAGTCAGGTCATCAAAATGGTCGTCGGTGGATGTCGACACCGTCACGTCCCCTTGTGCCGCGCCTCGTACCATGCGCAAGATCAGGTTCTCCTGCAACACGCCGTCGTCCTTGAACGCCTGTGAACGTGAGTCGAACAGATGCATGTGTGTCAGCGCGCCGTGAGTCAACAGCCAGGTCCGAAACGGCTGGTAATACGGCCCGTTGCAGAAACTGCGCGGCACGATCGCCACCAACTGGCCTCCTTGGGTCAGTCGGGCCAAAGCCAAGGCGACAAAGGCGGCGTAGAGATTCACCGTCTCAATACCAACCAAGCGCAACAGGTGCCGCTCGCGCGAGGCGCTGGCAATTTTTTTGTATGGCGGATTCAGAATGGCATGCGTGTAGCCAGGAGCATCCGGCGCAAACTGCAACGAGTTAACGGTCGCCTCAATAAAGTCCTCGGGGTGAACTACGCTGCGAAACGACACGTCGCCAACGTATCGCCCAAGCGAGGCCTGCAGTTCGACCAACAAATCAGTGTCTCGCTCGAAAGTGCTGACGTCGACCGACGCGTAACGCAATTCGCCACTAGCGACGCGCGCCAGGAAGGCGCTGGTCAGTGAGCCGATGCCCGCGCCGGCATCCAGCAATCGACAGGGTTCGCCGTCCGATGTGAACCACCCGGCCATGAAAGCGGCAGTGCTGGCGGGCGTGAAGAACTGCCCCCATTGCGCCTTGTGTGCTGCCGAGGTGCGAGCGGCAACAGTGCGACGCACATGTTCAACTTCGGTGAGCATGATTTAAGGGGAAAACAAAGCGCATGGCCGCCAGCATAGCGTGGCCGCACACGCTATGCGCTGCAGCGCCACCACTGGCGACACCCGCGTGGCCCGGCGCGCCGGAATCCACGCGGCCAACTGGCTCAGTACCAGCAGCACGGCGGCGCCGACTGGCAGATACCACCACGGCAGCGGCGGCACCTCCCAGTGCTGCCGCAGCGCCAGGCCGTAGGCGCCCAGCATGCCCAGCACCAGGCCCATGTCGGTCGGCAGCGCGTTCTCGGCCAGAAAGTAGTGCAGCACCTGGCCGCGCGTGGCGCCCAGGGCACGGTGGGTGCCGATCATGCGCGTGCGCTGCGGCATCTGGAAGCTGGCCTGGCCCACGACGCCGCCGGATGGTACTCACGCCATCCGCATCACCGCCACCGGCGGCAGCCGGGTTGCCCGCAGCGCGGGAGCCAGCACGGCCAGCTGGCCCAGCAGCCACAGGGCGGCGGCGCCCATCGGCAGGTAGGCCAGGGGCAGTGGCGGCAGCTCGTAGAACCGCATCAGCACCAGGCTCAGGCCATAGGCCAGCAGCATGCCCAGCGCAATGCCGGCCGAGACGATGAGAAAGTTCTCGACCTGGAAGTAGCGCAGGATGTCGCCCCGGGTGGCGCCCAGGGCGCGGCGGATGCCGATCTGCTTGCGTCGCTGCGTCACCCAGAAGCCCGTCAGCCCGACGATGCCCAGTGCCGTCGTGCCCAGCAGCGCGGTGATGACGCCGGCCAGCAAGCCCACCATGATGCGAAAACGCTTGAAGTAGCGTTCGCGCAACTCGGTCAGGCGCAGGCTTTGCTCGTCGTCCAGCACGGCCTCGGGTGCCGCCCGGCGCACGGCGGCCAGCGCATCCCGCATGATGCTGTCCATGGCGCCGGGCTGCCCCCGGATCACGTAGGTGCCCGCCAGTTGGGGGCCGGCCAGGGCGGGCACGAAGATGGACCCATCCGCCACGTCGACCACGCCGCCATCGGGCTCGGTCACCACCAGGCGATCGAGCACGCCCACGACGGTGAAGGTGGCGTCCATGCTCCACAGGCGCTGGCCCAGCGGGTTCTGGCCGGGCCAGAACCGGGTGGCCAGCGTGCGCGTGAGCAGCACGGGGGCCTGCGGCGGCACGTACACCGCGACGGGGGTGTACTCCTGGGCGGTGGGCAGGCGGCCGGCCACCAGGCGCGGGCCGAGGGCCGAGAGGGCTTGGGCGTCACCGATGTAGAACTCCACCACACCGCCAAAGCGCTTGTGCTCGGCGTCCAGATCCACGCCGGCCCGGCCGGCCGGCACGCCAAAAGGCACGGTGTTGATCACGCCGGCCACCTCAACCCCTGCCACCCCGCGCAAGGCGGCCAGCACGCGGGCGTTGAGGTCCACCGCCTGCGCCGGCTCGAAGCCCGAAAGCGTGACCACACCCAGCGCATCCTCCGCCACGCCGCTGTCCCGGTGCAGCGACTCGGCGCGCTGCATCAGCAAAAAGGCGGCGTTGCAGATCACGCCGCAGACCAGCGCAATCTGCATCACGATGAGGCCGGCGGCCAGCCGGTGCTGGC
This sequence comes from Pseudomonadota bacterium, assembly GCA_020161145.1. Classification (GTDB taxonomy): domain Bacteria; phylum Pseudomonadota; class Gammaproteobacteria; order Burkholderiales; family Burkholderiaceae_C; genus Ideonella. Next base: position 39,361 of record JAIUPQ010000010.1, read on the forward strand.
GCAGCGCGGCCCAGACGATTCCGATTTGCATGGCCCGCCCTTTCACAGCAGCTTGAGTTGCGCCACCGGCTGGATCCGGCTGGCCCGCAGCGCCGGCAGCACCCCCGCCAGCAGGCTGGCCGCCAGCGCCAGCGCGAAAGTGGCCAGGAACACGCCCACATCCAGCCGCGCCAGGTCGGCATAGGGCAGCGGCTGCTGGCGCACCAGATAGAGGCCGGCCAGCGTCAACAGCAGCCCGCCCGCGCCGCCCATCAACCCGATCAGCGCCGACTCGGCCAGGCATTGCACGAAGATGGCGCCCCGGGTGGCCCCCAGCGCACGGCGCAGCCCGATCTCGCCGCCGTGGCGCAGAAACTTGGTCAGCAGCAGCCCCACCACGTTGGCCAGGCAGATCACCAGAAAGGCCACCGCCATCACCGCCTGCAGCTTGGCGTCGCTGGGCACCACGCCGTTGTAGTCCAGCCATTGCAACAGCGAGCGCAGCCGCGTGTTGTCGGCGTTGTGCAGGCGCCCGGCTGCTTGTTGCTCGGCGGCGTAGCGCTGCAGAAACCGGGCATAGGCCGCCACCTTGTCGGCGCCATCCAGCCGCACCCACAGCGCCACCCAGGCACAGGGCGCGCCCTCCAGGTGGCCTGGCCGCTCCGGTAGAGCCCAGCAGGTGAACTGCTGAAAGTGCCCGGCGTTGATGTCCAGGCTGGTGCCAAAGGGCACGAAGACGTCGTTGACCTGGCCATAGAAACTGGCCGTGTCGCCGCTGGCAAAGCGGCCGCCGCGCACGCTGTAGAACACCGGCGAGGGCCGCCACGGCGCCAGCACGCCGACGATGCGCAAATGGGCCTCACCCAGCCGCAGCATCTGGCCCACGCTGTCGCGGCCGCCGAACAGCCGCTCGTTGAGTGGCGCCGAGATCACCACCACCCGGGCCCGCGCCGCGTCGTCCTCGGCGCGCCAGCCCTGGCCGTATTGAAACGGCACCTCGAACATCGGAAAGAAATCGGCCGTCGTGGACAGCATGCTGCGCATCAGCGGCGGCAGCGCCGCGTCGGGCGCACGCACCTTGATCGGGCTCTCGGCCATCAGCGCCTGCTGGTCGGCCTGCCCGGCGCGCCACAAATCCAGGGCCGTGCGGTCGTCCATCATGTCCAGTGGCTCGCGGCCGGGCGGGTTGGGGCTGGCGTCCACCTGTGGGTAGTAAATCTGCGCACTGCGCCCCGGCAGCGGGTCGCCCGACAGCAGGTGCACCACCGCCAGCGTCGTCATGCAGGCCCCGATGCCCACGGCCATCGCCAGCACCATCAGCGCCGTCAGCACCGGGTTGCGGCGGGTGTGGTGCCAGGCCACCTTGAGTTCGTACACGAACATGGCTCACCCCCTCAGCGCCACCACCGGTGACACCCGTGTCGCCTGGCGGGCCGGAATCCAGGCGGCCAACTGGCCCAGCGCCAGCAGCACCGCCGCGCCGGCCGGCAGGTACCACGCGGGCAGCGGCGCCACTTCCCAGTGCCGCATCAGCGCCAGGCCCAGGCCATAGGCGCCCGCCATGCCCAGCACCAGGCCCATGCTGGTCAGCAGCGCGTTTTCGGCCAGAAAGTAGCGCAGCACCTGGCCGCGCGTGGCGCCCAGCGCGCGGCGGGTGCCGATCATGCGGGTGCGCTGCTGCACCCAGAAACTGGCCAGGCCCACGACGCCGCCGGTGGTGACCATCAGCAGCACGGCGGTGACGGCGGCCATCAGCCAGGCCATCTGGCGGTCGCTGGCGTCGTAGTCGCGGCGCATCTGGTCCAGCCACTCCACGCGCGCCAGCTCGCGCTGCGGATCCACCGCCATCAGCGTGCGCCGCACCCGCTGCACCAGGTCGGCCCGCGCAGCGGCAGACGTGTCCGGTGCCACGCGCAGCACGTGAAAGCCCTCGCCAACGGAAGGCCGCACCTGGAACAGTGCCGCGTAGCGCTGGCCCTCGGGCTTGGCCTGCGGGTGGGTCATGGGCAGGTTGTCCGAGACCCCGATGATGGTGAAGGGCTTGACCATGTACAGCGGCTTGCCCAGCGCCGACTCGCCGGGGTAGAGCGCGCGCGCCAGGTCGGTGTTGATGACGACGCCGCGCGGCACCAGGCTGAAGTCGTCGCGCGCGTCCTGCATATGGGGCGTGGGGCCGTCGGCAAACGGGCCGCCTTCGGTGAAGGTCAGGCCCAGGGTCTTGAACACCGAGGCGTCGGCCGCGTGCATGTTGGCGTGGTAGTTGCGCGCGTCCTTGCCGCCGTCGCGGCTGACGCCGCTGAAGTTGTTGTAGTTGGCATAAGGCATCTGGTTGACGAAGCTGGCGCTGGCCACGCCGGGCAGGGCGCGCAGCGCGGCCATGTCGCGCTCGGTGATCTGGCGCCGCTGGGCATCGTCCTGGGTGCCACTGGGCACGGCGTGGACCACCAGCAGGTCGGCCGAGGGGAGGCCGTCGGCGCGCGTCAGCAGCCGCAGCCGCTCACCCACCAGGTGCAGCGCATTGGCCACCACGGCGCAGGCCACGGCCGTCTCCAGCACGATCAGCGTCGCCGCCGTCTTGTGTTTGCGCAGCGTGCGCAAGATGGGCATCAAGTCCATACAGCCGTCCTCACGATTTGATTTGCAATGCGGGCGAGACGCCCGCCGCGCGCAGCGCCGGCAACACCCCGGCCAGCAGCGCGGCGACCAGGCTGACGCCCATGGCCGCCAGCAGCATGGGTGCGTCCAGCGTCACCACCTGGGCGTAGTCGGTCTGGCCGGCGCGCACCAGCGCCAGGCCGGCCCAGGACAGCAGCAGGCCCAGCACGCAGCCCACGCCGCCCATCACCAGGCTCTCGACCATGAACTGCGCAAACACGTCGCGCCGTGTGGCGCCCAGCGCGCGGCGCACGCCGATCTCATTGCTGCGGCGCAGGGTCTTGGCCAGTTGCAACCCCACGCTGCACAGCACGCAGACCAGCAAGAAGGCCAGCGCCAGGCCCAGTTGCAGGTGCACGTCCGGCGGCACCACGCGGTTGGTGGCCAGCCAGTCCATCACGCTGTGCAGCCGCACATTGGGTGGCCGCGCAAAGCGGCCGGCCTCATGTTGCTGGGCGCTGTAGCGCTGCAGGTACTGGGTGTAGGCGGGCGCGTCGTCGGCGCTTTTGAGCTCCACCCAGTACTGCAGCCAGTCGCAGGGGGCATCCAGCGCGGTGACATCCGAGACCGGCGCGTCGCCCCAGCAACTGGCGCTGCCCGAGCGCGCCAGCTTGGCCTGCATGGCGGTGGCAAACGGCACGAACAGCGCCGCCGGCTCGCGGAAGGCACCGCTGGTCACGTCGAAGAAATGCGGTGTCGGCCGCCACGGCGCCAGCACGCCGACCACCCGCATGGGCTGGCCCTCCACGCGCAGTACCTGGCTCAGCGCCTGCGCCGCGCCGCCAAACAGCCGCTCGGCGCTGGGTGCGTCCAGCACCACCACGCGGGCGGCCGCCGCGTCCTCGGCCGCGCTCCAGGTGCGGCCGGCGGCCAGCGGGGCGTCGAACATGGGGAAGAAGTCCGCCGTGGCAAAGCGCACCTCGGTGTGGCGGGGCTGGTCCTGCCCGCGCTGCACCATGGCACCGCCGCTGGCGGTCATGGCCTGGCGCGGCGCGTGGGCCTCACGCAGCAGGGTCTCGCCGTCGCGGCGCGTCACCTGCAGGTTGGGCTTGCCGCCCGGGACATAGCCTTCCAGCCCGCTCGCATCCAGCCGCACGTAGAACAGCCGCGCACTCTTGGCCGGTATGGGGTCGGCCGCCAGCACGTGGTAGACGGTCAGCGTGGTCATGCACGCGGCAATGCCCAGCGCCAGCGTCAGCAGCGTCCAGGCCGTCAGGCCCGGGGCGCGGCGCAGGCTGCGGCGGGCCAGATTCAGGTAGTAGGCAAACATCGGGTCAACTCCTCAAAGCCGTCATCGGCGCCACGCCAGCGGCGCGGCGGGCAGGCGCCAGCACGGCGGCCTGGCCCAGCAGCATCAACACCAGCGCGCCCAGCGGCAGATAGGGCCAGGGCAATGCCGGCACCTCCCAGTGGCTCTTGAGCACCAGCGACAGGGCTTGCGCCCCGGCCAGGCCCAGCAGCGCACCGGCACCGGTCAGCAGCGCGTTCTCAAGCTGGAAGTAGCGCCGCACATCGGCCTGGGTGGCGCCCAGCGCGCGGCGGATGCCGATCATGCGCGTGCGCTGCTGCACCCAGAAGCTGGCCAGGCCCACGATGCCGCAGGCGGTGACGGCCAGCAGCGCGGCCACCACGCCGGCAAACACGGCGGCCATCACGCGGTCGTCGCGCTCGGCCTCGCGGCGCCGCTCGGCCAGCAACTGCGGCGTGCCCACGCTGCGGCGTGGCTCGGCGGCGCGCAGCGCGGCCACGGCGGCCTGGGCCACGGCCTCGCGCTGCGCCGGGGCTATGCGCAGCAGGTAGCTGCCGCTGCCGTAGTCCGGGGTGACGGGCAACAGCACGGCCATGGGGGTGGGGTCGGGCCCTGGGTCGCGCAGCCCATCGACCACACCCACCACCGGGATGGCGTGGGCGCCGTCGGTGCGCACGGTCTGGCCCACCGCCGAACCATGAGGGAACAGCGCGCGCGCCAGCTCGGCGTTGAGGATGGCGGCCGGCGGCGAGGCGCCGGGTTCGCCGTAGTCGAGGTCGCGCTGGCGGATGCGCTCGGTGGCGGTGAAGTCGCGTCCGGCCACCAGCCGCAGGTCCATGGTCTCGATGAAGCCGGCGCTGGCGCGGTATTGCATCGCCACAGGCGTGATCACGCCGGGCTGGGTCGGCGGGGAGTCGTTGGCGGTCACCGACGAGCGGAACTTCGAGTCTCCCCACGGCACCACGTTGCCGATGGCGGCGGCGCGCACCCCGGGCAGGGCGGCCAGCAGTGTCAGGTCGCGCTGAGTGGTGGCGCCCTGGGTCTGTGCGGGCTCATCTTCGGCGCGCACGTTCAGCACCAGCACGGTGTCTTCGGGCCAGCCGCTGGGGGCCAGCATGGTGGCCAGCCGCAGGCCCGCCAGGTGCAGCGCATTGCAGACGATGGCGGCGCACAGCGCCACGTTGCAGACGATGAGCAGCGCCGCGCCCCGGTGGCGGCGCAGTGCGGTCAGCACGGGCGTGAACTGGCTCATAGCGTCTTCACCTGCAACGCGGGCGCCAGGTGCGCGGCACGCCAGGCCGGCCACAGGCCGGCCACCTGGCTGGCCGCGAGCGCAATGGCCAGCGTGGCCGCCAGCACGGGCCCGTCCATCTGCACCAGCGTGGCGTAGTCGCTGCGGCCACCGCGCACGGCCGCAAGGCCAGCCAGCGTCAGCACCACGCCCAGCGCCGCCCCGGCCAGGCCCAGCAGCGCGCTCTCCACCAGCGACTGCGCAAAGATGGCCCCGCGCGTGGCGCCCAGCGCGCGGCGGATGCCGATCTCGCCGGCGCGGCGCAGCGTGCGGGCCAGCAGCAGGCAGACGGTGTTGACCAGGCAGACCAGCAAAAAGGCCAGTGCCAGCACCACCTGCAGCGTCACGTCGGCCGGGATGACCTCACGCTGCGTCAGCCAGGCGCGCACCGGCGTCAGCCGCGCGTTGGGTGGGCGCTCGAAGCGGCCCACCTCGTGCTGGCCCGCGCTGTAGGCGTTCAGGTAGGTGAGGAAGGCGGGCGCATCGGCCGGGCTGGCCAGCTCCGCCCAGTACTGCACCCAGTCGCAGGGCGCGGCCAGCGACAGCGGGTCCTGCCCCCGGGTGTTGCCCCAGCACGAGAGCCGGCCGCTGAACGACTGGCGCAGCGCCAGCGCGGTGGCAAACGGCAGGAAGAGATCGGCCGGCTTGGCGTAGGCGCCTTGCGCGAGGTCGAAGTAGTGCGGGGTGGGCCGCCAGCCGCTGGCGATGACGCCGATGATGCGCAGCGGTGTGCGCCCCAGCCGGCCGGGCACGCCATCCACCACGTCCATGGGCACGTCGGCCAGCGTCAGCGTGCGGCCCAGCGGGTTGGCGTCGCCAAAGAAGCGCTGGGCCAGCGCGGTGCTGATGACAGCCACCGGTGCGGCCGTGGCATCGTCGGCGTGCGTCCAGCCCTGGCCGGCGGCCAACGGCACGTCCAGCAGTGCAAACACCGCCTCGGTGGCGCGGCGGGTGTTCACCTGCAGCCGCGTGCGGCCGTCGGCGGCGATCAGCGTGGCGCTGCCGCCGGCCATCATCACCTGGCGCGGCGCCTGCGCCGCGCGGATCAGCGCCTCGGCGTCGTAGCGCGTGAGCTGGGCGTTGGGCTCGGCGCCAAAGCCCTCCCGGGGCTGAGCGTCGAGCTGCACGTTGAACAGCCGCGCGCTCTTGGCCGGAATGGGGTCGGCCGCCAGCACGTGGTAGATCGCCAGCGTGGTCATGCAGGCCGCAATGCCCAGGCCCAGCGCCAGCACGATCAGCGCCGTCAGCACCGGGGTGCGGCGCCAGCCGCGCAGCGCCAGGGCGGCGTAATGGCCCAGCATCAGTCGGCGTCCAGCATGGCGTTGACGGCGGCCAGATCGTCCACGCCCAGGCGGCCTGCGGCCTGGCGCAGCAGCACCAGTGCCAGCACATGGCGGTGGCGCGCCAGGGCGTGGGCGTTCTGGGCCTGGGCCTGGGTCTGGATGGCGATCAGCAGGTCGGTCATGCCGCGCGTGCCATGGGCCAGGCCGGCGCGGGTGGCGGTCAGCGCCTGCTCGGCCGCCTCGGCAGCGGCCTGGGTGGCGGCCACTTGCGCGACGCTGCCTTGCGCGGCCTGGAACTGGGCCTCGGCCTCGCGCACGGCGGCGCGCAGCGCGGTGTCGTGCTGGGCCTGGTTGGCGTCATGCTGGGCGGCGGCCTGCTGCTGCTGCGCCAGCGTGGCGCCGCCGCTGAACAGGGGCACGGTGAGCTGCACGCCAACGACAGTCTGCGTCTGTGCGGCGGCGCCGGGCACGCCGCCGATGGGCGCGCGCTGGGTGGTGGCGGCCAGGCCCAGCGTGGGCAGGTGGCCGGCGCGGGCGGCACGCTGGCGCTGGCTGGCGGCCTGCACGTCTTGCGCGGCGGCGCGCACCAGCGGGTGGTGGTCGCGCGCCTCGGCCACCCAGGCGGCGGCGTCGTTGGGCTGGGGCAGGGCGGGGTGCAGGTCGGCGCGCAAGGGCTTGAGGGGCAGCGGTGGCTGGCCGGTCAGCTCCTGCATGGCCTGCACGGCATCGGCCAGTTGCTCGCGCGCGGCCAGTGTGGCGGTTTGCGCCAGGCCCAGGTAGGCGCGGGCCTGCTGCACGTCCAGCGGGGCGGCCAGGCGGTTGTCCACCCGCACCTGGTTCTGGCGCACCTGCTCGGCGTAGGCGGCCTCGGTGGTTTCGGCGGTGGCCAACTGGCTCTGGGCGGACAGCAGCCCGAAGTAGGCCCGCGCCACGCGCGCCCGCAGCGCCTGCTCGGCGGCAGCGCGGCGCACGTCCCCGGCGCTGGCCTCGGTTTCGGCGGCGCGCCAGCCGTACAGCGCGGCCACGTCCACCAGCGTCTGGGTGATGGTGCTGCCGCTGCTGCGCAAGGCCGCGCCGGCCACGCGCTGCTGCTGGGCCTGCAGCGACCACTGCGGCAGCAGCGGGGCGCGGGCGGCGTCGGCGCGGCCGGCCAGCAACCGTTGCTGGGCGGCGGCCAACTGGTATTGCGGGTCGCTGCCCTGGGCCTGGGCGTAGAGGCTGAGCAGGTCGTCGCGGGGTTGGGCGGTGGCGGCGGTGGTCAATACCAAGGCGATGACGGCGAGTGCGGCGCGGGCCGAGGACGGCGCGCGGCCTGCTTCGCTCGTGTCCCCCAGGCTGACAGGCGCGTTCGCGCCAATCAGCCTGGGGGACACGCAGCGGTGTGTCCGGCGCCCGCTCGCTCGGCCGGGCCGCTGCATCGGACGCAGGAACCGAATCACGCCCCGCCCCCCAGCAATTCGCCGGCCGCCATGTCGCGCGTGGCCTCGACCACCTGGCCGTCCATCACGCGCACGATGCGCTGGGCGCGCTCGGCCAGTTGCAGGTCGTGGGTGACCATGACGATGGTGGCGCCGCTGGCGTGCAGCTCTTCGAGCAGGTCCATGACGCTGCGCGCCATCTGGCTGTCGAGGTTGCCGGTGGGCTCGTCGGCCAGCAGCAGCGCGGGCTCGCCGGCCAGGGCGCGGGCGATGGCCACGCGCTGCTGCTGGCCGCCCGAGAGTTCGGCCGGGTAGTGTTTTTCGCGGGCGGAGAGGCCCACGCGGGCCAGTGCGGCGCGGGCGCGCTCGCTGCGCTCGGCGGCCTTCATGCCGCGGTAGCGCAGCGGCACTTCGATGTTGTCGATGACGTTGAGATCGGGGATGAGGTTGAAGGCCTGGAAGATGAAGCCGATCTTCTGGTTGCGCAGCCGCGAGCGCTGGTCGTCGTTCATGTGGCTGACGTCGGTGCCGTCCAGCAGGTAGCGGCCGCGCGTGGGCGACTCCAGCAGGCCGGCAATGGTCAGGAAGGTGGTCTTGCCCGAGCCCGAGGGGCCGGTGACGGCGACGAACTCGCCCTTGGCCACGTGGAGGTTGAAGTCGCGCAGTGCGGCGGTCTCCACCATTTCAGTGCGGTAGACCTTGGCCAGATGCTCCATGTGCAGCATGGGGTGCTCTCCTTGTGTGAACTTACGGAATCAGGGTGACGCGGTCGGCGCCCTTGAAGGCGTCGGTGCCGCTGGTGACGACTTGCTCGTCGGCCTTGAGGCCGTCCAGCACTTCCACTTGCGTGAGGCTTTGCGCGCCCAGCCGCACGGCGCGTTTGACGGCGCTGCCGTCCTGCACCACATAGGCCCAGCGCCCGCCGCTTTCTTCGACGAAGCTGCCGCGCGCCACGCTGAGCACGCGCTCGCGGTGGTCCAGCAGCACGCGCACGGCCAGGCGCTGGTTCTGCCGCAGCGCCTCGGGCTGGGCGCCGGCAAAGCGCAGCCGCGCGGCCACCTCGCCATTGACCACCTCGGGCGAGACGCTGCTGATGCGGCCCTGCCACTGCTGGCCGTTGCCGCTGATCTCGCCGGGCATGCCGGCCTGCAGCTCGCGCGCAAAGCTCTCGGCCACCTGCACCTGCACTTCCAGCTGGGTCAGGTCGATGACGGTGAGCAGCCTGGCGTCGCGCGCCACGCTGCTGCGGTCGGCCACGAAGAGCTGGCCCACCTGGCCATCGACCGGCGCGCGCACGGCCAGCTCGTCCTGCTGGCGCACCAGATCGGCCACCTGCAACTCGGCGCGTTCGTGGGCCTGGCGCTTGGCGGCCAGCTCGAAGCGCGTGGCGTCGTCCTTGAGCGTCAGCGCCTGCTGGGCCTGCTGGTGGGTGATGCGGGCGCGGGCCACGGCGTCGCGGGCCTGATCCACCGCCATGCCGGCGGCGGCGCCGGCCTCGAAGGCACGGCTCTGGCGGGCCAGATCGGTCTCGGCGCTGGCCAGCGCCAGCGCGGTGGTCTGCACGGCGGCGTCGGCCTGGGCTCTCGTCTGGCGGGCATCGGCCTGGGCGCGCAGCCAGTCGCTCTTGAGCGCATCGGCGCTGGCGCGCTCCTGCGCCAGCCGCGCCAGCAGCTCGGGGCTGGCGAGGCGCGCCAGCACCTGGCCGGCCTTGACCGCGTCGCCCGCCTGCACGGCCAGCGCCACCGTGCCGGCGTTGGCCGCATACAGCGTGGGCGCGTTGGCGGCCACCACACGGCCCTCGGCGGCCACGTCGCGGGTCAGCGGGCCCAGTTGCACGGTGGCCAGCGTCAGCCGCGCGCGGCTGACGCTGGCGCCACCGCCCAGTTGGTCTTTGAATTGCCAGCCGGCGTAGGCCAGCAGCGCCAGCGCGGCGGCGCCCGCCGCCAGCCACAGCGGCTTGCGCGAGCGGCGCGGGGCCAGCACGGTGTCTTGGGAAGCGGTGTCGCGAATCATGCCCAGGCCTACTGCAACTGGCGTGCCAGCCCGCTTCCCCAGGGGCGAGCGCCACCTGAGGTGTCCGCGGACACCCGGCGCGGACGCCGATGCGGACAAACCCCCGGCTTCGCCGCCGCCCTCGCTCGCTATCCTGGGGCCAGTTGTACGGAGGCCCGCATGGATATTGCCCTGTGGCTGAAACGGCGCCAGTTGCTGAGTTGTGCGCTGCTGCTGACCCCACTTGCCGCCCGTGCGGCACGCGACGCGGCGCCCGCGCTGCTGCTGGCCGATGAGGCGCCGACCGACATGGACCCGCAAGGCCACCTGGTCAGCGAGAAGCTGGACGGCGTGCGCGCCCATTGGGACGGCCACACGCTGCGCTTTCGGGGTGGTGGCGTGGTGCAGGCGCCTGCGGCCTGGCTGGCGCGCCTGCCTCAGGGCGTGGCGCTGGACGGCGAGCTGTGGCTGGGGCGCGGGCAGTTCGACGCCCTCTCGGGCCTGGTGCGCCGGGCCACCCCGGATGCACAAGCCTGGCGGGGCGTGGGCTACCACCTGTTCGAACTGCCGGGCGGTGCCGGGCCCTTCAGCCAGCGCGCCGAGCGCCTCGCGGCGCTGGCCGCCCAACACGGCGCTCCGCTGGTGGCCGCGCCGCAGCGGCCGGTGGCCAGCCAGACCGCACTGCTGCGCTGGCTGCGCGAAGTGGTGGATGGCGGCGGCGAAGGGCTGGTGCTGCACCGCGCCGATGCGCCCTACGTCACGGGCCGCCAGCGCGTGCTGCTCAAGCTCAAGCCCTGGCAGGACGCCGACGCCGAAGTCATCGCCCACCTGCCCGGCGCGGGTCGCCACGAGGGCCGCCTGGGCGCGCTGCGCCTGCGCACGCCCGAGGGTCGCACATTTGACCTGGGCGTTGGCCTGACCGACGCCCAGCGCGCCACCCCGCCGCCGCTGGGCAGCCAGGTGACCTACCGCTACCGTGGCCTGACCGCCAGCGGCCTGCCGCGCTTTGCCAGCTACTGGCGCCAGCGCCAGCCGGGCTGGTAACGCAAACCTACATCGCCTTCCCCAGCCTTGGGAGACTACACCCATGCATCCCGTCGTCATCAGCGGCACCGGCCTGTACCAGCCGCCCCACACCATCACCAACGCCGAGCTCGTGGCGTCCTACAACCTCTACGCCGACCGCGAGAACACCCGGCATGCCGAGGCCATCGCGCGCGGCGAGCGCGAGGCGCTGGCGCCGTCCAGCGAGGCCTTCATCGAGCGCGCCTCGGGCATCAAGCAGCGCCACGTGATCGACAAGGCCGGCGTGCTCGACCCCGACCGCATGCGGCCGCACTTTGCCCCGCGCGACGACGACGCGCTGTCGCTGATGGCCGAGATCGGCGTGGCCGCCGCCCGGCAGGCGCTGGCGGCTGCGGGCCGTGAGGCCACCGAGGTGGACGGCGTGCTGTGCGCCGCCTCCAACATGCAGCGCGCCTACCCCGCCATCGCGGTGGAAATCCAGGCCGCGCTGGGCGCGGGCGGCTATGCGTTCGACATGAACGTGGCCTGCTCGTCGGCCACCTTCGGCATTCAGCAGGCCGTGGGCGCGGTGCAGACGGGCAGCGCGCGGCGCGTGCTGGTGGTCAGCCCCGAAATCACCTCGGCCCACCTGGCCTGGATGGACCGCGACTGCCACTTCATCTTTGGCGACGTGGCCACCGCCGTGCTGGTCGAGCGCGCCGACGAGGCCCGCGCCGCCGACCGCTGGCAGGTGCTGGGCACGCGGCTGGCCACGCAGTTCTCCAACAACATCCGCAACAACGCCGGCTTCATGAACCGCGCCGAGGACACCGACCTGTGGGGCCGCGACACGCTGTTCCGCCAGACGGGCCAGAAGGTGTTCCGCGAGGTGGTGCCGCTGGCGGCGGCCCACATCGAGGGCCATCTGGCCAGCCTGGAACTCGCGCCACAGCAGGTGCGCCGCTACTGGCTGCACCAGGCCAACCTGCACATGAACCAGCGCATCCTGAACAAGCTCATCGGCTACGCCGACGACGCCGACCGCGCGCCGCTGATCCTCGACCGCTACGCCAACACCGCCTCGGCCGGCTCCATCATCGCCTTCCACGACCACCGCGCCGACCTGACGGCAGGCGACGTGGGCCTGATCTGCTCGTTCGGGGCGGGGTATTCGGTGGGCAGTGTGGTGGTGCGCAAGGTGTGAACTTGGCGCGATATGCATGCGGTGGAATCCACATGAAAGCCATCATTGAAGTGGGTGCGCGCGGCGCTGCCGTCCAGGCTGCGCGGCAGCAGTTGGCCAGCGCGCAGCGCGGTGGTGCGGTGGACTACCGGCTCGCCTTCGAGTCCGCACGCACGCTGTTCAGCGAGCTGACGCCGGCTCGACTGGATTTGCTGGATACCTTGCGTCGCACCGGCGCGTCCAGCGTCTATGCGCTGGCCAAGGCGGCCGAGCGCAACTACTCCAACGTGCATACCGACGTGGCGGGGCTGGAGCGGTTGGGGCTGATCGAGCGCGACGATGCCGACAACGTGCTGGTGCCGTTCGATGCCGTGGAGATTCGTCTGGCGCTGGCCAGGGCGGCCTGACCTGCTGGCATCCGGGATAGCCCCAATCCCGCACCCGCAAAAATAATTGACACTTCAAGTATTCAAGCTTGAAGAGGTTGGCATCATGCGCATCGTCTGTATCGGTGGCGGGCCGGCGGGGTTGTACTTTGCGCTGCTGATGAAGCAGCAGGACGCGCGCCACGAGGTGGTGGTGCTGGAGCGCAACCAGCCGGGCGACACCTTTGGCTGGGGCGTGGTGTTCTCTGACCAGACGCTGGTGGGCATGCGCGCGGCCGACGCGGTGACGGCCGCGCAGATCGGCGATGCCTTCAACCACTGGGACGACATCGACGTGCATCTGCGCGGCGCGGTTTACCGCTCGGGCGGCCACGGCTTTTGCGGCATCGGGCGCATGCGGCTGCTGCACATCCTGCAGGCGCGCTGCGCCGAGCTGGGGGTCGAGCTGCGTTACGGCACCGACGTGGCGGATGACGCCGCCATCGAGGCCGACCTCATCATCGCCGCCGACGGCCTGAACAGCCGCGTGCGCGAGAAGTACGCCGCCACCTACCAGCCCGACATCGACGTGCGCGCCAACCGCTTCGTGTGGCTGGGCACCACGCGCCTCTTCGACGCCTTCACCTTCGACTTCCAAGAGTCCGAATGGGGCTGGTTCCAGGCCCACGCCTACCGCTTCGACGCCACCCATTCCACCTTCATCGTCGAGACGCCCGAGGCCGTCTGGCAGGCCGCCGGCATAGACCGCATGAGCAAGGAAGAGGGCATCGCGTTTTGCGAGCGCCTTTTTGCCGGGGTGCTGGAGGGCCACAAGCTCATCTCCAACGCCAGCCACCTGCGCGGCTCGGCGCAGTGGATCCGCTTTCCGCGCGTCATCTGCAAGACCTGGGCCCATTGGCGGGCCGACGGCACGCCCGTGGTGCTGATGGGCGACGCGGCGCACACGGCACACTTCTCCATCGGCTCGGGCACCAAGCTGGCGTTCGAGGACGCGATGGCGCTGGCGGCCGACATCGGCCGCACGCCGCATGACTTGCGCGCCGCGCTGGACCAGTACCAGGCCACGCGCAGCATCGACGTGCTGCGCATCCAGAACGCGGCGCGCAACTCCACCGAGTGGTTCGAACAGGTGGCGCGCAACGCCACGCTGCCGCCGCCGCAGTTTGCCTATTCGCTGCTGACGCGCTCGCAGCGCATCTCGCACGAGAACCTGCGCCTGCGCGACGGCGCCTACGTGGGTGGCTACGAGCGCTGGCTGGCCGCGCGCGCGGGGTTGGCGGCCCCCGTGACCGTGCCGCCCATGTTCACGCCTTTTACCGTGCGCGGCCTGACGCTGGCCAACCGCGTGGTCGTCTCGCCCATGGCGCAATACGCCTGCGTGGACGGCGTGCCCGGCCTGCACCACACGGTGCACATCGGCGCCCGCGCCATGGGCGGCGCGGCGCTGGTGATGGTGGAGATGACGGCCCCCTGCGCCGAGGGCCGCATCACGCCGGGCTGCCCCGGCCTCTACACCGATGCCCAGCAGGCGGCGTTCACGCGCCTGGTCGAGGGCGTGCACCGCGAGACCCAGGCCAAGATCGGTCTGCAACTGGGCCACTCGGGCGCCAAGGGCGCCACCCGACTGGCCTGGGAGGGCATCGATGAGCCGCTGGAGGTGGGCGGCTGGCCGCTGGTGGCGGCCTCGCGCCAGCAGTACCTGGACGGCGTCAGCGCCTGGGCCGAGCCCATGACGCAGGCGCAGATGGACGCGGTGCGCGAGGCCTTCGTCGCCGCCACCCGCCGCGCCGCCGAGGCGGGCTTCGACTGGCTGGAGCTGCACTGCGCCCACGGCTACCTGCTGTCGTCTTTTCTCTCACCGCTGACCAACCAGCGCAGCGACGACTACGGCGGCAGCCTGGCCAACCGGCTGCGCTACCCGCTGGAGGTGTTCACGGCGATGCGCGCGGTGTGGCCGCAGGACAAACCCATGTCGGTGCGCATCTCGGCCCACGACTGGGTGGCGGGCGGCACCACACCCGATGACGCCGTGGCCATGGCGCGCGCCTTCAAGGCCGCCGGGGCCGATGTGATCGACGTCTCCAGCGGCCAGGTCAGCAAGGCCGAGCAGCCGGTCTATGGCCGCATGTGGCAAACGCCGTTTGCCGAGCGCGTGCGCAATGAGGCGGGCATCGCCACCATCGCCGTGGGCGCCATCAGCGAGGCCGACCACGTCAACAGCATCATCGCCGCCGGCCGCGCCGACCTGTGCGCCGTGGCCCGCCCGCATCTGGCCAATCCGGCCTGGACGCTGCACGAGGCCGCCCGCATCGGCTACACCGCCGGGCCGGGGTTGCTGTGGCCCAAAAACTACCTGTCGGGCAAGGCGCAGCTGGAGCGCGAGCAGGAGCGGCTGCGCGCGGTGGCCGTCGCGGCTGAGCAGGCAGCCAACCAGGCGCTTGGGGTATGAGCGATGTGCGCGGTCTGCATGCGCTGGTGACCGGCGGCGGCACCGGCATTGGCGCGGCCATTGCCGAGGCCTTGCTGCGCGGCGGCGCGCAGGTGACCTTGGCCGCCCGCGACGCGACGCGGCTGGAGGCCCAGGCCGCCCAGTGGCTGGGCCTGGGCAGCGTGCGCACCGTGGCGCTGGATGTGACCGACGAGGCCGCCGTGGCGCGGGTGTTCGCCGCAGTGGGGCCGCTGGACATCCTGGTCAACAACGCCGGCGCGGTCAGCACGGCGCCACTGCCGCGCATCACACCGGCCGAGTGGCGGCGGATGCTGGACGTCAACCTCACCGGCACCTTCTTGTGCACCCAGGCCGCACTGCCCGGCATGGCCCAGCGCGGGTTTGGCCGGGTGGTCAACGTGGCCAGCACGGCCGCGCTCAAGGGCTATGCCTACGTGGCCGCCTACTGCGCCGCCAAGCACGGCGTGCTGGGCCTGACGCGGGCGCTGGCGCTGGAGTACGCGCGGCGCGGCGTCACCGTCAACGCCGTCTGCCCGGGCTACACCGACACCGCCATCACCGACGCAGCGGTGGCGCAGATCACGGCCAAGACCGGCCGCAGCGCGGACGACGCGGTGGCCGCACTGGCCTCGGCCAACCCGCAGCAGCGGCTGGTGCAGCCGGCCGAAGTGGCCGACGCGGTGCTGCACCTGTGCGGGCGCGGGGCGTCGGCGGTCAATGGGGTGGCGCTGGCGGTGAGTGGGGGGGAGTGGATGTGAGCTTCTTTCTGCGTCGCACCGCGCGGTGCCGCTGGGTGGGCGGCCTGGCCTGGCCCGACCGCTTGCCCCGCGCGGGTGCGCGGGGTGCCCTGCAGTGCTCGCGCCGGATGCCCCGCCGCCGAACTCCCGCCGCTCGCTGCGCTCGCTCTGGTCAGACAACGGCGGCGAGTCAGTTCACAAAGCGCGCCTGCGGCGCGCGGGCATCCTCTGCTGCGCGCTTCGGCGGCGCAAACGGGCCAGGCCAGGCCGCTCACCCAGCGGCAATGCCACCGGGGTGTCCTGCGCCGGTTTGGGGTGGTGTGCGGTGACCGATCTCGAATCCCGCGCCCAGCCCGGCGACCACCAGGCGCTGCGGTTGTGGCTGCGCATGCTGAGCTGCACCACACGCATCGAAGACGCGCTGCGCCAGCGGCTGCGCCAGCGCTTTGGCACCACGCTGCCGCGCTTCGACCTGCTGGCCCAGCTCGACCGCTTCCCCGAGGGCCTGACCATGCGTGCGCTGTCGCAGCGGCTGATGGTCACCGGCGGCAACGTCACGGGCGTCGTCGATCAGCTCGAAGCCGAAGGCTGGGCGCGCCGCACCGCCCACCCGCAAGACCGCCGCGCCATCCTCGTCCAGCTCACCCCCGCCGGCCGTCGCCAGTTCCGCAAAATGGCGGCTGAGCATGAGGCGTGGGTGGTGGAATTGCTGGGCCACCTCAGCCCCGCGCAGACGCAGCAGATGCATGTGCTGCTGAGCGCCCTCAAACCCCAAGACCCCTCACATGACTCAGCCCATTGACCCCCACCTCGCCGGCGGCAACCGCCAGTCGCTGGCCGGCTACGCGCCGCTGCATTTCGGCTGGCGCCAGCAGGGCCGCATCGGCGTGGTCACGCTGAACCGGCCCGAGCGCAAAAACCCGCTGACCTTTGAGTCGTATGCCGAGCTGCGCGACCTGTTCCGCACGCTGGCCTATGTGGACGAGGTCAAGGCCGTGGTCGTCGAAGGCGCGGGCGGCAACTTCTGCTCGGGCGGCGACGTGCACGAAATCATCGGGCCGCTGACCAGGATGAGCGCGCCCGACCTGCTGGCCTTTACGCGGATGACCGGCGATCTGGTCAAGGCCATGCGCGCCTGCCCGCAGCCGGTGCTGGCCAGCGTGGATGGCATCTGCGCGGGCGCGGGGGCCATCATGGCCATGGCGTCGGACTTGCGCGTGGGCACGGCCCGCGCCAAGGTGGCGTTTTTGTTCACGCGCGTGGGCCTGGCCGGCTGCGACATGGGCGCCTGCGCGCTGCTGCCGCGCATCGTGGGCCAGGGCCGGGCGTCGGACTGGCTGTTCAGTGGCCGCAGCGTGGGTGGCGAGGAGGCCGAGCGGGCCGGATTCTTCAACCGGCTGGCCGCGCCCGAGGACTTGCTGACCGAGACGGTGGTCTGGGCCGAGCAGCTGGCCCGTGGCCCCACGTTTGCCCACGCCATGACCAAGCGCATGCTGCACCAGGAGTGGGCCATGGGGGTGGACGAAGCCATCGAGGCCGAGGCCCAGGCGCAGGCCATCTGCATGCTGACGCAGGACTTCCACCGCGCCTACCACGCGTTCGCCGCCAAGCAGCAACCCACGTTTGAGGGCGACTGACGATGTCACACCTGGACTGGCCTTTTTTCGAGCCCCACCACCGCGCGTTTGCGGCGCGGCTGGAGGCGTGGTGCGCCGCGCACCTGAGCGTCCACCACGCCGCCGACACCGATGCGCGCTGCCGGGAACTGGTGGGGCTGATGGGCCAGGCCGGCTGGCTCCAGCACGCGGTGGCCGGCGACGGCGGCGCCATCGACACGCGGGCCATCTGCATCGCCCGCGACACGCTGGCGCGCCACGAGGGGCTGGCCGACTTTGCGTTTGCGATGCAGGGGCTGGGCAGCGGCGCCATCTCGCTGGCGGGCAGCGAGGCCCAGAAGGCCGCGTGGCTGCCGCGCGTCGCCGCGGGCGAGGCCATTGCCGCTTTTGCGCTCTCGGAGCCGCAGGCCGGCTCCGACGTGGCGGCCCTGCAATGCCGGGCCGAGCGTGAGGGCGACGGCTACCGGCTGCATGGCGAGAAGACCTGGATCTCCAACGGCGGCATCGCCGACTTCTACGTGGTCTTTGCCCGCACCGAGCCGGCGCCCGGCGGGCGCGGCGCCAAAGGCATCTCGGCCTTCATCGTGCCGGCCGACGCGCCGGGCCTGCAGGTGGCCGAGCGCATCGAGGTGATTGCCCCGCACCCGTTGGCGCGGCTGGTGTTTGACGGCTGTCATGTACCGGCGGCCAACCGCCTGGGCGCCGAGGGCGAAGGCTTCAAGCTGGCCATGCGCACGCTGGATGTGTTCCGCACCTCGGTGGCCGCCGCCGCGCTGGGTTTTGCGCGCCGGGCCTTGCAAGAGGCGCTGGCGCGCACCCAGGCGCGGCCGATGTTCGGCCAGCATCTGGCCGACCTGCCACTGGCCCAGGCCAAGCTGGCCGACATGGCCTGCCGCGTGGACGGCGCGGCGCTGCTGACCTACCGCGCCGCCTGGCTGCGCGACCAG
Organism: Pseudomonadota bacterium; assembly: GCA_020161145.1. Lineage (GTDB taxonomy): Bacteria > Pseudomonadota > Gammaproteobacteria > Burkholderiales > Burkholderiaceae_C > Ideonella. The sequence continues at coordinate 57,551 of JAIUPQ010000010.1, forward strand.
GGCCGCACCGTGACCCAAGAGGCCGCCATGGCCAAGCTGGTGGCCACCGAGGGCGCCCAGCGCGTCATCGACGACGCGCTGCAACTGCACGGCGGCCTGGGCGTGCGCAGCGGTGCGGTGGTGGAGTCGCTGTACCGCGAAATCCGCGCGCTGCGCATCTACGAGGGCGCCAGCGAGGTGCAGCAACTCATCATTGCCCGCGAGCTGCTGAAGGGTGCAGTGTGAAACTGGGCACGCCGCTCACGCACCGCAGGCCGCTGTGTGCCGGGCTGGCGCTGGCCCGTTTGCGCCGCCGAGGCGCACAGGGTTGGACGCCCGCGCGCCGCCGGCGCGCCACGTGGACTGACTCGTCGCTGCTGTCTGACCAGAGCGAGCGCAGCGAGCGGCGGGCGTTCAGCGACGGGGCGTTCAACCCGAGCACCGCAGGGCACCCCGTGCGCCAGCACGGGGCAAGCGGTCGGGCCAGCGCCAGCCCGGCGCGCAGCGGCCCCGCTCCCACATCTGCAAGAGGACCCCACCCATGACCTCGCATCAAGACACCTTCGCCCACGACCGCTGGCCGCCCCGCGCGCAGTGGCCGCAGATGATTTACGAGCTGCCGGAATTGCAGTTCCCCAGCCACCTCAACTGCGCCCGCGAGCTGCTGGACACCCACGTCGAGCAAGGCCGGGGCGAGCGCCTGTGCCTGGTGGGCGAGCACAGCCGCTGGAGCTATGCCGAGCTGCAGCGGCAGGTGGATGCCATTGCCCATGTGCTGACCCAGGAGCTGGGCGTGGTGCCTGGCAACCGCGTGCTGCTGCGCGGCCCCAACACGCCCATGCTGGCGGCCTGCTGGTATGCGGTGGTCAAGGCGGGGGCCATTGCGGTGGCCACCATGCCACTGCTGCGCACCAAGGAGCTGACGGCCGTCATCGACAAGGCGCAGATCAGCCACGCGCTGTGCGATGCGCGGCTGCTCGATGAGCTGCATGCCGTGCAAAGCCCTTACCTCAAGCACACCGTGGCCTACCTCGGCGACGCCGACGACGGCCTGGAGCGCCGTGCCGCCCGCCACACCGCGCCGTTTGCGGCCGTGGCCACCGAGGCCGACGACTGCTGCCTGATCGCCTTCACCTCGGGCACCACCGGCCAGCCCAAGGGCTGCATGCACAGCCACCGCGACGTGATGGCCGCCACCCGCTGCTGGCCGCGCCACGTGCTGCGCGCGCGGGCCGACGACGTGGTCATCGGCTCGCCGCCGCTGGCCTTCACCTTCGGCCTGGGTGGGCTGCTGCTGTTCCCCATGAGCGTGGGCGCGGCGGCGGTGCTGCTGGAGCGGGCCATGCCCGACGTGCTGCCCGCCTACATCGCCCAGTACCGCGTCACCACCTGCTACACCTCGCCCACCGCCTACCGCGCCATGGCGGCGCAGGTGGGCGCGCACGATCTGTCGTCGCTGCGCCAATGCGTCAGCGCCGGCGAGGCGCTGCCGGCTGCCACGCGGGCGCTGTGGAAAGAGGCCACCGGCATCGAGCTGATCGACGGCATCGGTGCCACCGAGCTGCTGCATATCTTCATCTCGCACGACGAGGCCCACGCCAGGCCCGGCGCCACCGGCACGCCGGTGCCCGGCTACCGCGCCCGCGTGGTCGATGAGGCGGGCCGCGAGCTGCCGCGCGGCCAGGTGGGCCGGCTGGCCGTGCAAGGCCCCACCGGTTGCCGCTACCTGGACGACGCGCGCCAGCAGGCCTATGTGCAGCACGGCTGGAACCTGACCGGCGATGCCTATCTGGTGGACGACGAGGGCTGCTTCGTCTACCAGGCCCGCACCGACGACATGATCATCTCGGGTGGCTACAACATCGCCGGCCCCGAGGTGGAGGCGGCGCTGCTGGCCCACCCGGCCGTGGCCGAATGCGGCGTGGTGGGTGTGGCCGACGCGGCGCGCGGCCAGATCGTCAAGGCCTTCGTGGTGCTCAAGCCCGGCTACGCGGGCGACGCTGAACTGGTGGCGGCGCTGCAAGCGCATGTGAAGGCCACCATCGCGCCCTACAAATACCCGCGGGCCATCGCGTTTTGCGCCGCCTTGCCGCGCACCGAAACCGGCAAGTTGCAACGCTTCAAACTCAAGGACAGTGCATGAGCCTCACCAAAACCGTGCTCCAGCCGCCCGGCTGGGCCGCCCCCAAAGGCTATGCCAACGGCGTCGCGGCCCAGGGCCGGCTGGTCTGCGTGGCCGGCCAGATCGGCTGGAACGCCCAGTGCCAGTTCGACAGCGACGACCTCGTGGCCCAGACCCGCCAGGCGCTGGCCAACGTGCGCGCCGTGCTGGCCGAGGCCGGCGCCGGCCCCGAGCACATGGTGCGCATGACCTGGTACGTCACCCGCCGCGCCGACTACCTGGCGCGCAGCCGCGAAATCGGCGCGGCCTACCGCGAGGTCATGGGCCGCGAATACGACGTGGCCATGACGGCGGTGGAGGTCAGCGCCTTGATGGAGGCGCGGGCTGTGGTGGAAATCGAAGTGACGGCGGTGATCTGATGTTGCCCAACCTGCTCGCCAGCCGCCGTGGCCGCTTTGCGGCCTTTTTCGCGCTCTACGTCACCGAGGGCATTCCGCTGGGTTTTGCCGCCATCGCCGTGGCCACGCAGCTGCGGCGGCTGGGTGTGGGGCCGGCCGAGATCGGTGCCTTCGTCGGCGCCTTCTATCTGCCCTGGGCGTTCAAGTGGGCGTTCGGGCCGTTGGTGGACGTGATCCGGCTGCCGCGCCTGGGGCGCCGGCGCGGCTGGATCATCGTGATGCAGCTGATGATGGCCGCCACGCTGCTGGCCTTGATGGCCGTGCCGCTGCCCGAGGGGCTGGCGCTGTTCACCGCCATCCTGCTGCTGCACAACACCTGCGGCGCCATCCAGGACGTGGCCATCGACGCGCTGGCCTGCAACACGCTGGCCGAGGGCGAGCGTGGGCTGGCCAATGGGCTGATGTTTGCCGGTGCCGCCATCGGCCAGGCCATCGGCGGCGCCGGCGTGCTGCTGCTGATGGACCACCTGGGCTTCCAGGGCAGCTTCGTGTTCGTGGCGGTGTGCATCCTGCTGGTCACCACCTTCGTGGCCCTGCCGCTCAAAGAGGTGGCGATCGAGCGCGCCGCCACCGCCGTGGCCGCCACCGGCGGCGGCATGGCCCAGGCCGGGCGCGAGATGCAGCAGTTCGCCATGGACGCCTTCCGCGCCTTCATGGGCTCGCGCGGGGCGTTTGCGGGCGTGCTGTTTGCGCTGCTGCCGGCCGGCTCCATGGCGCTGGGGCTGGCCATGCAGTCCAACCTGGCGGTGGAGTTCGGCATGACGGATGCCGAAACCGGCCGCATGAACCTGGCCGGCAACGTCACCGCTGCCGTGAGCATGGTCATCGGCGGCTGGCTGTCCGACCGCCTGGGCCGCCAGCGCACGCTGCTGGTCTACGTCTGCATGATGAGCCTGCCTGCGCTTTACCTGGCCTGGCGGCTCAACGCCGTGGGTTACGTCATGCCGCAGCCACCGGGTGGCGCGCCCCGGCCCGAGCTGATCCAGCTGCTGTGGACCGTCGTCGTGGTCTACAACGTCTGCATGGGGCTGATGTATGGCACCCGCACGGCCATCTTCATGGACGTGACCCACCCGCGCGTGGCGGCCACGCAGTTCACCGCCTACATGGCCATGAACAACCTGGCCATCGCCTACTCGGCCACCTGGCAAGGGCTGTCCATCGAGGCCTTTGGCTACCCGCGCACGCTGGTCTACGACGCCATCTTCGGCCTTGCCTCGTTGCTGGTGCTGGGCGCCATGCGCCGGCCCGCCGCCGCCGCCAGCGGCCGTCTGACCGACGCGCTGGCGCCCCACCGCGCGCGCCTGGCGGCCACCGTGCTGGCGCTGGCCTGCCTGTCGTGGCTGGCCTTCTGGCCCTTGCGCGCGGCCACTGGCGCGGCCGAGCCCATCATCGGCACCTTCTACACCCTGGTGTTCGTGGGCGCGGCACTGTTTCTGCTGGCCGGGCGCGCCATCCTCAATGGGCACACGCCGCCCTGGTGGCGGGGCGCGGCGCTGCCGCTGGCGCTGGGCCTGCTGGCGATGTATGCGCGCAAATGGCTGGACGCCGTGCCCGAGGGCGCACAGGTCCTGGCCAACGCCTTGTTGCTGGCCACCCCGCTGGCCGCCGCCGTGCTGCTGGCCTGGCTGGCCCGGCAAGGCTGGGGCCCACTGCGCGACGACGCCGACCCCCGCTGAAGCCCCATGCGCTGGAGCCCGCGATCCCTGTGGCGCCGCCTGCGCGCCTGGCTGGCCGAGCGGCTGGGGCCGGGGCGTGGCCAGTGGCAGGACTGGGTTGAAAGCACGGCCGTGAGCGGCTGGACCTGGTGGGCCATGCCCTGGCAGCGGCGCGAGTGGCGCTGCGCGCTTTACCAGCCGCCGGGCCTGGCCGCCACCACGCCGGCGCCGCTGGTGCTGCTGCTGCACGGCTGCAAGCAGCAGGCCCAGCCGTTTGCCCGCGCCAGTGGCTGGGTGCAGGCGGCCAACCAGGGCGGCTTTCGGCTGCTGTGCCCGCAGCAGCGCAAGGGCGCCAACCTCTGGGGCTGCTGGAACTGGTTCCACCCCGCCGCCCAGCGCGGGCGGGGCGAACTGGACGTGGTCATGCAGGCGCTGGCGCGCACCCAGGCCGGTTGGGCCTGCACCGACGTGCTGGCCGTGGGCCTGAGCGCAGGCGGTGGCCTGGCCGCGTTGCTGGCGTTTCACCATGCCGAGGCATTCACGGCGGTGGCCGCCGTGGCCGCGCCGCCGCTGCTGGGCCTGGGCAACCTGCAAGACCCGCGCGCCGTCATGCGCGACGGGCTGGTGCTGGCCCCCGAGGCGGCCGTGCGCACGCTGAGCGCCTGTGCGCCGCTGCTGGTGCTGCAGGGCGCGGCCGACACGGTGGTCAACCCGCGCTGCGCCGAGCAACTGGCCGCGCAGGCGCAGGCGGTGCTGGCTCGTCAGCATGGGCCGCTGACCGAGCAGGCCCACGCCGGGGGCAGCGACTGGCTGGATGCCGAAGGCCGGCTTCAGGTGCGCCGCCTTGCCCTGCCCGGGCTGGGCCATGAGTGGAGCGGCGGCCTGGGGGGCCACGCCTACGTCAGCGCCGACGGCCCAGACCTGACGGCTCAGGTGCTGGCGTTCTGGCGTGCCCGCAATGCGGCCAGCAGCGCCGCCACGTCGGGCTCGGGCCGGGCGGCCAGCTTGCGGTAGACGCGGCCGCCGTCCTCGCGCGCCATCAGCTGCATGGTGATGAGCTCGCGCCGCAGCGTGCAATGGTCGCCAAAGGTGTGGGCGGTGTTCAGGATGGCGCCCACCTCGCGCTCGGTGTAGTCGCGCTTGGCGGCAAAGTGCGGCCACATGGCCCAGACGGCATAGCGCTGGGTGCTGAACTTGGTGGGCCAGCGCATCAGCCGGCCCTGGTCGTCGAACTGGCGCAGCGCGCGCTGGGCGGCTTCGCTCAGCGGCGCGGGACCCGGCGGGGGCGGCGGCAGGCGGGCTTGCGCCGCGTCCAGCGCCTGCACGCTGCGGTGGCCGGCCGCGCGGGCCAGCAGGTTCATCAGCGCCAGGTGGCTGGGCGGGGTGGCAGCCGCCTGAAGCTGGGCGCGCAGCGCCTTGGTGAAGGCCGACAAATCCTCGATGACGAGGCGGCGGGTGGTGGCGGGCATGGAGGCACTCCTTGCCGTGTAGGGCCGCGCGTCGCCGGGGGACGACGGGCTGGGCTTGCCGACTTGCAGCGCGGGCGGTCACGGCGGGGGTGATCCGGTGCGAGGGGGTTGCGAGGGCAGGTTTAGCTCACGGCCGGGGCCGTGCGGCAAGGCCTGGGTGAACTGCCGACCGGGGGCCAGTGTAAGCGCCGCCTACCCCAGCACCAACACCCCCGCGCCCACGGTCTGGCGCGACTCCAGCTCGCGGTGGGCGCTGGCCGCGTCGGCCAGCGCGTAGCGCCGCTGCACTTCGATCTGGACGGCGCCGCTTTGCACCACGGCGAACAGCTCGTCGGCCGCCGCCTGCACGGCCTCGCGGGTGGCGATGTGGGTGAAGAGGGTGGGTCGCGTCAGGTGCAGCGAGCCCTTGGCGGCCAGCAGGCCGATGTCCACCGGCGGCACCTTGCCCGAGGCGTTGCCGAAGCTGACCATCAGGCCCAGCGGCGCCAGGCAGTCGAGCGAGGCCTCGAAGGTGTCTTTGCCCACGCCGTCATAGACCACGTTGACGCCGCGCCCACCGGTCAGCTCGCGCACGCGGGCGGCCACGTCTTCGCGGCGGTAGTTGATGGCGTGGGCGGCGCCATGGGCCAGCGCCAGCGCGCATTTGTCGTCGCTGCCGGCCGTGGCAATCAGGCGCAGGCCCAGGTGCCGCGCCCATTGGCAGGCGATCAGGCCGACGCCGCCTGCCGCCGCATGAAAGACGATGGCGTCGCCCGCCTTCAGCCCGGCCTGCGGCAGCGTGCGGCGCAGCAGGTATTGCGCCGTCAGGCCTTTGAGCATCAGCGCGGCGGCGGTGTCGAAGGCGATGGCGTCGGGCAGCCGCACCACGGCCGTGGCCGGCATCACGCGCGCCTGGGCGTAGGCGCCCAGCGGGCCGCCGGCATAGGCGGCGCGGTCGCCCACGGCCAGGTGGGTGACGCCCGCGCCCACCGCCTCGATGACGCCTGCACCCTCCTGGCCCGGCGTCAGCGGCAGCGGGTTGGGGTAGAGGCCGCTGCGGTGGTAGGTGTCGATGTAGTTGATGCCCACGGCATGGTGGCGGATGCGCACCTCGCCGGGGCCGGGCTCGCCCACCGGTACCTCGACCAGCTTCAACTCGTCAGGGCCGCCGAACTGGGTGATGCGGATGGCTTGCGTCATGACAGGGCTGCCAGGATGGTGCCGGTGCAGGGGCCAAAACCGATGCGCGCGGCGCCGGGGCGCTCGCACCAGGCGGCCAGGCCCACGGTGTCGCCGTCTTGCAAAAACGTGCGCGTCTCGCCGCCGGGCAGGGCAACGGGTTGCTTGCCGCCCACGGTCAACTCCAGCAGCGCGCCGGCCTCGGTGGCTGTGGGGCCACTCAAGGTGCCGGTGCCCAGCAGGTCACCGGGCTGCATGGCGCAGCCGCCCACGGTGTGGTGAGCCACCAGTTGCGCCAGCGTCCAGTAGGCGTGGCGGTAGCTGGTGCGGGCCAGCACGGCGGGGGCGTCGCCGCGCGCCTGCATCTGCGGGGTGGTCAGCTGCACCTCGAGCTGGATGTCCAGGCTGCCTTGCGCACGGTTGACGGCGTCCTCCAGGTAGGGCAGCGGCGCCGGGTCGCCGGCCGGGCGCTGATAGGGCAGGCGGTAGGGTGCCAGGGCTTCGAGGGTGACGATCCAGGGCGAGACGGTGGTGGCGAAGTTCTTCGACAGGAACGGCCCCAGCGGCTGGTATTCCCAGGCCTGGATGTCGCGCGCCGACCAGTCGTTGAGCAGCGTGAGGCCAAAGACGTGGTGCTCGGCATCGGCCAGGGCGATGGGCTCGCCCATGGCGTTGCCGCTGCCCATCCAGATGCCCAGCTCCAGCTCGTAGTCCAGCCGCTGGCAGGGGCCAAAGCGCGGCTCGCTGGCGCCGGGTGGCAGGGTCTGGCCTTGCGGGCGGCGGAAATCCTGGCCGCTGACCACCACGGTGGAGGCGCGGCCGTGGTAGCCGATGGGCACCCATTTGTAGTTGGGCATCAAGGGGTTGTCGGGACGGAACAGCTTGCCGACGTTGGTGGCGTGGTAGATGGAGGTGTAGAAGTCGGTGTAGTCGCCGATGCGTGCGGGCAGCGTGAATTCACAGTCGTCCTGCGCCACCAGGCAGCCGCGCAGCGCGGCCTCGTGGGGCGAGCCGGTGCGCAGCACCTCGGAGAGCGCCTGGCGCAGCGCCCGCCAGGCCGGGGCGCCCAGCGCCATCAGCGCGTTCAGGCTGGCCCCGCCGGCGGCCTGGGCGGCGCGCGCGGCGGGGCCGCTGAAGACGCCGGCGCCGCTGGCGGCGGCCATGTCCAGCACCTGGTCGCCAATGGCCACGCCGCCGCGCCAGGCCTCGCTCTTGCCCTTGCGGCGAAAGACGCCGTGCGGCAGGTTCTGGATGGGGAAGTCGCAACCCGGCGCCTGGGCGCTGGCCAGCCAACTGGTGAGGGTGGGGTCGTGCGTGTCGTTCAAGGGCGTGAGGTGGGCGGTGGTGGTCATGGGGTCCAGTCGTAATCGACGATCAGGGGCGCGTGGTCGGAGAAGCGCTCGGCGGTGTAGACGCGGGCATCGCGGGCGGTGACGGCGAGGCCCGGGGTGGCCAGGTGGTAGTCGATGCGCCACCCCACGTTGTTGGCCCGCGCCTGGCCCCGGTTGCTCCACCAGGTGTAGGCCTCGCCGGTGGCGTCGGGTTTGAGGCGGCGGTAGACGTCCACCAGGCCGCCGGTGTCCAGCAGCCGGGTCATCCAGGCGCGCTCCTCGGGCAGAAAGCCGCTGTTCTTCTGGTTGCCGCGCCAGTTCTTCAGGTCGATTTCCTGGTGGGCGATGTTGACGTCACCGATCAGGATGAACTCGCGCTCGGCCTTGAGGCGGGCCAGGTGGTCGGCCATGGCGTCCAGGAAGCGGTATTTGGCCTGCTGGCGCTCGTCGCCCGAGGTGCCGCTGGGGAAGTAGCAGGAGATGACCGAGACGCGCCGGCCGGGCTTGTCCCAGCGCGCCTCCACGTAGCGGCCCTCGTCGTCGAACTCGGGCACGCCCATGCCGATGACGACGTCGCTGGGCGCCGTGCGGGGGTAGAGCCCCACGCCCGAATAGCCTTTTTTCTGCGCGTGGTGGAAGTGACCCGGCATGCCGGCCACGGTGCGCAGGGCGTCGGTCAGGTCATCGGCCTGGGCCTTGAGCTCCTGCACGCCCATACAATCCGGCCGCTCCTTGTCGGCCCACGCCAGCCAACCCTTGTTGGCCGCCGAGCGGATGCCGTTGAGGTTGAGCGACACCAGTTTGAAACCCACTTGTGATCCCCTCCATGACTGCTGAGCAACCAGACGCGCTGGCCCAGGAATTTGTCGCGTTCTCGCTGGAAGCGGGCGCGCTGCGATTTGGCGACTTCACCACCAAGGCGGGTCGCGCGTCACCGTATTTTTTCAATACCGGTTTGTTCGACGACGGCGCCAAGCTGGCCCGTCTCGGGCAATTCTATGCACGGCGCCTGCTGGCCAGCGGCATTGCCTTCGACATGCTGTTCGGCCCGGCCTACAAGGGCATCACGCTGGCGGCGGCGGTGGCCATTGGCCTCGCGCAGGAGGGCCGCAACGTGCCCTACGCCTACAACCGCAAAGAGGCCAAAGACCATGGCGAGGGCGGCACCCTGGTGGGCGCGCCCATCCGCGGCCGGGTACTCATCATCGATGACGTGATCACCGACGGCGCCTCCAAGGGCGAGGCGGCCGAGTTGATCCGCGCGGCGGGCGGCGAGCCGGTGGGTGTGGCCATCACCATGGACCGCCAGGAGCGCGCCCGCGATGACGCGGCCGACCCGCGCTCGGGCGTGCAGTGGGTGGAGCAGGCGCTGGGCCTGCGCGTGGTGGCCATCGCCACGCTGGACGACTTGATGCACACGCTGGCCACCACCGGCGATGCCGCGCTGGCGGCCAACGCGGCGCGGGTGGCGGCCTACCGCGCGCGCTGGGGCATCCACGCCTGAGCGGTTGAGCCCTCAGGGCTCAATCGCACCCCAGCGCAGCGCCGCCAGCGTCAGCTCGGCCTGGTTGGCCGCACCCAGCTTTTGCTTGACGTGATAGAGGTGGGTGCCCACGGTGCTGGCCGACAGGTGGAGCTGGCCGGCGATGTCGGCCACGCTGGCGCCGCGCGCCAGCCGCACGAAAACCTCGAACTCGCGCTCCGACAGCAAATCGAACGGGCTGCCCGAGCTGCCATCGAGCTGCGACAGCGCCAGCCGCTGCGCCGTCTGCGCATCCAGCCAGCGGCGGCCGGCGGCCACCGCGCGCACGGCCTCGGGCAAGGCCTCGGGGGCGCCGCGTTTGGACAGGTAGCCCAGCGCACCCGCATTGAGCGCGCGGCGCGGGTAGGCGGCATCCTCATGGGCCGAGAGCACCAGCACGGCCGGTGCATCGTCTTTGGCACGCAGGCGGCGCAGCGTCTCCAGCCCGCCCAGGCCGGGCATGGACAAATCCATCACCACCACGTCGGCCTGCCACTTGGGCCAATGCGTGAGCAGGGTTTCGCCGTCGTCCGCCTCGCCCACCACCGTGAAGGCGGCGGGCTGGGCGCTTTCCAGCAGCATCCGAAAGCCCATGCGGACGATGGCATGGTCGTCGATCAGCGCCACGCGGATCACGGCTGCGCCTCCAGCGGCAGCCAGGCCTGCACCTGGGCGCCGCCCTCGGGGCCGGCGTCGACCTCCACCCGCCCGCCCAGCGCCTGAACGCGCTGGCGCAGGCCAGCCAGGCCCTGGGCGCCGGGCCGCGTGGTGGCGGGCAGGCCCTGGCCGTCGTCGCGCACGGTCAGGTGCAGGGCGCCATCCGCCACCTGCGCGGCCACCCAGATCTGGGTGCCGCCGCTGTGGCGCACGGCGTTGGAGAGCGCCTCCTGCACCACGCGGTAGGCCGCCAGCGCGGTGGCCGGCGGCAGCGGCTGCGCCAGCAGGGCGTCCAGATGAAACGTCATGCCCGGATGGTAGGTGCGCTGCGAGGCCAGCAGGTCGGCCAGCGCATCGGCCAGGCCCAGCGGCGCCAGCGTCAGCGGCGCCAGGCGCGGAATCATGCCGTGCATGGCGTCGTAGAGCCGCGCCGCCTCCTCGTCGATCAGCAGGGCGCTGCGCCGCCCGGCGGTGTCGGCCTCGGGCATGCGGGCGGCCACGGCCCGCGCCAGCGCGCGGATGGCGGTGACCGACTGGCCAAACTCGTCGTGCAGCTCGGCCGCAATGTCGCGCCGCTCGGCCTCCAGCCGGGCCTCGATGGCCAGCGCCCACTGCTGGCTCTGGGCCAGTTGCTGCTGCGCTTCGGCGGTGCGCAGCCGCTCGGTCAGCGTGGCCTCGATGGACTGCCCCAGCCGGTTCACCGCCTGGCCGATCAGCGCCACCTCATGCCCACCCGACAGCGGCGGCAGCCGGTGGGCATAGTCGCCCTGCTCCAGCCGCTCCAGCCCGTCCACCACGCGGGCCAGCGGCCGCAGTGCGCGGCCCACGGCCCACAGCACGGCCAGCGCCAGCACCAGCAGTGCCGTGCCGGCCGTGGCGGCCAGCCGCACCAGGTTGTCCCAGCCGTCGAGGATGGCGCGCGAGGCATTGGCCTCGATGATGAGCCGGCCCGCGCCCAGCGCCACTTCCTGGCGCTCCGGCGGCGGCGCCACCAGCCGCACAAACCACGCGGGGGCCTCGCGCCCGGCCTTGTAGGTGGCGGGCGGCGAGCGGTACAGCACCGCGCCATCGGCCGTCACCAGCGTGATGTCGTTGGCGCGCACCCGGCCCAGCTCCAGCAGAAAACTGCGCATGGCCGCCGGCCCGCCCAGGTTCAGCACCCAGCCCACGCGGGTCAGCAACTGGGTGGCGATGCGGTTGCTGGCCACCATCTCCTCGCGCACGCCGTCGCGCGTGGCCTGCACCTGCTGCGCCACCAGGGCGACCACGAAGAGGCCCACCACCAGCGCCACGATCAGGTTCAGCCTGGTGCGCAAGGTGAGGCCGTTCGTCATGCGGCCATTGTGCCGGCCAGGGTGCGGCCTGCGGTTCATGAAAATCATGAGCCCGGGTTCATGGCCGGCCGGTTGGCGGGCGCATGCGGCGGCGGCACACTGCAGCCATCCCATTGCATTTCCACCCCTGAAAGGAGACGTTGATGACTTGGCAAACTCCCGTTGCCGTTGACATGCGCTTCGGCTTCGAGATCACGATGTACGTGGCCGCCCGCTGAACCCCTGCGCGCGAACCGACGACACGGCCTGCCCACCACGCGGTGTGCGGGCCTTTTCTTTTAGTACCTTCAGGGCGGGCCGGACATGAAGTTGGTGGTCTTGGGCGCGGCGGCCGGGGGCGGCTTTCCGCAGTGGAACTGCAATTGCAACCAATGCCGTGGCGTGCGCGCGGGCCAGCCGGGGCTGACGGCGCGCACCCAGTCCAGCGTCATCGTGGGCGGCCCGCACGACTGGCTGCTGGTCAACGCCTCGCCCGACATCCTCACGCAAATCCAGCGCACGCCCGCGCTGCAGCCCGACCGGGCGCTGCGCGACAGCGGCATTGCCGCCGTGCTGCTGGCCGACGGCCAGATCGACCACACCACGGGCCTGTTCATGCTGCGCGAGCGCCGCAGCCCGCTGCCGCTGTGGTGCGCGGACCCGGTGCACGCCGACCTCACCCAGGGCAACCCCATTCTCAACGTGCTGGGCCACTTCTGCGGCGTGGCGCGCCAGCCGGTGCCGCTGGACGGCACGCCGTTCGAGGTGGGCCTGCCTAACCTGCGCATCACCGCGCTGCCCATTGCCGGCAAGCCGGCGCCGTTCTCGCCCCGGCGCGAATGCCCGGTGGCCGGCGACAACCTGGGCTTCACGTTCGAGCACACCGCCACCGGCCGGCGCCTCTTTTACGCACCCGGCCTGGCCGAGATCACGCCGCCCGTCTGGGCCGCCATGCAGGCGGCGGACGTGGTGATGGTGGACGGCACCTTTTACACCGACGACGAGATGGTGCGCCTGGGCCTCAGCAGCAAGCTGGGCAGCCAGATCGGCCACCTGCCGCAAAGCGGGCCGGGCGGCATGCTGGCCCACCTGGCGCGGCTGCCGGCCACCACGCGCAAGCTGCTCATTCACATCAACAACACCAACCCCATCCTCGACGCGCGCTCACCCGAGCGCGCCGCATGCGCCGCGGCCGGCGTGGAGGTGAGTTTCGACGGCCTGGAGATCGACCTGTGAGCCACACCGCCTGGACCCCCACCGAATTTGAAGCCCGCCTGCGCGAGCAGGGCAAGGCCTATCACATCCACCACCCGTTCAACGTCATGCTCAACACCGGCAAGGCCAGCCGCGAGCAGATCCAGGGCTGGGTGGCCAACCGCTACGCCTACCAGATCGCCATCCCCGTCAAGGACGCGGCGGTGCTCTCCAACTGCCCCGACCGCGACGTGCGCCGCGAGTGGATTCAGCGCATCCTCGACCACGATGGCTTTGAGCTGGGCGGTGTGCGCGACGAGGGCGGCATCGAGGCCTGGATCCGGCTGGGCGAAGCCACCGGCCTGACGCGCGAGGAGGTGGTGGACGGCCGCCACATCACGCCCGGCGTGCAGTTTGCGGTCGATGCCTATGTCAACTTCGCGCGCCGCGCGCCGTGGCAAGAGGCTGTCTGCTCGTCGCTGACCGAGCTCTTCGCCCCCGAAATCCACAAGCAGCGCCTGGCCACCTGGCCCGAGCATTACCCGTGGATCGAGAGCGGCGGCCTGCAGTACTTCCGCAACCGCGTCAGCCAGGCCCGGCGCGACGTGGAGCAAGGCCTGCGCGTGACGCTGGACCACTTCAATACCGCCGCGCTGCAGCGCCGCGCGCTGGACATCCTCAAGTTCAAGCTCGACGTGCTGTGGGCCATGAACGACGCGATGGCGACGCGGTATGGGGTGACGGCATGAGCGGGCCGAGCGCCGGGCCGCCCCAAGCCGGCCCGCATCCCCTCGGGGGATCGGCCGGTGTACCCGCCGGACGAGGGGCAGACATACCTAAGCTCGCACATGGCTTTCGCTTCCAGTGGGAAGAAGCCCAGCAGGCCCACGTGCTGCTTTACCCCGAGGGCATGGTCAAGCTCAACCAGAGCGCGGGGGAAATCCTCAAGCGTGTCGATGGCCAAACCCCGGTGGACGAGATCGTGGCCTCGCTCGAGGCGGCGTTCCATGCGCAGGGGCTGGGGCCGGATGTAGAGGCCTTTCTCAACATGGCCGAAGACAAAGGCTGGATCACCTCATGAGCGGGCCGAGCGCCGGGCCGCCCCAAGCCGGCCCGCATCCCCTCGGGGGATCGACCGGTGTACCCGCCGGGCGAGGGGCAGACATCCCTGGACCGCCACTGTGGTTACTGGCAGAGCTGACCTACCGCTGCCCGCTGCACTGCGTCTTTTGCTACAACCCCACCGACTTCGCGCGCCATGAGCAGGAGCTGTCCACCGCCGAATGGGTAGACGTGCTGCGCCAGGGCCGTGCGCTGGGGGCCGTGCAATGCGGCTTCTCGGGCGGCGAGCCGCTGCTGCGCGATGACCTGGAAGAGCTGGTGGCCGAGGCCCACCGGCTGGGCTATTACACCAACCTGCTGACCTCCGGCGTGGGCCTGACGCCTGCGCGCGCCGAGGCCTTCCGGCGCGCCGGGCTGGACCACATCCAGCTGAGCTTTCAGGACTCCACCCGCGAGCTCAACGACTTTCTCTCGCACACCAAGACCTTTGCCCTCAAGCAGCGCGTGGGCGACATGCTGCGCGACCAGGGCTGGCCCATGGTGATGAACGTGGTCATCCACCGGCTCAACATCGACCACATCGGCCGCATCATCGAGATGGCGCACGAGCTGGGCGCCGAGTACCTGGAACTGGCCAACACCCAGTACTACTCGTGGGCCGAGGTCAACCGCCCCCACCTCATCCCCACCACCGAACAGCTCCAGCGCGCCGAAGCCATCACCAACACCTGGCGCGAGAAGCTGGCCGGCCAGATGCGGCTCTTCTTCGTCGCCCCCGACTACCACGAGGGCCGGCCCAAGAAGTGCATGAACGGCTGGGGCAACGTCTTTCTCACCATCACCCCCGACGGCGCCGCGCTGCCCTGCCACACCGCGCGCATGCTGCCGGGCCTCGCCTTCCCCACCGTGCGCGAGATGGACCTGAAAACCATCTGGTACGACTCCGACGGCTTCAACCGCTTTCGCGGCACCGGCTGGATGCAAGAGCCCTGCGTCTCGTGCGACGAGAAAGAAAAAGACCTGGGCGGCTGCCGCTGCCAGGCCTACATGCTGGCCGGCGACGCCACCGCCGCCGACCCGGTATGCAGCAAAGCCCCGGCCCACGGCGTCGTGCGCGCGGCGGTCGAGGCGGCCGACCGCGGCGATGCGCCGGCCCAGCCCATCGTGTTTCGGGATCGGGCGAGTTCGCTGAGGTTGTCTTGCGGGCGTGGGGGGTAGCATGGGGGCGCCAAAGCGCCACACCACGATAGAGTTGTACGAGCCATTTGGGCAATCGCCGCCGGACGCATGGGCGTTGGGTAGGTTGTTCGGTCGCCATCGCCCGACTTCCACAGCTTCGAGCGACCGGCTTCTCGTTTCAGGCACATCATGAGAGTTGAGCTATGTCAGTGCGACGGATCGAAGAAGTCACACTTCATGACTCTTTCGGTTTGCAGGTGCGGCCGGAGTTGATCGGCGACGAAGGCTACGAGTTGATCTATCGGACAGCCAATGGACTCCGCTGGGATCCCACCAAAAGGGTGTTCTATGCATCGGAGCCAGAGCGTTGGGCGCATTCAGACCTTCTTCAGCACTTGGTGCGCTCGCTTGCCGATGAGTTTGGGACAACGCTTCAAGTCACAAGCGCGACGCGATGGGTGAACATTTCTGCTGAACTTTTGGCCGAGCTTGCTGCGGAGGTAAGCGGAGGCGAACGCTAGGTGTCCCATCCCGGATGATCATAAGGACGCTTATGGAACAGGTGAGGATGGGATTTGTACCAGTTCTTCCTGGTCTGGATGGGCGTAAGGCTTTGCAGGGCTGACTGAGGCAGCTGATGGTTGTAGAGCTGCACATAGCGATGCAAGGTCTGTTGCAAGTCCTCGGCGCTGTTGAAGCGGTGCGTCTTGAGCACATC